>NZ_CP102382.1 GCF_024628805.1 Paenimyroides aestuarii | reverse complement strand
AAAAAAAATGATTTTACTATTTGATTTTTAGAAATAATATTGTAAGTGGATTTTTTATTTGAATTATAAAATTTTTGAAACATTTTTTTATGCAAGAACACAAAATTAGCATACGTGTGCGATACGCCGAGACCGACCAAATGGGTGTGGTTTACCATGGAAATTACGCCCAATATTTTGAGATGGGGCGCGTGGAATGGCTTAGAAACAAAGGGATTTCATACAAAGAGCTTGAAAAAAGCGGTGTGATGCTACCAGTGGTTTCTTTGAGTATGAATTATAAAAAACCTGCCTTTTACGATGATGATTTAACTGTGGTTACCAAGATGGTGTTTATTGGTGGCGTGAAGATTGAATTTACCTATGAGATTTACAATCAAAACCATGACTTATTAACAACTGCCCACACTGTTTTGGTCTTTGTGGACATGCAGACAAAACGCCCCATTGCTGTACCCGATTTTTTGATGGAGTTGGTGAACAATTAAATTTGTTTTTTACAGAAAAAATATTTTCTACTTTAATTTAAAATTTGTACATTTTATGAAAAATAAATAAGTATGAAAAAATTAATTTTAATTCTGTTTCTTTTTGTGTCGGCAGTGACTTTTGCACAAGTGCCTGTTAAGGTGAAAGCACGTTTGTACAAGCCTACACAAAAAAGCACGATTTCAATTCAGTTGAATAATGAACCAATTGTGCAGATGGGCGAAAATGTATATCAAACCTTTCAATTAAAACAAAGTGATCGCTTAACATTTTATATCAACAAAAATTTAGTTGAAACTATTGAAATATCTCAAAAAATTATTGATAGGCAGTCGCTAAACATTTTATTAACCGAAACTACGGTTTTGGATGAAGTGGAAATTGAATACACCAATATGAATAATAAATTGGGACTTGGAACATCTAAACAACTTACAAAGGCGGAACGAAATGTGAAAATAGACCGACAAATAACCTACAACGACAAAAGCTCGGCTACGGGAAATATTAAAATGGATGGTTTTGTAAATAAGCTTACAGGGAGAGCAAAAACGAATAAAAAAGCGCTATCGGTTGAGCGTGAAATTCAGTCAATGGAACGGTTTTTAAAAGTTTATTCACCTGATTTTTTATATGAAAATTATAGCCTTCCTAAAAATAAAGCTCCTTACTTTGCGCTGCACATGATGGATTTTATGAATGAAAGTACCCGATTAGATTCAGATGGATTTAGAATGTTGGTAGAGGAACAGTTGCTGAATTTTAAATACGATTAATTGAAATTGCCACAGATTCACGGATTATTCACATCAATAGTATGTTGACCTTGTTATATTTTCATCTGTGAATCTGTTGAAAATAGTACAATCGCTTTAATCTTCTTTTTCGGTGATTGATACCTCAAAAAATTGATGAAAAGCATTAAAAATTTCTTCTTTCTGAGTGAGTCTGCATGAAATTTCAATCAAACAATCTAATTCTAAAACTTGACGTTCGATATTTAAGTTTTTTTCTTTAATAACACGCATTACTTTATTCATGTTTTTATAATCAAACCGAATAAAAAAGTGCGTGTTTATTGTTTTTTCAACAATTTCAGACGCTTCTAAAGCCATTTGTGCTCCGGTTTTGTAAGCTGTTATCAAACCGCCCACACCCAATTTTACACCACCAAAATACCGAACCACAACTACTAGCACGTTGGTAACATCAAACGATTGTATTTGTCCGTAAATGGGCATTCCAGCACTATTATTTGGTTCCCCATCGTCATTGGCTCGATAATTTTTTGTTTTTGTACCTATTTGATAAGCATAACACCAATGCCTTGCTGCGTGGTGCTGTTTTTTGAGTTGATCTATAACTTCTTTCACCTCATTTTCAGACCGCACGGGAAAGGCATAACCGAAAAACTTGCTGTTTTTTTCTTTAAATAACACTTCATCGCTTGGTTTTTCTATGGTTTTATAGGTGTCAATCATTATTTTGAAGGGGTGTAAAACGTTAAAAAATCATTCTGAATAGTCGTGACACGTATAGAAACAGCCTTTTTTAATTCAGGTGCTTTTACACCTTCTTTCAAAACTACATCACTTTTAAAGACTCGTGCTTCGTCCCATGATGCTGCATCAATAAATTGTTGTAAAGTGTGTGTTCCACCTTCAATAATGATCGATTGAATGTTTTCTTCCACACAAATGCTATTGACTTCGGCAGGTAAATCCTTAAAATCAATCTTTTTATAAATGATTTTATCTTGTGGATGCAGAGGAAATTCGGCACACAAGCAAATGGTTTTACTAGCAGAATTAGTAATTGCAAACGAAGCATCGATTTTATGGTTGGCATCAATATAAATTCTAACCGGATTCTTTCCAATAAAATCTCGGGTAGTCAATGAAGGATTATCATCTAAAACGGTTCTGGTTCCCACCAAAATAGCCATTTCTTCACTGCGCCATTTGTGCGTTAATTGTCGCGAATAATGGTTCGAAATCCAAATAGGTTTTTGTTCGTTTTTCTCTAACGGAGCAACAAATCCATCGGCTGATGTGGCCCATTTTAAGATAATGTAAGGTCTTTTTTTCTGAATAAATGTAAAAAATCGTTGGTTGCTGTCGATGCATTTCTTTTCTAAAACGCCAACAATAACATGTACACCGGCATTTTTCAGTTTTTCGATGCCTTTACCGGCAACTTCTTTATACGGATCCACACACCCAATCACCACATTTGGAATTTGCATTTTCACGATTAAGTCAGCACAAGGCGGCGTTTTTCCGTAATGACTGCAAGGTTCTAGCGTAACGTAAAGAGTGCTTTCTTTTAACAGCTCTTTATTTTTAACAGAATTAATGGCATTTACTTCGGCATGAGATCCGCCAAAAGCACTCGTTGCACCTTCGCCAATAATTGTATCTTTGTGAACAATTACAGCACCAACCGACGGATTGGGCATGGCAGCGGGCAAACCTTTTTGTGCAATAAACAAAGCACGGTGCATAAACTGTTCGTGTGTGTGCATGGCGATTTTTTTACAAAATTAAGAAAAGATGACAGTAAACGACTATAAAAAACGATTTCTAAACCAACTTCCTGCTTTTTATGATGAAACAGAGCGTTTGAATTTGTTTTATTTATCGATGGAATTTGTGTTGAATTACAACAAAGTTGATGTTGTTTTGAACGGAAATGAATCCGTTTTAGTTGAAAATCAGCAAAAAATAGACGAAGTTTTTAATCGTTTGCAAAATAACGAACCCATACAATATATTACGCAACAGGCTAATTTTTTTGGATACGATTTTAAGGTTTCGCCGGCAACATTGATTCCCCGACCAGAAACCGAAGAATTGGTAGATTGGGTTTTAACCGAAATGAAAAAGCAACCTCAAAAGGCTTGGCGTGTGCTGGATATTGGTACAGGAACAGGTTGTATTCCCATAACCATTAAAAAAGAATTTCCGTTTGCTGAGGTTTTTGCGATCGATGTTTCGGTTGATGCTTTAAAAATTGCGCAGGAAAATGCAATCAATCTAAAAGCTGACGTAACTTTTATTCAACAAGATATTTTGCAAACAGAACAATTGGATGCTTATGATCTCATTATTTCCAATCCGCCTTATGTTCGAAATTTGGAAAAAGCAGAAATAAACGAAAACGTTTTACAGCACGAACCGCATTTGGCTTTGTTTGTAGATGATAACGATCCGTTGGTTTTTTATCGAAAAATTAGCCAATTGGCATACAAAAGTTTAACTGAAAACGGAATGTTGTTTTTTGAAATCAATCAGTATTTAGGAAATGAAATGCTAGAAATGGTTTCGGAATATTTCAAAATCATCGAACTAAAAAAAGATTTTATTCAGAACGATCGAATGATGAAAGCAAGTGCTGCAAATCAATAAACTTTTGACTTTTCATTTTACAACTTTCAGTCTATAACCACTATATTTGCATAAACTAATAATTCTGTAAGATCTTCACGGCTTTGTAGGTATCCATTCAAAAGAAAACCTATAAGGTTTCAAAACCTTGCGGATAATTGATATTAAAAAAAATTAAAATGGCACAAAAACCAAGTATTCCCAAAGGAACAAGAGATTTTTCTCCGATCGAAGTAGCAAAGCGTCAATACATCATGTCGGTTATAAAAAAACATTTTGAACGCAGCGGTTTTCAACCAATAGAAACACCTTCGTTTGAAAATTCTGAGACTTTAATGGGAAAATACGGGGAAGAAGGCGACCGTTTAATTTTTAAAATTTTAAATTCGGGTGATTTTTTGGCTAAAACCAATGAAGAGTTTTTGCAAGCAAAAAACAGCTTGAAAATTACCTCACAAATATCCGAAAAAGCGTTGCGTTATGATTTAACGGTTCCGTTTGCACGTTTTGTGGTACAACACCAAAATGAGTTGGAGTTTCCTTTTAAACGCTATCAAATTCAGCCGGTTTGGCGTGCCGATCGTCCGCAAAAAGGGCGTTATCGCGAGTTTTACCAATGCGATGCCGATGTGGTGGGCTCTACCTCTTTATGGCAAGAAGTGGAATTGGTGCAACTTTACGATGCCGTTTTTACCGATTTAAAAGTAGAAGGTGTTACCATTAAAATCAATAACCGAAAAGTATTATCAGGAATTGCCGAGGTGATTGGTGCAAGCGATAAATTGATTGATTTCACCGTGGCTTTGGATAAATTGGATAAAATTGGCGAAGACGGCGTGAAAGCAGAAATGCTGGCGAAAGGAATTTCTGAAGAAGCTTTGGTTAAAGTACAACCGTTATTTAATTTCAAAGGATCGTTAACGGAAAAACTGAATCAATTACGCGAATTGTTGGCGTCATCGGTTGAAGGAACCAAAGGCGTTGATGAGTTGACATTTATTTGCGAAACCGTGGAAGAATTAGGCTTAAAATCGGCTACATTGAATCTAGATGTTACATTGGCGCGTGGATTGAATTATTACACCGGAGCTATTTTTGAAGTAGCTGCACCAGAAACCGTGAAGTTGGGATCAATTGGAGGCGGTGGTCGTTACGATGATTTAACCGGAATTTTTGGTTTGAAAAACATGAGCGGTGTTGGTATTTCGTTTGGTTTAGATAGGATTTATCTGGTGATCGAAGAATTGAATGCTTTCCCAGAAACGGTTTCCAACGTGACCGATGTGTTGTTCTTGAACTTTGGCGACAACGAAGCTAAATACTGTTTGAAAGTGATTCGTGGTTTGCGCGAAGCAGGAATTAATGCGGAATTGTATCCTGATAAAACCAAAATGGCAAAACAGTTTCAGTTTGCTGAGAAAAAAGGAATTAAATATGCAGTAATTGTAGGCGAAACCGAAATGCAGCAAAACATTTTTGCCTTGAAAAATCTTCATTCAGGCGAACAACAAAATGTTAGTTTAGAGGAATTAAAACAAGTTTTATTGAAATAAAAGAGCAGGGTTTAAAGCCCTGTTTTTTGCTTTTTAATTAATTCGGTCAGCAATTTTTTGGCGCGTAAAATCTTAATTTTTACGTTGTTCAAAGGTTCATGAATGATTTCGGCAATTTCGTTGTAAGTACGTTCCTGAAAATAGCGTAACTGAATAATCTGTTGGTAATGCGGTTTCAATTGTTTGATGCAATGCTTTAAAGTAGCCAAATTTTGTTCGTAAATCAATTGGTCTTCCAAAGAATCATCATCTTCTAAAATATCAAATAAAAACGCTTCTTCTTCATTCAAATTAATAAATTGATTGGATTTTCGCTTTCTTATTAAATCGATATGTACATTTTTGGCAATTGTGATTAGCCATGTATTAAACTGAAATTCAGTTTTATACGAAGTGATTTTATCAAACGCTTTGGCAAAAGTTTCAATGGTAATATCTTCTGCGTCGGTTTCATTTTCCGTTCTTTTCAGTATAAAATGATACACTTCTGTCCAATAAATATCAAGCAAAGTGGTGAAAGCTTTTTGGCTTCCCATTTTTGCGCTTTCGATCAATGTTTCGGTTTCTTGTTTGGGTTTCAATGCCAATTTACGATTTAGATTTACGGAATAAATTCCCTAAAAACAATTGAATTTGTATAAAGATATAAAACATATCGAACAATGGAAAGTAAAATGCCAAATCGGTGTATTTTAATTTTTTAGCTGCTTTTGCGAAAATGATCCATAAAATAAGCATGCGCAGCAATACAATTCCTAGTGTAATGTACCAAAAACTTAGTGTGGCAAAGGAAGCCAAAGCTGTGGCAAAAAACAAAAATTGCAACAAGTTGAAAAGCTTTATTTTAAAAGAAGTACTGCCTTTGAAAGATGCTAAAAGTTTAATTTGTTGATTTTTAAAAATATTGAATACTTTTCGGTTCATGGGTGCCACAGCGATCATTGCATCGGGATGTTCGCACATGATGGTGTTTTTAGAAGTGGCTGCATCGTTTACAAAATGTTCGTTCATAAACAGTGGTTTTTGTATATGCGAAATAAAACCGTTTACACTGTAAAAATCTTCTTTTTTAAAGGCGATTTGTTGCAAATTTAAGCTGTAAGGTGCACTTATTTTGGTATGGGCAGCCGCTTGTAGGTGTTGCATGGTATGAAAAAAACGGAACCATTTGTTGAACAAACCTTTCTTTTTAATGTAAGAAAAAGTTCCTAACACAATGGTTTTGTTTAAGGTGAAATGCGAGGTTAACTGCACCAGCCAATTATTAGAAAGTATTTTTTTATCGGCATCAATACACACTAAATATTCATATTTACTGGCTTTTATGCCCAATGTAGTGGCATATTTTTTATTGCCCCAGAAGGCTTCATTGTTCAAAACATCAACCACCCGAATATTTGGATACATTAAGGCATATTCTTTCATCAAGTGCAAGGTGTCATCGGTAGAAGCGTTGTTTACCAAAACTAATTCAAATTGATGGTAGTTTTGATTGAGGAGCACGGGCAATAAATTCCGCAATTCTTCCGCGTGGTTTTTAGCATATACAATTACCGAAATAGGAATGCGCTTTGCATTATTCTCGTGGGGTTTAGAAAAAACCGAACCAGAAAAAATCCCTAAATAGTAGATCAGTAAAAAAATAAATAAACCTGCTAAAATATAAAGTAATGTTAATGCCATAGGATGTTTTAAATAGCTGCAAAAATACTTTAAATGTGAACTTCCTACAAGTTTAAAAATTAAATAATATTCACTTCAGGACTGATTTCAATACCAAATTTTTCTAAAACAGTTGCTTGCACGTATTTAGCCAGATTAATCAATTCTTCACCTGTTGCATTGCCATAATTCACCAAAACCAAAGCTTGTTTCGCATGTACGCCTGCATCGCCTTTACGATAGCCTTTTAAACCGGCTTGTTCAATAAGCCAACCTGCAGGCACTTTTACCTGAGATTCGTTTACTGGATAATGCGGAATATCCGGATTTTTTTCTACTAAAGATTGATACAAACTTTTGTCAATAATCGGATTTTTAAAGAAACTGCCGCTGTTGCCAATTTCTTTTGGGTCGGGTAATTTTGATTGACGAATGGCAATTACCGCATTGCTCACATCTTTAATGGTTGGGTTTGATACGTTCATAAGCTCCAATTCATGTTGAATGGCTCCATAAGATGTATGCAGCATATGTGGTGCTTTTTTTAGTTTAAACGTAACCGATGTAATGATATATTTATCTTTCAGTTTGTTTTTAAAAACACTTTCGCGGTAACCAAATTCGCAATCGGTAGCAGAAAAAGTTTCTGTTTCCAAAGTTTCCAGATTCAAAGCAGTTAAGCTGTGAAAAGTATCTTTAATTTCCACTCCATACGCACCAATGTTTTGAATAGGAGAGGAGCCTACTTTTCCTGGAATGAGCGATAAATTTTCCAATCCGCCTAAGTTTTCAGCAAGTGTATGCAATACAAATTCGTGCCAAATTTCGCCAGCTTGCGCTTCTATCCAAACAAAACCTGCATCTTCGTTCACCACTTTTATTCCTTTATTATTAATGTTTAAAACCAAAGCATCTACATTTTTGGTAAGCAACATATTGCTGCCGCCACTTAAAATAAATAAAGGCAATTTGTTGTTGTTTTCGCAAATAACTTGTTTTAGTTGATCTACCGATGTAATGTTAACAAACGCAGTGGCTTGCACATCGATACCAAAGGTGTTGTATGTTTTTAAAGATTGATTGAACTGCATAACTGAAAATTTATACAAATAAACGAAAGGCTTTTTGTTTTAAGAAGATATTTTAAAAATTTCGTAATCTAAATCAGTCGATTTTACGATTAATTCCGTGCGTTCTTCGTGGGTATCGGTAATAAACAACTGACCAAAGGTGGCATTGTTTACCATTTGAATAATCTGTTGCACGCGGTCGGCATCTAGTTTATCAAAAATATCATCGAACAATAAAATAGGCAACACACCGCTTTGCTTTTTTATGAAATCAAATTGCGCTAGTTTTAATGCGATTAATAAAGACTTTTGCTGCCCTTGCGAGCCGTATTTTTTAATAGAATGTCCGTTTATTTCAAACAGTAAATCGTCTTTATGAATTCCTACCGATGTGTATTGCAACACCCTATCTTTCTGTAAAGAATCATCAAAAAGCGCTATCAAAGGTTTTTCGTGTAACTGACTTTCGTACTTAATTTCTACCGATTCGCTATTCCCTGTAATCTGTTGGTGGTATTTTTGAAAAATAGGATTAAACTCTTCAATAAATTCACTTCGTTTCTTGTGAATTTCCGTTCCTAAATCATGCAGTTGTTCGTTGTAAATAGTCAAAGTGTCCGTTTCGAAAACACGGTTTAAAGCAAAATATTTCAATAATGCGTTGCGCTGCGAAACAATTTTTTGGTATTGAATCAATTGTTGTAAATAAGGACTGTTTTGTTGCGAAATCACCAAATCAATGAATTTTCTGCGGGTTTCGCTGCCTTCCGAAATCAAGTCTTGGTCACTAGGCGAAATCATCACCATTGGAATCAATCCCACATGATCGGCAAATTTTTCATAGATTTTTCCGTTGCGTTTCAATACCTTCTTCTGACCTTTTTTTAAACTACAAACAATTTGTTCCTGCTTGCCGTTTTTCTTAAAAGTTCCTTCTACCACAAAAAAATCTTCATGGTGCTTAATATTTTGTAGCGCAATTGGGTTAAAATAGCTTTTTCCAAATGCCAAATAATAAATAGCATCGAGCAAGTTGGTTTTCCCCTGACCATTTTTCCCCACGAAACAATTGATTTTCTTGGTGAATTGAAGGGTTTTTTCAGAAATATTTTTAAAATTGAGAATATGTATATGCTCTAAATTCACAAAAGCAGTTTTAGTAATTGAATGAAAAAGCAAATTTCTGAAAAATATCTCACAAATAGACTTTTAAATTTAGATAAAAATCCTATTTTTGCCCAGATTAAAATTCTTACGAAATTATGGCAACATATAATAAAAGAGGTTATAAACCAGAAAAACCAAAGGCTGAGAAAGAAGAAAATGTGCACGAAGCAGTATTGAATGATACCAGTGATACGGCAGAGGTTTTTAATTCGTTAGATTCAACAGCTAATAAAGTAGGTTCTTGGTTTACACTAAACCAATCAAAAATATTTTATGCAATTGGTGGATTGGCATTGCTTGCAGTTGGATATTTGGGTTACCAAAATTTTATTATGGAACCAAATGAAGAAGAAGCAGCCAATGAAATGTTCCAAGCACAACAGTTTTATGAGCAAGCATTGAATGGCCAATCGGCGGATTCATTGTTCAATTTAGCTTTGAATGGCGGTGAAGGAAAAATGGGCTTTTTAAACATTGCTGAAACATACAGCGGAACCAATGCAGCTAACTTGGCACACTATTATGCAGGTACGGCTTATTTGAATATGGGTAAAAATAAAGAAGCAATTGCGCATTTAGAGCAATTCAATTCTAAAGATATGTTTTTAAAAGCAATGTCTTTAGGAGCAATTGGTGACGCATTTGCCGATTTAAACCAACCACAAGACGCTTTTGATTTCTACAAAAAAGCATCAGAACATACAACAAACGATTTTACAACGCCTCGATATGCATACAAAGCAGGTTTAATGGCTTTAGAATTAGGTAAAAAAGACGAAGCTTTGAAATTGTTTACAAACATTAAAGACAATTACAAAAGCTCTGTTGAAGCTGCAAATATTGATGTTTATTTAGGAATGGCACAATAATTAATTATGGCAACAGCAAACAAGAATCTTTCAGAATACAACAAAGCCGATTTAATTGATGCAAAAGAGTTGAAGATTGGTTTGGTGGTTTCGGAATGGAACGATAAAATAACCAACGGTTTGTTTCAAGGTGCATATGATGTATTGATTGATTGTGGCGCAAAACCCGAAAATATTGTGCGTTGGAACGTTCCTGGAAGTTTTGAATTGATTTTTGGAAGCAAAAAAATGCACCAGCTAGAAGAGTTTGATGCTATTATTGCAATTGGTTGCGTGATACAAGGCGAAACAAAACATTTTGACTTTGTTTGCGAAGGCGTAACACAAGGCATTAAAGATTTAAACTTAATGTATGATGTGCCAACGATTTTCTGTGTATTAACAGATAATAATGAGCAACAATCAATCGATAGAAGCGGAGGAATCCACGGAAACAAAGGAACCGAAGCTGCAGTAGCTGCTTTAAAGATGATTGCCCTTAATAACAATATCTAACACAAAATCCGAGTTTTTTTACTCGGATTTTTTTATACACTTTTGGGTGCAATGAAATAAATTGTAAATTGACTGTAAAAAATATTTTAATGAAGCCAAATCTATCATAATCATGCACAATATTGAAGAATGAAAAATAGTTGTTAAAGGTGCTTATAACTTATTAATGGCCATTAAAAGCAAAACAGAGTAGTCTTTATAAAAATTTTGGTTTAGTTTTAAAATGAATTAATTAAACTGCTCACAAAATTACAAATTTGTGCAGTTTTTTACTTTTTCCGCTTTTACTGAAGTAAAAGATTTCATCAAAAAAAACATAAATTACACCCTACACCATCGCTTCCACAAAATCAAATCGAACCAAACCGTCTTCATCAATTTTTGTAAGGGTGATATCGTGAAGAGTATTTACTAATTCAGGGTTCCAAGGTGTTTTTACTTTTACATAATTTTCGGTAAACCCGTGAATGTATCCTTCTTTATTTTCGCTTTCAAAAAGTACGGTTTGATTTGTATGCAGTTGTTTTTCATAGAACGCACGACGTTTTTTAACCGATAGTCCACGTAACATTTTGCTGCGTTTTGCACGAACATTTGCCGGCACAACTCCATCAAAACTAATAGCTTCGGTGTTATCACGTTCAGAATAGGTGAAAACGTGTAAATACGAAATGTCTAAATCGCTTAAAAAATTATAGGTTTCTAAAAACAATGCATCGGTTTCGCCGGGAAATCCAACTATAACATCAACTCCGATACAAGCATTTGGCATCACTTCGCGAATTTTAGCTACACGTTCTGCATACAATTCCCGCAAATATCGGCGTTTCATTTTCTTTAAAATAGTATTAGAACCCGATTGCAACGGAATATGAAAATGCGGTACAAAAGTTTTGCTTTTCGATACAAATTCAATGGTTTCGTTCTTTAAAAGGTTAGGTTCGATAGATGAAATACGCAAACGCTCTATTCCTTCAACTGTATCTAAAGCCTGAACCAAGTCTAAAAAAGTGTGTTCGTGTTTTTTGTTGCCAAATTCGCCTTTACCGTAATCGCCTACATTTACGCCCGTCAGCACAATTTCTTTAATGCCTTTTTGAGAAATTTCATGTGCATTTTTTAGTACATTTTCCATGGTATCAGAACGAGAAATTCCGCGTGCCAATGGAATGGTGCAATACGTGCATTTGTAATCGCAACCGTCTTGAACCTTTAAAAACGCACGGGTTCTATCGCCAATAGAGTAACTTCCCACATAAAAATCGGCTTCTTCAATCTCGCACGAGTGAATTTCGCCCATATCGTTTTTAGAAAGATCGTTTATATAATCGGTAATTTTAAACTTTTCAGTGGCTCCTAAAACCAAATCCACACCATCAACAGCAGCTAATTCTTCTGGTTTTAATTGCGCATAACAACCAACAGCTGCAACAAAGGCTTTGTCATTTACTTTTAATGCTTTTTTTACAATTTGTTTGAATTGTTTATCGGCATTTTCGGTTACAGAACAGGTGTTAATCACATAAATATCGGCAACTTCTTCAAAATCAACCCTGTCAAATCCTTCATCTTTAAAACTTCGGGCAATGGTTGATGTTTCCGAGAAATTCAGTTTACACCCTAACGTATAAAACGCTACTTTTTTTCTGTTTTCCATAATCATATCTACAAGTAGTGTAAAAAATCAATTATCTTTACTAACTATTTAGGAAATGCAGTTAGCAATTTGCAAATTTACAAACAAATTTTGGTTTGATGAAATATCTGGGGAACTACCTTTTTTTAATTTTAAGTGTTTTATTATTAGATAGTTGTGCTAAAAAAAAGCAACTGTTTACAGAGAACGATGTGTTTCGATACAATGAAAGTGCAAACATTCAAACATTAGACCCGGCTTTTGCTAGAAACATGGCAATTATTTGGCCTTGCACACAATTGTTTAACGGATTGGTTCAGTTAGATGATTCTTTGCACGTACAGCCTGATATTGCTAAAAGTTGGAACATTTCGAATGATGGTTTGCATTACGAATTCCTTCTTCGAGACGATGTGTATTTTCACAAGCATAAAAAATTTGGGAAAGACAGTACCAGAGTGGTTACTGCACACGATTTTGAATACAGTTTTAACCGAGTTTTGAGTGAAGATTTGGCATCGCCGGGAACTTGGGTTTTTCAGCATGTAAATAGTTATAAAGCCGTGAATGATTCGGTTTTTACAATTGATTTAAAAAATCCGTTTCCAGCTTTTTTGAGTTTGCTTTCCATGAAATATGCTTCGGTTGTTCCAAAAGAAATTACCGAAGATCAATCGATTGATTTTAGATCGAACCCCATTGGTACCGGGCCTTTTCAGTTTAAAATTTGGGAAGAAAATGTGAAGTTGGTTTTGCGGAAAAATCCAAATTACCACGAAAAAGATGCAACGGGAAAAAGATTACCTTATTTAGAAAGCATCGCTATATCTTTTTTACCTGATAAACAGAGCGGGTTTATGCAATTTCTTCAGGGAAAAATCGATATGATTTCGGGTTTGGATCCATCGTATAAAGATGAATTATTACAGTCAACAGGAAATCTTCAAGAAAAATACAAAGGCAAAATAAAAATGCTTACAGGGCCTTATTTGAACACCGAATATTTAGGTTTTAATATGAATGATCCATTGATGAGCGATATTCGAATTCGTCAGGCGTTGAACCATGGTTTCGATAGAACCAAACTAGTTGCTTATCTGCGAAACGGAATGGGCGATGGGAAGGTAAACGGAATGATTCCAAACGGATTACTAGGATTTCAACCGGCAAAAGACCCTTTATATAATCCAACAAAAGCAAAACAACTGATTGATCATGTTAAAAAAGATAGAAAGTCAACGGTTGAAATTACTTTAAGTACCAACAACACCTATTTGGATATTGCTGAATATTTGCAGCGCGAATGGGAAAAATTAGGTATTAAAGTAAAAATTGATGTAATGCCACCAAGCACGCTTCGCCAATCAATTGCTACGAACAAATTGGCATTTTTTAGAGGAAGTTGGATTGCCGATTATCCCGATGCAGAAAATTATTTGTCGTTGTTTTACAGCAAAAATTTTACCCCGAATGGTCCCAACTACACCCATTTTAAAAATACTACTTTCGATGATTTCTATGAGCAAGCATTAAATACGGTAGATGACGAAAAACGTACTGAATTGTATCAAAAAATGAACGAAATCATTGCAAATGAAGTGCCGGTAATTGTGCTGTTTTATGATAAAGTGGCCAGATTTACGCAGAAAAACGTGCATAATTTACAGCCTAATGCCATGAACGGTTTGAATTTGAAATATGTGAAAAAGTATTGATGGTATAACTCCCGATTATAAATCGTTACAATCGGGAGTTTTCCTATTAATTCAAACCTCGTTTTTTAAGCAGCGGTTCAATGGATGGGTCGGCACCGCGGAATTTTCTGTAAAGCTCCGCCGGATCTTCTGTACCTCCTTTTTCTAAGATATTTTTTCGGAATAGTAATGCCTTTTCCGAATTGAATAAACCGGATGTTTTAAAAGCTTCAAATGCATCGGTGTCTAAAACAGCACTCCAAATATAGCTGTAATATCCTGCAGAGTATCCACCTGAAAAAATATGGCTAAAATAGGTGCTGCGGTAGCGAGGAATAATTGCATCAACAAGTCCTATTTGCTTCATTGCATTTATTTCAAAAGTGTTCACATCGTTTTTAATTTCTTCGGTAGCCGTATGGTATTGCATGTCTAAAAGCGATGCCGCTAGATATTCTGTAGTAGCAAAACCTTGATCAAAAGTGCCGGCTTTTTTCATTTTTTCAATTAATGCATCCGGAATTACTTCGCCTGTTTTATAATGCTTCGCATACATTTTTAGCACTTCGGGTTCTGCAGCCCAGTTTTCCATAATTTGTGAGGGAAGTTCCACAAAATCTCGTGGCACATTGGTTCCTGCTAAACTTTTATAATTTACGTTTGATAACAGTCCGTGCAACGCATGACCAAACTCATGGAAAAAAGTGGTGGTTTCATCAAAAGTCAATAAAGACGGCGTTGTGGCTGTGGGTTTTGTGAAATTACAAACGATAGAAATTACAGGTTTTTTACGTTTACCGTTTTCCATTTGTTGGTCGCGATATGAAGTCATCCAGGCACCACCTCGTTTCGATTCGCGCGGATGCATATCCATATATAAAACACCTAAACTTTCTTTATTGTTGTCAAAAACCTCCCAAACGGTAACGTCTTCATGGTATTTGGGAACATCTTTTAGCTCTTTGTAAGTCAATCCCCAAAGCTTAAAGGTTACGTCGAAAATTCCTTGACGCACATTTTCTAAGCTTAAATAAGGTTTCAGTTCTTGTTCGTCTAAATCAAAACGCTCTTTGCGAATTTTTTCGGCATAATAGCGCCAATCAGCTGGCGACACATCTTCGTTTAAACCTTCTTGGCGCATTAAACTTTGAATATCGGTAGCTTCTTGTTTGGCTTTGTTTAGTGCAGGTTCCCACAATTTCATTAAAAGCTTATTTACTGCATCTGGTGTTTTTGCCATGCTTTCTGCAAGCACATACTCTGCATGGTTTTTGTAGCCAAGCAATTGTGCTTTTTGCATGCGTAAGTTGGCAATTTTTAGTACGTTTTCTTTATTGTCGTTTTCGTTGTTTTGATTTCCGCGCATTTGGTAAGCATTCCAAATGGTTTTGCGTAACTCCCGATTATCGGCATATTGCAAGAAGGGCATCACACTTGAGTTGCTCAACGTGAACACCCATTTACCTTCTTTGCCTTTTGCTTTTGCTTCCTCGGCAGCTGCTTCGATTAATTCATTGGGCAAGCCTGCTAAGTTTTCTTTTTTATCGATAACTAATTCGTAATTATTCGTTTCGTTTAACAAATTATCGCCGTATTTTAAAGATAAAACCGATAGTTCACTGTTCCATTTTTTTAGCTTTTCTTTGTTTTCCGCAGATAGATTGGCACCACTTCGCACAAAACGTTTATAGGTTTCATTCAACAACATTTGCTGTTCTGCAGTTAGTTGCAAAGTTTCAGGTTTTGCAATTTGGTATTGATTGTAAATCGTTTTTACTTTTTGAAACAAGGCATCGTTTAGATAAATATTGTCGGTATGTTCCGAAAGGGCAGGAGCCATTTCTTGTGCCAATTTTTGCAAATCGTCATTTGTATGGGCACTTGTTAGGTTATAAAGTACCGTGGTTACTTTGCTTAATGTTTTGCCTGATTGATCAATAGCCACAATCACATTTTCAAATGTGGGTTGCTCTTTGCTGTTTGCAATGGCTTGAATTTCTTTTTCGTGGTCCTTAATGCCTTCTAAAATAGCGGGTTTAAAATGGCTGTTTTCTATTTTATCAAAAGGAGGCACTTCAAATGGTGTGTTCCATTCGGCAATTAAAGGGTTTTCTTGTCCTGATGTCATTACGGTATTTTGCTTTTTATCACAAGATTGCTGTACTGCTGCACCTGCCAGCAAACACAACAAAATAATTGTTTTACGATTCATTATTATTGTTTTTTGGCAATTTACTAAATCTATCGACATAAAAAAAGTACAATCTGTTGAAAGATTGTACTTTAGATAAAAACAATTAAAATTAACTTTACTTTTGTTCTACTAGCTGAATTTCAGCGTTTAATTTTACTTCTTCACCCACTAAAACGCCACCTGTTTCTAAAGCTGCATTATAGGTTAATCCAAAATCTTTGCGGTTTATTTTTCCTTCCAAGTTTAAACCTACTTTAGTATTTCCCCAAGGATCGGTCATTAAACCACTAAATTCTGCGTTTAGCGTAATGGGGTTTGTCACATCTTTTATTGTTAAATCGCCTGTGATTTTATATTCGCTTCCGTTTCCTTCAATATTTGTTGATTTAAAATGCACTGCAGGGAAATGTTCTGCATCAAAGAAATCGGCGCTTTTTAGATGGTTATCTCTGTCTGTATTATTGGTAAAGATAGAATTTACTTTTGCTGCAAACTGTAAGTTGGCATCTTTTAAATCGTTTTCAAAATCAATTTCGGCAGTATAATCGTTAAAATATCCTTTAACGTTTGTAAACATCATGTGTTTCACTTTAAATCCAATTTCGCTGTGCGTTGGATCAATAGACCATTTTTTCATAGTTATAACATTTTAGATTAGTTGTAATTCATGGGAACTTCTATTATAAGAAATTCACTGGTTGTATTTGTTTTAATCTGGATTTTTTGAGTTTCCGAAATACCAATGGCATCGCGTGTTTCCAAGGAATGACCATCCACTTCAATAGATCCATTTAATAGAAATAAATAAATTCCGTTGTTTGCTGGATCTTCCACAGCTACTTCAATAGATTGGTTTTCATGGAATTTACCCATTTTAAACCATGCATTTTGTTGCAACCTCAAGGTGCCTTCTGCAGTTGTGGGTTGTATCAACGTTTTGAGCTCATTGTGGTTTACCACATATTCCATTTGACCATAACGCGGAGTTATGTTTATTTTGTTTGGAATGATCCAAATTTGGAGAAACTTTACATCTTCGGTTTTGCTGGCGTTCATTTCGCTGTGTGTAACTCCTGTTCCGGCACTCATAAACTGAATTTCGCCTTTTTGAATAACACCTTCCGATCCGGTACTGTCTTTATGGGCTAATTTTCCTTCTAAAGGAATAGAAACAATTTCCATGTTTTCGTGTGGGTGTGCACCAAAACCGTTTCCTGCCGCTACAAAATCGTCGTTTAAAACGCGCAATGCTCCAAAGTTTATCCGCTCTGGATTAAAGTATCCGGCAAATGAAAATGTGTGATACGATTTTAACCATCCATGATCGGCAAAACCTCTTGTATTTGATGGATGTAAAATATATTTTGCCATCTTTTATCCTTTCTTTTTATTGATAATGTAAAGGTATCACGGATAAATTGAATGGCGGTTAACCTATATTAAGAAATGAAAAATGATGGTTTTGTTGCAGTATAGAAATTTATTTTTTTCGCAACATATTGCTTTTCATTTTACTAAAAAATTCTGGGGTAACACCTATAAATGATGCAATATATTTTTGAGGCAAGCAGTTTACAACCGTTGGATATTTTTGTAAAAACTTCTCATAGCGTTCTTCGGCAGTCAAGGCCATTTTATCTAGAACTCGTTGCTGGTTGGCTACTAAATTATTTTCGGTTAAAATTCTAAAAAAGCGTTCTAATTTCGGCACTTTTGAATATAAATTTTCTACATCGGATTTTTGTAAAATTAAAACTTCGCATTCCTCAATCACATCCACATATAAAATCGCAGGTTTATCGGTTAAATAGCTATACATATCTGCCATCCACCAGCCCGGTGTTGCGAAACTTAAAATGTGAATCGTTCCGTTATCGTCGATTGTGTAACTGCGCAAAATGCCTTTCAAAACAAAATAAGTAAAATGAGCTTCATCGCCGGGTTTTATAAGCATTGTTTTGTTTTTGAAAGTGCTGCTACTGCATGCGTTTAAAACAATTTCTTCTTCTTTTTCTGTTAGCGATACGTGTTTTGCGATACTTTGCAATAATAGACTTTTCATAAAAACAATTTAGATTTTATTTTAGCATGATAAAAATAAGGAATAAGTATGAGATATACTTATTAATTTAGTATCTTGTTTTAAAATTTTGATTTCGTATGGTAACATTCAAACAAATAAAAGTGGACGACGTTGTGGAAATGCGTCACCGCGTATTAAAAATAGGGCAACCAGTTGAAACCTGTTATTTTGAAGGCGATTTAGATGAGGGAACCAAACATTTTGGTGCATTTTTAAACAACGAATTGGTGGGAGCTGTAACAATGATGTTAAAAAACACCAACACCTATAAAGTGCATCCAGTGTATCGGTTAACAGGATTATCGGTTTTAGCAGAAAAGCAAAACAACAATATTGGTCGCAGGTTGTTGCATTTTGCCGAAGAATATATTTCTCGAAAAGGAACAGTTATGATTTGGTGTTTTGCCCGCGATTATGCCGTGCCTTTTTACAAAAAAAACGGATATCAATTAAATGTGCAGCAGGTGGTGATTCCGCATATTGGTTCTCACAGAATAATGTTTAAATTTGTATCCAAAGAAGATTAGCCAAAAAAATAAAATGAACTGGAAAAAAATGATTATTGGGGCGTTGGTTTTTTCTGCATGTACCACAAACCAAAATAACTTGGGCTTAACAAATGCAGAAAAAACATATAAAATAGAAAAAACATTATTTTTTGGGAAAGACAACAATATGGTTGATTTCTATACAAAAAATGATTTTGAAACCATTTGGAAAGACAGCTTAAATCGCTCACAGCTTATATCTGCAATTATTGATAGCAGATACGATGCGGTTTTGCCTGAAAAATACCCATTGGCACAACTTATAAAAGCACACAACAATTATAATTATTTATCGATTGCTGAGGTTAAAAAAGCCGATATTCATTTTACAGAAACCTTTTTTAGAATTGCCAAGCAATTATCCACAGGAAAAATTAATCCAAAAAAAATGTATGGCGATTGGGAGCCTTATCATCCTGAAATTGATTACAAAAAGATACTTAAAGAGTCGCTTGAAAACAACAGTATTTATGATGGTCTAGAGGAAATTAAACCTAAAAATAAATTGTATCTTTCTTATAAAAAAGCATTTGCAAAATATGTTCCAATAACCTCTAAAGACACATTGTCAGAAGAAGGGTTGTTGCGAAAAAAAGTGTGGGTGAATTTTGAACGAACCAAATGGATTCAACCCAATTTAGGCGATCATTATGTATGGGTAAATTTACCTGAATACCAACTGCATCTAATTGAAAATGGCGCCATTGTAGATACCCACAAAGTAATAATTGGCAAAAAAAGCCGTAGAACACCTGTTCTTTCTTCTGCCTTTAACAGCATTATTCTGAATCCTAAATGGACGGTTCCACCAACCATTTTAAAGAAAGATTTAGTGCCGAAAGCAAGCGCAAATTTAGGCTATTTTGCTTCGAACCGAATGCGTATTATCGATAAAAAAACGGGCAAGCAAGTTGCTCCTGAGAATTGGAATGCCGGGAACTATAACGCATACCGATATGTGCAAGAATCGGGTAGTTCGAATTCTTTAGGGCAAATTAAATTTAATTTTCCCAACAAACACATGGTTTATATACACGACACCAACAATCGAACCCGCTTTGTAGAAAAATACCGTGCATTAAGTTCGGGTTGTGTGCGCGTAGAAGATCCTTTTCGATTAGCTGAAAAAATTTTTAAGATCGAAGGGAAAAACATATCAAAAGCCGAAATGGATACACTGGCTGTAGAAGCAAAGACCAAAAACTTTTCGTTAAATAAAAAAGTAAACGTCCATCAAGTGTATTTAACTGCGGTAATCAATGATGCAGGCGAAATACAAATCTTAAACGACGTTTACTCTTTAGATAATAAATTGTATAAACAATTAATTCAATAAGGTAGATTTAGTAAGATAATCTTTTTTATCGGCATGAAAGATAAATAAACAACTTTCATCTTTTATAGTATTAATTATTTTAAAAGCCACTTCTTCTGGCAAAGCCGGGCAACCCAAGCTTCTACCTAAATAACCTTGGTTTTTTCCTAAGTTTTCATTGGCATAATCTGCTGCATGAATTACAATATCGCGTGCACGTGCATTGCTGTTAATTCCGGCTTCTAAACCATCTAAGCGCAACGAAAGTCCGTGCTTACCCATGTATGTTTCTGCAGTGGCATAAAAACCTAAACTACTTTTGTATGATTCAGGCGTGTTTGAAAAATCAGTAGCATATTCTTTACCACTGTTTCTGCCATGAGAAACCACTGTTTGATAAAGAATTTCGTGATTTTTCATATCAATCACCCACATTCTGCGTTCGGTTGATGACTTTGTAAAGTCTAAAATTGTAAGAATTTCTTTTTTAATTTTCCCTTGTTCTTTCAGTTTATAGTAGCCTTTAAAAGCTGCTGTAAAGCTTTGCATTTCAGGTTTTTCGAAATTTTTCTCGTTTAAATCTAAATATTCTGATAAAACCATTTTATCGAAAGTACTTAGATTGCTCTCTGAAGAAGTTTTTGAATTCTTTTTTGTTACAGCTGCAAGTTCTTTCGATTTTACTGTGGAAGATTTTGTAACTACTGTAACTTTCTTTTTACCATTTCCGTTTCCATTTCCATTTCCATTGTTGTCTCCATTGGGGTTTGTGGTCATTGGTTTGAACGACAATAACCCCACCATCATTATAGGCAATAGTTTAAAATTCATTGATGATATATTATATTGTTTGTAATTTATGAACGTAAATATAAAAACTTTATTGTTAATCAAACTATTAATTGATGCTATAAACGCAATATTTAACATTTTTTTGGAGTAAAATGTTAAAGAAATACCTTCATTTCTAAATTTCTATAAGTAAATTTGACGAATAATTCGATACATAAAAATGAACAAAAAAGTCCTTTTAATGATATTAGACGGTTGGGGCAATTCACCCGATCCCAAAGTTTCTGCAATTGATCATGCAAATACACCCTTTATAGATAGTTTATACAAAAAATATCCTTGGGCGCAATTGCGAACTGACGGTTTGAATGTTGGTTTACCAGAAGGACAAATGGGAAATTCTGAAGTAGGACACATGAATCTTGGGGCAGGCAGAATTGTATATCAAGATTTAGCAAAGATAAACCTAGCCGTTCAAAACCAAACATTGAGTGCAGAACCCGTTTTGCAGGAAGCTTTTCAATATGCAAAAGTAAACAACAAACCGGTGCATTTTTTAGGATTGGTATCAAACGGAGGGGTGCATTCACATATCGATCACTTAATTGGCTTGCTAGATGCGGCAAATGATTTCGGTTTAAAAGATATTTTCGTTCACGCATTTACTGATGGGCGCGACGTGGATCCAAAATCGGGTGCTGGTCATATTGATCGTTTGGTGAAACACATTAGTAATACTTCTGCGCAATTAGCCTCTGTTGTAGGTAGGTATTATGCAATGGATCGAGATAAACGTTGGGATCGTGTAAAAAAAGCATACGATTTGGTAGTAAAAGGTATTGGAATGCCTTCTCACAATGCTGTTTTAAGCATTTCAGATAGTTATTTGAATGAAATTACCGATGAATTCATTGAGCCAATCATAATGGTTGATGCAGCAAACAAGCCAGTTGCAACCATTCATGAAGATGATGTGGTGATTTTTTTTAATTTTAGAACCGACCGCGGAAGACAGTTAACCGAGGTGCT
Organism: Paenimyroides aestuarii; assembly: GCF_024628805.1. Lineage (NCBI taxonomy): Bacteria > Pseudomonadati > Bacteroidota > Flavobacteriia > Flavobacteriales > Flavobacteriaceae > Paenimyroides > Paenimyroides aestuarii. The sequence continues at coordinate 2,939,034 of NZ_CP102382.1, read as the reverse complement.
TTCGCAAAAAAGCTTGCCAGAGATTGGGATGGAAAAATTAAATTTATACTATGTGACTCTTACCAATTATGATGAAAGCTATCAGAATGTCAAAGTGGTTTACAATAAAGACAATGTTACCAACACTTTGGGTGAAGTTTTAGAAAGCGCTGGTAAAAAGCAAATTCGCATGGCCGAAACCGAAAAATATCCCCATGTAACATTTTTCTTTTCAGGTGGGCGTGAAGAACCATTTGTAGGCGAATCCCGTATTTTATGTCCGTCGCCAAAAATAGCCACTTACGATTTAAAACCCGAAATGAGTGCCTATGATTTAAAAGATGCATTGCTTCCAGAATTAAATAAAGGCGATGCAGATTTTATTGTGATTAATTTTGCAAATGGCGATATGGTAGGACATACCGGCAGTATGAGTGCCGCTATAAAAGCTTGTGAAACCGTAGATATTTGCACACAACAAGTGGTAGAAGCAGCTGTTTTGAATAATTACACAGTTATTGTTTTGGCAGATCATGGCAATTGCGAAACCATGTTTAACGAAGACGGAAGTCCAAATACAGCCCACACCACAAATCCTGTTCCTGTAATTTTAATTGATAAAGACATTAAAGAAATTCACAACGGTGTTTTGGCAGATGTTGCCCCAACTGTGCTAAAATTAATGGGTGTTTCACAACCACCCGTAATGACCGGAAATGTTTTGATTGAAGCTTAATTGCTTTTCAAACCAATTTTCAAATGAAATTGAGTAAATTTGCACTACAAATTTTTTTTAAATGATTGTACTGAAAACAAAAGAAGAAATAGAAATTATGCGCCAAGCAGCCTTGTTGGTTTCTAAAGCTTTAGGAATGTTGGCTACAGAAATTAAACCAGGTGTCACCACCTTACATTTAGATAAATTAGCAGAACAATATATTAGAGATCACGGAGGTACACCCGGATTTTTAGGCTTGTATGGATGCCCTTGCACCTTGCTAACAAGTGTGAACGAACAAATTGTTCACGGTTTGCCAACTAATCGGGCTTTAGAAGATGGCGATGTGGTTTCTTGTGATTTAGGAGCTATTGTAAACGAATATTACGGCGACCATTGCTATACGTTTGAGGTGGGCGAAGTGGCACCCGAAACCAAAAAACTATTACAAGTTACAAAAGAATCATTATATGTAGGCATTCGTGAATTCAAATTAGGAAATAGGGTAGAAGACGTAGGTTCTGCCATTCAACGCTATGCTGAGAGTCACGGATATTCTGTAGTTCGGGAATTAGTAGGGCACGGATTGGGTAAAAAAATGCACGAAGCGCCAGAGATGCCAAACTACGGTAAAAAAGGTCGTGGAAAATTGTTTCAAGAAGGAATGACGGTTGCTATTGAACCAATGATCAACATGGGAACCAAAAATATCAAGCAACTAATAGATGGTTGGACTATCGTTACCCGCGACGGAAAACCTTCGGCACACTTTGAACACGATGTGGCTTTGGTTGACGGAAAACCCGAGTTGCTTTCAACATTCGCCTATATTTACAAGGCTCTCGGAATAGTGTCGGACGAAGAAGAAGAGTTTCGTAAACAGCCTTTAGTTTTATCGTAAATGATTAAAAAAGTTTTTAAAACGATATTGAATACCATACCTCGCCCCATTTTAATCAGGGCGAGTTATTTTGTTAGACCCATTTTGGCTGTTGCTTTAAAGGGCGATCGTTTTACAGATCCGATAGATGGCAAATCGTTTCAAACATTTCTGCCTTATGGTTACGGAACCCAACGAAACAATGTGTTATCACCAAGTACACTTTCATTGGAACGCCATCGATTGTTGTGGTTGTATCTTAAAAATGAAACAGAATTTTTTTCAAAGCAATTAAAAGTGTTGCATTTTGCTCCCGAGCAAGCGTTTTACAAACGATTTAGAGCACAAAAAAACTTGGAATATACCACCACCGATTTAGAATCGCCATTAGCAGATGTGAAAGCGGATATTTGTAATTTGCCATTTAGCGATGATTCTTATGATGTGATTTTTTGTAACCACGTTTTAGAGCATATTCCAGATGATACTAAGGCAATGCAAGAACTATTCAGAGTTTTAAAACCAGGCGGAATGGCAATTTTGCAAATTCCGCAAGACTTATCTCGGCAAGAAACTTTTGAAGATCATTCCATAACTGATAAAGCAGAACGCGCAAAAATTTTTGGACAATATGACCATGTACGCATTTACGGACGAGATTATTTTGATAAATTACGAAGCATTGGTTTTAAAGTAAATGCCGTTGATTACACTGCTAAATTATCAAATGAAGAAGTAGAAAAATACTGCTTGGCAAAAGGAGAACTGCTGCCCGTTTGTTTTAAATAAATAGATTAAATATCTTTCCTAATTGAAAAAGGATTCCATTAATTTTTCTGAAATCCTTTTTTTATGAAATAATAAGGTTTTGTACTTTATTTAAGACCTAACATTTTTTTGATGAAAGATGTATTTTCAGCTTTGGCTCCGTATCCATATCCGTACCCATAGCCATATCCTTTGGTAACATCTGAATCATTTAAAACAAATGTGAGTTTGTTTAATTTTTTGTCTTTGTATAATTCGTTCGGAATTCGAAGCATTTCTTTATCAATTTTGTTTGCTCTGACCACATAAATAGTGGCATCGGCATATTTACTAATCAATAAAGTATCGGTTACTAAACTTACAGGTGCTGTATCAACAATGATATAATCGTATTGGGATTTTAACGTATCGAAAACTTCTTTGATTTTTTTACTCATTAAAATCTCTGTGGGATTTGGAGGAATAGAACCTGAAGATAAAACATCAAAATTTTCATATCCTTCCACATTGCTTATGTATTCATTCAATGTTTTATTGTTTGAAGTTACATAATTTGAAATTCCCAAAGGATTTACTTTTAAATATTCGTATAATTTAGGGTTTCGCAAATCTAAACCTATTAATAATACTTTTTTACCCGACAGTGAGAAAGTAGCTGCTAAGTTTGCAGATACAAAAGTTTTACCTTCTCCAGAGATGGTTGAAGTTAAGAAAATAACTTTGCATTCATCTTCTGCTTTTTCAGAAAGTATAAAGTCTAAATTTGTTCGAACAATTCTTATTGCTTCAGCGGCACTCGATCGGCTGCTTATTTCCATTAACTGATCGCTAGTTTCAGACGTTGGAATATCGCCCAAGAAAGGAATATTTGAATTGTCGGTAATATCAAATCTCGTTTTAATTTTGGTGTCTAATAGGTTTCTAACATAGATAACTATAAACGGTATAATGGCACCTAAAACCAAAGCGGCCAATAAGATAATCATTGTTTTTGGTGCCACAGGTTTGTCTGTTACAATAGCTTTGTCAATCACTTTGGCATTCAAATCAGTAGCTGCTAATGTAATATTGGTTTCTTCTCGTTTTTGAAGTAAGAAAAGATACAATGCTTCTTTTACTTTTTGCTGACGATCGATAATTCTGAATTCTTTCTCTTGACGAGGTACTTGTGCAAGTTTTGCTTGCATCTCGTTTTCCTGACGTTTATAGTCGTTTTTAACAATTTGTAAAGAACTTAAATTTCTACGTAAACTTGCCAGTAAGTTTGATTTTAATGTTCTGATTTGCTCTTCTAGAAGAATGTATTTACTATTTTCAGATGTAGCACTAATCGAAATTTTTTGTTTTTCTAGGATTAATTGGTTAATTTCTTGAATAAGGCTTTCAGAACCAGCGTCATCTGTAAGTAAACCTCCAGGTACTAAGTCATCTTTTTTTGCTTTACTTACATGACTTATTAAGCTGTTTACAATATTTATTTTAGTTTCGTTTTCTAATACCGATTTTTCAAAAGTAGATAAATTGTCTAAATACAATTTTACCTCTGTTTCTATATCCGATAAATTGTTGGCGTTTTTATAACCTTCTACTTGCGACTCCACGTCACCTAATTCAGTACCAATTAGTTTTAATCGATCCGAAATGAAATTTGCCGTATTTTCAGAAATAAAACGTTTGTCTTTAATACCTCCTAGATTATAGTTGTGTACTAATGTATTCAAAAAATCAGCAGCTTTTTGTGGAGTTTGATCTACAATTGAAACATCTATAACACTTGAAGTTTTACTTGCTGGCGCCACACTTAATATGTTTCGATAATTTTCTGCTAACTGCATTTTAGGAAATACATTTACCTTAATTTCAGTTAACTTGTTTAAAGATGCCTTTTTCTTTACTACAAAAGCTCCATATTCTGTGCTTATGTTTTTATCAAATGAGGCTGTTCCTAACTTTGTATCATTCACCACAGCTTCAAAATTGTTTCCTTTGATATTATGCAGTTCAATGGTGACAGGCTTAGAAATAGCATCGTTATTCCACAATACTTCAATAGGTGATTTTTTGTATAAATCTTTCTCAATAACTTCAGAAACATCTACATATTGAATGTTTAAGTTTAAAGAGTCTAAGGTGTTGTAAATTAAGGTTCTAGATTTTAGAATCTCTACTTCGTTTTCTATGTTATTTTTTGAATTCCCTAATAAACCAGCTTCTGAAAAAGCACTTAACTGATTGGCTAAATCATTGCTTTTTTCATCTTTTATTAAGATTTTTGTAGCAATGCTATAACTTTTAGGAGTAAATTTTAGATAGGTAAACGCCAAAATAAGTGCTATAAAAACACTTAATACAAACCAACGCCAATGCGCTAAATACTTAAATAACTCTTCTTTTAAGTTAATTACGTTGTCTTTATCTTCTGTCATTATTTGTTAGAATTTGTAAGTATTAAAGCTACAGTTGTTAATAATAGAGAAAATGCCGATAAGTATATCGAAATATTTGGACCAACTGCCGATGAGTTTACGGCTACTTTGTTTGGTTCTACGTAAACTACATCGTTTTGCTTTAAATAATAAAAGTCTGAATTGATGAAATTGGCCTTGGTAAGATCTACTCGGTGTGAAGTAACCTCTCCGTTTTCTTCTCGAAGCACCAAAATATTATCACGTTTTCCATAGTTGGTAAGGTCACCTGAAAGTGCTAAAGCTTCTAATAAAGTGATTCTTTCTGAAGTGATACGATGTGTACCGGGCATTTTTACTTCACCTTGAACTGTGACTTTATAATTCATAATACGTAAATTTATGATAGGGTTTTTTACGTATTTAGAAATTTTAGTTTGTAAATTATTTACAATTTCATCTTTTGTTTTGTTGGCAACTTCTATTTTTCCTAAAGTTGGAAAATCAATATAACCTTTATCATCAACTAAATACAATTGTTGTTGTCTTTGGCCGCCACCTGCTTGATTAGAAGGATCTACCGATAAATTGGTAGTTAAATTGAAAGGTTCTACGGCTATAGGATCTTGTGCAGAAACCAAAATCATTAAAAGGTCGTCTGTTTTAATTTTGGTTTCAAATTTTTTGTTAACTATTTCTGTACCTTCGATATTTTGATAATATGCAATTTTTTCTCTCGAAACACATGATGCTAGTAAAAAACTTGTGATAATAGCTGGTAAAATAATCTTTCTCATAAATATTAATCTAGTTTATCAAATTCTGAATTTAAACTTTTAAATTCAGGAACTATTTTTTTCATCGTAGCAACTGTATCGATAACTAAGAACGAGGCTGCTAACTTCTTTAAATCTTCAATTTGGCTTGATATAAACTCATAATCTTCGTGTATATCTTGCGCAATCATTATTTTTTCATGATGAGTAGGCAAGGTCGTAGAACTGTCATTTAATAATTCTTCATACAGTTTCTCACCCGGACGCAAACCTACAACTTTTATTTCTATATCTTTTTCTGGTTCCAAACCAGCTAATTTAATCATTTTTGTGGCAAGATCTATAATTTTAACGGGTTTTCCCATGTCAAAAATATAAATTTCGCCTCCGTTGCCCATTGAACCTGCTTCAAGCACCAATTGGCACGCTTCGGGAATGGTCATGAAATAGCGAATAATATCCGGGTGGGTGATGGTAATTGGCCCGCCATTTTCGATTTGCTTTGTAAACAAAGGAACCACAGAACCATTTGAGCCTAACACATTTCCAAAACGTGTGGTAATGTATTTTGTGGTGTTGCCTGATTCATTTTTTAATTTTTGGGCTAAAGATTGCACGTATTTCTCTGCGATACGCTTGCTGGCACCCATCACATTGCTCGGGTTTACCGCCTTATCGGTTGAAACCATTACGAAACGCTCTGCTTTGTATTTCAATGACAAATCGGCCATATATTTACTTCCCAATACGTTTGTAAAAATAGCTTGCTGCGGATTCATTTCCATTAAAGGAACGTGCTTGTAAGCGGCAGCGTGATAAACAATATCAGGCGTGTAATCTGAAAATATTTTTTCTAAGCAATCATAGTTTCTCACATCGGCAATAATGCAAATGATTTCTGCGGTGGTATTTGATTTGGTAATCTCCAAGGATATTTGGTGCAAAGGTGTTTCGGCTTGATCTACCAAAATCAATTTTTTGGGATTGAAATTCGCCACTTGCCAAACAATTTCGCTGCCAATAGATCCTGCTGCTCCAGACACCAAAATCACTTTATCTTTTATTTGATGTGAAATCTGTGTGTTGTTGATTTGGATAGGCTTGCGTTCTAACAAATCTTCAATTTTTATTTTTCGAATGTTCGATGCAACTTTTTTCTGATTATTGATATCAGTTATTCCTGGAAGATTATAAACTTTAATATTGTATTTTAAGCAATCTTCAATTAAATCGATTTTTTCATCTTTAGAAAGTGTTTCATCTGCAATAATGACACTATTTGCTCCCAAAACGCGCACCAGTACAGGGATTTTTCTCGACTTTCCAATAACGGGCAGGTTTAAAATACGATTAAACGAATTTTTTGCATTGGGGTTTATAAAACCTTTTAGCTTGTATTTTTTTGGAACTTCTGCAATAATAGCATTAGCAATGGCAATTGCCCGTTCACCACTACCATAGATCACCGTGTTTATAAAATGATTTTGTTGTGAATAGTGTGAAAAAAAATCGAAAGTAGTTTTTACAAACAATCTAAAAAGTAGAAGAAGAAAAAAACTAATAGCAACAGTGATTAGCAAGCGCGTATTTAAAAACAACTTTATATCATAGATAACATAAAATAATGTGTTTATTATATAAAGTGTAACAAAACAAGATAACTCTGAAAAAAAAAGTTTTGTGGCATCATTTAAAGTGGTATGCCGAATAACTCCTGTAAATGTTTTGAATAACCAAAAATAGAAAATGTGAATACCAATAAGAAGTATTAGATTATAAGGTACAAAATGAGTATTTTGTATATTAATTCCAATTCCATCTAAAATGAAATACCCAATTAATGCCGAAAAAATTACTATAAAAATATCTATTGAAAAAATGATCCACCTTGGTAGATACTGTATCGATCGGAGATACGAAAAATTTTTCTGTAAGTTATTTGGTACGGGCATAGTAATTTTCCAAAGGTTCTGCAAAAGTACATTTTTTTAATTTTAAATTGAAATTTTAACTTAAAATTCCAGCTTCTTTTTTCGTAATTCAAAGTTCTGCCCTAAATAAACCTTTCTAACCATTTCGTCTTCAGCTAAATCTTCAGGAATACCCGCTTTCAAGATTCCGCCTTCAAACATTAAATAGGTTTTATCTGTAATGGCCAATGTTTCCTGCACATTGTGGTCGGTAATTAAAATACCAATATTTTTGTTTTTCAATTGTGCCACAATACGTTGAATATCTTCAACCGCCACGGGATCTACTCCGGCAAAAGGCTCATCTAAAAGAATAAATTTTGGATCGGTTGCCAAGGCACGAGCAATTTCAGTTCGGCGGCGTTCACCACCCGAAAGTAAATCTCCACGATTGGTACGAATATGTTGCAAACTAAACTCATCAATCAGCGATTCCATTTTTGCTTCTTGTTCTTTTTTGGAAAGCTTTGTAAGTTGTAAAACCGAAAGAATGTTGTCTTCGATACTTAACTTTCTAAAAACCGATGCTTCTTGTGCCAAATAACCAATTCCGTTTTGCGCACGTTTGTACATGGGGTAGTTTGTGATATTTAGGTTATCTAAATAGATGGTTCCGGAATTGGGTTTTACCAAGCCCACGATCATGTAGAACGAAGTTGTTTTTCCAGCACCATTTGGTCCTAATAAACCTACAATTTCTCCTTGGTTTACCTCAACCGAAATGCCTTTTACAACTTTTCTTCCTTTATATGTTTTAATTAAATTTTCTGCTCTTAATTTCATTTTTGGTTTTTTAAACTTGCTTTACCTGCTTTTGTACATTTTTTTTGGTGATGACTTTTGCTATTACTATACTTCCCTCATACAAAATAATTAAGGGAATAGAAACAATCATTTGACTAATAATGTCAGGCGGGGTAACAATTGCAGCTACAATTAGAATCAAAACGTATGCATAACGGCGGTATTCTCTTAAAAAGCTATCGGTAATAAGTCCCAGATATGCTAAAAAGAAAATGATTATGGGCAATTCAAAAATTAAACCCGTTGCAAGCGATGTGGTTTTCACAAGGCTGATGTACGAATTAATGTCAATTTGATTTTCTACAATAGAACTTATTGTAAAATTAGCTAAAAAATTGATTGATAAAGGTACTAATATGAAATATCCAAAAATCACTCCTAAAAAAAATAAAATACTCGATACAAAAATGAATAGTTTAGCATATTTGCGTTCTTTTTCATAAAGTGCCGGACTTATAAATTTCCAAAATTCCCACAAAATAAAAGGAAAAGCCATGATGAAACCGGCTGTTATACATGTCCAGATTAAAACAGAAAGTTGCCCGTCCATAGTTCGGTTTTGAATAACAAAAGGCAATTCGTTGTTGCAAAACGACTGATCCAAATCAAACTGTTGTGCAATTGTGCAAAAAAATTGATAAGTTAGAAAATCACCCCGTTTAGGACCAAAAATAATTACATCAAATATAAACTCATTAAAAATAACTGCAATTACCGACGTAATTAAAATAGCAATGGTGCTGCGTACTAAAAGCCATCTAAGTTCTTCTAAATGGTTTAAGAACGACATTTCTTTGTTGGTGTTTTTGTTTTTCACGATACAATTCCTTCTTTTAAAATGTCGTGCAAATGAATGATGCCGGCATATTGATTATTGTCTGTAACCACAAGTTGTGTAATTTCAAATGACTCCATAATGTTTAAAGCATCTTCTACTTTGGAGCTTAAATCAATTGATTTTGGATTTTTTGTCATTAAATCAACTGCAGTAATGGCCGAAAGATCGGTTGTTTTTTCTAACATTCTTCTTATATCACCATCGGTAATAATTCCCTTGATTTCATTGTTTTCTAGAACCGCAGTAACTCCCAAACGTTTATTAGATATTTCAAAGATAACCTCTTGTATGGTAGAAGTGGTTTTTACGGCTGGCTTGTTATTAGTATCTAAAATAGCGTTGATACGCAACAAAAGTTTTTTACCTAATGCACCGCCCGGATGAAACTTCGCAAAATCATTTGCTGTAAAATTTCGCATTTCAATTAAAGCTACAGCCAATGCATCGCCCAAGGCTAACTGTACCGTGGTGCTGGTGGTTGGCGCCAAATTGTTGGGGTCTGCTTCTTTTTCCACATAAGCATTAATTACAAAATCGGCGTTTTTTCCTAAAAACGAAGCGCTGTTTCCGGTCATTGCAATTAAAATATTGCCATCGCGCTTTAATAGCGGCACCAAAACTTTAATTTCTGGGCTGTTTCCGCTTTTGGAAATGCATAAAATAATATCATTTTTTGTAATCATTCCCAAATCGCCGTGAACAGCTTCGGCAGCATGCAAGAACATAGATGGTGTTCCTGTAGAGTTCAATGTAGCTACAATTTTTTGACCAATATGTGCACTTTTGCCAATTCCAGTGACAATTAAACGACCTTTTGTGTTAAAAATAGCCGTTACAGCGTTTAAAAAGTCATCATTTAAAAAGTCGATAGCCTTTGTAATTGCATCGCTTTCAGCTTTTAAAGTGCTTTTGGCAGCAGATAATATGTTAAAATTGATATTCAAAACGCAAACGTGTTAGGTAAATTTTGATAAAACTAAAAGATTTGTATATCTTTATAATTGCAAATTTAGATAAAATAGCATAATTAAAAACATGAAATCAATCGAAATTGACTTACATAAAGAATTAAAAAAATATTTTGGATTCAGTCAGTTCAAAGGATTGCAAGAACAAGTTGTAAATAGCATTATTTATGGCAATAATACTTTTGTAATCATGCCAACTGGCGGCGGAAAATCTTTATGTTACCAATTACCTGCGTTAGTGTTAGAAGGAACTGCAATTGTGGTGTCGCCCCTTATTGCTTTAATGAAAAACCAAGTCGATGCCATTCGCGGCTTATCAAACGAAATCGGCGTGGCTCACGTTTTAAATTCTTCGTTAACAAAAACAGAAATCACACAGGTTAAAGACGATATTAAAAAAGGTGTTACCAAACTTTTATATGTTGCTCCAGAATCGCTTACAAAAGAAGAATATGTTTCTTTTTTAAACTCGGTTCCGCTGTCTTTTATCGCCATAGATGAAGCACACTGTATTTCGGAATGGGGGCATGATTTCAGACCTGAATATCGAAATTTACGCAATATCATCCGCAAATTGGGCGATATTCCGATTATTGGGTTAACTGCAACTGCCACACCAAAAGTGCAAGAAGATATTCTTAAAAACCTTGAAATTCCCAATGCAAATGTGTTTAAGGCATCGTTCAACAGACCCAATTTGTATTATGAAGTACGACCAAAAACAAAAAATATCGAATCAGATATCATTAAATTTATCAATCAATTTAAAGGTAAATCGGGCGTTATTTATTGTTTAAGTAGAAAAAAAGTAGAAGAAATTACTCAAGTTTTACAAGTAAATGGTATAACGGCTGTTCCGTATCATGCAGGATTAGATGCCAAAACCCGCGCCAAACATCAAGACATGTTTTTAATGGAAGATGTAAATGTGGTGGTAGCAACGATAGCGTTTGGAATGGGAATCGACAAGCCCGATGTGCGTTTTGTAATTCATCATGATATACCCAAATCGCTTGAAAGTTATTATCAAGAAACAGGACGTGCCGGCCGTGATGGAGGCGAAGGTTATTGCTTGGCCTATTATGCTTATAAAGATATTGAGAAGCTAGAAAAATTTATGACAGGAAAGCCATTGGCTGAACAAGAAATTGGTTTTGCTTTGTTGCAAGAAGTGGTTGCTTATGCCGAAACATCTGTTTCGCGCCGTAAATTTTTACTACATTATTTTGGTGAAGAATTTGATGAAGTAAATGGGGAAGGAGCCGATATGGATGATAATTCGCGCAACCCTAAAACCAAAAAAGAAGCCCAAGACCAAGTGGTACTTCTTTTAAAAACCATAAAAGATACCAAGCAAATCTATAAATCAAAAGAAATTGTATTAACCTTATTAGGAAAAATAAACTCGATTATAAAATCCTATAAAACCGATACCCAAAGCATATTTGGCGCAGGAAAAGACTATACAGATAAATATTGGATGGCCTTGATACGCCAAGTATTAGTCGCAGGTTTTATTTCAAAAGATATTGAAAGCTATGGTGTTATTAAAATGACGCCACAAGGAGAAGATTTCTTAAAAAATCCGTCGTCTTTTATGATGACAGAAGATCATAATTACGAAGAAACAGCAGATGATAGCATTATTGTAAATAATAAATCATCAAATGTAGCCGATGAAGTATTGGTTGGTATGCTGAAAGACCTCCGTAAAAAAGTGGCAAAAAAAATGGGCGTTCCGCCGTTTGTCGTCTTTCAAGACCCCTCATTAGATGATATGGCGTTAAAATATCCAATTAGGATGGATGAATTAGCCAATGTGCATGGTGTGAGCGAAGGAAAAGCTAAAAAATACGGTAAGGAATTCTTAGAGCTAATCAATAGATATGTAGAAGAAAACGATGTAATTCGTCCTGATGACTTGGTGGTAAAATCTACAGGTGCCAATTCTGCTTTGAAATTATTTATTATTCAAAGTGTGGATCGAAAATTATCGTTGGAAGATATTGCCGCTGCAAAAAGTCTAGATATGGATTTGCTTTTGAAAGAAATGGAGCAAATTGTATATTCAGGCACGAAACTGAACATCAACTATTGGATTGATGATATTTTGGACGACGACCAGCAAGATGAAATCAAAGAATATTTTATGGAAGCTGAAAACGACTCTATTAAAGCGGCTTTAAAGGAATTCGACGGTGATTATGATATTGAAGAATTGCGTTTAATGCGTATAAAATTTATTAGTGAAGTAGCCAATTAATTTTTGTTGAATGAAACAGTTAAGCTTTGCAATTGTAGCGTTTTTCAGTGTGTGCAGTATCTTTGCTCAAAGCAACGATGCAAATCAGAATTATGCAAAAGCTTTAGTGAACTATGATGATTACAAAGGATTAATAGCGCAAGTAGAAGATCACAGAACTGAGCGTTTAATTGATTTTAATACATTTTTAAAAATGAGCAAAGAAGAAAATGTAGTTATTTTAGACACTCGTTCCACTTTTCGATACAACTTAAAACACATTGAAGGTGCGGTTCACTTAAGCTTTAGTGATTTTACACAACAAGCATTACAAGCATTAATTCCTGACCCCAAAACCAAAATTTTGATTTATTGTAACAACAATTTTGAAGGCGATCAAGTGAATTTTGCCTCTAAAGTTGCTGGCTCAAACTCTAAAGCACCAGCTGATACGCAACCTTTGACATTGGCGTTAAATATACCAACCTACGTTAATTTATATGGATATGGTTATAGAAACGTTTATGAATTAGACGAACTAGTAAATATAAATGATCCCAGATTAAAATTAGAAGGAGTTGGGGTGAGGTAGGAAAGCGCAAATGCTTATGCAATATCGCTGTACAATTCCCCTCGATGCGGCTTTAGTATATCGCGCAATTTTCGCATTAAATCGTCATTTACTACGATAAAAGCAATAGCATGCATTTCATTTATCTGTTCAAACCCGGTAATAGTAATGGGTAAACCTTCCATTTGTATGAATTGTTTCAAATGAATTTCCTGATGTTCTGCAGTTTTCAATGCATCATATCCTCTAAAATCCCAAATTAACTTGATTTGTCGTTCCATGCTTTTTAAATTTCAGTAAATTTAAAACATCCTTTTTAAATCAAAACCATAATTAATGTACTTTTGTATTTTCAAATTTGCTTTATAAAAAAATGCCTCAAGAAATACAATTACAAGTTCTTCCCCAAATAGCAGTTGACAACCAATTGCTGACAGATTATGTGGCAAAATTAACACATACATCGGTTCATGACATTCAACATATATCCATTTTAAAACGCTCTATCGATGCCCGCCAAAAACAGATAAAAATAAATTTAAAAATTCATGTTTTTTTTCAAGGCGAAGAAGTAGTGCATCGCACCATTCATTTTCCCGAGTATAAAAATATAAAAAACGCACCTGTTGCCATTGTTGTTGGTGCAGGTCCGGCTGGATATTTTGCGGCCTTGCAATTAATTGAATTAGGTGTGAAACCAATCGTTATAGAACGTGGAAAAGACGTACGTGGTCGCAGAAGAGATTTAAAAGCAATTAATGTGGATCATATTGTAAACCCTGATTCCAACTATTGTTTTGGCGAAGGAGGTGCAGGAACCTATTCAGATGGTAAACTATATACCCGCTCTAAAAAAAGAGGCGATGTAAACCGAATTTTAGAGCTTTTGGTAGCTTTTGGCGCATCGCAAGATATTTTGGTAGAAGCGCATCCCCACATTGGCACCAATAAATTGCCCAAAATCATGGAAGATATGCGCCATAAAATTATTGAATTTGGCGGCGAAGTTCTTTTTGATAAACGGGTGATCGATTTTGATATTAAAGGCAATGAAATAAATGGAGTAGTTTTGCATACGGGAGAAAAAATTCCTGCGCGCCAAGTGATTTTGGCTACCGGACATTCGGCACGAGATATTTTTGAATTATTAGATCGAAAAGAAGTGCTCATTGAAGCGAAACCTTTTGCTTTGGGAGTTCGGGCAGAACATCCGCAATCGCTTATTGACAGTATTCAATATTCTTGTGATTTTAGGGGAGAATACTTGCCACCGGCACCGTACTCCATCGTAAAGCAAGTAAACGGTCGTGGAATGTATTCTTTCTGTATGTGTCCAGGAGGAGTTATTGCACCTTGTGCCACCAATGTGGAGGAAGTGGTAACGAACGGATGGTCGCCTTCAAAGCGCGATCAAGCTACGGCGAACTCAGGAATTGTGGTAGAATTGAAATTAGAAGATTTTAAACCATTTCAAAAACATGGTGCTTTGGCAGGAATGTATTTTCAAAAAGAAATTGAAAACACCGCCTGGAAAGTAGCTGGTAAAACACAAAAAGTCCCTGCGCAGCGAATGATTGATTTTTCCAATAAAAAAATATCCGAATCCCTACCCAAAACGTCTTATGTTCCCGGCGTGGTTTCGGCTGAATTGGGGGATGTTTTCCCGAAATTTTTAACAGGTATTATGCGCCAAGGGTTTCAAGAGTTTGGAAAAACAATGAAAGGATATTTTACAAACGAAGCCATTTTGCATGCACCCGAAAGCAGAACATCATCGCCAGTGCGTATTCCAAGAAACGAGGAAACTTTAGAACATCTGCAAATAAAAGGTTTGTATCCTTGCGGAGAAGGTGCTGGATATGCCGGAGGAATTATTTCTGCAGCGATCGATGGCGAAAAATGTGCCATTAAATGTGCCGAACAAATTTTTGGTTATAGAAATTAAATTAATAAAAGTACGTGCTTTAAAGGAAAATATGTGTACTTTAAAACATTAAATCTAAAAAAAAATATGGAATTAAAATTAAATCGTCCGATATGTTTTTTCGATTTAGAAACAACAGGAATTGATGTAGCAAAAGACAGAATTGTAGAAATTTCGATATTAAAAATCTTTCCAAACGGAAACAAAGAAAGCAAAACATGGTTGGTAAACCCAACGGTTCCTATTCCGGCACACGCCACAGCTGTTCATGGAATTACCAATGAAAAAGTTGCCAATGAACCCACTTTTAAAGAATTAGCAGGTCAGGTTTATAATATGATAAAAGACGCCGATTTGGCAGGATATAATTCCGACCGATTCGATATTCCGCTTTTAGCAGAGGAGTTGCTTCGTGCCGATGTAGATTTTGATATGAAAAACCGTGTGTCTATTGACGTGCAAACAATTTTTCATAAGAAAGAAGAGCGTACATTGAGTGCAGCTTTAAAATTTTATTGCAATAAATCGCTTGATAATGCCCATTCTGCAGCAGCTGACACCGAAGCAACTTATGAAATTCTGAAGGCACAATTAGATCGATACGAAGATTTAGAAAACGATATGAAAGCCCTTTCTGTATTCACAACTCGTAAAAAATCAGTAGATTTTGCCGGATTTATCGCTTTAAATGATAAAGGAGAAGAAATTTTTACCTTTGGCAAGCATAAGGGGGCGCTGGTAGATGATGTTTTAGAGCGCGAGCCAGGTTATTTTGGTTGGATACAAAACGCGGATTTTCCTTTATACACCAAAAAAGTTCTAACAGGTATTAAATTGCGAAAACTGACTAATAAATTTTAGTATGAAAATTATTTGTGTAGGAAGAAATTATATCGATCATATCAACGAGCTTTCTAATCAAAAGCCTACTGAGCCTGTGCTTTTTATGAAACCCGATACCAGTGTGTTGAACAATGGAAATCCGTTTGTAATACCTGAATTTTCAGCCGATGTGCATCACGAAGTAGAAATTCTTGTAAAAATCAGTAAAGTGGGCAAATATATTCAGCCAAAATTTGCCGATAAATACTACAATCAAATTGGTTTAGGTATTGATTTCACCGCGCGCGACCTGCAATCGAAGTTAAAAGAAAAAGGTTTGCCTTGGGAAATTGCAAAAGGTTTTGACGGATCGGCCGTTATTGGTGATTTTGTTGATAAAACAAAGTTTGAAGACTTGCAAAATGTGTCTTTTCAGTTAAAGAAAAACAGCGAAACCGTGCAAAGCGGCAATACGAAAGATATGCTTTGGCAAATCAACGAGCTAATTGCTTATATATCGCAATTTTTTACATTGAAAACGGGCGATGTGATTTTTACCGGAACACCAAGCGGCGTTGCAAAAGTGCATCCAAATGATGAATTGGAAGGATTTATAGAAGGTGAAAAAATGTTTAGTTTTAAAGTAATCTAAATGAAAGCAGCAATTATAACCATTGGCGACGAGCTGCTGATAGGGCAGGTGGTTGATACAAACAGTGTTTTTATAGGGCAACAGTTAGAAGCAATTGGCTGTAAAGTGATTGAAAAAATAGCTGTTTCGGATACATTTCATCAAATTATTGAAACATTTGAAAAATACCAAAACAAAGTTGATTTAGTGCTTATTACGGGTGGTTTAGGTCCCACAAAAGACGATATCACAAAAAAAACTTTTGCCCACTATTTTAATGATGAATTGGTAATGAATACGGCTGTTTTAGATCATGTAACCCAACTCATTGCCAACTATTACAACCGACCGTTAAACGAAATGAACCGATTGCAGGCTTTAGTACCTTCAAAATGCGAAGTGCTTTTTAACGATGTGGGCACCGCTCCGGGTATGTTAATGGTTAAAGAACAAACGGTTTTTGTGTCATTGCCTGGCGTTCCATACGAAATGAAATATTTAATTACCGAAAAGTTGTTTCCCTATATAAAAAAGCACTTTCAGTTAGATGCTATCGTGCACAAAACCGTGCTTACAGTAGGTATTGGTGAAAGTATGTTGGCTGAAAAAATAGCGCTTTGGGAAGACAGTTTGCAGCTTCAAAACATTCATTTGGCTTATCTGCCACAGTTTGGTTTGGTGCGCTTGCGATTGAGCAAAACAGGTGATTCTGTGGAAGAAATAACTCAGGAAATTGATGAGAAGATTAAGGAGTTGCAACAATTAATTCCCGCATTTTTCATTGGTGTCACAAATACCGATACTTTGTTTGATGAGGTGGTACAATTGCTGAAAAAGAGCGGTTTAACGCTTGCAACAGCCGAAAGTTGTACCGGAGGAAGTATTGCTCAAAAACTCACTTCTATAGAAGGAGCTTCGGCTTATTTTAAAGGCAGTGCCGTTACTTATGCAACAGAATCGAAGATAGCTGTTTTAGGTGTTCAGCAGCAAACAATTGAAACTTATAGTGTTGTAAGCGAAGAAGTTGCCAAAGAAATGGCGGTTGGTGCAAAAAAAATATTTCAAACAGATCTTGCAATAGCAACTACCGGAAATGCCGGTCCGCTAAAAGGTGATGCCGATGCAGAAGTAGGAACCGTTTGTATTGCATTTGCGTATGAGGATAAAGTAGAAAGCTTTACTTACAATTTTGGAAAACCACGCCACAAAGTAATTCAAGCAGCTGTTGAAAAAACATGGTTGCTTTTGTATCAATATATAAGGTTGCAAATAAAATCGACCTAAAAAATAGAGAGGTGTTATCTATTAAATAAAAAAAAGAAAAAGAACACTTGTTTAAATAAATTTTAATTCGTTATTTTGCACACTGATTTTAAAAGTAAGAAATAATGTCAAGAGTTTGTCAAATTACAGGAAAGCGCGCGATGGTTGGAAACAACGTATCACACGCTATGAACAAAACTAAGAGAAAGTTTTCTGTTAACTTAGTTAAAAAGCGTTTCTACATCGCTGAAGAGGATAGATGGGTTACTTTAAAAGTATCAACATCTGCATTAAAAACAATTAACAAAAAAGGTATTGCTGCGGTTCTTAAAGATGCTAAAGCAAGTGGATTATTAAAATAATTCCATTCACCATTAAAATTTTATCAAGATGGCAAAGAAAGCAAAAGGAAACAGAATCCAAGTAATTTTAGAATGTACAGAGCATAAAGCAACAGGATTACCAGGTACATCGCGTTACATTACTACAAAAAACAAAAAGAATACTCCAGATAGAATGGAAATCAAAAAATTCAATCCTATCTTAAAGAAAGTAACAGTTCATAAAGAAATTAAATAATTTAGTTAGTCATGGCAAAGAAAACCGTAGCAACATTACAAGGAGGTTCAAAAAAATTAACCAAAGCTATTAAAATGGTTAAATCTCCAAAATCAGGCGCTTACACGTTTGTAGAGTCAGTTATGGCTCCTGAATTAGTGGATGAATTTTTAGCAAAAAAATAATCATTCAACAATAAATCATAAAAGCTATCTAAATTATTAGGTAGCTTTTTTTATTTTCTAACAAATGATATTTATCAAAAATTGTTAAATTAATATCTGTATATTTGTTTCATAAAAATTGTAGTATATGAGTTTTTTTAAGCGTTTATTTTCATCAGAAAAGAAAGAAACACTTGATAAAGGGCTTGAGAAATCAAAAACCTCTTTTTTTGATAAATTATCAAAAGCGGTTGCCGGTAAATCAAAAGTAGATGATGATGTTTTAGATGATTTGGAAGATGTGTTAATCACTTCAGATGTTGGTGTGAATACCACTTTAAAAATTATCAATCGAATTGAAAAGCGTGTTGCCGAAGATAAATATTTAGGAACCGATGAGCTGAACAAAATTTTGCGCGAAGAAATTTCCGGATTGCTTTCTGAAACCCAATCGGGCGAAGCTACAGAATTCGAAGTTCCAAAAGATAAAAAGCCATATGTAATAATGGTTGTTGGTGTGAATGGCGTTGGAAAAACCACCACAATTGGCAAATTGGCATATCAGTTCAAAAAAGCAGGACACAAAGTTGTTTTAGGTGCGGCAGATACGTTTCGTGCGGCGGCAATTGACCAATTACAAATTTGGGCAGATCGCGTGCAAGTACCTATCGTAAAACAGCAAATGGGGTCAGATCCGGCTTCGGTTGCTTTTGATACCTTAGAATCGGCAGTGGCGCAAAATGCCGATGTGGTAATTATTGATACCGCTGGGCGTTTGCACAACAAAGTAGGTCTAATGAACGAACTTACAAAGGTGAAACGCGTGATGCAAAAGGTTATTGGCGATGCACCACACGATGTGATGTTGGTTTTAGACGGATCAACCGGACAAAACGCGTTTGAACAAGCAAAACAATTCACGGCAGCAACAGAAGTATCTTCTTTAGCAGTCACAAAATTAGACGGTACAGCAAAAGGCGGTGTGGTGATTGGTATTTCAGATCAATTTCAAATTCCGGTAAAATACATCGGAGTGGGCGAGGGCATCGAAGATTTGCAAGTGTTTAATAAATACGAATTCGTAGATTCATTCTTTAAATAATGAGAAAAATTTTAAGTTTTATTGTATTTGCAACTGTTTTGGTATCGTGTTCAAAACCCATTTCTGCAGAACAGCTCCAACATTTGAATGGTTATTGGGAAATAAGCGAAGCAAAAACAGAAGAAGGCGATTTAAAAACGTTTCAATCAAACAACAATGTAGATTATTTTCAATTGAATGGCGATAAAGGAACGCGAAGCAAAATAGTACCTCAGCTAAATGGAAAAGCGCAATCAAACGGTATTCAAGAGCAATTTGTGGTAATCGATTCTGCCAACGCCACTTATTTGAAATATACTACGCAGTTTACAAAATGGACCGAAAAAATCGATCAATTGTCAAAAGATCAGTTGGTAATCATCAATAACAACAATGTAAAATACACCTATAAACGATATACACCCATCCAGATAAATGAATAACAAAAAATTCAATCCTCACAAAAGATTACACGAAGAATCATCTGTACAAAATGTTTTGGGAAAGATGATCGAAGGATACAATCTAGAGAAAGGTTTTGATAAATTAAACGTTCGCGAAGCATGGATCAATTTGCTAGGACCGGGAATTGCAAACTACACCCAACAGATTGAACTGCGCAAAAACACCTTATTCGTGTCGCTTTCATCCGATGTGCTTAGAGAAGAATTAAGCTACGGAATTGATAAAATAATAAAAATGATCAATGAAAGCTTGGGAAAGGAAATTGTAAAAAAAATAATTTTAAAATAACTCATAATTTTTTATGAGTTATTTTTTTGCCGAAACAAAATAATTTGTATATTCGATTAAAATACAAAACATTATGAATAGAAAAATACTTTTAGCAGCAGTTTTATTAGCGTCAATTTCCGTACATGCACAAAGTTTTAACAATCGTGCATCATTTTGGTTAAAGCCAAATAAAACAAATAACACCGCACAAATGTTCAACAAAAATGCAGCGGTAAATGGCAATAGCAATCAGTCATTAACGACCTCAATTGGTGCTGGAAATTCTAATTTCTATATGGTTTTCAAATCAGAAGACGGTATTGAAAAAGATTTGATGAACTTTACGTTTACGTGTGCACAACACGCCGTTACCACTCATAATATTAATTACCACGATGCATCTACAATCGATCAAAAAAGGCGAACAGGTGCTATTGTTAAATATGGTTTTAACTACCCAAATGCCACAGGTGATAAGAATTATGTAACCATTATTGATACTCCGAATGATTTAACCGATGTGTATGAGGTAATCTATGTAAACGATACGTTTACCGAATTAGATCATCAGCAAATTCAAACGTATCTATCTATTAAATATGGAATTTCATTGATTGATAATGCCAATTATGTAGATGCAAACGGAAAACAAATTTGGAACCACCAATTGAATCCAGCCTATAACAATACCATTACAGGTTTGGGAAGAAGCGATTATTTTGGTTTAAACAAATTGGAAACAGTAAATTCTGTTGATAAGCGCTTAGCAATCAGCAGTGATGGTTTTGCGAATAACGAGTATCTTTTTGTTGGATCAACTAACGAAAAAACAAACTTTGTTAAAGAAAACGATACAGAAATTCTAGATTCTTCATGGTTGGTTCAAACCAATAAAAAACCAGCGGTTGCAAACTTGCGTTTCAATTTAGGAACTTTAAAAACCACTGGAACGTATCAATTGGCAATTAACCCGTCAGCAACTACTTTTGAGAATGATGCGAACGTGTTGCGTGTTGAAGGAAAAGTACAAGGCAATGAATTGGTTTTTGAAAACGTAGTTTTTGATACAGATGGTAATGGTTATGATACTTTTTCAATAGTGCATACCACACAATCTAAACAAACTACAAAACCGGAAATTGTATCTAATTTAGATTCAAAAGTTAACGCGTATCCAAACCCGGCAAGCATCAACGAAACGGTAAATGTAACTTACAATTTTGGAAAACCAACCAATTTGAATATTCATGTGTTCACATTAGATGGCAAATTAGTAAGTAAAAAAGAGGTAAACAACATAGAAAGTTATGTTTTTGATACCACATTCTCGTCAAATGGAGTATATCTGATTGTATCAACCTATAACGGTGAGGTTACCACAAACCGAATCATTGTAAAATAAACAAAACATATTTCACTAAAAGCACCCTTTTGCATAGAAGGGTGTTTTTTTATTCCTATTAAAAATTGTATTTTTGATTTTTGTAATACCCGATATGATAACCGAAGAACAAGTAATTTTAGTAAACGAAAAAGATCAGCCCATTGGTTTAATGCCCAAAATGCAAGCACACCAAGAAGCATTATTGCACCGTGCGTTTTCGGTTTTTATATTGAACGATAAAAACGAAATTATGCTGCAACAACGCGCTGCTCACAAATACCATTCTCCGATGTTGTGGACCAATACTTGTTGTAGTCATCAACGCGATGGCGAAACCAATATTCAAGCCGGAACCCGCCGTTTGCAAGAAGAAATGGGATTTACCACAAGTTTAGAAGAAGTTTTTTCGTTTATCTACAAAGCTCCTTTTGACAATGGATTAACCGAACATGAATTTGATCATGTAATGGTGGGATATTACAATCAAAAACCCGAAATCAACAAAGAAGAAGTAGAAAATTGGAAATGGATGAGCGCCGAAGCAATTAAAAGCGATATGCAAGTGCATCCGGAACATTATACCGAATGGTTCAAAATTATTTTTGATAAATTTTACCATTATATTCAACAAGTTCAGAAAAAGTAAGTTATGAGAGTTACAGTTTGCAGAAAAGCACATTTTAACGCAGCACACCGTTTGTACAGAAAAGATTGGACCGACGAGAAAAACGAATTGGTATTTGGCAAATGCAATAACCCCAATTTTCACGGTCATAATTATGAACTTATAGTAGAGGTAACCGGTACGGTAAATCCAGAAACAGGCTATGTGATTGATATAAAAGAGTTAAGCGATTTGATTTATGAAGAAGTAGAGCTTCCTTTTGATCATAAAAACTTAAATGTAGATGTGCCCGATTTTAAAGATTTGAATCCAACGGCAGAACATATAGCTTATGTGATTTGGAACAAATTGCGAAAACGCCTGCCATTAAAACTAGATTTAGATGTAACGCTGTATGAAACCCCAAGAAATTTTGTAAAGTATTGTGGTTTATGATTATTTTAAAGAAAATCATTTAAGAAAATTTGTAAATTGCACCCTTAATTTATCCGAATAAGTTACAATTGAATTCGACACCCAAACATATAAATAAGCACAACCTTCAATCAAAATTTAAAAGCTATCCGCTTTATTTTCAGCCTATTCTGAAAGAACGAATTTGGGGTGGCGAAAAATTAAAGGCATTAGGCAAAAAACTTCCAAGTAAAAATATAGGAGAAAGTTGGGAAATATCTATGATAGATACCGATGTAAATGTGGTTACAAATGGTATTTACCAAGAAAAAAACCTGGCCGAATTGATTCATTTGTATCCCAATGAAATATTAGGAACAAAAGTATATCAAAAATACGGCACGCAATTTCCTTTGTTGTTTAAGTTTTTAGATGCCAAAACCGATTTATCTATTCAGTTGCATCCAAACGATGAATTGGCAAAAAAACGCCACAATTCATTTGGCAAAACAGAAATGTGGTACATTATGCAAGCCGACGATGATGCACGGATTATTTTAGGATTTAAAAAGGATAGTTCGCCCGAAGAATATATACAACATTTGCAAAACAAAACCTTACCCAATGTTTTGCAGGAATATTACGTTCAAAAAGGAGATGTGTTCTTTATTGAAACCGGAACCATTCATGCCATTGGCGGTGGTATTCTTTTAGCAGAAATCCAGCAAACCTCAGACATCACATACCGCGTTTATGATTGGGATCGGGTAGATGATCAAGGAAATGAGCGGGAATTGCATGTAGATTTGGCTTTAGAAGCAATCAATTATAAAAATAAAGATCCAAAAATTCAATACCAAAAAAAGGAAAATGAAGCAATTAATTTAGTTGATTGTCCTTTTTTTACAACAAAAATAGTTTCATTGACCTCTTTGTATGAAGTAGCCAAAAATAGTGATTGTTTTTTGGTGTATATTTGTACCGAAGGAAGCGCACAGTTAACCGCAAACAATGAAACATTTCAGGTACAGCAAGGCACAACCATTTTAGTACCTGCGCAGTTAACCAATTTTGCATTCACTGGAAATGCAACCTTATTAGAAGTATTTATTAATGAAATATAAGTGATTATTATGGCAAATGTTAGAAATTTAAAGAAAGACATTAATTTTGTTTTAGGCGATATTATAGAAGCAGTTTATATTTGGGAAATGTCCACAGCAGGAAAGCCAACCCAAGAATCAGAAGCGATTATAGATGAAGCAATAGAAAAATTTGATGTTTTAATCGAAAGAGTGAACAATAAAAAGGTAGAAAACAAAAAAGCGCACTTTAAAGCAATTTATTCAGATTTAGAAGAAACTGCAAATCAATTAGTTGAAAAAATCAATAAATTGTAATAAAAAAAAACATTAAAAAATTTACGGTAGCTCTTGCAGAATCAAAAAACAGCAGTATATTTGCAACCGTAAATGAGTCGCCTCTGTAGCTCAGCTGGCTAGAGCAGCTGATTTGTAATCAGCAGGTCGTGGGTTCGAGTCCCTCCAGAGGCTCAAGTTCTTTTAACAATTGAAAATATTATTTTGCCTCTGTAGCTCAGCTGGCTAGAGCAGCTGATTTGTAATCAGCAGGTCGTGGGTTCGAGTCCCTCTAGAGGCTCTAAATTTTCAATAAAAGTACTAATTTACATTTTGCCTCTGTAGCTCAGCTGGCTAGAGCAGCTGATTTGTAATCAGCAGGTCGTGGGTTCGAGTCCCTCCAGAGGCTCTAAAAAAACTCCTAAAGCAATTTAGGAGTTTTTCTTTTTACAATCAGTCGTTCAGCAATTTACTTTTTTTAAACGGAATACCTTTTCTGATTAAGTATGCATGATAGCTGCTTGGAATATCATTTTGCCATTTTGGTAAAATGAAAATGATGAGAATGACATCTGCTTGCGAGATAATTCCCCATATAATAGTAAGATTTAGCAACCAACCTGTATGCTGAAAAGCGAGTATCGCCACAAAAGTTGCAAATAATAACAATCCCCAAATCTTCGATAAAAAAGCATGCGTACATGTTTCTTTGCCAAATTTTATGAAGCTGGTGGCATAACACATTGCTTCCATTACAAAAAGAGAAATAATTCCAGATTTGTGTGTTGTGAAAATCTCGGGTTGCAGAATATAGCAACTATATGCAATGGATAACCAAAATAGTAAATCTACTTGGCTGTCTATTCGGCGTAATTTAACAGTTGATATATTTAGTTTTCGTGCGATGATTCCATCAAAAATATCTGATAAAAGTCCTAAAAACATCAATACAACTAGCAACAATTGCGCTTCATTGCCCAATTTATAGGCAAGTACCAAAATTAGAGGTGCTAAAAGAAACCGAAAAACTATTAATAAATGCGGAATTTTCATTTGATTATAGTTTTATTTCTTTGCCAATTTATCATGGCATTTCTGTACAAATTTTTGCTTTTCGCCCCTTAATTCTTCCGCTTTTTCATCTAAATCAGAAGCCTTTATATTTTCCAATTCTGAGTAGGTATAAAAATTATATTGCATGTTTTCCTTCAAATGATCTAAATGGAATTGGTATTCGTCTAGCAAATAATTGATTTCTTCCTTCAATTCTTTTTTAAACTCTTTCGCAACTTTCAATTCATCAAAAATTTGGTCAATCGCTTCTTCTGTTTCCAAAAAGCTGTAGGGCGTATAAATAGGGGCAAGTGATTTAAAATCAATGCTTTTTTGCAAGGATGCTAACGTTTTTATCGATTCAAAATCAAAATTAGTATATTCTTTTAGGATTGATTCATTTTCAATGATATGATTGATAAATTGCGCATACAATGTTTCGGTAGTTGTGTTAAAATCTTTCAGATCATAAAAATGATGCAACAGCACCAAAGCATCGTTGTAAAAACCAACTACATCATCTTCAATGATTTCTGCCGTGTAATTTTGTATGAATTCTGAAACAAAATCGTTGATATAAGTCGAGTTATTTTCCATAAAAAAAATATTTTGGTAAAGATATTGTTAATATATTTATCTTTAGATATTCTCTTACAAAATTAGTTATGAAAACAGTTTACGAAATAGATTTGCATGAAAGCACGGTGGTAAAAACCATCATACCCGAATACGAAAACAGATTGAAACAAATTATTTATTATCGGGTTACACGTGTTGCTGGTGGTTGGTTGTACAAAAAAATAGGGGTTGATTTTCCGGAAGTTTTTGTGCCTTATACCGATGAATTTAAAAGCAGGAAAGAAACAAACGATTTATAGAAAAAAGAGATGGTGTTTAATACCATCTCTTTTTATTTTTTTTAGAAGCATCCGATTTTCGAGATTTAGAGCTGTTAGCTGGCTTCTTTTTGTTTGTATTTGCAGTGTTTGTTTTTTTGTTGCGAAAATCTTTTTTGGCATTTGGGTTGGCTTCGCGCCACGGAAAAGGATTGTCTTTAACCACTTTTACCTGCAAACGAATTAATTTTTCAATATCGTGCCAATAGTTTTTTTCATCGCGACCAACAAATGATAGAGCCAAACCTTCTTCGCCCGCACGGCCTGTTCTTCCAATTCGGTGTACATAAATTTCGGGTATATTTGGAATATCATAATTGATCACAAACGGCAATTGCTGAATGTCAATTCCACGCGAAGCCACATCGGTAGCCACTAAAACATCTATTTGTTTGTTTTTAAAATCTTCCAAAATCTGCAATCGGGCAGCTTGGGATTTATCGCCGTGAATGGCATTGGCTTTGTATCCCTCTTTTTGTAAAAAATCAACCACATTATCGGCGCCTTGTTTGGTGCGTGTAAACAGCAGAACATTTTTTAAATGTTGCGTTTCAAGAACGTGTTTTAAAAGTTTCTTTTTATCTTCTTTTTCAACCAAATAGGTTTTTTGCGTGATATTGTCGCCTGCACTTGAATCGCGATCCACCGAAACATAAACCGCATTGCTTAGAAATTCATCGGCTAATTCGCGAACACCCATTGGCATAGTGGCCGAAAACATGAGCGTTTGGCGGTTTGGCGGCGTTAGTTTTATAATTTTTCGCACATCGTTTATAAAACCCATATCCAGCATTAAATCGGCTTCGTCAATAACCAATTGGTGCATAGCGTCGGTTTTAATAAAATTTTGTTTGTAGAGGTCAAGAAACCTGCCTGGTGTGGCAACCAACACATCCACGCCTTCTTTAAGAGCGTTAATTTGGGGCTGCATGTTTACACCGCCATAAATCACATACGTTTTAATTTGAGTGTATTTACTCAATGCTTCAAAATTTTCTGCAATTTGTATGGCTAATTCGCGAGTGGGCGATAGAACAATAGTGCGGATTTGTTTGCGCTTTTTGCCCGAGCCCACAATTCTATGAATATGATTGATGATAGGTATGGCAAAAGCAGCCGTTTTTCCGGTTCCGGTTTGCGCACAACCCACCAAATCTTTTCCATCAATTAACACCGGAATGGCTTTTTCTTGGATAGGAGTGGCGGTGGTGTATCCTAAATCGGTAATAGCTTCGGCAATATTGTTATTCAGTGGAAATTCTGTAAAATTCATATCAAAAAATTTAAACAAAATTACGTTTTTAATTTCGTACTTTTATGATTTTCTATATCTTCCTAACAAAATTTCAGATTTATGAAACAAACAATACTTGCTTTAAGCGTATTATTTTCTTTAAATAGTTGGTCGCAAACAACACCCAAAGTTGATTTTACCACAGCAAATGCTTCCATTCGGTTTGATATTGCCGAACACATGGTTATTGGCGATGTAACCTATCAATTTACAGTAAACGAAGCTACCGATACCATTAAAATCGATGCAAAAAACATGATGATTCAAGGTATGAAACTAAATGGGCAAACGCCTAAATATCAATATGATAAAAAGAAAATTGCTTTAACAAAAGGATATACTGTTGGTGAAAATACGCTTACAATTAGTTACAAAACCAATCCTAAACAAGCCTTATATTATGTGGGTTCTGGAACCGATTTACAAATATGGACACAAGGTCAGGGAAAATATACCAGCCATTGGCTGCCAAGTTTCGATGATTACAACGAAAAAGTGATTTTTAATACAAAAGTAACCTTCGAAACAGGTTATGATGTGATCAGTAATGGTGTTTTAGACGGAAAAACCGTTAGTGGAAAACAAACCACATGGAGCTATAAAATGAATCATCCAATGAGTTCGTATTTAATGATGATGGCGATTGGAAAATTTGATAAAAAAACGGAAAAAGCAGCATCGGGCATTACCATTGAGAATTATATTCGACCGGTAGATGCCTCAAAATACGCAACCACTTATCAGCACACCAAAAAGATGTTCGATTTCTTAGAAAAACAAACAAGTTTTTCTTATCCATGGCAAATTTACCGAAACATTCCGGTGCAAGATTTTATGTACGGGGGAATGGAAAACACTACATCAACCATCTTTAACAGCGATTATGTGGTGGATAATATTGGAGTGAACGATCGCGATTTTGTGAATGTAAATGCACACGAAATGGCGCATCAGTGGTTTGGAAATGTAGTTACCGCAAAAACCAATCAAGACCATTGGCTGCAAGAAGGATTTGCTACCTATTATGCACTTTTAGCGGAACGCGAGTTGTATGGAGTGGATGATTTTTATTGGAATCTATACGAAATGGCAGAATTGATTGCTAAAGATGCCAAAGAAAATAAAAACACGGCGGTTTATAGTGAAAAAGCTACCACTACCACTTACTACCAAAAAGGGGCGTGGATGTTGTTCTACTTATCCAGCCAGATTGGCGAAGCAAATTTTAATACGGTTGTTAAAAATTATTTGCACAAATATGCTTTTAAAAACGCATCAACACAAGATTTTTTGAATGAAGTAGTGGCAGTTGCACCCAATTTTAATCTGGATAATTACAAACGAAATTGGTTGGAAAACAAAGAATTCAACACAAAAGAAGCTTTATTTTTAATTCAGAATTCTCCGAAGGTGAAATCGTATTTTGAAGTTTTGGCATTGCAAGAAAAAGGGTTTGAAGTAAAAAAAGAACAATTGCTGAAATTACTGAAAGATCCCAATACCTTTACCAATGTAAAACGCGAGATTGTTTTTCAATTGCACGGAGTTCCGTATAATGATGCAAAAGAATTCTATCAAACCATAATGGCATCCAACGATTTAAAAGTTCGACAAGCATTGGCACAAATTATTAGCGAAATTCCAGCAGAATTTTTAGACGATTACACCAAATTATTAAACGATGAATCTTATATAACTCGTGAAATTGTTTTAAAAAATTTATGGTTACAAAACCAAGCCGGCAGGGCTGAATTATTAGACAAAACGGCCACATGGAAAGGTTTTAACGATTATAATTTACGCATTACCTGGCTTATGTTTGCACTAGCAACCGAAAATTACAAAAATGATAAAAAAGCTCATTGGTATTCAGAATTGGAAAATTTTGCTTACAATAAATACAACAGCAATATTCGCACAAACGCTATAAATGCCTTGTGGTATTTGAATCAGTACGACAGTAACACGTTGCCGCATTTAGTAAACGCATTGGTACATCACAACAGTCGTTTTCAAAAATTTGGTAAAGATGCCATTGTTCGCTTGTGTGAAAAGAAAGAGTTTAAAGACCACTTTATAAAACTGATTCCATATTTGCCACAGGACGAACACGAGGCGCTAAAAAAATTAATGGATAGTTTGTAGCTATTTTAAGATTTAATCAACTACAATTTAAGTAATTGACGGATGTAATAAATAAAAAACGGAGCTTCTATGTAGGCACCGTTTTTTGTAATAATATGAGCAGTAATTTGATAAAAAGCGGTAGTTAAAACAACTGCTCTGCGCATAAATTGAATATCTCTTAAAAATCCAATTAAAAACGATATATTTGCATCGTTTTAAAAATTGATATAAATAGCACAATTATATGAAAGCAGGTATTGTAGGATTACCAAATGTGGGAAAATCAACATTGTTCAACTGTTTGTCTAATGCAAAAGCACAAAGTGCAAACTTTCCCTTTTGTACCATTGAACCCAATATTGGGGTGGTAAATGTACCCGATCCTCGAATTAATAAATTAGAAGAATTGGTAAAACCAGAACGCGTGCAAATGGCAACTGTAGATATTGTTGATATCGCCGGTTTGGTAAAAGGTGCAAGTAAAGGCGAAGGTTTAGGAAACCAATTCTTAGGAAATATCCGAGAGTGTAATGCGATTATTCATGTGTTGCGTTGTTTTGATAATGATAATATAGTACATGTTGATGGCAGTGTAGATCCCATTCGCGATAAAGAAACCATAGATATTGAATTGCAGCTGAAAGATTTAGAAACAGTTGAAAAACGTTTAGAAAAAACTAAAAAAGCTGCCAAAACAGGTAATAAAGATGCACAAGCAGAAACGGCTTTGTTAGAACGTATTCGTGAAGCATTGTTACAGGCAAAATCGGCAAGAACAATTGTTCCGCAAAATCAAGACGAAGAAGCTTTGTTAAATGATTTTCAATTAATCACCTCTAAACCTGTGCTTTATGTGTGCAATGTAAACGAAGAAGCAGCTGTAAATGGCAATCAATATGTTGAAAAGGTAAAAGAGTTGGTAAAAGATGAAAATGCAGAAGTAATTGTTTTATCAGTTGGTGCCGAGGCAGATATTACAGAATTAGAAAGCTATGAAGAGCGTCAGATTTTCTTAGAAGACATGGGATTAACAGAACCAGGTTCAGCAGTATTGATTCGTGCAGCTTACAAATTATTGAATTTGCAAACCTATTTTACCGCAGGTGTGAAAGAAGTACGTGCATGGACTATTAAAGTTGGTGATACCGCTCCAAAGGCAGCAGGTGTTATTCATACCGATTTTGAAAAAGGATTTATTCGTGCCGAAGTAATTGCTTATGATGATTATGTTGCTTACGGTTCAGAAGCAAAAGTAAAAGAAGCCGGAAAACTACGTGTTGAAGGTAAAGAATATATCGTGAAAGACGGCGATGTGATGCATTTCCGTTTTAATGTATAATACGATTTAAAGCCGAATGAAAATTCGGCTTTTTATTTGGTATTTTGCATTGATAATTTTATAAATCGTTTTTAGCTTTTTCCTCCATTTTGAAATTTTAAATATGTACAACCGGTTTAATTTTTTTAAGAACACATTTGCCGTATTTAAAAAGACTGATCAGCCAAAAGATTATTCCAAACCGCACTTTATCAGTAAACACGGTAGTTGTTATTTTTTTACAAATGAAGGCGTTTTTCGCTATTCGAACCATTGGGGTAGAGTAGGGAACTGCCGCTGGCGCTTGGAATATATCGACCATAAGCAGCAAACCAATTATTGGGGGTTTTGTGTTTGGAACCAGTTTTACAGCAATGAAGATGCGCAACCTTTGTATTTTATAGAAGAAGTGTCGCCCAATCAATATACTTACAATCATAAAAGCAATTCCAATACTCAAAGCGCTGTTTATAGATCAGCCAGCGAAACCGCAAAAATTTTAAAAAAAATCAATGAAATAAACCAAAATGATGCTTGGGCAAAGCATCTATCATACAACAACTATCAAGATTTAAAAGCATATTTCATTAATCAACTCATCACCACGCCAAAATCTTTTATGAAAATAAAACAAGAATACATACAAGCAAACAAATAGTGTATATCGTAATCAATTTATTTGTATCTTGTGGTATAAAACATTATACATTTGAAAACACTAAAAAAAATTGTGGCATATTTACTGTTGATTATTGGTTTTTTTGTGATTTATCTGGCATTGGCTACTGCCGTATCTTACATTCCTGTAAATAAAGACCAATCGCAGTACAAAGATCAAAACCTATCGGTTTATATTGTAACAAATGGCGTACACACTGACATAGTTGTACCTTATTTCAATGAAGTGTACGATTGGCGCAGCTACTTGGATCCTTCACTAACACCTGGCAAAAGAACTTCTGCGCAATGGGTGGGTTTTGGATGGGGCGATAAAGGTTTTTATCTGCAAACCCCCGAATGGAAAGATTTAAAAGCATCGGTAGCCTTTAAAGCGGCCTTTTGGTTGAGTGAATCGGCAATGCATGTAACCTATCACGATCAAATGATTGCTGACCAAGATTGTATTGAAATTAAATTAAACAAAGAACAATACAAGCAATTGTGCGCATTTATTTTAAACCGATTTGATCAGGACAACGACAAACTGCAACTGATTGCAACCGATCAAAACTATGGGCAAAACGATGTTTTTTATGAAGCAAAAGGCAGATACAATTTGTTCTATACCTGCAACACTTGGGCAAACAACGCTTTAAAGTCGGCAGGTTTAAAAGCTTCCTTCTTCACCCTTTGGGACACGGGTATTTTTTATCAATACAAGCAATAACTAAAAGATAAGCTGTAGCCCATAAATTCCGCTGTTTTTTCTGAATGAATTATTTGTTTTTTGCAAAAAAAGCACTACATTTAGTATGCTATAAAACATCATATAAACAACTACTCATTAATTTTTATTAAAAAATCGTATGAAAGTAGTTGAATGGAAAAGATATCCGCAATACCAGCCTGAAGAATCGGGTTTGTATCTTGCAAATTGGAAACTAAACAATATTTATTGCATCATTTTATCATTTTTTGACAACAACACCAAAAAATGGTATGATGGAACTGATCGCGAAAAAATAATTGATGCAATAAATGCGTTCAATCCATACAAAATACTTCCTTTCGCCTAACACACTGTTCAATAAATTGCTATAAATACACAAAAAACAAATGATGATAAAAGATAAATTTAAAGGAATATTTAATCTACTAAAAGTTTCTGTAAACGAATTTTTAGAAGATAATTGTATCAAATTTAGTGCTTCGCTTTCCTATTTTACCATTTTTTCAATACCTCCTTTAGCGATATTAATCATCACTTCGGCTGGATATTTCTTTGGTGAAGAAGCTGTTCGCGGAGAGTTTTTCAGTCAAATCGAAAGTTTAGTGGGTGCCAAAGCAGCCTTTCAAATTCAAGAAGCCATAAAAAACATCAAACTATCTACCAATTTGAATGTTACGGCAATAGTGGGAGCCGTTACTTTGTTGTTTTCGGCGTCGGGTATTTTTGCTGAAATTCAAAGTTCCATCAATGAAATTTGGGAACTAAAACCTAAACCCAAAAAGGGAATTATACGGTTTGTTGTGAACCGACTGCTGTCTTTTTCAATGATTGGTGCCTTAGGATTTGTGCTATTGGTGAGTTTAATTGCCAATTCGGTAATCGATTATATGTATGATCAATTAAGCAGTTTGTTTAATAGCGACACAGTTTTTCTGGCATCAGCCATTAATACCACTTTCGTAGCAGTTATCATCACCATAATTTTTGGATTCATATTTAAAACATTGCCCGATGGCAAATTAGGCTGGAAGGAAACATTTGTAGGGTCTGCATTTACCGCTGTTTTATTTATGGTTGGAAAATGGGCGATAGGTTTATATTTAGGAAATTCCGCACAATTGGATTTATACGGAGCAGCAGGCTCGGTTTTAGTGATATTAGTTTGGGTATATTATTCAGCAATTATCTTATATTTTGGAGCTGTTTTCACTAAAAATTACTCAGAGATTTATGGCAAACCCATTCAGCCCAATAAATATTCTGTTCGAATTATTTATAAAGAAGAGGAAGTGTTGTTTGCAAAAACCGATGATGAAATCAATAAAAAATTAGAATCGTCTCAAAAATAAAACAGCAATAATAGACAATATTGTACAATTCCAAGCGAAGCACACTAAGAGGTGCTTGTTCATTTATGCCTTATTTTCTCAAGATTTTTTCCATAGCTCTGCCTTTTGCCAACTCATCAATCAGTTTGTCTAAATACCGAACTTGCTTTATGATAGGGTCTTCAATATCTTCAATACGATAGCCACAAATCACACCCGTTATTTTCGTTGCATTTGCATGAAGTTCGGGTGCATTGTTGAAAAAATCTTCAAAATTCACCTTGCTTTCTAGCACCTTCTGAAGCGCGGTTTCATCATAACCAGTAAGCCAAAAGATAATTGTATCAACTTCAGCCTTTGTTTTTCCTTTCTTTTCAGCTTTTGCAATATAATGTGGATATACCGATGCAAAAGACATTTTATAAACGCGTTCAGCAGTACTTTTCATAGATTCTCTAATCAATTTTATGAATTACACCAACCATTTGAAACAATCAGGTATCATCCTTCTGCATTTTTTAGGATAGTGTGTTTTACAAATGTACAATTAGTTTTAAAAAGAGATGATTGATAGTGTTGAAGATTAACGAAATAAATATTTGAATTTTCATTTTTTTTAATTTTTAACAATTATTATATTTACAGTATCAATAAAAAACACCACTTGTCATGCATAATCAAAACCCAGAACAAATAGCTCGTGATGAAATAGACAAGCAGTTAATTGCTTGCGGTTGGGTGATACAAAATAAGTCGCAAATTAATTTAGCGGCTACTATTGGTGTTGCGGTACGTGAGTATCAGACTAATGTTGGTCCAGCTGATTATGTCTTATTTGTAAATCAAATTCCTGTTGGAGTTATTGAAGCCAAACGTTCTGAATTAGGGCAATCGTTGTCGATGGTGGAGGAGCAGGGAGAAGATTATGCGAATGCCAAACTCAAATATTTAGATAATCAACCTTTACCATTCGTTTATATCAGTACGGGCGACATTACTAAGTTTACCAATTACAAAGATCCAAAACCGAGAGCTAGAGAAGTATTTACGTTTCACCGACCTGAAACTTTAGGATTGTGGTTGAAAAATGAAAAAAGTCTAAGAACTGGTTTATTGGATATTCCTGAATTGCCTACTGACCGTTTGCGTGATTGTCAAATTGATACGATTACCAATCTTGAAAAATCATTTAAGGATTTCAAGCCGAAGTCATTAGTACAAATGGCAACAGGTTCAGGGAAAACCTTTACTGCGATTACCTTTATTTATCGCTTACTGAAATTTGCTAAGGCAAAACGTGTTCTGTTTTTAGTGGATACCAAAAACTTAGGGGAACAAGCCGAACAAGAATTCATGGCGTATTTACCGAATGATTCTAACAGTAAGTTTACCGAATTATATCCTGTAACTCGATTAAAAAGCAGTTTCATTCCACAAGATAATCAGGTGTATATTAGTACGATTCAGCGTATGTATTCGATTTTAAAAGGTACGGAATTAGAAGAAAGTGCCGAAGAATTGAATCCGTATGAGTTTGTACCTAGTAAAGAGCCTGTGCCAGTAGTGTACAATGAAAAAATACCGATTGAGTTTTTCGATTTCATCGTAATTGACGAATGTCACCGCAGTATTTACAATTTGTGGCGACAAGTGTTGGATTACTTTGATGCGTTTCAAGTGGGCTTAACCGCTACGCCTGATAACCGTACGTTTATGTATTTCAATCAGAATGTAGTATCGGATTATGGCTATGAAAAAGCGGTGGTAGATGGTGTTTTGGTGCCGTATAATGTATTTACTATTGAAACTAAAATATCCAAAGAAGGTGCTGCTATTGGTGTAGGCGAGCAAGTAGACAAACGCGAACGCTTAACCCGTAAAAAGTTTTGGGAAACCGTAGATGAAGATATTAGTTACTCGAGCAAACAATTGGATAAAGACATTGTGAATCCTAGTACCATTCGAAGTATTGTTAAAGCCGTTCGTGATAATTTGCCGAATATGTTTCCCGACCGTTTTGACGAACATGGCAATTTCGAAGTACCCAAAATGCTAATTTTTGCCAAAAGCGACAGTCATGCCGAAGATATTATTGACATTGTTCGAGAGGAATTTGGCGAAGAAAATAAGTTTTGTAAAAAGATTACCTATCAATCTACCGAAGACCCCAAAAGCATTTTGAGTCAGTTTCGAAACGAATACTATCCTCGTGTAGCGGTTACGGTAGATATGATTGCAACAGGAACCGACATCAGACCGCTGGAAGTATTGTTGTTTATGCGTGATGTGAAGAGTAAAAGTTACTACGAACAAATGAAAGGTCGTGGTACGCGAACTTGTACGTTAGAAGAATTACGCAAAACAGGAACGCCAACTGCAAAATACAACAAAGACCATTTTGTGATTATTGATGCCATTGGAGTTGAAAAATCACAAAAAACCGATAGCCGACCTTTAGAAAAAGCCCCTGGTGTGGCGTTAAAAGATGTGTTGGGAAATATTGCCATGGGCAACCGCTCGGAAGAAATGTTAACGACTTTAGCCAATCGTTTGATTCGTTTAGACCGCCAAATTAACCCGAAAGAAAAAGAAAAATTTGCCGAGTTAGCCAATGGTTTAGAGATTAAGCAAGTGGTACAAAAGTTATTGCAAGCGTACGACCCAGATGTAATTCAGAATTTAGAATTTAGAATTCAGAATGATTTAAAAGGACAAGCGCCAGCCGTTATAGAACAAGCCATTGAAACGGAGCACCGTGCTATTATAGAACAAGCCGTTGCGGTGTTGCATAATCCTGATTTACGCAATTACATTATAGACGTACGCAAAAAATACGACCAAATAATTGATACCCTCAATATAGACGAAGTAACCAATATGGGTTGGGTAAAAGACGTTACCGAGCAAGCGCAAAGCATCGTAACCGCTTTTGAAACTTGGGTAGCCAATAACCAAGACGAAGCCTTAGCCTTGCAAATCTTTTATGGTGAACCGTACCGAAGAAGGGAATTGACCTATAAAATGATACGCGATTTGTATGAGAAATTGGTTTTGGAACAACCTACCTTGAACGCACCTAAACTTTGGGATGCTTATGCGGAATTGGAAGACAACCAAATCAATGACAAGAACAATGGCAATAACAAGAACAAAAATAGAACTGAGAAACCCAAACAAGATTTGGTACTGTTGGTTTCTGTGATTCGTAAAGCCTTACAAATAGACGAGTATTTAACGGCCTATGACAAAACGGTAGATAGAAACTTTCAAGAGTGGATATTTAAGAAAAATGCAGGGCAACACAATACCTTTACCGAAGAGCAAATGCAATGGTTGCGCATGATTAAAGACTATATTGCCAACTCCTTTCATTTAGACACCGAAGATTTTGAACTGAACCCGTTTAACGCATACGGTGGTTTAGGTAAGTTTTACCAGTTGTTTGGTAACCAGTATATGGAAATTATAGAAGAATTAAACGAAGTATTAGCGGCTTAAAATTTGTATTTTTGTAAAAACTTTAAAACCTACAATGTTCGAAAATAAATTAGAAATAGGAAACGGAATATTTACTACGCAAGAAATTGCTCAAATTCTTCAATTACCTTACAGTAAAGTAAGAACTTGGATAACCAAATATTGGGATGGAGAATTAGGGAAATTTTACGAAAAGAATTACTCTTGGTCTATTGAAAACACAAAGGCTGTGGGATTTCATACATTAATTGAGTTTTATGTAATGATGCAGTTTGCAGAAGCGGGAGTTAAAACAAAAGAAGTTTTAAAAGCGCATAAAGAACTTTCGGATATGTATAAAACAAATTTTCCATTTGCAAAAGAAGAAGTTTTAAGAAATATTAAAACAGATAAACTAAAAGTTTATTTAAAGCAAAATGGAGATACCATTTCATTAGATGGAACTAAACAATTAAACTTAGATTTAATTTCAATGTTTTTCCATAATCTTGATTTTGGAAAAGATAATTTAGCTTCAAGATTTTGGCCACTTGGAAAGAAACGTAGCGTAGTTTGTGACCCTCATCACAAATTTGGACAACCAACAATTTACGGTACAAACATTCAATCTGAAGCGATTTACAGAATGTATAAAGCTAAAGAACCAATTCGTTTTATAGCTTCTATTTACGAAGTCTCTGAAAAAGCAGTTAAAGATGCGATAGAGTTTCACAAAAAAGCTGCATAATGAGGAAATATAAAGTTTACATAGATGAAAATATGCCATCTCAGTTAGCTAGAGGGCTAAACGAATTGCAACAACCTCAAAATGCAAAAGATGGTTTTGAAATAGAAGTTTTATCTATCAAAGAAGTTTTTGGACAAGGTGCACTTGATGAAGATTGGATTCCTAAACTTGGTGAGGAAAAAGGGATTGTCATCACACAAGATTTTAACATACAAAATACTAAACATCAAAGAGAATTATATCAGCAAGCAGGAGTAGGAATATTTTTCTTAAAAACACCTTCAAAGAGTGGTTTTCAATATTGGGATTTTGTAAAGAAAATGATTGGAGAGTGGGAGTCTATTAAAAAAATAATAAAAAAGGAA
The DNA here is from genome assembly GCF_024628805.1 of Paenimyroides aestuarii. NCBI lineage: Bacteria > Pseudomonadati > Bacteroidota > Flavobacteriia > Flavobacteriales > Flavobacteriaceae > Paenimyroides > Paenimyroides aestuarii. The sequence goes on along the minus strand of NZ_CP102382.1, from coordinate 2,901,202 downwards.
AATGTTCCTTTTGCTTACAGAGGATCTTCAAATAAACCATTTGAAAAAATGGAATTTTAAATATGGTTAAAAACAACTGGCAAATAAAAAAGTTAAGGGATATTGGTAAAATTATATCTGGAGGAACTCCTTCAACAAGTATTTCAGAATATTGGAATGGAGATATAAATTGGATTTCACCTTCAGACTTAACGGGGTATGTTGAAAAGAAAATTAAGAAAGGAAAAAAGTCAATAACAGAAGAAGGTTTGAAAAAATCTTCTGCCAAATTAATGCCTAAAGGTTCTATTTTATTTTCTTCACGTGCACCTATCGGTTATGTTGTAATTGCAGATACTGAATTATGTACTAATCAAGGATTTAAGAGTATAATTCCAAATGAAAATTTAAGTAGTGACTATATATATTATTTTTTAAAAGCTTCTAAACAAAAAGCTGAAAGTATTGCAAGTGGTACTACATTTAAAGAAATTTCATTAAAAGTATTTTCTGAAATTGAAATCCCCGTTCCCCCACTTGAAACCCAACATGCCATCGTTTCCAAAATAGAAGAACTTTTTAGCGAGTTAGACCAAGGCATAGCCGATTTAAAAACCGCACAAGAACAATTAAAAGTGTACCGCCAAAGTGTTTTAAAACACGCTTTTGAAGGAAAACTAACCAATAAAAATGTAAAAGAGGGTGAGTTGCCTGAGGGGTGGGAAAAATTAAAAATTGGTGATTTCGCAAAAGTTAAAGGAGGTAAAAGATTACCTAAAGGACATTTTTATTCTGAAGAACAAACTCAGTATCCTTATATAAGAGTCACGGATTTTTGCAATCAAACTGTCAATAAATATAAGTTAAAGTATTTACATCCTGAAACACAATTTGCAATTAAAAATTACACGATTTCGAAAAATGATGTATATATATCAATTGCAGGTACAATAGGCGTTGTTGGAACTATTCCTGAACAATTAGATGGAGCAAATTTGACTGAAAATGCAGCAAAAATCACAGAATTTAATAAAGTTTATAATAAGTTTTTATCTCTATTTTTATCAAGCATAGAAGCTCAAATACAAATTAAAAGCAAGACCAAAATAACTACCCAACCAAAGTTATCACTATATAGAATTCTTGATATTGATGTTCCTATTCCATCATTAGAAGAACAACACGTTATCGTTCAAGAAATCGAAAGTCGTTTAAGTGTTGCCGATAAAATGGAGGAAAGTATTCAAGAGAGTTTACAAAAAGCAGAAGCGTTAAGGCAAAGTATATTGAAAAAGGCGTTTAGTGGGCAACTGCTTTAAAAAGCAGCTGTACAAAACAGGTCGAGCCTACGGCTCTAATACGTCAGGTTGTTTGTTATCGACTGGACTGAAGTCCATCCTTATAAAATGGGTTGAGCCGCTGGCTCTAACACGACACAAAAAATCCCGTAGGGATGACACATGTTGTAGAATGGATTTCAATCCGTTGCAAAAGAAATGTTGATAAAAAATCCCGTAGGGATGATCTATTTGTAAAAAAATATCGATATAAAATCCCTTAGGGATGATCTATATTGTAACAATTGATTTCAATCCGTTGTAAAAAAATCCCGTAGGGATGACACATGTTGTAGGAATGGATTTCAATCCGTTGCAAAAGAAATGTTGATAAAAAATCCCGTAGGGATGATCTATATTGTAACAATGGATTTCAATCCGTTGTAAAAAAATCCCGTAGGGATGACACATGTTGTAGGAATGGATTTCAATCCGTTGCAAAAGAAATGTTGATAAAAAATCCCGTAGGGATGATCTATATTGTAACAATGGATTTCAATCCGTTGTAAAAAAATCCCGTAGGGATGACACATGTTGTAGGAATGGATTTCAATCCGTTGTAAAAAAATATCGATAAAAAATCCCGTAAGGATGACACATATTTTAACAATGGATTTCAATCCGTTGTAAAAAAATCCCGTAGGGATGACACATGTTGTAACAATGGATTTCAATCCGTTGTAAAAAAATATCGATAAAAAATCCCGTAAGGATGACACATATTGTAACAATGGATTTCAATCCGATGTAAAAAAATCCCGTAGGGATGAAACATGTAATAATAAAACAAACATATGGCAAACACCTATCATCAAGTTTATATTCAGGCAGTCTTTGCAGTGAAATATAGAGAAGCGGTTCTTCATAATGAATGGAGAAAAGATGTCTTTGCGGTTATTGGTAATCTTATTAATGAAACTGGATGCAAAACCATAATTGTTAATGGTGTTGAAGATCATGTGCATTGCTTTTTTGGATTAAAACCAACGGTATCTATATCTGAATTAATGAAAACGGTTAAAGCAAAATCTTCAAAGTTTATTAATGATAATCGTTTTTTAATAAATCGATTTGAATGGCAAGAAGGATATGGTGCATTTTCATATAGTCATTCTCAAATTAACAATGTTTATAACTACGTAAAGAATCAAGAATCACATCACAAAAAAGAAAATTTTAAAGAAGAGTATCTAAATTTTTTAGAAAAATTTAATATCCCATTTGATGAACGTTATATCTTTGAGGATTTAAAATAATCTAAATCATTGGTGTTAGCACCTGAAAAAAATCCCTTACGGATATTAAAAATTTAACAAAAATCATATGTAAAACAAATATGAGCAACGCAAATTCCACAATAGTAAGCAAAGTATGGGCCTTTTGTCAAACCCTGAGAGATGATGGGGTAGGTTATGGCGATTACCTAGAGCAATTAACGTATTTACTGTTTTTAAAAATGGCACACGAGTACAGTTTGCCACCGCATAATCGTAACTTAAATATTCCAACCAATTTAAACTGGGAAAGTCTTTTGTACAAAAGCGGAGAAGAATTAGAAGTGCATTATACGAAAATGCTGCGTGAGTTGGGGCAAAGCAAAGGTATTTTAGGGCAAATTTTTACTAAAAGTCAAAATAAAATACAAGACCCAGCCAAGCTTTTCAAACTCATCAAAATGATAGATGCTGAAAACTGGGTCATGATGGGCGTAAAAGACAAAGGCGACATTTACGAAGGCTTGTTAGAGAAAAACGCAGAAGATACCAAAAGTGGTGCAGGGCAGTACTTTACCCCTAGACCATTAATCAAAGCGATGGTCACGTGTTTGAATCCGCAACCTATGAAAACCATAGGCGATCCTGCTTGTGGTACAGGAGGTTTCTTTTTAGCGGCTTACGACCATTTAACCGAGCAAAACTTAGACAAAGAGCAAAAGCAGTTTTTAAAATACCACACGTTCAGAGGTAACGAAATTGTGGCTAGTACGCGTCGATTGGCGTTAATGAACTTGTTTTTACACAACATAGGTGATATTGATTCGGATAATTTTATTTCGCCAAACGATTCCCTTGTAGCCGATAATGGCGACCGCTTTGATTATATCTTAGCCAATCCGCCTTTCGGTAAAAAAAGTAGCATGACCATTACCAACGAAGCAGGCGAACAAGAAAAAGACGATTTAACCTATAACCGTCAGGATTTCTGGGTTACTACCAGTAACAAGCAATTAAACTTCGTACAACACATTAAAACCCAATTAAAAGAAAATGGTAAAGCGGCAGTTGTCTTACCTGATAATGTATTGTTTGAAGGTGGTGCTGGGGAATCGGTTCGTAAAAAGTTATTAGAAACCACTAATTTACATACCATTTTACGTTTACCAACGGGTATTTTCTATGCCAATGGTGTAAAAGCGAATGTATTGTTCTTTGATGGTAAACCCGCTAGTAAAGAAGTTTGGACAAAAGAGATTTGGGTGTACGATTACAGAACCAATATTCATCATACCTTAAAGAAAAACCCATTAAAATATAGCGACTTACAAGAGTTCCTTGATTTGTATTTAGATGGTAATACGGCTAAAAGAAAAGAAACGTATTCAGAAACCAATCCAGAAGGCAGATGGCGTAAATTTTCTTACGATGAAGTCATTGCTAGAGACAAAACGAGTTTAGACATAACGTGGTTGAAAGACAAATCTCTAGCCGATTTAGACAACTTACCTGACCCTGATGAATTAGCAGAAGAAATTGTAGAAAACATCGAAGCAGGTTTGGAGAGTTTTAGAGCGATTATTGCGAGTTTGAAAAGTTAAAAATAGAGACTTCCGTTGATATGGAAGTTTTTTTATTTTTCAAATACTGGTATCAAGAACCCAGCTATTCTTTCCTCTCTCAACAAAAAAAAACACCAAACTGACTTTTATCATATTTTAAGAAATACGCCCAGCCTACCTTTGAACAAAGATTTTAGGTATGGGCGTAATTTATATTTTAATATGCATCAGCATATTTGTTGCAGCCGTTTTTCTGACCCTCTTCATTAAATCAGTTAAAAGCGGACAATTCGATGATCAATACACACCATCTGTAAGGATGTTGTTTGACGATGAATTGAAATCAAAAAAAGAAAATAAATCACAAAAACAATCAAATTAATTCGTATTTATGGAAGTACAACAATTTTATTATGACAACAAAATTGTTAAAAAATTCCTCTACGCTGCCATTCTTTTCGGAGTTGTAGGTATGCTGGTAGGTTTGCTTTTGGCAGTTATGTTTATCTTTCCGAATATTACCGATAATATTCCTTGGTTAAGTTTTGGTAGAATACGTCCGTTGCACACCAATGCTGTAATTTTTGCCTTTGTAGGAAACACCATTTTTGGTGGAGTGTATTATTCGCTGCAACGATTACTAAAAACCCGGATGTATAGCGATGTTTTAAGTAATATCAACTTTTGGGGATGGCAATTAATTATTGTAGCTGCGGCAATTACGTTGCCATTAGGATATACTTCTTCTAAAGAATATGCCGAGCTTGAATGGCCAATTGATATTGCAATAGCAATCGTGTGGGTGGTTTTTGGTATTAATATGATTATGACCATTTTAAACCGAAGAGAGCGCCATTTATATGTAGCTATTTGGTTCTATTTGGCAACTTTTGTTACCGTGGCCGTGTTGCATATTTTTAATAATTTAGAGATGCCTGTGAATATGTTAAAATCATATTCGGTATATGCAGGTGTGCAAGATGCGCTGGTGCAATGGTGGTATGGGCACAACGCAGTGGCGTTTTTCTTAACCACTCCTTTTTTAGGATTGATGTATTACTACTTGCCTAAAATTGCCAACCGCCCGGTATATTCGTACCGACTATCGATTATTCACTTTTGGTCGCTCATTTTCTTATATATTTGGGCAGGTCCTCACCATTTGCTATATACTGCTTTGCCAGAATGGGCACAAAATTTAGGTGTAGTATTCTCTGTAATGCTTATTGCGCCGTCATGGGGTGGTATGATCAACGGTTTGCTAACACTTCGTGGTGCTTGGGATAAGGTGCGAACAGAGCCTGTTTTAAAATTCTTTGTAGTGGCAATTACAGGTTATGGTATGGCTACTTTTGAAGGGCCTATGCTTTCTCTTAAAAACGTAAATGCAATTGCCCATTTCACCGATTGGATTATTGCCCACGTACACGTTGGGGCATTGGCTTGGAACGGATTTATGGCTTTTGCAATCATTTATTGGTTGTTGCCAAGAATTGCCAAAACACAATTATACTCTAAAAAATTGGCGAATTTCCATTTTTGGATTGGCACCTTAGGAATCATTTTATATACCATTCCGTTGTATGTGGCAGGCTTTAGCCAACACATGATGTGGAAACAATTCAACCCAGACGGCACCTTAAAATATGGTAACTTTTTAGAAACCGTTACCGCAATTATGCCTATGTATGCAATGCGCGCAATTGGAGGAACTTTATATGTTATTGGTATTTTGGTATTGGTGTATAATGTTTACAAAACAATGACTGCTGCTGCAAAAGTAGAAGATGAATTGGCCGAAGCACCTGCATTGGCTCGCATTGCTCCAAATCGTATAAAAGGGGAACGCTTCCATGCTTGGTTAGAACGCAAACCTATACAGTTAACCATTTTGGCAACTGTGGCGATATTGATTGGTGGAATCATTCAAATTGTACCTACTTTGGTAGTAGATTCAAACATCCAAACAATCGCAAGTGTAAAACCATATACTCCATTAGAATTAGAAGGTCGTGATTTATACATACGCGAAGGCTGTGTGAGCTGTCACTCGCAAATGGTTCGTCCGTTTAGAAGTGAGGTGGAACGCTATGGCGAATATTCAAAATCGGGCGAATATGTTTATGACTATCCTTTTTTATGGGGATCAAAACGCACCGGACCAGATTTGCATCGCTTAGGTGCCAAATATTCAGACAACTGGCATTTTAATCACATGTATGATCCGCAAAGCACTTCGCCAGGGTCTATCATGCCAACTTATAAATGGTTGTTCCAAAACAAACAGATGAATATTTCTGAAATCGAAACCAAAATGCGTGTGCTGCAAAAATTAGGAGTGCCTTATACCGATCAGGAAATTGAAAATGCAAAAGCATCTATGAAAGTACAAGCTGAAAAGATCGAAGAAAATCTGAAAAACGATCCCGATTTTGTGAAATCATACGAAGCTAGTAAAAAAGCAGCTTTGGCAAATGGAGAACAGTTTGTACCAATGAGCGAACGAGAAATCACCGCATTAATAGCTTATTTACAACGTTTAGGAACTGATATTAAGGTAAAAGAACAAAAATAAATCTTATGCTAAAGTTTATAAAACACAATATGGATACCATTTCGGGCATTGAAATTTATCCCATTATAGCGTTACTTATTTTCTTTCTATTTTTTGTAGGATTAATCGTATGGGTGTTCACTTACAAAAAACATACACTCAACGAATTAAGTAACTTGCCTTTGCAAAATACGGGCAATAACGAAAGTTCAATTAACACAAACACTAAATTATGAAACGTTTTTTTCCTGTATATGTTCGTGTTCCAGTACTATTTTTTACCTGCTATGGCATTCTGGAATACTTTATAGATTCGGGTGATAAGCCAATGATTATCGCATATCCGTCGGTCTTAGCACTTTTAGGTTTGATTTTGTTGGTAATAATTGCTTTAGAAATTGTTGCAAAAGCTTCAAACAATGTCATAGAGCAATTAATGACACCCGAAGAACGTGCTCAAAAAGAAGCATTAGACAATTTACCTTTTTCGGAATTGCCGTTTATAAAAAAGCTTATGAAAAAGCTTACCAAATCGCGTGCTATTGAAGAAGAAAAAGAAATTGAAATGGATCATGACTACGATGGTATCAAAGAATTAGACAACGATTTGCCACCGTGGTGGGTGTATTTATTCTATGTTACCATTATTTTCGGAGTGATCTATTTAGGGAAATACCACCTATTTGGCGGCGATAACCAAATACAAGAATTAGAAAAAGACTTGGCAATGGCGCAGAAAGAAATCGAAGAGTACAAAAAAACAGCTCCCGATTTGTTAACAGCCGATCAAGTTGTGTTGTTAACCGATCCAGCCGATTTAGCTGCCGGAAAAGCTATTTTCGATTCCAATTGTGTGGCATGTCACCGTGCCGATGGTGGTGGTGGAATTGGTCCCAACCTTACCGATGAATATTGGATTTTAGGTGGTGATGTGAAAGAAATTTTTACTACCATTATGGAAGGTGGTCGTGATGGCAAAGGAATGGTGGCTTGGAAACAACAAATAAAACCATCAGATATTCAAAAAGTGGCAAGTTATATTTTGTCATTGCAAGGAACAAATCCTGCCGATGCCAAAGCACCCGAAGGTGATAAGGTTGCAGCTGCAAGTGCCGCATCCCAAACAAGCGGAAACGTAGCAAACGACACCTTAGCAAACACAAATAATCAAGCACCTAGTGCACCATAATAACATCCATAACCATTTGGAGCGTTTTAGTTTTATTTTTCTTCCACAGCTCTTCTCATAAGGGCTGTGGTTATTTAAAACAAAATATTATTCAATATTATAATGAGTGAAGATCACAACAACTTTAGAGACCGATTAGGTACGGTTGACGAAGAAGGAAAAAGAGTTTGGGTATATCCAAAAAAACCTGCCGGAAAATTTTATAACAAACGCAAATGGGTCAGCTATTTTTTACTGCTGATTTTGCTGGCATCGCCTTTTGTAAAAATCAACGGCAATCAGTTTTTTTTGTTTAATGTTTTAGAGCGAAAATTTTCGTTTTTTGGATTCACTTTCTGGCCACAAGATTTTTATATCGTTGTGATTGGTATGATCATCGGTATTGTGTTTGTGGCACTGTTCACAGTGGTTTTTGGAAGGATTTTTTGCGGTTGGATTTGCCCGCAAACCATTTTTATGGAAATGGTTTTTAGAAGGATTGAATACTGGATAGAAGGCGACCGCGGAGCACAAATTCGCTTGAATAAACAAGAATGGAATGCTGAAAAAATCCGTAAAAAAGCATTAAAGTGGTTCGTGTTTTTTATAGTTTCTTTTCTTATAGCCAATGTTTTTCTATCGTATATTGTAGGCAGCGACCATGTTTTATCAATGATTATAAACGGGCCAGTAAACAATATTTCCACATTTGTATCACTCATTATTTTCACAGCCGTATTTTATTTTGTATTTGTATGGTTTCGCGAACAAGTGTGTATCATCGCTTGTCCGTATGGCAGGTTGCAAGGGGTTTTGTTAGATGAAAAAACCATTGTGGTTGCTTACGATTACAAACGAGGAGAAGCTGAAAACGGTCGGGCAAAATTTCGAAAAAATGAAGATCGAAACGAAAAAGGCTTAGGCGATTGTATCGATTGTGCACAATGTGTACATGTTTGCCCAACAGGAATTGATATTCGCAACGGCACCCAGTTGGAATGTGTAAACTGCACAGCGTGTATCGATGCTTGTGATTTTATGATGGAATCGGTAAATCTTCCAAAAGGATTAATCAGATACGCCTCTGAAAGCGAAATAGCAAAAAAAGAAAAATTTGTATTCACCACACGCATGAAAGGCTATACGGCTGTTTTGCTAATTCTTATTGGAATTTTAAGCGGATTGCTGTTTATGCGAAGCGATGTAGAAGCAAAAATTCTTCGCTTACCTGGTCAGTTATTTGAACATAAAGGCGATTATATCAGCAATGTATATACCTATAAAATAGCAAACAAATCAACCCGAAATTTTGATAATGTTACCATAAAACTGGCTCATCCAGAAGGGAAAATTGAATTGGTTGGGAAAAAATCAATCCAAATACCAAAAGAAGATATGGCACAAGGAACTTTGTTCATCGAAATTCCACAAGCCGTTTTAAAAAGCGACAAAACAGAAGTGCAAATAGAGGTGTATAACAATGAAGAATTAATCGATCAAACAAAAACAAACTTTATGAGTCCACGAAGTTTTAATTAAAATAGAAAAAAAAACTAAAACAAAATCAAATGAAATTTAATTGGGGAACAGGCATCGTAATTGGTATTGCGGCATTTATGATTTTTATACTGCAATACGTGATTCGTGTGCAAATGGACGCACGTTATGACAATGAATTGGTAACAGAGCAATATTACCAAAAAGAAACCGAGGTGAATAGCAATTATTCCAAACAGCAAAATGCCAACAAATTGGCTGATGCTTTTCAGATAAAAACCACATCACAAGGAATAGCAATTTATTTTCCAAAGGATTTCAATCCGCAAGAAATAAAAGGAACAGTATCCCTTTACAGGCCGTCTAATCAAGCTTTTGATCAAACAATTCCCATAGAATTGTCATCAAACTACTTGCTTATACCTAAATCTCGCTTGATAGATGGCCGTTGGGATATTAGTATTGATTTTTCTTACAAGGGCACCGATTATTTGAAACAACAAACACTCCATTTGTAATGATCATACCATTGTTACTGGGTTTGCTAAGCAGTCTGCATTGTGTGGCCATGTGCGGACCCATTGCTTTGGCATTACCTGTACACCAGTTTTCCACCACAAAAAAAACACTCTTAATTGTGTTGTATCATGTGGGTAGAATATCAGTATATACGTTGCTGGGCGTTGTTTTTGGAACGATAGGAAAAGGATTGTTTATCGCAGGTTTTCAACAACAAACATCGATTATTTTGGGGGTTTGTTTAATAATAAGTGTACTTTTTTTAAATGAAAAAAGGTTGCAACAATCACTCTTAAAATTCAATTCAAAAGGATATATGAAGTTTAAAAGTGTGTTTGGAGCATACCTTAAAAAGCGAACCGCCTTTTCTTTATATGTTTTGGGACTACTAAATGGCTTGTTGCCTTGCGCCATGATTTATATGGCATTGTTTGGAGCAACTGCCACTCAAGGTGGGGTATATGGTGGTTTGTTCATGCTTTGGTATGGTTTGGGAACCATTCCGTTGCTAACCGTTTTAATTTGGATGAGCAGTTGGATTAATAAATACTTTAAAAATAAATTGCAAAAAGCAGTACCTGTATTTTTAACTTTTACAGGAATTTTATTGATTTTAAGAGGATTAGATTTAGCAATTCCGTATGTTTCTCCATCCACCTTACAACTTTTTATAACTGCAAATCCGCAATGCTTTTGATGGTATTTTGGATGGATACAAAGTTTAAATCAAAAAGTGGATGCGTGTTTACCTTTACAATTTTCAATAGCGCTTACTATTTAATCAGTAGTTTGATAATCTTTTTCAAATTGAAACGAAAAAGATTCGATAAACTTTTTAGTATGACTGGATTTGGTGTGTTTTTTAATAATCTTTAAAAGCTCATAAATAGCACGTTGATTGTTGTAATCTATAATCAAAAAATCATCCGTAGAAAATTTAATGGTGTCTTTTGCAAAGCTAACTCTGTATCTTGTTTCTTCACCGTATTGATAACTTAAAGTATCTTTATTTTTACGGAATTCGGTGTTTATTTTTTTAATTTCAGAAGCAAAGATCTTTCCAAACAATACCTTAGCATGATTGAAATCAGAGTCATTCAAATGAATATATTCAAAATCCACAGAAGGGTTTAGGGTGTCAAAGGCACAAGCGCAATCTTCTGGGATAAGGGTCATTTGTGTTAAATCGCTAAATGAAAGAGATCTACTTTTAAAATCAAGCGTTATAGATGCTGGAATATGCTGTTGAATTGCTAAAATATCTATTTTTACAAAATCTAAACTCGTTGTATCTTCCTTAGGCACACAGCTTATAAATAGGAGCAGTGCAAGCAATTTAAAAAACTTCATCTCTATTTTTTATTAAAGATATAAAAAAACGACTTCTTTATCGGAAGTCGTTTGGAGTGTTTATGCTTTTATAGTTTCCACCTCTTTGTTTATTTTATTGATTAAGCCCATTAGCACTTTTCCTGGCCCAACTTCGGTAAAAGATGTAGCACCATCGGCAATCATTTGTTGCACCGATTGCGTCCAACGAACAGGTGCAGTAAGCTGTGTGATTAAGTTTTTCTTGATTGCTGCTGCATCTGAAACGGCACTAGCAGTTACGTTTTGATACACCGGACAGATAGGCGTGTTAAAAGTAGTGGCTTCAATAGCTGCGGCTAATTCCTCACGAGCAGGCTCCATCATTGGTGAGTGAAATGCACCGCCAACCGGTAAAATTAAAGCACGTTTTGCACCGGCTTCTTTCATTTTTACACAAGCTAATTCAACCGCTTTTGTTTCGCCCGAAATAACCAACTGTCCTGGGCAATTGTAATTTGCTGCTACCACAACACCGTCAATAGAAGCGCAAATGTCTTCAACTACTTTGTCGTCTAAATTTAAAACGGCAGCCATTGTTGATGGTGTAATTTCGCATGCTTTCTGCATAGCCATAGCACGTTTTGATACCAATTGCAAGGCATCTTCAAACGAAAGCGTTCCGTTTGCAACCAAGGCAGAAAATTCTCCTAAAGAATGCCCAGCAACCATTTCTGGTTTGAAATTGGTTAAGGTTTTTGCTAAAATCACTGAATGTAAAAACACAGCTGGTTGTGTTACTTTGGTTTGCTTTAATTCTTCATCGGTACCGTTAAACATAATTTCAGTGATATTGAACCCTAAAATTTCATTGGCTTTATCAAATAATTCTTTTGCTATTTCAGAAGATTCATATAAATCTTTTCCCATTCCTACAAATTGAGCTCCTTGCCCTGGAAATACGTATGCTTTCATTTTTAATTAGTTTGTTGGTACAAAAATAGCAAATTTACCCATAAAAAAAAGCCCGTTTTTTAAACGGACTTTTTCAAGAGTTTTTTGCTTTTATTATTGCAACAATACTTTCGCACGGTTGTCTTCTATTTTTGCATTTTGATACATAGCGCTAAACACCATGTTTTCTGCCATTTGGCGGTTGTTTGTACCTACTTTTTGTTTATAGGTTAAGTAGTTTGGCAAATCGGTAGCTTTTGTAATGTTTTTTGTTTTAATCATATAAACACCGTTGCGGCCATCGATTAATGGAGAAGTTTCGGTTGGTTTTCTTCCTAATGCATTCCCCACAACCAAAGGTTCTTGGAAACCGTTTACCATTGGGTTTGCACCTGTAACATCAATTGCATTTACCACACCTATTTTTGCATTTTTAGCAACTTCTTCTAATGTTTTGCCAGTCATTTTTTCACGGATGATTGCTGCTTTTTTCTCGTTGATTAAGATTGGTTCTACCATTTGGCGTGCATCTTCAGCCAACATTAATTCGGTATCGTTGATAGATGCCACTTTAATGATTAAAAAGCCATCTGCTGAATCAAATTTCTTAATATCGCCCACACTGGTGTTTTTGCTCGATGCCCAACGAACAGCTTCTGTTTGCGCTCCTTCAACACCTGTTAATTGATCGTCAAAAGCATCTATTTTTGTAGCTGGGAAAGATACCAAACCTTGTGCAGTTGCTTCTTTAGCAAAGTCTTTTCCATTTTGCACGCTTTCTAAGAATTTATTTGCTTGTGCATAAATAGCATCTTGTGTTTTGTTTGACGATTCAATTTTTTTAGCAATAGTTGCCAATTGAACGCCTTCTTTTTCATTGATTTTATCAACTTTTAAAACATGGTAACCAAAGTCAGATTCTACAATCCCCAATTTCCCTACTGGATTATTAAAGATGTATTGGTCAAAGGTTGGAACCATTTGTCCTTTTTGAATATTTGGATATTTTCCACCTGTAGCTTTTGAGCCTGAATCGTTGGTGTTTTCTGAAGCCAATGCAGCAAAATCAGCACCGCCTTGTACTTGTTTCAGCAAGGCTTCTGCTTTTGTTTTTGCTTCATCTTTTGTTAAAGTAACTGTTGCGTCGGCTCTTTGAGCACCTTTATATGCTATTAAAATATGCGATGCATCAACTGTTTCAGCTGTGTTTTTCTTTGCTACTACTTTAGAAACCGCATAGTAATCATTAAACACATAAGGTCCGTATATAGTACCAACTGGCGTGTTGAATATTTTTTCTGCATGTTCTACCGGCAATTGTTCTTTTGCATAATAAGTAGAATCAAAAGGTACATCCGAATTTTGGTTTACAAAAGCTTTCACATCTGTTGCTTTTGCAAATCCAGAGATGGTATCATTTTTATTGGTATTTTTATTAAACACCACAGACGGCTTCAATAAATCTTCAATGATTTGTTTTGAAGCAGCTTCATCTTCTTTAGATGGTTTGTTGGCAATAAAAACATATTCTACTTTGCGCGACGGCGTAGCTTTGAATTGTTTTGGATATTTTTTAATGTATGCTTCAATCTCCGCATCGGTAACTTTAACTTGCTCGTCGTTTACAGTAGTGTAAGGAAGTGTTACATAGTCAAAAGAAACTTTGGTAGCTTCATTTTTATAAGCCATTTTAGCTTCTGCAGTAGTAGTTACAATTGCACCTTTAATCATGTTTAAGTACATTTGTTCTTTTGCAAAAATGCCCAATTGTTTTTCGTAATCTAACCAAGCGTTCCATTGTTGAGCGCCTGCTGCTTTCATTTGAGCCAAAAAGCTGTTGAATTTGTTCATATCGAATTGACCAGCATCATTTAAAAACTGAGGGTTTTGCGAAAAACTTGGGTGGGTTTTAATTACATTGATCAATTGATCTTTGCCCAAGCGCAATCCTGCTTTTTCTAATTGCTCGGTAAACAAAATGGTGCGCACTTCGTTGGTCCAAACTTGGTTGTATAATTGTGCGCCTTTTCCTTGACCATTTTTTTCAAGGTTTGCAACCTTATTACTATATTCCATTGCAGAAATATCAACTCCGTTAACTTCTCCCACATTGCGAGAATTAAAGCTTAATCCACCTGTTAATAAATCTCCAGCAACGAATGCTAGTAAACAAAATCCGATTACGCCAATAAGCAAACCTGATCTTTCTCTAATTTTCTGTAAAACTGCCATTTTTATGAATGTGTAATTTTTTCAATGAGCGAAAATACAATTATCTGTCTAATAAAAAAAGAGAATAAAAAAAAATGCACTTTTTTTAGTGCATTATTCTATTTTTGATTGTAAAATCGTTGTAATTCGGGTGTTTGTCGGTAACAAAAAAATTTTTAGCTGCTATACTGATGATTTTTTTGCAAAAGGAATCTGCAACTGTCAACAAAATTGCTATACAAAGTGTGTTATTGTTTGTTTTGGGGCAATTTACGCATGCTTCGCAACCTAAATATAAACATAAAAATGGCCATCCCTGCTAAGGCTAATTTTAACCAATAATTTTCGTTTAGAGTATAGGATCTGTATGCATCATAGATAAAAAAAACTCCAAACAACAGATAGATATAGGCAATAAATTTATAAACTTTCATCTTTAACTTCTTTTAATTCTGCACGATTTTGCTGTGCGTTTACAATTTTAAAATTTTGATCGAAATCTACACCAATTCCTTCAAAAAAGCTTTTGTTTTGATCGGTGACTTTAAAGTAATGTTCGGTAAAAAACCAATTATTTTTTTGGTCGTAATACATTTGTTGCGTTTGCATTACTTTGCCATCGTGTGAGGTTATTTTCACATCGCCCACCAAATTAATCATTCCTGTTTTGTTGTAAACCGTGGCTTGTTTGGCGGTGATGTAGTTTTTGTTTCGATTTTTGTCGTAAACAGTCACCTTAACACCTTTAGGAAAATGATTAAAAGGGTATTTCGCTTTGCTATAATCAAGCATTTTCACGGCATACATTTCGGCTTTAATTTTGGCTGAGTCGGTATATTTCACATTGATAGAATCGGCCTCGCCCGTTGCATACAATTGTTTTTTATTTAGGTTTTGAATGTCTTTTAAATCGTTATTACATGCAACCAAAACAAAAGAAAAAGCGGCAATATGTGCAAAATATTTTTTCAATTAATCGAATTTTCTGCGTTTAAACCAAACATCGTTAAAAGAAAGCCCAATATTTACGCCGTAATAATTTTCTTTTATCAAGCCCATGTTGGTATTTCCTTTTTGACCGTATTCAAATCCTAAGTTGATATTAGAATTGTATCTTCCCACAGGAAAACCTATACCGATATTTGCATTAATACCTTTAATTTCTTCCTGATTAATAACTAACCCAGTGTTTTCGTAATTAAATCCTGCACGATAGGTCATTCGTTCTAAATAACTGGTAAACGAATTGTATTTTGGCGTGTAAAATCCACCAACACCAATTTTCATATAATCGTTATACGTGGCGTTTTCATACTTGTAAAAGGTGTTGTATTTTGAGGTTTGGTTAGCTGTATATTCTGCTCCCACAAACCATTTTAAATGATTTCCAATACCTGCACCAAAGGAATAGTTCATTGGCAAAAGCATTTCTTCATTGCTATTTTGTGTGGTGGTAGCATTAATTTCTTGTAAGCCGGTTTGTGTGCTTAATCGAACAGTTGCTAGTGTTTTGGTTTGGTCGTTTTTTAATTGCATTTCCGGGCTAAACGTGGCACTTGCATACAATTTAAGTTTGTTCTTTAAAGGTTGTTCAAAATTGAATCCTCCGGTTATCGAAAACCCACTGTAATTGTTTAAGTTTCTAATACGGCTGCCGCGGTCAAACGCTACACCTTCGCCATTGTCTGCAATAAATTTGGTAAGGCTGGTTTCGGTATCTCCAAAAATATACGCTCCATTAACACCTATACTAAAGTTTTTGCTAATTTTATAACTAAGACCTAAAAATGTACGGTTTAAGCCCCCTTCACCCACATATTGGCGCGAAATGGTCATTCCATTATCGTTAATATTTGTATTTTGTATATTGTATCCTACAAAAGAATACGGCATAATCCCCACAGCAACATTAAAATCACCAGCTGGAAAAGCAAGTGCTAAATAATCGAAAGATCCACTAGTGGTTTTTTCTTTGCTGTTTGCGTTTTGTAAGTTGTTTCCTTTGTATGAAGCACCCAATGAAAAAGTGGTGGTTTGCAATTTGGCATACGAAGCGGGGTTTAAAGTATTTATGTGCAAGCTATCGCTATAAACCGCTAAGCTACCCATTGATTTTATTTCGTTTGCCCCTTTAAATTGTTGGTCACCAAAACCATAATAAGAATAAGGAGAAGCAGTACCTTGCTGCGCAAAAGTGTGGCATGTGCTTGCCAAAGCAACTCCTAATACAATTTTTCTAATCATTTGATACAATGTGTTGATATAACAAAAATAAACTTTCTAGCAGAAAGTTTGGATTGGCAAAGATGCTATTTTTTAAACGGTTTACCAAAAATTCAGAATTTCCGCCTGTTAAAATTACTGTTAAATTCTCATCCTGATGTTTGAAGTGTTCGATAAACGCCTCAATTTCAGCCACAACGCCGTTCAAAACACCTGAATGAATAGCAGTTGCTGTTGAATTTCCTACAAACGGGTGCAGTTCCGAAATTTTTTCCAAAGGAAGATGGGCGGTATGATCGTTTAAACTTTTATAGCGAAGTCCTATACCTGGTGAAATGGCGCCTCCGTGGTATTGATCCAAACTATTAACAAAATCGTATGTGATGCAAGTTCCGGCATCAATCACCAAACGGTTTTGCTTAGGATATTTCAAAACCGCTCCGGCTGTTAGAACAATTCGGTCTATTCCCAAGGTGTTAGGAGTGGTATAAAAATTTTTAAAAGGAATAGGTGAATTATGGGTAACTGTGATTAAATTGCCTATTTTTTTTAATCCTTCAATGGTTGTTGAGGGTAAATTACCTACCGATGAAAGAATAATATCTACGCAATTTTCGATTCCTTGAATTTGTTTTGAAATATTTTTTAGCAATTTTTCATTGTTGGTAATAAGCAATTGCTGCAACGTACTGTTTTCATACACAGCTACTTTAGTTCGGGTGTTACCAACATCGATACAAATAATCATAATTTATTGGGCATATATCAACAAAGGTAGTTAAATTTTTTTTTGAAAAGATTAGGAAATGTTTAAAAAAAGCTACTATATTTGCAATCGCTTTTGAAAGGTAATACACCTTGCAAAACGGTACCTTAGCTCAGTTGGTAGAGCAACGGACTGAAAATCCGTGTGTCCCTGGTTCGATTCCTGGAGGTACCACAAATTATTGAGTTTAATTACTCGGTACCTTAGCTCAGTTGGTAGAGCAACGGACTGAAAATCCGTGTGTCCCTGGTTCGATTCCTGGAGGTACCACAAATTATTGAGTTTAATTACTCGGTACCTTAGCTCAGTTGGTAGAGCAACGGACTGAAAATCCGTGTGTCCCTGGTTCGATTCCTGGAGGTACCACAAAAAAACGACCTGAATTTCAGGTCGTTTTTTTTGTTATTTTAACTGTGCTTTTTTAAGATCTAATTCTTCTTGGTTTACTTTTAATTTCAACTCTGAAATTTTGGTTTCCATTTTAACTAATTTAGACTTCTCTTTGATTTCTTTTTCAGCGTCTAATTTGTTTTTTAGTTTTTTACGCTCAAAAGAATTTGTGGCTTCTTCATATTTCATTTCCGCCTTTCTAAGGTCGTTTTGTGCTTTCTTAAGCTTGTCTTCGGCCTTTGCAATTGCTTTAGCTTTTTTCGCTTCTTTTTTTTCTGCTTTAGCAATAGCTTTTTGTTCTTTTTCGTGTGCTTTCTGCTTTTTCTGAGCTGCTTTTGCTTCAGCTTCGGCTTTTTTCTTTGCTCTTTTTGCAGCTTGTGCTTCTTGTTTGGCTAATTTTTCTTCAGCTTTTTGTCTGGCTTTTTCTGCTTTTAAAATCTCCTCTTCGTATGATGCTTTTGCCGCTTCAGCAGTTCCGATTGCAGTTGCAGTAGCAGTAGCTACATTGGTGTTGTTTTGAACCGTATTGGTAGTGGTTGTATGAACGCTATTGGTGGTGGTGTTTAAGCTGTCGTTTGCTACTTGTGTGGCAATTGGTTGACCAGCTGGTGTTGGCTTAGGTTCGTTCACTTGAGCATTCATTGACAAACCTGCGCCCAAGATCAAAGAAGATAATAATACAATTTTTTTCATTATAATAGATTTTTATTAATAATTCAGTAAAAATAATCAAATTTTATGCCATATTACCATTCATTTACTTTATTGGCATCTAATTTTAAAAAGATAAAAAGCAGTAAAGTAAAGGCAATTAAGCTCGATCCTCCGTAAGAGAAAAACGGCAATGGCACACCGATTGTTGGGAAAATTCCAATAAGCATGGAAACATTTACAAAAAAGTGCATAAATAAAATAGCTGCCACGCAATATCCGTAGATTCGTGCAAAATTATTTTTTTGCTTTTCCGATAAGTAAACAATGCGTAGTACCAACGTAATAAAGCAAGCTACCACAAGAAGAGAACCGGCAAAACCCCATTCTTCTCCCACAGTTGTGAAAATATAATCGGTGTGTTGTTCAGGAACAAACCCCCCTTTTGTTTGTGTACCTTCTAAAAATCCTTTGCCAATCCAACCACCTGATCCAATAGCAATCATGGCTTGGTTGAGGTTGTAACCTTCTTTCTTCATGTTCACATCATCGCCACCGAGCAACACATTAATACGGTCTTTTTGATGCGATTCTAAAACATTTTCAAATACATAATCTACCGAAAAAACAAACGCGCTCATTGCAACTGCCAAGAGAACATATACAATCGGGTTTCTATGAATGCTTTTGTTGTAGAAATAGTGAATAATGCATCCTAAAAGAATAAAAATGATTAAAATAACTGGTTGCATAGTTAAAGCTAGAATAAACAGAAGTATGGCTATAAAACCAGTCCATAAGTACCAAGCGGGAAATCCTTCGCGGTATAAAACTAAAAAAAGTACAGCAAATATCATGGCTGATCCTGTATCGGGTTGCAACATAATGAAGGCAACGGGCAACAGTATGATTCCCAACGGAATGGCTTGCTCTTTTAAGGTTTCGTATAATGTTTGATTTTCGCTAATGTATTTTGATAAAAACAAAGCTGTTCCAATCTTTGCAAACTCTGATGGTTGCATACTAATACCTCCAAACTGATACCAGTTGGTTTGTCCTTTTATGGTTTTTCCAAACACAAACAACCCCATTAAGAGCAATATGCCTATGAAATAATATATGATGGAATATTTTTCATAAACTTTTGCATCTAGCGATAGAATAACAATGATTACTGGTATGGTAATTCCAATAAACAATAATTGTTTTCCGAAAATTTGGCTAAAATCGAAAACAGAGGTGGGTTCAAGCGGCAATGAGGCAGAATATATATTCATCCATCCAAAAATCACAAGCACTGCGTACAGAAATATACTCAACCAATCTACATTGGCTATTACGCTTTGATTTGCTAAGTGTTTAGTTTTTACCATTTTGCTTGGCTTTTAGTTTTAATAAGCGTTCTTTTTCTAAACGTCTTAAACGTTCTTTTTCTTCTTGCTGTTTATCTGAAATATCTTTTAGGATATAATTTGCAGATAAATCACCTTCTAACATGCGTTTTTCTAAATCGGTACGTGTAATTTCTTTTTTTATATATTTTTCGATCATTAACGATGCGATTGGTCCTGCCCACGTTGCTCCAAAACCACCATTTTCTATAAAAACGGCTATAACAATTCTGGGATTTTCTTTGGGGGCAAAAGCTAAGAAAACCGAATGATCTTGTAGTTTTACTTTTTCGCCGTCAACCGTTGCAAAGTTTTCGACCGTTCCGGTTTTACCACAAATAGTAATATCTGGAATTCGCAATCTGCTTGCTGTTCCTGACAAGTAAACCTCTTCTAAACCATCAATAACCGGACGGAAATGTTGCCTATCGATTGTGGTTTGCTTTTTCTGAATGAACGATTTGTCAATTTGTTTATTTTCTATTTTTTTGATGATATGCGGCGTGTAATAATACCCTTCGTTTGCAACGGCACACATCACATTTGCCAATTGAATAGGGGTCATCACGACTTCTCCCTGACCAATAGCATTTGAAACGATGGTTGTGCTTTTCCAGTTCCAGCCTTTATATTGCCTGTTGTAATAGTCTGATGTGGGTATGCGACCCTTTTGCCCAGAAGGTAAATCATATCCCATATAATCGTCTAAACCAAAGCTTTTTAAATGGTTATACCATGCATCAACACCTTGCGACGATGTAGGATATTTGTTAATAATTCGCATATAAGTTTGTGCAAAATAGGTGTTGCACGATTTGGCAATAGCAGGGTGAAGATTCCATGTACCGGCATCGTGACATTTCATAAAACGCCCGCCTACATAAAACCCGTGACTACATGAAAATCCCGTTTGTGTATCAATCACTTCTTCTTGCAAACCAATTAATCCGGTTAAAATTTTAAAAGGTGATCCCGGAGGAAACTGTCCTTGCAACACTTTATCGAAAAATGGTTTACCCGGAATGCTGTCTATTCGTACATAATTTTTGGAACGGTCGCGACCTACTAACAAACTAGGGTCATAAGACGGAGCTGTGACCAATGCCAGAATTTCACCGGTTTTGGGTTCAATTGCTACAATACCACCGCGTTTGCGTATCATTAATTCTTCGCCGTATTTTTGCAACTCTTTATCAATTGTGATGGTCACATCGTTTCCTTTCACGGCAACCGTATCGTAAATCCCTTCTTTAAAAGAGCCTATTTCTTTGTTGAATTTATCTTTTTGGATGTAATATACCCCACGAACACCTCGCAGATCTTCTTCATATGCTTGTTCCACACCGCGCATACCGATTAATTCACCCGATTTGTAATAAGGTCTTTTTTTCAGTTCCATTTCATTGATTTGGCGGATGTATCCAAACACATTGGCACCAAAGTCCACCTGATAATCGCGTAAGTTTCGCTTCTGTATATAAAATCCTTTAAAATGACGGATTTTTTCTTGAAAAGCAGCAAATTCGGTTTTGGTTAATTGTGCCAAAAATACCGATGGTAGGCGAGGGGAATATACTTTTGCTTTTTCTAATTTTTTAATATAATCTTCTTTGGTGATTTCTAAAATGTTGCAAATTTCTAAAGTATCAATATTTTTAGCTTCATTTGGAATCACCATGATATCATAACTGGGCTGATTGGCTACTAAAAGTTGTCCATTTCTATCATAAATATAACCGCGCTCTGGATAATCGTAAACAATCTTTAAAGCATTTATATCTGCTTTTTTTAAGAAAGAATCATCTATTACCTGTAAATAAAAAAGCCTTGCCACAATAACAATTGCAGCCAAAATGATGATGATGGGAAATAACAGTTTTCTCATTTTCGTGGCGATTTAATTAATCCTATTATAAGAAAAATTAAAAGGATTGTAAAAGCAGCTGAAGTTACAATTCGCAATAAAATCTCCAAAATAAAGCTAAAGTTAAAAACTTCTAGTGAAATAAGTACGGTATGATGTATTAAAACCGAGGTGATAACGTAAGTAACCAATTCAGAAGAAAACTTATCGGTGATATGCATCATATGGAATTCATAACTATAACCAAATGCCATTTTTAACAAATTTTCACGAACAAACGCCAATGTTATGCAGGCTGTGGTATGCACACCGCCCGAGTTGTTGAAAATGTCGAGAATTAATCCCAAAACAAAACTTAAAATCAAGAATAAATGTCGGTTGGTGTTTAAAGGATATAATAAAATAAATAAAATATAAGGGTATGGGGTTACAAATCCAAAAAAATGAATATTGTTGAATACTGTTACCTGAAAAAATACAAGAACAATAAAACGAAAAGTATTGAGAAGTGTGGTGTTATTCATCGCTTACTGTTTCTTCTTCGAGTTGTGAAATTTCTTTTATGTGCACGTGCTCGATTAAATAAACCGAACTAATATTGGTCATATCGTTAAACAAACGCACGTTGATAGTGTAAAAATTTGAATTTTTAGACGTAAACACTTTATCAACCACTCCCACAGGAATATTTTCCGGAAAAATTGTAGAAATACCGCCGGTTACAATAGAATCGCCTTTGCGCAGTGCTGCCAATTTAGGAATATCGGTAAGTTGAACAAATCCGGTGTTTTTTCCGTCCCAGGTAATGGTTCCAAAGTGGTTGGTGTTGCTCACCTTTGCACCAATTTTAGTGTGTCTGTTTAAAATGCTTTGCACGGTGGCATAATTTTTTGATACATTTTCCACAATGCCAATTACGCCTTTAGCGTTTATAACGCCCATGTCTTTTTTAATCCCGTTTAATTTTCCGCCTTTTATAGTGAGGTAATTTTCTTTTTTAAAAAAAGAATTTTTAATGATTTTTGCCTTAAACATTTTATAGTCTTGGGCAATACGCATTTCTGGATTCACCGCAAAAGTACTGTCAACAATCAATTGGCTGTTGTACAGAATTTGTTTCATTTTCACGTTTTCTTCTGCCAAACGTTCATTTTCTTCTTTTAAATGCAAATATTCGGTGATGCTATTTGTTTTTTCATAAATAGTTCCCGAAACAACATTTGCACTGTGAAGCACTTGGCTTTGGTGGTACGAATGGCTTTGTACGGTTAAGTATAATGAAACTACTAAAAGCAGCAAAAACAGTAACTTTGTACTGTTTTTTGTTATAAAATAAATGATTTGCTGCATACTAAATTGGCGTTTTTTATTTTATAAGAATGCTTTTAAACTTCTCTATGTTTTTAATAACGATTCCTGTTCCGCGAACCACAGCTCGTAAAGGATCTTCTGCAATATAAACGGGTAAATCGGTTTTTTGAGAGATGCGTTTATCCAAACCTCTTAACATTGATCCACCACCTGCTAAATAGATACCAGTATTGTAAATATCGGCAGCCAATTCTGGAGGTGTTTGTGACAAGGTTTCCATTACAGCATCTTCAATACGCTGAATAGATTTGTCTAATGCTTTGGCAATTTCTCTATATGATACATTTACTTGTTTTGGTTTCCCTGTTAACAAGTCACGCCCTTGCACCATTAAATCTTCTGGTCCTTGGTCTAAATCTTCAATAGCTGCGCCAATTTCAATTTTAATTTTTTCTGCTGTTCCTTCACCCACAAATAGATTGTGTTGGGTACGCATGTAATAAATGATGTCGTTTGTAAACACATCACCGGCAATTTTTACCGATTTGTCGCAAACAATACCGCCCAATGCCAGAACGGCAATTTCGGTAGTACCACCACCAATATCAACAATCATGTTTCCTTTGGGCTGCATAATATCCACCCCAATACCAATAGCTGCTGCCATTGGTTCGTGTATTAAATAAACTTCTTTACCGTTCACACGTTCGCATGATTCTTTCACCGCACGCATTTCCACCTCTGTAATTCCCGAAGGAATACAAACCACCATGCGCAATGCTGGTGTAAATAAGCGTTTTTTTAATGCGGGAATGCTTTTAATGAACAAACTGATCATTTTTTCAGAAGCATCAAAATCTGCAATAACACCATCTTTTAACGGACGAATAGTTTTAATGTTGTCGTGGGTTTTTCCTTGCATTAAGCTGGCTTCTTTACCCACAGCAATTATTTTTCCAGAAACACGGTCGCGGGCAACAATCGAAGGACTGTCAACCACAACTTTTCCGTTGTGTATTATTAACGTATTTGCAGTACCAAGGTCCATAGCGATTTCCTCGGTCATGAAATCAAAAAATCCCATATAATTTTTAAAATGGTGTTAAGTTAAACTATTCCGTTCTATTTTTTAATGTTTAAAGTGACGGATACCTGTGGTTACCATAACCATTTGGTTTTCGTTACAATAATCAATGCTTAAATTGTCTTTAATTGATCCGCCTGGTTGAATAACTGCTGCAATACCGGCTTTTTTTGCAATTTCCACGCAATCTGGGAATGGGAAAAATGCATCGCTTGCCATTACTGCATCGGTTAAATCAATACCAAACGCATTTGCTTTGTCAATTGCTTGTTTTAATGCATCTACGCGAGATGTTTGCCCGGTTCCCGAAGCACACAACTCTTTGTTTTTTGCTAAAACAATTGTGTTTGATTTGGTGTGTTTGCAAATTTTAGAAGCAAACAATAAATCTTCAATCTGTTTTGTATCAGCCACTAAAGTTGTAACGTTGGTTAAATGTTCTTTAGTATCTGTTACATTGTCTTTATCTTGAAACAAAATTCCGTTTAAACACGTTCTAACTTGTGTTTTTGGCAATTCAATATCTTTGATAATTAATATAATTCTATTTTTCTTTTCTTGTAAAATTGCCACTGCGTCTGCGTCATAACTAGGAGCGATTACAATTTCACAGAACAAGTTGTTAATTTCTGTTGCTGTTTCTTTATCAATATTGCCATTTGCAATTAAAACACCGCCAAAAGCAGATGTGGGATCGCCAGCCAAAGCAGCCAAATAAGCTTCTTTCATAGTTGGTTTTTGTGCCACACCACACGCATTGTTGTGTTTCAATATAGCAAAAGTAGGAGCATCGCCTTTAAATTCGTTCATTAAGTTAACGGCAGCATCCACATCTAATAAATTGTTGTAAGATAACTCTTTTCCGTGTAACTTTTCAAACATTTCATCAAAATTTCCAAAGAAAATTCCTTTTTGATGTGGGTTTTCTCCATAACGCAATGTTTGTGCTTCGCCTTGGCTTATTTTTAACACAGGTTCGTTTATTTCTTGGTTGAAATAATTGAAAATAGCACCGTCGTAATGCGATGATACATGGAATGCTTTTGCCGCCAAATATTTGCGTTGAGCCAGCGTTGTAGCTCCATTCTCTGAAGTGTAAAAATTTAAAAAGGTTTCATATTCATCAACCGATGCAACAATCACTGTGTCTTTAAAATTTTTAGCACCTGCACGAATTAACGAAATACCCCCAATATCAATCTTTTCGATAATTGCTGCTTCATCAGCACCCGATGCAACTGTTTTTTCAAACGGATACAAGTCAACAATAACTAAATCAATCTGTGGAATGGCATAATCGATCATTTGTTGCACGTCGGTTTCATTGTCCTGACGGTTCAAAATTCCACCAAAAATCTTAGGGTGCAATGTTTTTACACGTCCGCCTAAAATCGATGGATACGATGTAACGTCTTCAACCGGAACAACAGGAATGCCCAAATCTTTGATAAACGTTTCGGTACCGCCTGTTGAGTAAATAGTTACGTTGTTTTTATGCAATTCTTTTACAATCGGTTCTAATCCATTTTTGTCAAATACTGAAATTAACGCCGATTGAATTTGTTTAGATGTACTCATTATTGTTGTATGTTGTTTTTAAGGTGCAAAAATAGTATATGTAATTGATTTAATGAAAATTATTTAGTAGGTTTTTTATGCTATTTTTCAAATTGCTTTTTGCCAAATATTTTGTGTTCAACTACAACTCGTTTTATTTTGTAAAAAGATGCAGAGTTGTTGAAACTAAATTGTTTGCAAGCAGTAATTAAATAATCGATAGAATCCTATTTTTTGGAAACCATTTTTTTGATTTCGTTTAATTTCATCAAGGCTTCAACCGGAGTAAGGGTATTGATGTCTAGATGAGTTATTTCATCGCGAATTTCTTCTAAAATTGGATCATCTAATTTAAAAATTGATAATTGCAAGTCGTCTTGTTTCAACGCTTTAGTCGTATTTTCGGTTTTGTGACTTGCTTCTAATTTTTTTAATATTTTTTGTGCTTTTTGAACCACTAAATTGGGCATTCCGGCCATTTTTGCTACGTGAATACCAAAACTGTGTGCGCTACCCCCTGGGATTAACTTTCTTAAAAACAGCACGTTGTCTTTGAGTTCTTTAACCGATACATTAAAGTTTTTAATTCGGTGGAATTGCTCCTGCATATCATTTAATTCATGATAATGCGTTGCAAACAATGTTTTTGCTTTTTGCGGATGTTCGTGGATGTATTCTGCAATTGCCCAAGCAATAGAAATTCCGTCGTAGGTTGATGTTCCGCGGCCAATTTCATCTAACAAAACCAAACTGCGATTGGTTAAATTATTAAGAATTGATGCGGTTTCGTTCATTTCCACCATAAAGGTAGATTCACCCATTGAAATATTGTCTGAAGCACCCACACGCGTGAATATTTTATCAACAATCCCCATTGTTACCGCACTTGCCGGAACAAAACTTCCCATTTGCGCCAACAAAACAATGAGTGCAGTTTGTCGCAAAATAGCCGATTTACCCGACATATTGGGTCCTGTAATCATGATGATTTGCTGCGAATGCGTATCTAAATACACATCGTTTGAAATATAGGGCGTGCCCACAGGTAATTGTTTTTCAATAACTGGGTGGCGTCCTTCTTTGATATCCAACACATGATTTTCTTCAATAATTGGGCGTACATACTGATTTTCGGTAGCCAATTGAGTATATGATTGCAAGCAATCTAATTGCGCCACTAGGTGGGCATTCATTTGCACCGGCTGAATATACTGCGCACACCACATGATGAATTTTTCGTAAATTTCGGCTTCGATTTTAGAAATGCGCTCTTCGGCACCCAAAATTTTTGCTTCGTATTCTTTTAATTCTTCGGTGATGTATCTTTCGGCACTTACAAGAGTTTGTTTGCGAATCCAAGTTTCGGGAACTTTATCTTTGTGTGTGTTTCGCACTTCGATATAGTATCCAAAAACATTATTAAAAGCCACTTTTAGAGAAGGAATTCCAGTTGTCTCGATTTCGCGCTGTTCCAATGCTTCTAAAAACGACTTACCCGATTGGGAGATATTTCGCAATTCGTCGAGCTCTTCATTTACGCCATTTGCAATGGCATTTCCTTTGTTTAAAGCAACTGGGGCATCGGGAGAAATGGTTGTAGCAATTTTTTCACGAAGCAGTTCGCAGGCATGTAAATTATCGCCAATCACTTTCAACGCATCGTTTTTAGACTTCAAGGCGGTTTCTTTTAAAGGAATAATCGCATCTAAACTTTCTTTTAAAATAACGAATTCACGAGGTGAGATTTTTCCGGTAGCCAGTTTTGAAATCAATCGTTCCAAATCGGAAATCTGTTTGATTTGGTATTGAAAATTTTGTAAAATATCGGCATTTGATTTAAAATAATCCACCACATCAAAGCGTTTGTTAATGGCATCAATATCCTTTAAAGGCAGAGCCAGCCAACGTTTCAATAAACGACCGCCCATTGGCGACAAGGTTTTGTCGATTACATCTAAAAGGGTAGTGGCATTTTCGTTTGCAGAACCGTATAATTCTAAATTTCGAATGGTAAATCGATCCATCCACACATATGCATCTTCGGCAATTCGCTGAATATTAGTAATGTGTTGAATTTTATTGTGCTGTGTTTCAGATAAATAGTATAAGATAGCTCCACAAGAAATAATGCCTTCTTGCAATTCATCAATTCCAAAACCTTTCAACGAATTGGTTTTAAAGTGATTGGTTAAGCTTTCGTTGGCATAATCGTCTTTAAAAATCCAATCTTCTAAATAGAACAAGTTAAAATCGCTTCCAAAATGATGCAAAAAATGATTTTTATTCCCTTTTTGAACCAAAACTTCGCTGGGTTTAAAGTTTTGCAGTAATTTATCAATGTATTCTTCGTTTCCTTGTGAAGTTAGAAATTCGCCAGTTGAAACATCTAAAAAAGCAATTCCAATGTTTTTCTTTCCAAAATGCAAAGCCGCCAAAAAGTTGTTGCTTTTAGATTGCAACACTTCATCATTAATCGCAACGCCGGGTGTAACCAATTCTGTAACGCCACGTTTCACAATGGTTTTAGCCATTTTGGGATCTTCTAACTGATCGCAAATAGCCACCCGCAATCCCGCTTTGACCAACTTGGGCAAATATACATTTAAGGAATGATGCGGAAAACCAGCCAGTTCGGTTTCGCTCGTAGAACCAGCGCCACGTTTGGTTAAGGTAATACCCAAAACTTTTGCCGTTCGCACCGCATCTTCGCCAAAGGTTTCGTAAAAATCGCCCACTCGAAAAAGCAAACAAGCATCTGGATATTTTGCTTTTATCTGATTGTATTGTTGCATTAATGGGGTTTCTTTTTTTACTTTTTCCTTTGCTGACATGTTTTTGTATTTAATAATTTACAAATATATCATTTCTACCACAGAAAAAATAAATCTAGCAGAATGTTGTTTTGTTTTTTGGAAAGATACCTTGCTAAATCAATAATAAAAATGGATTGCACACACGTATTTACCCGATTGAACGAATAAAATAAAAGTGTTGGATTTTTTAAATCACAGTTTTTTAATTGATGAACCCGCAATAATTTAAAGACAAATTTTTTATTGCTTTAAAAGATTCAGTAAGAAAAAAAGTTGCGTAACGGTTCCTGTTGTTGCGTTTTTCAATTTCTTTGTGAAAGTAAATCAATAAGTATTTCGATTATATTTTTACCTTTTTTACGATTAATGAAGACAAGAAAACTTCTAAAATACTCAAAGGAATTGCAAAGGGTAAAATTTTAAACGGTAAAACATTCATATTGCCAATTACCAACCACATACAAACGAATCCAACAAACCACGAAATAAAAGTAGTCTGCGCCAATGTAAACTTTTGTGAAAAGATATAAATACTGATAGCAAAACATAGCGACCACAATCCCCATATTGCTCCGTTTATTGGTTCGGAGGGAAAAACCAATCCCATACTTTCATAATGTTCTATCCAATATGATTTTAGTAAAAATTCATTTCTAACAAATTCAGATATGCTTATCCAAACTGTTGCAATCAAAATTGGTAAAATGGCTTTCTTAATGGTTTTCATTATGCTACTTTATTGTAATCTTGGTAGATTGCTAATTACACAAGGTGTTTCTACACCAACCAAATATAAATTAAAAAAATGTATTTTGTGATACACAAAGAAGTAAAAATTCTACATTTTAATTCAGTTAAATTTCAAAAATTAAACACTTAAATTGTTAAATGGGGATTGTATTCTATAAAAGTTGTAAAGTATCAAACATAATATTTGTTTCGACTTCTACATTTTTTACCCCGATGTCGCGGATTTGCAATCCGTGACTTTATCTATACAATTCTACTGTTGTTATGGTTATAAAATAGGCACTGCTACTATCGGTTGCTTAATATTTTGTTGACATACTGCACTTTTATTTCAATGAACTTCTTTATTCTTTATATTTAGCGCACGGATTGCAAATCCGCGCGATCGGGTTGTTAAATCCGCGCGATCGGGGCTGGGTTCAGAACGTCGTGAGACAGTTCGGTCTCTATCTACTGTGGGCGTTAGAAATTTGAGTGGATCTGATTCTAGTACGAGAGGACCGAATTGGACCAACCTCTGGTGTATCAGTTGTGCCGCCAGGTGCATCGCTGAGTAGCTACGTTGGGAAGGGATAAGCGCTGAAAGCATATAAGCGCGAAACCCACCACAAGATGAGATTTCTTTAAAGGGTCGTTGGAGATGACAACGTTGATAGGCTATAGATGTAAAGGCAGTAATGTCATAGTCGAGTAGTACTAATAGCCCGTATGCTTATGTGCTCTGGAAGTTGCTTTGTAAAGAATAGTATTAGTATTAAGACAAAAGTATTAAGTATTAAGACTAGCATATCTACAAAAAAAGAAAAGTATCGAAAATATGTTAACAATATTGCAGCAAAGCTGCGTTTAAAGTTCGAAGTTTAACACGTTCAAGGTTAAAAACCTGAAACAAAAGAAACTTTAAACCTTAAACAAAGATTTAAGGTGGTTATAGCATCGGGGCTCACCTCTTCCCATTCCGAACAGAGAAGTTAAGCCCGATAGCGCAGATGGTACTGCATCTTCATGTGGGAGAGTAT
The DNA here is from genome assembly GCF_024628805.1 of Paenimyroides aestuarii. Lineage (NCBI taxonomy): Bacteria > Pseudomonadati > Bacteroidota > Flavobacteriia > Flavobacteriales > Flavobacteriaceae > Paenimyroides > Paenimyroides aestuarii. The sequence continues at coordinate 2,871,080 of NZ_CP102382.1, read as the reverse complement.
GTCGCCGCCTTTTTTTAGTAAAGCCTGTCTTTTTCAAGATAGGCTTTCTTTTTTTATTTACTACGTACCGTTCGCTTCGCTCGGGTGGTGCGGCGCAATTCGCAAGCTCGGGTCGTCGCCTTTTTTTCTACAATATACAGTAATACAATTTACATTATACATGAAGTGTGGCTAAGGCCTATTGTAAATTTACATCATAACTATCGAACTAAGGTTCGAGGCAAGTTCATCTAAAAGAACTTGAAACTTTAAATCTTAAGCAAACCACAGATCACAAAATTTGCACTTATTTTCTTCAATATACAGCAGTACAATTTACATTATACAACCATATAATCTACATAACAGACCAATCATCAGCTAACAGCAATAGGGATTGCAGCCTTGTTGGAGCTCTTTGTTTTTTGCAAAAAAACAAAAGCGACGGCGGAAAGCCCGACCTGAAACGTTAGTGGAAGGGATTGCCCAAGAAAAACATCTGGCAATAATCTTAAAAAATCTGTTTGAGTATGATTTTATACTTGTATTTTTGTAAAAATGTTTTAAATGAAATACGCACGTTTAACTAAGGAACAACTGGAAGAATTACATGTGGAATTTACTAATTTTTTGGCATCGCAACAAATTGATAAATCGGAATGGGACTTACTAAAGACTCATAAACCGGAGGTAGCGGAACAGGAAATTGATATTTTTTCGGATTTGGTTTGGGAAGGTGTTTTAAAATCGGCTCGTTATATTGAGCATTTTTCGGCTACACATATTTTTTTGTTTCAGTTTGATAATGAACAAATTGATACAATTGTTTTAAAAACTACGAATGAAACGGTTAATTTTTTAACGAAAAGTGGTCTAGAGTGGTTGGGTGAAAATATGCATTCCAACGAAGTGGAGATTCGCTACGGAGCTAAAAAATTTGGGGGCGACCGAAACGGTGAAATTTTTGAAATTATTCAGCAAGGTGGTATTTTAAGTCAGGGTGAACTGTACGAGCAAATTAAGAATATTTTAGGGAAATAATTGAAGTTATGGAAAATGCGAATGTTTTGGCACAAATCACTTTGTTGCGAGAGGAATTGAACGAACATAATTATAACTATTATGTACTGGATCAACCGGTGATTTCGGATTTAGAGTTTGATCAGAAGTTAAAGAAGTTGCAGGAACTAGAGCAGCTGTATCCTGAATTTTTTGACGAGGATTCGCCAACGCAGCGGGTGGGTGGTGCTGTTACTAAAAATTTTCCTACAATTGTTCATGAAAACCGTATGTATTCTTTGGAAAATTCGTATTCTAAGGAGGATCTTATTGATTGGGAAAATCGCATTCAGCGTGTTTTGGGCAATGTGCCTGTTGAATATGTTTGTGAGCTGAAATATGACGGTGCTTCGATATCGATTACTTATGAAAATGGTAGATTGGTTCGAGCGGTGACAAGGGGAGATGGTTTTCAGGGCGATGATGTAACCAATAATATCAAAACAATAAAATCGGTTCCTTTAAAATTAAAAGGCGACTTTCCTGAAAAATTTGATATTCGTGGGGAGATTATACTGCCTTTGGCTGGTTTTGAAAAGATGAATATGGAATTGATTGATATTGGCGAAACACCTTATTCTAATCCAAGAAACACGGCTTCGGGTAGTTTGAAATTGCAAGACAGTGCCGAAGTTGCCAAGCGCCCGTTAGAGTGTTTGCTTTATAATATTGTTGGGGCAAATAATTTTTTTAATACCCATGCACATTCGTTGGAAGCAGCGCGTTCGTATGGTTTTAAAGTTCCCAATCATTCTAAACTGGTTAAAAACTTAGACGAAGTTTTTGATTTTATTTCCTATTGGGATACGCATCGCCATGATTTACCTTATGAAACCGATGGTGTGGTTATTAAGGTTAACGATTTGTTTCAGCAGGAAGAATTGGGCTATACGGCAAAAAATCCGCGTTGGGCAATTGCTTATAAATTTAAGGCCGAACAAGCCAGCACTGTTTTGGATATGATTTCGTATCAAGTGGGACGTACAGGAGCTATTACGCCTGTAGCTAATTTGCAACCGGTGCAGTTAGCAGGAACAATTGTTAAAAGAGCTTCTTTGCACAATGCCGACCAAATTGAAAAGTTGGATGTGCGCGAAGGCGATACCGTTTTTGTGGAAAAAGGCGGAGAGATTATTCCAAAAATTGTGGGGGTTGACTTTAATCAGCGACAACCAGATAGCCAGCCTACGGAATATATTACCCACTGCCCGGAATGCCACACCGAATTGGTGCGAAAACCAGGTGAAGCTCAGCATTATTGTCCGAATTTTTACGAATGTCCGCCACAGATTATTGGTAGAATTGAACATTTTATCAGTAGAAAAGCCATGAATATTGATGGGCTAGGAGGGGAAACCGTTGCTTTGCTCTACAAAAATGGATTGGTTAAAAATTATGCTGATTTGTATGAATTGACAAAAGAACAAATTGTTCCACTAGAGCGTATGGCTGATAAATCGGCTGATAACTTACTGAAAGGTATTCAAGAGTCAAAAAAAATACCTTTTGAGCGCGTGCTTTTTGCGTTGGGAATTCGATTTGTTGGTGAAACCGTTGCTAAAAAACTGGCGAAACATTATCAATCTATCGATGCTTTAATGCAGGCAGATTATGATGCATTGGTTCATGTAGATGAAATTGGCGATAAGATTGCCTTAAGTATTCGGTCTTTTTTCAAAAATGAATCCAATTTAGAATTGATAAACCGATTGAAAAATTATGGATTGCAATTTGAAATAGAAACTAAAGAAAATACGCAAGTTTCCACAAAATTTGAAGGGATGACAATGGTTGTTTCAGGTAAGTTTGAAACATTTTCTCGTGACGAAATCAAGCAAAAAATTGAAGATTACGGCGGAAAAAATGGAAGTTCTATTACCGGGAAGACATCGGTTGTGGTGGCAGGTGCAGATATGGGACCTGCAAAACTTGAAAAAGCAACCAAGTTGGGAATTCCGATTTGGACAGAAGAGGAGTTCATTAATCAACTCGAAAATTAAATAATTCGCAAAAAAGAACATAATAATTACTTAATATTTAGAAAATACTCAAATAACTCGGTGTTTAGATCTTTGTATTGTAAAAAATAAACAATATGAAATCTATCGAAATGAAATGCGTTTTTAAAGGAATTTTAAGTTTGTGTGCTTATGTGGCTTTGATGCTGTTGGTGTGTTCTAACTTGTAAAAGCAATTAAAAAGTGTAAGAGTATTATTTGAATTAGTAAAAAAAAACACAAAACGTTCGAATTTCCGAACGTTTTTTTGTTTTGTGAAATCACACCTTTATAACCCTTGCGGTGGTTGACTTGTTTTTTAATTCATCAAAGTAAAAATCGATTTGCCCCACGCGAACGCCATAACAGCCAACTTGGTTTACAATTACTTCTTTTCCTTCGGCATTAATTACAACAGTAGGCTTTTCGAGAAAAGTGTGGGTGTGTCCGCCAATAATTAAATCGATATTTTTGGTTTGTGCGGCTAAATCCAAATCAGAAATCATTTGAGATTTACTGCTGTATTGATAGCCTAAATGCGACAAACAAATGATTAAATCGCACTTTAAATCATCTTTTAAAATTCGGGATACATCTTGCGCAATTTCTATGGGATTGTTCCAAACAGTTTCCCCATATTCGCTTTTATTCACCAAACCTTCCAATTTAATTCCCAAACCAAACACACCAATTTTAATTCCATCTTTCATGAAAATTTTGTAAGGTTTTGTAAATCCATTCATTAGTGTGTTAGTGAAGTCGTAATTGGCGTTTAAAACCGTGAAATCAGCTTTCGAAATTTGCTCGGCTAAACTGTTCACACCGTTGTCAAACTCATGATTGCCAATAGTTGCGGCATCATATTGCAACATATTCATGATTTTTATTTCCAATTCACCACCATAATAATTAAAATAGGGCGTTCCCTGAAACATATCGCCTGCATCAAAAATAAGTGTGTTGGGATTTTCGGCCTTTATCTTGTTAAAAATCGTTGCCCGCTTTGCTGCGCCACCCTGATTGGCAAATTTGGCATCGCTAGCTGGGAAAACATCCAAATGGCTGTGGGTATCGTTGGTATGCAAAATGGTGATACGTTTGGTTTTTGCCAATGAAAAGCTTCTCAATCCAAAACCGGTAAGGGTTAAAGTTGTTGCAGCTGCTGTTTGTATGATAAAATCGCGACGTTTCATTATTCAAAAATTATTCTTGGTTTTACAGAAGGATTCAATGTGTCAATCTTTGTGAAATACGCAATAAACATGTTGCGCAATTTATAATCTAATGAATGATTTTCGGTTGCTTTTAAAAGAAAATCCATTTTATCGCCGCCTTTTGCCAGATAATCATTGGTTACCACAAAATAGCTTTTGTTTTTGTCGATTGATTCATTGTTGATTTTTAGATCTTTAACCAACTGATTTTGATCAACAACGATTTCAATTCCGCTTAAAGGATGTGCTGTTTTATTGGCAATAATGAATTGTGCCATTTCAAAAACCACATCGCCTTTTAAAGCTAAAACCACTGCGCTGTTTTCAAAAGGCATAATGTCATAAGCTGTTCGAGTGGTGATATTTCCTTTGGCAATAGTTGCTCTAATTCCACCATAATTCAGTAAGCAAAAGTCGATTTTTTTATTCCATTTTTTTTCAAAAACAGGTTGTGCAATTTCAAAAATGGCATCGGCATAAAAATTAGTCATTGGGTTTTGCCATTTTCCAGCAGCTTTATCTAAATCATTTGGATTATATGCCAAAACTTTCGATAAATCATTTTGGATATGATTTCGATACGGTTTTAGAAAATTTTCAACGGTAATGTTTCCCTCAACAGTATCGTTCAATTCAATATATTTCGTAGCAATATTTGTATTTACATATTTTTTTGATGCACAGTTTGTAGCTAAAAGTGCAGCAATACTTACAAAAAACAGATAAAAATATTGTTTGGGTAAGTTTCTATATTTCATGTTTATTTTAATGAAAATGGTTAACTTTGTTGGTAAACAAAATTACAACGAATAATTTGTAACTTGTTTCATTTAGTTTATATTTAATTACTAATTTATAAAAATGAAAGCATTCATAGGTACAGGTGTTGCTTTAATTACGCCTTTTAAACAAGATTTATCGGTTGATGTTGAAGCACTAAAAAAAATTGTACAATACAATATTGATGGTGGTGTGGAGTATTTAGTGGTGTTGGGAACAACTGCCGAAACCGCTACATTAACCAAAGAAGAAAAAGCGTTGGTAAAACAAACCATTATCGATGCAAATAACGGAAAATTGCCTTTGGTTTTGGGTGTTGGTGGCAACAATACTGCAGACATTGTAAACCAATTAAATGCGGATAACTTAAAAGGATTTGATGCCATTTTATCGGTTTCGCCTTATTACAACAAACCAACGCAGGAAGGTATTTACCAGCACTTTAAAATGATTGCCGAAAAATCACCGCTACCCATCATTGTTTACAATGTACCCGGAAGAACCGGTAGCAATATGCTTCCAGCAACGGTGGTTCGCTTGGCAACCGATTTTAAAAACATTATTGGAATAAAAGAAGCAGCAGGCGATATGGTGCAAGCCATGGAATTAATCCGCAACACACCGAATGACTTTCTTGTAATTTCGGGCGATGATATCATTACCTTACCTATGGTTTTAGCAGGTGGCGCAGGTGTGATTTCTGTAATTGGCGAAGCTTTTCCAAAAGAATTTTCACAAATGGTGCGTTTAGGTTTAAATCGAAACGTGGACGAAGCTTACAAAACGCACTACAAGTTAACCGATGCCATCAATATGATTTTTGAACAAGGAAACCCAGGTGGTGTAAAAGAATTGTTCAAACATTTGAATTTATGTGAAAACTATGTACGTTTACCTTTGGTAAATGTAAACCAAGATTTATCAAATCGTTTGGCAGATTATCTTAAAAAATTTTAACCTAAAAAGTAAAAACTATGTTATCCAAAGATTTACAAACAGCTTTAAACAATCAAGTAAAAATCGAAGGCGATTCTTCGCAAATATATCTAGCAATGGCATCTTGGGCAGAAATTCAAGGTTTTGAAGGTATTGCCACTTTTATGTATGCACAGTCTGATGAAGAACGCTTACATATGCTTAAATTGATTAAATACATTAATCAACGAGGCGGCGAGGCTTTAATACCAAGGGTGGAACAACCAAGTTTAGATCATTCTTCGTTTAGAACTCTTTTTAAACAATTATTTGAACACGAAGTTTTTGTTTCAAAAAGCATCAATGAATTAGTGCACATATCTCTTCAAGAACGGGATTATGCCACGCATAATTTCTTGCAATGGTATGTGGCAGAACAAATAGAAGAAGAAGCAACCGCACGCACTATTTTAGATAAAATCAACCTAATTGGTGATGATAAAGGAGGTTTATATCTATTTGATAATGATATAAAAAACTTTCCGCAACAAAATGACCAAACGGTTTAATAATTTAACGAATCGTTAAGTTTAAATACCAAAAAAGATGCCTTATTTTAGGGTGTCTTTTTTTATTTAAAAAAGATATTGTTCATTAACAAGATAAGTAGTAACTTTGCGTTTGCTATAAAACATATAGCTTTTGTATAAACAACACCAATTTATGAGAAAAATTTCGTATATCATTTTCACAGCATTAGTATTTGCAAGCTGTTCACCGCTTCAGAAAGCTTTAAAGGTTGATGATACCGCTTATAAAAACGAAGTTGCCGACCAGTTATACGAAAAAGGAAAATACAAACAAGCTATTCGATTATACGAACAAATCGAAGCAAAAGAAAGTTGGGCTCCTAATTTTCAATCAATGTATTATAAATTTAGTAAGTCGTTTTACAATGCAAGAAAATGGGAAGCCGCTAAACCCATGTTTCAAAAGTTTAATTTGGTTTATATCACCAGTCCCAACCGTGAAGAAACAATGTACTTAGAAGCCATGTCGGCCTATCAATTGTCAGAAGTATATTCATTGGATCAACACGCAACCTATGAAGGAATAAAGAAATTTGAAACCTTTTTAGCAGCATATCCAGAATCTTCGTATAAAGAAGATGCCAATACTAAAATGCGCGAGTTGAACGAAAAAATAGAGCGTAAGGCATTTGAATCGGCACGTTTGTACAATAAAATTGGCGATTACACACGCGATTACAATGCTGCAATAGTTGCTTTAGACAACTTTTTGCTAGATTATCCCGGAACTGTGTACAAAACCGATGCATTATTTTATAAATTCGACTCGGCTTATAAATTAGCACTAAACAGTGTGTACTCTAAAATGGAAGAGCGTTTAAAAAATGCAATCAGTTTGCACGATGATTTAATTTCATACGCACCTGATACAAAATATAAAGAAGAAGCAGACCAAATGCTTGTTCGTCTAAAAAAAGAATTAAAACAATTTTCAACAAAATAAGAAAATGGACTTGAAGAAAACAAATGCTGCGGTAAATACCATTACCTATAACAAAGCCGAAATTGAAAAACCAACTGGTAATATTTACGAGGCGATTACAATTATTGCAAAAAGAGCCAACCAAATCAATACCGAAATTAAGAAAGAACTGATTGATAAGTTAGATGAATTTGCTACTTACAATGATAGTTTAGACGAAGTTTTTGAAAACAAAGAACAAATCGAAGTTTCTAAATACTACGAAAAGCTACCAAAACCACATGCATTAGCAGTAGAAGAGTGGTTAAAAGGCGATATAACTTTTAAAGAGTAAGCAAAAAATGCAACACATAAGCGGTAAAAAAATTATTCTGGGAATTTCAGGTGGTATTGCCGCTTATAAAACGGCAAGTTTTGTACGATTATTAATAAAAGCAGGTGCAGAGGTTCAAGTAATCATGTCACCTGCTTCTTGTGCTTTTATTACACCATTAACCTTAGCTACATTATCTAAACGCCCCGTATATTCTGAATTTGAAAAAGATTTTGGTGAATGGACCAACCATGTAGAATTGGGGTTATGGGCCGATTTAATGATTATAGCGCCCGCCACAGCAAATACTTTGGCGAAAATGGCAAACGGTTTGTGCGATAATTTATTGTTAGCCACTTATTTATCTGCAAAATGTCCGGTGTTTTTTGCTCCGGCGATGGATTTAGATATGTTTCAACATCCAGCTAATCAGCAAAATATCCATATATTAAAAAGTTACGGAAACATAGAGATTGAAGCCGGATTTGGCGAATTAGCCTCGGGATTGGTAGGAAAAGGAAGAATGGCCGAGCCCGAAGAAATGCTGCAAAAAATTTCCGACTTCTTTTTGAAAGATACTACTCCAGATTTAAAAGGAAAAAAAGTTTTAATTACAGCAGGTCCCACATACGAACCAATAGACCCGGTACGTTTTATAGGAAATCATTCCACTGGAAAAATGGGGTTTGATATAGCCAATGAAGCTGCCAAACGCGGAGCAGAAGTGTTATTAATCACTGGACCCACTTCGCTAAAAACTAACAATCCGGCTGTTCAAGTGAAGCACGTTGTTTCTGCAAACGATATGTATCAAGCGTGTCATGAAGCATTTCAAACTGCTGATATTGTGATTGGTGCAGCAGCAATTGCAGATTATCGTCCTAAAACCATAGCATCGCAAAAAATTAAAAAAAGCGATGAAGAAATCACCATTGTTTTAGAAAAAAACCCAGATATTTTAGCTTCGTTAGGTGCTGTAAAGAAACAGCAATTTTTAGTTGGTTTTGCATTGGAAACCGAAAACGAAATAGAATATGCAAAAGGCAAACTAAAAAAGAAAAATTTAGATTTAATTGTATTAAATTCGTTAAATGATCACGGCGCAGGCTTTGGAAAACCAACAAATAAAGTTACCTTTATAGACAAAGATTTTAATATCTTTCCTCAGGAATTAAAATCCAAAGAAGCGGTGGCAAAAGATATTATAGACCAAATTGTTAAAAATTATGCTGAATAAAATTGTTCTTTTTCTTGTATTGCTTGTTGGTACAAATGCAGCTGCACAAGAGTTAAATGCAAATGTGGTGGTAAATGCTGATCGAATTCAACAATCGAATAAGCAGGTTTTTAGTACCTTACAAAATGCTATCCGCGATTTTTTTAACAATAATAAATTCACCAATTACAACGTAAAGAGATCGGAATTAATTGATTGCAACGTGCTTTTGGTTGTAAATAGTTATGACCCCAATACCAATGCTTTCACAGGCACTTTACAAATTCAGTCATCGCGACCAGTTTATAATTCAGGCTACGGAACCACTCTTTTTAATTTTAGCGATAAATTCATCACTTTTAATTATTTAGAATTTGAACCATTGGTATATTCAGAAAATGCCATCAGTTCCAATTTGGTTGGTTTGCTAACCTATTATGCCAATTTAATCATCGGATTAGATGCTGATTCGTTTTCCTTATACGGCGGAACAGCTAATTATCAAAAGGCTTCAAATGTAGTGGCAATGCTGCAACAAACCGAAGACAAAGGCTGGACAATGGGCGAACAAAACAATCGCTATGCTTTAATAAACGATTTGCTTTCAAACTTATATGCACCTTACCGAGAAGCCTTATACGAATACCATATTAAAGGGTTGGATATCATGGCAGAAAATCCAGAACAAGGTAAAAAAGGTATTGCAAACGCTATAAATATTTTAGCAAATACGCACAAAACCCGTCCAAATGCTTTAACAACCCGAATTTTCTTTGATGCAAAAGCCGACGAGATTACAAAAGTTTTTGGCGCTGGACCTACTTTTGATACCACCCAATTAATTGAAACTTTAACACGCATAAATTCTACAAACGGAACCAAGTGGAACCGCATGTAAACCAACTATAAATGTTAACACACTTATCAATTAGAAACTACGCGTTAATCACACACGCATCGGTTCAATTTGCAAACAATCTTACCATCATCACAGGAGAAACAGGTGCCGGAAAATCTATTTTGCTTGATGCATTGGGTTTGGTGCTTGGAAAACGTGCCGATTTAAACGTTTTAAGAAATGCAGATGAAAAATGCGTCATCGAAGCACATTTTAATATCGCATCGTATCAGTTGCAAAGTTTGTTTTCAGAATTGGATTTAGATTACGAAAAAGATACTATTGTAAGACGGGAAATTCTTCCGTCGGGTAAATCAAGAGCTTTTGTAAACGATGTTCCTACCACATTACAAAACTTACAGCAATTGGGAAATGTGTTAATTGATATTCATACACAACACCAAACACAAGATCTTTTCAGTGAAAAATATCAGTTAAATTTAATTGATGTTTATGCCAATAATGGAAATCTACTAAAAGATTACCAACATCATTTGCAACATTTTAAAAAGCAACAACAACAATTACATCTTTTAAAAGAACAGCAGTCGCAGGTTACCAAAGAGCAAGATTATAATGCATTTTTACTTGATGAATTAACCCAAGCAAATTTAAAAAGTGGGGAACAAGAAGAATTAGAAAGTCAGTTTGAAGTATTGGCGAATGTAGAAAAAGTCGGCGGATTTTTAGAACAAGGTTACGCGGTTTTATCAAACGAAGAATTTGGAGTAACCAAACAGTTGTACGAAGTAAAATCGCACATACAGAAGTTGGCACAAATCAGTACCAAATACGAAAATCTGTATCAGCGTTTAGAAAGCAGTTTTATTGAGTTGGAAGATATTTCTGATGAATTACAAACGGAATTGCAACAACTTATTGCCGATCCACAACAATTAGAATTAATCAATCAAAAATTACAATTGATTTATCAATTGCAAAAAAAGCACAATGTTTCAACAATTGAAGATTTACTTAATATTCAAGACGAACTTTCACAAAAAGTAGCCGGTTTAGAAGCAATAGATGAGCAAATAAACACCTTAGAAAAATTGTTACAAGAAACCGAAATTAAGCTAAATAATTTAGCAGAACAGCTGCACCAAAACCGAACAGCCGTTTTGCCGCAATTAAGTAGCGAAATAAGTAATCTTATTGCACCATTGGGTATGCCAAATGCGCAGTTTAACATTCAATTAACGCCTGGTGAAGCTTTTCTAAGCAACGGAAAAGACGATGTGAATTGGTTGTTTTCTGCAAACAAAGGCATGCAATTTGGTTTGTTGAAAAAAACAGCATCGGGCGGTGAGCTTTCTAGAATTATGCTTGCCGTAAAATCGATATTAGCCGTAAAAAGTAACTTACCAACGATTATTTTCGATGAAATTGATACCGGAGTTTCGGGAGATGTTGCCGATAAAATGGGAAATATCATGAAGGATATGGGCAAACACATGCAAATTTTTGCCATAACGCATTTACCGCAAGTTGCATCAAAAGGAAACCAGCATTTTAAAGTTGCCAAATTCGATGAAGACCAACAAACCACGTCAACCATAAAATTGTTGAGTACCGAAGAACGTATTCATGAAATTGCACAGATGCTTTCTGGGAACACTATTACCGATGCAGCTTTGCAACACGCAAAACAATTGCTTAACTAATAGCTATGAAGTTTTGCCTTTTCGTTTTAAGCTTCTTGTTGCTTATAAGTTGTAAGAAAACTACCACTGTTACACCTGAAACAACCGTTTTACTTAAACAATATGAAGCATTTCCAAAAAGTCAAGTAGATACAGTAGCGTCGATTTTACAAAAGTTTTACGGAGTTAAAACAGTAATTTCTCATAAACAAAAATTATATCCGGAAGCATTTATAAATATAAAATCACCCCGATACCGAGCCGACAGTATTATTAAATTTCAACAGAAAGAAATTAGCAGTAATATTGATTATGTTTTAGGATTGACTTCAAAAGATATTTCAGTTACTAAAAAAGATGTATCAGGAAACATCAAAAAGCCAGAATACAAATATAAAGATTGGGGCATAATGGGTTTGGCATATTGCCCCGGAAAAAGCTGCGTTGTTTCTACATTTCGAATAAAGAGTACAAACAAAACTGTTTATTTTAACAGATTAAAAAAAGTTACAGTTCACGAATTTGGACATAACCTTGGGTTGCCACATTGCCCGAACAAAAAGTGTGTGATGACCGATGCCGTGGAAAGTGTAAAAACCATTGATAACGCAGAATTAAAACTTTGTACTGATTGCGCAAGGAAAATAAACTTTCATTAAATACCTGCAAGGTTTTAAAAACCTTGTAGGTATCAAAAAATATTGCAAACCCACAAAGTCGTTAAGACCTTGCAGGCCTAACCTTAATAATTTCCTTTCAATAAAGCACCACCAATAGTCGATTTCGCTTCAATCCCCAACTTTTTCATCATTTCATAAGTTGTGCAAACAGCAGCCGATGTTACTGGAATACCAATTTCTTGTTCAATTTGGTCAATTGCTTCTAACGACGGCATCTGCACACAAGCCGATGCTACCAAAACATCCACTCCGGTTAAATCCAATTGTTTGTAAATATCCAACAAATTCAACGGATTTTGAGCCGCAACTTCTAAATTATCAGGGATTTCCAAAGCAATGCTTTCTTTCACTTTAAACCCTTGATGTTCAATATAATCAACCACCATATCGGTCAACGGACGCATATACGGCGTAATCACCGAAACCGTTTTGGCACCCAAAACATTCAAGCCGTTAATCAATGCACCCGCAGAAGTAACAATAGGCGTAGGAAAACCATTAGCAACAGTTTCCTGATGCAGATTTACTTCAGAAACGCAATGATACCCGCGGCCCATACTCATAATCGCCACCAAACACGCATAACCCATCACATCAACTTGTGCATCCGAAAGTTCCAACGCACATTTTAAACTCATCGCATCCATAGCTTCCAACTCTTCTTTGGTCACTTTTTTCATGCGCATGCGGCTGCTGTGAAACGTAAAACGTTCAGGTAAAATAGTTTCGCGCGCCTTGAATATTGCCGGAATTTCGGTTTCCATGGTAATGTTACTTGATGGAACTATTTGTCCGATTCTATATTTTTTCATTTTTACTTTCTATATTTTGGGCGTTCCCCGCTAAGGCGGGTCGGGCTTTTCGTTTCAATCTTTAAAACGTTTGCTTTTTTACAAAAGCTAACGTTTTAAAGGATTTCCACTGCAATCCCTAACGCGGTTGACTGTTTATTTTGAAATTTCTTTAACCGTATTCACAATCGTTCCAATGCCTTCCACAGTTGCTTCAACCACATCGCCATCGTGCAACCATTCTTGTGGATTTCTACCGGCACCAACGCCTGCTGGAGTTCCTGTGGCAATGATATCGCCAGGTTCTAAAGTGAAAACAGTACTTAAATCTTCAATCAAATCGTTGATGTTGAATAACATGAATTTCGTATTTGAATTTTGTTTTTCAATGCCGTTTACTTTCAACGATAAATTCAAGTTGTGTGGATTTTCAATTTCGTCTTTTGTAACCAAAAATGGTCCCATTGGTGCAAACGTATCTTGTCCTTTTGAAACAATCCATTGTCCTTCTCGGCGACAATCGCGTGCCGAAATATCATTAATTACCGTATATCCAAAAACATAATCCAGAGCATCAGCTTTTGAAACATATTTTCCTTTTTTAGAAATAATTACACCCAATTCACATTCCCAGTCTAATTGCGAAGTCAACTTGGTGTTTTTGATGATTTCGGTATTAGTAGCTGTAACCGTGGTTGGTGGTTTAGAAAATATAATTGGTTTTGCAGGTAATTTTCCTGTAGTATCAAGGCTTCGGGCACTTTCTGCAACATGTTCGGTATAGTTTAAACCAATCCCGATAATATTTTTACGAGGTTTTTCAATCGGAGCTAATATTTGGACTTCGTTTAAGGTCAATGAAATATTTTCAAAATCAACCAATCGTGTATCCTCGATTAAATTGGAGATTTCTTCGATCACTTCGTATCCCATATCAATTAATTCCAACATATCATTTGGTAGCGGAAAATTCGAAATTCCACCAAAATCTTCCATATCAACAACCATATTGTTGTGAATAAATCCTAATCGCGATTCGCTGTCTTGTGTTTTGTATGTAAGTAGTTTCATTTTTTTATAAATTTAAACCATTAAGAAATTAAGGTTCATTAAGTTTTTTGAAATTGATTTTTGATTTTGTTATTGAATTTTTTGATGCCCATTATTTTCCTCTAATTCTCTTGATTGATACAAACCTAAACTTTCAATAACAGGTAAATCGTTAAACGAAAACAAACAAGCATCTTCGGTATCTGATAAATTATGGTGTTCATGCCATGCCCAACTTGGTACGCAGAAAATATCGCGTTCTTTCCAATCGAAACGTTTACCGTTGATAATGGTGAAGCCTTTTCCTTTGGCACATTGATAAACGAATGACCCCGTGTGTTTGTGCGCTTTTCCCTTAAAACCTTTTGGCAGCAATTGGATAGAAGCTCCCATGGTTTGCATAACGTGGCCACCTGTAAGCGGATTGCTGTATTGCATAATAATTCCATCGAAACTATTTACATTGTTTACTTTTTCTGCTTCTAAAAGTGCCGGATAAACGGTTTTCCATGAATATTTGAATAAAGGCGAATAGGATTTGTTCCATTCTTTATCGGGAGGAATTAACCCAGAACCGCTATAAGTCATTGGCGATTGATTAATTGGTGCTGTGAGTGGTTGGGTGCCGTCATAAACCGCGTAATCATTGGCTTCCAAAGCATTTACAAGAGGAATATCCAACCCATCTTGCCAAATACAGGTTTTTCCACCTTCTTCAACGCCGTGCTCGTGCCAAGTGGAATTGGGTGTAATCACAAAATCATTGACTTCTAGCATGATTTTATTTCCGTCAACAACCGTATAACCGCCTTCGCCTTCCATAATAAATCTTAATGCCGAAGCTTTGTGACGATGTGCTGAGGTAAATTCCCCGGGGCGTGTGACTTGAATTCCTGTGTAGAGCCAACCAACCGCCGCACTTACATCACGGCGTTTGTCGTTTACTAAATATACAACACGCCTTCCTGCTTGTTCTGGAGTAACTAATTCGGAAGATTTTAAAACTAAATGCCTTAAATCTTCATATTTCCAGAGCATAGGCACCGACGAACTTCGTGGTTCCCAAGGTTCAATATCATTGGCTACTGTCCATAGCGCACCAGCACCTAATGTTTCTAATTCTTTATAATAGGCTTTTAATTCGGGCGTGTCTTCCACTCGTGCTCTTCCATATTGATCGTCTGAATAGTTGTTTGTTTCCATTTTTTATATTTTAGTTGGTTTTATCATTAAATTCTTTAAATTCAAATTTTTCAATTAGCTCGATATTCTTCTTGAAAAGATTTTTTTGAATGATGAACCTCTTAATTTTTTATATAATTTCTTATTTTATCAACATTTAAGAAAAAGATTTATGTTTTTAGTACTCTAAACAAAATGTATGTAAACTTTTATAAATGGTCTTTTAACTTGGCTAAAGCCATTAATATTATATTATTTTCGTAAACCACAGGTTGAAACCTGTGTCAATTCAAAACTTGTGTTAATTTAAGCTTTGAAAATTGAAATCTATTTGTTATATCAAAAATACACATGATATTTAAAGATTAAAATTTTTAATCAGTTTTAAATTGCCTCCAGATTTATTTGGAGGAATTAAATGACTTTTAAATATAGACTTTAGTCAAAATTAGTCTTTTTTATCTACAAATGTAATCTTCCTAGTTGGAGCAATATTCACTCGTAAATCAAAAATATCAAAGCGGTTGTAATGCCCTAAAATATCGTGCATTTGTTTTGGTTGGATACATTTAGAAAGGTCAATATCTGCATAAATAATTCCTTCTTCATCAATTAAAGGATTCCCGATTACTGCTCCGTTGGGTCCAATAAAACCAGAAAAAGCCGAACTTTTTCTATCTAACAATTCATCAACATTTGGCACATCTGTTCGCAATGCGTCTTTAATTTCCTGTGAAATAGTAGAACATGAAACAATGGTAAACAATTTTCCTTCAAACGAATGCGCTGCAGCACGAATTTTAATGGCTTCTGCCATATCGTAATCAGGTGGGGCAACTGGCAATGAAATATAATTGGCTATGTGGATCAATTCGCCTTGAGAAAGCAATGTAAACCGCGCCAAAGTGTTGGTGTTTTCGCCACAAGCCAATGTTCCGATTGGTCCTACTTCGGTAGGATATACTTTTAACGAAGAGCCATCGCCCGATGTCCATGTTAATTTTTCTGCCCATGTAGGAACCAGTTTTCTGTGTCTGCCAATGAGCAATCCGTTATTATCAATAATTAAATTGGTGTTGTAAATTTCGCCAAAACTGTCTCCGCGTTCATTGATTCCGATGACAATATTCATGTCGAAATCTTTTGCTGCCTTATACAACTTCTGCATAGATGCATCGTTCACAGCAACTGAATTTTTATACAATTCTTCATACCATTTACTGCCTTGTACCGGCGTCATGATCCAATTCCAATAAGGGTATCCGGCAATAAAAACTTCGGGAAAAGCAATTAATTTCGCTCCGTTTTCATGTGCTTCTTTTACAAATGAAATGGCTTTATCAATTGTTTTATCTACATTAAGAAAAACAGGTGCGGTTTGAACCGTTGCTGCTTTAAATTTTTTAAATTCCATAATTATTGTTTTAATGTTTTTGAAAAAGTACAGCAATCAGTGCTAAAATAGCCGGTAATGCTTGTACAAAAAATATTCTTTTTGATGCAGTAATTGCTCCGTAAACCCCAGCAATAATAACGCAACACAAAAAGAAAATACTAATATTAACAGACCATTCTTTGTTGCAAATAAGCAAAGACCAAATTAACCCAGCAGCTAAAAAACCGTTGTATAAACCTTGGTTTGCCGCTAAACCTTTTGTTGGTTTAAAAAGGTTTTCGGGTATTGATTTAAAGGTTCGTTTGCCAATTGTTTCCCAAGCAAACATTTCGAAATACATAATGTATAAATGTTCTAAGGCCACCAAAGCAATGAGTATTTTTGATACTATTTCCATAATGATATTGTATTAAGATTCAAGTATTAAGAATTAAGACATCTGTAGAAGACTTCAACTTAATTAATCTTTTAATTGCATTTTCTTGATAAGGACAATTTGTCCTAAATGGTAATAACTGTGTTCAATCATGGCTTCGATGTTTCTTCGATAGCTTCCGTATTTTTCATCAACAAAAACCGAATCTAATTTTTCATCGCTCATTTTTTCTACTTTAAGAGCAAAAATTTCAGCATCATTCCAGAATTTATTCAAGAAATGATTCCACTGTTCTTGAGCAGTTATTTCAGGAAAATCAAAACTAAATTGATCTTTTATATCTAATGTTCCTCCATTAAAAACATTCAGCACGCCAGAAATATAATAATGAATATGCTGCGCCAAATCGGCAATGGTGTTTAACGAATCTACTTTTTTTGTTGCCATTTGCCAGTCTAAACCAGCCAACTGATTTTTAAAATTGGTATTCGCAATCCAAGTTCCATTGAGAATTACTTCTCGAAAACGATTGGCTATTTGAATAGAAATATTCATAATTTATTTACTTTTTATGATTAATTCATCAATCAATTCATTTTCAAAAGTCAATATTTCTTTTCTTTTATCATTAATAAAAGCAGTTGATTGGCTTTTAGGAAATCCCTTAAAGTAATAATCAAGGTAGTTAATATTGAAGCCATCTTCATTCGTAACATATTTCGTACTAAATATAATATTAATTCGCTCTAATATACTTTTTGATTGCGTGATACTTTCTATGCCTTTTATGTACTTTTCTGATTGGGAAATGTATTCTTTACCATACTTAGAATATTTATCACCATCGAAAAAAACTTCAAAGCCTTTTTGATTTACTTCGTTTTCAACAGTTTGTAAATAATTGAAATATTCTTTAGATAAACTATCACATTTTTTTATTTGATTATGATGGATTAAATCAATTGAATTTTTAATTTTATCATCTAAATTTTCGTTTAAACTTTTTATTAGTTGATTATTTTCAGTTAGTTGAAGTTTAGATAATTCAATAATTTGATCTTCTGTATTCAAATTCGAATTACAGCTTAAAAATAGTATTGGAATTATTAAAAATATTTTTTTCATTATTATTACAACTTGTATTTTTCAATTTTCGCTTTCACTTCTTCATTAAAAGCTTCGGCTTTAATCGTTTTTCTGTCTTCGGCAATAGCAACGTTTACCAAGGTTACTTCGCCTTCTAAAACCGTTTTATCTTGCTGATTGATAAATTGAAAACCGCAAACTACCGATGAACTTTTTAATTCTTTCACCCACAATTTTTTGGTTAGTATTTCGCCAATTCGGGCTGCATTTTTAAACTGAATCTTTAAATCAACCGTCGGAATTCCATTGGTTTCATGTATTTTAGAAAAAGGTCGGTCTAAAGCTTCATCAAACCAATCTTCCACTAAATCGTTCAACATTTCCAGAAATCGTGGATAAAAAACAATTCCTGCAAAATCAGTATGTCTAAAACGTATTTGTTCTTCTTTTATAAAATAGTTCATTTTATTTTATCTTTTAAATCTTTTAGTCTAATTTTATTTTTATTTATAAAACCAAGCGCTTTTTGTTTTTTTAAATCTGCTTTTAACCAATATTCACCACAAATTGAAATAGCATAATCAGTTATTTTTTCATCTTTGTGACCAAATTTTCCCGAGCCTTCTGAGCCTTTTTCAAAAGCAATTACATAGTATTTTCCTTCTTCAAAAAGTGAAAGATATGGTCTGCATAAATATCCTATATCTCCCCAAACTATGACTTTTTTTCTTTTTTCATTACCTTTATAAATGTCAATAATCTCAACTTCCATAGACATTGCTGTTTTTTTGTTGTAAATATCTTTAAAGGACAGGTATTTTTCAACTTTTACTAATGCAACAAAATCTGATTTTGGTACAACCTCTAAAAAACTTTTTTGCGAATAACAATCACACGCAAAAGCGTTATCAGAAATCATTAAAATAAAAAAGAACAATATATTTATTAAATGTTTCATTATCTTAATACTTTAATCTAAAATCTTAATTCTTACTTCAACTTAAAACGCTGAATTTTACCTGTTTCGGTTTTAGGCAAATATTCCACGAAGTTAATAATCCGCGGATATTTATAAGGTGCGGCATTTTCTTTAAACCAGTTTTGAATGCTTTTTGCTAGTTCTGTTGAAGCATTTGCCTGATTTTTTAAAACGATATTCGCGCAAACCAACATGCCACGCTCTTCATCGGGTAAGCCCACAACGGCACATTCTAAAATTTCATGGTGCATCAAAAGCACACTTTCCACTTCAATCGCTGCAATGTTGTAGCCCGATGAAATAATCATATCGTCGCCACGAGCCACAAACCAAAAATAACCATCTTCATCTTGCTTAAAAATATCGCCGGTAATATTCCAACCGTTTTCAACATATTGTTGTTGTTTTTCAAGTCGATTCAAATATTTACAGCCGGTAATTCCTCGAACAGCCAATTTGCCGGGCATATTATGCGGCACATCATTTCCGTTTTCATCGATGATTTTCGCTTCGTAACCTGTAATTGCAATTCCGGTTGCTCCGGGTTTCATATTTTCTTGATTCGATGAGATAAAGATATGAAGCATTTCGGTAGCACCAATGCCATCGATGATTTTTAAACCGGTTGTATTGTACCAATCTTCCCAAATTTTTAAAGGAAGTGTTTCACCAGCAGACACACATCTACGCAAACTGGACAAATCGTAATCTTTTGATTTTTCAGTTAAAATACGCCAAGCAGTTGGAGCCGTAAAACAAATGGTGATTTTCTCGTTTTGAATGGCCTCTAAAAGTGCATCCGGACTTGGTTTTTCGATTAAAAAAGAACTTGCACCAAAATACATCGGAAACAAAACCAAACCGCCCAAACCAAAGGTGAAACCAATGGGCGGACTTCCCGTGAAGATATCTTTTTCGGTTGGTTGCAGTGAATAATTTGGAAAAGCCTCGCAAATATTCAATAAATCTTTATGGAAATGCGCCGTCATCTTTGGATTTCCGGTTGTTCCAGATGTAAATCCGATGATAGCCACATCTTCTGCTTTGGTATTATAGTTTTGAAATGTTTTTGGTTTCGATTGCATCAATTCATCAATCGAACCATTTCTGTAAAAAGCAACCGATTTTAAAAAAGCAGATTCCACTAAATTCATTTCATCTGCCAGCGAACTGTCACAAATAGCGTGCGAAATTTCGGCACAGTCAATCAAGGTTTTTAGTTCTTTTGATCGCAATAAAGGCATGGTGGCAACTACAATTCCGCCCGCTTTTAAAATGGCAAACCAACACGCAACCATCATGGGGTTGTTACACGAACGAAGCAACACCCGATTGCCAGGTTGCAATCCTAAATCATCAACCAAAACATGCGCAATTTGGTTTGCTTTTTCAAACAAATCATTATACGTCCATGTTTCTTCAAATGTTTTTAAACATACGTTTGAACCTTTTCCGTTTGCAATGTGATCGTCTAAAAGCCTTTGAACACAATTCAACATTTGCGGTCGTTTGAATTGTGGTAAATCCAAAAACAAATAATCGGGTTGAAAATTTGGTTCAGGTAAATTATTTTGAGCAAAATTGTCTTTCATGTTTTATAATTTCTTAACTCTAACTTTGACAGAGTTTTAAACTCTGTCAAAGTTAAATATGAAATGTTACTTTTTATTACTCTTAGGCTTCAAAGCCTTCTTCATGCGTTCGGTTTGTTTTCTATCGGAAACTGTTGAACTGTATAAATTTTCTATTCCTTTTTGATATGGATTTGGAATATCGGTGACATGTATTTGCTCGTAAGCCTCTGCTTTTCTAACAAAATAAGGATCTAATAGTAAGGGTTTTCCAAGAGCAACCAAATCGGCTTTTCCATTTAAAATAATGGTGTTGATTTGATCGATATCGGTAATACTTCCAGCTGTAATTGTAGCAATTTCTGCTTCATTTCTAATCATATCAGAGAAAGGAACTTGCCACATTCTGCCTGTTTTTGGGTTCTGATTTTCAACCGTATTTCCTGTAGATACATTTATGATATCGGCACCTACTTTCTTAAATTCCGAAGCGATGCAAAGAACATCTTCTTGCGAAATGCCGTTTGCAGCCAAATCAGTTGCTGAAATACGGACAGATATTGGTTTTTCTGTAGGAAAATTCTCTCGAACAGCATTAAAAACCTGTAATGGAAATTTTAATCGATTTTCAACAGATCCGCCAAATTCATCGGTTCTGTTATTGGTTAAGGGCGATAAAAAGGATGCCAATAAAAAGCCGTGATGTGCTTGCAATTCAATCATATCAAAACCTGCTTTTTCTGCATTTTTAGCCGCATTTGCAAATTGATTGATTACGTTTTGCATATCTGTTGCATTCATTTCTTTTGGAACCGGCATTTTATCGTTAAAAGCAATTGCCGATGCCGAAAGTAATTCCCACGCATTATCAATTGGCTTGTTTGTACCTTCCCAAGGTTTTTTCACAGCACCTTTTCTGCCGGAATGCCCCAATTGAATCCCGATTTTTGTTGCTGTATGTTCATGAATAAAATCGGTTGTTTTTTTCCATGCTGCAACTTGTTCTTCATTATAAATTCCGGCACAACCGAGTGTAATTCTTCCATTTGCATCAACAGCCGTCATTTCGGTAATAATCAAACCTAAACCGCCAATTGCTCGAGAAGTGTAGTGCTGAAAATGCCAGTTATTTACTAAACCGTGGTTTGCTGAATATTGCCCCATAGAACTCATAGCAATTCTGTTTGAAAGCTCTAAACCACGCAATTCAAAAGTAGAAAATGCGGCAGCGTAGGTGTTGTTTTTATTGATTTGATTGAATTCCTGAAGAACTTTATCGGTGTATGATTGATCTCTTAATCGCAGGTTTTCATAAGTTACTTTCTTAGAACGCGTCATGCATCCGAAAGAGAATTGATAGAACGGATATTTTTTGTATCGATTCATATTTTCAAACCAATCTAAAGAAACCAATGCAGCATATTGAATCATTTCTACAGGATTTCTGCGCGTTTTCTCGTATTGCAGAAACGTATTTTGAACATTATCTGGATTTGCCATCAACGCATCAAACAAACCAATCGCACAGTCCATTGCCAATTTGGTACCCGAACCGATGGAGAAATGCGCCGTTGCTTTTGCATCACCTAACAAAACAATGTTATTGTGGTGCCAATTTTTATTGGTGACGTGCGGAAATTGTCGCCAATGCGATTTGTTGGTTATCAGCGGATGACCGTCTAACTCCTCCTTAAAAATTTCAGAAAGCTTGGAAACGGTATCCGCTTCATTTTCCACTTCGAACTGAAGCTTTTCCCACGTTTCATTAGTACATTCAAAAATCCAAGTGCTCATTCCTTCTTCGTATTGATAGGTATGGGCAACGATCATTCCATAAGGAGTTGATTTAAAAAAGTATGTAAAAGCATCAAGCGGTTTGGTGGAACCCATCCAAACAAATCGATTGGATTTTAATTGAATATTTGTTCCAAATTCATTTTGAAACTGGGTGCGAATTCCGCTGCCAATTCCGTCTGAAGCCACAATGATGTCTGAATCTTTGAACTGAGAAAGATCATCAACGTTTTGTTCAAAATGCAGTTTCACGCCTTCTTCTTCACAGCGTTGATGCAATAATTTAAGCAACGTTTTGCGCGAACAGCCACAAAATCCGTTGCCGGCAATGCTTACCTCTTTTCCGTCGCGCGCCACAATAATATCGTCCCAATAAGCAAATTTGCTGCGAATTAGTTCGTATGACTCCATATCGCGTTTCAAAAATTCGCCCAACGTTTCATCGGAAAAAACCACTCCAAAACCAAAACTGTCATCGGGTTTGTTGCGTTCATAAACATTAATTTCCCAATTGGGCATTGCCTTTTTGGTTAAAATTGAAAAGTAGAGTCCGCCTGGACCACCGCCTATAACCGTTATTTTCATAGATTTCGTTTTATAGAGAAAGTTTCGCCCAGTTTGCTGTAATTTGATCCGGCTAAACGGGCAACAGGTTGGTATTTATCTAAATTAATTCGGTAATTTTCAAGCAGAATTTCATCGGCAATGTGCATCATCAACACTTTACCAATCACTACGCATGCACCGCCATTTTTGTGATCTTCCAAAAAATAATGATGTACCATTTCGCATTCAAAATGCGCTTTGGCTTCGGCAACACGCTTTGGTTCAATCAACTCGCTCGAAATGGGTGTAAGGTTTGCTAACTGAAATTCATCAATTGTGCGATCAACTGCGTTTGAAGTAGTATTCATTTGTTCCACCAAATCTTCGGTAACTAAATTCACCACAAACTGCTTGTTTTTCAAAACATTGTTTAATGTGTCTTTGTTTTTGTTACCTGTGCGAACGGTTGAAAACATTACATGCGGCGGATCTTCACCCACTACATTAAAAAAAGAAAAAGGCGCAAGATTATTTACACCGTTTTGATCAACAGTAGAAATCCAGCCAATAGGGCGCGGAATAACCAAACCTGTGAGTAATTTGTAAAGTATTCCTGAATCGGTTTCTTTTATTGAAATTTGCATAAAATTATCGTTTACACAAATTAAACAAAAAATAATTAAAAAGTTTGTATCTTTTAGTCAGGAATTGAATTATTTTACGATATAATTATATTGATTTCTTTTAGCGATATGGAAATAACCTAGTGCAAAATTTGCTTCATCGGTTTGGTTGATAATGTTTCCTTTAATTGTTCCAACGGGGCTTGCAAATGGGTTGCCGGTTTCGCCCGAAATAGAAAACAATTTTGCTAAATAATTGTAATATTGTTTATTGATTGCTGCAATATAATGCGTTAAATCATCGCCCGGTTTAATATCTTCTTTTTCATAAAAATACAAATCACCCATGATGTTTCCGTTTGAAAACTGGTCATTAATCACACCAAAACCTTCATCTGCCGGAGAAATAATTTGCACTAAATAATAGTTTTCTTCGTTGGGATTGTCTTGAAAATTAAAGGTAATTTCATAAGAATCGCCTGTAAAACCGCCATCGTTTTTTTGATCCACGTTTAGTACTTCGGGCGAATCAATCACAGTTGATGTAGCTTTGTAGGTTTCATTGTTGTAAATCACGGTTAGCTCATAAGTTCCGCCTATTTCAGGTAAAAAAGTAGTGTTTAAAAAATCACCATTATTATTGTTTACAAATTCATACACCGTGTTATTTGACAAATCTGTAATAGAAACTTGTGCATTGTTTACTGACGGTTTAATGCTTGAATAAAAATCGGTAGTAGTAGATAGTGTAATTTTATTAAAGGCAGGTTCTCCCATAAAAATATTACCTTCTATCACCAATCTTGGAATGGTTTCATCAAAATCTAATACGATTTCTTCTTCGCAACTTATCAATAAAAAACTAAAGAGCAGACTGAATAGGTACAAATATTTTTTCATAACTAAAATTTAAAATTGTAGGTTACACTTGGCACAATACCAAAAATAGAAAGCTTGGTGGTTTCGGTTAAATTGTTTGAACCTTCCACAGTACGGAAACTGATTGATGCTGCATTTTTGCGATTATACACATTATAAATACCAAAAACCCATTCGCTTTGCCATTTGCGGTTTTCGTTTTTGGAAGGTGTATAGGTGGCCGAAAGATCCAAATGATGAAAAGCCGGCATGCTGTAATTGTTTCGTTTGTTGTAGTTTGGAACTTGAAAACCTAAGAACTCATATTTACCATCGGGATAAGTTACAGGGCGGCCAGATTGCAAAACAAAAGCTGCACTGAAACTCCATTTTTTGCTGTATTCATAATTTGCCACCACCGATAAATCATGCAAGCGGTCGTGCGGTGTGCGGTACCATTCGCCATTGTTAATTCCGGTTTCTTCGGGAGTTCTACCTACGGTTTGCTGCAAACTACGGGCAATGGTATATGCCACCCAACCGGTTAATTTTCCTGTGTTTTTTCGCAATAAAAACTCTAAACCATACGATTCGGTTTTTCCATTGAGAAGCACTTGTTCAATAGCCCGATTGCCTATTAAATCGGCTCCATCAATATAATCCAACCTGTTTTTCCCTAATTTAAAATACGATTCTATCTCTAATGAATACTCGTTCTCTTTAAAATTTTGAAAATATCCCACAGCATATTGATCCACGATTTGCGGTTTAATATACGGACCGCTTGGTTCCCAAATATCTAAAGGTGTTGCTGCGGTAGTGTTTGATATTAAGTGCACGTATTGCGACATGCGGTTGTAACTCATTTTTACCGATTGGTCTTCGGTGAGTTTTACCGAAACAGCCAAACGCGGTTCTAAATTATCAAACGTACTGATTACTTTATTTTTTCCATAAAATTGTGTTCCAATTGGAACTGCTTTTTCATATGTATCGGTCTGTGGATCATAAGCCACCGGATTATTGTCTGCGTATAAATTAATGGTTTCTGCTCCTAATCTGTGGAACATGCTGTATCGCAAACCGTAATTAATGGATAAAAACTTATTGATATCGTTTTCTGCTTCTAGGAAAACAGCATTTTCCCAAGCAAATTTATGGGGAATTTGATAGCGGTTTATTTCCGAATCGATACTGGTTGGTTCGATTAATCCAGGGTTGAAATCGTAATACAAGCTGTTTATACCATATTTCAGCGAAAGTTTTTGGTTGATGTTATGATTGAATTTATAATTAAACTCAAAATTTTTAATGCCCGAATCCCAATTAAATCCAACAAAATTCAGCGTTAAACCATAATAATAATCGGAATATCGAACCGAAGCTTCGCTGTTGATTTTATTGGATAGCACACTGTTCCATGTTAAATTGGCAACCGTATTTCCAAATTTATTGTCGAAATTATCGTTGAATTTAAAAATATCTCTACCAAAATATCCGGTAAAATAAAACTGATTTTTATCGTTCAATAAATAACTCCATTTGGTGTTTAAGTCGTAAAAATAAGCGGCACTTTCAATATCGGTCAATTTTAAAAATAAATGGGCATAAGATGCTCTCCCGGCAAACAAATACGACAATTTATCTTTAATAACAGGGCCTTCTGCCAGCAATCTGCTTGATAAAATTCCAATTCCGCCGGTGGTTTTAAAATCTTCAAAATCACCACTTTTCTGATTGATTTCTAAAACCGATGAAGCACGACCACCATAACGCGCAGGAATTCCGCCTTTGTACAATTTAATATTGCTCACTGCATCGTTATTAAAAACCGAGAAAAAACCATATAAATGCGATGAACCGTAAACCGAAGTTTGATCGAGCAACAATAAATTCTGATCAGATCCGCCCCCGCGAACGTTAAAACCAGATGTTCCTTCCCCGGAATTTACAACACCCGGCAACAACAAAATGGTTTTTAAAATATCAGTTTCGCCCAAAACAACTGGTGCTTTTTTAATTTCTGCAGCCGTGAGTTTATTAACGCTCATTTCGGGTTTGCGAATATTGATTTTGTTGGTGGCATTGATTACGATTTCGTCTAATGCTTCGGTATCTGGCGCCACATAAAAGTTGATTTTCGTGTCTTTTTTAACATTCACTTTTTGTGTGCTGTACCCATATCCATCCACATAGACAGATATTTGATAGGTTCCGCTTTCTGCTATTATCGAATAATCACCGTTTTCGTTTGTTGTGGTTGTAGTTTCTATATTGTTAACCAAAAAACTTACGTTAGTAGTAGGTATTGGTTGGCTGGTGCTTTTCTGAAAAATAGTACCTGAAATGGTATGTTTAGTTTGCGAAAAAGCCGCAACCGACATAAGAAATGATACAAGTAATAACGTTTTTTTCATAGCGGTTTTTTGTTGCAAGGGTTTGTGCTTTAGTGCAAATTTAAAAATAATTTATTCATTAAAGTTAGAAATAACAAACTATAACGCCAACCATTTGGGCTGAACCAATTCTTTAGCTAAATGTGCCCAGCTGTATTGCTGATAATTATTTTTGTTCATCCATACAAACTCCTGAATCTCGTTGGCAATTATTGGTTCAAAAAAGGGTACGTGCAACCAATAAACGCTGCCATGAACCACTGTATTGTGTTCGTTTACGGCTTTTGTTTGGTGCGATCCTAAAAATGTTAGTTGATGAGGTTCGATTTTTAAACCAATTTCTTCTTTAGCTTCGCGAATGATGGCTTCGATATCTTGCTCGCCATTTTGCATTTTACCACCGGTTAACTGATAAAATTCGGAATTTTTTTTACGAACCAAAAGCAGTTCTTTGTTTGGATTGATAATTGCAACCGATGCTATATGTAAGGTTTTCATGGGGATAAAATTAATTGATTTCATAAAAAAAACCGCCGAGAACCGACGGTTTTAGTATCTATAAATATAAATTATCCTAATTTAGAAACAATTGCATTTAACGTTGCAGACGGACGCATAGCTTTTGATGTTAACTCAAAATTGGGTTGGTAATAACCTTTAATTTCTTGCGGTTTACCTTGCGATGCGATCAATTCTTCGTTGATTTTAGCTTCGTTTGCTGTCATTTCTTGTGCAATTGGCGCGAATGAAGCTGCTAAATCAGCATCTTTAGTTTGTGCTGCCAAAGCTTCTGCCCAATACATTGCTAAATAAAAATGAGAACCACGGTTGTCTATTGTTCCTAATTTTCTACCCGGCGATTTATCGTTTGCCAAGAATTTTTCTGTTGCCACATCTAAAGCGTCTGCTAAAATCATTGCTTTCGGGTTGTTTTGTGTTTGCGATAAATGTTCTAACGAAGCACCTAATGCTAAAAATTCACCTAACGAATCCCAACGTAAATAGCCTTCTTCTATAAATTGTTCGATGTGTTTTGGAGCCGATCCACCTGCACCGGTTTCAAACAAACCACCTCCGTTCATCAAAGGCACAATTGACAACATTTTTGCCGATGTTCCTACTTCTAAAATTGGAAATAAATCGGTTAAATAATCACGCAAAACGTTTCCTGAAACCGAAATGGTATCTTGACCTTTACGAATTCTTTCTAAAGAAAATTTACACGCATCAACCGGAGCCAAAATGCGGATGTCTAATCCTGTGGTATCAAAATTGGCTAAATATTTGTTTACTTTTTTAATGATTTCACGGTCATGTGCACGGTTTTCATCTAACCAAAAAACAGCCGGCGTTTCCGACAAACGCGCACGGTTTACCGCTAATTTAACCCAGTCTTGAATAGGCGCATCTTTTGTTTGGCACATACGGAAAATATCGCCAGTTTCCACTTTTTGCTCCATAAACACGTTTCCTTCTGCATCAACCACACGAATTGTTCCTTCTGCATCAGCTTGGAATGTTTTATCGTGCGAACCGTATTCTTCTGCTTTTTGAGCCATTAAACCAACGTTTGGAACAGAACCCATTGTTTTTGGATCTAATGCGCCATTTGCTTTGCAATCTTCTATAACAGCTGTGTAAATACCTGCATATGAGCGATCTGGAATCAATGCAAAAGTATCTTGTTGCTTACCTTCTTTGTTCCACATTTGTCCAGATGTTCGAATCATTGCTGGCATTGAAGCATCAACAATTACATCAGATGGTACGTGTAAATTGGTAATTCCTTTGTCGGAATTTACCATTGCCAAATCAGGACCGTTTGCAATAGCCGCGTCAATAGCCGCTTTTACTTCAGCTTCTTGTGGCTTGCCTGCTATTTTACTGTATAGTTCGCCTAAACCATTATTTGGATTGATGTTTAATTCTGCAAATAAATCTGCAAATTGCGTGAAAACATCTTTAAAATATACTTCAACGATAGCTCCGAAAATAATAGGATCCGAAACCTTCATCATTGTCGCTTTTAAGTGTGCAGACAATAAAACGCCTGCTGCTTTTGCTTCTGCAATGGTGTTTGCAACAAAAGCTTTTAAAGCAGTAAGATTCATTACCGAACTATCGATGATTTCGCCTGCTTTTAATGGTGATAAACCTTTTAATTCTTTAACAGAACCGTTGGTTGCCACAAATTCTATTTTAAATTGAGAAGCATTTTCAACAGTCACCGATTTTTCTGTACCGTAGAAATCTCCACTTTCCATGTGAGCCACTTTTGTTTTAGAATCTGCAGACCAAGCACCCATTGAGTGAGGATTTGCTTTTGCATAATTCTTAACAGCTTTTGGTGCACGACGGTCCGAATTTCCTTCGCGAAGTACGGGGTTTACTGCCGAACCTAATACTTTTGAATAGGCTGCTTTTATTGCTTTTTCTTCATCGTTTGTTGGATCTGAAGGATAATTTGGCACTGCATATCCATGAGCTTGCAACTCAGCAATAGCTTCCGTTAACTGTGGAATCGATGCAGAAATATTTGGTAATTTAATGATGTTTGCCTCAGGAGTTTTTGCTAATTCACCCAATTCTGCCAATGCATCACCGATTTTTTGATCTTCTTTTAAAAATTCAGGGAAATTTGCTAAAATTCTTCCCGCCAAGGAAATATCGCGTGTTTCCATTTCGATACCAGCCGGTGCAGTGAACGATTTAACAATTGGTAAAAAAGAATAAGTAGCCAACATAGGCGCCTCATCTGTTAATGTGTAGATAATCTTAGATTTTGACATTATGATAAGATTTGTTTAAAGTCTGTTTTTTTGTTTACAAATATACTAAATACGGTTTTATTTTTAAGGAAGAATTTTAGAATGATTTAAGAATTAGCAATTTAATGATTTGTAGGTCTATATTTTATGCTTTTGATTATATTGTTGTTTAAAATTTGCAATTTGGTAATTGGGATTATAAATACTACTTTTAGATGCATGAATACTTTTCAAATGAAAAAAATAGTAGCGCTTTTATTTGTCACCTTTTTTTATGGTTCGTTATCGGCTCAGTCGCATAAATTGTTGTTCAAAACTTCTCAGGGAAATTTTAAAGTGTTGCTTTATGATTTCACGCCAAAACATCAAGAGTTAATTATAAATGCGGTCAGAAAGGGTGTTTACAAAGAATCTTTTTTCAATAGAATTATCGAAAATTTTGTTGTTCAAGGAGGAGAGCATGACAATAGTATTGCCGAAAGAGAAGCGTTTTTACCCGACGACCAACACAAAAGGTTGCTCCCTGAATTCAATGATCGTGCGTTTCACAAATTGGGTGCAATTGGTGCCGGCAGGGACGAAAATATTGAAAAAGCATCTTTTTTAAACCAGATTTATTTTGTTGTTGGCAAAAATGTTTCTGAAGAAGAACTGAATGCTTTAGAAATTAAAAAACAAATAAAATTCACCAAAGCACAGCGCGAAACCTATTTATCAATTGGCGGGCAACCTCGATTAGATCACGATTATACGGTTTTTGGCGAAGTGTATGAAGGCTTAGAAGTTTTGTTGGCAATTAGCAAAATGCCAACCAATGAGAACGATTTTCCGCTTCAAGATATTTCGTTTGAAATTATAGAGATTTTTGAATAAGTTACAATTATTTATTAATCAACCGAAGCACTTGCTCTTCTTTGTAGGTTAAAGGAACCACATTAAATTTTTCCCAATAGCGAGTTTTATAGTTCTTGCCAAGCGGAGTTAACTTTTCACGAGTATAAAAGGCATCAGCTGCTGGGAGAATAGGGTTTTGCTCGGTAGAATCAATCAAGAGTTCCATAAAACCGCCCACTTTTGTGAGTTGGTTTAATACTTCTGAAACTCCAAAAATACGGTAGGAAGTATATGCTAATGAATAATTTGAATTGAAAATTTTAAAAATAGTAGTTCGGTTATAAAAACTGCGCTTAAAACGATGGTTGTTTTGCTGCATGAATTCGTTGTTATTCATAAATTTGTCAGCCAAGTTGGCCTTAATCTCTCGGATTAAATAATCGTTTGAACCATAAATCATCGTTCCGGAAAGGGTGGCTTTTTTTGCATTTTCAATCGGACTAAAGTTTAAAACGTACAATTCAGTGCCGTCGCCTGCGGTTTTAGAGGTAAGGTATAAATTGTATTCTTTGTCTGAAATGATGTTTTTTAACAATTTAAAATCAAATTCATGCGAAATAATTTCTTTAAAATCGCGCCAGTAATAATGTACCCGAGATAAGGAATCAAACTTTTTGGCTTCTTCATTATTAAATTTCACACTTCTGCTTTCTTTTACAATTACGTTGCTTTCATTGATCGATTGCTGGTAATAATCGGCTTCGGCATCTTCATATTGATACATGGTTCCGTTTATATACAACAATTCCCGATAAAAAGTATTCAATTTTAAGTTTTTAGAGAAACTTTGTTGGGATGTTTTTATGGCTTTTTCTATTTCAGATTTAATGGATGTTTTTAAGATGACAATTTCTTCTAAGGATTCGGTGGAAGATTGCATTTGCACTTGAAATGATTTTTTGTTTTTTGCCGAAATTTCTTGTGTGAAATAATCTAAATGTTTAATAATTAATTTAGAATCTTCTTTTGGCAAATGAAACTGAAAGCGGCCTTCGCTGTTGGTCACCGTGCTTTTTCCTGAGATATTTCCAATAATCAGTGCGTGCTGAATGGGTTGTTGGGTTTCAGTGTCTTTAATAATTCCTTGAATCAATTGCTGTGCCTGAACAGAGATGCTTAGAAAAAGGAGAAGTGCAAGTAAAATGTTTTTCATAAAATGATTTAAATTGTTTGTTGCGAAAAGTACTATTTTGTTACAGCACCACCAAAAAAAGAGCCACATTTAGTGACTCTTTAACTTTTTTATAAAAATAACTTGTTAAAAAACAAACATAGCGCGTTCGCTCATCATTTCGTTTACTTCATCGGCAATTTGTTCAATAACTTCTTCGTTGGTATGATTCATAATTACACGGTCGATTAAATCTACAATCGTTTCCATATCGCTTTCAACCAAACCTCGTGTTGTTATTGCTGCAGTTCCCACGCGAATTCCAGAGGTAACAAACGGTGATTTATCATCAAAAGGAACCATGTTTTTGTTAACGGTGATTTCGGCTTTAACCAAAGCATTTTCAGCTTCTTTGCCCGAAATGTTTTTGTTTCGTAAATCAATCAGCATCATGTGGTTATCGGTTCCGCCCGAAATAATTTTATAATCGCGTTTTACAAATGCGCTTGCCATTGCCTGAGCATTTTTCTGAACTTGCAAAGCATAATGCATAAATTCGTCTTGTAATGCTTCGCCAAAAGCTACCGCCTTTGCAGCAATGATGTGCATTAACGGGCCACCTTGATTACCAGGAAAAACAGCAGCATCTAACAAAGCAGACATCATACGAGTTTCTCCTTTAGGTGTTTTTAAACCAAACGGATTTTCAAAATCTTGACCCATCATAATCATTCCTCCACGAGGTCCACGCAATGTTTTGTGGGTGGTGGTGGTTACGATATGGCAATGCGGAAGCGGATCAGACAATAATCCTTTTGCTATTAAACCAGCCGGATGCGAAATATCTGCCAAAAGCAAAGCACCAACTGCATCTGCAATTTCACGAAAACGTTTAAAATCCATATCTCGCGAGTAAGCCGATGCGCCTGCAATAATTAATTGCGGTTTTTCACGTTTTGCAATCTCTTCAATAGTATCATAATTAATCACTCCGGTTGCTTCATCAACTCCATAAAAAACAGGGTTGTATAATTTACCCGAAAAGTTAACAGGTGAGCCGTGCGTTAAATGACCACCGTGCGATAAATCGAAACCTAGAATTTTGTCGCCCGGTTTTAAAACTGCTGCATAAACCGCTGTATTCGCTTGCGAACCCGAGTGTGGCTGTACGTTTACATAAGCTGCATTAAACAAAGCTTTGGCTCTGTCAATGGCAATTTGTTCCACAATATCAACAACTTCACAGCCGCCGTAATATCTTTTTCCGGGATATCCTTCTGCGTATTTATTGGTTAAAACGGATCCGGCAGCTTCCATTACTTGGTCGCTTACAAAATTTTCCGAGGCAATTAATTCCAAACCATTTATTTGGCGGTCTTGCTCGTCTAATATCAAGTCAAATATTTGTTCGTCGCGTTGCATTTCTATTAATTCTTTAAAATGAAACCAAATTTATGAAAAATCATTGTTATATTCGCATAAGAAAATAAATTCAAACAAAAATAATTAAACGTATGAATATACCTGCTAACAATCCCAATCTAAAAACGTGGTTAAACGTTGCTGAAAACAGTGATTTTCCTATACAAAATATACCTTTTGGCGTTTTTTCGGTTGATGAAGATGAATTAGTAATTGGAACAAGAATTGGCGATTACGCTATAAGTATAACTGCTTTAAACGATTTAGGTTTTTTTAAAGATATTGATTTTGATGATAGTGTGCTTTATGATGAAACATTGAATGCCTTTATTAGCGAAGGACGAGAAGTTTGGCGTGCTGTACGCAATAGAATCTCAGAAATTTTTGAAGCAAACAATTCAAAATTGCGTGATGATGCAAAAGCCCGCGAATTGGTAATTTTTAATGTGAACGAAGTTACGGTAGAATTACCCGTTTTTATTGGTGATTATACCGATTTTTATTCAAGTCGTGAACACGCAACCAACGTAGGGATGATGTTTCGCGATCCAGAAAATGCTTTATTGCCAAACTGGTTGCATTTACCAGTAGGTTATCATGGTAGAAGTTCAACAATTGTTCCTTCGGGAGTGCCTGTAAATCGTCCGTTAGGCCAATCAATGCCTAAAGGAGCAGCGGAACCTGTTTTTGGTCCATCGAAACGAGTTGATTTTGAATTAGAAACCGCTTTTATCACCGGTGATGCAAATATTATGGGAGATAGAGTTTCTGTTGAAGACGCGGAAAACCACATGTTTGGAATGGTATTGTTAAACGATTGGTCTGCACGCGATTTGCAAGCATGGGAATATGTTCCATTGGGACCATTCTTAGCGAAAAACTTTGGTTCATCAATCTCGTGTTGGGTAGTAACAATGGATGCTTTAGAGCCTTTCCGTTGTGCAAGTCCTTCGCAAGAAGATCCAAAACCGTTACCATACTTGCAACAAAAAACAGATCATTCGTTTGATATTAATTTAGAAGTGATTATTCAACCAGAAGATAAAGAAGCAAAAACAGTTTGTAAATCAAACTTTAAGTATATGTACTGGACTATGGCGCAACAGTTGGCGCATCACACCGTAAATGGTTGTATGGTAACATCTGGCGATTTAATGGGATCGGGAACGATTTCAGGACCAACAAAAGACAGTTTTGGCTCTATGTTAGAACTCACATGGGGCGGACAAAATCCTATTGAAATGCCCGATGGTTCTACGCGTGCTTTCATTGAAGACTATGACACAGTAATCATGAAAGGTTATTGTGAAAAAGATGGTGTACGTATCGGATTTGGTGAAGTTTCTTCTCAATTATTACCTGCAGTTCCGTTTAAGAATTAAGAGTCTGATAATTAAAATGTTAAAAATCCATTCATTTGAATGGATTTTTTTTTGTTAAACAAATCTAAAAAAATGTTAAATAAAAATTTTGATTTTAATAGGATTAAGGTATATTTGCGTAATTATATTGATATTTTTTAAAATTATTAACGAAAATTAATTTCATCTTTTCAAAAATACATTTGTGAGAAAAATAATTACTTTAACAATTGCTTTATTAGGCGCACAATTTTCATCATATTCACAGGCATACGATGGATATAACGATTTTAAAATATTTTTAGGCTATGTCAACGTTGGTGGAAATTCTGGAATTGAGTATCAGAATGACTATGGAAGAAGCGACTTTTTTTCTTGGGGTACACAAGTAACCTATTTAATTAATACCAAAATTGATAATGATGGTGAAGGTTTCGAAAAAGGATTAAAATTTTTAGATAGTTTTGATGGTGGTGGATTTGCTAGGTTTCACTTTAGAGAAGCTTTAAATTTACGTGAAGATGTAGATACTTATTTAGGAGTCGATTTTACTGTACGTTCATTAGGTGCACATGCAGGTTTTAAATACAATATTAGTGATGTTATTGGTTTTTATGCAATGTACAAACAAAGTTTTGCGCCATTGTTGAAAGGAGACATTTCACTTTCTGAAGATAGAAATGGTGACCCAATTGAAAGTTTCTTTGCTAAAAAAGCAGCTTTATCTGTGGGTATTACTTTTAATCTTAACAGAAGATAGTAATTTTCAATTAAAATGTTAAAATCCATTCTATTGAATGGATTTTTTTTGTTATATTTAACAAAAAAATATCATCTTATGAAAAATTTAGTACTCTTATTATTTATTTTTATTATCATAGCATGTTCAAATGATGATTTTTTAAGAAGTGATTTAGACAGACAACGTACAAATGAAGTTGTTGAAACACCACCACTTGGAAAGAAAATCAAAAAAATGACGGATAGATTCGGTGAGCATCATTATTATTACAATTCTTCAGGATTTATAGATTCGATATATAGTAGATATAGAGGGCAAAATAGTTCTGGTTTTGATAGCTTTTCAATACATAAGTTTAATTATAATAAAGGCAATAAACTTATTTCAATAGTGAATATACATGCTGAAGGTAGTATTGAAAGTCCAATAAATGAATATGAGAGTAACAATCATTTTACTTATAATAAATCAAATCAAATTATTCAAGAGCATCTATATATTAAAGCCACTGGCTCAACTCAAACTACTAAATATGAATATAATAATGATGGCAGTGTAAAAAGCAATAATAAATATTATCTAAATGAGAATTTAATCGTAGAAAAAAGTAATAATGAAATTTATACTTATAGCTATAATGATAGAACAAATCCATTTTATAATATATATACAAAAGCCTATAAAGCGATAAAAAGCATTGATAAAAATGATAGAATCTTAATAGAAAGAACAGCTGATGGCGGAACTTCGTATGCTGAATACTTCATTACATATGATAACGACAACTATAAAGTTAACGAGCATTTAAAATACCCGGTTGTAGATTTCTACAGTACCTATGAATACTATTAAAGAATTATTTTATTCCCTGTTTCTAAATGCAACGTATTTTGCATAAAATTCTCTTAAACATAACCAAAAAACTATCCACCAAAAAACGTATATTTGCAGCTTGTAAACAACAAGTATGAAATTCGATTTACTGCACACAGATATCAACTCAAAAGCTAGGGCAGGGGTTATTACAACTGACCATGGCGTTATTGAAACCCCAATTTTTATGCCCGTTGGAACAGCAGCCACCGTGAAAGGTGTGCACCAACGCGAATTAAAAGAAGATATAAATCCGGATATTATTTTAGGAAATACCTATCATTTATACTTGCGTCCAAAAACTGAAATTTTAGAAAAAGCCGGTGGATTGCATAAGTTTATGAATTGGGACCGCAATATTTTGACCGACTCAGGTGGTTTTCAGGTATATTCTTTATCAGGCAGAAGAAAAATTAAAGAAGAAGGCGTGAAGTTCAAATCGCACATCGATGGATCTTACCACTTTTTTTCTCCTGAAAATGTAATGGAAATTCAGCGTACTATCGGGGCAGATATTATTATGGCGTTCGATGAATGCACCCCTTATCCGTGTGATTACCGCTATGCGCAACGCTCTATGCACATGACGCATCGCTGGTTAGACCGCTGCATCAACCATTTAGAAAAAGTTCCTACAAAGTACGGCTACGATCAGGCGTTTTTCCCAATTGTTCAAGGGTCAACTTTTAAAGACTTGCGCGCGCAATCGGCAGAATACATTGCCAATGCTGGTGCGGTGGGCAATGCAATCGGCGGACTATCAGTTGGCGAACCTGCCGAAGAAATGTATGAAATGTGCGAAATCGTTACCGATATTCTTCCAAAAGACAAACCACGTTATTTAATGGGGGTTGGTACGCCAATTAACATCCTAGAAAATATTGCCTTGGGAATTGATATGTTCGATTGTGTAATGCCCACACGAAATGCGCGAAATGGTATGCTGTTTACAAGCGAAGGTTTCATCAATATAAAGAATAAAAAATGGGCCGATGATTACAGCCCAATCGATCCAATGGGAAACACTTGGGTTGATACCGATTATTCTAAAGCTTATTTACGCCATTTATTTGTATCCGATGAATATTTAGGAAAACAAATAGCAACTATTCATAATCTTGGTTTTT
The DNA here is from genome assembly GCF_024628805.1 of Paenimyroides aestuarii. Lineage (NCBI taxonomy): Bacteria > Pseudomonadati > Bacteroidota > Flavobacteriia > Flavobacteriales > Flavobacteriaceae > Paenimyroides > Paenimyroides aestuarii. The sequence goes on along the minus strand of NZ_CP102382.1, from coordinate 2,833,928 downwards.
ATATGTGGTTGGTGCGCGAAGCCCGTCGCCAAATCATTGCAGGAACATTTTATGCATGGAAAGAAAAAATGGTAAAACAAATGGCCACCCGTTTATAATTAGGCAAAATGAAAATCATTGACTGGTACATATTAAAAAGATATTTGGGAACATTCTTTGTAATGATCTTGCTTTTTATTCCTATTGGAATTGCGGTTGATGTAGCCGATCGAATCAATAAAATTCTAGAAAACAATATTCCATTGGTTGATGTATTAGAGTATTATGGCAATTTCACCATTTATTTTGCCAACATGCTTTTTCCAATTTTTTTGTTTATATCAATCATTTGGTTCACTTCCAAATTGGCATCAAACACCGAAATTGTAGCTATTTTAAGCTCTGGAATTTCATACATCCGATTTTTGCGTCCTTACATTATTGGTGCAACATTCATCTCGATTTTTGCCTTATTAATGGGTTTTTTTATTGTTCCAAAAGCCAGTTTGGGATACAACGATTTTAGGTATAAATATCTGAAACGAAAAGAAATACGCGAAACCCAAAATGTTTTTAAGCAAATTAGTAAAGACGAGTTTATTTATGTGAGCAATTTTAGCTATACCAACAAAACCGGATATAATTTTACCTTAGAAAAATTTAAAGGATATAATTTGGTTTCAAAAATAGAAGCCGGACGTATTGTTTATAACGACAGCACAAAAGATTACACCCTGTATAATTACCAAAAAAGAACAGTAGGAGCCCTTGACGATCAAATTGAAAAAGAACGTGAAAAGAGAATGAAATTCCATTTTGAAGTTGATGAACTTACACCAGCTATATATGCGGCAGAAACCATGACACTTTCAGAATTAAATCAATTCATAGAAAAAGAAAAAATGCGTGGTTCTTCTAACATTAGCGCCTATATGGTCGTAAAATATAAAAAATACAGTGTTCCGGTTTCGGCATTTATACTGACTATTATTGCAGTGGCAGTTTCATCAATGAAGCGTCGCGGTGGAATGGGGGTAAACCTCGCCATGGGAATTGGATTGGCATTTACCTATATTTTCTTTGATAAAATTTTTGGAACACTGGCCGAAGCATCAAGCATCAACCCTCTATTTGCTGTTTGGTTTCCAAACGTAATTTTCGGAATATTAGCTGTTTATCTCTTAAACAATGCAAAACGTTAATTTAAAAAATCATCTGCATCTTCATTTAATTGTTTTTATTTGGGGATTCACCGCCTTATTGGGACAATTAATATCATTACAAGCGTTGCCGCTGGTTTTTACGCGTATAGCAATTGGTGTTGCCGTAATTTTGTTTTATTTAGTAATCAAACGAAAAAAATTAGCCATTAGCCCAAAAGATATGTTGCGTTTTTTTCTCTTTGGTTTTGTAATAGCCATTCATTGGCTCACCTTTTTTCATGCCATTAAAATAGCAAACATATCCATTACCTTAGCATGTTTGTCAACCGGCGCTTTTTTTACATCGATTCTAGAGCCTATTTTTTACAAACGCAAATTCATACTGTATGAAGTGCTGTTGGGTTGTTTGGTAGTTGCCGGTTTATTGTTGATTTTTAGATTTGAAACACAATACAAAATAGGAATTTTAGTTGCATTATTATCTGCATTTTTGTCGGCTTCGTTTTCAATTATCAACGGAAAACTTGCACATTCGTATGACAGTGTGGTGATTAGTTTTTATGAACTTTTGGGAGGATTATTTATTTTGGGATGTTTTTTAATCTATCAAAATGGTTTCACCGCTGTTAATTTTAACTTTCAACCCAATGATTATATTTGGTTAGGAATTTTAGGTTCTATTTGCACTGCCTATCCTTTTATTGCTACAATTGATATTATGAAATATTTGTCGCCTTACACGGTGATGCTTACCATTAATTTAGAACCCGTTTACGGAATTGTTCTGGCCGTATTGTTTTTTAAAGACCAAGAAAAAATGACCGCCGCTTTCTATGTAGGTGCTGTGATCATATTGTTTACTGTGTTGATGAACGCATATTTTAAAAATCGCAAAAAAGCCATCGCTTAATTAATAAAAACGCTATATTTGTAGCTACAAAAACAGACAAAATAACAAGGTTTATGGAGTATTTAGATTTCGAGTTACCTATAAAAGAGTTAAACGACCAGTTAGATAAATGCCAGATTATTGGGCAAGAGTCCGATGTGGATGTTACTGAAACTTGTAAAAATATCGAAAAAAAATTAGAAGAAACCAAAAAAGAAATATATGGCAACCTAAATGCGTGGCAACGTGTACAATTATCGCGCCATCCCAACCGCCCCTATACACTCGATTATATCAAAGCCATTTGTGGCGACACGTTTTTAGAGTTGTTTGGCGACAGAGGCGTGAAAGACGACAAAGCTATGATTGGTGGTTTGGGTAAAATTGGTGATCAATCATTTATGTTTATCGGTCAGCAAAAAGGAACCAATACCAAAACCCGTCAATACCGCAACTTTGGTATGGCAAATCCAGAAGGTTACCGCAAAGCCTTGCGTTTAATGCGTATGGCAGAAAAATTCAATATTCCAATTGTAACTTTTGTTGATACACCAGGGGCTTACCCAGGTTTGGAAGCAGAAGAACGCGGACAAGGAGAAGCCATTGCACGCAATATTTTTGAAATGTTCCGTATAAAAGTGCCCATCATCGTAATCATTGTGGGTGAAGGAGCATCAGGCGGAGCGTTGGGGATAGGAGTAGGCGACAAAGTTTTTATGCTAGAAAACACTTGGTACTCTGTGATTTCTCCTGAATCATGTTCTTCCATTCTATTCCGCAGTTGGGAATACAAAGAAATAGCTGCCGATGCTTTAAAGCTAACATCGGTTGATATGAAAAAGAACAAATTGATAGACGATGTGATACCTGAACCATTAGGCGGCGCTCATTACGACCGTGAAGCTACTTTTGAAACGGTGAAGAAAACCATTGTTAAAACCTATGCAGAATTAGCAAAGAAAAACATTGATAAACTTATTAACGAACGTATAGACAAATATTCAAACATGGGAGAATTCTCTGAATAGGTTGTAATTATATACTGTATAAAGAAGCTGAGCAATAAAGTTCAGCTTTTTTTGGCTGATAACTTATCAACAATTATTATTAAAAAACTTTAACCAAATAGTTAATAAATTTATTTAGTAAAATAGGTTTAAAAAAACTAAATTCGCTGAATGGAACAAGAGAAAGTATTAAATCCTAATTTTAAAATTAATCAGAACATTATTACCTTAGAAAAAGGTAAACTGCCACCGCAAGCCGTTGATTTAGAAGAAGCTGTGTTGGGCGCAATGATGATTGATAAAAAAGGAGTTGATGACGCAATTGACATTTTAAAACCCGACGCATTTTACAAAGAAGCTCATAAACATATTTATGAAGCTATTGAAATGCTGTTCAAAGCCAGTCAACCTATTGATATTTTAACGGTTTCCACACAGCTGCGCAAAAATGGCAAATTAGAGCTAATTGGAGGAGATTTTTATTTAATCAATCTCACACAGAAAATTGCTTCTTCTGCACATATTGAGTTTCACTCGCGCATCATTCTTCAAAAATTCATTCAACGGAGTTTAATCAAAATTTCGTCTGAAATTATTGAAGATGCATACGATGAATCGTCAGATATTTTTGAGTTATTGGATCAAGCCGAATCAAAATTATACGATGTAACCCAAGGAAACATTAAGAAAAGTACCGAAACGGCGCAATCTTTGGTTGCACAAGCAAAAAAACGTATTGAAGAAATTGGCAAACGAGAAGGACTTTCCGGATTGCCAACCGGTTTTCATAAACTAGACGGATTAACATCAGGATGGCAACCTTCCGATTTAATCATCATTGCAGCTCGTCCCGGTATGGGTAAAACGGCTTTTGTACTTTCAATGGCTCGAAACATTGCTATTGATGCCAACAAAGGTGTGGCGTTTTTTTCACTAGAAATGTCGAGTGTTCAGCTAATTACCCGTTTGATTTCATCAGAAACAGGATTATCGTCTGAAAAATTGCGTACCGGAAAATTAGAACAACACGAATGGGAGCAACTCAACGTAAAAGTAAAAGACCTTGAAAAAGCGCCTTTGTATATTGACGATACCCCATCTTTGTCTATTTTTGATTTGCGTGCAAAAGCCCGACGTTTAAAGTCGCAATACGATATTCAATTGATTATTATTGACTATTTACAATTAATGACAGCTGGCGGAAACGGAAAAGGAGGAGGAAACAGAGAGCAAGAAATTTCAACCATTTCGAGAAACTTGAAAGGTTTGGCAAAAGAATTGGATATTCCGGTTATTGCGCTTTCACAATTATCACGTGCAGTAGAAACACGTGGCTCATCAAAGCGACCATTGCTTTCAGATTTGCGTGAATCGGGAGCGATTGAGCAAGATGCCGATATCGTTTCCTTTATCTACAGACCCGAATACTATAAAATTGATGTTTGGGACGATGAAGAACAAAGCCCAACGGAAGGACAAGCAGAATTTATTGTTGCAAAGCACCGTAACGGTGGTTTAGATAACATTCGATTGAAATTCTTAGGTAAGTTTGGTAAATTCGACAATTTAGATGATGCTTTTATGCCATTTGATGAGTTTCCATCAAGTATGAACGACCGAAACTTAGCAAATGATTTGCCACCGAGCGATCAAATTTTTGGAAGCAGTTTTAGTGATGATAATGATGTTCCGTTTTAAGAACTATAAAAAAGGTGCTTTTTCTTAATAGGAAAGCACCTTTTTTTAGATTAGCAATATTCGTTGCACTTAATTGACAATAGGTTTTTCAATTGGTGCGTTACTTTTTACAACCACAAAGGTAGAAACCGCATAAAAAGCGTTACCATTACCATTGTTATTTGTCCAATCTTCAAAATCATATTCAAAGTTAAAGGCAGTGCCAAACATATTTTTTTCGATATTGTTAAAACGTACAGGAACAACCATACCCGGACACCAACCCGCACGCTCTGGTTTCCAGTTGCCTGGCGCCTGATTATTAACTGGGTTTTGTGCGCAACCAATCGCTTTTAATTCATGTGAAAAAGTGGGGTTACCATTTATGAGGATATGATGCGTACGAAAACACCATTCTGCACAGCCTCTACCGCCTGCATCGTTTGGCGTAGCGTGCCCCCAACCAGAAATAATGGTTCTAAAATAAGCAATTTCTGTATTAGTGGGTATCGTAATTTGTTTTGTTAAATCGAATACATTTGTGTCAAAATTAGTTCCATAAGGCACCCCATCAATAGATGATTTATTGTATTGAATCACAGGAACAACAGCAGAATATTTATAATCGGGTGTACCTGGTTCAAAATCAAATTCTACACTATATGTACGGCCTTTGGCGTTCCATGTTTCTGTATAAATCTTTAACTCGGTTGTTCCTGATAAAATAGATCTAAAATCAGTTACATCAACTTCATATCCGCGTTCTAACTTTTCATTTCCTACCCAATATGGATTGATAAATCTCCCCAATTCATACCATGTGCCCGTAGCTTTATCTTTTGCGTAGATATTAGCATACCTGTCCCATTCATCGCAATCTTTGTTTGGACAAATATCTTTGATATACATTTTAATGGTCTTAACATTGTCTAAATTGTCAGGAAAAGTAAAGGTTCCTTCTGCACTTTGCGATAAATTGTCACCGAAAGCAACTTTTACTTTGTCAAAAGTTTTAACGTTAATGGTTCTTGCTGGGTCATCGTTTGTTTTTTCATCATCTTTACATGCAATCAATGTAAACGCTGAAAAGAATAATAAGGTAATGATTTTTTTCATTTGAAATGTTGTTAATTATTTGTAAATATAACATAAAGATCGCTTAAACAATAATCTATTTCTACATTTTGAAAAATTCATGAAATACATTTAACTTTACAAAAAAAATTAGAAAATGCAGCAAAATGTTTTAGACACGCCCGTAGAATACTTGAAAGGAGTTGGTCCTCAACGTGCTGCTGTTTTAAAAAAAGAACTGCAAATTTTTACCTATAAAGATTTAATAAATTTTTATCCGTATAAATATTTAGATCGAACAAAATATTATAAAATCAACGAGCTGCATGCAGGTTTAAATGCAGAAGTGCAATTGGTTGGAAAGATTATCAAAATTAAAACCGTAGAACAGAAACGTGGCAGTCGCTTGGTTGCTATTTTTACTGATGGTTTGGGCGAAATGGAATTGATATGGTTTCAAGGGCATAAATGGATTAAGGAAAATTTACAGTTAAATACACCTTATGTGATTTTTGGGAAAATCAATCATTTTAACGGATTGTTTTCTATGCCACATCCAGAAATGGAAACCGTTGAAGAACATAAAAAAAGCCTACAATCTGCTTTGCAACCTGTGTATCCATCTACAGAAAAACTCCATCAGAAAAATATTTCTAACCGAAGCATTACCAAAATGATGCAGCAGGTTTTCCTGGAAACGCATCATTTGTTTAAAGAGGTTTTTCCTGAAAAAATAATTCATGAATTACGGCTGTTGCCAAAAAATGAAGCTTTTTTTAACGTTCATTTTCCCAAAAACACCGATTTATTAAACCGATCCCAATTTCGATTAAAATTTGAGGAGTTGTTTTTTATCCAATTACAATTATTGTCGAAAAATTTGGTTCGAAAACAGAAAATTAAAGGTTTTGCGTTTCAAAATGTAGGGCTTTATTTCAATACTTTTTATCATGACCATTTGCCTTTTCCTTTAACAAATGCTCAGAAACGGGTGTTGAAAGAAATCCGGCTTGATATGGCACACGAAGCACAAATGAATCGTTTGCTCCAGGGCGATGTGGGTGCTGGTAAAACCATTGTTGGTTTTATGAGTATGTTGCTTGCTTTAGATAACGGTTTTCAGGCATGTTTAATGGCACCGACTGAGATTCTTGCCAATCAACATTTTACAGGAATTAAAGAATTGGCTGATAAAATAAATGTTAAAGTGGCGCTGCTAACTGGATCCACCAAAACCAAAGAACGCAATCAAATTCACGAAGAACTAGAAAATGGAACCATTCATATTTTAATAGGAACGCACGCTTTGTTAGAAGATAAAGTACAATTTAAAAACTTGGGTTTATCAATTATTGATGAACAACATCGCTTTGGAGTGGAACAGCGTTCTAAAATGTGGAAAAAGAACATATTGCCACCGCACGTTTTGGTAATGACCGCAACCCCAATTCCGCGTACGTTGGCTATGAGTTTGTATGGCGATTTAGATGTTTCGGTGATAGATGAATTACCGCCTGGAAGAAAACCCATAAAAACACTGCATTTTTTTGAAAGCAAGCGTTTGCAAGTTTGGCATTTTATTAAGGAAGAAATTGCAAAAGGCCGACAAATTTATATTGTATATCCGTTGATTCAAGAAAGTGAAAAGTTAGATTATAAGAATTTAATGGAAGGATATGATGCCATTGCCCGCGATTTTCCTTTTCCACAATATCGGGTGAGTGTGGTGCACGGACAAATGCCCTCTAAAGATAAAGATGCCGAAATGGAGCGCTTTGTAAAAGGCGAAACCCAAATTATGATTGCTACCACAGTGATTGAAGTAGGGGTTAATGTGCCCAACGCATCGGTAATGATTATTGAAAGTGCCGAACGTTTTGGGTTGAGTCAATTGCATCAATTACGAGGCCGCGTTGGTCGTGGTGCCGAACAAAGTTTCTGCGTTTTAATGACCGGAAACAAGCTAAGTGCCGATACAAAAGTACGAATGGATGCCATGTGCCGAACAAATGATGGTTTTGAAATATCAGAAATCGATTTAAAACTTCGGGGTCCGGGCGATATTATGGGAACACAGCAAAGCGGTGTGCTGAATTTGCAAATTGCCGATTTGGTGAAAGATCAAGATATATTAAAATTGGCACGAACAAAGGCAATTGAACTTTTAAAAGAAGATATCAATCTAGAAAAACCAGAACATCAGCCACTTAAATATGTGTTTGAAACACTCGCTAAGAAAAACAATATTTGGAATTATATAAGTTAACCTATGAAAATCATATTTGCATCAAACAATAAAAACAAAGTACAAGAAATTCAAAATCAAGTACCAAAATCTATTGAAATTGTCACATTAGAAGAAATTGGCTGTACCGATGACATTGCCGAAACCGGCTCAACGTTAGAAGAAAACGCCATTATTAAAGCCAATTACATCACCGAAAAATACGGATTGCCTTGTTTTGCCGATGATACCGGTTTAGAAATTAATGCTTTAAATGGCGAACCAGGGGTTTATTCTGCCAGATATGCTGGCGAAGATAAAAATGCTGAAAAAAATATGGAATTAGTTTTACAAAAATTACAGAATATAACCAATCGAAAAGCACAGTTTAAAACGGTTATTGCTTTAAATATTAATAACGAACAACATTTGTTCACTGGTATTGTGGAAGGCGAAATTAGAAATGAAAAAAGAGGATTAAACGGTTTTGGTTACGATCCTATTTTTGAACCTGAAAACTTAGGCAGCACTTTTGCCGAAATGTCTTTAGAAGAAAAAAATAAATTAAGCCACCGTGGAAGAGCTTTTGAAAAGTTAGTGGAGTTTTTGAATGACTTTCAAAAATAAATAATTTAACCTATAATTAATACAAATATCTGCATAAAAAACACTACCTTTGCAGCTATTTTAAAAATTATATGAATAAATTCCAAGAATTAGGATTAAACGAATTGCTATTAAAAGCAATTCAAGACTTAGGTTTTGAAAACCCTTCAGAGGTTCAGGAAAAAGCTATTCCCTTATTGTTGCAACAAGATACTGATATCGTTGCACTGGCGCAAACGGGTACTGGGAAAACAGCTGCTTTCGGGTTTCCTCTGATTCAAAAAATTGATCCAGAGAACAGAAGCACACAGGCATTGATCCTATCGCCTACCAGAGAATTGTGTTTACAAATCACCAACGAAATTAAGCAATATTCAAAATATGTAAAGGGTTTACATACAGTTGCTGTTTATGGTGGAGCCAGCATTACAGAGCAGGCAAAAGAAGTGAAGCGTGGTGCACAAATTATTGTGGCAACACCAGGTCGTATGCAGGATATGATTAACAGAAACTATGTTAACATTAAAAATATCCAAACATGTATATTAGATGAAGCAGATGAAATGTTGAACATGGGATTCTATGAAGACATCACATCCATCTTATCGGATACGCCAGACGAGAAAAATACTTGGCTTTTCTCTGCAACCATGCCACAAGAGGTTGCACGAATTGCTAAAGAATTTATGAAACGTCCGCAAGAAATTACGGTGGGGCATAAAAATCAAGGTTCGGTAAACGTATCGCACGAATATTATTTAGTGGGTGCACGTGATCGTTACCCGGTTTTAAAGCGTTTGGCAGATATGAATCCGGATATTTTTTCAGTGGTTTTCTGTAGAACAAAGCGCGATACACAAGCAGTTGCAGAAAAGTTGATTGAAGACGGATACAACGCAGCAGCACTGCACGGCGATTTATCGCAAGCACAGCGCGATGGCGTGATGAAAGCTTTCCGTGGCCGCCAAATTCAAATGTTGGTCGCTACCGATGTAGCCGCTCGCGGAATTGATGTGGACGATATTACACACGTTATCAACTACCAATTACCCGATGAAATTGAAACCTATAACCACCGCTCAGGCCGTACAGGTCGTGCCGGGAAAACAGGTACATCAATCGTTATCGTAACCAAATCTGAATTCAAAAAAATTCAGATGATTGAACGAATCATTAAAACAAAGTTTGTTCAAAAGCCAATTCCAACCGGAATGGAAATTTGCGAAGTACAATTAATTCACTTAGCAAATAAAGTTAAAGGAGTTGAAGTTGATCCGGAAATTGATAAATATCTTCCAAAAATCGAAGAATTATTAGGCGATTTAACGAAAGAAGAATTAATCAAAAAAATGTTTTCTGTAGAATTTAATCGTTTTATCGAATATTACAAAAAACAAAATACAATCGATTCTCCAAAATCTCGTGAAAAAGGTGAAGCCAAAGTAAATGCAGATGGTTCTGTACGTTATTTCTTAAACCTTGGTGCGCGCGATAATTTTGATTGGATGAGTTTGAAAGATTTCTTGCGTGATACTTTAGATTTAGGCAGAGATGATTTGTTTAAAGTTGATGTGAAAGAAGGATTTTCATTCTTTAACACCGATGCTTCACACAGCGAACGCATTATGGGTATATTAAACAATATGCACCACGAAGGTCGTCAAGTAAACGTAGAAATTTCTACAAGTGGTGGTTCTTCTTCTTCATCACGAAGAGATCACAACGGACGTGGTAGAAGTGGTGGTTTCCGTGGCGAACGAGGTGGCGGTTTCCGTGGCGATCGTTCCTCATCAGAAAGAAGATCGAGTGGAGGTGAGCGTCGATTTGGTCGCAATCGGGAAGACGATAGACCGGCTCGCAATGAACGAAGATCGGTTCGTGGTGATCGTCCGCGTAGATCAAACTAAGATTTGTTGTTAATATTTACAAAATAAATAACACAAACTGCGAAATATCTTTTATTTTTGGTGCATACTAAAAACAATATGAGATATTTCGCAGTTTTATTTTTTCTACTTTTATCAATTACAATTGTTGCACAAGAAAAAAACATTCAAGGAATCGTTTTTAGCGAACTTAGCTATCAACCAGAATCCCACGCAAGCATTGTAAACCTAAACTCTTTAAAAGTAGCCCAAACCAATCCCGACGGCAGTTTTTCTATATTAGCTCAAGTAAACGATACATTGCATGTTTCATCAGAAGGATTCCGCTCGCTAAAAATAAAAGTTACGAATGATTGGTACAAAGAGGGTAAAATGAATATTTACATTAAAGATCTTTCTACTGTGTTGGATGAGGTGGTGATCAATACGCTGAAACTAACCGGAATTTTAGCTGTAGATGCCAAGCTGATCGCATTAGCTGATTATCCGTACTATCGTGATTTTGGTCCCACTGGCTTTGCAGCCAATTACAACCGGGGGTTAAATCCTATTAACGGAATTTACAATGCTATTAAACGAAATTCTAGCGAAACCAAGAAAATTAATCAAATTCGCAAAGAAGTGGAATTGATTGAATTAATGAAAAAGAAATACGATCGCGAAATGGTTTCTGCTTTGTTGAATATTTCTAAGGAAGATATCGTAAAGGTTTTACAACGTTGCAATCAATCGGAACGCTTTATTTATACTGCAAACGACTATCAAATCTTTAATGCCGTAAACGAGTGTTATGAAAATTATAAATTAGGGAAATAATACACTTTTAAAAATAATAAAAGCCGTTTCAAAATCTTGAAACGGCTTTTTAATAAACTTAACTAACTATTAAAAACTATACTTATTTTCTGCAATTACATGGCTGGCAATGGTTTCTTTCAACTGTACCACATTGGGTTGATTGGTGTATTTTGTGAAACGGCGCAAGCCCATTAGCATCATACGTTGTTCATCTTCTTCTGCAAACGAAACAATTCCTTCTTTTCCTTTGGTATAAATGATATCAACAGCTTGGTATAAATACAATTTTGCCATGGCAATTTGTACACTTGCTGCCTCTTCGCCACTATTTTTAGCTAACTTTTCGGTACGCAAAATACCTGATTCTGCCATATAAATTTCAATCAACATATCAGCCGCAGCCATTAATAATTGTTGGTGTTGATCTAATTCTGTGCCGTATTTTTGTACTGCCGAACCGGCTACCATTAAAAAGGCTTTTTTCAGTTTTGCAATTAATGCTTTTTCTTCTGCAAATAATTCGGAATAATCTGGAGTTTCAAAATCGGGTATTCCCAATAATTCTTCGCCCACTTTCATCGCCGGACCTAATAAATCAACATGACCTTTCATTGCTTTTTTAATGAGCATACCAACGGTTAACATTCGGTTGATTTCGTTAGTTCCTTCATAAATTCGAGAAATACGGGCGTCTCTCCAAGCGCTTTCCATTGGTGTATCTTCTGAAAAGCCCATTCCACCGAAAATTTGAATACCTTCATCGGCACAATGTTGTACATCTTCCGAAACGGCAACTTTTAGAATAGAACATTCAATTGCAAATTCTTCTACACCTTTTAATTCAGCTTCCTGATGCGAATTTCCATCGGCCAAACGCGCATTGATTCTGTTTTCGATGTCACCTGCAGCTCTGTACGAAGCCGATTCACCAATATAAGCATTGGTAGCTAAATCGGCAATTTTTGAACGAATGGCACCAAAGTTGGCAATAGGTGTTTTAAACTGTACGCGTTCGTTGGCGTAGTTTACCGATTGTGTAATTAAACGACGTTGCGAATCTAAACACGCAGCAGCTAATTTAATTCTACCCACATTTAAAGCGTTCATGGCAATTTTAAAGCCTTCACCACGACCTCCCAACATATTTTCTATAGGAACAATCGTATCGTTAAAAAACACTTGACGTGTTGAACTGGCGCGGATTCCCAATTTGTGTTCTTCTTCGCCCAATGTGATTCCATTTGGATTCTCTACGTCGTATTCCACAATGAAACCAGTGATATTTTTATCGTCTTCAATTCGTGCAAAAACAATCATTAAATGACAAAAACCGGCATTTGAAATCCACATTTTTTGTCCGTTTATTTTGTACGATTTTCCGTCGGCACTCAATTCCGCTTTTGTTTTCCCTGAATTTGCATCAGATCCTGCGCCAGGTTCGGTTAAGCAATACGATCCAAACCATTCGCCCGAAGCCAATTTAGGAACGTATTTTTGCTTTTGTTCTTCGGTTCCGTACAAGGTAATAGGCATGGTTCCAATACCGGTATGTGCGCCAAATGCTGTTGAAAATGAACCTGTTGCGCCTGAAATGTAATCGCAGGTAAGCATGGTTGATATAAAGCCCATTCCCAAACCGCCATAAGCTTCTGGAACTGCCACGCCTAAAAAGCCCAATTCACCAGCTTCGCGCATGCATTCTTCGGTAAATTGATAATCTTTTTTCTCGAATCGATCTTTATTAGGCCAAATTTTGCGATCAATAAATTCCTTTACTGAATCGCGCATCATTTTTTGTTCTTCCGAAAAATCTTCGGGTGTAAAAATGTTTTCTGCTAAGGTCTCTTTTACTAAAAATTGACCACCTCTTGTTATATCGCTCATATCGTTTGTATTTTAAATTTGATTAGTTATTAAAGCAATTCATAAATCCCGGCTGTTCCTTGTCCGGTTCCCACACACATGGTAACCATACCGTATTTATTGCCACGGCGTTTCATTTCATCGAACAATTGTACAGATAATTTGGCACCCGTACAGCCTAGCGGGTGACCTAATGCGATGGCTCCACCGTTTACGTTGATGATTTCGGGGTTTAGATCTAACTCGCGAATCACCGCTAATGATTGTGCGGCAAAAGCTTCATTTAGTTCAATTAATTCGATATCATTTTGTTGTAAACCTCCTTGTTTTAATGCTTTTGGAATAGCTTTTACCGGACCAATTCCCATGATTCTTGGTTCAACTCCAGCCGATGCAAAGGTTACCAGGCGGGCAATTGGTTCTAAGTTTAATTCTTTTACCATTTCTTCAGACATTACCAATACAAAGGCAGCACCATCAGACATTTGAGAGGAATTTCCTGCGGTAACAGAACCGTCGGCAGCAAAAACTGGTTTTAGTTTTGCTAGTGCTTCAATGCTTGTACCAGCGCGTGGTCCTTCATCCTTTGTAACTGTATAGGATTTTGTTTCTTTTTTACCATTATCGTTAATAAACGTATCTTCTACGGTAATAGGTACGATTTGATTGTCAAATTTGCCTTCTGCTTGTGCTTTTAAAGCTTTCATGTGCGATTCAAACGAAAATTGATCCTGATCTTCGCGCGACACATTAAATTGTTTTGCAACTGCTTCCGCTGTTAAGCCCATTCCCCAGTAATAATCTTCGTTACCGGCAGCGGTTACTTTATAATCGGGTGTGGCACGGTAGCCGCCCATGGGTATAAAACTCATTGATTCGGCACCACCTGCAATGATGCAATCAGCCATTCCCGATTGAATTTTTGCTGTTGCCATACCAATAGTTTCGATTCCCGATGCACAATAACGGTTTACTGTTACGCCAGGAACATCGGTGATTTTTAATCCCATTAACGAGATTAATCGCGCCATGTTTAAACCTTGTTCGGCCTCGGGCATGGCATTTCCAACCATCACGTCGTCAATGCGTTTTTTGTCTAATTGCGGCACTTCGTTCATCATAAACTCAATGGTTTCTGCCGCTAATTCATCGGGTCTTTTAAATCGGAACAATCCTTTTGGAGCTTTCCCAACGGCTGTTCGGTATGCTTTTACTATATATGCTGTTTTGCTCATTGTAAAATGTATTTTTATTGTATAATGTATATTGTTATTTGCTGTATAAAGTATTATTGTATGTTGTATATCGTAATTACATTATACAACTATACGATATACATTTTCTATTTACTTGTTTTCTAGAGATGATTGGAGCTTAATAATCATGTTTTGAATGTGTTGAATTTCAGACTCTAATAATATGAATTGTTCATTAGTTAAATAGCCAATATTTTTAGAAATGATAATTTGTGTTTCAAACTCAAAAGAAGAACCAAGAGCAACCCCTAAAAAGTTACTAAAATCTTTATTAGTTTTTCTTCCACAACCTTCAGCAATATTTGAAGGAATAGAAATAACACATCTTCTGATTTGAGAAACCAAACCAAAAAGCTCATCTTTTGGAAATTCTTTAGTTACTAAATAAGTTTCAGTAACTAATTCAATTGCCTTTTGCCAAACTTTTAATTCTTTAAAATAATTCATGTTTTTTGTTGTAAATTGTATTCTTGTATAATGTATATTATAAAATGTTATACTCATAGTACTTTATTATACAATATACAACACTACACTATACAGTTAACTCTCTAGTTTCTCAACGGTTTTCCCTTAGTTAACATAAACTGAATACGTTCTAACGTTTTTCGTTCGGTACATAAACTTAAGAATGCTTCGCGTTCCAGATCTAACAAATATTGTTCGGATACGAATGTAGGTTCTGATAAATCGCCACCTGCCATTACATAGGCTAACTTGTTGGCGATTTTTCTATCGTGTTCAGAAATGTATTTACCAGCCATCATGCCGTCTGTTCCTACCAAAAAAGCACCCAATGCTTGTTTACCCAAAACCAAAACATCTTTGCGAGGAACAGGTTGGGTGTAACCAGCTTCAGCCATTAGTAGCGCATGTTTTTTCGCTTCGGCAATTTGTCGGTCTTTGTTTACCACCACCACATCTTTTGTTGGTAAAAGAACACCGTTCTCAAACCCTTCGTATGCCGATGTAGCAACTTTTGCCGTACCAACTGTTAGGAAATATTCTTGCAGAATATTCAGCTTCACATCGTTCTTTTTGAATTGATCTGCTGCACGTAAGGTCATTTCTTTCGATCCGCCACCGCCAGGAATTACACCTACACCAAATTCAACCAAACCAATATAGGTTTCTGCTGCTGCAACGGCTTTGTCTGCATGCATCACCAATTCGCAACCGCCACCCAATGTCATTCCATGCGGAGCTGCAATTACAGGAATGCCTGAATAACGAACGCGCATCATGGTATCTTGGAACGATTTTATGGCGAAATTCAATTCATCGTATTCTTGCTCAACCGCCATCATGAAAATCATGCCTAAATTGGCACCGACCGAGAAGTTTGCTGCTTGATTTCCGATAACCAAACCGCTGTATTCTTTTTCGGCTACATCAATCGCTTTGTTGATTCCGCTGATCACACCGCCACCAATCGAGTTCATTTTGGAGTGAAATTCCAGATTTAAAATGCCATCGCCTAAATCAAACAATGTAGTATCGGCATTACCCCAAACTTTCTTGGTATCGCGAATGTTGTTTAAGATAATAAACGCATCTTGCCCCGGAATTTTTTGTTGCGATTTTGAATCGATATCATAATAATAAGTAGCACCTTCTTTAACTGTGTAAAATGATGTATTGCCCGATGCCAACATTTCGTTTACCCAATTGGCAACGTTTTCACCGCTTTCTTTGATCAATTCGATACCTTTCTCCACACCAATAGCATCCCAAATTTGGAAAGGTCCGTGTTCCCAACCAAAACCAGCTTTCATGGCATCGTCTATCTTATATAAATCATCGGTAATTTCGGGAACTCGGTTAGAAACATACGCAAACAAGCCCGCAAAAGATTTTCGGTAAAATGCACCGGCTTTATCTTTTCCGTTTACTAAAACTTTGAAACGATCAATAACATTGTCAATAGTTTTGGTTAATTCTAATGTTTGAAAAGATGCCTTTTTGTTGGGGCGATATTCCAATGTATTCAAATCGAGTGACAAAATATCTTTATCAACTTTTTTATAGAAACCTTGCTTGGTTTTGCTTCCCAACCATTTATTTTCCATCATGTGATTGATGAAATCGGGCAGTTTGAATAGTTCGTGTGCTTCATCGTTCGGACAATTTTCATACAAACCGTTGGCAACATGCACCAAAGTATCCAAACCAACCACATCAACCGTACGGAATGTTGCCGATTTTGGTCTGCCGATTACCGGTCCGGTTAATTTATCTACTTCTTCAATGGTTAGATCCATTTCTTTTACCAAATGAAAAAGACTCATAATGCCGTAAATACCAATTCGGTTACCAATAAACGCAGGTGTATCCTTAGCTACAACCGATGTCTTCCCTAAGAATTTTTCACCGTAATTATTTAAGAATGATAATATTTCGGGTTTGGTTTTAGGTCCGGGAATAATTTCGAATAATTTTAAGTATCGAACCGGATTAAAAAAGTGGGTTCCACAGAAATGTTCTTGAAAATCTTCGCTTCTTCCTTCGCTCATAAAATGAATCGGAATTCCGGAAGTGTTTGATGTGATTAAAGTACCAGGCTTGCGGTATTTTTCAATTTGCTCGTAAACTGCTTTTTTAATATCCAAACGTTCCACAACCACTTCAATAATCCAGTCAACATCCTTAATTTTCGGAAGATCGTCTGTTGTGTTTCCAGTTGAGATTCTGTCGGCAAATTTTTTGTCGTAAATAGGTGAGGGGCTCGATTTTAAAGCTGTTGCTAAATTTTCGTTCACGATTCGGTTTCTTACCAGTTTATCGTTAAGTGTAAGCCCTTTTTTTTCTTCGGCTTCAGTAAGCTGGTTGGGAACAATATCCAAAAGCAACACTTGAGCGCCAATGTTTGCAAAGTGACATGCAATGCCTGACCCCATGATTCCGGAACCAATAACAGCCACTTTTTTTATTAATCTATTCATATTTATATAAGGTTTGGTTTCTTAAAATTTCTTTCTCTCGATGATGATGTTTTGAATTTTTTCTGACATTTCAATAAAGCTATCAATTTCTTGTTGCGAAAAGGTTTCTAAAAGTTTATTATTAAAATTTAGAACTGTTTGTTTGGATAATCCCCGTTTTTCAACACCAAGTGGCGTTAAATAAATGTTTACACCCCGACCGTCTTTTGGGTTTTTTTTCTTAATGATTAACCCTTTTTCTTCCATTGTTTTTAAGGTGCGCGTTAAACTTGTAGGTTCCATGCCCAAGCGTGGCGCCAAAGCAGTTGACGGCGTTCCTTCTTTATCGATATTTAGCAACGCATACCCCAATGCCATTGAGGCACCGTATTTTGATGCTTCTTCGTTGTACATGCGGGCAATAGCCTGCCATGTATTTTTTATTACGGAATCAATTGTAGTGTTTTTCATTCTTGTTTTGCTTAACCTTACCAAATATAATAAAAAAATAGTATGCACGCATACTATTTTGAATTTAATTTTTCGTTAAAAGAATTGTTATAGTTAATTTTTAAGGTATATTAACGTAAATATTTAATGTATTTAGAATCTTTTCCAGAATTGCCACCATTTAGGTTTATAAGTAATCATAATGTCTCCCATTAAAACTACTTCTTCATTTAAATAGAATTTTCTTTCAATAGGTAAATCTTTTTTAAAAACTCTTATAGAATAAGTTACATAATATTCATGTTCAATATTGAGTGTAATATAATCTAAAGAAAAATTATCTGGTAGAACAATTGAAAAATTCCCTTCTTCATCACTCTTAACAGATAGGTATAATTCTTCTACATTTATAATAGCATCAGGAATAGGCTCTTCAAATTCAGTTAAAACTTGTCCTTTTATTATATCTTTTAAACTATCTTTTTTAATTTGCTTTAAATTAATTCTCTTGTAATTAGATTCATCTTTAGAAATATTAAAATTGTTTGTTGTTAACGGCAGATTTGTTGCAAACAAACTTCCTGTTGATCCAATTAAAAAGATTGCTGTTAATGCTTTGTATACTTTTGACCAGCTTTTTTTAGATGGAATTTCTATTGGATTATTTAACTGTGATATTGACATTCTACCACAAATTCTACCATTTGATTCTTTAATAATCTGAATGATTTCTTTATTATCTAACTTTGTAAAATCAATAACCTCTTTCGAACATTGCATACAAAATTTCCCTCTATCATGAGGTTGCATCTTATTCCATTTTTCATCACATGGATTTTGAATGTTTACTATGATTACATTGTTTGACATTCCAAATCAATTAAGAATACATCTTTTCATACAAATCTTTATACTTCTCTAGAATCACTTTACGTTTTAGTTTGAGCGTTGGGGTTAATTCGCCGGTATCAATGCTCCAAACATTTGGGGTGAGTGCAAACTTTTTAATTTGTTCCCATTTACCAAATTGCGGGTTGATAGTTTCAATTTCTTTTTGAATACGTTCTATAACCAATTCATTTTTCACTACTTCATCAAGTGTAAAACCAAGGTTTACTTTGTTGCGGTTGGCCCACTCTTTAATAAAATCAAAATTTGGCTGAATCAACGCTGCGGGCATTTTTTGACCTTCGCCCACCACCATAATCTGCTCAATGAAACGCGATTGTTTCATGGCATTTTCAATCATTTGTGGGGCCACGTATTTACCGCCGCTGGTTTTAAACATTTCCTTTTTACGGTCGGTAATAAATAAAAAGCCGTCGGCATCAATTACACCGATATCTCCTGTATGAAACCAACCATCAATAAAAGCTTCGTTCGTTTTTTCTTGGTCTTTATAATATCCTTCTGCAACTGATGGTGCTTGACACAAAATTTCGCCGTCTTCTGCAATTTTAACGGTCACATTGCTCAAAACTCTACCCACAGAGCCAATTTTCCAGCCATTATTTCGTTGGTCGTTTACCGAAATTACCGGAGAAGTTTCGGTTAAACCGTATCCTTCCATCACCGGAATAGCTGCTCCTCCAAAAATACGCGCCAAGCGTGGCGAAAGTGGGGCGGATCCGGATACTAACAATTCTAAGTTTCCACCCAACGCGGCCTGCCATTTAGAGAAGATCAATTTGCGGGCAATTTTCAACTTAAATTCATAAAAACCACCGTTTGCTTGGTAAGGTTTAAAGTCTTCTGCCAAGCGCAATGCCCAGAAAAACAATGCTTTTTTAATACCTGAAAGTTCAGATCCTTTGGCATAAATTTTATCGAACACTTTTTCTAAAACCCTTGGCACAACTGTCATTACTTGTGGTTTTACTTCTTGTAGGTTGTCAGATATTTTTTCAATTGATTCGGCAAAGTAAATTGATACACCCATATATTGAAATAAATACAAAATCATTCGCTCAAAAATATGACAGCACGGCAAGAAACTCAGCGCAGTGTAACTTCCTCTTTCAAAAGGAACGCGTTCAGACGAACCTAAAACGTTGCTGATGATATTGTTATGCGTAAGCATCACGCCCTTTGGAGTGCCTGTGGTGCCTGATGTATAAATGATTGAAGCTAAATCATCTGGAGTTACATTGGCTTTCGCAGCTTCTAATTCGGCATCGTTCATTGCTTCTTTTCCTGCTGTAACAACTTGTTGCCAATTGGCGCAGCCCGGAATTTCATCAAACGAATAAATACCGCGCAGTTTAGGAATGTTGAACTTTACCCGGTCTAATTTTTCTAAAATGGTTTTATCGGAAACAAACACATACACACTTTCGGAATGCTTTATAATATACTCGTAATCGTGTTCAGAAATAGTTGGATATATAGGAACGGTTGCGGCACCGGTTTGCAAAATCCCAATGTCCATAATGTTCCATTCGGTACGGTTTGTTGAGGTTATTAGTGCAATTTTATCGCCTTTTTTAACTCCCATTGCAAGCAACGCTTTGGAAACATAATTTGCTTGTTCTATATATTCTTGAATGCTTGTTGCTTTCCAAACGCCATTTTGCTTTGTTGAAAAAGCTTTTTCTAACGGATAGTGTTGCAACTGATAATAAGGAATATCGAATAATCTACCTATTTGAGACATATATTTTCTGTGTTTTAATTATTGCAATTGAAAAGTATAGTTTTTTTATGAAAAAAGCAAGTGAAAATTTTAATTAACCGGAACATTTTGCAATTTCTCCATTCCTTCTGTATAAAGTGCAGCAGCAGGAAATGCCTGTTTTTCGTCTCCAGTGTTTAAAAGTGCCCCGTCTTTAAAAAAATAATCGGCATATTGCAACAATCTATTGGCGTTGTTTGCATCGGTTTCTTCGACAATACAAGCTATTAACGCCCCTTCTTTATAATAAAAAACTTTCTGCAAGGTATGTTTTTCATAAACAGTATGAATAATGGAAAATACCGAATCGTTCGAAAGCAAATAATAAGCGGTGTCATAAGTTGCATCGTTAGAAAGACTTCCTTTTTTGTTGATGGGATCAAACCATTCGTTTTGAGAGGTTTTTTGGATATAGTTTTGAATTGTTTGAATGTCTTCGTGGCTGTTTTGTGCAAAAGTGGCTGCAATTGCAAAAAGTAAAAGGAAAGTTGTTATGATTTTTTTCATCATTTTATTTTAGTTTAATTCGTTCGTTTCTATTTGCTAGTTCCCAAGCTGTTACAAAAATAAGCTGTGTGCGTTTCAGCATTTCGTCAAAATCAATTTTATCAACTGTATCTGTGGGTTTATGATAATCGGCATGTTCCCCGCTGTAATAAAAAATTACGGGAATGTTGTATTTTGCAAAATTGTAATGATCAGAACGGTAATAAATCATTTCGGGATGCTTATCATCATTATAGGTGTAATCTAAAACCAGATTGGTATATTTTTTATTCATGGCTTCAGAAATATCGTGCAATTCGGTGCTTAATTTATCGCTTCCCACCAAATAGATGTATTCTTTTTTATTTTTTTGATACGTAAAATCTCTTCTTCCGATCATATCCACATTCAAATCTGCAACAATTTGTTCTAAAGGAATTATTTTAGAATTCACAAAAAAGCGAGAACCGTGCAAACCATATTCTTCTCCGGTGCAATGCAGAAATACCATCGAACGTTTTGGTCCGTTACCGTTTTTCTCAGCAATTTTAAACATACGTGCTAGTTCTAACAAAGCCGTTGTTCCTGTTCCATTATCATCAGCGCCATTGTATATTTCGCCATTTGCAATTCCCACATGGTCGTAATGTGCAGAAATCACCAAATATTCATCGGGTTTTTCGCTGCCTTTTATATAAGCCACCACATTTTCGCTGTCGTTCAGTTTGGGGCTAAACATCCGCTTCATGGCATCCGAAGGCACCATCTGAAAATAATCATCTGTTCCTGGCAAGGCTTCTATTTCTAAACTTTTATAAATATTCCTTATATAATTTGCCGCCATTTTCTGCCCGGCTTCGCCTGTTTTTCTACCTTCCATTTCATCGCCCGCAATTATAGAAAGATGTTTTATTAGTTCGTCTTTCGATAAGTTTTCCATCATTTCTTTTACCCGATCTTTTTGTTTTTGAGCATAAATGGTGTTTGAATTTAAAAATCCGGCAGCGATAAAAAGACAAATAATAGGTTTAAAATTCATTTTTGTGATTTTAGTTTACAGATACTAAAAATACTAATTTTACAAATAGCTATTGTATATTTGTTGAAAATATTAAAAATGAACAAAGTTGTATTGATAACTGGCGGATCTTCAGGTATTGGCAAAACAGTTGGCAATTTTTTGCAAACCCAAGGATATACCGTATATGGCAGCAGTAGAAATCCTGAAAACGTGACAGATAGTCGTTTTCCGCTGGTTGCCATTGATGTGCGAAACAAGGAATCGATACAAAGTGCGGTTGCTGAAATTATTGCAAAAGAAAGCAGAATTGATGTGTTGATTAACAATGCAGGAGTAGGAATTACCGGACCTATTGAGGAAATTCCTTTGGAAGAAATTCAAAATAATTTTCATACCAACGTGTTTGGTCCCATTGAAGTGATGAAAGCAGTTTTGCCCCAAATGCGCCAGCAAAAATCGGGATTAATTATCAACGTAACATCTATTGCAGGATATATGGGCTTGCCTTACCGCGGCATTTATTCGGCTTCGAAAGGAGCTTTGGAACTGCTAACCGAATCGATACGAATGGAAGTGAAACCCTTTAATATCCGAGTTACCAATGTGGCTCCAGGCGATTTTGCTACCGATATTGCTGCACGCCGTTTTCATGCACCGGTTTTAGAAAATTCCCCTTATAAAGCCATTTATAGTCAACAATTGGCTACAATCAACGAGCATGTCAATGATGGCGGAGATCCCATAGAAATGGCAAAAGCAATTAACGCAATTATTCAAACAAAAAAACCAAAAGTTCATTACAGAGTAGGGGCTTTCATGCAAAAGTTTTCTATCTTTCTAAAAAAGATTTTACCAGATACGGTGTATGAAAAAATGCTAATGAATCATTATAAAATAAAATAATTTATTTGCCTCAAATTCGCAGATTTTTAGTAACTTTTAATGGTTAAAAATCTTAATCAAAGAATTCCTATAAATTGAAATAATCTCCAATAAAAAGAACAAATAATAATTAAACACATCAAAACCATGAAATTTTTTATAGATACAGCAAACCTAGACCAAATTAAAGAAGCACAAGCTTTAGGCGTTTTAGACGGCGTTACGACCAATCCGTCGTTAATGGCAAAAGAAGGCATTACAGGCAAAAACAATATTTTAAAACATTATGTGGATATATGCGCTATTGTTGATGGCGATGTTTCGGCTGAAGTAATTGCTACCGATTTTGAGGGAATGATTAAAGAAGGCGAGGAGCTTGCAGAATTAAACGAGCAGATTGTTGTAAAAATCCCCATGACGAAAGACGGTATTAAAGCGTGTAAATACTTTTTTGAAAAAGGCATTAAAACCAATGTAACTTTAGTATTTTCGGCAGGTCAGGCATTGTTGGCTGCAAAGGCAGGAGCCACGTATGTGTCGCCATTTATTGGTAGATTAGATGATATTTCTACCGATGGATTAAATTTAATCGATGAAATTAGAATGATTTATGACAATTATGCCTTTGAAACGCAGATTTTAGCAGCATCGGTGCGTCATACCATGCATATTGTGAATTGTGCAAAAATTGGTGCCGATGTGATGACGGGTCCTTTAAGTTCGATTTTAGGATTGCTGAAGCATCCACTCACCGATTTAGGTTTGGAACAATTCTTAGCCGATCACGCAAAAGGGAATAAATAGAAAAAGAAAGACTGCCTAAAAAAGACAGTCTTTTTTTTGATGAATAAAAAGTTAATTTTTCAATTTGATTAAAAATTTGATGCAAAATCAATTACATTTACGGTTATTTTTAAAATGTATATTAAAAAGTTGCATTATTAGAATATAATCCATTTGGAGAAGTACTTTTAAAAATAGGAGTATCTTTTTATTAAATAACCATTTTTCTGGTAAACTATGAATCTGAAAAAAGTGAAGTTGCTTAATGATTCCACAAAAAAACGAATCAATGTTCAAAACCTTTTTTGGCTGTTTTTGTTTTCATTTGTGATTAACTATCTTAGTTTAGGACAATCCTTACCCACTCGAATCAACATTCCAAATAGCACCCCACCCGTTGTGCCTTTAGGTATTGGTGATTTTATAGAGGTTAACAATGCCTCCAGTGCGCAAAGTGCATTTACCGTTTCGCAATTGATAAATAATGTGCTCATATCTGGTGGTGGTAACTGTACAAGTGCCAATGCTACGAATGTTGTGGTTTCGCCCAATTTGCCGGCAACAAACTTAAACAGATCATGGGGGTATTTTAATAAGGCAAATGCTAACTTTCCTTTTCAATCGGGTATTGTTCTCAGCACAGGTTTTGCTCGAAAAGCAGGTAATAACTTTATTAACCCTGTGCTTTCTGATAACCTCAATTCAGGAGGTGATGTTGATTTAGCCAATGTGCTAAACATTTCACCTATGGTATTATATGATGCCACTTATATTGAATTTGATTTTGTGCCTATAACCAATCAAATTACTTTTAATTATATACTCGCATCAGAGGAGTATGGCGATGGATATGAATGCAGTTTTACTGATGCATTTGCTTTGTTGTTAAAGAAAGTAGGAGATCCTACATATACCAACTTGGCTGTTTTGCCCAATTCAGGAGGAGTTGTAAGTACATCTAATATTCATCCGGCTGTGACAGGATCAGCAGGCTCTTGCGGAGCTGTAAACCAACAATATTTTGGAGGATACAATACCACAAATTCGGATATTAATTTTCAAGGAAGAACCATTCCATTGACTGCAACAGCAACTGTTATTCCTGGAGAAACCTATCATTTTAAAATGGTAATTGCAGATTATGCAGACGATAAGTACGATACAGCTGTTTTTTTAGAAGCAGGCTCTTTTGATATTGGTGTAAAGATTACAGATACAGCAGGGAATATTTTGCCATCAAACATAAAAAAATGTGAAGCTACGCAAGTAATTAAAGCTAGTGTTTTAGCTACAAATGCAACCTATAAATGGTTTCTTAATAATGTGCAAATTCCTGGTGCAATTTCAGATTCATACACAGTAACACAAACAGGTACTTACTCAGTAGAAGTGACAGTACCTTCTAGCACCTGTGTGAGCACAGCAAGCATTACGGTTGATAACGGTACTGTACCGCCACTTGATCTTACTGATATTAATGGAACCATTTTGCCAAGTAATTTGTTGCTTTGTGAAACTGTAAACACCACATTAAAAGTTACAACTTCTGCGGCGAACCCAACTTATCAATGGTATTTTAACAATACAATTATTTCAGGAGCTACACAAAGCACCTATACTGCCACTCAAATTGGAAATTATTCCGTAAAAGTAGCATCTAGCAATTTTGATTGCCCAGCAACAGCTGCGGTAGATGTAAATATAACTACACTTGTACTAAATACGCCAGTAACTTTACAAGGCTGTTCTCCAACAAATACAGCTGTTTATAATCTTACAAATGCAGAAACATCCATCTCAACCCTTTCGGGAGTTACTTATTCTTACTACGAAAATTTAGCTGATGCACAGGCTATAAATGCCAATACTATTGCGGTACCAACAGCTTATAGCTCTGTTTCAAAAACAATATACGCCGTAGCAAGTTGGGGACCATGTTCGAAAATAGCTGCTATAGATTTACAAACGGTACTTTCACCAACAATTATTAATCAACCCGTTAATCAAATAGTTTGTTTAAATAATAATGCAACAATAAATGTAAATGCAGTAAATGGAGTAGGTTATCAATGGCAGGTAGATACTGGTAGTGGTTTTACTAATTTATCAAATAATACTGTATATTCTGGGGTTACCACAAATAGTCTTACTATTTCAAACGTTACCAATAGTTTAAATGGCTATACATATAAAGTAATAGTAAAAAGTAATTGTTTAAATGATTTGGCATCAAACGCAGTTACGCTAACAGTATCCCAAGTTAAAGGAAGTTTAACACAAACCAATGTGTTGTGCTTTGGTGAGAGCAATGGAAGTGCAACTGTTTCTGGTAATGGAGGATTAGCACCATACAGTTACTTATGGTCAAACAATGCTACAACAGCAGCAATATCTGGGTTAAGTGCCGGAACATATAGTGTTGTTATCACAGATGCAAATGGTTGTTTTGGAACAGAAACAGTTGTTATTTCGCAACCTACAGCACTTACCAATGTTGTAAACGTTAAAAACTTAAGTTGCAACAACGCCAATGATGGAACAATTGAGGTAATTCCAAGTGGTGGTACTCTACCATACACCTATACATGGTCGCACAATACCGCTACAACACCTAAAGTTACGGGTTTATCAGCAGGAACTTATACAGTCACCGTAAAGGATGCTTATAATTGTATAAAAACTGAAAACATCACCATCACTGAACCAAATGCCCTATCTGCAAGTATAACATCTAAGAATGTGGGTTGTTTTGCAACAGCAACTGGTGAAGCTGCTATTACTGTTATTGGCGGCACTGAACCATATACCTACTTGTGGAGTAATGGAGGTAACACAGCAAACATTTCTAATATAAGTAAAGGCAATTATACCGTTTTAGTTACAGATGCAAATGGCTGTTCTTTAACAAAGGCTGTGACCATAACAGAGCCTAATGTTTTAAAAGTAGCTACTACCCAAACGAAAGCTGGTTGTAACGGATCCCTAACCAACTCCGTAATAGCTATGCCAACAGGTGGTACACAACCATATACCTATTCTTGGTCAAATGGTGCAACCACTTCGACTGTTGATGATTTAGTGCCCGGCAATTATACTTTAACGGTATCAGATGCAAATGGTTGTACAGTAACCGAAAGTGTAACCGTGGTGCCAAACGTAGGATTATCTTTAAATTTTAGTAAGAAAAATGTTTCGTGTAATGGACTTGCTGATGGAAATATTACTGCAACTATCGTTGGTGGTAGAGCACCTTATACCTATAATTGGTCAAATGGAGCAACAACAGCATCAATTAGTAATCTATCGGCCGGAACCTATTCTTTAACCATAACAGATGATTATGGTTGTACGTTTAGTGAGAGCGTTACGATTGACCAACCAGATGTTTTAAATATCGCTTATCAGCAGAATAACGTACTTTGTTACGCAACTACTACAGGAAGTATTAGTTTAAATGTAACGGGCGGAACACCACCTTATACCTACCAATGGTCTAATGGCAATACATCGCAAAATATAAATCAATTACCTGCGGGTTTATACAATGTGTTAGTAATCGATAGTAAAAATTGTACCGCATCACAAAATATTTATATTACCCAACCAATAGATATTCCACAACCTGTAACCACAAATCAAGTTTTTTGTATCAATGAGAATGCAACTGTAAGTGATTTAGTCGTTACTGGAACCGATGTGAAATGGTACACAACTCCTTTTGGTGGAATACCTTTAAGCGAAACCCAACAGCTAGCTACTGGTAGTTATTACGCTTCACAAACCATTAATGGTTGCGAAAATTATACACGAGCAGCGATAAATGTAACGATAAATACAACCAATATACCAACAGGTTTAAGTGTTCAAGAATTTTGTGAACCTTATACACCTACTGTTGGGGATTTGAATGTAAACGGTCAAAATATCAAATGGTATGATAAAGCAACAAATGGTATACCTTTATCTGCAACCACAAGTTTAGTTAATGGAACAACTTATTATGCCACCCAAACAGTTAATGGTTGTGAAAGTACCAACCGCTTTGCGGTGGTAGTAAACATTTACCCGAGTAATCCTATCACAACAACAAGCCTTGTCATTTGCAACACCGCATTGATTCAAAATATCTCAATCGATAATTTCAGTAGCTTGCAATTAAAATGGTACAGCAGTTTAACAAGTACACAAGCATTACCAAGTACACATTTGCTCACAAACGGTGTGTATTATGTAAGCACATTTAATTATAACTTGTGCGAATCGGTTAGAAAACCTCTACAAATTATAACCACTGCAGGTGTAACAGTGCCAATTGTTTCTACACAACAAGTATTTTGCAACACTGCTTACGTTTCCGATTTAGTTGCAAACGGAATGCCGGGAGCAACTATTAATTGGTACAGTTCAGCACAAAGTGTTACACCTTTAGCAGCAAATACACCTTTATTAACAGGAACTTATTATATAGAGCAAGAAATATTGCCATGTAAATCACCAAGAATTGCTGTAGCTGTTCGTGTTTATCCTACTACAGCACCTATTATGACTGATTTTGTTTTGTGTGCAGGCGCAACAGTTGGCGATTTATATTTAAAAGCTTCTACTTCAACTAAATATGTATGGTATGTTGATAATTCTTCCACAACACCTTTACCCGATACGTATAGCTTAACAACGGGTTATTATTATGTAGCAATAGATTATTCTGGATGCACATCAAGCAGAAGACAAGTTCATGTAAAAGTGAATACACGCCCCAATTCACCTACAGGATTTTTAACGCAAAATTTTACGCATCAAGCCAAAGTGGCCGATTTGATAATGAATCAGCCTTATGTTACATGGTATTTAAGCTATAATGATGCAATAAATAGAATGAATCCTCTAGACGTTTCTGATTTTCTAGAAGATGGTGTCACTTATTATGGCGTAATAATTGATGAAAATGGCTGTCCAAGCTATCCAACCGCTGTAAAAGTAGGTATTACGCTTTCAGTAAATAACTTTGATTTAGCTGGTTTAAAATATTATCCAAACCCGGTAGAAAACGATTTAATAGTTAGTTACAAACACACCATTGAAAGTGTAGAAGTGTACAACATTATTGGGCAACGAGTTTTAAAACAGTCAAATGATAATGAAACCGTTAAAATCAACTTTTCGCAATTCAGTTCTGGTACCTATATGGTTAAATTGTTTTCAGAAGAACACACACAGTTTATTAAGATTATAAAAAAGTAAACCTTTAGAATCTAAAAAAAATCCGTTTCTAAAATATTAGAAACGGATTTTTTTGTGCTTTAAAAAAGCTGCTATTTACTTAAATACATTTTTCTGCGGGTGTATAAATCGTAAAAAGCGTCGTCTTTTAAACTATCGATAAACAGAATGCTTTCTCCCGTTGATTTCATTTCAGGTCCTAAAGCTTTGTTTACTTTCGGAAACTTGTTGAAAGAGAAAACAGGTTGCTTAATAGCATATCCGTTTAGTTGTGGGTTAAATTTAAAATCGGTTACTTTAGCGCCCAACATTACCTTTGTAGCATAGTTCACATAAGGTTCGCCATAAGCTTTTGCAATAAACGGAACCGTACGGGAAGCACGTGGA
This sequence comes from Paenimyroides aestuarii, assembly GCF_024628805.1. Taxonomy (NCBI): domain Bacteria; kingdom Pseudomonadati; phylum Bacteroidota; class Flavobacteriia; order Flavobacteriales; family Flavobacteriaceae; genus Paenimyroides; species Paenimyroides aestuarii. The sequence goes on along the minus strand of NZ_CP102382.1, from coordinate 2,804,685 downwards.
TTGGCTTCAATGATATATACCGTATCGTCTTTCACTGCAAACTGAATGTTGATTAATCCTTTTGTTTTCAAGGCAACCGCAATCTTTTTAGTGTGATCTTTAATCTGTTGCAATACAAACTCACCTAAATTGAATGGGGGCAGTGTAGCGTTTGAATCTCCTGAATGCACACCACAAGGTTCAATATGCTCCATAATTCCAATAATGTACACATTTTCGCCATCGCAAATCGCATCAGCTTCTGCTTCCACAGCTCCAGCTAAATAATGATCTAGAAGCAATTTGTTGCCTGGAATCGATTTTAATAAATCAATTACATGCTCTTCTAATTCTTTTTTATTAATAACGATTTTCATTCCTTGACCACCCAAAACATACGATGGGCGTACTAATAAAGGAAAATCTAATTCGTCTGCCAATTTCGCTGCTTCTTCGGCAGTAGTGGCTACTCCAAATTTAGGAAAAGGAATATGTAAATCGGTTAGTAATTCAGAGAAACGTCCGCGATCTTCAGCTAAATCTAAAGCTTCAAAACTTGTTCCAATGATTTTAATTCCGTATTTATCTAATTTTTCGGCCAACTTTAAAGCGGTTTGTCCGCCTAATTGTACAATTACCCCCTCTGGTTTTTCATGACGAATAATATCGTATATATGTTCCCAATAAACGGGTTCGAAATACAATTTATCGGCCGTATCAAAATCGGTTGAAACCGTTTCCGGATTACAGTTGATCATGATGGTTTCATAACCACATTCTGATGCAGCCAAAACACCGTGCACGCAAGAATAATCAAACTCAATTCCTTGACCTATTCGGTTGGGACCTGAGCCAAGTACCACAACTTTCTTTTTATCGGTTCGAACCGATTCGTTGGCTGTGTAAACTGTGCCGTCTGCTTTTTCAATACCGGCTTCAAAAGTAGAGTAGTAGTAAGGTGTTTGTGCCACAAATTCTGCCGCACAAGTATCCACCAATTTGTACACACGGTTAATGTTCATTTTTTCGCGTAAAGTGTAAATTTCACTTTCTAAACAGCGCAACATGTGAGCAATTTGGCGGTCTGCAAACCCTTTTTGTTTGGCTTCTAACAATAAATCTTTTGGAAGAGTTGCCAAAGTGTGTTTTGATATTTCTTGCTCTAAAGCATACATTTCTTCGTATTGCTTTAAGAACCACATGTCTATTTTAGTAATTTGTTGAATGGTGCTTAGCGGAATCCCCAATGCGATGGCATCGTAAATCACAAAAACACGATCCCATGATGCATGCTCTAATTTATCTAAAATTTGATCGTAATTCGTGTATCCTTTTCCGTCTGCACCAATTCCGTTTCGTTTTATTTCTAATGATTGGGTGGCTTTTTGTAAGGCTTCTTGAAATGAACGACCAATTCCCATAACTTCACCAACCGATTTCATTTGAAGACCAAGTGTTCTGTCGGCACCTTCAAATTTATCAAAATTCCAACGAGGTATTTTTACAATAACATAATCTAAAGTTGGTTCAAACAATGCCGATGTTAATTTGGTGATTTGGTTCTGCAGCTCATCAAGAGTGTAGCCTAATGCCAATTTTGTAGCTACTTTTGCAATAGGGTAGCCAGTTGCTTTTGATGCTAATGCAGATGAACGCGACACACGAGGGTTGATTTCAATAGCGACGATATCTTCTTTTTCATCGGGTGATACTGCAAACTGCACATTACATCCACCTGCAAAATTTCCGATAGAGCGCATCATTTTTATAGCCATATCGCGCATGCGTTGAAACGTGCGGTCCGATAAGGTCATTGCTGGTGCTACGGTAATTGAATCACCGGTGTGAATGCCCATAGCATCCATGTTTTCAATAGTACAGATAATTACAACATTGTCGTTTTTATCTCTTAATAACTCTAATTCGTATTCTTTCCAGCCCAATAATGCTTTGTCAATCAAAACCTCGTGTATAGGCGATGATTCTAAGCCGTGTGTAAGAAGTTCGTCGAAATCTTCTTCTTTATGCACAAAAGCAGCTCCTGTTCCACCCAAGGTAAACGATGGACGAATTACCAACGGGAAACCAAATTCTTGGGCAACTTCTTTTCCTTCCAAAAACGATGTGGCAGTTTTTGCAGGTGCAAAAGGAATATCGATTTTTGCTAAAAGTTGTTTAAATTGTTCGCGGTCTTCAGTGACATTAATGGCGTTGATATCAACCCCAATCAATTTTACATCAAAATCTTGCCAAATACCTTTTTCATCGGCTTCTAAACACAAATTCAAGGCTGTTTGTCCGCCCATTGTTGGCAAAACAGCATCGATTTCTGGATGCGCCTTTAAAATTTCGATGATTGATTTGGTGTTTAATGGTTTTAAATACACATGATCCGCCATTGATGGATCGGTCATAATGGTTGCTGGGTTCGAATTGATCAAAATAACTTTAATTCCTTCTTCGCGCAACGAACGTGCCGATTGCGAACCAGAGTAATCGAATTCACAAGCCTGACCAATAATGATTGGACCAGAACCAATGATTAAAACTGTTTTAATTGAATGATCTTTAGGCATTATTTATAGGGTGTTGTTATAATTGTTGTATTCAAATGTACTTATTCTTAATTAAAAAGAAGAATGAAGTGTTTAAAAATAAAAGATATAAAAAAAGGCGACACTTAAAGTAACGCCTTTATTTATGATGATCCATCATTATTTTTTGTGTCTTGGTTCGCTAGAAACCGTTAACTTATGTCTTCCTTTAGCTCTTCTACGTGCCAATACTTTTCTTCCGTTAGCACTTGCCATTCTATCCATGAAACCGTGTTTGTTTCTTCTTTTTCTTTTTGATGGTTGAAACGTTCTCTTACTCATTGCTTCTTATCTTTAAATATATATTTTATAAATGTTCAGCTTTGAAATCAGTGCTTCAAAACCGAGTGCAAATATACAAATCCTTTTAATACCTACAAATTGTTTTTAAAATTTATTTTAAATTTCTGCTACTTATTGCAGGATTCTTGCCAGGTATTTTTTGTGGCTTGCAGTATTTTACTACATTTGCAAAATTAAAACAAAAACGATTATGATTCACAAGAATATAAAAATTGTTGCAGCAGCAGCGTTATTGGCAACTGCTGTTTGGCAATTTACCGAGAAAAATATTGGAAATGGTATTTTTTTATTGATACTAACACTATTAGTGGTTTTAGTTTATTTTAAAAATGAAATGCTTATTATGACCTTGTTTAAGTTTAGAAAACAAGATATGGAGGGAGCCAAACGCATTTTGTCGAAAATTAATCCAGAAACCGCTTTAATAAAAAACCAACAAGGATATTATTTTTATTTGAATGGAATTATCAACGCGCAAAATAACTTAAACCAAGCCGAAAAAGATTTTCGTAAAGCAGTTGATTTAGGACTTAATCAAAAGGAAGATTTAGCAGTGGCAAAATTGCAGTTGGCAGGTATCACGATGAGTAAAAACCGTGCTGCTGAAGCTCAAAAATTAATTGCAGAGGCTAAAAAGCTTGATACGAAAGGTATGCTGAAAGAGCAAATTAGCATGATGGAAGGGCAAATGAAACAAGCGCGCGGACAAAAAGTGCCAATGTGGTACAACCAAAGTAAAAAACGTGGGTTTTAATAATAGGTACAGAAGCTCTAATCCAATTAGGGCTTTTTTATTCTTTAGGTTTAATAAACTACGGAATATTTTGTAGTTAAAATGGAATATTTCAAACAATACCAAATTATGGTAATAATTAAAATAAAAATGCATTGACTTAAAAATCAATGCATTTTTTTATTTCAGTGGAGCCGCAGGGAATCGAACCCTGGTCCAAACAAGCAATCAAAGAGCTTTCTACACGTTTAGTTTTTGTTTAAATTTTCGTTGTATAGCTTTGCCAAAAACAACCACTACACACTTAACCTCTTTAGATTTCGAGTAACTTCCGAGGTGCTATTTACTCTAGATTTATATTTACGGTTCCTTATTACAAAACGCCATAAATCAAGGCTTTTTTAAGGAATTTAGCTTTCCTATCTTATAGGACAAGGCTTGATCTTACTATAATTCAGAATTAAGCAGCTAAAGCGTAGTTTTCTTCGCCGTGTAAAAAAAAGTTCATTCATGATATTTACGAGCTGTAAATGAGCGCTCGACGTGCTTACTTTTCAATTCCACCTGCTGTCAAAACCGATCGGCCCCCAAAAAGTGGTACAAAAATAATAAAAAAAATCCTGCTATACAAGCAGGATTGGTTTCATTTGAACTTTAAGTAATCAACAAAACAACATATACGTTCTAAACCTAATCTAACCTTATTAAAACGTGAAAACCTTAATACTCCCTAATTATTTGCCCAATAATTTTTCATATTATGTTCAAATGTTTTACAAATGTAAGGGCGTTGGTTTTATATTTACAACTATGGATTTAAAAGTTAACAAAATGTGAGCAAAACACTCATTTCATGTAGTATTTTATTCTACAAATATCCATTTTCTATGGCTGCTTTCACCAAACCTTTGTCATCTTGTGCTTTCATCACTTGCTTCATTTTGGCAATTCGCTTTTGAATGGCGCTGTATGATATCGGAATTATTTTGTCTAATTCCACGATTTTATATCCTTTTGAAAGTAAATATAATATTTGACGGTTGTAGTCGTCTATCAGTGATTTATCATTTAAAGATTCATTGAATGTTTTTTGAATAAAATCGCTGTAAAACTTACCCTGATCTAAAACAATTTGTATTAATTCTAACAAATATTCGGGTGTGAGTTCGCCTTTGGTAACGAAACCATCGGGTTTTGCGTTTTTAATAATATCTAGAATGTAGATTTTTTCGGTGTGTGCGGTTAGTAATATTACTTTGCAATATGGAATGATTTGGCGAATGAAATTAGCTGCATCAATCCCGTTTTTTAATTGTTCTTCTTCAAAACTTGGTATGTTGAAATCAACCAAAACCATGTCCGTTCGTTTTGCTTCGGCATTGTTCGAAAAATAGTCAAAAACAGCTTCGCACGAAGCCAATTTAACAATTGTGCTTTGCGGATAATTTTGCTTTATAACATTGGCATATCCTTCTAAAATAAAAGGATGATCGTCAATTATGACAAAATTCATATATTTTTTATTTGTGTTTAAAATGTATTCGTTTATTCTAGGTTAAAGCCAATTTGACCGTCTTCTTCAATCGTTAGAGAGCTTTCATCAACCGTGTCGGTAAAATTATTTTTTTCGGATGTTTCTTCTTCCAAAACCTCTTCATAGGGCAACGATTCTAAAAGATTCATCATTTTTACCTTATCGCTTGTTACTTGATTTCCTTGTGCTTTAATACCTTTTACTGCGATAAATTCTTCAAAATTTATAATTAAAGGCTCTTTTTCAACACCTTTACTTTTTGCGAATATTATTTCTGCCATTGGTCGGTAATCTGTAGAAACAATTTCTAAACGGGCATACGGATGTTCGGAAATAAAGAGTTCTTCTTTATTTACAGATTCCACTATAAATCTTTTCCCGAAATACTTATCTTTTTCTGGATCAAAATATATGCATGAAATGGGTTTTGTGGGAATCCATTTTTCCAATACAATAATATCATCGTCAAAGTGTGTGGTTAATTCAGGAATAATTGTTTTTAATTTTCCGCTTTGAGTAATAATCAACAAACGATCTTCGGGTTTAAATTCGCCTAAAAGCTCGCCTCTGCCATCCACATTTAAACGGTGAACGGTATCATCGAACCAAATTTTTCGAGGACGAAGGGTAGAAATTCCTTTCTCTTTTAGTTCAATTTTCTTTATTGGATATTTTGTGACGATGTTTCCTTTTGATGTGCGACCTTTTATAAGCAAATCGGCAAAATCTAAATCGAATTTTAGTTTTTTTACGTTGCTTAATTGTCTTAATAAAATAGTTACTACCTCTGCTTCACCATTTGGATTACTTGAAAAATAAAGTACTTGAGAACCTGGTTTTTCTTGAGTTAGATCATAGACTTTATCTCGGGTGATACTTGAAACACTGAAACGCTTCACAAACGATGAGCCTGTTTTTCCATCGCGGTATATCATGTTATAAATAGTGCGTTTATCGTTTTTGTTGAAAACCGCTGCATGAATAATATCTTTACCCACAAATTTTTTCTCTTCGATTTTTGATACCGTCATACTGCCGTCTCGCAGAAACACAATCACATCGTCAATATCTGAACAGTCTGCAATGTACTCGTCTTTGCGCAAAGCAGTTCCAATAAATCCTTCTTCTCGGTTTACATACAGTTTTTGGTTGCGCAATACCACTTTTGTTGCTTCGATATTATCAAAGTTGCGCAATTCGGTTTTGCGTTCGCGTCCTTTGCCGTATTTTTCTTTTAAGTTGGTGAAGAATGAAATGGTAAAATCAATGATATGCTCAATATTGTATTTCACTTTTTCAATATCGCCTTCCAAAGCATCTAGTTTTTCTTGCGCTTTATCTAAATCGAAACGAGAAATACGTTTAATTCGTATTTCGGTCAATCGCACTATATCTTCTGTGGTAACAGCTCGTTTTAAATGTGAGGTGAATGGTTTTAATCCTTCATCAATAGCAGCAATTACACCTTCCCAAGTTTCTTCTTCTTCAATATTTCGATAAATTCTGTTTTCGATAAAAATACGTTCCAGCGATGAAAAATGCCATTGTTCTTCCAACTCGCCCAATTCGATAATCAGTTCTTGTTTTAGCAAATCAACCGTTCGCTCGGTAGATTGTTTTAACATTTCTGAAACGCCTGTGAAAAGGGGTTTGTTGTTTTGTATCACACAGCCTAATGGCGCTATTGAAACTTCACAACTTGTAAATGCATACAACGCATCGATGGTTTTATCAGGCGACACACCCGGCGGTAAATGAATTGCAATTTCAACTTCAGAAGAGGTATTGTCTTCTACCTTTTTTATCTTGATTTTTCCTTTTTCGTTTGCTTTTAAAATGCTATCAATCAATGAAGTGGTGGTGGTTGAAAAAGGAATTTCTTTAATAACAAGTGTGATTTTATCTACTTGCGAAATACGTGCACGAACCCTTACTCTTCCTCCGCGTGCGCCATCGTTATAATTAGATACATCGGCAATACCCGCAGTTGGAAAATCGGGATACAGTACAAACGGTTTCTTTTTTAATATTTTGATGGAAGCATCTATTAACTCAATAAAATTGTGTGGAAGAATTTTGGTTGATAAACCAACTGCAATACCTTCGCCACCTTGCGCTAATAAAATTGGGAATTTTGCCGGTAGATTGATTGGTTCGTTTCTACGGCCATCATAGGAAAGTTGCCACGGCGTGATTTTTGGCGAATACAAAACATCTAACGCAAATTTACTTAAACGTGCTTCGATATAACGCGAAGCTGCCGCATCATCTCCCGTTAAAATATTTCCCCAGTTTCCTTGTGTATCTATTAATAAATCTTTCTGACCGATTTGCACCATGGCATCGCCAATACTTGCATCGCCATGCGGATGGTATTGCATGGTGTGCCCCACGATGTTTGCTACTTTATTGTAACGGCCATCGTCTAATTCTTTCATTGAGTGCATAATGCGGCGCTGAACTGGCTTAAAACCATCTTCAATTGCGGGCACAGCACGCTCTAAAATCACATACGAAGCATAATCTAAAAACCATTCTTCATACATACCCGAAACTTTCTTTATGGTCTCGGCTTCGGTGCTTTCCAAACTATTATGATCCAATTCGGGATCGTAATTGTTTAGTTCGGCATCTTCGTTATATTCTTCGTTATTCATTTGAATAATTATGTTTTATGTAATATTCTCAAAAAAAACTTAAATTGAGTTAAAAATTTAAAATTGATTTCACTATTCCTATCATTTTTTCTTTATCTGCGGGATTTGATTCTGCAATTAATATTGTAATAACAGTTAGTGTTTCGGGAGATATTTTATTATGAAACGGATACTCCGCTTTTTGCAAAAACCAAATAAAACTAAAAGCCCCACTCCGCTTATTTCCATCATTAAAAGGATGATTTTTAACAACAAAATATAATAAATGTGCTGCTTTTTCTTCTATTGTTGGATAAGCATCTTCACCAAAAACAGTTTGAAATACGTTTCCAAAAATTCCTTCTAAATTTCCTTTCTTTTTTTCTTGCGCAAACAAAACAGTTGCCTCACCTTTATTAATTAATTCTTGTTTTAACTTTTGTAGATCTTTTGATAAATCTTTTGCCGATGTTTCTATCTCTTTTTTAGTACCTTGCGTTGGAAAATTATTTCTATCATAACTATCTAATGCAAAAAAAGTTCCCGAAAACGATTCTATAAGTGTTAAAACATCTGTTGCTTTTAATTGACTATTTTCTTTTGTTAGAATCTTTAAATCTTCAAGCGTTTTAATAAATTGTGCTTTATTCCGTTTTAAAAATTCTTCATTGATTGTGTATCCTTTTGTAATATGTTGGTTAAGCAATTTTGTTGCCCACTGCCGAAATTTTGTTGCTATTTTTGAATTTACTCTATAGCCAACGGATAGTAACATATCTAAATTGTAATAAGCCACTTGTTTTGTCTGGGTTTTATTTTTAATTGCTCCGTGCTGAGTGGTAGTTGCAAAAAATGCAACAACCACATCTTTTTGTAGCTCTTCTTCTTTAAAAATGTTATTTATATGTCTGGAAATAACTGATTTATCTCTTCCGAAAAGGGTTGCTATTTGGTCAAGGCTTGCCCAAACAGTATCTTTTTCTCCATTTATGCGAAGTTCTAAGGCTCCGTTTTCGGACTGAAATATAATCAATTCGTTTTCCATAATTTAATCTTTTTTTTCGTAACCTTCGTAGTAATAAGACTGCTCAATTCCTTTGAAAATAATTTCACGGTTATCTATATCATTGGTTAAATTTTCGGCGAGCAAAGTTCTTAACTCCAAATCGTTAATCGGGCTTCGTTCCATTGCTTGTAAATAAAGCGTTTTATCTACAAACTGCCAATTAACTATTTTTTTTAACCCATTTTTTAAAATTAAATCAAGCCAAATACGCATGGTTCTTCCGTTGCCTTCCATAAAAGGGTGTGCGATATTCATTTCTACATATTTTGCAATAATTTCTTCAAAAGTGTTTTCGGGCATTGCTTCTATTTTTACAAGAATTTCATTTAGATACAACGCCGTTGCAAATCGAAATCTGCCTTTTGAGATATTCAACGTACTGATTTTTCCCACAAAATCGAAAAGATTATTAAAAAGATATTTGTGAATTTGTTGTAAACCTTTTGTAGTACCAATTTCTATTTCATTAATAAATCCGCTATCAAATAAGCGAAACGCATTTTCTAAACTTGTTTTATCAATGTTTTTCATTCCTAAATAACAGGTTTTATTTACTCCACTTTATCCAACTCCACTTTTAAATTATCAATGATAAACTCTTGTCTATCAGGCGTGTTTTTGCCCATGTAAAACTCCAATAATTTTTCGATAGATGATGATTTATCTAACATTACCGGTTCTAAACGAATGTCTTGGCCAATAAAATTCACAAACTCATCGGGCGAAATTTCACCCAAACCTTTAAATCGGGTAATTTCGGGTTTTGGTTTTAATTCTTCAATGGCATCGATACGCTCTTGTTCCGAATAACAATAGATGGTTTTCTTTTTATTGCGAACCCTAAAAAGCGGTGTTTGCAGTATGTATAAATGTCCTTCTTTTATCAATTCTGGAAAAAATTGCAAGAAAAATGTAATCATTAACAATCGAATGTGCATACCATCCACATCGGCATCGGTTGCAAGCACAATATTGTTGTATCGCAAATTTTCATAATCTTCTTCAATGTTCAAAGCGGCTTGCAATAAATTAAACTCTTCGTTTTCATACACAATTTTTTTTGTCATTCCGTAGGTGTTCAAAGGTTTTCCTCGCAAACTAAAAACGGCTTGTGTGTTTACATCGCGCGATTTTGTGATGGAACCAGATGCTGAGTTTCCTTCTGTAATAAAAAGGGTACTTTCTAAACTTCTTGGGTTTTTGGCATCGGTTAAATGTACGCGGCAATCGCGCAATTTTTTATTGTGTAGCGATGCTTTTTTTGCACGATCTTTTGCCAATTTACGAATACCCGAAAGTTCTTTGCGCTCGCGTTCTGCTTGAAGAATTTTCCGGAGCAATGCATCGGCGGTTTCTGGATTTTTATGCAAAAAATTATCCAGGTTTGTTTTTATAAAATCGTTTATAAAGGTACGAACAGTGGGCAAATCAGGTCCCATGTCGGTTGAACCCAATTTGGTTTTGGTTTGCGATTCAAAAACAGGTTCTTCTACCTTTACTGAAATAGCCGAAACAATGGATTTGCGAATATCAGACGCTTCAAAGTTTTTGTTGTAAAACTCTTTTATGGTGCGAACAATTGCTTCTTTAAATGCGGATAAGTGCGTGCCGCCTTGGGTGGTGTTTTGACCATTTACAAATGAATAGTATTCTTCGGAATACTGCGTTTTACTGTGGGTTAAAGCAATTTCGATATCATTTCCGGTTAAATGAATAATCGGATAAATCATATCTTCTTCGGTGATTGTTTCTTGCAATAAATCTTTTAAACCATTTTCAGAAACAAATTTTTCGCCATTGTAAATAATCGTTAAACCCTTATTCAGGTAACAATAATTTTTAAGCATTCGCACAATGTAATCATTGCGGAATTTATAGTTTTTAAAGATGGTGTCATCTGCTGTAAAAGTAACTTTTGTTCCTTTGCGTTTGGTGGTTTCAACCAAATCTTCTTCTAAAGTTAAATTTCCGGCACTAAATTCAGCCGCTTTTTGTTGGTTATCGCGCACCGATTCTACACGAAAGTAAGACGACAAAGCGTTTACAGCTTTAGTACCTACACCATTTAAACCGACTGATTTTTTAAAAGCCTTAGAGTCATATTTTCCACCTGTATTCATTCGCGAAACCACTTCCACAACTTTTCCAAGCGGAATACCCCGACCGTAATCGCGTACCGAAACTGTGCGGTCTTTAATGGTGACTTCGATTGTTTTTCCGGCACCCATTACAAATTCATCGATACAGTTGTCTAACACTTCTTTAATGAGAATATAAATACCATCATCAGGCGAAGAACCATCGCCTAATTTACCAATGTACATTCCTGGGCGTGTACGAATGTGTTCTTTCCAATCTAACGAGCGGATGTTATCTTCAGTATACTGAGATTCTTGTTGCATAAATTGTAGTGAATTTGGGTAAAAATACATAATTTTATGCAGATTTGAAAGTGTTTTTTATTGGTATTTTATTTAAAGATATATTCATTAGAGTGGTTGAGCATTATATGTTTTTTATTCGATTGCGGCACTTTTTATAGATATATGGGTACCACTCGATTTAACATCAGGTAAAATTACTACCCATTTTTTTTAGGAGATTGCTTGCGGTGTTGCAAAAGTGTAAAATCTCGTAGGAATTGTGCGCACTCAACCAACTTGTCAGTCAATTCATAAGTAAGCATAGCTTTATAATAATAAATAGGTAGTAGGCTGCTTTTTTAGAATGGAATCACTAACTTTGAATGAGTAAAAAACGAATGTGTTAATGAGCAATTCCGCCACCGAAAACTTTAAATTCCAACGGATAATTACCATTGTTGGAATACTTCTTTTTATTGTTAAAATATATGCTTGGTATGTTACCAATTCGGTTGCAATTCTTACCGATGCTTTAGAGAGTACTATTAATGTTTTGGCTGGATTTATTGGTTTGTATAGCCTGTATTTGTCGGCATTACCAAAAGATCACAACCATCCGTATGGCCATGGAAAAGTAGAATTTATCTCGGCAGCTATCGAAGGTTCATTGATAAGTATTGCAGGTGTGGTCATTATTTATGAAGCCATTGGGGAATTGCAAAACCCTAAAGTCATTGAAAAATTAGATGTTGGTTTAATTCTAGTGGCAATAACAGCTGCTATTAATTATATTTTGGGTTTTTATGCCATTCAAAAAGGGAAAAAAAATAATTCATTGGCACTGATTGCAAGTGGAAAGCATTTGCAAACCGATACTTTTTCTACTATTGGAATTGTGATTGGATTGGTGGTTTTGTATTTCACAAAAATAGCTTGGATTGACAGCGTAACGGCATTGATTTTTGCAGCATTTATCATTTTTACTGGATACAAAATTTTACGGGAATCGATTTCTGGGATTATGGATGAAACAGATAAATTACTATTGAAAGAAGTGGTAGCTTTTTTAAATGAAAAACGACGAGAAAACTGGATTGATTTGCATAATTTACGCATTATTAAGTATGGAAGCACCTTGCATTTTGATTGTCACATGACCGTTCCTTGGTATTTTAATATCGAAGAAGGACATAAAGAAGTGGATGCTTTAGAAGAAACCGTAATAAATCATTTTGGTGATAGAATTGAACTTTTTGTACACTTGGATGCTTGTAAAGAATATTCGTGTAACATTTGCAGTAAAACTGATTGTCCTGTGAGAAAACATCCGTTTCAAGAAAAAATTAACTGGACAATAGAGAATGTTTCAACAAATCAAAAACATCATTTAGATTTTAAAGAATAACAAACTGCTTTCGCTCTTTATCAAAAACAATATCATCCGTATTAAAAAAACGATCAAAAACGCCTTGGTTAATCAAGTTGTTAGTAGTGTTGTGATAAAATTTTTCGTCTTTCAGCAACATAATTTCATCGCTTAACTGCAAAGCTAAATCTAAATCGTGCGTAGAAAATAAAATGCATTTAGTGTGATTCGCACACAGTTTTCTTAACAATTTTAGCAGCCGCACTTTGTGGTATAAATCTAAATGTGTTGAGGGTTCATCTAAGAAAATAAATGGTGTGTCTTGTACCACGGCTCGGGCAATAAGGCTACGTTGCAACTGTCCGTCGCTTAGTTGTGCAAGTTTTCTATTTTTTAAATCGATGATTTCGCAATCGTTCAAAGCGTTTTCAATAAGCAATTCATCTTGTTCCGAAAGCTTATCAAACCAATTTGTATAGGGTTGCCTGCCCAATTTTACCAATTCATACACGCTGAGTTCTTTGTTCACATTTTCATTTGTAAGCACCACACTCACCATTTGGGCAAATTCGTGAACAGAAAAAGCATCCACATTTTGTTCGTTAATCAAAAGTTTTCCCTGCTGTTTATCAAGCAATCCCGAAATGGTTTTTAGCAAAGTAGATTTTCCAATACCGTTGCTTCCTAACAAAGCAGTGAGAGTGCCTGTTTTCAATTCAAAATTCAAATCGGTAAACAGTGTTTTGCCTTTATAACCAATTGATAAATCTACTGCTTTGAACACGTTCATTTCCTAAATCTTTTTCATTATAAAATAAAAACCAATACTGGTAATTGCAATCATTGTGCAATTTACAATCCATAAGTTGGTAAAACCAAAATTTTCTGCAATATATGTTCCCAGCAAGGGCGATGTAATAAAGGCAATTGAAAACGAAATGCCGTTTAATCCCATATATGATCCACGGTTTGCAGGTAAAGATCTATTTACGGCTACGGTTGATGCAAACGGCATGATTAAAATTTCGGAGATAGAAATTAAAAAAATCGAACTAAAAAGTATCAATTGGCTATGCGACGGTATCAATACCAAAAATGCCGCACCGCAAAACAAACTGCCAATAATCATGTTGGCAGAAAGGGTGAATTTTTTCTCGGCAAAATGTACCAATGCCATTTCCAGCACAAAAACAACAATTCCGTTAAAACCCATAAGCAATCCCACTTCTTTTTCATTCATAAAAGCCACATTCTTGTAAAAAAGAGGTAGTGTGTTTAAAATTTGAAAGAAACAAAAGGCATAAATAGCAATAAAAAAGCTGAAAATTAAAAAAACACCATCAGTATATGCCGATTTTACTTTTGCAACAGTTGCTGCTTTTTCAGCTATTACTTTCTTGGGTGCATTTCCTGCCCTATTTTTAAAATAAATAATAAACAGTGTTCCAGCAATAAAAGACATACACGCATTGGCATAGAACAAAAAGTTATACGAGACCGCCGCCAAAAAACCACCAATTGCCGGACCAATAGAATATCCCAAGTTTAAGGCCATTCGGTTTAATGAAAAAGCGCGAGTGATATTCTCGGGTTTGGCATAAAATGAAACCGAAGCGCTGTTTGCCGGTCGAAACAATTCTTTAATTAAACTTAAAAAAAAGATGGCAACACAAAGGTTTTCAAAAGTGTTGAAAAGCGGTACAATCAAAAAAAACGGAATACTGCCAAACAAACTGCAAACCTGAATTTTAAACGAGCCAAATTGATCGGTGAGCCAACCACCAATAAAAGAGCCCAAAATAGAACCCACGCCAAACATACTTAAAACGATGCCGGCATTTTGCAAAGAAAAATCTAAAACAGTAGCCATATATACGCCCAAAAAAGGCAATACCATTGAACCGCTTTGGTTTATAAACATCACCAAAGCCAACAACCAAGTAGCCTTTGAAAGTCCTTTGTAGGCACTAATGTAGTTTTGCCAATACTGTTTTAAAATATTCATTGTAAAAAAAGAAAACACAAGTGTTTATTAAATGTGAACAAAAATAGGAAGTTTTTGCGTGCAATCTTTTAAAAAACTTATCTTTGTGTACTATAAATTTTATACGTTTATAAATGAAACCAAACACACAACAATTACAAGACTTGGTAACACAAGTTCGAAGAGATGTTTTACGAATGGTGCATGCTGTAAATTCGGGTCATCCGGGTGGATCTTTAGGCTGTGCCGAATATTTTGTAGCATTGTATCAAATACTTATGGATCGCAAAGATTCATTTGATATGGATGGCAAAAACGAAGACCTTTTCTTTTTATCAAACGGACATATTTCGCCTGTATTTTACAGCGTTTTGGCGCGCAGCGGATACTTTCCGGTAAGCGAATTGGCTACTTTTAGAAAAATCGATTCGCGTTTACAAGGGCATCCAACCACTCACAGTCATTTACCGGGTGTTCGTATGGCATCGGGCTCGTTGGGGCAAGGTTTATCAGTGGCTTTGGGAGCTGCACAAGCCAAAAAGTTAAACAACGACGATAAATTGGTTTATGTGCTTATGGGTGATGGCGAATTGCAAGAAGGTCAAAATTGGGAGGCGCTTATGTATGCTGCTGCTAATAAAGTAGATAACATCATTGCAACCATAGATTTAAACGGAAAACAAATCGACGGAGCTACCGATGAGGTATTGCACATGGGCAGTTTGCAAGCAAAGTTTGAAGCTTTTGGATGGGAAGTTTTAACCATTGAAAAAGGCAACGATATAGAAGCAGTTATCAACGGATTGCAACAAGCAAAACAAAAAACGGGTAATAAAAAACCAATTATGGTTTTGTTACACACCGAAATGGGCAACGGTGTAGATTTTATGATGAACACACATGCATGGCATGGCAAAGCACCCAATAACGAACAGTTAGAAAATGCTTTAAATCAAAATCTAGTTACCTTAGGAGATTATTAATTTTAATTAAGCATTTATGAAAAAAATTGTTTGTTTAGCAGTAAGTTTAGTTGGCTTTGCAGGTTTAGCTCAAAGCAATCAACCGGTAGAATTTACCAAAAGATTAAATTATAAAATTGAAGTTTCTAATAAAGAACAATACAGCCAAGAAGACTTCAATAACATAAATTATGATCATTATTTAAGCAAAAACAATTCGGAAAGCTTATTGTCTTTTTATTACAACAATTCTGATACAGCAATGTATGGCGGTAGCGAATCTAATTATTTCGTTAGTGAAAACTGGATGATTCCTCTAACGGTTAGCGGCGTTTCAAAAGTGGTAAACTATTCGCCGTATTCGGCTTTTCAAATTGTGAAAGACAGCCAAGTTGTTTCAAAATTAAACCGCTCAGGCAGCATTAATGGAACAAATTGTGAATATTACGCCATTTTAGAAGACATCAACAATAAAGAAACGTATGATTTTTGTTTTTGTGTCGATGCAACCAATAAAATCAACAATACAGAAGCTCTTTTTCCAAATGCAAATTTAAAAGGATTAATTTTATCGATAGAATATAATAATGAAGCTTCGTACAAATTGGTATTTCAATCTGCTGAAAATGTCAATTTGAAATTAAATATAGATGCTGCTAAAGTTTCGAAAGATATTTCTGAATACCAAGAAAGTATTTTAAACGAAGTGGCTGAAGAAACGGCTTACGCACCAACCGAAGCAAATCCCGAAGCATATTATGGAGCCTATAAAGATCCGCTTTATACCTATAGTTTTGATGGCGATGACTTAACGAATTACGATTTATACAATTATATTTCGCCTCTTTATTCGGTAACAACAAATGTTTTGTACAATACAAAAGAGTATGGTTCGGAAGAAGCACCCCTCACAAGGGATCAAGTAGTTGCATTCTACAAAAAAGAATCTAAATCTTTGGTTAAAAACTTAAAGGCATCTCAATTGATTACTTCTGATCAAGCAAAAGAATTAAAGAAATTTTTTAAAGATCAAAACGAAAAAATCAAACAATACGTGCCAAATACAGAAGTTGCCACAGATTATGCAGAAACAGAAATGGTTGAAGAAGTCGTTCTAGACGATGCTGCTTATGCAGATGCTTACTATGATTACACCAAATACCAATCAAATTACAACGACATCAACATTGACCAAATTTCATTGGCTTATGAAATTGATACAACAAACGATGATCAAGTTAAACAATACGCCCCAAATTATTGCGATAATTTAAAAAACAGAATCCCTAATTTCCAGAATAATGATTTAAAAAAACACGTTCACAATTTAACAGGACAAATTTGTGATTTATACCTATATAATAATGGTGGAAGTGTGGATTATTTTGGAACGATCAATAGTATGCGAAAAAGCTTGTTAGAAATAGAAAAATTACGAAGTAGTTTATCGCAAAAAGATCAAAAATTACTTTTAGAATTTATAAAGATTTTAGATTAAATGAAAAAATACACCAACTTAGGAAGTAAAGATACACGCTCTGGTTTCGGAGCCGGATTAACAGAATTAGGCCAAAAGAACGAAAACGTTGTGGCGTTGTGTGCTGATTTAATTGGTTCATTAAAAATGGACGATTTTAAGAAGAATCATCCGGAACGCTTCTTTCAGGTAGGAATTGCCGAAGCCAACATGATTGGTTTAGCTGCCGGAATGACCATTGGCGGCAAAATTCCGTTTACTGGAACATTTGCCAACTTTTCAACAGGCCGGGTTTATGATCAAATTCGTCAATCGGTTGCCTACTCAGAGAAAAACGTAAAAATTTGTGCATCGCATGCCGGATTAACTTTGGGAGAAGACGGTGCAACACATCAAATTTTAGAAGACATTGGCTTAATGAAAATGTTGCCTGGAATGACCGTGATCAACACTTGCGATTACAACCAAACCAAAGCTGCAACATTGGCAATTGCCGATCACCAAGGACCGGTTTATTTGCGTTTTGGTCGCCCAGTTGTGCCAAATTTCATTCCAGAAGATATGCCGTTTGAAATTGGTAAAGCTGTACTTTTATCAGAAGGAACCGATGTTACCATTGTAGCAACTGGTCATTTAGTTTGGGAAGCTTTGCAGGCTGCTGAAGAATTAGAAAAAGACGGAATTGCAGCAGAGGTTATCAACATACACACCATTAAACCCTTAGATGAAGAAACGATTTTAAAATCGGTAGCAAAAACCGGTTGTATCGTAACTGCAGAAGAGCACAACTATTTAGGCGGTTTAGGCGAAAGTGTTGCAGGTGTTTTAGCTTTAAACAAACCAACACCGCAAGAATTTGTAGCAGTAAACGATGTTTTTGGAGAATCGGGAACACCCGAAGCTTTAATGGAAAAATACGGTTTAAATGCAAAATCAATCGTAGAAAAAGCAAAAAAAGTAATCAACAGAAAATAGTTTATTCAACTAACAACCTTGCCAAAGTATTAAACTTTGACAAATTTTTATTAGAAAAATCATGAAAAAAATAGTTTTTTTTATGTTCTTGTGTATAAACTTATATACATTAAATGCACAAGAATTAGATAGTAAATTAGAAAAAATTTCGGGTAAATATGTGGGCGAATTTACCGCTTTTAAGTACAACAATGGACAAACAGAAGAAACCGTTTCTTGGAAAGATACTGTTACAACTTCTGCGCCTATTGCCACCGAAACATCTGCATATATGAATGTTACTAGTGAAATGGTGTTTAATAACCCTCATATTCCACCTTATAAGATGCAGTTTAAAGAAGGTTTTGAACAATTGAAAAATGAAGAAATAAAACACTTTATTGAAGTGATGGGAACAAAGTTTTATCAAATAGAAGTTCCTAATAATACCTTTATAATTAGTCAGCCTATTTCTAAATTCGAACTTTCCCAACTAGGTTTTACGAATGCCAAGGAAGCTTACCATACAACTGTAAAAGTTGTTGTAAACAAAGAAGGGCAGGAGGTACACAATATTTCAAGAATATCAACTATTAAAATAGATAATGACGGGAAAGAGGAAATTGTTCAATTTTTGAGTATGAAAGGGCACCATACTAAGATCGAATAACAACTTCTACTAAAATTGTATAAGCACAATACTTGCTTTCTGATAATTTTAATTACAAAAAACCTTGCCAAAGTATTAAATTTTGGCAAGGTTTTGTTGTTTTTATTGATCGTTTAAGGCTTTCATAAACGCAATGAGTGCTTTTTGTTCGTGTTCCGATAAATCTAAAGCATCTGCCGGAAGCGTTTGGTTTTCTACTGATAAACCAAAACCCAAACCGCCACCTTTGTTGTAAAAGTTTACTACCTCTTCTAAAGACTTAAAAACACCGTTGTGCATATATGGAGCAGTTTTTTCAATATTGCGAACAGTCACCGTTTTAAATGCATTTTTCAATTGATACAAATCGGTATTGTATATATATCTTCCCAAATCGTTGTCTAAAATAGTAACTTCCACATCAGCAGGAACCCCCAAAACTTCTTGTTCTGAAGAGGAAAACCGTGGCGGAACGGTTCCGTTAAAAATTGGTAAAAAATGACAGGTTGCACATTTTGCCTTACCAACAAAAACATTAAATCCTTCTTTTTCTAAGGAAGTTAAAGCTGTTTTTTCACCACGCATATAATCGTCAAATCTCGAAGAAAACGTACTTAGCGATCTCACATAGCTTGCCAATGCATTTTGAACATGCCAACCTTCAATTTTATTGTCTTTATAAATCTTTTTAAATGAAGTTGCATAGTACTCATCGGTTTGTACCATTTTTAAAATATCTGCCATATTGCCGTGCATCTCCTCTTGGTTTTCAATCACATTTGTAGTAAGCGATTCTATATCTGCTTGCCGCATATCCCAAAATTGTCCGTGATAAAAACCTGCGTAATTTAAAGAAGGTGTGTTGCGAAGCAACGGACTACCTGCCAAATCGGAAGCCACTTTTAATCCGTCGGTAAATGCCTTCTCGGGATCATGACAACTTGCGCAGCTGCGGGTATTATTTTTGGATAAGTGCGTGTCGTAAAATAATTTCTTTCCTAATTCAATTTTTTCTGGATTCGATTTTAAGTTTTGATCTGCCGAAACAGCATTCAAATCAAAAGCATCTCGTGCAAAAAGTGAAGCAGCATCTGGCTTTAACATACTCACACGTTTAACAAACGGAATTTGGGCATCAAGCTGCAATTGATGTATTTTTTGTGCAATTGGATCTAAATAATTGATAATATATCCCAAATAATCAAAAGTATTTTTATTGGATGATTGGTTGATGGTTGTTTGTGCGGTTCTCAATAATTCCATCGAATTTTGGAATGATTCAAACCTTTGTAATTCATTTTTATAAATATTTAAAACATCTTCAATACCTTTTAAAGCGGCTTGCGATTCTGGAAAAAGCAAACTGCTTACAGGGGTATCAAAACCGGTGATGCCTAAAGTAGTAATTTTAAATATACCCAATCGCAGGGCATCAAAAACTTGCTCTTTTGAAGGTTTTGTAGCTTCAAAATTTGTAATGCCTGCTCTGATTAAATTATCAATAATGCGAATTTGTTTAATAATTTCGGTTTGTTGCTCTTTTTGATAATGAGGATATAAATATTCTTCTAAAACTTGAAAACCTTCAGCATCTAAAAATTTATTTTCTTCTAAATCTAAATGATCCAAAGCCGGACCGTTTAACAATTTAGACGATTTGGGCAAGAAATATTCCGTTGCCCACTCGGTGTTTTTAAAAAGCAATCTGCATTTTAAAAAGTGCTGTTGCAATTCGCTTTCTGAAGCATTTGACTGTGCCAAGCGTTCAAAATTTTGAAGAGCTTCCGATAGATTTTGTAGGTTTTTGATGATGTGCTGTTGCACGGTTTGCTCGTGATTAATTTGGTAATCGTTGTTTTTTTTACATTGGAAGAACAACAGCGAAATACATAAAAAAAGAACTATTTTTTTCATTTTACAAGAAAAACAGAAAACACTGGCACTAAAGCCAGTGTTTGTTTGTTATTAACGTTCAACATTTTTAATTAAAACTACTTGTCCGCCTTCTTTATTGCTTTGTGTACCAGAGCCATCGGCATTCAAAAATTCAGGTTTCTGCCAAGTGTGTGGATGAATATTCACGGCAAATGTTCCAGGAATACCCACTAAATCAGACACATCGATCATCGCACCATATTCCCATGAACCAAATTTGTCTAATTTACCAGATTGGTCAAATAAATTGAACCATTCCGCATTGCCGCGGTTGTGTTTCATATTTAACCAAGGCTTATACGATTTTTTTGCCATACTGTATTGCCAAATATACGAGTCATGATTGGCACCAGCGTAAAAAGAATCACCATCTTCTTGTATATACACATAGTTTTCGGTAACACAAATATTATCAGGGTTTATTAAATCATTTCCAGGGTTTGAATCACCTTCTGCAATAATTTCTAATGTTCCTTTAAACATATTGTTTTTATCTAAAACCAATTTATACACACGTCCCCACATGGTATATCCAGGCACTGGTTGTCCGCCACTTGCTTGTCCGGTAGCAGTAAAATAAATTTCGTTTCCATTGCCTTTTCCTTTGCGGTAATCCACATCTTCAACTCTTGAAAAACGCAAGGCATTATTGGTGATGTTCGCAGCGTTTATTTCGGCACCTGTTAAATTTTTAGCATTAGGAATTTCCACAAACTCCACAGCATACGATTGATTTTTTGTCATGCTACCTTCGGTAATGGTATTGTCAATTCTTTTTAAAGCATACAGCTTACCGTTATCCAAATCACCACGTGTGTTGGAATGATACATGATTAATTGACCAGCACTTTGATGATTGGTTGAATAACTTTGGTCTTCACCGATTAAAATAAAAGTACCACTTCCCGATACATCTGAAGGTAAAGGAACAGCGTTTTCCATACTTGCTCTTCCCAATGCGGGCTTCACACGGTCTGTTCTAGAACGGTCGTTAACAAAACCCAATGGGTCAATGGCATGCACTAAGCTTTCTTCACCCGATTCACCCGCAGTTAAAAAAACCGGTCCAAATCCATGAACTGCCGGCTCTGCAAGGGTAGCCGAACACAACCGTGTCATTCCACCAACTGCATCAACAATGTATTCACCACGAACCGGCTTAAAGTTTTTGTCTAAAAACACACGCGATACCGATTGTAAAATTTCGTGGTTAGTAATCATCATAAAACCTTCACCGCTTGGGTTTTTCATGAAACCGGCTCCGTCTGGCTGTGCACCAAATACAAAATTAGGAGATTGTTCTAACTTGTCCGAAGATGAAATAAGCGTTAAAATTTCTAAATCTTCAAATCCGGGCATTCCATAAACCAATGCTGGTATATTGGAATGATTCACTAGGTTAATAGTTGTTTCTGGAACTTCGGTTTCAGGGTTGGTTTCTTCTTCTTGTGAAGGAATCGCTTCATCCTGGCATGAAGTGACGAATAAAGAAGCAAAAGCTAAAAAAGCTATTTTTCCTACATAAATTTTTTTCATTGTTTATTTGTATTTTGTTCGATACAAACATAGAACAAGGTGTGTAAGCAAATCTTTAGCAGAAAATTATGTTAAAGCAGATTCTTAGTTAAAAATTTGTAAAATTTGTAAAGTTTTTATTGCGTAAGTTTAATTCGGCTTAACATTAGGTTGTGTTTCATTGTATCTCCCACTTAAAACAAGGTACATGATCGAATAAAAAACGCTTATTTAAACAATTAATAATCACATAATCCGTTTCAATTATATATATATTTTAATATATTTGATTTTTAAAAAAATAGTTGAAATGCGAAAAGCGAATCATTTTCTATACCTATCCTTTTTGTTGGGCGGAATTTCTATGAATGCCCAACAATCTTACAACTACACGCAAGAAAACAAAGATTTTTACAACGCAGTAAGTTTATACAATGAACAACAATATGCCGTTGCTCAAATTTTGTTTGATCAAGTAAAAATAAAAAATACAAACGACGAAATACAAGCAGAAAGTGCATATTACAGTGCCAATTGCGCCATTCGTTTAGGGCAGGCAGGAGCCGAACAAAAAATCAGTCAGTTTATTTATGATTATCCCACCAGCAGTAAACAAGCACAAGCTTATGTTGATGTAAGCAATTTTTACTTCTCGCAAGGTGATTACGATCAATCTTTGCGTTATGCTGAAAAAATAAACGAAGCCATTTTAAGTCCGGCAGATAAGGATCGTATCAATTTTCAAAAAGGATATGCTTATTTCAGCAAAAAGCAAAATGCCAAAGCAAAAACATATCTCGATCAAGTGGATTTGGAAGGAGCGTATGGCAATCAAGCAAAATATTATTTAGGATACATTTCGTATGCCAACAACGATTACGATCAAGCAAATGAATACTTTGCCAATGTGGAATCTGTTGAAAAGTATCAAGAACGCATGGGCTACTACAAAGCCGATATGCAGTTTAAAAGCGGAAACTTTCAAAAAGCGATTGAAGAAGGTTTGGCACAAATGCCAAAATCTACCGAAACCGAAAAATCAGAGCTTTCAAAAATTATCGGCGAAAGCTATTTCAACTTGAAACAATACGATAAAGCATTACCCTATTTATTGGCTTATGAAGGTAAAAACGGAAAGCTAAGCAATGTGGATTTTTATCAATTGGGCTATTCGTATTACCAACAAAAAGACTACGAAAAAGCCGTTTCTGAGTTCAATAAAATTATCAGCGGAAAAGATGCTGTGGCTCAAAACGCCTATTATCACTTGGGTGAAAGTTATTTAAAATTAAATCAACGCACACAAGCTTTAAACGCATTTAAAAATGCTTCTGAAATGGATTTTTCTGCAAAAATTCAAGAAGATGCGTATGCAAATTATGCCAAATTAAGCTACGATATTGGAAATCCTTACAAAAGTGTTCCGGAAGTAATAACTGATTTTTTGGTGAAATATCCCGAAACGCCTTACAAACAAGAATTGAGTGACTTGTTGGTAGATTCTTATATATCAACCAAAAACTATAAAGCGGCTTTAGAAGTTTTAGAATCAAACCGCACGCCACTGAATAAAGCAGCTTATCAAAAAGTTACTTTTTATAGGGGAGTGGAACTGTTCAATGAAGGTAAATTCAGCCAGGCAAACAGTATGTTCAATAAATCAATTGCGGAACGCCAAGACAATAAATATGTGGCAAGGGCTACTTATTGGCGAGGCGAAAGCGAATATGCATTGAACCGTTTTGGCGATGCCTACCAAACATTTACCACTTTTAAACAATTGCCCCAAGCGCAAAACACGCCAGAATTTAAAAGCGCAGAATACAATTTGGGATATGCTGCCTACAAGTTGAAAAACTACAGCAATGCCAATACGCACTTTAAAAATTATTTGGCGGCGGTGAAAGACGATGCTAAAAAATCCGATGCCACTTTGCGTTTGGCAGATGGATACTTTGTAACCAAGCAATACGGAGCGGCAATGGAAATGTATAACTCCATTTTAAACAGCAATTCGCCTTATAAAGATTATGCGGCATATCAAAAAGCTATATCGTATGGTTTTATCGATAAAACGCCCACAAAAATTGAAGAATTACAAAAATTTATCGCTAATTATAAGTCGTCTAGTTTAATAGATGACGCCATTTATGAATTGGGAAGCACCTATGCCAACACCAATCAAACCAACAAATCTATTGAAACATTTAATCAATTAATTAGCAATTATCCGCAGTCTAATTTAATTTCAAAAACAATTCTGCGTCAAGGATTGGTTTATGTGAATGCAAACCAAGAAGACAAGGCAATTGAACGATTTAAAAAAGTGGTGGCCGATTATCCGGGTTCGCAAGATACCATGGAAGCGGTTCAAAATGCACGAATTGTTTATTTAGATTCAGGAAGATCTAATGAATTTGCCGCTTGGGTTAAAAATCTGGATTTTGTGGATATTTCTACCGCCGAATTAGAAAACGATGTGTTCACGTCGGCAGAAAGTCAAATGGCACAAAATAATAACGAAGGTGCGTTGAAAAGCTTAAACGATTATGTGAGCAATTATCCCAACGGATTACATGCTACAAAAGCTTATTTTAACATGGCAGAAATTTATTTTGGAAATAATAAAGTAGCCGAGGCGAAAGCCAATTATGAGCAGGTGGTAAAACGAGGAAAATCGGAATATACAGAGCAATCTTTAATTCGACTTTCTAATATGTATCTCAATGAAAAAGACAAAACAAACGCTCAACGTGTCTTGAATTTGTTAGAAATCAATGCTAGTAATGACAATAATAAGCTTTTTGCACAAGCAAACCTTATGAAAATTGCTTATGAAGAAAACGATATGAACACTGCTGCAAAATATGCCAATATTTTGGCTGCCAACAGCAAAGTGGACAAGCGCATTAAAGCAGATGCTATTGCGATTAGCGCCCGAATGGCGTTTAAAAACAGCGATACTGCCAATGCGCGTAAATTATACGAGCAGTTAAATAGTATTGCATCGGGTGATTTAAAAGCCGAAGCTTTGTATTATGATGCTTATTTTAAAAATGCTGATAAAAAATACGATGCATCAAACAAAATCATAGAAAAATTGGTAAAAGAATATTCGGCAAATAAATATTACAATGCCAAAGGCTTGGTTTTGCTGGCTAAAAACTTCTATCAATTGAAAGACAGTTACCAGGCAACTTATATTTTGGAGAGTGTAATTTCTAATGCCACAGAATATGCAGATGTGGTAACTGAAGCCAAGACAGAGTTGAATCGCATTAAAACAGAAGAATCGAAACGAAATTCATCGGTTAAATAATTTTTTATGAAAAAGTACGCATTAAGCATCACTATAGCAGCGGCATTTTTTGCTCATCAGGCAAATGCACAAGAAGATAAAGATAAAAAGAATAAGGGAGTAGGAACCGAAGTTGTAAACGTAACATCGGAATATCAAGCTACTTTGAACGACGCTTTTAAAATTAACGATAACCCGTTAATTGAAGACGAAGACATAAACCAGAAAAAAGAAGTAAAATACACTATTTTTTCGGTTCCGGTTGCATCTACCTTTTCACCAGCAAAAGGCGAAGCTGCAAAGGTTGACAATGATTCGTTGGCAAAATTTTACAGCAATTATGCATTGTTTGGTTTTGGAAATTACAACACCATTCGTGGTGAATTGGGTATTGTAGAAACCATTGGAAGTAAAAATATGTATGTGGGCGGTTTGCTTAAGCACATATCGTCGGGCGGTGGTATCGAAAATGTGCAATTAGATGATTCGTTCAGCAAAAGTAATTTAGATTTCACGCTGGGTCAACGCAACGAAAACAATCAATGGAACACCCAATTTGGAGCAATGACATCTAAATACAATTGGTATGGAACACCTGCCGATTTTTTCGTGTCGAATTTTAATTTTGATTTGGTTGATCCTTTGCAAAAATACAACGATGTGCATATTGGTGCTTCTTATGAAAGTTATATCGGTGCTTTCGAAAAAATAGATGCTCGATACAAATATTTTTGGGACGATTACAGCAGTAAAGAAAGCCGCTTTGTGGTTGCGCCAAAATTTAGTGTGGAACTACCCAATAATACCGTATATATAAATTTAGAAGCAGATTATGTAAACACACAATTTGCAAACAATGGTATTGATAATTTGGTAGATACATACAGTCACTTAAACTTATCTGCGAACCCAAGTATCAAGTTTTTTGATGCCGATTATTCATTGGAATTAGGTGCTGGTTTAACGTATATTTTAGGCAAAGAACAAGGAATTGAAAACAATTCGTTAGTAATTTATCCAATGGTGAAAGCCAATTTTAATCTTGTTCCAAACATCGTGCAGGCCTATTTAGGAGCAGTAGGAGGAGTGCAACAAAATTCGTATGCCGACTTAGCAGATCAAAATCCGTTTTTGGCACCGTCTTTCGTTTTAAGACCAACCAGAACCAATTATGATGTGTATGCTGGTATGAAAGGAAAATTGTATCATAATTTATCATATAATGTTCGTGCAAATTACAAGAACGAAGACGATAAAGCCATGTTTACCATTAATCCATACAACATCAATCTACAAAATAAACAAGGCTATCAATACGGAAACTCTTTTGGTTTGATTTATGATAAAGTAACCACATTTACCTTATTTGGTGAGTTGAATTTTGATTTTTCTGGAAAAGCTCAAATTGGTTTATCAGGGGAATACAATAGTTTCAATTTAGACCAATATCAAAATGTGTTTCATATACCTCAAGGAAAAATTAATGTAAACGTATTGTATAACTTTACTAATCAATGGTTTGCCGACGCGAATTTAGGATATGTTGGGCAACGCTACGAGTTCAGCGGTGCTCCGATATCTAGTATGAACGATGATATAAAACTGGGCGATTTCTATGATTTGAATGTTACTGTGGGGTATAGACCAACTGCTCAGTGGACTATTTTTGCCAAAGGATTAAATTTAGCAAACGAAAATTATTTGCGTTTTAACCAATACCAAGTGCAAGGTTTGCAAGTGTTGGGTGGAGCCATATATAAATTCGATTTTAAATAAAAGCAATAATTAAAATGCTACAAGGTTTTAAAAACCTTGTAGCTATTATATTGCTTCAAAGCTTTTTAAGCCTTGAAGCCCTTTTTTTAAGATAGAATAAACAAACGGTTTCAATAAGAACTTTCACAGAATCAGCATCTTCATTTAGATCGTTTGGTTCACAACTAATCACAATCGAACAGAAGTTGACTACAAAAGCTCCAAAAGGGCTTTATTTTTATGGATAGAAAAGAACTAAAACAACTGGTTTTAAATACGCTAAGCAATCAGCTAGCAATTATACAAAACCAAATAACCGATTTGGCAACCGATTCTTTAAACGATGCCAAGAGTTCAGCTGGTGATAAACACGAAACCGGCTTGGCAATGATGCACTTAGAACAAGAAAAATTGACTGCAAAATTACAGCAGTTGCAGGAAATGCATCAAATTGCACGCACATTGCCAACAGAAAAAAAGGTGCAAAAAGTGACCTTTGGCTCTGTTGTAAAAATCAATCAATCTATATTATATATCAGTGTTCCATTACAAGCTGTTCTGTATCAAAACCAAAAAATATTTTGTGTTTCAGAAAAAGCACCATTAGTGCAACAATTATTACATAAAGAAATTGGTAGTGAAATAACATTCAACACCATTTTGTATCAAATATTAAATATATATTAGTTTTAACGATTTGTAGTGTTGATAACTTCAAAAACAATAAATGCTTTTAGAGGGCAAAAATTCGGTAAAATTTAGTATATTTGTAGTTTAGTATATTTTAGTACACCTTAAAATTATGAGTGAAGAAGTAAAGAAAAATTCGTATTCAGCCGACAGTATTCAGGCTTTAGAGGGAATGGAACACGTGCGCATGCGTCCGTCAATGTATATTGGTGATGTGGGTGTTCGCGGGTTGCACCATTTAGTTTACGAAGTTGTTGATAACTCTATAGATGAAGCATTGGCAGGTTACTGTGATTCCATCCAAGTTATCATCAATCAAGACAATTCAATTTCAGTTCAAGATAACGGTCGTGGAATCCCTGTGGATATGCACAAAAAAGAAGGCGTATCTGCATTAGAAGTGGTTATGACCAAAATTGGTGCTGGTGGAAAATTCGATAAAGATTCATATAAAGTTTCTGGTGGATTGCACGGGGTAGGTGTATCGTGTGTAAACGCCTTATCAGATCATTTGCGTGCAGAAGTGCACCGCGATGGTAAAATTTGGGAACAAGAATACGAACGCGGAAAAGCAGTTTATCCGGCACGCCCAATTGGTGAAACCAATAAAACTGGTACAAAGGTTACTTTTAAACCAGATGCTACCATTTTTACACAAACCTTAGAGTATTCTTACGATACTTTAGCAGCACGTTTGCGCGAATTATCCTTTTTAAATAAAGGAATAACCATTACATTGACCGATTTACGCAATGTAAACGACAAGGGCGAAGCACACAGCGAAACATTCCATTCAAAAGAAGGGTTAAAAGAATATGTACGCTTTTTAGACGGGAACCGCACCCCAATCATCAGCCATGTAATTAATATGGAAAATGAAAAAGGCGAGATTCCTGTAGAAGTGGCTTTGATTTATAACGACAGTTATTCAGAAAATATTTATTCGTATGTAAACAATATCAATACACACGAAGGAGGAACACATTTGCAAGGTTTCCGTATGGGGTTAACCCGCACGTTGAAAAAATATGCAGATACATCCGGATTATTAGATAAATTAAAGTTTGAAATTTCGGGCGATGATTTCCGTGAAGGTTTAACAGCCATTATTTCTGTTAAAGTAATGGAACCACAGTTTGAAGGACAAACCAAAACCAAACTTGGAAACCGTGAAGTGGTTTCTCCGGTATCACAAGCGGTTGCCGATATGCTTGAAGCTTATTTGGAAGAAAACCCGCAAGATGCCAAAACCATCATTCAAAAAGTAATTTTAGCCGCACAAGCACGCCACGCAGCTAAAAAAGCACGCGAAATGGTGCAACGTAAAACAGTAATGAGCGGAGGTGGTTTACCAGGAAAACTATCAGATTGTTCAGAGCAAAATCCAGAAAAATGTGAAATTTTCTTCGTAGAGGGAGATTCCGCAGGTGGAACTGCAAAACAAGGACGCGATCGAAATTTTCAAGCCATTATGCCTTTGCGAGGAAAAATTTTGAACGTTGAAAAAGCAATGGGACACAAGGTTTTTGAAAATGAAGAAATTCGTAATATTTTCACGGCATTAGGTGTAACCATTGGTACCGAAGAGGATAGTAAAGCATTGAATCTTTCGAAATTGCGTTACCATAAAGTAGTTATTATGTGTGATGCCGATGTGGATGGAAGCCACATTGCCACATTGATACTTACATTTTTCTTTAGATATATGCGCGATCTAATTGAAAGGGGATATGTTTATATTGCTACACCACCGCTTTATATGGTGAAAAAAGGAACAAAAAAACAATATGCATGGAACGATGAAGAACGCATTGCACTAATGGAACAAATGGGTCAAGGCGCATCGGTACAACGCTATAAAGGTTTAGGAGAGATGAATGCAGAACAATTATGGGAAACCACCATGAATCCTGAATTTAGAACCCTTCGCCAAATTACAGTGGACAATTTAGCCGAAGCAGACCGTGTTTTTTCCATGTTAATGGGCGATGAAGTGCCACCTCGAAGAGAGTTTATAGAGAAAAACGCTGTTTATGCAAACATTGATGCTTAAAACAATATAAAAACCGACGGAAGTCGGTTTTTTTTTTATACGTCAAATTGTTAATAACCTCCTAAAAAGATATTCAAATTAACCTCTTTTTTTATTGTTAAATCTTTTGTGAAGTTATATATTTGTCCGTTTTATAAGATTTTTTCGTTTTAAAGCGAAATCATTCAAACAAAATCATTTAAAAACTATTAATTTTTAAAAAATGCAGAATAAAGGACTCGTTAAGTTTATTGCGATTGTTTTTGCGTTGGTAAGTATTTACCAATTGTCCTTTACGTTTGTAACGAATCATTATGAAAGTAAAGCAAAAGAGTTTTCTAAAGGTGATTTAACCAAAGAAGCTCGTTACTTAGATTCAATTTCAAACGAAAAGGTTTATTTAGGAAAAACTTTTGCTCAAGTACGTTCAGAACAAATTCAAAAAGGTTTAGATTTAGAAGGAGGTATCAACGTGATGCTTCAAATTTCTGTTAAAGACATTTTAAAAGGATTGTCAAACGACTCAAAAAACGCCGTTTTCAATCAAGCATTGTCTGAAGCAGAGAAAAACCGCGATGGAAATCAAACCTATTTGGAATCGTTTTATGAATCGTTTGAAAAAGTTTCAGCAGGAAAAGTAAAATTATCTTCATCTGAAATTTTTGCAAACAGAAACTTGCAAGAAGTAAACCCTTCCATGAGCGATGCGCAGGTGAAAACCATCATCAACGCTAAAGTAAAAGAAGCAATAGAAAGTGCCTACCGTGTTTTTGGTGAGCGTATTGATAAATTTGGTGTGGTTTCTCCAACTATTCAAATGGTGGGTGAATCTGGACGAATCTTGGTAGAATTACCCGGAGCAAAAGATATTGATCGTATTAAAAACCTGTTGCAATCTACGGCACAATTAGAGTTCTGGGAAACTTATAAATCAGAACAATTGGGTGATTTTGTATTTGCAGCCAATGCCGTTCTAAAAGAGAAAAATACGGAAAAACTAGCGGCTGTTGTCGCAAACGATAGCACCGCAAAACCTAAAACCGATGTTGATAAATTATTAACGGGTGTTTCTAAAGATACAACAGCAAATACACAACAAGATTTAGGACCAATCCTTTCATTGATTCAAGCGCCAGGTTATCAAGGTTCTCCAATCATTGCGTTTTTTGCTACAAAAGATACTGCACAAATCAATACATATTTAAAAGATCCACAAGTTCGTGGACTATTAAATGGCGAATTGCGGTATGTGAAATTTGCATGGGGAAAACCTAAAAAAGAAGCTAATATTGTAGAATTATATGCTTTAAAAGGAAATGCACAAAATGCAGCTCCTTTATCAGGTTCGGTTATCACAGATGCAAGACAAGATTATGATCAAATAAAAAATGAACCGAATGTATCAATGCAGATGAATGCAAATGGTGCAAAAGTTTGGGAGGAATTAACTGCAAAAGCTTACTCGCAACAATCAAGTATCGCAATTACATTAGACAATGTAGTGTATTCAGCTCCAGGTGTTACTCAGCAAGGTGGAATATCGGGTGGTAACTCAAGTATATCTGGTAGCTTTACTGTTGACGAAGCAAAAGATTTAGCAAATATTCTAAAAGCAGGTAAATTGCCAGCCTCTGTAGATATTGTTTCGTCAGAAATTGTAGGTCCTTCATTAGGGCAAGCAGCTATCGATGCAGGTATGACCTCTTCAGTAGTAGGTTTAATCATCATTGCTTTATGGATGATTTTCTTCTATGGCAAAGCAGGTTGGTTCGCAAACATTGCATTGGCAGTAAACTTATTATTTATATTTGGTATTTTGGCTAGTATCGGAGCTGTTTTAACTTTACCAGGAATTGCAGGTATTGTTTTAACAATTGGAACGGCAGTAGATGCAAACATACTTATTTACGAGCGGGCAAAAGAATCACTTCGAGCAGGACAAACTTCGAAAGAAGCGATAAAGCATGCCTTTTCGTGGAGTGGTGCCATGTCTGCAATTACCGATGCAAACGTTACAACTGCTTTGACCGGTTTAGTGTTGTTGATTTTTGGTTCTGGACCAATCAAAGGGTTTGCAACTACTTTATTAATCGGTATTGGAACATCCGTATTCACGGCAATTGTTATTACAAGAGTTTTAGTAGATTGGGCAGAAGCAAAAGATTCGAAATTGTCATTTAGTACAAAAATCACTAAAAATTGGTTTACAAATATCAATTTTGATTTCTTAGGAAAAAAGAAAATCGCTTATGTGTTCACCACAATCACTATGTTGTTATGTGTTGGAACCTTATTCATAAACGGATTAAATTATGGAATTGACTTTACAGGAGGTAGAACATTCCAAGTGCAGTTTGATAATGATGTGGATGCATCATCTGTTTCAAACAAATTATCAAAAGTTTTTGATAGCAACGTAGAAGCTAAAATTTTTGGAAAAGATTCAAAACTAAAAATTACTACCAAATATAAGGTCGATGAGGAAAGTGCACAAGTAGATCAAGAAGTAAACAAAATACTTTATGATAACTTAAAGCCTTACTTTAAAACCGATTTAAGTTATGATCAATTCACACATCCAGCAGGAAGTGGTTTAGGAATTGTACAAGCATCAAAAGTAGGGCCAACTGTGGCAAAAGATGTAAAAACCGATGCTTACTGGGCTGTAGGTGGTGCATTGTTAGTAGTGTTTGTTTACTTAGCAATTTCATTCCGCAGATGGCAATATTCACTAGGTGCGGTAGTAGCTGTGGCACACGATGTGTTGTTTGTATTAGGTGTTTACTCATTCTTTTATAAATTCGCACCGTTTAACATGGAAGTAGATCAATCACTAGTAGCAGCTTTACTTACTGTAATTGGTTATTCATTGAACGATACCGTAATTGTATTCGATCGTGTTCGTGATTTTATTAGAGGTGATGTGGAAGGATCTTTTGAAGAAGTGGTAAACAAATCAATTAACACCACACTTTCAAGAACATTCAACACTTCTGCAACCGTGATTTTAATATTGTTAATCATGTTTATCTTTGGTGGGGAATCAATCCGTGGATTTGTGTTCGCAATGCTATTGGGAATTGGAGTAGGAACCTATTCATCACTATTTATTTCAACACCTATTTTGGTTGATACCATTAAAGGATCAGCAGAACGCGAACGTGCAGAAGCACTTAAAGCAAAACAAGAAGCAGAAAATTCAGAAGAATAAACGCTTTCATCATACAAATGATCCAAATAATAAAACCGCTTTAAACTTTTTGTTTAAGGCGGTTTTGGTTTTTACAAATACAACAATAAAACAAGTAATTCGTTTCGATAATTTTTTATAAAATTAGTTTTTTAGTGATTGATTGTTTAATTTCGTAAATTAAATAAATTTGTTTCAAACAGTTCCTATATATTATGACGCAAGCAGCTACAAAAGAAGCTTTAACTTTTGAAGATTTTAAAAAAGAAGTTTTAAACGATTACAAAACAGCACGCATATCGCGTGAATGTAGTTTGTTAGGCCGAAAAGAAGTTTTAACCGGAAAAGCAAAATTCGGGATTTTTGGCGATGGAAAAGAAGTGCCCCAACTTGCAATGGCAAAAGCATTTAAAAATGGCGATTTTCGTTCAGGTTATTACCGCGATCAAACTTTTATGATGGCAATTGGTGCTTTAAACATTCAGCAGTTTTTTGCCGGATTATATGGTCATGCAGATGTGGTACATGATCCCATGTCTGGTGGTCGCCAAATGGGCGGACATTTTGCCACACACAGCTTAGATGAAAACGGGGAGTGGAAAAACCTTACCCAACAAAAAAATTCAAGTGCCGATATATCTCCCACAGCAGGGCAAATGCCTCGTTTGCTAGGTCTGGCACAAGCATCAAAAATATACCGTGAATTTCCTAATGCCGATAAAGAACAAAAATTTTCTGTAGAAGGAAATGAAGTAGCTTGGGGAACCATAGGAAATGCATCGACTTCTGAAGGCTTGTTTTTTGAAACAATCAATGCTGCCGGAGTTTTGCAAGTGCCAATGGTTATGAGTGTTTGGGACGATATGTATGGTATTTCTGTACATGCACGCCACCAAACAACCAAAGAAAGTATTTCTGAAATTTTAAAAGGATTCCAAAAAGAAGAAAACACAAATGGATATGAAGTATTAACCGTTTCAGGATGGGATTATCCCGCCTTGGTTGACACTTATGCAAAAGCAGCACAGATAGCCCGCACCAACCACATACCGGTATTAATTCACGTAAAAGAATTAACCCAGCCTCAAGGACACTCTACTTCTGGATCGCACGAACGTTATAAATCAACAGACCGTTTGCAATGGGAAAGCGATTTTGACTGTATCGTTAAAATGCGCTCGTGGATGATTGATAACAATATCGCAACTAATGAAGAATTAGACACTTTAGATGCCGAATTAAAGAAAGAAGTTTTAGCAGGCAAAAGAACAGCTTGGGAAGCTTATCTAAACCCTATTAAAGAAGAGAGAACTGCCTTAGTACAAGTTTTGAATGCAGTAGCAGCTTCTTCGGCAAACAAAGTGTTTATTGAAAAAATGATTGCCGATTTAAACAGTATAAAAGAACCTATTCGCAAAGAACTTTTAGCAACTGCACGCAAAATTTTGCGTATGGTTATTGGTGAAGCGGGCCAACACACATTAGCCGCTTGGATCAAAAACTATACAGATGAAATTCAGCCAAAGTTTAGTTCGCATTTAATGTCGCATTCAGCCAAAAAAGCCGAAAATATCGAAGAAGTAACGCCTGTTTATGACGATCATTCTGAACTGGTTGATGCGCGTTTAATCATTAGAAATAATTTTGATAAAATATTTGAAAATCATCCCGAAACATTAATTTTTGGTGAAGATTCAGGTAATATTGGCGATGTAAATCAAGGATTAGAAGGTTTACAAGAAAAATACGGCGAAACACGTGTTTCAGATGCAGGTATTCGCGAAGCCACTATTTTGGGACAAGGAATAGGCATGGCTATGCGTGGTTTACGACCAATTGCAGAAATTCAGTATTTAGATTATCTGCTGTATGCTTTGCAAATCATGAGCGATGATTTAGCTACCGTACAATACCGCACCGCTGGTAAACAAAAAGCGCCACTAATTGTGCGTACACGCGGCCATCGATTAGAAGGAATTTGGCATTCGGGTTCCCCAATGGGAATGATTATTAATGCAATTCGTGGTATGCATGTTTTAGTACCGAGAAATATGACCAAAGCTGCTGGTTTTTACAATACCTTGTTGCAATCCGATGAGCCAGCATTGGTTATTGAATGTTTAAACGGTTACCGCTTAAAAGAAAAAATGCCTACCAATTTAGGTGCTTTTAGAACCCCTATTGGCGTGGTTGAAACCATTAAAGAAGGAAAAGATTTAACCATAGTTTCATACGGATCCACCTTGCGAATTGTGGAGCAAGCTGCAAAAGAATTGTTAGAAATGGGTATTGATGTAGAAATCATTGATGCACAGTCATTACTGCCATTTGACAGAAACCACGATTGCGTAAAATCGCTTCAGAAAACAAATCGATTATTAGTGGTTGATGAAGATGTTCCGGGTGGAGCTTCGGCTTATATCTTACAGCAAATTGTTGATGAGCAAGAAGGCTACAAGTTTTTAGACAGTAAGCCGGAAACTTTGTCAGCAAAAGCGCATCGCCCTGCTTATGGAACCGATGGCGATTATTTTTCGAAGCCATCAGCGGAAGATGTATTTGAAAAAGTATATGCCATTATGAACGAGGCTAATCCTGAACAATATCCAAGTTTATATTAAAAATTAAAAGAGCCCTTTTTGCGGCTCTTTTTTTATATCAATAAACAAAATAAAACTTCAATTACTGTTTTTTAAACACATAAGTGTACAACCAAGTGAGTGTAAAGGTAGGTACGAAATCAAGACCGGGTAAAATCTCTTCTACGAAAGAAACCATACCGCCAATAGTACCTATGGTTCCTTTGTACAAGGTTTTTAGTAAAATAGCCGATATGGGCGCCCAAATCACATCTGTAAACTCGCCTAAAAAAGGAATCGTAAACGATAAAGTTCCAATAAAATCAAACAACAATCCCAAAAATAGCAAACGATATTTTTGCTTATCAGTTGTGATTGCTTCAGGTTTAATTACAATTTCATTCATTTCAAATTTTTATTTAATTTACTGATATTAAACAAACAATATGCCAAATTATTTAGTAATATGTTCTTGAAAAAATTTCTCGAATTTTTTTACCTTTGGTGACACAACCATTGCACAATAACTTTTTTCGGGATTGTTGTTAAAATAATTTTGGTGGTAATTTTCAGCCAAATAAAACGTGTCGGCTTTGGAAACTTTTGTCACTACTTTCTTTTCGAATATATTTTCCTCGTTTAAAATTTTTACGAACAACATTGCCTGTTCTTTTTGACTTCCATTGGTGTAAAAAATTTCACTTCGGTATTGGGTTCCTATATCATTTCCTTGTCTGTTCAGCGTAGTAGGGTCGTGGGTAGCAAAAAAAACTTCTAATAACTCTTGATAAGATACCAATTCTTCATTAAAAACAATCTTAATAGCTTCGGCGTGATTGGTTTGGCCTGTGCAAACTTCTTCATAAGTTGGGTTTTCAGTTGTTCCACCAATATAACCGGGCAGCACTTCTTTAACTCCGTTAATTTTCTGAAAAATGGCCTCAGAACACCAAAAACATCCATTTGCAAAAATTGCTGTTTGTTCTTTTACTACTGTCATAATCAATAAAATTTACAATTTAATTTTAAAGTTACGATTAAAAAAATGGTTAATAATATTATTTAACTAAAAGTTTAATTAATTTCGTTGGTAAATACATGAATATGATTAAAGCTGAAAATATCAGTAAACAATTTAATGGTTTACAAGTTTTAAAAAATGTTTCAATCGAAATAAATAAAGGCGAGGTTGTGGCTATTGTTGGAGCTTCGGGTGCCGGAAAAACTACTTTGTTGCAAATTTTGGGCGTTTTAGATTTTCCTGAGAAAGACACAAATGCCAAACTTATGATTAACAACACCAATGTTTTAAAGTTAAGAAACCAACAATTGGCTGCATTTAGAAATAAAAATTTGGGTTTTATTTTTCAGTTTCATCAATTACTGCCTGAATTTACAGCAATAGAAAATGTGTGTATTCCGGCGTTTATTGCTGGTAAATCGAAAGAAGAAGCAGTGCACGAGGCTAAAAAATTGCTTGATTATCTAGGTTTAAGTCACAGAATAAATCATTTCCCCTCTGAATTGTCGGGTGGTGAGCAGCAACGAGTAGCTGTGGCACGTGCATTAATCAATCAACCGGCAGTGATTTTTGCAGATGAACCATCGGGTAATTTAGACACTACTTCAGCTGAAAATTTACATGAACTTTTTTTTAAACTGCGCGATAATTTCGGACAAACATTTGTAATTGTTACCCACAATGAAGAATTGGCAAATTTAGCCGATAGAAAATTGGTTATGAGCGATGGTAAATTTGTAATTTAATGGAAGCGAAAATGATTGAAGATTTTTTAAACCAAATTGTTCAAAATAATAAGGTTTTTATTATTGAGCATAAAAACGAAATAGCTATTTCACAATCGCTGTTATTCAAAAATAATGCAAATGAACCTGTGAATGTGGTTTGTTTTTGGGATAACGAAGATTTGGCTAAAGCTTGTTGTGTTGATATTTGGCGAGATTATACGCTCCAAGAAATATGTCTTACCACTTTTATTGAAGATTATTTAGTAAATATTTATAATGAAAGTTTTATTGTTGGGATTAATTTTAATGACCAAATGGAAGGTGTAGAAGCCGATCCGTTGGATATCATATCGAATATCATACAATTGCTGAAAAAGCAAAAGATGGAATTAGATTTTGAATATTTTAAAAACTTAGCCGACTTAGAACGCCAATTGCAAAAATTACTTTAATAAAACATTTTTTTGCCCAATTTTAATAGAAATACTACATTAGCACAAATACTTTTTTTATGAAGAAAATTTCCCTTTTTGCTTTTATGCTTGCAGGTTTTTTTGCCCAAGCACAAAATAATTTAACGATAGAAGACGCTACAATGCCGTTTCAAAGAGGTTTAGCAACCCAATCGATCTACGGTGCTCAATGGCGAACAAATAATGAAATAACCTTTATCGATGCTTCTTTTAAAGCTTTGACTGCAAAATCTACGAATGATAAAGTGGTTGAAAATTTTATTACAACGTCCGATTTAGAAACGGCAGTGGGCCGAGCAATTAACGAAAAAGTGAGTTTGCGAACCATTCCTTTTGATTATCATTGGGAAAATGAAAACCAACTGTCGTTTACTTATCAAGGCGAAAATGATAAATATTATGTGGTGTACAATATTCATACTAAAAATATTGATAAAACCATAAAAATTAATGCAGAAGCAACAGAAGAAATCATCTCTCCTAATAAAAACTATATCGCTTATTTGAATAAAAATAATATTGAATTGGTTTTTGACAATGGTGCCGTGGTTAAAGTTACAAACGACCCCGAGCATGTGGTAAACGGAAGCAGCAATACACATAGAAACGAATTTGGAATTGACAGAGGGATGTGGATCAGTCCAGATGGAAAAAAAATAATGTTCTATAAAAAAGATGAACGTATGGTGAAAGATTATCCACTCATCGATTTTGGAACCCGCATAGCCGAAGAAAATCCCATTAAATATCCAATGGCCGGAATGAAATCTGAAGAGGTTTCTTTGCACATTTATAACATCGATACAAAAACCACCAAAAAAATAAATATCGAGGGCGATAAAGAACAGTTCTTAACAATGCCTACTTGGTCACCAAACAGCGAAATGGTCTATGTGGGTGTTTTAAATCGCGGTCAAGATCATTTAAAATTACAAAGATACAACGCTGCTTCTGGTAATTTTGATAAATTATTGTTTGAAGAAAAGAGCAAAACGTATGTGGAACCCAACACACCACTGAAATTTTTAAACGATAAAGAATTTATCTACATTTCTGAAAAAGACGGTTACCGCCACATGTTTAGATATGATATCAACGGTAAGCAATTGAACAGCTATGTGTATAACGATGTGGTTTTTAAAGACTTTGTGAATGTGTCGCCTAAAGAAATTTATTATATGGGAACGGCAAATAAAGGAATGGATAAATTGCTTTATAAAGTTGATTTAAAATCAGGAAAAACACAAGCTGTTACCAAAACATCTGCTACCTATACAGTGGAAATGAACCCTGAAAAAACCTGGTATTATTCGCAATATACCAATTTAACCACTCCAAATCATGTGTCGTTGAAGCATATAAATGGAAAGAAAACTATAGAATTGTTAAACGCTAGCAATCCGTATGAAGGAAAAACCGTTTTGCCGAAAGTAGAAATGGTTACTATAAAAGCAGCAGACGGAAAAACCGATTTGAACGGAAGGTTGTTATATCCGGTAAATTTCAATGAAAACGAAAAATATCCTGTGATGGTATATGTTTACGGCGGACCACATGCGCAATTGGTTACCAATCGTTTTGGTGGCGGTGCAGGCGGATTTGATTACTATATGGCACAACAAGGTTTTGTAGTGTTTACGTTGGATAATAGAGGAAGCGAAAACCGCGGACGTGATTTTGAACATGTAATTCACCGACAATTGGGTCAGAATGAGATGGCAGATCAAATGGAAGGTGTGAAATTTTTGAAATCGAAAAAGTTTGTGGATGCTGACCGAATTGGGGTTTATGGCTGGTCGTTCGGTGGTTTTATGACCACAAGTTTAATGTTGAACTATCCCGATACATTTAAAGTGGGAGTTGCCGGCGGTCCCGTAATCGATTGGAAATGGTACGAAGTAATGTATGGCGAACGCTATATGGATATGCCGGAAGAAAACCCAGAAGGCTACGAAAAAACATCAACCTTGAACAAAGTAAAAAATTTAAAGGGCAGGCTGTTGATGATTCATGGAGCGCAAGATCCGGTGGTGGTGCAACAACACAGTATGGAGTTTATTGAAAAGTGTATCAAGGAAGGCAAACAAGTGGATTATTTCTTGTATCCAACCCATGAACACAATGTTTCTGGAAGAGACCGTATTCATTTGAATGCAAAAATTGCCGATTATTTTATGACACATTTAAAAAAATAACCACAAAAGTGCATCAGCAATGATGCATTTTTTTATTAATTAAACCATCAATGAGTATCTATCAATACAAAGCAAAAACGCTTCAGGGCAAAGAAATCGATTTTAGTGATTTTCAAAACAAAACGCTGTTAATTGTTAATACAGCCAGCAAATGTGGTTTCACACCTCAGTACGAAGGTTTAGAAAAGTTGTATCAAAAATATAAAGATCAAGGACTGGTTGTATTGGCTTTTCCGTGCAATCAGTTTAATAATCAAGAACCAGGCGATGCATCTTCTATAAAAAATAACTGTTTGATAAATTATGGTGTATCGTTTCCCGTTTTTGAAAAAGTTCTGGTAAACGGAAAAAATGCACATCCAATTTTTAAGTATCTCAAGAAAGTTTTGCCAGGGTTTATAACCAATGCTGTAAAATGGAATTTTACTAAGTTTTTAATCGATGCAAACGGAAAACCCTTAAAGCGCTTTGCACCCTTCACATCGCCCGAAAAAATTAACACTTATTTAGTTAA
The DNA here is from genome assembly GCF_024628805.1 of Paenimyroides aestuarii. NCBI lineage: Bacteria > Pseudomonadati > Bacteroidota > Flavobacteriia > Flavobacteriales > Flavobacteriaceae > Paenimyroides > Paenimyroides aestuarii. Next base: position 2,764,160 of record NZ_CP102382.1, on the reverse strand, counting down.
AAATAATATTGTAAAAGAAAGCTAGAAATAAAATAATAACATATATTTGCTATACCTTTAAAAATAAGAACACTTACATTTTAGCCAAAAAATTATCTTTTCACATATACTTAAAATATAGATAATTAAATTATTATGTTAGTTTTATACCCTGGTGAAGTTTTTACGCAATTAGATTTGGGAGTAGAGAAGCGCTTGCGATATGCGGTTTCAAACTTTGGTAGATTAATAAGTTACAAAGAAACGTTTAAAGACGGCAATCTATTAAAACCTAATGTAACCAATAACCTCCGCATTTTTAGATACAAAGTGCGCAAAGAAGACAAAACCTATGCACATAAACATGTGATGCTTTCGCGCGCAGTTGCAGAGGCTTTTGTACACAAACCTTCAGAAAAGCATTCGCATGTTATTCATTTAGATTTTGACAATGCAAACGATCATTATACCAATTTAAAATGGGTAACCGAAAAAGAGAAATATGCCCATCAGCGCATAAATCCCAATGTGAAAGAAGGGCATGTGAAGCGTATTGAAACCAAACGTTTAACGCAAAAAGGGATGAAGCTAGATACCACCCAAGTAATGCGTATTAAAAGAATGATTCACGACCCACAACGCAAAACCCGCATGCGCATTATTGCGAAGCAATTTGGAATAAGCGAAATGCAGTTATATCGTATTAAAACAGGTGAAAATTGGGCGAGTGTTCCCACTCCCACGTTTAAAACCATTAAAGAAAAATAAGCAGTTGAAAGACTGCTTATTTTATTTTTCTTTTTAAAGAAACTTGTAACTTGTAAACAATTGCTTCTTTATTTTTAGCATCGTCGGCATCTTCGCACAAAGCAAAAACAACTTCTTTTTTATTGTGTTCTAAAACAGTAATACCTTCAAATTTGTTAATATCACTGATTTTTTCTGTAAAAAGCAATTGCATTTTTTTCAAATCAATCGCGCCAAAAATACTTCCTTGTATCGCACCGTCTTCATAAGTCGATTTTTTGTCTTCTGCAGTGGCAGTGAAATAAAGCGTGTTATTGATAACGGTACCGCCCGAAAAGCCTGTCTGCACATTGTTTACCTTTGGCAAATCAAATTCAAAATAGTAAATATTATACTCATCGGTTAAATTTTTTCCTTGTACCACAAAAATATAGTTGGCATTTTTTGGTCCATTTCCGCGGTTCAAAAAAAGCCAATCTTCTTTGTAAGTAACCACCGCTTCTATATTAAAATCAGCTGTAGTCAATTCAGAAAAACTTTTCATTTCATCATACAGTCCAGTTAAATCTATCGGTGTGGAAAACTTAGAAAATTTGTTAAACATAAAACCATTTGTTCTGTTTTCTTTTGAGCCCGAACCAAACGCATACCATGAATTATCAACAATTGTAAACGCTTCTAAATCATATTTTTCAGATTTAGGCATTTGATGAACCGCTGTTTGTGCATCTAAACTGTAAGTCGCCAGCGAATCATTTTCTATAAAATAATGATACAAGGCATTACTGTTGTCAGAAACTAAGAGTAATTGGTTATTTTCATACCCGATTGCAGACGCAGCCACAATTCCAGAAATTTTTAACCAAGTGGAAAGCAAATATTTTTTCATTTCTACTAAATATTTCTCTAAATTAGATAAAAAGTATCAATATGAAGCGAAATTATTTTAAAGTTCCAGAAAATTTAAAGTTAGACGATATTTCAACCAATTATGTGACAGGCTTAGACCCACTTGCGATAAAAAAAGAGCTAAAAAAGTATCGAAAAAAGATTGCCGAAATACAAGATATGATGTATGCACACGATCAATATGCGGTATTGATTTGTTTTCAAGGTATGGACACTGCCGGAAAAGACAGCATGATTCGAGAAGTTTTTAAAGGATTCAATGCGCGTGGGGTAGTGGTAGAAAGTTTTAAAACACCATCTTACAGAGAATTGCAGCATGATTTTATGTGGCGGCATTATATAAAATTACCAGAAAAAGGAAAATTTACAGTTTTTAACCGCACGCAATACGAGAATGTTTTGGTAACAAGGGTGCATCCTGAATATTTATTGAACGAACGCAATCCAAAGATTAAATTAGATGAATTATCTGATGATTTTTGGAACAATCGCATGAAACAAATGGTTCAATTTGAAAAATTTTGGGCCGATAATGGAACCATTATCTTGAAGTTTTTCTTGCATTTAAGCAAAGAGGAACAAAAGAATCGATTGTTAAAGCGAATAGAAAAACCCCATCATCAATGGAAGTTTTCACCAGTCGATTTAAAAGAGCGCGAACAATGGCAAAAATATCAATTCTGTTATGAAGAAGTTTTGAAAAATACCAGTCATAAAAAAGCACCGTGGTATATCATTCCAAGCGACAACAAAGATGTGAGTAGGTTACTAGTTGCTAAAATTATTTATGAAACCTTAAAAAATTATAAAGACATTTCGTACCCCAAACCAGAACCTGAAATATTAGAACACATTAATAAATATAAAAAGCAGTTGATGGAGTAATAAGGTTTTTACAAACTTTGCAAAAGCTTGCGTTGTTATAAAAATTAGTATGTGTTTTTCAACACAAAAAAACAGCCGTAAAAAACGGCTGTTTGAATATGATATTTAAAGCAAATGTTAGTTGTTATTCGCTTTAAATTCTTTTAATTTTTTAGTCAATTCTGGTACGATTTGAAACGCATCGCCAACAATTCCGTAGTCAGCTACTTTAAAGAAAGGTGCTTCTGGATCTGAATTGATTACTACTTTTACTTTTGAAGCGTTGATACCTGCAATGTGCTGAATGGCACCAGAAATACCAACTGCAATGTATAAGTTTGATGCTACCGGTTTTCCAGTTTGCCCCACGTGTTCAGAGTGCGGTCTCCAATCTAAATCTGAAACAGGTTTTGAACAAGCGGTTGCTGCACCTAAAACACCTGCCAATTCTTCAATCATTCCCCAGTTTTCTGGACCTTTTAAACCACGACCACCAGAAACAACGATTTCTGCATCGGCAATAGAAACTTGTCCGGATGCTTTTTCTTGGTTTTGAATGTGGATATTAAAGTCGGCATCGTTCAATGTTACAGCAAAATCTTCTGTAGCTGCTGCACCCGAAGCTTCTGCTAAACCAAATGAGTTTTTAGCCAATGCCAATACTTTTACGTCTGATGTGAGTTCTGTAACGTTAAATCCTTTGCTAGAAAAAGCATTGCGCTTAACTTGGAATGGACTTGTTGAAACAGGTAATGCTACCACATTTGATGCATATCCAGCGTCTAAACCAACTGCAACGATTGGTGCTAAATATAAAGAATCGGTTGTAGATGATAAAAGCACTACTTTTGACCCTTCTTTTTGTGCAGCTTGTTTTACCACATCGGCATACGCCTTTGCATTGAACTTGTCTAATTTGCTATCGGTTACTTTTAAAACTTTATCTACACCGTATTTTCCTAATTCGGAAACATCACCTGCGTTAACAGTTACTGCCGTAACGGTTGTTCCTAATGATTCTGCTACTTTTTTTGCATAAGAAGCTAATTCTAAAGCTACTTTTTTAAATTTTCCTTCTGCAAACTCTGTATATATTAAAACTGACATACTTTTTAAATTTTAATTGGATTTTTAGAATTAGATTACTTTTGCTTCGTTGTGTAATAAGTTAATCAACTCATCTAAATTATCAGGGCTAATTAATTTTACTGCCGATTTAGGAGCTGGTTTTTCAAACTTCACCGCTTTTGTTTTTGCATCTGCAGCAACTGGTTCCATAACGTTTAAAGCTTTAGTACGAGCCGTCATGATTCCGCGCATGTTTGGAATTCGTAAATCTTTTTCTTCCACAATCCCTTTTTGTCCGCCAATTACCAATGGTAAGTTTGTGGTTAAGGTTTCTTTTCCACCATCAATTTCGCGAATCAACGTGGCATTAGATCCTTCAACTTCTACACCAACGCATGAGTTCACAAAATTGTATCCCAACATAGACGCCAACATTCCCGGAACCATTCCTCCGTTGTAATCTAACGATTCTTTTCCACAAATAACTACATCGTAATTACCCGCTTTTACAACCTCTGCTAGCTGTTTTGCAACTGCAAAGCCATCGGTTGGAACTGCGTTTACACGAATTGCTTCATCGGCACCAATAGCCAATGCTTTGCGAATAGTAGCCTCTGTTTCAGCGCCACCCACATTTACAACGGTTACATGAGCACCTTGTTTTTCTTTAAACCAAATGGCACGCGTTAAACCAAATTCATCGTTTGGGTTAATTACAAATTGAACACCGTTTGTATCAAATTCTGTATCACCGTTTGTGAAATTAATCTTTGCAGTAGTATCAGGCACATGGCTGATGCAAACTAATATTTTCATTTATTTTTTGTTTTATGAGATTTATTCTTAATGAGCTACGAAGATAAAAAAAATTAGAATAAAAATACTATGCATGCATATAAATTATTTCTTAAATTTTTAATGTTACTTCCTTGTTTACTTTTTGAATAAGTTATCTTTACTATATACGAAAATGACTTTTATATTAGAGAATTTAGATTTAACTATGAAAAAGACCTATTATTTATTACTGACTTTATTAATTTTTGCTTGTAACAAAAAAACAGGCGAAACTAAAACCACAACAATTTCTTCGACAGAAGACAACAAAACAGTTGGGAAAACTAACGACATTGATTTATCTGGAGAAGAAGGTAAACTATTAAAAATTCATAATGATATTTCCAATGCAATGGGCAATGTTCGCAACGACAGCTTACTTGCAATTAGCAGTAAAAAGTTTACCGATTCGCTAATCTATTTAATCAAAAACAATAAAAACACATTGTATTATCCTTTTAAAAAATTGCAGAAAGAAAATGCTTTGAAAATGGCAACATCTACCGATAATAATCTTAAAGTTTACAGTTGGGATAACAATTTAGGTGGAACTATGCGGTTTTACAATCAAATTTATCAATTTAGTACAAACGGAACGATCATTGCAAAAGAACATTTGGCTTCAAACGATCCGCAAGCATTCTTTTCAAAGATTTACACGGTTCAAAACAGCGCTAAAGAACCAATTTATTTAATTATTTCAAAAAGTGTACTTTCCAGTAAATATTCCGTGCAACATATAAATGCGTATAAAATAAATTCAGAAAATCTAGAGCCTGCTGCTGTCTTTAAAACTAAGACCGATACATTAGAACACATTCATGTAGAATTTGATTTTTTTAGTGTAGTGGATAGACCTGAACGTCCGGTTGAATTAATTACGTTGGAAAATAACATGCTAAAAATTGCTTTAGTCGATGAACAACAAAATGTAACCAACAAAAATTTAATTTATGAATGGAATGGTGATGTGTTTGTTTACAAGGGCATACGGTAGCTATATTGTTCATTTAAAAAAATCAGTTAGATAAGGCGGATGGTTGTTCATACATAAAAAAGAGCAAAACCAAACCCCATTAAAATTTAAAATGTATCTTTGCGAAACAGCATTTTTTTGGCTATTTTTATCAACATGAGTTTAGTACAATTAACAATAAAAGGAATTTCATACAGTCACACCCAAAACGGAGCTTATGCTTTGATTTTGAATGAAGTAAATGGCGCGCGTAAACTTCCCATCGTAATCGGTGCGTTTGAAGCGCAGGCGATAGCAATTGCCATTGAAGAAGATTTGAAACCTCCACGCCCTTTAACACACGATTTGTTTAAAACCTTTTGCGACCGATTTGATATCGTTGTAAAGCAGGTAATTATTCACAAATTGGTAGATGGTGTTTTCTTCTCAAGCATTATTTGCGAACGCGACGGTATCGAAGAAATCATTGATGCGCGCACCTCTGACGCTATTTCACTGGCATTGCGTTTTGATGCGCCTATTTTCACCTATCAAAATATATTAGACAAAGCAGGAATTTATCTGCGTGAACAAGAAGAAGCAGATCATAATGAAGAGGAAGATTTTGATGATGAAGACGATGATTTCGATAACGATGATTCGAACGACGAATCGTTAAACGATGCGATTGATGAATTTCTAAATTTGGTACCCAACGAAAAAGCAAGTGAATTTGCCTCTTTGTCGGTGCAAGAATTAAACGATTTGTTAGAAATGGCTGTTTTGAACGAAGATTACGAAAAAGCCGCTCGCTTGCGCGATGAATTATCAAAAAGAAACCTGTAATTATGCAACAATATTTAGATTTAATAAAATACGTTTTAGAGAACGGCGTTCAAAAAGGCGATAGAACAGGCACCGGAACAAAAAGCGTTTTTGGATACCAAATGCGTTTCAATTTAGAAGAAGGCTTTCCATTGGTTACCACCAAAAAAGTACATTTAAAATCAATCATTCATGAATTGCTTTGGTTTTTAAATGGCGACACCAATATTGGTTATTTAAAAGAAAATGGCGTGCGTATTTGGGATGAATGGGCCAATGAAAACGGCGATTTAGGACCTATTTATGGCTATCAATGGCGCAATTGGAACGGCGAAGAAATAGATCAAATTAAAGAATTAATTCACACCTTAAAAACCAATCCAAACAGCCGCAGAATGTTGATTTCGGCATGGAATCCGTCGGTTTTGCCTGATACATCTGTATCTTTTGAAGAAAATGTTGCCAACGGAAAAGCAGCTTTGCCTCCGTGTCATGCTTTTTTTCAGTTTTATGTTGCCGATGGAAAATTGTCGTGCCAATTGTATCAGCGTTCGGCAGATATTTTCTTAGGGGTTCCGTTTAATATTGCATCTTATGCGTTGTTTACCATGATGGTGGCTCAAGTTTGTGGGTTGGGTTATGGCGATTTTATTCACACCTTTGGCGATGCGCACATCTACAATAATCATTTTGAACAAGTTGAATTACAATTGTCAAGAGCACCACGTCCGTTGCCAAAAATGATCTTAAATCCAGAAATAAAAGATATTTTCGACTTTAAATTTGAAGATTTCACTTTGGTTGATTACGACCCGCATCCGGCAATTAAAGGACAAGTTTCTGTATAAACTTGTGCAAAATCATTCCATAAAAAATAAAAAAATGAAAATAAGTTTAATTGCTGCCATTGCCCAAAACCATGCAATTGGAAAAAACAACCAACTGCTTTGGCATTTACCGGCCGATTTTAAGCATTTTAAGGAAACCACAAGCGATCATTTTATTTTAATGGGAAGAAAAACCTTTGAATCGTTTCCTAAACCTTTGCCTAACCGCACGCATTTAATCGTTACCAGACAGAAAAATTATACTGTTCCGGATCATTGTTTTGCCTTTGCTTCTGTTAAAGACGCTTTGGTTTTTGCACAACAGCAAAATCAAAAAATGGTGTATGTAATTGGCGGGGGCGAAATTTATAAAGAAACAATTGGTATCGCTAATGAATTGGTAATTACCCACGTAGATGCCGAGTTTAAAGATGCTGATGCGTTTTTTCCCGAAATAACATCTGATTGGGAAATTATCTCTGAAAAAAGACATCAAGCCGATGAAAAAAACGAGTTTGATTTTACGATAATTGTTTATCAAAGGTAAATTTTGTTGAAGATGGATGGAGTAGTAACGTATTTATTTACATCAGATCGCCTTGGTTTTAGAAATTGGAAAAGCAATGATATTGACAAATTGTTTAAAATAAATTCTGATAGAGAGGTAATGGAATTTTTTCCTAGTTTACCTACAAAAGCAGAAACAATTTTATTCATCGAAAGAATGAAGGATCAATTTCAAGAAAAGGGGTTTTGCTATTTTGCTGTTGATAAACTTGCAAATAATGAATTTATTGGTTTTATAGGTATTTCTGAACAAACTTACAAGGCAGATTTTACACCATGTGTTGATATTGGATGGAGAATTGATCGCAAAGAATGGAATAAAGGTTTTGCTACTGAAGGTGCTAAAAAGTGTCTTGATTATGCATTGAACAACCTAAAAATAAGCAAAATATATGCTGTTGCACCGAAAATAAATGTAAAGTCTGAACATATAATGGAAAAAATTGGATTGAAGAAACAATATGAATTTGAACATCCATTATTGATTGATAATAATTTACTTAAAACGTGTGTATTATACAGAAACGAATAAAAAAATGAAAAAAATACTCACTGCTTTTTTTGTTTTTCTCCACGCCTATGTGCTTCATGCACAAATGGCTACGTTTAAGGTTGCCTTGCCCAAGCCACCTAATTTAACGTATTATGCTTTGAACCATTTGGGTGATACATCATCCATTGTATCCGATGAAATTGCCAAAGAAACACCCTTACAAACATTTACTTTTAAAGATCCTTTTTTAGGACAAATAGCACAATATGATGAACGAAATCCGTTGCAGCAATTGGTTTTTTATAAAAACACTCAGCAAGTGATTTTGTTAGACAATCAATTAAGCGTTAAAGACAAAATTGTTTTAAACGAGCGTTTTCCTGAAATCGATGCCGTTTATGCTGCCTTAACCGCTCAAACAGCAATTTGGATTTTTGATGGAATCTCCAAACGCTGGTGCATGATATCAAACCAACAAGAACAGCCGCAGTTTGTGAGTAACCCCATCACCAACTATTCATTTCTAACTACTTCGGGCAATTTTGCTTATTGGCAAATAGATGATGTGGTTTACGGAATTGATATTTATGGAAAATTGATTAAAGAACAAAAATTACCTAAAAAAGCCCAATTGTTAGCAATTAATGGCGATTTATTGGTCTATGTATTAAACAATAAATTATTTTTGTTCCACACAAAGAAGAACGAAACCGAACATTTATCAAATGTAGAAACAGCCGCTGAATGGGCGATTTTCAATACCAAAAGTTTAAGCGTTTTTACTGCTGATACATTGTATTTATACCAAATAAATTAAGAAAATATGCAAGTTGCAATTGCCGGAAATATTGGTGCCGGAAAAACAACTTTAACCAAGTTGTTGGCCAAACATTACAAATGGGAACCGCATTATGAAGATGTGGTTGATAATCCTTACTTAGACGATTTTTATCATTCAATGGATCGTTGGTCGTTCAATTTGCAGATTTATTTCTTAAACAGTCGATTTCGTCAGGTTTTGGCAATGAAATCTAGTGGAAAAAATACCATTCAAGACAGAACCATCTACGAAGATGCGCATATTTTTGCTCCGAATTTACATGCCATGGGCTTAATGTCGAACCGCGATTTTGATAATTACAAACAATTATTTGAATTGATGGAAGGCTTGGTTGGCGCACCTGATTTATTGATTTACCTGCGCAGCTCCATTCCTAATTTGGTGGGACAAATTCACAAACGTGGCCGCGAATACGAAAATTCCATCTCGATTGATTATTTAAATAAACTCAACGAGCGCTACGAAGATTGGATTAAAAGTTATACCAAAGGTAAATTGTTGATTATTGATGTAGATCCGATAAATTTTGTAGATAATCCGGAAGATTTGGGAGCAATCATTAATAGAATCGATGCCGAAATTAATGGTTTGTTTTAAGATGAAAATACTGCTGAGGTTGCAATTTACCATTTGTGTGCTGGTTTTCTTATCGACTTTTTTTTCAGCAAATGGTCAAGAAAATTGGAGCGTATCGTTACAAACCTACAAAGGTGCTATTTTGCCACACAGCAACAATATTCAACATTTAATTACCAATAAACCAACCGGTTACTTGTTTTCATTGAATCATCGGGTAAATGGCTCTAAAGAGTGGCATCACACCTATCGTTTTCCAGAAGTGGGTTTTTCGTTTCACACTCAAAACAATCACAACGAAACTTTGGGCGATTTGTATGGCTTCTACGGGCATTATAATTTCTACTTTTTTCAACGAAGATTACAGTTTCGCGTAGGGCAGGGTGTGGCTTATGCTACCAATCCTTACAACAAGGAAACCAATTTTCGCAATGTGGCTTATGGTTCCAAATTCATGCCCTCGACCTATTTTATGTTGAGTTATGACCAACCTCGCATTTGGAACAATATAGGTATCAATGCTGGTTTTTTGTTTGTGCATCATTCAAACGCCACCATTAAATCACCCAACACAAGCACCAATACTTTGGGGTTGAATGTGGGCTTAACCTATCACTTTTCGGCTGAAGACGAGATCACCAAGCCCAACAATTTTGTAAATCATCCACAAAATTTTAGATACAATTTACTTTTTAGAACGGGTGTAAACGAAAGCCACATAATTGGCATGGGACAAAAGCCTTTTTATCATATTGCAGCCATTTTTGAAAAACCGTTGAATAATTATGGAGCTGCACAGTTAGGTGTAGATGTTTTTTTGTCGCAGTCAATGAAAGAATTGATTCCGTTTTTGGCCACATCTTTTCCTGAAGAAGGAATGGATAAAAACACCGATTGGAAACGTGTGGGGCTTTTTGTGGGCTATGAATGGTATTTGAACAAACTAACCGCCGAAGGAAACATTGGTTATTACGTGCACGATGAATACAAGAAGAATACTGCATTTTATCAACGTTTGGGATTGCGCTATTATGTCACTCCAAACGTTTTTGGCATCATGTCGTTAAAAACCCATTTTGCGAAAGCCGAAGCTTTTGAAGTTGGAGTGGGGTATAAGTTGTAATTTGATGTTTAAAGTTTAAGGTTTAAAGTTTAAGGTTTAAAGTTTCTTAAATCTGTGGTTAAAAGAAAATCTGTGCATCTGTGGAAATAAAAGTAGAATTATGAAAAAAAGTATCGTTTTATTATTGTTGATAGTGACTGCCTGTGCCGGTGAGGATGCGTGTTTTTCAAAAAAAGGAAATGCCGTTTCTCAAGAACATCAGTTGTCAGGATTTCATACGCTTGATATTCCCATGAATGTTTCGGTGGAAATTATTCCAGACAGCAGTTTTAAAATGCAAATTGAATCCTTTGAAAATAGAATAGATGCGCTTTCTTTTTCTGTAAATGATTCTGTTCTTACTATAAAAAACGAAGTTTCGTGCCAAATGCTTAAAAGTTATGAAACCGCAGTTTTAAAAATTTACACGCCCATTTTGAAGAGAATCAATTCGCGTACGCAGTTCCATGTGGTTTCAAAAGATACCTTGCGCTATCCAAATTTGTATTTGCTAACAAGTATTCCAAACGAAGAAAGTGCATCAACCAACTTTGATTTAAAAGTAAATAACAATTCAGTAACGGTAGAAGATAATCAGGTTGGTAATTTTATTTTAAAAGGCAAAACCAATGTTTTGGATGTGAAATTATACGGTGCAAACGGCTCAGTTGACGCTAAATTGTTGTATGCCAAAACCGTTCAAACCTATCACCGCAGCAACCAAAATATTCATGTTGTTGCAAAAAATAAATTAGAAGGAACCATTGCATCTGTTGGAAATATTTATGTGTACAACAAGCCCGATACCGTAAAAATAGAACGTTTATACACAGGAAATGTATATTACAAATAATAGTGAAAATTTACGATTATTTATTTAATTGATAATGTTTACTTAACATACGGTATTAAAAATAATAAGAAGTTTGCATCAAAATTAGCAATCCAAAATAAATGGAACAGATTTATATTATTATGTTGGTTGCTCTTGCAGTTTTAGCAGTTATAGATATTGCGGTAGGAGTAAGTAATGACGCTGTTAACTTTTTAAATTCTGCTTTAGGATCTAAAGCGGTATCTTTTAAAACAGCCATGATTGTAGCATCGATAGGAATATTGTTTGGTGCAATTTTTTCAAGTGGAATGATGGAAATCGCCAGAAGCGGTATTTACAATCCTTCCATGTTTTCTTTTCATGAGGTGATGATTATATTTCTCGCCGTCATGGTTTCAGACATCTTGCTGTTAGATGTATTCAATTCATTAGGTTTACCCACTTCCACAACGGTATCTATTGTGTTTGAATTGCTGGGTGCGGCTGTATGTTTAGGGGTAATTAAGATTTTGGCGATAGATGATTCGTTAAGCACCTTAGGCTCCTATATAAATACAGATAAAGCATCAGAAATTGTCATAAGTATTTTACTCTCGGTTTTGCTTTCTTTTTTGTTGGGAAGTATTGTGCAGTATTTCTCACGACTTATTTTTACCTTTCAATCGGCAGATCGCATCCGAAAATTTGGAGCGCTGTTTGGTGGATTCGCCATTTCGTTTATTTCCTTCTTTATCCTTATAAAAGGTTTAAAAGGTGTTTCGTTTATCGATAAAGAAACGCTTAGTTTTATTAAAGGAAATCAACTATTGATTTTAGGAATTTGTTTTGTAGGCTGGACGATAATTTCTCAATTTTTAATGACAGTTTTCAAAGTAAATATACTTAAAGTCATTATTATTATTGGAACATTTGCCTTAGCATTAGCGTTTGCTGGTAACGATTTAGTAAACTTTATTGGTGTGCCTATTGCTGCTATTCAATCTTACGAATTTTTCTCTGCATCGGCAGGTGCCGATCCTAATTCGTACATGATGAGCGAGTTGGCAAACAACAAAATCGTGGCACCGTTTTACTATTTGTTATTTGCAGGAATAGTGATGGTTTTCACCTTGTGGACTTCTAAAAAAGCTCGAAAGGTAATAGAAACCGAAATGAGTCTTTCTAGACAAGGCGAAGGACAAGAAAAATTTGCTCCAAATGGCATTGCACGCGTTATTGTTCGTGGAACAGTACTATTTGGAAACGTGATTAACTATGTGCTTCCTAAATCGTTTCAATTGAAATTAGACCAGCGTTTTATTAAAGAAGAAGTGAAAAAATCTAAAAAAGAACGCATGGAAGAACCAGCTTTCGATATGATTCGCGCTTCGGTTAACTTAATGGTTGCTAGTATTTTAATTGCTTTAGGAACTTCTTTAAAATTACCTTTATCAACCACATACGTTACCTTCATGGTAGCAATGGGTACATCGTTCGCAGACAGAGCGTGGGATAGAGAAAGTGCTGTTTACAGGGTTTCAGGTGTTTTTAATGTAATTGGCGGATGGTTTGCAACTGCAATCGTGGCTTTTATCACATCGGTTATCATTGCAACACTTTTATATTATGGAGAAACATTTGCTTTTGTTGGTGTTTTAGTAGTATTAGGAATTAGCTTGTACAGAAGCCATAGAGCGCACAAAACAAAACAGAAAGAAAAATTAGAAGAAGATAAACTTCTAAGCAAAGAAGATATTGTTACCATTCAAGAAGTGATAACAGAAAGTTCTCATCAAATATCAAGGGTAATTAACCATACAAATTCTATCTATTCAGAAGTTATTGAAGGTTTAGTACACCAAGATTTGGTTGCGTTAAAGCGCAATAAGAAAAAGGTTAAAAAGTTAGAAAAAGAGATTGAAAAACTTAAAGACAATGTTTATTATTTTATCAAGCATCTAGACGATACATCTGTTGAAGCAAGTAAATTCTATGTTCATACCTTGGGATACTTACAAGATATTATTCAATCTTTAGGATATATTTCTCAAAGCTGTATGACACATGTGGATAACAACCACAAAAAATTGAAATTTAATCAAATCAAAGATATTAAGTTCATCGAACAAGAATTAAACAAAGTGCTTATAGAAGTACATACGTTATTTCAAACAAAAGATTTTACTAAAATAGAAATTACGTTAGCACACAAAAATACTCTAAGTACCAATGTAGAAGAATCTATTCAAAAACAAATTGAGCGTATTCGAACCACCGAAACAAGTCCAAAGAATAGTCAATTGTATTTTTCATTTTTATTAGAAACAAACGATTTGGTTTCGGCTACAATGAAATTATTAGAATTGTTTCAGGAATTCAATCGTTATGATCAAATAACGAAAAACTAAAATCTAAGTAATAAAATATAGTAATAAAAATCCCCATTTGGGGATTTTTTGTTGCTTATATCACAGGCGTTTGAATGGCAGAAATAACAAATCATAGTATCTATTTATACTTGCAAAATAAAAATGAAGTGTTTCAGTATTGAAAATCTGGTGTTTAAATAAAATTTGTATATTTAGCAAAAAAAAATATCAATATGGGCTACGATGTAAGTTATCATCCAATATCCGAAGACCAAATAAAAGAATGGTATTGGGATATTGACTTTACTAAAATTTTAGAAAATGATTTTAGCGAAGTGGAAGAAGTTGCTAAAAAATATCAATTAGACGATTTTTACAAAGAAAAATACCTTGATACTATAAAACATGCAACCAATGTTAAACCAGAAGAAATGTTTGAAGTTTCGCATGGATATTTCATAGCAGTAATTCAAGGATTTTTTAGCAAGTATTTTTATACCCGGGGGTCGGCATTTTCATTTTTAATAGATGATGATGCTTTTTTTGAACAATACATCAAGTCTTGGCAAGAGTTTAGTCCGTTTACTTTCGACAATCCAATTGCCAATAGAATTGTTCAAAATTATTCTTCAGGGGTTTACATTCCTAAAGAAAATGTGGTTGCACTTTTAAATGATTATCATACAAATGAAGAAGTAAAAAGTAAATTAGATGCTTTTTTTTCGCATAATAGAATTGCTATTTTTCTAAAAGCTTTAGAAGCTGCTAAAGAGTTGAATGTAGGATTGTTAGAAGCAACAGAAGTTGTTGAACCCAATCCAATGAATTTAAACGATTCGGTTTGTTATTCCAATCTGTTTAATTGCGACCCTGAAGGTGCTTTGTTGTATCAAGAAGCAGTGATGGAGCAGTTTAAAGAAATTGAAAAACGAGAAAATTTAGCGCCAAATACCATTATCAATAATGCAGAACGCAAGGTGATTCATCAAGAACCGATTACAACCAATAAAAATAATGAGAGCGAAACTTCAAAGGCAAAGCCAAGCTTTTGGAAGCGTTTGTTTGGCTCATAAAAAAAATCCCGAAAGGGATTTTTTTACATCGTTTTTTCTCTAAAAATAGTTTCCAGATTTTTATTTTTAAGCTGCATAGACAAAATTTTCACATCTAGCTCTTTAGCAAAATCAAATAATTGTGCACGCATGTCTGCATCTGCATTAAAAACTAGCTCCCACTGCATATCGTGAATATTTTTATAAGACTTTAAATGAGGCAAACGTTTGATAAATTCCTCTTCAATCTTTAAATCGAATTCAATTTCAATTACTTGATCATTATCTGTGGTAAAAATTTGTTGCAGTTTGTTATCGGCCACAAGCACCCCTTTTTTAATAATAAGCACACGGTCACAAATCGCTTCCACCTCCTGCATAATATGGGTTGATAGAAAAACCGTTTTGTTTTTGCCGATGTTTTTAATCAACTCACGAATTTCTGTCAATTGGTTTGGATCCAATCCAGTCGTGGGTTCATCTAAAATCAACACTTCAGGGTCGTGTAGCAAAGCCGTTGCCAAGCCCACGCGTTGGCGGTATCCTTTTGATAATTGTCCTATTTTTTTGTGAGCTTCAGGCGATAGTCCGGTAAGCGCAATTACTTCTTCAATACGTTTTTTATCCACTTTGTAAACATCTGCATTAAAAGCCAAATATTCACGCACATACAAATCTAAATAAAGCGGATTGTGTTCAGGTAAATAACCAATCGATTTTTGAACCTCTTTTTGTTGCGTACGCACATTAAATCCGTTTACCACAGCCGTTCCGTTATCGGCATCGATATAGGTGGTTAAAATTTTCATTAAAGTAGATTTTCCGGCACCGTTTGGACCTAAAAAACCTACAATTTCGCCTTTATTTACTGTAAAAGAAAGCGCATCCAACGCCTTTTGCGTTCCGTAGTTTTTAGAGATATTTTGTACTTCGATTGACATGCACGTACTGTTTTTCACAAATGTAATTATTTTTCAAAAACAAAGCATGAATTTTTTTTAGATACATTTCTTTTTAAAAATAGAAATAAGAACAACTTCGTATAGAGAATTCTAAAAAGTAACCGAAATATCTGTAAATTTGTAATATGACAAAAGTGAACGAAAAAGCTTTGTGGTTTAAAGAATTATCGGGCAATAACCCTTTATTAATCGCAGGTCCATGCAGTGCAGAAACACCCGATCAGGTGCTTCAAATTGCGCATGAAATAAAAAACACCGCAACTGTTTTCCGTGCCGGTATCTGGAAACCGAGAACGCGTCCGGGCGGTTTTGAAGGGGTTGGTGCTATTGGTTTAAAATGGCTGCAGCAAGTAAAGGCAGAAACTGGAATGCTTTTGGCTACCGAAGTTGCCACTGCAGAGCATGTAGAATTGGCTTTAACACACGGTATCGATGTGCTGTGGATTGGTGCAAGAACCACTGTGAATCCTTTTGCGGTGCAAGAAATTGCCGATGCATTGCAGGGAACCGACAAAATCGTTTTTATAAAAAATCCGGTAAATCCCGATTTAAGCCTTTGGATTGGTGGTTTTGAGCGTTTACACAATGCCGGAATTCAAAAATTAGGGTTTATCCACCGCGGATTTTCAAGCTATGAAAAAGTAAAATACCGCAATACACCCGAATGGCAAATTCCTATTGATTTGCAGATTCGCTTTCCGGAAATTCCATTGATAAATGATCCATCACACATCACAGGAAATCGCGATTTGATTGAACAAGTGGCTCAAAAAGCCTTGGATTTGAATTTTGACGGATTGATGATTGAAACGCATTGCACACCCGATTTAGCATGGAGTGATGCCGCACAACAAGTAACACCGGCGCAATTAATTGCCATTGTTTCAAATTTAGTGCAGCGCGATTTAGTGAACGAAGAAGATTCGTATGTTCACGAAATGCAACTTTTTAGAACCCGAATCGATGAAATTGACACTCAAATTTTACGTTTATTAAAAGATCGCATGCAAATTGCCGATGAAATAGGAATGCTTAAAAAAGCCAAAAACGTAGCCGTTTTGCAACCAGAACGCTGGCAAGAAGTATTAATAAAAATGCGCCGCGAAGGCAAGGAAAATAAATTGGGCGAAGCATTCATCACCTCATTGTTCAAGGCGATACACGATGAAAGCATCACCAGACAAGACCATATAATCAATAGAAAATAGCAGTTTTAAAAATCAAAAAAAAGTTGTAATATAACCAACTAAAATTTTTAAACAATGAAAAAAATCTTGTTGCTTGTTGTTTTATTGGTAACAACAATTGTTAATGCGCAAACAGATGCGGTTAAGAAACATAATGGAGAAACACTTCAAGGAAAAGTGCTTAGAAATGAAGAGTACACAATTACCTTTGTTTACGATGGTGAAGAAGCAGAAAACGTGATTAGTAAATATGCAATTGAAAAGATTGTATATGGGAAAAGCGGAAGAGTAGAAGAGATGACAGATAAAATTGTAGTATCTTCCGAAGACGATTGGGAAAAAGTAGTGATACTAGAAGACAAAGCTTACATTGCAGGATTGAAGAAAGTAGATGAACTTAGAGGTAAAACAAGCTTAATTAATTATCACAGCGGAAACACAGGTGATAGAAAAGCCGAAAAAAAATTAAAAATGGCGGCTGCTAAAGAAGGTTGCCCTTTTGTATTAATGACTTCAGACAAATCTACTGTTGGTGCCAATTCAAATGCTTTAGGAGGTTCTCAAAACATTAAAAAAGGAATTGGTTACAAATACTAATATACGATTTCAATAATTATATAAAGACTGCATGGCAGTCTTTTTTTGTTGCCAAATTTCTTTCGATTCCAACAAAATATATATGAAAAAGGTACATTAATCAATCTAAAATGGCTGCTTATTTGTATCAGGATTGATTTAAATAGAAACAGAATAAGTGTTGTTTATTTAGAAATAGTATATTTGTGAAAATTCTAAATTGTATCTTAAAAAATGACCGGAATTGTTTATAAATCTACAGGCAGTTGGTACACCGTAAAAGCGGATACCAATGTTTTTTATGAATGTAGAATTAAAGGAAAATTTAGAATGCAAGGTATTAAAAGTACCAACCCAATTGCTGTTGGCGACAAGGTAGATTTTGAGTTAGACAATACCGCCGATATCGTTACAGGCATCATCACCACAATTCACGAGCGCAAAAACTACTTAATTCGCAAATCGGTAAACTTGTCTAAGCAGGTTCATATCATTGCATCAAACATAGATTTGCTTTTTATTTTGGTTACGATTGATAATCCCGTTACCACCACCAGTTTTATCGACCGTTTATTGGTAACAGCCGAAGCGTATGATATTGAAGCGGTTTTGGTCTTTAATAAAGTAGATACTTTTTCAGAAGAAACCCTGAATGATCAATTGTATTTGCAATATATATATGAAAGTATTGGCTATAGATGCTTGCGGGTTTCGGCTGCAGAGGGCAAAGGTTTAGAAAAGTTAAAGGCAGAAATGACTGATAAAGTTTCCATGTTTACAGGTCATTCGGGTGTTGGGAAATCTACATTGGTTAATGCGTTAGAGCCGGGTTTGAATTTAAAAACAAAAGAAATTTCCGAACAGCACCAACAAGGACAGCACACCACCACTTTTGCCGAAATGTATGATTTAAGTTTTAATGCAAAAATTATCGATACACCCGGAATTCGCGGTTTTGGAATCGTAGATATGGAACCACAAGAAGTGGGCGATTATTTTCCAGAGTTTTTTAAATTAAAAGATCAATGCAAGTTCAACAATTGTTTGCATAGAGAAGAACCACATTGTGCGGTGAAAGACGCATTAGATAACGATGAAATTTCATGGTCGCGTTATAAAAGCTACATCCAAATTTTAGAGGGCGATGAAGACAATTACCGAACCGATGTGTATGGAAACGGAAAAAAAACCGACGAATAAATGAGGGCAGTAATTCAAAGAGTTACGCAAGCTTCGGTAACCATAAACAGCGAGAAAGTGGCCAATATTGGTTTGGGATTATTGGTTTTAGTAGGTATAGAAGACAGCGATTCTGCAGAAGATATTGATTGGTTGACTGCAAAAATTGCTCAACTACGCATTTTTAACGATGAAAATGAAGTGATGAATCAATCGGTTCAAGATGTAAAGGGCGATGTAATCGTTGTTAGTCAGTTTACCTTGCATGCATCCACCAAAAAAGGCAACCGACCTTCTTATCTAAAAGCATCAAAACCAGCTATTGCCATTCCGCTATATGAAGCTTTTGTAGCAGCCATGGAACAATCAATAGGAAAAAAAGTGCAAACCGGACAATTTGGAGCCGATATGAAAGTAAGCCTGATAAACGATGGTCCTGTTACCATAATTATAGATACAAAGAATAAAGAATAATGCTAAAAAAATTGCTTTTATATACCTTTATATATGTTGTGGTTTCATTTATAATGAGTTACGATGAAATTCAATGCGCCATAAACGGCGAAGAAATGTGCTGGTATAATTTAATTGGTAAGTATTTTATCTTTATAATACTAATCATGTTGTTTGATCAGTTCATCAAACCTAAAATTTTTAAAAGATGAAAGAACGTATAATTTATATAGTTAGCGCTTTAATAATCTATTTTTTAGCAGGTATTTTGGTTAGCTACTTTGGTAATTCGTTTGTCGATTGGAAATTTGTTGTTGTATGGGCATTGGGAATGTCCGTTTTTGATTATTTTCTAATCAGAAACATGAGAAAATGGTTTTCAAAAAGAAATAAAGCTTAAAAATGAATATAAAAAACGCACAACTAGAAGTTGACAATTGGATAAAAGAACACGGTGTTCGTTATTTCAACGAACTAACAAATATGGCACAACTTACAGAAGAAGTAGGTGAAGTAGCCCGAATTATTGCCCGCAGATATGGCGAACAGTCTGAAAAAGAAAGCGATAAAAACAAAGATTTAGGCGAAGAATTGGCAGATGTGGTTTTTGTGGTGTTGTGTTTGGCAAACCAAACGGGTGTAAACTTACAGGAAGCTTTCGATAAAAAAATGCATCTAAAAACCAACCGCGATCACGACCGTCATCACAACAACCAAAAGTTAAAATAAAATTTTCTTTCTTAAAAAAAAGGAGCAATTGTTACTACAAAACGTGTACTATAAATATGTTATTTTGCGCCCATATAGCAAAAAAATAACAATTTATTTAAAAAACAGAATACATTTGCACCAAATTTAAAAAAAGAAAAAAATGAAAAAAATCATGTTAATGTTGGCAATTGCTGTAACAGGTATGGCAAATGCACAAGAAGGAACTATTTTAGTGGGCGGTAACGTTGGAATTTCTTCAGACAAAATGGGAGATAATAAATATTCAACATTTGAATTTTCTCCTACAGTTGGTTACCAATTCAACGAAAACATGACGGTTGGTTTACAAGCGTCTATTGCAAATTCAAAAGACGAAACATCTACGATGGTTGGTACAACTACTTCAGTTTCAGAATACACAGAAAACATGTTCAAAATCGGTGCATTTTATCGTTACACACAACCGTTAAGCGATTTATTTGCTGTTTTTGCTGATGTTTCTGCTGGTTACCAAACAGCTAAAGCAGAAAACACCGTTACTGGAATGCCTGCAACATCTTTAAAATCTAATGGTTTTTACGCGGGGATTACTCCAGCTTTGTTTATCAACATGAAAAACAGCTTTGGTTTAAACTTCTCAATCGGTGGTCTTCAATACAATTCAATGACAACGGATACTACACCATCTGTAAAATCATCTAGTTTTGATTTCAACTTTGGAAAAACGGTAAACATTGGTATTTCTAAAAACTTTTAATACCTATGTATTGCAATTAATAAAAACAGAAAATCGGGCTATTTGCCCGATTTTTTTTGTAAATAGTTTAGTACTTTTGGTTAAAATTACGCCACACAAAAGCTATGAATAACCTCTTGCTCCATAAAAGTGAATTAATAAGTAATCGGGAAATCATCATTTCGGGTTCTAAATCCGAAACCAATCGTTTGTTTTTGCTTCAAGCATTGTATCCAAATCTAAAAATTGAAAACGCATCCAATTCAGACGATTCAGAAGTAATGAAAAATGCTTTGCAGGCAGTTGGAACATCAAACGAAATCAATGTGCATCATGCCGGCACAGCCATGCGCTTTTTAACAGCCTATTTTGCAATTCAAGAAGGGGCAGAAGTAGTGCTTTCAGGATCAAGCAGAATGCACCAACGGCCAATTAAAATTTTGGTCGATGCCCTTAAACAGTTAGGATGCGATATCTCCTATTTAAAAGAAGAAGGTTTTCCGCCCTTACAAATCATCGGCAGAAAAATTCCAGGCAATAAAGTTTTAATTGATGCCAATGTAAGCAGCCAATACATTACCTCGCTAATGCTGATTGGGGCAAGTTTGCCAAACGGACTCGAAATAGCATTAAAAGGCACAGTTACGTCGATTCCGTATATAAAAATGACACTTTCGGTGTTGCAAGCATTAGGAATTAAAGCATCGTTTCACGATAACATCATAAAAATTCCATTTACCGAAAAACTTACAAAAGATACTTTTACGGTAGAATCAGATTGGTCTTCGGCATCGTATTTTTATAGTTTCATTGCCTTATCAAAAATCGATACGCAAATTACTTTGGGATATTTCAAGCAGCACAGTTTGCAAGGCGATGCCATTTTGGCTGAAATTTATCAAAAATTTGGAGTTCAAACGATATGTGAAGACCAAAAGATGATCCTTACAAAAATTGAAAATCCATCCATAAAACATATAAAACTGCATTTGAATGATGCGCCCGATATTGCACAAACCATCATTGTAACTTGTTTAGGATTAGGTGTTACCTGCGATTTAACAGGATTACACACCCTAAAAATCAAAGAAACCGATCGATTGCAAGCGTTGAAAAACGAGCTAACGAAATTCGGCGCAAAAGTTTCCATTTCAGCTGATGCCATTCAGTTAATGAATTCGATAACTTTTCAAAATGATCGTATCGCTATAGAAACCTATCAAGACCACCGAATGGCAATGGCATTTGCACCATTAGTTTTAAAACAATCTTTAGAAATTAAAAATGCCGATGTAGTTTCCAAATCATATGTGCATTTTTGGAACGATATACAGCATTGTTTAAAAGATTGATAATCAATAATTTGTTTTTGTTTTTTAAAATATATCGGTATTTACTTGACAAAGGCTATCTGCAAGTCGTATATTTGCACACTTAATTTTTTTGATTAAGTGCAACTAAAACGGACTTTTTTGTATGAAGTTATCAAATTTTAATTTTAATTTACCAACCGAATTATTAGCAGAATTTCCTGCTGAAAACCGCGATGAATCTCGCTTAATGGTAGTAAACCGCAAAACAGGTACCATAGAACACAAATTGTTCAAAGATTTAATTGATTATTTCGATGAAGGCGATGTAATGGTTCTAAACAACACCAAAGTTTTTCCGGCACGTTTGTATGGTAATAAAGAAAAAACCGGTGCACGTATCGAAGTGTTCTTGTTGCGCGAATTAAATTCGGAGCAACGCCTTTGGGATGTTTTAGTAGATCCAGCCCGAAAAATTCGTATTGGAAATAAATTATATTTTGGCGATGATGATTCACTAGTAGCCGAAGTTATCGATAACACCACATCGCGCGGACGCACCCTACGCTTTTTGTACGATGGTTCGTATGAAGAATTTCGTTTAAAGTTACGCGAATTAGGAGAAACACCCATACCAAAATACATCAACCGCGATGTAACCCCAGAAGACGAAGACCGTTACCAAACCATATATGCAACCGAAGAAGGCGCCGTAGCAGCACCCACAGCAGGTTTGCACTTTTCAAAGCATTTATTAAAAAGATTAGAAATAAAAGGCATTGATTTTGCAAAAATCACGCTGCATATAGGTTTAGGAACCTTTAACCCGGTGGAAGTAGAAGATTTATCAAAACACAAAATGGATTCAGAGGAATTAATCATTACCCAAGAAGCCTGTGATGTGGTAAACAACGCAAAAGCCAAAAAAAGTAAAGTTTGTGCCGTAGGTACCACCTCCATGCGTGCCTTAGAAAGCTCTGTTTCATCGAGCCACACATTAAATCCATACCAAGGTTGGACCAACAAGTTCATTTTTCCACCATACGATTTCAGCATAGCCGATTGTATGATAACCAATTTCCACATGCCCAAATCAACCTTATTAATGATGATTTCTGCATTTACAGGTCACGATTTAATGATGAAGGCATACGACGAAGCCGTAAAAGAAGGATATAAATTTTATTCGTATGGTGATGCCATGCTAATTTTATAGTTTTTTTATTTAGTTATATAGTTAAAAGAGAACTCATCTGGCAATCAGGTGAGTTTTTTTGATTTTGTTCAGGGCGTTCCCCTCCCTTATCGTTTCACAAGCAAAATGCAAGTTCATTACACTATGTGCAAAACAAACCATCCTTTCAAATAGTCGGGGCGGGCTGTTTGTTCCAAGTCCTCGCTCGTCGTGCCTCCTCGCTGTGGGCTATCCACTTCCATCCCTAACGCAAAAGACAACTTAAATCCTCTGCTCTTAAAGTAAGGTGAGTGGCTAGATTAATTTACATTAAAAAAGATGGGAAGTACAAAAACTTATCAGCTGTTGCAGTAAATAAGTGCATACTTCTTTTGGTAAGTCTTGGTACATCTCAATTTATTATAATTGCTTCAACTCTCGTTGCATATTTTCTCTTGCTTGTAATTCGTACTTATTGTAAAAAAAGTCTGTTTTGTATATAGTTTTAAAAGCTAAAAAATGTTTCAAAACGTTTTTTCTACCCGGCTTGTATATGAAATCAGGATATGCAGCATATTCCTTTCTAATGTTTTTAATATATACTTCATAGTCTGTCCAACTTTTTCCAAGAATAGCTAAATCTGCGTCTAATAAATAGTTAGTGTCTTTGTCATTAGAAAACAGATGCTTTTTGGTAGCTAAAATTTGGTTGTATATGGTGTCTATTTTATCAATAGGCACACTTATTTTTTGTAACCGATTTTTTGCTATTTCCGCACTTTTTTCTTCATTATTTTTAGCAGTACTTTTATAAATAATATCGTGATAGAAAATAGAAAAGCACATAGCGTTCCAATCCTGAAATTCAGATTTCACGCCTTCTAGCTCATTAATCATAAAATCTAGATGATGTAAATTATGATAGTATCTTTTTGTACTGGAATATTGCTTTAAAATTTCTGACCAATATTCTTCTAAAAGAATTTTATCATCAGAATATATCGAAAAAAGAAGCTTAAATTTTTGATATAAACGCTCTTCCATTATAAATTAAGTTTAGTAAACGACCAAAATTTTAAGTAATTAAAAAATCAATAAATAACCGCGATTAAAATTTATTAAAAAACTAATTTTCAGTATATTAAGATATTGTTTCCTAAGTAATGCGTACATATAAGAAATCCAACTCAAAAAACAAAGATAAACAATTATTAGACCTATTTAAAGCTTATTTTACAGGTCTTCTCAAAATAGCAAGAATACATTTTATTTGTTATAAAATTGCAAACTATATAACAGTCAGGGAGGTAAGAAGTCAAAGTCTAAAAATAAGGAAATAAATCGTTGACTGTTTTCAGGTATAGATTAGGTTACTTTACAAGGCTTTTAATTATTAGTATCAATAAATTAAATATGAACCCGTTTATTTTTTTTATAATCCCAAACTAAAAACAAAACTGTAAATATTCCCCCTTTGAAGGGGGCAGGGGGGATGTTGAAATATTTATAATACACAAATGTATATTGTAAATTGTATTGTTGTATAGTGTAAAAAAATATAAGTAAACAGTTAAATCAGCTTTTTCACTAAACTTTAAACCTTAAACGAGTAAACAAATAAGCCACTGAACCACAGATTAAATGATTCCCAAGAATGGCGCTATCAACCATATCATCCAGAGATACAATATACATTTTACATTATACAGCAACCAAAACTTTAAACTTTAAACCAATCAGCCCGAGATTAAAAAGGTTACCACAAATTGCGCTATCAACCTTATCATCCAAACATACAATATACATTCCTACGCTATACAGCAAAAACAACCTCTTCATTTATATGTATATTGTAAATTGTATTGTTGTATAGTGTAAAAAAAGTATAAGTAAACAGTTAAATCAGCTTTTTCACTGCATCCTTAAACTAATAACCTGGATTAAAGCGCCATTGGTTAAAAGACGAAGAGCTTGTCCCGATATAGCGGGATTATCTCATTGAAAAAAACGTAATCAAATCGGGTAGCTTGCTACGTTTCGATTTGATCGTTTTTGAGATGTAAGGTAACCGTTTTTTAACCGAGGCAAGATAAAAAAGAAAGACTTTTGCTTCTTTTAGTCATAAATCGAAGATTCACGACTTCCAAGCTGTAAAATAATACATGGACGTAAAAGAAGAAGAATGAAGATAAAATTTGTTAATTTAAGTCCGAATGATATTAAAGCACCTCCAACCTTAAACTTTAACCCTTAAACCAATATACTCCCAGATTAAAAATTACCACAAATTCCGCTATCAACCTCATCATCCAGACATACAATATACATTTATACAATATACAGCAACCGAAACCTTAAACTAGTAAACAAGTGAGCCAGTAAACGAGTGAACAAGTGAACCACAAATTAAAAGATTTCCAAGTATTGCTCAATAAACTTTACTGCGCTATATGTTTTAAGTATGATTTAAATTAAATTTTATTTATAAAAAAGTTTTAATCATAATTAAAACTTTTTTATATTAGCATGTGTATATAAAGTATAATTAAAATTGGAAACAAACGCTATATTAAGACCGTTATATATAAATCGTGTGAAACCTTTTATTGGAAAAAATCTCATAAAATGTTTTACCGGACAACGCAGAGTGGGTAAAAGTTACCTTTTACTTCAATTGATGACTATTATTAAAAAAGATGATCCTGACGCAACAATTATTTATATAAACAAAGAAGATTTAGCATTTTCGCATTTGAAAAACGCCCAAGATCTTAATGATTATATTTTAAAAAATAAGTCGAAAACATTTAAAACTTATGTTTTTATAGATGAGATACAAGATATCATTGAATTTGAAACAGCGCTTCGTTCTTTATTGCTTCACAATGATTTAGATTTGTACTGCACAGGTAGCAACGCCAACCTTTTATCTGGAGATATTTCAGGCTTTTTAAGTGGCAGAGCAATTGAAATAACTGTTTACAGTTTATCATACAAAGAGTTTTTAACATTTCATGACTTAGAAAACAATTCGGTTTCATTAGAAAAATTCCTGAAATACGGCGGTTTGCCTTATTTAAAACATTTACCATTTGAAGATGCCATCATTTTTGAATATTTAAAGAATATTTACTCCACCATTGTATTCCGAGATGTAATCAATCGATATGCGGTACGAAACACTGTTTTTTTAGAACAATTGATTTTCTTTTTGGCTTCTAACACAGGAAGTGTTTTTTCAGCAAAAAAAATCAGTGATTTTTTGAAATCTCAAAAAGTAAATATAGCATCCAATCAAGTTCAACTTTATATACAGCACTTAACCAACGCGTTTTTAATTCATCAGGTAAAGAGGTATGATATAGAAGGAAAAAAAATATTTGAGATTGGAGAGAAGTACTATTTTGAAAATATGGGTATAAGAAATGCAATGTGGGGATATAAACTGCAAGACCGTGGAAAAATAATCGAAAATGTGGTATATAATCATTTATTGATTGAAGGCTATTCGGTTACTATTGGAATAATAGGTGCAAATGAAATTGACTTTATAGCAGAAAAAAATGGAGAAAAAGTGTATGTTCAAGTTGCTTTGGCGTTATTAGAAGAAAAAACGATAGAACGTGAATTTGGCAATCTAAAAAAGATAAAAGATAATTATCCCAAAATGGTAGTAACTCTTGATCATTTTTCAGGTAACACTATTGAAGGAATATTAGTGGTGGAATTACAAAACTTTTTATTGAATAATTGGTGAAAAAGTAACTCCTTATGATTGTTGTATATTGTATTGCTGTAGATTGTATAGTGTTTAATGTGAAAAAAAGTATAAGTAAAAAGTTAAATCAGCTTTTTCACTCAACTTTAAACCTTAAACTTTAAATGAGTAAACAGGTGAGCCAGTAAACGAGTGAACAAGTGAACCACAGATTAAATGATTTCCAAGAATGGCGCTATCAACCATATCACCCGGACATACACTATACATTTATACAATATACAACAAACAAAACCTTAAACTTTAAACAAATCAACCACAGATTAAAAATTACCACAAATTCCTCTACTTACCACATCACCCGATCATACAATATACATTTTACATTATACAGAAAAAAAATTACATCCCCCTTAATCCCCCTTCAAAGGGGGAGTTTTACGGTTTCAAAATAAGAATTAATGTTTCACTCAACTTTAAACCTTAAACTTTAAACTAGTAAACAGGTGAGCCAGTAAACGAGTGAACAAGTGAACCACAGATTAAATGATTTCCAAGAATGGCGCTACCAACCTCATCATACAGATATACAATATACATTTTTACATTATACAGCAACCAAAACTTTAAACTAGTAAACAGGTGAGCCAATAAACGAATGAACAAGTGAACCACAGATTAAATGATTTCCAAGAAAGGCGCTATAAACCTGATCATCCAGACATACACTATACATTTATACAATATACAGCAAACAAAACCTTAAACTTTAAACAAATCAGCCCGAGATTAAAAAGGTTACCACAAATTCCTCTACTTACCACATCACCCGATCATACAATATACATTTTACATTATACAGAAAAAAAATTACATCCCCCTTAATCCCCCTTCAAAGGGGGAGTTTTACGGTTTCAAAATAAGAATAATGTTTCACTCAACTTTAAACCAGTCAACCCGAGATTAAAAAGGTTACCACGAAATCCGCTATCAACCTGATCATCCAAACATACAATATACATTCATACGCTATACAGCAAAAACACCCTCTTTATTAATATGTATATTGTAAATTGTATTGTTGTATAGTGTAAAAAAATGAAAGTAAACAGTCGAATCCGCTTTTTCACTCAAATTTAAACTAATAACCTGGATTAAAGCATCATTGGTTAAAAGACGAAGAGCTTGTCCCGATATAGCGGGATTATCTCATTGAAAAAAACGTAATCAAATCGGGTAGCTTGCTACGTTTCGATTTGATCGTTTTTGAGATGTAAGGTAACCGTTTTTTTAACCGAGGAAAGATAAAAAAGAAAGACTTTTGCTTCTTTTAGTCATAAATCGAAGATTCACGACTTCCAAGCTGTAAAATAATACATGGACGTAAAAGAAGAAGAAGAAGAAGAAGAATGAAGATAGGATTTGTTAATTTAAGTCCGAATGATATTAAAACACCTCCAACCTTAAACTTTAAACCTTAAACTAATATACTCCCAGATTAAAAATTACCACAAATTCCGCTATGAACCATATCACCCGGACATACACTATACATTTTACATTATACAGTAACCAAAACTTTAAACTAGTAAACAGGTGAGCCAGTAAACGAGTGAACAAGTGAACCACAGATTAAATGATTTCCAAGAATGGCGCTATCAACCTCATCACCCGGACATACACTATACATTTATACAATATACAGCAAACAAAACCTTAAACTTTAAACAAATCAGCCCGAGATTAAAAAGGTTACCACAAATTCCTCTACTTACCACATCACCCGATCATACAATATACATTTTACATTATACAGAAAAAAAATTACATCCCCCTTAATCCCCCTTCAAAGGGGGAGTTTTACGGTTTCAAAATAAGAAT
Source organism: Paenimyroides aestuarii (assembly GCF_024628805.1). Classification (NCBI taxonomy): domain Bacteria; kingdom Pseudomonadati; phylum Bacteroidota; class Flavobacteriia; order Flavobacteriales; family Flavobacteriaceae; genus Paenimyroides; species Paenimyroides aestuarii. Next base: position 2,735,448 of record NZ_CP102382.1, on the reverse strand, counting down.
TAATGTTTCACTCAACTTTAAACCTTAAACTTTAAACTAGTAAACAGGTGAGCCAGTAAACGAGTGAACAAGTGAACCACAGATTAAAAATTACCACAAATTCCGCTATGAACCACATCATACAGATATACAATATACATTTATACGCTATACATCAAACAAAACCTTAAACCAATTCGCGACAGATTAATGGTTTTCTACAAATCGCACTCTGAATCACACCACCCAGACATACGCTATACATCAAACAAAACCTTAAGCCTTAAACAAATCAACCACAAATAAAGCAGTTTCAACTTTTTTCATTGCCATCTGTAGAGTTCTTTAAAGGGGTGTGGCGTTTATTAATATATAATTCTTTTACAATTACTAGAAGTACCACTGTGATGGGAGTTGCCAGAACAAGTCCCCAACCGCCTGTCAATGCTCCCATAATTAATTGAGCAATAAGGATAAGAGCCGGAGGAAGGTTGACCATTTTTTGCTGAATTGTAGTGGTTATAAAATTACTCTCTATAAACTGTATGAGTACAAAAATACCTACCACATACAGTGCTGTGTCAATTCCACTCATTAAGCCTACCAAAACGGCTGGGGTCATACCAATGATAGGACCAAAATTCGGAATAAAACTAACCAATCCGGCAAAAAGTGCCAACACCAACCATAACGGAATTCCTAATATAGCCAAACCAATAGCAGTCATGGCTGCAACTATAAGCATTGAGAGCAGTTTTCCCTTAAGCCATTTGCGCAATTGCGTTCCCAACTTATTCAAAAGTTTTACAAACTCATCTTGTGCCTTCCCCGGAATCAATTGCACCATACCTTTCAAATACAGACCTGGTGAAATAGTAAAGAAAAATCCCATAAAAAGCACAGCATACAAATCACCAAAAACACCAAAAGTTGATTTAAAAAACGTACTTGCAAAATTGGTGAGCTTTGCTGTGTGGTCTTCATCCGAAATTGTGTGCATCGCTTCCTTTCCCGCTTCACTGGCGTTGAGTGTTTCCCGCACTTTATCAATAGTTTTTGGTAGCGTTTCAGATAATTCTTCTACCTGCATCTGAATTTTGGCACCCATAAGCCAAAAAAATCCTACGAGCACAATTATCGATAATACGATTGAAACTCCTACGCTTGTCATTTCCTTTAAGCCCGTTTTGCGCTGTATAAAACCACTCAATCCCCTAAAGAAAACCGACAGAAGAACACCTGCAAAAACAAGTAATAAAACGTTAAACGATGTTTTAATGATTAAAAGTAAAGAAACCGAAAAAGCTACAATTCCTACAATTATCCAAATTTTTTCAATGAATTGTTTATTGTTTTCACTAGTATGGCTCATAAATAGATTAGATTTTTTCTTTTTGTATAGATTTAATAAAATGCAGGTTCATTTAAGTGATATGATTTTTGCTAAACTCTAATATACAACAAACTTATCGGGAAACAATTTAATACCGCATCAAAACGTCATAATAAACATTATTAGATGCACAAGATTTATAGAAATCATTGCGAGGCAATCATCAAAATGATGCAACAAATGGAACACAACAGATTAAAATCCGTATAAATTTAATAGACCATACCTTATTATCTATGAAAGGATATCAACAGATTTGAAAAAAAATAAATCGATAAATAGTGTGTGAGTGTTCGTTAGCTGTTTAGAATCTTTTGTGGATGCAGCACCTCATAAAGTATCAACAAGCAATAAAATTCCATTCCGCTAGCGAACAGCCGTATTTTAATCCATGCTCCGTCATCTCTATAATCCGCTGTTTAGCAATGTCAGCATCTACTTTTATAAGTTCAGTGGTTCCAGTAATAACATATCCTTTGCCTACAATTTTTCGATAGCTTATCTCGTCACCAGCTTCAGCTAACTTACTGGCAAAATGATCTCCCTTGCGCCCTTCAGTGCATAAAAAAACATAATTTATTTGAAGCATTCCCAAAGGTTGCGGAAGGCTTTTTTCAATTTCAGCAGAAAGTGATGTTTGTAACTTTTCTGTTTGTGTTTCAGGTTGGTTTTTGGTAGTATTTTTCTTTGAAAAAAATGGCAGTTTCATTAGGCGGAATTGTTAAATAAGTACATGTTGTTTCTTTATAAGTGGCCCAATTTCCTCCTGGTTATTTATGACGTAAATGTATAAGAAAAAATCAAGTAAACACATCTTCTTTTAAGAAAATTTTATTATTTTTTCTTTTTCTAAATAAATAGTTCAATGGTGCGTATTCATTTATAGGTATATTGTAGTTTGTATTGTTGTATAGTGTAAAATAGTATAAGTAAACAGTCGAATCCGCTTTTCACTGCAACCTTAAATAATAAACTTTAAAACAATTCGCGACAGATTAATGGTTTTCCACGAATTGCGCTGTTTATAACATCACCCACACATACGATATACATTTTACATTATACAAAAAAAATTACATCCCCCTTAATCCCCCTTCAAAGGGGGAGTTTTGTGGTTTCAAAATAAGATAGTAGTTCCTATTAAAACTTCCAGTTTAAAAGTAACTTTTTTTATAATCCCAAATTAAAAACAAAACTGCAAATATTCCCCCTTTGAAGGGGGGCAGGGGGGATGTTGGAATATTTATAATACACAAATGTATATTGTAAATTGTATTGTTGTATAGTGTAAAAAAAGTATAAGTAAACAGTTGAATCCGCTTTTCATTGCAACCTTAAACCTTAAACTCTAAACCAATTCGCGACAAATTAATGGTTTTCCACAAATTGCGCTATTTACAACATCACCCGATCATACAATATACATTCATACGCTATACATCAAACAAAACCTTAAACTAGTAAACAGGTGAGCCAGTAAACGAGTGAACAAGTGAACCACAGATTAAATAATTTCCAAGAATTCCACTCTCAACTAGATTTATTTCAGCGAATCATTTGTTTATCAGCAAATTCACATTTATCCATTGAATCATCTCTTTTAGTGAAATAAAAATATTCTTTACATTTGTAGATGCAAAATAGTTTGAAACATGAATTATAGCATATCCTTTCAGGAAAGAGCCAAGTTAGGTTTGGAACAGTTATCCAAGCAATTACCAGTTACCTTAGCAATGGCACGCAAGCAAGCACAACAACTGAAGTTGAAAAGTCTTTCAAAGAACAAGAAACAAAGGTCTTAGAAAGTTATATAACCGCAAATCATTTGTGGATTAATAACATTGATTTTTCGCAGTATGTAAGTGAGGGAGCTGAACAAAAGGTTTATCTGAAAGATAGCGAATATGTATTAAAATTAAACGACGCTATTTATTATAGTTCTTGGCGAGATTATTTATTTAATTTACTTCTTCATAATTTCTTTTTCGCCGATACAGCTTATGAATTAAAAGGATTTACTAAAGATAATAATGTTTTATATGCGGTTGTGCAGCAAAACTATGTTTCTGTTACATCTGTGACCGATTTAAATAAGGTAAAAAGTTTTTTGACTGCAAATGGTTTTTATAATAACCGTAACAATGATTATATCAATAAGGAAATAGGAATCATATTGGAAGATTTACATGATGAAAATGTGCTAACACAAAATGATATTTTATACTTCATTGATACCGTTTTTTATTTAACTGATGAATTTTGGAAAGGTATATAAAACCTTCTGCATTCTCATTTTCCTAATTTGATAAGGACAAATTTTAAAGCAACCTACAAACCTACAACCATAGATTAAAAGATTTGCAAGAATGGCACTATCAACCACATCACCCATATATACATTTTACATTATACCAAAAAAAATTACATCCCCCTTAATCCCCCTTCAAAGGGGGAGTTTTACGGTTTCAAAATAAGAATTACTGTTTCACTCAATTTTAAACTTTAAACGAGTAAACAGGTGAGCCATTAAACGAGTGAACCACAGATTAAAATATTCCCACAAATTGCACTCTGAACCACATCACCCAAACATACAATATACATTCATACAATATACAGCAACCAAAACCTTAAACTTTAAACCAATCAACAACATATTAAATCATTTCCAAGAATGGCGCTATCAACCTCATCACCCAAACATACAATATACATTCCTACGCTATACAGTAAAAGAACCAGATTACCAAATCGTAAAATTTTTAGCAAAAATTTGTTCGTTAACAAAAAACGAGTACCTTTACTGCTCGTTTTAATAACAAAATGTTAGAATCATTAATCACCTCAAAAACCCGTGTAAAGCTATTGGTAAAGTTTTTTGTAACTTCCGCCAATTCAGGACATTTGCGAGGTTTGGCATCCGAGTTTAACGAGTCAACCAATGCCATTCGGAAAGAGTTGAACCATTTATCGGAAGCCGGGTATTTGCAAAAAAAAGAAGTAAGCAACAAAATTGCCTACAAAGCCAATACCAAACACCCCATGTTTCAATTATTGCAACAAGTGGTGCACAAATATTTAGGGTTAGATGCCATTGTGGAACAAGTGGTAGAGCGCATGGGCAATGTGCAAACCATTGAGTTAATAGGCGATTACGCCAAGGGAATTGATAGCGGCACCATTGAAATAAACATTGTGGGCACCGACATCAATACGGAATACACCGAAAACATCATCCCTAAAATAAAAGATATTGCCCACCGCAGTATTTGTTTGTATTACAACAAACCACTCACAAAAGACGGCATTGTGCTGTTTGGGGGTGAAGAAAGAGGTATATAGTATAAAAATATAGATCGTTAGAAAGTTAAAAATGAAATTAGAAATAGAAGATTTTATTTCAAAAGTAAATGCTATATGATACACAGATGTATTGAGTTTCGGTTATGTTTTTAAAAGAAATTTTATTATATCTAAAAGATAGGGATAATTCAATTAAAGAAGACTTATTTTATTAATGTATAATTATTTAAAAGATAAAATAGCAGATTTACCATTTAACAAATTTTACTGAAAATAAATAGTATGAAAGGAATCATTTTAGCCGGCGGATCCGGAACCCGTTTACATCCTTTAACCCTTGCAGTTAGCAAACAGTTAATGCCGGTGTATGATAAACCCATGATATATTACCCCTTATCAACATTAATGTTGGCGGGTATCAATGAAATATTAATCATATCCACGCCGCATGATTTACCACATTTCAAAAAATTATTAGGCGATGGCTCTCAAATCGGTTGTCGTTTTGAATATGCCGAGCAACCTGAACCAAATGGTTTGGCACAGGCATTCGTGATTGGGGAACATTTTATTGGTACGGATAAAGTAGCCTTGGTATTGGGCGATAATATTTTCTATGGCAGTGGTATGAGCAAGTTGCTGCAAGACTGTACCAAAGAAGAAGGCGGAGTGGTATTTGCTTATCCGGTACACGATCCGGAACGTTACGGAGTAGTAGAGTTTGATGCGGATAATAATGTATTGTCAATAGAAGAAAAACCAACGCAGCCCAAATCAAATTATGCTGTACCAGGCCTGTATTTTTACGACAATTCGGTGGTGGAAATTGCTAAAAACATTCAACCATCAGCTCGTGGCGAATACGAAATTACCGATGTAAACAAAGAGTATTTAAAACGCGGGAAGTTGCGTGTAGGCGTTTTCGATCGTGGCACCGCTTGGTTAGATACTGGTACGTTTGCTTCCTTAATGCAGGCGGGGCAGTTTGTACAAGTAATCGAAGAACGTCAAGGTATGAAGATTGGTGCTATTGAAGAAGTGGCTTATCGTATGGGCTACATCAATAAAGAACAATTATTTCAAGTTGCTAATCCACTGAAAAAAAGTGGTTATGGTAAATACCTTCAAAATCTAAAATAGACAATAAATATATTATTTTGTAAAATTAATGACATTAAAATGGTGGAAAATAAATCAATTTTAATTACTGGTGGTACAGGTTCGTTAGGAAAAGCATTAACAGCACATATATTAAAAAACTATCCTAATATAAAGAGATTAGTTATTTTTTCAAGGGATGAGCAAAAGCAATTTCAGATGGCTCAGGAATATCCCGCGAATGAATTTCCTCAAATTAGATTCTTCATTGGTGATGTGCGTGATAAAGAACGTTTGATAAGAGCTATGAAAGGAGTAGATTATGTAATTCATGCTGCGGCAATGAAACATGTGCCAATTGCAGAGTACAACCCTGATGAATGTGTGAAAACTAATATTCATGGTGCTCAAAATGTAATCGATGCTTGTTTTGATACAGAAGTGGAGAGAGTTGTTGCCTTATCAACAGATAAAGCATGTGCCCCAATTAATCTATATGGTGCTACGAAGTTAGCTTCTGATAAGTTGTTTGTAGCTGCAAATAATATTCGAGGCAATAATCCTATTCGTTTTTCCGTGGTTCGTTACGGAAATGTAATGGGTTCAAATGGTTCTGTAATACCATTTTTTATCAATAAAAAGAAAGAAGGAGTATTGCCAATTACTGATGTAAACATGACTCGTTTTAATATTAGTTTACAAGGAGGTGTTGATATGGTAATGCATGCACTATTTAATGCTTGGGGTGGAGAAATATTTATTCCAAAAATTCCATCTTATAAAATTTTAGATGTAGCAATGGCTGTTGCGCCAGAATGTGAACATAAGGTGGTAGGTATTCGTCCCGGTGAAAAAGTACATGAAGAAATGATTACACCGTCAGACTCTTTTTATACTTATGATTTGGGTAAATATTATACTATTTTACCATCAGTTCCAAAATGGAATTTACAGGATTTTCTTAATGAGTTTAATGGTTCTAAAGTGGAAGAAGGATTTGCTTATAACTCGGGTGATAATACAGAATGGGAAACTGTTGAGGGTTTAAGAGTATTGATTAAGGAACACGTTGATTCCACATTTGAAGTATAATTATGGAAAATAAAGTAATACCATACGGAAAGCAAAATATTACCGAAGAGGATATTAAGGTAGTAATTGAAGCGCTAAAATCTGATTATCTTACTCAAGGGCCAAAAATTAAAGAGTTCGAAGATAATTTTGCAAATTATGTAGGAGCTAAGTATGCTGTGGCATTATCTAATGGTACGGCGGCTTTGCATCTTTGTGCAATGGCATTAGATGTCCAAAAAGGAGACAAAGTAATTACAACTCCCATTACATTTGCAGCATCAGCGAATTGTGTAAGATATTGTGGAGGTGAAGTCGTTTTTGGAGATATCAATCCGGAAACGTATTTATTGGATATTAATTCTGTAAAAAAGTTATTAGAAGCAGCACCAAAAGGTACATATAAAGGTATTATTCCCGTTGATTTTGCAGGACGTGCAGTAAACCTTGAAGAGTATAGAAAATTAGCAGATGAATACGAGCTTTGGATTATTGAAGATGCTTGTCACGCACCAGGCGGTTATTTTGTTGACAGCAAAAATAATAAACAATTTTGTGGAAACGGAAATTTTGCTGAATTAGCTATTTTTTCTTTTCACCCGGTAAAACACATTGCTTCTGGTGAAGGAGGAATGATTACAACCAACGACAAAAATTTGTATAATAAATTGTTACAATTGCGTACACATGGTATTGTAAAAAATAATGATTTATATACTAATACTATTGAATTTGCAGGCGGAAAAGAGAATTATCCGCTATGGTATATGGAAATGCAGGAATTGGGATACAATTATCGGATTACCGATTTTCAGGCAGCGCTCGGAAACAGTCAATTGAATCGAGCTGACGAAGGTCTCCAAAGAAGAAGAGAAATCGCATCAACCTACAACCAAGCTTTCAAAAACCAAGCTTTTATCAAAGGACAGTCAGGAGCAATAGAAGGACATGCTTATCATTTGTATGTCATCGAAGTAGAAGACCGCTTAGGGTTATATAATTTTTTAAGAACAAAAAATATTTTTGCCCAAATACATTATATACCTTGTCATTTAATGCCTTATTATAGACAATTTGGCTGGAAAGAAGGGGATAGAGTAAATGCAGAAATGTATTATAAGCATTGCATCAGTTTACCTATGTACCCTACATTGACAGAAGAAGAACAACAATTTGTAATCGATACAATTGATGAGTACTACACAAAATAACTTATGTATTATTCCTGCTAGAGGTGGTAGCAAACGGATTCCCCGAAAAAACATCAAAGATTTTTTGGGAAAGCCGATTATCGCTTATTCTATAGAAGTAGCCCTTGACTCCGGTTTATTTTCGGAAGTGATGGTTTCAACAGATGATGAGGAAATTGCAGAGGTGGCAAAAAAATACGGTGCAAAGGTTCCTTTTATGCGAACCGAAAAAACGGCGGATGATTTTGCGACTACTATGGATGTTTTAGTAGAGGTAGTAGATAAATACAAAAAGGAAGGAAAGTACTTTAAAAACGTTTGCTGTATATATGCAACATCTCCTTTGGTATCTCCAGAAATATTGAAAAAGTCCTTCGATGTTTATAATGAAAAAAAATTTGATTCATTATTTTCTGTAATCAAGTATAGTTTTCCTATTCAGCGTTCACTAAGTGTAAATGATGATAAAATAACATTTAACTATCCTGAGAATGCTAATAAACGTAGTCAAGATTTAAATGATTCTTTTCATGATGCCGGACAGTTTTATTGGATGAAAGAAAATTTGATTTGCAAAGGAGCGGTTTTAGTAACTAAGAACACTGGTGCTTACGAGATTAGTGAGCTTCAAGGACAAGATATAGATAACGAGTTGGATTGGAAATTAGCAGAATTAAAATATGAACTCTTACAAAGTATTAAATAAGCAGTCTTATTCTATTGGTGATTATAGTATTGTGCCTATTAGGTTTGAAGATAGATATGATATAATGAAATGGCGTAATGAGCAGATTTATCATTTACGACAAAGCAAACCATTAACAGAATCTGATCAAGAGCGTTATTTTAGTAATGTAGTTTCTAAATTATTTGAAGAAGAAACACCTAATCAATTATTATTTTCATATTTAAAAAATGGAGAATGTATTGGATATGGCGGTTTAGTACATATTAATTGGTTAGACAAGAATGCTGAAATATCTTTTATAATGAATACCGAATTGGAAAAGAATTTTTTCGGATTACATTGGCAAACTTTTTTAAGACTTATTCAAAAAATAGCTTTTGAAGATTTAAGTCTGCATAAGATATATACCTTTGCATTTGATTTGAGACCACACCTTTATGAGGTTATTGAAAAATGTGGATTTATAAAAGAAGCTGTTTTAAAAGAACATTGTATTTTTAATTATGAATTCAAAGATGTGGTGATTCACTCAATAATAAATAAGTTAAGATTGCGCATAGCAACTACAAAAGATAATGACAAAACATTTGAATGGGCAACAGATCCACAAATTAGAAAATATTCTTTTAACCAGTCTCAAATTAGGAAAGAAGAGCATGGTAAGTGGTTTAAAAGTAAAATAGAAGATCATGATTGCCATTATTACATTCTTGAAAATATTTTAGGTACTCCCTTAGGTTCAATAAGATTAGATCTAAATGAAAATGAAGCTATGATAAGTTATTTAATTGATAGTAGTTTCTTTGGAAAAGGACTCGGAACAGAAATACTTATATTAATAGAAGATGAGATCGTAAGTTCTAATTTAAAACCTTTACGATTGGTGGGCTTAGTTCAAAAGGAAAATGCGGCTTCAATACGAATATTCAATAAGCTAGGGTATAATACCACAACCGAAAATGGTGTATTAAAGTTCACAAAAATAATACAATGAAAATAGCAAATTTTAATATAGGAAATAATAGCCCAGTGTTCATAATTGCAGAATTATCGGCTAATCACAATGGCAGTTTGGAGACTGCATTAGAGACAGTAAGAGCTGCAAAACGTGCAGGAGCTGACTGTATAAAATTACAAACCTATACAGCAGACACCATAACTATCAATTCTCGCAAAGAGGATTTTATGATAAAAGGCACTATTTGGGAAGGAAAAAATTTATATGATTTGTACCAAGAAGCCTATACGCCTTGGGAATGGCATACTGAGATTATGAGAGTTGCAGAAGAGGAAGGATTAATTTGTTTTTCTTCTCCTTTCGATCCAACTAGTGTAGATTTTTTAGAAGAACTAAATGTGTCGGCTTATAAAATTGCTTCTTTTGAAATTACAGATATTCCTTTAATAGAATATGTTGCCTCAAAAGGGAAGCCTGTTATTATATCTACAGGTATTGCTACAGTAGAAGATATTGAATTGGCTATAGATGCGTGCCATCGCATGGGAAATTATGATATTGCTTTGTTAAAGTGTACGTCTAGTTATCCTGCACCAATAGAGGAAGCTAATATGTTAATGGTTAAAGATTTAGCTGAGCGTTTTAATGTAATTAGTGGTTTGTCTGACCATACAATGGGTAGTACAGTACCAGTTGTTGCAACTTGTTTTGGAGCAAAAATTATAGAAAAACATTTTATCTTAGATCGTTCTATTGGAGGACCTGATGCTTCTTTTTCTATGAATGAGCAGGAGTTTACTACAATGGTAAAAGAAGTTCGTGAAGCAGAAAAAGCAATTGGAGTAGTAGATTATACGTTGACCGAGAAGCAAATCAAAGGACGTGATTTTTCCAGATCACTTTATGTTGTAGAAGATATTAAAGCAGGAGATGTGATTAACGAAAAAAATGTACGTTCTATAAGACCGGGCTTTGGATTGCACCCAAAACATTATAAAGATGTTTTAGGTAAAATCTCAAAGAGAGATATTAGCAAAGGAAGTACTATTTCATTTACAGACATATACTAATGTTTAAATTCTTTAATAAAACTGTAAGTATTCTTAAAAACAAGAATGTAATATATCTGTTGACCAGATATTTAACCTACGGTATACAGTTTTTTGTTTCAATATTTATAGCAGTCGCTTTAGGGCCCTATTATTTTGGTATTTGGGGGTTTATTTTGTTAATTATTAATTATTTTGGAGTTCTTGATTTTGGCTTTGCCAATGCAGTCAATATTCTAATTATTAAAAATAAAGAGAATCTTCCATTAGTGAGGCGATATTTTTCTACAGGATTTATATTAGTTTCTTTTTTAAATATTTTAGTTTTAATTTTTTTTCTTTACAATTATTTTTTTTTACCAATTAAAATTTTTAGTAAGTATAACCTTAATAATGAAATTTGGTTATTAGGTCTTATAGCTCTAAATGTAAATTATAATAATTTATTAATGCATTTGTATAGAATTAATAATAAGTTATCTCAAATATCATTTTATCAATCGATAGTTCCTATATTTATGTTAGTTGTTGTAATGATTTTTCATGGGGAGAAACTTTTAAAAAATCTTATTTTATGTTATGTGATCGGAAATTTATCCTCAACGTTGTATTTTCTTAAAGGAAAGGTATTGCCTAGTTTACAATTACCACCTACAAGTGATTTCAAAGAAGTAATGAAAAGAGGCTTTTTTCTGTTTCTTTACAATGTATCTTTTTATTTAATTGTTTTATCGCTGAGGTCTTTTATTAGTGCTTATTATTCAGTAGAAGAATTTGGCTTATTTGCATTTGCTTTTACATTAGGAAATTCAATATTATTATTTTTACAGGCTATTTCATTTCTTATATACCCTAAAGTTGTTTCAATTCTAAATACTTTAAATGAAAATAAAGTTCTAGAATCATTGCAGGATATACGAAGAGTATATTTAACTTTGACTTATTTAATGCTTTATATAGGTTTAGCTATTATATCTTATGGTATTGTTTTGATTCCCGAATATACAAATTCTTTTAAATTAATTGGACTTTGTTCACTTACAATTGTTTTGTATTCTAATTCTTTTGGTTATGGTACATTTCTTATAGCAAACGGATATGAAAAACTTAATGCTTTGATATCTATATCTTGTTTACTGCTAAATATATTTCTATGTTATATATTCATTGTAATTTTAAAATTTTCTTATGAATTAGTAATTTTTGCAACCATGATTTCTTATTTTGTTTACACATATTTAACTGTATCATTTACAAAGAAAAAAATAAATTGTAGTTCAAGAAAATTTTTAAATAATTTAAAAGATTGTTTCGGTTTTAATATTCTTATTCCTTATGTGTTTTCTCTATTCTTAATTGTTTTTAATTTAGATTATCTTATAATATTACCATTATGTATTTTTCTTGTTTTAAGTGTTAACGATATTAAGTTTTTGGTCGAAAAAATGATAAATATTATTAAAAATAATAAAATCTTAGAAATCTAACTTATGAATTACTATATAGCTACTAAACCTTTGCAATATTATAATTGTCTTAATATAGCATCCAATAAAACTAATAACACTATCATTATTGTTAACTCATTTTATAATGCGATAGAATTTAGTAGAAAGGTTGGTAAAGCTAACTTTTGGGATAGAAGCGTTTTTTTTAATAATCTAAAAGAAGCATATGATTTTCTCAGTAAATCAATAAAAAAAAATGATTTAATATTTGTAGATTCTGATTATGGATTACAGAATTTTATTTTTCAATTAAAGGTTGTGATAAAAGGGGGGGTAATTTTTGTATATGAAGAAGGAATAGGTAGTTATAGAGATAATCTTTATACTTTACATAAAAATTTATTTGCGAGAAATATAATGAAATTTTTTTTTAGAAAATTTAATCACTATGGGAGTAGTATTTTATGCTCAGGAATATATTTATACAGAATTAATTATCATAAAGAAATATTTCCTAATTACAGAAAAAAAAGATTTGCATTCCCAAATAATCTGATAGAGAATTTGATAGATTATAGATATCATTTGAGTGAGTATAGCAATATTCAAATAGATAATAAAATCAATAAAATAATAATTTATTTGAGTAGTTGGAAATTTAATAAAAGTGCATTAAAGTACATTTCTAAATCTGAAAATACTATAAATATTATAAAACCACACCCTCACATGTTAGAAATCGATGAAGAATTTATAGAAAATTTTGATATTTTATTAAGTCCAGATATTTTATTTGAGTTATTTATAATTAATTTATTTGACTCCAAACGTAAAATCATAATTTATCATGAAGGTTCAAGTTCAGTAGAAAACTTAGAAGTTTTAAATTTAAATTTTAAAAAATTGTAAATGAATATTATTTTTATTATATCGACTATCCTATGTTTTTTATTATTCTATAATCCGGAAGTTCCTCATTTTTCAACGAGGGTTTTTTTAAGCAGCTATGGTATTCAAATATTTACACTCTATCATATTTTTCATAAAAAAAACAAATATGTTTCCTTGAATTTAATGATTAATTTGTTTTTTTTCTTTTTCTTTGGCATAGCCCCTTTACTCCAATTTTATCAAAAGACTGTTATTTTTGGTGGAAGAATATTAAATGAATATGAGTATTTCAATATGAATATTTTAATTATTGCTATTATTCTTTTATATTCTCTAATGTATAATTTTTTTACTAAAACTTCTAAAAAGAGTTATGATTTTAGTAAAGTTAGCAATTTATCTCAATACTTAGCTTTTACTCATTTAATCAAATTATCAGTTATATCTACTTTATGTTTTATATTAGTTTTTTATTTAAATAATTTTAATGTATTTAGTTTACTTGTAAGAGGAGGTGAATCATCTATAGATAGAGTGGATATTGGTAGTACCTCATCATTAATTGTAAGTCAATTTATTAGACCGATTCCAATAATATCTTTTTGTATAGCGATTAGTACTAGAAAAAACAAAAACTGGTTTTTAAAATTTTATTTATTTATAATAGCTATATTAACTACTTTTCCCTTAGGAGTTCCAAGATTTTATGCCGCCGCGGTCTATATACCTGTTTTATGTATTGTCTTTAAAAAATTTAGAGATTCTAAAAATTTTGCATTGTTTTTTATAATATCATTTTTAATAATTTTTCCATTTTTAGAAAATTTTAGACACTTGAATAAATATACAAAATTAGAATTAAAATTAGATTATTCTATGTTTGGTACAGGTAACTTTGATAGCTACTATAATTTTGCAATAATTGTATTAGAAAATTATATAACCTATGGAAAGCAGCTACTTGGCGTAATCTTTTTTTGGGTTCCTCGAAGCTATTGGTCTGATAAACCTGTTGGATCAGGATACTATATTGCGTATTATGAAGGTTATTCTTTTAACAATGTTAGTGCTAATTTTTTTGCAGAAGGATATATAAATTTTGGATATTTAGGAATAGTATTATTTATTTTTATTTTAGCATATTTATCTGCAAAATTAGATGTATTAAGCAATTATGTTTTAGGTACTAGTAGTACCAATATCATTATTATTCCTTATTTTATTTTATTGGGGATGATATTTTTTATGTTGAGAGGTGACTTGTTGAGTTCATTTTCCTTTACTGTAGGTTATATTTTGTCATTTTATTTTATTTATAAATTTATTCTAAAATGAAAATAATAATAAATACAACCACTCTTAGTGGGACAGGTGTAACTCAAGTTGCTGTGTCATTCATTAACGAATGCATTGATTTCCCTGAAAACTATTATCATGTCTTTTTAAGTAAAACGGTTGCTAGAGAACTGCATATCAATCAGTTTCCTAATAATTTTTGTTTTTATTATTTTGACAGTCACCCTCTGTATGGTATTAAAGGTTTTGCAATCAGGAAACAATTGCACGAAATGGAGAACAAAATTAATCCTGATATTGTCTTTACAGTTTTTGGCCCTGCTTGTTGGACACCGACATCAAAACATGTGTGTGGTTTTGCAAATTCATATTATGTATATCCAGATTCTCCTTTTTTTGATGTTATTTCGAAAATTGACTATTTGCGAATTAATATAATGAAATTTGCGCATAAGTTTTTCTTGAAAAGAAATGGCAAATATTTCATTTGTGAAACGGAAGATATGACTGAGCGTTTGCACAAATATCTCGAAATATCTCGATCCGAAGTATTCACTGTAAGTAATACTTATAATAATTATTTTGTTAATTTTAAACTTTTGGATAATAAATCAATACTTCCTCCACGAACTAATAATGAGTTTAGATTTATTACATTGGCATCATTTGAGGTACACAAAAACCTTACAATTTTAAATAAAGTAATTCCGACGTTGATTAGTAAATATCCCGAATTAAATGTTCGATTCGTACTAACCATAGATCACCAAATGTACGAAAATGCATTTTCTATAGATGCGAAATCACGAATTATCAATTTAGGAAGGGTTGATGTGAAAAAATGTCCACAGCTCTATCATGAATGTGATGCGCTTTTCCTTCCAACTTTGATTGAATCATTTTCTGCTAATTACCCTGAAGCTATGATTATGGAAAGACCAATTTTAACATCAAACTATTCTTTTGCAAAATCGATTTGTCGAGATGCGGCGATGTATTTTGACCCTCGAAATCCAGAGGCTGTTGTCGAAACGATAGTAGAGATTGTTCAAAATATTGAATTGCGTAGAAATTTAGTGCTTAAAGGTAAAAAGCGGGTGCTTGACTTCGGCGATGCAAAGACTAGAGCTTCTAGATATCTCGAAGTGTTAAAAATTATTCATTTTAACAAAATTAGATAAAATGCTAACAGGTAGTATTGTTCTTTATAAAAGTAATTCTGAGGTATTATTAAAGGCTATTAATAGCTTTCTATTTTCTGAATTAGTTAAAAAATTATATTTAATAGATAATTCACCAACAGATGAACTTAAAAATATTTGTGATGATATTCGTATAGAATATATCCATAATCCGTCAAACCCTGGTTTCGGTGCGGCACATAATATTGCAATACAAGAATCCATCAATGAAGGATCAAAATATCATTTTATAGTAAATCCTGATATCTATTTTTCAGAAGATGTAATTAGTCCTATGGTTAAATTTATGGAAGAGGATGCTAAAATTGGTATGATGATGCCTCAAATATTGAATGATGATGCTACAGTGCAAAATCTCCCCAAGTTATTACCTTCACCTTTTAGTATCTTGCTACGAAAATTTAAAAGACCTAGTTTTATATATAAGCCTTTTATTAATAATTATGAACTACGTACTGTTCCTCAAAATATAATTTATGAGGCACCTATATTGTCTGGTTGTTTTACGTTATTAAATCTCGACGCAATAAAAGAAGTTGGAGAGTATGATGACCGTTTTTTTATGTATTTTGAAGATTGGGACTTATCTAGGAGAATGAACCAAAAATATAAAACAATATATTTTCCAAAAGTATCGGTCTATCACGGTTATGAATCAGGTGCTAATAAAAGCAAAAAATTGTTTAAAATTTTCTTACAATCGGCAGTTCACTATTTTAATAAATGGGGTTGGTTTTTCGATTCAGAAAGAAGAAAAATTAATGAGAAAACATTAGCTCAATTCAAATGAAAACAATCATCACAGGTTCATCGGGCTTCGTAGGCAAAAATCTAACCGCATATCTTAATAAACAAAATATTGAAGTACAAGATTTGTCGTTGCGAGCAACCGATTGGAAAAACCATATCGATAAACATGCAACCGCCATTATTCATTTGGCAGGCAAAGCCCATGATACTGCCAATACATCATCTGCTGATGAGTATTTTAAAGTAAACCGGGATTTAACGATTGAATTGTTTAATGAGTTTTTAAAATCAAATATTCAGGATTTTTTCTTTTTCAGCTCGGTAAAAGCGGTTGCAGATACGGTTGATGGCGTTTTGTATGAAGATATTATGCCTAAAGCGGTTACACCTTACGGACAATCTAAGTTAGAAGCTGAAACCTATCTATTGAACCAACAACTGCCAGCAGGCAAGCGCTTGTTTATTATTCGTCCGTGTATGATTCATGGTGCTGGTAATAAGGGCAATCTTAATTTATTATATAAAGTTGTTGAAAAAGGGATTCCTTGGCCATTGGCAGCTTTTGAAAATCAACGTTCTTTCTTAAGTATTGATAACCTTTCGTTTCTAATTGTAGAAATGTTGCGAAACATAGAAGTTGCGTCGGGTATTTACAATTTTGCAGATGACGAAACCATTTCAACTAATCAACTGATTGAAATTATTGGAAAAGCATCAGGTAGAAATGCAAAATTGTTGAATATTTCTAGCAGCCTTATAACTGGGGTAGCTAAAATAGGAGACAAGATAAAATTACCCTTAAATTCTGAGCGGTTAAAAAAACTGACGGAAAGTTATGTGGTTTCTAACAAAAAAATAAAAACAGCCTTACATATAAATAAATTACCTTTGTCTGTTGAAGAGGGATTGGTGAAGACCATCGAGAGTTTTAAATAGTTTAGTAAAAAAAAATAAACTTGCAGGTTGATTTTATGAGAATAGTTAATATCTTTGCATATAGATTATTTGCTTTTCACGATGCGGGAGAAGTAGATAATGAATATGATAGATTGTTAGATTTATGGACAGATACGGAGTATGTGCGTGAATTTCTATTGGCTAATAAACAAGATATACCTAAACACGAATCAATTGAGCAATATATAAGGTATATTCGAGAGGATGCCATTGCCATTGATGAGCAATTAATAACGATTACTGAAGAGGAAAACGAGAAATTATCATATTTTTTTCAACCATTACACAATAGTGAATACCAAGTAAAGATATTATCCTTGCAAAAAGGTAGGCAAAATTGTTTACGGCTATATGCCATAAAAATAGATGATGATACATTTGTAATTACTGGTGGAGCTATAAAATTACCCTTACATCATTTAATGATCGAGAGAGCGCATACTTTAAAAGAACTGCAAAAAATAAAAAAAGCTCAAGATTATCTGAGAGCAAACGAAATCATAGATGAGGACTCTTTTTTTGAATTTTTAAATAACAAATCCCATGACTAACAAAGAAAAGTTTTTGGCTTTAGTTTCTAAAGAAGAAACAAAGACCGTTGAAAGAGCAAAAGCACGTTTAGGAAATAAGAAGTATTCGAAGTTGTCGAACAAGATTGCGTTTGAAATATTAGAACGTTTAGATGTATTGAACTGGAAACAAGTTCGGCTTGCAGAAGAAATGAAAGTTTCTCCGCAGCAGGTAAATAAATGGGTAAAAGGAAATGAAAATTTTACCTTAGAAACTTTAGTAAAATTAAGTGCCGTTTTAGGGATAGAATTAATTCAAGTAGCATCCAAACAAAGTGCAAATAAAGTGGAAGGGGTAACGATTATTTCTTCAGAAGAATACACACCTGCGGTATCTATAAAAATGCCAAAACCACATATTATATTAAGAGATACAACAATGTATGAAAATCAATACGCAACTGCATAAAGATGAGTGAAAAAGAATTACCTATTCCTTTCAAAATAGTAAAAGTAGAAGAAAACCAATTTTCGGTTTTTGAAGAAACACTCGCTATTGAAGAAAGAATTCAACAAGAAATTGGTTTTGGTTTTGGAGCAGATGCTGAAAACAATATAATTGCGGTGTCAATGAAGTTTGTTTTATTCAAACAAAATCAACCATTGCTAAAATTAGAAATTACTTGTTACTTTGAAATCGAACAGCAAGCGTTTCAAGATAAATTGGTACAAGCTGATGAAATAGTATTACCTTGTAGTATTGTAAAACATTTAGCAATGATTACTATAGGAACTGCAAGAGGCATTTTATTTGCCAACACAAAAAATACTGATTTTAGCAAGTACATTGTTGGTCTTATTAATGTAGATAAGATTTTTAGTGAAGATATTATAATAACAAGTAATAATAAATAAGTCTCAAACCTCAGTATTTTATGATACGCTTTTTCGATTTTCTATTTTCATTCTTCGGAATATTGTTTTTACTGCCAATAATGTTGGTATTATACATCATTGGCTTGTTTGATACGGGTTCGCCTGTTTTTAAACAAGAGCGTGTAGGTAAAAATAAAAAGCCATTTACTTTGTATAAGTTCCGCACCATGAATGTGAAGGCACAATCGGTGGCTACGCACTTGGCGAATACCGCAGAAATCACAAAATTTGGCAGTTTTTTGCGAAAATCTAAGCTAGACGAATTACCGCAATTGTTCAACGTGCTTTTTGGCGATATGAGTTTGGTGGGACCGCGCCCAAATTTATTCAACCAAACCGAATTAATCGAAGAACGTGACAGCCGTGGTGTTTACAACGTAGTTCCTGGTATCACTGGGTTGGCACAAATCAATGAAATTGATATGTCAACTCCTAAAGAGTTGGCAATCAAAGATGCCGAAATGATTAAAAGCTTAACGATTGTAGATTATTTTAAATACATCTTCGCTACCGTTGGTGGTAAAGGTCAGGGAGATCGAGTGGTGAAGTAACTAAGAACTAAGTAACGAAGTAACCAAGTCGCTAAGTAATGTGGTGATCGAGACTAAAGGATATAGGTGTTTAGGCGATGAGGTTAAAGGGATAGTGTCTAACTTTTATGCTTATAACCCTAAAAACTAATAATAAATCACTGTTTTTGTGGTTATAACCTAAAATAATGATTTTAAGTCCAAATTAAATTAGGATATCCAAACTTTAAAAGGGTATATTGTATTGCTGTATTTTGTATACTGTATAGTGTATTGTTGTGTATTGTATATCGTAAAGCTGAGATAACATCACTCCACAAAATTCCCCCCTTTGGAGGGGGATTTGTTTAAAGTTTAAGGTTTTGTTTGCTGTATAGCGTATGAATGTATATTGTATTGTTGTATAATGTACTGCTGTAATAATGTATTGCTGTAATAATGTATTGCTGTAATAATGTATTGCTGTAATAATGTATTGCTGTAATAATGTAGTTCATAAAGCAATTTTGAGAAACCTTTTAATCTGTGGTTGATTTGTTTAAAGTTTAAGGTTTTGTTTGCTGTATAGCGTATGAATGTATATTGTATTGTTGTATAATGTATTGCTGTAATAATGTAGTTCATAAAGCAATTTGAGAAAAACTTTTAATCTGTGGTTGATTTGTTTAAAGTTTAAGGTTTTGTTTGCTGTATAGTGTATAAATGTATATTGTAATGCTGTAAAATGTATTACTGTATAATGTATTACTGTATAATGTATATCGTAAAACAGAGATAACATCCCTCCACAAAACTACCCTCTTTGAAGGGGGACTAAAGGGGGATGTGTTTTTAAATGTATATTGTAATGTTGTATATTGTATTTCTGTAATAATGAAGCTCATAAAGCAATTTGTGGCAATGAATTATTCTGTGGTTGATTTGTTTAAAGTTTAAGGTTTTGTTTGCTGTATAGCGTATGAATGTATATTGTAATGCTGTAAAATGTATTACGGTATAATGTATTACGGTATAATGTATTACTGTAAAATGTATTTTGTATAACAGAGATAACATCCCTTCACAAAACTCCCCCTTTGAAGGGGGACTAAGGGGGATGTGTTTTTTAAATGTATATTGTATGTTCAGGTGATGTGGTAAATTGATTAATTCGTGTGAATTTTTTAACCTGGTGTTCACTCGTTTACTGCCTCACTTGCTTACTAGTTTAAAGTTTAAAGTTGGAGTGAAAAGCGGATTCAACTGTTTACTTACACTTTTTTACATTATACAACAATACAATTTACAATATACATATACAATGAGTGCAGGGGGTACGTAATGTATAATGTATTTTCGCACTATCGCAGTGCAAAAAACGATAAAAATTGCACGCACTTAGTGCAAAATAATGTATATTTGTGAAAACAATCTACAAATGGATGCTTTATTAGAATATTCTAGTCGGTTGATTGCTGAAGCAAATACCGATTTTAGGCGTTATTTATATGAGCAGATTAACTGGCAAAACAGATTGGTTGGGCTGATTGGTCCTCGGGGTGTTGGCAAAACTACCTTGGTTTTGCAGCACATCAAAAATAATCTCAACATTCATCAGACATTGTATGTTACTGCTGAAGACTTTTATTTTGCCAAAAATCGCTTAACAGATCTGGCGAATAATTTTGTTAAATTGGGCGGTAAAAATTTATTCATAGACGAAATACACAAATATCCCGATTGGTCTAAAGAGCTTAAATTAATTTATGATTACCATAAAGACTTAAAAGTAGTTTTTACGGGTTCTTCTGTGCTTGATATAAAAAAAGGCAGTGCTGATCTTAGCCGTAGAGCAGTAGTTTACAACATGCAAGGATTGTCTTTTCGGGAGTATTTAGCGCTATTTCATCAAATAAAAGTTCCAAAATTTACTTTGGATGAAATCGTAAATCATCAAGTTGATGTGCCACAAATACCACATCCGTTGCCTTTGTTCGCTGATTATTTGAAAAAGGGGTATTACCCTTTTGCTATCGAAGACGACTATGATTTGAAATTACAGCAAGTTGTCAATCAAAGCCTAGAAATAGACATTCCGGTATATGCCGATATGAATATTTCAACAGGTAGAAAATTGAAACAACTCTTGGCAATTGTAGCAGAAAGTGTTCCGTTTAAACCTAACATGAGTAAAATTGCTGCGATGCTAAACATTAGCCGAAACAATATTGCCGACTACCTTCTTTATATGGAAGAAGCCGGAATGGTAGCGCAGTTGAGAGATGAAACAAGCGGAATTCGTAGTTTAGGAAAGTTAAACAAAGTCTATTTAGACAATACCAATTTGGTTTATAGTTTAGCCAAAGAAAACCAAAATATCGGAAACGTTAGAGAAACATTTTTTCTTAATCAAACAAAAATAAATCACCCAATAGTTTCTTCCACATTAGCAGACTTTAAAATTGATACAATGGATTTTGAAGTCGGCGGAAAAAACAAAGGTTTAAAACAAATTAAAAATGCCGAAAAAGGTTTTATCGTCAAAGACGGCATCGAAAGAGGTTTTTTAAACACCATTCCCTTATGGCACTTTGGGCTGATGTATTGAGTCGAAAGTCGAACAAGTAACGAATTGTTGAACTGATGAATTGTTGAACTGATGAATTGACGAACTGATGAATTGACGAACTGTTGAACAGTTGAACTGACAAACTGTTGAATTGATGAGGTTTAAAGTTGCTATCACCTTAATCAGTCTTTTTTTCAAATTTCCCCCTTTGAAGGAAGACTAAGGGGATGTGTTTTTTAAATGTATATTGTAATGCTGTAATAATGTATTGCTGCAATAATGCAATTCGTAAAGCAATTTTTGAAAACCTTTTAATCTGTGGTTGATTTGTTTAAAGTTTAATATCTAAAGTTCTTATAACCAAATCAACATTTAACCATCTAACAAGTATCGTAGTCATTTATGTATCGAGATAAAAAAGTAATACAATTTTGTACATAAAATGTTCTTTTAAAAACACACTTTTTATCAAAAAACGTTCTTTTAAAAATACACTTTTATGGTAAAAACGTTCTTTTTAAAGAACTTTTTGTGTATTTTTGTTAAAAGTAAATTGCTATGGAAGCACTATTTCAAAGTTATACACGTTTGCTGAATTCGGTAGAAACGAAGCACTACCGCTATTTGTATCATCAAATTGATTGGAGCAATCGTTTGATTGGTATCAAAGGCGCAAGAGGAACAGGTAAAACAACTTTATTGTTACAGCATATTGTCGAGAATTTTTCGGATAAAAGTAAAGCGCTTTATGTTAGTTTGGATAATATTTGGTTTGCTCAAAACACGCTTTTAGATTTGGTAGATTATTTTCAGGCACACGGAGGCACGCATTTGTTTTTGGATGAAGTGCACCGCTATCCCAACTGGTCTGTTGAACTCAAAAATATTTATGACAGTTATCCCGATTTGTATGTGGTTTTTACCGGTTCGTCTATATTGGAAATCTACCGTTCTAATGCCGACCTTTCCCGAAGAGCCGTGACGTATCATTTGCAAGGATTATCGTTTCGAGAGTTTCTAAATTTTGAAAACAACCTCAATTTAAAACCATTTGCATTGGAAGATATTTTGCAAAACCATCAAAATATTGCAGGAGAGATAATCGCTAAAATCAAAGTGTTGCCCGAGTTTAAAAAATACCTCGAATATGGTTATTATCCGTTTTACAAAGAGGGGATAAAAGTATATCCGTTACGATTGCAAAATGTGGTCAATACCATTTTGGAAAATGATTTGCCAGCAGTAGAAAATATTGAATATGTTACCGTGCACAAAATAAAAAAAATGCTGATGATTGTGGCTTCGTTAGTGCCTTTTTCTCCGAATGTTGCCAAGCTCAGTGCTGAGATAGAAACCAACAGAGCCAATGCGGTTCGCTACCTGGATTATTTACAAAAGGCAGGACTAACGATCAATTTGATGTCTTCTAAAAAGGGAATGAGTTTGATGAATAAACCTGATAAAATGTACCTTGATAATACCAATTTGCAATATGCGTTAGCTATTTCTGGTGTAAATGAAGGCAATTTGAGAGAAACATTTTTTGCAAATCAAATGAATGGATTGCATCAAATGAGTGCTTCAAAACAAGGCGATTTTTTGGTGAATGATAAATACCTATTTGAAGTGGGAGGAGCAGGGAAAAGCTTTAAACAGATAAAAAATATTAAAAACAGTTTTATTGTAGTGGATAAGACAGAAACGGGATTTGGAAACAAGATCCCACTTTGGCTTTTCGGATTGATGTATTGATGTGTTTTGTATTGCTGTAATAATGCAATTCGTAAAGCAATTTGAGAAAACCTTTTAATCTGTGGTTGATTTGTTTAAATTTTAAGGTTTTGTTTGCTGTATAGCGTATGAATGTATATTGTAATGCTGTAAAATGTATTACTGTAAATGTTTATCGTAAAACAGAGATAACATCACTCCACAAAACTCCCCCTTTGAAGGGGGACTAAGGGGGATGTGTTTTTTAAATGTATTTTGTATTTATGTTTATCGTAAAACAGAGATAACATCACTCCACAAAATTCCCCCTTTGAAGGGGGACTAAGGGGGATGTCAGCATTTATCTATTTACTTCGATCTTCTTCGTTTCAGTTCTTTATCCAGCAAATCCAACTCGCGATTGGTTTGTCCGGCTACCGATGTGTTTTCGTTGGCACGGCGAATTAAATACGGCACCACATCATATACTGGTCCAAAAGGCAAGTATTTCGCCACATTGTAATTGTGATTGGAAAGATTATAGCTGATATTGTCACTCATGCCGTACAACTGTCCAAACCATACACGTTTGTCTGTATGTGGAATGTTGTTTTGGGTCATTAAATCCATCAATAAATAGCTGCTTTCTTCATTGTGAGTACCAGCAAACAATGCCATTTTATTCTCTAAATTCTCAGCAATATAAGTCATGGTTTTGTTAAAAGTAGCATCGGTTTGTGCTTTGGTAGCACAAATAGGCGATGGATATCCCTTTTCTTCTGCACGTGCACGTTCTTTTTCCATATACGCACCACGAACTACTTTAAAACCCACATGAAAACCTTCACGAAGACCAACAGCATGTGTGTTTTTAACAAAATCAAAACGGTCCCAACGATAGGTTTGTGCCGTGTTAAAAACAATGCATTTTTCTTTGTTGTATGTGCGCATCATATCCAAAACCAAATCATCGGCAGCGTCTTGCATCCAGCTTTCTTCCGCATCTATCAGCAACAAAACATCTTTTTCATAAGCTGTTCGGCAAATCAAGTCAAAACGTTCAACCACTCGGTTCCATTCTTGCTGTTCGGCATCGGTAAAAGCTTTGTTTTCGCCCTTTTTTTCAAATAGAAAAAAACGACCCACACCAGTTGGTTTAAAAACCGCAAATGGAATGGCTGCTCGTTCTTTGGCAAATTCAATGGTTTTCAGAGTCATTTGCAATGCATGGTCAAACTGCTGTTCGGTTTCTTTTCCTTCCACAGAATAATCTAAAACCGACGATACGCCTTTGGTGTACATTTTATCAACCACCTTTAAACAATCTTCTTCGGTAACACCGCCACAAAAATGATCAAAAACAGTAGATTTTATCAACCCTTTCACAGGCAGATTGGTAGAAATGGCGAAATTGGTCAACGAAGTACCCAATTTTACCAAGGTGTTGCTGCTGATTAATTTGAATAAATAATAGGCCTTATTTAATTCGGTATTGTTTTTTAATGCAAAAGCAACCGCGGTATTATCAAATATCTTTTCCATTTTGGTTTAAAGTTGTGCTGCAAAGATACAATAGTTCTAAAAATTGATTTATTTTTACAGCAAATTTTTTTAAGCATGCACATACAAGCATCTAATTATCCTGTTTTTTTTGGAACCGACTACTACGCAAGGCTGTCGCAGTTTATTGGCGAAAAAAAATACAGTAAAGTGGTACTGTTAGTTGATGAAAACACGGCGAAATATTGTTTGAATACCGTATTGCAATGGTTGGCGATTGATGTATCCTTTGAAATTATTGAGATAGAAGCAGGCGAAGAGAACAAAACCATTGAAACCTGTAATGCTGTTTGGGAAACTCTGGTGGAGATGAACATAGACAGAAAAGCACTTCTTATAAATGTTGGCGGCGGAATGGTGTGTGATTTGGGCGGATTTGTTGCGGCAACCTATAAAAGAGGAATCGATTTTGTGAACATACCAACAAGTTTACTGGCAATGGTTGATGCTTCGGTTGGTACAAAAACCGGGGTGAATTTAGGCGGATTAAAAAACATGGTGGGCAGTTTTTCACAACCGCAAATGGTTTTGATTGATGCCGCTTTTTTGGAAACGTTGCCGGGAAACCAAATGCGTTCGGGTTTGGCAGAAATGTATAAGCATGGATTAATTGCCGATGCATCTTATTGGAACCAACTGAAAAATTTGAGTGAATTAACCACCGAAGATTTGTTATTGCTAATCTACCATTCGGTTTCGATTAAAAATGAGATTGTTTTGCAAGATCCTTTTGAAAAAAACGTTCGGAAACTGCTTAATTTTGGGCACACTTTAGGTCATGTAATTGAAACTTATAGTCATTCCGGAAAAGGAATTGCTCCTTTGCTACACGGCGAAGCAATTGCTGTGGGAATGATTTTAGAGGCTTTTATTTCGTATAAAAAGAACTTGTTAACAAAAAAAATATACGCAGAAATAAAAGAAACTTTAACTTTGATGTTTGAAAGTGTTGTTTTTACCAAAAATGATATAGAAATTTGCTGCAATTTACTGATACACGACAAGAAGAACGAAAACGGCAATATACAGTTTACGCTCTTAAACGAAATTGGGAGCGGCGTTATTAATGAAACGGTTGAAACTGCTATGATTTATGATGCTTTCAACGATTATTTAACAAATTAGTTTAAACGTTATTACATTTTTTTAGTGAACAAAACTTGTAACATTTACAGCAAAAAAATAATTAAACCATTCCTAAAAATCTCGAATTGGGTTCAAAATCAATGGGGAGCATCTAGCATGGGATACAAACCTTTAAAGGCAGTAACCAAGAATCAGATGTATCACGAAAAACTCTCGATTGCTTTTGCCAATATCCGGGTTTGAAAAATGTATTCATAAACAAATACACACCACCCATTATTAATTTTTAACGCAGGATTTTTTTTATGAATACTAAATATTTCGACTTAATAAACCAAACTTTTTATTTTCCGCAAGAAGAGTTTACATTAAATAAAGACCATTTAATGTTCCACAATATCGATTTAATGAAATTGGTAGAACAATACGGAACACCTTTAAAATTCACATACCTTCCGCAAATTTCAAACAACATCAACAAAGCAAAAGGTTGGTTTAGAAAAGCAATGGAAAAACACAAGTACGAAGGCAATTACTACTATTGCTATTGTACTAAAAGTTCGCATTTTGAATATGTAATGAACGAAGCTTTTAAAAATGATATCCATGTGGAAACATCATCGGCTTTTGACATTAATATTGTAGAGAATTTATTGGCAAATGGCAAAATCAACAAAAAAACGATTGTAATTTGCAACGGTTTCAAGCGCGACCAATACGTGGAGAATATTGCACGATTGATAAACGGCGGCCACAAAAACACCATTCCGATTATTGATAATTACGAAGAATTGGATTTGTTGCAAGAACGCATAAAAGGAAAATTTCAAATCGGAATCCGCATTGCATCAGAAGAAGAGCCTAAATTCGAGTTTTACACCTCGCGTTTGGGAATTGGTTACAAAAATATTCTTCCTTTCTACAGAAAAACCGTAGCCGAGAATACGAATGTAGAGCTTAAAATGCTGCATTTTTTTATCAATACCGGCATTCGCGACACCGCCTATTATTGGAACGAATTAGGAAAATGTTTAAAAGTGTACACCAGCCTTAAAAAAGAATGTCCATCGTTAACAGGATTAAACATTGGCGGCGGTTTCCCGATTAAAAACTCGTTGAATTTTGATTACGATTATGCTTATATGGTTGATGAAATCATTAATCAAATAAAAATGGCGTGTGAGGAAGCCGATGTGGACATGCCGAATATTTTTACCGAATTTGGTTCGTTTACAGTAGGTGAATCGGGTGGAGCCATTTATAAAGTGTTGTATCAAAAACAACAAAACGACCGAGAGAAGTGGAACATGATCGATTCGTCTTTCATCACTACTTTACCCGACACTTGGGCAATTAACAAACGCTTCATCATGTTGGCTGTTAACCGCTGGAATGATTCTTATGAACGCGTTCTTTTAGGTGGATTAACCTGTGATTCAGATGATTATTACAATTCAGAACAAAACTGGAATGCGATATATCTGCCTAAATTCAACAAAGAAAAACCTTTATACATTGGCTTTTTCAATACGGGTGCCTATCAAGAAACCATTGGCGGGCAAGGAGGCATTCACCACTGTTTGATTCCGCAACCCAAACACATATTGATAGACCGCGATGAAAACGGCATTCTGGCAACCGAAGTTTTTTCGGAACAGCAAACCGCAGACGATGTTTTAAAAATATTAGGTTATAATAAATAATAATTTCCCGATTTATAAAGAAGATAATTTGCAGATTAGGTAATTAGCAAATAAACAATTTTAAAAATCAACAAACTTTAAACAAAGAAAACTTAAACAAGAATAAAAATATGAAAGGACCCATTTCGCAATTTATCGAACATAATTACCGTCATTTCAATGCTGCAGCTTTGGTTGATGCCGCAAAAGGTTATGAACAACATTTATTAGAAGGCGGTAAAATGCTTATTTCTTTAGGCGGTGCCATGTCAACAGCTGAATTAGGCGTTTCGTTGGCAGAAATGATTCGTCAGGATAAAGTACATATTATTTCGTGTACAGGTGCCAATTTAGAAGAAGATGTGATGAATTTGGTGGCACATTCGCACTATAAAAGAATACCTAATTGGAGAGATTTAACACCGGAACAAGAACGCGAATTGTTAGACACGCATTTTAACCGTGTTACAGATACCTGTATTCCTGAAGAAGAAGCTTTTCGCCGTTTGCAACAACATTTAGAAGATGTTTGGCATGCTGCAGAAGCAAAAGGAGAACGCTATTTACCACATGAATTTTTGTATCAAGTTGTGAATTCTGGCGTGTTGGAACAATATTATGAGATCGATCCAAAAGATTCATGGATTGTTGCAGCAGCAGAGAAAAATTTACCAATTGTTTGTCCGGGTTGGGAAGATTCTACCACAGGAAACATCTTTGCAGCAAACGTGATCAAAGGAAATTTACAAGCATCGACTGTAAAATCGGGTATTGAATACATGATTTATTTAACAGAGTGGTACCGTGCCAATTCAGCAGGAAAAGGCGTTGGGTTTTTCCAAATTGCAGGCGGAATTTCAGGTGACTTCCCAATTTGTGTGGTTCCAATGATGTATCAAGATTTAGAATGGGAAGATGTACCTTTCTGGTCGTATTTCTGTCAGATTTCCGATTCTACCACTTCTTACGGTTCTTATTCAGGTGCCGTTCCAAATGAGAAAATTACTTGGGGTAAACTAGACATTGATACACCAAAATTTATGATCGAATCAGATGCAACAATCGTGGCACCACTTGTATTTGCTTATATATTAGGACAATAAAAAAAATCAAAAAAAAGCTTCAAAACATTTGCATAATTCCGTGTAGCTATAGTATTTTTGAAGCACCTAATTACTACAATAATGAAACGAATAATTGTTGATTACGCAAAATTAACAAACGAAATTTTAACCCTGTTAGTTGATAAATTTCCTGACGGATACGACGATGCAGACGTTATTCAGTTTACCAATGCAAAAGGCGAATTAATTGAAGCTGTTGAGGTGCGTACAGAAGATACCATATACTTAGTGAAAGTAAGTACAAAACTGCAAGACCGAATTGAAAACTTTGAAGAAGAAGAGGAGTTGCCAGCCGTTGATTCTATCAATGTGAAAGATTTAGACATAGACGAAGACGAAGAAGAGAGTAAGCCTAAAAAAGCATCAAAGAAAAAAGCCGACAAGCGCAAAAACGACGACGACGAGGACGAAGATTATGACTCAGACGATGATGATTTTGACGATGACGACGACTTCGATGACGACGACGATTTTGACGATGAAGAAGAGTAATAAAAAAATCTAACTTTTTTAAGTTAGATTTTTTTGCGTTAAAACATTTGTAAAGACTTGCTTAAAATCAATAATTAAAATGTAGTAAATAGCCATAAAAATTGTAAATTTACACCCAAACAACACATCGCTATGAGTTCAAAAATACTGTTAACTTCGCAAGAGGTTGATATCATCTTACATCGTTTAGCGTGCCAATTAATTGAAAAACACAACGATTTTTCGAATACCGTTTTAATAGGCATTCAACCGCGTGGAAAATTTTTAGCACAGCGTATTGCGCATATTCTTTCGGCTCATTACGGAATTGCAGCTATTCAGTTAGGGTTTTTAGATATTACTTTTTTTAGAGATGATTTCCGCCGAAGCAACAAACCATTAGAAGCCAACAAAACACAAATCGACTTTTTGGTGGAAAATAAAAACGTAGTTTTTATAGATGATGTGCTTTACACTGGCAGAAGTATTCGTGCGGCTTTAACAGCCATTCAATCGTTTGGAAGACCAAGTGAAATTGAGCTTTTGGTATTGATAGACCGTCGTTTCAGCAGGCATTTACCCATTCAACCCGATTACCGAGGCAGACAAGTAGATGCTTTTAACAATGAAAAAGTGAAAGTGCAATGGAAAGACGAAGATGCCACTGCCGATGAAGTATATCTTTTATCAAATCCCGTATAAATAATCAAAACGATTCAACAGCAAATTCAAAATGAAAGAATTAAGCGTTAACCATTTATTAGGTATAAAATACATCAATAAAAATGATATTGAATTAATCTTTGAAACTGCCGATCAGTTCAAAGAAGTTATCAACCGTCCCATAAAAAAAGTACCTTCGTTACGCGATATCACCATTGCCAATATTTTCTTTGAAAACAGCACGCGAACCAAATTGTCATTTGAACTGGCACAAAAGCGTTTGTCTGCAGATGTGATTAGTTTTTCGGCAGCACAATCTTCTGTAAAAAAAGGCGAAACTTTGATTGATACCGTAAACAATATCCTTTCCATGAAAGTAGATATGGTGGTGATGCGCCACAGCAATCCGGGAGCAGCCCACTTTTTGTCGCGCAATGTAAAAGCCAGTATCGTAAACGCAGGCGATGGTGCACACGAGCATCCCACACAAGCTTTGCTAGATAGTTTTTCAATTAGAGAACGTTTGGGAGAAGTAGGCGGAAAAAAAGTAGTTATTGTGGGCGATATATTGCACTCTCGCGTAGCCTTATCAAACATTTTTGCACTCCAAATGCAGGGAGCAGAAGTAATGGTATGCGGCCCGAAAACATTGATGCCGCGATACATTACCGATTTGGGAGTGAAATACGAACCTAACTTGCGAAAAGCATTGGAATGGTGCGATGTTGCCAATATGCTCCGTGTACAAAACGAGCGTTTGGATGTGAATTATTTTCCATCAACCCGCGAATATGCACAGCAATATGGTGTGGACAAAGTATTGTTGGATTCTTTGGATAAAGAAATTGTAATTATGCACCCCGGCCCGATCAACAGAGGCGTTGAAATTACTTCTGATGTAGCCGATTCGCAACAGTCTGTAATTTTGGATCAAGTGGAAAATGGTGTAGCAATTCGTATGGCAGTGATTTATTTACTTGCATCTAAAATAAAATAATTGTATTTTTAGAAGAAAAAGGAAAATCGCCTTACCCAAATTATTTGTTGCAAACATAAACATATAAATATATAGCGATTCCATGAGCTCCAATAAAAACATAACTGTATAAATATGAAAGTAAAAGAGAAAAATAACATTGTTGTATTTAAAAAAAGCAGCGAAGATTTTGCTGATTTTGCTGAAAAAATCATGGATCAACCCAATGTTTTCAAAGGCAAAAACATCATTATCGATTTAGAAGAAATAGCATTGCGACCGTCTGAAATTATTCCTTTTGAACCATTGGCAGTACTTCAAAAAAAACAAAAAAAATCGTTTGTAATTGTAGCCGATATTGATTTTGATGAAGTTTCAGAAGAGATAATTGTTGTTCCAACACTTCAGGAAGGTTTCGATATCATCGAAATGGAAGAAATTGAAAGAGATTTGGGGTTCTAAATCCTTTTCAGAAAAAAACATTCATGAAAGTAAGTATTTTAGGTTGCTATTCGGCAACACCGCGCACCATCACAAATCCCACATCACAAGTATTGGAAATCAACAACCAAATGTATTTAATTGATTGCGGAGAAGGAACACAAGTGCAGTTGCGCAAGCACAAAATTAAATTTTCGCGTATCAATCATATCTTTATATCGCATTTGCACGGCGATCATTTTTTTGGATTGATTGGATTAATTTCTACATTTTCACTTCTAAACCGCCCGAACGATTTGCATATTTATGGCCCAAAAGGCATTAAAGAAATTATTTTGTTG
Organism: Paenimyroides aestuarii; assembly: GCF_024628805.1. Classification (NCBI taxonomy): domain Bacteria; kingdom Pseudomonadati; phylum Bacteroidota; class Flavobacteriia; order Flavobacteriales; family Flavobacteriaceae; genus Paenimyroides; species Paenimyroides aestuarii. The sequence continues at coordinate 2,703,598 of NZ_CP102382.1, read as the reverse complement.
CAAATTAAATTAAGCAAATCATACACCAAATACAATCTGTTTTTTCATGAGTTGGAATCCGACAAATCGGAACTGATTTTTGAAGATGATAAGGTCGCAGTACACACGCTTCCTTTAAAACACCGCGTATATGCTAATGGATTTTTGTTTAAAGAAAAACCAGGTTTGCGCCGTATAAATATCGATGCCGCTACTGAGCAAAAAATTGATGTTTGCTATTTTAACAAGCTAAAACAAGGCAGTGATTTAAAAAAAGAAGACGGTACAATTATTAAAAATGAAACTGTAACTTTTGATCCACTGCCCACCCAAACCTACGCATTTTGCTCGGATACTATTTATAATGAAGCACTGATTTCGTTGATTGAAAATGTGGATGTGCTGTATCACGAAAGTACTTTTTTAGAAAAAGATATCGACAAGTGTTTGCCAACGGGGCATTCCACCGCCATTCAGGCAGCCACTATTGCAAAAAAAGCGGGTGTTAAAAACTTGATTTTAGGACATTATTCCACACGATATGCCGATATTAATTTGTTTAAACAAGAAGCCGAAACGGTTTTTCAACCCGTGCTACTAGCAGATGATGGATTGGTTTTTAAATTTTAAGAAAAATGACAGATTTAAGTAATTATAGAAAATCATACGAAAAAAGTGAATTGTTGGAGTCGATGATCGACGAAAATCCGCTCATGCAATTTAAAAAATGGTTCCATGAAACCGAAGAATTTGGTGGAGTAGAAGAGGTGAATGCCATGACGCTTTCAACACTTGGTTTAGACGGATTTCCAAAATCGCGCATTGTTTTGCTTAAAAAGTACGATGAAAACGGTTTTACATTCGTAACCAATTATGATTCTGAAAAAGGCAAAGCATTGTTGCAAAATCCGCAGGTTTGCTTGTCGTTTTTTTGGCATTCTTTAGAGCGTCAGGTTATCATTAAAGGTATAGCTGAAAAGCAAAGCGAAGCATATTCCGATGGATATTTTCATTCGCGCCCCAAAGGAAGTCAGTTAGGTGCTGTGGTTTCACCTCAAAGCGAAGTGATTCCAAACCGTGAATTTTTAGACACAAAACTAAAAGAATTAGAAAAGAAATTTGCAAATACCGAAGTGAATCGACCACCAAATTGGGGCGGTATTTTAGTAAAACCGGTTTCAATTGAATTTTGGCAAGGCAGACCCAATAGGCTGCACGACCGCATTAAATATACGCTAAAACCTGATGGCGATTGGTTTATAGAACGTTTAGCGCCTTAAAAGTCATAAACTATTCAAATTGAATTTGAACGATTCGCAATTCATCGGCATCAATTACTTTATTGCTGTTAAAATCATTTAAAAAAATAAATGTCAATTGGTTTTCGTTCCATTTTTCAATAGGAAATTGTTTTCCTTCAAAATTAAAACGGTTTATGTTCCACTGAAACAAACCTATCTCCTTTTTTTTAGCCATTAATTCTACGTTTTTATGCGATTCGTTTTCATAAAATAGATAATGGTGGGCATACTTGCTAATTTCTGCAGTTGTATAGTACCCATTGTTATCAGGCAATACTACAGCAACTTCTTCTAAAAACGGAATCAAATTTATGAGATTGCCTTCTTCAATCACTGGCATATTATTATTTTCTTTAACGATGGTAACCTTTAATCCATTAAAAATTTCTCTTGAAGAATTATGCAATCTACTTTGAAATTGTATAACAAAAGGCTGCTTTTTTAAATGAATTTTTATGTTTTCTGATGTAATTTTTTCCTCTACACCATTTTGCACAATAGTTATTTCATTTGTGAAGTGTTGTGCATACATGCAATGCGAAGCAAAAAGCAACAAGGTTATTAAAATTTTACTCATTTGGAGTGCAATAAGAATTATATAGGTACTATTTTAAACGAAATTAGCAATTTAGTTCAAAAAACACCTTCTTTTTTTAAAACAAATAATGGTATATTTGTGGCAAAAATTGTTGATGAAAATCTTTTATAAAGTCGTTTTTTTGTTTTTAACCATAAGCGCTTTTGGACAACCGACTGCAATTGTAAACAAAACAGCCTATAATTTTTGGATGAATGAACCCCAAAATACAACTGATAAAGCACCATTAATTGTATTCTTACATGGAAAAAGTTTATCGGGCACAAATATAGAACGCGTGAAACGTTACGGTGCTTTAAAAGGTATTGAGAAAGGATTAGATATTCCGGCTTATATAGTTGCACCGCAACTTCCATCAGGACCATGGAACGCAGATAAAGTGGATGAAATTGTGCAATATATGATTAATAATTATTCCATTGATGAAGCCCGCATTTATGTCACAGGAATGAGTTTAGGTTCGTATGGAACCATGAAGTATATAGGTGAATACCCAAATAGAGTAGCTGCAGCGGTATCAATTTGTGGTGGTGGTGATGTGAATGATGCATGTAATTTAGCTCAAGTTCCCATAAAGGTTATTCACGGCGATAAAGATTTTATTGTTCCGCTTTCGGAGTCGCAAAAAATTGTGAAGGCAGTAAAAAAATGTGACAAAAATGCACCAATTGAGTTAGAAATTGTCAAAGGAGGAAATCATGGCAGTGTAGAAGATTTGTACCGCCACATGGAATTGTACGAATGGTTGCTAAAACATACAAAAGCCAATAAAGCATTGAAAGAATATTAAACCTTTTTTTTTGATTTCTTAAGAAGAAATATTTACATCAAAAATACAAACACTCCAAAAAGCTCCAATAAACAAATAGGGTAGGTCGCAATTTCTTTTTAAAGAATTTCAGAATAACATAGATTGTTTAAAATACAAATATATATTTCTATAATTAACTTGTAAAATGAAAATTATAAAAATAATATTGTAAATTTATGACATTAATTAAAAAAATATTTATGTCCATCAAATCTATTCCCTACAACGCCCAACTTCAGCAATTACAACTTACTGACATTCCATTCAACCCCATCACACTTGATGACATTACAGAGCCATTCTATAGATATGAAGGAAGCGACGAGTATGACAAAAAAGCATTTAGAACAATACTTTTAGCAAAATTCACCGATTTGCTAGGCAGCAACGTGCTCAAGTTGATGATCATTACACCCAAAGACCAGCAATCGCCCTTTGATGGCTTTGCCTTTTTGGCCAATCAAAATATTGTAGCCATACACATTCCTAATTCCGGGAACTTTAAACGATGGATGGACGACATTTTTAAAGAAAGCTACGAAGATCTTGAAGAAGACCGTGCTGATGGCATTTTTGAACGCCAACCCGAACTCAATCCTAATCCACAATTTTTATTAGAGTTAGGCAGAGGCAGTTTTTCTATAAAAATGGCCAATTCAGGAATGTTATTTGACGAAAAACCGTATGAAAATACCGGTGCTTATTTGCACAAAAAAGCACCTGCAGAATATAACCAAGCCGCATTGACCAATGAAAAAGACCACTTTATTAAGATTTACACTAAACCAAATGCGGAAATCGTAAATGCTGAAAACTTGGAGCCATTATTTCAAGAGCTTTTGCAAGCTAAAAATCTACTGCCAAATGAACCCGAAGACAATCAAAAAGTATTTGTCGAATTTGAATCCTTGGCAAATTATAAATTCCCAGAAGCACTAAAAACCTTGCTGAAATGGCACAATGGCATCGAAAATACTGGGTTTCTTTCCGCTGCAAAAATACTCGCAGAATGGAAAATTTGGAAAGGAATTTATGATGACCCCAATTGGACCTTGCAAGACCTGACTGGTAACAACCAAGCCGATGGACTTAAAACCATTGGCGTTTATACCAACCCTTTTTGGGTACCATTTTACAGCACAGGTGGCGGCAATTTTTACGCCATCGACTATGCCCCTGGCGTGCAAGGAACACCCGGACAAATTATCGCTTTTGGAGCCGATGAAGTTAAAATCCGATGGATTGCACCGAATCTGGAAGACTTTTTACGGCAACTCATTTCCGGCAGTTTGCCACTTTAATCCATTGAAAATAATTGTTTTATGATAAATAAATTACAAATAATGCCCGTTCTGATCTGGAGTTTACTTCTGGTAAGTTGCTCGGGTTGCACGGCACAACAAACCGGAAAATCGTCTATTCATCAACAACAAAAATCCAATACGACTATGAAAATCAAATCAATGGCAACAGGCTATGTGAAGTCTGGAAATTATGGTGGTTCTGTTCAAAAAGAGCAGTTTCCATCGGTTTACAAGTACAGCTTTTTTGACGGAAACAATTCAAGTAAAAACGCTGAATTTCAGGTTATTATTAATGAATATCTTCAAAGTATAAAAGTAAACAACACGGTAAGCCTGCAAGAATACTTGGAGCATTTGTACAACCAAAACACAGCCAAACTCACCGAAATCCACAACCAACCGCTCGATAAAAAACCTGTTGGAAACAGCCTTCAGGAGCTTCCTACACTGTTTTTTGTCGATGACCAAGCCGCCACCGTACTTCGCATTGATCCTAATCAGGTACAATTGAGTTGGAATGCACACACCACCAAACTCAACACATTTTTACAGGAAAACGCTACCCATTTCAGCAGCGAAACACCCGACGAATTTTATATGAAATATTATGGAAAATAAACATTTGGGCGTGTCCCGCCAAGGCGGGGCGGGCTATCCGCTGTATCTTTTGTTCCGCTACGCTCCACAAAAGGATGCCGCTTCTATCCCTCACGCAAACCTACGCTTCAGCAAGATAGTCCTGTTGCTTCTTGCATTGATCACGTTCAACGCCTGTGCACAACACACCGAAAAAGACAATAACTCGACAATGAATTCAAAAAAAGACCAACTCATTTTAGAAGTAACGCTTTCGCCCGGAGCTCCCGAAAGCCACAGTTATGCCTATGCAGTTTATGCCGATGGGCACATTTCACTGCCGGGAAACACCTACAGTTCCGCAGCCTATCAACTGTCCACCGAACAATTGGAAAACTTGCATCGACAGCTTAAATCCATCCCGATGGAAACACTCGCGGAGCAAAAAAACAAGGAAGCAGGCAGTCCGCCCGTTCATGATGGGCAAACAAAAGGTTTAAAAGTGTACCGAAACAATCGGTTTTATCAAGTTAGCTATCAAATCGGTTCAGAAACAATTCCGAAAGAAATCAACGATTTCCATAGCTATTTTCTTGAATTGATGGCTCAAACGGAAGAATAAACCACATAGTCACATAGAAAACATAGAAAATGAACGCAAAAACTATTTGCAACTATGTGTCTTATGTGGTAGAAAAAACTAAAACCACATAGTAACATAGAAAACATAGTAAATGAAAACAGAAACTATGTGCAACTATGTGTCTATGTGATAGAAATATAAAACCACATAGTATGATAGAAAACATAGCTAATAAACACAGAAAACTATGTGCAACTATGTGTCTATGTGGTAGAAAAATAAAACCACATAGTATCATAGAAAACATAGCAAATGAACACAGAAACTATGTGCAGCTATGTGTCTATGTGGTAGAAAAAAGCGCCTAAAACAAATCGATATGACCAAGAAATATTTAGACGAATTAACTTACAAAGTGATTGGATGTTGTATCACCGTACACAATGCATTAGGACCGGGATTACTTGAAAGCGTTTATCACAAATGTTTACTTGAAGAATTTAAGTATCAAGGCATCCGTTTTAGTTCAGAACTTATCGTTCCTATTGAGTACCGCAATGTGCAATTAGATGCGTTATTGCGAGCTGACTTTTTAGTTGAAGATTGTTTAGTAATTGAATTAAAAGCCGTGGAAGCGGTGCTGCCGATACACGAAGCCCAATTGATAACTTATTTGAAATTGCTTGACGCACCTAAAGGAATTTTAGTAAATTTCAATTGTACCAATATTTTTCATAACGGACAAAAGACATACGTTACAGAAAAGTACAAATATTTAGATGAGAAATAAAACCGCATTTCGCACGAAAACTATGTGCAACTATGTGTTAAAAATAATAAACCACATAGTCACATAGAAAACATAGCTAATTAATACAGAAAAATATGTGCAACTATGTGTCTATGTGGTAAAAAAAAATAAACTACATAGTATCATAGAAAACATAGAAAATGAACGCAAAAACTATGTGCAACTATGTGCCTATGTGGTAGAAAAAACTAAAACCACATAGTATGATAGAAAACATAGCTAATAAACACAGAAAACTATGCGCAACTATGTGTCTATGTGATAGAAATATAAAACCACATAGTATGATAGAAAACATAGCTAATAAACACAGAAAACTATGTGCAACTATGTGTCTATGTGGTAGAAAAATAAAACCACATAGTATGATAGAAAACATAGCTAATAAACACAGAAAACTATGCGCAACTATGTGTCTATGTGGTAGAAAAATAAAACCACATAGTATGATAGAAAACATAGTAAATGAAAACAGAAACTATGTGCAACTATGTGTCTATGTGGTAGAAAAATAAAACCACATAGTATGATAGAAAACATAGCTAATATACACAGAAAACTATGCGCAACTATGTGTCTATGTGGTAGATATAAATGAATATGAATAAAGAAGAAAAACAAAAAAACAGCTACCTAAACCAATTAAAAGCAGAATTTCCTGAATTTGACACGGAGGACAAAAAGATATTTGAACTCACGGAAACAGATTTCCCCTTTTCTTGGAAAGACCCTTTAAAGGCTGCCGACAATGTCCTGAAAATGCTTGCCCGGCACATGAGCTTAAATCACAAACGTATTGAGCTTATGTTTTATGAGCAATATCCAGAAGACGATGTTGAAAACCCAAGCTCCATTTTTTTACGGTTTAAAAATGAGAAAAAATCCACGCTGACAGACTATCAAAGTCCTGTCAAACGCTATAGTCTAAATTTCAACGCTTCCGTTTTTGAATATGCCGACTGGGTAATTGCTGCGATTGCCCACGAACTTTGCTACCTCAAACTTCTTGAAAATGGTAATTTTGATTTGACAGATGAAAAACTGATTGAAGTAGCCACAATTTATTTTGGGTTTGGAAAAATTCAGCTCGTTAGCTACGAAAATTATAAAAAAAAATGAGAAATTTTTAGATACTATACCTTCAAAACCTAGTTCATTTCATTTTTTTATCTTTGCAGTGTCAAGATTTCAATATATTTTTCGTAAACAAATATTCATTAAAACTGCGCTATCAACCTTTTTTGAGATTTTATTGATTCTAATCAAAGATAGTCATTAGTATGAGTTTGATTAAACTATTTGTCAATTCATAAAGCAAACCATTAATTATGATTAAAAAGCCTACCCTCAAAACCACACTAAATAAAGGAATTATTGTTCCAAGCTTGATTTTTATCGTAGGTGTTTGCTTGCTTTCGGCGATTTATCCTAAACTAACCAACGACGTTTTAACCGTAGTGAAAAACTTCATTTTCGTAAATCTAAATTGGGTTTATGTTTGGTCGGTAACGATTTTTGTTTTGTTTTTAATTTATCTGATGACCAGTAAATATGGAAATATCCGTTTGGGACGAAACGACAGCCGACCGGATTATTCGTTTTTCTCTTGGATATCAATGCTATTCGCAGCCGGAATGGGAATTGGTTTGATGTATTTTAGCGTGGCAGAACCCATGCAGCATTATTCCAATGAAGTTTTTGCCGGAAAATCAGTTGTTCAGAGAGCGCAAAACGCGCAACTTTACACCTTTTTCCATTGGGGAATTCACGCTTGGGCAATTTACGGCGTGGTAGGTTTGTCTTTGGCATATTTCACGTATCGTTATCGTTTGCCATTGTCGCTCAGAAGCTGTTTCTATCCTTTACTGAAAGATAAAATTAAAGGAAGATGGGGCAATTTAATCGATGTTTTTGCTCTATGCAGCACTTTTTTTGGAATTACAACAACTTTAGGATTTGGGGTCGTTCAGATCAATTCTGGGTTGCAGACACTTAATATTTTGCCGGAAAGCAGTTTTGTGTACCAGGTAATTATCGTGGCGGTTTTGGTTTCATTATCTATATTTTCAGCAGTGAGCGGTTTGGATAAAGGTGTTAAAATTCTCAGCAGTATCAATATTGTAAGTGTATTGACTTTGCTTCTGTTTGTTTTAATTTTAGGACCAACCGTTTATTTAATTGGAAGTTTTACCGAAGGCATCGGAACATACATCAACAGTTTTTTCAGTCTTACTTTTAATACACACGTTTACGAAGAAAATACACAGCCGTGGTTTTATGATTGGACAATTTTGTACTGGGCTTGGTGGATTTCTTGGTCGCCTTATGTGGGACTTTTTATTGCGAAAATTTCTAAAGGAAGAACAATTAGAGAGTTTATTGCAGCTGTTTTGATTTTGCCGACTTTGTTCAATTTTGTATGGATGTCGGTGTTTGGAAACAGTGCCATTTGGTTTGATTTGAATAGTGCCAATGGAGTTCTGAGTCAATTAGCAGATAATCCAGATGCATTAATGTTTCGTTTCTTGGAATATCTTCCTTTGACTAAAATCGTGAGTTTTCTGGTGATTTCTATTATCATTATTTTCTTTGTGACTTCGGCAGACAGCGGAATTTTTGTAATGAACAGTATTGCAACCAAAAACGCCAAGGTTTCTCCAAAGTGGCAGACCATCGGATGGGGAATTTTGCTGGCAGTGCTGGCTTTGATGCTCCTCAATGCAGGTGGTTTGGCTGCCTTGCAAAGTATGACGCTTATTACGGCACTTCCGTTCTCTCTAATTATGCTGTTGTTTATTGTAAGTCTTGTGAAAGCACTTTCGATTGACCGAAATTATTACGAAAAAGATTTTTCAAGCACTACAGTACCTTGGTCAGGTGCTTCTTGGAAAGCACGATTGAAACAGGTGGTTTCCTTTTATGATGATGCTTCTGTGGATGTTTTTATCCAAGAAAGAGTAAAAATAGCTTTTGAAGAGCTGCGGACTGAATTTGCAAAAAATAATATTGAAGCTACAATTAATTCTTACGAAAGCCCTTTAAAAATGGAAATTGAGATCAAGCACGATATAGTTAATAATTTTCTTTATGGCGTAAAAAATGAATCCAGAATTATCTCAGATTATTTATTGACAGAAGACAATCTTCCTGAAGTAAAAAACAATATTGCCCATTTTCCGAAATCTTATTTTGGAGATAACAGAGATGGTTATGATGTACAATTATTTACCAAAAACGAATTGATTTCTGATGTTTTAAAACACTACGAGCGCTTTTTAGAGATCATTTCCGAAGAAAATAATGAAATGTTTGTGAGTAGTAATGCTAATAAAAGGTTATAGCAATTTTGAAGAAAGATTTTTCTTTAATATTATGCTATTTGAATTTGCTATTTGAATTTGCTATTTGAATTTGCTATTGATATTTGAATTTGCTATTGATATTTGAATTTGCTATTGATATTTGAATTTGCTATTGATATTTGAATTTGCTATTGATATTTGAATTTGCTATTGCTATTTGAATTTGCTATTGCTATTTGAATTTGCTATTGATATTTGAATTTGCTATTGCTATTTGAATTTGCTATTGCTATTTGAATTTGCTATTGCTATTTGAATTTGCTATTGCTATTTGAATTTGCTATTGCTATTTGAATTTGCTATTGCTATTTGAATTTGCTATTGCTATTTGAATTTGCTATTGCTATTTGAATTTGCTATTGATATTTGAATTTGCTTTACATCATTAATCATAGTAAAAAAATCTCAAAACCATTTGTTTTCAACAAAAAACTGTTATATATTTGCACCCAATTTTATAACAAATTAAATAGAATTATTATGAATCATTATGAAACTGTTTTCATTTTGAATCCCGTTTTATCTGAAACTCAGGTAAAGGAAACAGTACAGAAATTCGAAGATTTTCTTGCTTCAAAAGGGGCTAAAATGATCTCTAAAGAAGATTGGGGCTTAAAAAAATTAGCTTACGAAATTCAAAACAAAAAAAGTGGTTTTTACCATTTATTCGAGTACACTGTACCAGGTGATGCAATTATTGGTTTAGAAACAGAATTCCGTCGCGATGAGCGTGTAATGCGTTTCTTAACAGTAGCTTTAGACAAGCATGCAATTTCTTGGGCAGAGAGAAGAAGAGAAAAATTAAAAACTAAAAAAGCGTAATTATCATGTCAACAATTGAGCAATCTGCAAAAGGAAAAAAAGACGGAGATATCAGATATTTAACGCCTTTAAACATTGAAACAAACAAAACTAAAAAATATTGTCGTTTCAAAAAATCTGGAATCAAATACATCGATTATAAAGATGCTGATTTCTTATTGAAATTCGTTAACGAGCAAGGTAAAATTTTACCACGTCGTTTAACAGGAACTTCTTTAAAATACCAAAGAAAAGTATCTGTAGCTGTAAAACGTGCGCGTCACTTAGCTTTAATGCCTTACGTTGCAGATTTATTAAAATAATAACAAATTAAAGTTGTTGCCTCGTCATTGGCGGGCTAACTTCTCTTTAAAAAGGACAACAACATGGAAATTATCTTAAAACAAGATGTTCAAAAATTAGGATTTAAAGATGATGTGGTAACTGTAAAACCTGGTTACGGTCGTAATTTCTTAATTCCTCAAGGTATGGCTGTTTTAGCTACACCGTCTGCTAAAAAAGTTTTAGCTGAAAATTTAAGACAAAGAGCTCACAAAGAAGCTAAATTAATCGCTGATGCAAACACTACTGCAGAAGCATTAAAAGCTTTAGAGATCAAGATTGCTGTTAAAGCTGGTGGTGAAAAATTATTTGGTTCTGTAACGAATGCTGATATTGCTGCTGCTTTAGAATCAAACGGTCAATCAATCGACAAAAAATTCATCACTTCTGGTACTATCAAACGTTTAGGTAAATATACTGCAAACGTTCGTTTACACCGCGATGTAATCGTTGAATTACCATACGAAGTTGTTGCTGCTGAGTAATTTGCTGCAAGATAGTATAATGAAAGCCTTCTTTTTTAAGAAGGTTTTTTTTATTAAATTTATCGAATGAATTTTTTAGATTTAAACCAGAAACTTACCAGTAATTCCAACCATATTGCTGTATCAACCTATCAATCTCCGTTGGGTTTGATGTTTTTAGGTGCTACTGAAAATGGAATTTGTCTGGTGGAATTTCACGATCGTATTCATTTAGAAAAAACGCTTTTAAAGTTAGCTGAAAGCTTGAATGCGCAGTTTGTTGAGCAAGAAAATCAACATTTAAGTCAATTAAAAGACGAACTTGCTTTATATTTCGATAAAAAACTACAGAATTTTAAGGTTCCATTGGTATTTACAGGAACCGATTTTCAACAAAAAGTGTTTCAATCGTTGCTACAAATTCCGTATGGAAATACATCAACCTACAAAAAACAAGCAATTTTTTTGGGCGATGAAAAAGCGATTCGTGCAGTTGCAACCGCGAATGGTTTGAACAAAATAGCCGTTTTAATTCCGTGTCATAGAATTATTGGAAGCGATGGCTCAATGGTTGGTTACGCAGGAGGAATTCATAGAAAAGAAGCTTTATTGCAGCTAGAAGGTGCTTTGCAAAATACGCAATTACGTTTATTGTAGCTTATGAGTGAACTTGATATAAAGAAATTCAACCGAATCTTAAGTATTTATGTACAGTTGCAATCGCGAAACTGGATCACAGCACAGCAATTTGCAAATCGCTATCAAGTGAGTACGAGAACCATCTACCGTGATTTAAAAGCGCTAGAAAATGCGGGTGTGCCATTGTATAACGAACCCGGAAAAGGTTTTGCGTTAGTAGAAGGATACAAAATTCCGCCGACTATTTTTACTAAAGAAGAGGCTTTAAGCTTTGCAATTGCTGAAAAGCTGATGGCAAAATATGCCGATAAACAATTGAGTTTTCAATTTTCATCAGCAATGCATAAGATGAAAGCCGTTTTGCGAACCACCGAAAAAGAAAATGTAGCTTTGATCGAAGATCGCTATTTAATTTTTGATACCACTTCGTCTGAGCCAAGCACTGAACTGCTTTCGGTTCTGTTAGACAGTATGGTTTCAAAAATCCAGATAGAAATTTTATACCAAAAACCAGGAAATAATAAAGCAGATAAACGGCTTTTAGAGCCCATCGGCATTTTTTACGAGCATAATTATTGGTATTTTATGGCGTTTTGCTTTTTGCGAAATGATTACCGCCAGTTTAGAATTGACCGAGTAAAAGGTATTTCGAAAACAGTAAATCACTTTGAAACCGAACACCAATCATTAGAATGTTTTTTAAATAAGAGGAAAATAGAAACTCAAAAAACAACTCTTGTGCGGATTCGTGCACCCAAAAAAATGGCACATTATTTTAATTGGGATCGATCTTCCTACGGTTTTGTGTCAGAAAAAGTACTAAAAAGGGAAGTAGAGCTCACTTTTGAAACTACTATTCCCTTAAAGTATTTTGCACGTTGGTTTTTAATGTTTAGCGATGATGCAACGATTGTTGAACCTTTAGAATTAAAACATATTGTTGCCGATATATTGCAAAAAGCAGTTGAAAAAATATAAAAAGAGAGCAAATTTGCTCTCTTTTTTTAAGAACGTTCCCAGAAAAAGGGAGGTTCAATGCCTAAACTTCTCAAATACACATACCCTTGTCCGCGGTGATGTACTTCGTTATCAATAAAATACAGAATATTATGAAGCACCGGAAATTTGTATGCACCAAACAAATTGAATTCTTCCTGAAAGCGTTCTTCAGAAATCTGCATAAACAATGCGTTGATTTTCGGCGTAGCTTCGTCCCAAGCGTTTAATAAATCTGCCTTTGTTGCAAGAGGTAAATTATGGTTATGGGCTTCTGTGGTATTGTTTACTATGCCTTCTAAGCCCGGAACAGCGATAGACAACAGCTCTTTTACCAAATCGGCAAACGTACGCATGCCACCAATACTGTATTCAAAAAGTTCTTTTTCGGGGAAAGCCTCTATTACTTTTCGCGTTAAGGTTCGGTGACCTTGCCAATGGTTTAATAACTCTTCGTTTGTTACAATGTTTGCTTTCATACTAATTGATTTTAATGTTATTTTCAGTTCAAAAGTATGAAGCGGGTTTGACAACTGTGTGTCGCATATTTTCTTTTTTTACACACTCTGCAATTAAATGCTATATATTAAAAAACACTCACCAGATTTAATTGATGAGTGTAAGTTAGAAGAGAACCAAAAACTACTTGTGAGCGTTTTAGATTACATTGTAGATAATAATATGTTACCACAGCTAGAAACATTTGTTCATCCAAGTCAAAAATGGTCAGATATTTCTCAACATTTTGCTCAAATTTATCACCAATCTTAGCATCTTTAAAGGATGCACAAGAAAAGGGTCAAATTGAGTTGGAAGAAACTTTAAAAGATATGATAAATAAATTAATTTTTAATTTCATTTCCTATCGGAAAATTTAAAATCTCTTTTTGTTGATATTTCACCTGTTTCTTGGTCTACAGACATTGTAATAGTTATATGTCTACCATCTTTAGGGTCTAATTTCAACATAGGAGAATTTCGGAGTGATTCAGCCATCGTTACAACAGAGTTATTTGAAACTTCTAAATTAATTTTCTGTTGAGGACTCATTGAGTCATCAATTTTAGCAAGGTTTGTAATTACAGTGAATCCCATAGTTTAAGTTTTTAATTATTAAATATATAAATTAATTTGATTCTGGTTTAAGTAGTTCTTGTCTTTTTATACTTGCTTCGGTGTAAGTAGTGAAAGTTAGATAATACCTTTTAGTGATTTTTGTTTTGTTAAGTAAAAGTCTATCTCTTTCTGTATATCGAGATATTTTTGCATTAACTTCGTGGCTGAAATGTTCTGGCACTATTGTTGCGAATTTTTCAATTTCATCCATTAACATGTAACCGTCATCAATTGTAAAAGAGTCAAATTCTAAAACCTTAGAAACAGTTAAGTTTGGTTTCCAAGAGACTGTGTAAAATTCAGCCATATCTTCAATACCAGGAACAACACTTCTAATAGGTTCTTGGTAAAACAATGTTGGTTCTTCTGTTTCAAACACTACAAGTACAAATTGTGTATTGTTTATAGGTTCAGGCACATAATTATCAATTGTCTCAGTTGTTGAGGGAGTAGTTTCATCGACTACAGTTTGTGTTGATAAAGTTTCTGTATTAGATGTACCTAAATCAATCGCTCCTAATTCTGACAAATTTCTATCAGTGTTATTAATAGACAGCCCAATGTGAAATATTACAAAGAATAATATACCGAGTGTAATCACTGAATAAAAAGGTAAATTTCTTTTTATATTGAAAGCAAGCAATATGATAGAACTTGGTATTAAGGAAAGCGATAAGAAAAATAGTTGAATAAAAAACTTGTCTGTTGAGTAGTCGTGAATGTATATCTCATTAAGATAATCTGTACCCCAATAATTTATAAGTTCGGGTGTTCTTGAATTGATGTAAGAAAATGCAGATAAACCTACTATTACAAAAAACACAAGTGATATAAAATATATTTTTCTATTTCTCATTAAGTACAAGCTTTAAAGATTAATATTACGAAGAAGATGAGTAACGCTATCGGAAGAAGTTCTAAAATTACACTTCCACCAATAATAGCACCTAATTTAGCCCCGTCTTCACGTTTACCATCCTTACTGAAAATGAAACCTAATACAGCAAATGCAATAATAATTATTACAACCCATTTAATAAATTCAAACATAATCTCTTTTAATTAATTTTAGTATAAATGCCTCCATTGTCAATATTTTTTATTGTATTAGAGCTAATTTTTTGAAAATTATAATATATGGTCTGGGAAGCTAATGTTATAGAGCACTTATACTCCGTGTCGGAAATACTCTCGTTCACTATTGCTTTAGGTGAATTTGGAACATTGTTATGTAAATTAATTGATTCCTTCCAACAAGTTTCATGAGATATATTCAACATGCATATATCATCAGCCCTAAAAATATAGCCGACTTTGTAATTAGTTAAATCATAGGTATCTTTATCAACCCATGTCCCTTGAATCCAAGCAGGCGGTGTAATTTTTGAAGAAGAGTTGCTGTTAGAATTGTTAGATGAAGAATCATCAGAAGAGGAGCAAGATAGTGTGAACACCATTGCACTTGCCATAAGTAGTAATTTTTTCATGTTAAGTTTTTATTACATTTCATTCAGCCCCAAAACGAAAAGTTTATAAAACAACAAAGCGTGGGACTTAACCTTATTTATTCTTACAGAGGCTCTGGTAAGCCGTTGAGATATAAATAGGTAAGCCCACGCCGAAGCGTGAGCGTTCACCTATCTATTCTACATCTCTTTTTTGAATTTACCAGATTCCTGTAAGGTAGAAATAGAAGCTAACGCTTAATTTTTTCCGATATGTTTATAAAGCAAATATTAGCTAAAAAAAATTAAAAATCCAAATTTTATTTTAATAAATTTTATAATGCAATCTGATAAAACAATTCAAATAAATTCTTGTGTATAAACAGATAGCTTTATCTTTGCAAAAATTTCATTAATGAAATATCTTTTATTTATCGTTATATATGCGTTGTTGTGGTGTGTTTCAAAGTTGCCATTTAAAGTATTGTATCTACTTTCGAACGTTTTTTATTTTTTAATATATAAAGTAGTAAAGTATCGCGTTAAAACGGTTCGATACAATTTAGAACTAACATTTCCACATTTATCGGTAATTGAAAGAAAAGCAATCGAACGAAAATTTTACATTCATCTGTGCGATTTGTTTCTTGAAATGATTAAAACCATTACCATTTCTCCAAAAGAGTTAGATAAACGCTTTGTTTTTACAAATGTGGAACTAATGAAAGCCTACGAACAAAAACAAAAAAGCATTATTTTAATGTTGCCGCATTACGGAAATTGGGAGTGGGTGATTGGTTTGGGGCAACATTTAGATTTTAAAGGTTTTGGAATTTATAAAGCGTTAAAAAATAAACATTTCGATAAGCTTTTTAGAGATATTCGCTCGCGTTTTAATGCTGAATTGATTGATACACATCACACAACAGGAACTATTCGTGAAAATCAAACAAAGGGATTATATGGAACGTACTTGTTTTTAAGCGATCAAACGCCGTTATTACGAGAAAACTTGCATTGGGAACCGTTTATGGGAGTAGAAGTGCCGGTTCACATGGGTGCTGAAGCTTTGGCAAGAAAATTAAATATGAATATTTTGTATTTAAAGGTGGAAAAAACGAAACGCGGACATTATCAAGCTACTTTTTCTGAAATTACCGACGATATTAAGAACGAGCCTAAATATAAACCCACCCGAATGTTTTTGGATAAAGTGGAAGAACAAATAAAAGCGGCTCCTGCATATTATTTTTGGACGCACAAACGCTGGAAACACAAAGGTCAAAAGCAACAGTTTAAAACGCGATAAGAGTATATCAACAAAAAAGAAGACCAAATGTCTTCTTTTTTTGTTAGTTTTTCTTTAGTATCATTTGCAAATCAGTTCCAGAGAATAAATGCAATTCATCATTCTCAAGTTCGTAATGGGTTATGGTTTCTAAAACTTTCAAAAAATCAGTTTCCATATTTTCGTGAACACACATCATGCGTGTTACCCCTAATTTGGAAAAGCGAATGTTTTCGTTATCAAAAAAAACAGCACCACTAAAACCATTACAACTCGCATTGCCGCTCACATGATTTTCTTCATTTTCAAATTGTAAATAGGGTGTTTTTAAAAATTTATTAGCAGGAATTTCATTTCCTTTAAACGAAATAAGCTCCCATTTTCCTTGCATTTTTGCAGGAATTACATAATTTCCACAACCGTTTAATCGCAACTCTTTATCTTTTGAAATGATCGAAACATCGGTTTTGTAATCAAAAGATTGATCCGACATGCCATCAGAGCATGGTTTTTGAGCAATCGTGATTTCTAACTGTTTGTTGTTGTTTTCCGACCTAATCAATCGCACATTTGCATCTTGGGCTTGGTGGGTGTTTTGAATGGCAAATACTTCTAGTTTTCCGTTAATATCTTTATAAACAACAAAATTGTCGTTTATTTCAATATTCCAAAAAGGTTCCGTACCTAATCCTTTAAAATAAGGATCAAATGTTTTTTCATCGAAGTTAACTGTAGTTTTGCTGTTATCGGTTGCAGTTTGTTTGCTTTTACACGAAAAAATCGCTGTTAACAGAGCAAAAATGAGTAATAAATAGATTTTTTTCATAGCTAGATAATTTTCTATTAAAGATACAAAAAAAACCGCTGGTACTTAAAAAATCCAACGGTTTATATTTTTAGATGATTGTTTATTTTATGTAAGCATTCCGCCATCAACATTTATAACCTGACCCGTAATGTAGGTAGCCAAATCTGATGATAAAAACACACAAGCGTTTGCAATATCTTCTGGTGTACCACCGCGTTTCAAAGGAATAGCGTCTGTCCAGCCTTTTACTGTTTCTTCGCCCAATTTTGCAGTCATTTCGGTTTCGATAAACCCTGGCGCCACCACGTTGCAACGAATGTTTCTAGAACCTAATTCCAATGCTACCGACTTAGAAAAACCAATAATTCCGGCTTTTGATGCCGCATAGTTTGCCTGACCTGCATTTCCTTTTACACCCACCACAGAACTCATGTTAATAATCACACCGTTTCTGTTTTTAAGCATGGTTTTTTGCACGGCTTTGGTCATGTTAAAAACCGATTTTAAGTTTACATCCATTACATTGTCAAAATCTTCTTCGCTCATACGCATCAACAAATTGTCTTTGGTGATTCCTGCATTGTTGATTAAAACATCAACAGTTCCAAAACTAGCCAATACACTATCCACCAAACTTTGCGCCTCATTAAAGTCTGCTGCGTTTGATTTGTACGATTTTGCTTGAACGCCCATAGCTGTTAATTCATTTTCTAAAGAAATAGCAGCTTCTTCAGACGAGCTGTATGTAAATGCCACGTTTGCACCTTGTTTTGCAAATGTTAAAGCAATTCCTCTACCAATTCCGCGGGTTGCACCTGTTATGATTGCAGTTTTTCCTTCTAATAATTTCATGTAATACGTTTTTTAACACATTTAGGCAAATATAAAATAAAAAATTATAATTCGGTAGGATCTTTAAACTGGAATTTTTTGTGATTGCGCCATGAAACACCCATTCCAGCCTGAATTTTATGCGGACTGTTTTCAAGGCTTGTTCCACCGAACGCATCAATCTGTAAATTTTTATGAATTTTATAAGTTAATCCACCTTTCAACGAAGCTTCGTTCATAAAAGGAACTGAAATGTTTTCATATTTGCGGTCAATAATTCCTTGGTGTTCGCCAAAAATACTCCATCTGTCGCTTAATCCCAACGACGCTGTTACAATGTAACTAATGTTTCTGTATGCATCTTCGGTAACATTTTCGCCAATAAAATTGTAGGTCATGCTAAAGCGTTTGCTTATGTGTTGCTGTGCAATCAACATGGTTTTTAAGCCAATTTCGGGTAAATTAGGGTAGTACAAATTGTGCTTAAAATTAAACTGCCCACCAACGTAAAGTGCTAGTGCCGGAATCAATCTGCCCCATTTAAAACGTTGATTGGCTTTCCAGCTGTACACATTTCGTTTTTCTACATAATATTTATAGTGATCATAAATCAGGTATTTTATACCAAAGTTCAACTGTCTAAACCCGCTGTTTGTTATATCAATTCCATAATCTGTTTGGTTGTAATTTGTGAAATAAAAATCGCCAACAAACTCTAAGTTTTCCAACATATCTCCATAGCGCAATTGCACCTGAAAATTATTAAAAGTATTGGTTTTATCACTATGAAATTCATCGTTTTGATAAGTGTATCCACCTTCTATCTGAAAAATTCCTTTGCTCACACTATAAGCGCCCATTGAAGAACTGGGGCGATTGGTGTTGATATCCTTTGTATATTGTGCATTTGCGGTTATAAAACCCAACAAAGCAATTGCTATGTAACTGTATTTTTTCATTTTATTTTTTGAGTAACCATTAAATGATTGTGTCCGTATAAATTTTTAAACGATTGCACTTCAAAATGCTTTTTTAGCAGTGCAAGCAATTTTTCATTTCGCAAATTGTGTACTTCATTGAGTATAAAAGTATTAAAAATTGCCGTTCCATTTGTGTAAAGCACCTTGTAAATTTGCTCTACAAAGCTGTTTTGAAAAACAAATTCAGGAATTTCGGTATCGTTAAACAAATCAACAATTACTACATGGTATCTTTTTGAAGTATATTTTATGAATTGAAATGCGTCATTATTTACAATTTCAAGCGAGTGATTGGGAATAATTCCAAATTCATTCATAGCCACTTGAATCACCATTGGATCGATTTCAACTGCGGTAATTACAGCATTTGATTGAAAATTTTTCCGCAATTGTTGCACCACATCACCGCCACCCAAACCCAAAACAAGTATTGATGCTTCATTGCTGCGAAAATCGGTTTTGGTAGCTTGCAGCGCTTTTTTTAGCACTTTTCCTAAGTTTCCATAAGAATAATTGGTGTTTTGTGTGTCTAAAACTTTTTTGCCGTTTAGCCAATTAATTTCTAAAATACCGCTGTATGCCGAAGAATAGGTTTTTTCGGGAATTACATTCAAATAACTTAGGTATTTTTTAAAGAAATTCATTCAGGGTTGGTATTGCTTAAAACTGCCATCATTGTAAAAAATCACAATACTGTCAATTTTTTTAGAGCCGAAAGATAAAATGTTTTCTTCATTTGTAATTAATTTTTCAGAACTATTTTCATTATTAGTGGTCAAATTTTCATCTGCGATTGCTATTTCGGGTTCCGATTTTTTTTCTAAATCATAAGTAGGGGATGGATGCAAAACATTATTTTCTGAAGTTTTTTCAGCCATCAAAAAAGGTTCTTTTGCATATATCAGCCACTCCAAATTGATCGATGGAAAGGTAGTATGCACCTTCGTGATAAATTCTAAACTGGGTTTGTTTCGCTCTGAAATTAGGTGCGAAATGGTGGCTTTTGGCACATTAATTTTATCTGCCATTTCGGTGGTAGAAAGTTTAAAATGATGCATTATTTTTTGAAGTTGCAAACTGAATTTCATTGCTAAAAAAGATTGATAAATGCTTAAAAATGCTGTTACAATTGTAAACTTACGAATTTTTACAAATGTAAACAATAAAATATTTACAATTGTAATGTGAGTATTTTACATAAACTAAATGTTTAATTTATAATGTTTATTTATTTGATTTTAAATATTTTGAACTTAATATTTATTTTATTATATGTTATAGTCTTACTGACTTGTTTACAAAAATAAACACCGCTTCGCGTGCAAACTGTTGGATAAATGCTCTTATATTTGATAAAAATTTAAAGTGCCATATGCAATTCCTAAAACAAGCCGAAATCAATCAGCGATATTTTACAAATTTTCACTTAGAAAAAGTCTTTCAGCAATTGGATGCATTCATTTTCAAAATTTCAATTTCAGGGAAAAGTGTGCAACAAAAAAATATTTACAGAGTTGATTTTGGTACGGGTGATTTTAAGATTTTGCTTTGGTCTCAAATGCATGGAAACGAAACAACGACTACTCGGGCAATTGTTGATTTTTTGCACTATGTGAGTGAAGGAAAAAATACGCATTGGTTAGAAAATTTTTCTTTTACATTTATCCCGATTTTAAATCCTGATGGAGCAGAAGCCTTTACTCGTGTAAATGCCAATGCGGTTGATTTAAATAGAGATTCGGTAAACCTTTCACAGCCAGAGTCGCAATTGTTGCGTGCTGTTTTTAATGAAACGCAACCAAATTTAGCATTGAATATGCATGATCAACGCACTATTTTTTCTGCGGGAAACACTTCAAATGCTGCTACGCTTTCTTTTTTAGCTCCTGCATACAACGAAGAGCGCAGCATCAACCATACCCGAAAATTTGCTATGCAGTTAATCGCTGCTATGCATCAATCATTAAAAAAGTCGGTTCCGGAACATATTGGCCGGTTCGATGATGGCTTCAATATTAATTGTATTGGTGATTTATTTACCCATTTAAACACACCTACTATTTTGTTTGAAGCTGGGTTTTATCCCAATGATTACCAACGTTTGGTTGCCAAA
The DNA here is from genome assembly GCF_024628805.1 of Paenimyroides aestuarii. Classification (NCBI taxonomy): domain Bacteria; kingdom Pseudomonadati; phylum Bacteroidota; class Flavobacteriia; order Flavobacteriales; family Flavobacteriaceae; genus Paenimyroides; species Paenimyroides aestuarii. The sequence continues at coordinate 2,682,450 of NZ_CP102382.1, read as the reverse complement.
AAAATGGTGTTTGATAGCTTAATTACCTTATTGAATTCCTTATTGTCTGAAGATTATAAGAATTTTTCGATCGAACAATATATGGAAATACCTGAAAATCAGAAGAATTTTGTCGATCTATTGATTGAAAATTTTGCTACCGAAAACCCCGATTATGCTGCCTTTTCAAAGCTTCCTATTGTTTTTAAAGAACATATAGAGAAGGGTGAATTGTTGTTAAAACCCGAAGTAGATTTTGAGTCGGCGCCTGCCTATCAATTTGCACACAACATTGTAAATGTTACTAACAAAGTAGTAAATAGTTCAAAAGACCTTGAAAATGCTCTAAAAAATGTGATGATTTCTTAGTAATTTAGTATATAGATGTTAATGCTTTGCTAAAATCTAAAAAATAATTACTATAAAATATATTTTTTATAATAATTCATTGTACTTTTGCACTCACAAATAAAAAAAATAATTGATAAAAATTGTTATATGAGTAAGTTTCGATTAGATGAAATTGATCACCAGATATTAGATATGTTGATTGATAACACAAGGGTGCCTTTTACAGACATTGCAAAAAAATTGTTAATATCTGCAGGAACAGTCCATGTGCGCGTTAAAAAAATGGAAGATGCAGGTATTATCCAAGGTTCTTCTTTAACGTTAGATTACGAAAAATTAGGATATTCATTTATAGCTTATGTAGGAATTTTCTTACACAATACCTCACAAACAAAATTTGTTTTAGAGCGTATCAATGAAATTCCATTTGTAACGGTAGCACACGTTACTACAGGTAAATTCAACATTTTCTGTAAAATTCGTGCAAAAAACACTCGTCATGCGAAAGAAGTAATTTTTATGATCGACGATATTGAAGGGGTTTACAGAACCGAGTCGATGATTTCTTTAGAAGAAAGCATTAACGATAAAAAACGCTTAATGCACACGATTTTTAAAGATATGTAATTAAGAAATATATTGTATTTTTGAACTGCTCATTCCTATAAATGAGCAGTTTTTTTATGGATTCATTTACCCAGATTGTTTTAGGAGTAAGCGTTGCACATGTAGCTTTAAATAAAAGTGTAAGCACCAAAAAGATATTTTTATTGGGTGCAATCGTTGCTACTTTGCCTGATTTGGACATTTACATTGCTAAGATTTTTAATGATCCGCTTACCGAAATCGAAATCCATCGGGGATTTTCCCATTCCATTTTGTTCTTTTTAATGTTAAGCGTGCTCCTAACTTTTCTAATTAAACGCTGGTTTCAAGAAACTTCGGTAAAACAACTATATTCAACCGTATTTTTAATTTTGCTTACGCATTCATTATTGGATGTTTTTACCACTTGGGGCACTCAACTTTTTTGGCCTGTTTCAAATAAAATAGCCTTAAAATCAGTTTTTGTAGTCGATTTGTTTTACACCCTACCATTATTAATAGCTGTTTCTTTTGGTTTGAAGAAGAAGAAAACAGCAATAACATACGCAGGTTTAGGTTTAAGCACCTTGTATTTAATTTGGGGATTGAGTGTTCAACAAATGGTAAAAAGTAGGGTGGAAGGTCAGTTTTATAAACAATTTCCCTCTAAAACCGTTCAAACAACCATAAAACCCACTTTTTCAAACAGTTTTTTGTGGAATGTAATTATTCAAGATACCAATGGTTTTTATATTTCAGATTATGCTATTTTTGATTCAAAAGAAATGAAATTTCAATATTTTCCTCAAAACAAAAAATTAATCAATCATTTGAATGATAAGAACATCAATCGATTAAAAGAACTATCCGAAAATCAATACATTATAACAGAAAATAAAAACGGATTGGTTTTCAACGATTTGCGTTTTGGATTATTGAAGAATACCAATAGCGAAACACAATTTGCTTTTTCCTATCAGTTAATTCCTACAAAAAATGGATATGCTGTGAAAGAACTTCCAAAAGATAAACGCGACGGCATGCAACTTTTAAAAAATATATGGAATCGAATTTTTAATAGGTGAAGTGTTGCTTTTTAAAAGTTTAATCTGTGTAAATTTGTGAAATATGGGGTTCATCACGATAAAATATTAGAAAATTAAACAGAAAAATGAAAATAATCATATCACCAGCAAAATCTTTAGACTTTGAAACCGAATTACCTACGCAAAACTTTACTAAGCCTGCATTTATCAAGCAAAGTAAAGAGGTGCATAAAGTTTTAAAAACCTTAAAACCGGCAGAATTAAGCAATTTGATGGCTATTTCTGCTGCGTTGGCAGATTTAAATTGGCAACGAAATAAAGCAAGAAAATATAAGTTGACGGAACTAAACCATACAGTTCGCCAGGCAGTTTTTGCTTTCAACGGCGATGTTTATACAGGGTTGAATGCTTACACATTAAAGGAAGACGAAATAGACTATTTGCAAAAACACCTTAACATACTTTCAGGTTTGTATGGTTTGCTCAAACCTTTAGATTTAATAGAAGCTTATCGATTGGAAATGGGGATAAAACTGCCAATTGCCGATAAAAAAGATTTACACGATTTTTGGAAAGATACCGTTACAACAGCTTTAAACAAAGGGTATAAAAAAGGCGATGTGTTGGTAAACTTAGCCAGTAATGAATATTTCGGTGCAGTTGATAAAAAAACACTGAAAGCAAAAATCATTACGCCCGAATTTAAAGATTACAAAGACGGAAAACTAAAAATGATTAGCTTTTTCGCTAAAAAAGCACGTGGGTTGATGGTGCGATACATGGCAGAAAATAATATTACGAATGTTGAAGATATCAAACAGTTCAATGAAGAAGGTTATGTTTTCGATGCAAATTTATCCACCGATACCAAATGGGTTTTTACGAGGTAAAACAAAATGAGCACCTTTTTTTGGTGCTCATTTCGATTTTTTATTTTCTTACTAAAATACTAGTATATTCGATGCCATCAGTACCTTCACTAACAATTGTTAACTGATTGTTAGAAATAGAATAATTTGCTGAATAGGTTTCTAAATCATCAGTAATTGTAAGAGTATTTCCTGAAATTGTATAACTCGCCATTGAGTCGTACTCTTCACAGCCCGAATTAGGAGGTATTTCATAGTAAACCTCGGTTAAATTACCGCTTGCCTCAAAAACCATATAATCTCTACCACATTCTTCAGTATGCTCGTAATCAACTAAAATAGGATTACCGTCATTGTAAATAGTTTCTTTAGACCATTCCCATTTTCCTACAATAGAATTGGCGTTTGAAGGGGTTGCTTCATCATCTTTGTTACAAGAAGAAAGCCCAAGTAAAAGTGCCATTGCGGCAAACGACATAAAAACATTTTTTTTCATTTGATAAAATTTTTCTAATTAATTCGGTGCGAAAATAATCAATTTTAATTCATTTTGTAGTGAAAAATAAATTTTTTTTATTGAGGCAAATATTTATCTGTTTCATAATGAGAATTTTGTACCCTCTAATGCGAGGTTTTTGTTAGATGCTTCTAATATTACCATAAAACATTTTGATTTATAGATTACTTTTAGCAATTTTGACAATCAATTTAAAAAATCCATGTCTGCAACATATTATATCAGCAACAACACATTAAGTTTAGAAGAATTACACTTAATTATTAGTCAAAATCAAAAGTTGGCTTTATCCGAAGAAGCAATAGCCAATATTAATAAATGCCGCGAATATTTAGACCATAAAATGCAAACCGAAACCAACCCCATTTACGGTATCAATACGGGTTTTGGATCATTGTACAGCGTTAAAATATCTTCGGAAGATTTAACTACACTACAAGAAAATTTAATGAAATCGCACGCTTGCGGAACCGGAGACGAAGTGCCTCACGAAATTGTAAAAATCATGCTTTTGCTTAAAATTAAGTCGTTAAGTTATGGTAATTCGGGCGTTCAATTGGTTACGGTGGAACGTTTGATCGATTTTTATAATAATGATATTTTACCAGTTGTTTATACACAAGGTTCATTGGGTGCATCGGGCGATTTGTCTCCGTTGGCGCATTTGTGTTTGCCTTTAATTGGCGAAGGAGAGGTTTTTGTTGATGGCAAACGCATTGCTGCAAAACAAATGCTTGCTGAAAAAGGCTGGGAAACGATTACTTTGAAATCGAAAGAAGGTTTAGCATTGCTAAACGGTACGCAGTTTATGAGTGCCTATGGAGCTTATATTTTGATAAAAACCGAAAAACTCACTCAATTGGCGGATGTGATTGGAGCCGTTTCTTTAGAAGGTTTTGATGGAAGAATCGATCCTTTTAACAATTTAATTCATATTGTTCGCCCACACAAAGGTCAGGTGAATACGGCCAATTATATGCGTTCGATTTTAGAAGGAAGCGAATTGATTAATCAACCAAAAAAACACGTTCAAGACCCGTATTCGTTCCGTTGTATTCCTCAGGTACACGGTGCTTCGAAAGATGCCATTGAATATGTAGAAAGAGTTTTTAAAACCGAAATCAATTCCGTAACCGATAATCCAAATATTTTTGTAGAGGAAGATGTAATTGTTTCGGGCGGAAATTTCCACGGACAACCATTAGCTTTGGCGTTAGACTTTTTAGGCATTGCCTTATCAGAATTAGGAAGTATTTCAGAACGCAGAACCTATCAGCTCATTTCGGGCTTGCGCAATTTACCTCCGTTTTTAGTAAACAATCCCGGGTTAAATTCAGGTTTTATGATACCACAATACACCGCCGCAAGCATTGTGAGCCAAAACAAGCAATTGGCAACTCCGGCAAGTATCGACAGTATTGTGTCGAGCAACGGACAAGAAGATCACGTGAGTATGGGTGCCAATGCTGCCACTAAAACCCTGAAAATTGTTGAAAATTTAGAACGAATTTTAGCAATCGAGTTGTTCAATGCCACACAAGCACTGGAATTTAGAAGACCAAGAAAATCGAGCGATTTTATAGAAAATTTTGTTTCAGAATACCGAAAAGTGGTTCCAACGGTTCAAAATGACCGCATTTTGCACTACGATATTCAAAAAAGCATACAGTTTTTAAACAATTATAACTTCAACTAAAACATATAAATGCACTTTTTGTTAAAGAAAAGTGCATTTTTCTTTTCTGAAAATCGTTATATTTGCCTGATATTTGAAAGAAATTGTTTTGACATCCGAAAATAAACTAAAAATTTTAAACGACCCTATTTATGGCTTTATAACCATACCATCAACTTTGTTGTACGATTTAATGCAGCATCCATATTTTCAACGTTTGCGTAGAATTAAACAAATGGGGTTGTCGTCTTTAGTTTATCCGGGAGCCGAGCACACCCGTTTTCACCATGCATTGGGTTGTATGCACATGATGCAAAAAGCCGTTCAGGTATTGCGTTTTAAAAATGTAGAAATATCAAAAGAAGAAGAAGAAGCGCTATATATTGCCATTTTATTGCACGATATTGGGCACGGACCCTTTTCCCACGCAATGGAACACAGCATTGTAGAAAATATTCATCACGAAGAAATTTCTTTGCTTTTTATGGAAGCTTTAAATAAAGAATTTGAAGGAATGCTTTCATTGGCAATTCAGATTTTTAAAGGAAATTATCCGCGCAAATTCCTCATTCAGCTCATATCTTCACAGATGGATATGGACCGAATGGATTATCTTAAACGCGATAGTTTTTACAGCGGTGTTGCCGAAGGAAATATCAACTCCGAACGATTGATACAAATGATTAATGTGCATAATGATGTGTTGGTAGTTGAAGAAAAAGGCGTATATTCAGTAGAAAAATTTTTGGTAGCACGCCGTTTAATGTATTGGCAATGCTATTTGCACAAAACAAGCGTTGGTGCAGAACTGTTATTGTCAAAAATACTAAAACGTGCCAAACAACTCACTTTGCAAGGAATTGATTTACAGGCAAGCAATGCACTCACTTTTTTCTTAAAAAATTCCGTTTCAAAAAATAATTTTAACACCAATATTTTAAACAATTTTGCGTTATTAGACGATGCAGACATATACACCGCATTAAAAAACTGGCAATTTCATGAAGATAGGGTTTTGTCGTATTTAAGCAGTGCCATTGTAAACCGAAAATTGTTTCAAGTAAAATTGGTTGCTAAAGAAGAAATGTATTCAAAATTAAACACCTATCAACATTTATGTAAAGAAAAACTTCAAGTAGAAACTGATGAATTAGACTACTTTGTTTTTGGTGATAAATTAAAAAATCAGGCGTATGATTTAGCAGCTGATCCCATAAGAATCTATAAGAAGAATAACGAAATTGTTGATGTTTTAGAAGCATCAGACCAGTATAATTTAAGGGCTTTATCAGAGCCAGTTTATAAATACTTTATATGCTATCCAAAAGGAATACATAAAGTTGATTAAAAATTAATATTTTTGTACTCGATGAAGATTACAGCAGAACAAATTGCCGAAGTTTTAAACGGAACCGTTGTGGGCGATTCTACGGTTGAGGTTTTTAAGTTGGCCAAAATCGAAGAAGGCGAACAAGGGGCTATTACCTTTTTGTCAAATGCTAAGTATAACAATTATCTCTATACCACCAAAGCGTCTATCGTAATTGTAAACAAAACATTTCAGCCGTTGCAACCCGTAAAGGCTACAATGATTCAGGTAGAAGATTCATACAAAGCATTCACAAAGATTTTAGAATATGCCAATCAAATAAAATTGATGAAATCGGGTATTGAACAACCTTCTGTGATTTCCGAAGGTGTATCTTATGGAACCGATTTGTATTTGGGCAGTTTTTCGTATATTGGCAAAAACACGAAAATAGGTGACAATGTTAAAATTTATCCCAATTCATTCGTAGGAGACAATGTAGTAATTGGTGATGATACGATACTTTTTGCCGGAGCACGCATTTATTCGGAAACAATTATCGGTAAAAAATGTGTCATCCATTCAGGAACAATTATTGGTTCAGATGGTTTTGGTTTCGCACCAAACACCGATGGAACTTATGATAAAATTCCGCAAATAGGAAATGTGGTGATTGAAGATCATGTAGAGATAGGTTCATGTACCACCATAGACCGTGCTACATTAGGATCAACCATTATAAGAAAAGGTGTGAAATTAGATAATCAAATTCAAATAGCACACAATGTAGAAGTAGGCGAGCACACCGTGATTGCATCGCAAACAGGCGTGGCAGGTTCTACAAAAATTGGTAAAAATTGCATTATTGGCGGTCAAGTGGGAATCGTTGGGCACATTACCATTGGCGATAATGTTCGAATTCAGGCACAATCTGGCGTAGGAAAAAGCATCAAAGACGGCGAAATTATTCAAGGATCTCCCGCAATGGCTTATAACGATTTTTCTAAATCGTATGTATATTTCAGAAAACTGCCGAATATAGTGAAAGATGTAGAAGAATTAAAAAAAATAAAAGATAAAGAAAATTTAAGTTAAATAGTTATGGTTAAACAAAAAACCATCGCCCACGAAGTAACCATTAACGGAGTAGGCTTGCATACCGGACAACAAGTTGTAATGACTTTAAAACCAGCACCTGTGAACAATGGCTTTACTTTTGTTCGAGTAGATTTACCAGGCAATCCGGTGATCGAAGCAGATGCTAATTTTGTGGTTTCTACAGAACGCGGTACTAATTTAGAGCACAAAGGCGTTCAATTGCACACCACAGAGCATGTTTTAGCAGCCTTTATTGGTTGCGATTTAGACAATGTTATTATCGAGCTAAACGCTTCAGAACCACCAATAATGGACGGTTCTTCTAAATTTTTTGTTGAAGCTGTAGAAAAAGCCGGAATTGTAGAACAAGATGCAGAACGCAACGAATACATTGTTAAAGAAGTGATTTCGTATGTGGACGAACGCACTGGTAGTGAAATCATCGTAATGCCTGCAGATGAGTATCAAGTCACCGCTATGGTTGATTTTGGAACCAAAGTATTAGGTACACAAAATGCCACATTAAAAAGTATGAGCGATTTTAAGGAAGAAATTTCAGAAGCAAGAACATTCAGTTTTTTACATGAAATTGAAACCTTGTTGGCTCACGGATTGATAAAAGGGGGCGATTTGAACAATGCCATTGTATATGTAGATAAAGAAATTTCAAACGAAACCTTAGAGCGTTTAAAAGTGGCTTTTGGCAAAGAGGATATCGCTGTTAAACCAAACGGAATTTTAGACAACCTAACGCTTCATTATCCAAACGAAGCCGCACGGCATAAGTTGTTAGACGTGGTTGGTGATTTAGCTTTGATAGGCACCCGTATCCGCGGAAAAGTTATTGCAAACAAACCCGGACATTTCGTAAACACGCAATTTGCCAAAAAAATGGCAAAAATCATTAAAACCGAACGCAGAAATCAAGTACCCGTTTTTGATTTGAACAAAGAACCATTAATGGATATTACGAAAATCATGGCAATGTTGCCTCACAGATTTCCAATGCTTTTGGTAGATCGTATTCTAGAATTGTCTGATTCGCACGTTGTGGGAATGAAAAACGTAACCATGAACGAAGAATTCTTTCAAGGACATTTTCCCGGAGCACCCGTAATGCCAGGTGTTTTAATTATCGAAGCAATGGCGCAAACAGGCGGAATTTTAGCCTTAAGCACCGTAGAAGATCCTGAAAATTATTTAACCTATTTCATGAAGATAGACAATGTTCGCTTTAAACAACAAGTGTTGCCAGGCGATACATTAATCTTTAAGTTAGATTTAATAAGCCCTATTCGCAGAGGTATTTGCCACATGCAAGCAGTTGCTTACGCAAACGGTAAAATTGTAACCGAAGCCGAATTAATGGCACAAATAGTAAAAGCAAAGTAGTAATTAATATTTTATAGAATGAATCAACCATTAGCATACGTTCATCCCGGAGCAAAAATTGCTAAAAATGTGGTAATAGAACCCTTTACAACCATTCACAATAATGTGGAAATAGGCGAGGGGACTTGGATAGGGTCGAATGTTACCATTATGGAAGGCGCACGAATCGGAAAAAACTGTCGTATTTTTCCAGGCGCTGTAATATCGGCTGAACCACAAGATTTAAAATTTGACGGAGAAGACACTACTGCCGAAATTGGTGATAACACAACCATACGCGAATGCGTTACCATTAACCGCGGAACAAAAGACCGTTACCGAACCGTTATTGGTAAAAACTGCTTAATTCAGGCATACAGCCACGTGGCACATGATTGCATTGTGGGCGATAATTGCATCTTTTCAAACTCAAGCACATTAGCGGGGCATGTTACTGTTGGCGATTATGTGGTTCTTGCAGGAATGGTTGCCGTGCATCAATTTTGTACGATAGGTTCGCATTCTTTTATAACCGGTGGTACCTTGGTTCGCAAAGATGTTCCGCCGTATATCAAAGCAGCTCGTGAACCCATTTCATATGTTGGAATCAATTCCGTGGGCTTGCGCCGCAGAGGGTTCGATTCAGATAAAATAAGAGAAATACAAAACATTTACCGAGTGTTGTATCAAAAGAATTATAACAATTCACAGGCAATAGAGCTTATTGAAACAGAAATGGAAGCAACACCAGAACGCGATGAAATCATACAATTTGTTCGAAATTCATCTCGCGGAATTATGAAAGGTTACACAGGAGTATATTAAAAAAATAAAATTAAAATCATATTATGGCAAGTACATCAGATATAAGAAATGGTTTATGTATTAAGTACAACAACGATATTTTTAAAATTGTAGAATTTCTACATGTAAAACCAGGAAAAGGACCTGCATTTGTTCGTACCAAAATGAAAAGTTTAACATCGGGAAAAACATTAGACAACACTTTTTCTGCAGGTCACAAAATTGATGTGGTACGCGTGGAAACACACACTTTTCAGTATTTATACAATGAAGGAAATGATTACCATTTCATGAACAATGAAACATTTGAGCAAATTACATTAGAAAAAAACATTCTAGATGCACCTGAATTGTTAAAAGAAGGAACAAATGTAATGGTTCAAATCAATACCGAAACCGAAGCACCTTTGTCTGTTGATATGCCTGCTTCTATTGTTTTAGAAGTAACCTACACCGAACCAGGCGTAAAAGGAAACACAGCAACAAACGCAACAAAACCTGCAACGGTTGAAACAGGTGCACAAGTAAATGTGCCGTTGTTTATTAATGAAGGTGATAAAATTAAAATCGATACTGCTTCTGGAAGTTATATCGAACGTATTAAAGAATAAATTGTTTAGATGAGATTTCCTAAAACATATCGTTTAGAAAATATTGCAGAAATAATGGGGTGTACTTTTGTGGGTGCACCCGATTTTCCTGTTTTAGGAATGAACGAAATTCATGTGGTGCAACCCGGTGAAATCGTTTTTGTAGATCATCCAAAATATTATGATAAAGCTTTACAATCAAATGCAACCATCATTTTAATAAATAAGGATGTAGAATGCCCAGAAGGTAAAGCGCTCTTAATTTCAGATGATCCGTTCCGCGATTTTAACAAACTGTCGGTTTATTTTCGTCCGTTTCAAGCTTCATCAACAGCAATAGCATCAACAGCCGAAATAGGTGAGGGAACCGTTATTCAGCCCAATGCTTTTGTTGGAAATCATGTAAAAATTGGTAAAAACTGTATCATTCATGCAAATGTAGTTATAAATGATCATACCATAATAGGTGATAACGTAGTGGTTCATGCAGGAACCGTTTTAGGAGCCGATGCTTTTTATTACAAAAAGCGAACCGATTTTTTCGATCCGTTGGTATCCTGTGGTTCGGTAGTAATCGAAAATGATGTAACACTTGGCGCATTATGCACCATAGACCGCGGTGTAACAGGTGAAACGCGCATAAAAAAAGGTACCAAAATTGACAACCAAGTGCATATAGGTCACGATACCATAATTGGCGAAATGTGTTTAATTGCAGCGCAATGTGGTATTGCAGGTTGTGTAGTAATTGAAAATCATGTAACTTTATGGGGTCAAGTTGGAACCACGAGTGGCATCACAATTGGTGCACACACGGTGGTTTTAGCAAAATCGGGCGTTTCAAAAAGTTTAGAAGGCAATAAAGTATATTTTGGTGCACCAGCAGAAGAAGCGCGCGAATATTATAAACACATTGCCAAGGTGAAAAAATTAGTAAAATAGCAACGTATGAGTAACGCATTACAAATTGTAAGAAAGTTTTACGAATCGGCAGGAATCTTAAGCAAAACCTATTGTTTAGACGTTTTTCATGAAGATATTCAGCTGGAATGGCACAGTTCTAAAGGACATTTGTTTTTAGAATTGCCTGATCTTTTGGCATTGTCTAAAGATTTAAAACACTCTTACTTTGATTTGCGTGCCAATGTTCATGATATAATGAGTCAAGGAAATAAAGTAATGATTCGTTATACATATTACGTGCGAACTTTCGAAAATCCTGAAGAAGAAATGGTGCTTGCAACCTTTTTCACGCTTTGGGAAGTAAAAGAAGACAAATTATACAAAGGTGTTCAAATGAGTCAGTTGGCAAATTTGTAAAAAATTAAACCAAAAAATTTTAATATTATTCAGTAACCCTTATTTTTGTAAAATAATTCAAAAAACGATAATTAAAAATAAATTATGAGTGTATTAGTAAACAAAGATTCTAAAATAATAGTTCAAGGTTTTACAGGAAGCGAAGGAACATTCCACGCCTCACAAATGATTGAATACGGAACAAACGTAGTAGGTGGTGTTACTCCTGGTAAAGGTGGAACTATGCATTTAGATCGTCCTGTATTTAATACAGTAAAAGATGCTGTTGAAAAAGCAGGTGCAGATACATCTATTATCTTTGTACCGCCAGCATTTGCTGCCGATGCAATTATGGAAGCAGCCGAAGCAGGAATAAAAGTAATTATTTGTATTACAGAAGGTATTCCGGTTGCCGATATGGTAACGGCATATAACTATGTAAAAACAAGAGAAAATTGTCGTTTGGTAGGTCCTAACTGTCCAGGTGTAATCACGCCAGGTGAAGCAAAAGTTGGTATTATGCCAGGTTTTGTATTCAAAAAAGGAACAGTAGGCATTGTTTCTAAATCGGGAACATTAACTTATGAAGCAGCAGACCAAGTAGTGAAACAAGGTTTAGGAATTACAACTGCAATTGGTATTGGTGGAGATCCAATTATTGGAACAACAACCAAAGAAGCGGTTGAGTTATTAATGAATGATTCAGAGACCGAAGCAATCATTATGATTGGTGAAATTGGAGGACAATTAGAAGCAGATGCAGCACGTTGGATCAAAGAAAACGGAAACAAAAAACCAGTTATCGGATTCATCGCAGGTGAAACAGCACCTAAAGGACGTACAATGGGACATGCAGGTGCAATTGTTGGTGGAGCTGATGACACAGCAGAAGCTAAAAAACGCATCATGAGAGAATGTGGTATCCATGTTGTAGATTCTCCAGCAGAAATCGGTAAAAAAGTAAAAGAAGTTTTAGGATAATTTTTTTTTAACATACAAAAAAAGCGATGATTAATAGTCATCGCTTTTTTGTTTAAAGATTTTTCTAATTTTGATTTCTCTTTTTTATTTCAGTATTTAACTGACCGATGTGAATAAGCATCGGTAAAAAAAATACGGGCAACATCATTACAGGAATAAACACAGCAAATGGAATATCTCCAAACCCAAACCCATTAGTTGTAAATATATACATTAAAATACCAATGGCTACTATTGCAACAATTCCTAAACCAATTGATGCTCCTTTAAGTACATCCCTTCTTTTAATGAGTTGGTCGGTTGATAAATGTTCGAAAATATCTTTTTTCATATCTGTGAATATCTTTTTTGGATTAATAATTTACTTTTTCACTGCCTTTGGAACCAACAAACTGTAATCACCATTGTTGCGGATAAAATCACGCACGATACTTGAACTGATAAACGAAGTATCAACAGCAGTTAGCAAGAAAACAGTTTCAATCCCCGAAACCAATCGGTTGGCATGTGCAATAGCTTTTTCAAACTCAAAATCGGCTGGGTTGCGCAAACCTCTCAGTAAAAAATCAGCATTTTGTTTTTTGCAGTAATCAATAGTTAAGCCTTCGTATAAATCTACTTTAACCTTCGGTTCGTTGGCAAAAGTCTCTTCAATAAAGCGTTTGCGATCATTTAAGCTAAACATATACTTTTTTTCGGCATTTGTTCCAATGGCAATAATAATTTCATCGAACAAAGGCAAAGCGCGTGTTATAACATCTACGTGTCCGTTTGTTATTGGGTCAAACGAACCTGGAAAAACAGCTTTTTTCATTAAAATGGGTTGCGGTTTAGGGCTAATTCAATAGCGTTATCAAATAGTTCGTTTAAAGAAATTCCTGCTTCTCGTGCTTGTTGGGGCAAAATACTTTCGGCAGTTAAACCCGGAACGGTATTCATTTCCAACAAAAAAGGTTCACCACTCACCAAAATAAATTCTGATCGAGAGAAACCATCCATTTTTAAAATCGTATAAATGCGTTTGGCCACATCTTCCACCTTTGCTTTTTCTTCTTCAGAAATTCTTGCAGGTGTAATCTCGCTCGATTTTCCTTCATATTTCGCTTCATAATCAAAAAAATCATTTTCCGAAACAATTTCTGTAATGGGTAAAACTACTGTTTCGCCTTGGTATTTAATAACGCCTACCGAAACTTCTGTTCCTTTTAAATAACTTTCAATAATGATTTCATCATCTTCTGCATAGGCTTTTTCAATAGCCGGAAGCAGTTCTGCGCTTTCTTTCACCATCGAAATTCCAAAACTTGATCCGGATTTATTGGGTTTCACAAAACACGGTAGCCCAACACGTTGAATAATTTGGTCTTCATCTACAAAATCCCCATTGTTCAAGTAATACGAAATGGCTGTTTTAATTCCGTAAGGTTTCAAAACAGAAAGCATGTCGCGTTTGTTAAAAGTGAGTGCTGCTTGATAGTAATTACAAGAAGTTTGCGGAATATTCAATAATTTAAAATAAGCTTGTATCAATCCGTCTTCTCCAGGTGTGCCGTGAATCGCATTAAAAACTACATCAAACCTGATTTTGTTTCCATCTATAATTACAGAAAAATCATTTTTATCGACAGGAAATTGGTTTTCTTGTGCATCAACATAATACCAACCTTCCGTTAAAACGTGAATTTTATATAAATTATATTTGGAACTATCTAAATGATTATAAACAACTTCGCCGCTTTTTAAGGATATTTTATACTCGCTAGAATATCCTCCCATAATAATTGCTACATTTTTCATTTAATAATGTATTTTTATATTTTATTTTTGTGAGAAGCAATTTATGCTACTTTGAACAAATTTATGAAAATACACGAAACATAATTGATAACTTTGCTAAAATTAATAACTCTATGGGTTTTACATCATTTATAAAAAGTAAACAGTTTTTTTTCTCGCTAATCACCGCAGTAATCATCATGGGTTTGCTGGTTTTTGGGGCTTTACAATTTTTAAATATTTATACACGCCACGGCAAAGAAATTGCGATTCCCGATTTAAGAAAAATGAAGGTTGAAAATGCAATGGGTGCCGTTGCTGAAAATGGTTTTGAAATTATTATCATTGATACGGTTGATTTTAATCCGAAATATCCACCATTAACTATTTCAGATCAAGATCCAAAACCGAACGACGCAGTGAAACAAGGGCGAAAAATTTATGTAAAAATCAATGCCAAAGGATATTCTTCGATACGATTGCCAAATCTAGACGGACGCACCTTGCGACATGCAACTGCAATCATTGAATCGCTCGGTTTGAAAAAAGGCGAAGTTATTTATGAACCCGATTTTGCAAAAGATGTGGTTATGCGTATTGAACAAGATGGTAGAATTTTACGAGCAGGTGATAAAGTACTTAAAAATTCTAAAATCAATTTGGTTTTGGGCGATGGAATGCTTGGGTACAAACCCGAAGTGGACACATTAGGCGAAATGTATGAAGATGTGGCACCCGAAATCGATTCAATTTTTTAATGAATGACAGAAGATAATAATTTAATAGAAGACGAACTATACGAACATTACCGTTTTGAAGCTGGTAAAGGACAAGCGCCCTTACGTGTTGATAAATTCTTGATGAATTTGGTAGAAAATGCTACTCGAAACAAAATTCAGAAGGCAGCCGAAAATGGAAATATTTTTGTGAATGATGTGCCTGTGAAGTCCAATCACAAAGTAAAAGCAAATGATGTGGTGCGCGTTTTAATGGAACAACCACCGTTTGAAAATATCATTATCCCCGAAAATATTCCTTTGGATATTGTTTATGAAGACGATGATTTGTTAGTGATTAATAAACCCGCAGGTTTGGTAGTGCATCCCGGTCATGGAAATTATACCGGAACTCTAGTTAATGCATTGGCGTATCATTTTGAAAATTTACCGTTAAACAGTTCCGAACGCCCTGGATTGGTGCACAGAATTGATAAAGATACCACGGGTTTATTGGTTATTGCCAAAACCGATTGGACCATGAGCGAATTGCAAAAACAGTTTGCCGAAAAATCAACCGAACGTGAATATGTTGCTATTGTTTGGGGAAATGTACAAGACGATGAAGGAACCATCGAAAGTTATATTGGTCGTCATAAAGTAGATCGTATGCAAATGGCTTCATTTCCCGATGATTCCACCGGAGCAAAATATGCAGTTACGCATTATAAGGTTTTAGAGCGTTTGGGCTATGTTACGTTGGTTTCATGCAGATTAGAAACAGGCAGAACACACCAAATTCGCGTGCACATGAAGGCAATTGGGCATACCTTGTTTAACGACGAACGTTATGGTGGCGAGAAAATTTTAAAAGGAACCACATTTACAAAATACAAACAATTTGTAGAAAACACTTTTAAAGTGTTGCCCCGACAAGCATTGCATGCCAAAACACTTGGTTTTATGCACCCTGTGAAAAAAGAATTTATGCGTTTTGAAACTGATTTGCCAACCGATATGGTTCAGGCGATTGAACGTTGGCGCAACTATTCCAACAATCATGAAGTAGTTGAAGAAGAAGATTAATGAAGACGATAAATAAATTACGAGGCGTAAAAAATTTAGATAGCGATATCCGATTAAATCAGCTTTACACTCAGTTTGATACGCTTTTAAGCGAGTTAAGAAATAGGCAGTTGCCAGATGCCATTGTTGAAACAATCAACAGTGAAGTGGAAGAAATTAACACGTCTAATTCGTTAACTACTAACGATTTAAGAAAAGTGATCAAGAAAAAGCAAACCGCAATTTTAAAGTTGATAGAGAACGAGTTAAAGTTAGTTCCTAAGAATTATCACAGAAATCTTTGGTTAGCACTAGGAATGACTGTTTTTGGCATACCGTTAGGTGTTCTTGCAGGTGTACTCCTAAAAAAGCCTGGTTTGTTTGCAATTGGTTTACCTTTTGGTGTGGCTATTGGAGTAACAGTTGGTACCGCAATGGACAAAAAAGCAGCCAAAGAAAATAAACAATTAAACATAAATTAAATATTAAAAAAATGCTGGTATTTGTAGGAAGCAATTCATCACAATCAATCAACGAACAATTAACAAAAGCAGTTTTAAAGCAACTGAATATAACACACACCTTTGTTGATCTAAAAACATTAGATATTCCTTTATTTAGTGAAGATTTAGAGCGAGAAATTAAATCGCCCCAAGGAATTGTTTCTTTGTTAGAACAAATAAATGCCTTTGAACACATTTTCATTACTACTAATGAGCACAACGGCAATTTGTCGGCATTTTTCAAAAATATATTGGATTGGTTGTCGCGCGCTGATAGAAGTTTTTTAAAAGCAAAAAAGGTTTTTATTTTAAGTACATCAAACGGCATGCGCGGAGGTTTAAGTGCAAATGAATTGCTGCAAAAAATGGTGCATCGTTTTGGTTGTGAAGTTTCAGAAGCATACACCTTTCCAGCTTTTTCGGAACATTTTAATAAAGAAACACAAGAAATCACCAACAAAGAATTCTTAGAAGAAATCAATCATAAACTCAACATTATTTTAGAAAGTTAATGCAACGGTTTTCAAAAACGTATCCGGTAGAAAATATTCCTTATTTTAAAAAGCAAATGCTTCAATGGGCACAGCAGTTCCGCGAAGTTGTTTTTTTAGAATCAAACAATCACAAAGCCAAGTACAGCACACACCAAGCTGTTTTGGCTTTTGATGCTTTTACGCTGCTGCAAACCGATTATTTCAATGCTTTTGAACAATTAAAAGAGTACCAACAAAATACCAACGATTGGCTTTTTGGCTATTTAACATACGATTTAAAAAACGATGTGGAACGATTGGAATCAAACAATTTTGATGGATTACATTTCCCTGATTTATTGTTTTTTCAACCAAAAAAACTCATTTTTTTTGAGAATGATTCAGTTCGATTGGAATATTTAGGAATGTGTGATGACGAAATGGATGATGATTTCCAACAGATAAATTCAACTGAAATTCAACAAGAAAATCAACAAGAAAATCAACAAGAAAAACTAAATGTAGAAAGTAAATTAACGTTTAATGAATACGAAACCGGGTTTAACAAAGTAATCAGTCATATTCAGCGGGGCGATATTTACGAAGCCAATTATTGCATGGAATTTTTTGCAGAAAAGGTACAGTTAAATTCCAATGATTTGTTTTGGAAACTCAATGAAATTTCCGAGCCGCCTTTTGCATGTTTTGCAAAATTCAACCAACACTTTGTGCTGAGTGCTTCGCCAGAACGTTATCTTAAAAAATCAGATTTAAAAATCATTTCGCAACCAATTAAAGGAACGGCGAAGCGAGGTGTTACAGAACCCGAAGATGTGCTTTTGAAACAAAATTTAGCATCAAACAAAAAAGAACAAGCCGAAAATGTGATGATTGTTGATTTGGTTCGAAACGATTTATCTAAAACGGCTACAAAAGCATCGGTTCAAGTAGAAGAATTGTTTGGAATTTATACGTTTAAACAAGTGCATCAAATGATTTCCACGGTTGTTTCAGAAGTTTCGCCCAACGAAAATGTGGTTGATATTATTAAATCTACCTTTCCAATGGGCAGTATGACCGGCGCACCGAAATTATCGGCAATGAAAATTATCGAAGAGGTTGAACAAACAAAGCGCGGTTTATACAGCGGTGCCATTGGGTATTTCACACCGCAAAATGATTTCGATTTTAATGTGGTTATCCGCAGTATTTTGTATAGTCAAGAATATAAATATGCATCGTTTAGCGTGGGAAGTGCCATTACCATTAACGCAAATGCAGCCGATGAATACAACGAATGCTTGTTGAAAGCACAAGCCATGCAAAAAGTTTTAGAACAATGTTAAAAGCGTTTAAGCAACATATCGAGCAACATTTTCAGGAATCAGTAAATCAAAAAACCTTGCTGGCTGTGAGCGGTGGGGTAGATAGTATGGTTTTGTTGCATTTGTATGTGGTTTTAAAATTAGAGATTGCTGTTGCACATTGCAATTTTCAACTGCGCGGTACAGAAAGTGATTTAGACGAAAAGTTGGTTGCGGATTTTTGTACAAAAAATAACATTCCTTTTTTTGTAAAGCATTTTAATACAATTGATTACGCAACCAATCAAAAAAAATCAATTCAAATTGCAGCGCGCGAATTGCGTTACGGTTGGTTTAAGCAGCTTTGTACCGAAAACGATTGTCAGTTTATTGCAACTGCGCATCATTTAGACGATCAGGCGGAAACGTTTTTAATCAATTTTACACGCGGAACCGGAATTGACGGTTTAGTGGGTATTCCTGAAAAAAACGAAAACATCATTCGGCCGCTTTTAAATTTTTCACGTGAGGAAATTCTCGCTTATGCTGCAAAAAATAAGGTAGTGTGGAGAGAAGATCAATCAAATGCTACCACTAAATACTTACGAAACAAAATGCGCCACTTGGTATTGCCTGTTTTGAAAGAAGAAAACCATCAGTTTTTAAAATCATTTCAAAACACGCTTCATCATTTAAAGCAAACCCAACTTTTAGCAGATGATGCATTCCTTTTTTTTAAAGAAAAATGTGTGATTTGCGAACAAGATATGGTGCGGATTGATTTGGAACAAGCAGCAAAATTTCAAAATGAAACACACTATTTAGTGCAAGTTTTAATGCCTTATGGATTTCATTCTTTCACAGAAATTCAAAAAATTTGCAAAGCCCATTCCGGAAAAATACTTCAAAACAATAGCCATACCATTTTAAAAAACCGAAATGAATTGATAGTTTTTCAACAACGTGAAAGCAATTCAGGCGTTTTTATTATTAAAGATAAAGAAGATGTTTTGCATTTGCCTATTTTTATGAATATTTTAAAGATAGAAAATGACGAAATTAACACAGATAAACATACAATTTTTGTAAATTCGGAGCTTTTAAAATGGCCATTGGTTTTGCGGAAAAAAAAGGCAACAGATGTGTTTCAGCCTTTTGGCATGAACGGCATGAAAAAAGTGTCGAAATTTTTTAAAGATGAAAAGCTGTCTCAAATAGAAAAAGACCAAGTTTGGATTTTGCAAAACGGCGATGGAAAAATCATTTGGGTGGTAGGTATGCGTGCCGATGACCGATTTAAAATTACGAATAACATTCAACAAAACTATAAAATAACTTTAAACCAATGAGAAATTTACTCACTTTTCTGGTGCTGTTTGTAACCAGTTTAGGTTTTTCGCAGGTGCAAGATCCTGTAAAATGGAAATCGAGTATCGAAAAAATTTCCGATACAGAATATCAAATAAAACTAGATGCTGTCATTGAAGAACCTTGGCACATGTATTCGCAATTTACGCCAGAAGGCGGACCACTACCATTAGATTTTATCTACAACAATGCCCAAGGAAACTACGAACCCCAAGGAAACGCGAATGAAAGTGAATATACCAAAAAATTTAATGATATTTTCGAAGTTGATGAATATTATTTTGCTAAAGAAGCGCATTTTACACACAACATAAAAATTACAAACCCTGAAGTTAAAAATATTCAATTAGAACTTTCTTATCAAGCGTGTATTGATATGTGTATTCAGCAGAATAAATTTTTTGTGTTTGATTTAGCAACGGTCACTTCAAAGGAAGTTTTAAATTTTGAAGATTTATCTACAGTTACACCTACTTCAAACGATACAACAAAGACAAAACCATTAGCAGATAATCCGGCGACAGATAAGTCAGAAAAGAAAGGGTTAATGACTATTTTTATACTTTCTTTTTTAGGTGGATTTGCTGCACTATTTACTCCGTGTGTTTTTCCAATGATTCCCATGACGGTTAGTTTTTTCACCAAACAAAGCAAGTCGCGCGCAAAAGGAATCAAAAACGCACTTATTTATGGTTTTTCAATCATCTTTATATATGTGGTTTTAGGTTTTGCAGTTGCTAAAATATTTGGAGCCGATGCTTTAAACGAATTATCTACAAGCGTTTCATTCAATATAATTTTCTTTGTATTGTTAGTGGTTTTTGCTGCATCTTTTTTAGGAGCGTTTGAAATTATGTTACCCAATTCATGGGCAAATAAAGTAGATCGCCAAGCAGATCGTGGTGGTATGATTGGTATTTTCTTCATGGCATTGGCATTGGCAATAGTTTCTTTTTCATGTACAGGACCTATTGTTGGAGGTTTACTAGTTGAAGCCGCCTCGATGGGTGGGATAGCTCCCCTTGTAGGAATGTTCGGTTTTTCATTAGCATTGGCATTGCCTTTTATGTTATTCGCTATGTTCCCGGGTTGGTTGAATTCTATGCCCCGTTCTGGCGGATGGATGAACACCGTAAAGGTTTCGTTAGGGTTTTTAGAATTAGCTTTTGCTTTCAAATTTTTATCGAATGCCGATTTGGTTTTGCAAAAGCATTGGTTAGAACGCGAAGTGTTTTTAGCAATTTGGATTGCCATATTTGCAGCCTGGGCAATTTATTTGTTTGGGAAAATTCAATTACCACACGATTCTAAGGTCGAAAAGATTTCTGTAGGTAGATTGTTTATGGCCTTGTTGGTATCAACATTTACTATTTATTTAATTCCTGGGTTATGGGGTGCACCTTTGAAATTGATTTCAGGTTTTCCACCACCAATGACCTATTCTGAAAGTCCGTATGGTGTAGGAAATTCTAAAGGAGGAGTAGGATCTTTAAACGAAATTCCAGATGGCGCTAAAGAAGGGCCGCACGGAATCGTTGCTTTTACAGATTACGATAAAGGTATGGCTTATGCAAAAGAGGTCAACAAGCCGGTTTTGTTAGATTTTACAGGTCATGCATGTGTCAATTGTCGTAAGATGGAAGAAAACGTTTGGTCTGAAACTAATGTGTTAAAAATTTTAAATGACGAGGTGGTTTTAATATCTTTATACGTTGATGAAAAGAAGCCATTGCCAGAAGCAGAACAATACGTTTCTAAAACAACAGGTAAGAAAATTAAAACGATAGGTAATAAATGGAGTGATTTCCAGATTGAAAAATATCAGGCAAATGCACAACCTTATTATATTGTTTTAGATAATGAAGGCAATTCGCTGAACACACCAGTTGGTTACACACCAGAAGTTACTGAATACGAAAGTTGGCTACAAGAAGGAATTACAAATTATTCTAAATAAATAAAAAATGAAAAAGTTATTAATAGCAGCAGCATTGATAGTAGCGATACAAACAAATGCACAAATAAAAACACCACAAGCAAGTCTAAAAGCAGAAGTAGAGCAAATGGTAGGCTTAACAGATGTAGAGGTTGACTATTTTCGTCCGGCAAAAAAAGGGCGTTTGGTTTTTGGTGATTTAGTTCCTTACGGAAAAACATGGAGAACAGGTGCCAACCAAAATACAACCATTGAATTTGATACAGATGTTGAAATCAACGGAAATGCTTTACAAGCTGGTAAATATGCATTGTACACAGTGCCAAAAGCACAAATGTGGGATGTGATTTTCTATAAAACAACAGACAATTGGGGATTGCCTCAAAAATGGAACGAAGAAGATGTGGTTTTAAAAACATCGGTTAAACCAGAAACATTAACAAAAGATGTAGAATATTTTACCATTAGCATTACACCAGAAAGCAATGAAAAAGGCTCAATAGATATGGCTTGGGAAAAAACCATTGTACATATACCTTTCACAGTGCCTACTCACAAAATCGCAATGGAAAGCATTCAAACAAGCATCAATGAAAATTCAAAAGCCACAGATTACTATGCAGCAGGTGTGTATCTGTTTACATCAAATACCGATGTGAAAAAAGCATTAGACTATGTGAACAAAGCAATCAGTATGCAAAACGGTGAAGCACCATTCTATATGTTGCGTCAGAAATCGTTGATACAAGCAGCAAACGGCGATAAAAAAGGCGCTATTGAAACCGCTAAAAAGTCTTTAGAACTTTCTGAAAAAGCAGGAAATGAAGACTATGTAAAAATGAACCGAAATTCTATTTTAGAATGGAGTAGATCATAAAGAAGGAAGAAGCAGAAATGCTTCTTTTTTTTTGAGATTCCATTTAAAATAAGTTTTTTTTAACTGTAAAACCTCAGTATATTTGTTCCTTTAAAAATATTGGAAATATTTATGTTAACAGAATTAAATGCTATTTCTCCGATCGATGGAAGATATAGAACAAAAACAGCTCCATTAGCAGATTATTTTTCGGAAGAAGCTCTTATAAAATATCGCGTTTTAGTAGAAATTGAATATTTTATTGCGCTGTGCGAATTGCCAATTCCACAAGTAGCCAATGTATCCAAAGATTTATTCTCGGAATTAAGAAAAATATACACCAATTTCACTACTGAAGATGCACTGTGGATAAAAAATACCGAAAAAACAACCAATCACGATGTAAAAGCTGTTGAGTATTTTATTAAACATAAATTTGACCAATTAGGTTTGCAAGAGTATAAAGAGTTTATTCACTTTGGGTTAACCTCTCAAGATATCAACAACACTGCAATACCTTTATCAACCAAGCATGCTTTTGAAAAAGTATATATGCCCACTTTTATTCAATTAATTAATAAATTAAAAGAATTAAGCATAGAGTGGAAAGATATTCCAATGCTAGCACGTACGCACGGACAACCTGCATCGCCAACGCGTTTAGGAAAAGAAATTTTGGTTTTTGTGGTTCGTTTAGAAGAACAATTACGTTTGTTGAACAACATTCCGTTTGCTGCTAAGTTTGGTGGCGCAACCGGAAACTTCAACGCACATAAAGTGGCTTATCCTGATAAAGACTGGCAATTTTTTGGTGAGAATTTTGTTGAAAGAGTGTTAGGTTTAAAACATTCTTTTCCAACTACACAAATAGAACATTACGACCATTTTGCGGCTTTTTGCGATGCTTTAAAACGCATAAATAACATTATTATTGATTTAGATCGCGATATTTGGACGTATGTTTCCATGGACTATTTCAAGCAAAAAATCAAAGCTGGCGAAGTGGGATCATCTGCAATGCCTCACAAAGTAAACCCAATTGATTTTGAAAATTCAGAAGGAAATTTAGGAATTGCCAATGCTGTTTTTGAACATTTAGCAGCAAAATTACCAATTTCTCGTTTGCAACGCGATTTAACCGATAGCACCGTGTTAAGAAATATCGGAGTACCTTTTGGTCATACTATTATTGCGTTTGAAGCAACTTTAAAAGGATTGAATAAATTATTGCTCAACGAATCAAAATTTGCGAGCGATTTAGAAAACAATTGGGCAGTTGTTGCCGAAGCAATTCAAACCATATTGCGTCGTGAAGCGTATCCAAATCCTTACGAAGCTTTGAAAGATTTAACCCGAACAAACGAGGTGATCAATGCACAATCAATTCACGCATTTATTGACACATTGAATGTTTCAACGGAGGTGAAAAATGAATTAAAACAAATAACTCCACAAAATTATTTAGGAGTTTCAATTTAAAATTTATGAAAAAAATTATTGTAACATTAGTAGTAGCTTTGTCGTTTGTAGCATGTAATGACGATGATCAAGCGGTTGATGTTTTAGTAGGAAAATGGTTTCCTGAGGCAGTAATCATTAATGGAGAAAGCCAACCATATCAAGGTAATGCAAACTGTGGAAAAGACTATTTACAGTTAAATGAATTTAATTCTTTTGAAATTGGCGATTACACCCAAAGTGATGCGGAACCTCCAACAACACCAGTAGATCCATGTCCCATACAAAAATTTTATGGTTCGTACACGGTTGTTGACAATGAATTGAAATTAAACGGCTCTAACTTTTTCCAGGGAGGAACAATTATTGAAAAGTCGGCAAGCAAGCTGCAACTAAAACGAATGATTGATGTGGATGGTGATGGAACCGATGACGAAGTAATAGAAGTATTTGTAAAATAAACTCAAAAAAATCGAACATACGTTCGATTTTTTTTATTCTTCAACAAAACTACTGCTTTTAGGAATTTTATTTACAATCGCCACCACTTCGGGCGGCAAAGCAGTTAGTTTACGGTTTTTTAAATCAAACCACGCACCGTCCACGTGTACAGTTGCACTTTTAGTTCCATCTGCCTTATAAACTGTATGAGCAATTGAAAAACGATTGTTTAGTTTATTGTGTTTGGTCATTTCAACTGCAACTTCAATTTCTTCATCCATCTTAATTTCTCGGTGGAAAATAGTTTCTTCTCTAAATAATATCGGTGCAATACCAAATTTTGCACATTCGTTAACTGATAAACCTATATGAACCATTAAATTGTTGCGGGCTTGAGTACAAAAATCGCTGTATGCCGAATGTCGAAGGTGTCGGTTGGCATCAATCATACTCCATAAAACCTGGCCTTTGAAAAAGATGTGTTCCATAATTTTTAAAAATAAATTTACTCAAATTTACAAAATACTTACTTAAAATTGCATTTTTGGCACGATTAATGAAATTAGGTATTATGTAATTAATTAAGATTTTTAAACAACATATATTATGAAAAAGATAACATTACTTTTAGCAGCATTTATAGGATTAACAGCACTGCAAAGCTGTACAATCGAAGAATATTACGATGAAAACTATGTTGATGGATATTCACAAGTTTTTGAACTAACCAATGAAACAATCAGCACACAAGAAGATGCCTATACCTATTCAGCAACTTGGAATTTTACAACTGCGATTTTTGATAGCGATAACGTATTGGTTTACAGATGGCAAGGAAATTCTTGGACATTAGTTCCTGTTTCTTATAATTTAGGAGGGAACGATATGGTGAAATACGATTATGATTTTACGCGATTTGATGTAAAAGTATATTTTTCAGCTAATTTTCCTGTTAATGAACTATCAAATGCAGAATACAATGAATTTGTGTACCGTCAAACTTTTCGAGTTGTTGTGGTTCCTGGTGGATTTGCTCAGAAAATAAACTATAATGATTATAACGCCACTATTTCGGCATTAGGATTGGAAAACGCACCAATAAAAACCTTGAAATTGAAAAAATAAATTAAATGTTTTGTGAAGCACCCCCTAAATTTTAGGGGGTGTTTTTATTTTTGTTTAATTTTTTTATTATTTTTGTTCCTTCAAACAACACATATAAAGAATTATGGCAACTTTTCGTTTTGAAGCTTTAAAAGCAGCAAGCAATCGACCGGCAGTTCCGGTATCAGAAATTGGTAAGAAATCAGAAATTTTTGGAAGCAATGTTTTCAATGACAAAGCAATGCGCCAGCACCTTACCCCCGAAGCGTACAAAGCAGTTCGTTCTGCAGTTGATCATGGAATAAAAATCGACCGTAAAATGGCAGATTATATTGCATTGGGTATGAAAGAATGGGCTATGAGCAAAGGTGTAACACACTACACACACTGGTTTCAGCCATTAACAGGAACTACTGCAGAGAAACACGATGCTTTTTTTGAAACTTCATTCGATGGGTCTGATCCCGTAGAAAAATTTGGTGGATCGCAATTGGTTCAACAAGAGCCCGATGCATCTTCTTTTCCAAACGGAGGTATTAGAAACACATTCGAAGCACGTGGATATACTGCTTGGGACCCTACATCGCCCGCGTTTATTTTTGGAACAACGCTATGTATTCCAACTGTATTTGTATCCTACACGGGAGAGGCATTAGACAATAAAGCGCCTTTGTTAAGAGCATTATCTGCTATTGATGAAGCTGCTACCGAAGTTGCAAAATTTTTCGATAAAAATGTTAAAAAAGTAACACCAACATTAGGTTGGGAACAAGAATATTTCTTAATTGATGATGCATTGGCGGCGTCGCGTCCGGATATTTTGCAAACGGGTAGAACCTTGTTGGGTCACGTTTCGGCTAAAGGACAGCAATTAGAAGATCATTATTTTGGATCGATTCCTACAAGAGTTTTAAACTATATGCGCGATTTAGAAAACGAGTGTATGTTGTTGGGAATTCCGGTAAAAACACGCCATAATGAAGTTGCACCAAATCAGTTTGAGTTGGCACCGATTTTTGAAGAAACCAATTTAGCAGTAGATCATAATTCTTTATTGATGGATGTAATGCAAAAAGTAGCAGAGCGTCATCACTTTAAAGTGCTGTTTCACGAAAAACCATTCAAAGGCGTAAACGGATCAGGTAAACACAACAACTGGTCATTAGCAACCGATACTGGTATCAATTTATTATCACCAGGAAAAACACCAACAAGCAATTTACAATTCTTAACGTTTTTCATTAATACTATAAAAGCGGTTTCAAATTATGAAGAATTGTTGCGTGCGTCGATCGCATCGGCTTCCAATGATCACCGTTTGGGTGCAAATGAAGCGCCCCCAGCAATTATTTCGATTTTTATCGGGCAACAATTGACAAAAGTTTTAGAATATTTAGAAGGTGTATCTACAGGAAAATTATCACCAGCTGAAAAAACCGATTTAAAGTTGAATGTTGTGGGCAAAATTCCTGATGTTTTGCTTGATAACACCGATCGTAACAGAACTTCACCTTTTGCGTTTACAGGGAATAAATTTGAATTTCGTGCCGTTGGATCAACAGCAAACTGTGCTACTTCTATGACCACTTTGAACACCATTGTGGCAAAACAGTTGAACGATTTTAGAAAAGAAGTGGAAGCTTTGGTTGAAAAAGACGGATTGAAAAAAGACGAAGCTATTTTTAATGTGTTGCGCGAATACATTAAAGAAACCAAACATATTTTGTTTGAAGGCGACGGTTATAGCAAAGAATGGGAAGAAGAAGCTGCGCGTAGAGGTTTATCAAATCACAAAACGACTCCGGCTGCTCTTAAAGCAAAGGTTTCTAAAAAAGCATTGGATTTGTTTGCTGAATTGAACGTAATGAACCACACCGAAGTGGAAGCGCGTTACGAGATTGAATTGGAAGAATATGTGAAGAAAGTGCAAATTGAAGGCAGAGTTTTGGGTGATATTGTTCGCAACCACATCATTCCTACTACTTTTAAATATCAAAACTTATTGATTGAAAACATCAAAGGTTTAAAAGAAATTTTTGGTAAAGATTATGAAGAATATGCAACAGAACAAATTTTGATTTTAAAGAAAATTTCGATGCATATTAACGAGCTAAATGCCAAATTACACGCGATGATGGATGCTCGTAAAGACGCAAATAATTTAACAACTATTGAAGAAATGGCACATGCATATTGCGACAACGTGAAACCGTATTTTGATGAAATTCGCTACCATGCTGATAAATTAGAATTGATGGTTGATAATGAATTATGGACGTTGACCAAATACCGCGAATTATTGTTTACTAGATAATAAATAGTTTAGTTTAATAAATAGAAAACCTCCGTTTTGAATCATCAATTCGGAGGTTTTCGTTTTTATTGGATGTATTTTAGTGAAATTATCGGTTAAAATTAAATACAAATGTATTGCCGCCGCCTCTGTATGCATTCCGTTGCCACATTCTGTATTGGTTGCGTGTTAAAATATTTCTTAAATCGGCACGTAGTCTTCTTTCGTAAGCTGTTGGACCATAATTATTAACAATCATATAATTTAAAGAAACTTGTAATTTAGCTCTTTGGGCACGAGATAATCTCAAAAAGTCATAACGACTCATTTCTCGATTAACGTAATAATGCGCATCTCTTTGATGGTCATATCGTACCACTCTTCTTTGATTGTGGCGATAATGGCGGTCATCATCTCTGTGATGTTTATGTGTATAATGTTTTGTGTGGTGTTTTTTATGTTTGTGGTTCCCTCTGTGGTGTCCCGGTTGCGCACTAGCAATTGTTGTAACGGCTAAGAGTGCTAAGGTGAATAATGCTTTCATAATACAATTTGTTTTAAAATTATTGTTTGATATGAATAGCTTTTCAAATGATGTGCCAGAAAATGTTAAACATAAAAAAAGATGCTGTTTTAACAACAACATCTTTAAAATGATAATTTATTTACTATTTATGCTTGCTTTTTTACATATTTTGTAAGAATAACAATCTGTTGACCATCAATTTTACCTTCAATTTGTTCGGTATTATCATGAACCAAGCGGATATTTCTAACCGCAGTACCAATTTTTGCATTTAAAGTTGATCCTTTAACATCTAAATCTTTAATAAGTGTTACCGTATCGCCACCTACTAAAATATTTCCGTTGCAGTCTTTGTGTAAATCAATACTTCCGTCGCCTTCATGATCACCGGTTTGTTTTGCCCAAATTAAAGTGTCATCGTCTAAATACATCATATCCAGTAAATCGGCAGCCCAGCTTTCGTTTCTAAAGCGGTTCAACATGCGCCAGCTTACAACCTGCACCGGAATATTTTCGTTCCACATGGAAGTGGACAAACATTGCCAATGGTTTGCATTTAATTCTTCTTTCTTTTCGATTTGATTTAAACACGTCTCGCAAACTAAAATTTCTCTGTCAGGTAAATTGCTTGCTGTTGGTGGCACATCGTAAATTGATAAGTGTGCTGTTGCAGTACATAATTCGCATTGCTTATCGCTGCGTTGCATTAATTGCTCTAATGTTTTCATGGAGTATAAGTTATAAATTTTGCAAATATATCAATTCTGTTTCTTATTTTGCATAAACAGAATTAAATCAATCAATCGGGAAGAATATCCAATTTCGTTATCATACCAACCAACAATTTTTACCATTCGTCCTAAAACAGCTGTTAATTGTGCATCAAATAAGCAAGAATGAGTGTTTCCTAAAACGTCAACCGACACTATTGGATCTTCGGTATATTCCATAATTCCTTTCAATTGATTTTCGGCTGCTTTTTTAAATGCTTCGTTGATTTCTTCCACCGAAACATCGCGGTTTACATAGCAGGTAATATCGGTTAAAGAACCATCGGGAACAGGAACGCGAATACCGCCACCGCCGATTTTCCCTTCAAATTCAGGAAAAATTTTGGTTAATGCCTTTGCTGCACCTGTTGTTGTTGGAATGATCGATTGTGCTGCTCCACGCGCTCGGCGCAAATCTTTATGAGGCTGATCGTGCAAACTTTGATCAGTGGTATAGGAGTGAACCGTGGTGATGAAAGCTTTTTCTAATCCACATAATTCATCAATTACTTTAACCATTGGCGCTGCGTTGTTGGTAGTACAACTTGCGTTTGAAACAATTAATTCCGAACCATTCAAAATAGCTTCGTTCACACCCAAAACAACAGTTTTAATTTCGTTGTCATCAGGCGGAACCGAAAGAATGACTCTTTTTGCTCCGTTTCTTATATGATGCTGCAATAAATCTGCGGTTTTGTGTTTCCCGGTAGCTTCAATTACAAAATCAACATTAAGAGGTTTCCAGTTTAATTTTGCAATATCTTTTTCGTGCAGAAACGCAATTTTGGTGTCATTTACAATTAAATGATCTTCATTATGCGATACGTTTTCAGATAATTTTCCATGCACACTGTCGTACTTTAACAAATGCGCCATTGTAGCGGTATCGGCTAAATCGTTAATAGCAACCACTTCTATCAGCGGATGATGAATCAGTAAACGGAAAAGGTTTCGACCAATGCGACCAAATCCGTTAATAGCAATTTTTATTTTTTGTTCAGGTTTCAAGTTTCCTGTTCTTTTTATGAGTTTAAAAAATCATATGACTTTTTAGCTGTTATCAGTTTATATATGAGTAAAATTCCACCGATTATTTCAACCAACATACCTACTGTTAAAACACTATTGCCATTTAAAGGACCAATTTCCATATGGGTGATTTTTAAAAGAGCTCCAAATAATGTCATTAAAAAGCCTATTGCTAGAATAATTAAGGTATTTTTTGTATTCATTAGTGATTAGGTGTAAAGTTTCAAGTTTCAATCTGTAATACGAAACAAACTTATAAAATATGCTTTTGTGCTTTATAAGAAGATCGAACCAAAGCACCACTTTCAACATGGCGGAAACCAAGGTTTAAACCAATTTCTTCGTATTTTTTAAACTGATCCGGCGTAATAAATTCTTTCACAGGTAAATGTTTTTTACTAGGCTGTAAATATTGCCCAATTGTTAAAACATCTAAACCAACATTTCGCAAATCGTGCATGGTTTGAATTACTTCTTCTTCGGTTTCGCCCAAGCCAAGCATAATACCCGATTTGGTTCTTTTAGCTCCGTTTGCTTTCAAGTAACGTAAAACCTCTAAACTACGATCATATTTTGCTTGGATACGCACTTCGCGGGTCAATCGGCGAACGGTTTCCATATTGTGCGAAATCACTTCAGGAGCCACTTCCAAAATACGGTCGATATTTCTTTCGATACCTTGAAAATCAGGAATCAATGTTTCCATAGTAGTTCCCGGACTCATTCTGCGAACGGCCTTAACGGTTTCCGCCCAAATAATGGAACCGCCATCTTTTAAATCGTCGCGGTCAACAGAGGTTAATACGGCATGTTTGATATTCATTAGCTTAATAGAACGGGCAACTTTCTCAGGTTCGTCCCAATCTACCGTTTCCGGACGTCCGGTTTTCACACCGCAAAATCCACAAGAACGTGTACAAATGTTTCCTAAAATCATAAACGTAGCCGTACCTTCGCCCCAACATTCGCCCATGTTTGGACAACTCCCTGAGGTGCAAATAGTGTTTAGCTTGTATTTATCAACTAAACCTCTTAATTCTGTATATTTTTTTCCGGTTGGTAATTTTACGCGTAACCATTTTGGTTTACCAGTAGCCGGTTTGTTTGTGTCTAAAACCGATTCCATCATTTTGTTCAATTCTAATAAGCAAAGTTAATGAAATTTGATGGTATATACTTGTAAAATGTGCAATTTGTGAAAGCTTGGTTTTGTATTATTTTAAAAGTTAATTGAAT
This sequence comes from Paenimyroides aestuarii, assembly GCF_024628805.1. NCBI lineage: Bacteria > Pseudomonadati > Bacteroidota > Flavobacteriia > Flavobacteriales > Flavobacteriaceae > Paenimyroides > Paenimyroides aestuarii. The sequence continues at coordinate 2,651,122 of NZ_CP102382.1, read as the reverse complement.
AATCTAATTTTTTTAATTTCTTCAATTATCTTTGCAACTTCAAAAATTTCGGTAAAAAGGCTTTTTTACTTTTTTACTTCTAACTTTTTACATAAAAAATGATTACAGTAAACGATATTGCCGTAGAATTTGGCGGAACAACACTTTTCAGCGAAGTAACTTTCGCCATTAACGTAACCGATAAAATTGCCCTTATGGGTAAAAATGGTGCGGGAAAATCTACCTTATTGAAAATTGTGGCGGGTGTAAACAAACCTACTCGCGGCAATATTTCGGCACCAAGTGATGCCGTAATTGCCTATTTGCCGCAGCATTTATTGACCGAAGACAATTGTACGGTGATGGAGGAAACTTCAAAAGCGTTTGCCGGTGTTTTGAATATGAAAAAGGAAATCGACGATATCAATGAACAATTGACTATTCGCACCGATTACGAAAGCGATGAATACATGAAATTGATTGAAAAAGTTTCAGAATTGTCCGAGAAATATTATTCCATCGAAGAAGTAAATTACGAAGCCGAAGTTGAAAAGATTTTAAAAGGTTTGGGTTTTGAAAGAGAAGATTTCAATCGTCCAACCAAAGAATTTTCCGGCGGATGGAGAATGCGCATTGAATTAGCAAAAATTCTATTAACCAAACCCGATTTGATTCTTCTGGATGAGCCAACCAACCACTTGGATATGGACAGTATTGAATGGTTGGAAGATTTCTTAATTAATCAAGCCAAAGCCGTAATGGTAATTTCGCACGATAGAGCGTTTGTTGATAACATTACCAACAGAACTATTGAAGTTACCATGGGAAGAATTTACGATTACAAAGCGAAATATTCTCACTATTTGGAATTGCGAAAAGAAAGACGCATTCATCAACAAAAAGCTTATGAAGAACAACAAAAATTCATTGCTGATAATCAAGCGTTTATTGAGCGTTTTCGTGGTACTTTTTCCAAAACAGAGCAGGTGCAATCGCGCGTTCGTATGTTAGAAAAAATTGTTCCGATTGAAGTAGATGAAATCGATAATTCGGCATTGAAATTGAAGTTTCCTCCATCGGTTCGTTCAGGTCAATATCCAGTGATTGTGAAAGATTTAGAAAAATCGTATGACGATAAATTGATTTTTAAAGATGCCAATTTAGTGATCGAACGGGGACAAAAAGTAGCTTTCGTAGGTAAAAACGGTGAAGGAAAATCAACCATGATTAAAGCCATTATGAAAGAAATCGAAATTAATGGCGGTTCGGTAGAAATTGGACATAACGCACAAATTGGTTATTTTGCCCAAAATCAAGCAGCGTTGTTAGACGAAAATGCGACAATATTTGAAACGATTGATCGAATTGCTGTTGGTGATGTTCGTACACAAATCAAAAATATTTTGGGTGCATTTATGTTCCAAGGTGATGACATTCAAAAGAAAGTAAAAGTTCTTTCGGGTGGCGAAAAAACACGATTGGCAATGATAAAATTATTGTTGGAACCAGTAAATTTATTGATTTTAGATGAGCCATCGAACCATTTGGATATGAAAACCAAAGACATCATCAAAGATGCGTTGCGCGATTTTGACGGAACGTTGATTTTAGTTTCCCACGACCGTGATTTTCTAGATGGTTTGGCAGAAAAAGTTTTTGAATTTGGAAACAAGCGCGTGAAAGAACATTTTGAAGATATTAAAGGTTTCTTGGCAAACAAAAAAATGGAAAGCTTAAAAGAAATTGAAAGATAGCCTAATTGATCCCATCATTATTGGTGGGATTTTTTGTTGCATTTATAGTTGGATTTGCACAACTTCACCTACATTCATTCCTTCCAAAGTCCAATTACCAATACGAATGCGAATTAATCGTAACGTGGGAAAACCAACAGCCGCAGTCATTTTGCGAACCTGACGGAATTTTCCTTGTGTTAATGTAATGGTCAGCCAACTAGTGGGACCGTGACGATCGCTGCGAATGCGGTAACCTTCACCCACATAATCGGGTTTTTTAATAGCAGCTGCATCACATTCTTTAGTAGTTACTCGAACTCCTTTAACTCCAATTTCCACGCCTTTTTTCAATTTTTCAATTGCGGTTGCATCAATCAACCCATCAACTTGAACAATATATTGTTTTTCATAATGCGCACTGCGTATAGCTTCACTAATTTTTCCATTGGTTGTGAGCATTAGCAAACCTTCAGAGTTTTCGTCTAATCTACCAATTGCCATTGTTCCTTCAGGAAAATTGTACAAATCACCTAATTTCTTTTTGTAGCGTTTTTTTTCATACACAAACTGCGAGATATAGCCGGGTGGTTTATATAGCAAAAAATGTTTATGCATTAATGATCATATTTTGAGGGAAATATTTTTCCAGGATTCATGATGTTTTTTGGATCGAATATTTTTTTGATTTGATACATTAATTGTAATTCTACATCAGTAAAAACAATCGGCATAAATTCTTTTTGCACAAAACCAATACCGTGTTCGCCCGAAAGGGTTCCGTTTAACGATTTTGTTAATTCAAAAATTTCCATAATTCCTTTTGGAACTTCCGTTTGCCACAGTGCGTCAGTCATATCTAACTTTACAATGTTTACGTGTAAATTTCCATCGCCGGCGTGTCCGTAACAAATGCTTTTAAAGCCATATTTCTCGCCAATAGCCTTAATTCCCATCAATAATTTTGGCAATTCATAGCGAGGAACCACGGTATCTTCTTCCTTATAAACAGTGTTTTGTTTCACAGCTTCGGCAATGTTTCTGCGCAATTTCCAAAGTGTGTTTTTTTGATCGGTTGTGTCTGCGAAAAGCACTTCGTCCACTTCATATTGTTCAACTACAGCAAGTATTTTTTCCGCTTCATTCATCAATATTTCAGGATAATTACCATCTACTTCAACCAACAGATGTGCTTCGTTTTCATGTTTTAAGTAAACATCGGGAACTTCAACAAATTTACTGGTCCACAAAATAGCATCGCGCTCCATAAATTCTAACGCACTTGGAACAATTCCTGCCTTAAAAATAGCCGAAACTGCCGACGCTGCTTGTTCCATCTTAAAAAATGGAATCCATAGCAATACGTTGTGCTGAACAGCTGGTATCAATTTTAAAACTATTTTTGTAACAATGCCCAAAGTGCCTTCGCTGCCCACCATTAACTGCGTTAAATTGTATCCGGTTGAATTTTTAAGCGTGTTTGCACCTGTCCAAATAATTTCTCCATTCGGTAAAACCACTTCTAAATTCAACACATAATCTTTCGTAACGCCGTATTTCACAGCACGTGCACCGCCTGCATTTTCAGCAATATTCCCACCTATAAAACAACTACCTTTACTACTAGGATCCACCGGGTAGAAAAACCCTTTTTCGGCAACGGTTTGTTGCAAAACTTCGGTAATAACAGCAGGTTGTGTAATTACTTGCAGATTTTCTTCATCGATTTTTTCTATTTGATTCAAGCGTTCCAATGAAAGACCAATCCCTTTATGTATGGCTAAAATACCACCACTCAAACCCGTTCGAGCTCCGATTGGAACTACGGGAATCGCATATTCAAAAGCGATTTTCATTACCGCACTGACTTCTTTTGTTGAAGCCGGTTTTACAAGAATTGAAGGCGGATAAACCAAATCTTCGGTATAATCTTTTCCGTATTCATTTAAGGTTTCATCATCGGTAAAAACGTATGATGCGCCAACAATTTCTATTATTTTATTTTTGATTTCAGTTGTAATCATTACTCAGCATCTTTATATTTTATTTTTTTCATATTCGGAAGAAAATAAGCAATAACGCCTATTAATGGAAGATACGAACAAATGTTATAAATGTGTTCAATAGAAGTAGCATCTGCCCAAAGTCCTAAAACTGCTGAGCCAACACCGCCCATTCCAAAAGCAAATCCATAAAACAAACCCGAAACCATTCCTAATTTTTTAGGAAGCAATTCTTGTGCATACACCAATATCGATGGAAAAGCCGATGAAATAATCAAACCAATAATCACGATTAAAATTCCAGTTAACTGTAAATCTACATAAGGCAGTGCCAGTGTAAACGGAGCAGCGCCTAACACCGAAAACCAAATCACGTATTTCCGACCGAAGCGATCGCCAAAAATTCCACCTAACAAGGTGCCAACTGCCACCGAAATCAAGAAATAAAACAAATAAACTTGTGCTTGAACTTCGTTCAATCCAAATTTATCCATGGTATAAAACTGAAAATAACTGGTAATACTTGCCACATAAAAATATTTCGAGAAGATCAAAACCAATAAAATAGTAATTGCAGCATTTATTTTAAAAGCAGACAAATCGGGCACTTGAATGATTTTTTTGGTTGATCTTGAAGCAATTTTTAATTTGTTTTGATACCACTTGGCAATGTAGCTTAAAATAAATTGAGCCAAAATAGCAAATCCCACAAACCAAAGGATATACAATTGTCCGTTGGGCAATACAATCCATGCAATTAATAACGGAGCCAGAGCTGTTCCGGTGTTTCCGCCGATTTGAAAAACCGACTGCGCAAAACTTCTTCTTCCATTTGATGCCATAAACGCCACGCGCGATGATTCGGGATGAAAAATTGAAGAACCAATACCTACTAAAAATACCGAAACTAAAATCACTTCATAATTCGGTGCAAAAGCAAGCAAAGCAATTCCTGCCATGGTAAAAAACATTCCAAAAATCTGCGAATAGGGTTTAGGATTTTTATCGGTATATGCACCCACAACTGGCTGAAAAATCGAAGCTGCCAATTGGTAACAAAGTGTAATCATACCCACTTGTGCAAATGACAAATCGTATGCAGCTTCTAACTTTGGATAAATAGCCGGAATCACTGCTTGCAGTAAATCGTTGAGCAAATGGGCTGCACTGATGGCAAGCAAAATAGCATAAACTGGTTTTTGATTTCCAGCTTTGTTTATTACAGACATTTTTTGTGAATTGAAATTACAAATTTACCCAAACACAAACAATCAATTGGCTATTTCAAGAATTTTTTAGAACAATTTTGTAAGTTTGTTAAAACGATTCATCATGCCAAACGAAAAGTTTCCCCAAAAAAAATCTTTACATGAAAAGGATGGAATTACACAACCCAATCATGTGAATCAAAATTCCATAAAAAACATTCAAAATTTCCGTAAAAAGAAAATAGATGTTGATGCTTTGATTCAAAGATTGATACAAGGCGATATTCCTTCACTAAGTAAGGCAATTACATTGATTGAAAGCACCAATATAGCTCACAAAGAACAAGCAAACCTCATAGTTCAAGCATGTTTGCCCTATGCTAATAATTCCGTTAGAATAGGCATTACTGGTGTTCCAGGAGTTGGCAAAAGTACCTTTATTGAGGCATTTGGAACCTATTTAACATCGATAGGGAAAAAAGTGGCGGTATTAGCAGTGGACCCCAGCAGTAGTATTAGTAAAGGAAGTATTTTGGGCGATAAAACCCGAATGGAAGATTTGGTGAAAAATAAAAACGCATTTATTCGCCCATCAGCTTCGGGGGAAAGTTTAGGAGGTGTTTCTAGAAAAACCCGCGAAAGCATTATTTTGTGCGAGGCTGCCGGATTTGATATCATTCTTATAGAAACCGTTGGCGTGGGACAAAGTGAAACAGCCGTACACAGCATGACCGATTTCTTTTTACTTTTAAACCTTGCGGGAGCAGGCGATGAATTACAAGGAATAAAGCGTGGTATTATGGAAATGGCCGATGCCGTAATAATTAACAAAGCCGATGGCGACAACTTAAAACATGCGCAAAATGCAAAACTCGATATGAATCGTGCGTTGCATTTATTTCCCTTAAAAGACTCTAAATGGCAACCAAAAGTATTACTCGTTAGCGCCTTTTACAATAAAGGAATTGAAGAGGTTTGGCAACTTTTAGAAGCTTATTTTAAGTTGGTAAAAGCAAATAATTTTTTTGAAGAAAACCGAAATAATCAAAATGCTTATTGGTTAAAAGAAACAATCAATGAGCAATTGCTTTCAAATTTTTATCAAAATACAGAGGTTAATCGATATTTACAAAGCGCAGAGCGTGCCGTACAAAACAATGAAAAATCGCCGTTTACTGCTGCAAATGAACTGTTGGCTTTATACAAAGAACACCATACATTTAATAAGAACGAGTAGAACCACTTATTCAATAAAATTAGTTTTGTGCAAAAGTATTTAATGACTATGAAAAAGTACAATTATATGTTTTTTTTGGCAGTTTTGCTATCTTTTTTTGTATTCCAAGCTTGCGATTTTAGAGCAGAAAGAGAAAGTAAGTTAATAAAAGAAGGAAATTTACTTGTAAAAAAGATAGAGATGTTTAAAAAACAAAATCAAAGATTACCATTGTCATTGGAAGAAATTAGAGTGCCAGAAGAAGATGGTTTTGACGTGTTGTATTACTACAAGAGAGATAGCTTACACTATACTGTTTCATTTCCAATTTCATCAGAAGAACATAAATTCTATTATTCAGATACGAAGCAATGGGAAAAAGGGTATAGGGAAATGAAATGAGACAATACCATAAAAGTCTGCTGCGCAAAGTCTCTCGACTTTGAGCGATAATTAATAAAGCATAAACGACTAATTGATTAAACTTGTAGGCTGTGCCTAAAAAAAAGATTGAACAGTGTTTTTTTTGACAATATAATAAATTTTTCTTATCTTGAATGGATATGGAAAAATTAGCAGAAAGACTACAAAAAATCCGTCGGGATTTTCATCAAAATTATGCAGAACGTTCTACGCAGGAATTCAAAACCTGTAAACGCATCCAAGAAATTCTCAAAGACTATCCGGCTGCAAATGTTTTTCCCATCGGAAAAACAGGCGTGATGGCGGTTTTTGAAGGTAAAGGAAGAGGAAAAACCATCATGTTGCGAGCCGATACCGATGCTTTGCCGATTCAGGAAACCAACGATTTTGCACATAAATCCATTGACCCAAATGTTTCACACAAATGCGGCCATGACGGCCACACCACCATCCTGATCGGTGTGGCAGAAATGCTTCAGGAAAATCCCATCGAGAAAGGAAAAATCGTATTGCTTTGGCAACCTGCCGAGGAAAACGGAATGGGTGCACGAGCAGTTTTGGAAGACGATAAATTTGCTGAGATAAAACCCGATCAGGTTTTTGCTTTGCACAATTTACCCGGATTTCCTTTGCACAAAATTGTCTATAAAAAAGGGGCATTTACGGCCAATGTGAAAAGTTTGATTTTTGATTTCAACGGAAAAACAGCGCACGCAGCCGAACCGGAACATGGTTTCAATCCGGCTTTTGCTATGGCTGAAATACTGGAAAAATGCAAAAAAATGACGCACAACGAACCCAAAGACGAAAACTTTTTTCTCATCACGCCGGTTTATGCAGATCTGGGTACAAAAGATTATGGAATTTCGGCCGGAAAAGCTTCGTTGCATCTCACAATTCGGTCTTGGTCACCCGAACTTTTTGATCAATTGACCGATGAATTAATTCGCGAAGCAGAAAAAATTTGTCAACGTGAAAATTTAAAGTTGGAAATTTCGTGGACACAAGAATTTTTCTCCAATCAAAACGATGAAAAAGCAGTCGAAATCATTCAAAATTCTGCAGAAGAATTAGAATTAAATCATCAAAAAATAAACGAACCATTTAAATGGGGCGAAGATTTTGGATTGTTTACCCAATTGATTCCGGGTGCGATGTTTGGCATTGGTTCGGGCGAAAATTGTCCGGCGCTTCACAATCCCGACTATGATTTTCCCGATGAAATTACATTAACCGCTTCAAAATTATTTTACAAAATATTAGAAAATGCAGTATAAACCGGAACCGACTTCCTGGATCGAAATTTCAAAATCAGCCTTAGAACAAAACATCCGTTTCATACAAAAGACACTTCCCGAAAAAACGACTTTTTCCGCCGTGGTAAAGGGCGATGCTTACGGTCACGGCATAGAAACCTATGGTCCGCTGGCGTATGAATGCGGCATCCGCCATTTCAGTGTTTACAGTGCGCAAGAAGCCTATCAACTTTTGCAATCGGTGCGTGGTGAATTTGTTTTGATGATCATGGGAACCCTGAACCACCACGAAATGATGTGGGCAATTGAACACAATATTGAATTTTACGTTCCCAATTTCCATTCGTTGGAGAATGTGTTGAAATGTGTAAAAAAATCCAATTTGAATGCAAAAATCCATTTGGAATTTGAAACGGGAATGAACCGAACCGGATTTTCGCCGAAAGATTTCAAACAAATTATGTCAAAAATTAACGAAACGGATTTAATCGAAATAAAAGGTGTTTGCACACATTTGGCGGGTTCGGAAAGCATCGCAAATTACAAACGAATCAAAGACCAGATCCAACAATTTCAAAAAGTCAAAAAGAAATTTGAATTGCTGGAAAATCATGCCCCAAAATTTCACATTGCCTGTTCGGCAGCGGTTTTGCGCTATCCAAAATATCTATTTGATATGGTGCGAATCGGAATTTTGCAATATGGATTTTTCCCGAACAATGAAACCTACATCCACCACTATCTCAAACAGCCCGAAGAACCCAATCCGCTCAAAAGAGTGATTTCATGGAAGAGTAAAATCATCGAAATCAAAACCGTAAAAGCAGGAGAATTCATCGGTTACGGTACTTCGTATTACACCAATATCCCTACGAAAATCGCCATACTTCCGGTTGGTTATGCCTATGGTTACAGCCGAAAACTGAGCAATCAGGGAAAAGCATTGGTCAACGGATTTCGGGTAGATGTAATCGGAAGTGTGAACATGAATATGCTAACGCTGGACGTGACCAACCTGCCCGATGTGCAAATCGGTGATGAAGTGGTGCTGATTGGAAGTCAAGGCGAACAGACGATTTCGGTGGCTTCGTTTAGCGAAAACAGCAACCAGTTGAATTATGAATTGTTGGCACGTTTGCCCAAAGACATCAAACGAATCGTGGTGGATTAATTTTCTACATTTTATGATTCATTTTTTCACCGCCTTTTTATATTTGCATTTTTAAATTTGTTTCTATGTATCAAAAAATCACTTTATTTTTCTTGTGCTTTGTTTTTATTGCCTGCAGCAAATGGAATACTAACTTACAAACGATCGACTTTTCTAAAGATCAAGATTTCAGAATTATCAATGTTTTTAATGAACAGCGATTCAATGAATATTCGGAAAGACTTCCTGACAAGGTATTGCCCAATGCAGAAAGTACGGAACCTTATGCATTTTATTCCTATTTGTCGTTGAAACCAAATAAAGATTTCACGTTTCTTATAGGCAATCATTTCATGCATGGCACTTATAAATTGGTGAATAAAAACGAAATCGTTTTGCAATCGGCTCTATATGGTGATTTACCTTTAAAAATTTTGAAAGAAGAGGAGGGATGCATTCAAATTCATGGAGATTTTAAAGGGTATAAAAGCGATTTTATGCTTGAATTGGAAGGCAATACCAACTATTACCTTAATTTAAGTACCGATTTTGAAAAGCTTGATAAAAAAAATGATATTCGCTCGTTGGCTTTTAACCAATGGCGCTTTCCGGCTACACAAAAAGAAACCAATCAGCAAATAAAAGAACGACTTATTGCCAACTTAAAATACATTGCTGCTTACATGCGTGTGCACATGTATGGGGGCTATGATCTTATTCATACCGATGGTATTCATTCGCCTTTTCTCTATGCCCGAAACGGTTTGTTTTTATATGAATGGCAACGCGTCCCTTATTTTTGGAAACATGTTTTTTATGATGAAAAAGATGCTGAAAAAGCATATAAAATGGTGCGAAATACATTTAAAGTTGCTGAGGCTCCTGAATTTATCGACAATTGGTTGTTTTATAACGAAAGTTGTTTACGTGCTGTAATTGCAGAATTAGAAAAGCAAGAAGTTAAATAGTATTTTAAAATCAATTTATAGAAAAAAAGTGAAGCTTTATGGCTTCACTTTTATTTTGAAATTATTCAGACACAGCACGCCACTTTTTAATTACAGCAGTGTATAAAAATATAAAAATTAATCCGGCTGCTAACAGTATGTAACTGGTATTCATGTCTAAATCTTCTAACAAAGTAGTACAAGTTCGGGAAGCATAACTATCGTAATAACCAGGCATGTCGCGACAAGCATCGTTTTGGTGCATACTGATAATGCCTAAAATCAACAACACATACAAAACAAACCCATTAATACTTATATTCATAAAAATAGCAGTAAATAATTTGTGTCTGGAGTTTACGAAGAGTAATGGAATTAATAAAACAATGGTTGAAATGCTTAACACCAAATATGCTACAAAATATTCTTGATCATTTGAAACGCCCATTGCATACATCAGCGAAATGAGTCCAACCACCAAAGATAACACACCAGCAGTAACTCCTGAAAACAGCACTGCACGCAAATTGGTAACTCTAAAACAAAAAATTAAAGTAGATAAAAAGAAAGTCATCCATATATATATATGAATGCTTCTTGAAACAAAATCTACCGTTTTCACAAGTTCTACGCTTCGCAATAAATAGTTAAGATGGTCAATTTCGTAATAATTTTTGCTGAGTTTTTTATAGTAGTAATTGCTTAACAAATTTTCATTTTCTGTGGCAACGGTAGCTGAAACAGTAGCTGCTGCATCTTGTGCAACTTCCACTTCTTCATAGGCAGCATTGCTTACAACTGTGGCAGAATCAGCAGTGGCAGCGTAATACGTTGTTGGACTTGGTTTTTCTGATGCGATAAAATGTTTTACTTCAAAATCGGTGGGATGATACACCATTTTAAACCAAGTATCTGTTGATAAATCGGTTTTAATTTGATATTTTTTTGAAACTTCTAAAAAATCGTTTAAAATCTTTTTGATTTCCTGTGGATTTTTTCGATCTAAAATACCGGCAAAATCCTTACTAAAATTGTAGTTTTTGTTTGCATTCAGGTTTATTCCGTACATTCCGTTGTAAGTAGGCTCGGGATAATTGTACGAGTTATTGTATCGATCAAAATAATCAACAGTGTTAAAATCAACCGTATAAAATGCTCTCGAAAAATTATAATAGCTGAATTCTGCGCTTTTTACATGAGAAGATACATCAACCACTTCTTTCTTAAAATAATAAAAACAAGTATCTGCCACAATATTTTTGTAGGCCAATTCCGTACCTTTTTTATATTCAGCAGCAGGGTATTTAAAATCTCTGTTTACATCACGTTCAGTAACGGCTACTTCATATAACCGAAAAAATTGATAATATTTTTCTTTTAATGTATAAAAAGGTTCGTTGTAATGAATATAATTGCTATTGGTTTCGCAATACAAATCCATAAACATTTTTGGATAGGCTTTTTTATCCAACTCAAAATCTTGATACTCGAGCGATAAAAAGGGATAAGCTTTGTTTATTATTGCAACATCTTTTACGAATTCATTATTTGGATAAGCCTGATTGATATATGTTCTGAAACCAAACATATACGAAAAATAAAAGGTAATCGAAGCAAAAATAATTACTAAATAGCAAACAAATTGACCGAAAAGTTTCCAATTGCTGGTTGGATAAAAATTCTTGAAGCCGTTGTTTTTAAACATATACACCAACCACCCCACAAGCAAGAGTACTGAAATAATAATGTTTACTAGAATGAATCCGCTGGAAAAAAAGTCATCAATTACTCCGCTATTTTGCAAAGAAACGGGATTGTTGTGCGAAACGTATCCAATAAAGAAAAACAGTATGTGTAGCAATATACTTAGTGCAAGCATCCAAACAATGCGTGTGTTCCAAATAGTTGGATAGCGGTCTATAAGGTATTTATTTATTTTATTGATAAAATTCATAAGAGTGATTTATTAGTTTACAAAAAATCTGCGGGTTGATGCCGATATATCACGGATGTATGTAAGTTGAATGTTTGCTGTACCCAATGCCACGATTGCATTTGAAAATAGTGTTTCTGCGTTGAAATAAGCAGTATAAACCCCTCCGTTAAAAGTAAGTTTTGTTAAAGCAAAATTTTCAAAAATAGATAATAACTCTTCACGACTTGCCGAAGTGTCAATTTCAATGATTAATGGTTTTTCGGAGTCGTTTTCAGCAGTTGTCAATGGATTGTATTGTCCGTTTTTAAGGAAAATTACTTTGTCAGAAATTTTTTCAACCTCGAACAATTGTTGAGAACTTAGAATCAGTGCAATGGGGTTGTTTACCGAATTACAAATAGCTTTTAAATCTTCCAAAATAATTTGTTGGGCCAACACATCAAGATTTGCCAAAGGCTCGTCTAGCAACAAAATTTCGGGCTTTCTCAATAAAGTACGTGCTAATTCAAAACGCATTTTATAGCCCGATGAAAGTTCGCTCCACTTTAAGTGTTTGTAATTCCATAAACCTAAACGAGCAACCATCAATAAAACCCGGGTTTCAATTTCCTCGGGACGCTCGCCGTAATTAGCCAACACAAAGCGCAAGTTGTCCAGCAAGCTGCCATACCATTTATCGGTTCGTTGTGGAATGTAAATCAATTTAGTCCGCAAGTCGTAATCGCTCTGAATTTTGGTGCTAAATTGATAGCGCAATGTTCCGTTTGTAGGAGCAATTTCTTTCGCCAAAATGCGCAAAAGAGTGGTTTTTCCGTTTCCGTTTTCACCCACTAAGCCAAATACCTGACCTTTTGAAAGGGTTAATGAAATCGGGCCCAATGAAAATTTCTGCGAACCATAGCTTTTCGTAAGGTCGTTAGCTTGCAATACCAAGTCGTTTGCTTTATGCGGCTCTACATGAATTTGCGCTATTTTTTCTAGTAATTCTTTTGCTTTAGCACTAAAAGTTTCGATTTCCTTTGGGTTTTTCTCTTTCCAATCAGTGAGCGCAATTGCATCTTGATAAATATGCATATTTTGAGTATCCATCGCACAATCTAACAATTTTCTGAAGCCTAAAAAAGTGTCGTTATTGTCAAAAAAGTGTACTGCCTCTTGTACACGTTGTTGGTGACTAGTCATTTATGTATTTTTTTGTAAATGTATAAATATCTTTTAGATAGCGGTGAAATTATTGAAATTCAATACTCCCCCTTATTATTTTCTCTTAAAACCCTCAGTAGGTATTAGTATATTATAGGTTTTGTTGATTGAAACTATTAGAGAGGTGTCAATTAGCCAGGGATTATACCACTTTAAAAGCTTGTAGTTGATACCTTGATCCAATGCCCATCTTTGTAAATCATCTATGTTTGCATTTACAGCAACCGTTTTCGTTTTTACAGGCTGGTACAATTCATCTTTAGAAAAAACATAACCGTATTTATCAGTATTGTTCATAATTTCTTTTAAAGCCAAAATCCTGAAAACATAGCGCGATGTTTCTTCGTTTAAATACAAATCGTAATAATCGGTTACGCCTTGTGCGGTTAATTGACGTTCCACACCTGCCATTCCACGATTGTAAGACGCTGCAACCAACGTCCAATTGCCAAATTTTGCATAGGCTCTCTTTAAATACACGCAAGCCGCTTCTGTGGCCTTTATCACATCATATCGCTCGTCAACCGTGCTGCTAATTTCCAAATTGTATTCCCGCGCGGTTTCGGGCATAAATTGCCAAAAACCTTTCGCACCTGCACTAGATGTGGCGTTAGTCAATGCACTTTCAATCACACATAAATATTTAAAGTCGCTCGGAATGCCATTGCGCTTTAAAATGGGTTCTATTTCTGGGAAATATCTATTTGCTCTTTTAATTATTAATGTTGTTGCCGAATGCAGATTCATATTCACAACCAATTCACGATCTAAACGCTCTTTAACATCCACTATTTCTACAGGAACACGCTCGCCACAAAAGTCGATATTTTTGATATGATAACCGGTTTCGGTAGAAACCTTTTCAATAGTTGTAAACTGATAAAACAAACCACTTAAACCTAAAAGAGCAACTACAATTGCAGCATTCTTATAACTTTTTTTCATATTATTTTTCTAAAATTTCTTCTAATTTTTTATTGATCCATCGGGCGTTTACCAATACCATCACATGTGTTCCATTTTCAAGAAAGTGTGCATTTTTAATACGTTTATGCGGAAATATATGGTCTTTTGTGCCATGCAAGTGATAAACGTTTGAAACCGGATTTTTATTTTCCCACAAAATAACATTTTTAAATGCCCAATCTAAATAATTGACCGATCGCACCGAAAGATATTTTTGATACATATCAATGCGTTGTTGGATTTTTTTGGAAGATACTAATTTTTTTGTAAGATGTTCGAATAAATTAAAATAGGATGTGGGAAAAAAACGATACAATTTCCATTTTTTAGCCCAATTGATTCGTATCGGAAATTCAGAGGGATCTTTAACACTTGAAATGATAATTACTTTTTCTGTGGGGATAATCTTTGCAATTTCTTGTGCAATAATTCCTCCGAAAGAAACACCTACTAAAATAGGGTTTTCTGAAACGATTTGTTCTGAAAGACGTTTGCAATATCCCTGAAGCGGTTCGTTTTTTGAAGGTTCAAGCCATTCCACAAAGTGCATCTTAAATTTAGAATCATTTAATTTTATATGTTCAAAAATTCCGCAATTAGCCGCCATACCTGGAATAAAATAAATGTTTTTCATCTAAATGGTGTTTCTGTTTTTATAACTTTTTTGCATTATTAAAAACTATTTCATTAATTTGTAGATAAATGAAATAAGAATTTAAGGTAAAATTTTTAATAATACTTTTATTTAGGTAATTTAAAAAGCACTTCAAATTCCTTGAAAAGCACTATAAATATAGAAAAAAATGTTATATGGAATTTAAAAACAATGAATTGTTAAGACAATTTGAATGTAGATGTGGCGATCGACATATTATTATTGAATATTCAATACAAGAACGAAAATTATTTTTAACCAAACTAAACCCTAACGGTTGTGATGATGAAGATTTAATAAACGATTTCATTAAAGCTATTTTAGATCAAGCCGAAGAAAAACGCTTGCGAATTGTACCTGTTAATTCAGGTATTGTAGCATTTTTTAAGAAAAACCCAAGCTATAGAGCGTTATTGGCAGCTGGGATTAAGATATAGCATATCGTTTTTTTGAAAAAATAAATAAAACCGCAGAAATGCGGTTTTATTAATGTATTTCAGCACTTAAACCTGCGTCTAATAAGGCGGTGCACATAGGAACCAATTCATGAAAAGTCCCACTTTTCACATCGCATTTTCCTTTGTAATGTACAATTAAAGCACATTGTTCGGCTTGTAAAGGCTCGTGTTTGCAAACTTTTACTAGGGTTTCAATAACGTGGTCGAAGGTGTTTACGTCATCGTTAAAAAGAACAATTACATTTTCAGAGTGAAGTAATTCTTCTATTTTAACATCTTCTAATACGCGTTCTTTTGTACTCATTTCTTTATTTTTTAATAAATTTTAATGATGCCCAATTGTTTCTTTCTAATTGGTGTTCTAAATGCAAATTATACTGGTTTGCTGCTTCTTCAATTGCAGTAATATCTTCCATATAAAAACCGCTAAATAGAATAATACCGCCTTTTTTCAATGTTTTGGCGTAGGCTTCCATATCATTTAATAGAATATTGCGGTTAATATTTGCAATTACTAAATCATATTTATTTGCTTTGTTTGCAAGTAGTTGCGCATCGCCTTCATACACACTTATATTGGAAACATCGTTGCGCTCTGCATTTTCAATCGAATTCAAATAACACCAATTGTCTATATCAATAGCATCGGCATGTTTTGCTCCTTTCATTAATGCTAAAATAGCTAAAATGGCAGTTCCGCACCCCATATCTAATACTTCCATATTGGTAACATCTATGTTTAATAAATGTTTCATCATCATAAATGTGGTTTCATGGTGACCTGTTCCAAAACTCATCTTTGGTTCTATCACAATTTCATAAGGCACATTTTTGGCTTCATGAAACGGCGCACGCACATAGCACAAATCATCTACATTAATTGGTTCAAAGTTTTTTTCCCATTCTTCGTTCCAATTCACTTGTTCAATTTCTTCGATGTGATAGGTTATTTTAAATTCAGGATTATTTAAAATGTATATATCATTTAACAAATCGGTAGTATGAAACTGATTTTGAATGTATGCCGATAAACCTTCTTCGGTTTCAACAAAACTATCAAACGCCAATTCGCCCAATTCAGCTAATAAAATTTCTGCACCCGGATCTTTTGGTTCTATTTTAAAATGATAAGCAATATAGGTATTTAACATAAAAAATATTTTTGCAAAGGTATAATTAAAAAAGTTCGAAGTGAAATAATCGCTCCGAACTTCTTTAAAAATGTTTTTAGAAATTTACTTGTGCTTGCAGGCGCAACAGATTTCCTTTTTGATGATTGTCTCTCAAAACAAAGTCTTCGTATCTTCGGTTTGATATGGTGTACATAGCTACTAATTCAAAATTTTTATTTAATTGCCATTCCAAACCTAATTCTACTTCGTTTACTTTATAGCTTCTTGCATCTAATTCATGCTTTTTTCCACCTTTGTAATATTGGTAGCGTGCAAACGGAAAGAAGAATTGTTCGTTGTGCTGAATTCTATATGAAAGTGTTGCGTATCCACCTTCTAAACTTTTGGTTTCGATGGTATTGGTTTCTTTGTTAAATTCTGGACCTTTACCAATGTTATATTCTGCTTGAATTCCGAATGGTTTTGGATATAAGATAAAAGAGGCAGCTGCACGTTGGTCGGTATAATTGGCATCGTGGGTGGTTGTAACCCCATCGCTCACTTGCGAAGAAGGCATTACCCAACGTCCTGAATATGCTTGAATTCCGGGTTCGATAATTTGGTCGCCAATTGTGAAGGGATAGGAAACACGTGCAACAACGTGTAAATTGTTATTCAATTCTGGTCTGTTTGCAGTTTGTCCATTGAAAGCACCAATTGCAAATACACCGTAATCGCCAGAACCTTTAAAGTTATTTTTAACTACATCAGCATAAATTTTGCGAATGCGATCAGGTGCCCACATAAAGAATCCTCCTAAATCACGCTCGTTTGCAAAAGCACTGTTAATACCATCGTTACGGTCTAAAGGCAAACGGTTTTGACTTGATTGCATGTTTTCAAATCCATACGGAATTTTACTTTGTCCAAGTCTTACTCGGAATTCATTTTTACTGTCAAAACCAATATCAAAATAGGCATCGCGTAATTGTCCAAAATGCAACCCAGAACTACTTGCCGAGCTAGCAAAATCGGGCTGAATATAAAAGAATAAGTTTTTATAAATTTGTCCTGAAAAAACAACACGGGCACGTCTTAAGAAAAAACCACCGTTTTCACCCCAAGATTTATCACATTGATCACAGCCCAAATCGGGATTGGTTTCTAAGAGGCGGTTGTATCGCACTTGGGCGTATCCTCTAATCTTAAACGAGTTGAACCATTCTTTGCTTTTTTTGGTTTCGGGTTGTGCCATAGAATCTTTTGTTGATTCTTGTGCATTCACTTGGTTGCATGTAATAATAGCAAGTAATAATACTTTTAAAATTTTCATTGCCTTAAACGTTGTTATTTATCTGCGGCAAATCTATTAACATTAGTGCTTTTGTGTGTTAAGTTAATGTTACTAAGAAGTGTTCTTAACATTAAATTTAAGTTTTAGAAATAATTTATTTTTTATTTGTTAACATGAGTCGTTGGAGCATTCTTATTTTTACTAAAAACCATCTGCAAAACCAAACCAATGAGTATCACTGAAAACACACCAATAGGGTTAAGCCACAGATAGCTTACCACTTCCAAAGAATAAATGTATATAACCAATATTTGGGCTAAAAGTGCACCCCAAAAAGTAGCTTTTGCTTTAATGTATTTTATAAAGAATGCAATTAAGAAGATGCCTAGAACAGTTCCGTAGAAAATAGACCCGATAATGTTTACCAATTGAATCAAATTTTCAAAAAGGGTAATGACACACGCGGCCAAAATGCAAATAATTCCCCAAAAAACCACTAAATATTTCGTTACTTTCAGATAATGTTGTTCCGATAAATTGGGTTTATAGGTTTTGTAAATATCAATTGCCGAACTCGACGCCACAGCATATAAACCCGAAGCAGAGCTAGACATGGCAGCAGAAAAAATCATCGCTAATAAAAAACCGATAATTCCGTGTGGCAAATAATTCAATATAAAATAAATGAATACGTAATCTTTATCATTTGTTTCGGCGCCGCTGTCCACTTTTTTAATCATATCGCGTGCTTCCTGTCGCAGTTGCACTTCATTCTCATTCAAAGCAACCAGTTTTTCTTCCAACATTTCATTTTCATAACCTTGGTTCAATTGCCCGGTATAAATTTGAGTGATTTCTTTCTTTTCGTTTAATAAACCTTTTAGTTCAATTTCTAAATCTCGATATGCTTCCTGATATTCTGAATTTAAAACTTTTTCCGTATTTACCGGATTAAAGTGCAAAGGGGCTTGATAAAAATGAAAAAAGATAAATACCATGACACCCACCAACAAAATGAAGAATTGCATGGGCACCTTTAACACGCCGTTCATTAACAATCCCACTTGTGTTTCTTTGATGCTTTTGCCCGATAAATACCTACCCACTTGCGATTGATCGGTTCCGAAATAGGCCAACATTAAAAAGAACCCGGCTGTTAAACCATTCCACAAGGTGTAGGTTTCAGAAAAATCTGTCGAAAAATTCAGCAGGTTTAATTTATCTTCAATTTTGGCAACATTAAATACATTTACAAAAGTTACTTCTTCAGGCAATCTGAATAAAATAATAAAGAATGTAAGAAACATTCCGGCCATTATCACAAATGCTTGTTGTTTTTGAGTGATATTCAACGCTTTTGTTCCGCCAAAATAGGTATAAAAAATAATGACGATACCAATGGAAACAATAATAAAAGTTAAATCCCAATTAAGGATTGATGATAGGATAATTGCGGGTGCATAAATCGTTATTCCTGTTCCAATACTGCGTTGCACTAGAAAAATTACCGATGCCAATGTTCGGGTTTTTAAATCAAAACGAGTTTCCAGAAATTCATATGCTGTGTACACTTTTAGCCTGTGAAATACCGGAATGAAAACCATACAAATTACCACCATTGCAAGCGGTAACCCAAAATAAAATTGCACAAATCCCATACCGTCGTGATAAGCCTGACCAGGTGTTGACAAAAACGTAATAGCACTTGCCTGCGTGGCCATGACCGATAAACCTACGGTAAACCAATTGGTGCTTTGGTTTGCTAAAATATATTCTTGTATATTTTTGCTGCCTTTTGTTCGATAGGTACCATACAACACAATAAACAAAAGTGTACTTAAAAGAATAATCCAGTCTAATAGTTCCATGTTAATTGGTTAAGTGCATGATAAAATAAAAAAGTACAATATAAAACAAATTGATTAACAACACAATGCTGTAAGCTTTTCGCCATTTAATCCATTTAAAATCACTCATTTTTTAGTTCAATTAGGTTGATAAATAATTCCAAAGCACCGGTGTTTCCTATTGGTAATTGTCTAAAAAAGCTTAAACCTGTATAAATATAATGTCCTTTGCCGTATTTTGCAATAAGTAAAGCACCATTTGTATCTTTTTCATCAAAATCATGTGATGTAAAGACTGGTTGAAACGCCTCATCAAATTCGTCTGCATAATACAACCCTTGTTCTTGTATCCAATTTTTGAAATTTTCCTGCGTAATTTTAAACGGCTTGTTTAGAACCGTTTCGTTTGGATTAATGAATCGCACCACTGCATTTTCATCGGTAATGCGTGTTCTACCAATTTTTAATTTATAAGGAGCGATTTCATTGGTTTGTAAATTGCCATTGGTTTGATATTGTACAATAACCGTTCCACCATTTTTTGTGTAATCAAACAGTAATTTATTTTTGGTTTTTAACGAATTTTCGGTGTTAAATGCTCGAATACCTACAATTATTGTTTCGTATTTTGATAATTCTTCGGCTTTAACAGATTCTAAATGAATCAAATCTACGTTGTAACCCACTTCTTTTAAAACCTGCGGAATTTCATCGCCTGCACCAACAATATAGCCTATTTTTGATTTCTTTAAAACACTTTTATTGAAAGATACCACTTTTGTTTCAACAGGTTTCAAATAATAATTTACCGGAATATGATTGTAATCAACCCATTTTGTTTCGGTTGCATTTATAGCCTTTTTATTTTCAAATAAATCTAAAGTATATGTGTCTTCGATAACATCATCGGTAATAACAATTTCTTTATTTTTTTCATTTTTATTCAAATTAAAAGCGATTGTCTTATTGAAAGTCAATTTTTCAGATTTATCTGATTTTCTTTTTAGAACTAATGAATCTTTAATTTCCTCATCAGAATAATTACTTAAAACAACAGATACGTTTTGATTTTTATTGGAATTGGATATGTAAACCGGTTGTTTAAACTGCACAGAAACGGCTGGAACCACATGAAAAGGTTTGTAAATTTCGCCTTTCACCACATCTTTATAATGATATTGAATGGGTAAGCTGTATGATAAATACACACCGTTCACCTCTAAACCAATTTCATTTTTTTGGGTAGAATTGAATTGATTTTTAAAATCTTCAAACGTATTAATAAATTTAAAGTTGGTATAATCTTGATTGGTGAATTGTGTTTGATAATATTCATAAAAAACTTCTTGATTGGCTAATTTTTTGTCAACAACTGTTTTGTTATTATTAATTGTAACATCTTTTAGCACAATGTTTTGGTTGGATCTATTTGCAACTTCAACCTTAATATCAACGTTTTCATTTGGCGTGCTGTAAGGTTCGTTTGTAGTGATATCCAAAAACAATCCGGCGCAATTTTTAATCAGTTCTTTTACTTCGTTTTGCTTGCGGGTTTTCCAAATTGTTTCGGGCAATTTATCTATTTCAGTATAAATTTTTGTCAATAAATTTATTGATTTTGATGGATCTTTAAAATCATATTCATTGAGCAATTGCGTAATCAAAGGTTGAATTTTATTGCCATCTTTAATACGGTTCCAGCTTGTATCAATTCCTTCAAACAAATTGCTCGATTGCAATCCATTACCGTCAACCAGTTCCACATATTCTATTTCTTCGCCCCGAGACGACATGTCACCAAAACCTTGTGATTGGTGCTGACTGCGACTCAGCGATGCAATTTCTTGATTGTTTTTCCCTAATTGATTGTAAAAAATACCAATATTCAACGGAACGTATTTTGATTTATCTGCTTTTTCAAACGCTTGTTTGCTTCCAAAAAAGAACCATGAAACATTGAAAAACAATCGTTTGGGTTGCCACGTTTGGCTATTTTCTTGCGATAAATCTTTATAATTTTTATCGTTTGCTAAGTTAAAAGCCAATTTTGATAGTTGAGCCGATGCAGTATGATGCCCATGCGTGGTTCCTTCGGTTCGGTGATCAAAGCGATTTACAATCACATCGGGTTGTTCCTTTCGAATCATATAAACCACTTGTTTCAATAGCAACTCTTTGTTCCATTTTTCAAAAGCTTCTTTCGGATGTTTTGAAAAACCAAAATCATCGGCCGTTGAAAAAAATTGTTTGCCACCATCTATATTTCTTGCGTTCCATAATTCATTGGTTCGAATCACGCCCAAATCGGTTCCCAGCTCGTTACTGATTAAATTTTGCCCGCCATTGCCCCGTGTTAACGATAAATAATTGGTATATGCTTTATCGTGATGTGTTAAATAGGTAATTAATCGTGTGTTTTCGTCATCGGGATGCGCTGCAATATAAAGTGCACTCGCCAACACATTGAGTTTCTCCATTTGAAAATAAATTTCAGACGGAGTAAGCGTTTGTGGTTTTTGTGCAATGATGTTTTGCATAAATAACACACAAAAAAGGTATATAATTTTGTTCTTCATTTTTTTTATATTTCTAGTAACTAGTGATTGTTCTTTTCTACATAGAAAAATAGTTTATTATTTGGGCAATGAACTAAAATATTCATTTAAATAGGTCTTTTGACCATGCTGAAAAATATTTGAACAATTAAAGTTTATAAGAATGCCCTTTGGACATTTCAATAGTTTCATATACGTTAGAATTTGAGCATCATAAATGGGAATTATTTCTTTGACAGATTTCAATTCCACAACCAATTATTTCGTATGTTAATTCATCTAAATATTTTTCGTCTTCATATCTAATAATTTCTATGTATCTATGTTGTTAAAATACTATAAAATAACTACAGCTTTTTGTAAAAATAGATTATTTGGATACGAAATGCGCTCGCCTTCTTCTGTGATCAATATGGTATGAAATGCTTGAATATCGTCTATCTCTGCTTCAATAGGAAAATCTTTGTCTTGAATTCGTATGCGATCGCCCATTTTATAAGGAAAAGCAAAAAACATAATCACACCTGCCGTAAAATTGCTCAAAACAGACCATTGTGCAAAAAGCGCCACGCCAATAAACGTAATCGCAGCACCCACAAAACCAAAAAGCTGGCCGGTATCAACACCCCATAAAAGAATGATAAAAATTACAAACAAAATATGCAGCAACGAATTAAAATACTTAATAATCAATTTGCTGCGATTGTCTGATTTTAAAGATATTTCAGAGAATTTTAAAACTACTTTCCGAAGAATGAATCGCAAAATATAGATAACGATGATTAAAATAACCGTTGTGATTATTTTTCCATAATAATCCTGTATATGAAAATTTTCAAGCATTACCATTTCATTAGTTCTTTATAAAGTTTTTCCATTGGCATTCCCACCACATTGGTGTATGAACCATTTATTTTTTCAATACCAACCAAGCCAATCCACTCTTGAATTCCGTAAGATCCTGCTTTGTCAAATGGTTGAAATGTCTCCACATAATAAGCAATGTCTGAAGGGTTTAATGTGTTGAATGAAACTTTGGTTACATCATAAAAAAGTTGTTCTTTTTGATTCGATTTAATGCAAACGGCACTGATCACTTCATGTGTTTTTCCTGAAAGTTGTTGCAACATTTGTTTTGCATCTGCACTGTTTTCGGGTTTTCCCAACGCAACACCATCAATCCAAACAATGGTATCACAAGTTATGACCAGTTCATTTGCTTGCAAATTATTAAAAACCGATGCCTTTTGCTGGGCGATATATAAAGCAATATCCTTGCCCTTTAAGTGGGAAGGATATGCTTCGTTTACGTTGGCAGGATTAATGGTAAAAGTTAATCCTAAATCGGTTAGAAATTGTTTTCTTCTTGGGGAGTTTGATGCTAATATTATTTGATAATCGTTGTATTTTTCTTGTAAAATCATTTTAAAACGGTTAATGATAATCCATCAAAATAATTAAATAACCAAATAGACACAACAGTTTTTTCTATAAATTTAAAGTTTTAAATAGCTTTTATTTTTGATAAAAAACATAGTAAATCGAAACTACGTGTACTAATTGTAAAACTTATAAAGCGTTAAAATATATGTGTCTATATCGTTTAAAAAATTAAATGGACGTCTATTTTAAATTAAAAAATAAAACTACGATAGAAAATATAGTTAACCAAATGATTATGTTTAAAAAATTGTTGATGCCGTTAAAATCTTCGGTAGTTTTTGCTTTCCATAATTTTCCTAGATAAATCAAATAAGGCAAAATTACCAGCACACCAATGTATCCAATTAAAAGTGTGAGATTAAAATGAATGACACAAAAAATTGCAATTAATGTAAGCGGCAACAATGACAAAAAAGTGGTTCTTTTAGCACCAATTTCTCTGCCGTGAATGGTTGCCAGCGATCTGCGTTTGTGTTTGATGTCTAATTCCATAAACTTTAAGTCCATTAAAATGGTTTTAATAAAATATAAAAACCAAAGCAACACACATATTTGTAGGGAAATGTTCAATAACTGCTGTTTTTCTGGATTTTGCTCTGCATTCATTTGCAACGAAGGCATTAAATCCATCAGAATCAGAATAAAAAACGGAAATGAAATGATTAATGAATAAACAATATTATCAAAAACCAAAATTTTTCGCCATTGGGTAATATATAGATACAAAATAGCTGCCAAACCCAAAAAGAAACCAAAGTAATAGGTTCTATCTATATCGCTGGCTGCAAAAAAGGCGATACCAATCCCCACGGCGTTTACACCCAAATATTTATAATATGATTTCTCAATGCTTTTTTCGATGTTTCTATCGGGAAATTCTTCTTGTAATACAATTTTGTAAAGCAAAACACCACCGTACAAAATAAAGCCTATGGCAATTAAAAAGGCAAAATAATGAAGCTTTGAAAGTCCTAAATCAGTAATGAGCGATTCAAATAAAACAAATCTAAAGAGTAAAACAGCTACAATAACTTGTAACATCATTTGTGCTTGGTCTTTTTTTAGAACATTCATAAGCTATATTATTTAATTGTTAGTCAAATTTTGCTTCGAAGTGCTCAAGCCATTTTCCTTGAACCTTCATCACTTGTTCAATTACATCTCGCACAGCACCTTTGCCACCTTTCACATGCGAAATATATTTGCTAAGTTGCTTAATTTCGGGCACTGCATCTTGCGGACAAGCGGGTAGTCCTACTTTTTGCATCACCCAATAATCGGGCAAATCATCGCCCATATACAAAACATTTTCGGGTTTAATATTGTTCACATCAATGTATTCTTGATAAATTTCCACTTTATCGTGAACCCCCAAATGAATATCGTAAATGCCTAAATTTCGTAATCGTATTCTCACACCTTCGCTTGATCCGCCTGAAATTACGCACACATTGTATCCTTTTTCAATCGCGGCTTTCATAGCGTAGCCGTCGCGTATGTTCATTTCTCTTAATAATTCTCCTGTTTGTGTTACGTGAATGGTTCCATTTGTTAAAACCCCGTCCACGTCAAATATAAATGTGTTTATTTGGTTTAAATATTCTTTGTAGCTTTTAGACATTTGTTTGTATGCTTTGTGTAATTAATTTGTAAATTTCTTTAAAAATTGGGTTTGTTAAAAATTGTTCATGTGCATCGATTGTTTTTTGGTCACCTCTTATTGCCGGTCCTGTTTGTGCATCTTTCGGACTTAAACATCTAATTTTATCGGCTGTTTCTTTGATTAAAGGCTTTAAAATAGCAAAGGAAATATTGTTTGCTGCACAGATTTCATTGCCAATGGCGTATAAATGATTTGTGAAATTACTCACAAAAACTGCCGCAACATGTAAACTTTTTCGCTGTTCCGAAGTAATTTCAAACACATTGTTCGATAATTCGCTTGCCAATAATTTTAATTCGTTTAAATCATTTGGCTCTGCAGCTTCTAAACAAAGCGGAACTTCTTCAAAAAGCACCTCTTTTTGCTTAGAAAAAGTTTGCAACGGATAAAAAACACCTTTTCTGTTTTTATCATTTAAAACATCCATCGCAGTTGTTCCAGATGTGTGCACTACCAACGAATCAGTATAAGGAATTTTTTCTGAAACTGCTGCAATGGCGCTATCTGTAACCGAAATCAAAGTAATGGCAGCAGGTTTTAAATCTTCCAACAAAACCATTAAATCAGCAGCAATAAAATCCACTGGTTTTTCCAAAGAACGCACCGCCACATTTTGAATTTTATAATTGGTTGATTTTTCAATAGCACGCAACAGGTGATATGCCACATTGCCCGAACCTATTATGTTAATTGTTTTCATGAAACCAAAGTTAAACCAACCCTTTTTGCTTTTCATTTCAAATTACGTTAAATTTAATATAATTTTAAGAAAAAAGCCATATTAAAGTTAAATTTAAGAAAATGTGAGCAAAATACTCACCCAGTAAGTGTTTAAGTACTTCGTGTTTAGGCTAAAATCGGATATATTTTTGTAAATTTGCAACTTATAAAAAAATATAAGTATGTTAACAGTTTCAAATTTATCTGTACAATTTGGAAAACGTATATTGTTTGATGAAGTAAATGCTACTTTCACTCAAGGAAATTGCTATGGAATTATTGGTGCTAACGGTGCCGGAAAATCTACTTTTTTAAAAATTATTGCTGGTGATATTGACCCCACATCGGGGCATGTGATTTTAGAACCAGGCAAAAGGATGTCGGTTTTGAATCAGAACCACAATATGTTTGATGAGCATACCGTTCTTGAAACCGTTTTAATGGGAAATAAAGTATTATTCGCTGTTAAAAAGGAAATGGACGAGTTGTATGCCGATTATTCAGATGAAAATGCCGACCGAATTGGTGAGTTGCAATTGCAATTTGATGAAATGAATGGATGGAATGCCGATTCGGATGCTGCTTCGATGCTATCGAATTTGGGAATATCTGAAGATTTCCATTACACTTTAATGAGCGAAATGGAACCAAAATTAAAGGTACGTGTGTTATTGGCACAAGCTTTATTTGGAAACCCAGATGTTTTGGTAATGGATGAGCCTACCAACGACCTAGATTTTGAAACAATTGGTTGGTTGGAAAACTTTTTGGCAAATTATGAAAACACCGTTTTAGTGGTATCGCACGACCGTCACTTTTTAGATGCGGTTTGTACACATATTTCAGATATCGATTTTGGAAAAATCAATCATTTTTCCGGAAATTATACTTTTTGGTACGAATCTTCACAATTAGCAGCTAAGCAACGTGCGCAGCAAAACAAAAAAGCCGAAGAGAAAAAAGCCGAGTTAGAAGAGTTTATTCGCAGATTCTCTGCCAACGTTGCAAAATCAAAGCAGGCAACTTCTCGTAAAAAAATGATCGAAAAGTTAAATGTAAATGAAATCAAACCATCTAGCCGTAGATACCCTGCCATTATTTTTGAACAAGAACGCGAAGCAGGCGATCAAATTTTAAACATTAAAGAATTAGCTGCGTCGGTTGAAGGGGAAGTGCTGTTCAAAGATGTAGATTTTAACATGGCAAAAGGCGATAAAGTAGTTGTTTTCTCTAAAGATTCACGTGCAACTACTGCTTTTTATGAAATTTTAAACAACAATTTAAAAGCTGATAAAGGTACATTTGAATGGGGAATCACCACCACGCAATCATATTTACCGGCAGATAACCACGATTTTTTCACAGAAGATTTAACCTTAGTTGATTGGTTGCGCCAATGGGCAAAAACCGAAGAAGAACGCGATGAAGTATATGTGCGCGGCTTTTTGGGAAAAATGATTTTCTCTGGTGAAGAAGCTTTGAAAAAAGGTTCGGTTTTATCGGGTGGAGAAAAAGTACGCTGTATGATTTCTCGTATGATGATGATTCGTGCAAATGTATTGATGTTAGACGAACCTACCAATCACTTAGATTTGGAATCGATTACCGCATTCAACAACTCCTTGAAAAACTTTAAAGGATCAGTATTGTTCACCACCCACGACCACGAGTTTGCGCAAACAGTTGGTAACCGTATTTTGGAATTAACACCAAACGGAGTAATCGACCGTTACATGACATTCGACGAATATTTAGAAGATGAAAAAATTAAAGAATTACGCACAAAAATGTATTCTTAATTACATCTTATGATATTATTTAAAAGCAGTTCCGAAATGGGGCTGTTTTTTTGTTATATTTATGGATCTTGAATCTAAGACATTAAACCATGAAAAAATATAAAAAAGATACACTAACAATTAATTGGGAACCTGAAAAATGCATACATTCTACGAAGTGTTGGCGTGGCGAAACAGGTTTGCCAACTGTGTTTAATCCTAAAGAAAAACCGTGGATTAATCCCGAAAAGGAGTCCATCGAAACTATTATTGCGCATATAAAACAATGCCCAAGTGGCGCTTTATCATATAGTTTAGAAGATGAAAAGGTGGAAGTGAACCTTGAAAATCAAGTAACTAATGTTACAATATTGAAAAATGGTCCGTTGCTTTGTAGTGGGAAGATTACAATTGTTTACCCAGACGGACGCACAGAGGAAAAACAAAACAACACAGCTCTTTGTCGTTGTGGGGCATCGGCAAATAAACCATTTTGTGATGGAAACCACAACAAAATTGGTTTTAAAGGCTGACTAAAAAGCTTTTAAATGCTTATTTCATTTTCAATGTAAGTTTTTCGATTTTTTCGGACAGGTTGCTCATGAAGATTAATTGGTCAATAATCAGCTGTGCTTCTTCTAATTTTTGAATTTTCGATTGCTCATCAATATCTAGTTTATCAACTTCTTGTCGGCGGATTGTTTTCAACTGGCTGATACTTATTTGATAATCCTCTTGGCTATCTGTTGTAAGTTCTGCATCAAAATCAAGGTTGTGAAGCGCCTGACTTAAATTATTGTTGATATAATCCATCACCATTTTAAATGCTTTTGAAGCCTCGGTGGTTTTGTGAAATTGAATGTATGTTCCAATACTTGCTGCTGATGAAACCAATGTTTGATTTAAAACCGTGAGTTCATAAAGCTCTACGCGATTGGCTTGTTTGCGTTTGGGCTCTTGAATCATTCGCTGAAAACTGGCCATTAAATTTCCAACTTCGATAAATGCATTTTTTCGTGCGATTTTGTAGGATGTGGTAGGTTCTCCTTTTTTTATATAGTAATATTTCACTTCAATAATATAGAATTTAATGGCGCGTAACGACTTTTCTAAATAGGTATTCACCGATTGTAATTCCCATGTGGGCCATACAAATCTTGTAGCCAAAAAAGCCAACAACGCACCAATTACCGTATCAAGAATGCGATAAATTAGGTGCGATTCGGCATTGTCTGTAAGTAAACCATAAATTAAAATCACATAAAAGGTTACAAAACTAACGCCTATTTTATAATCGGTAGCCGAAAGCCAATATCCAAAAAGCATCGACAAAATAGCCAACACAGTAAGCACGATATTATTGTCAATTAAAATCAAAGCTACAATTCCTAAAACACCTCCAATTATGGTTCCAATGACTCTTTGCGATGAGCGTTGTTTCGTTAAACCATAGCCCGGACGCATAATCACTACAATAGTAAGTAAAATCCAATAAGCGTTTTCAAACTTAAAAATTGTTCCAATAAGCAGACCAATAAACATGGTAATGGTAATGCGAAGCGCATATCTAAATGTAGCCGATTTAAAGTTTAAATGGTCAATTAATGTTTTTAAACGATAGTGTTCAGGTGTAAAAAATTTCTCTAAATCGCGGTATTTTCCTCGCAGTTCATCGGCATTTACACGTTCTTTATAGATACGTTCTAAACCTTTAATTTTTTCAATTTGTTTATCAGCATAAAAAAGCAAGTTGTTGATATTTACAGCATTTTCATCATAAATAGAAATATTTTGACGCTTCACAAATGCATCCATTTTGCTTTTTAATTGTTTAAAATCGTTTGCTAAACTTCCCTGGGAATGGTGTTTTTTATTAGTTTTGATATGAAAAGCCAACCTTTTTAATGTAAAAGCAAATTGTTCTGCCAACGATTTATATGCTTTTAAAACAGAAAGATCTTCCTTAAAAAAATCGATAAATTCTTCATGATTAAAAGTGTTTGCCATAGCCAATTCCAAAATTTCAACCACAGAGGTCAGTGCCACTAAAAGCTTCCTGTTGTTGTTTGAATTTAAGGTGCGTGCTTTGTTATAAACCAAATATTCACGAATATGCTCGTGCAGTTCATTAATCCGAATTTGTTTTTCAAGCATTTGCCGGTTAATTTTCTCCCGATCAGCATCTGTGGTCCACAAATCGGCTCTTAATTGCAAGTATTCTCCGGTTATTTCAATACATTCAGCAACTTCTAAATTAATATATCGGTTGGGTTTAATAAAGTAAAAAAGCACCGAAATTGAGGTGTAAAACAAGCCACCCAGCAATAAATACAAACAATTATTTACCAATATTTCGGGTTTGTCGTGGTGAATAAACGATAAACTAATAGTAAGCAATAAGGTAAAAGAAAGCAAATTGGCACGGTGTCCAAAAAGCGATATTATTGCCGATAAAAAGATAAGTCCGCAAAAAAGTGGTGCAAAAATAAAAAAATAGGAATAGGTGTATGTTAATAAAAATGAGATAATTGGTATTAAAAAAGCCACCAAAAGCAAACCAATAATCTTATGTTTAAAATTGCTCGAAATATCAATTGGCGCACACAGCAATGCACCTAAAGTCACGGTGAATGCAGCAGTAAAATCGGCGGTATCATAAAAGATAAAAAATGCCAAAATAGCCGTAAAAGTAATTTTTATTGCGTTGTAAAACTGATTGTCACCAAACTTAATAATTAATTTATCAAACATTACAAAAAAATTGATTTACCTAAAACACGCATTAAAGTTATTAATTATAACTGCAATTTTTACTATAATTCGTAACTTTGCACAGATATTTTAAAAACAATAAAATGATTTTACCTATTGTAGGTTACGGCGATCCGGTTTTACGCAAAGAATGTGAGGAAATTAGCAAAGATTATCCGCAGTTAAATGAACTTATATCCAATATGTACGAAACAATGGATAATGCTTACGGAGTTGGTTTGGCAGCACCGCAGATAGGTTTGCCTATACGTTTGTTTATTGTTGATACCAAACCGTTTAGCGAAGACGAAGATTTATCAAAAGAAGAGCGTAATTTTCTGGCCGATTTTAATTGCACGTTTATCAATCCAAAAATTTTGAGCGAAGAAGGCGAGGAGTGGTCTTTTAACGAAGGTTGTTTAAGTATTCCCGGTGTGCGTGAAGATGTGTATCGCAAGCCAAATATTACAATTGAATATTTTGATGAAAATTTTGAAAAACATACAAAATCGTTTTCAGGCTATGCAGCTCGGGTAATTCAGCACGAATATGATCATATAGAAGGCGTGTTGTTTACCGATAAAATTTCTACCTTAAAAAAGAAATTAAACGCCAAACGATTACAAAACATCATGGAAGGAAAAGTTTTTCCAGACTATAAAATGAAATTTATAAACAAAAAAGGTAGATAATTTTGGATATTAAATTCAAATTAGGATATTTGTGACCTTGAAAAAAATAATAGAATGAGCGTAGAGAAAGTTTTAGCTATATCTGGAAAACCAGGATTATACGAATTAAAAATCCAAACAAGATCAGGATTTATTGCAGAGTCATTAATTGATGGTAAAAAGTTAACAGTTGGTTTGCGTAGCAATGTAAGCTTATTATCAGAAATTTCTATTTACACAGAAACAAGCGAATTAAAGCTGTTTGAAGTTTTTGCTCGTATTGCAAAAAAAGAAAATAACGGTCCCGCTTTAGACCACAAAGCAAACAATGATGAATTGCTTGCCTATTTTGGTGAAGTGGTTCCAGATTTTGATCGCGACCGCGTATATGTATCAGACATTAAAAAAGTTTTAAACTGGTACAATATTTTGCAAGCAGCGAACTATGTAGCAACTATGAACCAACCAACTGTATCAACAACTGGTTCGGTAACAATTAACAATACTACTGAAGAAAGTGAAACAGTAGCAGCAGAAGTTGTGGAAGAAAAGCCAAAAGCAAAACGCACCACAAAAAAGAAAACAGAAGAAAAAGAATAATAACTTGAAATCCGGCAATTGCCGGATTTTTTATACCAGCCCATTAAATGAACAACCGCACACAACAGTTGCAAGCTTTTGAACGCTTGTTAGATATAATGGATGATTTGCGCGAAAAATGTCCGTGGGATCAAAAACAAACCCTGCAATCGTTAAAACACCTCACCATTGAAGAAGTTTATGAACTGAATGATGCCATTTCGGCAAACGATTCCAATGAAATAAAAAAAGAATTGGGCGATATTTTACTGCACATTGTTTTTTATTCTAAAATTGGCAGTGAAACCAATTTGTTTGATATAGCCGATGTATGCAATGGAATTTGTGATAAACTCATTGCAAGGCATCCGCATATTTACGGAGATGTAGTTGCCGAAGACGAGAAAGCAGTGCTGGAGAATTGGGAAAAATTAAAGTTAAAAGAAGGGAATAAATCAGTGTTAAGTGGTGTTCCTAATTCGTTGCCCGCCATTGTTAAAGCATATCGCATTCAAGACAAGGTGAAAGGTGTAGGTTTTGATTGGGACAACAAAGACGATGTTTGGGCTAAGGTAGAAGAAGAATTGAACGAGTTTAAAGTAGAAGTGGCTCAAAACAATATCGAAAAGCAAGAACAAGAATTTGGCGATGTATTATTTGCATTGATCAATTATGCGCGTTTTTGTAACATCAATCCAGAAGAAGCTTTGAACAAAACCAATAAAAAGTTCATAAACCGCTTCACTAAAATGGAAGAGTTGATAAAAAATGATCAAAAAGTTTTAGGCGACCTGCCTTTAAAAGAGTTAGATGTTTATTGGAATAAAGTTAAAAAATCAGAATAGCAATGTTTATTTTTATTATATTTAAGTAAAATTAAATGTTATGAAAGATTTGTTAAGAGCATTATTGGCAGGTTGGGGAGCAAAAAAGGCCGGTTTTGGTTGCTTTGGAACCGTTGTTGTATTCATAATCCTGTACTGGATTTTGGGTAAATTTTTGTAAAATAAAGAAAGCACAATCATTTGATTGTGTTTTTTGTTAAACGGCATCTTTCAAAAGGTTGTAAAATATATTTAAACGCTTTAAAAATCGGCTGTACAAAAGTTTATAAACACCCCAAAGTATCAATAAAATAAGAATTGTTGAAACCACACAAGTCAAAATCAGCGAAGCATAAAATGAAAAACGATCATACAATGCCGAATCGTTGGTGCTTGAAACAATAGTCCAATAAATCGTGATGTAGATGATACATAAATAGGCTACTAAAATCAACGAAATATATAATTTTAAGTAATTCCTTGCCCTTTTTATGCTTTTTAATAAGGCTTCAAAAGTGTTTTTAGATGTTATTCTAAATATTAAGATTCCATTTATAATCGAAAAAATTGCAGGTAAAATCAAAAGGCTTAAATCAAGGGCATGCAAAGTATTTGTGAGCCATGGGCTTATTGTTAGTTGGGTACTTTCTTCAAGTATAATTCCGGAAACAATAAAAAAAGCAAGTTTCAATAGGGTTACACCAATAATCCACCATAAAGTTTGTACAGATTTTTTTTTAATATTGATGTACAATTCCGATCGACTCGAAAATTTTTCGCCCAATTTTTTGCTATAATTATCTTTAAAAAAGCTTAAATTCATTACTGTCTCCTTGTATTTCATCGCAAAATAACAACATATTTTACAATAATCCACCAGAACACGAAAAACAAAATTATAATGTTTTTATTGCCAATTTGTTTGTAATTTTGTGTAAAAGTAAAGTAGTATGTTGAATATTCCAGATTCTAGTAATCCAAGAGTTGTTATCATTGGTGGCGGTTTTGCGGGTGTATCGCTTGCAAGAAAACTAAAAAATAAAAATTTTCAGGTGGTTTTGTTAGATAAACACAATTACCATAATTTTCAACCGCTTATGTACCAAGTGGCAACGGGTGGATTAGAATCCGGATCGATTGCTTATCCGCTTCGCAAAATTGTTAAAGAACATAAAGAGGCATTTTTCCGAATGGCTTTAGTAGAAAAAATTGATACCGAAAATAAAAAAATCACAACAGATATTGGTACTATTTACTATGATTATGTGGTGATTGCTACCGGATCTACGAATAATTATTTCGGAAATACACAGATTGAAAAAAACAGTATGGTAATGAAAACCATACCCGAAGCATTGAATATTCGCAGTTTAATTCTTGAAAATTTTGAATTGGCATTGCAAACCAATGACATGCAACAGCGAAAAGCACTGATGAATTTTGTAATTGTTGGTGCAGGACCAACCGGTGTGGAATTAGCCGGAGCTTTGGCGGAAATGAAGAATGCAGTTTTTCCTAAAGATTATCCCGATTTGGATATTTCGATGATGGAAATTAATTTGGTCCAAGGTTCTGAAAATATTTTAGATGCTATGTCTAGAAAATCTTCAAAAGCTGCAGAAAAATTCCTTAAAAATTTGGGTGTAAAAATCCATTTAAAAACCATTGTTACCAATTACGATGGCACAAAAGTTGAAACCAAAAATGGCTTAACCTTCGAAACGCAAGCCGTGATTTGGTCAGCAGGGGTAAAGGGTGCACCTGTAAATGGGGTCGATGCTTCGTTGGATCGGGCGGCACGTATCAAAGTAAACGAATTTAATCAAGTGGAAGGTTTTACAGATATTTTTGCAATTGGCGATGTAGCGGCGATGTATGGCGATAAATACCAATACGGTCATCCCATGATGGCACAACCAGCCATTCAGCAAGGCACTCTATTGGCCGAAAATTTAGAACGTTTAACCAAAAAACAATCGTTAAAAAAGTTTGTTTACAACGACAAAGGCTCCATGGCAACAATTGGTAGAAACAAAGCGGTTGTTGACTTACCAAAATTACATTTCAACGGTGTTTTTGCTTGGTTTGTTTGGATGTTTGTACATCTTTTTTCTCTTATTGGTTTCAAAAATAAAACATTGGTTTTTTGGAGTTGGGTGTATAATTATTTTGTGTTCGACAGAGAATCGCGCGTTATTATTCGTCCGTTTCGTAAAAACAGAGATGCAAAACCGACCGAAAATTAAAATTGATGGAATTTTTTGTCATAATTGATCAATAAATCAACAAATTTATTATAGGATTTGATACCGTCTTTTTGATTGTTCATTTTTAAAAATCCACCGTAGAGATACTTAAAAAAATACGAAGAAACATTTCTTTTATTGCTCCAAAACAGTTCGCTTTCTAAAATGTTCTCTTGAACGCCTTTGTTTAATTGATCAAACAGTAAAAGATAGGTTTCTTCGTTTTCATATCTATATTCTTTTAAACAATATTTTAAGGCATACAAATTTGCGGCATATTTAAACGTTTCATTGCTGCTTGATTGCATCACTTGGAAACCAAAAAAATTGGCTTCGGCTTCGCTCGAAACTCCCAACTGATGCGCCATTTCATGAGCTACTGTTACTGGCATTCCAATCGATGGTATCTCTATGTTTACATGGTTTTCATGCGTAAACGGATTAAAATATCCACTAAATCCGGTATATGATAAAGCATAGGAATAGAACGATGATTTTACAGGATTGATGGCGTTTTTAATCAGCAATTTTTGTAAATGGTCAGGCAATTTGGAATAATTCAGCGCAGCAGTTTCATTGAAAACCTCTAGATCCTTTGCAATAACAACTTTTTTAGACACATCGTTTGTAAGCGCTATTTGTTGATTGTTTACCAGCTTGATTAATTTTTGAGTCAGCGTATCTAAATCAGGTTGGGTATAATTTCGTTCTAATTTTAATTGATGTGCAACACCATATTTATAATTATTAAATCCCCAAAAAAGCTGAAAAATGGCTAAGAAAAGTAAAAAACAAGTTGATAAAAACAGAACCAATTGTTGATATGTTTTCTTTTTTAAGCCTACAACTATTTTATAGATGATGAACACAACTACGAAAGCATACAACACATCGCCAACAGAAAACGGGATTTTAGAAAAAACATGCATTAATCGATCTAATATGGAATAGATTTTTTGGTTGTAAATTTCAGTGAAAAACAAAGGAAAATCAGATGCTAAATAATAGCTTGCAACAACAAATCCAAGCAACAAAAACTTCCAAAAAAAATTTTTCTTCATTTTAATGTTTTATTTAGAATAAATAAAAATTATTATTTATATTTGTACTCGTTAAAGATAGTAATAATGGGTAAATGTAAATCTTTTAGTGAAGTAATTTATTTTTGCGACGGAAAAAAATGCTGCAGATACAACGAAGAAGCAAAGTCGTGCTTAAAAGAATTATTATGTGAAACGGGTTTAAGCAACAGTGTTTCGCTTCAAAAAATGAAGTGTCAAGGCATGTGTAAAAGTGCTCCCGTTTTTTATATCGACTCTGAAAAGAAATATAAAAAAGAAGTAACCAAGAAAAAAGCCCAGAAATTATTCACCAAATATATTGTTGCGTAATTTTCTAAGATAATTATTGTTTTATTTTGTATGTAAGCCATTTTAAACCCCGTTTAAAGTGGCTTTTTTGCTTTATTATAAGTAACTTTGATTAAAATTTTAAAAATATGAGTCAAGATATTCGCAATTTAGAGCCACTGCCATTGTGGAATCATTTTGCAGATTTAAACGCAGTGCCGCGTCCGTCTAAAAAAGAAGAGCGTGTGATTGCTTTTATGAAACAATTTGGTGAAAATTTAGGTTTAGAAACCCTTGTAGATGAAGTAGGAAATGTAATTATAAAAAAGCCGGCAACTGCTGGCATGGAGAACCGTAAAACAATCGTTTTACAGTCACATTTAGACATGGTGCACCAAAAAAATAACGATACCGTTTTCGATTTTGATAACCAAGGAATTGATATGTATATCGATGGTGATTGGGTGCGTGCAAAAGGCACCACTTTAGGAGCAGATAACGGTATTGGTGTTGCAACCATAATGGCTGTTTTAGCATCAAAAGAAATAGAGCATCCGGCAATTGAAGCGTTGTTTACCATTGATGAAGAAACCGGAATGACAGGAGCAATGGGACTAAAAGGTGGATTGCTAACAGGCGAAATCTTATTAAATTTAGATACTGAAGAAGATGATGAAATTGATATTGGTTGTGCAGGTGGGGTTGATGTAACCGCAACGGCTGAATATGAAGAAGAAGAAGTTCCCGATGGATCTGTTGCTTATAAAATCACTGTAAAAGGTTTAAAAGGCGGACATTCGGGTATGGATATTCACAAAGGTTTAGGCAATGCCAACAAATTCATGAACCGTTTGCTTTTTAATGGTTTTGATAATTTTGGTTTGCAAATTGCAAGTATCAATGGAGGTAGTCTTCGCAATGCCATTCCTCGCGAAAGTGTTGCACAAGTAATTATCGCTAAAATGTACGATGAATCGTTTGTGTTTGATATGCAAACTGTTGTAAATGAAATTAAAGCGGAATATGCAACCACCGAGCCAAACTTGGAAGTTATTTTTGAAAAGCAAGATACATTGCCCGAAAAAGTGATGCCTGCAATGGCTCAGTTTTATTTGGTACGCGCTTTATATACTGCACACAACGGTGTTTATAAAATGAGTGCCGATTTTGAGGATTTAGTAGAAACATCCAACAATATTGCAAAAGTTACGGTTGGTGATGGAAAATTGCAAATTCAATGCTTAACGCGTTCGTCGGTTGAAACTTCAAAGTTTGATTTGGCGAATAGTTTGCGTGCTGCATTTGAATTAATGGGCTGTGAAGTAAATTTCTCAGGAACATATCCGGGATGGACACCGAACCCCAATTCATCTATCTTAAAAGTTTTAGATGAATTGTATGAAAAACAAAACGGACAAAAAGCCAATGTTGTGGCTTGCCACGCCGGATTGGAATGTGGTATTTTAGGAACCAATTACCCCGATATGGAAATGATTTCTTTTGGACCAACCATTCGCGGTGCGCATTCACCAGAAGAGCGTGTTTCTATCGCATCTGTCCAAAAATATTGGAAATTTGTGGTAGAAATTCTAAAGAATATACCTGTTAAACAATAACTTTATCAAAAAACCTCTAAATTATTGATTTAGAGGTTTTTTTTATTTTTAAAGTATTCTTTATCATTAAAAATTTCTAACCGTTTGTCGGATAGCTACTAGCTTTTCCATTAAAGCTTCAAAGTAATCTAAATGCAACATGTTTGCGCCATCACTCTTTGCATTCGCAGGGTCGAAATGTGTTTCAATAAAAATTCCGTCCACGCCCACAGCAATACCAGCTTTTGCCACTGTTTCAATTAAATCGGGTCTTCCGCCTGTTACACCACTTGCTTGGTTGGGTTGTTGCAAAGAATGTGTAATGTCTAAAACTGTGGTAGCATATTGTTGCATGGTAGGAATACCGCGGTAATCCACAATCATATCTTGGTATCCAAACATCGTACCTCGATCGGTCACCATCACGTTTTCATTTTGGCAATCCAACACTTTTTGAACGGCGTGTTTCATACTTTCCGGGCTCATGAATTGTCCTTTCTTTAAATTCACCGTTTTGCCTGTTTTGGCTGCTGCAACCACTAAATCGGTTTGGCGTACCAAAAAAGCAGGTATTTGTAGCACATCTACATAAGCTGCCGCCATTTCTGCATCGCTGCTTTCATGAATATCAGTAACCGTTGGCACATGGAATTCATTGGAAACCTTTTGCAGTATTTTCAATGCTTTTTCATCACCAATTCCTGTAAAAGAATCAATTCGTGAACGGTTTGCTTTTTTAAACGAGCCTTTAAAAACCAACGGAATTTGCAAGCGATCGGTAATAGCAATCAATCGTTCAGCAATTTTCAATGCCATTTCTTCGCTTTCAATCGCACAAGGACCTGCTAATACAAAAAAGTTGCCGCTGTTTAAATGTTTAATTTGGGGTATGTTTGCTAAATTCATTATTTTTTCTTTTTATTGAAGTTGGTTTGGGTTGGCGGGGTGTTGATTACTTGTTTTTTAGTTTTAAAAACCCACGCATACAAAGCAGAGTAAATCACGCCTAAAGATAAAGCGTTCATCACACCTTGCCTAATCGTAAAATTCATATTGTGGATTAATTCTAAACTTTCACGCGTTTGTTTTCCTTTAGAAAGTTGATAATTAATGATGTTTTCAAAATAATCGGGCGAAATATTTTCATAAATGATATATTGCGAAATAGGACTTAGAAGGGTTAACAATCCGGTAAGGAATAAACCAAACTTAAAAGCACTTTTAAATTCCCAAACGGCGTTTTTTCCTAATGATTTTTTCTTGTCGATAAAAGCAATTGCCCACAAAAAAGTCAAAATCACATAATAAATAAAGGCCGTTACAATAATATTGCTAAAATCTTTATGATAACCCAAAGCACTCTCTAAAGCCGCCCAACCGCAAGTAAATGCAGTAATTAAAGCCGCCCATTTCAGCTCGATTCCTATTTTGTTCATTGTACGTTTTATGTTTTAACAAAATTAATCAAACTTTTATCACAAAAAAAATGTGTCATCTTAAAAATTACTAAATGATTTTTTCTATATTTAGTAAAAAATAAACGATTGTTTAAAATAAAAGTGTTGGGTATGAAAAAATTAATATTAATAAGGCACGGAAAATCATCATGGGATATGCCAATTGAAGACCATGAACGCCCGTTGACAAATAAAGGCATTAAAAACTCCAATGCAGTTTTTGAAACTATTCAAGATAAATTACCCGAACGCTTTTTAATATGGTCTAGTACTGCGAAGAGAGCGCATGACACGGCTAAAATCTTCAATGAAGTCTTAAATATTCCGCAAGAATTAACGGTATTAAAGCAAGATTTATACACTTTTGATGCCACACATTTAACCAAAATAATAAGAAATTGTAAAGATTCGGTTCCAAGTCTTATTATTTTTGGGCATAACAATGCAATTACCGATTTTGTTAATACATTTGGCGATAAATTTATAGATAATGTTCCCACGTCGGGTATCGTGATTTTAGAATTCAACGATGAGAATTGGAACACTATAAAAAAAGGTACTGTTACCGAAACTTTATTTCCAAAAGATTTAATAAATGCAAGTTAATCAACCAAAATATATTGACCGCGAAAAAAGCTGGTTAGCGTTCAACGAGCGCGTGTTGCAGGAAGCCGCAGACCACACGGTGCCCCTTTTGGACCGTTTGCGGTTCTTAGGAATTTTTTCAAATAATTTAGATGAATTTTTTAGGGTTCGATATGCATCAATTCGCAGAATATCCATTTCGAAAGACCAACAAAAAAAGTTGATAAGCGGTATTTCTGCCAAAGAATTATTGCAAGACATCACCGAGATTGTGATTAATCAGCAATCAAAAAGCTTGGCAATTTTAAACGAAATTGAAGAAGAACTTCAAAAAGAAGGGATTTTTATTGTAGATGAAACACAAATCAACCACGAACAACAACAATTTATCCGCGAATTTTTTATTCACAATGTGAGTCCGGTTTTGGTAACCATTATTTTGAATGATTTAGCCGAATTTCCGTTGATCAGAGATGCATACGGATATTTAGCTGTAAAATTGGTAAAAAAGTCCAGCGAAGATTCTGTAAAATCAATCAAAAAACGCACCCGTTATGCTTTAATAGAAATACCTACACACATCAATAGATTTGTAGAACTGCCTAAAATCGACGGAAAGCAGTATATTATTTTGCTTGATGACGTGATTCGATTTAATTTAGATTATATCTTTTCGATTTTCGATTACGAGAGTATTTCTGCACACATGATAAAAATTACCCGCGATGCCGAGTTGGATTTCGATTCAGATTTACATAAATCTTTTTTAGAGAAAATTTCCAATTCAGTGCGTGAACGCAGGCTGGGCGAGGTGGTTCGATTTGTGTACGACAGCACTATTGACAAAGACACCCTTGATTTCTTCTTAGATAAAATGGATATCGAAGCAGTAGATAGCATCATTCCGGGAGGGCGTTATCACAACCGCCGCGATTATATGAATTTTCCCAATTTAGGCAGAAACGATCTTACTTTGGGGAAAATAAAGCCAATGCCTGTAAGCGGATTGAATTTGCAAGGGATGATTCAGCAGATAAAAAGCAAAGATTTTTTGGTGCATACGCCTTTTCAATCGTTTAATTATGTAGTGAAATTCTTGCGCGAAGCGGCATTAGATCCAAAAGTAACAAGCATAAAAATTACCTTGTATCGTTTGGCAAAAAATTCGCAAATCATTTCATCGCTTATAAATGCTGCGAAAAACGGCAAACAAGTTACCGTACAAATTGAATTGCAAGCGCGTTTTGATGAAACCAGCAACATTAATTATGCCGAAATAATGCAAGCAGAAGGCATTAAATTGATTTTTGGTGTGAAAGGATTAAAAGTGCACAGCAAAATTTGTGTAATTGAACGCTTAGAAGGCAAAAAAGTAAAGAGATATGGCTTTATATCTACCGGAAATTTCAATGAAAGCACTTCTAATATTTATACCGATGTCACTTTGTTAACTGCCCATTCACGCATCATGAAGGAAGTAAATAAAGTGTTTGAATTTTTTGAAGTGAATTATAAAATCTATCGTTATAAAGAATTAATTGTTTCCCCGCATTACACCCGCTCTAAATTTACCAAATTAATAGATGATGAAATTCAGAAAGCTTTGAATGAGCAACCTGCAATGATTCGATTAAAAATGAACAGTTTATCAGACTATAAAATGATTGATAAATTGTATGATGCCAGTCGGGCAGGAGTTAAGATTCAATTAATCGTAAGGGGAATTTGCTGTTTAATACCCGGCGTTCCCGGATTAAGCGAAAATATTGAAGCAATTAGTATTGTGGATAATTTGTTAGAACATTCCCGAATTTACATTTTCGGAA
Organism: Paenimyroides aestuarii; assembly: GCF_024628805.1. NCBI lineage: Bacteria > Pseudomonadati > Bacteroidota > Flavobacteriia > Flavobacteriales > Flavobacteriaceae > Paenimyroides > Paenimyroides aestuarii. The sequence goes on along the minus strand of NZ_CP102382.1, from coordinate 2,609,694 downwards.
CAGATGATCAAGCAAAAGTTTTTATATCATCTGCCGATTTTATGACTAGAAATATTGACGAACGGGTAGAGGTTACTTGCCCAATTTATGATACGCACATTCAAAAAGAATTAATCGATACATTTGGAATTTACTGGAAAGGCAATGTGAAAGTGCGACTGCATTCCGAGCGATTAGAAAACCGCTACCGTCGTTTGGGAGAATCGCGATTTAAAGCCCAAGAAGAACTTTTCAATTATTACCGAAATAAAATAGAAGTTATTTTAGATTAATGATAAAAATTAAGAAATACGCAGCAATTGATATTGGCTCTAATGCCATGAGATTGCTTATTGCCAATGTGGTAGAAGAGCAAAATAAACCCACACAATTCAACAAAAGTCATTTAATCCGCGTACCTATCCGATTGGGACAAGATGCGTTTACAGTAGGCGAAATTTCAGAAGAAAGCGCTGGCAGAATGATAAAGGCGATGCAAGCTTTTAAATTGTTAATGGACGTTTATAAAGTAGAAAAATATGCTGCTTGCGCCACTTCAGCCATGCGCGAAGCTTATAATGGAAAAGAGTTGGTAGAAGAAATTGCTCAAAAAGCCAACATACATATTGATATTATTGAAGGAAAAACCGAAGCAGCTATTATTGCAAATTCAGATTTACAGGCTTTTATAAAAAGCAATGGACACTATTTATATGTGGATGTGGGTGGTGGTAGTACCGAATTCACTTTGTTTTCAAACGGCAAACAAATGGTTTCCAAATCTTTTAAAAACGGTACTGTTCGCTTGTTGAACAATATGGTTACAGAAAGTGTTTGGACCGAAATTGAAAAATGGATCAAGACACATACTGCCCATTTATCCAATCTAGAAATTATAGGTTCTGGTGGAAATATCAACAAAATTTTTAAAATGTCTGGGAAAACCAATGACAAACCACTTACGCAGAGCTATTTAATGCAACGCTACAAATATTTGAATTCGTTAACCTACGAAGAACGTATTTATACATTGGGACTTAATACCGATCGCGCAGATGTGATTATTCCAGCTATCCGCATTTATGCAAATGCAATGAAATGGAGCAATGCCAAACACATTTATGTACCAAAAATTGGACTCTCTGATGGAATTGTAAAAGCAATGTATTATAAAAACACACAGATTGCGATTCATGAGATTCTTCCGTAAATTTGCAATATGAATTTTAACGAGTTAAAAGACTATCTAGATTTTAAGGCAAATCAATACAACAGCCCTCGGTTTATTGAATCAGATCCTATACAAATTCCGCACAGGTACCAGTTAAAGGAAGATATTGAAATAAGCGGATTTTTAGCAGCTACAATCGCTTGGGGAAACAGAAAAATGATTATCAATAGTGCCGATAAGATGATGCAGGCAATGGGCAATAATCCTTTTGATTTTGTGATGAATGCTTCAAGTAATCAAATCAATGCGATTGATTATATTGTACACCGAACGTTTAATTCAGAAGATTTTAGATATTTTGTGCATTCTCTACGAAATATTTATGCACATCAAGGCGGTTTAGAAGGTGTTTTTTCAACTACTAAACAGATTGATTTACAGAATAGAATTTCGGCATTTAAAAAAGTATTTTTCGAGCTGAGTCATCAGCCAAGAACCACAAAGCATGTCTCAGACCCTTTAAAAGGTTCTTCTTCAAAACGTTTGAATATGTTTTTAAGATGGATGGTCCGCAATGACAACAAGGGCGTAGATTTTGGTATATGGAAATCGGTATCGCCTGCGGAATTATCTTGTCCGTTAGATGTGCATTCGGGCAATGTGGCCCGGACATTAGGAATCTTAAAACGCAAGCAAAACGATGCCAAAGCCTTGCAAGAACTCGATGCGTCATTACGCAAATTAGACCCAACAGATCCTGTAAAATACGATTTTGCTTTGTTTGGATTAGGTGTTTTTGAAGGTGTTAAATGACTATAATTCGTTGAACTTCTTTTTTCCCTTTAAGAAATAAGCAGTTACGATATTATCCGTATAAAAATAATTGGTTTTAGGGTTTTGTTCTGCTTTGTTTTTCAGTTTTGAAAGCATCCCGTAATAAGCAAAATGTGCCTTGATAATGGCAAAAGTGTGCAATGGTTTCAAACTGATAAAAAATTTAATACCCGCTAAACCATCTAAGCACAATCTTTTAAAAATAATTGAAAAACGCTTGTCTTTTGGTACATTTTTATACAGCATACACAGCGAATTTCTGAAGTTTAAAAACGTTTTTTTAGGGTTCGATTTTTTTAAAGTGGCACCACCAATATGGTACACCGTACTTTCATTACAATAATAAGTTTTTATGTTTTGGTTAAAAGCTCGCCAGCATAAGTCAATTTCTTCTTGATGGGCAAAAAAAGCTGCATCAAAGCCATTTAATTGTTTAAACACACGGTTTCTAATGAAAAAACAGGCGCCAGATGCCCAAAAAATGGGTTTGGTTTGGTACTGATTTTTATTTTCTTCTAGGGTATCAAATATTCTACCTCTGCAAAATGGAAAACCGTATTTATCGATAAATCCGCCGGCTGCACCTGCATATTCAAAATAATTTTTGTTTTTAAAATCTAAAATCTTGGGCTGAATAATTCCAATGGAAGCATCGCTTTGAAATAAACTCAACACAGGTTGCAACCAATTTTCAGAAACTTCAATATCAGTATTTAGCAGGCAAATATATTCTTCATTTATCTGTTCTAAAGCCAAATTATATCCTTTTGCATAACCAAAATTATCAGCAAGTTGAATCCATTGAACCGATTTAAAATGTTGTTGCACATATTCTTTCGAAGAATCGGTAGAGGCATTATCTGCAATATAAATAGCGGCTTGGGCAGAAAATTTTTCTACAATTGGTAAAAATTGCTTTAAAAGATTCAGTCCGTTCCAGTTTAAAAGAACAACGGCAATTTGCTTCATTTATTTAATTCTTTCGGCTATTTCTGCTTTTGTAAACTCTTTTAAATCTATATAAAATTCTTCAGCAGTAAAGTTTTTATCGTTTACATAAAAATGTTTTAAGAATTTCTTGGTAATTTCTGCTGAAATCAATTTTGGGTTATTCTTTACAAACGAAATATACTCTTGCTCGTTTTCCATATATAGTTTTTTGGCTGAAATTTCAAAAGTAGGTTTTTCAGGAGTTCCAAAAAGATACATGGTTAAATTATCTGTATATGATTTTTTGGCGAGATCAATAAACTTGAAATCTTTATGCTTTAAAATAAATTTTTCCCAATTTATGATTAATTCGCGTTGGTCTTGCAAGGTGATTTTTTCATTTTTGAACTGCAAGTCATACAAAAGTTTGTGCTCTTTGAATCGCAGTTTTAGATATTGCTCGTATTCAGACGATATTTTTTTGTGAAAAAGATTATAGAAATAACCGGGCTTTATCTTAAAATCATATTTTGTTGAATCTAATTTTCTAAAGTACAGTCCCAATTTTTCATAGAGTTTTTCTTTTCTAAGAATGCTGTCTGGCTTGGTGTTTCCTAATGAATGATAGGTGTTTAAAGTGTTGGTTTCAGCCACGCTAATAGAGTCAACAATCACACTTAGTTTTTTGTAATAATCAATAAACAGCGCCTCTGCTTCTTTTTTATTGGCTTTTTTTAATTTTTTTTGAAGATTTTTTTGCTCATTTTCAAAATGAACTACTAATTCTTGAGCATTTTTATTGGCCAATGCGTAATCCGGATCCGATGCATAGTGCACCTCTGTAATGGTATCATTTGAAGTGTTTGCAGGTGTCATTTTTTCTTTTTCGCACGAAGCAAACGTCAACAATGATAGCAAACTTATATATATGCAGTTTTTACTCATATTTTTTAATTAAGGTAAATCAGCTAAAAACTGATACTTACTGTTTTTATAATCTAATTTGCAATAATAGTGATTTAAACCATTAGTCACCATTAAAAATGCTGCGTTTAAACTTAAATTATACCTTGCAATTTGATCAAAAACCGTTTGATTGATCTTTACATTTGGTTCTTTACATTCCACCAGCAAAAAAATACTTCCGTTGGGTGCAAATACAACAACGTCGTAACGCTTATTCATATTGTTGATTTTCACTACTTTTTCAACATTTATATACGATTTTGGATAATTTTTAACATCAATTAAAAACCGCACCACATGCTGCCGTACCCATTCTTCTGGGGTTAATAAAACGTATTTTTTCCTGATTTCATCAAAAATGAACCGTTTATTTTCATTAATTTTGAAACGGAATTCAAACTTGGGAAAATTTAAATCACGCATAATGCAAATTTATTCATTCTCTTTAAAAAACCTTTATAAATCTACGAAAGTTTATGAGTGAACTAAAAAAAATGCTGACTTCGTTTAAAAAAGAAGGATACAAACCGGTTTATTTTTTAATGGGAGAAGAACCCTATTTTATAGATTTTTTGTGTGATTATTTTACCGAAAATGTCATTTCTGAAGAAGAAAAATCATTCAACCAAGTTATTTTGTATGGCAAAGATGTAACCGTGAATGATGTGATTTCGCAAGCACGGCAATATCCTTTTATGGGCGATAAAATGCTTGTTGTGGTAAAAGAAGCTCAAGATTTAGGGAAAACAATAGATCAATTGGTGGATTATTTTAAAGCTATTCAGCCCACAACCATTTTGGTTTTTTGCTATAAATACAAAAATTTAGACAAGCGAAAAGAACTGTACAAAACGCTTTCAAAAAACGAAAATGCAGTACTTTTTGAAAGTGCCAAGGTAAAAGATTATCAATTAGAAGCTTGGATTAAATCTTTCGTAAACGATAATGGTTTAGAAATTGAACCAAAAGCTGTTGCCATGCTTGCTGAATTTTTAGGAAACGATTTAAGCAAAATTGCAAATGAAATTGGGAAAATAAAGATTATCTTGAATCAAAATAAACTAATTACAGCCGATTTAATTGAGCAAAACATTGGAATCAGTAAAGAATACAACAATTTTGAATTGATCAATGCAGTGGCATATAACAATGAGGCAAAAGCCTTTCAAATTGCTAAATATTTTGCACTGAATACTAAAAACAACCCGTTGGTGGTTACAACTGCTTTACTGTATAATTTTTTTTCGCGATTGCTTCAATACCATGGCATCACTTACAAGAATGCCGGAGCCAATCCTGCAGAAATTGCAAAACAATTAGGGATTAATCCTTACGGGCTGAAAGATTATCAGGCAGCAAGCAAAGTGTATCCAATGAAAAAAGTAAGTCAAAATATTGCAGTGATTCGTGAAATAGATTTAAAAGGTAAAGGAGTAAACGGTAGTTTATCGCACGACGATTTACTAAAAGAATTGATTATTAAATTATTTAGATAATAGAAAGTAATGGGATTAAACAAAAATAAAATACTTGGTTGGGCCACGCTCATTATGGTTTTGATGGGCGGCTTGTTGGTAGGTTTAGCAATTTATAGATATGCCGATGTTGCCGGTTGGGGATTTGGTGCAGTTGGCGTTGGCTTTTTTGCAATAGCATGGGTTTTTAATGCGTTGAAGGGTAGGGTGTAGCCTGAAAATTTTTTTGAAATTTATGAAGATACATAATTTTAGTTCCGGTCCCAGCATTTTACCAAAAGAAGTACTTCAAAAAGCGTCTGAAGCCGTAGTTAATTTTAACAATTCAGGACTTTCTTTGATTGAAATTTCACATCGCGATCCAGCATTTGTTGAAGTATTAAACGCAGCCAGAAGTTTAACCTTAGAGCTTCTAGATTTAAAAGACAAAGGCTATTCGGTGCTTTTTTTGCAAGGAGGTGCTAGTATGGAGTTTGTGCGAATTGCTACTAACTTACTCAATAAAAAAGCGGGCTATATTAATACAGGAAACTGGGCAAACAACGCTCAAATGGAAGCTTCTTTTATTGGTGAAGTTCAAGAGATAGCTTCTTCAAAAGATAGAAACTATTCGTACATCCCAAAATCTATTCATATTCCCCAAGATTTAGATTATGTACACATTACATCAAACAATACAATTTACGGAACACAATACAGCGAATTTCCAACCGTTGATGTGCCCTTGGTTTGCGATATGAGTTCGGATTTGTTTTCACGCGTTTTAGATTTTTCTAAATTTGATTTAATATATGCTTGTGCACAGAAAAATGCCGGCACTTCTGGGGTTAATCTAGTGGTTATAAAAAATGATATTTTAGGGAAGATAGAACGTGAAATTCCAAATATCATGAATTATAGCAAACATATCGAAAAAGAAAGTATGTACAATACTCCTGCTGTTTTTTCGGTATATGTGAGCTATTTAACGCTCAACTGGATAAAAGATAAAGGCGGAATTGCAGCAATGGAACGCAGAAATCGAGCAAAAGCACATTTAATGTATTCAGAAATAGACCGCAATAGTTTATTTTATGGAACAGCACAGCAACAAGATCGGTCTATAATGAATGCCGTTTTTTATTTGAACGAACCACGTTTAACAACACTTTTTGATGATTGGTGCATTAAAAATAGCATCTACGGTATAAAAGGTCACCGCACAGTTGGCGGTTACCGTGCTTCTATGTATAATGCGTTGCCAATTGAAAGTGTGCAACATTTGGTGGGAGTAATGCAGCATTTTGAAGAAAGTATTTAGAAAAAAAAACGTTTCAGTTGAAACGCTTTTAGTACAAAACAGTATCAAGTACTGTAAATTGTGTAGTAGTATCTGGACTGTAATTATACTTAATGATTAATTCTCCCACGACACCTTCTCCAAAAAAATCGATTATTAGCCATTTGTGATTTATAACCGACATTTTATTCACTCTTGTTGGTTTCCCTGAGGCATCTATAGGCAATAGAGGATTGCCACCTTCTTGTTTGTTTAAAGCACTGAAATCTTGCACCACTTTGCTCATAACTACTTCTAAAGGTTGGGGAGCAAATTGCTTTTGGGCATTTTCATTCTTATCAATAGAAAAGTAAGCCGCTTCGTCATAAAGTTTTTTATAAATTTCTAAAGAATCCTTTACCATCGCATTGTTTAAGGCATTGGAAACTTCTTTTTCTTTGTTGCATGAGAAAAGCAAAACGCTACTAATTGCAAATGTTATTATTTTGAATTTCATAATATTACGATTTTTGATTTTGTGTATTATTTAAAGAGTCTTGCACTTTTTTTAATTTAATTTCTAATCGCTCAATGTGCTGTTCTTTTGCTTTTAATACTTTTGAATCATTCACTATCAAAAAAATATTGATAATTAGTGAAAACAAAAACAAATATAAATAAATACGTTTCATTTTAAATATCTAAAATTAGTTGGTCATACGCTAAAAAAACATTTTCGGGCAATGTTTTCTGTACCTCTTCATGAAAACCCATTTGAAAACCAATGTGTGTGAGGTATGCTTTTTTTGGATTTATTTTTTGAATATGTATCAAAGCTTCTTCTAAATTATTATGTGTTGGATGCTCTTGAATACGCAATGCATTAATTACCAAAACATCCAAATTTTTTAATTGATCATAAGTGTCTTCGTCTAATGTTTTTACATCGGTTAAATATGCAAATGCATCCATACGATAGCCCAAAATGGGCAATGAACCATGGTGAACGTTAATAGGAGTGATTTTATTACCTTCCACATAAAAATCTTTTGAAGCTTCAACCTCATGAATGGTTACCGATGGAGCTCCTGGATACCTGTTTTCTGTTTCAAAAATGTAATCGAACCGCTTCTTTAAACTTTCAATCACTCTTTTTTGTGCATATATAGGCATTGATTTACTTTCCATAAAGCAATAAGGGCGGATATCATCTAAACCAGCTGTGTGATCGGCGTGTTCGTGTGTAAATAAAAGAGCGTCTAAACGATCGTTATCAATACGAAGCATTTGTTGCCGAAAATCAGGTCCGCAATCAATCGCTATTTTAGTGTGATTCCATTCAATTAAAACAGAAGAACGTAAGCGCTTGTCCTTTTCATTTTTACTTAGACAAACAGGGTGTTTATTACCTATTACAGGAATACCTTGCGAGGTGCCAGTACCTAAAAAATAAACTTTCACTACATTCTTTTTTACAAAAATAGCACATTAAAAATGATTTTAGTAATTTTATGCCTAAACAATAATAGAAATATGAACAATTTTTTTGCAGAAGATTTAACACTACAAGGAGATCGAGTAACGGAACAAAAACAAGCACTTTCTGACAAAACATTAAAAATAAACCTGAATAAAAATATATACGGATCTTTTGCTGAAATTGGAGCAGGTCAAGAAACTGCACGTCACTTTTTTAGAGCCGGCGCAGCTTCGCGAACCATTGCCAAAGCCATGTCAGCATACGACAAGCAATTTAGCGACGCCATCTATACCGTAGAACCAGACGGACGCTATGTGACAGAAAACCGGTTACACAAAATGCTGAACCATGAAGTGCGGCTTTTGGAAGAACGCTTAGACGAAGCCGATAATCCCAACCGAATCTATTTCAGTTATGCCAACACCGTAGCAACGATTGATTTTGCTAAAAAATTCAAAGGTCATGGCTGGGTAGGAATTCGTTTTCAAAATGAGCCAAAGGGTGCGTTTAACGAAATCATCTTGCACATTCAATTCAAAGAAAACGATGTGCTGTTGCAGCAACGAACTCTAGGAACATTAGGCGTAAATTTAATTTATGGCGCATTTTATCAATACCACGATCCCAAAAAATTAATTTATCATTTGTACGACCATTTAGATAAAGACCAATTAGAAATTGATACCATTAACTTTTCAGGTCCGGCGTTTAAAGAGGTGGACAATCGTTTAATGAGTTTGTTTTTGGTGAAAAATGGAATGGCCGATGCGGTAATGTTTGCACCAAACGGAAAAAACATCCTACCAGCAAATACCTTGTTTAGAAAAAACGTATTATTGCTTCGCGGTAGTTTTCGTCCGGTGACTGTTGTAAACATTAATATGTATCAAAAATCATTGAATCAATTTTTAGCAAAGAACAATTTATTGTTAGAAAACACCGCTGTTATTTTTGAAATTACCTTAAACAACCTTTTAGCTTTGGGTGGTGTAGATGAACAAGATTTTTTAGACAGAGCCGATTTGCTTTGCGCAATGGGGCACACGGTAATGATTTCTAACTTCAAGGAATATTTCAAGGCGGTGGATTATATTTGGAATTACTCCCAAGAAAAAATAGCACTAACAATAGGCATTCCAAGTTTAATTGAAATTTTTGATGCAAAACATTATGCCAATTTAAGTGGTGGTTTGTTTGAAGGTTTAGGCAGATTGTTCAAACACGGTTTAGAAATTTATGTGTATCCATTTTTGAATGAAGAGGAACAAATAATTACAAGCGAAAATATGGATCTTCATGACGATGCCTTAAAACCAATTTATAATTATTTTAAAGATCAAAAGCAAATTATTGATATTCATAATTTTGAAGAAAAAAACTTAAAAATATTTTCGCACAAAGTGTTACAAAAAATGAAAGAGAACGATGAAACTTGGAAAGCGGATGTACCACAAATTGTTGCTGAAATGATTGAAGAACGAAAATTATTTGATCATATTTAAATAGAGAAAAAGAGTTCAAAAATAGAACTCTTTTTTTTTATAAAACTGTTAACAAATATCCCAAAACGGAACCACCCAAAACTATAAATGCATTGTTTATTTTTTTGAAGCTAAATACAGTTGCAATGCTTAAAAAAGCAATTAAAATGGTGCGCCAGTCGGTAATGGTATCTTTACCCATTTCAAAACAAACGGCTACAATCAGGGCAACAGAAGCTACATTCACGGCATCTAAAAAGACTGATAGCAGCTTAGAATTTCTCATTTTCCTAACAATAGGGTTGAGCAACGCCACGAACACAAATGAGGATAAAAATATCGCTATTGTTGAAACGATTGCGCCTGAAAAACCATTAATTTGATAACCTATAAAAGTTACAGATGAAAAAACTGGTCCGGGAGTGAATTGCCCCACTGCAATGGCGTCAATCAATTGTTGTTTTGTTAAAAGCCCGGTTGCCACTAACTCTGTGTCGAGAAATGCAAATAAAACGTAACCGCTTCCATAAAGTATTGCGCCAATTTTTAGAAAAATCCAAAACAAGTTGGTATTGGTTGCAGAAAGTACAGCTGCATTTGAAATTTGTAAGAGGGTTATTGGAAAAAAGCTGGTGAGAGCATGTGGCTTTTTGTTTTTAAAATAGGCTAAAATCAATGCCAGAAACCCTGCACCAAACATCAAGTATATTTCATTTATTCCTAATAAAGAACCCACTAAAACCCCGATTCCGATAAGAATAAGCAATGTTGATTTTAAAGATTTTTTTGCCAGTGGAAAAATGGCTCCAATAATAATGGCAATAATGGCTGGTTTTATCCCGTAAATAAATGGTTGCACTTCTGGAAGTTGCCCGTATTGTTTGTAGAGATAAGCAAAAAATCCTGTAATAAAAACAGCAGGTAAAATAAAACAAAGACCTGCAACAATCAAACCTTTCCAACCGCCTTTTTCGTGCCCAATATGAATCGCCATTTCGGTACTATTGGGCCCCGGAATTAAATGGGTGGCACCTATCAAGTCTAAAAAGTGTTGTTCGGTAAGCCATTTTCTTTTTTCAACAACTTCTTTTTGCATCATAGCAATATGAGCAGCAGGACCTCCAAAACCAATAACGCCCAATTTTAAAAATAGTTGAGCAATATCTTTTAAAGAAGCATCTTTTTCCATTTTCTACTAAATTCTAGCTGTAAAACCTCTTTTGCAACCACAAACTGGCTTTTACCAGTAATATCAACACTGGAACTTCTACCAATGGTCCAATTACCCCCACGAATGCTTGCGGCGAATGAATGCCGAAAACCGCTATTGAAACCGCAATTGCCAATTCAAAGTTATTGCCTGTGGCCGTAAATGCAATCGAAGCATTTTTATCATAAGGAACTTTTAAAGCTTTGTTGACAAAGAAGCTCACAAAAAACATGAACACAAAATAAATGATTAATGGTATGGCCACTTTAAGCACATCCAATGGTAATTCAATTATTTTATCGCCTTTTAAACTAAACATTAACACAATTGTAAACAACAACGCATATAAAGTAAGTGGCGAAATAGCTGGAATAAATTTTCTGTTGAACCATTCAACACCTTTTAATTTTATCAAAAGGTATCGACTCAAAAAGCCTGCTGCAAACGGAATACCCAAATAAATCAATACACTTTCTGTAACATCTTTCATCGACACACTTACGTTGAATTGTGCCAATCCTAATTGAGCAGGCAAAACGTTGATAAACAACCACACCAAAAAACTGTATGAAAGTATCTGAAAAACACTGTTTAAAGCCACCAACATTGCTGTATATTCTCGGTTTGCCTTTGCTAAATCGCTCCACACAATCACCATTGCAATGCATCTTGCCAAACCAATTAAAATTAAACCGGTCATATAATCAGGATCGTTTCGTAGAAATAAAACAGCTAAACCAAACATTAATAGCGTACCAACCACCCAATTCAACAATAATGAAATGCCAATTATTTTTTTATCTTTGAATGCTTTTGGTAGTAAGTTATAATCTACTTTTGCCAATGGCGGATACATCATCAAAATCAATCCAATTGCCAATGGAATATTGGTAGTGCCTGTTGATAAATTGTCGAAAATTTTGGAGATGTCTGGAAACAGATTGCCCAACAACACGCCAACCGCCATTGCCAAAAATATCCATAATGTGAGGTATCGATCTAAAAATTTAAGTTTCGGTAGCATTTTATAAATTGATTTTTGAAAAAATATAAAACATTTCAGCTGCAATTTGCAAACTGCGTTCAGCGTAAACTTTTGATTGCTCTGGCGTATTGTCAGCTATTTTTGGATCTTCAAATGTAATTGGTATTCTTTTTTCAGCTCCGGAAATAAAAGGGCAACCACCATCTGCTTGTGAACAAGTCATCACTGCTGCAAATGCTGATTTTGGGGTAAAATCATCGTCGTATTTTTTTGAAAAACCAATAATCGAATTGCTGTTTTCATTGTATTTTATTGCATAAACGGGATTATTTCCTTCGGATAATTTAAGAATATTAAAACCTTGATTTTGCAAAGTATCTACTATCGTTGGATACACTGCAGTTGTTTCTGTTCCACCGGAATAACATTGAACATGAGGAATATGGAAATGCGCCGCAGCTACTTGTGCCCAAATTTGTGCCAAATGACTTCTGCGCGAATTGTGTGTGCAAATAAAGTTTATATTTATTTCTTGTTTATCTGCTATTTTTTGCTGCACAAAATCGATAAGCGGTTGTAAAATAATTTTCCGTTCTGTGGGAATAGGAGGTAAGCTTTTAACGGTTTTTGATAAGGTTGGATACATATATCAAACGGTTTAAATTAACAACATCCGCCGCCCGGAGTGCATGAATTACTGGTGTTCATTGATAAAGTGGCTAAATTCTTTTTTTGTTTTTCAGATGGAATTCCGCAAGCATCTTCTGCCAAACAAGCCGTAGTTTTATTTTTCAATACAAATGTTTTTCCATTGAAATCTAAATCATATTTGCCGATGGTTTCCGCTTGATATTCCACTTCAATTGCAGCATCTTCGATACCTAATTTTTCTTCTGAAAGTTTAATAATGTTTAAAAGTTTGGCAGGCTTTAATCGATGGTTGTAATCATCGGCATTCCATAATTGAAAATTTACTACTTTTTCGGTGCGAACCACCCCTCCGCAATCAATAAATTTTTTGGTGATTTGTCCTACTTCTGTTATGTGAAAATGTTCAGGGACAAACGCTCCATTTTCTAATTGAAATGCAACATTTTCCAACGTTGGTAAAATTTCTTTAATGGTTGATAATTTCATGTTATTGAATTTTAAATTGTTTTATTGCAATATTACGATTAATAGAATTAAAAAAATGCTCTAGCAACATTTCTTAACACTTACATCATCTTTAAAAAACACAAGCAATTCGTTTTTTAGCGAAAGCCACACGGTTTCATCTATGCAATAGCATACGCTGGTTCCTTCAATGGTTCCTTTAATAATGCCCATGCTTTTTAATTCTCTTAGATGTTGCGAAATAGTAGCTTGTGCCAATCCCAATTCTTCTACCAAATCATTGCATATGCAAGCATTTTGCTTCATAATGTGCTGAATAATAGCAATGCGGGCAGGATGTGCCAAGGCTTTAAAAATAGAAGCCAATCGGTTTTGGTGTTCGTTGAATATTTCGGTTTTTGTAACGCCCATTTCTTTTAATTATTACATTGCAATATTACGATAAATAATGTTTGCGAAAAAATTTAAGTAGATTTTTTTTGAATTATCTATGTTTAGTCAACGTGTTCATCGTTTATTTGTTGGTCATCACCTTGTATGTGGGATCTTCTATAATGTTTATTGCAATGACGCTGTCGGCATTTTTTAATAAACGTCTGCAATCTTCGCTTAAATGTTTTAATTGTACTTTTTTTCCTTGTTTATGGTACTTTTCGGTAATTTTATTTAGTGCTTCAATAGCCGACATATCCACAATTCTACTCTCTTTAAAGTCGATAATTACTTCATCGGGGTCATTTATTAAATCGAATTTTTCTAAAAAAGCAGTTGTTGAACCAAAGAAAAGCGGTCCATAAATCTCGTAATGTTTCACTCCGTTTTCATCGATATATTTTCGGGCTCTTATTCGTTTGGCACTTTCCCAAGCAAAAACCAGCGCCGATACCACAACACCCACTAAAACCGCCAAAGCTAAATTGTGAAGCGTGATGGTTATTAAAGCTACTAAAATTCCCACAAAAATATCGTGGCGCGGCATTTTATTAATGATTCTAAAACTCACCCATTCAAAAGTGCCAATAGCAACCATCATCATTACACCAACCAATGCCGCCATGGGAATTTGCTCAATCACAGGACCTGCAACTAAAATAATCAGCAAAATAGCTATTGATGCAACAATTGAAGAAAGTCTGGCTCTGCCACCTGCGCCCACATTCACTAATGTTTGGGCAACCATGGCACAACCGCCCATTCCACCGAAAAAACCGTTTGTTATATTTGCTAATCCCTGAGCTGCTGCTTCACGATTCGATTGCCCTTTGGTATTGGTAATTTCGTCAACCATATTAAGTGTAAGCAAAGTTTCGATTAATCCCACACCTGCCATAACCAACGCATACGGAAAAATAATTTGGAGTGCTTCCCATGTAAAAGGTATTTGAGGGATGTGAAACGATGGAAGCGATCCGCTGACCGATGCTATGTCAATTACTTTTTTAGTATCAATTCCAAAAAAATAAACAATGCCAAACACCACCAATATAGCTACTAAAGATGCCGGAACGGCTTTGGTAAACTTAGGTAAAACAAACACAATTGCTATGGTTAGCAGTGTTAATCCACCCATGATATAAAGTGCCGAACCACTCATCCAACTTTCCACACCATTTTCCACAATTTTAAATTGAGCAACTTGTGCCATGAAAATAATTACTGCAAGTCCGTTTAAAAAACCAAACATTACAGGCTGCGGAATTAAGCGCACAAATTTACCCAACTTAAAAATTCCTACCAACATTTGCATGATGCCTGCCAAAACAATTGCCGCAAATAAATATTCCACTCCATGCGAAGCAGCCAACGCAATAAGCACCACAACAGTTGCACCGGCACCTCCGGAAACCATTCCTGGTCTGCCTCCAAAAACGGCGGTAACAATTCCCATTAAAAAGGCTGCGTATAAACCAGTTAATGGTGATAAACCGGCTAATATTGCAAAGGATAAAGACTCTGGCACCATAGTCATGGCTACTGCTAGTCCTGCTAAAATTTCGTTTTTATAATCGATTTTTTGTTTGAAATCAAATAAATTGATGATTTTTTGCATAAAGGTATATTTTGATAGATAGGGGAAGGAAGGACGCTTTTTGAAAACAATCTCCTTTTTTTAGAATCTATTATTAAAAATAAGCAAAATGATTCCGTTTAAAGACAGAACTATTTAAACTGATGATGTGTTTTAATTGTAAAATCGAGCAAAATTACTGAAATGTGAACATCCATCAAAAATTATTAAAATTTAATTAGTGCTTTTGGTTCGCTTTTTGAAAGGCTATTTGTTAAATATCTTGAGCCATTTTGTGTGTGGAGGTATTTATTTGTAAATTGTAGATTGTGAATAACTGAATCACTACTAAAAGTATAAATTTCTTAATTAAAATCAATATATGAGTAATTTTTTTGGAGCATCACCAATTTCTTATGATGACATCAAGAATTTAGAAGCCCAATCGGGCGATTTAATCATCTATGCTATTCCTTTAATGGCTTTTTTTACAGGTTTGGAAATTTGGTATTCGTGGTATTCTAAAAGAAATAATTATTCCACTAAAGAAAGCTTGGGTTCTTTGTTTGTTGGTTTGGGTAATGTGGTAATAAATTTAGCTTTTAAAGTAGGATTTATCTATGGAGCTGTTTACATATACAATACCGTTCCGTGGCGTATGGAATTCAATTGGTGGACATTAATTCCTTGTTTATTAATTTACGATTTTTGCAGTTATATGGCACATCGTGTGTCGCATTTCAATCGGTTTTTTTGGGCTACGCATGTGGTGCATCACAGTGCCGACCATTATAATTTAACGGTTTCTTTTCGTTTAAGTTGGGTGCAACACTTCAAGTTGTTGTTCTTTTTGCCAGTAGCTTTTTTGGGTTTTCATCCCGTAATCTTCTTTATTGTAAATCAAATTTCGGTATTGTTCCAATTCTGGCAACACACGGAATATATTGGTAAATTGCCGCGTTTTTTCGAAAATATCTTTGTAACGCCTTCCAATCACAGGGTTCATCATGGGTCAGACGAAAAATACATTGATAAAAACTTTGGGGCTGTTTTTATTTTTTGGGATAAATTATTTGGTACCTATCAACCCGAAGAAGAACGACCAACGTATGGTATCACCACCAAAATTGATAATAAATGGAATCCATTGTATTTAAACTTTCATGAATACGAAAGTATCGCCAGCGATGTGAAAGATGCAAAAAGCTTAAAAGAAAAGTTTTTTTATGTGTTTGGAAGTCCTGGAAAGATTGATAAATTAAAAAAGAAATCTGTAAAAGTTAAATAATCGTTCAGGGGTTGTAATCAACATTTTAGAGAGATAAAAGGTGCGTTAAAAAAAGTCCTCCGCGCAAATTAAATATCTCACCTTTTAATTCTTTTTGAGTAAAAAACCCCATTAGCGGAGGACCAAATGTCATTCTTTTAATAGAGTTTTTGAATCAAAAAGGTGAGTACGCAAATATAGAAACAAATTTATAAATCAAGCAAGTCTAGAACTAATAAAAATCTTTAAATATTACGTGTTTCCGTTATTTTTATAACCTGTAGAAAGTGCAAACCCTATTTCTAATTTTTCAAAGTACATTTAATTGTAGTGAATTTATAAAGCAGATAATGCTTACCTTATAGATAAGCATTACCCTAAAGAACTAAAGGTGAGGTCGCGTTTACTAATTCTTAAGAATTTGCAATTGCTAATCACTAAAATAGCTCTGTATTCTTATTTCTTTAAAACGAAATTTTTCTGTTTGAAGCTTTTACCCATTCATTTCTGTTGCAAACCGTACATTTCATTGCATGCTCTTGATTATATGAAACCGTTTCACCACAAAAGGTACATGCATAAAAAGTGCCAATTTCAAACGAATATACAATATTTTTTAGAGAATCGGGCAGAATGGGCAGCCCATATTTTGTTTGCTCTGTTTGGTAAAAATAAACACTTATCTCGCCAGAAATCTCTAAAATTGCATATTCTACCTGACCTAGATGAAAAACACTGTTTCGGCGCATTTCCATAAAAAATTCATCTTTACTTAAAGTTTCTTTTGAAAAATCTTCTAAAGCAAATTTTCCTTTTTTAATGATATATACTTCTTTGCCTTCCACCACATTCTCCAGCCACTTAAACTTAAAAACCAATAAGGTTAGCAATTTGTAGCAAATGGCAATTACGCTAAAAGCCACCAAAGCGTTTAAAATACCAATTTCTTTATAAATCATAGGATCTCCCGCAGCAGACCCCAATCCTAAAATCACAACTAATTCAAAAACAGATAGTTGTTTTACGCCGCGTTTTCCTAAAATTCGCAAAAAGATAAGGATGACCAAAAACATCACAAAAGTTCTAAATGCTATTGAAAGCATAAACGTCCAATTATTTTCACCTAAAAGTAATCCTTCTAAATCCATAAAAATGTTTGTTATGGTAGATTAGTAGCTATCAACTATTGCTATTTTGGTTTTATGGTTCCATTTTATTGCATCAATTATGGAATCAATTTGGGTATTTTTTGTACAAATAAGGTACAAATTCATCAATGAAAAATTACAATTTAACAAGCACGCCTTTTCGTTTTACGATATTTTTGTAATCCCACTGAATGTTTATCGATTTTTCCAACCAGCGTTCTAAATCGGCAGCGATAATTTCATCTACATGGTTATAAAAAATCGATGCGTCTTTAAATTTCGATCCACGAACACTTAATAAATCTTCATCAAAATCTGCACCACTCCAAAATATTAGCCGAATGCCTGCTTTTTCTTTGCTGTAACCAACAATCGGGTTTCCGTTAATAAACCAAACCGGATGCCCATGCCAAATTTTACTTTCTGCATTTGAAAGGTTTTGAGATATAAGTTTGTTCAATACATTGCACACTTCTTGGTGTGGTTGCGCTTGCTTGCTGTTATAGCTTTTAATAGTTTCCATTTTTATATAGTTGATAGTGCTGCCACGTATTTATCAATATACCATTCTTTTTCTTTTGATTTATATTGTTGGATAAACCGCGGATGCTCTAGAACAGTAATTTTTTTAAACAATTGGGCTTCATTGTTAATTTCATGAATAAATGTAGCGTTTTTAATGCCTAAAACAAAAACTTCTTCACTATTTAATCCCAATGAAATATGTTTTTTTAGGCAAGAAACCATAAATTTTTTTACATTTTTGAAAAGATTTTTATCATCATAATAATTAGCATTCACCCAATTATTTGATTTGTTCTGTCGAATAATGGCCAACGGAAAAGGAGAGTTTATATAAAAATTGCGGTAAAAAGCATCAGCACCGCCAAAAGCTTCGATCACATCATATAGAAAAACCGAAGATATTTCATGGGTGTGTGCCGATTTCATTTGAATGCCACAAACGCTTTCTAATCGTTTCGTATCGGTAAATGGTACGCCAGTGACACCCGCACCATGCCGGCTTGGGTTAATGCCAATAATAAATTTTCGTTGGTTGGTGTCGTTGTAGTATTTTTCATAAAACTGTTGCATCACCACCAACGTTTCCGGGTTGCTATGATACGGGTTCAATACCTGAAACCCATTAGGCAACAATCCCTTAAATGCAATTTTTTTATTAAAAGCTATGATTTTTTCGGCAAATTGTTCCATTTGAAGTGCTACTTTCTGCTATTAAACCTTTAATTGTTAATCAATAAAAATTCTTCAAAAGTGATTTCTTCTGTGTTTATTAAAGCATAAAAAAAGTATTCTAATTTAAACTTTGCGCCATGTGTATTGGGCTCTAAAACTCCTTTTTTATTGTACGTTTTTTCGAAAGCTGCTTTTTGGAATGATTTAATTACGATTTTGGAATTGTGAACGTATTTTAAATTTTGAATTCGGTTAAACAAAGTTTCTAAACAAATTCCTTCCTTTTTAATTTCATCAAACAGCGCATCTAAGTCAGTGATGGGGGTTGCGGCTGCTATTGGGTTTTTTCTTGGCATATATCAAACATCATTAAGGAAATTAAAAAGTAGTTTTTTTAATTTCTTTAAAGGTACGCCTAATTATCTTACCAAATTCATTTTTAACGTATTGATTTTCTGCTAGTCATTTTGCTGATACGAACCACATTTTATCAAAAAATTTCCGTAATAAGGTGCTGTTAGGTTTGAAATAATAACCCCTTTCGATGTAGATGCATGCACAAACATATTGTTTTGCAAATAAATTCCTACATGGTTTACAACGCCCGTGTTTCCAAACGAAAAGAACACTAAATCGCCTTCTTTTAAATCTTTGGTGTATTTTCGTTTCACATTTGCAGCAATATCCTTTGAAACTCTTGGAAGTTGTAGATTATACACTTCTTTATACAACAAATTGGTGAAACCTGAACAATCGACTCCTTTTTTGGAAATGCCACCAAATTGATAGGGTGTGCCGTACCAATCAATAATAAATTGATACAGGCTTTTGTTTTTTAAACTGCTCGTACTAACGTCTAACAAAGTGCTAATTTCTTCTAAACTAGCGGGTTTCGAAACATTTTTATTTGTTTTTACAACTTCTTTTTTATTGTTTTTTTCTTGGTTGTACTTATCGCGCCAATCTGTTTTTGATTTGCAGGAAAAGGCAGCCATAGCTAAAAAACAAATAAAGATGTATTTTGATATGAAAAAAACCGGAATGCTCCGGTTTTGTATGTTATTCATCATTTTTATGGATGTTTTTTAATTGATCCAGCTTCTCTTTCCAAAGATTCAATTCATCTTTGTGGCGGTCAATGTTTTTATTGATTTCTTTTACCAGCGGATTATCTGCTTTTGCATTTGAAATAAATTGCACATTGTTTTCTAACTGAAAAATTTCCGAGCGAATTTCTTCTATCTTTCGTTGCACAAAAATGGTTTCGTTTTGCAAGCGGCGGTTGTCGTTGTTTTCAATTAAATGCTCAATTTTATTATTGAATTTCACCAATTCTGCTTCTTTTTTAGAAAGACTTAGTTTGTCAAACAAAGCATCTAAAATTTTATTGAATTTGCCTTCAATATGTCTTCGGGTTTGAGGTACAACTCCTAAACTTTTCCAGTTTTCAATATGCGCTTTAATACCGTCTAAATCGGTTTTGTGATCGCCTGTCAACTGAAAATCTTTTAAGCTTTCTAAATATTCTTTTTTCTTGTGAAAATTTTCCATTTCTGCTTCTATCTCTTTGCTGCGTTCGGCATGCAAACGATCAAAGTACGCATTACAGGTTTGTTTAAATTCTTTCCACAAGCTGTCTGAAAACTTTCTTGGCACATGCCCAATGTGTTTCCATTCTTCTTGTATTTTTTTCATCAAAGGAGTAACCGTTTCAAAATCAGAACTTTCATTCAAAGCTTTTGCTTGTTCCACCAATGCTTGTTTTTTAGCAAGATTGTCTTGCTGTTCTTTCTTAATGTCTTTGTAAAAATTATTTTTTAAAACATTAAAGTTGCGTGTGGCATTTTTGAAAGCGGTCCAAGTTTCCTCGCTTTGTTCAGCAGGAACTCTACCAGTATTAAAGAATTTTGTTCGCAATTCTTCGATTTCTTTAATGCCGTTTTGCCAATCGTTGTGTGAGTGGAACGATTTAGTCGCAATTTGTTCAATAGCAGCGATTAATTCCTTTTTTTGCTCTAAATTTTGTTCTTCACGTTGGCGAATTTCATTTTGCAACATTTCTCGTTTATTGTGTAATTCTTTTGTGATGTTGCTGAAATTATGCCAGATTTCTTCGCGGTATTCTTTTGCTACCGGTCCAATTTCTTCTTTCCAAACGCGGTGCAAAGTCTGCAATTCTCTAAAAGCTTTTCGAATGTCTTTTTCATGAATTAACAACGAAGCACGCTCTATTAATTTTTGTTTTTGTTCTAAATTGTTTTTAAAATCTAAATCACGTGCCTCACGGTCCATGTGCAATTGATCGTAAAAACGTTCCAAATGAAAATGGAAATTATTCCAAACGTGGTTGTAATTGTCTTTGGGAATAGAACCCGCATTGCGCCAACGTTCACGCAACTGATTAATATCTTTTAAGGCAGCATTGTAATTATCGGTGTTTTCTACTAAATCTTTTAATTCTTCGATAATTTGGTTGCGTTCTGCCAAATTTTTCTTTAATTGATCTTGTATCGATTTAAAATGGCTGTTGCGTTGGTCGCGGTAGTGGCTGTATAAAGAATCGAATTGATTTTTTGCCGGCAGATCATACTGAAAATCGGAAGCAAAAGCATCGGGGTTTTCTTCTAAGAAAAGTGTTCTTTTTTCATCGATCACATCATGATATTTCTGTAAGAAACTACGTTTTATAGCTTCTACATGCTCGCGAATGGCAGTTACCTTTTCGTTTTTTAGCAAAAGATCCAATTGCTCGTTCAATGCCTCTAACGATAATTCATCGTAATCGAGTAAAGGAATATCGTTATTTTCGTTGATTGATGACGTTTCGCCGTCTTCTGCATTGGTAGAATTGATTTGATCCACAATGGTATTTGATTCATTTTCAGTTGTAAATCCGTCTGCTTCATGCAGGTTATCATTCTTTTCTTCTAACATTTTTCTAATGTTTAAGTTTAACAAAATTATTTTTGAAAGATAAATAATTAATTATAATTAACAAATACTTTTTGAAAAAACAATCAACTGTTCCAAATTTTCCAAGCTTCTTCTGCTTGAATTTGCAGCATTTCCCATCCATTTTTTATGGTTGCGCCTTGTTTTTTACAATTTTTTAGAAATAATGTTTCCGCCGGATTGTACACTAGATCGTAAGCCAAATGGTTGTTTGATATGTAATTATAAGGAATTTGTGGTGCAGAATCTACATTTGGAAAAGTACCAACAGGCGTACAGTTTATAATAATTGTATGATTATGAATGATTTCTTCTGATAAATCTTCGTAAGATGTTTTTCCGTTTCTCGATACTATTAAAGTTTGAATTTGCAATTGATCTAAAGCGTAAATTACTGCTTTGCTTGCACCACCTGTTCCTAAAACCAATGCTTTTGTATGATGCACTTCTAATAAAGGTACTATTGATTTTTTAAAGCCAATCCAATCGGTATTGTAACCAATTTTTTTTTCGTTTTCGATTTTTATGGTGTTAACGGCACCTATTTTTTCCGCATGAATATCTAGCGCATCTAAATACGGAATAATCGCTTCTTTGTAAGGGATGGTTACATTATAGCCTTGATTATTTTCTTTAAATAAAAGATTTAACTCTGATAAGTTATCTATATCAAAATTAACGTATTGCGTATTTAAAATACTTTCTTTATTAAACTTATTGTTGAAGTAATTTCTCGAAAAAGAATAGCTGATTTTTTTGCCAATTAAGCCGTATGTTTTCATAAACAATTAATTTTTTACCAGAACTTCCACCAAGATTTTTTTCTAACTGTAATAGATGAACTACCCTCAATAAAATATCTTCCCTTAATTTCTTTAGTATCCAAATTTATTGAAAAATCTTGCCATTGTTCAGTGTCACAAAGATCATATGTTTTTCCAAAAAGAACGTTGTCTTGAATTTTTAGATCTTTTATACCATCTACAGATAATCGCTTACTGCACCACAAACTATTTTCATAAATATTATAATCAAAAATTTTTTCAGAATCAGAAAATATTAGGTTTTCATCGTTATGCTTTAATGCATATTCTACCCCTAACTCATAAGAAACAATGGGTTTTTTATTTTCTGGCGACATTACATAAACAAAACCACCAGCTATAACAATAACAATATTAAATTTTGGGTAATCAAAAACATCATAATAATTTGTCCAACCTGGTTTAAAGTTTGCTATCCAGTTAGTTCCGTCTTTATTATAAAATTTTACAACAAAACCCTCTGAAAAGAAACCTTCGCCATCTGTATTTATAGGAATATACATTGGTCCATAAGCGGGTAAGCTTTTTAATACTTCAAATTGATTTGAATTACGAGTGGACAAACTATTCTTGATTAAAATTCTGTATGTAATTTTGCACCTGCTCATTTTCCCAAACCGTTGGAAAAAGATCTTGTAACAATGTTCGGTTTTTATAATTTAATGCCAGGGCATTTGTTAAATGATATAGTGCTTTTTCGGTTTGATCGGTCAACATATATAAACCCACCAAACGGTATTCAATCTCGTATTCGTCATTAAAAATATCGCGAGCCTTTAGTAATTTCTGTATAGAATCGTTATTGTTTTCTAGCAATCGCAAGGTATCGCTCCAAAAAAGCCACGTGTCTAAAAAAGCATCGCCGTGTTCAATTGCTTTTCTAAAACCCAATTCGGCTTCTTCCAAAAACAATAAATCTTTATTAATGATTGCAAATCGGCGCCAATACAAATAATTGTGCTCATCGATTCCCAATGCTTTATTTACAAATTGTAAGGCTTTTTTAAAATCGTTTTTTTTCAGATATAAATCTGCAATAGCAATCCACGATTTATCCATTAAAGGATCTTCGTGTACCGATTTCAAATAATATTTTAATGCTTTATCTAAATTCTTTAGATGTTCATAACAAGCGCCAATTCTGCGATATACATACGATGATGGATCTTCAATTTGCAATACATCTTTGTAGCAGTTAATTGCTTGTTGATACATTTTCAATTTTTCGTATGCTTTACCTTTTTCAATATAAGCGCCTGTAAATTTTTCATCGATAATACAAGCAAAATCAAAAGCTTCAATGGCTTTTCGATAATCTTTTGTGATATAAAATTGGCGACCTAATTGATGCCAAGCAACTTCTGAATAAGGGCTGTGGTCTATGAATTCTTCTAAGAACTCAATGGCTTCTTTGTTGTTGTCTAAAAAATCGTAACAATACACCACATTATAAAGCGCTGTTTGGTCTTCCACATCGTGTTCCAAGCATTTTATAAATGCGTCTTTTGCTTGTACAATTTCATCGATATATAAATATTCCATTCCCAAAAGCGAATACACATCGGCAAAATCATCTGTATATTGCAAAGCAATGTTTAAACATTCAATGGCCTTTTGATGGCTACCTTGTTTTGAAAAAATGGTTGCTCGTTGAATATACACTTCATCATTTCGAGGATCAATAGCTTGTATCTCGTTAAGCAGTTTTTCGGCTTTGTCTAATTTATCTTCAAAAACCAAAAGCTCTACCTGAACCAATTTCAGTCCGATAGAGTTGGGATGCTGCTCCAAACCCAGCTTTAGTGCCTTTTTAGAAAGGTTTACTTTCCCTGAATCTAAATAGTGCAGTATAATGTTTTCAAATTCTTCTGAATCGAAAAAACAAACTTTATTTGTTTTAAGCATATTCTCGAATTTTGAAATAGACATTCTAAAAAAATCTTCTTCGTCGTTTGTAAACATAATCGACCTTTCTTTTTATTAAATATAGTTCATTTTATGCATTTTTTTTGCTTTTAAAAACTATATTATTAACATTTTAATTAACAAAGTTCGGCTTGAACTTCGTTTAACGCATCCAATAGCAACGCACAACCTTCTTTAATTTCTTCTTCAGAAATGGTTAACGGTGGTGTGATGCGGATGGCTTTTCCTTCAAACATCAACCAAAATAATACCAAACCTTTGTCTTTGCATTTTAAAATTACGCGATTGGTGATTTCTTCAGAGGGTGTCATGGGTGCCAACATTAATCCTTTTCCGTGAATTTCGGTGATTAGTGGGTGTTTTAATAAGCTTCGGAACAATTGTTCTTTCACTAAAGTTTGGGCCATTAAATCGGTTTCAAGCAACTCTTGCAGCGTTGCCAAGCAGGCTGCCGCAATGACAGGGTGTCCGCCAAAAGTGGTAATATGCCCACATTTAGGATCGCTCGCCAATAAATCCATAAGTTTTTCATTGGCTGTGAATGCACCCACGGGCATGCCGCCGCCCATTCCTTTGCCCATAACTACAATGTCGGGTATGATGTTATAGTTTTGAAAACCAAACAGTTTGCCTGTTCTACCAAATCCCGGTTGAATTTCGTCTAAAATTAGTAAAGTTCCGGTTTCGTCACAGCGTTTTCGCACCTTTGCTAAATAATCATTTTCTGGAGTGATGAATCCGGCGCTTCCTTGAATGGTTTCTAAAACCACTGCAGCCGTTTGGTTGGTGATTTGTTTTAAATCGGCTTCGTTATTAAAGGTGATGAAATCTACATGGGGCAGCAGCGGGCGGAAAGCTCTTTTGCGTTCTTCGTTGCCCAAGATACTCATCGCACCTTGTGTATTGCCGTGATAGGCATTGTTGCACGATATAATCTGTGTTCTGCCGGTGGCACGTTTTGCCAATTTTAACGCGCCTTCAATAGCTTCGGTTCCTGAATTGACCAAATAGGTTTTGTTGAGCGATGCGGGAAGCTGTGCTGCTAACAGTTTGCAAAAATCAACTGCAGGTTTTTGAATATATTCGCCATAAACCATCACATGTAAATAGTGATCTACTTGGTTTTTTATTGCTTGAACCACACGCGGATGCTGATGTCCTAAGGTGCAAGCCGATACACCGGCAACAAAATCTAAATGCTTTTTGCCATCGGTGGTATAAATGTAACTGCCTTTGGCACTGCTAATTTCTAGTGCTAGCGGATGCTCAGTAGTTTGTGCTTGGTACTTAAAAAAATCTTGCTTCATTTATTCCTTTCGGTTTTTAATCACATTTGGTGCTTTTGCTTTTCGCTTAAAATTCAAGGTTTTTTCTTGAATTTCCATAGGTTTTTCGCTTATTTTTTCGTTCTGTTTAATTTCTTGCTCGGCTTTATCGTCGTGCTTCAATTCTTCCTCGCTAAAGAGTGCATCTACGCTGTACATTCGTTCATCGCCCCGCCAATTAAAACCTGCTAATTTTCGAGCATTCTCTGGAAATTGCTCGGGTGGGTAAGTGGTTCCTTCCGGATTAATCATTCGGGTGGCAGTTGTGATTTTGTTTTCTTCTAATTCTAAAACAATTTTGCTACAAATGCCTTTATCAATTCCTTTCAAAACTTGCTCATCATATACATAATAAATCATTTCTGCATTTTGAACCAAATCAATCTGCCGAATTTTATCATCGATAAATTTTCCATACATATTAATTCCTTTGGCCTGGTTATAGCCTGATCCTAAGGTATCTTTCTGAATCACAAAGGCATTGTTTAATACTTTTAAGGAATCTAATTTTTCGGTTTGCACATTGTTTATCAAATGAATCACATCGCCGGTTAACTGACTTTCACCATTGAATAAAACAGGTTTTCGAATTAATTGCAAAAGTCCAATTTTTTGATCGTAATGCAATGAATCTGCTTTTCCGCTCATGTCGGGTGTGCGATACATGCGTGCATTGGGATAACCTTTTATCACACGTTGTTTATCAGGTCCCACAATTTGTAAATTTTTTGCATGAAAATAGGTGGTATCTTTTGGCGTATAATAGGTTATGAGGGGTTTTTTAGTCATGTAAAGTGAATCGTTTGCCCGAAAAACTTCAGCAAAATGGCTTGTTGCAACAGTGTTGTTAATAGTATCGGTAACTTTTACATTATTGATTCCTTTGGCATACGAACGTTTTTCATCATAAAACATTTCATCAGCTTCAATACGCTTGTTGTCATAAAGAATAAACGATTTTTCAATCATTTTTCCTTCGTTTAATCGGGTGTCGTAAAAACCATTTTCGGTGTAGATATGATTTCCTTTATTATCAATCGTGGAAGGACCAAACAAATAGGCATGACCCGAATCTTCGTAATAGTCTAAATGGTTCGATTTCACCACATTTTCAGGATTGGTAATCACCACTTGCGTTCTAAACTCATATTTTAATTCCCGCGTGTAGTATTTTCCGGTTTTCGATTTTAAGGTATTTTGTTTGTTGGTAATGGTTGCGTGGTCGTTGTAATAGGCAATTCCCGTGTTTCGGTCATAATATACTTTTTCTGATTTTAAAGACGAATCGGGGGAAGTCATTACCACATTTCCCGAAGCATACGCAATTTTTTGCATGCCATTATATTCGGCATATTTGCTGTTCAATTGCAGAGTGTCGTCTTGAACAATTCGTACATTTCCAAACAGTTTTGCATAATTTTCTTTTTCAAAAAAATAGGCTTTATTGCAGTAAATATACATACTGTCGTGCTGCATTTGAACATTACCTGTAAGAATTTTGGCACCGGGAACTTCATATTCGTTCACATCGGTAAAATCGGCTGCCAAAAGTCGTATAATTTTACCACTTGTTTCGGTTGTTTGTGCATGCAATGACAGACTGCAAACCAAAATAAAAAGCAGGTTTAAAAAAACGTTTTTCAATTGAGATTATTTTTTTCAAAATTACGCATTTTAAGCGATATCTTCACTAAACTTTTGTTAATGGATTTTATAAAAAACGAGCGATCTTTTTAAATTCGGCATCCAAGTTTTGCCAGCAATTGTGACTCCAAATACGAATGTATTCATAACCTGATTTTTTAAGGATTTTCTCTTTGTGTATATCTTCCAAATAAGCCAAGTTTTCCATATAAATTTCTTTGCTCATACATTCAATTGCAACTGCTGGTTTGTTTTCGGGCTGTAAAAGGATATCAATTGCATAGCCGCCAAAATCATAATTTAAAGTTGCTTTTACAGTTGGATAATTTTCCGTAATCAATTGAAAAATTTGCTTTTTAAATTCGTTTTCTGGTTTTTGGTGAATTTCAGAATGTTTGTTGCCGTATTTTTCTAATTCAGCCAAAATATCTTTTCTGGCTGTTTCGTTTTCCTCGCTAACAGCTTTGCAATAAGCTAAATAGGTGTAAAAAACAGCGCGGCGGTTATTGGCGCCTTCTTGTGCTAAAAAATCTTTGTAATTGCTGTAAAATTCGGAAGGAATAGAATTACAAATGTAGATTTTTTCCTTTGCTCGGGTCACAATCACATTGAGCAATTTGTATCCTTTGGTGTGATTTACAGGACCAAAACTTTGCACAAATCTACCGTCTTTTTTCTTGCCGTAAGTGGTTGATATAATGATTACATCGCGTTCATCTCCTTGAATATTTTCTAAATTTTTTATAAAGAAACCCGCTTTTTCTAATGCATTTATTTTGTCTGCAAAAGCGCTGTTTTCTGGTGCATTCATTTTTTGCAAGATTTTTCTGCGGATGAAATTTCGCTGAGTAATATTAAACGTTGCAATTCCAACCGATGGATACAAACCGTTTGCTTTGGGTTGAATTTCCTCTAAAATTTCCAGTACTTTTTCTGCTTCTTCTTCATTGATATGCTCGTGAAATGTGCCACCCACTTCATAAAATTCAATGGGTTTTTCATTTTTTGAAGCCGGAAGTGGTCGCAAGCGTGAATTGTAAAACGCATGATTTGAAAAATCAATTAAATGCGGATGTTTGGATCGATAATGAAAATCTAAATGATTTTTTTGAAAATTGTTTTCTAAAGCAAAATCTAATAGCGATTCAATGTTTAAAAGTGCATTTTTAAATGTGAGCACTTCTTCGTCTTCCACATCATCTTCGTCTTCCACACTTCCGTCAAAAACTTTACTAAAATAATTTGAAGGAGGCATTTGGTGCTCGTCACCCGCCACAATGATGTTTTTTCCTTTGAGCAACGCCGGTAGGTTGTCTTCTAATTTTAACTGCGATGCTTCATCAAAAACCACATTGTCAAAATAAAAATTTTTACCTTGAAACAAGTTACAGCACACATCGGGCGTTGTTAAAATTATAGGGAAAAAAGCGGTGAACAAATCGGTGTCTTTAAACGTAATTTGCCTTAATGACAAGCGGTTGTGATTGGTGCTTTTACGTTTGTTGTATAAATTCGCTACGGTTAAATCTTTGTTTTTTAGTTCAAACTCTTTCACGGCATTTTTTTGTGCATCGCTCCAGAAATTATGAATGAAATTTTTTTGTATCGATGAAAAATTTTCAATTTTCTTTGAAAGATCTTGGTAGTTTTTCTCGCTAACTTGCAAAATACTTTTCGATTTTTCTTTTAATAATTTATCGAAATAAGCATATAAAAAAGACTGTTCCCAATTAGAAATTTCATAAAGCACTGCCACACATTGCTGCTGAAAAGGCGAGAGAGTGCTGTAAAAATGAAACCATTCATGCCCTGCCAACAAAGGATTTTCAATATTGGAGCTGTAATTGTCAAAGGTTTCAAAACTTGCTGTAATTTTTTCTTTGAAGGAAAAATAGGTCGTT
The DNA here is from genome assembly GCF_024628805.1 of Paenimyroides aestuarii. Lineage (NCBI taxonomy): Bacteria > Pseudomonadati > Bacteroidota > Flavobacteriia > Flavobacteriales > Flavobacteriaceae > Paenimyroides > Paenimyroides aestuarii. The sequence goes on along the minus strand of NZ_CP102382.1, from coordinate 2,580,617 downwards.
CCAAAATCGGTATTAGCCAACCACGTATCATTAATGATTTGCTTTTTCAGCTGCAAAATATTGTTTACCAATTCATTAAACACATCGGTGGTGAAATTGCTGTCGTAGTAATTTAAAACATCAATTGCAGCAAAATCTGTGGTTATCTTTTCTGAAAAATGTGTTTTTAATGTGGCTAATTTATCTTTATAAGCAAGAATCTCTTGTTTGTTTTTCAATAAATCGGCAGAAATCTCAATAGCATCAAAATCGTCGTGTTGGGTAATGGTTTTAATTAAATGCCCGAGTTCAATTAGTCGTTTTTGGGCTTTTATTGCTTTTTTCTTTTTAGAAGATACAATCGCAAGCAATTTATAGAAAAAGCCATTGGTTTTCTCAGGGTCATAAATATCTGCTGTATCGGCAAAAGTACTTGTGAGCAATTCGGTTTCATTGATATAATTGGTTAATTGCTCACTGTTTTTGGTGAAATCGGTTTTTCGTTTGCCATAATAAAAATGTTCAAATGCAGTCGCTTGCTGTTCAATTGCAGCAAATTGTTTTTTATAGTGCGCAAATGCTTCGTTTATTTTATTTTGAATAGCGAAAAAATGATCGGTTAAAAGCATTTGGTCGTTATAAAAAAACGAAGCGCTAAACGGTTTAAATTTTTCATAAAGGGGTTGCCCGTTTGAAAATAGATAAAGCAACTGCTGAAATTCATCGGTGGTAAAATTGCACGAAATCAGGTTTAAATCTACTGGTTCTTGTATCGATTTTAACGATAAAATGGTTCCAATAATTTCGGTCCAATTTCTGTTGTCAATCAATTGCACGTTCAGTGTATGATGAATAGTGTTCAGTTTTTCCTTGAGTTTGTCAATTGCTTCCACCTCTCTATTCAAAAATTCTTGCCAATGCAATTCACTTGCTTTTTTAAAATCGGGTTGATCAATAGTGTTGCGCACCGCATCGACCACCAATCGGCGGTCCGAAAGACTGTCTTTAATCATGATGCAGTATTTCCCCAAGCCCTTTTCTTGCAACGCATTATACAAAACTTCTAGAGCAGTTTGTTTTTCACATACCACCATCGTGCGATGTTTGTTTTCAAGGGCATTGATCAGCACTGCAGTTAAAGTTTGGCTTTTTCCTGTTCCCGGTGGTCCTTGGATTACAATTTTGGATTGCTTTTTTAGCGATTCTAAAATTTGTTGTTGGGATGGATCGGTTTCTATGGAAGTAATTGATTGAAAAGTTTTATTTTCATTCGTTCCTTCTTGGGGTTTAAAATCGGTGATTAAGCTTTCATAATCGTTAATAATATTTTGCTTTTGCACTTCAAAAAGTGAAAAAATACCACATTTTTCGATTACCGCATCGCCGCGTTTTTCTAACTTTTTGTCGTATGCAGCTTTGGTTTTTAGCAAAGGAATGCGCTCATAGTTATTCAACAAAAAATCAATGTTTTGATCCATTTTAAGTTTTTGAAGAATTTCGGTACAAATAGCAAAAATTTCGGGTTTGTCTAACTTTCCATCTTCGAGCATTTCAGGCGGAATAGGGTTTAGGCTAATGCCGGAATCATTCTGCAAATGGTTGATAAGCACTTCGTTTAAATAAATCGGGTCTTCTTCGGTACGACTTATTTTCCAAGTGTTCATTTCCGATGATTGCTTAGCTCTTACCGACCAAATAAATAGCGGAGCTGCCGTGATTTGCCCATCGTTTTGATCTTTGCGAATTAAAATAGGGAAGCCGAAACCAAAGGTGTTGATTCCTTTTTCAGACTCAATTGCTTCGCTTTGAAAAATTAAATTTTCAAAACTATTGGCAATTTTTAGTAAGTTTTTTTCGCGTTCTGCTGCCGCATCTGTTGGATCTTCTTCTTGTGCAATGACTTCTTCTTCCAATTCAACAAGTTCCACATTTTGATCGCTAGTTGCTTTGTCATGAATTGAAAAAGAAAAATTCATATTTTTCAAGGTCAACAAATCTAAAATAAAGCGTTCGGGCAAGCTTGGGTATATTTCAGCCAATCGCGCCAAATCGAATTTATATCTAGAGTTTCCGGGAATGGCATTCAGGTGCACACCACGGCGGTTACCCACTTTTAATTTGTTTTGAAATGCCTGAAAAACATCGGCAGTAAAACTATTCATAGTATTTTTAATATGTTTCGCAGTAAAAGTAGGATAAATTTTTATCTTTAAAAAAAAATCCTGCATTCTTTCGTTTGCAGGACTTTTGTTTTTTGGTTGAAAATTATTTCATTATTGTTTGCTTGCGGTCAGGACCAACCGAAACAACTTTTATCGGCACACCTACATATTCTTCAATAAATGTGATGTATTCTTTTAATTCTTCAGGCAAATCGGTATAGTTTGTTAAGCCGGTTAAATCTTGTTTCCAACCTTTTTTCTCTACATATACAGGTTGCACATTTTCTGCTTCGATATTATAGGGCAAATGATCAATTTCTTTACCTTTATAAGTATATGCTGTGCAGATTTTCAATGTATCGAAACCAGATAAAACATCGCCTTTCATCATATATAATGCGGTAACACCGTTCACTTCAACTGCATATTTTAAAGCAACTAAATCTAACCAACCACAGCGACGTGCACGTCCGGTTACTGATCCAAATTCATTGCCCACTTTTGCCATTGTTTCTCCAATTGTATCAAACAATTCGGTAGGGAATGGCCCTGAACCAACGCGAGTGGTATATGCTTTAAAAATACCAAATACATCTTTAACCTTGTTAGGTGCAATTCCTAAACCAGTACAAGCGCCAGCAGCAGTTGTGGTTGAAGAAGTTACAAATGGATAAGTACCAAAATCAATGTCTAGTAAAGATCCTTGTGCACCTTCGGCTAAAATAGATTTTCCTTCTTTTAAAGCGTTGTTTAGATAAAACTCAGAATCGATAAAAGTAAGTTTTTTCAATTCTTCAATAGCTGTGAAAAACTCTTCTTCCATTTCTGCTAAATTGTACTGTAAATCAACATTGTAGAATTTTATCATTTCAATGTGTTTTTCAGCCAATGCATTGTATCGTTCTTTAAAATCTGCCAATTCAATATCGCCAATTCGCAAGCCATTTCTTCCGGTTTTATCCATATAAGTTGGTCCGATTCCTTTTAAGGTAGAACCAATTTTTGCTTTGCCTTTTGCTGTTTCAGAAGCGGCATCGATCAAGCGATGAGTTGGTAGAATTAAGTGGGCTTTACGCGAAATTAAAAGGCGTGATTGCACATCAATATCAAATTTTTGTAAACCTTCGATTTCTTTTTGAAATACAACCGGATCCATTACTACGCCGTTTCCGATAATATTTATTGAATTTTTATGGAAAATTCCAGAAGGAATGGTTCTTAAAACATGTTTAATTCCATCGAATTCTAAAGTGTGTCCTGCGTTTGGACCTCCTTGAAAACGAGCAATGATATCGTATTTTGAAGTAAGAACGTCTACAATTTTTCCTTTTCCTTCATCTCCCCATTGAAGGCCAAGTAACAAATCTACTGTCATGATGTTTGGTATGTTAGTCTGTTTTTAATTATTTGTTGTGCTGTTATTTTCTTTTTTGGTTCCGTAGAAGTATAAAGAATGATTTTGAATTTGAATGTTAAAAATTTCTTCAATCGTTTGTTTAATGCTTTGGATACGTGGATCGCAAAATTCAATAACTTCCCCAGTATCGGTTAGGATAATGTGGTCGTGTTGTTTATCAAAATACGATTTTTCGTAATGCGACTGGTTTTGCCCAAATTGATGGCGGCGCACCAAACCGCATTCCAATAACAATTCAATCGTGTTGTAGAGTGTGGCTCTGCTTACACGATAATTTTTGTTTTTCATTTTAATGTAAAGCGATTCAATATCGAAATGTTCTTCGCTTTCATAAATTTCCTGAAGAATAGCATAGCGTTCAGGGGTTTTTCGGTGCCCTTTTTCTTCTAAATACTTAGTAAAAACGCTTTTAACAATGTCTTGATTTTTATTTTCTTCCATGGTTGTCTTTAACAGCACAAATATAATTGTTTATTGCCGATACTAAAAATAAATATTTAAAATTAAGCACTTCCTATGATTCTCGTGATTTTTTCAACGCCGTCTATGTTCTGAATGTTGTCTATCAATTTGTTAAGAACGCTTTTGTTTGGTACGATTACCGTGATTTGTCCTGTGAAAATTCCAGCGTTTGAACTTAGCGAAATACTTTGTATGTTAACGTTCATTTGGTTGGATATAACGCGTGTTAATTCATTGGTTAATCCTAATCCATCAATACCTTTTATCATTAAAGATGCATTGAACTCTTGTGCAGAAGAATCAATCCATTTGGCAGGAAGAATTCTATACGCATAATTAGAGCGCATGCTTAATGCATTCGGGCAATCTATTTTATGTACTTTGATGCCTTCGTTGATGGTTACAAATCCAAAAACTTGATCGCCCGGAATGGGGTTGCAACAGCTTGCTAATTTATAATCAAGTTTTTCATCGTCTTTACCAAAAACAATTAAATCGAGTTTAGCTTCGGGTTTCACCTCGTTTACTTCTTTTCGTATCGATTTTTTAAAGAAGTTTAAGAAAGCATTACTGTTTTTGTGGCTAGCAAACTCTTTTAAATGCGGGTTTTCTATTTTTCCTGTTCCTACTTTATAGAAAAGATCCTGACTGGTTTTAAGTTTAAAAAAGTTTACCAGTTCATTAACCACTTTTTCGTCGAGATTTATTTTTAGATGTTTTAATTTGCGTGCTAAAATTTCTCTTCCTTCTTCGGCAACATGTTTAACATCTTCGTTTAATGCATTTTTGATTTTGTTTTTGGCGCGTGCTGTGGTAACAAATTCTAACCAATGCACACTTGGTTTTTGGTTCGCCGATGTAATGATTTCTACCTGATCGCCCGAATTTAATTCGTAGTTTAAAGGTACTAATTTTCCATTTACTTTTGTTCCGCGTGTTTTAATGCCAATATCGGTGTGGATGCTAAAGGCAAAATCCAAGGCAGTAGCTCCTTTTGGCAATGATTTTATTTCCCCTTTTGGGGTGAAAATATAAATTTCTTTGGCGTATAAATTCAGTTTAAAATCTTCTACGAAGTCTACAGCGTTTGCTTCAGAGTTTTCTAAAGCTTCTTTTAATAAATTCAACCATTTATCTAAACTGTTTTCTTCGGTAACACCTTGTTTGTATTTATAATGTGCGGCATATCCTTTTTCGGCAATTTCATCCATACGCTCGCTGCGGATTTGTACTTCCACCCAACGTCCTTTTGGGCCCATCACAGTGATGTGGAGTGCTTCATAGCCGGTTGATTTGGGCGAAGAAATCCAATCGCGCAATCTGCTGGGTGATGGTCTGTAATGATCGGTTACAATAGAATAAATTTTCCACGCAATAAACTTTTCATCTGCTGGAGCTGATTTATAAATGATGCGAATGGCAAACTTGTCATATACCTGATCAAAAGTTACTCCTTGCGCTTTCATTTTTCTTCGGATGGAATAAATCGATTTGGGACGACCTTTCATTGTAAACGAAATATCTTCTTTTTCTAATGCCTCGTTCAATACCGATGTAATGCTTTTAATATAAGCAGCTTGTTCTTCACTGCTTTCTTTGGTTTTGCTTAAAATATCGTCATACACATCGGGTTCGGTATATTTTAAACCCAAATCTTCTAATTTCGATTTTATATTGAACAATCCCAAACGGTGTGCAAGCGGTGCATAGATATACAAGGTCTCCGAAGCAATTTTAGCTTGTTTGTAGGGCGCCATCGATTCCATGGTTTGCATATTGTGCAAACGATCGGCTACTTTAATAAGAATTACCCGCACGTCATCGTTAAGCGTGAGCAACATTTTGCGGTAGTTTTCTGCTTGAAGCGAAATGTCGGGATCGGGTTCCATGCGTGAAATCTTGGTTAATCCTTCCACAATCTTAGCGATTTTAGGATTGAACATGCGCTCTATATCTTCTACCGTTATATCGGTATCTTCAACCACATCATGCATTAATGCAGCAGCGATAGAAGTGGGACCCAAACCAATTTCTGATGCTACAATTTTTGCAACAGCAATAGGGTGGAAGATGTATGCTTCGCCCGATTTTCTTCTTTGGTCTTTGTGCGCTTCAACAGCAACATCAAATGCTTTGCGAATAAGCTTTTTGTCTTCATCGTTAAGTGTTTGATAACTAATGCTTAAAAGTTCTTTGTACTCGCGTGCGATTTCTTTGTTCTCTTTTTCAATTTCTTCTTGTGTCATAAAATGCCCATTTTCTTCACTAAATATATAAAAAATCTGTTATTGCTATACTATTTTAAACAAAAAAAGGAGCAAAATGCTCCTTTCTTATATTTTTACGAGAATGACCTACTAAAATACATAGAAAACGCCTGCTGAATATTGTGCGTGTGAGCCTTGACCTTTGGTTGAAATATTGCTTCTACCCATTGCTTCTACATTAATACCTAATCTTCGATAAAATTTATCGTGGTGATAACGGGAACTTTTTGTAGCGGGAATATCGGCAATCCAGAAATTAATACCACCACCGGCGCTAGCCATTGTTAAATCGGTTTCGTTTAAACGCAAATGACCAACACCTGCTTTAATATAAGGGTCGGCAATTGGAATATTGAATAAACCACCTAAACTATATGCTAATGAACCGTTAAACGATACAATAGAGATGTTTTCGTTTACAACCATACCGTTCATAACATTGTCTTTCTCCATTTCGTTCATTGAAAAATCTGCTTCAACGGAAAAATTTGGTGCAAATTCGTAGCCAATCATTACTTTGGCAGGAATACCCCCTGAAATCATACTGGCACCCTCTGGTAAATCGGTGTGATTAAAGTTAAAATCCATCATATTGTAACTTGCTCCAACTTTCCAATTGTAGCTTTTTACATAGCGTTCGTTTTTATGTATTACCTGTGCTTGTGCTGAAAAACCTATGCAGCTTAATGCAAAAAATGCTTTTAAGATCGTTTTTTTCATAAAGTCTAAAATTTTTTATAAATATAACTAAAATTTTAAATATTTGTAGCTTTTATTGATTTCTTTGTCTTTTTGCTTCGAAAATTAATACAGCAGCAGCCACAGAAACGTTCATAGAATCAATTTGTCCTTGCATGGGAATAATGATATTTGCTGTTGCTTGTTTGCGCCATTCTTGCGATAAACCTGTAGCTTCGGTTCCCATTACGATGGCTGAAGGCTGGCAAAAATCAACACTGTAATAAGGCACTGCTTCCTGCAAAATAGCACTAAAAAGGGCAATGTTTTTATCTTTCAAATAACTAATAATCTGGGTTGATGTACCCACTGCGATTTGATTGCTAAACAAAGCACCCACACTAGAACGCACTATATTTGGGTTGTACACATCGGTTTTTGGGTCGGCAATCAGCACGGCATCTATTTTTGCGGCATCTGCTGTGCGAAGAACAGCGCCTAAGTTTCCGGGTTTTTCTAATGATTCTAAAACCACAATCAACGGATTTTTAGGCAATTGTAAATCTTGCAATGTGTGCGTTTTTGCTTGCGCAATGGCAATTACACCTTCTGTGCTTTCTCTATATGCTATTTTTTGATATACTTCTTTCGATAGTTCAATAAATTGTGTTTCATTGGTAAACATTTTCTTGAAATCGAGAAATTGTGTTTCGTTAAACAAATCAAAGCAAATAAGCAACTGATCTATTTTATAAGCATTTTTTAGGGCAATTTCGATTTCGCGCTTGCCTTCAATCACAAAAAGTTGTGTTTTTTTGCGGGCTTTACTTTTTTCTTGCAGCTGCAAAATGTCTTTCACCAATTGATTGTGTATGCTGGTAATTTGTTTCATTTAAATAATTTCTTGCTGTTTAATTTCTAGATATTTGTTTAACAAGTTTACCGACAAATCCTTTGGTTTGGTGTAAATGGTTTTTATGCCGTGCATTTGTAATTCTTGAATAATGAGTTGCTTTTCGTGCACAAACTTTGAGGCAATGGTTTGTATGTAAATATCTTTCGTGGTGTGTGCTTTTTTAGCGCTTACTGAGTGCAACAAGGTATTTTCAAAAATAATGGTTAGCAACACGTGTTTCTTTGCCAAGGCACGTAAATAGGGCAATTGTCTTTTTACAGCGTCTAAGGTTTCAAAGTTGGTGAAAAGAATCAGCAAACTGCGTTTTTGAATTTTCTTTAAACTATCTGTTAACACATATTGATAGTTCGACTCTTTAAAATCGGTGGAAATATGATACAATGCATCAACAATTTTACGCACTTGTAACATTTTATTGTCGGCTTTCAAAAACACATCGGTTTTCTTTTCAAAAGTCCATAAACCTGCTTTGTCTTGTCGTTTCACAGAGATATTTGCTAGCATTAAAGCGGCATTTATGGAATAATCTAACAGCGACATGCCATCGAAAGGCATTTTCATGGTTCTGCCTTTATCAATCAAAAGATACACATTTTGTGCTTTTTCTTCTTGATAATGATTCACCATTAAATGTTGTTTTTTTGCTGAAGCTTTCCAATTAATATGCCGCAAGTCATCGCCCATAACATAGTCTTTTATCTGTTCAAATTCAGACGATTGACCTATTTTTCGGGTGCGTTTGATACCGTTGGGCAACAAAGCTGTTTTTGATGCCAACAGCTCATATTTTCTAAGATTTAAAAAACTAGGATAAACCGCAATGTTTTGATTTACAGCTTCTTTAAAGCGTTTACTTAGCAGTTTAGTTCCGTAAGATGCAAAAACATTAATAGCTCCAAACTCATATAAACCGCGTTCTTTCGGAACTAATTGATAGTTTAATTGTTTGGAGGAATGTTTGGAAATCTTTGTAGTTATAAGAAAATCTCTATTTTGAAACTGAAACGGCACTTCGTCTATAATTTGCAGAGAAACAGCAAAGGGATACTTGTTTTTAACCTGCAATTGAATATCATTGGTATCGCCATTAGACAATCGCTCGGTAACTATCCGTTCTGCTGTGATTCCGTTTTTTATATGAAACAATAAAAACAATTCTATGGCTAAAGTGATTGTTAAAACAACTAATAAAACAAAGGCAAAATAGAAGAAAAAGGGCAGAAAGTATCCCACGGAAAAAGCGGTAATTACTGCAAGTAATACCAAATAAAAACGTGTATTTAGAAATATAGATTTCATTTAATTATCGGGGAATTTCAACCGTGTCAACAATTTGTTTCACCACATCTTTAATCGTAATTCCTTCCATTTCGCGTTCTGGAGCTAAAATTAAACGGTGATTCAACACGTAATAAGCTACATATTTAATATCGTCTGGCGTTACAAAATCGCGACCGTTTATCAAAGCAAACGATTTACTGGCGTTTAAAATTGCAATAGAAGCCCTTGGCGAAGCGCCTAAATACAAAAAGCTGTGGCTGCGGGTGTTGTTTACAATTTGAGCAATAAACTGAATCAAATGAGGTTCAATCATTACTTTTTGAGCCAATTTTTGAAAATCGATCAATTGTTGGGCGTTCACCACAGGTTTTAACAAGCTTGTTTTATCAACTTTTTCGTTGGTTTGTTCCAATTGCAATAGTTCAATTTCTTGTTCCAAGGTAGGGTAATCTATTGTGATTTTCATTAAAAAACGATCCAATTGTGCTTCCGGTAGGGCATACGTTCCTTCTTGCTCAATGGGGTTTTGAGTAGCCAACACCAAAAAAGGTTCTTGCATTTGATAGGTAGATCCATCAATGGTAATTTGACGTTCTTCCATCACTTCAAACAAAGCAGCTTGCGTTTTGGCAGGCGAACGATTTATCTCATCAATCAAAATAAAGTTTGAAAAAACAGGTCCTTTTTTAAATTCAAAATGATTGGTTTGATTGTTAAAAACCGATGTTCCTAAAATATCCGAAGGCATTAAATCGGGCGTAAATTGTATGCGCGAAAAATTGGTTTGTACGGTTTTGGCAAGCAATTTGGCTGTTAAGGTTTTTGCCAAGCCGGGAACACCTTCAATGAGCACATGTCCGTTTGAAATAAGTGCCACTAAAAGTAAATCAATTAACTCATGCTGGCCCACAATCACCTTATGCAGCTCGGTTTTTATTGCGTTTATTTGTTCTTTTAAATCGTTTAAAGGAATACGGCTGTTGAATTGTATTTCGTTGGTTTCGTTACTTGGGTTCATTTCTTGATTTTCCATAATGAATATTTAGTTTTTCTAATAGTTTTGTAAACTGAATTAAATGGTTTTGAGTGTATTTATAGCTTAAATTAAATTGTTGTATAAAAGTTACAAACTGATTAATATCGCTGTCTGCAGCCATTGATTTTTGCTTTAATTTTTCTTTGAATTCTTGATTGATAGTTTGGGTTGAAATGTTCCATTCTGTTCTTATAAAATACAAAGCATGCTGAATTTTCTTTTGTAACAATTGGGTGTGGTCGTTTTCTTGGAAATATAAATTCCCCACGGTTTCAATATATTCAACGGTAGTGTTTTTCACGGGTTCAATGATTGGCACAATGCGTTGTTTACGCTTTCCGTAGAAGATTAAGAACAAAATCAACCCACACACAAGCGTGTACCATCCAAAACGCCAACTTTTATTTTTTAAGATAACTTTAAAAATAGATTCATTGTTTGCCAGTTCATTTGATTGATGATTTTGATCGAACCAAATTACATTTTTCTTCTTCAAAAAAGAGGTGAAATTTTCGGCAAAGCTTGCAGTATTTTCATCTTCGTTCAACAAATAATAATTGGTGAGCAAAATAGGAGTGGAGCAGATATAAATCGTTCCTTTTCCAAATTTTGAAGACAAAAACACGGGATTGTTGTTCATTTTTGCAATAACTTGATGTTTTTCTGCATCTATTACTGTAAAAATGGTGCTGTATGTATCTTTTAAAACCAATGTATCTTTGTTTGGTGTTTGTGAGGAAACAAAATGCAGATTGTTGGTTTTAATTTCGTGTGAATGAATGTTTAAAGTGTCTAAAAATGCCTTTCTTCCTTGATAAAAACTTTCGGCAGCAATTATTAAATCGGCACCATTTTTTACCTGTTCTAGCAGTTTTTCAACCGATGAATGGTCAATAAACTGATTGCCTTCAACCATTAAAAAAGTAGTTTGGGCAGCAGAGATTTGTTCACTTTCCAACAAAAATTCATAAGGTGTTAATGCGGTTTTTGTAAGATTTTGATTGGGAAGCAACTGTGGCAATTCCTCATTAAAAACATACAAACCATAAGGATCTTTGCTATTCGTATTAAAATTTCGGTTCCAATTGATAGGGTTTGGAAAATACATTTGTACAAATATTACAAGCAACACAGCCAATAAAAAGTACATCACATATTTAATGTATTCGCTTTTCATGATTGTTTATTTATTAATTGTACAAATTGTTCTTCGATTTTTTGAAAATCATTGGATTGAATTTCATGATAACCATACCAAATATTGTCATAAATATACGACACATACTGAAAAGCAGCCTTGTTGGTAGGATTCTGAATTTCGTTGAGATATTGCTTAGTGGTTTTATTGGGTTCGTATTCAATAAAGCCGTTTTGCGACCAATTTTTTAACATCCATAAATAATAATATCGAACTGCTTTCCGAAGGTTGTTTTCGGCTTTTGCTTTGGAGGTCAAGGCATCAAAATTGATTTGTTCAATATTTTCTTCTATAAATTTTTCGTTTATAATTTGGGTTTCTTTTTTCGCAAATAGACGGATAAATCCTTTTTGGTTGAGATAATAAATTAAAAAACCAAGCCCTATTGTGATACCAATAAATAAAACAATATTTATAATTTCATCCACAACGATGGACGAACCACCGCTATCGGTTGAAAACCAATCTAAAAAATTACGCCACATTTCGCGCAAACGAGCCAAAAACCCGTTTTCTTTGTTAATGTCGTAATTGAATTCAGAACTGGAATAGTTTTCTTTGAAATTTTCGGGTAATTTTTTTGCGGTAACCGTTTCGTTATTCAGCGGTATTAAAGCATTTTTTAAGGTATCGATTGCTAAATTTATTTCGTATTCATCGGAATATGTTTCTTCGATCACTTCTTGATAATCCATTGTATCGACTGCTGTTCCAGTTTGTGAAAAACCAGAAAAGCTGAAAAAAATCAAACAAAAAACTACGAATTTATTCATATTTTCCAATATCATCAATAGATTGGTGCATGGTGTTGTACTCTAATTTTTCTCGTTCCGAATAATATACTAATCCGTTTTGTATCAATAATAAATGATTTAAAATGGTGCTTACCAATATCGAAAAGCAATAGATAATGATTACTACAATTCCAATAATAGATACGTTTGATGGATCGAAATTTTCAGGTCCTTCAGTTTGCATACCAAATATAACTCCGAAAACAGTTATAAAATAAGGAATCATGGTGACAATAGTTCCTAAAACTTGTACAATAATCAACATGCACAAACTGGCACCTACTATGTTCCAAAAATTGTTGGTGATGGTATAAAAACCGTGTTTAAAAGCCTCAAAAAAGGGTTGTTTTTTATCGATATAAAAATACAAAGTAAGCGAATACCAAGTTATAAAAAACGGAATTATTAGTAAGAAAAGAAAAAATCCGATGATTACAAACATTAAAATCCCTGCTATTATTAAGGCAATGATTCCAATAAGCGAAAAAACGATTAAACTTAGAAAACCAAAAAGTAATAACCGGCTAAAATCTGCTTTAAATAAGGCGCGAATAGAGCGCAGTTCGGGTTTCTGCTCGCTGTTTTTGGATAAAATCTGCATATAATAAACTGGGTAGGAATAGTTTACAAGTGCCAAATACAAACCAACAACCACTAAAGCAATAAGCCCCAACACCAACAACACCGCATTGTTGTTTACAAAACTGTTGTTGAGTGTTTCACCGCTTGTATCGCCCAACGACGTGGCAATTAATCGGTAATAAAACGTACCAATCAGCGACATGGAAGCCATTAATAATACCAGCGGAAGAAAGGCAAATTTTAAATAGTTTTTAAAATAATTTTTTCCTTGCACTTTTAAGAACGTAAAGCTATCTGAAATATACGATCCAAAATCACGTATTTTAAATAATTGAAACATAAAATTATAGGTTTTTAAGTGTTTTTTTGTGAATTAAAACCGGATAAATAAAATAATAAAAAGTAATTAAAGCCAACGTGCTACCAATGATTAAATAGTTTAAAACATTGGGCATTTCTTTGGCGTATCGGGTGATGTAACCTTCTATTAATCCTGCAAAAATAGTAAAAGGCATGGTACTTATAAACAATTTAAAGCTGTTTTTAAACCCAATTTTTAGTGATTGCATACGCGTATAAGTTCCGGGAAAAAGCAAACTGGCACCCAACATGAAACCCGCAGCAACTTCAATAACAATAGCCATGATTTCCATGGAACCATGAAGCCAAATGCCACGAATACTTTCGCTAAACACTCCTTTTTCATAAAAAAAGTATTGGAAGCTGCCTAGCATAACGGCATTTTGAACCATGATATAAAATGTACCTAACCCAAGAAAAATACCGTAAATATAACAGCGCACACCCACATACAAATTGTTAATAGTAATACCAAAAGCACTTCCCCAATTGCTAGAACTTTTATAAACAGCCATTGCATCGCCTTTAGAAATGTTTTCTAAAGTTTGGTTCACATAAGCATCACCCAAAATTAAGCGAACATATCGCTCATCAACTGCTGCTGAAACCGCTCCGATGGTTACAAAAACCAAAAAAAGAATCAATGCAAAATACATTACTTTTCTGTATTTATAAGCGATTAATGGTACATCGTAGAAAAAAAACGCATTTAAAACACCTTTTTCGTATCGGTAATTGGTATAAACCTTTTGATGCACAGTGCTTGCAAGGTTATTCAAATAGACCGTTAAATCGCTTTTTGGAAAATAAGTTTGGGCAAAAGCCAAATCATTGCTCAGTTGCACATACATATTAGACCAATTATCAGCAGAAATTTTATTTTTTATGGTTAATTGTTGCTCAATATTTAACCATTTTTCTTTATTTTGTTTTATAAAAGCAATTTCTCTCATAAATGCTAAAATATAAATAATGACCGAAATAACGATCAACACAGCACAAAATGTTGCTATAAATTTTAAACCGGCTTCGCTAGGCGAGCGAATTGTAGCTTTTGCAATAGATATGGTTATTAAAATAGCTTATGTATCAGCTATTTACTATTTTATAATTGATTTGTTAAACTTAAACAGATTTTTGAATTCATTGGATGCTTGGGAATCTGGAGTGGTTTATTTTGTGCTGTTTATACCTTTTATTTTTTATACCTTGTTTTTTGAAAGTTGGACCAACGGACAAACACCAGGAAAAATGATGATGAAAATTAGAGTTGTAAAATTAGAAGGATACCAAGCGCGTTTTTCAGATTATTTCAGCAGATGGGTTTGCCGTTTAGTGGATATACTTATTTTTATGGGTTTACCCGCTATTTTAGTAATAATTTTTAGCAAAAAAAGCCAGCGAATAGGCGATATGGTAACCGATACCACTGTGATTAGTTTAAAATCGAATGTACAATTAAACCATAGGTTTTTAGACGATTTATCCAATGAATATGTGGTGACCTTTCCCACTGTTTTACGATTGTCGGATCATGATATGAACATTATTAAAAAAGCATATAACACAGCAATTATTCAAAACGATTATGAAATGATCACCAAATTGATTGCTAAAATTGAAGAAGTGACCACAATAAAAAATCAGAATTTTAATCAACACCAATTCATTCAAACCATTATCAACGATTTTAATCATTTAACCAGCAAATAATGATTTTTACCATATTAGATATTTTAGGATTAATTGCATTTGCCATTTCAGGAACATTGGCAGGAATCGAAAAAAAGTTAGATTTTTTTGGTGTTTTTGTGATTGCAATGGTCACATCAATCGGCGGTGGAACCTTGAGAGATCTGCTTATTGGCAATACGCCCGTTTTTTGGCTTTTAAATTTACAAACGTTTTATATAGTAACCGCAACAACAATACTTTCGGTGGTGTTTCGTCATCGGTTGAGTTTTTTAAGAACATCGTTGTTTTTGTTTGATACCATTGGTATTGGTATTTTTACAATTATAGGCATTGAACAAGGTTTGATGATTGAATTAAGCCCAATTGTTTGTATTTTATTAGGAACTGTAACAGCCTGCTTTGGCGGCGTCGCGCGTGATATTTTGTGTAATGAAATCCCCGTTATTTTTAGAAAAGAAATTTATGCCACGGCTTGTCTTACAGGTGGTTTTATGTTTTTTGCTTTAGATTTCCTTAAAGTAAATAACGATATAATTTATGTGGCAACCGCAGGAACCATCATTTTAATCCGCATTTTTGCCGTTCGCAATAAATGGTCGTTTCCACAGATTGAGATTAAGTGATACATAAAAAAAAGGCTCTTATGAGCCTTTTTTGTTGGTTTCAATTTTATTTAAAAGATATTCTAATGCGGTATCTTTATCATTCATAAAATCCTCTTCAGTTGGTTTTATATACACATCAGGCATCACTCCGTAACCTTCTGTTTGACTTTGTTCGTTTGGTTTTATCGTCATTAAACCTACACGCAGTTTTAATTTGGAATGAGGTAGTTTCACAGCGGGCATGATACCAGCAACTGTTCCGTTAAAAGTACCGCCTGTTTCATCGCCCACAAAAAATGCTCGTTCTCTGCCTTTTAAATGCGATGAAATAATTGCTGCTGCTGAAAAGGTCATACCATCTGTTATCACATATAAATTATTCTTATAGTTTAATGGTTTGGGCTGTGTGATTTTAGACGATTTTAGCTTTAATCGCAACTCTCCTTCAGCAGTTCTTTGCGCTTTTATTCCTCTGATTGTTGAAAAAACGCTGAAAAAAGGTGCGCCTAAAATTTTTGATGTTACACTTTTTCCTTTAAAAATATTAAAAAAAGTTGTTCGCTTGGTGATGGTTGCCGGTTGTGTAAAAACAAATGTAGTATCGTTTAAATATTGTGCCAATTGGTGAATTTCATTTAACCTGCCACCAGGGTTTCCACGCAAATCTATAATTAAATCTTGAACATTGTGCTTGTTCAGTTCTGCAAAAATAGTATCGTAAACTTTTGTTTTTCCCTTAATAAAATCTTTAATTGTGAGTACAGCAATGGTGCTGTCTTGTGCAACGGGATACGATATTTGTTTAGAATAGGTTTTGGTTTCACTGTCATAACCAAACCATCTGTGTTTGTAAAACGTTTTTTTGCTTGCTTCCTTTAAAGCTAATTTTCGAGCCTTTTCCTCTTCTTTTGTGCGTTTTTGAAGGGTGTCATTCTTAGCAATAGATTGGTTCGTTAATGTGTCTTTTTTGGTTTGATCAACCTCTTTTTTCTTTGCCTTTTTTTCTTTAAATATTCTTTTAATTGTGTGGTGGAAAGCAGAATCGGCACAAACCACTTCCATGTTGATACTATCTACAAATCCTAATTCGTTCTGGTAAAACGAATTAACTCTGCGTGCAAAAAATTTTGGTACAGCGGTTTTGTTGTATCCATCGGATGTGAACGTTTTACCGTATTTTTCAAACAAATAATTAGGAGTAATCCCGTTTATAGATAGCACTTGAGTTCCTTTCTGAATAAGTGTATCGTTTTTTAATTTATTGCGTTTTACAAATAATTTGTTGTTTAAATATTCATATTCAAAGTTATCAATTGGGTTTAATGAGTTTTTGTATTTTTTCTTTACAGAATCTGCCGATGTGAGTTGTACCATAGACATACTCATGTGCCCTTGGCGAACCGAAGCGACAATTGGACTGATTTTTAAGAAAAATTCATTAGGAGTTAAGGGCTCCTTCAGTGTGTTTTTTAAGCTGTCGAACTTACTGTTTAATGCTTCCTTTGAGATATACCAATACAAATCGGGATGCATATTTGTGAGTTGTTTTTGCACATACTTTACATCTTTTTTTAATTGATGAGGGGTTAATTTTGAATAATAGTGACTGTTTTGTTTGTCATGACTTGCACATGCCACAAATAATAAGCCCAATAATGCACATGAAATTTTTTTCATATTTTTTTCTAAATTAATCATTAATTTCTATAAATGGATAATTGCCCAAGCGCGGTGCTAATTCTTTGGTTTTGTACGCCAACTGCGAATTATGGTTATTGAAACAAATAATGGTTATTGTGTCTTTGCGTAAAGTTACATACGAGGTTCTGTTGCCTCGCCACCAACCATTGTGAAAAGTGTAAAGATTGCCTCCATTTTTAGGTTCAATCATTCGAATAGCTAAACCATAGTTGTTTTCACCTGCTTTTTCATAGGAATAACCTTTGTACATTTGCTCTTTCAGTGTTTTGTTTAAAAAAGCGTCTGAATACAAGGCTTTGTCCAGTTTTAACATATCTCGGGCAGTTGTATAAATATTTTTATCGCCATACGTTCCATCTAAATAATCCCAACGCATTATTTGATTGTTTGCGTAATATGATTGAGTGATGTTGTACTTGTTTTCTAAACTCTCCAAAACAAAGGTATTGTTCATTTTTAAGGGTTCTAAAACCAATTCTTTCATTGCATTTTGAAATGATTTTTCGGTGATTTTTTCAACAATCAAAGCCAAAATCACATAGTTGGTATTGGAATATGTAAACCGAGTGTTGGGACGAAAATCAAGTTTAATGCTTTTAGTAGCTAATAAATTAAGAACATCTGTATTGGTTAAAGTCACCTTATTGTTCCAAACGCCTGCTTTCGAAGTAAAATGTCCGTAATAAGGCAAGCCCGAACGATGGTTTAAAAGTAAGCGAACCGTGATGTCTTCATAAGGAAAATTAGGTAAAATGCTTTGCACTTTTTGGTCTAACGATAGTTTACCTTTTTGGATTAATCGCAACACAGTAACACCTGTAAAAACTTTACCTACCGAAGCGACATGCATGGGAGTAGAGTCGTTTATTTTTTCTTTTTTCTGATAATTTGCGTATCCTTGATAATCTTCAAAAATAATTTGACCGTTTTTTGCTACAAGAAATTGTCCCCAAAAGCCACCGCGATTGATTCGATTGTTATAAAAATCTTCGATAATTTCTCGGGTTTCTAATTTATATTTAGGAGTAACAGGATTAAACTTTACGCTATAAGGGTCATCGTTAGATATTAATTTATTTTTTTCTTTAAAAAGCTCACTTCTTTTTTGAATAACTTGTGCAATATCAAAATTTTTATCGCACGATGAGGTAAATAAACCACCCACAATAAGAAGCGGCACAAAAAATTTTTTCATGGTATATACTTGCTATAAGTAAGCAAATATAAAAGTTTTACTAAATTTTTAAAACACTTAATGGCGTTTAATTTTATAAAAAGTAAAAAATGTATCTTTGAAGGATAAAAAGATATAATATGGAGAAAATTAATTGGCAAACAGCCATAGAATTTGAAGATATAACTTATAAAAAATGTGACGGCGTTGCCCGAATTGCTTTCAACAGACCAGAAGTTCGCAATGCTTTTCGCCCAAAAACCACCGCTGAATTGTTAAAAGCATTTCATGATGCACATGAAGACACTTCAATTGGAGTTATTTTGCTTTCGTCTGAAGGTCCCTCTCCTAAAGATGGTGTATATTCTTTCTGCAGCGGAGGCGATCAAAAAGCGCGTGGCTATCAAGGTTATGTTGGGGAAGACGGTTATCACCGCCTGAATATTTTAGAAGTGCAGCGCTTAATTCGTTTTACACCAAAAGCGGTTATTGCCGTTGTAAATGGTTGGGCTGTGGGTGGCGGTCATTCATTACACGTTGTTTGCGACTTAACATTGGCTAGTAAAGAACACGCTATCTTTAAACAAACCGATGCAGATGTTACAAGTTTTGACGGTGGATATGGTTCGGCATATTTAGCCAAAATGGTTGGTCAGAAGAAAGCACGTGAAATTTTCTTTTTAGGAAGAAACTACTCTGCCCAAGATGCGTATGATATGGGAATGGTGAATGCTGTGGTTCCGCACGACGAATTAGAGCAAACTGCGTATCAATGGGCACAAGAAATTTTAGAAAAATCGCCAATTTCTATTAAAATGCTCAAATTTGCTATGAATTTAACCGATGATGGAATGGTTGGTCAACAAGTTTTTGCGGGTGAAGCAACGCGCTTGGCGTATATGAGCGATGAAGCTATCGAAGGCCGAAATGCTTTTTTAGAGAAGCGAAAGCCTAATTTTGAGAAGAAATATATTCCTTAAAAATAAACCAATTGATTACTTCTAAAGGGATAAATATTTATTTGACAAAAATAGTTGGTTAAACACTTGCAAAAATGTTTTGTGAGTGTTTTTTGTTAAATCTATTTTTATTTTCAATTTGTTTGATTATGTATTTAATTAGCAAAATATTGGTGAGCTCTATCAGAATGATGTATCAAAATCAAATTATTAGTTTTTCTTTGTTTTATAGCCAATCTTAATGCTACCAAACTGACTTTCAGTATATAGATTATCAGATACATGATAACCAACGATTTTCTATGTAAATGATGACAGGTACCCAGACTAGTCACGACTTGTTTATTTCCGGATCTATTATTTGATTATTCTATTGTTCTGAAACAAGGATATAAGTTCGTTGTGATATGATAAGAACGTTTTGGCGTAATATGCAAATGATTGGCTCGAAGGATGCCAATAAACTTATCCTTACCGATTTTTAATGTTTTTAGGTTATTGTGTAAAAAATAGTATAACTTTGAAGCTCCGATTCATGGCATTTGCTGGTCAATTTATAGAACCATATAAACAACCAGCCGAGCCTTGTTTTTCTTGTTAAAACACCTATTAATTTTTCTATAATAAATCTGTCTTTCTATCCTGAACAAAGTACTGGAAAACTTTTTCGTTTGTTGTTTTTTCTTTAAAATGGTCGATTGACCTGAGGTGAGTTTTTCAAAGGTCAATTTTATTTACTTGTTCGGTAATATCGATCATCATCTCACAGATGAACTTCGTTGGCTATGAATATCATTTTGTTTCCTTACTAATGGCCGATTTTCTTTGCTGTAATTTTTGTACAATCTAAAGCTTTAAAGGTATTGAATAGTTTTTATTAGTGCACTATAAGAATCTTGGTTTATGAGAATTCTCTATCTAGATATTTGTGGTGTTTCTCTATTTCATGACAATAAAGATCATACATCAAAATTTAATCATTACACTCCATAAGGATTAAATGCCCCTGTTCATACGTTATTTCCACCAAACCATCTGTTAATACCTCATTACTGCTTCCTGGTTTGAAGCCTAAAATCAGGGAATCATTTTTGAGTTCGTATTTCAAGTTTTTGGTTGAAATTCCTTCAACAGATCCTACGGGAATCAAGGATAAAATAGTTTCTTTTGGATACCATTTCACGAAGTTTTTCTGCAACGGAAAGATTTTAGAGTAATCATCAATAATAACAAGTTTTATTAAGGCTTGATATTTAACCAAATTGGTAATATTAGTAAATGTGTGATCCATTCTTTTGCCAGTTGCCCAAAGAATATTTGCAGCAGGTATTTTTCGGTCAATTAAATAATTGATGGCTTTGTCGATATCATACGAATCCTGTGCTTCTAATTTAACAATTTCGATGGGATATTGTGAATTTTTGTAATATTCATAGTCAAAACCTCGATCAAAATCACCAATTAAAACATCTACTTTAATTCCCAATTCCAAAACGCGTGTCATAGCGCTGTCTAGCACAACCACCAGCGGATTCCATTCCAATAATTCATTCAGCAAATCCATTGAACAAGCTTCGCCATTGGCAATTATTAAAGCAGGTTCTTGATCATCGCGTACTATGTGGTGTGAAGACATTGGGATAAATTTTTAAGATTACTAAATTAATAAGATTTCTTTATTTTAAAAGGATTTAATTATCTTTGAAAAAAATAAAATTCTAAAACATGGATTTACAACAAGAACAATGGTGGAGCGATTTTCAAAACGATGAAAACGCTGTTTTGTTAGATGTTCGCACGGAAGAGGAAGTAAGTGAAGGAACTATTCCAGGAGCTGTTCATCATGATTTTTACCAAGGACAAGATTTTTTAAACGCGTTAGAAAACTTAGATAAATCGAAAAATTATTATGTTTATTGCCGTTCCGGAAACCGCAGCGGGCAAACGTGTTTATTGATGAACCAATTGGGTTTTGAAAACACTTTTAACTTGGTTGGAGGGATGAACGAGTGGGAAGGACCAACGGAATAAGGAAGGCGAAAGCCTTTTTTTTATGTATTTTTTCAAGATTTTAAAATGGAATTAATCGATTTTATACTGCATATCGACCAGTATTTGGAAGTTTTCTTGCAAGACTATGGCGTTTGGGTGTATGCTATATTGTTTTTAATCATTTTTGTTGAAACCGGTTTGGTGGTAATGCCTTTTTTACCGGGCGATTCATTGTTGTTTGCAACCGGAATGTTAGCCGCACAGTTTCCTGAAAGTTTAAACGTTTGGCTGGTAATGATTTTATTGTTCATAGCAGCAGTTTTAGGCGATACCGTTAATTATTCAATTGGGAAACAAATCGGCATGCGCATCATCAATTTTAGAATATTGGGCAAACAGCCGGTTACGATTGAACATATTAATAAAACCCATTCGTTTTACGAAAAATACGGCAGCAAAACTATTGTTATTGCACGCTTTGTTCCAATTGTTAGAACCTTGGCTCCATTTGTTGCAGGTATTGGCAGAATGAATTACGCTACTTTTTTAACCTATAATTTTGTAGGTGGATTTATCTGGGTTTTCGGGATTACTTTGGCTGGATATTTTTTAGGAAATATTCCATTAATAAAAGACAATTTTTCAAAAGTAGTGTTGCTGATAATTTTACTATCGGTACTTCCGATTATTTATTCGGTTATTAAAGAAAAAGTAACTGCTAAAAACAAAACGCTTTCGTAAGGAAAGCGTTTTTCGTTTTATATCTTCAAATTATGATGCAAAGAAAACATTAATTGCTGATGAGCTGTTTTTTGAAGCATCTGATTCATCCAACCAACTTGAATTCCTAAATCTTTATTAAATTTATAACCCGCACCAATATATAAGCGATCTCTGTCGAATGCATTATTTTTTCTTGAAGATGCATCGGTATTCATAAAAAGTTCATTGTAGAAACTTGCATACAAGCTTTGATTTTTTTCCGTGTTTTGGTAAATAGGAACATCTACTCCTAACAAATACCTAAACCTTGATTTAAAATCTTGATTTTCAACAAAACGCTGTTCAAACCTGAATCGATGCCTCACAGTAGCAGTTGCAATTTTTTGTTGGGTAATCACATCCTGAAAAATTCGGTTTTCGATAATTGGAACATCGGGTTTTAAGTATTGCTCTGTGTTCACAAAACCATATCCTGCGCCCAATGTAAGATCATCAAGCAGCATATATTGAACAGAACCCCGAATTAAAAGTTGGTTTAAATCAGAAAAAACTTCATAATTTCGATATTGCGCATCGTAGTTAAGATTCCACTTGGTATTTTGAAATCGAGCATTTCCAAAATACATATACCATGCCCCTAATTTTGGATCTCCTTTTTCAGTAGTGTTTGAAAAACCTTTTATGGTTGTGAGCAAAATTGCAACTAATACAACGATTTTTTTCATGAGAAATTAATTCTTTTTTGATTCTAAAATAATGGCAAATTGCAAGCCAAACATAACAGCCGCAAGAACCAAATGCGCAGCTTGTGTACCAAACGGAAAATGAATATAATACATTAAAACACCTGTTAAAATCTCTAAAATTAATAGCAACAGCACCCAATTTACTTTTTTATTACCAAGGTTTAATCGTTTATTGCGCAAGAACAAGTAAAGGTTAACAAAAAATATAGCTAACGAAAATGTTCTGTGAATATAGAAAGTTAAATCCGGATTTTGCAACCAAAGCGATACATCGGTGATTCCGCTGCGAGTTTGATCATCTATAAACTGTCGAACTTGCGTTCCTAAACCAATTTGTATCAATGAAAAAAGTAGGGCTACCCAAGTGAAAACATAAAAGGTGCGATCATATTTAAGAGATTTGGTGTGGTTATTCTTCGCCAAATAAATCAAATAAATCAGTGCGGCTACATTTAGCAATGCAGCAATCATGTGTGTGGTTATTTTGATAGGATTCAGCACCGAATAAACTACAGTAGCGCCTAACCAAGCATTAAAACCTAATAAAAACAGCACAATTGCCGACCAAATAATTAGCTTATAATTTGCTTTAAAAAATGCTACAGAAATTATTGAATGAATAAATAACACCAAACAAGCCAAACCGGCCAATGCGCCAAACAATCTATTGATGTATTCAACCCAAGTGTGATAAGGGTTAAAAACAGCATAATCGTGCTTTGTATATTCGTTCCAATGGCTTGGATTGTACACATCATTTGTAGTGAAATCGCTATTTGCAACCCACAATTTATTGCTGTTGATGATTACTTGTCCTTTATTATAAGCATGATTGGGCTTCCAAAGCAATTCTTCCACTTGTGTGGGTGGAATATAATATCCAAAACATTTTGGCCAATCAGGACACCCCATTCCCGAACCAGTCATGCGGACAGTTGCTCCTGCAATAATGACCAAATAAACCAATACAAGTGTGATTTTTGCCCAACGAATAAACGATTTGCTTTCCATAATTATAACTTTGGATTAACGGGTTTTAACCCTAAACTATCTGCTTTTTTTACCATAAATTGATACGCCGCAGCATACTCATTTGCAATATCACCTTCCAAAATAGCCTCTTTAATGGCATCTTTTATTTGTCCGATTTCTCTTGAAGGCTTTAGATCGAAAATTTCCATTATTTCTTCGCCAGTAATGGGTGGCTGAAAATTGCGTACATGATCGCGTTCTTCAACTTCCACAATTTTATGGCGAACAATTTTAAAATTGTTATGGTATTTTTGAAACTTCTTTTGATTTTTCGTAGTAATATCTGCTTCGCACAAGGTTAACAAATTTTCCACATCTTCGCCTGCATCAAACACTAATCGGCGAACTGCCGAATCGGTGACTGTATCTTCTGCGATTACAATTGGTCGAGAACTCATCGCCACCATTTTTTGTACAAAACGCATTTTTTGGTTTAAAGGCATGTGCAAACGCTGAAAAATTCGCTTCACCATTTTACTGCCCAAAAATTCGTGCCCATGGAATGTCCAACCGTTCTTCTTATTGAATTTTTTGGTAGGTGCTTTTCCAATATCGTGCAACAAAGCAGCCCAACGCAGCCATAAATCATCCGTATTCGGACAAATATTATCAACCACTTCTAAGGTGTGGTAAAAGTTGTTTTTGTGTGTGTGACCTTCCACTTCTTCCACATTGTTTAAGGCAGTTAATTCAGGTAAAATCAAATCGAGTAACCCTGTTTTGTACAACAGTAAAAAGCCTGTAGATGGTTTATTGGTCAATAAAATTTTATGTAATTCTTCTACTATTCGCTCGCCCGAAATAATCTTTATACGATTGGCATTTTTTGCAATTGCATCCAGCGATTGTTCTTCAATGGTAAAATGTAACTGAGTGGCAAACCGCACGGCGCGCATCATTCGCAAGGGATCGTCAGAATAAGTGATATCTGGATCAAGTGGTGTGCGAATAATTTGATTTTGCAAATCGATCATTCCATCAAAAGGATCAACCAAATCACCAAAATGACTTTCGTTTAATGAAAAAGCCATGGCATTTATGGTAAAATCCCTACGGTTTTGATCGTCTTTAAGTGTTCCGTTTTCAACCAATGGATTTCTACTATCAGCTCGATATGACTCTTTTCGTGCGCCAACAAATTCAATATCAATATCATTAAAACGCAACATGGCTGTGCCATAATTTTTGAAAACTTGCACTTTGGGTTGGTGCGGTATCAGTTCCGAAACTTTCAAAGCCAAATCAATACCGCTGCCAACAGCCACAATATCAATATCTTTCTTAGAATTGCGTTGCAAAATGTAATCGCGTACAAATCCACCAATCACATAAGCATCTACCTTCAAAGCTTCGGCAGCTTGCTTTATTATTTCAAAAATGGGATTTTGTAAGGCTTCTTTATAATTGGATGAATGAATCATTATTTTCTTAAAATTTTTACTTGAGCATCATTTGTAAGTTTAATTACGGTTGATGATTTTTTACAGATTTTATCTTGATCTAATTGCACCACATAATCTACACCACTTATTATTTCCTGAGAGATTTCTGAAAACCGGGTAGGAGTGACATCGCCAGAAATATTAGCCGATGTGGAAACCAATGGACGCTTCATTCGCTCTACCAATTTGAAAACAAAAGGGGTATTTACAATGCGTATTCCTAATGAATTATCATCTGCAATCAGGTTTTTTTCTACATTTCTGGGCTCATCTAAAACTAAAGTTGTTGGTTTTTCGGCACAATCTAAAATATCAAAAGCCACTTGTGGAATGTTTTTAAAAACATGGTAAAGTAAGCGGTCGTTGTTCACCAAAACAATCATGCTTTTGCTTTCCTCACGCTTTTTAAGCTCGTAAATTTTCTTCACAGCTTCTTCGTTGGTTGCATCACAGCCCAATCCCCAAACAGTGTCGGTTGGATAAAGGATAATTCCTCCGTTTTTAATTACTTCAAATGCTTGATGTACTTCTTTATTAATGTCTTCCATAAAAAGGAATAAATTTAATTCTAATTAAAACTCAATCTTTTCGCCTACATTCATTCCTGAGTTTTTAGCAAAAACTCCACACAAATGAAACAATAAGCGTGCACCAACATT
This sequence comes from Paenimyroides aestuarii, assembly GCF_024628805.1. Lineage (NCBI taxonomy): Bacteria > Pseudomonadati > Bacteroidota > Flavobacteriia > Flavobacteriales > Flavobacteriaceae > Paenimyroides > Paenimyroides aestuarii. The sequence continues at coordinate 2,554,757 of NZ_CP102382.1, read as the reverse complement.
TCCGTCCCAATCATCTTCGCCTGGAGCAACTTCTACCAGATCAATTCCGATGATTTTTTTGTTTGAATTTGCTAATGCACTTAATAAATATGTGGCTTGTTCGTAAGCTAAACCACCCGGAACTGGTGTGCCTGTATTGGGGCAATACCAACGATAAAGAGCATCTATATCAAAGCTAATTGCAACATTTTCAGGTAACTGCGCTATTATTTCATTGCACTGATCCTGCCAAGTAGTTCCTGTGAATTGCTTTGCTTTTAAATCGGTATCAGTATATACTTTTACTTTGTTTGATTTTTTTACAACTTCTACTTCGCCTTCACTAAAATCACGAATGCCTACTTGCACTATTTTTTCTATTTGTGGCAATTTTATAGCATTATACATGATGGAAGCGTGCGAATAGGTAAAACCTTCGTAAGCTTCGCGCAAATCCATGTGGGCATCAAAGTGCAGAATACCAAAAAGGTCATTTTTACTAGCCAACGCTTCATAATAACCCATGGGCGTGGAATGATCGCCACCCAAAAGAATTACTTTCTTTCCTTGATTCATCCAATAAAGTGTGCGCTCTTTCACTTCTTGGTTGAATTGAGCCGATGCTTTATTAATTTTATCTAAATCTGCCTGTAGTTGTGGGAATGTTTCTATGGCTTCACCATTTTCTAATGCTTCAATAATTGGTTGGGCTAAATTTTTATATTTTTCGCTGTTTTCAATCCAATGTTGCGGCGCTTCGTCCATATAAATTCCTAGTTTCCATAAATCTGGAAATTCTTGATGCAGTAAATCAACTTGAAAGGACGCGTTTAAAATTGCTTCAGGTCCTTCGCTGGCACCACTTCCATAACTCACCGTTACTTCCCAAGGTGCTGGTAAAATGATTATTTCACTTTCGTGTGCTGTGAAAGGTAATCCATAAATAGATGCATCAGCCGAACCGGGTTGCGATGGATCAAAATTTTCGATTTTTTGTTGTTTAGTAAGCATTTTTTATTTCTTTTTATGCGTTACAAATATAAAAAAAGCCAGCGTAAAGCTGGCTAAATATATTAAGTTGTTTGTATTCCTTTTTTCAAAATTTGTCCAAAATGATACATATCTTCAAAGGTTGAATATAATGGCACCGGAGCTAAACGAATAACTGCTGGTTCACGCCAATCTACAATCACGCCTTCTTTCATTAAATAATGAAAAAGTTCTTTTCCTTCGCCGTGTAAAACCACAGAAAGCTGCGATCCTCGTTCTGCTTGATTTTTTGGAGTGATAATTTCTAAATTGGTATTGGTTTCTTTGGCTATTTCGTTTACGATAAATTCTAAATAAGCAGTTATTAAATTGCGCTTTTTTATAAGGGCATCCATACCTATTTCATCAAACATTTCAACAGATGCCAAGTAAGGTGCCATTGCCAAAACACCCGTACATGAACTTTGCCAACCCAATGCTCCTTCATTTGGCGTAAATTCAGGCTCCATTAAAAAACGACGTTCTTTATCGTGACCATACCATCCTCCAAAACGATTTAGATCAGGATTGTTGTGATGTTTTTCGTGTACGAAATATCCGGCAACGCTTCCTGGACCTGCATTCATGTATTTGTAACTACACCAACAAGCGAAATCTGCATTCCAATCGTGCAATTTGAGCTCGATATTTCCGGCAGCATGTGCCAAATCCCAACCTACTTTTGCCCCAACCGCATGACCAGCTCTTGTGATGTTTTCCATATCTAAAACCTGACCAGTGTAATAGTTAATGCCACCAATCAAAACAAGCGCCAATTCATCGCCTACTTCATTAATCTTAGCGATAATGTCTTCGTTGCGCAGATTGTGTTCACCCGCTCTGCGCTGTACTTCAACAATAGCATCTTTTGGATCGAAACCATGAAATTTAACTTGGGTTTGCAACATATACTGGTCGCTAGGAAAAGCTTTTTCTTCGCAAATAATTTTGAATCGGGTAGGTGTTGGGTTATAAAACGAAACCATCATCATGTGTAAATTCACAGTAAGGGTGTTCATTACAGAAACCTCACTAGGTTTTGCTCCCACGATTTTTGATAACGGATTTGAAAAACGCTCATGGTAATCCCACCATGGCTTTTGTGCATAAAAATGTCCTTCAACAGCCATATTTGCCCAATCATTCATCACTTCATCTACATATTTTTTGGCACGATTTGGCATTAATCCCAATGAATTTCCCGTAAAATAGATTGCTTTTTTTCCATTGACTTGTGGGAAAACAAATTCACTTTGGTATTTCTTTAATTCGTCTTGTGCATCTAAGGATTGTGCAAATTCTTTTGTATTTTGAAAGTTCATTATGTTGATTTTATTTTTAAAAGATAAATTTACTTATAATAAATGTGTTGAACAAAGTCTTTAGTACAGAATATTTATGTTCCTACTCATCATCTGGTTTTTCAACTTTTTTATCAATATTTTCATTTAAAAAAGGAACATAGATTCGTTCACTTTTTATTACAAGGATTAATGCTATAACTGCATGAAGAAACACACACGTGAGTAAGAATATAATTCTGCCTTTCCCAAAAACATCTTTATTGAAAAGAGTTTCGTAATGGTAGGCAACAAAGCAATATCCTACAAAAAGTAAGGTGTTGATAGTAATCACACGAAAAAATTTTTTGCGATTTGCCAACACAATAACAGTCACCAAAAAACAAATCATGGAAACTGCTACTACTGCGATAATTGCTTCTAAAAAAGTCATATATAAAAATGTAGGGTAAATATCGGTTATTTTTTAGATATTTTAAAACAAAAATCCGACCAATTATGTGAATTAGTCGGATTTTTTATGTGTGTATTTTCAAGAAATTATTTTCCTGCTGCAATTAAATTTAATGCAGAACCTGCTTTAAACCACTCAATTTGGCTGTCGTTATAGGTATGATTTGCCATGATGATGTCTTTAGAACCGTCTGCATGAACGAATTCTAAAGTTAATTGTTTTCCTGGAGCAAATTCGGTTAAATCTAAAAAGTTGATGGTATCGTCTTCTTGAATTTTATCGTAATCAGCTTCGTTTGCAAATGTCAATGCCAACATACCTTGTTTTTTAAGGTTGGTTTCGTGGATACGAGCAAACGATTTTACTAGAACTGCTTTTACACCTAAGTGGCGAGGTTCCATTGCAGCGTGCTCACGCGATGATCCTTCACCGTAGTTTTGATCACCCACTACGATTGATGGAATTCCTGCGGCTTTGTATTGACGTTGAACCGCTGGAACTTCTGCATATTCACCTGTTAATTGATTTTTAACAAGGTTTGCTTTTCCGTTAAACGCATTTTCTGCACCAATTAGCATATTGTTTGAAATATTGTCTAAGTGTCCGCGGAAACGCAACCATGGTCCTGCCATTGAAATGTGGTCGGTGGTACATTTTCCGAAAGCTTTGATTAACAATTTAGCTCCTGTAATATTTTGACCGTTCCAAGGTTGGAAAGGTTCTAACAATTGTAAACGAGATGAATCTGGACTCACCACTACATTTACGCTAGACCCGTCTGCTGCTGGCGCTTGATAACCTGCGTCTTCCACATCGAAACCTTTTGTTGGTAATTCATCGCCAAATGGCGGTTTAAACATTACCTCTTCGCCATTATCGTTTAGCAATTTATCGGTAATTGGGTTAAAATCTAATCGACCCGAAATTGCCAATGCTGCAACCATTTCTGGAGAAGTTACAAAGGCATGCGTATTTGGATTTCCATCGGCACGTTTAGAGAAGTTACGGTTAAAAGAGTGTACAATAGTGTTTTTCTCACCTTTGTCTGCTCCTTCACGATCCCATTGCCCAATACAAGGTCCACAAGCATTTGTAAATACTTTTGTTCCCATTTTTTCAAAGGCAGCAATCATACCGTCTCTTTCAATGGTGTATCGAATTTGTTCAGAACCTGGGTTGATACCAAACTCGGCTTTTGGTGTAATGCCAAGTTCCACAGCTTGGTTAACGATTGAAACTGCACGCGACATATCTTCATAAGAAGAGTTGGTACATGAACCGATTAATCCCCATTCTACTTTTACCGGCCAATCATTTTTAGCGGCTTCTTCTTTCATTTTTGATACAGGTGTTCCTCTATCTGGAGTGAAAGGTCCGTTGATATATGGTTCTAATTCTGATAAATTAATTTCGATTAATTGGTCAAAATATTGCTCTGGGTTTGCATATACTTCTGCATCGGCAGTTAAGTATGAAGCTACTTTATCAGCTGCTTCAACCACATCTGCACGACCGGTAGCTGTTAAATATCTTCTCATGGAATCATCATACCCAAAGGTAGATGTAGTAGCACCAATTTCGGCACCCATATTACAAATGGTTCCTTTACCTGTACAAGACATTGAAAGTGCGCCTTCGCCAAAATATTCAACAATAGCACCTGTTCCACCTTTAACGGTTAAAATATCAGCAACTTTTAAGATAACATCTTTTGGAGCTGTCCATCCGTTTAATTTTCCTGTTAATTTTACTCCGATAAGTTTAGGAAACTTTAATTCCCAAGCCATACCGCTCATTACATCAACTGCATCTGCACCACCCACACCAATAGCAAGCATTCCTAAACCACCTGCGTTTACTGTGTGAGAATCGGTTCCGATCATCATACCGCCAGGGAATGCATAGTTTTCTAAAACAATTTGGTGGATGATTCCAGCACCTGGTTTCCAGAAGCCAATACCGTATTTATTGGAAACAGATGAAAGGAAATCAAAAACCTCTTTTGATTGGTTGTTTGCTACAGCTAAATCTTTTTCTGCACCTACTTTTGCTTGAATTAAGTGATCACAGTGAACGGTTGTTGGTACTGCCACTTGTTCTTTACCGGCATGCATAAACTGCAATAAAGCCATTTGGGCAGTAGCGTCTTGACATGCTACACGATCTGGAGCAAAATCTACATAATCTTTTGCTCTTTCAAATTTTTGTGAAGGTGTTCCTTCCCATAAATGAGAATATAAAATCTTTTCTGAAAGTGTTAGCGGACGACCTACTAATTCGCGTGCTTTGTCAACACGTGCAGGCATGTTTTCGTACACTTTTTTAATCATTTCAATATCAAAAGCCATACTTTATAAATTGTGTTTAGTTATTTAATGTTTAATTTTTACAAAAATACAAAATTCAATTTGAATTAAAAAATTTTTAATAAATTCATCAATTATAAGAATTATTATTTATAATTATTCTATTTTAGTGTTTTTAAGTCAATATTTTAATAAACTGCATATCATTATCTAAAAAAAATAATTGTTTTTTTGCTATATAGATACATTTCTTTTCAAATATCTGCTAAATAATCAAAAAGCCCTTCATAGAGAAGAGCTTTTTGTGTGCATATTATCTGTTTTTAAGCCAATTGCTTTTAAAGTTGCAGTTTTGATAATCATCATTAATATAGATATAGGTATCTTTTATATGATCTGCTATCCATTTTCCAATCACCTCGTTTTGTTTTGATTTAAGTGCCACATAACGTATTTGCATATAATCTTTTGAAAAATCAGCAAGGTGTTGGGGTATTTTATTGGTTATTTGAACAATTCGGTAGTATTGTTTGTCTGTGGGATCAGTTACCAAAGTGTTGTTTGAAATTTCACCTACTTTTAAATTTGAAACCATTTCATACAACATTCTGTCTTCCATTTTATTCAATTCAAATCGAGATTCTCCCGAACGATCTAATAAAATTCCACCGCTTTGTTTGGTTTCTTTTTGTTCTGAATATTGACGAGCTGCATCGGCAAAGGTGATTTCTTTGTTTAAAATACGAATGCGCAACTCATCTAAAGTGGTTTTTGCTTTTTCTAATGCTTCTGCGGTTGGTTTTGGTTTTATTAATATATGGCGAAGTTCTAAATCTTTCCCTTTAATTTTTTCTAATAAAATAATGTGATACCCGTGTTCTGTTTCGAAAGGTTTTGATATTTCGCCTTCTCTTAATGAAAAAGCCACATCTTTAAATTCTTTTACAAATTGCGTTTTTTTGTCGATGGTATATAAACCACCTGTTTGTATAGATCCTTTGTCTTCAGAATACATATACACTTTGCTGGCAAACGACGAGCCGTCTATAACGTCTTGACGGATTTCATTGAGCTTATCAATAACTGCTTGGCGCTGTTCTTTTGTGATTTCGGGTTTTATAACAATTTCTGCCATTTCTATTTGATCGCCCACCATTGGCAATGAATCTTTTGGGATTTTATTGTAAAACTGGCGAATCTCTTCTGGGGTAATGGTTACTTCTTTTATCAACTTATCTTGCATACGCGATGCCAAAAGATTTTCTTTTGTAATGTCGAAAAACGTTTCTCTTAATTCTTCATAGCTTTTTTTGTTGTAAAACTGCACCACATTATCAATTGAACCTGCTTGTTCAACCATACGGTCGATTTGTCCATCCATATAACTATTCACTTCCTCATCTGTCAACACAATACTGTCTTGAATGGCTTGGTGTGTGAACAATTTATTTTCTAAAAGTGTTCCCAAAAGTTCACAGCGGGTTAGTTTAGCAGTATCGTAGCCGGTTGCTTTTGCTTGGATGAGGGTATTGTTTATATCAGAATCTAAAATAACGTAGTTACCTACAACACCCACAACGCCATCGATACGCTTTTTGGTTGCTTGTTGTGCCTGTACGCTTACAAAACTAACAACAGCCAAAACTGTCATTAAAATGTTTTTAAGAAATAATTTCATATTTGTGTATTAATTTTTACAAACTGCAACAAAGATACATAGCTACAGCAAACTTTTGTCTATTTTTAATTTTAATTAAGATTTTTTTTGTTGTATTTAGTTTTTAATTGATTCAAAACAGCTTGATTGGCGTGTATTGATGCTTTTTCTTTTAATTGCTCATTGAACTGTTTTTCGAATAATGCTTGGTAGTCTGTGATTACTTTGCTTTTCACTTCTTCAAATGCAGGTTCATAGCTGTCTTTTTTATCGCGCAAATAAAAAACATAGTACAAATTGTTCCATTTTATTACCTTTTTTCCTAATGAATTAAAATCTAAATTTTCGGGTAAACGTTTGTCATTTCTATAAAATCGCCCTTGGTATTTATAAACCATCGGAAAATCGGCTTCTTTAACTGTATAATTGTTCTTTAATAATTTATGATAGGTTTTAGCATCAGATTTATTGTTGAAAACATAAACTTCCCCAATAAAATGCGCAGGTTGCGTGTAATTAGATTGGTGCTGTTCAAAATAATTTTGAAGTGCTACGGTATCATTTGCAGTTACGTTCCAAATCTTTTCCTCTAATAAATCAAATAACATTAAACCTTCTTTATACTCATGTAAAGTGTGTGCAAACTCAGGAAAATTACGTTCCAAATTACTGTTGTAGGTTTCTTTTAATTTTTGAAGCGTATAAAAATTAAATGCTTTTTTCACAAGCAATTCATCGGTTGGTGTGGCTGCGTATTTGTTTGGAAACGAATAAATATGGTCCAAAATATTTTTTACCGTAATTTGATTATCTGTAAAAACAGCTACCACACTTTCGGTTTCTTTTGTTTGTTCCACTTTTGGTTGGTTCATTAATTCGGTTCGATTTAAAAGCGATACGGTTTTCGATAGATTTTCTGTGTTTACTTTAAATTGATACAATTCTTTTAAATGATCCATTAAGTCTTTTTCCAGCACTTTTGAGCGTTCGTCTGACTTTATTTTTCGGAGAAAGTTAGCCTTTAAATCTTCTTCTTCGGGCTGTTCTTTGATATCGGTGACTGCAACGATGTGCCATCCATACTGACTTGCAAACGGTTTTGAATAGGCATCTTTAAAATTTAACTCATATAAAATATCCGAAATACCATCAATATTGAGCGTTCCTTCGTTATAAATACCCAAATCACCTCCGTTGTCTCGCGTGTGAATATCTTCCGAGAAATGAAAAGCAACATCAAAAAAAGAATCACCAACTTCTAAACGTTTGTAGATTTCGTTGATTTTCTTTTGAGCATCGCCTTGTTCTTTATCTTTTGTTTCAACTAAAATATGTGCAATTCGCTTTGTTTTTGGAGCAGGTCTTTTTTTATGAACTTTAATTAAATGGAAACCAAATTTCGTTCGAATCGGCATTGAAACAGCTCCAACTGGTGTGTTATAGGCGCCGCTTTCAAACGGATAAACCATTTTAAAAACACTAAAATAACCCAAATTACCTTTGTTGTGTTTTGCACTTAAATCATTGGAATAGACAACAGCGGCATCTTCAAATGGTAATCCTTTTAAAATTTCGCTTCTAACAGCAATAGCTTGGTTATAAGCTTTTAAGGTATCTGCAGGTACAGCAAATTCATCAACAGTAATTAAAATGTGCGAGGCGTTTACTTCCCATTTATTTCGCTCTAAAGCTTCATCCAATAAACGGTTTAATTCTTTTTCGTTTATAAAATATTTTTCTGCCAATTCCTTTCGGTACATTGCAAATTCTTGTTGCACTTTTGGTGATTGATCAATTCCCAAGCTGTATGCGTGTTGCAAACGCAATTTATAGGTTTTATACAATTCAAAATAATTGTCGATGTCTTTTTGAGATTCATCCGCAATTACATCGATATTTTTATTGTACAAACGCTCAAAATCAGCAACAGTGTATATACTGTCGTTAATTGTAACCAAAACATCGGTTGGTTTTTGCGCATACATAAAGGTTGAAAAAGAAAAAAGAAGAAAAAGAAAATTTTTTTTTATACGCTTCATTACCATTTTTGATTGTTTGCGCAAAGTTAAACTTTTTTGCGATAGAACATAAAACGATTACAAAAACCAACGCTTTATTTGTTTTAAAATACCACAATAAAATCCTATTTTTGCACCTTTAAAGAAATTAAAATGAGTTTTAAAGACGAAATTTTACGCAGAAGAACCTTTGGTGTTATTGCCCATCCCGATGCCGGTAAAACCACCCTAACCGAAAAATTGCTTTTATTTGGTGGTGCTATTCAAGAAGCAGGTGCGGTAAAAAGCAATAAAATTAAGAAAGGAGCTACATCCGATTTTATGGAAATTGAGCGTCAAAGAGGAATTTCGGTGGCAACATCGGTGCTTGCGTTTAATTATAAAAATAAGAAAATCAACATTTTAGATACACCCGGACATAAAGATTTTGCCGAAGATACTTTTAGAACACTCACAGCCGTAGATTCGGTTATAGTGGTGATCGATGTTGCAAAAGGGGTAGAAGAGCAAACCGAAAAATTGGTTGAAGTTTGTAGAATGCGCAATATTCCAATGATTGTGTTTATTAACAAATTAGACCGTGAAGGAAAAGATGCATTTGATTTGCTGGATGAAGTAGAACAAAAATTAGGATTAAAAGTAACGCCGTTGTCGTTCCCAATTGGTATGGGTTACGATTTTCAGGGAATTTATAACATCTGGGAAAAGAACATTAATTTGTTTAGTGAAGACAGCCGCAAAAATATCGATGATGTAATTACAATTGATGATTTAGAAGACAAAGCTTTAGATCAATTGGTTGGTGAAAAACCCGCTGCAAAATTGCGGGAAGAACTGGAATTGGTTGCTGAAGTATATCCAGAATTTAACCGGGAAGATTATATAAAGGGCGATTTACAACCTGTTTTCTTTGGATCTGCTTTAAATAATTTCGGAGTGCGGGAATTGTTAGATTGCTTTATAGAAATTGCGCCATCGCCCCGAGCAAAAGATTCAGATACCCGAACCGTGCTTCCTGATGAAAATAAATTCGCAGGTTTTGTATTTAAGATTCACGCCAATATGGATCCAAAACACCGTGACCGTCTAGCGTTTATCAAGATTGTTTCGGGAACTTTTGAACGCAACAAGCCATACACACATGTTCGTTTGGGTAAGAATTTAAAATTTTCAAGTCCGAATGCGTTTTTTGCCGAAAAGAAAGAAATTGTTGATATTTCATACGCCGGAGATATTGTGGGATTGCATGATACCGGAAACTTTAAAATCGGCGATACGCTAACTGAAGGGGAATTGATGAATTTCCGTGGGATACCATCGTTCTCACCCGAGCATTTTCGATATATTAACAATGCCGATCCAATGAAATCAAAACAATTGGAAAAAGGAATTGACCAATTGATGGATGAAGGAGTGGCACAGTTGTTTACCCTTGAATTAAACGGCCGAAAAGTAATTGGAACCGTTGGTGCGCTGCAATATGAAGTTATTCAATACCGTTTAGAACATGAATACGGTGCAAAATGTACTTACGAAAATTTCCCAGCTTTTAAAGCATGTTGGGTGCGACCGGAAGACCCTAAAAACGAAGAGTTTGCCGAATTTAAACGTGTAAAACAAAAATTCTTAGCAAAAGACAAATCGGGACAATTGGTTTTCCTAGCCGATTCTGAATTTTCTATTCAAATGACCCAAAGTAAATATCCAACCGTAAAACTAGACTACGTTTCCGAACGAATTTTATAACATAAAAAAATCAATCCAAATTTGGGTTGATTTTTTTTATATTTACTTTAAAGAATCAATTAATGAAAACATTTTTACTGGTAATCTTGTTATTTTCGAATAATTCTATTTATTCTTAAAAAAGGTTCAGTTTTATATATTTAATTAATTGAAAATTCTTTGGGATTAAAATGCGGAGTCTATAATAAGACTCTGCATTTTATTTAAATATCTTTAAATAAATCTTTTATTGTCTTCATAGGTAAAAACATTTTACCAGAAGTGGGTAGTAAAATGAATCCATATTGAGTATAAAATCCTATTGCTTTTTCATCAATTGGGTCAACCACCACCGCTAAGATTCCCATGTTTTTTGAAATTTGTAAACTCGTTTTTAAAGCGTCTAATAAAAGTGCTTCTCCTAATCTTTTTCCTTTGATAGATTGATCAATTGCTAATCTTCCTAAAAGTATAGTTGGAATTTCAACATAACTCGGTGGTAGCTTTTTAATTAGATCATCTTCAAATTCCTCTCTTTTAATAGAATTAGCAGATAAAGTGTAATATCCTTTGATAATATCATCATCTTCTAATAATACATAACAAGCCGACAAATCACGATTTACATCTTGTTTTGCTTGCTTTTTAATGTAATTGTCTAAAAGTTCATATCCACATGAGAATTTCGTCTTTTCATACTTTTTTTCAAGGAGTACTATTTTTAACGCCATTTGATTCAATAAAATTTAAATAATTTAATTGAGCCTTTTTAAGTTTTGCATTGGGTTTTTGTGGGTTTAATATTGCATTCAAAAAAACTTTTTTATCCTCAATACTCTTAAGTATTTGATTGTTTTCAATAATGATCTTATTTGCTTCATTATTTATACAGAAAACAACAAATTCACTAAGACTTTTAAAACCTTTCAATTCACTTGCAAACTTAATCAACTCCTTTTGTTCTGTGCTAATTCGAACATCAATTCTGTCATTAACTAAAGTTGCCATAATCATATATTTATTTGTTATTTTTTTAGTCCTTGTTTTTTAGTCCTTGTTTTTTAATCCTTGTTTTTTAGTCCTTGTTTTTTAATCCTTGTTTTTTAATCCTTGTTTTTTAGTCCTTGTTTTTTAGTCCTTGTTTTTTAGTCCTTGTTTTTTAGTGCTTTTTTTTAGTCCTTGTTTTTAATGTGACAGTTTAAATTAAAAACGAATTAGCAATACAAATGTACGTTTAAAACACGTACAAAAAAAATATTTTATTGTTTTATAAAAATATATTTGTGAAATTGTAAGTAATGACATTCTTAATGTTGAAACAAACGATCCTAATTTTAGTTTAGAAGAAGTAAAAGAGCATGAAATAAAGGCTATTGAAATTTTGGATAGAGATATAAAATCTAGCCAAAGATATAAATAATACTAATCTAAATCTTCAAACTACTTTCAAAAGGTACGCGGTGTATTAAACTTCTACCCAAAGTAACCTCGTCTGCATATTGCAGCTCGTCGCCAACGGCAATTCCGCGTGCAATGGTCGATGTGGTGATATTAAAATCTTTAATCTGTTTGTAAATATAAAAATTGGTGGTGTCGCCTTCCATGGTAGAACTCAGTGCAAAAATAATTTCTTTCACACCACCATTTTTCGCTTTGTCAATCAATGTTTTAATATTTAATTGACTGGGACCAACGCCATCAATTGGAGAAATTTTTCCACCTAAAACATGATAAATTCCTTTGTAAAGCTGGGTGTTTTCTAGTGCCATTACATCACGAACATCTTCCACCACACAAATTATGGAATGATCGCGCGATGGTTTTTCACAAATTTCACACAATTGCGTATCCGAAATAGCATGACAACTTTTACAGTATTTAATTTCGTTTCGCAATAAATCTAACGATGTGGTTAGCGCAGTTGTGTGTGCTATCGGCTGGCGCAGCAAATGCAAAACCAAACGCAAAGCAGTACGCTTACCAATGCCTGGTAATTGTGCCATTTCGTTTACTGCGTTTTCTAATAATTTCGAAGGAAAATCCATACTGCAAAAGTAGTAATTTTTTTGAAAGAAAATTATGGCGCGATTTGTTTCAGCTATCATAAAATAGTTATTTTTGATAAAATTTAAACCAATGACTCCAACTGTAATTTTAACCATTTTAGTTTTATATTTTGCTGTTTTAATAGGAATATCTCGTTTTGTGAGCCGAAAAGACAGTAGTAATTCGGCTTTTTTCTCTGCCAATAAAAATTCTAAATGGTATTTAGTGGCTTTTGGAATGATTGGAACCGCACTTTCAGGCGTTACCTTTATATCGGTGCCTGGTGAAGTAGGTGCGCCAAGTGGTGAACAATTCAAGTATTTTCAATTTGTTTTGGGAAACGCTGTTGGTTTTATAATCACGGCTACGGTGCTTTTACCTTTATATTATCGGTTGCAGTTGGTTTCTATTTACGAATATTTTGAAAAGCGATTGGGTTTTTACAGTTACAAAACCGCAGCGGCTATTTTTTTGGTGAGTAGAACCATTGGATCGGCTTTTAGATTGTATTTGGTGGTGATTGTTTTTCAGCGATTTGTGTTTGATGCTTTTGGAATTCCTTTTGCGTTAACAGGCATTATTTCGTTGGCATTGATTTATGCTTACACTTATAAATCGGGCTTAAAAGCCATCATTATTACCGATACGCTGCAAACTTTTTTCTTGGTGAGTTCGGTTATTTTAACCATTATATTTATATGTTCTAGTTTAGATTTGAACGCCATTGAAGCTTTTGAAACAGTGAAAAACAGCAGTTACAGCAAAATTTTCTTTTGGGAAGATTTCATGGGCAGTAAATTTCATTTTGCAAAGCAATTTTTGGGAGGAATGTTTGTAACCATTGCCATGACTGGTTTAGATCAAGATTTAATGCAGAAAAATTTAAGTTGTGCTACTATTAAAGATGCGCAAAAAAATATGTTTACGTTTACCGGCATTTTTGTGTTGATTAATATCTTTTTCTTGGGAGTTGGTGCGCTGCTTTACATTTATGCCGATGCCAATGGCGTGCAAGTGCCTGCGGATTTGATTACCGGAAAGCCCCGAACCGATTTATTATTCCCTGAAATAGCTTTTCACCATTTGGCATTATTGCCTGCAGTAGTCTTTTTATTGGGATTGATTGCTGCCACATTTGCCACAACCGATTCTGCTTTAACAGCATTAACCACCTCTTTTTGTATTGATTTTTTAGGGATGGATAAACCTGAAAATGTTCATAAACCAAAAAACATAAAGGTTCGGAAAATGGTTCATTTTGTTTTTTGCTTGATTATGTTCGGAGTTATTGTGCTTTTTAATGCCATAAATGATGCATCGGTTGTAAGCATGATTTTTAGAATAGCGTCTTACACATACGGTCCTTTGTTGGGATTATTTACTTTTGGGATTTTCTTTAAAAGCAGAACGGTACACGATCAATGGGTGCCACTGATTTGTTTGACCGCTCCGTTTATTACACTTTTAATTAGTAATTATTCTGCTACTTTTTTAAATGGATATGTTTTTGATAACGAATTGATTATAGTAAATGCAGGCATTACCGTGCTGTTGCTTTTGGCAATAAGCAAAAAGCTTACTAAAACGGTTTTTGAAACTAATGAAATTTGATAAGTACATTCCCACGCATCAATTACAACCCTACATTAAGTGTTTTGTGGTGTCGGAAAATGAAGACGAAAGTGCCTACAAAGTTTTTCCCACTACGGGAATGGTGGTTGGATTTCAGTACAAAGGACAACTTACCACCATCAAAAACAATGAAGAACGTACGCTGAATTCTGCCGGAATTACTGGCATTACCGATGGTTACAATATCTTTAAAAATTCGGCAAGGATTGGAACTATATTGGTGTACTTTACCGAAATTGGTTTTACGCATTTTGCTTCGCATCCTGCCAATGAATTGTTCAATTTGAGTATTTCTTTGGATGAAATTTTTGATAAAAACAAGGTGTCTGAAGTGGAAGAACGATTGACCATTGCTACCACTGACCAACAAAGAATAACTATTGTGGAAGCGTTTTTACTTTCCCAATTTAAAGACATTGAAACCGACCAATTAATTGTTCAGGCGGTTCAAATGATTTATCAAAGCAATGGAACGATACGCATAAAAGAATTGAACCATAGGTTATTGATTAGTCAAAGTGCTTTTGAAAAGCGTTTTAGAAAAGTGGTGGGAACAAGTGCCAAGAAATTTGCTTCAATTGTTCGATTCCATTCAGTTTTGAATCAGTTGGATGGTTCCAAATCTTTATCTGAAATTTGTTATGAAAACAATTTCTTTGATCAGGCGCATTTCATTAAACATTTTAAACAATTTACGGGCGATACACCAGAAAACTTTAAAAGGTTTTTGTGAGAAACACCGGCTTGCGTGAGGGATTGAGGCATTTGTTTGAGCTCTTTTTTGTGGAACGGAGTGGAACAAAAAAAGCGAGTGCCGAAAGCCCGACCCCGGCGAACAAATTTTTTTTTTTACTGAAATTTTCTTTGCGCCGGGGGCACGCCCAAAAAATAAAAAAAAAACGATTTTTTACAATGAAGCTAGCTTTAAAGGATGCAACTTTGCATAGAAATTAAAAATAGAGAAAAATGTTTACAGTAGAACAAATTATGGCAGCGCACAGTAAGGTGCAATCGGGTGCGGATTTTCCGGCTTATATTCAGGATTTGAAAGGTTTAGGGGTGACGTATTACGAAACTTTTGTGACCGATGGGCATACCGATTATTTCGGGGCAAATGATTATAAAACTTCGACGGAAGCAAAATACAATGCTTTTGTGATTGCTGATGCCTCGAATATGGAACAATTTGTTGCTGATTTAAAAGCACACCAGCAAGGAAAAACCGATTATCCAACTTTTTGTAGTGACTGTGCAAAGTCGGGCATTGAAAAATGGGCGGTTTGCATGGAAAAAATGACGTGCACGTATTTTGACAAAGCAGATAATGAAGTGTTGGTAGAAGCGATTCCTCAATAAAAGATACCTTTTTTGATAAAAAAACCGAGTCTAAATAAGGCTCGGTTTTGTGTTTTTAATATTTATTGATACTTAAAAGAACCAATGTGCATGTTTCTTCGTAAGCAATTCCTGCATGGGTGAGTTTTTCCTGAAACTCTTTATTTTCGGTTCCCGGGTTAAAAATCACTCGGCGCGGATGCAGGTTTAAAATATATTCATAAAAAGGTTTTTGGTTGGTAGGATTCAGGTAAAGCGTTACGGTATCGATATCGTCATAAGGAATCAATTCTTTATGAATGGGAACTCCGTTTACTTCGCCGGTTCTGTTACCAAAAGCTTTTACTTTGTACTTGTGGTTTAATAATTTTTTTATCGCCATGTTGGAATACCGCTGCTCATTTTCTGATGCGCCCATGACTAATGTATATTCTTTCATAGTAAATTGTTTGTAACTAAGTTACCACTTTTTTACTTAAAAAGCTATTAAAAATTAACCAACTACTTCTTGAATTTCTTGTAAAATTTTTTGTGCCAAATCATCGGCTGCTTGCTGTGATGGTGCTTCGGTATAAATTCGAATAATGGGTTCGGTATTCGATTTTCGCAAATGCACCCATGAATCAGCTAAATCGATTTTTACACCGTCAATGGTACTGATTTTTTCATTGGCATATCGTTTTTGCATTTCTTCTAAAATAGCATCTACATTGATTTCAGGTGTTAATTCAATTTTGTTTTTACTCATGAAATAAGCCGGGTACGATGCTCTTAAAGCCGCCACATCTAAATCTTGTTTTGCCAAATGTGTTAAAAACAAAGCTACACCAACCAAAGCATCACGTCCATAATGAATTTCAGGATAAATGATGCCACCGTTTCCTTCGCCACCAATTATGGCATTGTTTTTCTTCATTAATTCTACCACATTTACTTCGCCAACTGCCGATGCTTCATAGATTCCGTTGTGCTTTTCGGTAATATCTTTCAACGCGCGAGAAGACGACATATTAGAAACCGTGTTGCCCGGAGTTTTACTCAACACATAATCGGCAACGGCAACCAAGGTATATTCTTCTCCAAACATTTCGCCGTTGTTGCTGATAAAAGCCAAACGATCCACATCCGGATCAACCACAATACCAAAATCGGCGTTTTCTTTTACAACCAATTCGCAGATATCGGTTAAATGTTCTTTTAACGGTTCTGGATTGTGCGGAAAATGTCCGTTTGGTTCACAATACAATTCCACCACTTCAACGCCCATTTTCTTCAATAAAGCAGGAATTACAATTCCGCCCGAAGAATTTACACCATCAACAACTACCTTGAATTTTTTACTTTTAACAGCTTCTACATCAACTAATTTTAGGTTTAAAACTTCATCGATATGTTTGTCCATATAATCAGTAATTTCGGTAATAGTTCCCAACGAATCCACATCGGCAAAATCAAAACTGTCCGATTCTGCAATTTCTAAAATCAAAGCACCTTCGGCTCCGCTTAAAAATTCGCCTTTGTTGTTTAATAATTTCAGTGCATTCCATTGTTTTGGATTGTGCGATGCCGTTAGAATAATTCCACCATCAGCTTTTTCCAAAGGAACAGTTACTTCAACAGTTGGTGTGGTAGATAAGCCTAAATCAATCACATTAATACCTAACCCTACCAACGTTTGCATAACCAATTGGTGAATCATTGGACCCGAAATACGGGCATCTCGACCAATTACAACGGTTAATTTATCTTTTTGTAAACTGTTTTTAAGAAATGTTCCGTAAGCCGATGCGAATTTTACGGCATCGATCGGAGTTAAATTTTCGCCCACGTTACCGCCAATGGTACCGCGAATCCCGGAAATAGATTTTATTAAGGTCATTTATTTACATTTTTTAACAAACAAATATAAGAATGATTATATTAGATAAGTACAATTTACGCTATTTTTATATCATGAATTTTTTAGCACACATCTATTTATCGGGAACGAACGAACGCATACAGATTGGCAATTTTATGGGCGATGGTATTCGTGGTAAAGATTATAAAAATTATCACAATGATATTCAAATTGGGGTTTTGTTGCACCGGTCTATTGATAGTTTTACCGATTTTCATCCGATTTTTCGTCAATCAAAACACAGATTGGTTCCAAAATACAATCACTTTTCGGGAATTATTATCGATATGTTTTATGATCATTTTCTGGCAAAAGAATGGAAAATGTATCACCACGAAGATTTGCAGGTTTTTACCCAAAAATTCTATCAAAGTCTGGAAAATCATCAAGACGAATTAAACCTGAAAACAAAACAATTACTTCCTTATTTAACACATCAAAACTGGCTGGAACGCTATGCACATTTAACCGATTTACAGCAGATTTTGCAACAAATGGACAATCGTTTCGCCATGAAATCGAACATGAGCGAATCTGTGGACGACTTACATACTTTTTATGATGATTTTCAGAGCGAATTTCACTTGTTTTTTAAGGATTTAATGATTCATTCAGAAAAAGAGTTGCAACGCCTTGTAAACGAATTTAAAAAATGATTGTCTTTTAATTTTTAGTGCGTTACTTTTGCAACATGGATGCAGTGAAAAACGGAAATACAAGGTTTAGAAAAGCTTTTAGATATATAGAAGGAATTGTTTATTTGCTGAAAACAATCATTTCAGATAGGCAATTTTTGTATCTATCATGCGTTTTGGTTGGTGTTTCTTCTGCATTAGCGGTAATTTTATTAAAGTCATTTTCACATGGTGTTTTTAAGCTAGCCACTTATTTGGATACGCTTTATAAACTTCCTTTTTCAAACAGTATTTTACCAGTAGTTGGTATTTTACTTACTGTTTTTGTAATTCGAAAATTTTTAGATGGTTCTCTTGAAAAGGGAACAAGTCAAATCATGATTGCCGTGGCAAAACGCTCTGGTTTTATGCCGCGCAAACAAATGTATGCACAGATTATAACCAGTTCATTAACGGTTGGTTTGGGTGGATCTGCCGGATTAGAATCGCCCATAACCATTACAGGAGCTGCTTTTGGATCGAACTATGCACAAAATTTCCGTTTTAATTATAAAGATCGAACCTTGCTTTTGGCTTGCGGGGTGGCTGCCGGAATTGCAGCGGCCTTTAATGCACCCATAGCAGGTGTGCTTTTTGCTATTGAAGTAATTTTGGCGGATATGAGTGTCACTGCTTTTATACCATTGATGATTTCTTCGGCAACTGGAGCAATTGTTTCGGCAGTGGTTTTAAAAGAAAGTATCTTATTACACTTTAAAGAGCAATTAACGTTCGACTATTCCAACACATTTTATTATGTTATTCTCGGTGTTATTTGCGGTTTATTTGCCTTATATCATGCCCGAATGTTTAGAAAAATTGAACATTTAACAGCAAATTTGCCATACAAACCCTACCGCAAAGCATTGGTTGGCGCTTTAATGTTGGCCGTTTTAATTTTTCTGTTTCCCACACTTTTTGGGGAAGGATATGAAAGTATTAAATCGCTGGCAAATAATAGTGCTGAAAATGTACTCGACAATTCTTTAATCGAACGCTTTAATGAAAACAAATGGGTGGTTTTTGCTTTTGTATTGTTCACCCTGTTTTTTAAAAGTATAGCCACAGGATTAACGCTTGGTGCGGGCGGAAACGGTGGTAATTTTGCGCCATCGCTTTTTGCGGGATCTTATTTGGGCTTTTGCTTCGCAAAATTTTTTGAATTGATTGGTTTCAAAGAAATGCCTATAACCAATTTCACGGTTGTGGGTATGGCAGGTCTTTTAAGTGGTTTGTTTCACTCGCCCCTAACAGCCATTTTCCTGATTGCAGAAATTACGGGTGGCTATGGTTTAATGGTTCCTTTGTTAATTGTTTCTTCAATCAGTTTTGCCATTTCTAAACATTATGATAAACATTCCATGGATATTTATACCCTTGCAGATAAAGGCATGGTGTTTACATCAGATAAAGACAAAAATATTTTAAACAAAATTGAACTGCACACCATTTACAATAATTCGGTTGAAACCTTAACAACAGCCGATACCATGTATCAAGCAAAAACAATATTTTTAGCTACCGGACAAACTTTTATACCCATTGTAAACGAAGATCAAACCATCGAAGGTATCATCTATTTGAATGATGTGCGCCATATCTTATTTAACCAATATCAATTAGGAGCTGCGGCCATTTCGGAAGAAATGAAACCGGCTTTTTCAGTTTCATTGTCAGAAAACACAGGCAATGTGATTAAAATTATCGATGACCAACACCTTTCTGAAATATTGGTTACTCAAAATAACAAATTAGTGGGATATGTTACCAAAGTGAAAATTTTAGAGGTTTACCGTGAAAATCTAAAAGATTTAAGAATTGAGTAGATTATTCTAATTAGTGTATTTGAATCAATAAAATCTGTACATCTTTGGCAGAAATAAAATCATTTTACCAATGCATTAATATTTTAAAAGCAAAGCAATTTGTATATTTGCACTTTGACTTTTTATATGCAAAATACCGATGATAATATACAGGTTTTGGGCGCACGCGTTCACAACCTAAAAAATATAGATGTTACCATTCCCCGCGAAAAACTAGTTGTTATTACTGGCTTGTCGGGTTCTGGAAAATCGTCTTTGGCATTCGATACCATTTATGCCGAAGGTCAACGCCGATATATTGAAACATTTGCTTCGTATGCACGACAATTTTTAGGTGGTTTGGAACGCCCAGATGTGGATAAAATCGACGGACTTTCGCCGGTTATTGCCATTGAACAAAAAACAGTTAACAAAAATCCCCGATCAACTGTTGGAACCATTACCGAAATTTACGATTTCATTCGTTTGTTGTTTGCAAGGGCTTCTGATGCTTATTCTTATGAAACAGGCGAAAAAATGGTCAGCTATTCCGATGAACAAATTTTAGATTTAATCATTGAAAACTACAGCGGACAACGAATCAATATACTATCGCCCGTAATTCGTTCGCGAAAAGGACACTACCGCGAGTTGTTTGAACAAATTGCCAAACAAGGTTTTGTGAAAGTGCGTATTGATGGTGAAATTCGCGATATTGTTCCGGCAATGCGTTTAGACAGGTACAAAACCCACGATATAGAAATTGTAATTGACCGTTTGGCCATTGACGACACCGATGATACAAAAAAACGATTGGCAGAAAGCATTAAAACAGCCATGTATCATGGCGATGATATTTTAATGGTGCTTCCACATGAAAGCGAAAATTCCCGTTTTTTTAGTCGTCATTTAATGTGTCCCAGCTCAGGAATTTCGTATCCTATTCCTGAACCAAACAGTTTTTCGTTCAACTCACCCAAAGGTGCTTGTCCGGTTTGTAATGGTTTGGGAACGATTAATGAAATCAACCTAAAAAAAATCATACCAAATAATGAGCTTTCTATTAAATCTGGAGGTTTACTGCCTATTGGCGAGCAAAAAAGCAGCTGGATTTTTAAACAATTAGAACTTATTGCCCAACGCTACGATTTTAAACTTTCAGACCCTATCAAAAACATCCCAAAAGAAGGTTTGGATATGATATTAAACGGAGGAAAGGAAAGCTTTTCTGTATCATCGAAAATTTTGGGTATCACTAAAGATTATAAAATAGATTTTGAAGGAATATCAAACTTTATTAAAAATCAGTTCAATGATGCACCAACCGCAGCAATCAAAAGATGGGCGGGAGATTTTATGGACGAAATTACGTGTCCGGAATGTAACGGTTCGCGCTTGCGAAAAGAATCATTGAATTTCAAAATCCATAACCAAAATATTGCCGATTTAGCTTTAATGGATTTGGATCAATTAGGCGAATGGTTTGGCGATTTAAACAATCATCTGAGCAGCAAACAGCAAATGATTGCCGGTGAAGTGGTGAAAGAAATCGTTACGCGTTTATCTTTTTTGCTCGATGTGGGTTTAAATTATCTTACATTGAACCGATCTTCAAAAACCCTTTCAGGGGGCGAAGCACAACGCATTCGTTTGGCAACGCAAATTGGTTCGCAGTTAGTCGGAGTGCTTTATATTTTAGATGAACCTAGTATTGGGTTGCACCAACGCGATAATGAAAAACTAATTACGTCTTTAAAACAATTGCGCGATGTGGGCAATTCGGTTTTGGTGGTAGAACATGACAAAGATATGATTGTGGAAGCCGATTATGTAATTGATATTGGACCTAAAGCAGGTGCAAACGGCGGACAAATCATTAGTGCAGGCACTCCAAAACAACTTTTAAAAGAACAAACCATTACGGCGCAATACCTGAACGGAAAACTAGAAATTCCTATTCCAGAAAAAAGACGAAAAGGCAATGGAAACAAACTAAAACTTACTGGCGCAAAAGGGAATAATTTAAAAAATGTTTCGGTAGAATTTCCTTTGGGGACTTTAATTTGCGTGGCAGGCGTGTCGGGTTCGGGGAAATCTACGTTGATAAACGAAACCCTTTATCCCATTTTAAACGAACATTTTTTTAATGCGGTTAAAGTGCCCCAACCTTATGATAAAATAAAAGGTTTAGAGCATATCGACAAAGTAATTGGTATTGATCAAAGTCCGATTGGAAGAACACCGCGTTCCAATCCGGCTACTTATACCGAAGTTTTCACCGAAATTCGTGCATTGTTTACCAAAACGCCAGAAGCAAGCATTCGGGGGTACAAACCCGGACGATTTAGTTTTAACGTGAAAGGTGGCCGTTGCGAAACCTGTGAAGGATCTGGCTTGCGAACAATTGAAATGGGCTTTTTACCTGATGTGTATGTGGAATGCGAAACTTGTCAAGGCAAACGTTTTAATCGCGAAACATTGGAAATTCGTTACAAAGGAAAATCAATCGCCGATATTTTGGATATGACCATTGATGAAAGCGTACATTTCTTTGAAAATATTCCAAAAATATATCGAAAAGTAAAAACCATTCAAGATGTAGGCTTGGGCTATTTAACCTTAGGGCAACAAAGCACCACACTTTCAGGTGGGGAAGCACAACGTATAAAATTAGCAAGTGAATTGTCTAAAAAAGATACCGGAAATACGTTTTATATTTTAGACGAACCCACCACCGGTTTACACTTTGAAGACATTCGCGTGTTAATGGAAGTTTTGCAACAGTTGGTTGATAAAGGAAATACTGTTTTGATAATTGAACACAATTTAGATGTGATTAAAATGGCCGATTACATTATTGACATTGGTCCCGAAGGCGGAAAAAATGGGGGAGAAGTAGTAGCAAAAGGAACACCAGAGCAAGTTGCTAAAAGCAAAAAAAGCCATACTGCACGTTTTTTAAAGAAAGAATTAAGTTAGAAATATAGGTATCGATTTTAGAATCAAAAAACCTAAAACAGATATTAAACGTTAAACAAATCAAACAAAAAAGATGGAAGAAAATTTATCAGAAGAAGATATCAGAATCAAAGAAAAACTATCGCAAAAATCGTGGAACGAAATTAAGACCAACGATTCTTGGGCCATTTTTAAAATCATGTCTGAATTTGTAAATGGATATGAAAAAATGGGGCGTATTGGGCCGTGTGTTTCCATTTTTGGATCGGCACGAACAAAGAGCGATAATCCTTATTACAAATTGGCAGAAGAAATTGCCTTCAAAATTAGTAAAGCAGGTTATGGTGTTATTTCGGGCGGAGGTCCCGGAATTATGGAAGCAGCCAACAAAGGGGCACACTTGGGCGGTGGACCATCGGTTGGTTTAAATATCGATTTGCCTTTTGAACAGCATTTTAACCCTTATATCGATCATGATAAAAACCTGCAATTCGATTATTTTTTCGTGCGAAAAGTAATGTTTGTAAAATACTCACAAGGATTTGTGGTAATGCCGGGTGGTTTTGGAACATTAGATGAATTGTTTGAAGCAATTACATTAATTCAAACCAAAAAAATTGGTAAATTTCCTATTGTTTTGGTGGGCTCTGAATTTTGGTCGGGATTAATTGATTGGGTAAAAACCGTGTTGCTTGAAAAATATTTCAACGCATCACCCGAAGATATGAATTTGATAAAAGTAGTTGATACCGCAGACGAAGTGGTAACTATTATCGATACATTCTACAAAAAATACAACTTAAGTCCGAATTTTTAATAAACCAATCCGTTTTCAAAAGAAACGGATTTTTTTATGCCAATTTGTAAGAACTATCTATCTTTGAAAAGTAATCAAAACAAAAAAATGAAAACTTTATTTTACAATATAAAAGAACTTTTTCAGGTTCGCGAAAACAATACCGAAATTTTAAAGGGAAGCCAAATGAAAGAACTTCCTTCTATAAAAAATGCCTTTTTAGTAGTTGAAAATGATTTGATTGCAGATTATGGCGCTATGGAGAATGCACCTGCCGAATATGATGAATCGGTTGATGTTTCTGGAAGAATGATTATGCCCAGTTATATCGACAGCCATACGCACATTGTATATGCAGGCAACCGCGAACAAGAATTTGTAGATCGAATTAACGGTTTAAGTTACGATGAAATTTACCAACGAGGCGGTGGTATTTTAAATTCTGTAGAAAAATTGCGCAAGGCTTCTGAAGACGAATTGTATATCGATGCTGCAAACCGCTTGGAAGAATTAATTGCTTTAGGAACGGGCGTTATTGAAATTAAATCGGGTTATGGTTTAAGCTTGGAAGCAGAATTGAAAATGTTGCGTGTAATTAAAAAGTTACAAGAAAAGTATCCCGTTAAAATAAAAGCAACTTTTTTAGGTGCACATGCCATTCCACCAGAATTTAAAGGCAATCAATCAGGATTTGTAACTGCAATTTGCAATGAAATGATTCCTGAAATAGCACAATCGGGCTTGGCAGATTATGTAGATGCTTTTTTAGAAACCGGCTATTTTACCGTAGAAGAAACCCAAAAAATTATTCAAGCAGCAACAAAACATGGCTTAAAGGCAAAAATACACGTAAATCAATTCACAGCAATTAATGGTGTTGCAATGTGTGTGGAAGAAAACGTATTGTCTGTGGATCATTTAGAAATTGTAACCGATGCAGACATTGCGGCATTGCAAAAAGGAAGAACCATTCCTGTGGCACTGCCCACTTGTTCGTATTTTATATCGATTCCTTACACGCCCGCACGAAAAATGCTAGAAGCCAATTTACCTTTGGTAATTGCATCAGATTATAATCCGGGAACCACACCGAGCGGAAATATGAATTTTGTGGTGGCAACCGCTTGTATAAAAATGAAGATGACCCCCGAGGAAGCTTTTAACGCAGCTACTTTAAATGCTGCTTATGCATTGGAAGTTCAAAACGAATACGGTAGTATCACAAAAGGCAAAAAAGCATCGTTTTTTATTACCAAACCTATCCATTCCATTTACGCAATTCCGTATAATTTTGGTAGTGATTTAGTAGAAACTGTATATTTAAACGGAAAAAAACAATAAAAAAACACACCGAATACCAAAAGTAAACGGTGTGAAAAAAAATAGTTATGAAAAAGATTTTATAGATCGAAAATTAATTTATCGATATATATTTACCTATTACAAAGTTAGTAATAATTCCTTAATTTTAAATAAAAAACCGTATGTTAAATTCTAAAATAATATAAATAATACTTATAGATATTGATTTTACTGCGATTTTATAAAACAACAGATGGAAAATTTTGAATACTTTAACAAAACAGCATTAAACAAACTTTTAATTTTAAGAAAAGGTGAAACCAAATTTGGCGAAAAAATAGCCATTCCTAGTCAAGAATCTGCACAATTTGCCGATTTTCTTAAAAATACCGATGCAAAGTTTATTGTTTATGGAATAAAAGAATTTGCCGGTGTTAAGGCCAATTTTGGAAGAATTGGGCAAAAGCATGCTTGGGATGTTTTTCTACCAGTTTTCCTAAATATCCAACACAACAAATTTTTAAAAGCACATCATGTGGCTGTTATAGGTTGTTTTGATTTTAAGGTTTATGAAGAAGAAATTCAGCAATTAAATCCATCTGAGCCTGGGCAATTAAACCGTTTGTTTGAAATTGTTTCGGAAATAGATAAAGAAGTAACCTATCTTAATACTTTGATTCATCGAGCTGGTAAAAAAGCCATTGTGATAGGTGGGGGGCACAACAATGCCTATGGAAATATAAAAGGTTTGGCACTAGCAAAAGGAGCTGCGGTGAATGTGGTGAATTTTGATGCCCACACCGATTTTAGAGCTTTAGAAGGCAGACACAGCGGTAACGGATTTTCTTACGCATTCCACGAAGGATTTTTAAACACATATTGTATGTTTGGTGCACATGAAAACTACCTGAATAAATTTATGTTGCATCAATTTAAAGAACAACCTGAACGATTAAAACTTTATACCTTTGAAGAAGTGAAAGTTCGATTTGAGAAAGATTTTCAAACCAGTATCAACAATATCCAGCGTGTGATAAAAAGCAAACCTTATGGTATCGAAATTGATGTGGATGCTATTGAAAACACGCCAAGCAGCGCTATGTCGCCCAGTGGATTTTCTGTTACAGAAGCGCGTCAGTTTATAAATCAAACCGCAACAAGCAGTAATGCATCTTATTTGCATTTATGCGAAGGTTCACCAAGTTTTAGCACAGCAGCAGATAACATGTTGGGTAAATTATTAACCTATTTAACAACCGATTTTATAAAGGCACAGTTAAGTGTGGTAAAATAAAAAAATATGCAACTATCCGTCGTAATCTTAAATTATAATGTAAAGCATTTTTTAGAAGTTTGTATAAAAAGTGTTCAAAAAGCTGTTGAGAATATCAAGGCTGAAATTATTGTTGTGGATAATGCTTCAACCGATGGATCAAAAGAAATGATACAGCAATTATTTCCGGATGTTATTTATTTGTATCAGACTGAAAATTTGGGTTTTCCTAAGGGAAATAATATTGGAGTTCATCATGCAAGAGGTGAATTTATATGTGTTTTAAACCCAGATACAATCGTTGCAGAAGACACATTTGAAATTTTGTTAAAAACCTATCAAACACTAGAAAATCCTGGGGTTTTGGGCTGTAAATTAATTGATGGCTCTGGTAAATTTCTTCCTGAAAGCAAACGGGGTGTTCCTACTCCTTGGGTTGCTTTCACAAAAGTAGCCTCGTTATATAAAATCTTTCCCAAATCGAAATGGTTTAATACATACTACGCACAGCATATATCTGAAAACCAAATGGGAAAAGTTGCTATTTTGGTAGGCGCTTTTATGTTTATGAAACGCGACTTGTATATGGAATTAGGCGGGTTTGATGAAGGATGTTTTATGTATGCAGATGATATCGACTTAAGTTATATGGTTTCAAAAACGGGTTTACAGAATTATTACATTCCAAAAACAACTGTAATTCATTTTAAAGGAGAAAGTACACTTAAAGATGGAAAGTATATGCTGCGGTTTAAAGAAGCGATGCAGTTTTTCTATAAAAAGCATTTTAAAAAATCACCTTGGTTCAATGCGGTCATGAATATGGGTATAGCATTGTTTGCCTTAAAAAAACAATCTGAAAAAAGCAGTGACCAACATTCTATAAATCACTATATATTGGTAACCAACAATGCTGCGCTTTATCAAAAAGTTGTAAATAAAATTAATAAGCCTTTAGATTGGGTTTATTTTTTAGAAGATATTCAAACAATAAATCAGCCTGAGAAAAACATTGAAATTTTAATTGATAACGAATCTATTTCCTATAAAGATTACATAGCCTTTATCAATCAAAATCAAAAAGCAAACAAAACGTTTAAAATTCGTTCTATAAACTCTGATTTTTTTATCGGAAGCAATGATAAAAATGGAAGGGGAGAAATTTTATCTTTCTAAAAATTAAAAAAATTAAATAAACAGCAAAATACTCTTAAAATTTACTACTTTTGTACTACTTTAATCTATACACAACTTTTTATTAGAAATATGGCAAAGTTTGAATTAAAATTACCTAAAATGGGTGAAAGTGTTGCAGAGGCAACCATTACAAATTGGGTAAAAAACGTTGGTGATACAGTAGAACAAGATGAAACAATTGTTGAAGTAGCAACCGACAAAGTTGATAGCGAAGTGCCGACAGAAGTAAGCGGAAAAATCGTGGAAATTTTGTTTCAGAAAGATGATGTAGTGCAAGTGGGACAAACAATTGCAATCATTGAAACAGAGGGTGCCGATGTTGCACCAGCTAATAATGTACCAGCAAACGAGGAAGTTTCAGTAGAAAAAGTTGAAAAAACAGTTGCAGTGGCACAAGAAACAGTTGCAGTTGCAGATTTCGGTTCTTCAGATAAATTTTTCTCGCCTTTAGTAAAAAATATTGCAAAAGAAGAAGGTGTTTCTATTGCCGAACTAGAAGCAATCAACGGTACCGGAAAAGACGGAAGAATTACCAAAACAGATATATTAGATTACGTTAAAAACAGAGGTTCACAATCAGTTGCAGCTCCTGTTCAGCAAACTGCGGCTTCTGTTCAGCCAACACAACCAGTAGCAAGCAAAGCAGCACCAGTTTCTGTGAACGGACAAGACGAAATTGTAGAAATGGATCGTATGCGTAAAATGATTGCGCACCACATGATGCAATCGGTTCAAACTTCTGCGCACGTGCAATCGTTTATCGAAGTAGACGTTACAAATATCGTGAATTGGCGAAATAAAAATAAAAATGCTTTTGAGAAGAGAGAAGGAGAGAAGCTTACATTTACACCTATTTTTATGGAAGCTGTTGCAAAAGCATTAAAAGATTTCCCTATGATGAATATTTCGGTTGATGGTGATTACATCGTTAAACGTAAAAACATCAATTTGGGAATGGCGGCAGCTTTGCCCAACGGAAATTTAATTGTTCCAGTAATTAAAAATGCCGATCAGTTGAATTTGGTAGGAATGGCAAAAGCAGTTAACGATTTAGCAAATCGCGCAAGAAACGGAAAATTAAAACCAGATGACACACAAGGCGGCACATACACTGTTACCAACGTTGGAACGTTTGGTTCTGTTTTTGGAACACCAATTATCAATCAACCGCAAGTAGGAATTTTGGCATTAGGGGCTATTAGAAAAGTAGCTGCTGTTATCGAAACTCCAGAAGGTGATTTTATAGGTATTCGTCAAAAAATGTTCTTGTCACATTCTTATGACCACCGAGTGGTTGATGGTTCTTTAGGCGGACAATTTGTTCAAAGAGTGGCACAATATTTAGAATCTTTTGATCCGAATAGAGCTATTTAAATATACAAAATCCCGAAGGTTGTTATCTTCGGGATTTTTTTTACATTTCCTCTATCTGATACATTGTAGCCGTTCTGTGTATGCGGTTTTTGATTTGTTTTTTTAGCTTTTTGGGTGCTAAAACCATCACATTTTCTCCAAAACCTAAGATTTCACGTTCTAGTTCAAAATTAGGAATCACGTCTATTCGTATAACAATTCCATTTTCATTTTCTTGAAGGATTTGTTGCGAATGATGAATGGGTTTGGTTTTTACATAGGGCGCATTTTTCACATTAAATTTTAAAATAATTTTTTGCGGTCGATCTTTTTCCGAACGTGTTACACCAATACATTCGCTATAATATCTTTCAAAATCGATACCTTCGTAAGGTTTGAAAGCAGAAGCTTCCAATTCATAAAAGGCCTCTATACGGTCTAAAGCTAAAGTAACCAAAAGTTTTTCTTTATTGCTTCGAGTGATTAAAAACCAACGGTTGCGGTATTCTTTCAGCAAATATGGATGATAAATTTCTTTTATAGCTTGTTTTGATTTAAACGATTTATACTCAATATAAAGTGGTTTTTTATTCAGAATAGCCTTGTATAGCCGGCTTAGATGAGCGATTCCTTTTAACTGTTTATTATCTTCAAACTGAATATAATTTGGTGTTTTCTTGGAAGATTTATAGATGTTGTTTTCCAATTTAGCAATAAGTTCGCTCATTTCATCGAAATATTGAAAACCATTAAATTGCTTTAAAAGTGATACAACTTCCTTCATTTTATGAACGTCTTCCTCTTTTATCGGCGACTTTGTAATTGAATATTCCGGATCTTCATAACTATAAAATTTGCGATTGGTAACCACAATTGGGGCATTGTATCCCAATTTATCGCTGCGCATAAACTGTATATCGGCCTGAATGGTGCGTTTGCTAATACCGGTTGTAATGCCTTCAAATTCATACAATGCATCGGATACCTTTTCCATTAAATCTTCCAGCGTCCACTTTCTAAAGCGGTTTTGCAAACATTGATTGATTGTTTTATAGCGAATTAACGCAGATTTGTTAGTAGCCATGACCAATTAGTATTAAAAATCAGGTAAATATATCATTAATTACGCAATTTAGTTGCGTAGTTAAATATAAAAACAATAATAGAATTTTTTTTTATAGTATTATCTAATTGATAATTAGTTTTTTAAAAATAAATTAATTTTTTTTTCATTTGCGCATTTTGATTGCGTAGTGACAGTTGCATCTTTGTGATGTTGAAAGTAATAAATATTTCTATTCTGATGTTTCAAATGGCATCGTAGTGCGGGAAACCGTATGCTGAATATGCAAACTTTCAACAAGTTTCCTCGGTCGTGGGTTCAAATCCCACCTTTCAGAAATGAAAGTAGTTCAGTTGGATAGAACAAGGATAAAATTGGGTTCGAATCCCAAACTTGACTTTACTCAAGTTGCGCCCGGTTGCAATGAGGTGAATTCCTCACATTTTGAAAGTTGATTACTTGTAAAAGAAATCGCACCAAAGTTCTTTTCATCCTTTTCAGTTGAATTATTTATATAAATCATCACTTTGTTTAAAGCTTGAATACTGAAAATTGCTGTTTGGAAATATATCTGATACATAAAATGTAAATAGTAAATTTTATTATAAAGATATAGAGTAGCTTACATCTTTTTCTTTATTCCGCATTTAAAAAAGGAAAAAGTTGAAAAGAACTTATTAAAAGAAAACAAAAAATGATAAATATGAAAAAAATTACATTAAACGAACAAGAAGCTGCGTTAGTCATTAAGAACAAAAAAATTGTGAATGTTTTATTTGCTGGTACTTATTGGTTTTTCTTAGGTGAAAAAATAGAGAAATTTAATACAAGCCAAGAATTTCCCAAATTATATCAAGGAATTTTTGATAATGACCATTTGAAAAATTATTTAGAAATAATTACTGTTGCAGACGATGAATTGGTGTTGAAATTTCAAAACAATGTTTTTGATTCCGTTTTAACTGCTGGAGTTTATGCTTTCTGGAAAGATAAAAATCCGTTTCAATTTCAGAAGATTTCAATAACCAATTACATCACCAATGAAGTATCAAAAGTGATTTTAGAGAAGCCACAATTAAACTTATATGTGAGAAATTATCGTATCGAATCCTATGAAAAAGGTTTGTTAATTGTAGATGGTAAATTTGTAGAATTACTAGATACTGGTAATTATTTTTGGTGGAAGAATTCGCAAGTTATTACTGCGGTAAAAGGAGATACACGTCAGCAAAATATGGAAGTGAACGGACAAGAAATTCTTACAAAAGATAAAGTTCAACTTCGTTTAAATTTTGCAATTCAATATCAGATTGTTGATTTTGTTAAAGCATTTGCAGAAAATAAAGAGTTTGAAAACCAATTGTATATAATTGTACAAATGGCTTTGCGAACATTAGTTGGAACAATGACTTTTGATGAATTAATGGATCAAAAAAGTAAAATAGCCGAAACTATTTCGCTTGAAATCATGCAGAAAGTAAACAGATTAGGTGTTAAAATAATTGACACAGGTTTGAAGGACATTATTCTGCCTGGAGAAATTCGGGATATCATGAATCAAGTTTTGATTGCTGAGAAGAAAGCACAAGCAAACAGTATTATGCGTCGTGAAGAAACAGCTTCAACAAGAAGTTTGTTAAATACGGCAAAATTGATGGACGAAAATCAAATGCTCTATAAATTGAAAGAAATGGAATATATCGAAAAAATAGCAGAAAAAATAAATACTATTTCCGTTTCGGGCAGAGATAATATTGTTTCTGAATTGAAGCAAATTTTTACAAAATAAAATACAATTAATTATGAAAAAAATAACAGGAAAAGACCTATTGCGTATAGGTTTTGAAGAAAATATCATTTTAGGAAAAACATTACACTTTTTAGAGAATTATCAGGGTGCATTAAACAAAGGCGAGGTATTAAATATTTTAAAAAAACTTATTGATAACCCACATGAAACCTTTGAAACATCAGAATTTTATCCATTGGCACAGCAGATTATTGCATTGCAAAACGAAATAGACAGTGCTACTATTCCACTAGCGACTGAACCAAAAGAATATACCGTTTTTGGAAACGAACATATCGAGGAAGGTGCAAAAAAACAAATGGAAGTTGCGATGAAACTGCCTGTTTCGGTAGCCGGAGCTTTAATGCCCGATGCACATCAAGGCTATGGATTGCCAATTGGCGGTGTTTTGGCTACCCGAAATGCCATTATTCCGTATGGAGTAGGTGTGGATATTGGGTGCAGAATGGCACTTTCAATTTACGATATGGAAGCCTCTTTTTTTGAAGAAAACCAATCGAAATTTAAACGCGAATTAATCGCACAATCAAATTTTGGTGCAGGAAATGGTTTTAAAGGACAATACCGATTGGATCACGAAGTTTTAGAAAATCAATTGTTCCACGAAAATCCGTTTTTAAAAAGTTTAAAAGATAAAGCTTGGGCACAATTAGGAAGCTCTGGTGGTGGCAATCATTTTGTGGAATTTGGTATTATTGAATTTTCAGAGCGCGACGAAATGCTCAATATTGAAAAAGGCCAATATGTTGCCCTATTAACCCATTCAGGTTCACGAGGTTTTGGCGCTACTATTGCCAGTCATTATACCCAATTGGCAAAGAAAGTTTGCAAATTGCCACGCGAAGCTAAAAACCTAGCCTATTTTGATTTGAATTCAACCGAAGGTCAAGAATATTGGCTGGCAATGAATTTGGCTGGCGATTACGCTTCGGCTTGCCATGAAGTGATTCATTTAAAAATGCAAAAAGCTTTAGGAGCTAAAGTTTTAGCTAAAGTTGAAAATCATCACAATTTTGCGTGGAAAGAGCAGTGGAACGGCGAAGAAGTGATTGTTCACCGAAAAGGAGTCACACCTGCCAGCAAGGATGTAATGGGGATAATTCCGGGATCAATGACAGCACCTGGTTTTTTAGTTCGTGGAAAAGGTGCACCAGAAGCCATTCAGTCTGCATCGCACGGTGCCGGACGACAAATGAGCCGAACCCAAGCGAAAAAAGAAATTACTAAAACCGATTTCAAAGCCATTTTAAAAGACCATAACGTTACTTTAATTGGTGCGGGTTTAGATGAAGCTCCAATGGCTTATAAAGATATTCATCAGGTGATGCAAGCCCAAGAACATTTAATTGATGTGGTGGCTACTTTTACACCCAAAATGGTTCGTATGGCAGACGATGGAAGTAGGGAGGATTAGTTTTAATTAAATAAACCGCAATTAAATTTGCGGTTTATTTTTTTATAATCTTAAACGTTTTTGACTGATTTTCTATTGAAATATTTAAAAAATAAATACCGTTTGCATAATGTGAAACGTTAATTTTTTCTTCATTAATTCCTTGTTCGATCAACTTGTTTGATACATCAAAAATTTTATAGATAAAACTTTCTGAGTCACTCTCTATAGTAACAAAGTCTGAAGTGTAGGTAGGATACACCTTTACCACATTCAAGTTTTCATTCGTCAAGCTTAAACTGTTCCATTTGTTTTCGGCAATCGGTCCGTTCCAAATTAGGGTAGCTAGATAAGGATTATCAATAAACGGATTTCGGTTTCCTTGGGCATTGTAAATAGTTTCATTTCGGTTTATTTCATGTGCCGAAACCGGATCTTCTACATTCCATTGTAAAAAAATGTTTGGCATATCACCATACAGCGAAAATGAAGTTGAACCATGACCAACATTTACAGGTTGGCAGCGATTACCATAGCGCACATACATGTACATAATCATTCGGGCAATATCGCCTTTCCACTGGTTTCCAGGATAAAAATATTCGATACCATTTTGCTGAATTACACGGGAATAGGTGATATATGAAGTGGGGTTTGCAATAAATTTAAAATTACTTCTTAAACTATTACGATCATAATCAGCAGCACGCAGGTGGTGTGCATCAGCACCCGGACCTTCAAATTCTAGATTGGGTGTACCTTTTGATCGAGGAAACACATGTTCGCGCACCCATTTATTGTCGCAATTTGCACTATGACAACTTGCATTTCTATCGCGCGTTAAATCATTATTTTTTATTAAATCAGTATCGTTCCAACCATAAATCAGTAAAATTTTATTGTTATCTGTTGGGTCCACATCTGCATCTTTTAAAACATCCCAAACTTGGGGCGAATAAATTAAATCCGTTGTATGTGTGTTAGTAATTAAAGTTGCAAGTTCGTTTTTTAAAGCATCACCCTTCAAAGATAAATTAATTGATTGATAATATGTGGGAATCTGTGCATTGGAGACACAAAATATAAAGAAAAAAATAGTATAAAAGGCTGATTTCATTGCTTGTAAATAATAGTGCAAAATTAATGAAATATCTTTGAATTAAATGTTTTTGTAGAAACAATTCCATTCTTCGTACTACTTTTTATATTTTTGAAAAAAAAATCAACGAATGAGATCAATTACAGCAGTTTTTATTTTTTTTATCTTTTTTAATGCAAAAGCTCAAAGCTATTTAGATTATTATTTTAAGGCCAATAATATAAATGGTGCAATTGTGATTTATGACGAAAACAAAGATGAATGGCTTTTTAACACAGAAAGTGAACCTTTTTACAATA
Organism: Paenimyroides aestuarii; assembly: GCF_024628805.1. Taxonomy (NCBI): domain Bacteria; kingdom Pseudomonadati; phylum Bacteroidota; class Flavobacteriia; order Flavobacteriales; family Flavobacteriaceae; genus Paenimyroides; species Paenimyroides aestuarii. The sequence goes on along the minus strand of NZ_CP102382.1, from coordinate 2,520,353 downwards.
CACCGGCGGGTGCACATTTTCATTTGTGGCAAGCTTTGGTAGGATTAGAAGAAAAGATTTTTAAAATTGATGTAAATGAAAAACTAAAATGGGATGGTGTAAAAAGATCTTCATTTGAAGGAAGAATGTCCGAGTGGAATGCCGATACCAATTTGATTGATGCTTTAAAAAATCAAAATGATTGGTATTTTAATGTGTTAAAAGATAAATTATCATCTGAAAGTTATGAGAACAATATTAAAAACGCTTCATTTCTGAAAGAAGTTAAAAATAATGAATGGGAGTATTTTTGGAACTATGCAGCTTTTACAAATCCAAATTCTATGATTTTATTTCTGATAGATTTGCACGACAATAAATTACCCTTTCATAAAAAAAGCCAGCAATTTTTATTCAATCAACTTCTGGCAAATCAACAGTTAGCCCTTCATACCACAACAACGAGCTACTTAGGAAAAAAAATAGATTGGACAGTGGGTATTTATCTTAAACAAAGTAAACCGATTTATTTTTCGCTTCGAACTTATACTTCATTAGAAAGTGATGCTTTAGCAGACTACGAAAAGCGTAAGAATTTAATTTTAGCTCAAATATTTGAAGTTTTAGGATACTAAAAAGAGGCTGTCCAAAAAGTTTGGGCAGCCCTTTTTTTGTTGTGTTTTCTCTAAAAAATTCGTATTTTAGAGTTGAACAAAAAACCCAACTATGGCTAAGGTAACATTTAAAAATCAAACAGGCAACTCTCCAGAACTTTTCCCTATCAATATTTTTGATTTGATTCCAGAAGACCACCCCGTTCGGTTGGTGGATTCGGTGGTTAATCAATTGGATATCAGCGATATTACAAATCTTTACTTAGGCGGAGGTTGCTCTGCATATCATCCGAGAATGATGATTAAAGTGTTGTTTTACAGCTATTTGTCCAACATTTATTCGTGTAGAAAAATCGCCAAAGCCCTTACCGAAAACATTCATTTTATGTACATTTCGGGAAATTCTACGCCAAATTTTAGAACCATCAACGAATTTAGAGGGAAAATTTTGAAGGAGAAAATCAAAGATTTGTTTGCCGAAGTGGTGAAAATGCTGGTAGAATTGGGCTACATCAGCCTTGATATTCAGTATATTGACGGCACAAAAATTGAGGCAAAATCCAATAAATACACCTTCGTTTGGCGGGGTTCTGTGGAAAAGTACAAAGAAAAATTAGAAGTTAAAATCAATACGATTCTTTCAGATATTGAAAACAGTATTCAATCAGATAATCAAGAACTTAACAAGGAAGAACTGCCCAAAAAAATCAATTCCGAAGAACTAAAAGAGAAGTTATCTGAATTGAACAAAAAACTAAAAGAACCTACCAAAAAACAGGCAAAAGAGCTACAAAAACTTCAGGATGAGCATCTTCCAAAATTAGAAAAATACGAAAAAGACCTAGAAACTTTAGGCGATAGGAATTCTTACAGCAAAACCGACCCCGACGCTACTTTTATGCGGATGAAGGAAGATCACATGAAAAACGGACAGCTTAAACCGGCTTATAATACGCAGATTTCAACTGAAAACCAGTTTATTACACACATCTCTATCCATCAAAAACCTGGTGACACCACCACTTTAGAATCTCATTTGGAAGGTTTTGAAAATGCTTACAAAAAACAAAGCAAAGAAGTGGTTGCCGATGCAGGATACGGAAGTGAGGAGAATTACGAAATGCTTGAAAATAAGAGCGTTACAGCGTATGTGAAGTATAATTATTTTCATGCAGAACAGAAAAAGAAGATGGAAAACAATCCGTTTTTGGTTCAGAATTTATTCTATAACCAAGAACAAGATTTTTACGTTTGTCCGATGGGTCAACGAATGGAAAATATAGGCAAAGGCAAACGAATTTCGAGCAACGGATACGAATCGCAAGTGTCTTATTATCAAGCTAAAAACTGCAACAATTGTCCGCTTCGAGGGGAATGTTTCAATGCAAAAGGCAACCGAAAAATAGAAGTCAACCACCGATTAAATGAATTAAAACACAAGGCTAAAACATTATTAACTAGCGAAGAAGGTTTAAAACACCGAAGCAAACGCCCGATAGAAGTAGAAGCTGTCTTTGGTCAACTCAAAAGCAATAATAAATTTAACAGATTTACATTCAAAGGATTAGAAAAAGTAGAATTAGAATTTCTACTGATGGCTCTTGGACATAATTTTAGAAAAATGGTGGCTAAAGGAGCGACTTCTAAGAAAATTGTTGTAAAAACCGCAAAACGAGGTTCAAAAATGATTTTTGAAATTGAAATTTTCATTTTTAAGCATCAAGAATTTTCTTCAACTAAAAATAATCATCAAAATTTTCACTATCAAAAATTAGCCGCATAAAAAAAAGACTGCCCTTTTTGGACAGCCTCTTTAAATTTTATTTTCTAATCATCATTTGATTACTGATTTTGTTGCATCCATTCTTCCATGCGTTGTTTTGCTAATTCTTCATTGAATAAAGCATCCCAACCAACAATAGATCCCATTGCTAATAAAATTATAATCGAAACTATAAATAATACAATTCCAATAATTGCTAAAATTCTACCCGTATTCAACGTTGAATAGTTCGTGTAAGCATTTGGATTACTTTTATATAATTTCATATCCTTGCTTGCTAAAACTAATGCGATAATTCCAAAAACAACACCTATACCATAAAAACAACATCCAATGATAGATAAAATACCTAAAACTAAAACGGCTGTTGCGTTTGGTAAGTTTGAGGGAACTATATTATTGTTTCCATTGTTAAAACCAGAGTTTTGATAATTTTGCGGATCACTTGGGTTTTGATAATTTTCCATAGTTATTTTAAAAGTTAAAATTTATATTCGTTTGTAAATATAAGCAAATACCATAATAATTGCGTTGAGTATCGCTAGAAAAATAATTATTTTATGGTATTTTCTTTTCTTGTCAATAAAATGCAACAAGATAAATGCAAATAACAAAGCAGTAGTATAAATAGCCGGATACATTTTAAAAGCTCCAACAAAATCACCTTGAGTAACCATATAAGCAGCTCTTTGCGTGCCGCACCCCATACATTCTACGCCAAAAAGTTTTTTGTGCATGCAAGGCAACATGTATTCTTCCATTTTGCTTCAGATTTTTTCTCGAAAGTATAAATTTCTTATCTTTGAAAAAAGTTTTTCTATGAAAATTATTCTTTATGTGGTTGCATTTGCATTAATGATTTGGGCGCTAGTGGAACAAACACTTGCCAAACCCAATTTATATGTACAAATAATTGCAATTATTGTTTTTTTCTTTGTTATGAAAGATTTATTAAACAAAACACCGAGTAATTTTGATAAAGATAACAACGATACAAACCATGAATCATAATATTGAAATTGGAAGCTTCGTAGAAGTTTTAGATGAAAATTTTAAGGGGAAAGTTGTACAAATAAATAACAACGAAGCCGTTATTTTAACAAATGATGGATTTGAACTTTCGTACTTTTTGCATCAACTAATTCCTGCTGTAGATGATTTTTTGATAAAACAAGGGTCAAGCTACGGAGCTATTGAGTCGGCCAAGATGCAAAAAATCACTAAAAATCATCACAGAGTTAATACCGATAAAAAAACAAAAAAAGACGAAGTTGTTTTAGAGATCGACTTGCATATTGAAAAGCTTGTAAAAAGTTTTAAACACTTAACCAATTTCGATATTCTGAATATTCAAGTTGATACCGCTCGTAGGCAATTAGAATTTGCTATTGCAAACCGCATTCCCAAAATAGTTTTTATCCATGGAATGGGAGAGGGGGTTTTGAAAACCGAATTAGAGTATTTGTTTGGTCGATATCCCGAAATTACTTTTCAAGATGCCAACTACCGCAAATACGGTTTAGGAGCAACTGAAATATACATTAAACAAAATGTCAATCTATAAAGAATCGTTTATCGAATTAAAAACTTTTCCTCTGCATCGCGAATTATTTCTGCATGATCAAATGCTAAAACGGGCAGTTCATGGATGGGAAACCATTTTATATTCTTAGCATCGTCTTTCGCTTTTGCTACCGCCAAATTATCAATTTCCCCATAAAAAGCAATAGATATAGTGTGGCTTCTGGGGTCGCGTTGTGGGCTTCCGTAAGCTTTTATTTGTTTTACTTGATAAAGTTGTATATCGGTTTCTTCGAATAATTCTCGTTTGGCTGCCGCTTCCAATTCTTCGTTTTCATCTACAAAACCGCCTGGCAACGCCCAATAATTTTGAAAAGGCTCATTTAATCGTTGAATGAGCAAAATTTCATACTGATTATCAATCTTTCGACATAAAACTACATCAACAGTAACAAATATTTTTGGTGGATATTTCATTATTTAAAGAATATGAAGTTGGATTAATGCTAATAAAACAACGCTAATTATTGCTGTAAATATACCTATTAAAGCGGATTTAGATATTTTTTCTTTGAAATAAAATTTTCCTATAAACGTTCCGCCGATTATTACACCCAAATTCATAGTGATAAATACTAGAGTAGGGGTTTCAAAGAAAATTTTGTGAGCTTTCATATAAAAATAGATATTGCTGAAATTTAAAAGACCTAGTAAAGTTCCATACAAGAAATTTTTAAAATGTGCACTTCCTTTGCTAAAAAGCAAGTATAATAAAGAAACAAAACCGCAAATTATAAATATTACAAATAGTGATACAATATAAGGTATGGTTTTATTGGTGGCTAAAATTTTAAATAAAGTATCAATTATTCCATATCCTATGAAAACTGCTAAAAGGTAAATAATGTTGAATTTTCCATCTTTTGTGGATTTTTTATACAAAAGCAACACTATACTAATAAAAGATAAGGCAATTGCGACAAGTTTGTTCCATGTGAAAATTTCATTAAAAATAAAAAAACTCAGCAATACCGGTATAATAAGCGACATTCTTTGAAAAATATCAGTTTTGGCTAAACCAGATAATTGCAAAGATTTGTTGAGGATATAAAAAATAGTTGGCATTAACATTCCTAAAACAACTGTGTTTACCGAAAATGCCTTGATGATGTTTGTAGTATTGATTTGCGCATTAAAAAGTACGAATGTTAAAACAATTGCAACAATATAATTTGCAAAAACGAACAAAAATAAATCTTTTATATTTTTGATTTTCAGATATTTAATATAAAAACCGACAGCTAATGACGAGAGCAAGCTTATGATTAATGCGTACATAATATTTTGTATAAAAATGTTAAAATACAGATTCTATTTTACATAATATATATTATCATTCAATTAATATACATAATTAAATGATATAGTTTTTTTAAATTCAACAAATATCATTATTTTTGCACAGTTTTAAAAAATATACAAGTGGAAAATTCAAACGCACAGAAGATTATCAAAGCCTTGCAAGCAGATGTTGTAGCAAACGGAATTGTAGCTGACAATTTAGTTCCAGAATTAAAAAAACTGAGAGAATTTGCTTTACTTGAAGAAAAACCATTTTTAGTAAAAGCTTTGCGATTAGCTTACGAGCATATTGAAGAAAACAATGATTTTCTGGTAAATATACCATCTGATGAACCAATTGAAGATGAAATGGAAATCAACTCAGAAAACACTGCTAGTGAAAGCTTTAACTATTTTATGTCTTTAATGTTAGATCTAGACAACAAGCACAATGTTGCAGATTTAAAAGAATATAATGTACAATTTCAACAATTTTAAAAATGTTACAATTTTTTAGAATAATAGCCGCTTTAGAAGGAATTTCTTATATAACATTATTCTACAATATGTTATACAACAAACCAAATAATCCAGAATTGTATCAACAATTATTGTATCCTTTGGGAATGATCCATGGCATGCTTTTTGTTCTATACATTGTGTTAGCAATTTATCTAAAGTTCGAGTATAATTGGTCTTTCAAGAAGTTAGGATTAATTTTAATAGCTTCCCTCCTGCCTTTTGGAACTTTTTATTCAGACTATAAATGGCTAAAAAATTAAATAAAATTTGGTAATTCGTAAAAATATATTAATTTTACCAAAAATTTATAAATACGAGTATTCTGTTTTACTAATAATTTAAAAAAAAAGTTTTATGAAAAAAATAACTTTACCTTTAATCGCTGCAGTATTAGGTTTTTCTAATATGAATGCTCAAGAAGGGTTACCTTACAACAAATGGTCTTTTGATGTTAATGGAGGTATTACAAAACCATCTCAACCAATGACACCTGGTTACTACAGTGAAACCTTCCCACAATTTTTTCACGCTGATGCTGGTGTTCGATACATGTTTAATAACAAATTCGGTATTAAAGCTGATTACGGTTATGACTACATGAAAAACGGAGATGAGTCACAATACTTCAGAACGAAATACAACCGTGTAAATTTACAAGGTGTTGCAAACTTAGGACGTATTATGAACTTCGAAGAGTGGACTAGAACTTTAGGTTTACAAGGTCACACTGGTGTTGGTTACTCTTGGATGCAAGCTGGTAAAGACGATGTGGTTAGCTTTACTGGTAAAGATGAAATGGTTAACTTTATTATAGGTTTAACTGGTCAAATTAGATTGGGTAACCGTGTTGCATTAAATGCTGATTTCAGTATGATCAACAACATCAGTCAAAACTATACTTTTGACGGTTATTCTGTGGCAGATCAAGAAATGGATCGTTCTTTCAATGGTACATTGTATAATGCTACTTTAGGTTTATCTTTCTATTTAGGGAAAAACGAACAACATGCTGACTGGTACGCAAACGATGGTTTAACTAACAGAGTTGAAGCATTAGAAAACCGTGTTACAGATATCGAAAACAAAATGATCGACTCTGATAACGATGGTGTTGCTGACTATTTAGATTTAGAACCAAACACTCCAGCTGGAAACATGGTGGATACTAAAGGTCGTTCAATTGACTTAAACAAAAACGGTATTCCAGATTCTTACGAAGATTATTTCGATTCAAGATATGCTAAGAAAGGTGATACATTCTCTTCTGCTGATTCAAACACAGCTAAAGATTTGATCAACCAAGGTTATGTGGCTGTTTATTTTGATTTTGATAAATCAACTCCTAAAAACGCAGAAGCTACTAATTTCTTAGTTACATATTTACGTTCTAATCCAAGTGCTACTGTTGATGTAAACGGTTTTGCTGACTCAGTTGGTAATGCATCTTACAACCAACGTTTATCTGAAAAACGTGCTAAAAACGTAGCTAAAATTTTAGAACAAGCTGGAATTTCTAGCTCTAGAATTAAAACTACTGCTAACGGTGAAGATTCTTCATTCGACGGTGCAAACAAAACTACTTCTAAATTCGCTAGAAGAGTAACTTTCAAAGTAAACTAATTTAGTTTATATATATTAATAAAAAGAGAGGTTTATGCCTCTCTTTTTTTTATTCCTATATTTGTAAAAAAAGAAAACTAAACTATGAAATTCCACGTAGTATCCGATTATAAACCCATGGGCGACCAGCCGCAAGCTATAAAAAGTCTTTCAGAAGGTATTTTAAATAATGAACCTTACCAAACGCTTTTAGGTGTTACGGGTTCAGGAAAAACTTTTACGGTAGCAAATGTGATTCAAGAAGTACAAAAGCCCACTTTGGTATTAGCGCATAACAAAACATTGGCTGCTCAATTGTATTCAGAGTTTAAACAATTCTTTCCAAATAACGCAGTTGAATATTTTGTATCGTACTACGACTATTATCAACCCGAAGCTTATTTGCCAGTTACGGGAACCTATATTGAAAAAGACTTATCAATCAATGAAGATTTAGAGAAAATGAGGCTTAGTACCACTTCTTCCCTCCTTTCTGGTCGAAGAGATGTGTTGGTCGTAGCTTCTGTATCGTGTTTGTATGGTATCGGAAATCCAACTGAATTTCAAAAAAATGTAGTTACTATTGAACAAGATCAAATTATTTCGCGTACGAAGTTCTTACAACAATTGGTGCAATCGCTTTATTCACGAACCGAAGCAGAGTTTTCTCATGGTACGTTTAGGATAAAAGGAGATACTGTTGAAGTATATCCAAGTTATGCAGATGACCCCTTCCGTATCCATTTTTTTGGTGATGAAATCGAAGCAATTGAGTCTTTTGATAGCAAAACATCAAAAGTGATTGAAAAATACCAATTGCTTAGTATTTACCCAGCTAATATGTTTGTTACTTCTCCAGACGTTCTTCAAAATGCCATTTGGCAAATCCAACAAGACATGGTTAAACAAGTGGAGTATTTTAAATCAATCGGAAAACATTTAGAAGCCAAGCGGTTAGAAGAACGCACCAATTTTGATTTAGAAATGATACGTGAGTTAGGTTATTGCTCGGGAATTGAAAACTATTCGCGCTATTTAGATGGTCGCGAGCCTGGAACACGTCCATTTTGTTTAATTGATTATTTTCCCAAAGATTATTTAATGGTGATTGATGAAAGCCACGTTACGGTTTCGCAGGTACATGCCATGTATGGCGGCGACCGATCAAGAAAAGAAAATTTGGTAGAATATGGTTTTCGCTTGCCTGCAGCAATGGACAACAGACCGTTAAAATTTGAAGAGTTTGAGGCATTGCAGAATCAAGTACTATACGTTTCGGCTACCCCAGCAGATTACGAATTACAAAAATCGGAAGGTATTTATGTGGAACAAGTCATTCGCCCTACTGGTTTGTTAGATCCGATTATTGAAGTGCGTCCTAGTCAAAATCAAATCGATGATTTAGTTGAAGAGATTCATCAACGGGTGGATTTAGACGAACGTGTTTTAGTTACTACACTCACCAAGCGAATGGCTGAAGAATTAGCCAAGCATTTCACGAAGATAGGGATTCGTTGCCGTTACATTCATTCCGATGTTGATACTTTGGAACGAATTGAAATTATGCAAGACCTTCGAAAAGGCTTATTTGATGTGCTTATTGGTGTGAATCTTTTGCGCGAAGGACTCGATTTGCCTGAAGTTTCATTAGTGGCTATTCTAGATGCAGATAAGGAAGGATTTCTTCGAAGCAACCGATCACTTACGCAAACTGTGGGGCGTGCCGCACGAAATATTAATGGTAAAGCGATTATGTATGCCGATAAAATCACCGATAGTATGAAGCGAACAATCGATGAAACGACTTACAGAAGAAGTAAGCAAATGGCATTTAACGAAAAACATGGTTTAAAACCAAAAGCGTTGAACAAAAAAATTGAGAAATCACTCGCAGATCAATTCAAAACCTACGAACAGCAAACCGAATTAAAAACAGTAGCAGAGGAAGAAACAGCATACTACTCTACAAAAGATATTGATAAGGCAATTAAGGACAAGCGCAAAGAAATGGAAAAGGCAGCAAAAAATTTAGATTTTATTCAAGCTGCTAAACTAAGAGATGAAATACAAAATTTAACAAATAAAAAATCAAATATGTAAAATTATTTTATATTTTTAACCAAAATTACAACTTATAAACAATGAAAAACTTAAAAAAATATCGGTTTATTTTTTCTTTTCTAGCGATGTTGTTGTTGCAAAGTTGCTGGTACACGAGCGGAGTGGACGATTTTCCTGAACCACGATATTCACAATACACGCCTATTACCTTATCGCGTGCACAATTAGAAGGTTCGATAGGTATGAGTGAGCCAAGGGCCATGATAAAAGCGGGAAAAATTTATGTAAAAGATTCCTTTATATTTATTACTGATGAAAATAAAGGTTTTCATATTTATGATAATTCCAACCCGAATGCGCCGCAGTTAACCGGTTTTTTGTATGCGCCTGGTGCAACTGATATGGCTATAAAAAACAACACGATTTACATCAATCAAGCGGTAGATTTAGTAGCAATTAGCTTCAATAATAACGAAGTTACTGTTCACAAGCGAATTCAGAATGCTTTTCCGCAAAAACTAAGTCCAGATGGTTGGCAACATCAAGTGGGCGAAAATGAAATTATTGTTGATTGGAAATAAGTTAGCTATGAAGAAAATTTTAAAATTTAGTTGGGTTCTTGCTACCTGTTTTGCTCTGTCATTTTGTAGTAGCGATGGTTCAGATGGTGCCAATGCTCCAACTTCTGAGGGTGTTGGAAAAGGTGGATCAATGGCTGTTTTTGCCATCAAAGGCAACTATTTATATACCGTAGATTATCAAACATTACACGTTTTTCAGATTAGCGATACAAATAATCCTGTGAAAGTGAATGATGTGGTGATTGGTAGAGATATAGAAACCATTTATTCATTAGAAAACCTAATGTTTATGGGTTCTAGAAATGGGATGTTTATATATGATGTATCTAATCCAGAAAACCCAAAATATTTGTCGCAAGCAGAACATTTTACAGCCTGTGACCCCGTTGTAGCGAATGAAACACACGCATTTGTAACCTTGCATTCAAACACTGGATGCGGAAATAATTTGAATACTTTGATGGTTTATGAAATTGCCGATTTAAAAAATCCTTTGCTTATACATCAGCGTAATTTAACATATCCTCGTGGCTTGGCCTTATATGAGAAGTATTTGATTATTTGTGATGATGAATTGAAAATTTTTGATACCACAGATCCTGCAGAGCCTGTTTTGGTGAAATCGGTAAATTATAAATTTAAAGACATTGTGATTTATAATGACATTCTCTATGCGTTTGGTGAGCAAAAAGTGACCCAATTCAAGTGGAACACCAATGATTTTCTAAGCCTTGCCCCTATTAGCGATATTACTTATTAAGCTTTCTTTTTAGAAAGCTTTTTTCTTGTATCTTTGATAAAATTTAAGAACAATGACAAATAATGATATTTTAAAAAAATTGCGTGTAGCCTTGCAACTTCGAGATGACCAAATTGTTGAAATTTTAGAGTTGGTTGATTTTCGTGTTTCAAAAGGTGAAATTGGCAATTTTTTTAGAACTGAAGATCATCCCAAATATGTGGAATGTAAAGATCAAATTTTGCGAAATTTTTTGAATGGTTTGGTAATTTATTTGCGAGGAACTAAAGAAAATCCTAAAAATCCGAAAGAAGTTTTGGCAGGAATTTCCGCTTCAAAAATAGCATTAACAGATACGCAAAAGGTTGATGGTAAACCAAAAGCTACTTCTAATACAAAAAATGCTTCTACTGCAAAGCCTGCTTTTAAAAGTAAAAAAAATGTAGCACCCAAAAAAACAATGCCTTCTACAAAAAAAGATGTTTTAGGAAATGTGAAGTTTAATAATGGAAAACCTAAGAAGAAAAACGATCAATAGGTCGATTTATTTTTTAATTATATGTAAATGAAGCAAATAAAAAAATATTTTACTATTTGGGGAGTTCCTATTATAGCTTACCTAATTCCATTATTTCTATTTTATCTAGCTATTTCTATAAAAAGTGATATCTTGGTTGAATTATCAATTGCTTTATTTTTTCTAAATTTAATTGGAACTTTTATAGCTGCAATTGCACAAATTACGGTTAAAAAATGGTACTATATTTTATCACAAGTATTAATTTCGATAGTTTTATACTTTTTATTCTCTACTTATATTGCAATATATAATCCTGACTTTTACGGAGCTTACAAAACTATTCCTAAAGACATTCAAATCTATGAACCCATTTCTAAAGAATTATCCAATTTGACTTTGATTGAAAATGATTTAATATTGCAACAGTCGCATCAACCAGGAATCTATAATTATTATACAACATTTAATCCTAAAGAAGCAGGCACACTTTACATAAAAGCATTTGAAATTACATCTAATGATCGACTTTCCGAGGAAAGAATTAATATGTCATCTTCAATAAATATTGAAAAAATTGAAAGTAAAATCTATTCAGGGGAATTTACTATTTATGAAGGATCATGGGGTGATAAATACGGTGCAAGAATAGAGTTATGGTTTAAAGTTAAAGATAACAATGTTCAATATAAAATCACTGAAAAAAATTATATTGTTGAAGGCTGGATGCGATAAGTTTTTAATTAAAAACCCAATTTTTAATCATCAGCTTTCCTTGTGGAGTTAAAACCGATTCCGGATGAAATTGAACACCACAAATATCATATTCTTTGTGTTTTAGCGCCATTATATGTCCTGATTCATTAATTGCAGTAACTAAAAGGTGATTTGTAACAGTTGCCGGGTTTACTACCCACGAATGATAATGTCCTATAAAAATATCGTTTGTCAAATCATTCCATAAAAAATCGTCTTCAATGATTTGAAGTTTGGTTGCTATTCCGTGCAGCGGTTGGTTAAGATTTAAAAGTTCGCAACCAAAATATTCGGCAATTGCCTGATGCCCTAAACAAACACCCAAAATACTTTTTTTGTCTTTATAAAAATCAATTACATCTAACAAAAGACCAGCTTCTTTAGGGATTCCCGGACCAGGCGACAACACAATTTTATCAAAATCTTGCAATTGTTCTAAGTAGAAATCATCGTTTAAAAAAACAGATACCTCTACTCCATTAAAACTTTCCAAGTAGTGAATAATATTGTGTACAAACGAGTCGTAATTGTTGATTACTGCAATTTTCATTCAGCAAAAATACACTAAAATTTGTTTTCTACTTCGGCAGCATCTAACAATAAATAGTGCATATCGGTATTTTTCATAAAGGGTTTGTGTAAATGATTTCCCGGACCAAACATGGCTACTTCTACATAGTCTGCGGAATGATCCATTGAAATCCATCCCACGGAATTGTATTTTTTTTGAATTTCGGCTAAAGCCTTAAAAGGCAAATGTTTGTAATTGTACAAACCGTCGTCGCCTTTTTTTAAACCATTGTAGTAAGATGCTATGTTTTTCGTTTCTTCGTCGGTCAACTCTACATTTATGCAACTTTTAACAAATTCTTTGATTTGACTTTCAGACTGATTGTTTTTAATATTGTTTAAAAGATATTCGTTTGTAAACTTGTAATTTGCTAAGCTATCAAAATGATCGTTGGCATATTTACCATAAATCATTCCCGGATTGGCATTTCCGTGATCAGTAGTAATTACAACCAATGTATTTTGATCTTGTTCGGCAAATTTTATTGCAACTGCAATTGCTTCATCAAATTGTAATTGCTCGTGAATCAATGCTGAAACATCGTTAGCATGTGCTGCCCAATCTACTTTTCCAGATTCAACTTGCAATACAAATCCTTCTTTATGATCTTTCATTTGATTGATTGCCACTTCGGTCATTTCAGCCAATGTAGGAATTGTATTTGTTAATTCAGCAGATTGTTTGCGATCTATTTCATAAGGAAGTGCATCCAAATCAAAAATGCCCAACAATTTTTTAGAAAGATGCGCCTGTTTTAAATCGTTTTTTGATTTTGCCACCACATAATTGTGCTGTTCAAAAGCGGCATACATATCTTTTTTATCTGTGCGATGTGCCGCATCGAAATATTTTTGTCCGCCCCCCATTAACACATCATATCCCAATCGCAAATATTCTTCTGCAATTGCAGCTTGATCGTTTCTACTTTTCATTGCAACTGTAAAGCCTGCTGGTGTTGCATGGGTGATAGGAACTGTTGTAACACAACCTGCTTTTTTGCCTTTTGCTTTGAACTTTTGCCAAATGGGTCTATTTTCTTCACCAGAAGCATTCATGTTCAATGCACCGTTTTTTACACGAACACCACCGCCCCACGAAGAACTTGCTGCTGCAGAATCGGTAACAATTGACGATGCTGAGGCCATATCCATTATTCCGCGAGAAACCTTGTTTTCTGTATATAATTGTAACCAATTTGTAGATCTGCCTAGAATACGGTTGGAATATAAGTTAGCAAGATTAAGCGTTCCCGAACTCATTCCATCGCTAACCATAAAAATGATGTTTTTTGCTTTTTTGTTGGTTGAATTTAATAATGTATTGCTATTTTCTGCAAAAGTATCAATTGGATTTATTAAAGTTGATCCTACTACCAAACTTCCTAACTTAAAAAAACTTCTTCTTTTCATGGTTGTAAAAAATTTATACAAAAATAGGCAAACGAACCGTTTGCCTAAAGTATCTGTGTTAAATATTTGTTATTTGAGCTTTAATCGAAATCTACTGCAACCTGATTGTGCAATAAATCGGCCATGGTTTCGTGCTTTCTAATTAAATGCGTTGTATCGTTATAAACTAAAACTTCGGCAGGTTTAAAACGAGAGTTATAATTCGATGTCATTGAGAAACAATAAGCACCTGCATTGTGAAAACACAAAATATCTCCTTCACTTATTTCAGCAATTTTACGGTTGCTTGCAAAAGTATCGGTTTCACAAATGTATCCCACTACCGAATAAAAACGCTCTTTACCATTATTGTTAGAAATATTGGTGATATGATGGTATGCGTTATATAACATGGGGCGGATTAAATGATTAAAACCAGAATCTACACCAGCAAATACGGTAGATGTTGTTTGTTTCACCACATTTACTTTTGCAAGAAAATACCCCGCCTGTGAAACCAAAAATTTACCCGGCTCAAAGACCAAGGTTAAATCTTTGCCATATTCTTTACAGAATTCATTGAAGCGAAGTGTTAATTTTTCCCCTAATTCTTCAATGTCTGTTTCCAAATCTCCTTCTTTATAAGGTACTTTAAATCCGCTTCCAAAATCAATAAAATCAAGGTTTTTGAATTGTTTAGCGGTATTAAATAAAATTTCAGATGCGTATAGAAACACTTCGATATCTAAAATATCAGAGCCTGTGTGCATGTGAATTCCATTGACTTTCATTTTGGTATTTTCGATAATTCTTAAAATGTGCGGTGTTTGATGCACCGAAATCCCGAATTTACTATCGATATGTCCTACCGAAATATTACTGTTTCCACCAGCCATCACATGCGGATTGATGCGAATACATACCGGAATATTTGGATGTTTAGCACCAAACTGTTCTAAAATCGAAAGATTGTCTATATTGATATGCACCCCTAATTTTACTGCTTCTTCAATTTCTTCCAAAGAAACACCATTTGGCGTAAACATGATGTCATCTGCAGAAAAACCTGCTTCTAAGCCTAATAAAACCTCTTGTATAGATACGGTGTCTAACCCACTGCCCTTCTTCTTCAACAACTTTAAAACGGAAATGTTTGTTAATGCCTTCGCCGCATAATTTATTTTTAGCTTTTTAACCTGTTTAAACGCATCTTGTAAACGTTGAAACTGTGACTCAATTTTGTTGCCGTCATACACATACACAGGGCAACCATATTGCTGTGCAGTGTTTAATAATAAATTTGTATCCATTTTTTAAAATTGTTGTTGAAGATGCAAATTTAAAATTATTAGCCAAAATGGGAGGATTTTTTATTAATATTCTTTAAAAATTAATGCTAAATGTATTTTATTTGAATTATTGTTAATCAATTAGTACCTCACCTCTCTTAAAAACTGAATATTTTTCTTTAAAATCTATCGATTAATCCATTCTTTAAAAGCCTGTACGCGTTCTCTGCTCACAATGATTTCTTCATCTTTATAGGTTTGCAGGCTAATTTTTAATCGAGAATTGCTGTAAACACTTATGTCTTTAATGGCTTTTAATGCAATGATGTATTGGCGATTCACTCGAAAAAATGCAGATGGATCTGTTTCTTTTTCAATTGCTTCTAAACTTTCATCTATTGGAAACGACCTGCCTTGGTTCGTGGCTAAAAAACTACTTTTAAAAGCGCTGTAAAAGCATTCAATATCTGTGGTATCAACAATTTTTAAACTGTTGCCTGTTTTTACAATATACCTTTTTTTATACTCAGTTGGGTAAAAATTCTTTAATACATCAGTAGTAAAGGTTGTTTTTTCATGCCAAGCTCTAAATTTTTCTAAAGCAGCTTGTAGCTCTTTTTCATCAATTGGTTTCAGCAAATAATCAATACTGTTTAGTTTAAAGGCTTTTAACGCATATTCATCATAAGCAGTTGTAAAAATTATGGCACTAGCTATGGAAACATGATCAAAAATTTCAAACGAAATACCGTCTTCCAATTGAATATCAACCAAAACCAAATCGGGGTGTGTACTATTTGCAAACCACTCCACACTTTCGGCGACCGATGCCAAAACAGCCACCACCGAGCAATTCATTTGCTCAAGCCGGCGTTTTAATAAACGAGCTGCTGGTTTCTCATCTTCAATAATAACAACGTTCATCTGTTATTTTTTTTTAAAAGCATTTCGTTCTTCCTCCATGTATTGCTTTATCTTGCGGTTTTCCCAATCTTTGTTTAAAAATGGAATTAAATTAAAAACGCCTACTGCATGCGAGAACAAGCCTATTCCCCACCCGATTAAAGGAAATATAAACCAATAACCGCTATTTGGAGTCAGCAAATTTAAAATAATTAACACCGTGTTTACGCTTATATATGAAATGCAATGTATATAAAAGCCTTTTACTTCTTTCACGCGTTTTTTAG
The DNA here is from genome assembly GCF_024628805.1 of Paenimyroides aestuarii. Taxonomy (NCBI): domain Bacteria; kingdom Pseudomonadati; phylum Bacteroidota; class Flavobacteriia; order Flavobacteriales; family Flavobacteriaceae; genus Paenimyroides; species Paenimyroides aestuarii. The sequence continues at coordinate 2,503,902 of NZ_CP102382.1, read as the reverse complement.
CTTTTAAAAGCTCTAGTTGACTATAATTTTCCATTTTATTTATTTTTTAGTTGTTTTTGTATCATTTTTTGTTCCCACTTGTTGAAAATGTTTAATGCTTTCACACCGTTTATCATCAATGCAATGAGCATGAAAAAGGCAATCACAACCCACCAATCGTTGGCAGGATATGCCCATTTATTCAGTGCGAAGAATGTTGGAATTGTAACAATTGTGAGGAATAGTGATTGATAAAACTCTTTGAGTTTTTGCATTCTGCTGTAAGCGTTCTCAAAAAGTGTTTCGGTGATGTTATCTTGTTGAAAATTAAATAAAGAATCACTTGTTATTAAAGGTAATTTTACTTTATAAAGATCATTTGTTTGCATTATTTCTACATTTATGTTTGACACTAATTCATAACGATAGATAATATTTGACAAGCCAATACCGCTCGATTTTTCAAAAGTTTGTTTTTTTTGTAAAGAATTTTGGATAACCAGATAGTTTTCTTCTTGATAAATTTCGATTAAGAGCGGTTTTTTATCTGAAATACTATTATGTTTTATGGCATTTTCTAGCAAAAGTTGCAAGCTTAATGGTACAATTTTGTAATCAAAAACAGATTCGTCAATCAAAAAATTGACAGAAATTCCATTTTCAAATCGCATTTTTAATAAAGAAATATAAAGTTTTGCAAAATTCAATTCTTCTTCAACCGATATTAAGTTTTTATCTTTTTGATCCAATACATAACGATAAATTTTTGATAAAGCCACAGTAAACTCCTGTGCTTTTAAAGGATTTTCCTCGATTAAAGAGCTTAGAACATTCAACGAATTAAACAAAAAATGCGGATCCAACTGATTTTTAAGTGTTTCAAACGAAGCCGTTGCTTTTACAGCGATATCCTTTTGCTGGGTAACTTCAATTTTATCTTTCCTGCGAATTAACAAAACTACATATACCGTTGTTGAAATCGTCATTGAAAACCACAATGTAAAAGTAGAGTTCTGCAATACAAAGTGAAAAGCTTCATTAATAGAACTGCCAACAATCAGAATGTTTCCTAGAAATTCTAACAATAAAACAACCATTGCAGTGAGAATATTCACTAAAATTCCTCCTACCAATACATTTGGAATATTTTTTTCTCGTTTCAAATAATAATCTGAAAGCACTAACGTATTAGCTAAGTAAATTGCAAATGTATTTGTAAAGACAACAACAAATTGTTTTAAAAAGCCCAATCCATTGTATTTTTGAACATATTCAAAATTAATTGCCAATACAATAACATAACATATTAGTAATATTATCGAAAATTGTTTTAAGTGACGTTCAAAATTTTTCATAATTAATTTGTTTAATTATACCTCAAAAGTAGCACAGCATTTTTTGGAAAAAAACTAAAAGTCGCTGAACTGTTGATTTTAGCTACCGAACCGTAAATTTCATCATCATAAGCAAAAAAAAGAACTTTTAAAAACTATGAAAACCTAATTAAAATAGTAAATTTGCTATTAAATATTTAAGACACATGGTTTACAAATTTCGCGTTATTTTAGATGCTGAAGATGATGTTTTAAGAGACATCGCCATTAAAGATACAGATACTTTAGAAGATTTACACAACACCATCATCAATGCGTTTGGCTTTGACGGCACCGAAGGCGGATCGTTTTTCTTGTGCGATGACAACTGGCAACAAGAAGATGAAATTCCGCTGTTTGATATGGGCGATGTGCCTGGTGAACAAAAAACGATGGCCGATTTTAAATTGAACGATTTGTTGTACGAAGACCAAACCAAAATCCTTTATATCTATGATCCATTTGTAAATTGGACATTTTTTGTGGAATTGGCTGCGATTGAAAGCGAAGATGATTCTGATGAAAAAGAATTGCCTGCATTGCTTTTTGCACACGGAGTTTTGCCTGAAGACGCGCCTGTAAAAACGTTTGGTGATCCCATTTCTAAAGATGACATTTATGGGGATTTTGATGACGATTACGACGATGAAGATTTTGATATGTTTGATGGTGATGACAGTTTTGAAGATTTTGGTTACGACGACAGTTATTAACTAAACACTTTAAATAAATACACCCTACTGATTAATAAACAATAAATTAAAGAAAACTGAAAGGTTTTCTTTTTTTACCTAATAAAAATACACAAACCCTATTATGATTAATTTATTTAATACCCACATTGAATCGTTATCTATTCACCGTGTGGGAAATAAAAGCCGTGCCGAAGCAATATTTTTATCGGAAAACACCTTCAACGTAAACGATGAAATCACGCCGCTTTTAAAAGAATATTTTTTCAAACCTTTTCGTGAAAAAGAAGAAAACTATTACCAATTTGCACACGATGTGGATTTAGATTACAACGAAATGTACAATTTTGCTAACGAAATTTTTGCAAATCCAAGCAATGTACACGAGGTTTCTAAAAAAATCACCAAACATTTATACGAGCAATCAAATCATCCACATATTAAAAACGGGGAAGTTTATGTGACGTATTTAACGCATATCACCATTGATAATAATCCGGTAGATGCAATTGGTATTTTTAAAAGCGAGTTAAAATCTGATTTTTTACAGTTTGAAGAAAACAACAGCAACCTCGAAATGGTGCTTCAACAAGGAATTAATCTGAATAAATTAGACAAAGGCTGTATCATTTTTAATTATAAAAAAGAAGAAGGCTATAAAATTTTGACTATTGACAGTAACCGTTATGACGCGCGTTATTGGTTAGAACATTTTTTATCAGTTGATGCCTTTCAGGATGAAAACTTTATGACCAAAAAGTATTTGAAATTTGTTCAGGATTTTGCGAAAGATGTGGTTTTACCTGCCGAAGATAAAAAAGAAGAAGTGATGTTTATGAACCGTTCTGTGAATTATTTTGCAAAAAATGACGAATTTGAAGAGCAAAATTTCATAAACGATGTAATCGACAATCCCGATTTGCAAACAGAATTCAAGAACTACAAAACCGATCGCGCGGAAAAATACAGCATTGAAGATGTATCGAACTTCCCAATTGCAAACAATGCTGTTTCGGATGTTCGCAAAAAAATTAAAAACGTTATTAATTTAGATACCAACGTACAAATTAAGTTAGATTTTATTAACCCCGAATCTGCCGAAAAATTCATTGAAAAAGGTTGGGACGAAGAAAAACAAATGTATTACTACTTGGTTTATTTCAATAAAGAACAGAAAGTGTAATTGCAAACCTTTTTTGTCATTATGAATGTAACGGAGTGAAATGAAGAATCTATAAAATAACGATACTTTATAAATAACGAAAGCTTCCTATTTTGGAAGCTTTTTATTTCTGTAAAACATTGATAAAATTGTAATTACGAAAAATATGATGTAAGCACTATATATAATTTTGTTTTGATTGAATTGAGTTTTAAAACTATTTATGAATAAACTAAACTTATTATTTTCTGTTTCATCTACCCCTCCGAAATACCCACCTGAACATTGGTAAAATATTAAATCTTCGTAAGCAATTTCTGATTCTTGAGCATTTGGATCCCAATCTCTTCCTACAAAATACATGGTATTGTAATCCAAAATATAAAGTTCAGCTTCGCGTTCATTAAAAATATTTAATACTTCAATAAATTCGTTATAAGTTGAACCTTTATCAAAATGAATTTTTAATCCGTAAATAGTATCTTTAGTTTGAATAACCTCATTCACGAATTGGTCGATATATTTAAAAGTATTTTTTGAATTAATATCATTACTCAAATGAACTTCTTTGTAAATCCGCTGTTCAAATTCATTCTGACCATAATTTACATGTTCAAAATTTTTAGTCATTCGTTCAAACTCTGCAAAATCATTATAAATAAAGTCAACGGATCTTAATTGAGTAAAATAATCGTACTTATTCATATACCAAATCCCTAAAATTGGCAGAAGAATAATAGAATAAATTCCGGGTATGTAGTATATCTTTTTCACAAATTGAAAGATACAAAAGAGGCTGTCCAAAAAGTTTGGGCAGCCCTTTTTTTGTTGTGTTTTCTCTAAAAAATTCGTATTTTAGAGTTGAACAAAAAACCCAACTATGGCTAAGGTAACATTTAAAAATCAAACAGGCAACTCTCCAGAACTTTTCCCTATCAATATTTTTGATTTGATTCCAGAAGACCACCCCGTTCGGTTGGTGGATTCGGTGGTTAATCAATTGGATATCAGCGATATTACAAATCTTTACTTAGGCGGAGGTTGCTCTGCATATCATCCGAGAATGATGATTAAAGTGTTGTTTTACAGCTATTTGTCCAACATTTATTCGTGTAGAAAAATCGCCAAAGCCCTTACCGAAAACATTCATTTTATGTACATTTCGGGAAATTCTACGCCAAATTTTAGAACCATCAACGAATTTAGAGGGAAAATTTTGAAGGAGAAAATCAAAGATTTGTTTGCCGAAGTGGTGAAAATGCTGGTAGAATTGGGCTACATCAGCCTTGATATTCAGTATATTGACGGCACAAAAATTGAGGCAAAATCCAATAAATACACCTTCGTTTGGCGGGTTCTGTGGAAAAGTACAAAGAAAAATTAGAAGTTAAAATCAATACGATTCTTTCAGATATTGAAAACAGTATTCAATCAGATAATCAAGAACTTAACAAGGAAGAACTGCCCAAAAAAATCAATTCCGAAGAACTAAAAGAGAAGTTATCTGAATTGAACAAAAAACTAAAAGAACCTACCAAAAAACAGGCAAAAGAGCTACAAAAACTTCAGGATGAGCATCTTCCAAAATTAGAAAAATACGAAAAAGACCTAGAAACTTTAGGCGATAGGAATTCTTACAGCAAAACCGACCCCGACGCTACTTTTATGCGGATGAAGGAAGATCACATGAAAAACGGACAGCTTAAACCGGCTTATAATACGCAGATTTCAACTGAAAACCAGTTTATTACACACATCTCTATCCATCAAAAACCTGGTGACACCACCACTTTAGAATCTCATTTGGAAGGTTTTGAAAATGCTTACAAAAAACAAAGCAAAGAAGTGGTTGCCGATGCAGGATACGGAAGTGAGGAGAATTACGAAATGCTTGAAAATAAGAGCGTTACAGCGTATGTGAAGTATAATTATTTTCATGCAGAACAGAAAAAGAAGATGGAAAACAATCCGTTTTTGGTTCAGAATTTATTCTATAACCAAGAACAAGATTTTTACGTTTGTCCGATGGGTCAACGAATGGAAAATATAGGCAAAGGCAAACGAATTTCGAGCAACGGATACGAATCGCAAGTGTCTTATTATCAAGCTAAAAACTGCAACAATTGTCCGCTTCGAGGGGAATGTTTCAATGCAAAAGGCAACCGAAAAATAGAAGTCAACCACCGATTAAATGAATTAAAACACAAGGCTAAAACATTATTAACTAGCGAAGAAGGTTTAAAACACCGAAGCAAACGCCCGATAGAAGTAGAAGCTGTCTTTGGTCAACTCAAAAGCAATAATAAATTTAACAGATTTACATTCAAAGGATTAGAAAAAGTAGAATTAGAATTTCTACTGATGGCTCTTGGACATAATTTTAGAAAAATGGTGGCTAAAGGAGCGACTTCTAAGAAAATTGTTGTAAAAACCGCAAAACGAGGTTCAAAAATGATTTTTGAAATTGAAATTTTCATTTTTAAGCATCAAGAATTTTCTTCAACTAAAAATAATCATCAAAATTTTCACTATCAAAAATTAGCCGCATAAAAAAAAGACTGCCCTTTTTGGACAGCCTCTTTATTTACGCTTTGCAACAACCGTCTAACTTTTCGTAAGCTATTGGGTCGGCTTTTATTTCATCGGCATCAAAACCTAATTTTGAAATGGCAGTTTTAATGGTTTGCAAATTTGTTTTTTTAGGGTTGAAGTAAACCGTAATGGTTTCTTTTTCATCGTCTAACTCATACATTTTTACACCTTTAATTTTCAGCATTTCGGTTTGAAACATTTTTCCACAAGTTTCACATGCTTTACAATGATCGCAAACAATGTTGGTTTTAATGACTACTTTTTCTGATTTTTTGTTTTGTGCATGCGCTATTGTTGAAAACGCGACAAACAAAATAATTAATAAAGCTTTTAAATATTTCATTCCATCTGTTTTAAATAAGTTATTCAATATACGAAATCATGTAATCATTTGGTTTTCTTACCTTTTTTAATTCTGCTTGCCAATCATTTTCGGCATCGCGGTAACCAATTGGTAAAAGCACCACACTTCGCAAGCCTTTTTCTTCTAAATGCAGTAGTTTGTCAATTTCGTGGTTAATAAAACCTTCCATTGGTATCGAATCTACTTCCAAAGCACCGGCTTCTGTCAATGCCATTCCCAATGCAATATACACTTGGCGAGCAGCATGTTCAAATTGGCGTTCGGGTGTCATAGACGTTAATTGTTTAATGACGTTGTTTTTATAACCGTTTGAAAAACCTTCGGGCAAATTGCGTTCTGTCTCGTAATAATCGAAATAATAACTTATTTTGGCAACATCATATGCACTCCAAGCTGCAAACACCAATAAATGGGAACAATCTGTAATTTGTGATTGATTGAAAGCGAAAGGTTTCAATTGTTCTTTTAATGATTGATTGGTAATAACCAGTATTTCAAAAGGTTGCAAACCTGATGATGTGGGCGCCAAGCGTGCGGCTTCTAAAATATTGCTTATTTTTTCTTGAGAAACTTTTTCGCCGTTCATTTTTTTGGTAGCGTAGCGCCATTGCAATGCGGGAATAATACTCATAATTTTTATTTTTATGACTTATTGATAACATTCAACAGTTTGTCATTCCAACGGAGGAGGAATCTATTTATTTATCAAAAGATTTTTCACTCCACTACGTTTCCCTCAGAATGACAAACCGTAAGTTATTAATAATAACGATAATAAATTATTTTTTATAAGATGCCAAAAAAGAATTTACATTTTGTTCGATACGTTCGTGAATGTTGGAAACATCGGCTTTTTCAAATTTTTCACCAATAATGTTTTCGTACAATTCAATATATCTTTCTGAAACGGTTTCAATGTATGCATCGGTCATTTCAGGAATTTGCTGACCATCTTTCCCTTGAAAACCGTTTGCAATTAACCACTGACGCACAAATTCTTTTGATAACTGTTTTTGTGCTTCGTTTTTATCCTGACGCTCTTGGTATCCTTCTGCATAAAAATAACGAGAAGAATCGGGCGTGTGAATTTCATCAATCAATACAATTTTACCGTCTTTTGTTTTACCAAATTCATACTTTGTATCGACCAAAATCAATCTACGAGCGGCTGCAATCTCTGTTCCACGCTGATATAAGGCGTGTGTGTATTGTTCCAAAACTTCGTAATCTTCTTTAGAAACAATTCCTTGTGCCAAAATATCTTCTTTAGAAATATCTTCATCGTGTGTGCCAACAGCAGCTTTGGTAGTTGGTGTAATAATTGGCGTTGGGAATTTATCGTTTTCTTTCATACCTTCTGGCATTTCAACACCACACAAAATGCGTTTTCCTGCTGCATATTCACGTGCTGCATGCCCCGACAAATAACCGCGAATCACCATTTCAACCTTAAAAGGTTCACACAAATGCCCCACCGCTACGTTTGGATCTGGATTTGCGATTAACCAATTGGGTACAATATCTTCAGTAAGTTGCATGAATTTTGATGCAATTTGGTTCAAAATTTGACCTTTATAGGGAATTCCTTTTGGCATAATTACATCAAAAGCCGATAAACGGTCGGTTGCAATCATTACCAATAAATCATCGTTAATTGTGTAAACTTCACGTACTTTTCCTTTGTAAACTGCTTTTTGACCCGGAAAATTAAAGTTAGAAGAAGTTATGGTTTTCATTATAATGTTGTGTTTGTTTTAAAACTGTAAAAGTACTAATAATTCTTGTTCAAAACGTTCTTTTGGCAAATATTGCGCTTCTAGATGATCCATAAAAGGTATAGGTGTTTCGATACTCGCTACACGTTTTATTGGTGCATCTAAATATTCAAAACAATTTTCCATAATCCAAGCCGATAAATCGCTGGCAATGCCTCCAAAAAGCGTATCTTCTTGCAAAATAATTACTCGGTTTGTTTTTTGTACCGATTTTTGAATGCTTTCGTAATCTAAAGGTTGAAGCGTTCTTAAATCGATCAAATCGGCTGAAATATTTGTATGTTTTTCTAAAGTTTCCAATGCCCAATGAACGCCCGCTCCGTAAGAAATAATCGTTACATCGTTTCCTTCTTTAATTAACGAAGCCTGCCCAAACGGAATGGTGTAATAATTTGCCGGAACATCTTGCGATTTACTGCGATACAAATTTTTATGTTCAAAGAAAATCACCGGATTGGGATCATTAATTGCGGTGTTCAACAACCCTTTGGCATCGATAGGAAAAGCAGGATAAACCACTTTTAGTCCCGGAGTTTTAGTAAACCAAGCTTCGTTTGTTTGCGAATGAAACGGACCAGCGCCCGAACCTGCACCACAAGGCATGCGCACCACCACATCGGCATGTTCGCCCCAACGGTAATGCTGCTTTGCCAATAAATTTACGATGGGATTAAAACCTGTTGAAACAAAATCGGCAAATTGCATTTCTACAATTGCTTTGTATTTATTGATAGATAATCCGGCTGCGGCAGACACAATAATACTTTCGCAAATTGGCGTGTTGCGCACTCGTTCTTTGCCAAAAGCATCAACAAAACCTTCGGTTACCTTAAAAGCACCTCCGTATTCGGCAATGTCTTGCCCCATGATTACTAAATTTTCATGACGCTCAAACGATTGTTTCAATCCTTCGGAAATGGCATCAATAAAACGCATATTTTTTGTATCGGAAGATGCTTCAAAGTGTTGGTAATCAAAAGGTTTATACACATCATTCAATTCCGTTTCCAGATGAGCTTCTAAACCAGCTTCGTCTTGCGTAATTTTCCAATGTGTATCAATTTCCTCTTTAATTTCGCTTCGTATGCATAGGTCTTGTTCATCAGACAAAATACCCATTTCAGATAAATAGTTCTTTAATCGGGCAATTGGATCTTTCAATTTCCACTCTTCAAAAAGTTCTTTCGGCACATATTTGGTACCACTCGCCTCTTCGTGTCCACGCATTCTAAAGGTTTTCATTTCAATTAAAACCGGATGCGGATTTTGGCGCATATCATTGGCAATTGCAGAAAGTTTGGTATAAACTTCCACAATATTGTTCCCATCAATAATATGACTTTCCATACCATAACCAATGCCTTTGTCGGCAAGATTTTCGCACTTATATTGTTCGTTGGTAGGCGTTGAAAGTCCGTAACCATTGTTTTCAATAATAAACATTACGGGCAAATTCCAAACGGCAGCAACGTTTAAAGCTTCGTGAAAATCGCCTTCAGAGGTTGCTCCTTCGCCAGTAAAAACCGCCGTAATTTTGTTTTCTTTTCGCAGTTTATGTGCCAGTGCAATTCCATCGGCAATACCCAACTGCGGTCCCAAATGCGAAATCATTCCCACAATATTAAATTCTTGGGTACCAAAGTGAAACGAACGGTCGCGTCCTTTTGTAAATCCGTTTGGTTTTCCTTGCCATTGCGAAAACAATCTGCTTAAAGGAATGTTTCTACTTGTAAAAACTCCAAGGTTTCTGTGCATTGGTAAAATATATTCATCATTGTGAAGAATAGATGTTACACCAACTGCAATGGCTTCTTGCCCCATGCCTGAAAACCATTTTGATACTTTTCCCTGACGGATCAAAATCAACATTTTTTCCTCTATTAATCGAGGTTTCAATAATTTTTTATAAAGATCTAATAATAGCTCTTGCGATAAAATTTCTGTTTGAACTTCCATAAAATGGGTTGTGAAAATTTTTGTCTAAAAGTACAAATTTTATTTATTCCTCCTAATTGAATTTTTTTTTCACTACTATGTGATTTTTTTTGGATTATAATTTTTTTTTATATAATTTTGATACTAATCATTTTAAAGACACCTTGAAATTTTCAATTTTAACCTTTAACTATGGTTATGTTGTTTGTTATTAAAGAAACTGATTTATAATTTTGTAAATCAGTTTTTTAATTTAATCTAAAAACTTTACCTATGGACGATAAACCCAAAAAACGCAAGCGAACATCGGGTGTATTGCGCGATAAAGACCGAACAAAAGCAAAAATGGTTCAAGCAGTGGGAAAAGTGCTTCTAAAAAAAGGATATACCGGTCTGAATGCCAGTGCTATTGCAAAAGAAGCCGGTATTGACAAAAGTTTGGTTTGGACTTATTTTGGCAGTTTAGATAATTTAGTAGAAGAATACATCTTACAACGCGATTTTTTGAATGCTGTTGCCAAAAACGATGTATTATCGCTGCTTGAAAATACAAACGGAATTCCGAAAGAAGCTATTTATGGCATTCTACACAATCAATTAGAAACTTTGCTAAAAGATAAAGTGCTTCAAAAAATCATTCATTGGGAAATTGGCGAAAGCAAACCTTTTTTACGCAATTTAGCCGATAAACGCGAAGAATTGGGCGAAGCTTTCTTTGAAGTAGCCGAACCTGCTTACAAAAATGCAAATGTAGATTTGCGGGGAATTTTAGCGGTTTTAATTGCAGGTGTTTATTATTTGGCGCTTCACGGAAAAACCAATGGCAGTTTATTTTGCGGAATTGATATCAACGAACCGGCAGGAGAGCAACGCATTAAAGAGGCTCTTTATACTGTGATTGAAATGGCACACCAAAAAGCACAACTTGATTAACAATTTACAGCTAACGGTTTTATTTAACTACCTAAAATTGTTAACTTTGTTAATCAAAGTTTATAAAAATGCAAAATATACCCAGTGTTAATTTGCGTGATTTCCTATCGGATGATCCGGTACGCAAACAAAAATTTGTTAATGAAATCGGTAAAGCTTACGAAGAAATTGGTTTCGTAGCTTTAAAAGGACACTTTTTAAGTGAAGAATTGGTTGCAAAATTATACCAGCAAGTTCGCGCCTTTTTTCACCTTCCACTAGAAGTTAAGCAAAAATATGAAATTCCCGGAATTGGCGGTCAACGTGGTTATGTTTCCTTTGGAAAAGAATCTGCAAAAGGAAGATCCACAGGCGATTTAAAAGAGTTTTGGCATTTTGGACAATATGTTGAAAACAATGACAAATTGGCAAACGAATATCCCGCAAATGTAACGGTTACTGAACTTCCTGAATTCAATTCAACAGGAAAAGAAGCTTACAAAATGCTAGAAAAAACGGGAGTTTACGTATTGCGGGCTTTGGCTTTGTATTTGGGTTTGAATGAATTTTATTTTGACGATTTTGTTAAAAACGGAAACTCAATATTACGCCCAATTCACTACCCTCCTATTCTCGATGAACCAAAAGATGCCGTACGAGCAGCTGCGCACGGCGACATTAATTTAATTACGCTTTTAATGGGCGCACAAGGAAAAGGTTTGCAAGTTCAAAACAACAATGGCGAATGGATTGATGCAATTGCCGCCGAAGATGAATTGGTTATAAATGTAGGTGATATGTTGTCGCGACACACCAATAATAAACTAAAATCTACTATACATCAAGTGGTCAATCCCCCACGAGAATTATGGGGAACTTCGCGCTTTTCAATTCCTTTCTTTATGCACCCAATAAGCGAAATGCCTTTAAATTGTTTGGATAACTGTGTGAACGAAGAAAATCCTAAACTTTATGAAGATATAACTGCAGGTGCTTTTTTAACGGAAAGGTTAATAGAATTGGGTTTGATTAAGAAATAATTTTTTTACAAAAAAAAACAAAGTATTTGTATAATTAAAAAAACTTCGTACATTTGTATCAACTCATCTACTACATGACAAGTGAATGTTTTAGAATTTTTGAGTTTTTCATAAGTGTTTTTTTTGGTTATTAAAGTGGGTTTATTTCGGTAAACCCACTTTTTTTTTGTGGATTACTCTTATTTATTAATAAAACGTTCGGTTATAAAATCAATATCTTTTATGGATTTGCGTGCCCAATCTATTTTTTTCATTAATAATTCTTCCTCTGTAAGTTGCCAATTAATAGCAGTTTTTTTCAAGCGTGTTGTGATATTATTAATAATGATAGCTGCAGAAACTGAAATGTTTAGACTTTCCGTGAAACCACACATGGGTATTTTGATGAATGTATCTGCTTGATCCATAATTTCAGGTGACAAACCATCTTTTTCTGTTCCAAAAAAAATGGCCGACGGTTTTGTTACATCAAAATCATCTAATAAAAAAGCATCTTTGTGGGGTGTGGTTGCAACAATTTGATAGCCTTTTTGCTTTATAGCATCTATACAATTCTGCGTGGTGTTGTGCGAATTAATATCTACCCATTTTTCCGCTCCCATAGCAATTTGTTTATCAATTGTTTTACTAAATTTTTGCTCGATTATATGCAAATTCTGAATACCAAAAACCTCACAGCTACGCATCACTGCACTTGTGTTATGCAACTGATAAACATCTTCCACAGCTACACAAAAATGATTGGTTCTTTGAGCCAACACTCTTTCAAAACCCAACATTCTATTTTTGGTGATAAATCCTTCTAAATAACTTAAATATTCTGTATTTTTATATAAATCTAACGAATGCATTTTTTTATAATTTTAGCAAAGATACTCGTATCATTGAAAAAGTGCTATTGCTTTGTTTTTAATTTAGGATGTGTTAGAAAAATATTTGTATGCGTATGAAAAATTTAGTCTTTTTAACGGGAGCAGGAATTTCAGCTGAAAGTGGATTAAAAACCTTTAGAGATGCTAATGGATTGTGGGAAGGACATGATGTGATGAAAGTGGCAAGTTATGAGGGTTTTCAGCAAAATCCAGAATTGGTCCTTGATTTTTATAATCAACGTCGCCGTCAATTACTAACGGTACATCCAAATGCGGCACATAAACAAATAGCTGCCTTTCAAAAAGATTTTAATGTTACCGTTATCACTCAAAATGTGGACGATTTGCACGAACGTGCAGGCAGTAAACACATCATTCATTTACACGGGGAACTCTTAAAAGCTCGAAGTTTGGTAGAAGATCATTTAATTTATGAATGGAAAGAAGATATTTTAATAGGTACTACAAATAGCAAAAATCAGCAATTAAGACCGCATATTGTTTGGTTTGGTGAAGCTGTTCCAGAAATGCAATCTGCTGTCTCAGTTGTAGAAAAAGCAGATATATTGGTAATCGTTGGAACATCACTACAAGTTTATCCAGCAGCCGGATTAATTGATTATGCTTCTAATGCTCAACAAATTTTCTATATTGACCAACACCCTGCCGACACCAAATATTTTAATAAGAACATACATATAATTGCTGAAAAAGCTACAAAAGGATTGCCTGTTTTAAATCAATTGCTAGGTTATTAATGCATTCCATCATTCCTCATAAAAAACTGAGGGTAATCTGTGGTTATGAAATCAATTCCTTGGGCGATTAATTGATGGGCAACTTCGAGATTATTAACTGTCCAAGTGTTTGTTTGTAAGTACATTTTTTTGAATTCCCGAATAATTTCTGGGTTTTTTAGCAATAAATCAAATGGGTAATCCATACCGTTTAAACCGCTTTCAAAAATTTGTTGTGCTGTTTTATCTCCTTCCAAATAATGCACATGAAATAAGGGCAATTGCTTTTTTAAATAAATCGCAGCGGCAAAATCAAATAAGATAAATTCGGTGTTTTGCACAGTAGTTTTCAGTGGAATTTGCTCTGTAAGTATATCAATAAGCTTTTGAGTTCTCTTAGGCGATATCTGTGATGTTTTGATTTCTACAATGAGTTTGGTGGTATTTTGATTGTTTATTTGTTTGAAAAATTCGACTAATAATGTTAATTTTTCACCGTTTGGATGTGTCTTTGAAAGTAAATCGGAATAGTTGGTGTTTTCAATTGGCAATCCATAAAAATCATGATCATGGTTTACAACGATGAAATCATCTTTGGTTAAGTGCACATCAATTTCGCTGCCTATGCACTGCAATTCAATGGCTTTTTGTAAGGAGGCTATTGAATTTTGAGGTAAGTTGAATTCTTTCCATGCACCGCGATGCGCAATGACTTTATTTTTCATTTTCTTCTTGATTTTCTTTTTGCAGATTTACTGCATCTTTATCGTTTTTAAGCTCATCAAAGATAGAATGTTTCCACAATTTAGTGCCGGTGAGATAGGCAACTTTACTTATTAAAAAACCTGCTACGGGCGATGTGATGAATAAAAAGAAAATAATGGCAATTGCTTTTGTTGTAACCGAAAAATCTGAAAAATGCAAGGCGGCAGCAATTAAGATGCACCCAATACCTAAAGTAGCTGCTTTGATGGTAACAGATAAACGGGAATAAAAATCGGGCATTTTAAGGATACCCCAAGAGGCTATCAATATAAAAATGGCCCCTAGCGTGCTTAAAAACATTATTAAAAAATCATTCATCTCTTTTGCGTTTAAAAATATAATATGAAAATGCTACGGTGCTTAAAAAGGCGATTAGTGCCAAAATCATTGCTTCGTCTAGAAATAATGAGTTGTTTACAATGATACTGAACAAGGTAATAAATGCCACACCCACTGTGATGAGCAAATCTAGCGCTACTACCCGATCTACTACTTGAGGGCCTTTTATAAATCGTAACATTATAAAAAAGATAGACAAACAAATAATAGGCATTACTACATATCCTAAATAACTTTCAACACTCATATTATCGTATTATTTCTAGTAATTTTTTTTCAATTCTATTGTTCAATCTTTTTACAAATTGTTCTTTATTGGTAAGATACATTACATGTATATACATAAATTTTTTATCCTTTGAAAGATCAATCACAACTGTTCCTGGTGTTAAGGCAATCATGTTTGCAAGCATAGTGATTTCAAAATCGGTTTTTGCTTCCAATTCATATTTAATAATTCCGGGTCTCATGTTGTAATTGGGTGTGATTACGTCCATTGTTACTTCATAATTTGCTTTTAAGAGATCATAAAAAAACAATAATATAAAAGCAAATATTTTCGGAACTCTATAAAAATACTCGGTATTGCCTCTAACAGAGCGGTTGATCATCCACAAAATAAAGAAGCCCACGGCATATCCAAATAAAAAATTGGTATAGTCTAAGTGTCCGGTGAGCGCCACCCAAACAAACGTAAGCAATATGTTTAATAAAAAATTTTGTAACATAATTATTGTTTTGCTCCTAACACATTTTCAATATAAATTTCGGGATTTTTCATTTCGTATGCTGCCTTTTCTGATAATTTCATAAAGCTGTTCGCACTTAATCCAATATATAAAGATACAAATGCTAAGCCAACAATAGGTGCAATTAATGCAATTTTTCCTGAAAAAGGAAAGGATTCAAAATGATCTATTTCTTCGGTGATGGGTTTGGGAGATTCTTTCCAAAATGCTTCAGACCAAATTCTAACAATTACAAACAGGGTTACAAAGCTGGCAATGATGAGTGCAGCAAGCAATATATAGTTTTCTTGTTTAAAGGTTTCTTGAAACAATAAAATTTTAGGCCAAAAACCAGACAAAGGTGGAATTCCGACCAATGAAAAGAGTACCAACGCAGCAACAAATGAAAATTTTGGATAATCTTTTAATAAACTTCCCAAACGCGTCATATCAACCGTTTCGCGCATTTTCACAATAACACCCGAAATCATAAAAACATTGCTTTTTACAATAACATCGTGTATCAAATAAAAAACAATTGCCACAAATGCCCATTCTGTATTTAAACCCATACCGGCAATAAAAAAACCAATATGACAAACAATTAAATACGATAAAACCCTTCGGATACTTTTTTTATTAATAGTTCCTAATGCACCTGTTAACAAGGTTAAAATAGCAATTACAGAAAAAAGCACGAGCGTAAAATAATCGGGTTGAAAAATTACGGTGAACACGCGCAACATTGCATAAACCCCCATTTTTGTTAACAAACCTCCAAAAATGGCGGCAATGGCAGATGGTGGTGTGTGATATGCAGATGGCAACCAAAAATACAAAGGAAATACCGCCGATTTAATTCCAAATGCCACAAAAAACAACAATGATGTTACTGTTACCAAACCCGTATTTTCAACTTGTGCTACTTTTACGGCTAGGTCGGCAATGTTTAAAGTTCCGGTAATTCCGTATAAAATACCAATTGCGGTAAGAAAAATAACCGAGCCAAGCATATTCATGGTTACGTACTTAATCGCACCTTCCATTTGTCTTTTTTTTCCTCCAACCGTTAATAAGATAAAAGATGATATAATTACCACTTCAAACCACACATATAAATTAAAGATATCACCTGTTAGAAAAGCTCCTAAAAGCCCCATTACTAAAAAGTGAAAGATAAAAAAATATCCAAATCTAATACGACTTTCGTTTAAACTTGCTGTGGAATAAATACCTACTGCCAACGATACCAAAGCCGTTAAAAGTACCATAATAGCACTGAGGGTATCAGCAATAAATGTAATACCAAAAGGTGCTTGCCAGCTGCCCAATTGCAGTGTGAGATACCCGTTAGCCAAGGTCATTTCGAACATTCGCAAACAAAGCAAAAATGCAATGCTATTGCCCACGATGCTAATTATTTTCTGAACAAGTACTTTTTGCCAGAAAAAAAGAAGCACAATTGCCGTGAACATGTGCATTAATATGGGGGCAAGTATAAAATTTGTAATCATATATCTAAATCTTGAACATTTAACGAATCCAAATCATCGGATCCTGTGGTTGTGTAAACCCTTTTGAGCAAAACAATGGCAAAAGCTGTTAGTGCAAAACTGATTACAATTGCAGTAAGAATTAACGCTTGCGGCACCGGATCTGCATAAATTTCGTGAAATGCATTGTTTTCAGGTTTTATGATAGGGGCTTTGCCTTTGGTGATTCCACCAATAAGAAAAATGAGTAAGTTTGCACCGTTTCCTAACAGCAATAATCCCAACAAGAGTTTCACCATGCTGCGGCGAAACATCATATAAATGCCCGATGAATAAAAAGCACCTACTAAAATAACCAATAGTAATTCCATAATTTTCTATGTGTTTTCTGAAATTGTAAATAAAATGGTTAATACCACGCCAATCACGACCATATACACACCAATATCAAATATTAAAGCCGAACCCAATGCGCCAATCACCACTACCGAATCGGCAAACCAAACTACGCTCATAAACGGATAACCTAACAAAACAGGCAGCAAACCGCTTAAAAAGCAAATTATTAAACCGGTTGGTATGACAAAAAAGGGTTTTATGGCAAACATTTTTACAGTTTGATACGGACTGTATGCAAACGAATGCAACACAAATGCAATGGATGCCACTAAGCCGCCAACAAATCCTCCACCAGACAAATAATGTCCGCGGATTAATAAAAATATTGAAAACAAAATCAACAACGGAAGCAAATAGTTGGTAGATGTCCGTAAAATGGTTCTGTCTAAACGTTCATTATTCCGATTTTTCTCCATCTTTTGTTTTATATTTTAAAATACTATATACGCCAATTGCAGCAATTGCAAGCACAATTGTTTCAATAAACGTGTCAAATCCTCTGTAATCCACCAAAATAACATTCACCACATTTTTTCCTTTAGCCAATTTGTAGGCATTATCTGCATAAAATTTACTAACACTTTGGTCGGAAGGTGATACCAATGCTTGCAAAGTGATCAGTGCGATTAAAATTCCAAAAGCCACAGCAATTACACCATCTCTAAACTGAATTTTAGGGTTGGTGAACCGTAAAAATGGCGGTAATTTGAAAAGAACCAATACAAACAAAACCACTGTTAGCGTATCAATTGCAAACTGCGTCATCGCCAAATCGGGTGCCCCATAAAAAACAAAGATCAAACAGATAGAATAGCCAATAACTCCGAGTGCTGCAATTGATGTTAAGCGTGATGTGGTTGTGGTAATGAAATATATGGCAATAATTGTAATGATAAACACCAAAAATTCGTAAATCCTAAATTCTGATAAACCTTCGGTATTTACCCGTAAAGGAACATCGGCAAAAAGTTTGTAACCCACAATTCCCATAAAGAACAAAATGATAAACATAATGTAGATACGCAAATAGCCATTGTGAAAAAAGCGGGTATATTTAAAAGCAAACCATTTAATAGCTTGTGTAGTTGCGGCAATGAATCGTTGAGGAGCAAACCGGCGGATAATTTCTAAACTTTTTTCCCCTTTTTCTGATGGTTTTATAGCAAGATACAATACGGTTCCTACCACAATAGTAATGGCACTTAAAAGTAAAACCGTGTTAAAACCATGCCACAACGAAAGATACATTTCGGGTAGTTTTCCTAACACCGATCGCACAGTAGCTTTTAAAAAAAGCGTATTGGGAAGCACAGGAAACACACCAAACAAAACAGTAATAACCGATAACAAAACCGGTGGAAACCACAACAATAAATGAGGTTTTTGAACCGATTGAAAACGCTCGGGTAGTTTACCAAAAAAGGGTCTTATACCAGCAAGAAATCCCGAAGCAGTAAGAAAAACATTGGTTATCAGTGCCGCTCCTGTCAATAAAACGATAGATTCTTGGGTAAACATAAAATCGGTTGTAACACCATAAATTAGTTCTTTACTTAAAAATCCAAAAGTTAGCGGAATACCTCCACTTGAAAGCGCTGCGATAAATCCCGACACAGCAACTAAGGGCATTATTTTTCGCAAGCCTCTCAATATCGATAAATCACGTGTGTGCGTTTGGTGGTCCACAATTCCTGTTATTAAGAATAATGAAGCTTTGTACAAAGCATGAACCAAGATAAAAGTGCACGCAGCATAAATGGCAGCCTCGGTGCCTACTCCTAATAAAAATACAATAATTCCTAATGCAGAAATGGTTGAATAAGCAAGCAATCCTTTCATATCTTTATAAAAAACACTTAAAACTGCTCCCATAACCATTGTGAGCGCACCAACGGTCATAAGTGTGTAATTCCACACCACATCACCACCCAAAATAGGTGAAAAACGCGCTAGTAGATAAATACCAGCTTTTACCATTGTGGCGGAATGTAAATAAGCCGAAACTGGCGTTGGAGCTTTCATGGCACCCGGTAACCAAAAGTGAAATGGAAACTGTGCCGATTTAGTAAATGCACCGCCAAAAAGTAAAAAGATAATAATGTAATAAAACGAATTGTTTACCAATACATCTGACTGTGTAAGTAGTTGATTTATAGAGTAAGTTCCTGCAACGGTACCAATGAGTACAAAGGCAGCCAAAAGTAAAAATCCGCCTAAACCCGTGATGCTCAAAGCCCACAATGCACTTTTGCGCGACTCTTCTTGCGTGGTATTAAACCCTATCAAGAAAAAAGAGCTAATACTAGTTAATTCCCAAAAAATAAATAAAGTTATTAAATTGTCTGAAAGCACCAAGCCCAGCATAGCCCCCATAAACATGGTTAGATACGAAAAAAAGCGGTGCAAGTTAGCATCTCTTTTTAAGTATTGTGCTGCATATAAATAAATAAGTGTTCCAATGCCAGTAATCATCAAAGAAAAAAGCATTGAAAGACCGTCTAATTTAAAGTCTAATGAAATACCTAATGACGGAATCCATGAGTTCCGAAAAAATACTACCTGCGCACCTTCGTACACCGATGGCAAATACCCCGAAAAGTAGAATACCAATAACAGAGGTAATACCCATAGAAATTTAAAAAAACCTAAAATTTTTTGCGGTTTTAGGAGTAATAATCCAAATGCCAGCAAAAAAATGAGAATAATGGGTAAAAGCATAATATGTGTTTTTAAAAAAACCTTTCTCTGATATAATATTTTTTAGATCAATTTCCGTAAAAATAGCAAAATAAAATGGAAAAAGGAAATGTGAAAAGCACATAAATGATAGGTTTTCACAACCAATTTACGGGTTTTCCTTTTTTGCTAAAAAGCCATGCCACAAAAACCGTTTCTTTTCCATCAACTTTAAAAACTTTAAATTGTGGTGCTAAAAGTATGGCAGCAACGCCACTCACAATGGGTATCCATAAACCGCTTAACAGATTAAAGTTTACAATGATTACACGTGCTGCTAAAAAGATTACTGCAAAACACAAAAACTGAATAATTAAAATTTTAGTAGCTTTATTCATTACTATTTTTTATTTGAAATTTTGTTCGTTTACTGCCTTCATACATTTCATATTTTACTAAACGGGCTTCTAATTTTCCGTTGAATAACTTTATTTTTCGTGATGGTTTTAATCCCACAAATTTTAAAGCTTCCACGTTTCCGGTAATAAACCAAGCATTCGTTCCAGGATAATTCTGCTTTAGCGTATCGCCCATTTCACGGTAAAAACGTTCCAAATCAATATCTAATCGCTCTCCATAGGGCGGATTAAAAACCATGTGTAAGTGTCCGTTTACTTCTTTTTCAGTTTCGAAAAAATTGCGTTGTTCAATTTTTATATATTCCTCTAAATTAGCATTATAAGCGTTGTCTTTTGCTTTTGCAATGGCAGAAGGTGCTTTGTCATAACCAAAAATATCATAATGAAAATCGGTGATTTTCTTTAACAATGATTCTTCCACTTTTTCAAACAAATCCGCATCCCAGTCGTTCCATTTTTCAAAAGCAAACTCTTTTCTATTGATATTGGGCGGAATATTGCATGCAATCATGGCTGCTTCCACCAAAAAAGTACCCGAACCACACATTGGGTCTAAAAAATTTGATTGCCCCGACCATCCGCTTAAAATTAAAATTCCGGCTGCTAAAACTTCATTAATTGGTGCGATATTAGTGGCTGTTCGGTATCCGCGATGGTGCAGTGATGCGCCCGATGTATCTAGTGAAACCGTACAAAGATCTTTTTGAATATGAATATTTATTCGCAAATCGGGATGATCTTTATCAATATTGGGGCGGTTGTCAAACTTTTTCTTAAATTGATCCACTATGGCATCTTTACTTTTCAAGGCAACAAATTGCGAGTGATTAAATTGCTCTGAAAAAATAGTAGCATCTATCAAAAATGATTGGTGTACGCTTAAAAATTCGCTCCAATCAATGCTTTGCATCCCATTATATAAACTGGTTTCATTATAAACTTTGAATTGTTTTATGGGTTTTAATATTTTTAAGGCAGTTCGCAAAGCTAAATTTGCTTTGTACATAAAACCTTTATCACCGTAAAAGCTCACCATGCGCGTTCCTTGTTCCACGCGTTGCGCACCAAGCTTTATTAATTCATTTGCTAAAATTTCTTCAAAACCAAAGAAGGTTTTAGCCACCATTTTAAAATTTTCCATAGACAATTCCTTTCCTTCGGGAACGATAAATTTATTTAATTCTACAAAAATAGTGTATTTTTGCGTTTCCAAAATTTCTAAAATGCAAGAATCTCAAAAAAATTGGTTTAAAAATTGGTTCAACAGTCCCTATTATCATATACTTTATAAAGATCGCGACTATACAGAAGCACAATTGTTTATTGACAATATTACCAATTATCTGAATCTTCCGGAAGCGGCAAAGGTGCTTGATTTAGCATGCGGACGTGGAAGACATTCTATTTATCTAAATCAATTGGGCTATGATGTAATGGGTGCAGATTTATCTGTAAACAATATAGAATTTGCAAAACAATTTGAGAATGAAAAATTGCATTTTCAGGTGCAAGACATGCGCGAACCATTTGAAGTGAAGTTTGATGCAATTTTTAATTTTTTTACAAGTTTTGGCTATTTTGAAAACGAAGCAGATCATTTAACTGCTTTAACAGCTATAAAAGCAAGTTTGAAAGAATATGGTTTTGCCGTCATTGATTTTATGAACGTGCATAAAGTGATTGATAATTTAGTGGAAAAGGAGACTAAAGTGGTTAATGAGATTACTTTCAACATCAAACGCTGGGCAGAAAACGGCTATATTTTCAAAAACATTGCTTTCGAGCACGATAATGAATCGTACGATTTTACTGAAAAAGTAAAAGCATTTACTTTGGAAGATTTTGAAACCTTGATGCATCAAGCAGAAATATTCTTATTGGATATTTTTGGCGATTATAAATTGAATAAATTTCACAAAAACGAATCGGACCGTTTAATCATGATTTTTAAATAATGGATACCTATTTATTACCCTTTTTGGCAGTAATTCTTGGCTATTTTTTGGCAATTATTGTAAAGCCAGCCAAAAAGAAAACCATTAAATTGTTGTTAGCATTTAGCGGTTCTTTTTTATTGACCATGACCGTTTCGCACTTGTTGCCAGAAGTATATGCGTATGTTATTGAAGGAAATCATTCAGAGGTGGTTGCTGAGCCAATAAAGTCTTCAATGGATCACTATTTAAATGATCACACTCATGATGACGTCCATACAGACCATCAGCATCATTCAAACGCTACTCCATCAGTAGCACATAATCACGATCATGGAGCCATGAAAGAAATCGGTTTGTTTATAATGTTGGGAATTATTTTTCAAATAATTTTGGAATATTTCTCAAAAGGTGCAGAACATGGACACGTACACGTACATGAAAAGATGACTTCGATGCCGTGGTTATTATTTGCCAGTTTGTGTTTGCATGCCTTGTTTGAAGGAATGCCCGTAAGTCAGCACACGCATTTGGCTTGGGCAATTGCCATACACCATTTTCCAATAGCCATTATTTTAACATTATTCTTTTTACAAGCAGAATTAAACAAAAAATTTGTTTTTCTGTTCATGACTGTTTTTGCGTTAATGACACCATTGGGAACTTATCTCTCTGCCAACTTATCTGTTTTAACGGCATATTATGTTCCTATATCTGCTTTTGTAATTGGTATTCTTTTCCATATATCATCAACCATAATATTTGAAAGCAGCGAAGGACATAAGTTTAATTTAGCAAAGCTTTTAGCAATACTTATAGGGATTGCTTTTGGATTTTTTGTTTAATTTTTTTTCTTTTTAATATTTTTTGTTAATTTTAGCATTTAAACATACCCTTAAATGCTAAATCTTATAAAAAAATTTTTACTATCAATATGTTTTCTCTTCTCTTTAAATCAATTTTATGCCCAACCGTTATATGTACGAGATTGGGGTGCTGTTAATTTAACCGCAAGAGTTTTGGAAGTAAAACTTAGTACTGAAGAGCTTTTTATAGACTATGGATACTACGGAGAGATAAAAAAATATAACATTAAAAATGCTACTACTTCTTTTTTTTATAGCTTCCCACATCCAAGTAACCCTTCCCCTTCATATGCTGTTAGAATTGAAAATATGAAATTTGATAGTAAAGAAAATTTAATTGTATATGGAAGAACTCATAATAAAAACTTAGGAACTCCTGGAACATACAGTCAAGTACCTTTACCTGGAACAGCTTATACAGGACATTCTTTTATCGCAAAGATAGGTCGTACTGGTCAACTGCTATGGTTTACATATTTTCACGATTTAGCTCAGAACACCGCTGGTTTAACCTTAGATAAAAATGACAACATTTATGTACTTACTAGAAGGGATAAAAATGATGTTTTACCTACTAATAGTTTTCAAAGTACTGGAGATCAGTCTTCCATTATAAAATATCAAGATGTTATTAGTAAATTAGATAATACTGGTAATCACTTATGGAGTACATTTTATTTCAAAGATGATTCTAAAATTAGAAATATGATTGCTGGTGATAATGGTCTATATGTTTATGGTGATCATTTTGGAGGAGTGGGTTCGAGCAATTTTTTTGGAACTAAAGGCAGTTTTCAAGAATACTCTTCAGGTTTATCTTCAAATGGAGATATTTCTACCGTATTTCTAACAAAGTTTAATTTTAACGGCACAAGGATATGGAGTACTTATTTTGGAGACCAAATCTCAAAATGTCCTTTGAACAATATTGCTAATCCTTACGGTTTGGCGGTAATTGGTGACGATGCATATATTTTGACAAATCTAAACAATATATATACTCCAGCAACAAATATGTCAACTAGCAATGCTTACTTAAAACAGCAAACATCAGTGTCTAAAAATGTAGCACTTACAAAGTTTAATAGTAGTGGTGGTCGGGTATTTACTTCTTATTTACATTCAGGTCAGTCATTGTTTAAAACAAGTACAAATGACTTATTGATAGGTGGTAAAATTGATGAGATATATATTGGTTCAAAAAATAATATAGTTACACAAAATGCTTATCAAGGACAGCATGGAGGTAAATTCGATATGCATTGCTTCATTATTTCTAATAATGGTGCCAGTTTAAAATATGGAACCTATTACGGTGGTGATGGTAATGATGAAGGTATCTGCGTGCCTACTAAAAATGGTTTTTATGTTCTCGGTAACTCTTTAAACAATTCAAAGGCAACTACTTTGTTCGATTCTAACGGCGGTTTATTTTATGGTTCTAATGCAATTGGATATCGTGGTTTTTTTATGGGATACTTCACAACAAAGCCTTTACAAAATGAAAATCATGAAGCATTAAAAGCCCGAGTTTATCCTAACCCTGCCACAACGCTTTTAAATGTGGAAACCGAAGATATGTTAACTAAAGAAACTGTATTAACTATTTACGACTTATCAGGAAAAAGAATCCTACAACAAAATGCCCATGCTGACAATCACAACCAAATAAATGTGTCTAGTTTAAATTCTGGAGTTTATTTGTTACAGATAGAATCAAATACAAGCTATGAAACTATTAAATTTATAAAAAAATAATCCAATCTATTTCATCAAAAAATCCTTAAAATCATAAAAATTTTGAGGTGACACACCATGACCCACTGGGTATTCTTTATATTCAAAAGATATGTTAAATGGTTTAAGAAAATCGGTGGTTTTTCTTGCCCATTCCACCGGTATTACTTGATCTACCGTTCCGTGTGAACCAAATATTTTTAAATGATTGTATGCAGAAAAAGCTGTTTTTGGCGTCATTATTTCGGGGTTAAAATAACCACTAAGTGCTACAACTTTATTTATTTTTTCCGGATAAGTAATCGCAATGGCATAACTTAAAATAGCTCCTTGGCTAAAACCTACTAAGTTGATGTTTTTAGTGTCAATAGGATATTTTGCTACTATTTCATCTATAAATTCCACCAAAAGATCTCTTGAAGCTATTGCTTGATTATCATCGCTGAATTTATTCATATCTGCATCAAAACTAATCGCATACCAAGCAAATCCATAAGGAGGCAGTTGGTAAGGCGCTTGAACCGAAACCACATAGTAGTCATCAGGTAATTCAGTGGCAAATGTGAACAAATCTTCTTCGTTGCTGCCGTAGCCGTGCATTAAAACGATAAGAGGATTTTGTGCTTGAACAATCTTTGGCTCTTTTATCAAATAATTTAAAATTCCTGTTTGCATAATTACTTTTTAGATGAAAATATTTTTTGAATAAAACCTCCAATAATAGGTAGCAATTTGTATTCGTTTGCAACAGCGCCTGAAAAACTGTAAACCCACAAAATAATAATAAAGGCATAAAAACCATAAGCGGCATAAGCGTTTGGAATGGCTCCAACCAAACTACCCAACAACAGAAAAACACATGTTAATCCAATGTTTTGTTTGATATAAAATTTTCCGTACGGATCTTTTTCTTCTTGGTTGATAAAAAAAGCAATCACTGGTCCTAGAATAAAAAAGTGCGCAATAATTGCAGCCAATTTGCCGTCTTTTGAAATATTATTTGCTTGCATTACTTAATTATTAATTGGTTGTTATGACAAATTCCGTACACATAGCCTTTCATTTTATGGTTTAAAAAGGCCGAGTTTTTAGATTTTGACATGATATCATTTTTAGTGAACGTCCATTCTTTTGAAGGATCAAATAAGGTTAAATCTGCTTTCTCCCCTACTTTAATCGTTATTGAATCATTCAAGAAAATCGATTTTGCTGCTTGAAGTTTTTCAATAACAACATCTAACGGAAGTATTTCTAATAGTGCACCAAAAGCCGATTCCAGCCCAATAGTTCCGTCTTTTGCCATATCAAACTCCATTTTTTTATGCTCTATATCTATCGTACAATGGTCTGAAGTAATCACATCAATTGTTCCGTCTAACACTCCATTTATCAGCGCTTGCTGGTGTATGGAATCACGAACAGGCGGATTTACTTTAAAACGTGTATCAAAATCAGATAAAACAGCATCGGTTAAAACCAAATTATGCACCGCAACACTGCAAGTAACTTGTAAACCTTTTGCTTTGGCTTCTTTAATCATTGCAACAGATTTTGCTGTAGAAATAGTAGGAACGTGCATTTTACCGCCAGTATATTCCAACAAAAATAAATTTCTTGCTAAAACAATTTCTTCTGCCAATGGCGGAATTCCCTTTAAACCTAAAAGTGTAGATTGAACACCTTCGTGCACCACTCCTTTTCCTTTAATCGATGCATCGTTACAAAAAGCAATCACCGTGGCGCCGAAATCTTGTGTATATTGCAAACCAATTTTTAATAAATTAGCATTTGCAATACTTTTCTTATAATCTCCAAAAGCAATTGCACCGGCATTTTGCATATCAAACATTTCAGCTAAGTCGGTCCCTTCTTCACCTTTGGTTAATGCGCCGATGGGGTGCAAAGTGGTAGCCGAAGATGCGGCTTTGGTCTTTACAAAGCTTACGATAGATTGACTATCAATCACAGGAAAAGTGTTTGGCTGATATGCAATTTGAGTGAACCCACTTTTTGCTGCTACATTTAAGCCGTTTGCGATGGTTTCGCGGTCTTCAAAACCAGGTTCTCCAAATGAAACCGAAGCATCCATCCAGCCACTCGAAACATGCAGATTTTCTAAAGAAATCATTTCGTATTGATCAGCAGTAATGTTTGATGCTATTTCGGTAATCACACCGTTTTCGATTTTTATATCAACTTTTTGGTGATTAAATGCACTTGAAGAATCTACAATTGTAGCATTTTTTATAACGATATTCATTGTGTGAATGGTTGTGTTGTTTAAAATTGTACAAAATTAATCAAATTATCTAATTAATAAATCACATATTGCAATTATCAATTTTGTATTTCACAAAATCTTTTAAAACGATAACCTTTTAAATATCAATAAATAACAAATATTAAGTATTCTATTTAAAACATACATTAGGATATCCCATAAAAAAATAGTATATTAGCACGTTAATTTTGAACTAAAAATACGAAATATGATCTCTGAAGGAGAAAAGTTAATTCCTATTAACATCGAGGAAGAAATGAAATCGGCATACATTGATTATTCAATGTCGGTTATTGTTTCAAGGGCATTACCAGATGTTCGTGATGGATTAAAGCCGGTTCACCGCCGTGTACTTTTTGGAATGTACGAATTAGGTGTTACTGCAACCAAAGCCCATAAAAAATCTGCCCGTATTGTTGGAGAAGTTTTGGGTAAATACCACCCACATGGCGATTCATCGGTTTACGATGCCATGGTACGTATGGCGCAAGAATGGAGCATGCGTTATTTATTGGTTGATGGACAAGGAAACTTTGGATCGGTAGATGGCGACAGCCCTGCAGCGATGCGTTATACCGAAGCCCGAATGAAAAAAATTTCAGAAGAAATTTTAGCCGATATCGACAAAGAAACGGTTGATTTTCAGTTGAATTTCGATGATACTTTAGAAGAACCTAAAGTAATGCCTACCAAAATCCCTACCTTGTTAATAAACGGAGCATCGGGAATTGCAGTAGGTATGGCTACAAATATGGCACCACATAACCTTACAGAAGTTATCAATGGTACATTAGCATATATTGAAAACAACGAAATTGAAATTGACGAATTACTGCAGCATGTAAAAGCGCCCGATTTTCCAACCGGTGGTATCATTTACGGATACGAAGGTGTAAAAGAAGCTTATAAAACCGGACGTGGACGTGTGGTGATGCGTGCGAAAGCTAATTTTGAAGAAATAGACGGTAGAGAGTGCATCGTGGTTTCTGAGATTCCTTATCAAGTGAACAAAGCCGAAATGATTAAAAAAACGGCAGAACTTGTTAACGATAAAAAAATCGAAGGAATATCTACCATTCGCGATGAATCAGACCGTAAAGGTATGCGCATTGTGTATGTGTTGAAGCGCGAAGCTGTTCCAAACATTGTAATGAACATGTTGTATAAATATACACAATTACAATCATCGTTCAGTATCAATAACATTGCTTTGGTTAATGGTCGTCCGCAACTATTAAATCTAAAAGAATTAATTCATTACTTTGTTGAGCACCGTCACGATGTAGTTACACGCCGTGCGGAATACGAATTAAGAAAAGCGCAAGAACGCGCACATATTTTAGAAGGATTAATTATTGCTTCGGATAATATTGATGAAGTGATACAAATTATCCGTAGTTCTAAAAATGCCGATGAAGCACGTGAACGTTTAATTGAGCGTTTCTCTTTATCGGAAATTCAAGCTCGTGCCATTGTAGAAATGCGTTTACGCCAATTAACAGGTCTTGAGCAAGAAAAACTTCGTGCAGAGTTTGATGAAATAATGAAGTTAATTGCTCATTTACAAGAATTATTGGCAAGCAAAGAATTGCGAATGAACTTGATTAAAGAAGAGTTAACCGAAATTCGAGATAAATACGGCGATGCCCGCAGATCACATATCGAATATGCCGGTGGCGAAATGAATATTGAAGATTTAATTGCCGATGAGCAAGTGGTAATCACTATTTCGCATGCAGGTTATATCAAACGTACACCTTTAAGCGAATATAAAACACAAAACCGTGGTGGTGTTGGTCAAAAATCAGCAGGAACCCGCGATCAAGATTTCTTAGAACACATGTATGTGGCAACAAACCACCAATATATGTTGTTCTTTACCCAAAAAGGAAAATGTTTCTGGCTGCGCGTTTACGAAATTCCTGAGGGAAGCAAACAAGCAAAAGGTCGTGCAATTCAAAACTTAATCAATATTGAAAACGACGATAAAGTAAAAGCTTTTATTTGTACCCAAGATCTGCGTGACGAAGAATACACAAGCAATCACTATATTGTAATGTGTACAAAACAAGGTCAGGTTAAGAAAACATCACTTGAGCAATATTCTCGTCCACGCCAAAATGGTATCAATGCCATTACAATTAAAGAGGGCGACGAATTGTTAGAAGCAAAATTAACCGATGGAAATTCTAAAGTATTGGTTGCTGCCAAAAATGGTAAAATGGTTCGTTTTGATGAATCAAAAACCCGCCCAATGGGTAGAACAGCATCTGGTGTACGTGGTATTAAATTGGCCGATGAACAAGATGAGGTAATTGGTTTGGTAACGGTATCCGATTTAGAATCAGAAATTTTGGTTGTTTCAGAAAACGGTTACGGTAAACGTTCGTCTTTAGATGCATACCGCGAAACAAACCGTGGTGGTAAAGGTGTGAAAGCAATGAACATTACTGATAAAACTGGTGCATTGATTTCCATTAATTCGGTTACAGATAACGATGATTTAATGATTATCAACAAATCCGGATTAACCATTCGCCTGCGTGTTTCTGATTTACGCGTTATGGGTCGTAATACACAAGGTGTACGTTTAATCAACATTAAAGGGAACGATTCAATTGCAGCGGTTGCAAAAGTAATGCGCGATGAAGACGAAGAAGATGAAATGGATGATGAATTGAAAAAAGATCTTTTAGCGGTTGATGAAAACGACATTTTAGAAGATGTGGTTGATGAGGTTGAAGAAGAAGAAGATGACGATAATGTAGAAGACGAAGAAGATACAAATGAAGAATAAATTAATGATAATGAGCATGTTTTTATTAGCATGCTCTTCTTCTTTTGCTCAAAAAAATGAGTTAAAAGAACTGGAAAAACTAATCAAAAAAAATAACACTACCGAAACGACAGCTTTACTTGCTACTGTTGAAAAATTATTGCCCAATGCCACAGAAGATCAAAAGGCAGCTTATTATTATTTCAAAGCACAAAATGAATTAAATTTGGCAAAAAGTGGTGTTGATTTTAATGAAAATCGCAGCAAAGCAATTGAATCAATCAATCAATTAATCAAGTTTGAAAACGAAACCAAAAGCAAAAAGTACACTTTAGAAATAATGCCTATAAAGAATGCATTATTGGCAGATTTAGTGAACGAAGCAGTAGAAAATAATCGCAATAAGAATTATAAAAAATCAAGCAGATTATTTGAACAAGCATACCATTTGAATACAACGGATACCATTTATTTATACAATGCTGCAAACGATGCAGTAAACGCAAAAGATTTTGATTATGCCGAAACCAAATTAAAAGAATTGATTAAGTTGGATTTCAATGGTGCATCTAAAACTTTTGTGGCCACTTCGCAAGTAAACGGCAAAGTAGAATCGTTTGGAACCGATGAAAAAGCACGCGATATGGCTGTGAGAAATGGTTCGCATTCTAAGCCCGAAACTATCGTAAACAAAAGCGCAAAAGCAAGTATTTATAATAACTTGGCGCAAATTTTGTTGAATAAAGAAAACTATTCAGAAGGAGAAAGTTATGCTTTAAAAGCGTATGAGCTAGACAAAGACAATATAAATAATTTGCTGAATGTTTTATATGTTTTTTATAACACAAACCGCATTTATAAATATGAAGAATATGCTTTAAAAGGTTTAGAGCGATTTCCCGAAAACGAAAATCTGCTTTTTAATCTAGCAGTTATCAAGTTAAAAGACGGCGAAACCGAAAAGGCTGTTGACTTTTTGAATAGAATTTTGAAACTAAACAAAAATCATTTTGAAGCATTGAAAACCTTAGGAAATATTGAGCTTCAGAAAGATGCAGAGGTTACCAATAAAATCAATGCCTTACCCAATACTGCTTCTTCCAACAAAAAAAGGGAAGAATTAATGAACGAAAAAAAACAAGTTTATACAAACACTCTAGCCTTCTACAAAAAGGCGCAAGCAGTGAACCCCAAAGATGAAAGTTTAAACGAATTGATTAAACAAATTCAAGACTTTTTAAATACGAATAATTAAAATTTTTGCATATAAAAATGAAGCCTTGCAAGTATGCAAGGCTTCATTTATTTTATGTAAGGATATTAAATCGCTTTTAAAACATCAATTAAATAATCTATTTCTTCTTCTTTGTTTTCGTGGCCGAATGATAAACGCAAACTTGGTTTTTTAATTTCCACATCGTCTAAAAATTCTGCTAAAACATGCGATGGTTTTTGGCTGCCTGATTGGCATGCACTTCCTCTTGAAACTGCTATTCCTTTCATATCTAATTGAAAAAGCATCATTGCAGCTTTTTCTGGTGAAAAAGGCAAACGAATATTTAACACGTTGTAAAAAGTAGATCCGTTTCCATTAAATTGCACATCTGCAAAAGTTTCCTGCAATTTCGCTTTACAATAATCGCGAAGTTTGGTGATTTTTTCACGGTCTTTATTTAGTTCTTGATACGATAGTTCTAAAGCTTTTGCCATACCAACCACTTGATGAGGAGCTTCGGTTCCTGCACGCATACCTTTCTCTTGTTCGCCGCCCACAATTAATGGTTTTAAAACATTCTTTTTTCGAATAAATACAAAACCTGCCCCTTTTGGACCATGAAATTTGTGTGCCGAAGCTACGATGAAATCAATTGGAATTTCATCCAAAGGAATTTCTACTTTTCCCACGGATTGCACTGTATCTGAATGAAACAAAGCATTATGATTTTGGCATAAATCGGCCACTTTTTTTAAATCTAACACAGTTCCTACTTCATTGTTAACATGCATTAAACTTAATAAAGTAGGTGTTTCATCTTTTAATAATGTTTCTAAATGATTGTAGTCTATTTCACTATTCGGCAACACGTTTACATAGTCTATTTTAGTGTTGTATTCTTTCTGCATTTCCTTTACAGCGTATAGGGTGCAATGATGTTCCATTTTGGTAGTAATGATTCTTTTAATACCTAAATCGCGAACACACGAGCGAATAATCCAGTTGTTTCCTTCCGTTCCACACGATGTGAAAATTATTTCACTTGCCGTTACATTAAATTGTTTTGCGATAGATTTTCGAGATGCTTCGATCAATGCTTTTGTATGCCTGCCTATTGCATAAGTTGATGATGGGTTTCCAAAATCATTGGTAAGAATTTTCACCATTTCTTCTACAACTTCTGGTCGTACAGACGTGGTTGCTGCATTATCAAAATATATCTGGCTCATTTATTTTATTCGTTTCTTTGTTAGATTAGTTAAAATATGGTAGTTAAAAATAAAAACCGATAGCAAAATTAAGAAATATGAAACAATTTGTAAAGTGTTTATATGTTCTTTATAATAAAAGATTGCCAAAGTGAAGGCAATTAACGGATTTATATACAACATGATCCCAACATTGGAAGCAGGCGCACCTTTTAATGCATATAAATTCATATATAAAGGTAAAAGTGTAAAAAGTACCGCAATGATTAATATATATCCGTAAAAAGAGGGCGCTGCTGGTACACTAAAACCATTAATGAAATAATATGGTAAGGAACAAATTAAGATGATAATGATTTGGAAAACCAAATTATTGAACTTATCAAAATAGTTATTTCTACGCTGCGAAATTAAATAAAAGGAATACGTCAAAGCCACCACGATAGAAAACAACAGATTATTTGCATTGCTTAAAAAGCAAATTATACAACCAATTAAACTAATGCCAATTGAAAGCCATTGCATTTTGAGCAATTTTTCTTTTAAAATAAAATGGGCTAAAAAAGTGGTGATAATGGGGCAAATAAGGTATGCAAACGAAGCCGATTGCACATTTACTTGATTCACTACATAAATAAACAAAAACCAGTTTAAACCTAATAAAAGCCCTCCAGTTAGTGTTAAGGACAATGCTTTTCTTTTATCTGCTTTATCAAGATTTTTAAAATGATTGATATCGCCCATAAAAATTTTTCTTCTAAAAAGAAGAGTAAACAAAACAATGATTACAAACGAACATACTAGTCGGTAGAATAAAATATCAAAAGCCGGAACGTATGATATTGGTTTTAAGGCCAAACTGAAAAAACCCCACAACATAAAAGCCAATAAGGCAATCATGTAATACTTTAAGTTTTGCATTGCACAAATAAAAAAGCAAATTTAGGTTAGTTTTTTTGATATGTGGGGGATATTTCACTTATTTAACAAAACTGTTTTGTGGTTAATCAATAGTAATGTTTTGCTTCCTTAAAATCCGAACTACAACAAATGCAAAAATCAATAGATATATAAAGCAAACTAATGACACAATGTATGAGGAATGCACACCAATAATATCGGCTACTTTTCCTTGAATGGGTGGAATTATACCGCCGCCCAAAATCATCATTACTAAAAAAGCAGAGCCCTGTGCGGTATATTTTCCTAAGCCCATTAAACTTAAATTATAAATGGCTGGCCACATAATGCTACACGCCAAGCCACCGCACAAAAATGCATAAATCGCAACGGTTCCTGTGGTATTTAAACCTACCAACATTGCTGCGATGCCAAATAAACTAAATGCAAACAATGTTTTTGATGGACTGTTCTTTGTAAGAATAATCAGCGCAATTTGTAGCAGTACACACACGATAAACAGATAGAAATGCTGCATATTGTATGCTGCCAATGTGTTTGCGGTGAGTATGATTCCAAAAGCTATTATGGGCAAGACAATGGTTAATAGTAACTGTTTATTTTTTGAAAGATTAAATGCGCTCACTGCACCCGCCCAGCGACCAATCATCATACTGCCCCAATAAAGTGAAATATAGGGAGCTACTTCTGAGGAAGAAAGTGCACCAAATTCGTTTGATTTTAATAATTCCCCTAAATTGCTACCAATAGCTACTTCTACTCCAACGTACATAAAAATGGCCAACATTCCCAAGACCAACTGCGGGTATTTCATTGCTCCCCAACCTTTTGGTGATTTTTTTGCTGAAAAATAGGCAAAAAAGATTCCTGATAAAACAACAATAAACGCTACACTTAGCCATTTAAAACGATTGTTATCCAAAGGCTTCTTCAAGGTTTTTATTTCGGTTTCAACAGCTTCTATTTTAGTTTTATAGGTAACTAACTCCGTTTTTGAAAGTTGCTTTACTTGCTTTTCGCTTAATTTTTGTTTTTCAAGTTGTTCTATTTTCAGAGCAGCTTCGCTTCTGTAACTATTAAATATGGGTGCAAAAGCCAAACCTAACAAAACTGTCATCAGCAACAAAATGTTTAATGCTTTTGGAGCTTTTTCAATAGATTCACTACTTTTTCCTTCAGGAAGTTTTTTAGAAAAATAAAAAAGTGCGGCTGCGCCCACAAACAATAACCCCACACAGATATATAAAAGAATAACTTTATCTAAACTCAATGCTTTGATTTGTTCTTCACTTACGGCAGCCGTTGTTCCAAAAAGTGCAAATGCCACCACCAATGGTCCAATGGTAGTACCTAATGAATTGATTCCACCGCCCAGATTTACTCGGCTTGCTCCTGTTTTTTCATCGCCCAACAAAATAGCAAACGGATTTGCGGCTGTTTGTTGCAACGAAAAACCCAATGCAACAACAAATAAACCAATCAGCATACCGTAATAAACATTCGCCTCAACAGCCAAAATCATTGCAACTGCGCCAATGGTAGAAAAAAGCAAACCAAACACAATACTGCGTTTATAGCCCCAATGCGTAACTAAATCTTTACCTTTTACGTTGCTTAAAGCAAACAAAATCAATGCTCCCACATAATATGCTGTGTAAAAAGCAAAATCAATTAGCTGTGATTGAAATTGATCTAAATGAAAATAATCTTTACAAAAAGGAATAAAGATATTGTTGCCCGCTGCAATAAATCCCCAAAAGAAAAAAACCACAATAAGGGTGTAAAGCGCCGGATAGTTTGTTTTTACAGATTGATTCATATTGTTTAGAATAAAAATCAAATATAAAAATTTAATGGATAACAGCTGTTTTGCTGCTAAAAAAGTTATTTTTGTAGCAAACTTTGTATTCTATGAAAAAAATAGTGGGTTTATTGGTGCTTGCTTTAAGCGTAACTGCTTGTAATGACGGCGATTTGGTTTTTGAAAACTTGAATTTTGATGGCAAAGAAATTCAAAAGTGTGCTGATAAAGAGCTTTATTTTAAAACAAATAATAGCGAATTGCTACTGATTGATTTTTCTAATGGAACAGATTTAGACACCTTGTCTGATTTTAATGTGCGCAGAACATTGAATACTTCCAATTCACAAATTTACTACCGAACATATGACAGTGCAATTAACTCAAATGCCATTTGTGCATTGCTGCCACCTGCAAATCCTAAGGTAACTTCGGAATACACCTCACTTCCAGGCGGAAGCATTCATTATACCCGCACAATGGTTCCAGTGGTAACAGAAACATCGGTAAACATAAGTTATGCATATACCATAAATTTCGAAAATATTACCCTAACAAATGGCAGTTCTGAAATTAAATACACCACATTACCTTACGGAACGTATGTGTATCGTGTAAACCGCATGGGCTTTAATTTTACTACAAATTTTGGAAATTGTGACAATGTTTTAACGGGAAGAAATTTAAATGAAATTGTGCAATTACAGTTGCCAGAAGGTTTTGTTTTTCCAACTAGTAATCAAACACAAACGATTACTTTAAGCAACACCAATTTTTTAAGATATGTTGTTTTTGGTAGAAACATTCCGGGCGATTTAGGTTTTTGTGAATTTCCTTCACAAATCATTAATGAAGATTGGCTGGCAACAAACGGAACCGTTCAAATTGATTCGAGTGTTCAAACAAACGCAAACGGACAAGTAACCGGTTATCAGCATACTATTCAAATTATTCAAGCCCGATTTATAAAAGATGACAATTCATTTGTGGTGAGCAATAAAACAATAGGCTCCTTTTCACCAGAACAATAAAAAAATCCGAATGTTTAATAATACATTCGGATTGGAATATTAAAGCATATCAATAGCACCTTTACCTTCACGAATAACTTCTGGTTCAGGGCCAGTTAAATCAATAATAGTTGATGCGATGTTATCTCCATAGCCACCGTCTATTACTGCATCAACTTTGTTTTGCCATTTTTCAAAAATCAATTCTGGGTCTGTTGTATATTCAAGCACCTCGTCTTCATCATAAATAGATGTTGAAATAATAGGATTTCCCAATTGTTTTACCAATTCTAATGCAATAGAGTTATCGGGTACACGGATACCAACTGTTTTCTTCTTTTTGAACTCTTTTGGTAGATTGTTGTTTCCCTCTAAAATAAAAGTGTAGGGCCCTGGCAATGCTTTTTTGAGAATTTTGAAAGATGATGTATCTAAATTTTTTACATATTCAGAAATATTGCTCAAATCATTACAAACAAAAGAAAAATTTGCCTTTTCTAGTTTAATTCCTTTGATTTTTGCAATACGCTCCAGCGCTTTACTGTTGGTAATGTCGCAACCCAAACCATAAACAGTGTCGGTCGGATAAATTACCAAACCGCCTTCTTTTAATATTTTTACAACTTTCTGAATTTCCTTTTCGTTAGGATTATCAGGATATATTTTTATAAATTTTGCCATTTTTATACAATTAGATAATTTGAAAATGAATTGTTTAGCAAATTGTTCCGAATGAAAGCTTTCAAAAAACTTTAAACTTTGAACTTTAAACTTTAAACGAACCTACCCTATTGGTTTCAATTTTGCAAAACGCAGCAGCAATTTTTTAATTCCGCCTACTTCAAAATGAATTTCAGCTTTTTTGTCTGCTCCGGCTCCTTCTAAGTTAAGAATTTTTCCTTTACCAAAACGTTCGTGCATGATAATTTGTCCTTCTTGTAACGACGAATTTTCGTTTGATGAAGCATTTGAAGTTGAAATCTTACTCATATCTTTCAATCTTCTGATGTCATGATTGGGTTTTGGGTCTTCGTTTTCTTTCACCCATTTTGGTGGAATGCCTGCCACGGGTTTGTTTAAGCGCAATTTAGATTTATCTACATCTCCAAAAATATCTTCATTGATACTTGATTTGTATCGGTAGTTGGTTTCAGGTGCAGAAAGAAATTCTATATACTGCGGATCTATTTCTTGAATGAAGCGCGACGGATCACAATCTACTAATTTTCCCCATCGGTAACGCGATTGTGCATACGTTAAATATGCTTTGTGCTCGGCACGTGTTAAGGCCACATAAAACAAGCGGCGTTCTTCTTCTAATTCGGCACGAGAATTCACGCTCATGGCACTTGGGAACAAATCTTCTTCCATACCAACTACAAAAACGGTGGGAAATTCCAATCCTTTTGCCAAGTGAATGGTCATTAATGCCACACGGTCGTCATCGCCTTTGTCATTATCCAAATCGCTTGCAAGGGCTACATCTTCTAAAAATTCAGCCAAACTTCCTCGTGCACCATCTACTTCTTTTTGTCCTTCAGTGAAATCTTTAATACCGTTTAAAAGTTCTTCAATATTGTCTAAACGGGTAATACCTTCAGGAGTGCCGTCTTTTTTCAATTCTTGGATCAATCCTGTTTTTTTTACCACATAATCTGTTAAATAATACGCATCGTTATTTTGATTAATGATTTGAAAGTTCTTAATCATGGTAACAAAATCGCTTATTTTACTTTTTGTGCCGGCGTTCAGTTTTAAATCGATTTTATCGATATGCTCCATCACTTCAAAAATACTTCTTTTGTAATGGTTGGCAGCAATATTCAGTTTTTCCACCGTAGTGTTTCCAATTCCGCGGGTTGGATAATTTATCACGCGCACGAGTGCTTCTTCGTCTTTTGGATTTACAATCAGTCGTAAATATCCTAAAACATCTTTAATTTCTTTGCGTTGATAAAACGATAAACCGCCGTAAATTCTATAAGGAATATCTTTTTTTCGCAACGCATCTTCCATTGCACGCGACTGGGCATTGGTTCGATACAAAATTGCAAAATCGCCATTCTGCATTTGATGGGTCATTTTTTCTTCAAAAATGGTTGATGCCACAAAGCGTCCTTCTTCTGCATCGGTAATTGATCGATGAATTTTAATTTTGGAACCATCGGGATTTTCGGTCCATACCAATTTATCTAATTTGGTTTTATTTTTGTCGATAACGGTGTTTGCAGCTTCCACAATATTTTTTGAGGAGCGATAATTTTGTTCCAATCGATAGGTTTGCACGTTATCAAAATCTTTCTGAAAATTGAAGATATTATTGATATTTGCCCCTCGAAATGCGTATATAGACTGTGCATCATCGCCCACCACACAAATATTTTGAAAACGATCTGCCAGGGCTTTCACGATTAAATATTGCGAGTTATTGGTATCCTGATACTCATCAACCAAAATATACCTGAAGCGATCTTGATATTTTAACAACACTTCTGGAAAACGAATCAATAATTCATTGGTTTTCAACAACAAATCGTCAAAATCCATCGCACCTGCTTTAAAACATCTTTCCACATAGGCTTGATAAATATCCCCAATTCGTGGTTTTTTTGCCATTGCATCGGCCTCCATCAGTTCGGGATTGTTGAAATAAGCCTTAACTGTAATCATATTGTTTTTGTAGTTGGATATACGGCTAAGCACCTGATTGGGCTTGTAAATATCCTTATCTAACTGCATTTCTTTGATGATTTGTCCAATTAACCGCTGAGAATCTTGCGAATCATAGATGGTGAAATTAGAAGGATGTCCCAGTTTGTCTGCTTCGGCTCGCAAAATTCGGGCAAAAACAGAGTGAAAAGTTCCCATCCACAAATTTTTGGCTTCTGCCGAACCCACAATCTTAGAAATACGCTCTTTCATTTCTTTGGCAGCCTTGTTGGTAAAAGTAAGGGCCAAAATATTAAAAGCATCAACACCTAAGTGCATTAAATAAGCAATTCGCAGCGTTAACACACGTGTTTTACCCGAACCTGCACCCGCAATGATGATCATAGGTCCATTTTTTTGCAGTACGGGAGCACGCTGTGCTTCGTTTAACTGATCGATATATTGTTGCATAGATTTATTTTCAGAAAAAACAAAGTTACTACTACTAAAAATAAGTAGCAAATAATATTATTTTAGGTTTATATTTGTTTTTTAAAATGCATTAAAATGATCGATTTAAAAGTAGATTGGAAAGAATCATTACTTATTTTACTAGGTTTAGTTGTAATTGTTCTGTTGTTTTATTTGTTTAACAGAAAGGCAATTGCGCGCGAAAAACAAACCGAAGCCTTTTTACGCGAACGTCTTCAGCAACAAGGAAATGCCGTTGCACCGCAAGAACCAGCCCGAAAAGCTACGCCACAAATTGTGCAGGCTTATGAGCGATTAATTATTTTGATGGAACGTATAGATTTACAAAAATTAGTGGTTCGAGTGGCACCTATTTCAGAGTTGAAGCAAGATTATGCCTCATTTCTAATTCAAAATATTGAACAAGAATATGATTTTAATATCTCGCAACAATTGTATGTTTCCGAAGAAGCATGGGCATTGATTGCTACCGCGAAACAAACCATTATTCAACAAATTTTAAAAACAAGTTTAAAAGAAGAGGTGCAAGATGCCCAAACATTACAACAGAAATTAATGCAAGTAAGGGAATCGAATTCGGTTACCGACTTGGCAAAAAACCGATTAAAGCAAGAATTTAAAGATTTGGTTTAATTTTTGATAATAAT
Organism: Paenimyroides aestuarii; assembly: GCF_024628805.1. Lineage (NCBI taxonomy): Bacteria > Pseudomonadati > Bacteroidota > Flavobacteriia > Flavobacteriales > Flavobacteriaceae > Paenimyroides > Paenimyroides aestuarii. The sequence goes on along the minus strand of NZ_CP102382.1, from coordinate 2,464,112 downwards.
TAGTCATAAAATATTAAAAATAAGAATGATGAAAAAGTTTTTAACCCTTTTAGGAATTGCTTTTTTAGCAAGTTGTGAATCTTCGGACACTTGTCATTGCGAAGTGTATGAAAATATAGGCACCGAAGAACAGCCGCAGTTAAGATACATTGGCAGTTTAGACGGAAATTGTGACGATAAAATTAAAGAAGAAGACAAAATATATCAAAACGTAAGTTGCGATTAATCCTTATGAACAGCCTGTTTGGGCTGTTCATTTAATTTTCATATATTCGCTAAAATAAAACATAGTATATGAAATTTGGAATAATACGCGAAGGAAAAACACCACCTGATAAAAGGGTAGTTTTTTCGCCGCAAGAATTATTAACTTTTAAAAATACCTATCCTACTGCAACTTTTAAAGTAGAATCTTCACCAATCAGAGTTTTCAAAGATGAAGAATACGAGCAATTAGGTTTTGAAATAACAGAAGACATGGCAGATTGCGATGTGCTTTTTGGCGTTAAAGAAGTGCCTATCGAAAAATTAATTTCTAACAAAACGTATTTCTTTTTCTCGCATACCATAAAAAAACAAATATACAATCAAAAGTTGCTTAAAGCTTGTTTAGAAAAAAACATTCGTTTAATTGACCATGAAACATTGGTAGATAATAAAGGAGCACGTTTAATTGGTTTTGGTAGATATGCCGGAATTGTTGGTGCTTACAATGCTTTTAGAGCTTTCGGAATAAAATTTGATTTGTTTAACCTAAAAAAAGCCGAAGAATTAAAGACTCAAAAAGATTTAATTGATCGTTTAAACAAAGTGCTTCTTCCTCCTATCAAAGTGGTTTTAACAGGAAAAGGCAAAGTAGGCTTTGGTGCGAAAGAAATTTTAGACGGAATGAAGATGAAAGAGGTTTCGGTTGAAAAATTCTTGACTAAAGAGTTTGATGAGCCTGTTTATGTACATATCGATGTGGAAGATTACTATAAAAAAATCGATGGAACAACTGGTTCATTTGAAGATTTCAAGAAAAATCCTTTGGATTACACCAGCGATTTTGAAAAATTTTCGAAAGTAGCCGATATTTTTATTGCCGGACATTTTTATAAAGATGGGTCGCCAAAAATATTAACAAAAGAAATGCTGAACCATGCAAATAATGCCATAAAAGTAGTTGCAGATATTTCTTGCGATATCAACGGACCAATTGATTGCACTTTGCGAGCTTCAACAATTGCCGATCCAATTTACGGATATTATCCGCGAGAAAACAAAGAAGTAGCAATTGATCATCCTGCGGCTGTGGTAGTAATGGCAGTTGATAATTTACCGTGCGAGTTGCCAAAAGATGCAAGCGAAGGCTTTGGAGAAATCTTTTTAAAAGAAATCATTCCTGCTTTTTTTGATAACGACAAGGAGGGTATATTGGAAAGAGCCACTATTTGCGAAAATGGAAAATTAACCGAACGATTTTCTTATCTGACTGATTTTGTACAATAATTATACACAAACATCCTGAGTTTTTTGCTCAGGATGTTTTGCTTAAATAGTCATTGAAAACAATTGGGTTGAAGGTGTGCTTTGAATTAAATATTCATCAAAAGCCATACAAATATTGCGCACAAAAGTTTTACCCAAATGAGTAACTGTTAATTGATTGTTTTCAATTGTAATCAATTCATCGTTTAAAAATTCATTCAAACGATTTTGCAATTCCTCTTTAGGAATTATTGCATAAACAGCCGTTAAATCGGTACTGTATCGGCAAATGATATCTGTGATACAATGGCGCAAAACTAAATCATCATTTGATAAAACATGCCCTTTAAAAACAGGAATTTCATTTCTATCGATAGATGCTAAATACAAAGGAATTTGTTTTTCGTTTTGTGCAAAAGCATTTCCACAATCGCTGATTGCCGATGCTCCCAAACCAATCAAAACTGTTGTTTTAGAAGGTGTGTATCCCATAAAATTTCTGTGCAATTGCTTATTCTTAGATGATTTATACAAATCGTCTGTTGCTTTTGCAAAATGATCCATCCCTATTTCGTAATAACCAAATTGCTGCAATAACGCTCTTCCCTCTTCATAGAGCTGTCGTTTATATTCGTTTTTTGGAAGATCATGGTCTTTAAAACCCCGTTGCCCATTTCCTTTCATCCATGGCACGTGTGCATAGGAATAAAAGGAAATTCTATCGGGCATTATCTGTGCTGTTTTATAAATAGTGTCTTTTATGCTTTCAATTGTTTGAAACGGCAATCCATAAATAATATCATGAGTTATAGATTGATAGCCGATTTCTCTGGCTTTCAAAGAAACGGCACTCACTTGGTTAAAAGCCTGGTTTCTGTTAATTGCTTTTTGCACTTTTTCATCATAATCTTGTACACCAAAACTCACTCGCTTAAAACCTAAATCAAACAAAACCTGCAAATGTGTTTCTGAAGTATTATTAGGATGTCCTTCAAAACTCATTTCTAAATGCTTATGTTTTACAGATTTTTGAAAAATTCCATCAACCAATCTTTTTAATTCCGTACTACTAAAAAAGGTAGGCGTACCGCCACCCAAATGCAACTTTTTAATAATAGGCTTACTTCCAAACAGATTCAAATACAAATTCCATTCTTTTAAAACAGCATCGATATATGGTTGCTCTACTTTGTGTTGCTTTGTAATGTGTTTATGACACCCACAAAAAGTGCACAAACTTTCACAATATGGTAGATGAATATATAACGATATGCCTTCAATATTGTTTGTTAAATCAAAATTTTGTTGCAAACGATCGATCCATTTATTACTTGAAAAATAATCTTGATTCCAAAAAGGAACAGTTGGATAACTTGTGTATCGGGGGCCGGGAACATTATATTTGTTAATTAAGCTATTCATTCCAAAACTTTTAAACAAAAATAATAAGAGGCAAAAAAATAAATTCTGATATTTGTCATAAATAAACAATTCGTACTATGAAAAAAGTCATTTTAGTTTTAAGCATTCTTTTAAGTGGATTATCGGTTCATGCACAAAATATCGAAATGGATCAATTAATGAAACTCACAGAAAAAGCGCCAATTTTAATTGATGTGAGATCCACTGAAGAATACAAAGAAGGTACAATACCCGGCGCAATGAATTTGAATATTCATGAAGAAGAATTTACAAGAACCGTACGTCATTTTCCGAAAGATAGAGAGCTAATTGTTTTTTGCCAGTCTGGAGAAAGAAGTGCTGAAGCTTATGAACTATTAAAATCGTTTGGTTTTGAGAAAGTTTCACAGTTGAATGGTGGTTACGAGCATTGGAAAAAGCGTGCGGAAGATCGTTCTGAAAAATAATTTTTAAGATTTCTATAAGAATTTATCACGGGAAAAGGTGCTATATTTGAAATTATATCTAAAAAAATAAATAAAAATGGACCAAGCGTCTTTTCAAAGTTTCATAAAAACCGTTTTAATTATTGTATTGGTTTACTATCTGTTTAAGTTTACCTTTAAGTTGCTAGCACCCTATTTATTGAACAAAGCGGTTAATAAAGTTTCTGAAAACTTTCAAAAACAACAGCAAGCCTATCAAAATCAACATAATCAACAAACACAAAAACCTGATTTTGAAAGTGAATTAAAACAGAATAAAATTCCGAAAGAAAAAAAGAAAGTTGGTGAATATATCGACTTTGAAGAAGTAGAATAATATTTAAGTCTTGCATTGCAAGACTTTTTTTTCTTCAATTCCTAAATAATAAGTACATTTAGCATCAAATTTATGTACTATGAAAAATTTTAAAAACTATGTACCTCATATTTTAGCAATATTGGGTTTTGTAGTTGTGGCTTTGGCATACTTTTATCCGGTACTTTCGGGCAAGCAAATCATGCAATCCGATATTGTGCAATACACCGGAATGGCTAAAGAATTAAACGATTTTCGACAAACAAATAACGAAGAAACTTATTGGGTAAACAATGCTTTTGGCGGTATGCCCACTTATCAATTAGGCGCAAAATATCCACATAATTACATAAAAGAATTAGATTATGTGATTCGTTTTCTTCCGCGTCCTGCCGATTACGTTTTCTTATATTTCATAGGATTTTATATACTGCTTTTAACCTACAAAGTAAAACCTTTAAAGGCTTTTATTGGCGCATTATTGTTTGGTTTTTCCACCTATTTAATTGTGATTTTAGGAGCCGGACACAATGCCAAAGCTCACGCAATTGCTTATATGCCGTTGGTTTTAGCTGGTGTGCATCTGGTTTTTAGGAAAAAATATCTTTTGGGAGGAATTCTTACAATGATTGCTGCTGCGCTGGAAATTTCGGCTAATCACTTCCAAATGACATATTATCTATTGCTATTTTTAGTGATTGTATCCATTTATTATTCCGTATATTATATCAAACAGAAAGAAGTTTCTTCTCTACTAAAAATGTTTGGAATATTTGCTGTTGCTGGAATTTTAGCAATTGGTTTGAATGCAACCAATTTAATGGCTACATCAGAATATGCAAAATTCAGTACCAGAAGCGATAGCGAATTAACAATAGCTCCAGATGGTTCACCGAAAGCATCAACCAACGCAATGACCCATGAGTACATCACAGAGTATAGTTACGGTAATTTTGAAACCTTTAATTTACTCGTTCCCCGAATTATGGGCGGTGGTAATGGCGAAAAAATTGGTACACAATCAGAAACCTATCAATTTGTATTTAATTTTTTACAATCGCAAGGATACGATCCAGCTCCGGCACAACAATTTGCCGACCAAGCACCTACCTATTGGGGCGAACAGCCAATTGTAGCTGCACCAGCATATATTGGAGCTGTGGTGTTGTTTTTAGCGCTCTTGTGTTTTTTTGTAGATGATAGAAAAGCAAAATATTACTTGGGTACGGGGGCTGCTGTTTCCATTGCTTTATCTTGGGGACACAACTTCTTTTTAACCGATTTTTTGATTGATACGTTGCCGCTTTACAATAAATTCCGTGCCATAACATCCATTCAAGTAATCGCTGAATTATGTTTTCCGGTGTTGGCAATTTTAGGTTTACAGGCATTTTTTAAAGCATCTAAAGAAAAACAGTTTAAAGCCCTAAAAATGTCGGGAATTGTTTTTGCAGCACTTCTTGTTGTACTATTTGTTTTAAAAGGAACTTTAGGCTTTGAAGGGACAAACGATTCGTATTATGCGCAAGTTTTTCAACAAGCCGGGTCTGATTTTCTGGCTGCTTTAATCAATGACCGCAAGGCAATGTATTCAAAAGATTTATTGCGAACTTTTATCTTTATAGCTTTGGCTTTCGGAGCATTATTAGCATTCAATAAAGAAAAGTTAACTGCAAAAGTTACCGTAATTATCGTTGGTTTTTTAGGTGTGATTGATTTAATTTCCATTGATACCAACTATGTAAACAAAGATAACTTTGTAGCAAAATACATGGTAGAAAAGCCTTTTCAGCAAACACCAGCAGATCAGCATATTTTAAAAGATACTACACATTTTAGGGTTTTTGAACAACAAGGCGGTTTTAGTAGCGCGCGAAGCTCCTATTTTCATCATTCTTTAGGTGGATACCATGCGGCAAAACCTAAGAAAATTCAAGATTTGTTTGACTATCAAATTGCACAGCAAAACATTCAAGTTTTAAACATGTTGAATGTAAAATATGTGATTAATAAAAACGAAGAAGGAGCTGATATTGCCTTAGAAAATCCGGATGCAAACGGAAATGCTTGGTTTGTTAAAAACATTCAAAAAGTAGCAAATGCAGATGAAATGATGACAGCAATGAAATCGTTTCAATCAAAAGAAACAGCGTTGGTGTATGATGCAGTGCAAGTATCGAAAACAAATTTTGAGGTAGATAGTTTGGCACAAATACAATTAGTGCGTTATCAACCTAATAAATTAGTATATAAATCGCAGAACAAAGCAGATGGTTTTGCGGTATTCTCTGAAGTTTACTATCCAAAAGGATGGAATATTTCAATCGATGGAAAACCTACGGAAATGCTGGAAGTGAATTACACCTTACGCGGATTATATGTTCCTGCTGGAAATCATGAAATTACATTTGCTTTTGAACCAGAAGTGGTGCAAAAAGGAGGAATTGTATCATTAATAACCTCGATCATAGCATTATTAATTGTAATTGCTGGTGTTTTTTACATATGGAAATCTGCTCCGAAAAAAGAAGAAAACCCGAATTAAATCAACAGGAAATAAATCTGTTTTAACCAATAAACTACTTTCAAAGCTATGAAAAAAGTGCTCATTATTGCTTATTATTGGCCGCCAGCAGGTGGTCCAGGTGTGCAGCGTTGGTTAAAATTCGTGAAATATCTACCCGAATTCAATATAGAACCTATTGTCTATGTGCCTGAAAATGCGTCCTATCCCATTATTGATAATGATTTAAAAAGCGATGTTCAAAACCGCACAATTGTTTTAAAACAACCAATTAATGAGCCTTATAAAATAGCATCGTTTCTATCAAAAAAAAATACCAAAACAATCAGTTCTGGAATTATTAAAGCAAAGAAAAAACAAACATTTGTAGAAAAATTGTTGCTTTATATTCGCGGTAATTTTTTCATTCCAGATGCGCGAGTTGGCTGGGTAAAACCCTCTGTGAATTACTTGTCGAACTATATAAAAAAGAATGCTATTGATACCATTATTACGACAGGACCGCCACACAGCATGCATTTGATTGGTTTGGAATTACAGAAACAATTGTCCGTAAGATGGATTGCTGATTTTCGGGATCCATGGACAAATATCGGCTATCATAAAGAATTAAAACTAAGTGCTAAATCGGCTCAAAAACATAAAGATTTAGAAAAGGAAGTTTTAACAAAAGCCGATATTGTTATTACTACAAGTTACACAACTAAGAAGGAATTTGCAGAAATAACATCAAAACCAATTCATGTAATTACCAATGGATACGATGTAGAGACGGTTGAAAAACCAGCTTTAGATACCAAGTTTACAGTAAGTCATATCGGTTCGTTGCTTTCCAAACGAAACCCCAAGATTTTATGGCAGGCATTGAACGAAATTTTAAAGGAAAATGAGCAATTCAAATCCGACTTCCAACTGAAATTGATTGGTAAAGTGAGTCCTGAAATTTTAGATAGTCTAAAAGAATTTAATTTACAAAATCATACAAAAACAATAGGATATATTCCACATTCAGAAGCATTAAAATACCAACGAAGTGCACAGGTTTTGCTATTGATTGAAATTGATTCTTATGAAACAATAGGCATCATTCCGGGAAAATTATTTGAATATATGGCTGCCGAAAGACCCATCTTGGCTATTGGTCCGGAAAAAAGTGATGTGGAAAAAATTATAAAAGACACAAATACAGGTAATTATTTTAGTTACAGCGACTTAGAAAGTGTTAAAAAATATATTTCAGATTGTTATTATAAGTACCAACAAAACCAACTAAAAATAAACGGTATTGGCTTGCAATATTTCAGCCGAAAAAAACTTACCGAAAAATTGGCAGAGGTTATTAACAACCTCTAAAAATCAAAGGAGTTTACCCCGAAAAGTAAACTCCTTCTTTTAAACACACTTTTGCGAAAAAATGAATTTAAAAATTAACTAACCAAAATAACCTTATATTTCGTTTACTTTATTTTTATTTATAGAATGATTATATACTGTATTGATATACTTTAATCATTAAAATTTTACTTGTTGTGTTTACCTATTGAATGTTGGCACAAAATTGAACCTTTAAAATGAACTAAATATTACTGTAATATTAAGATAATGTAAAGTTTTATAAGATTTTTTAGCATTGAAAGAGCTTTAAAAACACACAGAATGAGTATAAATTACCGCCATTTTTTGGAATGTATGTCTAATTATATTATTTTTACTTAAAAAGAATATAATATTATGAAAAGAATTTTTTTAGTGAGCTTTTTAGCTCTTACAGGGCTTGCTTCACAAGCACAAGAAAACGTTTCTAAAAACGCACTTGGTTTACGCTTTGGTGACAGCGATGGTTTTGGTGCTGAAGTTTCGTACCAACGTTTACTTTCTGAAAATAACCGTTTAGAAATTGATTTAGGCTGGAGATCATCTAAAAACTACGATGCTATCAAGGCTACGGGTATTTACCAATGGTTATGGAATATTGACGGTGGTTTTAACTGGTATGCTGGTGTTGGTGGTGGACTAGGTTCATGGTCATACAGTTTACCAAACTACAACGAAAGCGATTTATTTATTTTTGCTGCTGGGCAAATTGGTATTGAATATAATTTCGATATACCGTTGCAAGTTTCGCTTGATTTTAGACCAGAGCTTTATCTAAATGGAAACGATTATCACGACAATTTTGGTCCTGATATCGCTTTAGGCGTTCGTTATAAATTCTAATTGCAAATTATTTAAAAAGGAGTCTATTAATTTAGACTCCTTTATTTTTGATGCAATTCTATTAATCCTTCTAATGGTTTTTGATAAAAAACACCTGCTTTCAAATGATTTTTGCTTAGTATCGATTCAAATTCTTCTTGCAAAAGAAATGCTGTGGATCCAATGAAATGTATCGGAACATCTGCGTGATTTGCATATTGTTTAATGTAATAATCTATAAAAAATTGAAAACTTTCAGTAATCATCTTTTGCAAAAAAGAATGATTTTTATGCGCAATTAAAAATGGAAGAAATGAAGCCAAATAAGCATTGGGATTAGGTTCTTTATAAAAATTTTTCTTTATATAATCGGCATCAAGATTGTAAGAAATTTCAAATTCGTGCTTTAAATCTGCGGGCATGACATTGAAATAATAGGCACGAATTAAACGGCGGCCAAAATCTACCCCAGAGCAATCATCCATAGCTAAATATCCCAACGAATTTACTGCCTGCTCTACTTCTTTACCATTAAAAAAACTGCAATTTGAACCCGTACCGTTAATGCAAACAATTCCCGGTTGCAAATCATGGCAGGTTGCATAAACTGCGGCATATGTATCTTCTAAAATTTCAAAAAATTCAGCATTCTCAAAAACGTGCACCAAAGCATCTTGCATTACCTTTTTAGAATGAACGGTACTACAACCCGATCCGTAAAAATATATTTCTTTTAGAGATGTGCGCAAATTGGCAATTTCTTCGTTTGCCAAAATACGTTCTACCAACACATTTGTATTTAAAACTTCAGGGTTTAACCCCAACGTGTTGTACACGCCCAAATGTTGTTTATTGTTAAACAATAACCAATCTGCTTTGGTAGAACCACTATCAACTACGAATTTCATAAAAAATGTCTGAATTAAATTCAAGCACAAAATACGTTATTTTATACAATAATACCTAAAGAGATGGTAGAAAAAATTATGTTGATATTATATTTTGATATTGATATTGTATTTTGATATTGATATTGTATTTTGATATTGATATTGTATTTTGATATTGTATTTTGATATTGTTTGTTGATATTGATGTTGATATTGATGTTGATATTGATCTTGATATTGATGTTGATATTGATATTGTATTTTGATATTGTATGTTGATATTGTATGTTGATATTGTATTTTGATATTGGTGTTGATATTGAACCGTTTCTCTTTAGTGTCTTACATTTCGTAAGGACATATGAAAAAAAAACTGTGTCTAAGTTCTAATCTTTGACACAGTTTGTGAAATACTTTCAATTTTTCTATAAACCATTTGTATATACAATCAGGTCTAAAAGTTTGGCAGAATAACCGTATTCATTATCATACCATGATACAATTTTAAAAAAAGTATCATTTAAGGCAATTCCAGCATCGGCATCAATGATGGATGTTCGGGTATTCGAAAGAAAATCTTGAGAAACAACCGGTTCGTTTGTAAAACCTAAAATTCCTTTATAATGGGTTTCAGATGCTTTTTTAAACACCTCCATAAGGTTTTCATATGTAGTTGGTTTTGCCAATTTCACGGTTAAATCTACCACCGAAACATTGGGTGTGGGTATGCGAAAAGCCATTCCTGTTAATTTACCATCTAATTCCGGAATAACTTTAGCAACTGCTTTTGCTGCTCCTGTACTTGCAGGAATAATGTTGTTTAAAGCAGATCTACCACCGCGAAAATCTTTCTTTGAAGCGCCATCTACAACCAATTGAGATGCCGTGGCTGCATGAACAGTAGTCATTAATCCTTCCAGAATTCCAAATTCATCGTTTAATATCTTAGCAATGGGTGCTAAACAGTTTGTGGTGCAGGAAGCATTTGAAAGAACAACATCATTTGCAGTGATTTTTTCGTGATTTACGCCCATGACAAACATTGGAATATCATCTGATGGCGATGATATTACTACTTTTTTTGCACCTGCCTGTAAATGTAAACTTGCTTTATCCATTGTTTTAAAAACTCCTGAACAATCTGCAACTACTTCTACGCCCACATCATTCCATTTTAATAAAGAAGGATCTTTTTCAGATGTAACTCTGATTTTCTTTCCATCGATTACTAAATTAGTTCCATCGATTGCAACTTCTTTATTGAATGTTCCATGAACTGAATCATATTTTAAAAGATATGCCAATAAATCAATTTCCATTAAATCGTTTATTGCTACAATTTCCACATCGTTTCGCTCAAATGATTCCCGCAAAACCAATCTTCCGATTCTTCCGAAACCGTTTATTCCAATTTTTACTTTTTTCATAACTTAAATAGATAATATATCTGATATTCTTATTAATTCTTCATCGATTTTGGCTTCGCCTTTCACTGCTTTTTCAAGCGGTGTGTATGCCATTAAATCGTTTTGCAATCCAATCATTACATTCTTTTTTCCTTTTAATAAAGCTTCAACTGCTGCCACCCCGGATCTACTTGCCAAAACACGATCAAAACAGCTGGGCGAACCGCCCCGTTGAATATGTCCAATTACCGACACCCGCACATCATATTCTGGTAAATGTTCTTCAACATAATCACTTAACTCATAAACATTTTTACCCGATTTTTCACCTTCGGCAACTATAACAATGCAACTCGATTTTCCGGAAGCTTTGCTTCGTTTCAGTTTTTCTAACAATTTCGGTAAACCGATATTTTCTTCAGGAATTAAAATTTCCTCTGCTCCTGCTCCTATTCCGGAATTCAAAGCGATAAAACCTGCATCGCGCCCCATGACTTCTACAAAGAAAATACGCTTGTGCGAGGTGGCTGTATCTCGAATTTTATCAACCGCATCGATCACCGTATTCAAAGCGGTATCATAACCCAAAGTGTGCGATGTGCCATAAATATCGTTATCAATCGTGCCGGGAATGCCAATAATGGGAATGTCAAATTCTTTAGAAAGTTGCATTCCACCGGTAAAACTTCCATCACCGCCAATAATAATCAATGCATCCAATTGATTTTTTTTAAGCGTTTCAATGGCTTTTTGTCGGCCTTCAACGGTCATAAATTCTTTAGAACGAGCCGATTTTAATATGGTTCCGCCTTTAGATACAATATATTTCACATCGCGAGGTCCCATTTCTTTTAAGTCGCCTTCTATTAATCCTTGAAAGCCACGAAAAATACCAAAACAAGCTACTTCGTAAAAAGTACAAGCCCTTACTACTGCCCTAATTGCAGCATTCATTCCGGGTGCATCACCACCTGATGTTAACACGCCGATTCTTTTTATTTTATTTGATTTCATAAACCTGCTTATTCAACTAAAGATACAAAAAAAATTGAAAAAGCCAGAATCAATTTGGTTCTGGCTTTTTATTATTTTCTTCGGTGGTATCTTCTCTTCTTTTTTCCTGAAATTTTAAAAATTCAATACCGTAATCATCATCTTCCGGAAAGTTTTCATTGTCTGTTTTCTTTTTCTTGTTTTGACTCTTTTTATTGGCATTTACTAAGATTTTTTTGATTAATTCTTTAAATGTATTAAAATCTACTTCGTATGTTAACCCAACACCTTGCTTGTAGCCAATTCCTTCCCCAATATAGTTGATCTCGTTTTCGCGATTAAAAACTCTTGCTCTTAGAGAACCGTCATCGTTTAGCAAAAGTTGCACTTCCACATCGCCCACAATCACGTTTTCTTCACGACCACCAACAGGTACACCTAACTTACTATTTACCAAAATGCGATCGCTAATTTGGGTAGAAAAAGTAACACCAACTCGCGCAGATAGATTATCTACATCTCGGTTTGGATTCACTTCGGTTTGGGAATAATTTAACCCCACCCGAAACTTGCCTTCATCGTCTGAAAATAAATCATCGAACAAACTACTTGCACGTTCAAATAAACTTCCGTAAACAGCGCTTCCGCCTGTACCTGCTGCAATAAACCCGCCCGTAGCAAGCAATGCCATTGCTTGGGTTTCGCGCGTGTCTTTATCTGCCAAGCGGTATTCAATTTCCGATTTTATACTGGAACTTACATTCGGAAAATCAATCAAGAAATCGATTTCCGGAGTGCTTAGATTTCCTTGTAGGGCAATGGTTACCTTTGTATCAATTTTGCGGTTGATTTCTGAACTTTCTACAATAATTCCTGGGTTTGCTTGGGTTCTATATACAGCTTGCAAATCTAAAATGGCATTTAATGGTTCGCCGTCCCAACGAATGGTTCCGTATTTCACCACATCGAGCTTTTTATCAATAATTCCGCCGTATTTAAAATTGTATTCTCCGTTGTACACCTGAAAATCGCCCCACATATTAAATCGCCCCAAAGTATTGATTTCCATTGTTATAAAACCAGCACCGTTGCCTTTCATTCCATGACCTGAATCGCGGTCTAATAAAATTTCAATTTCGGCATCGGGCGTTATATAAAATTCAAAATTAAGCTGCACTCCTCCAAAACGCGTATTGGTAAGCGATGTGTTGATGCCTTTTAAACGGTCTGCTTTTTCCTGAGGAGATAAAAAATGTACAAAGTTGTTATCGCCCAAACCACCTGCATCGTCTAAAGGAATTTTAATATTGGTGCCCTTGTTTGATTTTGCTTCAATTGTCACTACTAAATTTTCTACAGGACCTAATATAGAGGCGATACCATCGATAAATGCAGTTCCATAATACGGAGTTCCTTCCTTGTAATCACTATCTAAAGCCAAAAGATTATTGGAAGACAAACGTGCATCAATGTTCCAATTTTTTAATTTGTTGTGTGAAATGGTTCCATTCAGCAAACCTTTTGTTTTATGTTTAGAATCGGTGATGTTTACGTTTCGAAGGATGAATTGGCTTTCGGTTACATCTAACGGCGCATTTTCATCAAAAACATAATCAACACCAGTAAAAACAGGACGCATTCCGGCATTTGATAGATATAATTTTCCTTCGATATCAGGATTTGTGTGTGTGCCTTGAATGGTTGCCCGCCCAGAAGCATCGCCACGAACATCACTCATGATCGAAGATAAAAACGGTGCGATTGCTTTTAGATTGAATTTATTAAAACCTGCGTCAAGGTTTAAACGGCTTTTGCCTTTTGTAACAGAAATGGCTCCGTTCATATAAAAATTCTCGGTGAAATCGTTTACTATATTCGATCTTACATTAAAATTTTGGAGTGATTCATCGCCCACCACCTCAAAATTGAACAATCCCAGCAACACTTCGTTTATTTCTAAATCTTCAACAGTTATTTTTGATTTTGGCTTAAAAATTTGATCCTCTTGCACAAAAGAAACAGTTCCATTAATCAAACCTGCAAAAGTTAAATTATTTAGATCGGGGGTGATTTTATCTAATTCCACATTTTTAAAATCCAGCTCTAAATCTTTATAATTCTTGCCATGCATGCTTCCATTTAATAAAACCGTTTGATCTTTATGAGAAAGTTCAATATCTTCTATTTCAAAATCATTGATTTCTTTATTAAAAATAATACGGTTTTTATTATTGTTGAATTCATTTAAAAACCAAACAGATTCTTTAAACTGAATTTCAGATTTTTGGATGCCCACAACCGATTTATTTTCTTCGTTTATGGTGTGGTAAAAATTTAGGTAGTAGTTATCAGCCGCTTCTGTTCCTCCTTTAAATTTTGTATCGGCATAAAGCGTATCGTTTTTCTTGGCATTGTTCAGCACAAAATCGTATGCTTTGTAAAACTTTAAATCAATAGTATCAATAGCGATAAATGCATTCTGATTTTCGCGCAAACTGTTAATATCGATTTGAATATTACTGAATTTATTGTTGTCGTATTTTACAAACGGCGCATTCATGTTTAAGATAAATTCACCGGTATCTGCAGTAATTTTACCAGAAAAAGACGTTTCATTTGCAATTTCGAGCTTCGGAACTAATAAATCGATAATTTTGTTTTGAAATTGCAAGTCGTATTCAATATATGAATTTGTTGCAATGGGATTAGGAGAATAGTTTTGGTACAAGCTTCCTAGCGAATTTTCTACAATTCCTTTTAACTGGTTGAATTTAAAATTTCCGCGAATAAATCCGTTTACAATATCGGAGGATTCTATATCAATTTGGCGGATATTATTAGGTTCAAAGGATGATTTCACCAAAATGTGATCAAAGATATAGGTAGCGTTTGCGTTGGTGTAAGTGGCGTTCTCGGCAAGAATGGTTCCTTCAAAAGTATCCAAGTTTTCGCCCGTTCCTGCTAGTTCAAAATGTCCGTTAAAAACACCCAAAGAATCTTTAACAATATGCAAAGCATTCATATTCAAATGTTGCACATCAGCTTTAAAATCAACCGCCGTTTTATCTTTTGATAAATCTAAAGTGCCATTAAAATTCAACAACGCATTTGGATCGTTACTAACCAAAGTTCCAGTATATGCGGGTAGTTTCAGACTTCCGTCGATTGTAATATCTTTATAAACATAATTGTTGAAGGTAAACTGCTGCACCTGGCTTTTGATGATTGTGTTGAAAGATTCCGGATCGAAACTTTTACCATCAACACTTGCTGTAAGCGTTGCCGTTCCCATTTTTTCGTTTGCAATTAATCCTCCAATATCAAAGTTATCAAGCGAAATAGTGCCTTTATAGGTAGCGTTTTGCTTTTGGTTAACGTTCCACAATTCCACATCGGCTTTGGCAAAACCGAGATTTGTAATGGCTTCGACATCTGCATCCACATAAAAATTTTCATACGCCACAAAGCCTTGCATATTCAGCAATCCCAACTTTTCTAATTCTACTGGCAACGATTTTCCTAAAATATTTGGAAGCAGTGCCACAGCATTTGAACGCATAATATTCATGCGATTCAAATTTGCTTCCACCCGAAACGGATTTTTCTTTACAAAAAGGTTTTTTAAGGCAAAATTGCCAATAATTTCTGAACCTAATTTATCAGACAACTGGGTGTTTGCCAACTTAATATTATTTAAAGTACCGGTTGCTTTTGTGTTGATATACAGTGTATTATCAGTTCCGAATTCTTTATAAAAATACTTTAAATCGTTAGTAGCAATTTTAGATTTATTCAGATCAATGGCCAAATTTACCTTTTCAGTGAAATATTTTAAATCACCTTCGGCATAGCGCATCGCAATATTCCCTTTAATGTAAGATTCTTCGGTTTCAATTGCAAAAGGTTTTAGATCCATCGAAGTTTTGGTCATTGAAAAAGTGGTAACCAAATCTTTAATATAAATACCTCTTTTGTCTTTTAAAGCCAAGTTGGTGATATCTGCTGTAATATTTGGCCCTTTAATAAGTAAATTATTTAAAGAACCGTTCATTTCTTTGAAATCAATTGGAGTGTTGCCGGTATGATCATCGGTAATTTTAAAATGACCATTTGTTAGGTCTAAATGATCAATTTTCATCAAAAAAGTACCTTTTCCAGGCTTTCCGTCATCAAAAACGGCAATAAATTTATCTAAATTGGTAAGCGAATCGCCTTTGTATTTGTGGATATAAAATTTTACATCTTGCAGTTCGGTACTTCCAAACAACAATTTACCTTCTGTAAGTTGCTTGAAATCAGTAATATTCGTATAAAGTCGGTCAATGTAAGCTAAATCGTTATTTCGGTCATCTAGAACGTGTATCTGCTTTAAAAGTACATTTCCATCTAACTGCACAGCAACTTGCCCGATAGATGTTCGGATGTTGAACTGTTCGTTGATGCGCTTGGTGGCGTAATGCGCCAGTTCTGTTTGAACAATTGGGGTGGTAATGATAACTGCCACCAATATAAAAACCAGTGCCACACCCAACAACAATGCAAACAGTATTTTAAAAAGTTTTTTGATAGCTGTATTTGTTTTAAATTTGCTTATTAAAATTGAAACAAAAATAATTAATTTATATAAAGTTTATGTGCAATTTATACTCTTTTACGCATAAACTGTACCATTTTTTTTAAAATGAAAAACAAAAACTACATATTAGCGATAGAAAGTTCGTGCGATGACACTGGGGCGGCTGTATTGTGCAATGAGAGTGTGTTGAGCAATGTGGTGGCAAAGCAGGAAATTCATGAGTTGTATGGTGGTGTAATTCCAGAATTGGCATCGCGTGCACACCAACAAAATATTGTTCCAGTGGTTGCTATTGCTTTGAAAAAAGCAGGCATACAAAAAACCGATTTAAGCGCGATTGCTTTTACACAAGGTCCAGGTTTAATGGGCTCTTTGTTAGTAGGTGGTTCGTTTGCAAAATCGTTGAGCATGGCTTTGAACATTCCGTTAATAGCCGTAAACCACATGCACGCGCATATTTTGGCTCATTTTATTGATGAGGAAGGCTATGACAAGCCTACCTTTCCCTTTTTGGCAATGACCATTAGCGGCGGACATACACAGATTGTAAAAGTGAATTCGTTTGTTGATATGGAAATTTTAGGCGAAACAACTGATGATGCTGTTGGCGAAGCGTATGACAAAACCGCTAAAATATTAGGTTTTCCTTATCCTGGTGGTCCTTTGATTGACAAACATGCCCAAAACGGAAATCCAAAAGCATACAGATTTACCAAACCAAAAGTTGACGGATTAAATTTTAGTTTCTCGGGTTTAAAAACACAGATTTTATATTTTATACAGAAAGAAGTTCAGAAAAATCCGAACTTTATCAAAGAAAACATCGATGATATTTGTGCATCTGTACAACACATCATCATTAAAATTTTAATGGATAAAATTAAAATGGCTGTGGAACAAACTGGAATTACACAGATTGCAATTGGCGGTGGTGTCTCAGCAAATTCGGGGATTCGCAAAGCCTTAAAAGAAACCGAAACCAAATACGGCTGGAAAACTTTTATACCAAAATTTGAATATACCACTGATAATGCCGCAATGATTGGCATTGTGGGTTATCACAAATATCGTTTAGGAATTTTGAGTGATGACGAAGTGGTTTCTAAAGCAAGATTAGAGTTTTAAAAAGCTAATCTTCAAATCTTACATGTAAATTATGAAGAACATTTTTATATTACTTTTTTTGTTTTTGAAATTAAATAGTTTTTCACAAACTAATGTTGAAGTATATTCATTACTGAAAGAAATATCTTTAGTTAAACATTCACGAGAGATAGTAAACACAAACGCGGGTAAAATTTTATTAAGTTATGATTGGAAAGCTGCAGAGATATTATCAGAATATTTCTTGGACTCTAATAAAACTAAAGTGTATTCTGATTGTTTGGAAAGATATTTGACTATTGGCGAAATCGCAATCATTATTGCAGATAGAATAGATGGAATGAATTATTACAGATTGACTTTACTTCAGAATTGCCTTATGGAATTTTGTCAAGGAAATGCTAACATAATTGAATATTATTTGCCTTATATACATGAAACAAGTTTATCTGATTTTAAAGAAAGATATTTACTTTGGATTAAAAGTGAAGAATATGTGAAGTCAAGACATCTTTTTACAGATAAATCTAAAAAACAACTTAAAAGAATTCAACGAGAAAAGTTAAAAGCTTTTAAAAATAATATTTGATCATTAAAATGCAGTTATTTTACGCTCCGCACATAGACAATGAAACAAATGAGTTCACTTTTGATAAAGAAGAAAGTAAACATATTGTTAAAGTTTTACGTAAATCAGAAGGTTCTATTTTACACATTACCAACGGAAAAGGTTTTTTATTTGTTTGTGAAATTATTTTAGCATCAGAAAAAAAATGTGTGGTTACAATAAAGGAATCGCAATTTACAGAAGCAAAAAATTTTCGAATTCACATGGTGGTTGCACCCACTAAAATGAACGATCGATACGAATGGTTTTTAGAGAAAGCTACCGAGATTGGTGTGGATGAAATCACACCGATTATTTGCGATCACTCCGAAAGAAAAATTATTAAAACCGAACGTTTTGATAAAATTTTGGTCAGTGCCATGAAACAATCAAACCAAATGTATCTGCCTGTTTTAAACGAGCCTGTAAAACTAACTGACTTTTTATCGAAAGAAATCAGCGGACAAAAATTTATTGCACATTGTGAAGAAACCGATAAAGTGGAATTAAAAGACCGCATTGAAAAACAGCAGCATTACACGTTGTTAATTGGTCCCGAAGGCGATTTTTCTACCAACGAAATTAATAAAGCACTAGCAAATGGTTATTTACCCGTTGCTTTAGGAAACACCCGTTTGCGTACCGAAACCGCTGCAATTGTTGGTTGCCATACATTTGTTTTAGCAAATAATTAGTTTTATTTTATGATATTACCAACTGATTTAAAACAATTTATAAACGATAATTTAAAGCAAAACATTAATACTTTAGCTTTAAAAAAAAATCCGTTTGTTGCTTATGAATGGTCGTGGGTTTTAAATCAAATACAAGCAAAACAGAAAGCCGAAAAGAAATTACCCACTTGGTTTGCAAATAATGATATTGTTTTTCCCAACACATTATCTATCGAACAAACTTCATCGGAAGCCTTGGCAAAGTTTAAAAGCGAATTAGTTTCAGGAGAAAAACTAATCGACTTAACTGGTGGTTTTGGTGTGGATGCTTTTTATTTTGCAAAGCGATTTAAAAAGGTCGTTCATTGTGAATTTCAAGAAGATTTATCAGCAATTGTTCAACATAATTTTAGGGTCTTGAATGTGGAAAATATCGAAACTATTTCTGGCGATAGTATTTCTCATCTTGAACAATCTACAGAAAATTTCGATTGGATTTATATCGATCCTGCTCGAAGAGACGACAAGAAAACCAAAGTTTTTCTTCTGAAAGATTGCACACCTAATGTAGTTGAATTGCAGGAATTTCTTTTTGAAAAATCAGAGCATATTTTAATTAAAGTCGCTCCGTTACTTGACATTTCGTCTATATTAAACGAATTAAGCAATGTGAAAGCAATTTATGCGATTGGTTTACAAAACGAAGTGAAAGAGCTTTTAATTGTTCTGCAGAGAGATTTTACAGAAGAACCTGATTTGATCGCAGTTAACATCTCAAACGATGGAAGAATTCATCAAGATGTTTTTTCTTTAAATGACGATTCCAATTCGCAGTTGTCGCTTCCGTTAAACTATCTGTATGAACCGTTCAGCAGTTATCTTAAATTGGGATCTTACAATAGTATTGCCGCAAAATTTAAGGTGCAAAAGTTGCATAAACATTCACATTTATATACTTCAAATGAATTGATCGATTTTCCGGGAAGATCTTTTAAAATTGAACAAATTGTTCCTTACAATAAAAAAGACATTAAGTTTTTAGAAAATACAAAGTGTAATATTACCACTCGAAATTTCCCTTTAAAAGTAGAAGAAATCCGCAAAAAGCATAAAATTAAAGACGGTGGCGATTTATACGCTTTTTTTACGACTGATTTAAATAATGATAAAATAGTGGTCATTTGTAAAAAAATAACGACCAATAATTAGTCGGTCGTTATTATTATTTTTAATTTATATATCATCCTGAAATCATCTTTTAGATTCCTATGGAATGACAAAAATGCTGTAAATTATATATTAGATAAATCTATTAATACTTCAATTCTAACGTTTTAGAAGTTTCTGCTCTTAACTCTTTTAATAATTCAGGATGATCGTTTAGTTTTAATCCAAACGAAGGAATCATTTCTTTGAATTTTGCCTGCCACTCTGGAGATTTGAATTCATTCGGGAAACATTTTTCAATCAATTGCAGCATAATAGTTACAGTTGTAGAAGCTCCTGGTGAAGCACCCAATAAAACCGCCAAACTACCATCTGCAGCATTCACCACTTCAGTTCCAAAAGCCAATTCTGCTTTACCGTTTTTATCGCGCTTCATGGTTTGCACACGCTGTCCTGCAATTTCTAATCGCCAATTTTCTTGTTTTGCATTAGGAAAATATTGTTTTAATGATGCCAGCTTTTTTTCAGGTGAAGCCAAAACTTCAGAAATCAAATATTTAGTTAACGCCATATTGTCTAAGCCAGCACCAACCATCGTTCCGATGTTCCCAGTTGAAATAGATTTGAACAAATCCCAATACGATCCGGTTTTTAAAAATTTGGTTGAAAAACCTGCATATGGCCCAAAAAGTAATGATTTTTTACCGTTTACAAAACGTGTATCTAAGTGTGGAACCGACATGGGTGGTGCACCAACAGATGCCAATCCGTAAACTTTTGCAAAATGCTGTTCTGCCAATTGCTCGTCTTCGCAAACCAACCATTGACCAGAAACTGGAAATCCGCCGTAGTGTTTTCCTTCGGGAATTCCCGATTTTTTTAATAATAAAATAGAAGCACCACCTGCACCAATAAATACAAATTTTGCTGTTATGGTACGTTGTTTTCCAGTTTTTATATCTTTAACAAAGATGTTCCATTTACCATCTTTTGTGCGTTTTAAATCATAAACCTCGGTATTAAAAGTAACACTTACACCGTTTTGGTTTACCTGATGCTTAATCATTCTGCGGGTTAATTCACCAAAATTCACATCGGTTCCCAAATTCATATACGTTGCGGCAACTTTGTCGTTTTCACTGCGATTTTGCATGATAAGCGGTGCCCATTCTTTAATGGTTGCTTTTTCTTCGCTGTATTCCATTGCTTCAAAAAGAGGTTCTTTCTTTAAAGCTTGGTATCTTTTTTGAAGGAAGTTTACATTTGCATCGCCCCAAACAAAACTCATGTGCGGCACCGAATTCACAAACGTTTTAGGTGATTGAATAATGTTTTTTCGAACAAGATACGACCAAAACTGACGCGATTCTTCAAACTGTTCGCAAATATTCAAAGCTTTTGTTGTATCAATCACTCCATTTTTTTCGGGTGTATAGTTCAATTCACAAAAAGCTGCATGACCGGTTCCGGCATTGTTCATGGCATCAGAACTTTCTTGAGCAGCACTGTCTAAACGCTCAAAAATCTCGATGGTGGCATCGGGATTTAATTCTTTTAACAATAATCCAAGCGTAGCACTCATGATTCCAGCACCAATTAATACGATGTCGCTTTCTGTACCTTTGTTTGTTGACATTTTAAAATGATCTATTATTTTAAACTTTTGTTGTGTGTTCTATTAGCGGTTGCTGTTCATATAATCTTGCAACAAAATGGTCGCTGCAATTTCGTCAACCAATGCTTTATTTTGGCGTTGCTTTTTCTTTAATCCGCTGTCAATCATTGTTTGAAATGCAATTTTGGATGTAAAACGCTCATCCATTCTAATGATTTCAATTTGCGGATACAAGTTAGCTAATTTTTCTACAAATTGATTAATTTCAGCTCCGATACTTGACGCCTCATTGTTCATGCGTTTTGGTTCGCCAACTATTATTTTTGCAACTTTTTCGGTTTTAAAATAGTTTTCCAAAAACGGAAAAATATTTTTTGTTTCAACAGTTGTTAAACCCGATGCAATGATTTGCATTTCATCGGTTACGGCAATTCCGGTTCGTTTTCCGCCGTAATCAATTGCCATTAGCTTGAAATTATTCGTATTCAAACGTTCCGAAATTAGATTGTATGGTTAATTTTTTGTTTTCAGATGCTTCTACCCTACCTACAATTTGTGCATTTACATTAAACGACTTTGAAATGGCAATGATTTCTTCGGCAATTTCTGGGTTCACATACAATTCCATTCTATGGCCACAGTTAAAAACTTGATACATTTCTTTCCAACCGGTTTGCGATTGCTCTTGTATCAACTTAAACAAAGGGGGAACATCGAACAAATTATCTTTAATAACGTGCACTTTATCAACAAAATGTAAAATTTTTGTTTGTGCACCACCTGAACAATGCACCATTCCATGAATATCTTGTGCGGTGTATTTTGCTAAAATTTCTTTGATAATGGGTGCGTAGGTTCGCGTAGGTGAAAGGACTAATTTTCCTGCATTTACGGGAGCTCCTTCCACTTCATCGGTTAATTTTTTAGCACCCGAATAAATCAAATCTTTTGGAACAGACGGATCAAAACTTTCCGGATAATTTTCTGCCAGATAGTGTGCAAAAACATCATGACGAGCAGATGTTAATCCATTACTACCCATTCCACCGTTGTATTCTTTTTCGTAGGTTGCTTGCCCAAATGATTCCAACCCAACAATCACATCTCCTGGTTGAATATGGGCATTATCAATTACATGGCTGCGTTTCATTCGAGCTGTAACAGTGGAATCTACAATAATTGTTCGAACCACATCGCCCACATCTGCCGTTTCGCCACCAGTTGAATGAATGGTAACCCCGAATTTTTTTAAATCTTCGATTAGTTCTTCCGTTCCGTTGATGATAGCCGAGATAACTTCGCCAGGAACCAAGTTTTTGTTTCTACCAATTGTTGAAGATAACATGATATTGTCTGTGGCACCTACACACAACAAATCATCGATATTCATAATTAAAGCATCTTGTGCAATGCCTTTCCAAACAGATAAATCGCCGGTTTCTTTCCAATACAAATAAGCCAAAGACGATTTTGTTCCAGCGCCATCGGCATGCATGATTAAGCAATATTCCTCGTCATTGGTTAAATAATCGGGAACAATTTTGCAAAATGCCTTGGGAAATAATCCTTTATCAATGTTTTTTATAGCGTTGTGCACATCTTCTTTTTGGGCAGATACCCCGCGCTGTGCATAACGATTGGTGCTATTATCTGAATTCATATTTTTGTGTGTTGTTTTGCAAATTTACATTTAAAAAAAATGTTCCCAAAAGATTATTTTATTTTTATAAAAATAAAAGGTTTCGAATAGATCCGAAACCTTAAAATAAATGATTAATTACTGGCTTTTAAAAATTAAATAACACACCTGCATTGATTGCAAAAGGCATTCCCGGTCTTAATCCAGAAGGCACTCTTGCAACCGCATATTGGTTATTCAACACATTTAATATTTGTGATTTTAGTGTTAAGTATTTGTTTATTTCATAGCTTGCAGAAAAATCGAACACAAGAAACCCATCAATTTTATTTTCTGGTGCAATAGTTCCCTGACCTGCTTGTGTTCTGATGTCGCCATTGTAACGTGCATTAAGATAGGCTTTCATTTTTTTGTACTCTACTCCCGCACTTGCCGATAATGCATGTTTAGGGATATAAGGTATTTCATCGCCTATTGATACATTTCCCCAAGCTTCAACGCTGCTGTTAAAGTTGCTTTTTAATTGCGTTTTGGTATAGGTGTAATTAAATGTTAAAGGAATATTTACTTGGTTGCTATTGGTGATTACATAGCTTAATAAAACTTCTAAACCAGCAACTGTTGCTTTTCCGGCATTGAATAAATTACCTTCTCCTGTACCACCCGCTGCATTTGTATCTGCACCAAGCATATTTGTGTAGGAATTATTAAAGAAAACCACTTCCGATGAAAAATTATTTTTATTAAATCGCGTACCTAATTCAAAATTTACACTTTCTTCAGGTTTTTGACCTTCTTTAACCCCTGGAGGTGCAAATCCTTTATGAATACTTGTAAAAGCAGCTAATTTTTCATTGAAATTGTACAAAGCACTTATTCCAGGAATAAAGACATTTGCGGTGTTTTGATTTACTACAATATTTTCATTTGGTATTCTTTCGGTATTGTTTGTACCAAAATTTCTACTTGTAAATTTCATACTTTCGTAGCGAATACCAGGAGTTAACTTTAGATTATTTAATGTAACATTATAAAGTGCAAAGGTTGAAAAAGCATAACCGGTAGTCAATAAATTGGTTTGCGTCCCCGGAACTCCGGCAGATGTTTTCAATAATTTTTCATCTTGAATTTGGTAGCCATCTGTCCAATGAAAACGATCTTCACTTTCTTCATGGTATCTAATCCCTAAATCCAAATCGTGCTTTATTTGGCTTCCATTAAAATTAAAATTCGCAACCGTTTGAATACCTGTTGTGGTATAAGATCTGTTATTGGCACGGTATCTTAATGAATTTTCTCCGCCATTTGTATTGGCTGTCAATACATCATACGCATCTTGATATTCAGTTGGACTTTTTAAAATATTTGCTAGAGAAAAACTTTCATTATTTAAAAAAACATCTTGCAATTTGTACCAATTACGCTTAAAGTTATTTCTATAAGCTTTTGTAGTTATATTAATATTTTTAGATGGTTTGATAAGGTGCGTAGCCATTAATTGAAAATGCTCTGTGGCAATATGATCGTTTTCTGATGCCAAATACCTTCTGTTAGGATTTGCTTTAAAATCTTGATCGGTTAGCCCTAAATAGGTTTCATTGGCACCTTCTTTAGAATATTGCAATTTGAATGTTAATGATTGATATACCGCAGCATTCTTATTAGTATTTACTCTAAATTTTGCTAAATAATCATTTCCAGAAAATCCGGTGTTGGTATTGCTGTAATCAATCTTTTTAAAACCGTCAGACGAACGATTATTGTATTCAACCACATACCCAAAATTTTCATTAGAATCACCAAAGTTAAAATAGGCATTTCGGGTGTTAAAACTGCCATAATTCAACAGAGCTTTTCCTTTAAAATATTTTGGTATTTGCGTAGAAATCAAATTTACTGCACCACCTGTGGTAAATGGACCATACTGTATTTGACTGCTTCCTTTTAAAATTTCAAAAGCATGAATACGGTTTGTTGTAGGAAAATAATAAGCTGCCGGGGCAATATAAGGCGCCGGGGAAATAAGCACACCATCTTCCATCAATGTGATTTTAGAAGTTCTTGTAGGTGCTGTTCCACGAATACCAATGCTGGGACGATGCCCAAAACCTTCTTCATCAACGATAGCAACACCTGGCACACTTTGTAATATTCTATTTACATCACTATAATTAAATCGACTTAATTCTTCGGGTGAAATAAAGTAATTAGAACCCGTTTGATTTTTCGATTTAAATTTGCTTCCAATTTCTGCATCTGTAATGATGACCATTTCTTCTAATTGAACAGAATCAATTGGTTGTGTAACTTCCTGAGCTGTTGTTAAATAAAAACTAAACGTTGTAAAAGTAAGTAATACGCCTCTTTTCATGACTATTAAAATTTGGCGCAAATATATTAATTTAGAATTAATAAAAATAACACAAAAAGAACTAATAGTGAAAGAATTTTTTAACAACTTGAAAATAAAATCATTATAAATTATTTTTAATTAGATTATTCATCAACCTGCTTCAAAATCGTTGTGGCATCGGCTTGTGTTTGGGGTAAAATGGTTATATCGGCAACTTGAACATGTTTCGGTTGATTTACTGCAAAAGCAATGGTTTCCGCTATATCTTCAGCTTTTAGTGGTTGGTAGCCTTGATAGACTTTATTTGCAATAGCTTCATTTCCTTTAAATCGAACCAAAGAAAATTCTGTTTCAACGGCTCCGGGTGCAATTCCGGTGACTTTTATTCCCAAAGGAAGAAAATCTAATCGCATACCTTTTGTAAGGGCTTCAACCGCCCATTTTGATGCACAATATGTTCCGCCGTTTGCATATACTTGCTTGCCGGCAATCGATGAAATGTTGACAATATGTGCTTCACTAGAATTTTTAATAAAAGGCAAACATGCTTTGGTTACATAAATCAATCCTTTAACGTTGCTGTTTATCATAGCGTCTAAGTCATCTAAATCGGCATCTTGAAAACTTGCCAAACCATGTGCATTTCCGGCATTGTTAATCAATACATCGATGTTTTGCCATTCAACAGGAATTGTATCAAAAGCATTAAAAACTTCTTCTTTTTGGGACACATCAAATGTTAGTATTAAAGTAGGTGTATCGGCAAGCTCGGTTTGTAGTTTTTGCAAACGTTCCACTCGTCTTCCACAAAGTATCAATCGGTTGCCTGCAGCTAATTTTTTGGCAGTCGCATAGCCAATTCCTGAACTAGCGCCCGTAATTAGTATTGTTTTCATTTTAATCAGGATTTTTTGTAAAGATAAAACACATTTTTAAATAACCGTTTGCTTTAGCCCTTGCATAATACATTGCCACAAATAATTAAAGAACGATTTTTCTTTGATGCGGTCCACAGGTTTTATTGCTACTTTTTTAAATCCATCGGTATCAGTTCGCACCACCAAATTGGCAGCTGCCGTTAACAGTTTCCGTTCTTTGTTTTCTTTATTAAACAGCTTCATTTTCAGATTGTTGAAATCCATAGCATAATGTCCGTTTGCGGTATTGTTGTTTCCGCTGAAGTTAAAAGCCATGTGGTCAATTGTTCCGTTGGCCTGCACATTTAAATAAGGTTTCAAGAACGGATTCATAGCTGTGGCAGGAAAATTCTTTAAATCGCCATTGATATTGAATCGTTCTGATCGATCCATGATGTCAAATTGCCAACTTGCCACCAAATCTCCTTGTTGCATGAATTTTGTACGCACGTTTATTTGTGTTTTGGGTCCTGATGAACGCTTGTAACCACTATAAAGATTTTTAGCAGTAAGGTTAAAATCACTAAAACTGAGCTTGCCCGGACTGGTTGTGTTTTGGGTGTCTTCTGAATAAGAAAGCTTAGAATTTTTAATTTTTAAAGTGGCTACTTCAAACGGAAATTCTACATTTCGCAATCTGTAACTGTACAAGTGATTTTCCTCTGGGTTGAGCGGAACGGAAACATCGCGATAAATTGTAGCATCCATATTGTTGAGCACCACTTCGTTAAATTTAATAAAAAATGCTTCTTGGGCATCAAATCCCCACGTAAAATTATGGAGCAACAAGTTGTTAACCGAAACATTGTAATAATCTTGGGCGTATTTTAGTTGGGCTTTATGCTGCGCTTTTGAAATCTTAGGTATCAATTTAAAATGAGTAACCGATGCATTTTTTTGTTGAATTTTGGTAGATTGCGCCTGTATTTTGTAGATTCCATTGGTATCAAAATCAATTTTTCCTGTGGTTAGCAAAGGATTTTCATAGGTAAACGGAACTTTTTGTGCCAGTGTTTCATCATCCACCCGAATATTATTTAATGATAAATTAAATTTTTCAACACTTAATTTATCGGCAGCGCCTGAAGGCTCTTTTAATGTGTAGTGGGCATTGTTTACGGTTACTTTTTTAATAAAAACCAAATCGTTCAATTCATTGTTATTGTTTGACTTTTTTGAAGGATTTTTCTTAGGAATATGTACAAATTTGGGATTATTCAACTGAAATTCATCAATAGAAAGTTGCTGGTTTACTCGGTTTGAAAGTTTTTTTATTTTGATATTTACGTTGTTCACCATAAATGATTCCAAAGAATTAAAAACCGATTTATTGATGTGTATTTCGTTAATATCCAGCTTAAAAGGAATAAGCGATTGATTGCTTTTTGAATTATCTGGCAATTCATTTTGAACCGTTTTTTGGTCTTTTTGATCTAAGATATGCACCTTTATAGCATCGATTTCAATAGTGTGAACATTTACAAACAAGTCAAAACCTTCATATCCCCAATCGGTATTTTTTAAATGCAACTTGGGAACTTCCACTAAAAGTCGGGTGCTTGATTGCAAGTCGTTTTGCTTGAATTCTTTGGAAGATTTAAAAGGAAGCATTCTAAAATTTGTAACCGAAATTTGGTCTTTATCAATTGCAATTTCTTCAGATTTCACCATCTGCAAATCGTTGACCCTGCTGTAAAGCGAATCGATTTTAAAGGTGTAATCGGTATAAGTAAACGGAATGTCTTTTTGCGCCGTATATTCGCCCATATGAATTCCGTTTATTTCTGCATTAAAATTAAAAACTTCGTGAAAAAGCGTATCGTTTGCAGCATCTACCATACGCAAATGAGCTTTTTCTACGCTAATTTTATCAATATCAATAACCGAAGTAAGTTTGGAGGTGCTTTTTAAAGTGTCACGTTCTTGTGGTTTTATAACTGTTAAATCCGGACCAATCACCGAAATGGTATAAGCTTTTAAATTTTTATCTTTTATCAATTCAAAAAAATTGACACCGGTCACGCTGATTCGTTCAATTTTTCCATAGAAATCAATATCTTTCTTAATATTGCGCTGCTTTTTAGGTGTTATTGCTGCATTTTCAATCGAAATACTGTTATTAAAAATCGAAAAACTTAGGTCTTCGTAAGTTAAATCATAAGCTGTATCGTTTTGCTTATTGATAATCGCAGGAAGCTGGTTTTTTATAAGTAAATTTATGACGATGTTTGCAATAAGGGCAAGCAAGAGAAGGCTTATAGCAACAATTCCTATTGTTTTTATTGGTTTAGAAAGTTTCATGTCGTAGCAATTTGCAATAAATGTAGTGAAAATTACATAAATATGCTATGAAGCGGTATAAGTATTCTTAAAGAAAAAATAAGTATATTTATACCTATCTATTTGGATTCATCGCCAAAAAAAGATTGCCCAGTAGGTCTAAGCAATCTTAAAAAAATAAATATGAAATACAAAGTTCTGTTTTGTAATGATTCAAAGTTATTGATTTATAATTAATTACACAAAATATTTAACATGTCTGAAATTACACTGTTAAAAATTAACGATTTTAAAACAACAAATAGTCCCAATTCATTTTACACCAATACCATTGCAAACCACTTGCAGTTGCATCATTCGCGGATTGAAAAACCACATAGGCATAATTTTTATGCCGTTTTTTTATTCACCAAAGGCACCGGCACACACGAGATTGATTTTAATAGATATGATGTAAAGGCAGGTTCGGTTTTTTTTCTTTATCCCGGACAAACGCATTCATGGGAATTGTCTGATGATGCCGATGGATTTATTTTCTTTCATTCAGAAGATTTTTACGAAATGATTTATTTGAATGATTCCATTAAAGATTTTCCGTTTTTTGAATCGAACTTCTCTGAAAAATGTATTTACTTAAACGAATATCAAAGCAAGCATATTCAGACTTTGTTCGAGCAAATTATTAACGAAACCACCAATCAACAATTGAAAAACAAACAGTTGATGGTGGCTTATCTTACCCAAATGTATATTCATTTGAACCGGTTTCACGAAAAACAAAACCCCATAAACCTAACCCATTTAAAACATTATCAAACTTTGTTTTCAAACTTTGAAAAATTGGTAGATTTGCATTTTAAAGAAAACAAATCGGCATCACAATATGCTGATTTATTGAATATTACTCAAAAACATTTAAACCGTATTGTGCAATCTGTTACTCAAAAAACCACTACGCAAATTATCACCGAACGTGTAATTTTAGAAGCAAAAAGACAGTTGCTTTATACCGATTTAACCTTAAACGAAATTGCTTTAAAACTCGGTTTTAACGATTATACCTATTTTTCGCGTTTGTTTAAAAAAAACACGGGAATCAAGGCATCCGATTTTAAAAAGCAATATCAACTAGACCGTTAATTACCTTTTCAACAAGGCAAAGATTAACTATTCTTCTTGATCGTTTTTGTAAAATAAATTCAACCACATTAAACGCGACATGCGGTAATTAAAAGTAGATAGCAAAATAATTACAACCACAACGGCAATAAAAATGCTGAAAAAGTTTAGTTTAAATAATAAACCCAACACAAAAACGGCTACCATTTCTGCAACAGTCAACGCATAGCTCATATACATACCGCCAAAATAAAAACCAGGTTCACGGTGAAACGAATAGTTACAATTTGCACAACGCTCGTTCATAACGGGCATTGAAAACAAAAACGGATTTCCTTTCTTTTTAAACACTTTGGTTTGCCCGCATTTTGGACAAGTTCCCTTTAAAACTTTATTAACGTAAGACATTTCTTATTAATTTTGTATGCAAATATACAGCTAATTGCCTTTGCAGTGATTTAATAATAAACGCAAAAAGTTGTACTTTTCAGACATTAATACTTTGTATATGACAACAGCAAAAAAACAAAATACAAGTTGTTTTATTTCGTTTACCGAAGATGTTTCGCATATACCTCTTCCTGAAAAACTAAACTTTCCGTTTTATTACAATGTGCATCCGTTGTGCGAGATAGCTGCAAAGCAGGTACAGCTTTTTTTAGAGAAAAATGAAAATTTGAATCATAATTTTGGTTTAAATAATCATTCTGAACTAGCGCCAATTGGAAAAATGTTTGGTGTTTTAGTGGTTCAAAAAGATGATGAAATTGGTTTTTTGGCCGCTTATTCAGGAAAGCTGGCAAACAGCAATTCGGTTGCATTTTTCGTACCTCCGGTTTTTGATATGCTTAAAAACGATGGATATTTTTTAAAAGAAGAAGAAAAATTGAATGCACTCAACCGTCAAATTGATGCTTTTGAGAATAATGAAGAATTACAACTTCTTAAAAAACAATTAGTTGCTATAAAAAATGCAGCGCAAACTGAAATAGAAGCATATAAAAAACAAATGAAACTTCATAAAGAGCAACGCAAGCAAAAGCGAATTGCTTATAAAGAAACTGCAACTGCGGAAGAGTTTCAGTTAATTGAAGCCGATTTAATCAAACAAAGTTTGCATGAAAAACACTTGCTAAGAGTGTTAACAGCAAACTATCAATCTAAGGAAAATGAAATAAGCAATCAAATAGCTGGTTTTCAAGATAAAATAAATCATTTGAAAGAGCAGCGAAAAGCCCAATCAAACGCCTTACAGCATTGGCTTTTTAACAATTACACTTTTTTAAATGCCCATAACAAAGAAAAATCATTAGTAGCTATTTTTAAAACAGCACTTCACTCCCAACCTCCTGCCGGTGCTGGTGAATGTTGTGCGCCCAAATTGTTTCAATATGCTTTTCAACATCAATTAAAGCCTATTGCATTGGCCGAATTTTGGTGGGGAGTACCGCCTAAATCCGAAGTGCGGAAACACAAACAATTTTATCCATCGTGTTGGGGTAAGTGCGAACCCATTTTGGCTCACATGATGCAAGGTTTAAAGGTTGAAGAAAATCCTTTTTTGCAAAATCCCGCTGCAGGAAAAGAGTTAGAAATCGTTTATGATGATGCTTATTTGGTAATTGTGAATAAACCCGCAGAATTTTTATCGGTTCCGGGCATCAACATCAGCGATTCAGTTTATGAACGCATTAAAAAAAGATATCCACAAGCTACCGGACCTTTAATTGTGCATCGATTAGATATGTCCACATCGGGTTTAATGGTGCTGGCAAAAAACAAAGAAATACACGAAAATTTACAAAAACAATTCATAAAACGCCGTGTTAAAAAAAGCTATATTGCTTTGCTAGACGGAGTGGTGCAAAACAAGTCGGGAACGATTGAATTGCCTTTACGTGTTGATTTAGATGATCGCCCGCGACAAGTTGTTTGTTTCGATTATGGAAAAATGGGAGTTACAACATTTAAAGTATTAGAACAAAATGAGAAAACCACACGCATTCAATATGTTCCCATAACAGGTCGCACACACCAATTACGTGTTCATTCAGCACATAATTTAGGTTTAAATGCACCCATCAAAGGCGATGATTTGTATGGAACAAAAGCCGATCGATTGTATTTGCATGCCAATATGTTAGAATTTCATCATCCCGTACGAAATGAAAAAATGTGTTTTGAGTTGCCACCCGATTTTTAACCCTAACAAACTTTTATTACATTTGTTTTCTTATTGATGCCCATGTACACAGTTGAAGTAAAAAATAGCAAAACACGCCGACAGTTTTTAAACTTTCCGGCAAAGCTTTATGCCCACGACAAAAATTGGATTCACCCGCTAGACCAAGATATCGAAAAAGTTTTTGATACCGAAAAAAATAAATTATTTAAGCGTGGTGGAAAAGCCATTCGCTGGGTGCTTTTCAATGGAAACGATGAAATAATAGGACGAATAGCCGCTTTCATAAACCCAAAATATGAAGGAAAAAATCCGGTGGGCGGTTTTGGTTTTTTTGAATGTATCAATGATCAAAAAGCAGCCAATCATTTGTTTAATCAGGCCAAAAAATGGTTGGAAGAAAACGGTATGGAAACCATGGACGGTCCTATAAATTTTGGGGAACGCGATCAATGGTGGGGATTATTAGTAGAAGGTTTTCATGAGCCTCTTTATAATATGAATTACAATTTTCCATATTATGTGGAATTATTCGAAAACTATGGTTTTAAAACCTATTTTAACCAAGAGTGTTATTCCCTACCCTTTAATCAGCAATTGCAGTCTAAATTGTATGATCGACATGCCAATATTGCAAAAGATTCTGCTTTTAAAGCCGAACATTTAAAGCTAAACAATTTAGATAAATATGTAGCCGACTTTGTAACAATTTACAACAAAGCATGGGCAAGTCATGGCGGAGGAAAAGATATGCCGCTTTCCCAAGGCAAACTCATTTTTAAAACCATGAAACCCGTAATTGATCCAAAAATTGTGTGGTTTGTGTATTATAAAGAGCAACCTGTAGCTTTTTGGCTGAACTTACCAGACCTTAATCAATATTTTAAACATTTAAACGGTAAGTTTGGTTTGCTAGAAAAAATTAAATTTTTATGGTATAAAACCTTTCAAAAAAGCAAGCGTGTTATTGGAATTGCTTTTGGAGTTGTACCCGAATGGCAAGGAAAAGGCGTTGATAACTTCATGATTATCGAAGGTCAGAAAGTAATCAGACAACAAAGAGGTTACACCGATTATGAAATGCAATGGATTGGTGATTTTAACCCAAAAATGATTAATGTAGCCAAAAGCTTAGGAGCCAATTTAAGCAGAAAATTACGAACCTATCGCTATCATTTTGATCCGTCTAAACCGGTAGAAAAACATAAAGTTTTGAGATAAAAAAAAAGAGGCAACATGCCTCTTTTATTTTTCAAACTCTTTCAAAGTTTCTGTGATAATTCTAACGCAATCAAGCAATTGTTCTTCGTTCATAACCAATGGTGGTGCAAAACGGATAATGTTTCCATGAGTTGGTTTTGCAAGCAATCCGTTGTCGCGTAGTCGCAAGCAAATATTCCAAGCGGTGTCGCTGTCTTCACTGTCGTTAATTAAAATAGCGTTCAGCAAACCTTTTCCACGAACCAATGAACAAATGTTTGATGTTTGAATATAATCGTTCAATTTTTCACGGAATAAATTCCCTAACGCTTCTGCATTTTCTGCTAACTTTTCTTCTTTCACAATATCCAAAGCTGCCATTGCAACAGCTGCTGCCATTGGGTTTCCGCCGAAGGTAGATCCATGCTGACCTGGTTTAATCACGTTCATAACTGCATCATCAGCCAAAACCGCCGAAACCGGATACATTCCGCCAGACAATGCTTTTCCTAAAATCAACACATCGGGCTTAATGTTTTCATGGTCAACTGCTAACATTTTTCCTGTACGCGCAATTCCTGTTTGCACTTCATCGGCAATAAACAGCACATTGTTTTGTTTACACAATTCAAATGCAGCCGATAAATAACCACTATCAGGAACAAAAACACCTGCTTCGCCTTGAATAGGCTCTACTAAAAATCCTGCTACGTTTTTATTGGTGATTACTGCTTTTAACGCATTGATATCATTATATGGAATACGCACAAAACCTTCGGTATAAGGGCCATAGTTTTTACGTGCGTTGTGATCGTTTGAAAAAGAAATAATAGTAGTTGTTCGTCCGTGAAAATTATTTTCACATACAATAATCACCGCTTCTTCTTCTTGTATATTTTTTACTTCGTAAGCCCATTTGCGGGTCAACTTAATTGCTGTTTCCACAGCCTCAGCACCCGAATTCATTGGCAATACTTTATCAAAACCAAATAATTTGGTGATTTTTTCTTCGTAAACGCCTAATTTATCGTTGTAAAAAGCACGTGAAGTAAGTGTAAGTTGTTGTGCTTGTTTGTTAATTGCTTCCACCAATTTTGGATGGCAGTGCCCTTGGTTTACTGCCGAATAGGCCGACAAAAAATCGTAGTATTTTTTTCCTTCTACATCCCAAACATAAACACCTTCACCTTTTGTAAGTACTACCGGAAGCGGATGGTAATTGTGCGCTCCGTATTTTTCTTCTAATGCAATTGCATCGTTACTTGTTAATAAACTACTCATTATTATTAGTTTATAAATTTTAAAATAAGCCATTCCTTCTTAATGGAGAGAAATCATCCAAAGGTGCAAGTTAGTGAAAATGGCTGAAAAAACATAATTAGATCCCCAAGATATAACATTTACACTTCAAAAAGTGTACTTTCCAAAGACGTGTTAAACTCGTTTTCGTTGTTGTAATTGTAAAACGGAACAGCTGTTATTAAATAAGTATCTGTGTGAATGGTAATCTGTTTTTCTTTTGCTCTAATTGCTTTTAAAAAATCTTCTTTCCATTTGTCGTGTCCTTTTAAATGCTCTCCTTTCGGTTCTATGAAAACCTGAAAAGTCATTTGTTCTCCGTCACGTTGTTTGCAGAACAATAAAAAGTCTGGTTCAAATGCTCGTCCGAGTTTGTCGAAGATTTTAATTTCTCTTTCGTTACGAATTAGGTAAATGTTCTCAAACTTCTGATTAAGTCCTTCAAATCGCCTTGAAAACAGTTCTACAAATCTCTTTTCTTCACTTGTGCCGTAGTTGGCATTGTAAACATACCAAGGCTCGTTGGCTACCAATGTTTCTTGTCCATCTGCTCGTTCGCTATCTCTGTAAACCTTAATTTCTTTGTCTTTGAAAACTTTATAAATTGGTTCTTTGATATAATCTGAACCTTCGTATACTGTCGAGTTGCTCTTTATGTCTGCTTCAATGTTTTGTAAAAGTCCGTTTAAGGCTTGTAAATAGTCGAAATGGCTAATTTCTTTGAGTCGGTTAGCTGTTCCGCTAAATGTTATTTCTAACCCTGCTAAAAAGTCTGTGCTTTCAATGAAATTGGAAAGTGAACCAACATTTGGAAAGTAATGCAATAAACTATCAAAATAGAAAAACGGGTTTTTACTTAATGCAAAACGGATTGTGTTTTTCGGAATTTCAGTCAGCTTTACATCTTTAGTTTTAATTACTTCATCATTGGATTGTGTAGGCTCCAGCTCAAAAAAAGCACTTGACATTCTGCCAACTCCCGAAGATAATGTGTGTCGAAAGTTGGTTTTCGTAGCTCCTAAATCGGCAAACGATTTTATGTTGTCAAAACTCTTTGGCACTTTCTTATTGAAGAAAACGTGTCCATCTCTATAAAAATCTGTTTTCTTAAATTCTGGTTTTAAGAACAAACTTAGTTGAACCAAATTTGCATCATCTTCATAAATACCCGAATCCACAAGGGCTTTCTTCAATTCCGAAATGTAACGGCTATCTTCTTTAGTGTGGTAATACAATTCTTCCAATGTTTTTAGTTCGTTGGAAATATCATCATCAAATTTTCGGGTGAATTTTTCTTGACCTTGTTCCAAGGCAAACGGATAATATCTTGCACCACGCCCAATTAACTGAGCTTCTGAAAGTGTGGTTTTTCCTGGCTTTCCGTTTTTTCCATCGCGCTCTTCATAGAGCCGAACAATGTCAAATAAATTCAAAACATCCCAACCTTCATTCAGTTTTTGAACAGCAAAAACAGCACGAATTGGATTGTTTTCATCTTCTAAAGTATTCAATAAAAGTTGGTTTTTCTCGGCTTCTGCATCATTGTTGGCACTTAAGCAATTCTCAAATCTGAAATTAGTTTGAATACGCTTAACAATTTCATTGGCTGAAATACCTTTAGCTTCAAAGAAATGAAAAGCCTTTTGAACAATTGGAACGGTAGAAGTCTTTTGAATTTTCTCAACCATTGCAACTGAAAAATCATCAATAAGCTTGTGAAAGTTTTCTTTATTTTGTTCCGATTCTTTAATGGTTCGTTTGGCTTTAAAAAGAATTACTGGCTTTAGATTGATATTGTTTGAAGTTGCCAATTCCTGACGATACAAGTTCAAAATCAATGCCTGAATGATTCGGTATTGCTCGTCATACAAAGAACGTATAAGGTTTATTTCTTTAGAATATTTGTCGTTACGAAACTCGGCAAGGTCGTATTTAAAAATTACTTTGTCTTGATATTTTTCAACGATTGATTTACTTTCATAGTCCATTGTTGCTGTAAATTCCAAGAGAATGTTTTCAAAACTCATTCTGTGTATTTTTTCAACTAAATCGCCCCAAACACTAGCATTATTATGGTGTGCTTCGTCGCCAATCAATACTAACTTTCGATTTTCAAAATCTTCGAAACTTAAACCGTTTTCTCGAACATTTAAAAGTAAGCCCGACGTAAGCATTTGAATAGAAACAAACTTTATATTGATGTTTCTGTCGTCTGCTTCATCAAAATTATCAATCTCTTTGATAAGTACTTCTTTTCCGTCAATCACAATTTTGTTATTGAACAAATATTTTGAAGCCTGAGGATTCAAAAAATTATCTTTGGTTTTCTGAATGATATTGTTGCTGTTTACAAAAAACAAAAAATTGCGATAGCCTTTTTGGTAAAGATGCAACATTAAACCCGCCATTATCAAGGTTTTTCCGCTTCCCGTTGCCATATTGTAAAGCAAATGGTAAGGTCTTTTTGGTTTTTCCTCTAAATCTTCTTGGTCTAAATATATATATCTTTTGAAAGCTTCTACCTGATAAGGTCTTTGCTCAAATTTCAAGTTATCAGAAATCCAATTTGGTAGCTGTACTTGTGCTAAGGCTTTTTTTGCAAAAGGATTATTGAATATTTCGTGAAGAAACGCCATTTGCTTATTTTTTTAATTGATAAAAATCTTGGGTTATTTTCTTTTCTTCTTCGGTGCAAGCAAAGTCTGCATCATAAAGCGAAGATTGGTTTACATACAATTGGTTTTTATCCAACAATTCGCAAAGATGCTGTTTCTGCTCAGCAAGGCTTAGGGCTTTAAAATCTTCTAAATGTTCGTCTTGTTTTTTAATGTCCACATTGTAATTGAGGAAACTTTTGGCTTTCATTTGTTCCCAAATTTCTAAAAGCTGGGTAGCTGAGCTTGCCGAAGCTATTTGCTCAATAAATGTTTGATTGTATTTTTTGAGTTCGAGGTAAACGAATGAGCCACCTCCTTGCCAGTTGACAGATTTTGAAATGCCGCCTTGTTTACCAGCTATAACTTTTTTTAATCTTTCAACAGCAACGGTTTCTATATAATCCATTTGTTCTACACCAATGTACTGACGATTCATTTTATGCGCTACGGCTGCTGTTGTACCAGAACCAAGATGAAAGTCTAGAACAATGTCTTTTTCTTTACTAGCTAACTGAATTATTCTTTCGATTAGTGATTCTGGTTTAGGATTTTGAAATACGGTATTCTTAAAAAGCGCTTTTAAATGTTGTGTTCCATTAGTAGTTGTGCCAATATCATCCCAAATTGTTTTGGCAACTTTTCCTCTTTCAAGAGCTTCACTTAAAAATCGTTTTCTTTGAGGACCAGCTTCACCTGATACACCAAAAATAATTCTATTTTCTCGAAATAATTCTTGAAATTTCGTAAAATCATTTTTCCAAGAACATCCTACATTTGGTTTATAAACAACTCCAGTATTTGGATTAATTATATCGTATTGTTGATTTGGTCGCCAACCACCCACCTGAAAAGGATCAGCCTTCCAAAGACCTCTTGGATCATTGTCTGGATTCTCAAAACCTTCTCCATCTTCTTTCAAACGAAATTCTGTTCTATTTTCAATAAAATACTTTTTGTTTTTAAAATAAATTAAAGTATGATTGTGAGAAACTGAAATAAGTGCTGTATTGGTAACTGATTTTGTAGAATTCCAAATTACATCATTAAGAAAATTGTCACTTCCGAAAATTTCATCGGCTAATACTTTTAAGTGTGCAAATTCTCTATCATCAATAGAAATAAAAATACTTCCATCATTACTCAATAATTCACGAGCAATTTTTAGTCTATTGTAAACAAATGTCAACCAAGTAGAATGATTAAAACTATCATTATATTTAAATCCATCATTACCTGTATTATAAGGCGGATCAATATAAATCAGTTTTACTTTTCCGGCAAATTGTTCTTTCAGCGTGTGCAAGGCTAAAAGGTTGTTGCCTTTAATAATAAGGTTGTCGGTTATGGTGCCGTTTTCGTTTCGGTTAAAAAGAGATTCTTCACTTCGTTCAGAATGACAAAGAGGGTGTTCTCCTTCTTTGTCAATGCGTTTGGCATTGGTTAGAACTTTTGGTTCTAAAAGTTGGGTGATTTCATCTTGTGCTAAAATTTCATTAAAGAAAATTTCTTCGCGCTTGTCTTCTTCACGGCTTTGTCCACCCTCTAAAACGCAGTCTTTAAACGGCCAAACCAAAGCTACTTCATTGCGTTGCTTTAAATATTTTCCATCAATAGTTAAACCTACTTTGTTTTTGTATTGGGTGTAACTGTCGTTCAGATAGTTTTTTTGTTCTAAAAATTGAGTAAATAGGTTTTGGTTAAAAACTAGAGTGCCTTTTACGTTTACAAAAAATTGCTCTTTAAGGTCTGCATTATCGAGTAATAGACCAATCAATTCTTCATCAAAATTCTGTGCTTTGTTCAGAACTACCCATTTTTTTAATTCACCATTATCGGTAACGTAGTTGTTTTCTTTTTTAAGTTGGGCTTCAAGTGTTTGGTATAGTTTCATTGCAGTGGTAAAAAACAGCGTAGGCTAATTCCCTTTACTTTTACCAGAAGCCCGACCAAAGGCGTAGAACAAAGCAAAAAGGAACGCCCACGCTTTACCGCAGGCGTTTCCAACTTCTACCTTCCCGTTCTACATTGAAAAATTGGTCGTATTTCTGGTATGGGAAATTTTAAAGCGAAACGCTAATATTTATAATATGTTATCTTTTTTAAATCATCTAATTTTTTTGTGACTGTAAATATAAGATGAAAAACAAAATCTTTCTAAAAATTTTAGCACTTAATTTTATAAACAATATAAATAACACTACTTTTCACAATGTATGCAAACAATTAGTATTTTTGCAGCATGGCACGAAAAAAAACAGATAAAATCGTATTTGAAAACGTAGAAGTCCTTGATGCAGGTGCAAAAGGCGTTTCCGTGGGCAAAGCTGCCGATGGTAAAATCATTTTTATTCCGAATGTTGTTCCGGGCGATGTGGTGGATGTTCAAACTTTTAAAAAGCGAAAAGCTTATTACGAAGGTAAAGCAGTGGCTTTTCACAAATTATCTTCACAGCGTGTTGAACCTGTTTGTCAACATTTTGGAGCATGTGGTGGTTGCAAATGGCAAAACATGGGCTACGAATTTCAGTTGGGCTACAAACACCAAGAAGTAGAAAATAATTTAAAAAGAATCGGAAAGATTGAACTTCCGCAATTTGAACCAATTTTAGGTTCGAAAGAGCAATTTTTCTACCGCAATAAAATGGAATTTTCTTTTTCTAATGCGCGTTGGTTAACCGATGATGAAATTAAATCGGGCGAAGAATTGGGTAAGGAAAATGCTCTAGGTTTTCATATTCCAAAAATGTGGGATAAAATTCTAGACATTAAAAAATGTTATTTGCAGCAAGATCCTTCGAATGCTATTCGCAATGAAATTCGGGATTTTGCTAATGAAAACGGGTTGAAATTTTTCAATCCGCGCGAAAATACCGGTTTGTTGCGCACATTGAGGATCAGAACGGCATCGACTGGAGAAATCATGGTTTTGATTCAATTTTTTAAAGAAGATAAAAAGAAACGTGAATTGTTGCTTGATTTCTTAAAAAATCGTTTTCCGGAGATTACTTCGCTTCAATATGTGATCAACGGTAAATTGAACGATACCATTTACGATCAAAATGTAATTTGTTACCATGGTCGCGATTATATTTTGGAAGAAATGGAAGGACTGAAATTCAGCATTAACGCTAAATCGTTCTATCAAACCAATTCTGATCAAGCATACGAATTGTATAAAATTACACGCGATTTTGCAGGATTAACAGGCAACGAATTGGTGTATGATTTATATACCGGAACAGGAACTATTGCACAATTTGTATCGAAAAAAGCTAAAAAAGTAATTGGTGTGGAAGCAGTTCCTGAAGCAATTGCCGATGCAAAAGTGAATGCCGAACGCAATAATATTACCAATTGTGATTTTTTTGTGGGCGATATGAAAAATGTCTTTAACGATGCATTTATCAAGCAACACGGGCATCCTGATGTGATTATTACTGATCCGCCGCGCGATGGTATGCACAAAGATGTGGTGGCTCAAATTTTAAAAATTGCTCCGGAACGCGTGGTTTATGTGAGTTGCAATTCGGCAACGCAAGCCAGAGATTTAGCTTTGATGGACGAAATGTATAAAGTGGTTCGTGTGCGACCTGTGGATATGTTTCCGCAAACGCATCACGTGGAAAATGTGGTTTTATTAGAAAAACGATCATAGTGAAAAGCAGCTTTTGGGCTGCTTTTTTTTATAAACTGAACCTGTATTTTGCAGTTAGCAGTAAAAAACGAGGCATTAAACGATAGCTGGTACTGCTGTAACCAATATCGCTTACATTGAAAGTTGTGAAATTTTGCTTGTTAAACAAATTATTTCCTCGCAAACCCAAGGTGTATTTATCTCCTTTAAATTTATAAGTGGCTTCGAAATCTAGAAAAACATGGTTGCGTTGGTTAGCCGCTAAATTGCCAAAATAATAATGTTCTGTTACTGCTTTAATATCTAATAATTCCCCAATTTTATAATACACATCTAAAAAGTTGAAAACGTTTGTAAAGCTGTTTTCAAAATCGGGCGATTTTACTTTGGAACGATTCCATTCGCTGCCGATATGAAAATTGAAGGGACTTTTAAAACTGGTGCGCCATTCCATATTGTAACGCTGATTGGCAAAATTGTTTTTGCGTAGTCCGGAATTGTTTACTTCGTTAAACGATGTGGAATAGGTGTAATTACTTTCAAGTTTTAAGTTGCTTTTTATCTTTCTAAAATAAAAATTACTTGCAAAATTTACTCCAAAAGTATCGCCTCCTTTTATGAAAACACTCTCACTTAGCGAGCTGTTTTGTTCAATAAAACTGCGATTGGTAAGCACATTGCTTTGTTTGCTGTAATTGAAATTTAACGAAAAACGATAGCGGTTTAAATAGTGGCGAATGCTGTATCCGATATTTGCCATTTGCGAATCGGTAAGGCGGAATTGCCCCAAACCTTTTGAAAAGCTTCGTGAGGATGTTAACAAATACGTATCGTTTACATCAACAAACGAAGTATTGTTGAAAAACACCATATAAGATCCGTTGAAATAATGCGTAGGCGTTACATCCCACATGAAATTTACGGAAGGATTCACATAAAAAGGATGCTGCTTTTTGCTTGATTGAATGGTTGAAAAACTATTGAACAATTGATGTGCTTCTGCCCTACCCGAAACTTTAAAAGTGTTCCATTTCCAAGTGTATCCGCTTTTTGCATAAAAATCGCCCAAGGTAAACGAACTATCGGTTTGAAATCCTTCTGGACGAACAATTTCCGCATCATTAAACAATTGAAAAACAGTATTCATGGATTGGTTGTGATGCTCATATCCTACTTGAAATTCAATTAAATCGTTGTTTTTTTGTTTCAGTTTAAAATCGGCTTCAATGCCTGCAAATGTTTTATTGTTGGTGATGTCGTTGTTCATTGCGGCTGCATCAAACGCAAACAAATCGCCCATTAAATAATCGTTGATGCTGTAAAATTGCGGCAATTTGTTGGTGAAATACCTGGTTTTTAGCAATACCACATTTTTATCGTTCCATTTATGGGTGTAGGTGATTTTTTGATCGAAAAAGGTGTTGTTAGTTTGCAGATTCTCTAAAGTGTTTTTTCCATTAAATGTTAAATCGTTGGTATTGTTGGTGTTTCCTTGATTATAAACCGAACTCACTTGCAGCATTTGGGTTTTAGAAACATCATAGGTTGCTAAAATATTCACATAACCGCTTTTTAAATGACTTTTAAACTGGTTGTTTTCGATGTTTTCAAAATAGGTTGCACCTACATTGGTAATGCTGTAATTGTTGTTAAAAGCGTAGTTTTCATCGAACCCGAGAAAACCAACTGCTTTTATTTTTAACTTTTCGGTTATGGGTACAATAGAACTCAGCGAAACATGTTCGGCATTGTTTATCCGTGTACGATGGTCTTTTAACCGACTGGCTCTTGCACCGTAAAGCCCCATTAGCTGATGCAACTGTCCGCCATTACCAATAGATTCTACTTCGTAATTGTTGTAAAACATACTTTCTAACGATCCCACACGGTCTTGGCCCACATTGTTTAAACCGTAGGTTAAAAAGTTTTTATATTTTTTACTGAAGTTCATCAAGTTACCCGAAACTTCATAGCGGTTTTCTGTAGCCAAACCATAACCAGCACTTATATCGCCAAACCACAAGTCTTTGTATTCTTCATCAATGGTTAGGTTTAGCGCCACTTTATTACTTTCTTCTACCCCTTTTAATAATTTATTGTTGCTGTAACGGCGCAAAACTTGTACTTTATCAACCGGCTTGTTGGGCATATTTTTGGTAAGAATATTGTATCCCCGATTAAAAAAATCGTCGCCATCTACCATTACTTTTTCAATTTCGGTGTCTTCAAACTTTATTTTACCGTCTTTTTCAACAGTAATGCCCGGAATATTTTTCAGCAAATCTTCTACTACCACTTCACGGCCGGTGCTGAACGCTTTGGCATCGTAGCTAAGCGTGTCGCCCCGCAATTGTATGGGATTATCTATTTCTATGACCAAATCCTCTAACACTTCATTGCTTTCTTCTAACGTAAACAATAGGTTGTATTCTTTTTTGTCTTTGGTAATGGTTATGGGTTGTTGTTGCTTTTCAAAACCCATTTTGTTTACCTCTACCACAAAACTGCCTTCGTTTTCGGTTTGAATGCTAAAATTTCCTTGTGCGTTGGTAAAACCAAACTGCAAAATATGATCTTCGGTATTTTTTATTAAAACCGATGCATTTGAAATGGGCACTTTAGCCACAGAAACAACCGTTCCTTTGCAAACAGTTTGTGCGTGCAAGTAAACGGTTGTGAATAGCAAAAATAAGGTTATTAGTATTTTTGGCATCTATATGTTTACTTTTTTTGTTCTTCCCATTCGTAGATAAGTTCTCTTCCGTATCTAACTTTACCTCCATTTTCGGAAGCGTTTCTTACTTTTACTTCACCACCTCTTTTTATATTTGCTAAAATAGCTTCTAAAGCCTCATCTTTTTGGGTTATAAACTCTTTCATCGTCATTTTAGCATAAATTTTTTCAGTAGTCAAATCTTCTAAATCTTTATCTAACAAACCTAAAGCTTTTGTGTATTCTATACTTCTTGCGCTATAATTGTATTTTTTATTTACATCATACGCTTCAATAATTAAGCCTGGTAATCCTCTTAATTTCCAAGGTCCATAAGGATAAGGGATAGAAGGAGCAAACCATGCTTCCCATTCTACACCTCTAAAAATGCATATTGCTTTTTGGCATGTAATGTTATTAATTTGTTTGGTTTCGTTGGTTAGCTTCCAGTTTTGACCTGCTTTGTCTGAAATTAATATTAATTTACCTTTTTGTAAATCATCTAAAAAAAGAAAATCATTATCTTTTAAAAAAGTTAGATAATAATAATTACGTGTAATATCAGCTTTAATTACGTGTAGTGTAGTATTTTTTATTTCAGGTTTGTCATCTTTTTCATCTTTAGTTAAAGCAGAAAGAATATCTACCTCAAAAATAGATTTTTCATTATCAGCCCACAAACAACCTGTTCTTTGTAACGTTTTAGTTGTCTGATATAGAATATCATATTTAACAACTAATTTATTATTTTGCCCCCAAGTTTTTATGACTAAAAAAAATAAACTGTATATAAAAATTTTTTTCATTATTAATTTATTTATTAAAACAAGAGGGAATTAAACTTCCCTCTCTTTTTTTGTTAATTTATTATATCCATACTTATGTTCATTCCGGGATACTCAATACTAAG
This sequence comes from Paenimyroides aestuarii, assembly GCF_024628805.1. NCBI lineage: Bacteria > Pseudomonadati > Bacteroidota > Flavobacteriia > Flavobacteriales > Flavobacteriaceae > Paenimyroides > Paenimyroides aestuarii. The sequence continues at coordinate 2,419,785 of NZ_CP102382.1, read as the reverse complement.
TTCCTCTTGTTTTCTTAAGCCTTTTTCAAAACAATCGTCAGCACTTCCTGCTGTTCCAACATAATCGAAACCGTAGATAGCTTCTCCCGTTTCAGGATGGTAAACACAAATACTAAATCTACAAGGAGCAGCATCAAAATCTAAATTCACATTTGAACTTTTGTTTGCTTCTACTTCTTTAACAATCTCATTAGAAGCAAAACTGCTTCCAGCAAAAGCTACGCAAGCTAATGCACTTAAAAATTGAAATTACAAATTACAAAATCAAAATACAATTAATTATGTTAAAATACTATAAATATGCTATTGTTTTTTAGGTTGTTCTTCCCATTCGTAGATGAGTTCTTTACTGTTACGCTTTACATTATGCCTAATAACCTCATAGTCTCTTTCAATTATGTTTACACTATTTTCAATTATTTCAAAATTACCCAATATAAAATTTTTAAAATCAATCTTCTTTAAAAAATGAGTATTTGGTTCCATTGGTAAATTTTTATCATTCTTAATTTTTATAGCTACAAAATGATATCGATGACTGTCATCATAAGCTTCTAAAATTAACCCTGGTAAACCATGCAGTTTCCATGGTCCAAAATTATAAGCCAATTCAGGAGCAAACCATGCATCCCAATTTCGCCCTCTAAAATTTGTAGAGGCTTTATAAACCTTATAATTAGAGATCGTTTTTGTTTCATTCGTTATTTCCCATTGCAAATTAAAGTTATCCGAAATAAGAAATTGCTCTTTGCCAAGTTCACCTGTAAACAGAAAAGTCTTTTTACTTTGGTCATACATGTAATACTGATCATAATTACCACCAACCTGTAAATTAATTTTTTCTCCTTCTTTTATTTCTGTATATCTTTCATGGTCGGAAAGGTTATCTAAGTATGAAATATTCGTATCACTATTTTCCTTTATAGGTCTTTTACTTTTCATTAAATCTACAAAAATAGATTGATTACTATTCACTTGAAGCAATCCGGTTCTTATTAAAGGAAAATCTGTATTGAAAATTTGATTGTACTCTATTTGTAAAGAGTATTGACCTCTCAAAAATGTTGAAAATAATAAGCAAACTAGTAACGTTAAAATTCTTTTCATATAGTTAAATCTTACATAGTGCTAGCAATTTAATTGCTAGCACATGATAATTATTGAAACATAAGAGGTATGTGACCATCAGGGGTAATGTTCTTACTTATTTGTGCTGCTAATTCAGCACCTGTTGCAGCACAATTAATTGCCCCAGCATAACCAGTACCAGAAACTATTCTAAAAAAAGTTCTTTGATCTACAACGTTTCCATCTTGGTCTGATACAGTAATTGTTATTGTACAGTAAGTAAAACCATTATCGTCTTGAAAATAATTAGAGTCTATACTAGTCTCAACTTTAGATACTACATTAACAACTTCATTCGAAGCAAAACTGCTTCCAGCAAAAGCTACGCAAGCTAATGCGCTTAAAAATTGAAATTACAAATTACAAAATCAAAATACAAAAAATTATGTTAAAATACTATAAATATGCTATTGTTTTTTAGGTTGTTCTTCCCATTCGTAGAGGAGTTCGATGCCTTGCCTTTTAAAAGGTTCGCCTTCAATAACATAACCTCTTGAATTTTTAAGATCTTTTAAATTCATGGCATCATGAAAAATTTCATCAAATGTTTTTAGATCAATTTGTTTGTGTTTCGAAAGGTTTAAGTTGGGTAAAACCGCAGTTGGTTTTTCTAATATTTCTATTAAGACAAAAGCAAACCTATTAGTATCTTCAGTTACTTCTACCATCAAACCGGGTAAGCCATAAAACTTCCAAGGTCCGTAAACCACCGGTATATCTGGGCAATACCAAACAGTCCATTTTCTACCTCTAAAAAAGGTGGTGGCTTTCTTACAGTTTAAACCTTGAATTTCTTTTTGATCGGAATGCAATTCCCAATTTATATTTATTGTAGAATCATTTATAAAATAGGGTATCTTAAGTAATTCATAAGTATAATTCAATTCATTGACGTTTTTTTTGTAATACACAAAATCATTAAATCCATCTACAGAAACTGTAAAAACAGGTTTTCCTTCAGCTTTGGTCGATTTAAGATTCTCCATTTTGTCAATATATTCTGCAGTGTTTGTTTTTTCGTTAAATAGCAACGCCCCTGTTCGTACGGTGTTATCCACATAAAATAAATAGTTATATTGCTTTTGGGAATGTAGTATATTGTAAACTAAACAAAATAAACTAACTAATATTAATTTTCTCATATATAAGTTATTAATCAATATTAGTGCTAAAATAGCACTAATATTGATTTTATTAGTATTTATTGGCTAACACCCCATGTCAAAGTCACATCTTCTTCTGCAAAAGTATATCCTTTCGCTCTAAGATCTTCTTCAAAACGAACTCTTATTCCATCACAATCTGATAAAGACACGTTTCCAACTGACCCTGCAAATTGTGTAGAATGATTCCCTTCTCGATCTCTTACCCTTACCTCAATTTTACAAGGTTTATTAAACTCTACTGGTTCATTTGTTGTTTCTTTAGTAATTGCCATACAATTATCATCTTTAACAATCTTATTAGAATCAAAACTGCTCCCAGCAAAAGCTACGCAAGCTAATGCACTTAAAAATTGAAATTACAAATTACAAAATCAAAATACAATTAATTATGTTAAAATACTATAAATATGCTATTGTTTTTTAGGTTGTTCTTCCCATTCGTAATTTGGTTCTAAGGGATCTCTAAAAAGTATATTTTGAGGTAATTCTCCACGACTAAAGTCTGTATTTGGAGTTAGATTGTATTTATATTCAATAAAATCTTTAAACTTAACAAGATCATTTTTTACTACGGGCGTTATTGTAATCGGTTCATTTGAATAGCTGATTTTATTTGCTATAAACTGAATTTTTTTATTTGATGTGCTTGCCTGCAAAATGGTACCTGGTAAACCAGAAAGTTTCCAAGGACCAAAAGATCCTGGCAAATCATACGAAAACCAAGCGTTCCAAACATTACCTCTAAAGTTTGCTATTGCTTTATAGCATTTCAAATTTGCAATATTTTTGGTTTTTGTTGTTATTTTCCATTCTATTTTTTCAAATTCATCTTTTATCCAAGCGTTTTGTCCTTTATAGATCTCATTAAACATAACTGTTTGTGGCTGGGTATTTATACGATAAAAGAAATTCTCAGAAGTGATGGGACTATTATATACGTTGTCAAAACCTGCTAATGAAATCCCTAGAATACTGTCTGTTACATTTTGACTATCCCAATCTTCAGATTTGCTTATATACTCTATAAAAATTGACTCGTCGTTATTGTAAATTAACTGTGAAGGTATTTTTTTGGGAAAGTTAAAATCATAATATGAGGTATAGTCAATAGTCACTAGCTTCTGTGAAAAAGAAGCTTGTGCTGTAAAATATACAAGTATAAAAATGTATGTAATTCTAGTGGCATTCATAATTCTAGTTTGCTACTCATTTTGATTTATCATTCTACAAAAGTTATGAAATACAGTTTTTGCACTTTTTTAGTTAGTAACTCAATATTAATTAAAAAAACCTTTATTATGTTAAAAAACTACTACTTTTCAGATTGTTCTTCCCATTCATAGATAAGCTCTCTTCCTGACCGTTGTCTTTTTTCTCTTATGATTTCTTTCCCTCTTTCAATTGTTCTACCAGAAAAAGATGATTCCACAATTTTTTCTCTTTCCAAAACAAATTCTTTTAACGTTTGTTGCACATCATATTTAATGCTTTTAAAATGTTTTAATTTGTCGTTGTAAATGTTTTCTTTAAGGTTTTCAATTTTTTTAACTGCAAAATTATAGCGTTTGCTTTCGTCATGAATGGAAATAATTAAACCTGGTAAGCCATAAAACTTCCAAGGCCCAAATGAATAGGGAATTGAAGGTGCATACCAAGCTTCCCATTTTCTACCTCTAAAATCAGTAGTTGCTTTATAACACTCAATATCATTTATCATCTTTTTTTCATTAATAGTGGTCCACTTTATGGAGAATTCATCAGTGATTTTAGATTTTTTAGACGATTTTAAATATTCAAAATATTCTACATCTTTATTATTAATATCAACAATAAATATTTTGTTATCATTAATTAAAGGCTGATAAACTTCAACAATTTCATTTTCATTTTTTTCAACTTTTTCACTTAAAGGTCTTCTTGTTTCAAGTAACTCTTCATAAATTGCTTCTGAAGGTAAAGCGTATAAATAACCTTTCATTTCAACAGCTTTTTCTGTATCAATAACTTGAAGATACTCAATTAAAAGACCATTAGATTGACCGAAAGAATAACACGCAATAAATAAACAAAAAATAATAGTAAAAGATTTTTTTTTCATTTTCGTTAAATTTTAAAACAAATTCCTATCAAATATAATTTTTTTTTTTGGATTATTTTTATTAATTAATACACATAACACTATAAAATTCTCACTGATGCACATATAATTAATATTACTTCAAGCAAAGTCTAAAAATTGTGCCTCTTTGTTGAATCAACGCATTCAAGATTTGTGAAAGTTTAATGGATTAGTACGATTAATTTGTAAAATTATATCCTTGCATTTGTGGTAATAAAAAAGCAAATTTTGGATTTTAAGGTTTCGAAATTTATATAGATAGTCCACTACAAATTAACTGACACATTAATTAACTTGCAGTTGTTCTTCCCATTCGTAGATAAGTTCGATGCCGTTTCGTGGTGCAATAAAAATTTCTGCATTTTCCCCTCTTGGTAAATTCGCTCTTCGAGATTCAAAAGACTCCTTTAAACGGTTTTCTGTTAGCATTACAAATTCTTTGTACGTTTTTTTTACACCTGATTTAGGTATAGCATTATATAAACTTACAGCCGAATCTGTTGTTTTTTCAACTTTAATTGCAGAAAAATAAATTTTTCCGGTTTTTTCTCTGGCTTCTACTATTAAACCTGGCAATCCTCTTAATTTCCAAGGTCCGTATGACATCGGAATATCGTGTGTAAACCAAACTTCCCATTCTCTGCCTCTAAAATTTGCAACCGCTTTGTGCGTAACAAATTTGCCAATTTCTTTGGTTTCGTTTGTTAAAAGCCAATTGATATCGTTAGGTGTATCTACAAACTCTTTACAAACATTTGAATTTCCGCCCACAAGAAAACTAAACGATTGGCTATTAGCATCGTAAAAAGTATATTCATTGGTTCCTGTTAGCACAACTTGTTCTGTTATACCTTCCCGATTTTTAAAAAAATCTTGATTATCTATTGGATTAGTAACATAACCTTGCTTTCTGGTATTAACATCTTTTAAAAACAATGATCCCGTCTCAGAAATTACCAACCTGCTGGTGAAATTTACCGGTATGGCAAAATTATATTGTTCTATATACGTTATTTTGTAATGCTGCGCATTTGTTGCGTGACAGTAAAGCCAAACTATGGTAAGAATGATATTTTTCATGTATTCTTTGTGTTCTCTTTTTTGTTTGTTACATTTTGAAATTCTGTTTTTATTGTAGGTTATAACACATAAGCATGCTATTGTTTTTTAGGTTCTTCTTCCCATAAAAACTTGATTGGAAATTCAAATTTCAATTCTTTTGTTAAAATACTTTTTTTTGTATAACTAACAGTAGTTCCTCGCGGCAAATCGGCTTCTAAATTATTTGTAAAATTATCTTGTAATATGAGATACTCTTTAAGTGTAATCTTATGTAGATTATTACCAGGTGGTGTACAATCATTACAAATTACGTTATATTGTATTTTTTCTACATTAAAAACTATGTTTCCGGCAATATCTTTTGCTTCTAAAATCAATCCTGGTAAACCATTTAGTTTCCAAGGACCAAAACTATAAGGAATTGAAGGTGCATACCAAACATACCATGTATTACCACGATAGGTGCCAATTGCTTTATTAACTTTTATATCATTTATTGTTTTTTGCTCATCAATTAATTGCCAGCTAATTTCTGGAAATACATCATCAACCATGTAAATTTTCCGAGCAAAATCTTCATACATACTTATAGATTTTTTAGTTAAATCTAAAAAAATAAAATCATAAGGGATACTTCTATCAAGTGTTGCATACGCGTCAGCATGTGCGATATCATTTATTTTTTCATCTAGCTCTTTTTGAGATTTATAATCTTGAACTAAAATAGATTTGTTTTCTTTAGTATTTATATACAAATAGGTATCTATGACAGATGTATAATCATATGTTTGAAATTGCTTGTAGGTAATTTTTAAATGCTGCGCATTTGTTGCGTGACAGTAAAACCAAACGAGGGTAAGAATGATATTTTTCATGTATTCTTTGTGTTCTCTTTTTTGTTTGTTACTTTTTTGAAGCTCTTTTTTTATTGTAGGTTATAACACATAAGCATGCTATTGTTTTTTAGGTTCTTCTTCCCATTCGTAAACCCGTTCCAAGCCAAATCTACCTAAAACAGTCTTTGTAACAGATACACTTCGATCGCTTTCTATTTCTGCCCAGAAAGCATCCATTACTTCATCTACCTTTTTAAAATACTGCTGCAATGTTAGTTGTTCTAATCCTTTTGAAGGAAACGGTATTTCGACTGTGAGTTGCTCCATTTTTTCTATTTTAAAAACCACACTTTTGTCTGTATCGGTGGCTTCTAGAATAAGACCTGGCAAACCGTACCATTTCCATGGCCCTGCATTTATAGGAATATCGGGCGTAAACCATGCCTCAAAAGTATTACCACGGAAGGAAGTGGTGGCTTTGTAACACGTATAATTTTGAATTTTTTTGGTTTCGTTTGTTATGTTCCACTTATAATTCAGCTCATCTGTAACCAAGAAATTCTTTTTTTGAACATCTTTAATCATTTCTATTTTATTGGCTACGTGATCTACTTTTATATAATCGTCTGGAAATTTACTGTAATCTGTAGAGCCAGTGCCTTTTTTCCATACCGTAGCACCGTTTTCATCGATATAAGTGGTGTCTTTTATCACTTTTACAGGGACAGTAGAGGCTGAAATAATATGCATTACCGTTGGTTCACCTTGTTTTACATACAAAATAGCGTCTTTTTTAAGATTGTCTTCAAAACGTTTATAGGTAATTTTATAATTGTTGGTTTGCGCTCCCATTATTTGGCAACATATCAATAAAGTAAGTACATGAAATATGTTCATAAATGAATAGTTTTTGTTAAAAATAAACAAATAATAAATAGATGCAAAACAAACTATTAAAATACTATAAAAATGGTATTGATTTACGCAAAAAATGCATGCGATTCAATTGATAATACTTCTTTTTATACTGCTTATTGATTTTTCAACAAATTAGTAAGACCTGTTTCTCCCCTGCTTTTTTTACAAAATGATTTTGTATTTTTACCGCATATTAGTACCCTATGAAAAAAATAACATGTGCCGTTCTATGCCTTTTTGCATTTTCAGCTTGCGAAAAAGATGATATTTGTGTGGGCGGCGAGTCGGTTACGCCCAATGTGGTGATTGATTTGTTTGATCGGCTTGATTCGCAATTGTTGAAACCGGCTCCCAAAATTAGTATTTTTGTGGAAGGTTATACAGATACAATTGTGTTTAGAAACACTTCTAAAATAGAAATTCCGTTGCAAATAAACACTACTGAAACCGTTTGGAACATTCGTTTGCATCAATTAAATTCGTCGAATGATACCATTTTGAAAAACGATCAATTGCGGTTTACATATAACCCCGAAGCGTTTTATGTATCAAAAGCTTGTGGCTACAAAACGGTTTTCTACAATTTTAACAGTGTAAAATTACCCAATACTTCCAGCGATGGCTGGATTGAAAATATTTTTAAAGTAACAAACGAAATTTCAAACAACAACAATGCGCACATTCAGATTTACTATTAGTTTGCTTTTGCTGATAACTGCAAAAATTTCGGCTCAAGAAAAAGCACCTCAAAAGGTATATCCAGAAGTTTACGGATTGCGTATTGGTACTGATTTGGTGAAAGCTTCACGGAATATTTGGGATAAAAACTACAAGGGATTTGAAGTGGTTGCTGATTACCGCTACAATAAAAATTGGTATTTGGCTGCCGAAGCGGGGTTTGAAGACCGTTTTCAAGAAGATGAACAACTTTCGTTTACCACCAGCGGTATGTTTTTAAAAGTTGGGGCCGAAAAAAACTTTCACAAAAATTGGTTGGATATGAACAACCTTATTTTTGTGGGCGGACGCTATGGTTTAAGTTTACACAACCAAACCTTGCACCGCTACCGCGTGAATACCGGCACAGCATATTTTGATGAAGAGCTGCAATATCCGGAATTGAAATCAACCGGACTTTCTGCCCATTGGTTAGAATTGGTGGTTGGAATTAAAACCGAAGTGGCTCAAAATGTGTTCATTGGTATGAATGTTCGCTTAAAAGGTTTGCTGTTTCAAAAACAACCCGACGGTTTTGAAAACTTGTATTATCCGGGTTTTGATCAAAAATACAGCGGCAATATTGGTGTGGGCTTTGGTTACACAGTGAGCTATTTGATTCCTTTTAAAAAGAAAAATCCTAAATAATCCATTCTTAATCGTAAACTTTTTAAAAAACAGTTACAAGAATGCCATACAGATAAAAAACTAGTGCAAATATCATATATCCATTTGCAAAAGATTTTTCATTAGGCGCTGTTAAATTTTGCCAAACATATAACTGACTTAAAAACAGTAAACTCACTAACAGCAACAATGGATTGGAACTTTGCAACACACCAAAACGCAACTTATCGGTTTGTTGGGTTTCTGAGTTAGTCATACGAATGTATGCCACTTCTCCACTACGCTCTTTTGCCAAGGCAAACCGATTGTATGCTTTGCGATGAACGATTTGGTTAAATTGGTCTTCGCTCACATTTACAGCATATTTTTCATTAAAAACTAGATAATAATCAACGTTTATACCACTTTGTTTGGAAGGGCGCGAAGTTTCGGTATAATGATTTGTGAGCTGCATTGGTTGTTCGTCGTAAGTAACAGAAGCTTTGATAAAAACTACTAACCAAAGCAACACAAAACTACCCATCGATATTTTTTGAAGCTTTGTTAAATGCTGGTTTATTATTCCCATTCGCTGCTGTATCCAACCCCAAAAAGTATATTTTGATGCGGCTGGAAGCATTCCAAATTCATTTACAGCTGGCTCGGTAGGTGTTTTAAAAAGCTGGGCGGCAATATATAAATTATAAAAAGGGACAAATAAATAATATACTTTGTTCTTATATGCCAAAGTGTCGTGTGCCCGTTTATAAAGTTGGGCAAAGGTCAACCAAAAAAGGATTAATGCTAGTAAAAACAAAATTACTTTTAAGGAAGTTAAAATGAAAAACACAAGGCAAATTGCTTGCAAAATTCCAAGAAAAAGCATTCGATTTTTAAATTCATTGCCGTTTATTCGGGCATTCATTCCAAAAAATGTTTCTTTTTTAAAATGAATTTCATCAACCTGCGGAAAACGTGCTTTTATTTTTTCAAAGGCCACTTGAACAGGATTGCTGTTGTCGTACAAAAGTTTAATTTGGTATTTATACAATGTTCCATCTGTTGCTTCCACGGTCATTAAAATGATAAATTCTTCGGTGAAATGTTCCATTTTAATGTAGTGTGTTCCCGAAAAATGCACATCGCCCAACAAACTAATATGCACCCTTCGGCAATTGGATACGTTCCATTGCAACAGCATATAATCGCCCACTTTAAAATACTTTTTATCAACAGCAAAAAGCAAAATATCGGGTGCAGCCGCTTTTTGGTGCACATGGGTGGTTTCTTGAGAGTTTGTGGCAGCTGCGTGTTGCACCGTGTGAAGGTATTGATGCAATAGAAACCGCTTATTGGCATCCATTAAAAAATCATATGCTTCGTTTATTTTCAAAAAATAAGTGTGGGCAAACGGATCTTTGTTCACATCGGGATGGTATTTTTTGGAAAGCTTTCGATAAGCTTTCTTTATAACGGTCTCCTCTGAAAAATTAGGAATTTCTAAAACAACATAATAATTAATCATCAATGCAGCTTCTATGATTTTAATTGCTAAAGAACGTCATTTTTTTAGAAAAAGCAATAAATAGGAAGCAAGAAACAAAGAGTTTATATAGTAGCCCACTTGATATTGAACGATTTTACGAAAGATTAACTTAGAATTCCTTATTTTTGCACCACATAATTTATTTTTTAATTACCCAATTAATTTAAAAAAGGAAACTAAATGGAGCACAAAAGGAAGACCCCTATAGAAAAAATAGTATCGCCTATTCAAAGTTTTATTAAACAAGAAAAATCTGGGGGAATTGTTTTAGGAATCAGTGTTATTATTGCGTTGTTTTTAGCAAACTCTGTTTTTGCTGACGAATACCATCATATTTTAGAGCATAAATTTGGGTTTCAGTTAGACGGAAACACTTATTTTGAATACAATCTGCATCATTGGATCAACGATGGTTTAATGGCTATTTTCTTTTTTGTGGTTGGTTTAGAATTAAAACGCGAAATTGTGGGTGGCGAATTATCAAATCCCCGAAAAGCATTGTTGCCAATTGCAGCTGCTTTGGGCGGTATGGTGGTTCCGGCGATTATTTATTTCGCGCTAAACCCATCGGGCGAAGTACACAGCGGTTGGGGAATACCAATGGCAACCGATATTGCTTTTGCGCTTGGAGTGCTTTATTTGCTTGGAAACCGTATTCCGTTAACATTAAAAGTGTTCTTAACTGCCTTGGCAATTGTAGATGATTTAGGAGCTGTGTTGGTAATTGCATTTTTCTATACATCCGAAATATCAATGTATTATTTGATTTTGGGCATACTGATTTTAATGGCCATGTATATTGGAAACAAATTGGGGGTTAGAAGCATTTTGTTTTATGCGATTCTGGGAATTGGTGGCGTGTGGTCAACATTCTTATTATCGGGTGTTCATGCCACAATCGCAGCCGTTTTAGCAGCCTTTACCATTCCAGCAAATGTAAAAATCGATGAAAAAGTATTCAGCTCTAGCATACAATATTTATTGGATAAATTCAAGAGCTTAGACCCCGACAACACCAAACCTACATTAACAAATGAACAGTTGCATGTTTTAGACGAGATCAAAGAAAACACGGTGGCTGCCACGCCGCCTTTGCAACGATTAGAACATGCCATGCACCCAATGGTAACCTTTATCATCATTCCAATTTTTGCGTTGGCAAATGCGGGCGTTTCTTTGGCTATTGATTTTGAACATTTATTCAGCACCAATGTAGCTTTGGGTGTGGCACTTGGGTTATTAGTAGGAAAAGTTGTGGGAGTTGTTGGTTTTACCCTACTTTTGGTGAAATTAAAAATTGCATCGTTTCCCGCTGGTATGAATGTGCGAAACTTGTTTGGTTTGGGCTTATTGGCATCCATCGGTTTCACTATGTCATTGTTTGTAACTTCATTGGCTTTTAAACATGAAGAATATATGATTCAAGCCAAAATAGGTATTTTTGTGGCATCGATTATTGGTGGTGTTTTGGGATATATTGTTCTCAATAAACAAGCAAAAAAGAACAACTAAAATAATGTTTAATGAGCAATAAACTGTTAGATTTTATCAATCTGCACTACGGTGAAGAAGATAAAGAAAAGGTTTTAGAAAATGTTACTGCAAACATTTCTTTTAGAGGTTCTAATTTATGGATTTTGGCTTGTGCAATCATTATTGCATCAATTGGTTTAAACGTAAATTCAACAGCAGTGGTGATTGGTGCCATGCTTATATCGCCTTTAATGGGTCCTATTTTAGGAGCAGGTTTAGCATTGGGAACATACAACTTTGTGCTGTTAAGAAAATCGATAAAAAATTTATTAATTGCCACAGCTGTAAGTTTATTTGTTTCGGCTTTTTACTTTTATTTGAGTCCGTTTAAAGATGTGCAATCAGAACTATTGGCTCGAACCTCTCCGAATATTTACGATGTATTAATTGCTTTTTTTGGTGGATTAGTAGGTGTAATTGCATTTACCCGAGTTGAAAAAGGTAATCCAATTCCGGGTGTGGCCATTGCAACCGCCTTGATGCCGCCTTTGTGTACGGCTGGTTATGGCTTGGCTACTTTTAATTTCTCTTATTTTGCAGGAGCTTTCTATTTGTACACCATCAACTGTTTTTTTATATGTTTGGCTACATTCTTTGTAATTAAATACTTAAAATATCCGGCATCGGCTGCTATCGATCCAAAAAACGAAAAAAGAATCCGCTACGGTATTTCTACTTTAATGATGGTGATGATTATACCAAGTTTTTATTTGGCTTATAATCTGTATCAAGAAAAAAAATTTACTAAAAATATTGACGATTTCATTAATACGGAATTTAACAGCCGTGGCTACACCGTTATCTATAAAAAGGTGTCGTATAACAGCAATCCGAAAAAAGTGGAATTGGCTTTTTTAAATAAAAAGTTGAGCAAAGAGGATATGGCTTTGTACAACAAAATGCTACAGGAAACAGGGCTTACCAACACCCAAATGATTTTTAGACAAGATGATGCCGATTTAAAAGCTGAAATTTTAAACGAGGTAAATAAACAAAACGCTACACTTTCCGAAAAAGATGTAACCATTAACAACCTGCGCCAAGAATTAAATAAATACAAAGTAAACGAACCTGGCTTGGTAAAAGAAATTAATGTGCTTTTCCCTGAATTAAAAGAAGTTTCGTTGGGAAAAATTGAAAAATACTCAGGTACAGATAGTGCCCAAATTGATTGGGTGGTTTTGTATCATTTACAAAATCCAGAAAAAAAACCCGATATCGCTAAAATAAAAAAATGGCTTAACCAGCGATTAAATGTTTCCAACACCTTACTTTTACAGGATGTTGATGAAAATAAATAAAAAACGATTCCATGAAAGATTTTTTATATGCAAAATGGATACAGCAATTTATTGTATTTTTACACTTAGCGGCGCTTGTTAGTCTTATTTTAGATTATGGTTACAGCTTGTATCCGTTTGCAAAGAACAGCATTTTGGTATTGTATATCTTGGTGCTTGTGATTGGGGTGAGTTTCACCGTTTTAAAATATTATTACCACCGTAAAGATATCATTTTATCGGTTTTTATTTTTGATGTGCTCAGCGTGCTTTTTGTGGTGTATTGCTTACTAAAACAAATTTCGCTAGAAGGTTTTTCAGACACCACACATTGGTTGCGCTTAGCAGTAATTTTAAAACTTGTTCGCGAATTTACCCGCGCAAAAATCAGCTATAAACGCTCTTTGCTCAATCCGGCACAGCTGTTCATTATTAGCTTTATGATGCTAATTTTGTCGGGAGCTTTGTTGTTGATGTTACCAAAAGCTACTACCAACGGCATTAGTTTTATCGATGCTTTATTCACCTCTACAAGTGCCGTTTGTGTTACCGGATTAATCGTGGTTGATACCAGTAGTTATTTCACCATGTTTGGAAAAACGCTTATTTTACTCTTAATTCAGGCTGGCGGTTTGGGAATTTTGACATTTGCCAGCTATTTCAGTTATTTTTTTAAAGGTGGATCAACCTACGAAAATCAATTGGCTTTGAGCGATATGACCAATTCAGAAAAAATAGGCGAAGTTTTTACCACGGTAAAGCGAATTTTAGCCATTACTTTTTTTATTGAATCCATTGGCGCATTACTTATATTTATAAATTTAGATAAAACCATTTTACCTGCATTGGGCGATCGCATCTATTTTTCTATTTTTCATGCGGTTTCAGCTTTCTGCAACGCTGGTTTTTCAACCTTGGCAAATGGTTTAATGGAAACCGGGTATGTCTATAATTATTCCTTGCAATTCATCATCATTCTTATTTTTGTTTTCGGTGGATTAGGATTTCCAATTGTTATCAATTCCATTAGATATTTAAAACATTTAATCATTCGATACATCTTAAGATTCACAGAGAAAAGAAACAACTACCGCCCATGGATTTTAACCCTTAGCAATAAAATTAATTTGCGCACTTCTTTAATTTTAATTGTTCTGGGAACCACAGTGATTTACATTAAAGAATATTACAATGTATTGCATACGCATACAGGCATAGGAAAAGTAGTTACGGCTTTGTTCACAGCTACCACACCGCGGACTGCAGGCTTCAACTCCATAGATTTTAGTGAACTGCATTTTTCATCAATCATTATCATTATCTTTCTTATGTGGATTGGAGCATCGCCAGCTTCAACAGGTGGTGGTATAAAAACCAGCACCTTTGCAATTGCCACATTGAATTATTTTAGTTTGGCAAAAGGAAAAACCAAAATTGAAGCTTTCAGACGTGAAATCGCAGATATTTCAGTTCGTAGAGCATTTGCAGTAATGAGTTTATCATTGATTGTGATAGGTTTTAGTATTTTCTTAATTTCACATTTTAATAACGAAATTCCTTTGTTAGACATTGCCTTTGAAAGCTTTTCTGCATATAGCACCACAGGTCTTAGTTTAGGTATCACAGGAAATTTAAGCAGTGAAAGCAAAATGGTTTTAATCACCACTATGTTTGTAGGAAGGGTAAGTATGCTTACCATTTTAATTGCGTTTTTCAAGAAAAGCAGGCAAGCAAATTATCATTATCCTTCTGATGAAATATTAATTAATTAAAAGTAGAAAAAATGAAATTTATAATAATAGGTTTAGGAAATTTTGGTGGATCTTTAGCCGAAAAATTAACACAGCAAGGAAACGAAGTAATTGGAGTTGATTCAAGACCTGAAAGAGTTTCTTTATTAAAAGATAAGCTGTCGCACACAATTTGCATGAACGCCACCGACCAAACTTCCATTTCGCATTTACCACTAAAAAACACCGATGTGGTGATGGTTTGTATTGGTGAAGATGAAGGGGCAAACATTATGGTTACAGCGCTATTTAAAAACTTAGGCGTTAAAAGATTGATAAGCCGCTCCATTAATCCATTGCATGAAAACGTATTGCAAGCAATTGGTGTAAGCGAAATTGTTCGTCCGGAAGAAGAAACCGCCGAGCGTTGGTCTAAAAAACTATGTTTAAAAGGCGTTGTAGATTCGTTTGAATTAAACAAAAATTTCAGTATTGTGGAAATTGTTGTGCCTCAAAAGTACATTGGAAAAACAATAGCAGATGTGAAATTCACCGAACACCACAATGTGTTGATACTAACAATAATTCGCGATACACAAGAAAAAACCTTTCTTGGACGAAGCAAAACCGTAGCAAGCGTTCAAGGAATCCCCGAACCCTCCACTATCCTATTGCAACACGATATTATCGTAATTTACGGAGCTAACGAGGATCTACAGAAATTTGCGAAAGAAGCATAGAAATTTATTATTATAAACATCATGAAAAAAGCACTAGTAATTTTTACAACCATTTTAGCGACAAACCTTTCATGCGTTTTACCGATGAAAAAATAACCGAAACTACTGAACAAAAAAACATGGAATTATTCAAAAAAACAAATTTCGGTCTTACTGCAGGAGCTTCTTATACTTTTCTTAAAAACTTTTGTTTCGAAGCGCGTTACTATTTTGGTCTGAGCAATATTTATAACGAAGACAATTTACCAAAAACACCAAATGCTGTAACGACGGCTAATGCTAAAAACCATGCATTCCAAATTGGTTTGGCTTATATGTTTAATCTAAAAAAGATGTAAAACAGTTTACAAATACTTATTGACTTTTTACTTGTTAAATTTTCAAAACTAAAACAATATTACTAATTTGATTGATACCGTAAAGTTTACATATTAAATATGCCCCAACGAGTTAAACGCTCTTTGGGGCATATTTAATTAACGAGATTTCTTAAATAAAACAGAAACTACATCTCCTTCAAAACAGTTTGATCTTTTTTAGTTAATCCTTTAACCACTAAATCGTAAGAGTTTACAACTAATTCTTGTAGCAATTTGGGAGAAACATCGCTGTTAAAATACACGCTGTTCCAATGCTTTTTGCTCATGTGGTAGCCGGGTTTAATGCCGTTGTGTTCTGCACGCAGTTCTTCAGCTTGGTCGGGATCGCATTTTAAGTTGCAAAATTCAAAGGTTTCAATATCCACCAAACAAAACATTTTGTTCATTACATAAAAAACAAGTGTGGTTTCATCGAACGGAAATTTTTCTGTAACGCCTTTAAACGATAAACAGTATTCGCGAAAATCTTCTATATTGTTCATATTAAATTTATTAAAACATAATTAAAAATCAAGCCTACTAAAATGGCGCAACCAAAGCTTAAAAAAGTGCCTATTAAAACATACTCGGTTAAATGGCGTTCTTTGGCATTGTTTAAATCACCAAATCTAAATATAGATTTTGCAGCCAATAAAAAACCTATTCCCTCCCAAAAGTTGGCTACTACAAAGCCAAAAATAAACAATCGCTCTAATATTCCAATGTATTTTCCGGCATTGAATAACACTTTTTTATCATTTTGTTTATCTTCATTACTAATTTTCTTGTGCTCTTGATAAGGCGATAAAATAATTCGAATAAAAATAGCGGTTACTTGGGTTACTAAAATAATTGCTACCAACACCAACCACCATTGCGGTTGATTGAAAAAATCAAGCGAAATGCGCAATGTTGAAAAAAGCATCAATGCCGATGCAATCGCAACAAAATGCAGCAGCTGATCCAATACAAACAAAACCGATGATTTCATTTTATGGCTTAATTGCAATTTTAACCAATCGGTAATTGCATGTAAAACAACCACATAAGCTATTGCCCACCACATTTCATCGTTCCATAAAAAAACAATGAGCAATGCAGTATGTATCATGATATGGCTTAAAAAATAAATGCTTTTCTTTTTGTGTTGCACCATTTTTTTGGTCTGAAAAACAAAATCGCCCAGAAAATGAGCTGCCAGAAATTTAAGTAGAAGTAGCCACATAATGTATCATTGTTTCTTTATAATAATTTATGAATTGTTCAATTTCTTCAAAACCGCCGCGTTTCAAGGCTTCGCTTATCGTGCTTTGTTTTTTGTTCAATTGTACTGCAATTTGTGTTTGGTTCCAAGTAGGATTTTTAAGCTTTAAATAGATAATTTCGGCCGATTTATCCGACCATTTATCCATAATAAGCAAAGATAAATCGGTCATAACCCTAAAAGTGTCGTTTAGCGATTTATGGGGTGTTTTTATGGTTAAATTTTTCTTGTCTAATGCATCAAAACCTTCACCCGAAAGCTCAAAAGCAGAACCGTTTGCTTCGGTAATTTTTGTTCCTTCAAACGATTGTTCTCCAATTCCAATGCTTAAACGCACGTCTATTTCCTTTAAATGTTTAACCCATGTTTTTAACAAAATGGCGTGTAATAAAGCATCTTCGGGGGTGGTTTTAAATTGAAAACTGTCGCCTCGGTATATTTCCCAATGAAAGGATGATGCTGCAAGCGTTTCTAAACCTTCCCTAAGGTGATGAAGCCAAATTCTGGGGTCTAAAGTGCGCGATGAAACGATATCGCCTGTTATAATTGCAATCATGTGTATGAATGTATTAAAGGTTAAAGGTACAAAAAATATCGTTTGTTTAACCTATATTTTAAAATATCGCTTATTTAACCGATAATCTGAATTATCGTCTTTAAAACCGATAATTCTAATTTCAGATGGTTTGTTCCGTTATTTATTGTGAAATTGCTCTAAATTAGAAGCAAAATCATAAAAAATTCATTAAATATGAATAATTTTGAAAGATGGAAGGCAATTTAAAAGGATTTAACATTCGGGTATATGCATTGTGTGTTATAAACAACAAGTTATTAACATTGAAAGAACCTTTTTCGGGTGTAGTGGTCACTAAGCTTCCGGGCGGTGGTTTAGAATTGTGCGAAGGAACGGTAGATTGTCTGAAGCGGGAATTTGCAGAAGAGCTCAATTTGAAAATTGATGTCAATGAACCTTTTTATATCCAAGAAAATTTTGTAGATTCATTAGCAAAAGACCACAAACAATTGTTAACGCTTTATTTTTTTGCAACTATTTTAAATATAGAGCAAATGCAAGTCTTAGATGAAAACATTCAGCAGATAGAATGGGTTGCAATTGATGGAAATAATCCGTTTACATTGCCGGTTGATCAATTGGTTTTTAATAAATTGCAAAAAAAGTATAACTTATAAATTTGTAACTATGCTAAAAGAAATACCTATAATATATGTAGTAGCTTTTTTATTTTTAATGTATCTCACTGCATATTTTGTTCGGTTTAGAAGCAAAAATGTGGATGCATTTAGCAAAATGAAATTATCATTAATACTCTTCGGTATTTATTCGGTGGTTTTATGGTTGTGCGTACCTTCTACCCCAATATTAGAAACTTTTGGCTATCCTGAAACCGTTAACGATATTAAAACAGATGGTCAGATTTTAAAATTATTACAAGATTATAACAAAGCAATTGTTCGCACTGCCGATATTCTTAAGTGGTTTTTATTTGGTTTTATCTGGTTTTTTATGACCAATATTTATTTATACACCACTCATCGCGAAAACGAATTCAACCCAAAAAATAAAGAATAAACCTAATCTATACTGCTATAAAATGAGCTTAAAATCGAAAGCCAATGTGGTTCGCAAAAAGCTAATGCACGCTTTAACCCAAAACATTGGGAAAAAATCGATCGGCGAAATGCAAAAAAAAGCAAACAATTTCCAAGTGCAGCGTGTGTTAATTAGTCGGCCCAATCATCGGTTGGGCAACATGCTTTTAATTACGCCTTTGGTGCAGGAAATTTGCAATACTTTTCCAAACTGCACCATCGATTTATTTGTAAAAGGAAAAATAACGCCCATTATTTTTCAAAATTATCCACAGATTCAAAACATTATTGAACTTCCCAAAAAACCTTTAAAAGATTTTTCGGAATATTTAAAAGTTTGGTTTTCACTAAAACGCAACACATATGATTTGGTCATAAATGTGGAAAAAGGTTCGTCATCAGGCAGAATTTCAACCATCATTCCGTCGGCAAACTTTAAATTTTATGGCGATGATTTTGAAGAGTTGAAAAGTGTTTATAACGATATAGCGCATATTGCCAAATATCCTGTTTATAATTTCCGTAGATTTTTAGAAATTCTTCACCAAAAACCTTTAAGCGGCGCTGTTCCTGTTTTAGATATAAAATTATCT
The DNA here is from genome assembly GCF_024628805.1 of Paenimyroides aestuarii. Taxonomy (NCBI): domain Bacteria; kingdom Pseudomonadati; phylum Bacteroidota; class Flavobacteriia; order Flavobacteriales; family Flavobacteriaceae; genus Paenimyroides; species Paenimyroides aestuarii. The sequence continues at coordinate 2,400,574 of NZ_CP102382.1, read as the reverse complement.
GCCGATGAACTTGCCCAAGGTAGATTAAAAATAAACGATGTAACAAAAAGTGGAGATAAAAAAACCATTGCTTTTTTTACATTTGCAACAGGCGCTAAATGCTATTCGGTGGAATGGTGGAACGCTTTTTATGAAAAATTCTATCCAAAATATGCAGCAGAATATCATTTAATAGAGATTTTACCTGTAGAAAATATTTCACAATTAGAAGGAAAACTGCCCACATTTTACAGTAAAGATATCCGTGAAATTGCATCGGTAATGGCAAATTGCGAATTGGTTGTTGCAGCCGATTCAGGCATGATGCATTTAAGCAGTGCGGCATTAACCCCCACAATAGGCTTGTTTTCGGTAACGAGAACAGAAGTATATGCACCGTATGGCAACAAAAGCACCTTTGTGAACACCAATAAAGAGTCGCACGAAGATATTCTTCAAAAAATGGATGCGATTCTAACACCAAAAAATAGTTAAAACAAATATAAATTCATTTAAAATTTTAACATCAGTTAGTATCTTGCTAATCAAAATAGATGAAAATGAAACTAAAAGATTTATCCAACGAATTAGAAATATCGTTAGAAAGCCTTCAAAACTTTATTTACGATTTCAATATAGATTTAAGTTTTTGTATTGATGAACAATTCAATGTTACCGAAAAATTCAAACAATTTACTTTAAAAAACATCGATTTTCTGAAGAAATATGCCGAAGATCATTCTAAGGAAAAAACATTACCCGAAATAGCAAAAACCATTGGTGTTGATGAACAATTGGTATTGCAATTCTTTGTATCAAACGGCATTCCCGAAGAATTGGCAAAAAACATAAAAACGCATATCTCTAGTTTTTTAATACATATATATATAGGTGGAAAATACCCGTTTATAGACGAAGCATTTCCGGAAACCCAGAATTATGCAGCCAAACGATTGGTAGGATACACCGATTTATACTTTTACCTAAGCGATATGATGGATCCGTTTATGAACAAAGATCAATCAAAAACGTGGGGTATTTCAAAACCTGCAGGAATGGTGCTTTATGGTCCGCCGGGCAGTGGTAAAATCTTTTGGGCACAACAAATAGCACAAATGATTGGTTATGAATTTGTGCATGTGTACAAAGATTATTTAGCAGGAAATTTAAAAACCAATAAAAATTCGCTTACCCACTTTTTAAATGCTAAATTACAGCAACCCAAAACCATGCTTTTTATCGATTCGTTAGACGAGTTGCTTACCAAAAATGGCGAACAAAGTGTTTTTTCTGAAAATATGGAATTAATCAACTCTATTTTGCGTCATTCTCAGAAAAACATCCATCAAGAGTTGCTGATTGTGGGCTCGGCAGAAATTTTAAATTTATTTAATGATGAGGTTTTGGCACCCGGAAGGTTTGATATGCAAATACCCATTTTTCCACCCAATGCAGACGAGCGCGCCCAACTGATTATTTACCACCTCACCCAAAATTTAATAGACGAATCGCCTTTATTGGCCATTCTTAGAAAACACAATGCTTTGTGCAAATCGTTTTGGGAGCCATTGGCAAACCAAATGAAATTGTTTTCAAATACCATGATTATTGATTTCACTCAGTCACTAAAAAAGCGTTTGTATGCCTTGCACCGCAAAGATGAAACTAAAAATATTGAATTGAGCGATAAAGTACTCATGGCATCATTCAACGAAGCCAAAGCTAAATTAACAACCGATTATATCAAACGTTGCGCAATTTTTCTGATTGAAGTAAAACAAAATTTAGGACAAGATTTTCCGCATCGTATATTAGAATTAGAAGCCGATTTAGAATCGTTTCAAGCTAAAAAAGCTCCAATCAACAAAATTGGTTTTAAACAAGACGACAGCGAAAAACAAACTATTGCAAACAACAAATCAGCCGATCCAACCGATTTGGCTCTATAAAAACCAAAGTTTTAGCCTAAAAACAACAATATTTCATTTTTTTTAGGCAATGTAAAACAAGTTTTATATTTTTGTAACTCTAAAAAACGTATAATTAATGAATTTACACGAATTTCAAGGTAAACAGATACTTTCTAGTTACGGTGTACGTGTTCAACGCGGCCATGTAGCTAACACAGCTGAAGAAGCAGTAACAGTAGCAAAACAGTTAACAGAAGAAACAGGTACAGGTTGGCATGTTATTAAAGCACAAATTCATGCTGGTGGCCGTGGAAAAGGTGGTGGTGTTAAGTTAGCAAAAAACTTAGACCAAGTAAAAGAAATTGCAGGTCAAATCATTGGCATGGATTTAATTACTCCACAAACACCTCCAACAGGTAAAAGAGTAAACAAAGTATTGATTGCTGAAGATGTTTACTACCCGGGCGATAGCGAAACTTCCGAATTCTATATGTCTGTTTTATTGAACAGAGGTACTGGTAAAAACATGATTATGTATTCTACCGAAGGAGGTATGGATATTGAAGAAGTAGCAGAAAAAACACCTCATTTAATCTTTACTGAAGAAATTGATCCAGCTGTTGGTTTACAATCATTCCAAGCACGTAAAATTGCATTCAACTTAGGTTTATCAGGTGGTGCATTTAAAGAAATGGTGAAATTTGTTGATGCATTGTACAAAGCTTATGTAGGTTGCGACGCTTCAATGTTTGAAATTAACCCCGTTTTAAAATCTTCAGATGACAAAATCATTGCTGTTGATGCAAAAGTTACTTTAGACGATAACGCTTTATACCGCCATGCAGATTATGCGGAAATGCGCGATACTACAGAAGAACGCCCAATTGAAGTGGAAGCTAAAGAAGCAGGTTTAAACTATGTAGATTTAGATGGAACCGTAGGTTGTATGGTAAACGGTGCTGGTTTGGCAATGGCTACAATGGATTTAATTAAGTATGCAGGTTTTGAACCAGCAAACTTCTTAGACGTAGGTGGAACTGCAGATGCTAAACGTGTAGAAATTGCTTTCCGTATCATTTTAAAAGATCCAAACGTAAAAGCAATCTTAATCAATATTTTTGGTGGAATTGTTCGTTGCGACCGTGTGGCTCAAGGTATTGTTGATGCATACAAAAACATGGGCGACGATATTAAAGTGCCAATTATTGTACGTTTACAAGGAACAAACGCAGATTTAGCTAAACAAATTATTGATGAGTCTGGTATGCCAATTTTATCGGCTATTGAATTCCAAGAAGCATCAGATCGCGTTAAAGAAGCATTATCATAATTAATTGATTCTTTAAATTAAATATACAGATAAGTCCGATAGTTGTATCGGGCTTATTTTTTTTGCTCTAAAAAAATAGCACTCGTATCAAATCATTTTTTATTTTTGATAAAATTTAGAAAGAAAAAAATGGAAACAAGCAATGAAAATTTACAAGAAAGGTACGGTTCCGTGCCGCCAAAAAAATCTAAAAAAGGGCTCTATATCATTTTAGGCATTGTAGCACTGCTTCTTATTTCAGCAGGAATTTTTTGGAAAACAACAACAAAAAATGAGGAAGAATTGCCCGTTGAAACCGCTACCCCAGCCTACGAACAAATATTTTCTGTGGCCGAATATGATCAAATTCCAGATCATTATAAGCAATTTATCTATGACTTTATGGAATATAACGGTTATTTAGACGGCACTTACTTTTTAACTAAAATTCCAGATCGGGCAAAATCGGTTTATGCGTTTGGCGATTTTACCGATGATGACAATGATGAAGACGATTTAGCAGTTTTGTTTGAAAACAACGATTACACAAGCAGCATGTTGGTCATTTTCAATCATAAAGGTGAAGGTTTGTTTATAAAAAAATATACCGGTGATTTGCCAATTATTAATTCCTTTAAAGTAGGTTCAAAAATTTATGAAAACGAAGCAAAATTGACACCTGCTTCTTGTGGTGGATTAATTGTGAAAACCGATTATAGAAAAGAAGCAATTGTATATGACAAAAAATCAAAGAAATTCAATATACATTATCAATATACCGAAGACGATATCAGATCAATGAACGAACCCGAGGAATATTATGAGGAAGGCTATGACGAAGCTGCAACAGAGGTTGCATCCGAAGCAGCAGTTGAACCATCAATCATTAACTCTATAAATGAAGATAGCTACTAAGCTGTCTTTTTTCTTTTAACAATTGTAGGAAAATACAAAATAGTTTCATATATTAGTTATAGTCAAATAAAACAAACTGACATATAAATTGTAACGGTACGAAATTTGATATGTTAATTAAAAAAACCCTAAATATTTAAAAATGGACGACAATTTTTCACCAAGAGTAAAGGAAGTAATTACCTTTAGTAGAGATGAAGCTTTACGTTTAGGGCACGATTATATTGGTACAGAGCATATCATGCTTGGTATTTTGCGCGAAAGCCAAGGCGAAGCAATCACGATATTACAAAACTTATCAATTGATTTAGAATTTCTTAGAAATCGCTTTGAAGCGTTGATTCCTGAGAACCCTAATAAAATCATCAACACAGAAAAAAAGAATATTCACTTAACAAAACAAGCTGAAAATGCCTTGAAAAGAGCGTTTTTGGAAAAAAAATTATACAAAACCGATGTGATCAACACAGGACATATTCTTATGTCGATCCTTCGAAATACCGAAGATCCATCCACTATTCTGTTAAACCGCTGTAAAGTAGATTACGACAGTGCTAAGGAAGAATTTGTAGGTTTATTATCTAATTCAGAATCTATGAATGAACAACCACGAAACAGCGCTTTCGACGATGAAGAAAGAGGTGACAGTATGTCAGACGGTTTTAATAATCCATCTGCCCAAAACAAGTCAGGCAAAAAATCTAAAACTCCGGTTTTAGACAATTTTGGTCGTGATTTAACAGAAATGGCTGAACTTGGTAAACTAGATCCGGTTGTAGGTCGCGAGAAAGAAATAGAGCGTGTTTCGCAAATTTTATCGCGCCGCAAAAAGAACAATCCGCTTTTAATCGGAGAACCAGGTGTGGGTAAATCGGCTATTGCAGAAGGTTTGGCGCTGCGCATCACGCAAAAGAAAGTATCGCGTATTTTGTTTAACAAACGTGTGGTAACTTTAGATTTAGCAAGCTTGGTTGCAGGTACAAAATACCGCGGACAGTTTGAAGAGCGTATGAAAGCCGTAATGAATGAATTGGAAAAGAACGATGATATTATTCTTTTTATCGATGAAATTCATACCATTGTTGGTGCCGGCGGTGCAACAGGTTCATTAGATGCATCGAATATGTTTAAACCTGCTTTGGCGCGTGGAGAAATTCAATGTGTAGGTGCAACCACCTTAGATGAATACCGCCAATATATTGAAAAAGACGGCGCTTTGGAACGTCGTTTTCAAAAAGTAATTGTGGAACCTACAACAGAAGAAGAAACAGTTACTATTCTGAACAATATCAAACCTAAATATGAAGATCATCACAATGTAATTTACACACCCGAAGCTATTGAAGCTTGTGTGAAATTAACAAGTAGATATATGAGCGATCGTTTTTTACCAGACAAAGCTATTGATGCATTGGACGAAGCAGGATCGCGGGTACATATTACCAATATTGAGGTTCCCGATGAAATTTTAAGTCTGGAAAAAGACTTAGAAGAAGTGCGCGATAAAAAAACCGATGCTGTGAAACGTCAAAAATACGAAGAAGCTGCAGCTTTGCGCGATGACGAAAAACGTATTGAAAAAGATTTAGCCGTTGCACAAGAACGTTGGGAAGAAGATTCTAAAAACAATAAAATTACTGTTACCGAAGACCATGTAGCCGATGTAGTTTCGATGATGACTGGTATTCCTGTTAACAAAATTGCACAGGCCGAAAGTAAAAAATTGGCAAAATTACCCGATGCGATTAAAGGAAAAGTTATTGGTCAAGACGAAGCAGTTGCAAAAATTGCCAAATCAATCCAAAGAAATCGCGCAGGATTAAAAGATCCTAACAAACCAATTGGTTCGTTTATTTTCCTTGGGCAAACAGGTGTTGGTAAAACACAATTGGCAAAAGTAATTGCTAAAGAAATATTCGATTCTGAAGATGCATTAATCCGTATCGATATGAGCGAGTATATGGAAAAATTTGCCATTTCGCGTTTAGTAGGTGCACCTCCGGGATACGTTGGGTACGAAGAAGGTGGTCAGTTAACCGAAAAGGTGCGCAGAAAACCTTATGCAGTGGTATTGTTAGATGAAGTGGAAAAAGCCCACCCAGATGTGTTTAATATGTTGCTGCAGGTTTTAGACGATGGACACTTAACGGACAGTTTGGGTAGAAAGATCGATTTTAGAAATACCATTATCATCATGACCTCGAATGTGGGTGCACGCCAGTTAAAAGATTTTGGAACAGGCGTTGGTTTTGGAACTAAATCCAAACAAGACCAACAAGAAGATTTATCAAAATCGGTGATTGAAAATGCCTTGAAAAAAGCATTTGCACCCGAATTTTTGAATAGAATTGACGATGTGGTGGTGTTCAACGCTTTAGAAAAAGAGCATATCCATAAAATCATCAATATCGAAATTGAGAAATTATATTTGCGTGTGATGTCTTTAGGTTATCAGTTAGAATTAACGCAAGATGCCTTGGATTTTATCGCAGAAAAAGGTTTCGACAAACAATATGGAGCGCGTCCGTTAAAACGTGCCATCCAAAAGTATGTGGAAGATTTATTGGCTGAAGAAATCATCAATGGAAACATTCACGAAAATGATGTTTTAGTGATGGATAAAATGAAGGATGAAGACCAATTAAAGGTGAGTGTGAAAAACGCAAATTCTTCTTTAAAAAATTAAATCAATCAAAATTTTAAGAAAGTAGTAAGAAAACCTTACTACTTTTTTTATACCTTTTGGTCAACAAAAAAGCTATGAATCAAATCAAAAAAATAAAACGTATTGGCAACGTAATCAGTATTTTATCTAAATATGGATTCGATGATATTATTGCGCGTACCAGTGCAGAAAAATTTCTGCCCAAAGGTTTCCTAAAATCAAAACGCGGCGAAGAAATTTTTAAACTCGGCGTTTATAAGCGTGTGCGTTTAGTGTTGGAAGAATTGGGACCAACGTATGTGAAGCTCGGACAAATGTTCAGCAACCGCGAAGATATTCTGCCACCAGAAATGATTGCCGAATTAGCCGAACTGCAAGATAATGTGCCGCCTGAAGATATAGATATATTCCAAAAATTGGCAGACGAACTTTTAATTGATCCTCAAGAACAATTTGAATATATCAACCCTACTCCTATTGCATCTGCGTCTATTTCGCAAGTATATGTGGGGCGATTGATTAACGGTGAAAAAGTGGTGATTAAGGTTAAGAGAACCACTATCGAAGAAATAATTCGGTCGGATATCATGATCATGAAAGATTTGGCAAATATTCTGGAAAAAAATTATGATACTGCCCGAAAAATGAGTTTAAAACAGCTTATAAATTCGTTTGAAAACAATATGTATCGCGAATTATCGCTGACCAATGAACTGCATAATATAGAAAAATTCCGCAAAAATTTCGAAAACCGCACCGAAGTATATGTTCCGCAAACCTATAAAGAACTATCGAACAATAACGTGCTTACCATGGAATTTGTGGAGGGTTTCAAGGTGAACAATAAAGAAAAAATCATTGAAAACGGCATGCTGCCAAAAGATGTGGCGCAAACAGGCATTGTTTTGTTTATGAAAATGGTTTTAGAAGATGGTTTTTTTCACGCAGATCCGCACCCGGGCAACGTGTTTATAATGAACAACCAAAAGTTTTGCTTTATAGATTTTGGTTCTATGGGGCAGATTATGAAAGGCGATATGGCATTGTTAGAAGAAATTATTGAAAGTTTTATGATTCAAGATGCCAAAAAAATCATTCGTCTTACCAAACGTTTGGCAATTGAATATCATATTGAAGATGAAAAAACGTTGGAACGGGAAATTTACGATATTTTTCACATGCTGGAACACACCGCTTTGAACGAGATTAACGTGAACGATATTGTGGCAAAAGTAAAATCGATTATGGCAAATAATCATGTGTTGATGCCGGAATTTATCTATTTGCTGATGCGTGGAATTTCAATCATTGAAGGAATTGGCAAGCAGTTAGACCCTGAGCTAAACGTTATGGAAAGCATGCGCCCATATGCAAATGAATTGGCTTTAAAAAAATACGGTCCCAAACAAATTGCACAAAAATCAATAAAACATTTAAAAATTTTGGCAGCAAATATGCAAAACCTGCCCGATGATTTAACCGTTTTATTAGAGAAAATAAAAGATGATAAATTAAAGATCAATTTTGAAGTACAGGGCTTAGAAGATGTTCGAAAAACCCTGCAAAATGCATCAAACCGGTTAACGTATGCCATTATCATTGCTGCTTTGTCAATTGGCTCGTCTATTTTAATGATGGCTCATATTCCGCCGCTGTTCTACGGAAATTCGTTTTTAGGTTTGATAGGTTTTATCATTTCAGGCATTTTGGGCATCGTTATTATTTATTCCATTTGGAAAAAAGACAAATAGTTTTACAAAACACCAACTTTTAGTACATTTGCACTATGCAGAAAAATATCAACATATTAAACAAACGTGCCAAATTTGAGTTTGAGTTTATTGAAAAATATACGGCTGGAATTGTTTTGGCAGGAACCGAAATAAAGTCCATTCGTTTGGGGAAAGCATCTATTGCCGACAGTTTTTGTGAGTTTCAAAACGGTGAATTGTTTATGATTAATTCGCATGTAGAAGAATATTCGTTCGGAACACATTACAACCACAAAGCAAAAAGCGAACGCAAACTGCTTTTAAACAAAAAAGAATTAAAATCGTTAAATAAAAGTGTGCAAAACAAAGGTTTAACCATTGTACCACTGCGTTTGTTTACCAACGAAAAAGGCTTGGCAAAAGTTGAAATTGCTTTGGCAAAAGGTAAAAAACTATACGATAAACGCGAAACCATTAAAGACCGCGAAAATAAAATTAGTTTAGACCGCTTGAAGAAAGCTTATTAGGAAACTAATAAGTTTTTTTTGATTTTACTGACAATATCTAATTTTTAAATAATTGATTTTTTATTTGTTTGTAATCTCTTTCAAATAAATCATTATCGGTGTGAAAAGAAACATTCAAAGTAGAATCTTTGGAAAATAAATGAACATTATCACCTGCATTGCTACCAACTTTCTCAGTTATTTTTCCTTTCATAATAAGAAGAAATAAATTTGAAAGGTATTTTTTATCTTTCTGGGTTAAAAGAATAGGTGATTTCTCGTGAAATCTCATTGAATCTCTCCAAATTCTATTTGAGTCACAATCCATATCAAACCAATAATATTTTAAATAGGTACTATCTTTATGTGTTTGGTAAATTTTATAATATTCTTGAGGTCCTCCCCATTCACCACACTTATCTAACATTATATAGCATGTTAAAGTGTCATCTAAACTCATTTGTTCAAAAAATGCATTTTCATCGATAAAGAAACGATCTGAATATATGCCCATATCAGTTATTACCGATTCTTCTTTTTTACAAGAAAAAACAGAAATAGACAATAGAAAAAGACAGAAACTTATTCTCATATTTTCTTTCAAAGATATAAAAGCTCATTAAGAGATTGATAATTTTTTTTATTTTTGGAAAAAATATAACTTATGGATGATCAAAAAATTCAAGAATTAATAAATCAATTTGATACAGAAAAATTAAAGGAAAATGCCTATTTTGGGATTTTCCAATATGGTGGTGGTAATGACGAAAGTTATATAAAAGCCAATAAAGAGGGTTTACTTCTTTATTCAATGTACATGCTAATTGCTTCAAAAAATATTAATACTATTACAGACATATCAAAAGACAAAACAATACCTTTTGAACGATTTGTAGATTGGATTGATAAAGACTCATCAACAATAATTGGATATGTTGAGAAATATGAAGCTAATCCTAAAAAAGTAATAGAAAGAAACGACTCAAATGTCTTTCAAAAACTTATTCCAATTGGTTGTTTTTTACTTTTTATAATCTTTGGAGTTTGCTTTTTTGTTGGTTTAGGAGAAATAATTAGTTGGTTTTCGTAAACCTACCTATTCTTATCCTCCAGCATCGGTACAAACTTAAAATCGCCAAATTCGTGTTGCTCAAAATGCGTTTCCGAGGTTCTAATCAATAAAGTCATTACTTGAACAGCATCGCCAACAGGAATTACCAGCCTACCTCCTATTTTTAACTGTGCCATTAACGGTTGCGGAATAAAAGGCGCACCGGCAGTAACGATGATTCCATCGAATGGTGCGTCTTTAGGCAAGCCTTTGTATCCGTCGCCAAACGAAACCACACGTGGACGATAGCCTAATTTGGGTAATAAAACCGATGTTTTTCTGTACAATTCATTTTGGCGTTCAACCGTAAAAACTTTTGCACCCATTTTGCACAAAACGGCTGTTTGATAGCCCGATCCCGTACCAATTTCTAAAATTTTATCATCGGGTTTCACTTGCAATAACTGCGACTGAAAAGCAACGGTGTATGGTTGCGAAATAGTTTGTCCGGCTCCGATAGGAAAAGCAGTATCTTGATAAGCAAAATCATGAAAGCCCGATTCTAAAAACAAATGTCTTGGAATGGTATTCATAGCTGTGAGTACATTTTGGTCATAAATACCTTTTTCAGCTAATAGCTTTATTAGTTGATTTCGTAAACCTTGATGTTTTGCAGTGTCTTTCACCTTTTAAATCGTTTCTTAAGCATTCAAAATTACACATATTTTCAAAGTTAATGCAAGCTTTTATACAGAATATTTTTAACGGCAACGTAACTTTCAGCTAATAAATCACTTCGGTTTTCAAATATATTTTAACTTTGCAAAAAACATTCAGTATGTTAAAAATTGGCGTATTAGGCGCAGGTCATTTAGGAAAAATTCATTTGCGATTGTTAAATCAATCTTCAAAATACGAATTGGTAGGATTTTATGATCCTTTTAAAGAAAATGCTGCAAAAGTAGCGGCAGAATTTGGTTATAAAGCTTTTGATTCGATTACCGATTTAATTGCAGCGGTTGATGTGGTGGATATTGTTACGCCTACCCTTTCGCATTACGATTGTGCGGTGGAAGCAATTAAAGCAGGTAAACATATTTTTTTGGAAAAACCCATCTCGAATACGGTGGAAGAAGCCGAACACATTATTGAACTAGCAAAAGAATTCAATGTAAAAGGACAAGTGGGGCATGTGGAACGATTTAATCCGGCATTTATGGCTGTGAAAGATAAAATTCACAACCCAATGTTTATCGAAACCCATCGTTTGGCAGAATTCAATCCGCGCGGTACTGATGTTCCTGTGGTTTTAGATTTAATGATTCACGATATCGATGCCATTTTAAGTGTGGTAAAATCACCTGTTAAAAACATTCACGCAACGGGAACTGCCGTAATTAGTGATTCACCCGATATTGCCAATGCCCGAATTGAGTTTGAAAACGGTTGTGTTGCAAACATTACATCGAGTCGAATTTCAATGAAAAATATGCGTAAAGCTCGTTTTTTTCAAAAAGACGCCTATATTTCTGTTGATTATTTAGATAAAATCTGTGAAGTGGTGAAAATGAAAGATGCACCTGAAACTCCAGGCGATTTTGATTTAATTCTTCAGAATGCAGAAGGCGTTAAAAAGCAGATTTATTTCGATAATCCGTCTGTTCCAAGCAATAACGCTATTTTAGATGAGTTGGAAACATTTGCCAATGCCATTAACACTAACACCACGCCAATTGTAACCCTAGAAGACGGAACAGAAGCATTAAGAATTGCACATCGAATCATTAATTGTTTCGGTAAATAAATTAAATAAAGTATATTCGCATAAAATCGTATTAAAACATAAAAATGAAAAATATAGCTGTAATTGGTGCAGGAACAATGGGCAATGGAATTGCTCATACATTTGCACAAAAAGGATTTAAAGTTTGTTTAATTGATATTTCAGACAAAGCAATTGAGCGCGGAATGAACACCATTGTGTCTAATTTAGACCGTATGATTGCGAAAGGATCAATTACCGAAGCCGATAAAAAAGCTACTATTGAAAACATCATTACTTATACCGATATTAAAGACGGTGTAGTAAACGTAGATTTGGTTGTGGAAGCTGCTACCGAAAACATCAACCTAAAATTAAACATCTTTAAAGAATTGAGCGAAGTTTGCAGAGAAGATGTTATTTTGGCATCAAACACTTCTTCTATTTCCATCACACAGATTGCAGCGGTTGTTAAAAATCCGGAACGCGTTATTGGTATGCACTTTATGAATCCGGTGCCTATTATGAAATTGGTAGAAATTATCCGTGGGTACAACACCAGCGACGATGTTACCAAAAAAATCATGGATTTATCATTGGCTTTAGGAAAAACACCAACCGAAGTAAACGATTATCCAGGATTTGTTGCAAACCGTATCTTAATGCCTATGATTAACGAATCTATCGAAACATTATACAACGGTGTTGCAGGTGTTCAAGAAATTGATACGGTTATGAAATTGGGAATGGCACACCCAATGGGCCCCTTACAATTAGCCGATTTTATTGGTTTAGATGTTTGTTTATCGATTTTAAACGTAATGTACGATGGCTTTAAAAACCCTAAATATGCACCGTGTCCGCTGTTAGTAAACATGGTTATGGCAGGAAAATTAGGTGTGAAATCGGGCGAAGGTTTTTACGATTATTCTGAAAGCAAAAAAGCAGAGAAAGTTGCAAAAATGTTTTCATAATCATATAGAAAATTAATTTTGAAAGACGATTGAACAATGTTCAATTGTCTTTTCTGTTTTTTTAATAGATACATTTAGTACCTTTATAAATACTAATTTGAAATGTTTTGGCATTCTGAACTTGTTTCGGAATCACATCTTGAAATTTAAATAATGAGAAGCTGACCCGAACTTGCGAATTGAACGCAGTTAAACAAGTTCAGCTTAACAGTTACTGTACCATAACAGAGACTATTTATTAATTTGATTTTAAATAAATGGCAGATATAATTCCTTTTAAAGCAGTTCGTCCGGCGGCAGATAAAGTTTCGTTGGTCACTACGCGTCCTTATGATGATTATTCGGCAGCCGAACTGGCTTCGTGGCTCGATTTTAATCCGTTTTCGTTTCTTCACATCGTTAATTTGGCCTTTATCAATCAAGAAAAGATTGATCCGATACGCCGTTATAAAATGGTGGCTACAAAATACGAGGATTTTAAACGAGACGGCATCTTGATTAAAGACGAAAAGCCCGCAATGTATTTGTATCAAATCAAAACTAAAAAAAATAATTTTATAGGTATTTTAGCAGGAACATCGCTTCAAGATTATAAGGAAAACATCATTAAAAAACACGAAAACACCTTGCAATACCGCGTTGAAAATCTGAAAGATTATTTCAACGAAACCCGTTTCAATACCGAACCGGTTTTAATGATGTATCCAAATTGTGAAGAACTAGAGCAATGGATTGGCGAAAAAATGAATCAACCTGCCTTGTATGATTTTTCTACAACAAACCGTGAGCGCCATATTATTTGGAAAATAGATGCGGAAGGTGACTTAGATTTTATTCAACAAAGTTTCCAAAAAATGCCCAATTTGTATATTGCAGATGGTCATCATCGTTCGGCAACATCTAATTTATTGTTGAACGAAAAAGGGGTTGATGCAAGTGATAATATGAATTATTTTATGAGCTATTTAATTTGTGAAAAATTGATACAAATTAATGAATACAACCGCTTGGTTCATGATTTAAACGGTATGGAAACTGCCGAATTTTTATCTGTTTTGGAAAATGATTTTACGGTTGAAAAAGTACATGAATTTTGGAAACCTAACAAAAAATATACGTTTGGAATGTATCTAGAAGGCACATTTTATTCGCTTGCATTAAAAGAACTTCCTGAAAACGAACGCATTATCGATAGATTAGATGCTCAAATATTATACAAAAAAATATTAAACCCTTTGTTGAATATAAAAGATCTAAGAACCGATAGCAGAATTAGTTACATCCCAGGAAATAAAAATATCATTGAATTGGTAAACAAGGTAGATAATGGGGAATTTAAAATTGGTTTTATTTTATATCCATCAACAATAAGCGAAATAAAAACTCTTGCAGATAACGATTTAACTATGCCCCCAAAAAGCACCTATATTGAACCAAAATTAAGAAATGGATTAATAATTTACGAATTGTAGATTAACCACAAAAGACACAAAGATTTCACACAAAGGAAATAAAACTATGATTGAAAATGAATTATCTAATAAAGTTATTGGTTTTGCCATTGATGTTCATAAAGCCTTAGGTCCTGGATTGTTAGAAAGCGCCTATAAAGAATGTTTATTCTATAAAATTAAACAAGAAGGTATAAAGGTTGAAAAAGAAAAAGCAATGCCTTTGGTTTTTGAGAATGTAAAACTTGAGTGTGGTTATAGAATGGATTTATTGGTTGAAAATAAATTAGTAATCGAAATAAAAAGTGTAGATGCATTAAACGACGTACATTTAGCACAAACACTAACCTATATGAAATTAGGAAATTTCAAGCTTGGATTATTAATAAACTTTAATGTTGTATTATTAAAACACGGTTTAAAAAGAGTAATAAACGGCTCTTTGTAAACTTTGTGCAAAAACTTAAAAACTTTGTGGTAAAAAAAATGAATATAGCTGAAAACTTACAAAATATAAAAGATACTTTACCGGAACATGTTCATTTGGTAGCGGTTTCTAAAACAAAACCGGTTGCCGATTTGCTGGAAGCCTATAATGCAGGTCAGCGGATTTTTGGCGAAAACAAAATTCAGGAAATGACTGAAAAATGGCAACAAATGCCTAAAGACATCCAATGGCACATGATTGGCCACGTGCAAACCAACAAGGTAAAATACATGGCACCTTACGTAAGCTTAATTCACGGTGTGGATAGTTTAAAACTGTTGAAAGAGATCAACAAACAAGCAAAAAAATGGCGAAGAACCATCCATTGTTTATTGCAAGTATATATAGCCACCGAAGAATCGAAATTTGGTTTGGCACACGATGAATTGCTGCAATTGATACATTCCGAAGAATTCAAATCGCTAGAACATATCAAAGTAATTGGATTAATGGGAATGGCATCTTTTACAGAAAATCAGGATAAAATTCGTTCAGAATTTCAATCTCTAAAAGATATTTTCGATTATTTACAGCCTTACCAATTACCCAATTGTCATTTTCAGCAACTTTCTATGGGAATGAGCGGCGACTATAAAATTGCTATTGAATGCGGAAGCACTATTGTTCGCATTGGAAGTTCAATTTTTGGAGGGAGGTAATTCAAATATTCACCAGATGAAAAAAATTAAAAATTTTGTTTTAAGTATTTTACTTACTGTAATATTCCTTTTTGCTTTAAAACAATTGATTCCAGTTTTAAACCTTGATGGATACTCCGGACTTCTACTGAATACACTTCTTGTTGAAGAAACAAAATTTTCAGAAAATTATTCTCATAAAAAATTTTTGAAAATTAAAGAAGGAATGACAAAAGAAGAAGTTTTAAAAATAATTGGTAATCCAATTGTTGAATGGAATCCACAAAATGATATCGATGCCTTACAATACTCTGAATCACCTTCTAGTACTCATTATAGATTAAGACAAGTTTATTTAAAAGATAATAAAGTAGCTGAACGTATTTCTTATTTTTATGTAGATTAAAGAATTTGTTAGAAAGAAAATCATTTTTAATACCATTAACATTTTTCGTATTTTAGCCTTTAATAAACCAGCCCACTTTTTAGAGGGCTGCCAAATCATTACAGTGTACGCAATTATAGATATAGAAACCACCGGCGGACAATTTAATAAAGAAGGCATTACCGAAATTGCCATTTATAAGTTTGACGGTGTTGAAATTATAGATCAGTTCATCAGCCTGGTTAATCCTGAAATTCCCATTCAGCCGTTTGTTGTAAAACTTACTGGTATAAACAACGCTATGCTACGTCAGGCTCCGAAGTTTTTTGAGGTTGCCAAACGCATCATTGAAATAACCGAAGGTTGTATCATTGTGGCACACAACGCATCTTTTGATTATCGGGTTTTAAAATTAGAATTTGATCGGTTGGGCTATAATTTTCAGAAATCTACGCTGTGCACTGTTGAAATGTCTAAGATTTTGTTGCCCGATGCAGAAGCGTATAGCTTGGGTAAATTGGTTCGCTCATTGGGAATTCCTATTGCTGATCGTCACAGAGCAAGCGGTGATGCTATGGCTACGTTGAAATTGTTCAAGTTATTGCTTGATAAAGATTTGGACAAGCAAATTGTGAAACAACAAATTAAGAACGAGCAACATCAGGGCATTTCACCAAAATTGTTCGATATTTTACAAAATATTCCTTCCACTGTAGGTATTTTTTATGTGCACAACGATAAAGGAAATATTATTTATATCGGCAAAAGCAACAATATCCGTAAAAAGCTCAATCAAATTTTTACTGCCGATTCCAAAATTGCCAAACGCATTCAAAAAGAAGTGTACACCGTTACATTTGAGGAAACCGGCAACGAATTAATCGCTTTGCTGAAAGAACGGGAAGAGCTGTTGCACAACAAACCGGTTTTAAATATCACACAACGAAAATCGCCTTTTTTGTGGGCAGTTTATCAAGAAAAATTAGACAGCGGTTACGAAACATTGAAAATTCAAAAATCAAACGGTCGTAAAAAAGCCCTACAATCGTTCAAAACCCAAAAAAATGCCGTACAATTTATCAACGATTTGTATCAAGAAAACGAAATTGTAGAACAGGTTCAAAACGCCCTTTCAGCTTCCGAACAAATCAACTATCCCACCGACATGCACAATACACTATTTAATGATTTATTGAGTAAAAATGAATTGCTGTGGAATAAAAAAATCATTATTTTAAAAGGAAGAACTATAAACGAAAAAAGTGCAGTGGTTATTGAGAATGGTATTTTTAAAGGCTATTGTTTTTTTGATTTGAATTATCAAGTATTGAATACCGATGTGTTGCAAAAGAAATTAATTCAACTGGTTTACACCAAAGATGTCTTAAACACTATAAAACATTATCTTTACACAAAAAAAGATTATAAATTGCTATCGTTCTAGGAATGAAAAAAGTAAAAAGCAAATACGAAATTCTTCGTCAGAAAATCTACATTATTATCTATGGCACAAGCACATTAGCAGGAAAAACATTTGATTTATTGCTGTTGGTGATCATTTTGCTTAGTGTGGTATTGATTATGATGGCAAGTATCATTAGATATGATGAGCTTTACCACGATTTTTTTGTAATAAGCGAATGGATTATCACCGTATTTTTTTCTATTGAATACATATTGCGCATCATTAGTAACAAAAAACCACTCAATTACATTTTTAGTTTCTACGGATTTGTTGATTTAATATCGCTTTTGCCCATGTATTTAAGTTTTTTTATACCTGGATCCGAAGCGCTTACTGTAATTCGCTCGTTAAGATTACTGCGATTGTTTGCTATTTTAGATTTAATTCCTTTCTTAAATCAATCTTCGCATATTAAAGAATCGTTGCGTGCCAGCATGAGTAAAATCATTGTTTTTGTGTATTTTATTTTTGTTATGTCTATAATTTTAGGAACAATAATGTACATTGTAGAAGGCCGCCACAATGGTTTTACCAATATTCCAAACAGTATTTATTGGTGTATTGTAACCATGACAACGGTTGGCTATGGTGATATTGCCCCAATCACGCCTGTTGGTAAAGCAATTGCATCGTTCATCATGATTATGGGTTATGGTATCATTGCAGTGCCAACTGGAATTGTAACCGCTGAATTGGCAAAAAACAGAAAAGGTAAAAAAAATCAGAAAAATTGTCCGCGTTGCAAAATGTATATTTATAACGAATATGCTAATTTTTGCTACAATTGCGGCGAAAAATTTATAGATGGAGCAGTTAAAATCAACAACTAACTACTTAATTGTAATCATTGGTGCCACTGCAATTGGCAAAACCGCATTATCCATAAAACTGGCAAATCATTTTAATTGCGCTATTGTATCGTGTGATAGCCGACAGTTTTTTAAAGAAATGACCATTGGTACCGCCGTTCCTTCCAAAGAAGAATTAGCACAAGCACCGCACTATTTCATTCAAAATAAATCAATTACCGAAGATTACAATGTGGGCGATTACGAAAAAGAAGCTTTGGCATTGTTAGATGAATTATTCATGCAAAACCATATACAAATTGTGGTGGGAGGTTCTGGTTTGTATGTAGATGCCATTTTAAAAGGATTTGATGATTTTCCGGAAGTTTCCAATGAAATAAAAGCCAAAATCGACCAGAATTACAACACGCATGGTTTTGAATATTTACAGAAAACCTTGCAGCAATTAGATCCCGATTATTTCCATTTTTTAAACGAAAACAATCCGCAAACGTTGCAAAACCAACAGCGCATGAAACGTTTTATCGGGGTATCAATCGCAGCACAAGCACCTTACTCTTCGTTTTTAAATCAACCTAAAAAAGCAAGAAATTTTGTTCCCATTGTGATTGGTTTAGAAGCCCCACGCGAAATAATGTACCAACGTATCAACCAACGCGTTGATGCAATGATGCAAAATGGTTTGCTACACGAAGTGGCTGGTTTAAAGGAATACCAACAATTAAACGCTTTACAAACAGTTGGTTACAGAGAGCTTTTTGATTTTTTTGATGAAAAAATTTCTTTAAATGATGCAATTGAAGAAATTAAGAAAAATACCCGCCGATTTGCCAAAAGACAACTAACTTGGTTTAAACGAAACGAAGATGCAAAATGGTTTTCGTATCAAGAATCTGTGCAAAAAATTATAAAACACATACATGCAATTACCCAATAAATTTTCATCGATTTTCAAAGGAACTTGTCACGTTACCATTGATAAATGCTCGGTAAATTCCAAAATCAGGTTTACCGATTTAATGAACATTTTGCAAGCACTTGCTGGTAAACATTCCGATTTGGGCGGCATGAGTTATTTTGATATGCAGAAAAACCATCAAGCGTGGGTGCTGAGCAGTATGCGTATCGAAGTGGAAAATTTACCGCAATGGCACGAAACAATTGAAATGGAAACTTGGATTGAAACATTAGCCGGTATCAAATCCATCCGCGATTTTGAAGTGTTTCTTAACGAAAAAAAAATTATAGGCATAAACAGTTTGTGGGTGTGTGTGAATACCAAAAAACGCAGACCCGAAGCCATTTTAATTGATCATTCGCATTTAGAGAAATTTCCCAACAAAAAACCAACAAATCAATCTTTTGCAAAAATAGATCTTTCAAAACCTGCCCAACTAATCGCAGAACACACAGTGGTTTATTCCGATTTAGATGCTTTAAATCACGTGAACAACGTAAAATACATCGAATGGTGTTTGGACTGTTTGCCTATTGAAATTCATCAGCATGCAAAAATTAAATCAATTGACCTGAATTACTTAAAAGAACTAACATTTAATCAAAAAGCTGCTATTTATTGTTGCAAAACCGAAAAAGAATTTTATTTTTATATCTGCGAAAATGCTACTATATGTTTTGCAATGCGTTTAGAATTAAATGAAAACTTATGAAAAAAATAGCTGTACTTTTTTTAGCCACAACTTTTATAGGTTGTAACACAGATATTTACGACGGCGATACTCGAATTATTGTTGAGGGAAAACTGATTTATAACAATGCACCTTTACAGGGCGTAGAAGTCAATGTGTATCCTGTGTACAATCAACCTACAAATGGATCAATAACGGCTCTGTATCCTAGCGAAATAAATATAAACAGCAAGTGGATTAGTGTTTCAAAAACAAAAACCGATGCCTCTGGAACAATTAGTTTTTCCATTCCTCGAAATGAAGAAACAAATGTATATGTAATCAGAATTACGCATAATAATGACTACCGTTATTTTGGATATATATCCAATTACAATACGAATAATTACTATGTGAATTTAGGTACTTTAAATTATTCATTATGAAAAAAATGGTTTCTTTATACTGCCTATTGATTTCGTTTTCAGGTTTTTCTCAGAACGAAAAAAATTCGAGTATTGATTTTTTTAACACTTTTCAAATGACACTGGGCTTTTCAAATCTAGCACCCAATAATAGTATGATGGGCGATGCACACAAAGTTGCATTTCCGTCGCTTCAAGGACGTTTGGCAATCATAAGCTACCAGCGATTTACGGTTGGAGCGCATTTAGGCTTTCAAAGAATGATGGTTAAAAACAACAACTATTTTGGATATTTTGAAAAAACCACCGTACTCACACCTGGTTTGTATGCAAGTTTCTACCAACCTATAAACGAACAAAGTATATTAGAACCTTATATTTCGTATGACAAATCACAATATACCAGCAATGGTTTTGGCAAAGAGCTGAATTCAGAAAGCAATGGTTTAGGTTTAGGAGTAGATTACTTGCATAAAATTGGAACCAATGCCTATTTTACATTTGGCATGAAATATTCCATCCATAAAATGCAAACCGATACAGCTCCAAATTGGGAAAAATACATGAATAACTATCAATTTTTAACAGCCAAAATTGGAATTACTTTTTCTAAAAACAGATGATAAAGTACATATTTTCCGATGGAATTTTTATTAACCCGTAACTTTTGATATTTTTACAAAAAAAATCTATGTCAACATCTATATTAAAACTACAAAACGCAAGCATTTTTCAAGAAGAAGAACCTATTTTAACAGATATAAATATCGATATTCAAAAAGGCGAATTTATTTACCTGATTGGTAAAACAGGTTCGGGAAAAAGTAGTTTAATGAAAACCCTTTATGCCGATTTACACTTGAAACAAGGAGAAGGTGTGATTGTTGATTACGATTTGCGTTCATTAAAACAAAGCGATATTCCTTTTTTAAGACGCAAATTGGGTATTGTTTTCCAAGATTTTAAATTGTTACCAGACCGCAATGTGCACCAAAACCTTTTGTTTGTGTTGAAAGCAACCGGCTGGACCAATGAAAATGATATGAATGCACGAATCGAAGATGTTTTAGACCGTGTGGGAATGTTGCAACATTTAAAAAAGATGCCGCATCAAATTTCGGGTGGCGAGCAGCAACGTGTGGCAATTGCGCGTGCACTTCTAAATGACCCTGAATTGATTTTAGCCGATGAACCAACAGGAAATTTAGACCCGCAAACAAGTGTGGAAGTAATGGAAGTACTGCAAAAAATTAATGAAAACGGTAGAACTATTTTAATGGCTACGCACGATTATGCATTGCTGTTAAAATATCCGGCAAAAACATTAAAATGCGACGAAGGTAAAGTTTTCGAGGTTGTTCAAAAAACCATTTAATGCTATCTGTACTCATACCTACTTTTAATTTCAATACGGTTTCGCTTGTTAAAGAAATTTATAAGCAGTGTGTGGAAGCGCAGATTACCTTTGAAATACTTGTTTTAGATGATGCTTCGTCTTTATATCTGACTGAAAATGAAGAAATAAACCGTTTTACTTATTGTTCGTATCGTGTTTTAAATCAAAATATTGGAAGAAGCAGCATTCGCAATTTATTGGCGCAAAATGCTGCTTTTGCTTATTTACTTTTTCTTGATGCCGATGTGTTGCCAGTGCATCAAAATTTTATTGAATCCTATGTAAATGAGATTTCAAAGGAAAGGTATCTTGTGGTTGGTGGCATTTGTTATCAACAGGCAAAACCTCCTAAAAAGGAATATTTGCGTTGGTATTACGGTTATAAAAGAGAAACAAAAAGTGCTGCAGATCGACAGAAAAATCCATACTACCATTTTTCTTCAGCCAATTTTTTAGTGCAAAAAAAACTGTTTTTAAGTATCCAATTTAATGTAGCTATTAAAAATTATGGGCACGAAGACACGCTTTTTGCTTTTGATTTTATGAAACATGCGCACCAAATTACCCACATTAACAATCAAGTTTATCATTTAGGCTTAGAAAGCAACGAAGTTTTCATTGAAAAAAGTTTAATTAGTGTAGAAAGTGCATGGTTTTTAAAAAAAAATGGACTAATTGATGATTCTTTCATAAAAATATTGGCATTTTACAGCAAATTGCAAAAGTTTAAAGTAATGAATTGGTTGATTTATTTTGTAGGAAAAAAAGCCGAGCCGTTTATCTGTAAAAATTTGGTAAGCGCGCAACCGTCGTTAAAATTGCTCGATTTTTATAAACTGTATCATTTGATAAAATTAAATCGAAATGCCTAGATTTTCCATCATCATTCCGCTGTACAATAAAGAAAAGTATATTCAACACACTTTAAAAAGCGTTTTGAATCAAACCTTTCAAGATTTTGAAATCATAATTGTAAACGATGGTTCCACAGACCAAAGTGTTGCATTGGTGAATGAAATAAACGATGTGCGCATTCAACTCATTCACCAAGAAAATCAAGGCGTTTCGGTAGCTAGAAATATCGGTATAGAAAATGCACATGCCAATTATATTTGTTTTTTGGATGCAGATGATTTTTGGTATCCGCATTTTTTGCAAACTTTTAATGATTTAATTGAAAAATACAGCGATTACGAAGTTTTTTCGGCTGCTTTTGAGGTAGAAACCAAGTGGAAAACGTTTGCATCGCTTTATTCAATTGATGCTTCTAAAACAGATTTGGTGGTAAATTTCTTTGATGCCAGTAAAAAAGAATGTGTAATTTGGACCTCTTGTGCCGTGTTTAAAAAATCTGTTTTTGAACACGTAGGAAATTTTGACACCACTATAAAAATTGCACAAGATACCGATTTGTGGATTCGAATTGGTATGCACTACCCTATTGTTTTTACATGGAATATTTTGGCTATTTATAAGCACGATGCAGAAAGTTTATCAAAAAAAACAGACGATTTAACCCATCGATTGAATTTTAAAAAGTTTGAAGAAGCAGAGAAAAGTAATCAAAAATTAAAAGCCTATCTTGATTTGAATCGCTATTTTGCTGCACTTCACAGCAAATTGAACGGTAACTACCAAAATTACAAATTGTTGGTTCAACAAATTCAATTGCGAAATTTACCCTTGCGAAAGCGTGTGCTGTTAAAAACACCGGCATTTATTCTACAAAACCTGGCGAAATTGCAACAATTATTAGTAAAATGGGGCATTAGTAAGTCGATTTTAAAATAAATCTCTTAGTAACATATCCCACTGCTTTATGGCATTTTCTTTAGAAAATTTTTCATTAAAGAGCTTGGTATTCTTCAATAATTCATTGTAAAGTTCTTCGTTGCGATACATTTTTTGAAGGGATTCTGCAAAAATGTCAAGCTGTTTTTCCACAATCAATCCGTTTTGCTGATGCTTCACTAATTCATAAACAGAATTGTTGAATGATGTAGTAATTACAGGTGTTCCATGTTGCAAGGCTTCCATTAAAACCAGCGGAAAACCTTCAAAATGACTTGCCAAAACCACTACTTTGGCATTTTGATAAAAAGGAGTAACATCGTTGGTGGCTGCATGTACCACAATTTTTTGTTCTAAATTATGATTTGCTGCAAACTGCTTGATTAGTGCGGCATCTTTACCACTGCCCACAAAGTGAAACTTTACGTTTTGTACATGCAATTCCGATAAATGATAAGCTTCTAACAAAAAAGTAAGGTCTTTTACATCATTTTCAAACCTACCTACAAAAAGGATGTCTTTTTTATCTTGGTTTTGATGAACCGCCAAATCATCAAAATAATGATACAAAACTTGATGCTTGGCTGTAATTTCTTTTGAAACCAATTGATCAATATATTTTGAAACGCTCACAAAAGCAGTTGTATGCTTATAAGCAAATTGGTTCAGCACCTTCCATCTATAAAAATAAAAATCAAAATGTGCACTGTGGATGAACTGTATTTTTGGAGTTTTTCGCAATAAAAAATCATACACTTTTTGCTTTAAAATGTTTGATTTTGTGCGATGATCCACAACCACATCAATTGCATTTTCTTTAATAAATTGGCTTATTAATAAAGGTTTTTTATAAGAAGAATAATTATTTAAACTAATCGTTTCAATATCTTTAAACTTGTATGCTTCATTAATCGCAATAATGAAAACCTTATGATTCATTTCTTTTAACAAATTTGCAGAAGCACGCACATAGTTTTGAATGCCGCCGAGCGTTAAATCTGTTACAATGATTAAGGTTTTTAATGTGTTCAATTGAATTCTTAATTTATATATTTGTAGAATAAACTTTTATATGTCGATACCTCTTGTTTCTGTAATTTGTATCTGTTTTAACCACGAAGCTTTTGTGCAACAAGCATTGCTTTCGGTGTTGAATCAAACCTATAAAAATATTGAAATAATTGTAATTAACAATGGAAGTTCAGACAATTCTGAAAAAGAAATTCAGGAAGTTGTTCAAAATCACCCCAAAATAAAGTATATAAAACGCAGCGAAACAATCAGCAATACCCAAGCTTTTAATTTGGGAGTTAAAAAATCTGCTGGAACTTTTTTAATTGATCTGTCTGCCGATGACTGTTTGTTGCCAAAATGTATAGAAAAACAAGTCGCTTTTTTTATGGAACAACCCGAAGAAGTGGGGATTGTTTTTGGAAACGCCTATCATATTGATGAGAATGGGAACCGCACAAAACCTTTTTTTGAAGTAGATAATAAAAATAAAGTAATTGATAAAGCACTTTTTAAAACCGATTATATTCGAATTTTAGGCGGTGGCAACATCATGTGTTCCGTAGCTTCTATGATCACTCGAAAACATTTTATGCTTTTAAATGGCTACAACGAAGAATTGTTTTTTGAAGATTTGGATTATTGGTTACGCCTTTCAAAAAAGTATAAAATTGCCTTTTTGGATGCCTTTTTGGTGGAAAAAAGATATTTAAAACAATCATTAGGCAATCAATTTTATAAAAATGATGAATTTTCACGTAAAATTAATCAATCGTTGCGAAGGATTTTTAAAGAATCTTTGACCAGAAACACCAGCAAAGCAGAACACAAAGCTTTGCTAAAACGCATTCATTACAGCATGGAGCAATCTTTTAAAAACAAACGCTGGATTGATTTGCTGAAATTCTGTATTATTGAATTGAAATGCCGATTTTATCTGCTTAAATAACTCTTGAATTCATTAAAATCGCGGATATAATCGTTTTCATCAAAAGCATCAGACGAAACAACCAAGCAAACTGCTCCTGCTGAGAAATTTCGCAATTCACGCCATGTATTCACAGGTACATATAAGCCTTCGTTGGGTTTAAATAAGTGATATACTTTTTCCTCACTTCCGTTGTTTAACACCACTTGAAAACTTCCCGCCACAGCAATAATAAATTCTTGTTGATTTTTATGAGCATGCCCGCCACGCTCTGCACCACTCGGCACATCGTATAAAAAATATACCCTATTGATAGCAAACGGAATGGTATTTCCCTCGATAACTGATAAATTGCCTCGTGGATCTTTTATTTTTGGCAGTGTAATTATTTTGCTCATTTTATAGTTTTATGGTTAAGTATTTTTCAAGTGCTTCTTTTTCACTTTCCCAATCGCGCACAATATGTTCTTTAATTAGTTTTGCGGGAATACCTCCAATCAGCACATTTTTTCCAAACGAACGGTAATCTTTATTCAGCAAAGAGTTTGTTCCAACTAAGCAATTATCTGCTGTGTGCGTGTTGCCTTTTATGGTTGATCGAGCTCCTATAAAATTGTAAGAACCAATGCTAATTTCTTTATCAAATGACAATTTTTCATGAGTAATACTATTTTTTATCGCATGAAAATTGGTATCGGTAATTAAACAATCGTTTCCAAATTGCACCCAATCGCCAATGGTAATACTTTTATAGCAAATAATCTCTGTTCTGCTGGCAAATGAATTGATGTGTCCTAATGTTAAAAGGGCATTTGATTTAATGTATAATTTTGTATCAATACCAAACTGAACTTTTCCATGAATTTGCAAAACACCATTTAGTACCGCCTCGCCTACTGCTCTTTTTCGTTTAAAAATTTCATAGGATTGTCCGAATCCAATCAACCCAAATTGAGGTTTTCCTATTAGCTGAATTTTTCCTTTAAATTGTAAAATTTTAAAACCACGATACACCACCACAGGAAACGCCAAAGCGTCTTTCAAAGCAAAGGCTTTTAAGTTTATTCTTAAAGTTTGAAACCAGTTAATGCTGAAAAAGTGTATCAATCTGCTAATCAAAATAATGCTTTTATTTTATTCAAAATTTTAGAATCTAGTAAATATTCATCTAACCTTTTAATACTGTAAATTAACGAAATTATCACAAACAACAAGGCAATAATATCAAAATATTGTCGGTTTAATGTATAAAAACAAACAATAATAAGAGCTGCGGCGCAAACTGCAAACAGCAAAAAAAGCTGATTGGCTTTTGTTAAACTAAACGCATATTTTTTTCGGATGTAGAAATAACAATAAACAGCTCCTAAAAAATAATTGACAAGCAACGCCAAACCAATACCAAAAAGTTGCATTTTATGGTACAACCAAATAGTGAGTATCACATTTAAAAAATCGCTTACTGCATTTATATAAAAATACTGTTTCCAGTTTTTATTCGATAAAAATAAATAGCCGGTGGAATAGTTAAATCCTTTAAAAATAATGGCTGCAAGTCCAAAAATAAGAATTTGATAAACCGGTTTGAATGCTGCCGAAAACAAAATACCTATTATAAATTCTCCCAATAAATAGAGCACTAATATTGCAGGAAGAATAAGTAATAAACAAATTTCAAATTGATTGTTTATCAATAAATTAAAATCACCCTCTTCTTCAATAACTTGAGTGAGTTTTGGGAAAAAAAATTTGCTGATTGCTATAAAAATAATTCCTAAATAGGACACTAAAATAATCAATCCGGCATTGTAGTAGCTTAAAACGGTTAAATCTATTTCTTTTAAATACAAGCGAATTATATATAGGGAAAGAAATCCTAAAACTACATTTACAGACAATAATCCACCCGATTGCATCAATTTCTTAAACTGCGCTTTTATTTCTTTATTGGTAACTGTGACCGAAACGCGTTGCACACCGCTAAATTTGTAGTATAGCAAATATGTTATAAACGCATTAACAACCATGGCAATTACAATTCCGTTTACTTTAAAATAGTAATATGCTACCAAAATAATAAGCGTGTTCACAATATTTACCAGAATATTGATTCGAATGAGTTTTTTGAAGTTTTGGCTACCTTCCAAAAAAATAATTTTACTTTGGGTGCCACTTGTGCAAACGAAATAGATGCTTAAAAGAACAAACCAAAAATAGTATTGATACGAATCAAACGTTAAAAAACTTAAATAATAAGCTCCTAAAATGGAGATAGCAGCCGCCAAAATACCACTGAACAAGCAAAATAGATTTATGATTTTTAATGTTTTGTGAAACGCTAAACTGTTTTTATCTTTAAAACCAGCAACTTCCCTGATTCCTGTAAAATTTATTCCAAAATTGGTAATAGAACTTATGAGTTGCGTGGTATTTTCTATCAAGCCCACCAAGCCAAAATTAGCCGCACCAAGAAAGTAACTCGCACCAATATTTGCTACTACTTTTAACAGCATACGGATAACCTCTACAATACCAAACAAGCTTGTAGCTTTAAATAGGGTTTTATAATGTGTGTTGCTATTTTTCATTAAATTTCACAACCAATAGCTGTATAAGATTTTTTGAATACTCTATACCAATTCTGCCAATTTACAATCAATGCTTCATCTGCTAGGTTGTTTTCAATCCAAGCGGAGGGCAAATCTGAAGAAAAGGCATCTATATCATACATTTTTTCATGGTACCACGCCTCATTTAAAATGCGATTCACTAAAAAAATATCTACTGTTTCACCCAAATTTTCTTTAGACATGAGTGTTGCTGTGGTTTTATATGTTGCTTTTAAAATTTCTTGCTTTGTGTGTCCTACATTAAACAAAATACCTCCATTTAGAAGTTGTGCAATTTGATTCAACTCATCAATAGCGCTTTGATTTTGTTGCCAACAAACCTTGTAATATCTCTTAGAAAAAACAGCTCCGGCCACAGAATATAATTGATAGTATTTTAAAAGCTCGTTATCAAAAGATACCAATCTTCGAGTAATGCTTCCTAATTTTAAAAAATTGGTTCTAAAGATTGCATCAAATAAAAATGCATTTTTAGTAAAAACAGTTGGTTGAACCAGATTAAAATAATTGTTTTCTGCAACTGTATTTTCAGAGATTAAAAGGCTGTTTTTTAACCATCTAAACTTAATCATATCTGTTTTTGAATCATACACATTTTTAGTGAATTCTTTGTAATTTACCGGAGTTGTAAACCACATATCATCTTCTAAAAGTATAAAATGTTCACTGCCTTTTAAAACTTCATCTCTCCAAAAATTGGCAGGAATAACTTTTTCCGGAACTATATTTGAAGAAATAGCTGCACTTTTTTGATTGTAATAAGGTGATTTTACAACTTCTACTTCTGGAAATAAATTTACAATTTTATCTAAATATTTTTGAGGTGTTCCATCATCTAAAACCACAATTCTTGCATCGAAATGTTGTAAAAAATGATATATACTGGCAATGGTACGATGCAGCAAATACGGGCGATTAAACGATTTTATATACACATCCATTTAAAAACCATTCATTTTTTCAATAATAAAATCTTGCTCATCAACCGTTAGCGATGGGTTCAGCGGAATACTCACAATTTGCTTGTGAACCAACTCTGAAATCGGGAAACGCAAATCATTTAATTCGCTCATTGCTTGTTGTTTATGAGGCGGAATAGGATAATGAATCAACGTTTGAATGTTGTGATCCATCAAATACTGTTGAAACTCGGCCCGATGCTCTACCCGCACTGGGAACACATGAAAAACATGCGCACTAAAATCATTTACAAACGGCAAAACAATCAACGGATTTACAATTTCTGTTAAATAACGTTTTGCAATGCCTTGTCTTTTCTTGTTGTCAAAATCTAAATCTGGTAATTTCAATCGCAAAAAAGCCGCTTGTAATTCGTCTAGTCGCGAATTGATACCTTTATATATATTGTGATACTTTAATTCAGAACCATAATTTCGCAAACTGCGCACACAATCAGCAAGTTGTGCATTGTTTGTGGTTATGGCACCACCATCGCCCAAACAACCTAAATTTTTGCCTGGATAAAAACTAAATCCGGCCGCATTGCCAATAGCACCGGCTTTTCTATCATTTGCCACCGCGCCGTGTGCTTGTGCTGCATCTTCTATTAGCAGCAATCCAAAATCTTTACAAAATGTTTGAATAGCCAACGCATCGGTGATTTGTCCGTATAAATGCACCATCAAAACCGCTTTGGTATTTTGGGTAACTTGCTGCTGCAACACATCAATTGTAAGATTATAATTTAAAAAATTAGTATCGACCAATTTCGGGGTTAAACCTGCATTTTGAATGGCTAAAATACAAGCAATATAGGTATTTGCAGGCACAATCACTTCATCGCCCGGTTGCAAAGCTCCTAATTCAATATAAGCTTTAAAAATTAACAGTAAAGCATCTAAACCATTACCCACGCCAATGCAGTGCGACACCTTGCAATAAGCTGCAAATTCCTGCTCAAATTTCAACACTTCATCACCTAAAATATAATGCCCTTTATCAAAAAAAAGTTTGGTTTTTGATAAAAAAGCTTCCTGATACGGTTGGTTTATTTTTTTTATGTTTAGATAAGGAATCATAGCCTAATTTGATAAATGTTTTGTGGATATGCACGGCATCCCAATTCTTTTTTCTGATTCATTAAACCAGGATTGACACCCTCGGGAAAAGAGGCATCAGTCGCGGTACCCATATCAAAAAAAGCAAAATTAAGTTTTTTAAATTTATGGATGAGTTCAATAAACAAAAAGTCCATAGCTCTTAATTTTTTTCCTAAAGCTGACGATGCACCGTATTGCGATTTAACAATAAATCCGGCATGTACAAACAACGTAATTCCTGCCACAATTTCATCCTTATAATAAAGGTTGCATTGAATGATATTTTTATTGAATTTTTTCTTTAAAGATGTAATTTCTTCCAACGAATGCAAAGGTTTTGTTTGGTATTTTTCGCTAAGCAATGGCTCTAAAATATTCTTCCAAAAAGGTTCAAATGCATCATCTTCCACCAATAAAAAATTATTTTTTGCTGCACGGTGATAGTGCTTTAATTTACTTTTAGAAATTTTAAAATCATTAAGGTTCACTTGAAAATTACTAGTTTGCTGAACTAATTTTCTATCAAGACTTAAATCATCATTCCACATTTGCCTTTGATAAGGCGCTGGCATTTCTTTAAAAATCAAATCGGTAAAACCTTTCACCGAAAGATAGTCTTTAATATGTTGCCAAAAAAAGGCATACGTTTCATCGGTGCAATGAGGCGCAATTAGCAATCCACCAAAAGTTAAACCCTGGTGTGAATATATCGTTTTATCTAAGACATTAGCGGGCAAAATGGCTTTTAAACTGCCCTTGCAAAAAAGCATCAGCGAAAAATCTTCGAATCGGTCTTTGTGATATTCCATAAAAACTCTATGAAACAAAAAAGTTCCATTTTCAGCATTATCAACAAAGGAATCCCAATCGTTTTTAAAACGATTTTCATACCGAACAATTTCTACCAAATCTTTTGTAATCATTATAACAACGAAATAAAGCAAAAACTATAACATTTCATAATGAAAGCTTACTATTTTTTGTTAAGGTAAAATAATTCTTTAGTATATTTGCATGATAAATTTAAAAAGCAAAATGATTAAAATAACATTACCAGATGGTTCGGTGCGCGAATACGCTTCAGGCGTAACACCGCATGAAGTCGCTTTAAGCATAAGCGAAGGTTTAGCACGTAACGTAATTTCAGCAAATTTTAACGGAACAACCGTTGAAACGGTTACGCCTTTAACCACCGATGGTAGTTTAACGTTATATACTTGGAACGATGCCGACGGAAAAAAAGCTTTTTGGCACTCTACATCACACGTTATGGCACAAGCTTTGCAAGAGATGTATCCAGGCATTAAATTAACAATTGGCCCTGCAATTGACAATGGATTTTATTATGATGTGGATTTTGGTGCAAATAAGATCTCAGACAATGATTTCAAAGCCATTGAAGATCGAATTTTAGCAATATCAAAAGAAAAACACGAGTTTAAAATGCGATCTGCAACAAAAGCAGAAGCATTGGAATTATATAAGGATAACGAATATAAAACCGAATTAATTCAGAATTTAGAAGACGGAACAATAAGTTTTTGCGACCACGCAACCTTCACCGATTTGTGTCGTGGAGGGCACATTCCAAACACCGGAATCATTAAAGCCGTAAAAATACTTTCGGTTGCAGGTGCATATTGGCGCGGTGATGAGAAGAACAAGCAATTAACGCGTGTGTACGGTATATCGTTTCCAAAACAAAAAGAACTTACCGAATATTTAGAAATGATCGAAGAGGCAAAACGCCGTGATCATCGTAAATTAGGTAAAGAATTAGAATTGTTTCATTTCTCGCAACGTGTGGGGCAAGGATTGCCATTGTGGCTGCCAAAAGGTGCTGCATTGCGCGATCGTTTGGAACAATTTTTACGCAAAGCACAAAAGAAAGCAGGTTATGAACAAGTTGTAACGCCGCATATTGGTCAAAAAGAATTGTATGTAACATCAGGGCATTATGCAAAATATGGCGCTGATTCATTCCAACCAATTCACACACCAGCAGAGGGCGAAGAGTTTTTATTAAAACCAATGAACTGTCCGCACCATTGTGAAATTTACAATGCAAAACCTTGGTCGTACAAAGATTTGCCAAAACGTTATGCAGAATTTGGAACGGTTTATAGATATGAGCAATCAGGTGAATTACATGGTTTAACACGTGTTCGTGGTTTCACTCAAGACGATGCCCACATATTCTGTACACCCGACCAGTTAGATGAAGAATTTAAAAAAGTAATTGACTTAGTACTTTACGTATTTGGATCATTAGGTTTTGAAAACTTCACCGCTCAAGTTTCCGTTCGCGATTTAAGCAATCCAGATAAATATATTGGGTCGGTAGAAAATTGGGAAAAAGCAGAAAATGCCATCATCAGCGCAGCAAAAGATAAAGGCTTAAACTATGTGGTGGAATCGGGCGAAGCAGCTTTCTACGGACCAAAGTTAGATTTCATGGTGAAAGATGCTTTAGGACGCAGCTGGCAGTTAGGAACCATTCAGGTAGATTACAATTTACCCGAGCGTTTTGATTTAACCTACAAAGGAGCAGACGATAAATTGCACCGCCCTGTAATGATTCACCGTGCCCCTTTTGGTTCAATGGAGCGATTTATTGCCATTTTATTAGAGCATACCGGCGGTCATTTCCCATTATGGTTGATGCCAGAGCAAGTTATTATCTTGTCTTTAAGCGAGAAATATGAAAATTATGCAAAAAAAGTTTTAACTTTGTTGGAAAATAACGAAATTCGCGCTAAACTTGATGACCGCAACGAAACAATAGGTAAAAAAATTCGGGAAGCCGAATTACAAAAGTACCCGTATATGTTGATCATTGGCGAAGAAGAAGAAAAAAACAACCAAGTTTCAGTGCGCAAACAAGGCGAATCAGGAAAAACAAACACATCAATGAGTATTGAAGAATTTTCTTCATTAATTCAAGATGAAATAAACAAAACAATAAAACAATTTTAAGTTTAACCGCTTGGTAACAAGCACAAAATTTTAAACCCATAGCAGTACATAACAGAAGAGGTTTCAAACCTCACGAGAAGAAGGAAGATGCACACAAAACAAATGAAGCGATTCGTGTGCCAGAAGTTCGTTTAGTAGGCGATAATGTAGAACCTGGAGTATATAAAACTTCTCAGGCAATGGCAATTGCAGATGAGCAAGGATTAGACTTAGTGGAAATTTCACCCAACGCTGCACCACCTGTTTGTAAAATTATCGACTACAAAAAGTTTCTTTACGAACAAAAGAAACGTGACAAAATGTTGAAAGCTAAAACTGCACAAATTACGGTTAAAGAAATTCGTTTTGGCCCACAAACAGACGAACACGATTACGAGTTTAAAAAGAAAAATGCAATGAAGTTTCTTAAAGAAGGTTCTAAATTAAAAGCATTTGTATTTTTTAAAGGACGATCAATTATTTACAAAGAACAAGGGCAAATATTACTATTGCGTTTGGCACAAGACCTTGAAGAATATGGTAAAGTAGAAGCTATGCCCGTTCTTGAAGGAAAAAGAATGACCATGTATATTGCACCTAAAAAGAAAAATTAGTATTTTTGCAAAATATTGTTAAGTAAGATAACATAAATACCTAGGAACAAATGCCTAAAATGAAAACTAAATCTAGTGCCAAAAAACGTTTCACCGTTACAGGTTCTGGAAAAATTAAAAGAAAACACGCTTTTAAAAGCCACATCTTAACAAAGAAGTCTAAAAAGCGTAAATTAGCTTTAACACACTCTGGTTTAGTACATAAAGCAGACGAGAAAAGCATCAAAGAACAATTAAGAATCATCTAATCGTTCTTTCGGTTAAAACAATTTAATAACCCTGGAGTGGGCTGATCTTTAAAAATATTCGGTCGAAAGAGGTGTGTTTCACATCCGCCCTACTACAAAAAAAATTTAAAATTATGCCAAAAGCAAATAATGCAGTAGCATCAAGAGCAAGAAGAAAAAGAATTTTGAAGCAAGCCAAAGGTTTCTTCGGAAGACGTAAAAACGTTTGGACAGTAGCTAAAAATGCGGTAGAAAAAGCAATGCAATATGCATACCGCGACAGAAAACAAAAGAAAAGAAATTTCCGCGCGTTATGGATCATGCGTATCAACGCTGGTGCACGCTTACACGGAATGTCTTATTCTCAATTCATGGGGAAAATCAAAGCGAACAACATCGAATTAAACCGTAAGGTTTTAGCAGATTTAGCAATGAACCACCCAGAAGCTTTCACAGCTATCGTTAATAAAATTAAATAAACGTTTGTAAAACCCGTTTATCTTACTTATCAAATATAAAAAACCTGCTTTACGGCAGGTTTTTTTATTAGATTAGAAAAAATAAGTAATAAGATTAATATATTTGCAAAAACTGATTTTATGCAA
Organism: Paenimyroides aestuarii; assembly: GCF_024628805.1. Taxonomy (NCBI): domain Bacteria; kingdom Pseudomonadati; phylum Bacteroidota; class Flavobacteriia; order Flavobacteriales; family Flavobacteriaceae; genus Paenimyroides; species Paenimyroides aestuarii. The sequence goes on along the minus strand of NZ_CP102382.1, from coordinate 2,366,286 downwards.
GAATTAAAAAACATCATAGAGCAAGCTTGGGAAAACCGAGAGTTACTACAACAAGAAGAAACACAAAACACCATTAGAAAGGTAATTGATTTAATTGATAATGGCGAATTGCGAACTGCAGAACCAACTGATGGTGGTTGGCAAATAAACGAATGGGTAAAAAAAGCAGTTGTTCTCTATTTCCCTATTCAGAAAATGGAAACATTGGAAGCCGGAATCTTTGAGTACCATGACAAAATGCCTTTAAAACGCAATTATGCTGAAAAAGGTGTTCGTGTGGTTCCAAATGCAGTGGCTCGTCATGGAGCATATATATCCTCTGGTGTAATTTTAATGCCATCTTATGTTAATATTGGTGCCTATGTTGATGAAGGAACAATGGTTGATACATGGGCTACCGTGGGTTCTTGTGCGCAAATTGGTAAAAACGTACATTTATCCGGCGGTGTTGGTATTGGCGGTGTTTTGGAGCCTCTACAAGCCGCTCCTGTGATTATTGAAGATAATGCTTTTATTGGTTCTCGTTGCATTGTGGTGGAAGGTGTTCGTGTAGGGAAAGAAGCTGTTTTAGGTGCCAACGTTTGTTTAACTGCTTCTACAAAGATTATCGATGTAACTGGCGAAACTCCTATCGAAATTAAAGGATATGTGCCAGAGCGTTCGGTGGTCATTCCTGGTTCTTATACAAAAAAATTCCCGGCCGGTGAATATCAAGTTCCATGTGCATTAATTATTGGGAAACGAAAAGAAAGTACCGATAAAAAAACTTCTTTGAACGATGCTTTGCGTGAACATAATGTAGCTGTATAAAAAACAAAATCCCTTTAAAATGAAAATTAAAGGGATTTTTTTATTAAACACGACCATTAATTATGTTCTGAACCACTTCGGGATTAATCATCGTTGATGTATCGCCAAAATTTTCCAATTGATTCATTGCTATTGATCGCAATAGTCTTCGCAGTATTTTACCTGAACGTGTTTTTGGTAAATCATCCACAAACTGCATTTTATCTAGTTTACCAATTGGTCCGTAATGATCTGCAATTAATTGGTTAATTTCCTTTTTCAGGTTTTCTCGGTCGCGTGTGCTTCCTTCTTTTTTTAAGGAAATGTATCCATATAAAGCATTTCCTTTTATATCATGTGGAAATCCAACCACTGCCGATTCTGCTACAGCCGGATGTTGGTTAATAGCATCCTCAATCGGTGCTGTTCCCAAATTATGTCCTGAAACAATCACCACATCATCTGCCCTACCCGTGATTCGGTAATAGCCCACTTCATCTCGCAAGGCGTTATCGCCTGTGAAATAAGTTCCTGGAAAATCAGTGAAATAGGTTTTTACAAAACGCTCATGATCGCCCCAAATAGTTCGTGCAATCGAAGGCCATGGAAACTTCACACATAAACTGCCCATTACTTGGTTGCCTTTTATTTCATTGTTTTTTTCGTCCATTAAAACCGATTGTATGCCGGGCAATGGTAAAGTAGCGTAAGTTGGTTTTGTTGGAGTAACAAACGCCAGCGGTGCAATCATTATGGAACCTGTTTCTGTTTGCCACCATGTATCTACAATCGGGCATCGTTTTTTTCCGATAAAATCATTAAACCAGTGCCAAGCTTCTTCATTAATGGGCTCGCCAACAGAACCTAAAACCCGCAAGGAAGATAGATCGTGCGAAGCTACATACGAATAATCAGTAGTCATTAACGAACGAATGGCTGTGGGAGCTGTATAAAAATGCGTGATTTTATATTTATCAATGATTTCCCAATAGCGCGATGGATCAGGATAAGTAGGTATTCCTTCAAAAAGAACTGTCGTGGCACCGTTTAACAAGGCACCATATAAAATGTATGAATGTCCTGTAATCCATCCTAAATCGGCACTGCACCAAAAAACATCGGTATCTTTATAATTAAAAACATTTTGAAAACTATAAGCCGTTTGCACCATGTATCCGGCTGTGGTGTGCACCATTCCCTTAGGTTTACCGGTTGACCCTGAAGTATAAAGGATAAATAATGGATCTTCCGCATCCATAATTTCGGCAGTATTTGTGTTTTCAGCAGCTTGGTACAGTTCATCAAACCAAAGGTCTTTCTCTGGATTAAACGCCACTTTTTCATTGGTGCGTTTCACCACCAAAACTTTTTCAACGGTAGTTACTCCTTCAATTGCTTTATCTACAACTTCTTTGGTTTTAATTGTTTTTTCGCCACGGAAACCTCCATCTGAAGTTACAATTATTTTTGCAGCACAATCTTGCACACGCGAACGAATGGCCGCATCTGAAAATCCTGCAAAAATCACTGAATGTATGGCGCCAATTCGGGCACAAGCCAACATGGTTATGGCTAATTCTGGAATCATTGGCAAATAAATGCACACACGATCGCCTTTTTTAACGCCTAACGATTTTAAAACATTTGCTGTTTTTGAAACACTAGTGTACAGTTCATTGTAACTGATGTGTTGCGGTTTTTCAGACGGATTGTTTGGTTCAAAGATTAAAGCTGTTTTTTCGCCACGCTTTGATAAATGTCGGTCAATACAATTTTTAGTAATATTTAATTTAGCATTCACAAACCATTTTATAGCGCCTTTGGGAAAATCAACTTCAAAAACTTTATCCCAAACTTGATACCAAATAAAATTTTCTTCTGCAATTTTGCTCCAAAACTTTCGAGGCTCGCGGACTGACTTTTTATAATGTTTAAAATATTGTTCTAAATCGGCGATTTTGTAATAACTCATAATTTTATTTATAGGTTGGTTTTCTAAAATTAATAAAAAAAGGAATATCTATTGTAAATATTCCTTGCTTTTATGGGTTTATTATGAATTTAGAACGATAAATCGACTTTTCTAGATTGATGAAAATCGGCAATAATTTCCTGCATCACATCATCAACTGGTTTAATTTCGTTAATCAAGCCAACAATCTGACCAATTTCGAGTTCACCATTTTCCAAATCACCTTCAAACATACCGCGTTTGGCTCTTGCACGTCCCAACAATGCTTTTAAATCGTCAGTTGTGGCACATTTTCCGTACGCTTCTTGCACTTCGTTAAAAAATTTATTGCGAATTAACCGCACCGGTGCCAATTCTTTCAGCGTAAGATAAGTGTCACCTTCTTGTGCATTCACACATGCATCTTTGAAATGTTGGTGCGAAGAACTTTCGGTAGTCATTGCAAATCGGGTGCCCATTTGAACACCATCAGCACCTAAAACCATTGCAGCATGCATCGCCTTTCCGGTTGCAATTCCACCTGCGGCAATCAAAGGAATTTGTAAATGCTGTTTTACCATCGGAATTAAGGTCAATGTTGTGGTTTCTTCCCTTCCATTGTGACCACCGGCTTCAAAACCTTCAGCAACCACAGCATCAACACCCGCCTCTTGTGCTTTAACAGCAAACTTTGACGAACTCACCACATGAACCACCGTAATGCCTTTTTCTTTTAACCAAGAGGTCCATGTTTTGGGATTTCCTGCCGATGTAAACACGACTTTCACACCTTCTTCCACAATGATATTCATAATTTCATCGATATTTGGATACAACATGGGAACATTCACGCCAAAAGGTTTATCGGTTGCTTGCTTACATTTTTGAATATGTTCGCGCAAAACTTCCGGATACATGGAGCCGGCGCCAATTAAGCCCAAACCGCCAGCATTGCTAACAGCAGCAGCTAATTTGTACCCGCTGTTCCAAATCATTCCGCCTTGGATAATAGGATATTTTATATTGAATAGTTGTGAGATTCTGTTCATTTTATTTACTTTTCAGTTCCTACAAAAATAGGAAAACCAAACTAATTTATTTAATTTTTACTTAATTTTGTACGGTAGATGGATACTAAAACCGACCAATTATACCAATTTTTCATTACCGAATTTCCTTTTAACAAAGAAGGGTTAGAACTTTTTGTGCATTCTTTTGAAACCAAAAAATACAAGAAAAACCAACCAATTTTGCATTTTGGGACAACCGAAAAGGAGCTTCGTTTTTTGGACAGCGGCATTATTCGCGAGTTTTACGCCAACAATGAAAAGGAGAAAAATATTGATTTTTTTCTTGCCAACGAATTTGTAACCGATTTTTATTCTTTTGTATCCGATAAACCCACTCGCAAAAATCAGGAATGTGTAACCGACGTACAAATTAGAACCTTATCCAAAGAAAAATTTCTACATTTTTTAAAAGAATACACTTGCGGAAAATTATTTGTAGACGAAATTTTTCAGCGAATTATAGCGAAAAAAGAACAAGACGAATTCTGCCAATTCATCAATACTGCCGAGGAAAACTACAAGAACCTATTGCAACACAAACCGCTGTGGCTGCAACAAATTCCACAGTATCATATCGCCTCCTATTTGGGCATTACACCCGAAACCTTGAGCAGAATTCGAAAACGTATTTTTTAAAAATTTGGGCGTGTCCCTCCTTCATTCTTCCGTCGGGTCGGGCTTTTCGTTTCAATTTTTTTGTTCGTTCCTCACAAAAAAGATTTCCACTGCAATCCCTCACGCAAAAACCACAATTGAAATTTCTTGATATGAATCAATGAACTGTATAGCATGAACAACTCATCTTTGCAGAAATTTTAATACAAAAAAAGATGAAATTACATCATTTACGAAACGCCACACTAATTATAGAGACACAAGAAAAATTTATTTTAGTTGATCCTATGTTAGGAAAAAAAGCCACTTTATCTCCGTTCACCCTTTTCCGTTTTAAACCTCGAAAAAATCCTTTAGTGGATTTGCCTTCCAACAGTCATTCTATCTTAGAAAAAGTGACGCATTGCTTAGTAACACACTTGCATCCTGATCATTTAGACAAAGATGCAGAATCATTTTTAAAACAAAAAAACATCCCTGTAATTTGCTCTAAAAATGATGAAAAAACGCTTCAAAAACGCGGATTAAACATTGCCGAAAGTCTGGATTTTTGGAAAGAACACGATTTTTTGGAGGGAAAAATCATCGGAATTCCTGCCATTCACGGCTACGGATTTATTGCCAAACCAATGGGAAATGTAATGGGTTTTTATCTAAAATTTCCGAATGAAAAATCCATTTACATCAGTGCAGACACTATATACACGCAAGATGTAGATCGCGTATTGAGAGAACTGAAACCCGAAATTTCAGTTTTGGCGTGCGGAAGCGCTCAATTGGATTTCGGAAAACCACTTTTAATGACAATGGAAGATATTTTAAAATTCATCAAAAATGCACCGGGAAAAGTGTTTGCCAATCATTTGGAAGCGTTGAACCACTGCCCCACTACAAGAATGCAACTTCGCAATGCACTTAAAAATCATCAATTACAAGAAAAAGTTTTTATTCCAGAAGATGGTGAAAACGTGATTTTCTAGTATTCGTTTAAATGCCATTTAAGTTAAAGCGAACTTAAACAGTCAGTAACGTATTCAACATAAAAAAAATACAAAACCAAACTAACTTTTTAGTTTGGTTTTGTAATTATAATTTCAATTTTATTACCCATACTGCAATACAGAACTTCCACATATTATTAAATAGTACCACAAGGAAAGTATAAAAATTATGTATATTTATTGAATGCAGCGCATTCCAAATCAGTGATAATTTAATTAATTAATAGCATTACTTTGTAAAATTATATCTGTGGTAATTAAAAAGTACACCTTTGAATATTAAGGCTTTGAATTTTATTTAGATAATAAATACAAGTATTTTATATCTTCGATATCACTCCAGAGCCTATTAATTCATCATCTATATGCCAAGAAACAAACTGTCCTTCGGTAATGGCTGATTGTGGTTCATCAAATCGCACAAATAATCCTTTTTCGGTTTGATGCAATGTTGCTTTTTGCAACGGCTGACGGTAACGAATACGCGCCATTACTTCCATGGTTTCGCCATTGTTCAAACGCAAATCTTCGCGTATCCAATGGATTTCATGTGGCTGCACCAGAAGGGTTTTGCGAAACAAGCCAGGATGAGCATGACCTTGACCTGTATAAATGGCATTATCTGCAACGTTTGTATCAATGATAAATAATGCTTCTTGCGTTCCGCCAACATTCAAGCCTTTTCGCTGACCAATTGTAAAATAATGCGCACCGTTGTGTTCACCTACTTTTTTGGCCATTTCGGGAGTATATTTCACTGAAGTTGCTTCCCAAGTTAATTCATCAATCAACGAATCAAAAGTAGGCTTTTGATTGGTATAAACTGCATGATCTTTAGAAACTTCGTAAATAATTCCCTTTTTAGGTTTCAATTGCTGTTGTAAAAAATCAGGCAAACGTACTTTTCCAATAAAGCACAAACCTTGCGAATCTTTCTTTTCGGCTGTAATTAAATCGTTTTTGGCAGCAATCTCACGAACTTCTGGCTTTAAATATTCACCTATCGGGAACAATGCTTTTGCTAGTTGTTCTTGTGATAATTGGCATAAAAAATAGGATTGATCTTTATTGGGATCTTTTCCAGCTAATAATTTGTAAACTTTTTTTCCGTTTACAATTGTTTCTTCTTTTCGGCAATAATGACCAGTTGCTACAAAATCGGCACCTAATTCTAATGCAATTTTCATGAACACGTCGAACTTAATTTCACGGTTGCACAAAACATCCGGATTGGGTGTACGTCCGTTTTCATATTCGTTGAACATATAGTCCACAATACGTTCTTTATATTCTTCGCTTAAATCTACTGTTTGAAAAGGAATTCCCAATTTATCGGCAACCAATAACGCATCATTACTATCTTCTAACCAAGGACATTCATCGGAAATGGTAACGGAATCATCGTGCCAGTTCTTCATGAACAAGCCAATCACTTCATACCCTTGATCTAAAAGCAATTGCGCTGCAACGCTGGAATCTACACCGCCAGAAAGACCTACTACTACTCTTTTTTTCATTGTTTATAAATCGAAAAGCAAAGTTACAACAATTGATTGAGTTATATTTTATTTGGTAGTTTTTTTAGGTACAATTAGCTTTCCGTTAACATATTCGGCTTCATCAGTAATTTTTCCATTGGTATCACGAATGATGATCTTTCCATCCAATGCACCATTTTTATAATGCGTTTCTTTAATTTTTACGCCGTTTTCGGCATATTGATTAGAAATTCCATCTTCGATACCGTTTTTGTATTCTAGTTCTTCCGACAATTTACCCGAACTGTAATAGGCTTTTTTCACACCGTGCAATTTGTCGTTCTTATAGGGTTCCTCCGCCATTATATTTTGCCCGTCCACATGATAAATCTTCCAAATGCCTTCTCGCATTTTGTTGATATAAACCCCTTCAGACATTTTCTTTTTACCATTATAAAAAACAGTGTACACCGATCCGTCAGCTTTAAACTCTTTAGTAGCAATGAGCTTTTTATCGGGTTCATCGGCATAAAACTTAAAAGTTCCTATTTCTTTACCGTTTTTGAAGGTTCCTTCGTATTTTATATGGTTTGTTTTTGGATAATATCCCACCCAAACACCTTCGCGTTGCCCTTGAGCATTGGTTTTATTCACATCTTGTGCATATACCACAACCGATGCAGACACCACAGCAACTGCTGTTATAATAGATTGTTTCATTTTTCAAAGATTATTTTTTCAAAAATACGTTTTATGATTTTGTATTTGCAATTATTTTGCCAGAAATTATAATTTCACTTATCAAATTCAAGTTGCCACCACATTTATAAACTAAAAATCAAAAATTAAGTGTGTAAACTTGAAAATTAGTAAAAAAAGCGTGTATTTTTGAATTATATAATTATACTATGCATTTAAGTTTTTGGGAATTAGAAACATACTTTCGAAATATTGATTTTACTATTGTGGGAAGCGGAATTGTGGGTTTGAGTACCGCCTATCATTTGCGACAAAAACATCCTAAGGCAAAAATTGTCATCATTGAAAAAGGAATGCTTCCCGAGGGTGCAAGCACGAAAAATGCCGGGTTTGCTTGTTTTGGAACTTTGTCGGAAATACTTTGGTATCTGGAATCGAATGCTGAAGAAGATGTTTACAAGTTGGTGGAACGAAGAGTGAAAGGTTTGCAAAAATTGCGGTCATTAATTCCCGATGAGAAAATGGATTATCATCAATACGGCGGGTTTGAAATTTTTCGAGAAACCGATAAAGAGTTAATGGATAGAAGTTTAGAAAATTTGGATCGAATTAATTCTTGGTTGCATCCCATTTTTCAGGAGAATGTATTTCGAAAAGCTACTAAAAGCTTTGGTTTTAAAGATACAATTGGCATGATTGAAACCGATTTTGAAGGACATATTCACACCGGAAAAATGATGCAATCGTTTGTACAATTGGTTATTTCTAGTGGTATATCCATTTTAAATAATGTGGAAGTAAAATCAATAAACGATTTGAACACTGAAGTAGCAATTGAATTGGAAAATGGATTTCAGTTCACTTCAAAAAAAGTATTTTTGTGTACGAATGCATTTACCAAAAAATTATATGATTTGGACGTAGTTCCCGCTCGGGCACAAGTTTTAGTCACAAAACCAATTGAAAATTTACCATTCAAAGGTTGTTTTCATATGGACGAAGGCTTTTATTATTTTAGAAATGTTGGTAATCGCGTGCTATTCGGAGGTGGAAGAAATCTGGATTTGGAAGGTGAAACCACCACGGAATTTGCTACAACAACATTAATTCAAAATCAATTGGAAACTTACTTAAGAGAAATCATTCTTCCGAATCATACATTTGAAATCGATCATCGCTGGAGCGGAATTATGGGAATGGGCGAAAAACGAAATCCAATTGTGAAACAGCTTTCGGAAAATGTGTATTGTGGCGTTCGTTTAACTGGAACAGGCATTGCGATTGGCTCAATTGTAGGCGAAGAATTGGCGGATTTGTTGGATTAAATTTATAAAATACTGTAGTATATCTATCAGCACAAGCGTGACGCTTGCGCGAATTGGCATTAATTTAATTATCTAAAATTAGATAATCTTTTATAGTCCATAATTCATCAACTTTTTCAAGTGAGATATTTAAGAGCCTATTATCTGGCATCACTTCAAATTGAATCCTTACAACAATTGGATTATTCCAATTTAATGTAAAATCACCAAGTACTACATACTTCTTTAATTTTTTGACTTTATCTCTCTCAAAAATTAAAACTTTACATTTTTTACGTTTTAATATTAATTGGGAATTTTTTGTTAATAACTCATTAGCTAAGAAACAAAATCGCTTTTGATTATAAACGCTATCAAATGGTAAACTATTAATAGCTGTATTAAGAATTTTTTCTACTGTTTCTCTTCTTTCATTAGAGCTAAAGTTTTGTGCTATTATATTTTGACCTAACAATAAAATAAGTGATCCTAAAAATAATTTAATTTTTTTCATAGCAATTTCATATTAAAACTTTTTCTGATTGAAAATTATTTACGTGTATCTCTTTTAAAACAAAAAGCACCCTCTTTCAAGGATGCTTTAAATATAATCAAAAATAAATTATTTTTTCTTTTGAGCATTTTGCTGTTGCTGTGCTTGCTCCATCATTTCTTCCATTTTGCGTTGGAATTTAGATTTGGGCTTTTCTTTTGATTTATTGGTTTCGATAATTGCTTTTACTTTATCTTCTGTAACAATTTTATTTTTAATTACATACATAATTCCTATGGTAATTAAATTTGAAATAAAGTAGTACAACGACAAACCAGAAGCGTAATTGTTAAAGAAAAACAACATCATCACTGGTGAAATATAAATCATCACTTTCATGATTTTGCTCATATCCGGCATACCTTCTTGTTGCGGAGTCATGGCAGCCTGATCGCCTGTTGTCATTTTCATGTAAACAAACGTTGCCAAAGCAGCCAAAATTGGGAACAAACTAACGTGGTTTCCGTAAAATGGAATCGAGAACGGTAAAGTAAACACACTGTCATACGACGATAAATCGTCTGCCCAAAGGAATGCTTTTTGTCTTAAATCAAACGCCGATGGAAAGAAACTAAACAACGCATAGAAAACCGGCAACTGAATAAACATTGGAATACAACCTGCCATTGGGTTTACCCCTGCTTTGTTATAAAGCTTCATGGTTTCCTGCTGTTTCTTCATTGGGTCTTTCGCGTACTTTTCATTTAATTCGTTTACTTCTGGGCGAATTAATTTCATTTTTGCCTGCGAAACATACGATTTGTACTGAACCGGCGACATGATCAAACGAATCACGATTGTGAACAATACAATAGCAATTCCGTGAGGAATTAAATTCGTTAATACTGTAAAAATCGGAATAATGATTAATTTATTCAACCAGCCAAAAATTCCCCATCCTAATGGAACAATCTCGTCTAAATTTTTATCGTAATCGTTTAAGATGTTATAGTCAGTGGGACCCATATACAAATTCATGTTATACGAAAGTTCACCACCTTTATATTCTAATGGCATTACTGCCTGAAAATCTTTTAAGAAAGCAGCATTGCTATCTTCGTCTTTCACTAAATTTTCCTGACTTAATTTTGCTGTTTTGATAGGTGTTTCGGTTAATAAAACCGACGTAAACAAATGTTGTTTAAAAGCTACATAGGTTAAATCTTGTGCATCTTCAATAGTTGTTTTTGCAGGATTCAGATAATCGTCTTTTCCGTCTTCGTATTCATACACAATCTCTGCATAACGATTTTCGTAAGTGATCGATTTTTCGTTTCGGGTAGCTTTTAGCTGCCAAGTTAATTCTGCCGGATTTGCCGTATTAAGCACATTGTTTAAACCAACCGATTTTATACTTAAATCAAGCATATAATCGTTAGGTTTCAATACATAACGATACTCCAAATAAGCGGTTTCCGAAGTTTTTAACTTCATAGAAATCACTGTGTTTTCACCTTCTTTTGTTTGTGTAGGTTCAAACAACAAATCTTTCGTATTAAGAACACGGTTGTCTTTTGTGTTGAATTTTAAATTTAGTTTGGAATTATTATCTGTAATAATCTTAACTAAATCGGTATTTTGGCTCGAAATTCTCTTTTGATCGTTTACCGTTACTTCTTTAATATAACCGCCTTTACCGGAGAAAACAACTGTTAAAACCCCGTTGTTTACAGTAATGTCTTTTGCCCCAACAACTGTGGGTAATGCTGCGCCGTATGCAAACGACCCTAGTTCATTTTTAAGTTGCGCAGTAGCAACTGTGTCGTTTTGTGCATTTGCCGCTAATTGATCAATTGGCGTTTTGGCAGCAGTTTCGGTTGTGGTGGTTTCTTTCGTTTTATCGTCTTTTTTATCTGAAAACATGTTTCCAGATACCATCCAAATTAATAAAACAGTAATAATAGCCATGCCTATAAGGCTACTTTTGTCTAACTTTTTTTCTTCCATTATTGAAAAATTAATTACTCTTAAAAAGCGAATCTTTGTAGATTACGAATTAAGTTTTTTATCAACAGCAGCCTTCACAAACGCTGAAAACAACGGGTGTGGATTGGCTACTGTACTTTTATATTCAGGGTGATATTGTGCAGCTACGAAAAATGGATGGTTGGGCAATTCAATGATTTCCACCAAATTGGTTTCAGGGTTTACGCCCGAAAACACCATACCAGCTTTTTCAAATGCTTCGGTGTAATAATTATTAAACTCATAACGGTGACGGTGACGCTCGTTAATCATTGTATTTTGGTACATATCAAATGCTTTTGTACCTTCTTTTATTTGGCAATCCCAACCGCCCAAGCGCATGGTTCCACCTTTATCTGTAATTGTTTTTTGTTCTTCCATAAAGGTGATTACCGGATATGGTGTGTTGTCGTTCATTTCAGTTGAATTGGCATTTTCGTACCCCAAAACATTTCGTGCAAATTCAATAACAGCCATTTGCATTCCCAAACAAATACCCATAAACGGAATATTGTTTTCACGGGCAAAACGAACGGTTTCAATTTTACCTTCAATACCTCTTGATCCAAATCCAGGTGCTACTAAAATACCATCTAGATTCTTCATTTTATCGGCAACATTTTTAGTTGTTAAATATTCTGAATGAATACTCACCACGTTGACTTTAGTATAGTTAGATGCGCCTGCATGAACAAATGCTTCAAGTATAGATTTGTACGAATCTTGCAATTCTACATATTTACCCACCAAACCGATATTCACTGTGTGTTTTGGATTTTTTAATCGGTGTAAGAAATCGTTCCACTTGGTTAAATCAGGTAATCCTTTTTCAGGAAGATCTAATTTTTTTAAGGCAACAGTATCCAAACCTTCTTCTAACATATTATTTGGAACTTCGTAAATGGTTGATGCATCAATTGATTGAATCACCGATTCTTGCGAAACATTGCAAAACGCTGCTAATTTACGTTTGATATCTGAAGACAGTTCGTGTTCTGTTCTGCAAACCAAAATATCGGCTTTAATACCACTTTCCATTAATGTTTTCACCGAGTGCTGCGTAGGTTTGGTTTTCAACTCACCCGCTGCTGCCAAGTAAGGCACTAATGTTAAATGAACCACAATGGCGTTTTTATCGCCTAAATCCCACAATAACTGACGCACCGATTCAATATAAGGCAACGATTCAATATCGCCCACAGTTCCACCAATTTCAGTAATCACAATATCGTAATCGCCCGATTTTCCTAACAATTGCATGCGTTCTTTAATCTCATTAGTAATGTGAGGAACTACTTGCACGGTTTTGCCTAAAAATTCGCCACGACGCTCTTTTTCGATAACCGATAAATACACGCGACCTGTGGTAACATTATTCGCTTGTGAAGTAGGAACATTTAGGAAACGCTCGTAGTGTCCTAAATCTAAATCGGTTTCGGCACCATCATTGGTTACAAAACATTCGCCGTGTTCATAAGGATTTAGTGTTCCTGGATCAACGTTGATGTATGGATCAAACTTTTGAATAGTGGTTCTATATCCGCGCGCTTGTAATAATTTTGCTAGGGATGCTGCTATAATTCCTTTTCCAAGTGATGATGTTACACCGCCGGTTACGAAAATATATTTACATTGTTTCATTTGTATAATATGTTGTGTGTTGTGTTGTTTGCTATTAAACCGGGCAAAATTACAATTATAATTTGGGTTTTGAAAGTAGATTATTCACAATTTAAACATCAAATTTTAACATTTAAACCATTGCTTTTACAAATTAAATATTTACTTTTGGTATTATACTAATTGTTTAATACTAATTAAATAATAATGAATGATAAATTATTAAATGAATTATTAACTTCATGGGAAGAAACCTATAAAAAAGGTCAACTTACTCTTTGGATTTTTTTATCCTTAAAAGAAAAACCAAAATATGTTGATGAAATAAGACAATTTATTTCGGAAAAATCGAATGGAACTATGCAATGCGAAGAACAAAGTTTGTATAGAATTTTAAGAAAATTTGAACACATTGATATTTTAAAATACGAAACCCAAAAAGGTAATAAAGGTCCGGAAAGAAAATATTATCAATTAACCAATTTAGGAAACGAACTTTTTGAAAAATTTGTAACGCGAAACATTAATTTATTTTACAACGAAGAAATTAAAAATTTATTAAAAAATTAATTATGAAAACTATTACACCTTACTTAGTGAAATTTGCTTTAATAGCAGCTTTACTTACAATTGTTTTTAGATATTTTTTATCTTTTGGATTACAAAATAATAACTTAACTTTAGTTTTAGCATCTTCGATACTTTATGGTGCTGCTATGTTTTGCTCTGGTTGGTATTTTGGCTATAAAGATGGTGAATATTTACCAATTTTTGATGTTGGTTTTAGATTTCACTTGGCTACTTTTATTGTTCACAATTTAATTTCTGAAACTTGGTTTCTTTTAAAATTACAATCGAACAAAGAAAATATAAATACAGTACACTTAACATTACTTATTTGGCTGCTTTTTCTAATTATACATTATATATTGTATTTATATGTTAAAAGAAAAACCATTAAAGGCTTAGATAAAAACAATTTATTTGAATAAACTATGGCTTTGGATATTTGTTTTTAATATTTCGTATCAGAACTTCTAATCCGTTTAGTTTAATTTCATACATCATCGCCAATTGTTTACCCAATTTACCTGCCGGAAAACCTTTGTTTTTGTACCACACATAATAAGGCTCGGGTATATCAACTAAAAAATACCCTTTGAATTTTCCAAAGGGCATTTTTGCATGTGCTAAATCTAACAATTCTTTATTATTATTATTTTCCATTTAGTTATAAATGAACACATTGTGTTTTTTTAATTAAAGTGTTACATTAAACAATTGCTCTTAAATTATCTTCAATTAGAGCTCTTGCAAATAGGTATTTATCAGGATGCACTTTTTGCAAAATTGATAATCTGTGTAAATCTTCTTCGTCTAAATCTTCTATTGAATGATAATTTTTTTCTTCTTTTTGATCAATAATAATTTTAGTAAGATCATAAAGAATGATTTCTTTTTCTTCTTCTGATAGCATATTTTTTTAATTTAAGGTTTACCTAAATATACGCATTTTTATAAAACCTTACAATTACATGACCCAGAAATTAGTTCCAGTTAAAACTTATGCTTTTTTTAATATCGGGGTGCAAACTTAAAAAAACTGGGCAGGTCATTGCTGCACGCTCTAAAATAACTCGGTTTTTTTCATCGGAAACTCCTTTCATATTTAAAACCACTATTATTTCACTGATTTTTCTAGGCTCGGCTTGCATTATTTTTGTAACATCGGCTGTGGATCCTTCTATATGAACATTCATAGCATTTGCCTTAATACCCATAATACTAAACATACACGTTGCCAGTGAATTGGCAACCATATCTGTTGGTGAAAAAGCTTCGCCTTTGCCATGATTATCGGTTGGGGCATCGGTTATAATAACTGTACCCGATTGCAAATGGGTCGATTCGGTGCGTAATGTTCCTTTGTAAACAACTGTACTTGTAGGCATTATTGAGCTTCTTTTAGGGTTAAATCTTCATTGTATTGCAAAATGTAAACTGCATTGTTATAAACACCACCATTTTCATTCACGTATGCAAATTTGTTTTCAACTTGTTGCGATCCGTAATCAAAAATATTAGAATCTTCTTCAGATTCAAACATGCGGGTAATAACATCGTAAGTGACATCGTATCCACGAACGGCAAACCTGCTCGGATTTTTTCCATAAGCAGTTCGATAGGTATTTACAAACTTGCTTTTCTTGGAATTTTCGGCATCGTTTGTAATTGATGGAAAGGTATATTTTAAAGCAATTAGATCGTTAATGGCTACATCAGAAGAATCTAATACCTCTAACTTTTCAAGTGTTACCAACTGAATTATAAACTCTTTTTGCAATGTTTTCAGTGTGTTTAAAAGCTCTACCGTTGTGGTTAGCGAATTGGCATCATACACAATATAATTTGTTTGCTCGTTTGAGAGTAAATTTCTTAAAATCGTTGGACTTACTTTTTCATCTGTTAGCACATTTAACGAGGTAATTGTAGGATAATTCGTAGCAAAATAGTTGGCATTTGTATTCTTTCCGTCGGTAATGGCAATGATTCGCTCTTGTTTAGAAAGCAAATATTCAAGCATTTCTTTTTTTACCATATCGCTGTTTGGCATGGTGTGTACTTGGCGAGGATACGGTTTACCTTTGTCGGTAGAAAGTGGCGAAACCACAATAGTGTGCTGGTTTTTAAAAGCTTCGGAAACAGCATCAACATTTTTTTGAAAAAACGGGCCAATAATTACATCGGTTGCAGCAAAATCGAAATCATCTTTTAAAGTGCTTACATCAAGTGCTCGTTTCGTTTCTTTAGAATCTACAATTCGGATGTTTAAATTATAGTTTTTATCTTTTAGATGTTCAATTGCTAGCTTTGCACCCGAATAAAAATCTAAAGTCATGTTTAAAAACACGTCTTCTTTAATATTTTGATGTATCGATGGATTATTAAAATGATGTTTTACTGTATTAAAAGGCAACAACAAAACCAATTCTTTAGTTGAACCATCGTTTGGCAACGTTAAATCGATTCCTTTTTTTGTAGAAAAAACGCTGTTTTCAAAAGGAACTGTATTAGGAATTTTACTATTCGGGATGCTATTATCCGCTTCATAACCCACAATGAGTGTGGTTCCTTGTTTTAAACCATTGATAAGTTCGGGATTCCATTTCATTAATTGTTCTTGTGAAACATTGTAAGATTTCACGATACTGTAAATGGTCTGCTTGGGTTGAACAACAATGGTTTTTGCATTTCCACTTGTATAATTCACCGTATTTAAAACTGCATTCTGAGAAACAGGAATATTAATCGCCTGGCCAACTTTCAAACCATTTTCTAACAAGCCCGGATTTAATTCATACAAAACCGAGACCGTTGTGTTGTTTTTAACGGCAATTCCGTAAATAGTTTCGCCTTTTTCAACAATTACTGTTGTGCTGGCAACGTTTTTTAGCGATGATGCATTTGAATGAGCACCACTTAAATTTAAAGATTGCCCAATCTTTAAACCATTTTCCTTTAAACCAGGGTTTAAATCGTATAATTTTTCAATGGCAATATTGTATTGCTTTGAGATGCCATAAATGGTTTCTTTTGGTTGCACAGTATGCTGAACACCCGCTGTGGTTGGTATTTTTAATATTTGATTTTCACTGATGCCATCAACTGCTTCCGGATTCAATAAAAACAAAACATTTTTGGTGGTATTATATTTTTTTGCAATCTGTGTAACTGTTTCGCCCTTTGCAACAGTGTGTGTTGTAGTAGCTGTTTGTGCATACAAAGTTGTTGCACCAAACAAAACCGATAATGTTAATAATATTCTTTTCATAAAAACAAATATAAAAACAAATAGGCTGTTTTGCACCATCAAATATTTAATAATTTGACACCTTAATGTGCGATTTATTATTTCATGAAAAGCTCCAAGCTAAAATTCTGCTTCGTTTATTACCTTGCATCATGGGCACTATTTCAATGCGTTTTGCTTTTTGTTGAAGTTGATTTTGCAAGGGTTTCAAATGATTTTCATTGGATATTAAGCTGGTAAACCAACCAACTTGCGCTTTAAAAAAAGTACTCTCTTCTATATAATTTGTTACAAAAGATAACTCACCGCCTTTGCACCACAATTCATTGTTTTTACCCGAAAAATTATGAATCAGTTTGGGTGTTTTGCGTTTATCTAATCCTTTTAATTTACGAAGCGTTTGTGCTTCAGCTTCTTCTTTCGATTTAAAAAAAGGCGGATTGCACATCACAGCGTCAAAAAAATCATTTTTAGCGATGATTCCTGAAAGTATTTTTTTGCTATCAGACTGATGTCGTACGGCAATTTTTGAAGATAAATGTGGATTTTTATCAATAATTTTTTGAGCAATTTCTATTGATTTCGGTTCGATATCGCTTGCCACAAAATTCCAATCATAAACGGCATTTCCAATGAGCGGATACACCAAACTTGCACCGGTTCCAATGTCTAAAATAGTCGTTTTATAAGAGTTGTCAACCTTTAATAAATCGGCTAAATAATGAATATAATCTGCTCTACCCGGAATGGGCGGCACTAGATTTTGATGGGGAATTTCCCAAAAATGCAACTTATAAAAATGCAGTAACAACGCTTTGTTTAAAAAATATACTGCTTTTGGATTTGCAAATTGTAAGGTGTCAAACCCATCTCTGTTTTTTACAATAAACTGCTTTAATTCAGGAACTTTTGCGGTCAATTCCTCAAAATTATAAGATTGATTATGAAAACTTCGCGGATGCAATTTATTTTTTGAATGATTCATTTTTAATCAAGAATTAGTTCTGCTATTTATAACAGAGAATATCAAGTTAATTGTCGGAATTAAAATACTGCCTAATAAAGTAATAATAAGACTGATATTAAACCACATTAGATCAATAAAGCTGCTTTCAAAATTTAGAAAGTATATTAAAATCGAAAGAGAAATAACTATGAACAAAAAGTGTAATTTTATCAGCATTGGATAAAGTTTCAATTTTATCTTTTCAACAATTAAATACAATATTCCTTGAAGAAAAATGAAAATCGATATTAATATTGATAAATGTAAATTTGAAAGTACAATATACGTATCATGTACATTTATATCAATGGTAGCATCTAAATCAGTATCAAAAATCATTGATATTAAGAAATAAACTACTGCTGTTATTATAAAAAAATAAGATGTTTTGATTGACACTTGAACTAATTTTAATAAAAATAAACAAAAAACCGTTGCTTTCACAACGGTTTTAATATTATTCCCACTCAATCGTTGCTGGTGGTTTAGAGCTGATATCGTAAGCAACACGGTTGATACCTTTCACTTCATTAATGATTCGGTTTGAAACCAATTCCAAAAATTCGTAAGGCAATTTACTCCAAGTTGCGGTCATAAAATCAATGGTGTTTGCCGAACGAACAACTGCTGTATATTCGTATGTACGCTCATCGCCCATTACCCCAACCGATTTTACCGGTAGCAATACAACGAAAGCCTGTGAAACTTGATCGTATAAATCATGGTTGTATAATTCATCGATAAAAATTTGATCGGCTTCTTGCAAAATTCTCACTTTTTCGGCATCTACTTCACCTAAAACGCGGATTCCTAATCCTGGTCCTGGGAACGGATGACGGTAAACCAATTCACGCGGAATTCCTAATTCAACACCTACTTTACGCACTTCGTCTTTGAACAATTCGCGCAAAGGTTCTAACAATTGCAATTTCATGTGTTCTGGTAATCCGCCCACATTGTGATGTGATTTTATGGTTGCCGATGGCCCTTTTACAGACTGTGATTCAATAACATCAGGATAAATAGTTCCTTGTGCCAAGAATGATGCATCTCCAAATTTTTGAGATTCTTCATCGAAAACAGCCACAAAGTCGCGCCCTATTGATTTGCGTTTTGCCTCAGGTTCATCAATTCCTTTTAAATTGGTTAAGAAACGTTCCGAAGCATCAACCATTTTAATGTTCATGTGAAAATGCTTGCCGTAATTTTTCATTACTTTTTTACCTTCGTCTTTGCGCAACAAACCGGTATCAACAAAAATACACGTTAATTGATCGCCAATAGCACGGTGAATTAAAACAGCCGCCACCGACGAATCAACACCGCCCGAAAGACCCAAAATAACTTTTTTATCGCCAACCACTTCTTTAATTCGTTGAATTTCGGTTTCGATAAAATCTTTTAAAACCCAGTTTTTCTCTGCTTTACAAATATCAAAAACAAAGTTTTCTAACATTTTAGATCCAAATTCAGAATGGGTTACTTCGGGGTGAAACTGCACTGCATAAATACTTCTGGCTTCGTTTGCCAAAGCAGCAATTTCTATATTCGATTTTCCTGAAACAACGAAACCTTCTGGTGCTTTTTCCACTTCATCAAAATGGCTCATCCAAACGGTTGATTTATCAGGAATTCCGTTAAATAATCTATTAGCAGCTAATACGGTTAATTCAGATTTTCCATATTCGCCTTTTACACCTTTCTTCACTTCGCCACCCAAAAGATGCGAAATCAACTGCATTCCATAACAAATTCCCAAAACAGGAACTCCCATTTCAAACAATTCTTTTTCCACTAAAGCAGCCTCACTGCCAAAAACAGAAGAAGGACCGCCCGAGAGAATAATTCCTTTGGGATCGTGTTTTTTTATTTCGCTAATAGGTGCATTGTAGGGAATAATTTCAGTGTAAACTCCAAATTCTCGAATTCGGCGGGCAATTAACTGGTTGTATTGCGAACCAAAATCTAAAATAATAATACCTTGTGTCATTGTGCTGTTTGTGTTTGTGCAAAAATAACCTAAATCTTGCATTTTTAAAATATATTATGCGTTTTTTACCATTATTTTTTTGTTTTGATAAATAATGGAATTATTTTTGTTAAACTTACAAAAAGATAAAAAATTGTTTTGCTTATGAATTCTTTTAAGAATTTACTTCTTGCTGCGGCTTTTGTACCTGCTTTTTTTTCTTGCACAGAAAAAAAAGAAGAAAAAGTTTTTATTCAGCCGGATTTATTAGACACTATTTTTAGCAGTTCGTTTGAAGGCGTAATTCCTTGTCCGGATTGTCCTGGAATTGAATCATCTGTAAGAATTTATAGCGACAGCACCATTTCGCGAACGGTTTATTACCAAGACCGAAATGAATTGCCGATTACCAAAGTGGGCACTTGGAAACTAAACGATAGTATTTTTACTGCAACTTTTGACAGAGAAAAATTGTTTTTCAAGATTAAAGATTACAATAAAATTTTGCGTGTGGGTAGCGATTTAAAAGAAGTTACCGGCGAATTTGCAAATGATTACGTGTTGCACAAACGCAAAACCTTTAAGCCCGAAAATATTGAAGGTATTTATTGGGTGGGCGATACATTGAATCTATACAATAAATTGCAAATCAAACATTTGAAAAAGGAAAACTATAATTTGGTTTTTTCGCACTACAATAGATTGGATTCGTTGAGTAATTGCAAAACTTCATTTAAAGCTGTATTAGATAAAAATCTGCAATTAAACAGTAAGTTGAATGATAGTTTGGGCGATTTACGCATTGTTTTTACTCGGAAAGCTGCTCATGTTTTGTTTGAAAATGTTTCAAAAGATTCTTTGCGTTTTAAATGTAACGATACTATTCGTTTTGTTCCGTACAAAGGTTCTTATAAGAAAAGATAGTTGTTTTTTTTAGCAGAAAAACAACTATCTCATTGATAATCATAAAAAAAGCTGTTCAATTGAACAGCTTTTTTTATTAAAATCTATATCCTACACTAAAGTCACCTCTAAAAATACCAGACGCATTAGGGTTTTCGTCCATAAGGTTTCTACCGTAACCTGCTTTTATTTCGAAAACAAAACCAATAGTGTTTACCCATTTCCAACCTAAAGCAAAACCTGCTGCAACGTCAAAGTAATCATCTTTTCTTTCATAATAATAATAATTTCCATACGGATCTGTTGTATAATAATTATTAATGTAGTTATAAGTTCTTCCAGAATAGAAATCTGCAAAACCTTCTACAAACATCCCTTTTGCACCGTATTCTTGACTTTTATTGAAATAAAATCGGTAGTAAGGTGATATTGAGAAAAGCTGTTCTGTATAAGCTATATCTTCATTGCTTCCAAAGCCAATAAGCATATTTGCACCAAAACTTTGGTTTCTGTCAATAATTCTTTCGTAACCTAAATCGAATGAATTTCCAGATAACAATCTTATTGTACCTATGCGCAATTCATTTTTTTTGTTGAAAACCATATCCGATGATTCGGGATAAGTGGTTTGTGCGTTTCCAATAATGCCTGTAAGCAGGGAAAACATTAGTGCAACTTTTTTCATAATTTATAGTGTTATTTTTTTAAGAATTAATTACTGCGCTTCCATATCAACCGTAGTTTCTGCAGCGATTTTTTTGTAAGTTCCATCGATTAATTTTCCTCGTATAGCTTCAAAAGCAGCCAATGTTTGGTCGATATCTTCGTAGGTATGTGATGCGGTTGGAATTACACGCAATAAGATGATTCCTTTTGGAATAACCGGATATACCACAATTGATAAAAAGATGCCATAATTTTCACGCAAATCGTTTACCATAATCATTGCTTCAGGTATAGATCCTTCTAAATAAACAGGTGTCACGCAGGTGTTGGTATCACCGATATTGAAACCGCGGTCTTTTAAACCATTTTGTAGGCGGTTTACGTTGTCCCACAATGTATCTTTTAAGCTAGGGTTTTCTCTCAACAACTGTAAGCGTTTCAATGCACCTTTAACCAAAATCATTGGTAGTGCTTTAGCAAACATTTGCGAACGTAAATTGTATTTTAAATAATCGATAATATCTTGATCGGCAGCAATAAATGCACCAATTGAAGCCATAGATTTTGCAAAAGTAGAGAAATACACATCAATGCCATCTTGACAATTTTGCTCCTCTCCTGCTCCTGCTCCTGTTTTTCCTAAAGTTCCAAAACCGTGTGCATCATCAACCAACAAACGGAAATTGTATTTTTCTTTTAAAGCAACAATTTCTTTTAGTTTTCCTTGCTGACCACGCATACCAAAAACACCTTCGGTAATCACCAAAATACCTCCGTTTTGTTCGGCAGCCATTTTAGTAGCACGTTGCAAGTTTTTTTCTAAAGACTCCACATCGTTGTGTTTGTAAGTGAAACGTTTACCCATGTGCAAACGTACCCCATCGATAATACACGCATGTGAATCTACATCATAAACAATTACATCGTTTTTAGTAACCAATGCATCGATGGTAGAAACCATTCCTTGGTATCCAAAATTTAATAAATAAGCGGCTTCTTTATGTACAAAAGCGGCTAATTCATCTTGTAATTTTTCGTGCCAATCTGTATGCCCAGACATCATGCGAGCTCCCATTGGGTATGCTGCGCCAAATTCTGCTGCTGCATCGGCATCAGCTTTCATAACTTCAGGGTGCGTAGCCAAACCTAAATAGTCGTTTATAGACCAGTTTAAAACTTCTTTCCCTTGAAACTGCATTCTTGGTCCTAACTTTCCTTCTAATTTAGGAAATACAAAATAACCTTCTGCTTGTGAAGCCCATTTTCCTAATGGACCTTTATTATCGTGAATTCTTTCAAATAAATCTTTAACCATTTTTATTTGTTTTTTTAACCGTGCAAATGTAGTGATTTTTTTAATGTAAAATATTTTATTTATTAACGTTTTGAAAATGATTGCTTTAACACTACTTAAATTTTAAATAGTGAATGATTGTAATTGCAATCACTGCATAACTGTATAATAAAATAAATAAGATGATACATGCTGTTTTACGTTCTTTAGTTGATGCGCTTCGCATATGCTTTTTGAGTTTTCTATAATTAAAAATTGTATAAATTGAGAGCGTAATGGCTAATAAATATGCAAGCACCAACGCAATTTGAAATCCAATAGAATGCCTTAATGCAAAGGCGTCGTTGCCTTTAAACATTTTCATTTTATCTTTGAGTGGATGCTGGTACAAGTTGACCGCTTTTTTATCGATGAGTTTATTTAAACTTCTTTCGTGGATGTATTCTAATTCTTTTTCAATAATCTGCTTACTAAAAAAAGGTTCTACCCCCACTATGGCATAGTGTTTAATTTTTTCATTTTTGATTTGATCAGCACCTTTTTCATCGACATAATGAATTGCAACTGGTGTATAAATCATTTCTAGGAAATTAAGCGGCGTGGATACCTTTCTGGTTTCTTCTTTATGAATAGACAACACTTCTAGTTTGTTCCACTTTGGATGCGAAATTTTAAATTCTAACGACCTGAAATAGGGTGAAAAGGTGTAGCAAACGGCCGCAATTACTGTAAAAGTGCAAAATAAATTCACGAATTGTTTGTCGGATCTTTTTCGTGTACCAAAAAAAGCACGGTCTATAATTACAATTATAAAACTGATTACAAAACCGTAAATAAACAGGCGCACACTGTTTAACAATACCCATGTTGAAAACAGCAACCAAAGAATAACTTTAAACGGATTGTATTTCATTGTTGAATTATAATTTATCAAATATAAAAAAAAGCAGACAGAAATAATAAACCCTCAAAAAGTTTAACTTCATGAGGGTTTTCAATTTTTTAAGCATTATAAACTTTTAATGCTTCTTTAATAATATCGGCCGATTTAATTAAGTCTTCTTTATTAAGAACATACGCCAATCGCACTTCGTTTAAACCAACACCAGGTGTTGAATAAAAACCTGCAGCTGGAGCAACCATCACAGTTTCACCGTTCAAATCATAAGATTCTAATAGCCATTTTGCAAAATCTTCTGCATTTGCAACCGGCAATTTTGCGATACAATAAAAAGCACCTTTTGGCATGGAAACCTGAACGCCATCAATAGCATTTAGTGCGTTTACCAAGGTATCTCTTCTGTCTTTGTATTCTGTAATTACGTTATCAAAATACGATTGTGGCGTATCTAAAGCTGCTTCTGAAGCAATTTGGGCATAAGTTGGTGGCGATAAACGCGCTTGTGCAAATTTCATAGCCGTTGCCATTAATTCTTTATTTTTTGAAACAATGCAACCAATACGGGCACCACACATACTGAAGCGTTTAGAAACAGAATCAATCATGATAGCGTTTTGAGCGATACTTTCTTCGTTCATTACAGAAAAATGCTCGAACCCATCATATGCAAACTCGCGATAAACTTCATCGGCAATTAAAAACAAATCGTGTTTTTTAACCAATGCTGCCAATTGCTGAATTTCCTCTTTGCTGTACATATACCCCGTAGGGTTTCCTGGATTACAAATTAAAATTGCTTTGGTTTTTGAAGTGATTAGTTTTTCAAAATCTGCAATTGGTGGCAATGCAAAACCTGTTTCAATGCCCGACATTACTGGAACTACTTTCACACCGTTTTGGGTTGAAAATCCATTATAATTTGCATAGAAAGGTTCTGGAATAATGATTTCGTCTCCCTCGTCCATTGTAGATCCCATTGCAAAAATCAATGCTTCTGAGCCTCCCGTGGTAATAATGATGTCTTCTTTATCAATAGGCAGTCCTTGCTTTTGATAATAGGCAGCCAACTTTTCTCTATATGAATCAAAACCTGCAGAATGACTATACTCTAGCACAGAGATATCGGCATTTTTAACAGCGTTCAAGGCAACCTCTGGTGTTTTAATATCGGGTTGACCAATGTTTAAGTGATACACTTTATTTCCTTTTTTCTTTGCTGTTTCAGCAAAAGGCACCAATTTTCTTATTGGCGATTCTGGCATTTGCAAGCCTTTATGTGAAATTCTAGGCATGATGTTTAGTTTATTTGATTTGCAAATTTAGTTTTTTATATCAAACAAAACACCTCTTTTTTTATTTGTTTAAATTTAGTTAAAATAAAGGCTAACCTATATAATTTAAGTATTTTTGTGAAATTTCAAAGTACACAACAACATACTATGAGCAAAATTATCTCCTTTTTGTCATCTACCCGGTTAATGGCCGTTCTTTTCCTTGTTTTTGCAGCTGTAATGGGAATTGCAACTTTTATAGAAAATGAATACAATACAGACACTGCCCGGATTTTAGTTTACAACACCAAATGGTTTGAAGCCATTATGCTGATTTTTGTTTTTAACTTTATTGGAAATATTAAAAGATACAATTTATTCAGCAAGGCTAAATGGGACACTTTAATTCTGCATTTGGCTTTTATTTTAATCTTAATCGGAGCTTTTGTAACACGCTATATTAGCTTTGAAGGAATGATGCCGATTCGAGAGGGCGAAACAGAAAATCAATTTTATTCCGACAAAACTTTTGTGTCTATTTGGGTTGATGGTGATTATCAAGGTGAACCTAAACGTAAGAAAATTGAGCAGCAACGCTATTTCTCTGCAGCACTTAATCAAGACAATTTCATTAGCAATTTTGCTTCAAATGATTTTAAAATCAAGGATAAATTTGATCAAACACCTTTTGAAGTAGAATTCAAAGACTTTATAATGGGTGCCGAAGAAACAATTGTAGCAGATAAAAACGGAAAAAGTTTTCTGAAATTAGTAGAATCCAGCCATGGAGAACGCCATGAACATTTTATTGAAGAAGGAACCCAACAAGATATCCACGGTATGCTGTACACTTACAACAAAAAGGTAGAAGGCGCCGTAAATTTCTTTACAAACGAAAGCGGTGAAATGCAAATTAACACACCATTTTCCGGTTCTTACCGTATCATGGCCACACAAGTTACTGGCGAAGTTACCGCAAACACTACCGCTCCGTTAAACTATCGTTCCCTGTATGAATTAGGTGGTTTGGTACAGTTTGTAATGGATCGGCCAATAAATGGAAAGCGTGTTTTGAAATCGAACGGAGATTATAAGGCAAAAGGCACAACCGATGCTTTAGTTTTAAACGTACGTTCACAAGGACAAGAAAAAGAGGTTACTTTAATGGGATCGAAAGGACAAATGGGCGTTCCGCAATCTTTTAAATTAGGTGATTTAGAATTCACTTTATTTTATGGATCAAAAGTTTACACCACTCCTTTTCAAGTAAAATTGAACGATTTTATTGCTGAAAAATATCCAGGAACCGAAAAGAATTATTCTTCGTTTGAAAGCCAAGTAACGATTATCGATCCAGAAAAAACATTTGATTACCGCATTTATATGAACCATGTTTTAGACCACAAAGGCTATCGTTTCTTTCAAGCTTCTTACGATCCAGACGAAAAAGGAACACATTTATCTGTAAACCACGATTTCTGGGGAACTTGGATTACCTATATTGGTTACACCTTACTATATATTGCCATGTTGTGTATTTTATTCAACAAAAACACCCGTTTTAACGACCTAAAAAAGAAATTAGACAAAGTTCGCAGTAAAAAAGCTGCACTAACCATTTTATTGCTCTTTTTTGGATTTATTGCAAACGCACAACACGCACACAATAAACCTACTGCAAAACAGATTGATTCGTTATTGGTTAAAACAACCGTTTCACAAGAACATGCCGATTTGTTTGGAACTATTATCATTCAGGATGCAGGCGGACGTATGAAACCCATTAACACCTTTTCATCTGAATTGCTCCGAAAAGTAAGCAAAAGCGATCATTTCCGAGGTATGGATTCGGATCAAGTAATGCTTTCTATCACCCAATTTCCGCAGTTGTGGTACCATGTACCCATTATTAATCTTAAAAAAGGAAACGACAGTATCCGCTCGGTAATTGGAATTCCAGCCGATGCAAAATTTGCAACATTAGCCGATTTTTTTGACGACAAAGGAAACTATAAATTAGATAAATATTTAGATGAAGCCCAAAGAGCCGCTGTAAAAGATCAGTTTCAAAAAGATTACATCACTGCCAACGAAAAAGTAAATCTTTTATATTCGGCAATTAGCGGACAAATCATGAAAATATTTCCAATTCCCGGACACGAAAACAACAAATGGGTTTCGTATTTAGAATTGAACGAATCGGGCATGAAAGGTATGGATTCTATCTATACTAAAAACATATTGCCCATGTACACCACCTCGCTTTTAAAATCAATTGAAACAAAAGATTTTAAACCGTCTAATGAGTTGCTGACATCAATCATCAACTATCAAAAAAAATACGGCAGCGAAGTGATGCCAAGCGAACAAAAAATTAAAACTGAAATTTTATATAATAAATACGACATCTTTAAAAAGTTGTTCTCTTATTATATGTATGTTTCAGCGTTAATGTTCATTATCTTAATCGTTCGTATATTTAAAGAAAATAAAATTTTAGCCGTTTTAACAAAAATATCTACCATTTTAATTATTGCTTTATTTGCATTACACACCTTTGGCTTAATTGCCCGTTGGTATGTTTCAGGGCATGCACCATGGTCTGATGCCTATGAATCGATGATTTTTGTGGGATGGGCTACGGTTTTATTTGGATTACTCTTTGGACGAAAATCCGAATTAACCATTGCTTCCACTGCCTTTGTTGCCAGCATGATTTTAATGATTGCACATTGGAATTGGATGGATCCTGCAATTGGAAACCTTCAACCAGTGCTTGATTCTTATTGGTTAATGATTCACGTTGCCGTAATTGTTGGTAGTTATGGACCTTTTACGCTAGGAATGATTTTAGGCGTTGTAGCATTGCTTTTAATGGTTTTCACCACGAAAAACAATAAAGCCAAAATGGAATTAAACCTAAAAGAAATCACTTATATCAATGAAATGGCATTAACAGTTGGTTTGGTGATGCTAACAATAGGAAACTTTTTAGGCGGACAATGGGCAAATGAAAGTTGGGGACGCTATTGGGGCTGGGATCCTAAAGAAACATGGGCATTGATATCAATTATGGTTTATGCGTTTGTGATTCACATGCGCTTTGTTCCGGCATTGCGCGGTTTATGGATTTACAACCTTATATCTGTTTTAGCATTTTACAGTATTTTAATGACCTATTTTGGAGTAAATTTCTACTTATCAGGCTTACACTCTTATGCAAAAGGCGATCAAGTAGTAACACCAATGTTTATTTGGATTTCGGTAGCATCAGTAGCGATACTGGCCTCTATTGCATACTTAAATTACAGAAAATTTTATAAGAAATAAACTAGAAAAGCTTTCCTTTGGAAGGCTTTTTTTGTAAATTTATAAACCTAAATATCCTTTAAACTATGAAAATTTTAGTATGTGCAGCCGCTTTTTTAGCATTGAGTTGCAATGATAAACAAAAACCAACCCCTAATCCTGAACAAATTATGGAACAACAAAAAAGTGTAGAACCAATCTATCAATTTAAAGTTAAAGATATCACTGGAAGCGATTTTAACCTGGCCGATTTAAAAGGAAAAAAGGTGCTTATTGTAAACACAGCATCTAAATGCGGGTTAACGCCACAGTTTGAACAATTAGAAGCCTTGTATCAAAAATATAAAAATCAAAACTTAGTAATTATTGGTTTTCCTACCAACGATTTTATGAGTCAAGATCCGGGAACTAATGAAGAAATTGCAGAATTTTGTAAGTTGAATTACGGAGTTACTTTTCCAATGATGAGTAAAATTGTAGTAAAAGGCGACAACAAAGAACCTTTGTTTGAATATCTTACCACCAAAGCACAGAATGGTTTAGATGATTATGAGGTGGAATGGAATTTTCAAAAGTTTTTGATTAATGAAGACGGTAAACTAGCAAAAGTGATTAGTCCGCGTACTTTGCCAAACGATCAAGAAATAATCAATTGGATTGAAGGAAAATAAGCTTATTCAAGCAAAAAATTTCAGGATAGTTTGTATCTTTGATTAATTAATTTTTAGAAATGAATTATCCTGAAATACCTTTGGCTCAGAGCATTTTGCAACTTTTTAAGGCAAAGGAAATCAAACATATTATTATATCACCAGGTTCTAGAAACGCACCGCTCACAATTGGGTTTACAAACGATTCTTTTTTCACCTGTTACAGCATTGTAGATGAACGCTGTGCTGCTTTTTTTGCTTTAGGAATTGCTCAGCAAACGCTTCAACCTGCTGCCGTTTTGTGCACATCTGGTTCGGCTTTGCTCAATTATTATCCAGCAGTTACCGAGGCTTTTTACAGTCAAATTCCTTTGATTGTTGTTTCGGCAGACCGTCCTACTTCTAAAATCGATATTGGTGACGGACAAACCATTCGCCAACGAAATGTTTTTGAAAATCATTCGCTGTTTAATGCCAATTTATCAGACGAAGCTTCCGTGGCAAACGATGAATTGATTCAAAATGCCATAGCTGCTGCCAAAAATAAAAAAGGTCCGGTGCATATCAATGTTCCTTTTGAAGAACCACTTTATAATTTGATACATGCACCAACTTATCAAGCAACGGTTATTGATATACCGCAAGCTGTGGTGGATTCCTCTGATTTCAAAAAAGTTTTTTCAACCATAGAAAATGCAAATAAAATAGTTGTACTAATTGGGGCTCAAAATCCAAACGCAATTTCAAAAGAACATATTGATTACTTAGCCAATTTACCCAATGTATTGCTTTTAACCGAAAGCAATTCCAATGTGCATCATGCGCGTGTTGTGGCTAATATTGATACTTTGATAACTACTTTTTCTGAAGAACAAATTCAGGATTTCCAACCCGATGTTTTGCTGACTTTTGGAGGAATGATTGTATCAAAACGAATAAAAGCGTTGTTCAGAAAACATCCGCCTGCTTTTCATTGGCATATCGATGAATTAAGAGCTTATGACACTTTTGGTGTTTTAACTGATCATTTGGTAATTGCTCCCAACGATTTTATTGATGAAATGAAGCAGCAAATTAGTGCAAAAAGTTCTTCGTATGCGGATTCCTTCCTACAAACAATGCAAAGAAGAAGAGAAAAGCACAACGAATATGTGGCATCTATTCCTTTTTCTGATTTAAAATCGTTTGGTATTATTTGGAACCATTTACCGCAAAATATACAACTGCAGATAAGCAACAGCGCTGTGATAAGGTATGCCCAATTATTTGAAACACACCAAAGTATAGATGTGTATTGCAACCGCGGCACGAGTGGTATTGATGGATCCACATCAACCGCAATTGGAGCAGCAGTTGCCACACAGCAACCCGTTGTTTTTTTAACGGGTGATATCAGCTTTTTTTACGACAGCAATGCATTATGGAACAATTATATTCCAAAAAATTTTAAAATCATCATCATAAATAATAGTGGTGGTGGCATTTTTAGAATTTTGCCTGGTCATCAAGAAAACAACACTTTTAATACATTTTTCGAAACAGAACATCATTTAACCGCCGAACATTTAGCAAAAATGTATCAATTTGATTATCTTACGGCAAAAAATGAAGAAGAATTAAATATGGCATTGAAATTGCTATTCTCCAACGATTCGCATCCGCAAATTTTAGAAATTTTTACACCTTCTAAGATTAATCGTGATTTGTTGCGAAATTATTTCACAAGTATCTCTTAAATAAAAATTTAGTATGAAAAAAATGATCATTCCAATCGCAGTTGTTTCATTTATGTTGGCAAACTGCTCGGGCTTACAACAAGTTGCTAATCAACTTCCGCAAATCTTAGAAAATGGTTCGCTAGGACAAACCCAAATTGCTGCTGGTTTAAAAGAAGCTTTACAGCAAGGTATAGACAAACAAGTGGTAAACCTTACCAAAACCGATGGTTTTTATAACAATTCATTGGTGCGAATTGGTTTGCCAAGTGAGTTACAAAAAGTAGAAAAAACCTTACGCGATGTGGGCTTGGGCAGCCTTGCAGATGAAGGAATTAAATCGTTGAACAAAGCAGCAAGTAACGCCGTTAAAGAAGCAACACCCATTTTTGTAGATGCCATTACCAGCATGACTATTTCTGATGCTACAAATATTTTAATGGGCAACCGAAATGCAGCTACTCAATATTTGCAAAAAACTACCAAAACATCGCTTTACAACAAATTTAATCCTGTAATTAAATCTTCGTTTACCAAAGTTGGTGCAGATAAAGTATGGAGCAATATCATTACAAAATACAACGCACTACCAATGGTGAAAAAAGTAAATCCCGATTTAACCGATTATGTTACTCAGCAAGCATTAAGCGGCGTTTACACCATGATTGAAAAAGAAGAAGCAAACATTAGAACAAATGTTTCCGCAC
The DNA here is from genome assembly GCF_024628805.1 of Paenimyroides aestuarii. NCBI lineage: Bacteria > Pseudomonadati > Bacteroidota > Flavobacteriia > Flavobacteriales > Flavobacteriaceae > Paenimyroides > Paenimyroides aestuarii. The sequence goes on along the minus strand of NZ_CP102382.1, from coordinate 2,335,039 downwards.
GTTCCACAAACCTTCTGAAATCGGTTTTTGCCATGCAAGACAAGAAATAATGAAAAGGTCAGTTTAAAGCTGACCTTTTTTTATTTAATTTTAGCACCGGTATAGTAAAGTGCCAAAATTGAATAGAGAAAAAACACGTACTGGAAAATAATAAAACATGACACAGCTTCAGATTATAGAAATTATTAAGCAAACCTTGCCCCAATTTGATGTCAATAATGAAGGTGATTTAATAAAAGCTGAAAAAATTTTAAAAGCCTATCAAAAGACCGATGCCACTCTAAGCCACAACGAGATTGAAGCATTTCTTGATTTCTATAAAAACAATGGAAATAAGTACGAGGAACTGTTACAAGAAAAAAACATACACAAGCTTCTTGCAGATCCAGCGCATCAAATAGTTTTAGCCGATTGCGTCTTTTTTGCTAAATTTAAAGATTTATATGAAGAATTTGCGGTTGATTTTGCAGAACCTATTGCTGATTATATCCAATGGAATGTAAAAAATAATCGTTGGGCAAATCTTAAAAATTTCTATAACAATTACCACCAAATCATCAGTTTTGAAAACAGAGATTTGTTAATTGAAAGTATAACCTCAAAAAACAACCTGATTAGAAGTGTTATTCCTTATCCCGAACGTTATCCGTTGTTGCTGAACGAATATAAATATAGTGTGGATAGAAATTTTTTTGCCATACAATCTGCTATCGATGCCGCCTATTTCAACAGTGAAATTTTAGATATAAATAACGATATTGCCGATTATCAATTCGCACATTTTTCAAGCAAACCTTATTTTGGAAGAATTTTAGTTGCTTTGGGTGCTTTTGATGCTTACACCGATGAACTTAAAAAAATCTTGACTGATAATTCAAAGATTGGGATGAGTTGGGCAAGCAAAAACCTTACAATACCAAAAAAGAAAAAAGTTATTGTTGAAAAAGATTACGGCGTAACTGCCGAGCGAATCATGTTAGCAATATTCTATTTAATTATTGGTTTATTAGGGTACTTTTTATATACAAAAAACATTTACACTTTCTGGACACTTTTGGTTTTTGAAACGCTTCTCTTTATTATTTTAAATAAAAAGTTGAATAATCATTATATATCAAATGGTACAATAAAAGGAAACTTTAATCACAGAAAACTAAAAAAATTCAGTTTTAAATTGCTGATTCTTCAGGTGTATGCATTAATAATTGCGGCAATTTTGGCGTTAGGTGCTGCATTGGTTGGCATAGTCTTTTTATCTGGAGGTGTTGGTATTGGTGGATTTTTAGTTATTTTCTGGATTATTAGAGCAACTATCAAAAAGAATTAGCCATATAAAAGCTAAAAACCCTCATTTAGAGGGTTTTTAGTTGATTTATTTTAAACCTAAACTTCCATTGGTATCTTCGTATGGATCTTTGGGTTTCACTTTTAGCAAATCGTACAACTCATGAATGATAAATTTCACTTCTTTAAAATTGTTGTTTTCCATTGCTTTATCGCCCGAAGCGATTAATTTACTTGCTTTTTTTGCATCTTTGTATTTATCTAAATCTAGATATTTATAATGGTAATATAAGGAACCATACGATTCTTCTTTTTGATAATAAATGTCGGAACACAATTGATCCAACTCTTTAGTTTTTCGTTTAATAAGCGCTTTTTCGTTCGATTCAAGAAAAACTTTTTCGCTTTTAATGATTTTTTGAAATTGTTCTTTTTGACGAGGAGTTGCTTCATCCAACCTGCTTTCCGCTTCGGCTTTTGTATTTTTGTACAAATCAATCTCATAAATCACATCTCGAAAACGCACGATTTGATCGTATGCTTGCAAAGCACGTCTTTTGCGTTCATCCAGCTGAAAAATGCGTTCTGATTGGTCGTCTTCATCCACCTCAACCAAATCAAATTTTATATTGAAAAGTTCGTCTTTTATCTTTTTAAATTTCACTAAAACCGCAATATCTTCCGGATCTGCATCATCAATATCATCCACATAGCTCAATTCGGTTTCAATAGCATCAAGAACCTTATCAATATCTTCATCAAATTTCTTTCTGTTGATATTTTTGGTATGTGGATTAAAAATTTCTTTCTTTTCAAAATCAATCGAACTGATATAAACCGCCACCGAAAGGTCGCGCGATTCACTCATACTGAATTTCAGCTCAATATCCATTCCTTTTAAAAGATTCATCGGAAAATCTTTGGAATTGATTTCAATATAACCAATACTCATATTGCTTGCTGGCAATGTGGCACTTTTTCCTTCTAAAATATTGATGATTAATTTGTCGTTTGCCTCTACACTAAAATTTTTCGATGTGGTTTTATAAACGGTTTTTGTAAGCGGCAGAATATCATTTTTCTTGAAAATTCGCTCTAAATAAGTGTCGCCAAACTGATCATCGACTTCTAAACAAATATCATTGGGCAAAGGTTGCCCCGAAATGTTATAAATTCCGTGGTTAATGGCTATGTTGTTTGCTTCGTAAACCAATTCCTGATTTTGATTGAAAACCGAAACCGTAAACTGATTTTTTTGTTTAGGAAGAACTTTTACAAATTCAGAAAATTTGTTTTTAAAGGTCATTAAACCGGTATCAAATCCTCCATCTTTCCTAATAATTCGATAAAATCCATCAAAATCATCCAAAGCATTACCCACCAAAAGTTCCTCACTATCTTGGGTGTTTACTTCGTAAATCAATTTAAAATCGATTGTATTTTTAGGTAGATTTTCGGTGTTTTCAGTCACAGAATTGTTTATTGTTACAAGCTCGGGGTCTGTTTCTTTTGTTCCGGCAAAATACGCAGCACCAGCCATTACAGCAGTTGTAGGGTCAATTGAATGATCTACCATAATGCCAAAAACCTCCTGCAAATGTTGTCGTATATATGGAATGTATGTGGTGCCGCCCACTAAAATAATGCGTTCTATTTCGTTGGTACTTTTTTGATTGTCTTCTAAAAGTTTTTGTATCAATACAATGGTTTCGTCAACTTTCGGAGCAATTACCTCATTAAATTGCGTTCTAGAAATTTCAAAATCAATGTAATGGTCGCCGTCGTTCCATTCAATTTCGGTATGAATTACTTCTTTCACAGACAATTCTTTTTTCACCTCTTCTGCCTTGTACAGCAATTCGTAATACAATTTTGCATAGAAGTTATTTTCTTTGGTTATTAATTTTTTGAATAAATGCTGTTCCTGCAAAATTTGTTCAATCTTTGGAACAAACAAATGTTCAATCACCAAATGGTCTAGATCTACACCTCCCAAGAAATTATTGCCTTCATGGTCGGTTATTTTTAGTTCGCGTTCGTTAATTTTCACCAAAGCTACATCAAAAGTACCGCCACCAAAATCATATACCAACCAATTTTTTTCTTGCGTTTGATCTTGTTCTTGCGAATTGGCATACGCCAAACAAGCAGCAATGGGTTCTTGCAACAAAACCACTTGTTGAAAACCAGCCAATAACCCGGCTTTTTTTGTAGCATTTGATTGTACCGTATCGAAAGAAGCCGGAATGGTAATCACAATAGCTTGCGGTTTTTCATCGGGCAAAAAACTTTGCAGCTCTTTAAGAATCATTGCCGATAATTCCACCGGGCTTTTTTGCTCCTGTGTATCGGCTATCTGATATAAATGTTCGGTACCCATTTTCCGTTTGAAAGACGAAAACACATCTAAATGAGCCGTTTTTAGAAGCTCTCGGGCTTTGTCGCCAATAAATATTCTGCCTTTCTTGTAAGCAACAATCGAAGGTAATGTATCGCTAAAGCCCACGGGATTTTTGTAAATAGTTACTTTACCGTTTGTGAATTGAGCAATACCCGAATTGGTTGTTCCTAAATCTATTCCGAAATTAATTGTTCCCATATTATTCAGCAATTACAATTCCTTTTTGTAGCAAAACCGTTCCTGTGCCATCATTTTGAAAAATAGCAGGCTTTAAAACTTTAGTAATGATTGGGTTTGCAGCATTTCCAACAATATTAGCTTCTACCGAAGTATCGCGTGCATCGTATTGTTTGCCAATTGGGTTGCTGACTGTGTAGCCCATTTCTTGCAGTTCATGATGAATACGTTCAAAATTTCGTTCAAAAAGGGAAATGTTTTGATCGCTGGATTTTTTTTCGATTTCAAAAATTTGGTTAATAATTTGAAGCATGTTTTATAAGAGTTTTAAAAGTACAATGTAGGTATTTTTTTAAAATTTGACAAATAAATGCGCAATTTAAGATGCCCTTTTTAATGTGGAAAATTTTAGTTGGGGGTGATGGAAATGCCCCAAATAGCAAGAAACTAATTGGGGCATTTTTCATACTTTGAGTTTAATATATTACTCCTTATTTTTAATTACCAATCGGAAACCTTCGCCGTGGATGTTTAAAATCTCTACATTTTCATCGGGCTTTAAGTATTTTCGTAATTTGGCAATGTACACGTCCATACTTCTTGATGTGAAATAATTGTCATCGCGCCATATTTTTGTTAAGGCTACTTCGCGTGGCATTAAATCGTTTTCATAAAGAGCCAACATTTTCAACAATTCATTCTCTTTTGGTGACAATTTGATAGGTTCTTCGTTTTCGAATGTTAAAAAGCGAAGTTTGGAATTCAAATTAAACTTACCGATTTGAAATTCGAATTTAGTATTTTCTGCTTTTACTTCCGATGATTTGCGTTGCATAATTGCTTTAATCTTCATTAGTAAAACTTCAGAATCGAATGGTTTGTTTAAATAATCGTCTGCTCCTACTTTGTATCCTTTCAAAACGTCTTCTTTCATTGTTTTGGCAGTTAAGAAGATAAGCGGAATTTCCTTATTTTTATCTCTAATTTCGCGCGCCAATGTAAAACCGTCTTTATAAGGCATCATTACATCTAGAATGCATAAATCGAAGGTGTCTTTCTTAAATTTTTCGAATCCTTCCATACCGTTTTTGGCAAGAGTTACCTCGAAATCGTTCATTATTAAATAATCTTTTAAAATAGATCCGAAATTTGGATCATCTTCTACTAGTAAGATTTTTTTGTTGTTTGTTTCCATATTTACACTATTTGTTGTTTCGTTTTAATTTATTAATGGTATTTTGATAATAAAGGTGCTGCCTTTTCCTTTTTCGCTTTCCACATACACTTGTGCATTGTGGTCATCTACGATTTGTTTCACATAAGCCAAGCCTAAACCGTGTCCTTTCACATTGTGCAAATCGCCGGTGTGTTCGCGGTAAAACTTATCAAAAATCTTTTTGGTTGCAGCTTTACTCATTCCTGCTCCTTTGTCTTTTATTCGTACGATAATGGTGTCTTTTACATTTTCGGTATAAATATCAATAACTGGGGCATTGGGCGAATATTTAATAGCGTTGTCTAAAATATTTACAAAAACGCTTGTAAAATGTGTTGGGTTTATTAGAACGGTATCTCTTGTGGTGTTGAAATGCGTGTTCAATTCGCCTTCGCGGTCTTCAATCAACAAAGAAACGTGGTCTATAGCAACTTCGAGCACCTCGGTTAATTCTACTTTTTCTTTGGGAATATCTAATTCTTTTTTCTCTAATTTCGATATTCTTAATATGTTTTCAATTTGTGCGTGCATGCGTTTGTTTTCGTCGCGGATCATTTGCACATAGCGCAACACTTTTTCTTCATCGCTTATGATTTTTGGGTTTTTAATGGCATCTAAAGCAAGGTTTATGGTTGCAATAGGTGTTTTAAACTCGTGTGTCATATTGTTGATAAAGTCATTCTTTATCTCTGAAATCTGCCTTTGAGTGATTAATTGTCTAATAGCACTGTAATAGGCCGCAATGATAACAATTGTAAACAATAAGGATATCAGAATGAAAGGCAATAAATCGGATACTAAAAATTTTGATTTCTGCGGAAAACTAATATACAGTTGGTATTTTGATCGATTTTCTAAATCGGTTAAAATAGGCACTGAATAGGTGTTTTTTTCGTTGAAAACAAATTTACCCGATTTCACAGATGTTTCTAATCCGTTATTAAAAACAGCATATTCAAAATTGGTAGTAAGTTTCCTATTTGCGAGCTCTTGCTTCAATAGTGATTGCAACACTTTGTTGTCTAAGCGCTCTTCAATGGGATAGGTGGATACAATATCGTTATAATAAATATCAAAAAACTCTACCACATTCCCTTCTTTTTTAATTACTTCATCGGGTTTGTTTTGCGTATTTAAAGACCTGTGAACACCTGGTTCTAATCCGTCGATAGGTTGTTCTTTTCCTTTATATATTTCTGTTTTGCTACTGCTTATATAATTTTTATAATCTTTTTTTGATCCGCTGGCACTGTCAATGAACTTTTTTCCAAAGTTGAAATCTTTAATATTTTCAACCGATATGATGTTTGAATAAACAATTTCTTGATTGGTTCTGTTGTCTTTTTCGATATAAAATATCTCCTTTATGGCTTTTTTATCTAGTGCTTTTCCTGTTTTTGTTTGATATTCATAAAACTTCTTGTTAAATGCATATCGTTCTTTTTCTTTTACTTTATCGGCCACCTTACCAATGGTTTGATTTACCAAGTGCTGAAATTGAATATCATTGTTTTGATAGCTTGCACTGATCCAATAAAGTTGTATTAAAATGATGCCTAATAAAGCCAAGCTCATTAGCACAATTAAAAACTGAAACCTGTATTTATTCATTATTTTTTTAAACTATACTTCAAATTTAACATTTTAACAATTCAAAAATAGTGCTTTTAACCTAAAGTTAACATTAAAAATCAAATTGTTTTAATTTTTTCTAAAACATCGTCAACACTCTTAAATGTTTCGTTTAAATCGATATTCTCAACAACGAAAGTAGCTAAGAGCGATTTCTCTTCATCAGGTAGTTGGTTTTTTACCCTGTTTAATACTTCTTGTTTTGTAACCTGATCTCTTTTCATAACACGTTGCATACGAATTTCTAAAGGAGCAGTAATTAATATAGTGGCACTACATTCTTTATATGCACCCGATTCAAACAAAACAGCAGTTTCTTTAAAAACAAAAGGCTGGTGCTGATTACGTTCAAGAAAATTTTTAAAATCAATCTTCACTGCCGGATGAACAATCTGGTTCAATTGTTTCAAAAGTTGGGCATCATTGAAAACCAATTTTGCAATTTTGGATCGATCTAAAAAACCATCGTTTTGCAACACATCATTATTGAAAAGTTGTTGTACTTTTTCAATGATTTCGGGCTTTTTCATCACTTCTCTACCCGCGTCATCGGCCACATAAACGGCGTAGCCTTTTGATTGGATATAATTAATCACGGTGGTTTTTCCACTACCAATCCCGCCGGTAACTCCAATAATCTTTGTCATTTATTTAAAAAACATTTCGGGCATTGCTTCAACAGCATCCTCCTTTTTTATATTTAACAGAAAATAACTATACAAAAACCCTGCCCCATATCCAAAAAATTGAATAAAACTTGCAATTATAGTTAAAAAACTTATTTTTAAGCTTTTTGTTGCAACTAAACTTTGCATGAATAATGCCAAAAAATAGAACACATACAATGCAATGAATACATATATTCCTAGAAAAATAGCCAAAACCGAAAAGCAAAACCCAACAATAAACAACGACGGAAACCAATAGGTGATTTTGTTGTATTCAGGATAGCGCTGGTTTAAAATAGGGCGTGCCTTTCCAAATTTATTTACTTGTTTGTAGAATTTTTCCCAATCGATTCTGCGTTTGTGGAAAACATAAGCATTTGTTATTAAAGCAGTTTTAAAATGCAATTTCCACAAGCGTATCGATAAATCGGGATCTTCGCCAGGATGAATTTTTCCAAAACCTTTCGATTCCATAAATGCTTTTTTAGAAATTCCCATATTGAAACTTCGTGGTTGAAACTTACCTAATTTTTCAGATGCTCCGCGAACGCCACCTGTTGTTAAAACCGATGTCATTACTTGGTTAATTGCCTTTTGAACATCAGAAAACGATTCATGTGCAGCATCGGGTCCGCCAAAACAATCTACATAATTGTTAGTGAGATACGCATGCACTTCCGTTAAATAATTGGGTGGAAGAATACAATCTGAATCCAAAATTATGAAATAATCTCCTTTTGCCACTTTCATGCCATAATTGCGCGAATCGCCCGGACCGGAATTATCTTTATAGTGGTAAGCAATGTTTAGTTGATCGCTGTATCTGTTCACCACCTCACGGCAATCAATAGTTGATCCATCTTCCACCACCACCACTTCAAAATAATCGGTATAGGTTTGTTTGGATAAACTGTAAAGCAATTCTTCCATTTCCTCCGGACGGTTGTATATAGGTATTACAAAAGAATAATTCATTTAAAATTTTTAGTTAACCCAGCGGTTTATTGCTGTTGTTTTTATTAATAAGTGGTACAAATGTACCGAAAAACAAAATATTTATAACCTGAGTTCGATTATTATTATTTAGGATAAATATATTGTATAAAAAAAGAAATAGTTGTATATTTAATTATCTGATTGTTAAACATTTAAACAACTATTTCTTATGATTAATTTCGATAAAATTACAGAAATTTTTTGTCTTGTTGATGAATTTTGCCAGCAATTTTTTCCTTTTCTTGAAAAAAACAGTATTGGAAACAAATCTAAAAGACCCCCAATGATGTCACCCAGTGAAATAATAAGTATTATGATTCTTTTTCATTTGAGCGGTTTCAGATGCTTTAAGCACTTTTACATTTTCTATATTCAAAAACATATGCAAGCTGAGTTTCCTAAAACAGTGTCTTACAATAGATTTACAGAGCTTATGCAATCCAACATACTTCCGCTCACAATGTTTTTAAAAACCTGCTGTATGGGCAATTGTACAGGTATTTCATTTGTTGATTCCACTCCAGTAAGGGTTTGTAAAAACAAGCGAATCAAAAACAATAAAGTGTTCAAAGATATAGCTACCGTAGGCAAGTCCACTATGGGGTGGTTCTATGGGTTCAAGCTTCACTTAATTATCAATGAAAAGGGTGAAATTCTAAGCTTTACTATTACACAAGCCAATGTAGATGACCGTGAACCTCTTAAAAATGAAGGATTTCTCAAAGGGATTTTCGGAAAACTCTTTGCAGATAAAGGGTATATCTCTAAAAAAATTGCAGACATATTATTTGTTGATGGTGTTCATCTAATCACACAACTTAAAAACAATATGAAAAACTGTTTAATGACCTTGTCTGACAAAATACTATTGAGAAAACGTTCTGTTATTGAAACAGTTAACGATGAATTGAAAAATATGTGTCAAATTGAACATTCAAGACATAGATCTATAGGAAACTTTCTTACAAACCTTATTTCGGGTCTAATTGCTTATTCATTTTTTCCTAAAAAACCTTCAATACAATATAATGAACTAAAAACAAATCAGTTAACAATGTTCTGATTAATCGAACTCAGGTTTATAACATTTTTGCATTAAATAACCCTTGCAATTTTTAGGTGTTTTTTAAGAAATGGATAGAAGTTTTTTTAGTACATTTAAGCCTTGATACCCTTTTACATTTAAAAGGTTAAAACATTATTGCTATGAACGAAATTAAAATATTATGGGTTGATGACGAAATTGACCTTTTAAAACCACATATACTATTTTTAGAAAAGAAAGGCTACCAAGTAACTACTGCTACCAATGGGCAAGATGCGATTGATTTGTTCGATGAAGACAATTTTGACATTGTTTTTTTAGATGAAAACATGCCGGGAATTACTGGTTTGGAAACTTTGGCAGAACTAAAAGAAAAAAAATCGACCACTCCTATTATAATGATTACAAAGAGTGAAGAAGAATATATAATGGATGAAGCCATTGGTTCTAAAATTGCCGATTATTTGATAAAACCCGTAAATCCCAATCAAATATTATTGAGTTTAAAAAAGAATTTAGACCATTCAAGGTTGGTTTCCGAAAAAACTTCTTTAGATTATCAAAAAGAATTTCGAAAAATTGCGATGGATATGATGCATGCAAATTCGCACCAAGATTGGGCCGATTTGTACAAGCGTTTGATTTTTTGGGAAATGCAATTAGAAAACATTGAAGATCAAAATTTGGCGGAGATTCTAGAACGCCAAAAAGAAGAAGCCAATATTCAGTTTGGTAAATTTGTAGAAAAAAACTACGAAGATTGGATCAATGATGAAGAAACTGCCCCATTATTTTCGCACAAATTATTCGTAAGAAAAGTAGTTCCTGAGCTTCGTGGCGAAGAAAATATCTTATTTATTGTGATTGATAATTTGCGATACGATCAATGGAAAGCATTTGAAGGCATCGTGAACCAACATTATAAAGTATCAAAAGAAGATTATTATTTTTCAATACTACCCACAGCAACTCAATATGCCCGAAACGCCATTTTTTCTGGATTAACGCCCCTAGAAATGGAAAAACAATTGCCACAATATTGGAAAAACGATACAGACGATGGCGGAAAAAATCTTTTTGAAGCCAATTTCCTAGAAGAGCAATTAAAACGTTTGCGCATAAACATTAAACACGAATACCATAAAATCACCAATTTAAAAGACGGCAAAAAATTCGCAGATAATTTTAAATCAATGAAAGACAATAAGTTAATTGCATTGGTTTATAATTTTGTGGATATGATATCGCATGCAAAAACCGAAATGGAAGTTATAAAAGAATTAGCATCAACCGATAAAGCGTATCGTTCGCTTACTCAAAGCTGGTTTAAAAACTCTCCGTTATTAGATATTATTCAACAAGCACAAAACAACGGTTTTAAACTAATTATCACAACCGATCACGGTACCATTAACTGTAAAAATCCGTCGCAAGTGATAGGTGACAAAAACACAAGTTTAAATTTGCGTTATAAAACAGGGAAATCACTAACCTATGAACCAAAAGATGTATATGTGGTGAAAGATCCTAAAAAAGTACAATTACCGGCGATAAATATCAGTAGTTCGTATATCTTTGCTAAAAGCGATTATTTTTTGGCGTATATTAACAACTATAATTATTATGTGAGTTATTTTAAAAATACTTATCAGCACGGAGGAATTTCGCTAGAAGAAATGATTATACCATTTATTACATTAACACCAAAAAAGTAAAAAATGACCATTACCTACTCTATCCAAAATTTAGATGAAGTGGCGAAGAAGTTAATCAATAGCAGCACGCACAAAACATGGCTTTTTGAAGCACAAATGGGTGCAGGAAAAACCACGTTGATCAAAGCACTTGCAAAAAATTTGGGTGTAAACGATATGGCAAACAGTCCTACTTTTTCAATTGTAAACGAATATTTCGGAGATCAAGGCAAGGTTTTTCATTTTGATTTGTATCGATTAAAAAATCAAGAAGAAGCTTATGATATGGGATTAGATGAATATTTTACTGAAAATGTGTGGTGTTTTGTAGAATGGCCCGAAATGGCTATGGATGTAATACCCGATGAAACCCACAAAGTTTCGATCAGAATAATAAATGAACACACACGCGAATTAAATTTTGAATAATTTATGGATACAATGAGCCCTTTTTCAAAATCGCAATTAATTCCTCAAGAGGAAAAACTGGAAATCCGTAAAAAACGCGGACAACTTTTTATTGGCATTCCCAAAGAAGATTTTAAAATTGAAAAAAGGGTGTGCCTTACACCCGAATCGGTAAATATGCTTGTAAAAGCCGGACACAAAGTATTGATTGAAGCAGGTGCGGGTGTAGAAGCTAGTTATGACGATAAAAAGTACAGCGAAGCAGGTGCTGTAATTACCCACGACAAAGAAAAAGTTTTCGGCTGCCCTATTCTATTAAAAGTAGAACCACCTACAATAGAAGAAATACGGCTCATGAAACCCAAAACCTATCTGTTTTCAGCCATACAATTAAAAACGCAAACAAAGGAATATTTCGCAGCACTCGAAAAAAAGAAAATTACTGCTTTGTGTTATGAATTCATCAAAGACCGCTACAACGCTTATCCGTTTTTAGATGCAATAAGCCAAATTGCCGGAATTGCTTCAATTCAAATTGCTGCCGATTATATGTGCAGAATGAATGGTGGCAAAGGATTGCTTTTTGGCAATGTAGCCGGTGTGCCTCCAACAGAAGTTGTTATTCTTGGGGCAGGTTTGGTGGCAGAATCGGCCATACGAACAGCATTGGCTTTAGGCGTAAACGTGAAAGTGTTTGACAATAATATTCACAAATTAAAACGTTTACAAAAAACACTACCCACACAAGTCTTCACATCAACCATACAAGAAAAAGTACTTTCAAAAGCGCTTATGCGTTGCGATGTGGCCATTGGCGCCGTAAAAGGTTGCAACCGCTCCCCTATTTTGGTAACAGAAGAAATGGTGCAACGCATGAAACCAGGTGCTGTGATTATAGATGTTTGCATAGACAATGGTGGTTGTTTTGAAACATCGGAAGTAACCACACACGAAAAACCAACTATCACAAAATATGGCGTGATTCATTATGGAGTGCCCAATATCACAGCAAAATATTCTAAAACAGCCTCTTTGGCTATAAGCAACATTATATCGCCCTATTTGCTTGATTTAAGTGAAAACGGTTCTATAGATGATGCGGTGAGCTACGACAACACCATTCGTTCGGGAATTTATATGTACAAAGGAATTTTGGTTAACGAAGCAATAGGCAAATGGTTTCACTTAAATTATAAAGACATTAATTTAATAGTGCTTTAAATGAGAATAGTTGTACTTTTGGCAAAATTATTTTAATATGAAATTTTCACAGCGTTTCGCTTACTATTTATTAGGACTTTTAATTGGCGGTATCATTGTATTCTATTTTTTCGATGCAAAAGATACGGAGTTTTGCTACCTACCCAATTGTAGGGTTTTAAAAGATTTACGTTCAAAACCATTAACAATTTCTGATAAAGCACAAACAAGTTTCGACCAATCGGTGGTAGATATGAACGATATTAAAATGTGCTTAACCCACGGTGATGTAGATTTTGACAGAAGCAACATTGCCGAGCAAAATGGTAAATTATACGTTATTGAAGGACAAAATGCTCAAAAAGAACCTATTACTGTAGAAATGATCAATTACAGCGACAAAGTGCTTATTAAAGACGTTTATCCCACAAAAAAATAATTTTGTTTTTTTATTTCTGAAAATGAAACAGTTATAAAAAAAATAAAAAAAAACACACAAAAGCCCTTGCAGAATAGGAAATTCCCTCTATATTTGCATCACAATTAACGAAGGAAACAACGTTAAGGAGAAATGGCAGAGTGGTCGAATGCGGCAGTCTTGAAAACTGTTGACTGTAACAGGTCCGGGGGTTCGAATCCCTCTTTCTCCGCAAAAATGGTCTGGGGAGATACTCAAGCGGCCAACGAGGACGGACTGTAAATCCGTTGGGAAACCTTCGCAGGTTCGAATCCTGCTCTCCCCACAAAAAAGCTTAACATATTGTTAGGCTTTTTTTGTTTTATCTACCTTAAATAAACTGCATTACACTTCTTTTAATTGTTCCTTTTTAATATTTTTGTAAAACTTAAATTTTAAAAATGGAAAATAAACAACATATTATTGACCGATTTGTAAGTTACGTGACCGTAGATACAGAATCGGATCCAAATTCAGAAACTACACCATCAACCAAAAAACAATGGGATTTAGCCAACCAATTAGTGGAAGAGCTGAAACAGATTGGTATGGAAGATGTAACGATTGATGAAAACGCATACATCATGGCAACATTGCCAAGTAACGTATCGCACGATGTGCCAACAATTGGTTTTGTTTCGCATTTTGATACATCGCCCGATTTTACTGGTGCAAATGTAAAACCCCAAATTGTACATAACTACGACGGTGGTGATATTGTATTAAACAAGGAAGAAAACATTATTCTATCCCCAAATTATTTTGATGACTTGTTGCAATATAAAGGGCAAACACTAATAACAACAGACGGAACAACGTTGTTAGGTGCAGATGACAAAGCAGGTATTTGTGAGATTGTATCCGCTATGGAATATCTGATCCAGCACCCAGAGATTAAACATGGCAAAATCCGAATTGGCTTTACACCCGATGAAGAAATTGGCCGAGGAGCCCATAAATTCGATGTAGCAAAATTTGCAGCTGATTGGGCATACACCATGGACGGAAGCCAAATTGGTGAATTAGAATACGAAAATTTTAATGCTGCAGGTGTAAAATTAATCTTTAAAGGAAAAAGTGTACACCCAGGATATGCAAAAGGAAAAATGATTAATTCTATGCTTTTGGCAAATAAATTCATATCTAAATTACCAAGCAAAGAAGTGCCAGAAAAAACTACCGGTTATGAGGGCTTCTTTCATGTAAACGATATTCATGGATCAATCGAAGAAACAGAAGTGCACATGATTATTCGCGACCACAGTATGAAAAAATTTAAAAAGCGTAAAAAGTTAATCCGCGAAATGGTAAACAAATTCAACAAAAAATACGCTGAGAAATTTGGTGATAAAATCGTTGAATGTGAAATTAAAGACCAGTATTATAATATGAAAGAAAAGGTTGAACCTGTGATGCATATTGTTGATATTGCTGAGCAAGCGATGAAAGAATTAAATATAAAACCAATTATAAAACCAATTCGTGGTGGTACGGATGGCTCACAGCTTTCGTATATGGGATTACCTTGTCCAAATATTTTTGCAGGCGGACACAACTTTCACGGAAAGTACGAGTATGTTCCAGTTGAAAGTATCATGAAAGCTACACAAGTTATTGTAAAAATTGCCGAAATCACCGCTAAAAGATAATTCTTTTTAAATAAAAATTAGTTCTAAAATCAACACTCGATTTATTAGACAAAATTAAACACTTGCAAAAGTATTTTTGCAGGTGTTTTTTTTGATTTATAGGTTTATGCTGAACATGTTTTTGTCAATTTTGACTGCAAATAAGCGTATTCTATCCTCTGTATGAAGTGTTACAGATTGCGATTGCAAAAGTCCGTTTAATGACGCTGAAATAATTTCCAACATAAACTCTATAAATGGTGTTGAATTTCCTTTTTTATCGTATTCAAATAATTTGTTGTAATGGTCATCTTGTTTTTGCTTGATGAGTGATTCCACAACTAATTTTAATAAGGCATCGGTAATCTGATAAGGTGATTTCATCCGCTACTTACTATTTTTTTAATATTGTTTGATGCAATCTCATAAACTCGATTTCATTTATTATAGTATCATTTGATAGTATCAAAAGTATGAGAAAACTAATAAGCCACAGGTAAATCGTTTAGTTCTCTCTTGTAGGTCTTCCAGTTAGGCATAAACCTGCTTAAAAGAGCCTTAAAATTATCATTGTGATTGCGTTCTATAAAATGTATTAACTCGTGAACAATCACATACTCTAAACAATGCCTTGGCTTTTTAGCAAGTTCAAGGTTTAATAGTGTTTTTCTTTTTTCAATAATACAAGAACCCCATTTAGTCCGCATCTTTTTTACATCCCAAGAATTGCAATTTTGTCCAGTTTTATCTTCCCAAAACTCTAAAATTTCTGGAACAATATTTTTGAGGTGGTTTCTGTACCACTCATTGAAAACTTTTTTTCATATCTACCTATTCTTCTTAAAATTCTCTGCTTGTTCAAGTACATTTTTATATACATCTTCTTGTGTAATGGGTGGATAACCAAACTCGTGTAGTTTGATGATGATGTCCATTTTGAGTTGCGCTTTAATGTCGTCCCGATCACTCCAATCGGGATATTTAGCGTTGTTATCTACAATCTTTTTGATTTCTCGGGCAAGTTCCAGCATTTTGTCTTTCTCAAATTCAAAACCATATTGTTTGCAGATCATATCCAAAATATCATAAAAGGCTTTTTCTTCGTAATCAATCCCTAAATCTTGGAAAGAATCCATTTCTATTCGTAGTTTTATGATGAGATTCAGCATTTGCTCGGCGGTATCAAACTGGATGCCTTCATAATCTAAGATATCGCCTTCGCTGCGTTCGTTATATCGGTTAATGATCGATTGTAATCGTTCGGAAAAATCTTGTCCTTTTACTTTGTTTACTTTTTTAAAATCGTTGATTGCCTGCTTCAACAAGCGTTCTAATATTTTGATTTTTGTATTGGGTAATTCTAAATTAGCTATTTTCTCGATGAATTTATCATTGAACAAATCAATGGCATTGGCTTTATTGTCATCTAATTTAAAAATCTCTTCGACTCCTTCTGAAATAATGGCTTCTTCTACCAACTTAGCAACTTTAAGGTTCATCTGAGCTGTATCGGGTGCTTCGCCTTTTGTTAGTTTCACCACAATTGATTTTACGGCAAAGTAAAAATGAATTTCATCTACTTCTTTTTCTGTAAACAATTCTGAACCGCTGACTAAATTGTAGGAAGATTTTAACTTTTTGGTTAGGTTCACAAAAAACTTTTCTGATTCTTCGGTTTGTAATACAAATTCCGAAGCGCTGTTTAAACAGTTTAAACGCTGAATAGGCGAGCCTTCGAAATAATCTTTTGTATCAAAGCGATGAAAAAATTTGCCTAATAAATCCAATTGGTCTCTAACCAATATTTCCGCCTGCGAAATATCTTCAAAATCATCATCGGCAGTTTGGCTATTAAACATACTTAGGGCATGATTCAGATTCTTTTTGATGCCGATATAATCAACTACCAAACCACGATCTTTTCCTTGGTATTTACGATTTACACGCGAAATAGTCTGTATTAAATTATGCGTTTGTAAAGGTTTGTCAATATAAATCGTATCTAAAAAAGGAACATCAAAACCTGTTAACCACATATCCACCACAATGGCAATTTTAAAATTAGAGTTGATTTGCTTAAACTGTCGATCCAGTTCTTTGCGATCTTCTTTACTACCTAATAAATCCCACAATTCCTTTTCATCATCTTTATTACGTGTCATAATCAACTTTACACGCTCTATAGGCTTGATTTCCTTTTGTTCTTTTTCGGTTAAACCTTCAGGAAGCATCATTTCACCCCACTGAGGTCGTAAAGCTAAAATCTCTTTAAATAATTTGTAAGCGATACCACGAGATGCACAAACAAACATTACTTTGCCGGCTACCGTTGCGTTTTCTTCCAAACGATTTTCATAATGTTCCACAAAATCTTTCGCAATAGCTTTTATACGGTCACCATCGCCTAAAACGACTTCCATTTTGGCAATGGCTTTTTGACTGGCTTCTACATGATATTCCGAAGCGCCTTCTGCCACTGCATTTTCATAATATTGTTCAATTTCCTGAACTTTATTGTAATCTAAATTCACTTTTGCAGCCCGACCTTCATACACCAAACGAACCGTAATTTCATCATTTACCGATTCAAACATCGTATATTGATCTACCACGTCACCAAATACTTCCAACGTTTTATCAATTGGTGTTCCGGTAAAACCTACATAGGTTGCATTGGGTAAAGAATCGTGCAGGTATTTGGCAAAACCATACGATTTCGTGACACCTTTCTCTTCGTCAATTTTTACTTTCAAATCTAAATTGACTTGGGAACGATGGGCTTCATCTGAAATACAAATGATATTGGTTCTATCGGATAAAATTTCGGCGTCTTCCGCAAACTTTTGCACCGTTGTTAAATACACACCGCCACTTTCAATTCCTCGTAGACGATCTCTTAAATCAGCTCTTGATTCAATATTGACGATGTTTTCATCGCCAATAAATTTTTTGGCATTGGTAAAATCCTTTGATAATTGGTCATCTAAATCGGTACGATCTGAAATGATGATGATGGTTGGACTTGCAAAATCGGTTGAACGCATTAATAACCTCGAAAGATATAACATGGTATAACTTTTACCACAGCCTGTTGCGCCAAAATACGTTCCACCCTTACCATCACCTTCCGGTTTGCGGTGTTTTAAAATATTTTGATATAATTTATTCGATGCGTAATATTGCGGATAACGTGTCAGAATTTTAAGTTCGCTTTTTGAAGTATCCGGAAATAAAACAAAATGGTGAATAATATCCACCAGTCGTCTTTGGTTCAACATTCCGTGAACAATTGAAGTTGTGGTGTCAATTCCTGTCAACGCTTTTTTCTCATCGCCTGTAATTTTATTCCAACCATAAAAGAATTCGTAAGGAGAAAATACCGTTCCTGCTTTGTTGTTTACCCCATCACTAATTACACAAAACACATTGTATTTCATCAGTTCCGGAATAGCCCTGCGGTAACGAACTGTTAATTGTTTAAAAGCATCGTAAATGGTAATTTCCTCCTCAATAGCGGTTTTAAACTCAAACACCACTACTGGAATGCCATTGATGTACAAAATTAAATCGGGAATACGCAATTCCGAACCTTGAATTTCTAATTGATTGACAATTTTAAACGAGTTTTGTTTGATATTTTCTATATCGATATACCGAATATGTACATCTTTTTTTGACGGATCGTTTCGTTTAAATACCAAACCATCTGCCAATAATTTACAAATGTATTTGTTAGATTCATATAAATTAGAAGCCGATTGAAAAGCAATTTCATTGATGATACTTTCCAGTTCAATCTCTTCTAAATCGGAATATCGACCCAACAAAAAAGCACGTAAATCATCATTTATTAAGACTTCTTGATTGGAAGGTCTAACCAATTCTTTTCCGTTGATATATTGATAACCTTCTGTTTCCAAAAGGCTAATAAAAGCTTGTTCTAATTGAGATTCGGTGTATTTCATTTTTTTTAATTAATTGGGGCGAATCGTTGGGGCGAATCGTTGGGGCGAATTGCAATTCGCCCCAACTACGAAATTATTATATTCAATAAAATTTATCATCGTTCCAGCGTTTCGGATTATTTCTAATATAGTCAGAAATTCTTTCGTAAGCCTGTTCGCTTCTGATAATATGCTCATAATAATTCCTTTGCCAAATCTTAAAATCTAATTCTTTTATCTTTTCTGTTGGGGCGATTGGGGCGAATTGCAATTCGCCCGTACTGTTTATTTTTTCGCTCGTTCTTCCTGAAGATTTTTCGCCTATATTTAAAATATAATCTTTTATTTTTTTTATCGTTGCTATTTTATATCCTCTGATAATTGCTCCCACCGTTTGTGATGGCGATTGAAATTTCCCAATCTCATTATTTCCTTTTTGAAATTTTATTTCTATGATTGAATGAAAATGATTAGGCATCACGACAAATTCGTGCAACAAAACATTATCTCTAATTGCACTTGTATTTCGCCACTCTTTTTGTGCTATTTCTCCATAACTGTTCAATATCATTTCTCCGCTTACAACCTTCCCAAACAAATGCGCTCTATCCTGACAACAAATCGTGATAAAATACAATCCTTCCTGGCTATAATCATAACCTTGTAAACGTATCGAACGGCGATGGTGTTTTTGGGGATTGTAGTTTGGCATTTTTATTTTTCTAATCGGAAGCTAATTAATTCAAAATAGGATTTAATAAATATCTTCATTTTCTTCAATACCCATCATCATATTATAGTGACCAATATTATGAGTATAAAGAAATATTTCCTTAAACACTTTTAAATATGTTTCTATAGATTGATCTGGCAGCTCAACGTATAAATCATCTGGTAATGTATGCGATCCCTCGTTTATCCAACTTAACAATGATCTGAAAATTTCCTTTTCTTGCGGATTAGGGAATTTTGACAACAATGTCTCATCTCTTTTGTTTCCTAAAATACTAAAGTAATTTTCGATTACTCTTCTCATTGCATTTTGAACAGTAATACCTGAATTCTTTTCGTAATCCTTTATTTCATTCCACAATAATTCATAAGAAGAAGAAATTGGATTTTTGTCTAAGTATGAATACGATTTAGTAACGGAGTTTACTTTTCGAAGTATATAATATTGATTTTTCTCTCCCTTACCTCTATTAATACCTTCGAAGGATGCTTCTTTATGAAAATAAATATTATGGGTTAAGAGAATCACTTGTTTAATACTACCAATATCGTTTCGTACTTCTTTTAATATTTCTTTAATTAATGTACTTACGACAAATAAAACATTACTATCTAAACTTGATATTGGATCATCGATTACCAAAATACGGTCATCATTTACTGTATTTTCATCAAGTCCTCCTTTCGCAAGTTGTAAGTAATAAAGGAAAGTAATAAAAGTAATTTCACCCTCGCTTAAAGTTGTTTCTGCTATTTCGCCATCTTCTCTCTGTATTTGATAAAAGCCATCTTCAGTTGCGGGTACAATTTTAAAATTTAAAAATCCGTATGCCTTTAAAAGTTTGTTTATTTCATCTACTGTTGGTTGAATACTTGTAACGTTTTTGCTAAGCTTTGTAATTTCACTTTTTAGTGCTTTATATGCTTCTAACTTTAAAGTCCTATTTGCTTCTAATTTTGATATTCCGCTATCAAGTCCAGTAATATTTGAATTATACTTTGTAATATCAACCCTAAATTCCTCAACTAGAAATTTCCATATCTCCTGAATTAACTTGTTTTTCTCTGAAATAAAATTCTCTACTATTTCATTGTGTTTTTTAATTTCTTGATTTGCAGTATCAATCAGTTTTTTAATTAAATCTAATTGCTCTTTAAGCGAAACAAGTTCTATTTTACGACTAGGTTCTTTTATTTTACTATTTAGAAGTTCATTATTAGTAGTATTTTGACTAATTAACGTTTTTAGGTATGCGGAAAATTTATTAATGTCCAACTTAGAGCCTTTTAGATTCTTATGCTCTGTTTCAATAGAATTCAGTTCATTAATAATGTTTTCATTACTGTTATTATATTCTTGCTTTAAGTCTTTTATCTTTTTTAAATCATTTACATACACTTCATCAAAGAAACTTTCTAACTGATTCCTAAAATCTTCTGTTATTGTCTGTTGCTGACAGAATGGACAAGTTTCATCTTCCTCTATATAATTTCTACCTTCATTTACCCAATCATTGATATTTAACTTCTGAATTAATTTAGCTATATCTACATCTGCTTTTCCAACTATTATTTTATTCCAAATTGAGTCCTTTTCAATAAATAAAATATTTTCATAACTAAAATCATTAATTGGTATTATTTTTTGAGGAACTTCTCCAAATATAGTTTTTGCTTTTTCTCTTAATAATTCTATACTTTCTAAATTGGCAGTATTGCTTGAAAATTCTTTTAAAAATCTAGTTTTAAATAATTCTCCAGATTTCATTGAACCTACAAAAGCATCTTTAAATTCTTTCTCGTACTTTTTGTATATTTTTTTCCAGCATTCCTCAGTGAATTCTTTTTCTACTTTGTTTTTTTTGTCAATCTGAACTTTAAGGGTATCCTTTATTTTTGTACCTTCATCTTTTAACTTCTTTAATTCTTCTTGTTTTTCTTCTATTACTTTTATTTCATCTGTGGTTGCTTGTCCCAAAGTAAAGATTCCATTTATATTTCCTTTCCCGAAATTATGTTCTCTAAAGGCTTTATTATACACTAAAGTCGTAATGGGTTGCTCATCTTTCCACGAGACTTTACAATTCATAAATTTTGGATTAGCAGATTCTTGTAAAAAATTTGACAAAGTAGTTTTCCCACATCCGTTTGTTCCGTATAAGAAATTTACTTTTTTTAAATTATCAATTAATACTCCATCTGTTGGGTCGTAAGTAGCAACTCCTTTTAAAGTAATCGAATTAATCATAATATTTTAGTTTTCAATAGTTATCAGTTTTAGTTTTTTCCGTCGGGGCGGTTGAGGGCGGTTGGGGCGAATTGCAATTCGCCATTACACCGCTATCTTTTTCTTTTCTTCCTCCCCAACCGCCAAACGTGACAACAACAAACTTTGTAGTTGTGCGAGTTTTTGGTTTTGTCTTTTTAAAATTTCCTTACAATTATGCAGTTTTGAAATTTGATTATCGAACTGTACTTGGATAGTATATTTTGGTTTTAAAATATTTCTAAAATACAAATCTCCCGTTGTAATCATAGATTGAGCAGAGCCACTATCTAAGGTTCTTAAATCATCATTTTTCAAATAATAATAAGTAAAAAACTTACTCATAACATTTTCTTGTAATTCGACGACTATACTAAGATTAGTTATATAGGAAAAATTTGGTGATAATTTTACTTCTCCTGTTCCACTAACTCCTCGACACAAAACAAGAATCTGAGGTTCTTCGTACATATACTCTGAATAATATCCTCGAACTCCATATCCTGAAAAGACAGGATATCCAGCAGTCAGGAATTTATCAGAATCTAACATTTTACCGTATTTCAAATTAGAAACTGTTTCCAACTTTCCAACTTCCCACCCCTCCGGAATCTCCTTCCCAAGTTCTTCATTCCAAACCATCTTTCCACCAGAAGATTTATACGGCACTATTCCCCCATTGGGGGTTAGGGGGCTTGGAAACTCAAAATCTACAAACCAATGTTTATACAAAGCCTGCGCAGTGGCTTCCAGTTTTTCGCAAATCTGCTCGTTGACTTTTATTTTGTTGGCGATGCTTTGGTATTGCGCCACAATCTTTCGCTGTTCTTCGATGCTCGGAATAGGTAATTCAACTTCACACATATCTTTCCAATCAAAAACTTCTCTAACACTTCCAATAGAATGGTATCTCGCATATCGATCAAATTCTGGTCGTGAGAACCACATCATCAAATAATCAGGAGAGAGTTCATTTTCATCAATAATTTTAAAACTGGTATAAGCCTGAGAAATCATAGCCTCATCAAAATCTTTTAATAATGCTATACC
The DNA here is from genome assembly GCF_024628805.1 of Paenimyroides aestuarii. NCBI lineage: Bacteria > Pseudomonadati > Bacteroidota > Flavobacteriia > Flavobacteriales > Flavobacteriaceae > Paenimyroides > Paenimyroides aestuarii. The sequence continues at coordinate 2,312,241 of NZ_CP102382.1, read as the reverse complement.
TATTTTATCGCCTCTCCTAGATGTATCTGGTATATAAACGAAGTTATTTTTCTCAATCAATTTATATTTTGACATATCGGACCCAATTGTATTGGCTACTGATGTTATGAATCTTTTTTGCACAGAAACTCCTAATAGTGGGGCATCTGATAAATCCCTATTCCGATTATCTATTAATTTAATATATTTTCCTAGCTTTTTATAACTCATATCCCAAAGTTTTAAATACATTATAAACTTCGTGTTTTAATGCTTCTTCTTGCTGAAACAAGTCTTTTAATTCGCTTTGTAAACTTTGCATTTGGGTATCGTAATCTATGTTTTCATCACGGTTTACAAACTCAATGTATTTACTAGGTACTAGCGAATAATCTTTTTTACGGATGTCTTCCAGACTGGCACTGTATGAATATTCAGGAATATCCTGATAGGTTTCTTTCCAATTTTGCTGTTGCCAATTGTGGTAATGAGTTGCTATTGCTGTAATTTCTTCTTCGCCAAACTGAACAAACTTCTTCTCAAATGGTTCTCCTTTTTGGCGCAAATCCATAAACAGCACTTCGCCTTTGCGGTTACGGTAATTTTTAATGCCGTCATTCACTTCAAACGTTCTTTCGTTTTTATTGCGGTTCAGAATCCAAAGCGTAACCGAAATATCGGTAGAATAAAACATTGCTCGTGGTAAAATCACAATAGCTTCCACCAAATCATTTTCGATAATCTGTTTACGGATTTTATATTCTTCGCCACCGCCAGAAAGTGCACCGTTCGCCAAGATAAATCCGGCAACTCCATTTTGAGACAACTTTGAAATCATGGTCAAAATCCATGCATAATTAGCATTAGACTTTGGCGGTACTTCGTATCCTGCCCAACGTGCATCGTCTGTTAATTCGTTTTCAGCACGCCAATCTTTTAAATTAAAAGGCGGATTTGCCATGATGTAGTCGGCTTTCAACTCTTTGTGCTGGTCATCGCCAAAAGTATCGGCTGCTTTATTGCCTAAATTAGCAGAAATGCCACGAATGGCAAGGTTCATTTTTGCCAGTTTAAATGTGGTATTGGTCAGTTCTTGTCCATAAATGGAAATATCTTTTTTGTTTCCCTGATGTTTTTCAATAAACTTCAACGATTGCACAAACATACCACCCGAACCGCAAGAAGGATCGTAGATTTTTCCTTTGTAAGGTTCAATCATTTCGGCAATCAGGTTCACAATGCTTTTTGGCGTGTAGAATTCACCTTTTCCTTTTCCTTCGGCTATCGCAAATTTGCTCAGGAAATATTCATACACACGCCCCACAATATCTTGCGCTTCATCTTTTAGCGTATCAATATTGTTTATGGTATCCAACAAAGCCGAAAACTTAGACTGATCCAAACCTAAGCGTGAAAAATAATTGTCGGGCAAAGCGCCTTCCAAAGATTTATTGGTGCGTTCAATGGTTTTCAGTGCAGAATCAATTTTCAACGTAATATCTTCTTGTTTTGCGTTCTCGATGATAAAAGACCAACGGGAGGCTGACGGGAGGTAAAACACATTTTCCGCCTGATAAAATTCGGGAATATCCAAAAAAGCTTCTTTGTGTTCGTTGATGAGTTCTTGTCTTCGTCTCAGAAATTTATCATTCGCAAATTTGAGGAAGATGAGACTCAAAACCACGTGTTTGTATTCAGACGGTTCTACAGAACCACGTAATTTATTGGCAGAATCCCATAAGATTTCTTCGGTACTTTTTGTTTGAACTTTTTTAGCCATTTGTGATAATGATAGTGTTTTAATGTTGTCCGTAAATATACTAAATGTTAAAATACAAAAGAAACGAAAAGAAAGGAAAATATGATGAGGAAACCCGTAAATAGGTGAGATTTTTTTTGTTAAAAAAATCAAAATCATCATCTGCTAAGTCAAAATTTATGAAATTATACCTATTGTGTATTTACAGATTTAAAAGGAAAGAGCATGTTCATTAAATTAAAAAAAATTATATTAATTTGATTGTCAATTCATTAAAAACATGAACAGTCTTATTCTAAACTACTAAATTATTTTAAAAGAATTTACAAAAGCGGAATCTTTCATTAGAATGATTTTTCACTTCCAAATGTTTACGATGTAAACTATCTGAACTACATTAAACATGACTTCCAAAACTGTTTATTAATTGGTAATAGAGGATGCATCAGCAAAATATTCAGGAAGATTTATTCCATTATTTCGAGGTTAAACTCTCCGTTCCTATGAGAAAAAATCAATATACTTTTCTACAATTTTCTAAAACAAAATCTAAAATTAGAAAGCGCATTAAAACTGAAATTTCTCAATTATCGATTCAATATCTGAATTTTTACGTTTTAAAAGAAGTTAAAACAAAATAAAAATTTATTTCTGCTAAATGCACAGCAGGTAAAAAAAATCCATATTTACACCTTCAAAATTATAAAACACTAACTTTCATGTAAATACACTTTAAATGTAGTTTTGAACAGGTATTGTGAAGATAGCTAATTACTGCTTTTCAAGCTACTGCGCTGATAGAAAAAAAAATGAGTTAAAAATTATATGCATGCATATAAAATGATTATATTTGCAGTTCATAAGTGTTTTTTTTGGTTAATTAAGAGGTTGTATGTTTTCTAACTGCAACCTCTTTTTAGTTCACTTAAAATTTTGGTTTTTGCTATATATCTTTTTATTTATGGATTAATTAAGTGCAGCGAAAGTATTTAAACAATAATAAATCCATAAGCTTACAATAATATGTTGCTTAAAAGATTTTGTTTTCTCTAATCCAGTTGCAAGCTGCTTTTATTACCTCATCATTTTTTGTGTTTGATAAATCATTGATGATAACCTGGGGCACAATTGCTTCTTTATAGCTTTTTACTGTACGATCTGTAACATATGTTTTGCCAAAAGCATACACCGTTTTAGAAAGGCAATTAAACATTCCAAAAATGTTAAGAATCTTAGAACTCTTACCTTTGATCATTTATTTTACGATCCATCGCATTTTAATAAAGATTTTAAGCAGTTAACCGAAAGCAATCCTTCGTTTTTTCTAAAAAGTGTTAATACTGAAAAAGAAAACATTTGGCTATTCTTTTGATTCTTTTAGATAAAAAAGATTAATGGCATTGCTTTTATGATAGTGAGCGTGTAAGAAAGCAAAAGGCTTAGAACTTAATCTAAGCCTCGATTATTTAAGGAGATTCATCTAATTGTATAGATTATTCCTGCTCAGTGGCATCAAAGTTTATGTCGTTATAAGCTGCTTTCGTGAGCGTTATATCGGCATCTTTTTCTTCGTTCAGTGTTTCTTCTAGCAAAGAGGCTACTTCCTCTTCGCCTAAGGTTTTTGCAAATGCTACTAAAGTACCATAGGAAGCAATTTCATAATGCTCTATTTTTTGTGAAGCAGAAATAATGGCAGCATCACGAACCGCACCTGGTTCGGTTTCTTCTAAAATACTCTCTCCTTCTTTAATCAAACCCTCCATGGCATCACATTTTTTTCCTCGGTCTGATTCATCTAATATATCAAAAACTTTACGCAAACGTTCCACTTGTTGTTCTGTAACATTTACATGAGTTTCAATTGCTTTCTTAAGTTTGATGCTGCTACAGTTATTAGCCATTTTAGGCAATGCCTTTAAGAGCGCTCGCTCGGCATACACAATATCCTTTAGTTCATCAATAAACAAGGATCTTAAGCCTTCAGCAGCTGAACTTTTAGGGCTTACCATTCTGGTATTTTGTGAATTTTGGTTTTCTGTTTTTTGTTCCTTTTTCATATTCTTAATTTTTAATTATTGTTTAATTTCTAAAAAGTTTAACTAACTAATTAATAAAGCGTGCACGTTGTTCTTTTGTTGGTAGTGTGCAGTTATCAGTACGGATGTGCTTTCGATTCTTTGCTACTAAATCATAAATTTTATCGCGAATTACTTTGGGAATTATCTTAAAAATACCAAACCATTTATACCAGCCTTTTAACAAGCTACCTATTTTTAAAATAGCATCCGACTTTTTGTATGTTTTACCGTTTGGGTGAATTAAATACAAGGTGTTGAATTTATCTAAAGGTAAATTGTTTTTTGAAAGAAAATTTTGTCCAAAATCTCCTTGCAAAGATGCGAAGTTGATAACCCCTTTTTTATCATTACGCATCACCCAATTCACCCAATAATTACAGAATCCACATTCGCCATCGTATAATAAAATATATATATCATTCATTTTTTGTGCTACTTATAATTTAACAATCCTTCTGCAAGTGATTTCCATTGCAGGTTACTTATACCTAAAATACCAAAGGTTGCGAGGGTGATATTCCGTATTTTTTTTGCTACATGTGATACATTGAGATTTATTTGTTCGTTTCTTCCATGAATTGATAAATAAATCTTAGTAGCATCACGGTACAATATAAATGTATTCGAAGCTTCACTAGTAAAAAAATGGTCTATTTCATTTCCTTTTTTCTTGGGGTTGTGTGCCGGTCGCAATTGCATAACTAATGCATCACCAACCATTTTTGATTCGTTAACTAGTTGGGCTATGTGTACAAAATCATACGGAGCAAAAAGTATTTTTTGAAGTTTAGAAAATCTAATTTTTATAAAAAAACCTTCAGTTGCCCATCCGTCTGAACTGTTACCATTTTTATCTAATAGTATAAATTCAGTATTCGTTAAATGCGCATAAAGTGTCCAATTATTCACATGGAGCAATCTATTTTTTATACTGGCATAAACCGCGTCTGAAGTATTACATTCTTCAATTTTTATGCTGCTGTAAGTGTCTGTACACCTTCCTATTCGCTGTTCTGGAACTCGCTTTCTCAGTTCTATTGGTATAGTATGCCAATCATCCTGTTTCATAAAATATTTTTTTTGGTAGGTTCGATAGAACTAACAATTTTTAGCATTATAATCCAATTCATTATCTTTGTCAGCATCTGGTTTATAAGCCACTTTATCTCTCCTAAACAATTTTCCGTTTAAACCATCAATGATTTTCCCTGAAAGATAATTAGGTTCCTTATCAAATTTATTGCTTAAGATTTCACTGTCGTTGCAATTTAATTTATCTGTATCCATAACTTTTATATTTAGTTAAAAAAAGAGTATGGTAGTGGTTTTTATTACAAATCAATTAATACTGTTCTAGTTTACTTAAATACAAAATCGAGACCATAATTCTTGAACGTTTGCGATATTTATACCGCTTTTGTTATCCAATAATCCGGCGGGGTTCAAGGTTTAAAACATATTGAAATCATTTTAACCTATTATGTAAAAAACTATATAACAATCAGTTAACAAAAAAATATAGCTCTAATTGTAGTTTTAAGCACTATTAATTTAAAATACAATATAAAAATCAATTTTAATTATAATTATTTATAAAATAATCAAAAATCATATTAAATAAATAGCACTATTTTTAAATAAGATGTATAAATTGACCAATAACTCAAAAAAGAACAATAGGTAAAGATTTCTCAAAGTGTATATAAAAACCACAAGTAAGTAAGCATTTAAAATGTGCTACTTTAATGAATCACTTATAACTCAAAAGATAAGCAAAGATGGAACATTGTTTGCCCATAGATTATTATACAATTTAGTTTTTTGGAGAGATGATGTTAGGTATTGACTAAGTAAATCCAGAAAAAATATGGAAACATTAATTATAAAATTTGTAGCATTATGGCAACAGCAAGATGGAGCAAATATCCGGAGAATCAGCCTGAAGAATCAGGAGTTTATGTGGTGAATTGGAGAATAAATAACGTGTACATGACCGTTTTATCTTTTTTTGACCGCAACACAAAAAAATGGTACAATTGTAATGATCGGGATCAATTATTAGAGGGAATTAACGCATTTAATCCTTTTAAAATCGTTCCCAATATATAGAATTCCGTAATAAAAACGTATCCTATCAAATGAATTTAAACCTTCATAAGCGCTCTTTTGTAGTGCTTTTGTTCACAAATATTTTTAAAATATGAAAGACTTATTCTTCAAAAATTGGGAAAGTTTGTACCACATACTAATTTGTGGAACAATAGCGTATTTAAGCCTCTTTATATTCATTAAAATATCTGGGAAAAGAACATTAGCCAAATTAAATGCATTCGATTTTGTGGTATCTGTAACACTTGGGTCTATATTATCGTCTATTATTTTATTAAAAGTATCGATTGCCGAAGGATTAACCGGTCTTTTTATAATCATCTCGTTGCAATACCTATTAGCTTTTCTTGCTAAAAAATCAGATACAATGGAAAAAGTAATTAATTCCACACCAAGCCTTTTATTTTACAATGGAAAATTTTTAAACGATGCTCTACAAAAGGAACTGATTACAAAAGAGGAAGTTTATGCCGAAATCAGGAGTTATAAAATTGAGAAAATTGAGGATGTACGTGCCGTGGTATTGGAACTTAATGGAGATATGACCGTAGTAAAAAAATCGGATGTATTGAATAAAAAAACTTCTTTAAAAGATATAATCAAAGAATAAAAATCAAAAATTTAGCAGCTAACAAACACTTATTTATTTTATACGATACAATTATAGTTTAACAAAATAAAACAAATCATCTATGAACAATAACTTGCAAAACAGTGAAAAACCACAGTCTGATGTGTATGTGGAACTTTTTGGATTAGATCAAAATAAATTACAAAACGGTGTTATTTTTAGTAGAGGTAATTCGCTAAAGCAGGATTGTAAAATATCCTATGAACCAAATGAAAATCCATTACCTCCCGGGATTTACTCGTTTGATTTATTTTACGAACCAGATATCACTGTTGATGATGCTGCTCCGAATCAACAAACTACAAATCACCAAGCAAACAGCAACATAATACTTAAACTGAATAAACCAATAGATTAAAATTAGCAGGCAAAATGAAATCTTTCTAAAAAAATAAGAAAATGAAAACCGTATTATTCACCGAACACGATTTTAAAAAAACACCAACAGGCTTTGTGTATATTACAACATGTATCGATGCTGAAAATAGAAAATTTACTATTGAAGCACTTCAAGCCGATAATACCTACAAGGAAGTTACTGTATTAACTAAAGCTAAAAACAACATATTTGAAATTCATAAACCACCTTTTGATGGTAGAATTTTATACTATAATACTCCCGAAAATAAAGACAACAATTTATAATATAAAATTAAAAGAGTTTAATTTTAAACCCGTTAAACCTAAACTATCTGATTTCAATTTAACTATCTTCATTATTTTGGCTGAATATAAATCGATTGACTTTGAACATCAAATTTTTATAAAAACAAAAGGTTTTTGAGATTGTATCTAAAATTGAACGAAGTGGTTACAACAGAAGGAAGAGAAAACTATTTGTGTTTATGGAAGAAATTAGAATGAAAATGTTGGAAAAGTAAAACGCATTTGAAAACTATTCTGTAATGAACTGTATGCTTTTAGAAGTCTGCAAAATCTACCGCTTTCTTAATTGTTAGAACCTGGTCAGCAAACTCAAGTGCTTCTTTGTTTTCTTTTTTTCCTTAGGATTTTTTGGGTTTTCATGTAAGTACCGTTTTAAGAATTCAAATTCTCTGATGTGTTTACGTTTTCCTTCTTCATAAATGTGAGATCCTTTGTACGTCTCAATATACAAACTAATTTTTCCTTCAGATGATTTTTTTTTGTTTAACAGAAAACTTCATATTTATAAATTTATATGTAAAACTTTGTACAATCGGTTGTACAATAGTTGTTACAAAAGTATGGCTAAAGTATAAAAAAGAAAATGACTATCAAACATAAATATTTGATAATCAACTAAAAGAAAGTAAATCTTACTAAAGAAAACTATATTTATTTTCCAATACAGAAATTCGCAAAAATATTCCCCAACAATTCATCATTTGTTACTTCGCCAGTAATTTCTCCAAAATAGTACAAAGCTTGGCGAATGTCGATTGCCATAAGGTCGGCAGATATGTTCATATCTAGCGCGTACTGCACCTTTTGTATTTCTTCTAAAGCTTTAAGCAATGCATCGTAATGGCGCGAATTGGTTATTACAGTTTCATTGTTTCGCAACACACCTGTATTCACAAAAGATAGTAGGGTGTTTTTCAGTTCTTCAATGCCCATTTTATTTTTTGCAGAAATGGTTTCAAGCTTAACGTTTAAAGGTTCAAGTTGTTTTTTAATCGTTTGAATTTCATCTTCTGAAAGCAAATCCATTTTATTGATCACAACAACCAAAGGTTTTAACGGAAATTGATTTTTTATTTTTTCAATTTCTATAATGTATTCCGAGCTTTGAACTTTAAACTTTAAACTTTCAAATAGATACAAAACCACTTGGGCTTGCTCTATTTTTTCGAACGTTTTCTTAATTCCGATGCTTTCCACTACGTCTTTTGTATCTCGAATTCCGGCAGTATCAATAAATCGGAACCCAATTCCATTAATCACCAATTCATCTTCAATCGTGTCGCGGGTAGTGCCGGCAATGTCTGATACAATGGCACGTTCTTCATTTAGTAATGCATTTAAAAGCGTAGATTTTCCCACATTTGGTTCGCCAACTATTGCTACAGGAATTCCGTTTTTAATCACATTTCCAACGGCAAAACTGTCAATTAATCGTTTAAGTACAAATTGAATGCGATCCACTAAATTTCGAAAAGCTGTGCGGTCTGCAAACGCTACATCTTCCTCTGAAAAATCGAGTTCTAATTCGATTAACGATGCAAAATTTAGCAGTTCTTCACGCAATTTGGCTATTTCGTTACTAAAACCGCCGCGCATTTGCTGCATGGCTATTTGGTGCGATGCTTCGTTGTCTGATGCAATTAAATCGGCAACTGCTTCGGCTTGTGATAGATCCATTTTTCCGTTTAAAAAAGAACGCATGGTAAATTCACCTGCCGTGGCCATTCTGCAACCTTTCCTTAACAATAATTGTATGATTTCTTGTTGAATAAATGTTGAGCCATGACACGAAATTTCAACGGTTGGCTCGCCTGTATAAGAATTGGAACCTTTAAACAAGGATACCAAAACCTGATCCATAACCTTTTCATTCTCTACAACATAACCTAAATGCAAGGTGTGCGATTTCTGTTTTAAAAGATCCTTACCCTTCACCGAACGAAATATGTTTGCAACTGTTTCTATTGCTTTTGGACCAGAAACCCGTATCACGGCTATGGCACCTGCACCCGAAGCCGAAGCTAAAGCAACTATTGTATCGTTTAAAATCATAAAAAAAGAATTGAATAGCAAAGTTACGCCAAGTTTATAAATTCTACCAATATAAAATGTTTCGACTATTTGTTTAGGGAAAATAGTTTGATGATTACATTTTTTTTTGTAATTTCCTATCAGCAAAACCAACAACCTTAATGCCATGAAAAAGATTCTTTTCCCAACAGATTTTTCTGAAACTGCCAGCAACGCTTTTGTATATGCGTTGAAATTAGCACAAAGTATTGATGCAGAAATTTATGTGTTGAACACCTACGAAATGCCTATTATTTCAACTACTTCAGCAGGTCAACCAGAACTGATTCAAAGTGTTTACACTTCTATTGAGTTGAATCATTTTGATACTTATAAAAAAGAGGTTCCTAAACTGCGAGCAGTGGCAGAACAGTTGAATTGCGGCGATATACCACTCACTTTTATTTTTGAAGAAGGTATATTGCTTACAATTCTGCAAAAAATAATTACCGAAGAACATATTGATTTTATTGTGATGGGAACCAATGGCAACTCGGGTTTTGAAAAAAAACTATTAGGGTCAAACACCGTTCATGTAATGGAAAATGTAGAAATACCTATTTTAAGTGTTCCTAAAAAAGCAACATTTAAACGTTTGAATCATTTTGGTTTTGCAACAATGCTTCGCGAAAGTGATAAAGCTGGTTTGCAGCAAATTATTAAAATTGCAGCAGCTTTGAAAGCAGATGTTAAAGTGTTGCATGTTTTGCGAAAAGAAAACCCAAGCGCAATGGAAGTTTTAAATAGTTGGAAAAAAGAATTTAACGCTACAAACGTAAGTTTTCATACGGTTTTAAATGAAAAATTAGAAGATAGCGTTTTCTTTTTTATCGATGATCAACTGATTGATTTAATGTGTATTGTGAAAAGACATTTAAACTTTTTTGAAAAGATATTTTCAAGCAGTTTAAGCAAGCAGTTATCATATCATGCCGATGTACCTGTTTTGGTATTGAAGGAACAAATAAACAAGTAGTTATTATGAAATTTTAGATCTTCTCAACATCAAATAAATCACCAAAGGCGCACCTAATATGGATGTTACCGCATTGATGGGCAATATAAATTGTTCTCCAGGTAACTGACAAATAATATCACACACCACAAGCAGCAATGCACCAATTATGATATTACCAATAAACAATTGAAAGTGATTGGTGGTTTTATAAACAATGCGAGTAATATGCGGTACGGCTAAACCCAGAAAAGCTATTGGCCCTACAAAAGCTGTGCAAACTGCAACCAACAAACACGTGATTAAAATGATAAAAAATTTTATTTTTTGTATGTTTAAGCCCATGGTTTTTGCATATTGCTCTCCCATTAATAGCGTATTCAGTGGTTTGTTTAACAAAAAAGAAACTGACAAAGTTGTTAAAATGATTGGAACAATAAAGCCTATTTGTTGCCACGAAATATTTCCTAAACTACCTAAACTCCAAAACGTGAATTTTTTTAGTTCTTCGGCAGTAGAAAAATAAGCCAGAATATTTACAAAAGCACTCGTAAAACTACTGAACATTAAACCAATTATTAATAAAGTAGCTATTTGCCGAACACGTTGTGAAATTCCTAAGATAATAAGCATAACCAAGGTGCTTCCTGCCAAAGCAAAAAGGATAATGGCTACATTTCCGGTTAAATAATTTTGAACAGTCGCAGAAAATAAACTTTTCCCTAAAATACAAATAGCAACTCCCAAACTTGCACCAGAACTCACTCCCAAAATATAAGGTTCAGCCATGGGGTTTTGAAAAAGAGTTTGCATCATCATTCCGGCTATTGAAAGTGCCATTCCCACAACGCACGCAATGATTAATTTTGGCAATCGGTATTCTAAAACAATGTATTCCCAACTGACTTTTCCCGAGAAATTACCCGTTAAAATATCAATAATATCAAGCACCGGAATACGAACCGAACCAATCATTAAATTGCAAATTGCGGCAATTACCACGAATGCTAAAAGTAACAAATGATATTTTAAATAGTTTTTAAACATTATTTTAGGGGTTCAATAAATACAGGCTTATAATTGGAAAGCAATTCCGGATGAAGAATCGAAATAAAATCTTTTAGCACCAAATCAGGTCGGTTGGGTGCATCTTCATAAAAGACAATTCCGCCAGTTGGTCCTTTTTTTATTGAATAGGAAAAAATTTGTTTGTTTTGATAAGGTGCAAACTTTTCGTAGTGTTTATTCGCTTCCGTCATTTGATTATAAGTGGTAAATTCACCAGGACCAATCCAAATATTGGCGTTTAAGGCTTTGTCTAGAACAGCTTCAAATGACAATGACAAACTGCCAGTACCTTTTGTATGACTCCACAAATAATGTCCACCTGCATCTTTAATAAACGCTGCCATCCAGCTTTCACCTTGTGGCACATACCAAACATCCTGAAAAATAGCGCCGCTTAAAACTGTTGGTTTGTTGCGAACATTCTCTACCAACTTCTTGGCATTGGTGTATTCTGAAACTATATTGTTAAAATATTCATCGGCTTTTTGCTGTTGATCAAATAAAACTCCGAAAAATTTCACCCATTCTGCTTTTCCTAATGGAGAAGTTTCTACCCAATCGGCATTATACAAAACCGGAATACCAGCTTTTTCAAATTGGTTGAATTTAGATGTTTCACTGTCAATGCTCAACCCAACGATTATTTGAGGTTGCAAATCAACTGTTTTCTCAAAATTAAGATTTTCCTTGTCAGACAATTCTTGAATACCACCTTGCGCTATTTTTTTTCGAACAATCGCAGAAGAAATATAATTCAAATTGGGAAATCCTACTAATTTATCTGAATGATTTAAAGCTACAACCGATGATATATGGGTGGTTGAAGTCACAACCAAATTTTTTACAGGTACTTGAATAAAAGGATATTTTGATAAGCTATCAGGAATTTCTTTGTTTGATTTTGCACAAACGTATGTAAACGATTTTTCAGCATTTGGCCAAGGTTTGGTGACTTTCATAACTGTGAAATCGGCATAATTGTGTATTTCTAATCCGTTGGCAAATTCAATTTGGTTATTAATTTTTTCGTTTGTGAGTTCTGTAGCCTTTTTACAACTGATAAAAGCTATAAAAACCGATAGTAATACATATTTTAAAACATTCATTTTTGTGCGCTTAGTTATGCAAAGATAGTTTAACTAAAGCTTTTATTGAAGTTTATATTTAATTTTCCGAATATATTGAAATGTTAACTGCAAGAAATATATCATCTATAATTAGATAGCTAAGTCTTGGCTTAAAAATTTTATTTTAAACAAATTTAAACAAGTGGTGATATTAAAAACGTTTTATTGAATCTTTTTTACTTATATTCACGAAATTGCCATGTCGAAATATCAAAAGCCCTGCATTAGTTTGGATTCTACTTGCGTTTTAGGTAAGATTGATGCTTACTGAGTTAATTCATTTCTAGGATGGTAAAAATCTGTTTTTTGCGATTTTAAGGATATGCCCCAAAAAAGCAAGAGAAGGATGACGGTAATGTTTTTCATATTTTTCAGTTGTTAGGTTGCCCTTTTAGGGTGTTTTTTGAGATGTTCTACTGGTTGGTATCCCAATGCGCTGCATTGGGTTATACTCTTCCCGAGGCGTTGCCATCGGGTTAGGTTCTATTTCCCTTTCATGGAAATACGGTTTCAAATGGCTGAAAGCCTTTTTTATACCAGCGAAAGGCAACGTCTTTGGTTATTAGGCAAGTTGGTTGTTGTGCCCTGAAGGGGCAATATATTCTGTCCACAAATAATTTTCATCAAAATCAACATTGTATTCTTTCAAAAACTGAATGTATTCTTCCTGAAACGTTTGGGTTTTATGATGCTCCTTTTGGTTTTCAATGTACTTTTTCACTCTTTCTACCACTGACTGGCTTACAGAATAGCCTGCATAACCGCCTTGCCAGGCAAACTGATGATAGGCTTCGCCTTTGGTTTTAATCCACCGACTGCTATTGCGTTTGATTTCTTCTACAAACTTGGCTAAAGCAATATTCTTTGACATTGTGGTAAGAATATGAATATGGTTTTCTGTTCCATTTATTTTTATAGGAATAGAACCGTTTTTCTTTATAATTCCACCGATGTAGGCATAAAGCTCGTTTTCTATTTCTGGACGAATTAGAGATTGATTGTGTTTTGTGTGAAAAATAATGTGTACATACATTTTCGATAATGATTGTGACATAGTTTTTTATTTGTTATGTTGCCCTTGCAGGGCGTTGTTTTTCTCTATTTATGCCCGAGGTGTTGCCGTCGGGTTGGGTTCTATATCCCTTTCAGGGAAAACTATATTGCGTTTATCTCTTCCCGAGGCGTTGCCATCGGGTTAGGATCTATTTCCCTTTCAGGGAAAGGTTGGTTATGTTTATCAATTCCTCAATGCGATGCATTGGGTTGGGTTCTATATCCCTTTCAGGGAAATACGTTATCAAATGGCTGAAAGCCTTTTGTACTCCAGCCAAAGGCAACGCTTTTGGTGTTATAAATCGTGTTGAAATGCGCCCTGAAAGGGCAATATAGTTTTGTGTTCTCCATTTTTTTTTTTAGGTTTATCATATCATTTCTCCATATGCTTGGTTTGTTATGTTGCTCTTTGGGTTCGCCGATTTTCAATTCAGGGCGTTTTCTTTTATTCTGTCTAATCCCAATGCGATGCATTGGGTTTGGTGGTCTTTTTCCCTTTCAGGGATAGTTTGGTTGTGTTCATTTACAGTCTTCGAGCCCTGTTTACAATTAACCTAAATGCATAAAAACGTCTTCAATTTCATCGATAATGTGTCAAATCTCCTGAGAACATATTGGCTGCTTGTAATGCTGCATCAAAGCTGGGGGTTGTGATAAAAAGATAGCAATTCATTTCTTCATCATCTGCCATAATTTTTTTCATTTCTGCATAAATTTCATCGGTAAGGTAGATTTGTTTAGGCTCCGATGGGGCATCATAATAGGAATTGCCATAGTTTCTTTCGGGTTCTGGAAGCGCATAGTTGATGGGCAATGAAAACGTAATGATTTTTGATTTTTCGATGAATTTAAAATTGACTCCTTCGCCTCTAAATCCTTCTGGATGGAGTTCTGGATTTCCAAAATCCTTTATCAATTTATCCAAAATGCTGGTGATGTTTTGTGGTGTAGCATAACTTGTGTTAGCATACGCCATGATGGCTTTTTCGTCTTCCCAATCGGTGATGATTCCAAGGCTTTCGAATGATACTCCCGCAAATTTTGCCAACGGACGATCTTGGCTCATGGATCCTGTAGAGTAATTGATATACCCCATGTCGATTGAATCTTGGGAAATCCATTCTTCGTTTACGCTAACATTGAAATCTGAATTTCCACGAAAAATGTCCTCATTTTGAAAGAATTTTTCAATGTTTAAATCAAAGTTAAATTGGTCTAAATTCAGCGGTTTTTTTCCATATTCTTCTGTATTTCCTACACAAGAATTCAATAAAAGTAAAAATAAAACTGAGCCTATTGATAGATTGATTTTCATAAAATTATTGGTTTAAATTATTGGATTAGATTTCCTTTGGAATCGTAAAAATGATCATTTACTTCATAAATAGTAAGGGTGCCATCATTTTTGAAATCAATATAATTCCCATCTGGGTTTGAAGGCATGGTTTTTAGTACCTTTCCGTTGGTATCGATCAAATAAACCTTTCCGTCTTTTTCTACCATAGCGGCTCCTTGATAAAAATCAGTTGCTTGGGTGTACACTGCTGGCAAAATTTCCTTTCCTTGTGAATTGAGGTAGCCAAATTGTTTTCTGTTTTCTTTCAGAACCGAAAAAAAGATGCGTCCCTCTTGAAGATAGCCCAGATCTAAATATTTTGGAGTTACAAGTATTTTTCCTTTCAAATCCATGAGACCACGTAGGTCATAATAGCCTTGTTCTACACTATAATGAACCATTTCAGGTGACACCATATCTATTGGAACTTCGCTAAGCGGAATGCTTAACTTTCCGGATTTGTCAATCAACCCAAATTTTCCATCTCGGGAAATGATGACCACATTTGGGTTACCTTCATAATACGAAACATCTGTGATTTTTTCTGAAATTTCGATTTTATGTCCATCAATTGTTTGGAATTCATAAAAACTTCGCCCCCGTTTGGAACGATTCAAAACAAATATATTTCCTACCAAATCAATCCCATCATATGCATATGAAAGTATTTCGTCTTTTCTGTTTTTCAATATGCCTTGGTATTTATTTTTGTCCGAGAAAACGGCATAATTTCCTTTTAAATTTTTCACGAATTCAACACCTTCTGGAAGTTTTTCCAGTTTCTTATTTTTCAAATCCAAAAAGTAACCCATGGAACCATCTTCTAGCATTTCATAGTAAAAAAGACTATCTTTTTTGTACAACTTTTCATAGTTAGCAGGAATGATGATTTTTGAATGTTGATCCATCAAACCGTATTTTTCTTTTGTTTGATCATAGAAAATTTGGACTTCTTCGAGTGGTTCGTATTGGATTGCAATGGTATTGAGTGAAAGTGTTTCTTCAGAATCCGAAAGGTAAAAGTTGAATGCATTGATTTCATTTGGATATGAAATTTCAACCGTTTGATAAAGAGGCCAATGAAGATCTTCGTATTTACTTTCAAATGCACGATATCCCTTGACCATTTCACGAAACTCCTTGTCTTGTAACTGATCCAAATCATTTAGATCTTTCAAATAAGCTCCAATTTTATTTTTATAAAGAAAACTAGGCTCCGATATTGCCTTCAGTATTTTCAGTATTTCTTCTTTGCCGGAAGCATTTAGAGCTTCTTTCATTACATTTTTTGTCGAATTTAATTCCCCAATGATGACGGGATTTACGCCCATCACAGGATAAGCCGAGTAGCTGTTGTGATCAACCGGGATGCCATTTTCAGTGATTCCTTGTACTCCTTTAATTTTACGGTACAAATCCATCGGAATTTTCAGCCCAATTCTTTCTGCACCAACGGTGTCGATTTTGATGAGGTGGTTTTTAAACAAAACCGAATCTTTTGCCGATCTATCCAAAACCAATGTGTCCAAACTTTTGGGAAACGTATAGTCAATTTTCACCAAAAGACTATCCGCACGTTCAAGTCCAATTTTTGTTGGTGATAACCTTTTATTTTGGGCATAAATTTCTTTGATTTCATATTGCAAATCATTGGTTTCTAAATAGGAAAAATCATAGTCATAATTCTCTGAGTCAAAATCAAAAGTTGAGTTTGGAAGTTGGTATTTCTGTTTTGTAGAAATTGAATCTTTTATATGTTGAAAATCCAATCGAATTGAATCTTCATCAGCTAAACGAAACCAATCTGCCGTGTCTATTTCTTCCTTCATTTCGCCATCACCAAAGCCAAAAGACATCGTAAAATAAAAGGTAAGGCCACTTACTTCATCTACTTGATTTTGAATGAAATCTACATCTTTTTGAAGTTGGTTTTTTAAGGAACCTTCTGAAAGACTTTCCATTTCGGCTAGATATTCCGATTTGGATTCAGCTTTTTCAAATCCTTTCTCTGAACAGGATACAAGTGCAATAGAAATAATTAGAATTTGAATGATTAGGTTGATTTTCATAAAATTGGGGTTAAAAATGTTTGTTTCAAATTGTTTGTGGTGTTTTGATTGTTAAAGGTTTATTCTCAACCACCAATGCATTGGGTTGGGTTCTATATCCCTTTCAGGGAAATATGGTATCAAATGGCTGAAAGCCTTTACTACATTAGTCAAGGGCAACGCTTTTGGCTATTTTGTATATTGGTTGATGTTTTTTTTAGACAAAACCCCTCCAAAAACAAAAAACCTTTGCCCGAAATTTCGAAGCAAAGGCTTTTGAAAGGCTTAGGCGGATTAGTTGCTTAAGTGTGGATATTTCTCAAAGAATTTCTTTTTGAAGTAACGACCCAATAGTCCAAATTTCGCTTGGGTGTCCATTCCATTTTTCTCAAATGCCAAGGTGGTTTCAGGCATCCGTCTCACCTCATTATAGTACAAAATATCGACCGGTTTTCCGTCAATGTCAATTGATAATTTGTTCGGTTTTTGTTGCGCAATGGCCGACATACGGGTCACTTTTTCTGCATTGGTGATGGTTCCTACACGCGCATTGAGCAATCTGGTTTGGTCAAAAATCAAATGTTCTTTGGGTGCGCCTTCTTCAAAAAATAAATAATGTAATTCATCGCCACTCAACACCAAATAACTGGCATGATCGGCTTCTTGGTACTTCGCTTTTACGCCAACCGCTGCCCATGCAACCGTTTTGGCTGCCGTGGCTGCAGCAGAAGCTACTTTATTGCCTACAGTTGTGATGTGTGCACATTCTGTAAAGGCATCTATGGGTGCACCTTGCATTTGTTTTTCTAGGGATGAAAAATATTTCGGAATCAGCTCTTGTTGCATTTCAGGTGTTTTATTCAAGGCATCATCTCCTGAATATTTTTGTGCTGCTTGCTTTTGTTTGTTCATCATATAACGCATATAAATGAACGATCCTATAAAAAGCACAGCAACTATGATGATAATTGTTGGTGACATAATTAATTTATTTTAAATGTTTTACAATTTTTTAGTAGGGATAATTTTTTCGCTTTCATCTTCATCTTTACTCCACAAAACAAAAATGGCAGCGAGCAATCCAATGACCAAACTGATGATGGCAGCGACGGTTTTTCCAAAAATTCCAATCATAAAGGAAGCAATCAAAATGACCAAGAAAAATTGTCTCCCGCTCAAGTCATCAAAGAAATACATGGTATAAGCCAAATAGACAAATGTTGCCAAAACCACCAATGCCGAAAAAAGTTTGTAAAGAAATTTCATTTTACTCTTCTTCGATTAGCATATTCAACTTCCCGTCCTTATCGGTTTTGTATTCGATTTCGTAATATGTGGTTTCGATACGGCGTCCGTTCATTTGTGTAGCACCCGTTGTAGGCGTCACTTGCAACACGATATGATGCTCTAAAAACCCTTCGCTTTGCGCTTGTATTCGGTAATCGCCAATACCGGCATATTCATATTCCTCGGCTGGAATCATAGCGGCAGCTTCTGAAATATACGTCGGAACTTTTGACAAATCAAATTCGCTATACGGCATAGAATGCACTTTCCCCACGTATTCAGTATCCTCGCGTTCTACTTTGATTTCGGGTGAAAGAACCAAGCTTACTCTTTCCACTTTCTTATCTTCTCCAGGTTTTCCCAGCGTTACGTTTACCACATTGGGTTCATTGCTAAATCCATCATGGTTACTTACAATAAAATTAATTTGATGTACCAAATCCTCAGCTTTGATATTTTTGTCGATTTCTGTCTTTAATTCGGTTACTTTTTCGGGTTGTGCCAAATCGTATTTTTCAGACGAATTGAGTAAATCACAACTTTGTAGGGTTAAAATACTTGCCGCAGCAAATAAGACGATTGTTTTTTTCATATTATTTAATATTAATAGTTTAAAACTTCTTTATATTTAATTTCACTTTCTATTAAGTTTGGATTTTCAGGGTCATAATACAAAACAACTTTATCTCCTTTTTTGTAATTATTATCTGACCAACCATCTTCACGTCCTCCAAAATTTGCTGTTTTCAAAGATTGTGTGTTTTCTACCATAAATTGAACAGTATAAATTACATCCGCACCTTTTCCAATTCTCCCATTGGATTCGGTTGTAATAATTTCGGCTTCGGCACGTACATAATTTTTTAGTCGTTCTTTGGTTTCTGCCTTTTGTTTTGCGTTATGGCTATTGGGGCCGTACATAAAAAAGACTGCACCTCCAAAAACCAAAAGAACCAATACGATGAACCCAATTTTTGCTCCTTTACTTTGCATATTATTGTTTATGAATGGTTACATTTTCTAAATAAAAATCCGCACCGTTATAGATTACGGTTCCGCTAAACGTCAATTCACCATTCGAAACTTCTTGGTAATCATCGGTTGTGAATTTAATTGTTTCGTTGGAGAAATTCTTATCCACGATAGCTTGATTCCGCTCTTCCTCACCACTTAATGGCGTTTGATTATCTGCAATTAAAATTTCGGCATCCAATAATTTTTCTCCCTTGCAAAATCCGTCAGTATAAATGTTCATTCTGCTTTTCTTTCCTCCTTTAACACTAGAAAACACACCACAAAAAGAGGCGTATCCCTTCACCGAAACCAGCTTTCCATTCATAGATTGGTCATTAGCCAACGCATTCATTTGTTCTGTCGTTAGCATTTCGCCTTGTTTTGTTGGTTCGCCTTTGTGGGTGCAACTTATAAATATGGTTAAGCCTGATAGTAGGCATAAAATGTATTTTTTCATAGTTTCCTTTTTATTTCAATTAATTATTTTAAATCTCAAACCATTCCAAATTTTTCCAAGGACTTCCTTTTTTGTCTTGTAAAAATCCTACTGTTTTTTTTAGAAATTTTCTACCCAAAGCATTATTTAATCCTATATTCTGTTCACCAATAAGAAAATCAACTCCAAAGTCTTCCCAGTTCGAATAGTTCGGACGAACAAATTCATTAATTTTTTCGAGAAGTCTCAGGGCTTCTTCTTTTTGGATAAATTGGACATCGGTCGAAGCAGTGATGATATGGCTAAGAACAGCAGCATAAAGCGCATTGGCCCCTTGTTTTTCCAGATTCCAAAAAATAGAATTGGCATTGCCTTCTATGGCTTCCAAAAGGGTGTGTTCAGTCGAAATTTGGGCAAGTGCAAAGAAATCAGCCAAGGTTTTTTTACAACTTTCGGTATCAACAATGCCAAAATCCCGTTTCAGCGCCATTTTAAAATCAGAAAATCGTTCTTCTTTTCCTTGGTATTCACCAAAAGTATAGAGATGAATGGGATATTTTTCACTGTCTTTGTTTTTGTCAAAAACCGAAACCCAATCACCAAAAAGAATCGACCGAAATGGAGCGCCCAAAGCTGTTCCAAACGATTCTTGAAACGGAGTATTTTGGATTAGCTTTTGTTCTAGTTCTCTTTGGGCGAGAGCGGCTTTATCTTTGTTTGATTTTTCTTGTGCCTCCTCTGCATTGGCCTCCTCAATCCCTTCTGCTATTCCCTCTTTTACAGAGGAAATAATTTCTTTAAAAAACTTGAACATATTATTTAATTTTTTCTTCAATTTTCTTGATTAAATCGCCCTCACTGGGGATTCCTGCGGTTGGTAAAATACCGTGCTGGTCTTCATGCTCTCGTTTGTTTTGTTTGGGTTCTTCGCCCCAAATGGTATCTCGAACCAATACTTTTTCGCTTGCCAAATCCAAAAAGGAAAGGGCATAATATTGTTGATACGCTTTTTCTGACGAACGGTTTGGGTCTTCTCCATCTTCTACATAAACCCCACGCAATTTGCTGTCATGCTTTACCAGCACTATTCCTTTGATTTCGCCATTTGGAAAATATTGATTGGTTTTCAGCGCTTCATTGCGTTGTTTGTTATACACCAAATTTCCTTCCCAATCAAACAGCATAAATCGTCCATCCCAATTGACTTCTTGGGGTTCATAAGGGTAGTCTTCAATTTTTTTGGAGGCAAAAAAATCGGTTAAAGATGATGGAATTTGAGCCGATAGTTCGCGGTTTTCTTGGATGTTACTAATCTTATTATACAACCAAAAAATCCCTGCAAATGTTATCAAAAGAAAAATGCCGACTCCTATTAATATTCTCTTGTTTTTCATGGTAATATGAATGGATTTTCAAATTAATTCATTCAAAATTAACCCATGAAAGCTTCAAAAAAAGGGCAATTCTATATTTGCTTGCTCTCTTTTTATATTCGCAAGCGTTAGGTCGATTTTTGGGGATTAAAAATTTGCGTCGATATGTGCAATTAGCTCTGCACGCTTACGCTGCGAAACGGGAATGATGGCGCCATTGCACATTTCTATCTGTCCATCTTTGTAGTATTTTTTCAAAAAATTGGTATTGATAAGATACGATTGATGGCAGCGAAAAAAGAGCGGACTCGGTAACAGGGAATCAAATTCTTTCAACACTTTACTCACCAATATTTTGCTTTTATCTGCCAAATGGAATGTGGTGTATCCCTTGTCACTGTTGCAGTATAGGATATCTTCTATGTTGACAATCTCAATGACATCTGTACTGCGCAACGCAATTTTTTTGGAAAATTGGGGAGCCGCAAAATGCTGCAACGCCAATTGGGTTTGTTGTTTTTGTACTTTAAATTTTTCTGTTTTCTGATGGCATTTTTCAATAGCTGCTGTAAAAGCATCTGTGTCCAAAGGTTTTAGCAAATAAGCCAACGCCCCCAAATTCAAGGCTTGCAAGGCAAATTGGTCATAAGCCGTGATGAAAATAATCTGCAAATCGGTTGGTATTTCAGAAAAAAGCGATAGACTGTTGCCGTCTTCTAACTGAATATCAGACAAAATCAAATCTGGCTGTAAATTGGGAAGTTCCAACTTTGCTTTGGCAATGCTGGTTGAATAACCCACCAATTCTAAATGAGGATTGTCATCCACCAAAGAAATAATGTACTGCAAAATATGGCTTTCGTCTTCTAAGATATATACTTTCATCTCTTTTTGTTTAATTCAAGGGTTCTATTGGAAAATGCAAAATTACCTCATAACCCGTTTGATTTTCATTATTTAATCTTCTGGATTGGAAGCCTGCCTTTAGTTCTTTGCGGTTAAACAAAAGGTCCAATCGCTCTTGGATTATTTTTGTTGATAATGATTTTTTAGAAGGATTCATCGGTTTTGGAGTACTTGTGCCATTGTCTGTGATGGTGATTTGCAATTGCTGTACATTTTTGGCGAATTGAATGTGAATTTGGCCCAAATAATCAATTTTTTTGAAGCCATGCTCAATGGTGTTTTCAACAAAAGGCTGCAAAAGCATGGGCGGAACTCCTATGTTTTCAGTATCTAAACCATTGATTTCTATGGTGTACTCAAATTTATTTTCGTAGCGAATTTGTTGCAATTTAAGGTAATTTTTAAGCGATTCTATTTCCTGTTCCAAACTGATAAAATCTTGTCGGTTATGCTCCAACACATGGCGCATTAATTTAGAAAAAGCCACCAAATATTCATTGGCAACACGCTTGTTTCCACTGCCAATCAGTCCCTGAAGATTGGAAATGGCATTGAAGATAAAATGAGGGTTGAGTTGCATTTGGCTATATTTTTGTTCTAGAAGCAGTTTTTTATTTTCCAGTGCCAAATGTTTGTTCTGCTCAGACAACACACGCTGACGATAATAATTGTACATAAACAAAACCACTAATAAAAAAACCAAGGCAGAAATTCCAAACATCCATTTTTGCTGCGCTATGATTTTTTGATTGGTAGCATTGGTTGATTCCAAAATTTTGATGGCTGTTTCCTTTTTCTCGGTATCATAAGCAGCATGCAGCTCGGCGATTTTTTGTGCCTGAATTTTCTCTGCATTCCTTTTGTCCCATTGCACCAAAGAATCCAATGTGATGTACGCATTTTTGTAATCACCCATGATGGCATACACGCCACTCATCCCGTTGTAGATGGGGTTTAGATTGCTCTCCGGATGGTGTTCATTTGCCCAATTTAATCCCTGTTGATAATAAGACAAAGCCTCGTTGTATCGCTTGGCTTTGAGATATAGTTGTGCCAAATTGTTAAAAGCAAAAACATAGAGATTATTGTTTTTTTTAAGATAATCAAAATACAATTTTTCAGCTTGTATGGCCTCATCAAATCTATTTTGTCTAATTCTCAACTGTGCCTCGTATTCATAAGTTCGCATCAGAGCAAGGCTATCCAGCGTGCGAGTAGCAAGGGTGCGACAACTGTCGAGATAGGTTTGCATCAATTGTTCTTCCCCCAATCTTTCTGCCAATAAAAAAGAAATATCAAAATAACGTTGTTTGATGATGGGGTGACTTTTGAAGGGATGTTTTTGGAAATGCACATCCGAAAATTCTTTGGCTTTTTCGGTTTGGCGATTATTGAAATAGGCTTTTGCCAAAAGGTCATAATAGCGATAGGTATATTGACTCTGCTGTTTTTCTGCCTCTTGAATGGCTTGATAAATTTCATTAAAAGTACCCGATGGAATGGTGGTGGTATTGGCAATTGAAATGTTGAGCATTTCATAGGATTTCAAAACTTTCCATTCGGCAGGAATAGAACCAGCAATTTTCTGCAGTTGGTTTTTTGCTCGTTCGTTTTCGTTATTCAATTTGAATTGATAAGCCTTAAAGTAATGATAAACAGGATTTAAGGTGTCGTTATCGGTTTTAAACAATTGCGCCATTGAATCTGAAACAGCCATTCTTTGAGAAGCATTGAGCGTATCAAACCGAAGAGGGATTGTGGCGAGTTTTTGGGTAGTTCGTAATTTTTCAGGCAAATCTTTGCTTTTGCTGCAACTCATTTGCAACATTAAAAAAAAGAACCAAAAAATTATTTGAATAAACCACTTAGCCATTTTAACAAACCACTTATCCTTTTTAAAAATGAAATAAACTAAAACAACAATTATTAATTTTCATATTCATTCATCTCCATAACTTTATTGTCTTTTAAAAGGATTTGAGTGTATATTCTTCGATACATTGTAGCCTCATAAAACAGCATTTTAAAAGTACCTTTCTCGTTTTGATATGCATTTTTGCTACTTGGTTTTCCTAAACTTAGAATACATTCTTCTTCGCTCATTCCTTTTTTGATTTCCCGATTTTTAATAGTGCTCCAGAATTCTTTTTTTACGTTTGGATAGATTTTTTCTGGATTTTCAAATAAAAATAATTGCTGAAGATTCGTGCTCGAAAAACACGACCCCAAAGTTCCGCTCACACAGCCGTCTATAAAATAGTGTTTCCCGTCGGATTCATTTTCAAACAAAACCCGAACAGGATAGTTAGAATACGTCCCCACTCCTACTTTTACCACTTTTATTTTCGCAAAACGTTCCGGATTGTGCATATAGGATTTTTTGCCGTTCAGTTCATAACCCCATCTATCAGCATTGAGCCAAACGGTTTTTCCTTCCAATTTTTTTTGCACTGCATCGATTTCATCTAGCCAAACGACAGAAGAAGCGTCCCAATTCACAATTTTTTCTTCGTTATCGGTTTTTAGTTCTTCCAGATAATACTCCTTTCCTTTGTTTTCAAAGTAATAAAGCGTTTTATCATAACCATATTTATCAGGAACTTCTTTTGATTTTTTGTAGATGAAAATTTCGTTTTCAAAATCTTTCGTAAGCACTTTTTCCTCAGTATTGGTTTTAAAACTCAATTCCTTGGGTGAACTTGGAACCATTGGCAAAACCATAAAACGCAATCCAGGTTTCAGTGTATTATATCTAATTGGCTCTACCCATTTTTCCGCCGACTTTTCTTTCACGTTGGTTTCTGAAGTGTTAACCTGATAAGGATTTTGCGAAAAACTGCTGAGCGAAAATGTTGCAGTAAAAAGCAAGCCAAGAATGGTATTTTTTTTCATTTTTTGATGTGTTTTTTTGAGAATTAAATTTAAAAAAAATATTTGATTGTCATTTTTAAAAAAATTTAAAACGCTAAGGCCACAAAGATTTTAATGATGATTGATGACTTTCATTCAAAAAAATATTTAACATGAAAGTCCAGAAAAAATCAATTGCAAAAAAATTACTTTGCAATCGGGCAACCCCAACCGTCGTAATCTGCATTGTATTTATGGGCAATTTCGATGAGTTCCCAAACATAATCATCAATATCAATGGTAGAATTTACCCTCGAAATATTTAATTGATACGCATTTTTTGGCATATCGTCTCGAAAGTCTTTTGACAACACTTTATAGCCTATTTGCTGCACTTCGTCAATATAATTTTCTCTGTTTGCTTCCGAATCAAAATACAACCAATGATCAATTTCCCTTTCTATTTCTGGGTTGTCTTCGTGCTTGCTTAACTGAAACAAAACTTTTCTGTTTTGTATGCTTTGGTATTGGTAGTCATTCGGATACAGAAAATTAAAATAATCTTCCCATTCTGCATCTTCTTTAAAATCGGTTGCAAATTGATAATCTGAATGATTTTTTGCCATAACTTCTCCCATAATTGCATCGTAACGATCTGTATTTTTCGAGTAAAGGTACAAATCAAAAGTTCCGTTGCTTTTCAGCGCACCAACCATGATCGCACCTTTTGCGGTTAAAGCATCTACAATATCATCTTCAATTTGGCAAATTTTAGGAAATTCTTCGTTGGTTGGAAGTCCATTTTCGTCGGGATCTTTCAGCTTTACCGAAAACCAAGTTCTGTGATGATAATCAGCAATCGGTGCTATTTTATCCAAAGCCAAATTAATCCGAATACTTGCGGGATTATTGTCTACTTTGCAGGCATAAAAAACCCAATCTTGTGGAATTTCCATTGGTTTTTCTTCTTTTTTGTTGAATAAATTTTTGAACATTTTTGTATGTCTTTATTTAAATGAATATTTTTGGTACACATCAATATCTTCCATTTTTCTAAGTGCCGGATTTTGGCTGTGAAGAATTTGTTTAGTAGTTATTATTACATCATCCAAATCAAAACCTTGAATGGTTCTTCCTAATAAGAAAGAAACGGTATAATCGGTCCAATTTTGTCCCAATTGATTGGCTGTTTTTGCAGCTTGTTCCATGATAGAAAACGTTTCGGTTTCGGTGATATAACCACACCAATAACACCATTTTGCCAAAGAAACGGCTCTACAAATATCCCACGCAAAAGCAGATTTAGTTTGTTCTACGATTGCTAAATCCAATCCTAAACCTTTGGCAATGTTTTTTTGAATTTTACTTAATTCAGGTGAAGATTGTTGAAAAAGTGGCTCAAATTCTGTACTTCTCTGCAACATCAATAAATCGTTTAGGGTTTCTTTAGCTTCCTCTGAGTTTGAAATTTCCCATTGTTGTTTCAATCCGTAAGTAATTACATCTAAGTTTCCTTCGGGACTTATTCCTAGAATTTTTTCTCCCCTATGATAAAAAAGAATGGCTCCAAATGTTAATAATCGTTTTTGTTCTTCTGTTAAAGGATTTCCAGAATGATTGCTGTTAAAGTTTTCTAGTTGCTGTGCTTTTCTTTTTTTCATCATATTTTGCAACACGACCATATAGATAATGAAAGCAATAGCAACGCCGCCAATAATAAAGTAAATGTTTGTGTTCATATTTTTAATTTTAAAGTAATTATTTTTTACATTTCAAATTTCAAGGTTTCGCCTTCTAAATAAATTCCTTTTGATTGGGTGATTTTAATTTTCTGTTCTGCTGTAAACCCAATTGTTTCGCCATTTTTTAAGGTAACATCGGATTCGATAATGTAACTCAAAACCGGCAATAGAAACTCATACAAATCGCCTCCTTTTATCGGACTTTTCAGGATTTCGATTTCTGTTTTCCCGAATTCTTTCATTCCGTACGTGTAAATGCTGCTGTGGTTTTCCTCGTTGATAATCCCAATATAAATCCACAATTGTAACGGTAACATATCTTGATTCAAGAAATCTGCAAAATCGAGATACAAATTTTTTGGAAGCAAAAGGGTTTGTGTTCCTTGATAAATTCCAATCGCATTGTTACTGGTTCTAAGAATAGAAGCATTGACTTTTGTTAAAATTTTAAATCGTTCCAACTGATTGGTCCCGCTTGCCAAAACGGAAACAATAGCGTGATTGGTATGATTAGGCACTTCTTCAGCGGCGTTTTTCCACAAATAGTTAAATCCGAAAATAGGCTCCAAATCACTTTCTGGAACGGGAACAGGCATTATTGCAACAGCAACGGTTTCATTTTCAATCTTGAAGGTTGTTACGGAATCATCGCCCGAAACTTCGGAAACATTCAGTTTCCAATAATTTTGTAAATCATCAATAATATGATTGAGTGAGTAACTTTCCTCGGAATTAAACATCGGCATTGAAAGCAGTAGATTGCTTTCTTTCTGTGGTGTTTCGTTTTCTTTTTTCTTTTTAAACTTGTCGAAAAATCCCATAAGTGCTTTTTATTTTTAATTATTTTGACACAATTCAAAGTATCTCTTCAAATATAATTTTTAATTCTTAATTTTTCTTGTAGAACTTGTTTTACAAATCATGTAGTTTTTGTTGTGACAATCTGTTTAAAAAAAATTAATTTGCATTATTGATAAAATAGAGTACTTTTGCAACGTTTTAGGTTGCTATTTTATGCATGAAAAGGGAAATAGGTGCGATTTTTTCAATTCCTATGCTGTTCCCGCAACTGTAAGCTTCGTTTACTACTGTAAATACTTGTTTTTATCTGTGCCACTGATTTTTTTGGGAAGGCGAAAACAAGATGCAAGCCAGGAGACCTGCCTAATGAATACTAATTGATTATACCTTCGGGAAAAAAGGTTAACAAATGAGCAATAGATTTTTTCATTCATTGGCAGCGTGTTTTATGGGTTTTGTGGCTTTTTCGCAAAACACTGCTCCTATTGAATTAGATGAATTGGTTATTGAAAAAATTAAAATTTCTGCACAATCAAAATCCCAAAATCTTGTCGTTTTAAACGATTCGCTTATTGAAAACAGCATCGGAACGTTTACTGATTTTCTGCAAAAAAACACTACAATTTATTTTAAAGAAAGTGGCTATGGAATGGTGAGTTCGCCTGCTTTTAGAGGAACTACTGCCCAGCAAACAAGTGTTTTGTGGAACGGAATAAGAGTTAATTCGGCGTTATTAGGGCAATCTGATTTTAATGCTACCGCTTTTAAAAGTTACGACAACATTGTGGTTAAAGCAGGTGGTGGAAGCGTTTTGTATGGAAGCAGCGCTATTGGCGGAACGATTCATTTAAACAATCAATTGCAATTTAACCGTAAAACTGAAAATGAGTTGCAGTTGCACTACGGTAGTTTTAATACTCAAAGCATTCATTATAAAATAACAACTGGTTTTGATAAATTTGCAGTCAATGCTCATTTTGGTTACAATAAAAGCGATAATGATTACGAATGGATTGGTAAAAATCGCAAAAACATTAATGGTCAATTTTACAATACCAACTTTGGATTGGAAGCGGCTTATAAGATCAATCGGAAAAACACCTTGTCTTTTTATTCCACAACTTATAATGACGACCGCCACTTTGCATTGCTCACCCCATTTCAAACCAAAACAAAATATCAAAACAACAATTACCGCAATTTATTGAAGTGGCATTTTAAAACGAATACCTTTTTAAACACTTTTTATGCGGCTGTGTTGAACGAATCATATACCTATTTTGATCAATTGCCCACCAACAGCAAATCGGGCGGAAAAGCAAATACGCTGTACTTTAAAAATGAAAGTTTCTATAATGTTTTGCAACATTTTAAACTATCGGGCTTTGTTGAATACCAAAAAACAACAGGTGAAGGACAAAATTCGAGCTTGCCATTTTCTACACAAGAAATTTTTGCAGTGAGTGTTTTGGGGAATTATGAATTTACGGAACGCTTTGGAATGGAAGCAGGTGCTAAAAACGAAATGGCAAAAGATTACAGCAATCCGTTTTTGTTTTCTGCAGGATTTTTTTACAATTCACCGTTTTATCAGTTAAAAATAAATACATCTAAAAATTATCGCATACCCACATTTAATGATTTATATTGGCAACCGGGTGGAAACTTGAATTTGAAACCTGAAACCAGCTTGCAATTGGATGTCAATCAAAACTTTATCTTCAAAAACACACGAATGAATGTTTCGGCATATACTATTTCTATTAAAGATATGATTCGATGGATTCCAACAAACAGTGGTTTTTGGGAAGCCAATAATGTGGACGAAGTACGCGTTTTTGGAATAGATTTTTTTGCAAACTACCAGAAAAAATGGGCGTATCATGTGGTGGAATTGCAAGCCAATTATGGATACACCCAATCTATCGATCAAACTACAAAAAAACAGTTGACCTATACACCATTGCATAAATTGAATGCGCAATTGATTTATAAATATCGGAATTTCAGTGTGAGTCCGTCGTTTTTATATGTAGGAAAAATCTATACTACTGCTTCAAACACCGCAGCATCGGCTTTGAATTCTTATGGAATCATTGATGTAGATTTTCAGCAAAAATTCAATCTAAAAAACAACCCGTTTTATATCAATCTAAAAATAAAAAATGCTGCCAATACGGTTTACACCAATATGCCCGAACGAGTGATGCCAGGCAGAAACATTCATCTACAATTAATAAAAAAGTTTTAAAAAATGAAAAAAATTTTAGCCCCGTTATTTGCTGTTACCTTATTGTATAGCTGTAGCAATTCAGACGATAATTCAGTTGCTCCTAATCCTGATGAAAAATATTTAGACGGATTTTTTGTATCGAACGAAGGAAATTTTAATGGAGGAAATGCCTCTGTATCGCATATAAATAGTGGTTTAAGCACTGTTGCAAACGATATTTTTAAAACGTCGAACGCCCGCTCATTAGGAGATGTTGCCCAACACATGGTGGTTACCGATAAATATGTGTACATAGTTGTGAACAATTCAAACACGATTGAAGTAGTAAATAAAAAAACATTCAAATCGGTTTATACGATCTCTGAAAACGTTACTTCTCCCCGATTTGCTGTTGTTAAAAACAATAAATTATATGTAACGAGTTTGGTTGACGCTAAAGTAAATGTTTATAATGCCGAAACATTTGCTTTTATAAAAAGCATTGCACTGAACCATACTGCAGAACAAATTGCGGTTGCAAACAACTATATTTATGCTGCCAATGGATTTTATAGTGGCGGAATGGCAATTGAGGTGATTAACCCTGAAAATGATACCAATACGATGGATATTGCGTTTGAAAAAGCCATTGTTGGTATTTCAACAAACGGACAAAACGTATATGCTTTAAGTGCGAATGATACCACCACGAGCATTTCTATTGTTAACAATACCAGCATTGCATCAACAAAAGTTTTAGAACAACCCATTGCGCGCAATATTGTGGCAGAAGGAAGCAATGTGTATTACACAGCCGGCACAGGTGTTTATAAAATGAATAATTCGTTAACCTCTTCTAGTACAAAATTATTTGATGTGGCCGCTGGTGATGAATATTCTGTTTTTTACGGATTTAATGTTTTGAACGGAACTATTTTTACATCTGATGCAAAAGGTTTTACAGATAATGCTAAAATTGTGATTTATAAAGAAGACGGATCGATTATTAAAGAATTTACAGCTGGTGTAGGAACAAATGGATTTTATAAGTTCTAAGAAAACTTTTGTTTTTTTAAATTTGAATCCACGATAAAACGATCATTAAGGATGTTATTCTTTGAAAATAATGTTTTTAAAATACTTCGAATTTAGTTAACTTTATAGATTTTCTGAGCGACAGAACTTAATTTTATAGTTTTGTATTATATAATTTGATAACATAAGTTTCGAAGTAAGTACGTGCTTGCTCAGCTGGTCTAAATTTTCATTCAAGATAAATTAAATTGTGTTGTATCCAAATGTAATAGAGCAAATATTTAATGGTATTTCATCTGTCGGAATCAGTTACTTATGTTGATTTTTGGGTACTTATCAAGTTGCGAAAATTTGAGAAATTTAATAAACGTTCTTTATGCTCATCCCTCAAAATGTTATCACTTGGGAATGGGCAAGAACGTTTTAAGTTCTTATTTGCAGGAGCTAAGCAAAATCGAAACTACCACATTCTAATAATCATCTGTTCAAAAAATCAAATCATAAAATCAGCAAGCACCAAAGCAGCCATAGCTTCTACAATCACAACTGCGCGGGGAACTACACATGCATCATGCCTGCCTTTTCCTTTGATAATTTCTAATGTTCCTTTAGTGGTTAACATTTCTTGGGGTTGCAATAAAGTGGCAACTGGTTTAAAGGCCACATCGAAATAAATATCCATTCCATTGCTTATTCCGCCTTGAATTCCGCCTGAAAAATTGGTCTTGGTAGATTCGTCTTCATTGTAATAATCATTATGTTCAGAGCCAAACATTTTGGTTCCTTCAAAACCACTGCCAAAACTAAATCCTTTGCACGCATTTATAGACAGCATTGCCTTTGCCAAATTAGCTTCTAACCGATCAAAAACCGGTTCGCCTAAACCAATGGGAACATTTTTTATTACGCAAGTTACAATGCCGCCTACTGTGTCGCCTTTCTTTTTGGTGTCAAGGATTAGTTGTTCCATTTGTTGCGCAATTACCGGATCAGGACAGCGCACATCGTTGCTTTCTGCTAGATCTAATTGTAAGTCCGTATATTTTTTGTTTACCGAAATAGTTCCCACAGAAGAAACGTAAGCGGTAATTTCAATCGGATTAATAAGTTGCTTGGCAATTGCACCGCCAACCACCCGAGCAGTAGTTTCGCGAGCAGAACTCCTTCCTCCTCCCCTATAATCACGATGTTTGTATTTTTGTTGATACACATAATCGGCATGACTGGGGCGAAATGCATCTTTTAGTAAATCGTAATCGGCTGCTTTTGAATTATTGTTTTGAATTTGAAATGCTATGGGCGTTCCCAATGTTTTTCCTTCAAAAATCCCCGAAAGAAAAACCACTTCGTCCGCTTCTTTTCTTTGGGTAACTAATTTGGATTGCCCTGGTTTTCTGCGATTTAATTCTGCCTGAATAAAAGCTTGGTCTAAAACAATGTTTGATGGGCATCCATCAATAATTCCACCAATAGCCTCGCCATGGGATTCACCAAAAGTGGTTAATCTAAATTTTGTACCAAAAGAGTTTCCTGCCATTGTATTATTTTTATGTAAAAATACTAAAAGCTGCCTAAATTCTTTAGACAGCTTTTAAAATTTAAGTAAACAACAAACAAATTTTGCTTTCGTGTAAAAACAAATATTATACACTAAAAGTACTATTCTGATTAGTATGTTGCAAATTAAATATGATATTTAACATTTTCTTTCAAAATAGTCAAAACTTCATTCGTTTTTATTAAAATTTTGGACAACTGCCAATTAATAGGTGATTCACCTTTGCTAGTAAGGTATTTATTGGCTTGTGAAAAGTGTTTATTACCAAACCACTTTCCTTGATTGGCACTCATTGGTGATGGATGCCCACTTGTTAAAACCAAATGTTTCGAACGGTCTATATTTTTTCCTTTTTTCTGCGCATGATTTCCCCACAGCATAAAAACTAAATCCTTTTTATGGTTTGATAAAAATGAAATAACATTCTCAGTAAACTGTTCCCAACCCAATTTTTGATGACTTCCGGCTTGCCCAGCCTTAACCGTTAAAACATCGTTCAACAATAAAACGCCTTGTTTGGCCCATTCGGTTAAATCACCATGACCTGGATTAGAGAAATTGACATCGGTTTGTAGCTCGCCGTAAATATTTCGTAACGATGGAGGCAAACCAATTCCTTTATTAACAGAAAAACTCAATCCATGAGCTTGCCCAACTCCATGATAAGGATCTTGTCCTAAAATAACCACTTTCACTTTATCTAATGAACAATGCTTAAACGCATTAAAAATCATTTCTTTTGGCGGATAAATCGTTTCCTTTTCATAATCAGCATCAACAACTTGCTTTAATTTCGTATAATAATCTTTTGATGATTCCAAGGCAATAAATTCTTTCCAGCTGTTCATTTTATTTTTTTTATTCAAATGTAGTACATATTCCTTTAAATGATAAATTGTTTGTAAATTTGGTGTTAATACATTACAATAAAATGAGCAATAAAAAAAAGCATTTTAGACTAATCTTTATTCTTTCAATATTTATTTTATTATTGAATGATCATTTTCTAAAAGATTATTTTGGTAACTATTTCACAGGCAAATTGTCAGATTTTTCTGGTCTATTTGCTTTCCCCTACTTTTTATGCTTACTTTTTCCTTCCAAAATAAATTTCAATTATATAGTCACTGGCTTGTTTTTTATTTTTTGGAAATCTGAATTTATAGAACCTTTACTCCATTCTTTTCACTTAATAGGTATCGGACTTAATAGAACAGTCGATTATTCTGATTTGATTGCTTTAAGCGTTTTGCCATTTTCTTATCTATATTGGTATTCTAATTGGAATGATTATATAAATTTCCATAAAGCTTTAAAACCAATGGTACTAGTTGTTTGTGCTTTTTCATTTGTTGCTACATCGATGCCAAAACAATACGGAAATCTTAACCTGAAAACAAATTTAGAAGTTCGATTAAAGGCTAATAAACAAGATGTTATATCGATTCTTAATCTTTCAAAGAACAAAAAAAATTATGATTTTGAGTTTAAGCTTTCAGAATATAACGCAACCATAAATGCAATTGTTAAAGTTGATAGGTTAGAGAACGGCTTAATTAGCATTAAGTTAGACAGTATTTTAGATTTTGATGTTCGAGGCGGTTTATTTGTGGGTGTTGATGAAGATGATGTTGATTATATTAAAAATCTTAATAGTAGAGATTTTGAGAAATTTTTTGTAGAGAACGAACTACCTAAAATATTTCAGAATAAAAATGAATCGAAGTAATTTACAGGTGAGAAACCATGCCTATTCATAGAGATTTTTTTAGTAACTTTGACTATTAAAAGCAAAAGCTTTATAGCGAATTTACAATGAAATTGATTGCAAAAAAAACATTACAAGATTTAGAATTCAGCACGATATTAGAGCAGATAAGCGCATTGTGTACTACCGAGATGGGAAAAGAACAGGCATTGCTTATTGAGCCAATTCCAAGCAAAAACGAATTGATGCAACATTTGCAGCAAACATCTGAATATGTTTCATCGTTTAGTAATCAAAATGCCATTCCGTCGCATTATTTTGATCCAATTAGTTTTGAATTAAAAATGCTGCGCATTGAAGATAGTTTTTTAGAAGCTTCAAGCTTTAAGAAAATAGCCACATTGGTCCAAACTGCCAACGAATTAATACTTTTTTTTAAGAAATTTCAAGAATATTACGGTGCCTTGTATCAGGCAACAACCATTACCCAGCCCAACAAAATCATTTTGCAAAAAATAGAACAAGTGCTGGATAAATATGGTGAAATTAAAGATACTGCTTCGGTTGATTTAAAAGCAATTCGGCAAAATATTCAAATTCTTCGCGGAAAAATCAATCAAAGCTTTGGTGTTGCTTTGCAACAATACAACAATGCAGGTTATTTAGATGATATTAAAGAATCAATCGTAGAAAACCGACGGGTTTTGGCAGTTATGGCCATGTACCGCAAAAAAGTAAAAGGCACTGCTTTAGGCCAGTCGAAAACAGGGAGTATTGTTTATATAGAACCTGAAAGTACGTTTAAATTCTCGCGCGAATTAAGCAATTTAGAATATGAAGAACGCGAAGAAATCATGCGTATTCTAAAAGTGTTAACCAATGAAGTGCGTCCGTTTTATGATGATTTGTTGGTGCTTCAAAATTTGCTGTGCCATGTCGATATAGTGGCTGCAAAAGCAAAGCATGCCCAAAAAATAAATGGTATTTTGCCAACTATCACAACCGAAAAAAAACTGTTTTTCCGAGAAGCATACCACCCAATTTTACTGCTAAACAACCAAGCAAAGAAGAAAATAACCTATCCGCAAACCATAACACTGCACAACCAAGAGCGCATTATAGTGATTTCGGGTCCGAATGCCGGCGGTAAATCAATAACCTTAAAAACAATTGGCTTGTTGCAATTAATGTTGCAAAGCGGCATGTTGATCCCCGTACACGAACGAAGCGAAACCTTTTTGTTTGATCGCATTTTAACTGATATTGGCGATAACCAATCCATAGAAAATCATTTAAGTACATACAGTTATCGTTTGAAAAATATGAACTATTTTTTAAAGAAATGCAATGATAAAACTTTGTTCTTAATTGATGAATTTGGTACAGGATCCGATCCGGAATTGGGCGGGGCTTTGGCAGAAGTGTTTTTAGAAGAATTTTATGAGCGTGAAGCTTTTGGTATCATAACCACACATTATACCAACCTTAAAATTCTGGCAAACGAATTGCCCCACGCAACAAATGCAAACATGATGTTTGATGAACATTCGTTAGAACCCATGTACAAGCTAAGTTTAGGGCAAGCAGGAAGTTCTTTCACCTTTGAAGTGGCTCAAAAAAACGGCATACCGTATAGTTTAATTAATCGGGCAAAGAAAAAGGTAGAAACCGATAAAGTTCGGTTTGATAAAACCATTGCAAATTTGCAAAAAGAACGCTCGCGCTTAGAAAAAACTTCCGAAAATTTGCGCGAAGAAGAAAAACGTGCACGAGAAGAAAGCAGTAAATTGTCAAACATTAACACCAAAATTCAAGATAAATTAGAACGCTATCAAGAATTGTATGACTCCAACCAACGTTTGATTTATTTAGGACAACGTTTAGATGATCTTTCCGAAAAATATTTCAATAATAAAGATAAAAAAACGCTTATTGGCGAATTATTAAAAACAGTGGAGATTGAAAATTCAAAGCGAAAAAAAATCACCCTGAAAGAGAAAAAAGTTAAAGAGCAGAAAGAATTGAAAATCAAAGTTGAAGTAGAACAAAAACTAGATAAAATTCGTCAAGAAAAGAAAGAAAAAAAGATTAAAGAACAGCAAGTACAACAAGCCAACAAAACCAATTTTGTATTAAAAGTAGGCGATCGTGTTCGTATGATTGATGGAAAATCGGTAGGAACAATTGATGTTATCGAAAAAAATAAAGCTACGGTAAACTATGGTTTTTTCACATCAAAAGTAGCATTAGAACAATTAGAAATGGTAGAACGAAAAAAGTAAATGTAATGCGTGTAATTGATAAAATACCCGAAGGAAAGCAATTGATTTTGTTTGATGGCGTTTGTAATTTTTGTGATGAAACGGTTCAAAAAATCATTAAAGCAGATTCAAAAAATGTGTTTGTTTTTGCCTCGCTCCAATCCGATTTTGGCAAAGAAGTGGTGCAATATATCGGCATAAAACCCGAAACCGATTCTATTGTTTTGTATCAGCCCGGCATTGCATATTACACCGAAAGCAGTGCAGCCATAGAGATTGCTAAACAATTGAGCGGTTGGTATCCGTTGTTGCAAATTGGAAAAATTGTTCCTGCTTTTTTACGAAACAAAATCTATCAATACATCGCAAAAAACAGGTACAAATGGTATGGAAAAAAGGAAGCATGCAGCATACCACCACCGGAAACCCGAGCAAAATTTTTATCATAATATAAAACAAATAATTTCTTCAAACGTACAGCAATCTGTATATTTGTGCTTTTAAACAACAAACCAATGCAAATATCATATAACTGGTTAAAACAATTCATTAAATTAGAAATTACTCCTGAAGAAACAGCCGAAATACTTACCAATTTAGGTTTAGAAGTAGAAGGTATTAATGCATACGAAAGCTTAAAGGGCGGTTTGAAAGGCGTAGTGGTTGGGCATGTACTCACATGTGAACAACACCCCAATGCAGATAAACTTCGCATTGCCAAAGTAGATTTAGGCAATGGTGAACCACATGTTCAAATAGTTTGCGGAGCGCCCAACGTAGCAGCCGGTCAAAAAGTACCTGTTGCCACCATTGGTACGGTATTATATGATAAAGAAGGGAACGAATTTGTAATTAAAAAAGGTAAAATTCGCGGCGAAGAAAGTTTTGGAATGATTTGTGCCGAAGACGAATTGGGCATAGGCGAAAGTCATGACGGAATTATGGTTTTAGACGAAAAACTGAAACCGGGAACACCAGCTGCTGATATCTTTGAAATTTATACCGATACTGTTTTTGAAATTGGTTTAACGCCAAACCGTGCAGATGCAATGAGCCATTTAGGTGTTGCTCGAGATTTGCGTGCTGGTTTAATTCAAAACAAACCCAATAACAGCTATTCCGAATTAATCACTCCTAGTGTTAGTAAATTCAACGTGGATAAGCGTACCCTTCGATACGATATTGTGATTGAAGACAGCAAATTGGCACCTCGTTATGCGGGCGTTACCATTTCGGGTATCGAAGTGAAGCCATCGCCAGCTTGGTTGCAAAATACCCTGAAAGCTATTGGCATTACTCCGAAAAACAATATTGTTGATGCAACAAATTATGTGTTGCACGAGTTGGGGCAACCCTTACACGCATTTGATGCCGCACGTATTAAAGGAAATAAAATCATCGTTAAAAATGCAGAAGCAGGCACAAAATTCATCACATTAGACGGAGTTGAACGCATTTTGCATGAAGACGATATCGTTATTTGCGATGAAAACCAACCGTTGTGTTTAGCTGGTGTGTTGGGTGGATTACATTCAGGTGTAAACGAACATACAAGTGCTATTTTCTTAGAAAGTGCCTATTTTAATCCGGTGAGTATTCGCAAAACTGCCAAACGTCATGGAATTTCAACAGATGCTTCTTTCCGATTTGAACGCGGCATTGATCCAAACATCACTAATTACGCATTAAAACACGCAGCTATATTAATTGCAGATATTGCAAACGGAGAAATAACTTCGGATATAACTGATATTTACGCAAAAAAAATAGAGGATTTTTCGGTTTTCTTGAATTATAATAATGTTAACAAAATTTTAGGCGAAAATATTCCAAACGAAACCATCAAGAAAATATTGGTTTCTTTAGACATAAAAATCACCAATATTACCGATAAAGGTTTAGGATTATCAATTCCGGCTTATCGTGTAGATGTGCAACGCGAGATTGATGTGGTCGAAGAAATTCTGCGTGTTTATGGCTTCAATAATATCAAAATTGGTTCAAAAATCAATGCAACTATTGCTTATGGCAGCAAAACCGATGACCATAAAGTGCAAAATATTGTGGCAAACCAATTAGTGAGTCAAGGTTTCTATGAAGCCATGTCTAATTCGCTCACCAGCACAGCTTATTCTGAATTTATTTCAGAGCAAAACCGAAACCAGCAAGTAGCAATTCTGAATCCATTGAGCCAAGACTTATCAGTGATGCGACAATCGTTATTATTTGGTGGATTAGAAGCGATAGCCTATAACATCAACCGAAAAAATAGTGATTTAAAACTTTTTGAATTCGGTAAAACCTATGCAAAACCACTTTCGGGTTATGAAGAATACAAACATTTAGCGCTTTTTGTGACTGGAAATACCAGTACAGTCAATTGGAATGTTGCCACTACAAGTACAGATTTCTTTTTGTTTAAAGGTTATGTAGATGCAATATTATTGCGCTTAGGGTTGAAAAATGTAGCTACCAAACCCAATGAAAGCGAGCAGTTTTCAGAAAGCATTTCCTATTATTTGGGCGATCGTTTAGTGGTTTCATTTGGATCGGTTAAGAAAAGTATTTTAAAACATTTTGATATCAAACAAGAAGTTTTTTATGCCGATTTTAATTGGAGTACGATTTTGAATGTGGTTTCAAGCAAAATTAAGTTTACAGAACTATCAAAATATCCGATTGTAAAACGCGATTTGGCATTGTTGATTAAAAACGAAGTTTCGTTTGCAGATATTTACAAAACGGTAAAATTAGCCGATAAGAATTTAATCTTAGACATCTCTTTATTTGATGTGTATCAAGGCGATAAATTACCCGAAGGAACAAAGTCATACGCAATTAGCATGAAATTGCAGGATAAAGATAAAACCCTAACCGACGCCGAGATAGACAAAGTGATGCAGAAAGTACAAAAACAACTGCAAAGCGAAGTAGGTGCAGAATTAAGATAAAAAAAAGGAGCTTTAAATTAAGCTCCTTTTTTTTACATCTTTTTAAAAATTAAATCTGATTTAAAATCTAAATCAATATCTTTTATCACCACACCGCCTTGCGAGTCAAAACGGGTAAAATTATAATCTTTAATTTCCTCAGTGGCTTTTAATTCATCTACATAATTCTTTCCTTCGGCATTTGTTTTTACAGTAATTGCTACTTTTTCTTTGGTGTAAATCCAATTTTTTTCAAACATAAATTTACCGTTTTTCGATTGGCTGTGATCAATTACATAAGGTTTTATCAAAGTAAATTCTAAACGTTTTAAGTTAAAATTAGTATCATATTGAAAAAAGCCTTCGTAAAACTGTTCCGAATAAAATTCAATAATATAATCTCCAGATTTTGTTCTAGATCTTGAAAACGAATAATCTTTGAAATTATTAAAAAAGTCTAATTCAGGTATGTTCACGTATTTTCTGATTACTACTTCCGTTAACCAATACATGGGCGAATCGTTACCGCTGTATCGGTCAAAAAAAACGGTATCCATAGAAACAACATTCTTTGGATGGTTCAGAACGCTTTTATTAATTTTTTTGTTTTTTAAATTGATAGAAACATCATACATTAAAGCAGATTTAAGCAATTCTGTACTATCATTCATCGCTGCTTGGTGCGACACAAAGTACTGGTAATTATCATACGAATAATTATTATACATTTGGTTGCGTACTTTTTTAATAATATCAATAATACCTGCCCGAGATAACTTGTCGATAACCATTTCTTCTAAATCGGTATCTTCAA
This sequence comes from Paenimyroides aestuarii, assembly GCF_024628805.1. Taxonomy (NCBI): domain Bacteria; kingdom Pseudomonadati; phylum Bacteroidota; class Flavobacteriia; order Flavobacteriales; family Flavobacteriaceae; genus Paenimyroides; species Paenimyroides aestuarii. Next base: position 2,272,435 of record NZ_CP102382.1, on the reverse strand, counting down.
TCTGTGCCTGTACGTTCCATGTATTAAAACATAGAAAAGCAAAAAGTATAATGATGTTTTTTTTCATTTGTATAGTATTAAGGTGCAAAATTAATGCATTATTATAGAATAACAATATGCGCTTTAATATTATACAACTAATGTACCAATTTTATTGTGCTGGTTTTAAATTAAACGGATATCTGTTTACAAGGTTTGAATTATAGTACGATCCTTTTGATGATGATGTGGATAATTCTTCCCAGATTTTTAATGGTACATGTGCGTGAATATATTCTTCAGACCGAGTAGTATATACAATTAAATAGCCATCTTCTTCGTTGCAACTGTAATACTCAATTCTTTTAATCCAAGAACTTTCAGGGGTTAGTTGCATTTTTTTTATGGGATAATTGGCTTTTGTGATTTCTTTTCGGGCTTCAACAAAGGTGCTGTAGCTGCCTTTTAGTTCATCACATTCTTTTTTATTGTTGCACGCTAAGAAAGATGCCGCTACAAATGCTAAAAGTAAAATCTTTTTCATACTATTTAGTTTTTTAGATGTATTATAAAATTAGCATTTTTTATTGAAGTTTTAAAATTTTTAACAATTATACTTCATAAATCCCATCTTCTTTAATAACGATTTTCTTTTCTTTGTAAAGCACACCAATAGTTTGCTTGAAAGTTTTTTTGCTCATCTCCAGCACACTTTTAATTTCATCGGGATGGCTTTTGTCGTTCAAACCTAGAAATCCGCCGCTTTTTTCTAATTCATTTAAAATTTTGGATGCAGCATCTGATACTTTTTCAAAACCAATTTTGGTTCTTGAAACATCAATTTTTCCGTCGGGGCGAATGTTTTTAATGTAACCAATAATACGATCTCCAGTTCTAAAATCTTCAAAAACTTCGCTTTGGTACATCAATCCCTTGTGTTTTTCGTTGATGATTACATTGATGCCGGCATCGGTTATGTGTGATACAATCAAGTCAACCTCCTCGCCTACTTTCACTGTAATGGGATCATTGCTTAAAAATTGATTAAGTTTAGAAGAGCCTACCAATCGATTGGTTTTTTCATCTAAATACATATATATCATATAATAGTTGCCTTCGGTCATGGGGCGTGCTTGCTCTCTAAAAGGCACAAACAGATCTTTTTCTAATCCCCAATCCATAAAAGCACCGTATTGATTGATGTAATTTACCTTTAAAAGTGCAAATTCATTTAAAAAAATATATGGTTCAATGGTTGTGGCTACAGGGCGTTCTTCTTGGTCTAAATAGATAAAAACTTCTATTTCGTCGCCAATTTCAAAATGCTCTGGTAAATATTTTTTGGGCAATAAAACATCTTGTGAACCATCGGTTAAATACAATCCAATGTTTGTGCGGCGAGCAATTTCTAATTTATTAAAGGTACCTATAGCTATCATAAAATTTTATTTTTACAAAAGTACAAACAATATTCGTAATACTTTTTAAGAATACTTTTACAATTGGTTTAATTTATTTTTTGTACCTTACAAATAAAAAAAGAAACTATGAAGAAAATGTATCACTACGCAACTGTTGAAAAAGCGTTAACCGAATTGAAAGAAAAAGGATTTACTACAGATTTTAATGTAGAAGAAAGCAAAATACTTGCGAAACCCAATGATTTTGAGATTGTTGAAATTTACCGATACGAAGGTATGAGCAATCCCGATGATGAATCTACGGTGTATGGTATTAAAAACACCACAACTGATGAACGAGGTGTGTTTGTTGCTGGAAATTTATCTTTTGCAGAAAATGAAGTGGCAAAAATTTTATTAAAAATTGAAATTGATGATAGAAAAAATGAAGACTAAAAAGTCTTCATTTTTTTATGGTTTTATTTCCAAATCGAATGTTTTTATAAGCACATCCAACGCCGGATTCAGTTCTTTTAGATAATCTAATTTATCATTTATGGTGTAAGCTCTTTTAATTTCAGCTTTTTCATTCACTTTCACCTCTATTTTTAAATGATAATTATTCAATTTTTTATGAATGAAAGATACTAAATCATACAAGTTTTCTTCAAAAGACAGTTTGCTTCCTTCGTTTGGAAATTCAACAATCAACAAACAATCGTCTAAGGAAAGCTGTGCCATATTCATAGTGCTCGACATCAACATTCTACCGGTTGCGTAATATTGTTTAGAGCAATAATCCCAATATTCCTTTAGTTGTTCAAAAGTGAATGAATCTTTTGGTAAATCTTCTTGATTGATCGCAACTGGATTAATGGAGGCTTCTAATTCTCTTTTCTTGCGAATACTTTTTAATGATAAAGCCGAAACTTGATGCTCGTTTGTTCCTTTAGAAATAATTACTTTTTGAGTTTCTAATTCTTCTTTTGGCGATGAATTATTATCTGTTTTTTCCGGCTCTTTTTTAGGTTCGGAACCACGCACAACTTTCGCATCTTCCACAACAATTGTATGGTTTTTTGATGCGTTTTTAAAGAACGAAGCTGGAATTAGGTGTGAACTAAATTTTTTTTTTCAGGATGTGTTAAAGTAGCCAATTGCATTAAACAAAGCTCTACCAGCAAACGTTGATTTGCCGAAGCTTTGTATTTTAAATCGCAACTATTGGCAATGTTTATCGCTTCGATTAAAGTTTCTTGATTGAATTTTTCTGCTTGTTGATAAAATAATTTTTTATTTTCATCGCTCACATCAAGTAAATTTAATGTGTGTGGATTTTTACAAACCAACAAGTTTCTAAAATGAGTTGCCAATCCCGATACAAAATGATTGCCATCAAAACCTTTTGCCAAAACCGAATCAAAAGTAAGTAACAAATTTGGAATATCGCTTGCCAGAACAAAGTCGGTAACGCGCAAATAATAGTCGTAATCTAAAACATTTAAGTTTTCTGCAACTGCTTGGCGAGTTAAATTGGTTCCGCAAAAAGAAACTACTCGGTCAAAAATAGACAATGCATCGCGCATAGCTCCATCTGCTTTTTGGGCAATAATCTGCAAAGCATCTTCTTCAAAGGTGATGTTTTGGCTGGTTGCTACTTCCTTCAAGTATTCCTTTGCATCATTAACTGTAATTCTTTTAAAATCAAATATTTGACAACGAGATAAAATAGTAGGAATAATCTTGTGTTTTTCGGTAGTTGCCAAAATAAAAATGGCGTGTTTTGGTGGTTCTTCCAACGTTTTTAAAAATGCATTAAAAGCCGCTGAAGAAAGCATGTGCACCTCATCTATGATATAAACTTTGTAAATACCGGTTTGCGGAGGAATACGCACTTGATCAATCAGATTACGAATGTCTTCTACCGAGTTGTTAGAAGCCGCATCTAATTCAAACACATTAAAAGCAAAATCTTCGTTAGGATCATCATAACCAATTTGATTGATTTTTCGTGCTAAAATACGTGCACAAGTAGTTTTTCCCACTCCGCGCGGACCGGTAAAAAGCAGTGCTTGTGCCAAATGATTATTTTCAATGGCATTCACCAATGTACTTGTGATGGTTTGTTGCCCCACAACATCTTTAAAGGTTTGCGGGCGGTATTTTCGTGCCGATACAATAAATTGTTCCATGAATTAAATGCTTACTGCAAATATATCAAAAATGTTTGATTAATCTTCTTTTGGATAATATCCCGAATCGCCCAACTTCTTTTTCCAGTTGGCTTTCACTTGTTCCATTTTTAAATCGCGTGCCGCTTTTTGGTAATTAATTTTTCCTTCCGCAGCCAATTCTTTAATAATGGTTTCGATATAAAAATCTTCTAAAACTTCTGCCGGATCATATTTTGTTTTTAGCTGAATATCAAAAAGTTTTGCCGTTTGATTGCTCCAAAAAGCACTCCATCCACTTTTTAAATCTTTCACCAATTCAAAAGTAGTTTTGTTTGTTTGGCGATTGATCAGTTTTACTAAAATTTGGCCATCTTTGCGTGACAATTTTTTTAATCGGTCTTCAAATTGCTCTTTTAAATACTTTTCAGATCGTTTTAAATATTTTCTTTTTTGTGAATTACTCTCCATTTTCGCCATATTCTCGTTCATTACGGTTAAGTTTTCACTTGTTAAAACCGCATACGGATACACGCGCAAAATGCGACGTCTTAAAATACTTTGGATTTTGATGCGCTCTAACTCTTCTTTCGAAAAATTGATGTGCATTTCAGGTAAAAGAAATTCTTTTTCAATCTCGCCATCCTCCAAAACATTGGTTCTTAGAGAGTCGGCATACTTTTCCCAATCATGAACTTGTGCAGTCATTTGCAAGGCAAAAAAGAAAAAAAACAACATTAAAATTTTTCTCATGTTAATTCGTGTAATTAAAGGTAAATATAGAACAAAATTATTACTATTTTCGTTTAAAATTATATAAAAATAATGGAAACAAAAACCGTACTAAAAACCGAATCTTTAGCATTTTTAGAAAAATATTTAAACAACGCCTCGCCAACCGGCGTTGAAAAAGAAGGACAAAAATTGTGGATGGATTACATAAAACCTTATGTAGATACCATTTTTACAGATACTTATGGAACATGTGTGGGTGTAATAAACCCCGATGCCGATTTTAAAGTGGTGATTGAGGGGCATGCTGATGAAATATCTTGGTATGTGAATTATATTACCGATGACGGAATGATTTATGTAATTAGAAACGGTGGCAGCGACCATGTAATTGCTCCTTCAAAACGTGTGCATATCCATACAAATAAAGGAATTGTGAAAGGTGTTTTTGGTTGGCCAGCTATTCACACACGTTTGCGAACGGGAAAAGAAGAACCAACGCCTAAAATTGAAACTATTTTTATTGATTGCGGATGCGAATCAAAAGCCGAAGTGGAAGCTTTGGGTATTCATGTAGGTTGTATTGTGACCTATCCGGATACTTTTGAGATATTAAACGGCAACAAGTTTGTTTGTAGAGCATTAGACAACCGAATGGGTGGTTTTATGATTGCCGAAGTAGCTCGTTTATTAAAAGAAAATAATAAAAAGTTGCCTTTTGGTTTATATATCACCAATGCGGTGCAAGAAGAAGTGGGCTTGCGAGGTGCTGAAATGATTACACAAACTATTAAACCAAATATTGCAATCGTTACCGATGTTTGTCATGACAGCACTACCCCAATGATTGATAAAAAAGTAGAGGGCGATACCAAAATTGGTGCTGGTCCTGTGATAACTTATGCTCCAGCGGTTCAGAATAATTTACGCGATTTAATTATCGACACAGCAGAAAAAAATAAGATACCGTTTCAGCGAGCAGCTTCGTCACGCGTTACTGGAACCGACACCGATGCGTTTGCATACAGCAATGGCGGTGTGGCCTCGGCTTTAATTTCATTACCGTTAAGGTATATGCATACCACTGTTGAAATGGTGCACAGAAACGATGTAGAAAACGTTATTCAACTCATTTATGAAACGCTTTTGAATATTGAAAATAAGCACGATTTTAATTATTTTAAATAGTTTTTTGTTGAGATAAATAAAGAGGCTGTCCAAAAATTGGACAGCCTCTTTATTGCTTCGTATTCGTAGAAAATTTAGATGGTACGCTCGTCCCAATCTCTAATTTCACGCTCGATATCTTCTCGCGTTCTACCAGATTTTTCTTGGATTTTTCCTAACACCTCATCAAATTTTCCTTCTGTAAAAACTTTATCGTCTTCAAACCATTCTCCATATTTTTGTTTAACGGCTCCTTTTACACGATTCCATTTTCCTTCTAATTCTAATCTGTCCATAGCATTACATTTTTAAAAATTATATATTAAATTTATTTTGATTATTAATGATTTAAAATAATTGTCTAAAATTCTGTTTTTGTTTCATAAGCAGCTTTGTAAACAACATCTTCTTTTTCGTTTGCGCTATTGTTTACGTTTGCAGGAGGTTCATTTTTTGATAATTCGGATATTTTATCTTCTAAAGTGGCAATGACTTTATCCTTTTGGTGTGCAAAGCGGTTGGTGATTTTTTGAAGCTTTTGATCGAAATTATTAGACTCTTCAGAAACCTCTTCCAACAAAATGTTTTTCAAATTATCTGTTGATGTTTCAATTGCCTCAACCCCCTTTTTAAAGTTATTCAACAATTTGTGTCGAATTTTTTCTCCTTTTGCAGGAGCAAGTAATAACCCGACTGTAGCTCCGGTTGCAGCTCCTACAAGTATGCTTCCAATTTTAATCAAATGATTCATATTATCAATTTTATGGTTTCTAGTTTAAATGTTGGATGCTAAATGCTAATAAGCACTTTAAATCCTTCGCATGTGCTAGGTTGCTTGTTGCACTGGCGAACTATTTGGAACGTTTTGTTGTACAGCTCTATATCCAAAATCTGCTTTTTTTTGAGGGCTCATCTTAAAGTAGTGAATATTTGGCAAGATGTCTTGTTTGAGTTGATTTTCTGCATATACTTCTTTTAAGCGCTGAATATCGTACTTGATAAAGTATGGTTTTCCGTCAAGTAAGCTCTCGACTATTTCAACAGCAGCAAGAGCGGCACAAGTACCAGCATGTTCATCCATATAAGGAATTGTTAGCATATTCATTCCTGTTTCATCTGATATGCTATTTTTAATAAAACGAACCTTCATTCCCGCAAGAATTTGAAGTTCAACAGCAATACAACAAATAAGTTCTGATATTGGCATACCACTCTCTAATTTTCTGAAAAATCGCACCTACATTTTCATCGTGGTACTTATGCAAATAAAGACCTGGCATGATTGCTTTAATTCGATTTGAAAAACCTTCGACTTGATTAGTCATTTTCGCAGATTTTTCCATTTTTAGTGTCATCTCTAAAAAATTCACTGCATTTGAATAGCAATTTTTTGAATTTTTTAATGCTTGTATTTTTACGATTTCCATAGCTTTCTTTTTTAATTAAAATCTATAAAAAATTGTGCCAATGGAACTACGAAACTAAATTCATTATACTACGAAAAATGAATTTTGTGGTTGCGCCCAAAAATTTCAATCCTATCCTAACCCACTCATTATCTGCATAAAAAACAGAAATAAAAGCAATAATAACTATATATTTAAACTGGAAAAATATTATAAAAAGATTGTACTTTTTAATGCAAGAAAAGATAATAGCTTTCGAAAATAAATTGATAAGAAATTTAATTTTATAGAAATAGTTCACAACATGTGGATATTTTCACTCACATTTTTATTTAAAATTCATAAATCAATATTCCTTTGTTCTTAATACATCTTTATCCTTAGTTCGATATGAAATTCCCTCAAACAAAATGAATTTATTCATTATTCAAAATAAATCATGAAAATTATGCAACTTTTTAAATGCAAATCTTTCAAATCTCTAATTAATATGTTATTGAAATCCATTAGGCAGTTAACCAATTCTTAACTTTTATTCTGGGTAGTCAGTCAACAAAAAAATACATTATTATAATAATAGTTAATTTTTTATATCTATATTCCGAAAGCTAACTATACAAGTCATAAATTTAAAGAATAGATGTAGTTTTTTAATTAAAATAGTATCTTCGCAACAAACAATTAAAAATATTTTATGAAAAGATATATCAATAAACTACAATCTTATTGGTTAGCCGATGTAAGTTTTGCTACGCTATTAGTAATGCTTATTGCTGTTGTATTTGTACTACCCATCGTAATGCAAAACAACAATCATGGGGTTTTGGTATTCAATATACTTCTGCTAAGCGTGTTCTTGACGGGGGCTTTTTCCACATCAAACAAATGGCTGATTTTTATTAGTATTACGTTATTTAGTGTACACCTTATTTTGAGAGCAGTTCGCTTTGGCAATAATCCCTATTCCTATTATGTATTGGAAAATGTGATTGCTATTGCCAATGCTTTTTTATTCATTATCATTAATTTACGCCTTTTATTCCGCGACCAAAGTATCAATGCTTACCGAATAATCGGAGCTATAAATGTGTATCTGCTTATAGCGCTGATGGGTGCACTGGTGTTAGAAGTAATTCATGCAACTGTGGGTTCATCCATCGCAGGAAATGTAAACTTAAACGGCAGTGATATTGATTATATACATTTTATTTACTTTAGTTTATCTTCGTTAACTACAGTTGGTTTTGGTGATATTTATCCTGTAAATGTTTTTTCTAAAATGCTGGCTACTTTTTTGTCATTGCTAGGTGTGCTTTTTCCTGCTGTAATCATTGCTCGATTGGTGGGAATGGCTGCAAACACAAAAGATTTTAAGTAGCCCTTGATAAACAAAATTTCCTAGAATGGTTTAAAAAAACAATGCTTTTAAACCATTCTTTCTCCATTCAAATCGCTTAGTAACACATCGGTCATATAATCAACAAACGGTTGTGCTGCTTTAAAAATAGCAACGGCTTTCTTGTGAAAGTCCTTTTGCGAAATTTCTTCATCGGTTAGCGAATGTGTTAGTAAAAACTGTTTTTTCTTTATAAGATGGATACGTTCATGGTTTTTATCAAAGCCTTTGGGTGCTGTTTTTACTTCTTCACCTTCCAATTCGCCAAAAACTTCCTTAATTTCTTTCGCATTAAGAATGATTTCTAACTCATTATCTAATTCAATTTCTTTTCTAATTCTTAATAAATCTTCTTTGTTGGGTCCAAAAAAGCCAACCCCAATAAATGACTGGTTATTCGGTTCGATATGCAGGTAATAACCACCACGCAAATCAGGCTTTACCCTTCCCACCGACATGGAAAAGTGTGCCTTATAAGGTGTTTTGTCTGGTGAAAATCGAACGTCGCGGTAAATTCTATAAATTTTAAGAGGTTCTAAGTTGCTGTCGATACGCTGAAATTCTTTATAGACTTCTTCAAATAATTGATTAGCTTCAGCCTTAGCAGTTTCAAACAGCTCTTTATTTTCTAAAAACCACTCGCGATTATTATTTGCTTTTAGCTTTTTAAGAAATGTAAAGATTTTAGTATTCATGATTTTTCTTTTAAAGATAGCATTTTAATTCGCATACATTAAAACATTTGATGCATTTTTGCCTATGTTTTTTGCAATTTTTGCCGTTGGTAAATCATTTGCACCTCCATTGAATGGGTCTTCGATTTCTTCTGCAATTAATTCAATACTCAATAAAACGTAGAAAATAATCATTACCAAAGGTACTATATAGTAGCCGGTTGAAAACACATAACCAATGGGCAGGGTTAACACATACATAAAGATGAATTTTTTAATAAAAGCTGCATAAGCCATTGGTATTGGCGTGTTTTTAATGCGTTCACAAGCACCGGCAACATCTAACAAACCATTTAAATTTTGATCAATTATCAGTTTATCTTCAAAGGAAATAACTTTATCGGCAGCTAGTTTTTGTAACATTACATACATTCTGCTCACTACTTTTGTGGGCGGATGTTGCGCTTTTAAGTACTCGTCGTATTCTGGATGTTCTTCCTCATCCAACATATATTTTGTTGATTCGCTTGTTAAGTGGGTGTGCAATACTTTTGCAAATAGCTTTATTTTGTTGCTGAAAAATACACGATTCGTTTTATCTTCCTCAGGCAATAAGGCATTTAGTTTCACGGAAAGATTTCGGGAGTCATTTACCAATTTTCCCCACATTTTTCTGCCTTCCCACCATCTGTCGTAAGCGGTGTTTGTCCTAAAAACCAACAAAAGCGACAATACAAAACCAATTACACTATGCATAATTGATGCGTTTTTTAAGGCTGAATTCTGTCCCAAATCAAAATAATCGAGTTCTAAATAAGCCACTAACCATGACAAAGCACCCATTAATAAAATAGACGGCCACAATTGCCGAATGGTATCCGACTTGTGTACTTTAAAAATAAATCCTAACCAATCTTTTGCGTTATATACTTTCATGTGCTATCGTTTTCCTAATTCTATAACTTCTAAATTTTTTATTTTTCCTTCTTCTATTTCAAAACGCAGCATAGTGCGCATTTGATGAAACCCATAAATACCTGCTGCCCCTGGGTTTAACGTTAAACAATGTAATTGTTGATCAAACTGTACTTTTAGGATATGCGAGTGTCCGCAAATAAAAATATCTGGTTTGTGTTTTAAGAAACCTTCTTTAATTCTTGCAGGATACTTTCCCGGATAACCACCAATATGCGTTATCCAAACTGTCATTCCTTCGCATGTAAAAACAGCATCTAACGGAAATTCTTTTCGTGCTTCTGCATCATCAATATTTCCGTAAACAGCCCGCAAAGGTTTGTGCTTTTTTAATGCATCGGTCACCTTTAAATCGCCAATATCGCCCGCATGCCACACCTCATCTGCTTGTTCTGTATAGTGCAATATTCGGTCATCAATGTAGCTGTGTGTGTCAGACAGTAACAAAATTTTCTTCATTTATTTGGTTTGATTTGTGGTGTAAAATAAAATCATTTCTTCGATGGCGTTGCTACAAACCGGGCAAAAATCTTTTGTATTATTAATTTTCATTCGGCAAGTTAATGTAGGAATATACAGTCCGTTGCCTTTTAATCCTTCAAATGCACCTATCACACCTTGTTTATATGTAGAATAAGGCGTTGGAACCGGCATTTTATCGCTCAATAAATACTTCCATTTAGACGAAAAATCAACCAATGATGTTATATTTTTCTCCCAAGGTTCCACACTTAAGATTGCTTTATTTTCAAAAACATCTTCTTCGTAAAAATATTCATCTGCCAAACCAGCAAAACTATGACCGAATTCATGAACTACAACCGGTGCAAATTCTTTGTTCTTCGTAGTTGTTAAACTGTACGAATTCAAAATTCCGCCACCGCCATAAAAATCGGTATTTGCTAAGATGATAATGTGCTGATACGGAATGTTTTCCAGTTGGGTGTGCAATAATTTGGTGTGTAGCGTGGTTAAATATCTTTCTGAATAAAACGTATCAAAATTTGATTGAACCGCCGTATTCAGCCAAATATTTTTTGATGGAATACTTATGCCCGATTGCTTTGAAACGGTTTTCACAGCTACAATTTCAAAATAATCTTGGTATTTTTTAAAAACCTGATGTTTAAATAAATTTTCAACAGTTTTGTGGGCGTATTTCATGAAAAGATCTAATTCGGCTTCAGTATATCCTTCGGCAACCAACGCTATTTTTATTGGATTTTTTACTTTAGAATGATGAACAATTTCATACGGATTGTTAACATCTTTAGCTTTTCGAATCAAAATATCTTTTGGGTCGATAAATTGCTGCGATACTATTTGTTCTTGTCTATCTGCTGTAAAAAAAGTAATATCAACCCGAATTGGTTCTTTAGGAAAAGGAATTAAAAAAGAGTTTTCAAAACTTTTAAATTGTTTTTTTGCATCTTCCAAGGTTAACCATTCCTGAAACAAACTTCCAAATGGCAACACATAGATTAATTGATTGTTTGCTGTGCTATAAACCCTAATTTGACCGTTGCCTTGAATGGGCGTAACAGACAGATTATCAACCCGCCCGTGCCATTTATCTAACTGTATCTTATCACCTAAAAAAGCTTGCTGATTTTCGTGATTTCCAGCAAAAATATAATCTAAACGCAAGGTTTTATCATCAAAATAATCATCGAAACGCTGTGCATTTGCTACAAAATGTAGCAGCAAAAAGAATAGAAAGAATTGTTTTTTCATAAAATATTGTTTCTACAAAAATATTTAGTTTTTTGTTAATACACGCATTCTCTGAAATTAAAGTATATTTGTATGTTTAAAATTTTAATAATTGAGGTACTTTATTCAGTTTGCATATAACGGTACAAATTACCACGGCTGGCAATTGCAACCAACCGCAATCAGCGTACAAGAAGTGTTAACAAAGGCTTTAAATATATTGTTTAAAGATCCTTTTGAGTTAATTGGTGCTGGCAGAACCGATGCCGGTGTGCATGCAAAATTAATGTATGCACATTTTGATACCGATGTGGATTTTGATGCAGCTAAAATGGTTCAAAAATTGAATTCGTTTTTGCCTGAAGATATTACCGTTTTTAATTTCTTTGAGGTGGATAAGGAGGCACACGCCCGTTTCGATGCCGTTTCGCGTTCGTATGAATATCATATCCATACATTCAAAAACAGCTTTTTAAAGAATTTAAGTTATTATCAGTTTAAAAATTTAGACATTGATAAAATGAACGAAGCAGCTCAAATTTTGCTGCAATATGAAGATTTTGAATGTTTCAGTAAAACACATACCGATGTTTTTACGTTTAACTGCAACATCACCACTGCTTATTGGGAAAAAAACGGTTCACAATTGATTTTTCATATTTCTGCAAATCGTTTTTTGCGCAATATGGTTCGCGCCATTGTGGGAACGCTGATTAATGTGGGTATCGGAAAAATCTCGGTTCAAGATGTGCATCAAATCATTCAAAGTAAAAATCGTGGAAAGGCTGGTTTTTCAGTACCTGCCCACGGATTGTATTTAACAAAAGTAGTTTATCCATATATAAATGAAACAAACTAAAACTTCTACACTAAAAAAAGTAATGCACTACGCCCAACCCTACAAAGACAAAATTTTTTGGGTGGTTGTAACGGTTATCACGCTTTCTATTTTCGGAGCGTTGCGCCCTTACATGGTTAAAAACGTTGTAGATGTGTATATTGCAAAAGCCGATTTAAACGGATTGAATATTTACGTTGCTTTAATGGCTTTGGTACTTCTTTTAGAAGTGTGTTCGCAGTTTTTCTTTACCTATATTGCAAGTTGGTTGGGACAAAACATTATTAAAGACATTCGCACAACGTTGTTTAACAAAATGCTTAAATTTCGATTGAGCTTTTTTGATAACGAGCCCGTTGGTAAATTAATCACTCGAAATGTATCCGATATTGAAAATATTGCAAGTATTTTCAGCCAAGGACTCTTTATGATTGTGGGCGATGTTTTAAAAATGTTGGTTGTTCTAGGCATTATGTTGTGGATGAATTGGAAACTAACGCTCATTGTGATTGTAGCCATGCCCATTTTACTGTATGCTACCCGAATTTTTCAAAAACACATGAAAGTTGCTTTTGAAGAAGTGCGTTTACAAGTTGCCAATTTAAACACTTTCATACAAGAACGTTTAACAGGAATGAAAATCGTTCAACTGTTCAACCGTGAGCAAATTGAATACGAAAATTTTAAAAAAATCAACCAAAAACACAACGATGCTTGGCAGAAAAACATTTTGTATAACTCTATCTTCTTCCCCATTGCCGATATTGTTTCGGCGGTAACATTGGGTTGTGTGATTATTTATGGTGGATTTACGATTGTTCAGGGCGATAATTTAACCACAACTGGCGATTTGTTTGGATATACCATGATGATTTCGATGTTGTTTAACCCGTTACGACAAATTGCCGATAAATTCAATGTGATGCAAATGGGGATTGTTGCCGCAGACCGGGTTTTTGAAATTTTAGACCGTGATGATTTAATTCAGGAAGAAGGCAAACTTACAGCTCCTGCTTTTAATGGCACCATTGATTTTAAGAATGTAGCTTTTAGTTACAGCAACGGCAAAAAAGTAATTAACAATATCAATTTGAATATTAAGGCCGGACAAACCGTTGCCTTTGTAGGAGCTTCAGGTGCTGGAAAATCGACTATAGCCAATCTTTTAAGCAGATTTTACGATATTGAATCAGGCGAAATTTTGATTGATGGAAAAAATATTAATGAATTTACTTTAAGCAGTTTAAGAAATCAAATTGCGGTGGTTTTGCAAGATGTTTTCTTGTTTTCGGATTCTATTTTAAACAATATTATTTTAGATAATCCAAATGTCAGCAAAGAAGATGTGATTGCCGCAGCAAAAAAAATTGGGATTAACGATTTTATAGAAAAACTTCCGGGCGGATACGATTACAACGTAAAAGAACGCGGTGTGATGCTGTCATCGGGTCAGCGACAATTAATTGCATTTTTGCGTGCATATATGAGCAATCCAAGTATTTTGATTTTAGACGAAGCTACTTCTTCAATTGATACCTATTCAGAAGAATTGTTGCAAAATGCAGTGGAAATCGTAACAAAAGACCGCACATCAATCATCATTGCGCACCGTTTGGCAACCATTGTAAATGCCGATTTAATCGTGGTGATGGATCAAGGTGCTATTTTGGAAACCGGCACACATGCTCAATTACTTGCAAAAGAAAGTGGTGCTTATAAAAATCTGTACGAATCGCAATATGCAAGTTCAACATCAGTCAATTAACAAATAAAAAAGCGTATAAAAGTTTTAAAAAAATTCTTAAATTCGCAACACAAATAAAGCATATTTAATATTAAAAAAAATCAACGCTGAAAAGCTGTATGCTTAAAGCTAAAAACAAATAAAAATGAAATACGACATCATTATCTTAGGTAGCGGTCCAGGCGGATACGTAACAGCTATTAGAGCTTCGCAATTGGGTTTTAAAGTTGCCGTGGTAGAAAAAGAAAATTTAGGCGGAATCTGTTTAAACTGGGGGTGTATTCCTACCAAAGCGTTATTAAAATCTGCACAAGTTTTCGATTATTTAAAACATGCTGCCGATTACGGTTTAACGATCAATGGCGAAGTTGACAAAGATTTTAATGCCGTAATAAGTCGTTCACGCGGTGTTGCAGAAGGAATGAGCAAAGGTGTTCAATTCCTAATGAAGAAAAACAAAATCGAAGTGATTGATGGTTTCGGAAAAGTAAAACCAGGCAAAAAAGTAGATGTTACAGATAAAGACGGCAACGTAACCGAAATTTCTGCAGATCACATAATTATTGCAACGGGTGCTCGTTCTCGCGAATTACTAAACTTACCGCAAGATGGTAAAAAAGTAATTGGTTACCGCCAGGCGATGACCTTGCCAACGCAACCAAAGAAAATGATCGTTGTTGGTTCAGGAGCAATTGGTGTAGAGTTTGCTCATTTCTATAATTCAATGGGAACTGATGTAACGATTGTTGAATTTATGCCAAATATTGTTCCGGTTGAAGACGAAGATGTATCAAAGCAATTTGAACGTTCTTTGAAAAAATCAGGAATCAACATCATGACCAATTCATCTGTTGAAAAAGTTGATACATCGGGCGAAGGCGTTAAAGCTACCGTAAAAACAGCTAAAGGCGAAGAAGTTTTAGAAGCTGATATTTTACTTTCTGCAGTTGGTATCAAATCAAACATAGAAAATATCGGATTAGAAGAAACAGGAATTGCTACAGATCGCGATAAGATTTTAGTAAACGATTTCTATCAAACAAATATCCCAGGATATTACGCAATTGGCGATGTAGTTCCAGGACAAGCCTTGGCACACGTTGCTTCGGCTGAAGGAATTTTATGTGTAGAAAAAATTGCAGGTTTGCATGTGGAGCCGTTAGATTACGGAAACATTCCTGGTTGTACCTATGCAACACCGGAAATTGCATCGGTTGGTATGACAGAGAAAAAAGCAAAGGAAGCGGGTTACGAAATTAAAGTTGGTAAATTCCCGTTCTCTGCATCAGGAAAAGCAAAAGCAGCCGGAACTCCAGACGGTTTTGTAAAAGTGATTTTCGATGCAAAATACGGCGAATGGTTGGGTTGCCACATGATTGGTGCTGGCGTTACCGATATGATTGCAGAAGCAGTTGTTGCCCGTAAATTAGAAACCACAGGTCACGAAATTTTAAAAGCAGTACACCCACACCCAACAATGAGTGAAGCGGTAATGGAAGCCGTTGCTGCTGCTTACGATGAAGTGATTCACTTGTAAGATTTTGTTTAAAGTTTAAGGTTCAATGTTTAAAAAGTTGAACTGAATAAAAAAACCTCAAAGGAATTCATCTTTTGAGGTTTTTTTGTATGTTTACTTTTTAAAATAATACTAATGCTTTTCCGAATTTTAGTTACTTTCTGTTTGTTTATTTCATTTGCAAAGACATTTGCTCAAGAAGAAGCAAGATGTGTTCGAATTAATAATTTTTCTGTTGAAGAACGAAATCAAAACTATCCTTTTAATAAAGCAGCACGAATTGTTTTTGCTTCGTTTGAAGAAGATCCAAAAAAATTATCAAAAAAGCAAATTGACAAATTAATAAAACAAAGTCTATTAGAATTAGATAAAAGTGGGAAAATAGAAGAATTTATACACGGTTCTATCATAAAAATGTATTTTGATGAGCTAAAAAATAATTTTTCATATTATGACGCTGATTGTTTTGAAGAAAAAGTTGATTTAAATGAGGAACAGAAAAATGAATTTACCGATTTAATTTTTAATTTCGGAATTAAGGCAAAAGACCTCGGAAGTATCGGATCTGGTTGCTATACACCAAGAAATGCTGTTTTATTTTTTGATGAAAATAATCAATTATTCGGTTTTTTAGAAATTTGTTTTCAATGTAACGGGTTTAGAAAAAGTTCTAAAAATATTGATTTGTATGATGAGTGCGGCGAGAAATTATATCTATTAAAAGATCAATTTGCGAAAGCAGGTATTCAATATGGGGTGAAAAAGAAATGATCTATCCTCCGCTCACCCCTTAATCCTTATGTTATTCCTAATAAATCCGTAGCTTCTTGTAAAATAATCTGTTTGCGTTTTTTGTTGAATTTAAAATGGTCTAACAATACTGGGTTTTTGACTAATTCGCGTACCAAAATACAATTTTTAGACAATAATTTCTGTTCTTCTTCATTGGTTAATGTTGTTAAACAGGTGATGGGA
The DNA here is from genome assembly GCF_024628805.1 of Paenimyroides aestuarii. Classification (NCBI taxonomy): domain Bacteria; kingdom Pseudomonadati; phylum Bacteroidota; class Flavobacteriia; order Flavobacteriales; family Flavobacteriaceae; genus Paenimyroides; species Paenimyroides aestuarii. Next base: position 2,255,749 of record NZ_CP102382.1, on the reverse strand, counting down.
TACAAACCAAATTGATCTGTTAATCGCTTAATGCTATTCTTTTCTGGATAATTCCAACTGATTAATTGAATACGATAATGTTTGGCAAAAGCAATACTATCGGTTGTAAAAAATGCATTTGTAATTAAAAAACCTTTGGTGGGTTTAAAAGGTCTGCCAAAAAATGTGAAATCTGCTTTTTTTAAATCGTTAAATCGTGATAAAAAATACATCGGAGTGGTTACACTTATTTTGGCATCCATATCGTTTCGGAATTTACATTCACAAACAATATCTGTTCTTCGGTTCGAAACAATTACATCAATCTCATGTGTAACTGTAGATTTTCCTTCTAAAACCTGACTGGTAATTGTATCAAAACCTTGAACCTCAAAGATTTTTGCGACCCATTTTTCAAAATAAAAACCTTCCGGACCTAAATCTTTTAAAGCTCTTTTTAAACTGTAACGAGCCGCTACCGAAGATTTTATGGTTTTTAACAATGCAAAAGCCTTTTCATACAGTTCTTTTGTTGTAATTCCGTTATAAATTTCTTGGGTTATGGTAGTGCAAATTGCTTGTGCATCTTTCTTGTCTGCTCCTGAATTTACCAAGGAGCGGTATAAACTTTCTTTAGAAAAAACAGCTGTTTCTCCAGACTGCTTTTTAATTAGTATTTCCATCTGTTTTATAAAGGTTGATATTTGAGATAAAACTAATAAATTATTTCAATTTTTACTTATAAAAAAAACCTCTTTTAAGGAAAAAAGAGATTTTTTGGTATGAAATACAATCGTGCGTTTTATTTCAACACATCAAAATACAATTTTTGTTCATATAGTATATTTCCGTGTTTATTTTTTAGAGTCGTAAAAGCGGGCTCTGTTGTTTTTGATTCTGCTATTTGATCCATGGCTTTTGAAAGAAAATCTTTATAATACAAAAGAAAAACTTTATCGTATCCTTTTGTGTCTGCAATAGCTAGTTTATAAACATCTTTTTGCAACTCTTCAGAAATTGGTTGCATATCGATTTGGTGAGCTGCTGCTGCACTTTTATAATCGCTTTGTAAGGTTTCTAAATCCTGTAAATGATCGCTCAAATATTTTTTCAGTTCTGGATTTGCAACTTTTTCTTTTCCAATTTTAAAAGCTTCGATTTGATATTGCAAGTTCGATATCTGTTGGTTGACAAATGCAGCTTCTGGATGTTCTTTCGCTTTTTTGTTTTTTGTTACAACGGGTTGATCTGCTGTTTCAGAATTGGGTTGTTTGTTGCAACCGATAAGTAAAAGTACGGTAAAAAATAAAATATAGTTTGTTTTCATAAAGCAGTTAAATTTTTTAATAAAAATACAAACTTTTATTCAATTAATTAATTTTTAGATAAAAAAATTAAAAATAATTTTACTTTAATATAAAATCGATTTAAATAATTCACTTTTATGCCTCATAAAATATTGTAAAAGGTTGGCTTTAATAAAAATCTTAATTGTATATTTGTGGCGTTATTCGCGAGGAAAAATTTGACTGATTGCAACCTCTTTAAAAAATGCTAAAGCAGAAAACTACTTTAGTAAAAGGCATGCAATTTAGTTACCTCCTTAAATTTTTTAAAACTAAATTATGGCATATTATTTTACATCAGAATCTGTAAGTGAAGGACATCCAGACAAAATCGCAGATCAAATTTCAGACGCATTAATCGATAATTTTTTAGCTTTCGACGAGGAATCTAAAGTTGCCTGCGAAACATTAGTAACAACAGGCCAAGTAATTTTGGCGGGCGAAGTAAAATCAAACACCTATTTAGATGTTCAGCAAATTGCACGCGATGTGATTAAAAAAATTGGTTATACAAAAAGTGAATATATGTTTGATGCCAATTCGTGCGGTATTTTATCGGCTATTCATGAGCAATCGGCAGAGATTAACCAAGGGGTTGATAAGGTGAACAAAGAAGAACAAGGTGCAGGTGACCAAGGAATTATGTTTGGATATGCAACCACCGAAACCGAAGATTATATGCCATTGGCTTTGGATTTATCACATAAATTGTTGCAAGAGCTGGCAGATTTGCGCCGTGAAAACAGTGAAATTACCTATTTGCGACCAGATGCTAAATCACAGGTAACTTTGGAATATGATGATGACAACAAACCCAAACGCGTGGTAACTATTGTATTATCAACCCAACACGATGATTTTATTAAGCCCGAAAATGCATCTTTAGAAGCCAAAAACAAAGCAGAAAAAGCGATGCAAGATCAAATTAAAAAAGATATTGTTTCAATTTTAATTCCTCGTTTATTAAAAAAATACCCGCAATACCAAGCATTTTTCAATGATGAAATTACTTATCATGTGAATCCAACAGGTGTTTTTATTATTGGCGGACCACACGGAGATACTGGCTTAACGGGCAGAAAAATCATTGTGGATACTTATGGCGGCAAAGGTGCACACGGAGGTGGTGCTTTTTCAGGAAAAGACCCAAGCAAGGTAGATCGTTCTGCTGCGTATGCTGCGCGATACATTGCAAAAAATTTAGTGGCTGCCGGTGTGGCCGATGAATTGTTGGTTCAAGTTTCTTATGCAATTGGAATTGCAGAGCCAATGGGTGTTTTTGTAAACACTTACGGCACTAAAAAAGTAGATGCTAGCGACGGCGAAATTGCAAAAAAAATCACTGAATTATTTGATTTACGTCCGTATCATATCGAACAAACGCTAAAATTAAGAAAACCTATTTACAGTGAAACTGCAGCTTACGGACATATGGGGCGAAAAAACCAAACCGTTACCAAAACATTTAAAAGTCCAAATGGTGATGAAAAAACCATAGAAGTTGAGTTATTTACTTGGGAAAAGTTAGATAAGATTGATGCTGTAAAGCAAGCTTTTAACCTATAATCAACCTAAAAAAGACTATTTAAACCGCTTTCGTAAAAAAAAAGCGGTTTTTTATTTTACAAAATGCATTAATCATTCGATTTTTTTAATACATTAGTTGTATTAGTTGTACACAGAAAAAAATTATGATTGACAAAATTATTGTTGGTAGCGAAGAATGGTGTTCTTTACCCAATTTAAAGGTTCCGGCTATAAAAGTGCGCGTAGATTCAGGTGCAAAAACCTCTGCCTTACATGCCGAACAAATTGTTCCTTTTGAAAAAAATGGTGAAAAATGGGTGAAATTTGTCATTCATCCCATTCAAAGAAGTGCAAAAAGCACCATAAACTGTGAAGCAAAAGTTATTGATAAACGTGTTGTTAAAAGCAGTACCGGAACACGTGAAAGCAGATATGTGATTCAAACCGAGCTTTCCTTAGGGGAACAGTCATGGAATATTGAACTTACCTTAACAAACCGCGATTCTATGGGCTTTAGGATGCTTTTGGGCCGCGAGGCGATGACGGGTAGAATCATTGTGGATCCTGATGAGCATTTTAAATTTGGCATCGTTACCCCAGAAAAACTAAAAGAATATTACAGCACATCGCACTTGGGTGATAAAAAAGGTTTGCGAATTGGTGTTTTGGCAAGCAATCCAGAGCTGTATTCCAACCGACGCATTATGGAAGCAGGTGAATTGCGAGGTCATGAAATGCACTTTCTAAACATTAAACATTGTTATATGAAATTAGATGCCGATCATCCGGAAATTCACTACCGTGGCGGTCGAATTTTAAATGATTTTGACGCTGTTATTCCTCGAATTCGTCCAAGTATGACCTATTATGGTTGCTCTTTAATCCGTCATTTTGAGTCGTTAAAAGTATATAGCTTGAACAATGCCGCATCAATCACTCAATCGCGCGACAAATTATATTCTTTGCAAATGCTTTTAAATCACGGTGTTGACATTCCTACAACTGGTTTTGCAAATTCCCCTTTAGATACCAACGATTTGATAAATATGGTGGGTGGTTCGCCATTAATTGTTAAGCTCTTAGAAGGTACGCAAGGAAAAGGGGTGGTTTTGGCTGAAACCAAAAAAGCAGCCGAATCGGTAATTAACGCCTTTAAAAGTGTGGGAGCCAATATTTTGGTTCAAGAATTTATAAAAGAAGCCAATGGAAAAGACTTGCGCTTATTTGTGGTTGACGGAAAAGTTGTGGCGGCTATGCAGCGCGAAGCTTTGCCCGGAGAGTTCAGAGCCAACATTCATTTAGGTGGAAAAGCATCGATTGTAAAAGTTACGCCCGATGAAAAGAAAATTGCCATTAAAGCAGCAAAAGCCATGAATTTAAAAGTTGCCGGAGTTGATATAATTCGCTCTGCCAAAGGACCTTTGCTTTTAGAAGTAAATTCTTCTCCAGGTTTAGAAGGAATTGAGGGTGCAACTGGCAAGGATATTGCAGGTGAAATGATAAAGGCCATTGAAAAAAACTTTAAATGGCTTCATTAATAACTGTAAACAAAAAATAAAATGAAAAAGATTCTTTATTTATTCTCATTAGTATTAGTAACTTTTACTACTATGGCACAAAACAACAACACAATTACTCCACAGGTAAATGTAAACGGCGAAGGTTCGGTAAAAATAAAACCCGATTATGCAATTATCACAATGGGTGCAGAAATTAAAGACTTGGATTCTGCAAAGGCAAAAAAGCAAAACGATGAAATTATTGCCAAAATGATTCAAGTAATCAAAAAAAGCAATATTGCCGAAAAAGATTATCAAACACAGCGTGTGAATCTTTACAAAACAAGAGAATATCAAGAGAAAAAAGACTATTTCGTGGCGAGCCAAACAGTTACCATTACGTTGCGAAATTTAGATCATTATGAAAAATTAATGGCCGATTTAATGGAAGCAGGGGCAAATACAATCAACGGAGTAGAATTCAAATCAACCCAAACTGAAAAGTATGCTACTGAAATTAGAGCAAAAGCCGTGCTTGATGCCAAGAAAAAAGCACAAGACTATGCGGCTGCCTTGGGACAGAATATTGGCAAAGCATTGATTATTAACGATCAATCGTCAATCAATAATCCGCGCGTATATATGATGAAAACGGCAATGGCCGATGAATCTGCGGGCATGAATCAAACATTGGCAGTGGGCGAAATTGAAATTTCTACCAATGTAAATGTAGTTTTTGAATTGAAATAAGTATATGAACCCATCGAAAGAGTTATGGATTACTAAATTTTTTAAATTGAGTAATCCATCTTTTTTTACTGCATTTAGCGAAGAAACATTTTACGAAAAAATTCGTGAAACAGGCTTTGTATATGGTTTTACGACCAAAACAATACAACCTATCTTTAATTCATTTGATCTTACACAAGAAGAATTTACCAAAATTGTGCTTTTAGAAGCTTTGTACGGAACATTTGTGCTTACTAAAAAACAAACCGATTTTCACGAATTTACCAAACAAGCCGAAGATTTTTATGCAAAAATAAAGAATGCCAAAACCGAATCTTATTTTTCATTCATTACCTTTCCCTCAAAAAAAGCATTTGCTTCACTCGAAAAAATTTTAAATGACCGCACGCATCGTTCTGCTAATTATTTAAACAAAACATTTTCAGAACATTTATCAAACTTTTTAATTTTTACAGATGTTTTGTGTTTTAGACGATTTTTGATGAATGAAACCGAAATTCTGAATTATTACAACTATTTAGAACACACGATTTCGCATTTGGTGGTGATTAGTTTTCATCAAAAACAGAATGTAACTAAATACGACCAAAAGATACAGCAAATCATGCAAACCTCTTTGAAATATGTTGACAAAGCACAATTTACGCCTGATCTTTTAGCCTTAAACACACAAAATATTAAAACTTTTTATGGGAAAAGTTATTTGGCAGATATTGCGCTAATGGTTTTATGGAACGATGAAAAAATCGATCGCAAAGAATTTAAATTTATTCTGGAACTCAACAAAAAATTGGAACTCCAAAAAGTGGTCACTAAAAAAGCACTGCGATTTATGTTGGAATTTATCAACGCACATAAAAAAGAAATTCCCTATTTTCAGTTTTCGCATCCTTTAAAAAAGCTGTATAAAAACACGAATAAAAGCGTTGCTTTATTTATTAAAAGAAACAAGAAAAGCTTAATTAAAGAATTGGAAAACAACAAACTACTTATGCAACTTGTTGTAAAAGCCACATACAGTAATCTTTCTAAAAAAGAAAAACAACAGCTTAAAAATCAGTTTATTGAACTGGGGAAAACAGTACCTGCGTTTACTATTTTTTTAATTCCGGGCGGCAGTTTGCTTTTGCCTATTCTTATTAAATTATTACCTGAATTACTTCCAAATTCGTTCAATGAAAACAAATAAATTCCATAAAAGCACATATTTTTGCTACATTTGGATTTAAAATTGGTAAGGTGCGTATAGTTCGTTTTATTGCAACGGTAATTTTATTAATTGTTGTTTTTTCTTGTAAAAAGCAACCCAATGTGTATGACCATGTAAAAATTCACACGCAAATCACCAATAAAAACTATACCGATTTTTCGTTAGATGATTTGTATTATGATTTATTATATGATATCAACTTTGCTGAAAATTCAAAAAATGCCGCCTTAAAAATAAATTATTTTGAAAAAACAGCTTTCAAAAAATCTGATTCACTTGCAATATTTCGGGCAAATAATCTACAAATAGCCTTAACAGCGCACCACTCTGTAAGTAAAGAACGCTACAAAACGCTGTTCAGTGCGGCAAATTATTTTGAAAACAACAATTCGCTTTATGATGCCTATCTAACTAATTATTTGATTGCTGAATATTATTTTTATTTGCAATATTTTCAGTTGGCGGAAAATTATGCCTACAAAGCCATTGAAAACTTGGGTACTAATAACAATGAATATGCTTTTGAGAAAGCCTCTACCCTACTTTTAATCAGTACCATTCATTGGCAACAAAAAAAATTTCAAGAAGCTTTTAAAGCGCTTAAAAATTATGAAGATGTAGCTGAATATTTCAATACAAAGCTGATTCATCCAGAAAAAATTAAACTCATTGAAAGCCGATATGCCAATCATTTTGCGGTGGTGGAAAGTAAAATTGGAACTACCGATTACACCCAAACCATAAAAAAATTAGCCTTAACATATCATGTCAACAGTAAAAGCAGTGGTAAAAATAGAAAAATTCATCAACTGAATACGTTGCATAATTTAATTTTACATAAAATTGAAGCCAACGATTTAGACAGCTTAGATTTTTATTTGAGCCAGTTAAAAAACGAAAAAGAATTTTTGTTCAGCATTCCGGTATTGCAATTAAATTACACTGTTATCGGTGATTACCTCGTAAAAATTAAGAAAGATACCGCGGCGGCAAAAGAATTTCAAAAAAATCTTTTGATTGAAAATAAGGAAAAATATCAAAATGTATTTTTAGAAAAACGCGTTTTAGAACAATTGATTCAACAATCAGATTCGTGTTCGGTTGCCATTAATCAACATTATTTGGATGTGGTTGGAAAAATTAAAAAAGAAAACGATCAAAAATTATTGGTGAACCAAAAAGTGGTTTATGAAAACCATGTATTGCTTCGAAAAAATGCACAATTGAAACGAGAAATATATTTTGTGGTTGCCACCATTTTAACGGTTTCGCTCTTGGTTTTATTAGTGATTTTCAACATTATACAAAAGATAAATCTAAAGAAAATTAAACTAAAAAATAATTATATCGAACAAGATACCCAAGCATTGGAAGTTACATTGAACTATAAAAATGCAATTGAAAACAAGTTGAATGAAAGCAAAAAGCAGATTTTCATGGAATTGCATGATAATATCGTGAACAAATTATTTTCGACCCGTTTTTCTTTGCATAAAGATTATATGAATCCCAATAGCTTGGCTGTTGCTGCAAATACCCTACTAGATGTAAAAAAAACCTTGATCGGAATTTGTGACAATTACAGCGAAATAAACAATTTGTTTGAAAAAGATTCATTTCACAAAATGCTGATTGAATTAATTGAAAATCAACCAAATAACTTTATTTCTTTTCAATATGAGTTTGATCAATCCATAGAATGGTTCAAAACGCATCCAAAAGTGCGCTTTCATTTGTATCGGGTATTGCAGGAATTACTGCAAAATATTCACAAACATTCTTCGGCAACTAAAGCAAAAATTCAGATTTTTAAAGAAGGCGAACATGTAAGGTTAGTTGTAACCGACAACGGTAAAGGTTTTACAAAAACTGCCAAGAAAGGTTTGGGAATAAGCAATATTTCTAACCGCTTAAAAGAAATTGATGCCGATTTTAAAATGGAAAATAATAACGGTATGCGATTTATTATAACTGTTAAATTTTAAGCCATGCACCAATTCATTAAAGTATTTATATTTGTAGGAATGCTTGCAATGCTGAGTAATTGCAGAGAGAAAAAAGTGCATTATACCGGCAATTACAAAATTGATAGCATCACTATGCGCAAAAAATACAACAAGGAATATGCTGCGCATCCAAACAATTTAAAAAAATTACACTCTTTATATAAGCAAGAAGGTGATAGCATTTTGTTGGGTATTAACCATCAACTGTACAGCGATTATTTGGTTAAAAATACCAAGTACGACAGTGCTTATTATTACTTAACCCTGGCTCACAATTTGTTTAAAAACAACAACGAAAAACGCTTTTTTAACTCCATAAGAAAAGTTGCGATTACCAACCGTTTAGAACTTTTAACCCAGTCTAGAATCGAGCTTGAAAAAGCCGAAACTTTAAGGCTGAAAGATAAACAACTGCAAAAATTGTATGTAGATGTTTTTAGTTTGCCGCTTTTACAACAGCATGATTCATTGGATTACAACCAAAAAATGCAGTTTTATATAGAAAACAAAGCTTCTTTTGATGAAATTTTAGATAAAAATCCATTTTTAGAAAACTATTTAACCAGCGAAACCAGTAAATTTTTAATGCGAAAAGCACAGCATGATGATGTAGTTATGCGCACCGGCCAACGAATTGAGCAGTTATTAAAGGAAAAACGCACCAGCGAAGATGTTTTTTTCACCAATTTATTCTACACCATTTTTGCAAAAATAAACAATCCCGATGCCCGTATTCAAAAAGATTTTGATCTATACAAAGCACATTTAGCCTCTATTCCCACCAAAGAAACCGAAGCTTTGTATTACTATTTAAAAGCAAAATACTTTCAAAAGCTAGAAACAAAAGATTCCGTTTACAGCAATTATTTGAAAGCATTGGAAATTAGTCGCGAAACCAACAATTTCATGTATGAACACCACATTTTAGAGCAGCTAATCGTGACAGACAAAGCGCTTTCGAAAAAATATATGGCAGACTATATAAAAATGAACGATTCGCTGCTTTCCTATAAAAACTACATTGATGATTTTATTTTCAGTAATAATTCAAACACGTTTTCATTAAAATCAGAACAACAAAACATTCAAAAACGCAATTTGAATATCATAGCTTTTACCTTTTTGGTGCTGTTTTCCATGGTGCTTTATTATTTTATTTACCGAAACGTAAATATGAAACAATTGGCGCGCAAACACCGGGATTATTTAGATGAAAAAACAAAAATGTATAAATATCTGATTGATATTAAAGAACAAATGGATGCGTCTATTTTAAAAGAAAACAACAACACCAAGCAGCTCATCTATACCAAAGCCATTAGTAAAATAGATGATTTAATGATTTATTTTAACGATCCCCAGCCCGATTTAACCCTTTTACAGAATAAAATTAAGGAGATTGAAGACGAATCGCGCCGTATTTCTCACATCATTTCGGCTACTGAATACCATATTGTGGATCTTAATTACATCATCAACGATATTAAAAACCATTATTCAGATTTTATAAAGATAGAAACATTTATCGATCATAAAATTATTTTAAACGACGTGGAGTTTAAAACTTTGTTGCGCATTACACTTTTTACCCGCAAATTCATCGATCGTGTGAAGTTTAAAGAAAATCTAACATGTTTTCTATCCATTTATAAGAAAAACCACAAAACCATCTACAAAATTTGGCTAAGCAAACCTATAGTCTTAAATAAAGAACAAATCAGCTTTTTAAAAGATCGAACTATTTACTTTGAATCAACAACCAGCGAAACAGAAAGCACATTACTTCTTTATATTGCGTAATTAGGTGCAAAAAAACTATTCCTTTTTTAATTGATTTAAGATGTTTTCGATAGAAACATCAATTGCATCATCAAACCACAAATGTCCGTTTTTTACATATAAATTACTTTCAAAATTATTGGTAAACAAACCGCCCGTTCCTAAACCTTGTGGCATTTTGTTTTCTAACGTAAAAGTAAATTGAGCAATTGCATTTAAACCAATATTGCTTTCTAAAGCTGATGTAATCCACCAACCAATACCTAAACGTTCGGCAATTTCGATCCATTCTTTTGTACCTTTAAAACCACCTACTAAACTAGGCTTCAAAATGATGTATTTTGGCTTGATTTTAAGCAATAGATTTTCTTTATCGTTCACTTTTGTCACACCAATTAATTCTTCATCCAACGCAATTGGAACAGGTGTAGTTTTGCACAAATCTGCCATACTGTCATATTGCTTCTGTTTAATTGGTTGTTCAATACTATGTATTTTGTATTCAGATAATTGTATTAATTTATTTAAAGCTTCACTTTTACTAAAACCACCATTAGCATCAACCCTAATTTCAATCATTTCGGGCGTAAAATGGGTTCTGATACCGGCTAATAAATTCATTTCTTCTTCAAAATCAATGGCTCCGATTTTAATTTTAATGCACTTAAATCCGTTTGCAATTTTATCTTGAATTTGTTGCTGCATAAATTCAGGAGTACCCATCCAAACCAAACCATTTATAGAGATGGCTTTTTTACTTTCGGTAAACAAACTTGGAAATAAAACAAAAGGGTGATTACTTTGCAACGACAAAAACGCTTGCTCCACTCCAAATTGAATAGAAGGCCACTCTCGTAATTCATTCCAAAGCGCATCTACACCTAAATGAATATGATCGCACACCCATTGCATTTTGTCTGAATAATCCAATCGGTCGTCATAACTCAATCCTCTAAACAAACCGCACTCACCTATTCCGATTTTACCATCATCTTGAATAATTAAAAAATAAGTCTCCTTTGTATGCATCACACCTCTTGATGTTCCCGATGCTTGTTTAAAGTTTAATAGGTATTTTTTAAATGTTGCTTTCATGGAAAATATATCATTAGTTTTCAAAAAAATACCCTGAAAAAATCAGGGTTTCTTTTATATTTCAATTGAATCACCCACAGGCAATAAAATCAGTTCTTTGTGTTTGTTTGCGAATTTTTGTTTTGCCACTTCGTGATCGATTTTAATGTATCCAAAAGTATCATAATGATAGCCTAACACTTTGGTTACATCTAGAAATTCAGCAGCCACAGCAGCGTCGTCAACATCCATTGTAAAGTTGCTTCCTATTGGCAAAATGGCTAAATCTAACGGATTTCGCATAGAAACCAGCTTCAAATCGTAAGTCAACGCGGTGTCACCGGCAATATATAAATTTTTATTATCGGCTTCAATTACAAATCCTCCAGGTTGTCCGCCATAAGTTCCATCGGGAAAACTACTTGAATGAATGGCATTTACATATTTTACGCGTCCAAAATCAAAATCCCAGCTTCCCCCGTGATTCATTGGATGTGCTTTAAAACCTTTTGCTTCGTAATACCCTGCAATCTCTGCATTTGACACAATCGTTGCACCTGTATTTTTTGCAATAGTTTCTACATCTAAAATATGATCGCCGTGTGCATGTGTAATTAAGATATAATGGGCCTTTAAAGAGTTTACATCAATATGTTTTGCCAATTCGTTTGCCGAAATAAAAGGATCTACAATAATATGAATGTCGTTTATTTCGATTCCTAAGGACGCATGTCCGTAATACGTTATTTTCATAGTTTTAATTTAAAATGATTGCAATTGAGAATAATAAAGATACAAAAAAAGTAGTGAGTGCAATGCGTTTTAATTCGGGATCTAACTTTCGAGGATTTTTTGTTTTTCCCACAATGTCTATATTTTTAAACAGCGGAATCAATGCCAAAACATATGCAAACTGATACCATTTTGTGAAGGTTCCAAAAGCAAAAATATTGAACGCAATAACAGCAGTAATGATTAAAAAAAAGTGGTAATTTTTAGCTTTTGCATATCCCATTTTCACTACAAGTGTGTTTTTATTCATGGCGGCATCGTTTTCAATATCGCGCATATTATTCATGTTTAATACAGCTGTACTTAGCAAGCCAATTGCAATTGCTGGAAACAATATTTTTAAATCGATGCTATGCATATATAAATAATACACCCCTAAAGTGCTTACCAATCCAAAAAAAACAAACACAAACACATCGCCCAATCCACGATAACCATAAGCAGACGAGCCAACTGTATATTTTATAGCAGCACCAATGCATGCCACAGCCAAAACCAAATAAATTATTGCTTCAAAAAACTGTTCCTTGCCAAACGAACAATAGATTACAGCCACCGATGAAAGCAAAGCCAATACCGAAGTGATTATAATCGCTTTTTTCATAGCTTGTTTGGATATTTCGCCGCTTTGAATGGCTCTTTTGGGTCCTACTCTATTATCGTTATCGGTACCTTTCACTGCATCGCCATAATCGTTGGCATAGTTAGAAAGCACCTGAAAAAACAACGTGGTTAGCAAACACAATCCAAAAATTAACCAAAACGAAGCGTGAGATGGAACGGCGTGATAAGCACATGCACTGCCCAAAATAATACCGGAAACCGACAATGGCAACGTACGCAAACGTGCAGCTTTAATCCATTTTTTCATGAATATGTGTGTTTACAAATTGAGTGATAGTAGAAAAAACAAATGCTTTTTCTTCTTTATGTGCGGTGTGTTTGGCACCTGAAACAATACATTTTTGAACAACTCCCGAAGCATTATCAAATGCATTGACCTGATTCATAGAACCAAATTCATCTAATTCGCCTTGAATAACCAAAATTGGGACTGTGATGCGGGGAATAAAATGCTCGATATTCCAACTTTGATGCGCATTAGAAAGCCACGTTTTGGTCCAAGCGTAGTATAAATCATATACTTTATCACCGTGGTATTTTTGTAAAGCCTTTGCAATTTGTGTGTTGTGTAACATTTCTTCTGCTTCGCGAACACCTTGCAAAGTTTCTTTTTCAATCCGCACGTGAACTCCTTCAACAATCAACAATGTTGTATTCTGTGGATACATTCCGGCATAAATTGTTGCCACCGATGCTCCATCTGAAAAACCAAACAAAACAGGTTGTTCCACTTGCCAATACTGCAACAAATCATTCAGAATAACCGCTTCTTGCTCCAAATAATCTATAGGTCGTTTTATGGTATAATTTTCCGATTTGCCGTAACCTCGTCGGTCATAAGAAATCACATTACAATTCAAAGCCATTGCCAATTCCTCTGGCCATTCCCTCCACAAAACGGTGCAACCTAGCGAATCGTGCAATAAAACAATGGTTTTTCGAGGGTTTTCAACCGACCATTTCTTGTAATAAAGCTTTGATGTTTGTATAAAAACGGTTTCTTCACTCGTTGTCACATCCATGAATGTTTATTTTTTTCTATTTTGTAAAGAATTTCATTTGCCATTTGTTGCAACAGTGTGAAATCGTAATAAAACAACGTCACCGTTCCGCCAGCAGTATGCAAATTTAGTGAACCTATTTGGTTTTTTTCTTGAAAATAACTTTGTGAAATAGAAACTTTTTGAATTTTATAGATAGGCAGATAAATGGTAGCAATATCCCAAACACCTTTTTTTAGAACGATAAAATCATCGTGATACATCAATTTTTCGTTTTTGTAGCCCAGATACATCAATAGATAAATTGCAAAAAAAGCAAGAACCACCACCCATGAATAATACAAAGAATCGGTTGCATATAACACTCCCATAGCAATGAAAACAGGTAAGCACAGCCACAACACTTTTAAAAGCAAAACCCGTTTATTCGGTTTGAAAAATTGCTGGTTATCTAACAAATTTTTGCTAAAAATAACGTGAAATAATGCGTTTAATTCAAAAAAGTTAGCTCCAGGAATAATCAATCCTTTTTTATTTTTATTATCTTCTGTTGATGCAACTTGTTTTATTTTTACTTCAAAGAGATTCATGAGCCTTTGAAAATAATTTTGCTGAAACAAAAACATTTGCACCTTGCTTGATTTTACGGATACAATATGCGAATCGGTTAAACCATAAGATGCTGTGATGTTTTGTTTTTTAAAATTGATTTGGTAATTGTAATAAGTGAGCAAGGTGCGTCCTAAATTAAAAAGAACAATTAAAACAATGAGCGCTAAAATCATGAGCACGCCCACAAAACCAATATATTGCTCGTAGGAAGCATCAAAAATATCATCGTAAACCGTCGTGTTGTTATCTATGTAAAAAAGATCTTGCAACTGGTCTATAATTTGAAAAGAAAATGCAAACATTAAACCTAAAGTTTGGAAATAATTGCGTGTTAGACCAATTTTTATAAGACTTGGCAAACCAATTTTTATGGTGTTTGATATTGTATTAGCTTGATTTTTTGTAGCTTCTTCAGATGATTCATCCGTATCAAAATCATGAATTGTTGACACTTCGGTTGATTCGTAGTTTGTAATTACTTCTTTAAATGCTAAAGCCTTTTTATAATCAACACCATTGATTTCAATTTCGGTTTTAGAGCTTCCGGCTGTGTCAATACTTATCAAATACAAACCAACTAATTTATGCACAAATTTCTGGTTTAGATTTACTTCGTGAATTTTATCTAAACTCACAACTGTAGTTGATTTGCTTAGCCAACCTTTTTTTATAATCAATTCATTATGAACAACTTCATAAGAAAAATAAAAAAAATCGACCAATTTTCTTAGAAAAGTAAAAAACGTAATTACAGCAATTCCTGCCAATAAATACCAGCTTTTTTCTCCTTTTCTAACAAACATGATGGCTAAAATGGGCCACGATGCCCGAACAACAGTCCACAAAGAGGTTGCTAAAACCAAAAACAAGGCTTTGCGGTCTAATTTATTAGGTTGATTAAAATTATAGTTCGTTTTCTGACTCATTGTTTAAATCTTCCATTCGATTCATTAAAAAACTTTTCCAACGCTCTGCTTCTTCCAATGTGAGCCCAGGAATAGATATATCTGAAAAATTGTTTGCAGCAGTGTATAGAGCCAATGTTGCCAAACCTAATTTTTTTGCATACCATCCTTGTTTAATCACTACGTGTTGCAAGCGAATATAAGGCGAAATGTGGGTGTTTTTAAAAATTAAACCTTTTTTAAAGATGACATCATGCTGGCGAAAGGCATATCGTTTCTTTTTGTAGGAAATTAAGGGAAATATAGCCAAAAGCAAACAGATAAATAGGATTCCACTAATGAAATACCACTTTTCTACTTCCTCAAAAATAAAAAAAAGAGCCGTAGCACCAGCCGCGCCTAAAAACAAAATAATCAAGGAATTTAGCCATACTATTTTTCTGTAATTGTGATGCAATGGCTGTGTTTCCACCTCTTGATATGTGGGTATTTCGTTTATTGAAATTGTATTGTTTTGAAACATGGTTTTAAATTTTCAATAAGTGTAAAGTTAAATAAACTTCTATTAAAATAATATTGATTTCGTATTTATTACAAACAAAAAAAAGCTGTCCAAAATTTGAACAGCTTTTTCACAAAATATACCTTTCAATTATGCGTTTTTCTTTAGATAAGTAGCAATCACATTTTTTTCGGCATCTAACAGTTGTAATTCGTCTTTTTTTATTTGGATCGATTTTACACTTCCAAAAGGTACACTGTATATTAAATGTTTCATTTCATCACCGCAATAGCGCATGGTTGACATGCCTTTATCAAAGCTCACTTTATTGTCTGTGATATTAAATTCGCCACCTTGTCCATTACAGCCATCACTAGAGCTGTAGTAGTTGTCATTAAAAGACAACACCAATTCTTTTTGCTCATCGGTTGGAACAAAATCACGATTTTGAACATCTAATCGCTTCAAAACCCAAGAAGTATTGTTTAATGTATTTTTTATTTGTTCGGATGTTGCTTTCTGCGAATCGAACTTATTTTGAGAACATACACACGACATAATTCCTAAATTAAACATTAAAACGATTGCTAAAAATATGATTCTTTTCATTTGATTTTTATTTCAAATATACTACTTTTTCTTCTTTAAACTAAATCCATACGCCAATCTTAATGCAATTTGATCGGTTTCGTAGTCGCTGTAATGTTCGTATCGCAAGCTGGCATCTAAATATTTATTGGCAAAACCAAAAACTGGTGCCAATATTAAAGAATTATCAAGATTACCGTTTACACCAAAAGCTGCACCCGCTTCACCCATCGCATAAAATTGATTTCCAAAAAAATACTTTACACCTAATTTTGCAGGGATAAAACCAACATCTTCTGGTTCTGTAAATAAATGTGTGTAACCCGATGTGAGTGTTAATGATGTTTTTCTGCTCATATCATATTGTGTACGCACGTCTATTCCCACACTTCCATCATAGGCTCCGTCTGTGGGAAATCCGCCATTTAGCCCAAAACCTAATCTAAAACCTCTGTTGTAATTGGTTTGGCTAAAGGCCATTGCGCTTAAAAATAAAGTTGTTGCTGTTGTTAAAAGAACTTTTTTCATACTATTTTTATTTTTTTAGGCAATAGCAACAAATGTTGTGCCAACGAGTGCCTATCTTTGCAAAAAAAAATGGAATGACGCTTAAAAAGTACACACAAGAATTTGGCTATAACTTTAAATTGGCTTACCCAATAATTTTGGCGATGCTTGGCCACACCATTGTTGGAATTATAGACAATATTATGGTTGGGAAAATTGGCGCTACTCAACTGGCAGCGGCTTCGCTTGCAAATAGTTTTGTGTTTATTGCGTTATCAATTGGCGTGGGATTTTCTTCTGCAATCACTCCATTGGTTGCTGCAGCCGACACTGAAAATGACACCGCTAAAGGTAGATCTGTTTTTATAAACGGAGTGTTTCTATGCACCGTTTTAGGATTGATTTTGTTTGCGCTTTTGTATTTCTTCAAACCTTTTATTGATTTGATGAATCAGCCAGCTGAAGTAGCACAAATGTCTAAACCATTTTTAGATATCGTTGCGTTATCACTAGTTCCTTTGGTAATCTTTCAAGGTTTTAAACAATTTGCCGATGGAAAATCGCAAACCAAATATTCTATGTATGCCACAATTATAGCCAATATCATAAATGTGCTTTTTAATTATCTATTGATATATGGTGTGTGGATTTTCCCCGAAATGGGTATAATGGGTGCTGCTTATGGCACTTTAATTTCGCGCGTTGTAATGCTTGTTTACTTTGTATATATCATGTACAAATTACCTGTTTTTAAAATTTATTTAGAAAAAATAGCGTTCAAAGAAATCAACCTAAAAATGAGCAGATACATTAGTGCAATTGGTATTCCATCATCGATGCAGTCATTATTTGAAGTGGCTTTGTTCACAGGTGCTGTTTGGCTTTCGGGAATGTTGGGAACTTCTTCACAAGCAGCCAATCAAATTGCTTTGTCTATGGCTTCCATGACTTTTATGTTTGCTTCGGGGTTGAGCGTTGCAGCCATGATACGTGTGGGCAATCAAAAAGGTTTGAAAGATTATGTGAAAATGGAAACCGTTGCCAAATCAATTATGTTAATGACCTTGATTCTTTATTCAGGCTTTGCATTGTTTTTTGTGTTATTTCACAACTATATTCCCTTGCTTTTTTTAGATAATACCGATATTAGCCAAGCAATTACAAACCAAGAAGTAATTGATATTGCTGGAAAATTATTACTGATTGCCGCGATTTTTCAAATATCAGACGGTATTCAGGTAACCGCATTGGGCGCTTTAAGAGGCTTGCAAGACGTGAATTTGCCCATGATTATTACTTTTATATCTTATTGGGTAATTGGTTTTCCGCTGTGTGTTTATTTAGGACTATACACCCGTTTACAAGCAGAAGGTATTTGGTATGGATTGTTGGCAGGATTAACCGTGGCTGCAATTTTTTCGTATCTTCGCTTCCATTTCATGTCAAAAAGATATATTAACAATAACATAAAAATTTAAGCAATGGATTTACCAAAATTTGTTTTAGCCGATAACACCGATTTTCCTGATCATTTATTTGTGATACATTTAGAATATCCCCGATTCATTATTGATTTAGAAACAGAAAACATTGAATTTTTAGAGGAATTAGACGAATCTGAAGAAATAGAACTTAAAGAAGAAATGGATCGTTTAATTGATCTTGCTGGTGAATTTTACGAAAGAGAAATTACCCGTTTTGCCGATGATGAATAAAACAAAGAGGCTGTCCAAAAAGTTTGGGCAGCCCTTTTTTTGTTGTGTTTTCTCTAAAAAATTCGTATTTTAGAGTTGAACAAAAAACCCAACTATGGCTAAGGTAACATTTAAAAATCAAACAGGCAACTCTCCAGAACTTTTCCCTATCAATATTTTTGATTTGATTCCAGAAGACCACCCCGTTCGGTTGGTGGATTCGGTGGTTAATCAATTGGATATCAGCGATATTACAAATCTTTACTTAGGCGGAGGTTGCTCTGCATATCATCCGAGAATGATGATTAAAGTGTTGTTTTACAGCTATTTGTCCAACATTTATTCGTGTAGAAAAATCGCCAAAGCCCTTACCGAAAACATTCATTTTATGTACATTTCGGGAAATTCTACGCCAAATTTTAGAACCATCAACGAATTTAGAGGGAAAATTTTGAAGGAGAAAATCAAAGATTTGTTTGCCGAAGTGGTGAAAATGCTGGTAGAATTGGGCTACATCAGCCTTGATATTCAGTATATTGACGGCACAAAAATAGAGGCAAAATCCAATAAATACACCTTCGTTTGGCGGGGTTCTGTGGAAAAGTACAAAGAAAAATTAGAAGTTAAAATCAATACGATTCTTTCAGATATTGAAAACAGTATTCAATCAGATAATCAAGAACTTAACAAGGAAGAACTGCCCAAAAAAATCAATTCCGAAGAACTAAAAGAGAAGTTATCTGAATTGAACAAAAAACTAAAAGAACCTACCAAAAAACAGGCAAAAGAGCTACAAAAACTTCAGGATGAGCATCTTCCAAAATTAGAAAAATACGAAAAAGACCTAGAAACTTTAG
This sequence comes from Paenimyroides aestuarii, assembly GCF_024628805.1. Lineage (NCBI taxonomy): Bacteria > Pseudomonadati > Bacteroidota > Flavobacteriia > Flavobacteriales > Flavobacteriaceae > Paenimyroides > Paenimyroides aestuarii. The sequence goes on along the minus strand of NZ_CP102382.1, from coordinate 2,236,497 downwards.
GCGATAGGAATTCTTACAGCAAAACCGACCCCGACGCTACTTTTATGCGGATGAAGGAAGATCACATGAAAAACGGACAGCTTAAACCGGCTTATAATACGCAGATTTCAACTGAAAACCAGTTTATTACACACATCTCTATCCATCAAAAACCTGGTGACACCACCACTTTAGAATCTCATTTGGAAGGTTTTGAAAATGCTTACAAAAAACAAAGCAAAGAAGTGGTTGCCGATGCAGGATACGGAAGTGAGGAGAATTACGAAATGCTTGAAAATAAGAGCGTTACAGCGTATGTGAAGTATAATTATTTTCATGCAGAACAGAAAAAGAAGATGGAAAACAATCCGTTTTTGGTTCAGAATTTATTCTATAACCAAGAACAAGATTTTTACGTTTGTCCGATGGGTCAACGAATGGAAAATATAGGCAAAGGCAAACGAATTTCGAGCAACGGATACGAATCGCAAGTGTCTTATTATCAAGCTAAAAACTGCAACAATTGTCCGCTTCGAGGGGAATGTTTCAATGCAAAAGGCAACCGAAAAATAGAAGTCAACCACCGATTAAATGAATTAAAACACAAGGCTAAAACATTATTAACTAGCGAAGAAGGTTTAAAACACCGAAGCAAACGCCCGATAGAAGTAGAAGCTGTCTTTGGTCAACTCAAAAGCAATAATAAATTTAACAGATTTACATTCAAAGGATTAGAAAAAGTAGAATTAGAATTTCTACTGATGGCTCTTGGACATAATTTTAGAAAAATGGTGGCTAAAGGAGCGACTTCTAAGAAAATTGTTGTAAAAACCGCAAAACGAGGTTCAAAAATGATTTTTGAAATTGAAATTTTCATTTTTAAGCATCAAGAATTTTCTTCAACTAAAAATAATCATCAAAATTTTCACTATCAAAAATTAGCCGCATAAAAAAAAGACTGCCCTTTTTGGACAGCCTCTTTTTTATGCGAGTATTCGATCTAATGTAAAACAAATCAATGCATCAATCGTTTTATAAGGATCAGCGCTAAAAGTTCCGTTTTTACGATTGGCAACAATCGCATTTAACGACAATGCTCTGTGTCCTAAAAGTTTTGCTAATCCATAAATTGCAGCGGTTTCCATTTCTAAATTGGTGGCTTTTAATCCTTTATAAGCAAACGAATCTATTTTATCATTCAAAAATGCATCTTGCAAGGGTAATCGTAAAATTCTGCCTTGTGCACCATAAAATCCGGGGGCTGTTATGGTAATTCCTTCAAAAATTCTATCAGATTGAAATTTCTTCAATAAATCATTATCAGCAGAAATAACATAAGGCAAACCTTTAGAAAGATCCCAATTGGTGTGGTTTACAAACGCTTTTTCTATGGATTGATTTTGAATATTTTGTAGCTCATAACTGCGCAACATATTGTCTGTACCAATAGCAAATGCCGACATTAACAATGAATCAACAGGTATTGCTGTTTGCAAGGAACCTGAAGTTCCCACGCGAACAATATTTAAACTGGTTAAATTTGGTTTTACTGTTTTTGTGGCGAAATCGATATTTACCAAAGCGTCTAATTCATTCAGCACAATATCGATATTATCAGGACCAATTCCAGTTGAAATCACGGTTATCCGCTTGCCTTTATAAATTCCGGTTTCGGTTTTGAATTCGCGCTTTTGTGTAGAAAATTCAATCGAATCAAAATATTTTGTTATGGATGCTACCCGATCTTGATCGCCAACAAAAATAATATCATTGGCAATGTCTTGGGGTTTTAAATTCAAATGATAAACGCTGCCATCCGGATTTAAAATAAGTTCTGAATCTTTTATCTTTTGCATATCAACCTCCCACTCGTTTTACTTTATATCCCTCATTTTTAAGATAATCTATTATTTTATCCCGAAAATTTCCTTGAATAATAATTTCACCATCTTTTGCACTTCCACCCACACCACACAAGGTTTTTAATTCTTTAGCTAAAACCTTTAAATCATCAGTAGATCCTACAAAACCTTTTATAACAGTTGCTACTTTTCCACCGCGGTTTTTCTTGTCTAAATGCGCTTCTAATAATTGTTTGTTGGGTGCTAATGTTTCTTCATTTTCAGAATTTTGTTCAAAATCGAAATCTTTATTGGTTGAAAAAACAAATCCACCTAAATCTTCTAAACTCGATATTTTTTTTGCCATTTTTTAACGATAAATTTTGATAATCAAATATACATAAACTATATAGAAAGCTTATTTTTGTAAGAATAAAATTAACAATTTTGAAGCTATCTGATTTACATCAACTTACACAAGAAATTATCGATGCCATTGCCACCAAACAACCGCTGCTCGCAAAAAACCGAATTGCAAAAATTCAAGAATTAATCGATTCTTTAATTGATTCTACCACAAATAACGAGGAATTGGTTGAGCTATCGAAATATCAAACCTTGATTACTGTGCTAAATAATAAATTAAAATAGTACATTTACTTAATTTTTAATTACAACTTTTTATGAAAACCGTTAGAATTGTTGGCGTACCCGAACATTTTAATTTTCCTTGGCAATTAACGATTGATGAAGGAATGTTTAATGAAATAGGTATTGATTTACAATGGACCGATATACCCGAAGGCACAGGAAAAATGTGTGAAATGTTGCGCAAAAATGAAACCGATTTAGCCGTGATTTTAACCGAAGGAATTTTAAAAGACATTGCCAATGGAAACGAGTCGGTTATTTTGCAAACCTACGTGCAATCGCCTTTGCAATGGGGAATTCACGTAAACGCGAAGAGCAATTACCAAACGGTTGATGATTTGTATGGAAAAAAAGCAGCCATTTCGCGCTATGGTTCTGGTTCAGAATTGATGACTTATGTGAATGCAGCCAATCAAAAATGGAGTTTCGATTCCCTATCATTCGAAATAATAAACACCTTAAGCGGTGCTGTTGAAGCATTAACCAACAACACAGCCGATTATTTTATGTGGGATCGTTTTATGACGCAACCCATTGTTGATCAAGGTGTTTTTAGAAGAATTGGTGTGTGCCCCACTCCCTGGCCATGTTTTATGATTGTTGCCCGCAAAGATTTTTACAACCAAAACAAAGCTTTGGTAAACAATTTGATAGAAACCATAAATCAAACCACGGCCGAGTTTAAAATGATACCAAGTATCGATAAAACCTTGGCAAGTGTTTTCAACCAAAAGTTAGAAGATATTCAGCAATGGTTGCAAATAACCAAATGGTCGCAAAAAAAACCAACAGAAACGCAATTTAATCAAATTATTGCCGATTTAATACAGTTTAAAATTATAAACCAACCATTGAGTTATTCTGAAGTTGTTGTTTAAAAATAGTTAATGAAAATAGCCAACATCAAATTATTGCGTACTCTAAATAAGCTTAGCCTACCTAAGCCTTGGGATACTATTATAATTTTATTGTTGACTATTTTAACTTTAATACCGGTTTTCATTATTCTGCATCAAAATTTAATCGATCCAGAATGGCCCATACACTTAGACCGCATTTTATTATTCGTAGTAATTACAGCAGTTGTAACGTATGTTTTGCATTACATTAAACGCTTTTTGTTCTTTGCGATAATTACCTATTTACTAGTACTTTTATTTGGCACTTTATCAACAGGTTACGGTTTTAAGTCGGTTTTCGAAGATTACCGTTCCATGATTTATGCCATGAGCGACAACCCCAATCCACAAGACATTATTGTATCAAAACTGTTGCCCTTTCCCAACAAATCAAAAATTATTAAGGCAATAGAATACGATAATCCCAAAGTGCGCAACTTTGCAGTGGGTGCAACTGCTAAACATTTTAGAAATATCAAAGGATACAAAGAATACCGACAAATTATTCAATGTTTTGCCATTTTTAAAGAAATTCAAGACAAATGGAACTATGTAAACGATCCCAAAAATCGGGAATATATTGCCACTGCTTCTGAATCATTACAGCATTTTTCGGGCGATTGCGACGATCACTCTATTTTAATGGCGGCATCTATCCGGGCAATTGGAGGAACTCCGCGATTAATCCACACAAAAGAACACATGTATCCTGAAATGTTAATTGGAACAAAAGCCGATTTAGAAAACATTGTGTATTTAATTAAAGAAGTTCTGTTTGTAAAAGAATCAAAAGGAAAAACGATACATTACCATATAGATGAACGCGGGCAAGTGTGGCTAAATTTAGATTATACCGCAAAATATCCGGGCGGACCTTTTATGAGTGAAGAAATTTTAGGAGAATTAACCTTGAACTAATGACCAATATATTTATAACAACCGGTGCTGTTTTTGGCGCTTTAGGAATTATTTTCGGAGCCTTTGGTGCACATGCTTTAAAAAAGATTTTTAACAATGAGCAACTAAAAAACTTTGAAACAGGTGTGAAATATCAAATGTATCATGCCATTTTGTTAATAATTGTAGGTTTCAACCTTAATTATATCACAAAATTGCAAACCTTGTTATACTATTCATTAACTTTAGGAATTGTTTTATTTAGTTTTAGTATCTATGCACTTTGCATAAGCAGTGCATGGAATAAAAAAGTTAAAATACTTGGACCCATTACGCCAATTGGAGGTTTAATGCTACTAACAGCTTGGGTTTTGCTAATTTTAAACTCTATAAATTAATTTTATTTTTATTAACATTAAATTTTATACATTTACACAGAATTAAATTAACTATTTTAAATGAAAAAATTATTTGCACTTGCTTTTACTGCAGCAGCTTTAGTTTCTTGTAATAAAGACGGATACACGATTAAAGGTGAAGTAAAAGGTTTGGAAGACGGAACAAAAGTTTATATTAATAAACAAGACGAAAACGGATTTACAAAGATTGATTCAACCGAAATTAAAGGTGGTGTTTTTGAATATAAAAGCGAAAAAACACCTGAAACCGATTTATATTTTATTGAGTTAGGAAATCCACAGCAGTTTACAATACCTTTTATTGTTGAAAGCGGAGACATTAAATTTACTTTTGATAAAGCAAAACCAGAAGATGCAAGAGTAAAAGGTACTAAAAACAACGATTTACTTGCATCATACAACGAAGAAGCATACAAAATTCAGACTGAAATAATGGATTTTCAAAAGCAAAACCAAGCTAAATTCATGGAAGCACAGCAAAAAGGCGATCAAGCAACTATGCAGTCTTTAATGGATCAAATGACAAAAATTCAAGACAAATATGTAGATCAAAACAAAAAATTCATCACTACCAATAAAGATTCTTATATTTCCTTATTGTTGTTGTCGCAATTGGCAATGTCTGATGCTTTAAAGTCAGAAGAAATCAGTAAATATTTCAACGATTTAGACGCATCGGTTAAAGAAACGAAAAAAGGAAAAGAGTTTGCCGAAAACTTGAAAAAGATGGAAACAAACCAAAAAGAAATGCAGGCAAAACAGCAAAAAGTAGCAGTTGGGCAAAAAGCACCAGACTTTTCTGCAACAACACCTGATGGTAAAACAGAATCGTTAATGGCCAATTTAGGTAAGGCAACAATCATTGATTTTTGGGCTTCATGGTGTGGACCTTGTCGTAAAGAAAATCCAAACGTGGTAGCACTTTACAACAAATATAAAGACAAAGGTTTAAAAATAATTGGTGTTTCATTAGACAAAGAAAAAGAAGCATGGATGAAAGCAATTGCCGATGATAAATTAGCTTGGATGCATGTATCAAACTTAAAATTTTGGGAAGATCCAATTGCGAAAGAATATGCTGTTGAATCAATTCCTGCAACATTTATCTTAGATGCCAACGGAACAATCGTAGCAAAAGATTTGCGAGGAGCTGAATTGGAAGCAAAAATCGCAGAAATTTTAAAATAATTTAATGTGAAAATATTAGAAAAAGTCGGTATATTGTTACCGACTTTTTTTGTTAATATGCGTAAACTATTCTACTTTATACTATTACTTATACCTTGCATGCTAAATGCCCAGCATATCATTCAGGGGAAAATAAAAAACAACAAAAAAACATTTAAGGTTTACCTAAAAACATTTGCTAACAATGATTACATAAAAGCCGATAGCGCCACAGTAACAAACAATTATTTTGAGTTTAAAATTCCTAATGACAATAGATTAGTTTATTTAGAAAGTACAGATTTAGACTCATTAGTACTTAAACTTTATAATACAAACGGTACTACAAAAATAATTTACGACCTATCTAATCAAAGTTACAAGATAAAAGGAACAGCTATCAATGAAGGGTTGGCAAAATACGAAAAATTTATAGCGCCTCTCGTAGCAGAGCTTAAAAACTTATCAAAACAAAAACCGTTTATTAAAAACACTTCTAATTTTACAATTGAAGAACGAACTGCGTATAATCAGCACTTTTGGTTAACACAAATAGTAAAAAACCGCATTGAATTAATGCAGTTTGATTTTATTAATGATAATAAAGATAATGCTTTCTCAAAAATTTTAATTGCCCAAAAGTTAAACGGGGTATTTAAAGAGATAGATTATACTTATTGGGAACGGTTTTATAGTAATTTAAATGAAAACGAACGTAAAACTGAAAAAGCTATTAAATTAGCTTTGTTTTTAAGAGAATATGAATCTGTTAAAATAGGTGCGAAAGTTGCCCCTTTTTCGTTGAATGATACAAATAATACACTACAAAGTTTGTATGAAAATTTAGGAGAAAAATATACACTTATAGATTTTTGGTCATCATGGTGCATGCCTTGTCGAGAAGAAAATCCAAATTTGGTAAAGATTTACAAGCAATATCATACACTGGGGTTAAATATTATAGGTATTTCGTTGGATACACAAAAAGATAAATGGATTCAAGCCATAGAAAAAGACCAATTAACTTGGTTACAGTTATCAAACTTACGTGGCTGGAATGAACCTCTCCTAAAAAATTTTAAGGTAACTGCTATTCCTAAAACAATCCTGCTTAATAAGAAAGGGGAAATAATAGCTAAAGATCTACGAGGCTTGGAATTAGAAAAAAAATTAGAAACTTTGTTTGAGAAATAAATATTTAATACTTATAAAAAAAATCCAACAATATCTGCTGCGATTTTTTAAAAAGTTGAACCCACGATGTTAGTATCTCGTCAATTGTGTAAATTGAAAAGCTAATTCAGAAGATTATAAGGTATTAATTCGGGTATTTCTTTTATTACAGAACTAGTGAACTAAAAAATTTACTATCTAAATGAACCTATGAACTTAACTCCTTTTCAAATACGAAGAAAGGAAATTCTTATTGTAAAAAAGATAAACGATTAACGCATCTTTAAAAGCATTTCTTCCAAGCTTGTTTTCCAATGCGGAACGGCAACTTGGTACACTTCTTTAATCTTTGATTTATCAAGCAATGAAAAATGAGGGCGCTTTGCAGGTGTTGGAAAAGCATCACTGCCAATGGCATTTATTTTGGTATGCAATCCTTTTATTTCTTTTATCGCCGTGGCAAATTCATGCCAACTTATTTTTCCTTCGTTACTGTAATGATAAACTCCTTGAACAAACACAGGTGCTTCAACAATCGTCATGATGGCTTGTGCCAAATCGCGGGCATAGGTCGGCGTGCCCACTTGGTCTGCAACTACACCGATTTCTTCCCGTTCGTTCATTAAACGCAACATGGTTTTTACAAAATTAGCGCCATACACAGAATATACCCAAGCGGTACGAATGATGACATTGTTGGCTCCTGAAGCTTGTAAAGCTTGTTCGCCTTGCAGCTTTGTTTGTCCGTACACATTAATGGGGTCTGGTGTATCGGTTTCCTTTAACGGCGTTTCACTGTTGCCATCAAACACATAATCGGTGGATATATGAATGACTTTTGCTTGGTGTGCTGCTGCCCACTCTCCTATTGTTTGCACAGCAATATGGTTTACGGCATTGCACAGTTCTTGATCACTTTCGGCTTTGTCAACAGCAGTATATGCGCCTGCACTTACAATAATCTCTGGTTTTTCGGTATTTAAAACTTCGAGAATCTGCTCCGGGTTACTTAAATCCATTTCCTCACGATCTACAAAAACCATTTGGTGTTGAGGATATGATTCTTTTAAATCGTGCAATTCAGATCCTAGTTGACCTTGACGACCGGTGATTAATATTTTCATAGTTATATAATGATCTGATGAACAAATAAACGATTCTACAGTTCTACGATTAGACGTTAAACAATTGATTAAAAGTTGGTAAGATGATGTCTTTTTCTGATACGATCTCTGCTTCTGCCTCTATTCCCCAATCAATAAGTAATTCAGGTGAATTGTATAAAACGCCTTGTTCTGATTCTTTGTTATAAAAATTATCGCATTTATAAAAAAAGATTGCTTCTTCGCTCAATACCGAAAAACCATGTAAAAAACCACGGGGAACAAATAACTGTTTGTTATTTTCTGCTGATAAATGCACAGCTACATGCTGACCAAAAGTGTCTGAGTCTGGACGAGCATCAACAGCTACATCAATTACTTCGCCTTTTAAAACGCGTACCAATTTTGCTTGGGCATGACTTCCCGCTTGGGCATGCAATCCGCGTATCACTCCTCTTTTGGAATAACTTTGATTGTCTTGCACAAAATGGGTGTTTGTTCCTGTTAAATCGTTAAATGTTTTTTCGTTAAAGCTTTCAAAAAAGTACCCGCGTTCGTCTTCAAACTTGCGTGGTTCTATAATAAAACAGCCTTTTAAATGGGTCTCTGTTGCTTTCAAACTAGCCTTGATATTGTTTGTTATAATATTTCTGATAATCTCCCGATGTGACGTTGTTCAGCCAATCTTGATTGTCCATAAACCAATCAATTGTTTTTGCCAACCCTTGTTCAAAGGTTACGCTTGGATACCACCCCAATTCCTTATTGATTTTATTGGCATCGATGGCATAACGCAAATCGTGCCCCGGACGGTCTTTCACAAAAGTAATTAACTGCTCACTAGTGCCTGGTTCCCTCCCTAATTTGGCATCCATTTGCTTGCACAATTCTTTTACTAAATCAATATTTGTCCATTCATTAAATCCACCAACATTGTAACTAGCACCGTTTTTTCCTTCGTGGAAAACCAAATCAATCGCTTTGGCATGATCAATCACAAACAACCAATCACGGGTATATTTTCCATCGCCATAAATCGGCAACGGCTTGTTATTGATGATATTATGAATACACAACGGAATTAATTTTTCTGGAAAATGATTCGGCCCATAATTGTTGGAACAATTGGTCATAATGATCGGCATGCCGTATGTATCATGATATGCACGCACAAAATGGTCAGAAGATGCTTTGGAAGCGGAGTAAGGTGAATGTGGATCGTATTTAGTATCTTCGGTAAAGAAACCTTCGCTGCCCAACGCACCAAAAACCTCATCGGTTGACACATGATGAAAACGTTTACCCTCATAATTGCCTTTCCAAACTTCGCGCGCGGCATTTAATAGATTCACCGTACCAATTACGTTGGTCATCACAAAAGCCAATGGATCAGCAATGGAGCGATCTACATGCGACTCGGCCGCCAAGTGAATAACGCCGGTTGGTTGGTATTTTTCAAAAACACGATTAACTGCCTGTGCATCACAAATATCAACTTTTTCAAAATGATAATTTGGCAAGTGATCGATATCTTTTAAATTTTCTAAATTACCGGCATAGGTCAGTGCATCTACATTTACGATGGTATAATCGGGGTATTTGGTCACCAACTCACGAACCACGTGCGAACCGATGAATCCGGCACCACCTGTAATGATAAGGGTATGTTTCATTTTTTTGAATGTTTCTAATCGAATGGGTTCAAAGATACTATTTTATTATTACTTTTCTGTTTGTTGCTGAAATTTCCAAGAGGTTTGCATAGAGGTTTGCAAACTGGTTGTGGGCTGCCAATTAAGTTGGTTTTTTGCTAACGAATAATCGGCAAATGCTTGCACAATATCACCTGCTCTGCGGGGTTTCATTTCATAGGGTATTTTGATTCCGTTTGCTTGTTCAAAAGCATGTACAATTTCTAGAACTGTTGAGCCGGTACCTGAACCCAAATTAAAAAATTCTAAATGAGCTTGGTTTTTCTTATCCAACAAACGTTGCATGGCTTTAACGTGGGCATCGGCTAAATCGTTTACATCGATATAATCGCGAATAGCTGTGCCGTCGCGCGTGTCGTAATCGTTGCCAAAAATTCCCAAACACTCCCTTATTCCCATAGCTGTTTGCGTAACATATGGAACCAAATTATTAGGTATGCCGCTTGGCAATTCACCAATCACTCCAGATGCATGAGCACCAACAGGATTAAAATACCGCAAGGCTATGGCGTTTTTTTGTGTAGCTTTCACAAAATCTTCAATAATCTCCTCGCCCATTTTTTTGGTGTTTCCATAAGGCGACTCTGGTTTTTTCAGTGGTGTTTGTTCATGTATCGGCATTTCGTCTGCTTGTCCGTACACGGTACACGATGAGGAAAAAATAAAATGATCTGCCGCATAATCGTCCATTGCTTGCAAAACATTCATCAATCCCAACAAATTATTGCGGTAATAAAGCAAAGGTTTTTCTACTGATTCGCCAACTGCTTTGTATGCTGCAAAATGAATGACACCATCAATCTCATGTGATTGAAAAAAAACATTCACCGCATTTGCATCTTTCAAATCGATATTATAAAAAACCGGCTGTATGTTGGTAATGGATGTGATTTTTTCCCAAACGTTTAGATGGGAATTTGATAAATCGTCTATAATATACACTTGAAAACCGGCTTGCTGCAAAGCCACTACGGTGTGGGAACCAATATAGCCTAAGCCGCCTGTTACCAATATATTTTTCATTTTTTCTTTTTTAAGAGTCAATTTCGGGTTCTTACTCGGTGCTTTTAATGCTTTCTTTTTCGGCTACGCTTTTGCGCAAACCCGAACTTGAGAAACGGTGATCGCGTTGGTTAAAATACAATGCAATACCTTTTTCCTCACAATAAGCTCTGCCTGTAAAATTCTTATCGCGGTATTCTTCTCCTAAAATACGAACATCGATTTTAAACGACCGAAGGATATCTTCTAAATCTTGCTCGGTTGCATAAGGAACAATCTCATCAACATGAATACATCCTTTTAACTGAATATACCGCTCTACAACGCTTTGTGCGGGTTTGTTTTTTTCAGGTCGATCTATTGTGGGATCGGTTTGCAATCCACAAATTAAATAATCGCACTGGCGTTTTGCGTCTTCGAGCATTTTTATATGTCCTGCGTGCAACAAATCGAATGCACTAAAAGTAATTCCTATTTTCATAATGTTTTGTATAACTCTTCAGATAAAATGTATTTTCGAAGGATGCATCACTTTTACTTCCTACCTTTTCTGTACACCGTCTAAAAAGCATTTATGGGTGGAAATTTACCACTTTTTTATGGATTGAAGAAAAACTTTTTAAGCGTGCGTGCATATTTGAATAAGCGAAACATTATTTTTTAGTTTGTTACTCCTTATTTATACTACTGCTTTCGGAGTGACCTTTAACGGTAACAAAATTTGATTCTCACAAAATATCAAAAAACTTTTAACTATTGATTGTGCTACATGATGCTTAATATGCATTAATATCTTGAAAGATGCTTTTAATACTATCATTCAAATTATTTCAATAATGCTTCAAAGGATACCGAGCGCCAACAATGTCTTACAGTCTGCCATCTACCGGTTCTTGTAAAACTCCTTTCACATCATAAATCACGCCGGATGGGTTCAAATGTTTTCGAACATCCATCGATAAAAATTGTTGATGGGCTACGGCTAAAACTGCTGCATCGAAGGTGGTATTTTCTAAAGATTCTAAAACACTGACTTCTTTTGGAAGCACACGATTTCTCCAATTCACCCATGGATCATATACGGAAACACAGCATCCATAATCTATAAGTGCATCTACCACATCCCATACTTTGGAATTGCGCATATCGGGACAATTTTCTTTAAAAGTGACACCTAATACCAAAACTTTAGCTTTTTTTATCTTCACATCATTTTGAATCATTAGTTTCACTACTTGGGATGCTACAAATGCACCCATTGAATCGTTTAACCTACGTGCCGATAAAATCAATTCTGAATAATAGCCCATTTGTTGTGCCTTTTGTGCCAAATAAAACGGATCCACCCCAATACAATGTCCGCCTACTAAACCTGGTTGAAAGGGCATAAAATTCCATTTGGTTCCTGCAGCTTGCAATACTTCTTTGGTATCGATACCCATTAACGCAAAAATTTTTGCCAATTCGTTTACAAATGCAATATTAATGTCGCGCTGCGCATTTTCGATCACTTTTGCTGCTTCGGCTACTTTGATTGAAGATGCTTTGTGTGTTCCAGCAGTTATAACCGATGCATAAAGTGCATCAATCTCCTGAGCAATTGCGGTTGTTGAACCAGAAGTTACTTTAATAATTTTTTCAATAGGCCGTTCTTTATCGCCCGGATTTACGCGTTCTGGTGAATATCCTGCAAAGAAATCAGTATTGAACTGTAAACCTGATTTTTTTTCTAAAATAGGCACACATTCTTCCTCTGTTACTCCTGGATAAACAGTTGATTCATAAATCACTACATTTCCTTTTCGCAGTACCAAACCCACCAATTCAGACGCTTTTTTAAGAGGCGTTAGATCGGGTGTGTTGTTTTTATCAACAGGTGTAGGCACGGTGATGATGTAATAATCGGCTATTTCCAAATCTGCCTCACAGTCTGAAAAACGCAAACCGTTAGAAGCAGTAGTGCCTACTAATGAGGTATTTAAAACAGCCTCTAAGTTTTCTTTTGACACCTCTAAGGTTCGGTCTTCGCCATTATTAAGTGCTGCAATTCGGTTTGTATCGATATCATAACCAATCACATGGTATTTTTTGGCAAATAGGCAAGCTAATGGAAGCCCCACATAGCCTAATCCAATGACCGCAATTATAGGTTGTTTGTTCATATTTCTTCTTTATAAACAGCTTTTTAAAATCAATTAACAAGCCAAAACACCATTTATATTGAACCTTATTGTTTTCAATAGTTTAAAAACTGAAAACATCAATACCTTTTGTTGGAACAATCTACAAGTTGGTGCTTACTGCCGCAAAAATAGTTAAATGTAAAATGAGTACCCAAAAGTACTCATTTTTATTTATTTTTCATTACAACTCAATATCATAGAGTTTTAATTTATTGTACAGCGTTTTTCGATCAATGCCTAATATTTGTGCTGCTTTTGTTTTGTTGTATTTTGCCTTTTCTAATGCCACTCTGATTAAATGCTCTTCGTTTTTCGATGAATACAACTTCATTTCTTCTTCTGCTGAAATACCGTTGCTAAAACTAGTCGCTGCATTTTCATCTGTCTCATTGCTCTTTAACAAATTGTTTGGCTGAAACATTTCGGCAGGTAGTACAGAAGTTTCAATAAAATCGGATTTACTTAATAATACCGCACGTTTAATTACATTGCGCATTTCTCTTAAATTTCCTGGCCATTCATAATTTAAAAACAATTCTGTAACTTCATCAGACAAACCATGAACATCGCGCTCTAATTCCTCATTTGATTGCGCTATAAAAAAATTTGCAAATTCAAGAATATCCTTACCTCGTTCATTTAAACGAGGAGCTTGAATGGAAAATTCGTTTAATCGATGGTATAAATCTTCTCTAAAATGTCCGTCTCGAACTGCTTTTTGTAAGTCTTCGTTGGTAGCAGCAATAATGCGAATATCTACATTTACTTCTTTACTGCTTCCTACAGGTTTCACTTTTCGTTCTTGCAAAGCACGAAGTAGTTGCACTTGAACATCGTAGGTTAAATTACCTACTTCGTCTAAAAAAATAGTTCCTCCATTAGCTGCTTCAAAATGACCAACTTTATCACCCGTTGCACCTGTAAAGGAGCCTTTTACATGGCCAAAAAATTCGCTTGCAGCTAAATCTTTTGGGATTGCCCCACAATCAACCGCCACATAAGGCATGTTTTGACGCTTGCTTAATTTGTGAATGGAATAGGCTATATTTTCCTTTCCGGTACCACTATCACCTATAATCAATACCGAAATATTTGTAGGTGCCACCACGTTTATAAACTCGTGCAATTGTTTAGACTTTTCACTTTTACCTTTAATGAAATGACTACCCGTGTAAGCATTTTTTACAGGTCGTGTTTCATTGGTTTCAGTATTTTTTTCGGAGTGAACCACCGTAGCTATTTTTCCGGAATCTTTCAGTGCTTTGTCAATTGTATGCAGGATTTCATCGGAATTTATGGGTTTTGATACATAGTCAAAAGCACCCATTTTCATCACATTTACTGCTGTTTTGATATCGGTGTAACCAGTCATTAATATTACTTGAATGGCTGGATTGATATCTTTAATAAATTTAAGTATTTCGATACCATCATTATCTGGCAAGCGGACATCGGTTAAAACTAGGTCAATTTTTTCATCGTTTAAGATTATAGCCGCTTCTTTGAATGAAAAAGCATGGAACACTTCGAACCCTTTTTTGGTTAGAAATGTCTTCATCATCAGGCAGAAAGACACATCATCTTCTATTATTAAAATTTTTTTCATTCTTGGGCAAGATATTTTGTATTACATAATAATAAGGATTTTGAAAGGTACAAAATTTTCTATTAATACATATTTTTTATTTGGTGAAATTTTTGCTTCCCTCAAAACACGATTATTAATCCTATGTAGTTACAAACTTGGTATAAAATCTGCCTAAAAAAATATTAAAACGGATACCCAATGGCAATATTAAACATAAGGTTATCTCGGCGCCATGTTTTTCGTGAAAAGTCTATTTCATTGAACGTCCAGCGGTCTCCTTTGGGATAGTAAGGTATGCGCAAAGGCATTGCCAAATCGGTACGAAGAATGAGGATATTAAAATCGAAACGCAAACCAAAACCAGCTCCAACGGCAATTTCTGACAAAAATTCTTTGCTAAACTGTCCGCCGGGTCTTGTAGTTTCTTCATTAAAAAGCCATACATTTCCGGCATCTACAAACACGGCTGCATTTAAAAAACTAATAATATTGGCACGGTATTCTAAATTTGCTTCTAATTTCACATCTCCTGCTTGATCATGGTAAAACGATGAACCTTCTCCGCGCGGATCATAGCTACCCGGACCCAAGGTACGTGCTCGAAAAGCACGAATACTATTGCTACCACCCACAAAAAATTGTTTAGAAAAAGGCATGTGCACCGAATTTCCATACGGATATGCCACTCCTGCAATAAAACGGCTAGCAAGTTGCGAGGTATTGTTCAGTTTTAAATAGTACCTAAAATCGTGCTCTGTTTTGATGTATTGGCTATATGCAACACCCAAAATGGTTTTAGGCGCTTCTTTTTCTGCATTTGCTCCTGATATAATACCTGTTAAATTGGCCGATAAGTCTAATAATCCTTTGTAATAAAAAGTGTGTTTTTTAGGCAACATGGTATTGGTGAAAATATACGAATATACCGGACCAAAAATCAATTGCTTTTCGGTAACACGGGCTAATGGTGGATATTTTGCAATCTCTTCTTCATATTTTGCAGTGGTTTTTTCAGGTGCAACATAGGTAACTTCAAGCAGTTTTAGATCGTGTTCGCGCAAGGCGTTTTCTTTCCATAAATAGCCAAATGATGCATTGAAATTATGCAATGTGTATAGTTGGGTGCGGTTTTGATATTCGTATCCTAATTGCACCCGAGTACGCGGCACAAAGGCACTCGATGACTGAAATTTAAACGGGGCAATGATGCGCGGCCAAGTTAAACTAAAACGGCTACCCACACGGTAAATATTATTGGCTTCCTTACTGCCACCTAATTGAAAATCGATGGCTGTGTAGAGTGTTGCTGTAAACAATTCTGCTCCGCGCAGAAAATTGCGGTGGCGCCAATTAAAGTTTACTTCTCCGCCCACATAACTTGCAGAATTCGATTTTCCCAATGTTTCCAATCGAAGCGATTTAAAATCGTTTGGAGTGAGGTAATAATACACATCGAATTTTTGAGCGGTTGAGTCTTTTAATACAAATTGATTTTTTACAAACTTAAACGTACCCAAATTGATCAGCCGGCTTAAAGTGAGGTTGTGATTGGAACGATTGTACAAATCGCCTGATTTAAAATACAACGCCCGATCATAAATTTGCGGACGGAATTTTTCTTTTGGGTCTAAAATATATACATTGTCTTTCCACAGAATGGTATCGGTGTTTGCACGCACCAAATTGCGGCGGTTGCGCGCATTTCGCAAGTTATAATCCGAAAAGATATAAATTTTATCAATCGTAAACTGCTCTTTTGCCAGTTCGGGTGTATCGTTTTTAATTTTTACTTTTAAGTTGACTTTGTGTTTTACTTCGGTACTATCTACTTGTACAATAATGTTGTTTGGGTCAAAATAATAAAAACCATTTTCTTTTAATTTCGCATCGATACGCTCGCGTTCATTTTTAATGACATCTAAACTAAACGGATCGTTTATTTTTAAAAGCGATTCATCGGTTGTTTTCCGGATTTCTTTTGCCAAAATGGTTGAATCTTGTGGAAATGTAACCTCATTAATTGTATATTGAACGCGCGGCGATACTTCATAATTGATATGTACTTTCTTATTTTTGGGCACGGTATCATAACTTGCCGAAATATTAAAATAGCCATTATTCTCACCCGTGTTTTCGATTAAATCTAAGTTGAAAGGAATGTCCACATCACTTAAATAGACCGGTTTTTTTCCTACTTTATACTTTAACCAATGTTTGAATCCCTTGTCTTTCTTTGGTTCGCTTACTTTATTGTAGATATATATTTGAGGACGCAACCCCAAAAATGATTTGTTGGGTTTTGGGGTTAACGATTCTTTTAACAAATCTTCTAATGCCGATTTTTTACTTTTCGGCAAGGAATCGCTTAAAATAGTAATAGATGCACCTGTGTATAGATAATCACCTTCGGGCACAAAACGCGTATTGCTACAGCCAACCAAAAACAAAGCTGTGGCTGCAAAAAGTAGTTTATTTAGTTGTTGAGGTAGCTTGTTCATTTTGTAATTTTCTTTGTTGTTTTCTAAAGGCGCGGTTTCGTTTGCTGCGGTTGATCAATTCTCTAAATTTGTTGTAATCTAATGTAATCACAAAACCAACACCGGTTTCAATAATTTGTCCTTGTAGTGCCACTTGGTATTCGTCTTTTCGATAGGCTTTTAATAAATACCTGCCGTCTTTAGACAATAAATATTCTATCTGAATATCGCCTGCAATATTGGTCATTTGTTCGTTTTGGCGTTCATTTCCTTCTAAACCAAAATTACTGCCCACACTCACTTTTAAACGATCATTCAACAATGTTTTAGAAATATTTACATTCAAATCGGTACGGTTTTGTTGGGTACCTGTGCTGTAATCGTCGGTAGATTCTAAATCAAAATTCAATTCCACACCATCAATTAAATCAGCAGCAATATTGTTTAACTGCTCCGAAAGCATACGGCTTACACTTTGGCGGGCAACGCTTTCTGCAGACATTCCTGCACTGCTTTGAAATGGATTTTCGCCAATGAAACGATTCAACAATAGCAAAGCAAAAACTTGTTTGTTCATTTCCGACTCTTCGGTGCGCAGTTCACTTAGTTTATTGCTTACAGCTGCGGTGATTTCAGTTGGTATGCCGGGATTATTGCCATCTACTTCTATATCAAACGTAATGATTGGTTTTAGCAATTCGCCCGACATTTTTAACAAGGTATTAAAAGGAATACGTTGTTTGTATAGGTTCGAAATTTCGTCGTTGCCCACTTGTTGTTGTACCAAATCATAAGGTGCAGCTTTGGTTTTATAAATCGCTGTGATATCAACATCTGCTTTTGTTGGCTCGCCCGTCCAAGTGATAGAACTTCCTTTTTGAATGATGAATCGACGTTTTAACAAACTTACCGACATTTCATAAGCACCTTCGTTTACCTCATATCTTCCCACAAGGGTGGTTTTGCCCGATGGATCAATACCACCTGTTAACTGCCCTTCTCCTTGCAATTTGATAAAATCTCCGTTTGCTTTATCAATTACGATAGACATTTGTGCTTCCTTGTCTAACTCGATATTTAAGTTTACATCCAAGCCGCTTAGTGTTTGGTTTAAATCTTCTTCGGGGTCTTCTATGGTATCTTCCAAAGCCAATTGATCTTGATCTACAAATTCTATAATACCTTCGCGTTCTTGCAATGCCGGACTTGATTGCGGCATTACAAATGTGAAATCGGTTTTATCGGTTACATTTATCGTTCCATCT
Source organism: Paenimyroides aestuarii (assembly GCF_024628805.1). Classification (NCBI taxonomy): domain Bacteria; kingdom Pseudomonadati; phylum Bacteroidota; class Flavobacteriia; order Flavobacteriales; family Flavobacteriaceae; genus Paenimyroides; species Paenimyroides aestuarii. The sequence continues at coordinate 2,218,141 of NZ_CP102382.1, read as the reverse complement.
ATTTTTGGAAGATCTAAATTGCCTTTTACACCAATATTGGCATTGATAGCCATCACCCCATAAAGCATTTGATTATCGGTTTTAGTAGAATTCACCACTTTGAAATTGCGCGCCGAAAGATTCAAATCAAAATTAAAATCTTGATACGTTTTGGTAAGCACTGCACCGTTTATGGTTAAGGCATTTCCATCGGTATCATTTATTTTAAACGATTTAAACACAATTCCTCTATTAGTAAATTGAATTTCATCGTTCATGTTTTGAAAAGTAGTGTTGAGCTGTGTTACGCCAAAACCGGCATCGTTAAACTGTACATTCCCCAATATACTTGGTGCATCAGTGGTGCCGGTAAGTTTCAATTTACCCGAAATATACCCCTTAGCATCGCTGAGTTGGTTCATTGAAAAACCTTGAATACTGGTCATTTGCAAGGCTTTTATATCTAAATTTGCATCAAATTTACTCGCTGCGGTATCATAGCTTCCCAATAGCGACAGGTTGTTGTTGAAGCCGCTCAATTTAATATCTGCATTATATAAGGAAGATGTTTCGTTTGCCACCAAAGCATCTATTGTTCCAATAGCATTTCCAAAAACTTTTAAATCTTTAATGTTTAAATCGGCTGTTAATCGCAAATCATTCATCACATCTTTTAATACCGCTTTTCCATTGATGGTTCCTTCAGCAGGCAACGAATCTTTACGAACAATCTCTGTTAATGTTTCAATTTTAAAATCTTTAAACTGAATATTTAAAGGCGCTGCAGGTGTGTCGCCTTCTGAATTGATCGTAATGGAACTGTTGGCGCTTGTAAGGTCTAAATTTTGTGCCACCAATCCGGTTGGATACACAGTAAGTTTATTGTTCGGTGCAACACTCCAAGCATCATAATTCAACACAAAACCGTCTTGTTTCAAGCTTAAATCAATCAAATCATTGGCTGTGGCTACATTTCCGGCAATTTTATATTGAACTTCCTCGTTGTCGTCTTTAACCAATAAATTGTAATCAATGACATCGTTTGCTATAAATCCATCTAAAACAATATTTTCCAACCTAAATTGTTCGCTGTCTAACTGGTTCAATGTTACGGAATAATTCAAACTTTCTTCATCGTTTCCAGCCGATAATTTAATGTCATTCAGTTGATAAGCATCATATTGCACTTGGGGCACACTTCCATATACCGTAATTTTACGCGAATCGGCATTATAGGAACCGTACAGATTGATGGTTTGAAACGATGTAAGCGCAGGTGCAAACTTGCGAATGAGGTCGTCGTTTTTAATTTTTCCTTTAAAATCAAAATATTGCGATGGACTAATTGGTTTTTTGGGATCGCTTTCTTTTTGAAAATGATAATATTGATTTAATGTGCTTAGCAACGAAGCACTAATTTCGGTTAATTTATATTTTCCGGTAATGGCTGCATCAACAATTTGTGATTTTAAGTCGATGCTATTGATGCTGTCATTGCTCACCGCTTTTAGGCTAATTGTACTGATTGGATAAATTTCGTCACCGTCTGAAAGCACAAAATCTTGCAACAGCATTTCGCCATTCAAAGCATCGGGATTAAGCGATGAAAAATCGGCATTTAACTTTCCTGCCAAAGCCATTGGTGTATCGTAAAAACCAAGTTTGTTAAGATCGATTTTAAAAATGGTACCATCGGTTTTTACAGTTGGCTGCGTGGCGTTGTACACTCCGCTGGCTGCGATATTTAATTTTGCGTTTTCATCATCAGAACGAAGTGTTGCCTCGTAATTTCCATTGGAAATTTTTCCTTTTAAATCAACGCCTTGGTAAGTGTAACCTTTATAAGTTGCTTGTGTTACAAATGCATCTATCGTGGCATTGTTTTGCTCGAAATTAAAGCCAGTTCCGTTTATTTTTGCCTGAGCAGTTACGATGCCCAAATCGGGTTGTTTCAACAATTTGCCTACGTTAAAAGATGCTAACGACGCATTGATGTCATACTTTTCGGCATTTTTCACTTTTTGATTAAATGTTCCAGTGAATTTTGCATTACCAAAGGAAGATTGTAATCCTAAATCGGCATATAAATCATTCAAACCGCCTTTAATTTTCCCGGAAAGGTTCATGTTTTCCGGAATTTCTATGCTATTTGGAATCGCATTTTTTGGCGCTAAATTATTGATCAAACGCTTATCTGCTGTGAGGTTTGCAATTTTTAAATTCATCCATAAACGATCGGTATCCAATGCGTTTTTTATGGTTCCCGAAGCATTTACATTTAAACTACCCAAGCCTGAAAGTTTGAATTCTTGTACTAAAAGATCGTTTACTTTTCCTTTTAGGTTGGCAGAAACATTCAGAACCGCAGTGGGATACGAATTAAAAGGTGCCGTATTTTTTAAATCGGGTGCCAACCAAAGAATATCTTTAAAGCCGATTTTCGTATCGGGCAAATTGGCTTCTAACGCTACATTTCCCAGATTATTCGTAAAATCATCAATTGACTGGTATTGCAGTTTTAAACTGCGTTGCAAAAAGGTGTTGGGAGTCTTTAATGTTAAGTTTTCTAAAAGAGTTTCCTTTTCACCATATACAAATTTTGTTGACAGTTCTTCCAACAAAAAGCCACTGGTTTCAGTAAAACTTGCCTCTTGAATAATTCCTTTCACATTGCTGCCTATCAATTCTAAATCGTTGATGTTTGCTGTTAATTTTTTAATATCTAAATGATTGGCATTAAATGCTTTTGAAGTATTTTCGCTCAAACCGTTGTTGTAAACCACATTTACATTTTGCAGATTGGCTTTGTTTAAAAATACTTTAAACGGATTGGTTTCAGCGGCAACTTCTTCTTGATTATTAGTTGCTGAATCATTGACACTTTGTGATGCTTTTGACATGGGTGTGAGCAATACATTTACAAATGCATCATGAAATTGAAGGTCCGAAATATTAAAGCTATTAGTAGGCAGGTCTATTTTTTTAATTTTTGACTGCAATTTAGCAAAGACTATTTTTGCGCGTGTAGCACTATTTTCATCATCGTATAAAACATCAAAATTTGTGAGATTTAATGCGTTAACAGCAATGTTTAAAGGGTTTTCTTCAGATAAAGAATCTACCTTTTCTTCGGTATTAGCAGCTACTTCTTTTAGCATGCCTTGGTTAAAAATCAATTGAAACCCGTCGGCATTAATGTAATCAACAGCATAGTTGTTTTTTTCTAAGTCAAAAACCTCTACCACGGTTTGCAAATCGGTTAATTTTAAAGCAATATCGTTTTTGCTGGTGCGATCGTTGTATGTAACATTTATATTTTGTAGGTGTATCTTATCTAAATCTATTATAAAAGGTTTGCTTTCATCATCCTCTTCATCATTAGTGGCAAATGCATCAATAATATAGTCAAAATTAAAAGTGCTGTCTGCGCGTTTTTCCACGTTTGCTGTTAATCCATCAAGTTCAATAGCAGTAAATTCGGCTTTGTTGTTTAATAATTGGGGAAGGTCTAAACCAACATTTAGGTGGTTAACGTATAAAAGCGTATCGGCATTTTGATCTTCGAGATATAATTGTTCCAGCTCAATTTTATTAGGAAAATGAACATACACCCGATTTAAAGAAACCTTGGTTTGTATTTTTTCTTGCAAATAGTTTACCAATTTATCCTTCACAAAATTTTGCACAGCAGGAAACTGAAGCGAATAAATTGCCGCCAAAATTAACACCAATAAAGAGGCTAAAGTTATTAAAACGTACTTAATAACTTTTAAAATTTTCTTTTTCAAACTCAATTTCTTACTTTTTTACTAACAAAAGTACCATATATTAATGATATTTAAAAGCAAATTATGAGTTTGTTGGGAAATGTTAAAAATTGTTTTTGGTGATTGGTTTGGGGGTAAAAAAAATCGCCTTTAAAAAGGCGATTTTAATCAATTAAATAACTTTTAAGTCAACTAAGCAACTTTTCATAAGTTCAAAAGTACGTGCGATGTCATTATCTAAGCCGATAGAAAAACGAATCAATCCATCAGACAAGCCCATTTCTTTTTGTTCATCGACCGGAATTTCTGATGATGTGGATGTTCCAGGTGCACTGAATAGGGTTTTGTAAAACCCTAAGCTTACGGCCAAATATCCAATGTTTCGTTCTTGCATTAATTCCATAACTGCATTGGCATTTTCTAATGAACCAACATCGATTGTTAACATACCACCAAAACCAAACTCGCTATTGTACATGCTTTTAAAAATTTCATGAGATGGATGGGTTGATAATCCTGGATAAACCGTTTTAACCCCTAATTCATTAAAAGCTTCGGCCAAATAAAGCGCATTGGCACTGTGTTGCTTCATTCGTAAATGTAGGGTGCGCATGTTTTTTAAAATACTTGCCGACCGCATACTATCCATCGTGGAACCTAACAACATACATGCACCATTGTTTACATTCTTTAAACTGTTGATAAATTCAGCGCTGCCACAAACCACGCCGCCTACTGTATCGCTGCTGCCGTTTATATATTTGGTTAAACTGTGAATTACAATATCGGCTCCTAAATTGGCAGGAGTTACGCTTAGTGGTGAAAAGGTATTATCAACCACCACTTGTATATTGCACTGTTTGCCAATTTTAGAAATCGCAGGAATATCCGCCACTTCTAGCAAGGGGTTGCTAACGGTTTCTAAATAAATTACTTTGGTATTGGGCCTTATCAGCGACTGAATTTTATCGATATTAGTAATATCAACAAAATCGATTGTTACCCCAAATTCAGGTAAAAAATTCTTTAAAAAAGCATAAGTTCCGCCATAAATGGTTCTGCTGGCAATAATATGATCGCCACTTTTGCACAATTGCATAAGCGTTGCTGTAATTGCACCCATACCCGATGCAGTGACGTTGGCAGCTTCGGTATTTTCTAGTTGTGCCAAAGCTTCGCTTAAATACAAATTAGAGGGCGAACTGTGACGACTGTACAAATAACAACCGTCTGTATTGCCTTCAAATGTATCAAACATTGTTTTTGCGGCTAGGAAAGTATATGTTGAAGAATCGGAAATTGAGGGATTCACACCGCCAAATTCTCCAAAAAATTGTAAGTCTTGAATTTTATCTGCTGGTTTAAACATTTTTTGTATTTTTTATTTAGCGTTTTAAAATTAGGAACACCTATTTGTTTATCCAAATAAAAAACTGTATATTAGAAAATTAATCATCAAAAAGTTTAATTTTGCCGAATAAAAATCTACAATATCGACAAATAACTTAAAATATAATATGAAATTAGACGAAACAGATTTAAAATTAGTGGCATTGCTACAAAAAAATTGCAAGCAAACCACAAAAGAACTTGCAGACCAATTGCAACTTTCTACCACCGCTGTATATGAACGCATTAAGAAATTAGAAAAGCAACAAATTATTACCGATTATGTGGCAATTGTGAATAAAGATAAAATCAATCGCAGTTTTATGGCGATTTCTCACATAAAAATTAAATCGCATTCAAAAGATGCCATTTTGCGCTTTGAAAAGAAAATACATGAAATTCCTGAGGTTTTAGAGTGTTTTCATGTGAGTGGTGAGTATGATTATATTTTAAAAATTGGTGTTGCAGATATGGAAGCTTATCGCGAGTTTATGCTTTCTAAACTCACAACGATGGAAGAGGTTCAAAGCACACACAGCATGTTTGTTATTAAAGAAGTGAAGAATTTGAAAACCTATGAGATTTTATAGCGTTTTCAATTACTTATTGCTCCAAGGGTGAAATTTTTCTATTTCTTCTTTTAATTTATTTCTATCTAGATGCAAATAAATTTCAGTAGTTGTGATGGATTCGTGCCCCAGCAGCATTTGTATGGAGCGTAAATCAGCTCCGTTTTCTAACAAGTGTGTGGCAAAAGAATGCCGCAGCGTATGTGGACTGATATTTTTATTTAACCCAGCCATTTTTGATAAATTTTTCAAAATCGTAAAAATCATTGCACGGGTCAACTGCCCTCCTCTCCTATTTAAAAACAGAATGTCTTCGGCTTCTTTTTTTATTTTTAATTGAAAACGAATTTCATTTAAATAGAAAAGAACCTTTTTCATAGCAGATTGGGTGATGGGTACAAAACGCTGTTTATCACCTTTTCCCAAAACTTTTATATATCCTTCGTCAAAAAAAAGATCCGACAGCTTTAAGTGAACCACCTCAGACACACGCAACCCACAACTGTAAAGTACTTCAATGATTGCATCGTTACGCACCCCTTCGTGGGTATCTTTTTTAATCAATGACTGCAACAAATCGATCTCGTCAACAGTAAGCACCACTGGCAATTTTCTTGATTGTTTGGGCAATTCAATAAAGGCTACCGGATTTTGGTCAATTGTTTGCTGTAAAATTAAAAAGTTGTAATAGTGATTTAATGCCGAAAGTATTCGTGCTTGAGTGGATGGTGCTAAAAAATCGGCTATAAAATGAATAAAACTTCTGATATCATGTTCTTGAGCATATGCTATTTTACAATTGCTTCCCAAAAAGTGTTGTAACTTTTCTAAATCATACAAATAGTTCACTAGTGTATTTTCTGCTACACCGCGTTCTAATCTTAAATAATATGCATATTGTGCAATAGTATCACTCATAGGAAAAGCCACCTTTACGGTGGCTAAATATATTTGTAATTTAAAATGCTAATGTATGGTGCAAGCTTAAAACTTATAACCAACTGATAATTGAACCGAAGTGTTTGTTAAAGGTGCAAATTTTAAATTATTGTTGATATAATCAATTTCACGTTGAAGTTCTTCTCCTGCATCCGGAATTGTAAACTTACGGTAATCATTATCTATTTTATAAATATCTTGTAATCCCATATAGTAACGGAAGTTAAAGAATACTCCACTGTCTAAGTAATATGAAAAACCACCTGTAAGGCCATAATCTAATCTTTCATAGAAATCATCTGGATCTTTACTGCGGTAACCAGCTTCAAACAAAGCTTGGTCTAATTGAGAATATGAGGCAGCATAACGCGGATCTGTTAAATACAAATACGAGCGAGCGGTATTGTATTTATTGGCATCAAACTGACCTTGCGCATGCAACATATAACCTACTTGCCCACCAAATTCTACGGAAAAATTTTTGCTTGCGTAGTATTTAAAGGTAATTGGCAAATACATATAATGCATGGTAACATCTTCTAACTTGAATGTTTCAGTAGTTTCGCCAGTTAACATATCAATTTGATTATATTCAGCACCTTTGTAACCTTGCACTGCATATTGCAATTCGGCTTGAACGGCAAACTTTTTATAAAAAGACAAGGGAATTTCAACTGTTCCTCCTATTTGCAACCCAGGCTTGAATTCTTGAGTGTTTCCACCTGTTAAGCGTGACATATTAGGACCAATCTTAATTCCTGTTTCTATTAAGTTTCGATGATTGCGTTGCGCAAAGCTATTCGTTGTTAACAACCCTAAAAAAGCGATTGACAGTACTATTTTCTTCATTAGTTCAGCTTTAAATATATTTGAAGCCTTAAAGATATAAAAAAAGCCTTTCAAAAATGAAAGGCTCTTAAAATTTTATTAAATTTCTTTAAAAAAATTACAATTTAAAGGTTAAACCGAAGGTTGCTGTATCAAAAAAGTTATTAAAGTTATTGATATTAGCATAGAAATCGGTTGTAGCTTTAGCATTTGGCGTATCCATTTTCGAGGAATTAAAACCTATAACATTGCTCAGTGCAAAATTTACTGCAATTTTAGGTGTTACAAAGTAATTGATACCTAAAGTAGCATTCACACCAAAACGGTTTGTTTTATCTAAATCTCTAGTGATTGTGGTGCTAGTTGCTTCATCATATCTCGAAATTTCTCCGCCTAAAGAATTATAGCCAATTCCCACTTCACCATAAGGTTGAAATCTATTTAAATCCATGAAGTAATAACGTCCGAAAACCTCAAAACCTACGTTGTTAGCCTTTTGGGTATTTCGATCTGCTACTACATCTGAATAATTTTCAATCTTAGCAGAACCAAAATTTAATCCTAACCCTACTGCAAAGTTATCATTAATGAAATAACCTGCTTTCGGTGTGAAATTAAATTCCGAAGTTTTTACTGTTTCTAACTTGTTGTCTTCAGAATTTGCTTGTAAACTTCCTTCTAATAAAACATCTCCTTGGTTAAAACCAAAAGTGCGTTCTTGGGCTTGTGCTGCAACACTTGTAGCCAATACAGCTACTGATAATAAAATCTTTTTCATTCTAATAATTATTTTTTGTGGTACAAATTTAGCGAATCACAATATCCACAGACAACTTATTTAACAATACTTTAATCACTCGATAATGATTTATTCATGTTTCATTCAACTCATAGAGTAATAATAATATTGTAAGTGTTTTCATTTATTTCCTTTTAATTTTTACAATCTAGTTTGTTATCTTTACTAAAATTAAAAACTCCATTCATGAAAATAGCCATTATTAATGGACCTAATTTGAATTTATTAGGAAAAAGAGAACCCGAAATCTACGGTAATATAAATTTTGAAGATTTTTTTAAATCACTACAAAACGAATATCAAACTGCTGATTTAATTTACTTCCAAAGCAATCACGAAGGATTTATAATTGACACCTTGCATGAGATTGGCTTTTCATACGATGGCATTATTCTAAATGCGGGTGCATATTCCCATACATCAATTGCTATAGCCGATGCTGTTCGTGCCATCTCAACGCCCGTTATTGAAGTGCATTTAAGCAATATTTATAGCAGGGAACCATTTAGACATCATTCCTATATTTCTGAAACAGCGGCTGGTGTTATATGTGGTTTTGGTTTGCAATCCTATAAATTAGCGCTTCAATCCCTAATCAACCTTTAGTGAAAAAGAATTGTTTTTTTAACATAATTTTTTAATTTTGCAACGAGATTATGGACGCCAGAAACCATGAAAAACGGAGCGATGCCGAAAAGCTATACGAGTAGGACACTGAAAAAACATAAAAATGGACGCACAAAAAGTGGATATGTTCCTAATGACCAACGGAAAATTCTTTGAAAGTCATCAATTAGGATACATTAGAGAAGAACTTTTAAAGTTAGACGATTCTCAATGGTCAATCATTCAAACACAACAATTTAAAGACCCAACAACCAGCTTGATTATTTCTTTAGTAGGAGGGGGAAGTTTAGGTATTGACCGATTCATTATCGGAGATACCGGAATGGGTATTGGTAAATTATTAACTTGTGGCGGTTTTGGAGTTTGGACTATTATTGATTTCTTTTTAATCATGGGGGCTACCAGAGAAAAAAACATGGAGAAGTTGCAACAAGTATTCTTTAATGCCTCGTATTAAAAAAAATACCTTTTATTTTTTATTACTCATAGCCTGCATTGCGGGCTATATTTGGCTTTTTTACAATATTAAAACCGTTTCAAATACCCATGCGGAAGTAACAGTTTGCAGTATTAAAAGAATAACAACTTTTCCTTGTCCTTCGTGTGGATCAACACGAGCTGTAATAGCTTTAATGAATGGTGATATTCAGAAAGCATTGCTGTTGAATCCGTTGGGAATCATCATCGCAATAATCATGCTGGTGCTACCTATTTGGTTGTTGTTTGACTTATTCTTTAATAAAACTACTTTCTTAAAATTTTATAAGGATACAGAACAATTCTTGCAAAAGCCTAAAATTGCTTGGACAGCAGTCTTGTTACTTCTTTTAAATTGGATTTGGAACATCATAAAAGATGTATGATTTTAAACAAGCGTTTTTCTTATACCCCCAGCGAACACGAAGCAGAAAAAGCATCGAATAGCTATTTAATGTCGTTGGTGGCTTTGGTGGCCGGCTTGCCCTTGCCCATTGTTAACTTAATCGCTACCATAGTGTTTTATTTTAGCAATCGAAAAGGAACTTATTTTGTGCGTTGGCATTGCACGCAAGCATTGCTTTCGCAATTAGTTGTATTTATTTTTAACAATATATGTTTTTGGTGGACTATTGCCTTGATTTTAAACAAATCCGGCGTGAATACCATATATTTTGTATATCTTTCAGTGGTAATCATTTTTAACATTATAGAATTTATAGCCACGATTTACACAGCAATTGAAACACGCAAAGGAATTCATATTGAATGGTGGGGCTACAATAAATTAACCCACCGCTTTTGTAAACCATAAAAAAACTCCCAAAAATAGCTTTTTTTGGGAGTTTCTCTTTTTAGTAGGCTTTTGCAAACAATACTCTGCCTTTTGAAGGCTTGCCTGTAAGTACACAAACACCTTCTTCTGCTTTTTGATCCATTGGGATGCAGCGAATGGTTGCTTTGGTTAACTCTTTAATGCGCTCTTCTGTTTCGGGTGTTCCGTCCCAATGTGCCAATAAAAAGCCGCCTTTTGTTTTTAAAACTTCTTTAAATTCATCAAAAGAATTCACTTCAGTGATATGTGTTTCTCTAAAATTCAATGCCTTTGTAAACAAATGTTCTTGAATTTCATTCAATAAATTTTCGATATAATCTACTGCGTTTGCTGCCGAAACAATTTCTTTGGTCAATGTATCTCTTCGGGCTACTTCAAAAGTACCGTTTTCTAGATCTTTCGGACCAATAGTAATGCGCACCGGCACTCCTTTCAATTCCCATTCCGCAAATTTAAAACCCGGTTTGTGGGTGTCGCGGTCATCGTATTTCACAGATATACCTTTCTTTTTAAACGCTGCAATCAATTCATCGGCTTTGTTGCCAATTTCTTGTAATTGCTCTTCGGTTCTGTGAATAGGAACAATCACCACTTGTATCGGTGCTAATTTGGGTGGCAACACCAAACCATTATCGTCAGAATGTGTCATAATCAACGCACCCATTAAGCGCGTGGAAACCCCCCAAGAAGTAGCCCAAACATAATCTTGTTTGCCTTCTTTATTGGTAAATTTCACATCGAACGCTTTGGCAAAATTCTGTCCTAAGAAATGCGAGGTGCCTGCTTGCAACGCTTTTCCGTCTTGCATTAAAGCTTCAATGGTATAGGTTTCATCGGCACCTGCAAAACGCTCAGTTTCGGTTTTGTAACCTTTTATAACTGGTATTCCCATGATATTTTCAACCACATCCACATACACATCCTGCATTTGCTTTGCTTCAACCAAAGCTTCTTCTTTAGTGGCATGAGCCGTGTGGCCTTCTTGCCATAAAAATTCAGCAGTTCTTAAAAACAAACGGGTACGCATTTCCCATCGCACCACATTTGCCCATTGGTTGATAAGTATCGGAAGGTCGCGATAAGATTGTATCCATCCCTTATAAGTGCTCCAAATAATTGCTTCGGATGTAGGGCGAACTATTAATTCTTCCTCTAATTTTGCATCGGGATCCACCATTAATTTCCCAGGGTTGTTTGGATCATTTTTTAAACGATAATGCGTAACAATCGCACATTCTTTTGCAAAACCCTCGGCATTTTTCTCTTCAGCTTCAAATAAACTCTTCGGAACAAACAAAGGAAAATAAGCATTGCTGTGACCTGTTTCTTTAAAACGAGTATCTAATTCGCCTTGTAATTTTTCCCAAATAGCGTATCCGTAAGGTTTAATAACCATACATCCGCGAACACCCGAATTCTCGGCCAAATCGGCTTTCACAACCAATTCATTATACCATTTTGAATAATCTTCTGCCCTAGTAGTTATATTCTTGCTCATTTTTTGTATTTTGGTATATATTTTGATAAATTAAAATTAACAAATAATTAAGTGCAAATCTACTTAAATTTGTAATGTTCAACAATAAAAACTTTAAATATGCTACATATACCTATTAAAAGATTCAATGTGTTGAGCTTTTGCCTATTTGCAGCAGCAGGAGCAACACTTACAGGCTGTTCTAGTTTAAGCCAACAGCCTTATGATGTGGATGGAATTTACAACAACAGCAAAATTGTTGTGGAAGATACTCATGAAAAAGGTAAATACTACGCAGAGTATTTCAAAGAAAAAACGGAAGATAACGAAGCGTATTTTACCGATGTTGACAATTATTCCTCAAATTACAATCAACCAAACGGCGGCTGGGGCGATGCTACCACTGATACCCAAATTGTTTATAATTTTGACAACTGGGGTTGGGGCAATCCTTATTGGGGCTGGAACAATTGGGGTTGGGGCAGTCCATTTTGGGGCTGGAACAACTGGGGCTTTGGCTGGGGCATGGGAATGGGCTTTGGCTGGGGCGGTGCTTGGGGCTGGGGTAATCCTTATTGGGGCTGGGGTAATCCTTACTGGGGTTGGGGCTATCCTGGAGTTGGCTTTAGAAATATTTCGAGAAGCAATTCCTATAGAGCTTTAACTTCGCGTCAATGGGCTACAAACAACCGCATGGCGACCACAAACGCTCGTGGTTTGCGAAGCAGTAGTTTATCAAACAGAAATAGTTTTGGTAGATCTACCACCTTTGCCCGTGAAAACTCTAGAGCTACCCGAATGGCGGTATCGCAAGGAAGATTTGAAAGCAACCGAAACAGCTTCGATAGATCTCGCAACACCAACAATAATTTTAACACCCGTACTAATAGATCCAACCGCATAGAAACCAATCGCATGCAAAGAAGTGCACGCCCAGTTTACACACCTTCTAGCAACTCTCGAATGAATTCAGGCGGAAGTTTTGGTGGATCGCGCGGCGGTGGCAGCATGGGCGGTGGAATGCGTTCTGGTGGCGGAAGAAGATAAAAAAATAATTTTTAAGAAATATAAAGACAAATAGCTCTATGAAAAAAATATATCTACCATTGCTTGCCATTTGTGGAATCATGCAAACGCAAGCACAAGAGTTTAATCCGAATGATGCGGTGCGAATTGGAACGCAACAAGTAAATGGTTCGGCTCGATACAATGCCATGGGTGGTGCTTTTGGTGCATTGGGTGGCGATATTTCTGCCATGCAAATAAACCCAGCAGGAACGGCTTTGTTCAATTACAATAATTTTAGTTTTACAGGCAATTTGCAGTTGCAAAACAGCACATCGATTTTTAACGGTAATTCGTCAAAAGCGAATGAAAGTGACTTGAATTTATCAAATTTTGGTGCTGTTTTTGTAATCGATTCTAAAAATCAAGAGAAAGCATTAAAAAAAGTATCTATTGGTTTGGGATATCATTCCAACGCACGATTTAACGACCGTACGTTTTCGAGCGGAATAACCAATCAATCGGTTACCAATTACTTTTTAGACCACGCCAACAACGGATTTAACGGCGGAAGCGTGCCTTTAGATTTGGTGCAAACAATGGAAAATGAATCGATTAGCGATTTGTATGATTACTTAAATACCATTCCCAATGGTTTTTCTGCTCAGCAAGCTATGCTGGCTTACCAAGGATATTTAATCAACGACACAGGTACGGGATATACCTTGAATGGTGCCGGAAGCAGTTTTTATCAAGAAAACGAAACTTTTACCACTGGTTTCAACAATCAACTAACGGCTAATGTGGCGTTTGATATCGACAAAAAACTATATGTAGGAGCCAATTTAAACCTTCATTTCATTGATTATCTTACTTCTTCTGCCATTTATGAAGAAAACCGTGCAGCTATTACCGATGGTTATAAAGAATTGTTGTTTAGAAATAACGTATATACTTACGGTTCGGGATTCTCTTTTAATGTAGGGGGAATTTACAAAGCAACCGAAGCATTTAGAATTGGAGCATCGTATCAATCACCTACTTGGATGCGTTTGCAAGACGAGTTTTCTCAGAGTTTGCAAACAAGTATTGCTACAGGAGGTAGTTTTCAGTTATACAATATAGATCCAGCCATTACAACACTTTACAACAAATATTCAGTGAAAAACCCAGGAGCGTTTACAGGAAGTTTGGCGTATGTGTTTGGAACAAAAGGTTTATTGAGCATGGATTACATCCGTAAAGATTACAGTACCATAGAATACAGTGCAGATGATGCCAACTATGATCTTACCAACGATTTCTACAGAAACAATTTACAAGCTACCAATGAATTTAGAATTGGTGGTGAGTATCGATTAGACCGTGTAAGTCTTCGTGCAGGATACCGCTTTGCAAGCAGCCCGTATAAAAACAAAACCATTATGGACGATTTAACAAGCTATAGTGGCGGTATTGGTTACAGTTTCGGAGCGTCGCGTATTGATTTGGGTTATCAGTTCTGGCAGCAAGATGCGCAGCAACGAATGATTAGCTCGGGTACCAATGGTTTGGCAAATATTCAATCTAAAAACCACAACATCAGCTTGAGCTATACCGCAAGTTTTTAAGCAAAATAGCATAAATAGACTAGTCCTTACCTTCCAAGTAAGGGCTTTTTTTGTGGTATCTTTGCAAAAAATATAATTCATAATGAAATCACTACAAAGACTGCTTATTTTAGGCGGTTTATCTTTTATTAATGTACATATTATTTGCACAAGAAGTTACTGCAAATCAGTACACTGCAAATAACAAAGGAAAAATATTTATTTACTGGGGAGCCAACCGCGGATATTATTCCTCATCAGACATCCATTTTCAGGGCGAAGATTACAACTTTACGGTGCTTAATGCAAAAGCGCACGACAAGCCCAAAGGTTGGCACATAGACTATATCAACCCAACGCGAATGACCATTCCCGAAACCAATTTTAGGATTGGCTATTACATTACCGATAAGTACAGTATTTCTGCCGGTTTTGATCACATGAAATATGTAATGACGCAAAATCAAGAAGCTGTAATAACCGGTTATTACCCGAATCAAGGTTCTTATGGCGAAGTGTTAGAAAACGGAAAAACGAAACTTACCGATGATTTTTTGCAGTTTGAACATACCGACGGATTAAATTATATAAATGCCGAAGTTGCTCGAACCGAAGATATATCGAAGTTTTTAGGCATACGCGCAACCGATAAAATACAGTTTAATGCAATTGCTGGCTTGGGTGCAGGTTTTTTGTATCCAAAAACCAATGCCAAACTTTTTGGAAGACCACGCTATGACCAATTTAAAATAGCGGGTTATGGAATATCGGCAAAAGGTGCCCTGAATCTTACTTTTTTTTAAACACTTTTTTGTGCAATACGAAACCAAAATAGGATATATTGATATTACAAAAGCGCCAATTTCAACCAAAGAAGGCGAATATGCATCGCATAATTTCACTTTTTTACAAAGCATTATCGTTGTAGGTGGTATTTTTAGATTGTAATTTAACGCATTTTTACCAATTAAAATCGTAATTTTGCACCCTGAATTTTAATTTTATGAGAACTAAATCTTTAAAGAAAAATAAAATCAACGTAGTGACCCTTGGATGTTCCAAAAACGTGTACGACAGCGAAGTGCTAATGGGGCAATTGAAAGCAAGTGGAAAAGACGTTACACACGAAGCTGCCAATAACGAGGCAAATATTGTGGTGATCAACACTTGTGGTTTTATTAATAATGCAAAAGAAGAATCTGTAAACACGATTTTAGATTATGTGGACAGAAAAGATCAAGGTTTGGTTGATAAAATTTTTGTAACCGGATGTTTATCTGAACGTTACAAACCCGATTTAGAAGCAGAAATTCCTGATGTGGATCAATATTTTGGGACGACCGATTTGCCCTTGCTGCTAAAAGCCTTAGGAGCTGATTACAAACACGAATTATTGGGCGAACGATTGACCACCACACCAAAAAATTATGCCTATTTAAAAATTTCAGAAGGATGCGATCGTCCGTGTTCATTTTGTGCAATTCCTTTAATGCGCGGTAAACATGCATCGCAACCCATTGAAAAATTGGTGAAAGAAGCCGAAAATTTGGCAAAAGACGGCGTTAAAGAGTTGATTTTAATCGCACAAGATTTAACGTATTACGGATTAGATCTTTACAAAAAACGCAATTTAGCAGAATTGCTTGAAAACTTGGTAAAAGTAGAAGGTATTGAATGGATTCGTTTGCATTATGCTTTCCCAACTGGTTTTCCAATGGATGTGTTGGATTTAATGAAACGCGAGCCAAAAATTTGTAATTATATCGATATTCCGTTGCAACACATTGCCGACAATGTTTTAAAATCAATGCGCCGTGGCACCACTTATGCAAAAACCACACAGCTTTTAAAAGATTTTAGAGCAGCCGTTCCCGGCATCACCATTCGCACCACTTTGATTGTGGGCTATCCGGGTGAAACCGAAGAAGATTTTGAAATCCTTAAAAATTGGGTACAAGAAATGCGTTTTGAACGTTTAGGATGTTTTACCTATTCACACGAAGAGAACACCCACGCTTATTTGTTAGAAGACGATGTGCCTGCCGATGTAAAACAAAACCGTGCCAATGAAATCATGGATATTCAGGCTCAAATTTCATGGGAATTGAATCAAGAAAAAATTGGAAAAACATTTCGCTGCATCATCGATCGAAAAGAAGGCAATAATTTTGTTGGAAGAACCGAATTCGATTCGCCCGATGTGGATAATGAAGTGTTGATAGATGCCACCAAACACTATTTAAAAGTAGGCGAATTTGCTACTATTGAAATTTATGATGCCTCCGAATTTGATTTATACGGCACACCGGTAACTAAATAAAAAATCAAACCGAAAGACTAAAAAACTTTCGGTTTTTTATTGATTATAAAATATGTCTAGTATTCTTTTACTATTTCTCTGCTTGTTTATTGGTATCGCCCTACAAAGAGTAAAAAATTTCCCTACAAACACCGCTACGGTGCTAAACCAGTATATTTTGTATGTGGCATTGCCCGCCATGGCTTTGCATTATTTACCCAAAATACAATTAAGCTGGGACTTGCTTTTGCCCGCATCGGTCGCTTGGATTGCCTTTGGATTATCGTTTGTATTGTTCCATTTTTTAGGATCGATTTATAAATGGTCAAAAAAGCTAACAGGCTGTTTAATCATTACATCTGGTTTGGGAAACACCTCATTTGTAGGCATTCCGATTATTCAGGCTTTATATGGCGATGAAGGTTTAAACACCTTAATCATTGTAGATCTTCCAGGTACATTTGTGGTACTTTCAACTGTGGGGGTGCTGGTAGCAACGCTGTATTCCAATCAAAAAAAAGCCGAGGCATCTATCCTAAAAAAAATGTTCACTTTTCCGCCTTTGTTGGCTTTTTTAATAGGTGTGTTATTAATTGTCTTTCAGATTGATTTTCCCGAAGTGTTGAGCACCACTTTTAAGCAATTGGCAGCCACTATATCTCCCGTAGCACTTATTTCGGTGGGTTATCAATTAAAATTTAAAACCTATGGTAAACATTTTAAGTTTCTATTGCTAGGACTTTTTTTCCAACTTGTTATATTGCCATTTGTAATACTCACCCTGTTTTATTTTGTGTTAGGAAGAACCGATCTGGCCACCAAAGTATGCATCATCGAAGCAGCCATGGCACCAATGATCACAGGCGCTATTTTGGCATCGACTTACGGACTAAAACCCGAATTAAGCAATATGATGGTGGGTTATGGCATACCGCTATCGTTTGTTACTATTGCCGGTTGGTATTTTATTGTTGCCCATTTGTTGGGGTGATTGATAAATGGTTTTATAGATCGTCTAACGGACTTTTGATTTTGCTTTTAGAAACGTCGGAAACATGGGTGTAAATCTGCGTGGTTTTGATGCTGTGGTGCCCCAAAAGTTCTTGAATAAAACGTAAATCAGCACCACTCTCCAATAAATGCGTAGCATAACTATGCCGAAGTCCATGGATACCAATCTCTTTATGAATACCAGCTTTCTTCATTGAACGTTTAAAAACTTTCTGCACACTTCCAATACTATATTGCCCTTTGTATTGCCCATTAAACAGCCAAATATTTGGTTTGTAAATTAAATAATATTCTCGCATTAGTGGTAAAACAGATTCCGGTAAAGTGACATAACGATCCTTTTTTCCTTTTGCCCCTTGGATGTGAACCTGCATCCGCTTACTGTCGATATCGTTGATTTTAATGTTCACGATTTCGCTCACTCGAAGCCCCATTCCATAACAAAGTTGAAGCATCAGCAAATGCTTTGGATTATCAACCTTTTCAAATATTTTTTTTATATCAGCCTTGCTTAGCATTTTTGGCAGTGTTTGTGGCATTTTAGGTCTTGGTATATCAAAAAACATTTTAGGCCTATGCAAAACTTGCTCAAAGTAAAACTTAATGGCATTAATTTTACCATTCATTTTACGCTCTTTCATGTGTAAATCATTTACACAATACAAAAAATATGCCTTCAGTCGATTGGGAGATAACTCATCAACGGAATGATTTTTTAAGAGAATCAGCAAGTGAGAAAATTCGTTGACATAAGTATTGATAGTATTTTGGCTATAAGATTTCAATTTTAACTGATCTATAAAATCCAATAAAGGTTTTTGGTTTATAGGTTTAAGAAGCGATAAATACTTATCTTCAATGCGATTGGCATCCATAGATAAAGCCATTCTTATGGAGGGAAAATCTGGTAAATACCATTTTTTATGTGATTGAGACCATTTAGCTGATGGAAAACGAGATTTTAGTTCATTTTTAAGATGTAGATTATATGGAAAGGATATCCAAATAACCGATTTATGGTTATGTTTTCCCGGCTGAAATTCATATTCACTTAAATTCATGTCTGTAAAATGTATATATCAAAAATAAAAATAAAATATCATATATAAAAAATGGACAGCATGTAAAATTATATCTATCTGAATTATGATGTATTAAATAAAAAAATCAATTTGTTAGAATAAAAAAATGTCCATATATTTGCGTGTTAGCTGTAACTTTATGAAAGCAACCTACAAACTAAATATCGAAAATCCTTGTAAAAAGAAGAGCTGGAATGAAATGAATATTTCGGACAGGTCAAGATTTTGTTCTTTATGCAATAAGAGCGTTTTTGATTTTATGAATTGGACAGACGAAGAAATTATTAACTTCCTAAATAAATCTGATGAAACGATTTGTGCAAGGCTCAGCTATGGACAAATAAATAGAATAATCTCCATAAAAGAAAAATCGAAAATAAATAAGTGGCAAAAAATTGTCGCAAGTATTGTAATAATATCTTCAACAAATATTTACGCAACAGAAACGAATGTTGAAATAATTAAACACTTTCAACAATTCAATTCAGAAACATATAAAAAGCAAATAGACAAACCAAACTTAATCGAAAACGACACTATAAAAAATAAAATTTCAGGAACATTAATCGAAGAAGATTCTAAAAATCCAATTCCTAATGTAATTGTTGAAATAAAAGGAACTGACATAAAAACAGAAACCGATTCGTTAGGACATTTTCACTTTTTGCTACCAAAGGATTATTTAAGAAAAGAAATTGTAATATTAGTAAATGCAGAATATGGTTTTGAAGGACAAACCGAAAGAACTATTTACAAAAATGAACTACCAATTTCAAATCTAATAATTGAAAAACCAGGCGTTCTAATTGGAGAAATCATTTATTACAAGCCGAAGAAATGGTGGCAATTTTGGAAAAAAAGATAAAAAAAGCTACAGCTAACAAGGTATTGCCAAAAGCGGGGCTGAAGTGCAAGGTTGAACATTTGTAATTCTATTCCGCAAAAACCATTTTTTATTTCCTCTTTTTTGTACATTAGCAAATAAAAAAATGGTTTTGCTAACAGCGGTAATAAATTGAGTTTTTGTGCTTCTAATTCCCCGCCTTCGGCAATACCCGATCCGTTAGGCAACATACGAAAAACATACTGCAAAAAATGAGAAAATGAGTTATTTAAGAAATATTATTCTCGAAGAAAAAGACAAATTACCAAAAGAAGTTTCTAAAACTGTTAATCAGTTTTACAACAAAATCAAAAGTGACAGCTATTATCCTGACAATAAAAATGTAATCAAGCTAAAACCTTTTTCAACGATAGAAGTAAACAATTTTTTATTAGATTGTTTAGCCGAATACGATAAGACTGAACGATTATACATTGAACATCACGATATTGTAGGATTAAGAGGTGTTTGGACTGTTTTATCTTTTTCCAAAGAAGAAAATACTTTGAAATATTTCGATGGCTTAATTGACAAATACATATCGGGAAAACCTTTCTATTTACATTTTTTGTTCGAGCTTTTTGGGTATTCTGATGTTCAAAACCCACTATACGACAAAATCAAAAAATATTATGATAGAATTTTTGATAATCTACCAGCCTATCAGCTACTAAAAAATATTGGTGTTGAGCCTCAAAATAAATATGACTGGTCAATATCTTTTAAACTTACAACAGATGGCGAATGGTTTACTCCCAATAATTTGTCAGACGAGCAAAAAGAGAAAAGATTTTCATTTGATATGAGATTAGGGCAACCACAGACAATGGGAGATACTTATAATATCGACATCCAAAATGATTTATCTCAAAAGCGTAAGAGAATAACTTTTTCTGAAAGTCGCATCCTTGAAATCAATGTTGATAAAACAGTTTTTAAAAACCCGGATTTATTAAATCTAAATGAGTTTATCAACAAAGTTGAACAATATTTTGAAATTAAATTCAATTTTGAAAAAATCGCAAATTTATCAGTGAGCAAAGGTATTAAGAAACAGCAAGTAGAAAAATGGATAAAAAATGAGTTTAAAAATTAATGTACGTTGCCTAACAATGGCTATAAGTAATGCGGGTTTAAGTGCTAAATCAAAGTTTGGGACATCCATTCCGCCAAAGCTAAGCTTTGACGTTTTCGGAAAAAAGAAAGATAAAACGCAAAGCGTAGCTTTGGCTACCATCCGTGTCAAACTGAAAAGTTTCGGCTTCGAGAACCCGCACTACTCATAGCCCAAACCGTTGTATGCCATTTGAACAAAGCCAATGAAAAATACTAAAGACAAAATAAAAAGAATTAAAGTTGACTCTCTTTACGGAAAGAAAAAACATTTTAATGCGGCTGACAGAAAAGAAAAGCAACACTATTGGATAGGAATTCCATTAATTGTAATTAATGTTCTGACTGGCTCTGTTTTGTTTTACGTTTTAACAGATGGTGTTACAAATTGGATAAAATTTATACCATTAGTTTTAGCACTTATTGCAGCTCTTTTAAGCGGATTTCAGACTTTTTTAAATCTTCAAAAGAAAGTTGAAGGACACAGAAGAGTTGGGAATAAATATTTAGCTATTATGAAAAGATGCGATAGACTTCAAGCGTATATTGAAGATGATGCAATAAAGGACAAACATTTGATTGAAAGTGTTGAAGAAATTGCAAACGAAATAGAGGTCATAAATAAAGAAGCGGAATCGTTTCCTACAAGTAAATCAGATTATGAACTTGCCAAAAAAGGAATTGAATCTGGAGAAGAATCATATACTGAAAGCGAATTAGAATTATAATATGGCAAGTTCAATAGATACATATTTAAGAAGCTTATCCTACTCTTTTTACTTAAAAAAGGATTCAGCTGAAATTACAAGAATAAATACTTCAAAAGACAATCTTTTGGCAAACCTTGATAAGGAGTTAGGTATTCTTATCAAAAGAAGGTTTGTTTTTGGGTCGTATGACAGAGATACTATTCTTCCTCGTTCAATTGATAGCAAATCCGACATTGACATAATGGTTGTATTCAACCATACGGAATATGAAAGAACACCTGAAACGTATAGAGGCTGGTTAAAAAATTTCGGTGATAAATATTACAAAGATAGATATGGTTCAGAAGTAGTGAGGTCATTTCCTACTGTAACTATTAGACTTGGAAATATTCATTATGACCTTGTTCCAGCAAAAGAAGAGAGTACTTATTGGTCTTCGACATTGTATATCCCTGGTGACTATGGTTGGCAAACAACCGACCCAAATGATGTTAAGTCAAAACTTACCGAAGTAAATACGAAATATAATTCAGTCGTTCGGCCAATTATACGTCTTATGAAAGCGTGGAATTGCACAAATGGGTATCCGTATGATTCATATAAATTAGAGCTTTTTATCACTGGATTGAATTTTTATGGAGATAATGTAGAAAAAGGATTTTTCTATGCTGTTGGACAATTATCAACTGAATGGAACGATTCTCAAACAAAAAAGGATAAAGTAACAAGTTTAAAATACAATATTGGAAAGGTAAAAGAATGTTTGGAAAATTATGATGTAGATGGTGCGAAGAGATGGTTACATAGAGTTTTACCTTATGGATAATAAAAAAAACGGCATACAACAATGGCTATAAGTAATTGCTTGTTCTCGCCTACTTCTGAAAATCCTCGCGGATTTTCAGTTTGGTGTGTGCTTGCAAAATTAAGTGATAAACCACGCAACTACTCATAGCCGAGACCGTTGTAGGCAATTTTAACCGAACAGACGACTGACAAACAAATGAGCGAAAAAAAATGGTACATTTTACGAACAAATCCAAAAGCCGAAAAAAAAGTCGCTCTGCGGTTGACAACTCTTGGAATTGAGAATTATTTGCCTCTTCGCAAACAAATTAAATCGTGGAGTGACCGAAAAAAATTAGTGAGCGAAGTGCTTTTTAAGAGTTTTGTTTTTGTGTATCTGACTGAAAAAGAACGACAAAACGTTTTCGAAGTTCCTGGAATTGTGCGCTATTTGTATTTCGCAGGAAAAATTGCAACTTTGAGTGAAAAAGAAATTGAACATATTAAATATTTTTGTAGTTTAGACGACATAAAAATTGATGAAAATTATGAGAAAGGCGACCAAGTAGAAGTGATAAATGGACAATTGATTGGACTAAAAGGAGAATTAATCTGTTCGACAAGCGGAAATAGACTGAAAATTTACATTCCTGTTTTGGATTGTTTTGCCAACATTACCATCAGCAAAACAGAAGTGAGAAAAATACAAGTTGCAGTTTAGTTTTCGTAAAGACATTTTGAAAAATTGTTTGTCAGTTCATTATTGTTACTGACGACGGCGAAGCGCTGACTACACTCACGTAAAACATCGAAAAATGACGCTAAAACGGTAAAAAATCAAAAAAATAAACAACAAAAAATAAAAAAACTGCCTACAACATAGTATTGCCAAAATGCGGGGCTGAATGGTATCTGTAGAAACTTTTGAGCTAATTCAAGATTAAGTTTCCTATTCACATTTAGTCTTAAAATTCCCCGCACTTCGGGCAATACTCAATCGTTGTAGGCAATGCTAGAAAAAACGACACCGAATGAAACAATTAACGATTTTATTTTTTTTGATATTTTTAATCAGTTGTAACCCAAAAGCACAGACACAAAATAATAGTAAGTCAAATGTGAATATGGAAAAGTCTGATAGTATTTATGGAGAAAAACTTATTGACAATGACTTCCTAAAATATGCTGACAATTCAAAAATTGACAGTTTAAAAGCACAACTCATTAGCAACTTTTACATTTATAATGACGATAATCTCAAAATAGCTCATATTGATGCAGAAGAACTTGCCGAATTTAGTTTTGACTTTTTCCTTCCGCAAATAAATAAAATATTGGAAAAAAGAAATGTGAGTTTGACCGTAAAATCGGCAGATGATTATGAAAAAACAAATGACATAATAATCAACGGGGAAAAATTAAATCTTTACACGAAAAAAGAACTTGATAATCAAACATTTTGGGACACAGCACCAAGAAACTTTTTTAAGAAAGTGAATGAAATACTTAACAACAAAAAAATAGACGAACAATTTTATTTACTTTACGGTGGTAATGATTTACATACAATGCTTTTAACAGACAAACAGTTTTTAATCATTTCAGAATATTATAAAGACAACGAAAAAGAAAAACCATACAAACCGTAAAAACACTGCCTACAACAAGGGTTTTGCGTCAGGCGGGCTGAAGTGCAAAATTCAAGTTTTGTACTTCTATTGAAATTTGTATTTTAGCTGAACGTTTCGGCTTCGAAATCCCGCCCGAACGCAAAGATTCTGTGTTAAAAACCTAATGTTTTTTTTATAATTTTGTAAAAATTAAAGCGACTACAAGTTAGCTTCTATAGGGTGGAAATCTATTTGAGTTTTCGCCCTATTTTCTTCAAAGTTGACTTCGTAGAATGTTTTGGTTTTATATAAAATATACGTTAATTCTAATAATTTTCTCTGCACAGCTACTAACCCCTTCATTTTAACTCCTGTTTTGTTTACTATGCGTTGATACAATTCACGGTGCTCCTGATTGAATTTTACTGCCGTCATTGATGGAAAATGAAGTGTTTTGCGTAAATTCCTGTTGCCCTTTTTGCTGATTCTTGCCTTGCCTTTTACCGATGTGCCTGATTGCTTTTCCCTAATATCCAACCCGGCATAACTGGTTAACTGTTTTTTGTTTCTTATCAGTTCAAAACCATTGGTTTCTGCTAAAATTGCAATGGCTGTGGCTTTTCCCACGCCTGGTATGCTACTCATATATTGTATTGCTTCGCTAGCTTCTTGGCTGTTTTCTACCTCTTTCAACATATCGGTGTTGATTTCTTTTTCTTGTTTTTCCAGCAATGAAATTCTTGCTTTCAATCGTTTGATTGTTCGTATATTGGGCATAGCTTCTGCCTTTTCTGCATGAAGCTGGTTCATACAAACCACGCGCTCGCTGATTACTTGGTTTTTCTCCCTGCTCAACTGCTGAAGCTCTTTGTAAACCTTATTTGACGGTTGCCACTCTTCTAATTTTCTGCTTAATCCAAATTGTGCAATGGCGATGGAGCAACTTTTATCGGTAATGGTTTTAATGTCTAAAGTACGCATGAAATTGCTGATTTTAGTAGGCAATACAATCACTACTTTCTCTCCTTTATCATAAAGAAAGTAAGCAAAACGCTCGTGATAAACCCCTGTTGACTCCATCACAAAAACAACTTCTACGTCTTTAGATTTCGTTTTATCGACCCATTGTAATAGCGATTTAAAACCTTTTTCGTTATTACAGAAAACCTGATAATTTTTCGTTTCTATTGTTAAATCTTCATGGAGGGTTCCTAAAGCTACAACCAGCTCATCTTGTGCAACATCAACTCCCAAAACTTGTTTTAATATCTTCATACGTTGTAAATTTTATTAAAGCAAAATCTTCCTTCGTTTTGTCTCCTAATTGTTATTCAAGATGTTTATAAAACTCTTTACATTCTGTTCAAACTCTAAAAGAAGTAAAGGAATGAGGATGGTTCTTTGCGAGAATATATCTTTTAGATTATTAAGCCCCGAATGTTCTCTCATTCCTTTTGCTTTTTATTTGCAAATTTATTACTTTGCAAACATAGGAGCCCCAAAACGTTAGCAACAATTTAATCAAACTCCCATGAAGAAATTATTTGTATTAATTTTATTAATTAGCTCAATCAATGTTTTTTCGCAGAAAAATATTTTTGACACTTTGACAATTGATAGCACTACAAAAATTATTGGTAGATATCCGCAATATGATAAAACCAAAACTTATAAAAAATATAACTTTATCATTGAGGATTCTATAGAAATCACAAAATTTATACAGAATATTAAACTCGGTGAAGAAATTCCAAATTCTTCCGAAAGACCAGCTTTCAGAATTACTGTTGTTAAAAATTTTAAAGAAGAAGGAACTTGGACAATTAACCCTACTCAGAAAAGTGTAATGACACATGATGGTCACACTTATAAGTTTGACTTAAATCAGATTACGAATTTGAATGAAAAATATCCTTTTGGCTATTACTATGAAGAAGTAATCTTTAAAAGTCCTGAGGAATATCAAAAATATTTAACAATACAGAAAAACAATCCGAATTTCCTTTTTGATTATGCACCAAATTTTAAATATGAGGGAAGTTTTGAAATTGAATTTAAAAAATCAAATAAGTTTTCAAGTCCAAAAGCAATTAGTGAGTTTCTATATCCATACATTGATAAAATTGTTGAGAAAGATAAATATCGAGTTACTTATACTCTTAACGAAAAAAATATGAGAAATAATGGAAAATCTTATACGATGACTATTACAGGACCAAAGTGTATATACGAGAAATTAAAAATAAAAAAACATAAAAATGAAAACTGGCAACCTACTATTGAAGATGGTTGGTTCTTTTATAGAAAATAATCAAACTGTTGCTAACAAGGGCTATAAGTAATGCGGGCTTATGGGAAAAATCCGAAGGTTTGTACATAAAAGTCGCTCGCATTTTTTTATATTTGAGAAAATTTAAAAATAAAAAAACGCTCGCTTGGACTAGTGCTTAACCGAAAGTTTCGGCTTCAAAACCCCGCACTACTCATAGCCGAGCCGTTGTGGTTAATGTAAAAAACCAACGAAATTGAATGAACAAAACGATATTTGAGATTACCAAAATGGATTGTCCTTCAGAGGAAAATCTAATCCGAATGAAATTAGACGGAATCTCAAGCATTGTGAATTTGGACTTTGACATTCCCAACCGAAAACTGACCGTTTTTCACAGCGGAGAAACTGACCAAATCGAAAAGTCTGTCCTCGAACTGAATTTAGGCGGAAAGAAAATATCGACCGAACAAACCGACCAAACTGAATTTAATGAAAACTCAAACCAGAAAAAACTACTCTGGTCTGTACTCGGAATAAATTTCGCATTTTTCCTAATCGAAATGACTACTGGAATAATCTCAAAATCAATGGGATTAGTTGCCGATAGTTTGGATATGCTTGCCGACAGTTTCGTTTACGGAATTAGTTTGTTTGCGGTTGGCGGAACTCTAACAAGAAAAAAACGGATTGCAAAACTTGCTGGTTATTTTCAAATAACACTTGCGATTATCGGATTTGTGGAAGTTTTAAGGAGATTTTTCGGAGACGAGAAACTTCCCGATTTTTCAACAATGATTATCGTTTCGATTTTTGCACTTATTGCAAACGGAATTTGTCTTTACATTTTACAAAAGTCAAAGAGCAAAGAAGAAGCTCATATGAAAGCAAGTATGATTTTCACCTCGAATGACGTGATTATCAATTTGGGAGTGATTATCGCAGGAATTTTAGTAAATTGGTTAAGTTCAAATAAACCTGATTTGATTATCGGGACAATCGTTTTTGTTTTGGTAATTCAAGGAGCATTTAGAATATTAAAATTGAGTAAATGAATAAAAAAACACTAACCACAACAATGGCTATAAGTAATTGCTTGTTCTCGCCTACTTCTGAACCCCGAAGCGTCGGGGCTTGCGGATTTTCAGCTTGGTGTGTGCTTGCAAAGTTAAGTGATAACCCACGCAACTACTCATAGCCGATAACGTTATCTGCTATTTTATCAAAAAAACGTTATAAATGAGAATATTTACTAAAGAAGAATTAATCGGACAATGGAGTAATGAAATTTTTAGAGTTACGTTACAAGAAAATGATAAAATTGAATTTTTAAACTTTGACATTACTAATGAGTTAATGTTTGGTGACTATATAATTTTTGATAATTTTTTAATCTTAAAATATAATTTTAACAAACATTCTTTTTCAAAAACATTCAAAATTATTGACTTAAAATTCAATTTAAAATTATTAGATTACTCTGACAACGTTGGAAAAGAGATAGAATTGAAAAGAACATATTATGAAAAAGGACTACTCAAACAAATTAATTTTAATGAATTTGATGGAACAATTGAAGAAATAAAAAAAGAACTAAATATAAATACTTTTCATTTTAATACAGCTAAAGATAAAAGAGGAAATGATACTAACTTTTTTAGACATTGGGATAATGAAAATAGAATAGCAGTAGTAATTAAGAAAGATTTTTTAAATGAATTAAAAAAGGATAACGATATTTTTTTAACTGCTGAAAAATCTATTCGCATTGGACAATTAGGTTATTATTACAACATATTATTAAAAAAATATGATGATTATGAATATGGTAAATCACCTTTTGATTTGAGAAGTGTATATGATGACTATTATTATAATAACATTCATAACGATTATTATGGCTTTGACTGAAAATGAATATCAGAAACTTATTGACGAAATTGACGTTGAGTTAGATAAAAAATATAGAAACGAAAAATACGAAGTAGAAAAGTATCAAAATTTATATAACTCAAGTTTAGAAAAATATTCAAAAAATTGCTTAATATGTGTAGAACTTGAAAATCAAAATTTACCATATGACTGTTTATCAAAACCTGTTTATTGTGTAAAAAATAATTATGATTTTGAAATAATAATAAAATATGAAGAACTAACAGAATAAAAAAAACAGCAGATAACAAGGGTTTTATGCAAGTGGGGCTGAAGGAATTTTAATGAACATTTGTACCTGTTTGAACATTTGGAATTTTAATCAACTTAATTGCTAACTTGCCCCACCTACATAAAGCCCAGAACCGTTAGCAGTAACCGTATGAGAAACGTAGTATACATATTGATATTTGGAATTCTGATATTTCTAATTTCTTGTAAACAAAACGACAAGAAAAATGAAATGTATAATGAAAACAGAGAATTAGTTCCGAATCCAGAAGGACAAATAATGGATAAAGTAACTGTGGCTGACAATGAAATAAAATGCAACTTTGACAAATTACTTAATGATCCTAAAACGCCAAAATTAGCACAGGAGTTGTTCAACAACACAGCTAAATATTCAGAAGAGCCTCTTTTATATTTTGGTAAATTAAAAGACAAGGACAAAGCAACAAGAGAATTTTATTTCAGAGTATTGACTAACTCATACAAAATTTCTGATGGAGCATATTCTGAAGGTCTTGGAAATCTTGGAAAAGAGTTTATTGAAGATAATCCAAAAGATTTCGCTTTATTCTTTGACAATAAAGTTTGTTTTAACGAAACTGACTTGAAAGTTTGGGCAAAAATTGTGTTACTTGAATTTGAAATTATTGACGAAAATATAGAAACTGGAAAAGGAAAACCATTAGTAAATGGATATTGTAAAAAATTAATTAAGGATAGCGAAAATTATTCTGAAAGTCAAAAGACTACGATTAAAAAATTCTGTAACTTTTTACAAAATGA
The DNA here is from genome assembly GCF_024628805.1 of Paenimyroides aestuarii. Classification (NCBI taxonomy): domain Bacteria; kingdom Pseudomonadati; phylum Bacteroidota; class Flavobacteriia; order Flavobacteriales; family Flavobacteriaceae; genus Paenimyroides; species Paenimyroides aestuarii. The sequence continues at coordinate 2,189,152 of NZ_CP102382.1, read as the reverse complement.
ATGGGGGGACTTTTTAAAGCATATAGACTGATAAAAACGGCTACTGCTAACAAGGGTTTTGCGTCAGGCGGGGTGACGTATAAACTTGAAGCTTTGTGCTTCTAATGAACTTTAGTAATAAATTGAAGCTTTGTGCTCCGAAACCCGCCCGAACGCAAAGCCCTAAACCGTTATGTGGCATTTAAAAAAACGACAATGAAGATAAATCTCATCATACTTTTTTCACTTTTGACTTTGTTGTCCTGTCAATCACAGACTACGAATAATAAGGAAATTGAAATATCTTCAACTAATTCAGCCAACTTTCAAGTTAGCTTCGACACTCTAAATATTTCGATTGACGGATACCTAAGAAAAGTTGTTCTGTTTCAAGACAATTTTTACGGGATGTTTGAGACAGGCAGAAAGAACACATCACAGAGATTTAAGAAAATGATAGTGTTCAGTCAAAATGGAGATTTCGTTGAAGACGTTTTCGTCCCACAAGAAGTTCAAGGAATGCCACACTATGACCTGATAGTGCAAAATGACAGCTTATACGTGAAAGAATCCCAATTTGAAGAAATAAATCTACTGTTGGGTAAATATGTAGCTGACTTTAAACTGACCGAAACAAGAAAATTAAAATTTTACCAAGACGAACAGTATGACATTTATGCAACTTGCAATGGCGAATGGGGCGGTACAATTTATTTCAAAGACAAGAAAACCAACGAAAGTTTTGAAGCTTCTTCAACTTGTCCAGTGGTCATTAACAAAATTGATGGGGAATATTACGTAACTAACTATATGGGACATATGATGGGGTTTGCAAGTGTTTTGAAAATCAAAGACCCGTCAAAACTTGAAAAATCTGACTTAAAATTCGACCGACACGAAGGAAGCCGCTTTGAAAAAGGTGTTGAAACGTTGCTAGATACAATGGACTTTTATATACCGACTTCATTTGTTGCCGACAAGCAACTTTTTCACCTTTACTCTGACGAAAATGGAACATACATAGGACAAATCGAAAATGGGAAAATAAAACCAATTCACAAATTTGACTTTATTTTTCACGCTCATTTCAATCAACATCTTGACAATGGAAAACAATTGTTGACTTGCAGTTTTAAAGACAGTGAAAAAAGCGGAATACTAATAATTGACGGGAATAGGTTTCAATTTTATCGACAGAAATGAAGAAAAAACGCCACATAACAGCGTGTATAAGAAATAGCGGGTTCAGTGCTAAATCAAAGGTCAGTGCTTTTAATGAAAGTCAATGCCGAACTGAAAGTGAAGTACTTTTTTATCCGCTACTTCTCATACACGCAAACCGTTACCACCAATTAAAACCAATCAAGTGAAATTCTATTGTAAAAAGTGCAAAAACGAAATAAACGAGCTGAATTTACCAGAAGAGCAGAAATTTGAAGTTATTGGATTGGTAAAACAAGACTTCAAACTATTTGCTATCAAAAAGCTAATGGATGAATTTAAAGTCAGTCACAAAGAAGCGAAAATAATTGTGACACATTTAAATCCAGAATATGGAAAATGTCATCGATGTGATTTTGACGAACTGAAAAAACAAAACGCTGAATGTCCGAAATGTGGAGCCTTTAACTATAATCTTGATGAACCGATTTTTAACAATGATTTTTGCACACATTTGGAATGGAAACTTCATTTTGAAAATTTAGGAATCGAAAGCGTAAAAAGATTTTGGTGCGATGGAGTTGACCCAATTCCTTTTGACTTAAAATCATTATCAAAAGAGAATATAAAGAAAAACAAGTCTATTTTGACTCGTGCTTGGATTGGAGAAGACGGACAAGGAGTTTATGAAATGGAAATAAAACTCGGAAAAAAAGCTGTTGAGAATTATATAAACGGATTGAGTTTAATTGACTGTATTCCTGAAAAGGAAAATAAGGATTGGATTAAAATTAAACCTGAATTGAATAAGATTCAGGTGGAACTGATATAAAAATAACTGGTGGTAACAATGTATATAAAAAATAGGCGAAATAGTAGTAAACTCAAGGGTTTTGGCTCGTATCTAACTTTGTGCTTTACCGAAAGTTTAGTGTTTCGAAATCGCCTACTTTTCATATACTAACCGTTGTACGTAATGTTAAAACAAATCTCGTGAAAATTATACTCGTAATATTATTGTCTGTTTTTAGTTTTGCTAAGGTATTTGCAACTGCACAATATCCTGACAGAATCGTATTTAATAACAAAGAATATTCTTTACTCACAAATCCACTTGAAAAATATTTTGAAAAGAATGAAGATAAACGACCTAAAGGTGGTGTAATGTCAACAGCTTTATGGAGAGGCTATGTTGCAACATTCGAAATAATTGAAAATCAACTTTACGTAAAAGACATAAAAATTCAAATTTGGAATGAAAAATCCGATGATACAGAATGGAAAAGTGTGATAAATGAAGTCTTTCCGAAAACTGAAGATCGGAAAATTGATTGGTTCAATGGTCTACTTACTTTACCATATGGAGAATTAATTAATTATGTTCATATGGGATATGGTTCAACTTATGAAAATTATATAATAATTGAAATTGAAAAAGGTAAATATATAAAGTCCAAAGATTTAAACTTCAAGGAGTATGAGAATCTTAAAGAAAAACAATTTGAAGCTTACAAAAAGTCTAACGAATATCTTGAACGTAAAAAAGAACTAAAAAAAGATGGTTGGAAACAAAAAGATATAGATGGATTTTTAAGAAGTTTCGTTACTGAATACACCGAAAAATTACTAATTGAATAAAAACACTACGTACAACATCGGTTTGGCGAAATGGCGGGTTAAGTCATAATACGAAGTTTCGTCATTTTTATCCACAACAGCTTTTTATATTTCCTTTTTTAGTAATTTAGTAAAAATAAAAAGCTGTTGCTAACATCAGTGGAAAGTTTGAAGTTTAGGCTTCCAAATCCGCCACTATCGCCAAGCCGTAGCTCGTTGCCAGTAATTTGAACACATCGACCGAAAAATGAACTAAGAAAAAATAATAAGAGAAGAAGCAAGAGAATTTTATGAAAATAGTTCTCTTTCAAATCCAAATAAAGATTCATCTGATAAATTGAGTGATTTAAAATATCGATTATCGGACTTCTACTCGCCTGAATTTAAGGCGATTTTTTTGGACGAAATTAAAAATACTGTAACCGAAGAATTAAAAGAACATAGAGACAGGTCTCACGGAGGAAAACCGAGTTCGACTTGTCAATACGAAATTTCGGCTGAAAGATTAATTTTTTATCTCAACCAAGAATTAGGAACTTTACCAAAAGTTGTGCATCAGAAATACGAAATTCTAGACAAGAGCATTCGAGAAAAAGTATTTGTTAGTTATAGCCACTTTGATAAAGAATATTTAAGTGACATTCAAAGACACTTTAAGCCATTTAAAAGTCAAATCGACTTTTGGGATGATTCGAGAATACAGCCTGGACAAAAGTGGAAAGACGAAATCCGAAATGCTATTTTGGAAACCAAAGTTGCTATTCTTTTGGTTAGTACAGATTTCTTGGGTTCTGATTTTATTTCTTCAGACGAACTTCCACCTTTATTAGAAGCTGCCGAAAAAGAAGGTGCCGTAATTTTAATTGTAATTTTAAAACCTTGTCTATTTGAGGAATTTGACGATTTAAATCAATTTCAAGCAATGAATCCACCGAACAGACCTGTAAGTAAAATGGATGAAAATGAAAAAGAGGAATTATTTGTAAATCTCGTAAGACAAACTAGAAAAGTACTGAATGAAAAATAAAAAACTACTGGCAATCGAGTAGACTGCCCTGCCAGAAACTGACAGGGAGAGCCTCTCACACCACCGTACGTACGGTTCTCGTATACGGCGGTTCGTAAATCATCAATCAAAAGCTCTTTACACCTTTTGAGCTATCCATAATTTACTTTAAGACTAGGCTAAGCTAACTTTCCTAGTCGAATTTCTTGGAGATTTACGTTCAGTCCTTCCTTGTTTGTGAGGCCTATGCGGTATCTATTCGCAACTCGTTACTTTCAAGTACTATGACCTCTGCTGACTTCTTGGCTTGATTAACTCGTAATTGCCAAGACCTCCCCTGGTAAATGCTTTTTCCTTCCGTCTATCGCCGGTACATCTACATAACAATAATCTGATTTAATAGCATGTTCAGAACACTGTTTTGGACTTCGTATTGCTGTGGATACTCATCCTTATTGTTATGCCTCTTATGTACTTTCTGTTCGTCGGTACAGACTTTTGCAGTCCTGCTTCCTTCAGTGCATACCTCACGATAAACCACCTTGCAGCTTGCTAACGATTCGGGGTTCAATCCGCTCGTAAGGGACTCACACCCTCTGGAAAAATAACACCCCGAAAACTTGGTTCTTAAAACTAAATTTGTATTTTTGAACTATTTGAAAAGCTTTCGGGGTGTGTCCTGCATATGCAGGGCACACACAAGGGTTTTGCGATAGTGGGGCGAAAGTGCAAAGTTCAACGCTAGTTCTTCGGTTCAACTTTTGTGCAAAATTGAAAATTTGTGCTTCGATTGCCCCACCATCGCAAAGCCCCGAAACGTTGGCAGTAATGCTACAAACCGAAACACAGACGAAACAATGGAAGAAATAATTCAAAAATTAGACAAATATTTATCTACACTAAGACCTGAATATTATTCGGAACTTAACGAACCTTTGGACGACTCTCAATTAGACAAATTAGAAGAATATTATAAAATTGAAATACCAAAGGATTTACGAACATTATACAAATGGAAAAACGGACAAAAACCAAATTGTTATGAAGCTTTTGTAAATAATTCTTGTTTTATTCCTTTACACCAAGCACTTTATGACGCTTCTGAACTTACGCCAATGATTGGATTTGACTTCGAAATCGAAAATTGGTGGAACGAAAACTGGATACCAATTTTTCAAAATGGAGGTGGCGACAGTATTTGCTTTGACCTAAAAGGAATTTTTACTGAACAAAAAGGACAGTTAATAGAGTTTTGGCACGCTGACAATGACCGAAATGTTGTTGCACCGACCCTCGAAGCATTTTTCAGTAAAATCATTAATTTTTATGAAACCAAAGAGAAGGAGGAATTTGATGAATACTTTGAAGTTGAAGAAATTGAAAACTATCCAAAGAAATTCATTTTAGAGTAACCCGAAAAAGCACTACTGCCAACAAGGGTTTTGCGATAGTGGGGCGAAACTGCAAAGTTCAACGGTTGTTCTTCGGTTCAACTTTTGGGTAAAATTGAAGATTTGTGTTTCGATTGCCCCACCATCGCAAAGATTCTGTGTTAAAAACCTAATGTTTTTTTTATAATTTTGTAAAAATTAAAGCGACTACAAGTTAGCTTCTATAGGGTGGAAATCTATTTGAGTTTTCGCCCTATTTTCTTCAAAGTTGACTTCGTAGAATGTTTTGGTTTTATATAAAATATACGTTAATTCTAATAATTTTCTCTGCACAGCTACTAACCCCTTCATTTTAACTCCTGTTTTGTTTACTATGCGTTGATACAATTCACGGTGCTCCTGATTGAATTTTACTGCCGTCATTGATGGAAAATGAAGTGTTTTGCGTAAATTCCTGTTGCCCTTTTTGCTGATTCTTGCCTTGCCTTTTACCGATGTGCCTGATTGCTTTTCCCTAATATCCAACCCGGCATAACTGGTTAACTGTTTTTTGTTTCTTATCAGTTCAAAACCATTGGTTTCTGCTAAAATTGCAATGGCTGTGGCTTTTCCCACGCCTGGTATGCTACTCATATATTGTATTGCTTCGCTAGCTTCTTGGCTGTTTTCTACCTCTTTCAACATATCGGTGTTGATTTCTTTTTCTTGTTTTTCCAGCAATGAAATTCTTGCTTTCAATCGTTTGATTGTTCGTATATTGGGCATAGCTTCTGCCTTTTCTGCATGAAGCTGGTTCATACAAACCACGCGCTCGCTGATTACTTGGTTTTTCTCCCTGCTCAACTGCTGAAGCTCTTTGTAAACCTTATTTGACGGTTGCCACTCTTCTAATTTTCTGCTTAATCCAAATTGTGCAATGGCGATGGAGCAACTTTTATCGGTAATGGTTTTAATGTCTAAAGTACGCATGAAATTGCTGATTTTAGTAGGCAATACAATCACTACTTTCTCTCCTTTATCATAAAGAAAGTAAGCAAAACGCTCGTGATAAACCCCTGTTGACTCCATCACAAAAACAACTTCTACGTCTTTAGATTTCGTTTTATCGACCCATTGTAATAGCGATTTAAAACCTTTTTCGTTATTACAGAAAACCTGATAATTTTTCGTTTCTATTGTTAAATCTTCATGGAGGGTTCCTAAAGCTACAACCAGCTCATCTTGTGCAACATCAACTCCCAAAACTTGTTTTAATATCTTCATACGTTGTAAATTTTATTAAAGCAAAATCTTCCTTCGTTTTGTCTCCTAATTGTTATTCAAGATGTTTATAAAACTCTTTACATTCTGTTCAAACTCTAAAAGAAGTAAAGGAATGAGGATGGTTCTTTGCGAGAATATATCTTTTAGATTATTAAGCCCCGAATGTTCTCTCATTCCTTTTGCTTTTTATTTGCAAATTTATTACTTTGCAAACATAGGAGCCCCAAAACGTTAGCTGCAAGCAAGACAAAAATGAATCAGAAAAAGGAATTTAGGAATAATGGAGCAATTGGAGCCTTACTTGATGAATACGAAAAGTCATTGAATGAACTCATTGAAACTATTAATGACATTTCAGAAAATGAATTAGCAGAAATTATTGATTTTGAAACTAATGATGAAGATTGCAAGTCAATACAAAACATTCTGACTCACGTTGTCCAAAGTGGATATACCTATGTTGTGGAAATTAGAAAATGGTTGGGTGAAAACGTAGATTATAAAAACAAAATAAAACTTCAAACTGCCCAAGATTATAAATTGGCACTAAATGAAATGTTTAAATACAATGAACAGTTATTTTTTGACTATCCGAATCTTGAATTGTGCGAAAACGACCCGAAGAAAAAAATAAGTGTTCGGTGGGGACAAAACTATGATGTTGAACAACTACTTGAACACGCAATTGTGCATATATTGAGACACAGAAGACAAATTGAAAAATTTAAAGAAAAAAAGCCAGCAGCTAACAATGTATATAAAAAATAGGCGAATTAGTGCTAAATTCAAGTGGTTTGACTCGTATCAAACACCATGCTTAACCGAAAGTTTTGTACTTCGAAATCGCCTACTTTTCATATACTAGACCGTTGCCCACAATTTAAGAAATGCGAACACTCATCATAATTTTAGCTCTAATTGTAATTTCCTGTAAAGGACAAAACAAAGAGGATATTCAGACTGAAAAACCAGTATCTGATGAAATAACAACATCGGATATTGAATTAATTAAGTCAGAAAAACAAAACGGACTATTGATTTTATTCCCTTGCTTTCCTTGTGATGCCAAAAACACATTTTCCGAATTTAAAATTTCAGAGATTAGCATAAAAAATGGATTTTCGGTTTTAGCTATGAACTTTAATCAACATTTATTCTTAAACAAATCGGAAAAACAAAAATTAGCAGAACAATTGGAGAAAATAGTATTAGAAAACAACTTGTCCAAGGAAAACATTTTTATTGGTGGATTTTCGAGTGGTGGAAATGTAAGTCTACTAATCAGCGATTATCTTGTTGCAAGCAAAAGTAAAATCCAGCCGAAAGGAGTCTTTGTTGTGGACTCGCCTATTGACCTTTTAGCTCTTTATAAGACGGCTCAAAAAAACTTGAAAATGGAGTTTTCAGAACCATCAATTCAAGAAGCAACTTGGATAAAAAGTTTCTTTGACAAAGAATTTGGAAATCCTGAAAATGGAATTGAAAATTATGAGAAGTACTCGCCTTTTACTCTCGAAACACAAAATATCGAAAACTTAAAGAACCTTAAAAATCTAAAAATCAGATTTTACACAGAGCCTGATTTAAAATGGTGGCAAGAGAACAGAAAAAATGACTACGAAGACCTAAATGCTTATTATCTTAAAAATTTGTCGGACAAATTAAAAACTGAATTTGGAAGTGAAAATATCGAACTCATAGAAACAGAAAATAAAGGTTATAGAGCAAATGGAGAAAGACACCCTCATTCTTGGACAATTGTGAACGAAAAGGACTTGATGAAATGGATGACAGAATAAAAAAAACTGTGGGCAACAATGGCTATAAGTAATTGCTTGTTCTCGCCTACTTCTGAAAATCCTCGCGGATTTTCAGTTTGGTGTGTGCTTGCAAAGTTAAGTGCAAAACCACGCAACTACTCATACACGCAGACCGTTGGTGGAAATGGTTGAAAAACTAAGCGCTGAAATATTAACACTAAATAAATACAATTATGACAAAAGCAATTTTTAAACGGTTTGTAATGGTTGTCTTCGGACTAACATTTTTGATCTCTTGTCAACAGGATGATTTGCAAAACGTTCCTGATGAAAAAGCAAGTGATGGGTTAAATAGTTTTCTTGGCAAGAAATTAGAAAACCCATATTCTGTAACAAATATGCGTAAGGCATTTAATAGTTTAAAGGCGAAAAATCAAAAAAATGGTGTAGCCTTGCGAACTGATATAAATGAGGATGATGTTGAAGTAACCGATTTGTATGTAAAGTTCTTTATTGAAAATGCTGACCAACTTGATAAGCTTGAAGCTGACTCCTTAAACTTTTCCATTTTACCATTAGATTATGAAATAGTCAAAGAAGGTGATTTGGAAATTGACGAAAACACACTAACAGAAGAAGGTTACTGGCTTTATACTTCTGTTCCTGTTAGTTATAAAATGCCTACAGATACAAGATTTGAAGTTATTGAAGAATTGTTTTTACCCGAATTAGAAGATGACGAAGAAGACGGTATCTTTGAACGTAATAGCAATGCAATATCAAATAAGTTTACTGCATCATTTTTAGAAGAATTAGAAGAAGAATCACTACGATTAACAGGTAATATAGAGCAGAGCGAAGTTCAAGGTTCTGACTTGCAAATGAGAAGACCAAAAAGAAGACCACAAGGACATATTAGAGTTCAGAATACTACAACTGGTGCAATTGACCCTGTAATTGGCGTTAAAGTAAAAACAAGAAGATGGTTTAAATGGGGTAAAGGCTACACAGATAACAACGGATTTTACAGTGTAGATAATACTTTTAGAAGAGATGTAAATTATGAAGTAGTTTTTAAAAATTCTCGTGGATTTAAAATTTGGCCTTCTATCATTAGCGTTACTTCTGGCAGATATAGTGGAGGTAAACATAGTTCTGCGGGGCATAGCATAACATTTTTTACAAATTCAAAGGGTTGGCGTTTTTCTACTGTAAATAATGCAACAGTAAATTATTTCAACTATTGCAATCAATTTGGAGTTGGAACACCGCATTCTAATTTAAGAATAGTTGCGCAAGATGCTACTGGTTCAAGTTCTGCACCAATGCTTAGGAGAGTTTGGGGCTTAATTGGTTTTACAACAAACTCACAACTTGTTACTTTCTTATCAAAAGCAAATGGCTTAACAATAGCTGCTAATAAAATTTGGATTTTAGCAAAGTTAATCTTGCCAGATGTAATTATAAAAGCAGCACCTTCTCAAGGAACGGCAAGAGTTTTTGAAGTTACCTTTCATGAATTAGCACACGCTTCACATTTTAAACAAGTAGGTAGTGGATATTGGATAAAATACATAAACTATATTATTACTTACGGACCTTATGGTGATGGACACGGTATGAATAATGGCGTAGCAGCAGTAGGTGAAATGTGGGGCTACTATTATGGTTATTTTCTTACTTTGCAACATTTTGGAAATAACAACAATAATCCAATTATTAGACCAGTTGCATTAGAAAATTTCACACCTTTTAACAGACCTGATGCTAGAGATATTATAAGACCTAGAGATGCGACAAATAGAATTTTCAGAATGGAGGGTTGGATTCCTGTTGGTATTGTTCACGATTTAATAGACAACAATGCAGATGTTGTTAGACCTGGATTCACCGATAATGTAAATGGTTATACCATTGGTCAAATTTTTGGAGCCTTGAGACCTGGAGTAGAAACCGTTCAAGGTTTTAGAAATAGGCTATTACAAAATAATGGAAACCATCAGCAACAAGCCGTAAATGATTTGTTTAATGCGTATTTTTATAACTAATATTGATAATTATGAAAAAGCTTATAATATTAGTTTTATTAGCATTGTCTTTTATGGGGTGTGAGCCTGAATATTGTTATAATTATTCTATTCTCAATATCTCTCAAAATAATGTAGAACTGTTATTTTATGGAGAAGAAGATTCACAAATAATATTAGAGAATGATAAGCAAATTGAACAATCTTCTTTTTGTGACGATAGAGGAGATAAATCTTATTTCGAATATTATTTAATCGACTCTGTTCAAGTTAAAATAAATAGTATTGTAAAAAAAACCTACTATCCAAATGATACAGGTAAAAGTATTTTTAAAACTCGAGACCGTGAATCTTGGAAATTGGTAGAAAGTAGAGACCATTACAGTAAGTTTGTTTTTGAAATAACGGAAGTGGATTTGCAATAACCACTTCCACCAACAACATATTTGCAAAAGTGTGGCTAAAGGCTTAACTCAAAGTTCTGTACAAGAATAAAGTTAGGTATTTAGCCTAAACTTTTGGTATAAAAACCCCAACTACTCATAGCCAAAACCGTTAGCTGTAACCTTTCCAAAAATGCCGTTAAAGAAATTAAGATTTATATTTATGGGATTAATAAGTTTGTTATCAAGTCTAGGATTCTCTCAAGACCATAAAATTTCGGAAAAATTAGAAAAAATCGGATATTTTGATTTAATAGACGATAACTTAAAAAAAATCAAACTAAAAGAAAAAATTGATTTTGACTACAATGACAATTCAAATCAATATATTGGAAAAGGTTGGTTAACATTCCCAAACGATTATTATATTTCTGACGTATATAATCTAAAAGAATATAAAAATGGTTCTTCAACTTCGGAGTTTAGAGCTTTTGAAGTTTGGTCAAGTAGTTTGTTTAGAGGACAATTTGTTGAATATTTAGAATCAGCAAAAATAGTTTTTGAAAAAAATGGATTAAGATTAGATTGGAAAGACGAAACTTTTGACGAAAATAGTACAGAAAAAATATATCATAGAATAACAGTAAATGAAACTGAATACATTATTTTTTCTGAACAAGTTAATAGAGAAAATATTGGTCAGGCTATGTATGAATATCTAAATTCTTTTAAAAATATTTTAAACAAATCCATTCAGCAACAAAATAAAGATTATAAAGTTATATTAGTAACCCTGCCAGAATATGTAGTCTTTGTCCTATTAAATAATAATATGTTAGTAGATTTCAAGAAAATAATTTCTAAAACAAAGAATAAAATCGAAGAATAAAGGCTACAGCTAACAAGGGCTATACGTAATGCGGGGTCAAGTGAATATTTTAAATTTTCTGCTTGTAATTCGCTTCGCCTTTTGTATATTTAGTGAAAATTTAAAATATATAAACGGCTTCGCTCTACTTCGTGCCGATTTGAAACTTTCAGCTTTCAAATCCCTCACTACGTATAGCCGAAACCGTTAGCGGTCAGCTTAAAAGCAAGCGACACAGAAAGAAATGAACGAAATTCAAAATATAGAAACTGAAAGAACGATAATGCGTAAACTGACAAAAGAAGACGCATCCGATTTCTATAACTTAAATCTTGACAGAGAAGTATTAAAATACACAGGAGACAAACCTTTTGAAAACATACAAGCTTCAATTGACTTTTTAACCAACTACGACCAATATGAAAAATATGGGGTTGGACGACTTGCTGTTATTGACAAAGCAACTACAAAATTTATTGGTTGGTGCGGACTAAAATATAGCCAAGATAAAAACGAATATGATATTGGATTTAGATTTAAGAGAAACTATTGGAATAAAGGTTTTGCTACTGAAACTGCAAAAAAATGTCTTGATTTTGGTTTTACAGAACTTGGAATTGAAAAAGTAGTTGGACGAGCAATGAAAGAAAATGTTGGTTCAATCAGAGTTCTTGAAAAAATAGGTATGAGATTTAAAGAAAACTTTGATTTTGATGGACAAGAAGGAGTAATTTACGAACTAACAAAAAGTAAATAAAAAGCCGAACCGCTAACATCGGTTTGGCAATATGGCGGCTGAAGTGCTTCTATGAAACATTTGTGCAAGGTTCAACAGCAGTAATTCTATTGAACTTTTGTGCTGAAAATCCCCGCCTTCGGCAATACCCAAACCGATGTAGCGAAATCCGCTTACGCTTCTTTCGCTACATCGGGGCGGCGGCTTTGCAAAATCCTTTCCCCGAGCAAGCTCGGAAAAAGAACTTCGCAAAGCCGCCGCCCCGTTGGCAGAAACCGTATGAGAACCGTATAAAAAAAGAAAATATGAAAAAAATTATTGTTTTATTTATTGGAATGTTAATTTCAAGCTGTTCAAATGACAATTCAATTGAGGAGAATAACGAAGTTCTTGAAAATCTAAATAATGTTGAACTGAAAATAAATGGGGTAAATTCAGAAGATAATATTGTGGATGTCAATTCATATTATAGTTGTGATACAGATTTGAATGTCACAGTTACTTCAAAAAAAAATAATGTAACAGGAGATTTAATTGTCTTCAATCTTACAAAACAAGGTGAATTAAAATCAATATATTTTGCTGATAAAAGTGGTGAATTTCGAAAAGATTATTATTCAGCGGATTTTGTTCCATCATCAACAATTACTATTTCTGAATTTGAATTTGTTGAAAACACTAAACTAAAGTTTAAGTTCAACGGACAACTTTTCAAAAAGAAATATAGCTTAAATCAACAAAATGAAACTGTTGAAATAGAGGGCAATGTTGAAATTAAAAAATTTTCAGAAAATATATGCAATACATTTGTCAACTTCATAACTTTGAACAACAACATTAAATTTTCAAACATAACTAGAATTAATGACAACAACCTTCCAAATTCTAGCATTCGATATGAAGGCAATTCATTAAATGGTTACAACATAAATATTAAAAATCTAAATCAAAATTTACCTGACTTACCTCTTGGAACTTACTCTTTTTCTAACAATTCAACAACTGAAAAAATAGAATTTAGAAAATATGTTGGATTACCAAAGTCATTTTCGACAAGCATTATAATTCCATCAGATTGGATTTTATATGAAACACAGGGAAGTTTTACAATCGTTGAAAAAACTATAATTAATGGTTTTCAAGTTGTGAAAATTAAACTTAATTTTACTGCATCACAAAATGGAATAGTCGAATATACTATAAACAATGCAGACTTTATTACAGCTTATTAAAACGGCTATCTGCCAACAGCGGTTTTGCAAAAAAGCGGGTGAAATGGTTAGTTGAACATTCTACCTCGCATCAACTTTTGTGCTATGTTGAAAGTAAGTGCTTCTAAATCCGCCACTTCGCCATGCTGCAAAACGTTACCAGTAATTATAAAACGACAATGAAGAAAATTACAACTATCATTTTCACAATCCTAACATTTGGCTTAGGACAAACATTTGGACAAACGGACAAAAACGGAAATCCCGTGTTCAATTCCGTTTCTAATAACGAAAAATCGTTTGACGATTTTTTAATTCTCTCTAATTATTACACACTCAAAAACAACATTGAAAATAAACAATCCTCTGTGTTCGTTTCTGAAAATCCAACATTAGACCAAGTTGAAAAGGCGGCAGTAAATCTTCCCTCTGACTTTTTTATCTTGACAAAGGAAAGCAAAATGGTTGTTATGGTTATGTTGCAGAACAGCCCTAAACGACAATTTATGACGATTGAAATGCTAACAAATCAACAATCAACTTTCGCTTGCAACCTTGTTGGCGACATTACCGAAAACAGAGCAAACGAAATCATTGAAGAAAAATATGACACGACAGCAACAATTGACAACGGAAAATTGAAATTTAACGGTAAAGAATTTAAAATCATTTCAAGTCAAGAAATTGAACAAGCCGTTTCTGCACTAATAAAAAAAGAAAAATTAAACAAAAAGAAGCCGTCAGACATTATGCTCCCATCAAGGAATGAAATTAGATCCTTCATACTTACCGAAACGAAGGAAGGTGGTAAACTTGACTTTTTTACGGAAATCAAAGGAAAAGAATATGACGGAGTTCAAATAAAAGCAGGAGTGTTTACGACAATACAAAGTGTTGCTCTTTACAATTGGGGACGGGCTTGTTTTGACATTGGCGTTAATACAATTGATGACGCTTACGAGATATTTGCCGAACATAAAGGCAAACCTGTAAACGAGCGAGACAAAGAATATATTAAAGCGGGATTTTACAAAGAATGGGAATAATAACTACCGCTAACACGGGTTTTGCGTCAGGCGGGCTGAAGTGCAAAATTCAACAATAGTAATTCTCTTAGGATTTTGTATCTTAGTCGCAACTTTCGTGTTGAAAATCACCTACTTTTCATTTACTAACCGTTGTGCGTCAGTTGAACCAAAATCGATGAAAAACCTGAGAAACATAGTATTGCTAATATTCACTTTACTTTTTGGAATTGGAAATTGCCAAAAAGTAAATGGCAAAGCAAAAGATGTGGAGGAAATCAAAAATTATGAAAAAGAAATTGACGAACCGATTAATGAATACTTACCCAAAAATTTAATACCAATTCGAGAGAATTTTAAACGGGTAAATTCAATAGAAAATTGGACAGAAATAACGCAAATTGACATTTGGGAAACTACCGAAGGTGGATTTGTAAATTTCTATTTTCAAGCACATAAATTGGAAAAAATAATTACTCGCCACTTTGGAGAAACAGCACAAAAAATGACAGAATATTACTTGTTAAACGGAGAATTATCTTTTGTTTTCGAGAAATTTTATAAATACAACAGACCTATTTACTGGGATTCTAAAGCCAAAAAAGAAAATAATGATACTGAAGTCTTCGAATTTGAGAAATCCGAAATTATTGAAAATAGAAGTTACTTTACAAATGGAAAACTTTTACACCAAATAAACAATCAAGATTACAGTTCCCCATTTGCAACTGACTACATTTTAAAAGAACAAGAAAGGCTTTTGTCTGAATTTAATAGATTGATAAAATTAGAAAAACAAAAATAAAAAAAAAACTGATAACACCAGTAACCCTTGCAAAACTCCCATTTTTGATAACATTTAGAATATCTAACCTTGTTTAAAGCCTTTTAAAGAAGATTTGTTATCTGTTTTGTGTACTGATTTTTTGTTCGGATATGTGCAAATACATTTTTTTTGAGTATAATTAATCTCTAAAAATAAAATTGGATATCTACAAAAGTTGTATTTTTAAAGCTATTTTCCATCTGAATTATATGAAAGAAATCCTATACATACTCACGACAATACTTTTCTTTTCATGTACAGAGAAAACAAAAATTAATCAATCTGAAAATACGCAAATAAAGGAAGAAATTTTTTATAACGATACTATTAATTCCAGCCAGCCTATTAAAATTTCGCAACAAGAAAAAGAATTTAATGACTTTTTAGAGTCTATTAAAAAATTTAAACTTCAACCAATTGATACAATACTAATTAGTTATGAGACAAAACAACTTGAAGAATATGAAATAGGAAAAAATAGCATTAAAATTTTTAAAAAAGACAGTTTAAATATAGATTGGATTAAGATCAACTCAAACAGGATTATTATTGAAAAACTAAAATCCATTAATCCTAGAATTGATAACGAATATGAAGAAATGTTCTGTAACAATGTCCAAAAGGTGAAATTATATAATTTTAATAATGATGAAATTATCTTTATAGAATTTACCTCTCATCCTTGTACAGGACTTGGCTGTAGTGTTACTGATTATTTGATTTATGATGTAAAAAATAATCAAGTTAACCTATTCGGTAACTTTAGAACCGCTGATTTAGACCTCTATAATTTCCCTATTGATTCTAATCTAAATTATATTTCAACAGAGTATCAAGGAGATTTTCATGGAGCAACACCAATACATTTTATTAGCAAAGTTTACTCATTGGATAAAAATGGAAAATTTCACCTTAAAAAAGATTTGAAAGGGAAAGATTATTTTTATAAAATTTCAACTTTTCCAAATGATAAAACTAAAGCATTTGAATATGAAAGAAATTGGTTTTAAAAATCCTTTTTATAGTACACAGAATCTCTCCAGCACAATCAAGAATTTAAGTATTCCTTTCAATAAAACACACATAATCAGGCTTCATCAATGAGCCATGAAGGTATGCATAGGTTATTTGTAGGAAAGCATTCAATTGGACTTATTTCAATCAGTTAAAGTTAAATTAGAAACACCAAAAACATCAAACCAAAAAGATTATAAGCCGCAACCTTATATCTTTAGAAAATCAAGAAAAAGAATTGAAACTTTGTTTTCTCAGATGTGTGACCAATTCATAATTAGAAGAAATTACGCCAAATCATTTGAAGGATTTAAAACAAGAATTTTAGCAAAAATAACATCGTTAACTTTAGTTCAATTTATCAATAAGTTTCTATTTAAAAGACCAATTAATCAAATCATTTAATTTCACCCAACGGGTTAATTAAACAATTAACAATCCAAAATTGCGCAATTGTTCGCCTTGTTTTGAGAAAATAAAAGGTTCAAAATCTTGATTGGTGTAGGCTTCAAAACTGTTTTTCATTTGTTGATAGGACATTGTTCCTTTAGAACTTTCTTTTAAATCATTACAAAACTGTACCAACCACTCTCCTATTTCTTTATCCACATCAATTTGCAATAAATCATTTTTAGAATGCACATTTATACGGGCTTTTTCAAACGTTTTGCCTTTTTTCGATTTGGTAAAATATTCCAAAACAGGTTTTGTAACCAACCAAATCACTTTTTGGGTTGATTTAAAGCTAGGAAAATTTTCATTCTCTAAAACCGATACTATATAATCGTGCGGAATTTTAGTGCGCGGAATTTTAAAATCGAACCATTCTTGCAATTCAAAATCAAAACACAAACCGTGCATATAATTAAAAAGTGATTTTTTCAATCCGAACGAAAACTTGTCGTGAATGGCACCCGATTTTTCTTTATGCACCAAATCATTGTTGGCAAATGTTCCTTTTTCTTTTGAAAGATTGATCACATCAAACGCTTCTGGATTCAATCCAACCGGACTGTGAGCGGTCATGGCAAACTGATGCCAAAAACCCGATTGCATGATGCCAACCTCAAACATTTGTCGAACCATTTCCAATGAATCAATCGTTTCTTGTGCCGTTTGTGTTGGGAAACCATACATTAAATATGCATGTACCATGATTCCGGCTTCGGTAAAATTTCTGTTTACACGCGCCACTTGTTCAACCGTGACGCCTTTGTCAATCAATTGCAACAATCTGTCTGATGCCACTTCCAACCCGCCCGAAACTGCAATACAGCCCGATGCTTTTAATAATCGGCACAAATCTAAAGTAAAATTTTTTTCAAACCGAATATTCGTCCACCACGAAACCGAAAGTTTGCGTTTTATAATTTCTAACGCCACTTCGCGCATTAAAGCCGGTGGTGCTGCTTCATCAACAAAATGAAAACCGCTGTTGCTTGTTGTGGCAATTAATTGTTCCATTCGATCAACAATTTCCTTGGCAGCAATGGGTTCATAAATCTTTATATAATCTAACGAAATATCGCAAAAAGTACATTTTCCCCAATAACAACCGTGTGCCATCGTTAGTTTATTCCAACGTCCATCGCTCCACAAGCGGTGCATGGGATTCACCACTTCAATCACCGAAATATAGTTTGATAAATCGATATCGGTATAATCCGGGCAACCTACTTGGCTTTGCTTATAATCGGGTATCAGCGGATTGTTGCTGTATTTCACTTCATCATTTTGCAACAAAAAAGTACGCTTTAATTCACTGGCAGAAATTTCATTATTCACAAAACGAATCAATTGTTCGGTTGGTGCTTCGCCATCGTCTAAATTAATAAAATCGAAGAATTGAAACACACGCACATCAGACAATGAACGCAATTCGGTATTTGGAAAACCGCCGCCCATAACCATTTTAATGTCTGGATAATTTTGTTTGATAAACTGCGCACAACGAAACGCACTGTATAGATTTCCTGGGAAAGGAACCGAAAAACCAACAATTTTAGGTTTTGTTTTTTCTATTAATTCGTTCAGACTTTTGAGCGTGATTTGGTCGATATACGTTGGTTCGTGGTGCAACTTTTCATACAATTCATCAAAAGAATTGGCAGATCTCCCCAAACGTTCGGCATAACGGCTGAATCCGAAATTTTCATCGACTGTTTCTATGATAAAATCTGATAAATCTTCTAAATAAAGCGTGGCAAAATGCTTGGCTTTGTCTTGAAAACCCATCGACCCAAAAGCCCAATCCAACTCATCTAATTGCGAAAAACGGCTTGCTTGAGGTAAAAAATCATCTTGAACAATAGCATTTGCCAACGTTGGATTTTTTCCCTGAAGAAACGAAATCACTGCATCAATCGAATGAATATAATCCGTTTTTAAAGCAAAAATCCGTTGTGCATTTTCACCCAACACACAATCATGCTGTTCCACAAAAGCAAACAAATCAATTAATCCTTGTTTGGAAAACAACTTCAAAATCACTTCTATCCCTAAATCGGCTTGATAGGAAGAAATATTTTTGGTGTTTAAAAATCCTTTTAAATAAACCGTGCCCGGATAAGGCGTGTTCAATTGCGTGAAAGGCGGCGTGATGAGTAAAATTTGTGTCTCCAAACAATGAAAAATTTAAGCAAAAATACGATTTACTTATCATTTTTTGGTGTGATTTCGCTTTTTAGTCGTTTATAATTTTACCAATAATTTATAGTTTATATGGTGCAACGATTTTAGTATTTTACTAAATTTGAAAAAAATCAGATAAATGTTCCAAATTCCCTACGAACAAACCGGCTATTTCTCTAAATTAATGATTGATTACCTTGGTAAAAACAATCAGTTGAGCAGTTTATACAACCGTTTTCCTTCTATAGAAAATTTTAAAGACCAGATTTTAGAAAAGCAAACAAATTTCTCCAGTGCAAACCGAGAGATACTTGCCGAGAGCCTGCAAAATCAATATGCTCATTTTTCGGTAACAGCTGCCACTCAGAACAACATCAATCGTTTAAAGGACACCACCACTTTTACGGTAGTTACAGGGCATCAGCTGAATTTGTTTACAGGACCGCTTTATTTTTTGTACAAAATAGTTTCTACAATTAATTTATGTAAGGAATTGAAAAAGACGTATCCCGAATACGATTTTGTGCCGATTTATTGGATGGCGACAGAAGATCATGATTTTGATGAGATTAACTTTTTCAATTTCAACCAGAAAAAATTTCAGTGGAATAAAGAAGTTTCAGGTCCGGTTGGCAGATTGAATACCGATGGATTACAGGCTGTTTTTGAAGAATTTAAAAAGCATTTACCCTTAGGAAATCACGCCAACGAACTAGCTAATTTATTTGAAAACGCTTATTTGAAACACCACAATTTAGCCGATGCTACCCGGTTTTTAGCCAATGAATTGTTTGGCAATGAAGGTTTGGTGATTATTGATGGGGATGATGTGGCATTGAAAAAACTATTTATTCCGCACATTAAAGAAGAATTGACTAATCAGTCGTCTTTTAAGGAAGTCGAGAAAAGTTACGCTATTTTAAAAGACGCTATTATTCAAGTGAATCCGCGTGAAATTAATTTGTTTTTTATTGAAGACGGTTTGCGTGAACGTATTGTTTTTGAAGATGATTTTTATAAAGTTTTAAATACGGAACTACAGTTTACAAGAGAGGAATTGTTGCATTTGGTGGATACCAACCCAGAGAAATTCAGTCCGAATGTAATTCTACGTCCGCTGTATCAGGAAGTAATTTTACCAAATTTATGCTACATTGGCGGTGGCGGCGAATTGGCTTATTGGTTAGAGTTGAAGGAAGTTTTTACTTTGCACAACATTACCTTCCCGATGCTTTTGTTGAGAAACTCTGTTTTACTGGCAACTGAAAAACAAAATCAAAAACGAGCGAAATTAAACCTTTCGTGGGAAGAATTATTTTTAAAAACAGATGAGTTTCAACAAAAGAAAACAAAAGATTTCGCTCAAAATATATTCGATTTTGAACAGCAAAAACAGTTTTTAAAAGAACAATTTGCAGCGTTAAAAGAAGTTGCCTTACAAACCAACAAATCTTTTATTGGTGCTGTAAATGCGCAAGAAGTTAAACAAATTAAAGGTCTAGAAAATTTAGAAAAACGCTATTTTAAAGCCGAACGTTTAAAAAATCAGGATCATTTAGACAGAATGCTCGATTTAAAAATTGCTTTGTTTCCAAACAACAGTTTGCAGGAACGCGTGGATAATTTTTCAACTTTTTATGTTGATTATGGTAAAGAAATGATGGATATTTTGTTAGAAAACTTAAATCCGTTGGAGCAGCATTTTGCAGTCGTGGTTTTGTAGCTAGGCATGCGTTAGGGATAGCAACAGAAAGCCCACAGCGAGGAGACACGACGAGCGAGGACTTGTCGTGAATAGCCCGACCCCCTATTCTTTTGCGGAATTTTAATACTTTGCACCAATGGTGTTTTAAGCCTATATCTTGGTTATGAAACGCAATTTTAGGGGGAAACGCCCAAAAAGAAATTTTTAAATAACTTCACCCACCACAAAAGTACTTCCGCCGATGTAAATTAGGTCGTTTGGTGTAGCATGTTGTTTGGCAAACGCTAAGGCATTGGGAATGGTATCAAAAACCGTGGATTGGAAACCGTTTGCTATTAATTTTTCTTTTAAAATGTTTGCATCTAAACCGCGAGGAACATTTGGCTTTGCAACAAAATAATGGGCATTTTTGGGTAGCAATGGCAAAATAGTATCAATATCTTTATCGTTTACAACGCCAAAAACCATATACAATTGATCAAATTTTTGTTGCTGAACTTGCTTCATTACCAGTTCAAGTCCGTTTTTGTTGTGTGCTGTATCTGCAACAATCAAAGGTTTTTCAGACAAAACGGTCCATCTGCCTTTTAATCCCGTATTTTTTTGAACATTCAAAAAGCCTTGAACCACTGCTTCATCGGCAATTTCAAAATGGTTTTTTAATAACTGAATTGCTTGATAGGCCGTTTTTTTGTTGTGCGTTTGATAA
Organism: Paenimyroides aestuarii; assembly: GCF_024628805.1. Lineage (NCBI taxonomy): Bacteria > Pseudomonadati > Bacteroidota > Flavobacteriia > Flavobacteriales > Flavobacteriaceae > Paenimyroides > Paenimyroides aestuarii. Next base: position 2,167,840 of record NZ_CP102382.1, on the reverse strand, counting down.
TTTCCTTTTAAATCGGAGTCTAAATCGGGTATATTTTTGATTGCAGATGCAAAATAAATTGGTGCATTTTGCTGTTGCGCCACTTGCTGAAACACGTCTTTGGTTTGATTGGTAAATTCACCAATAACCACAGGGATTTTGTTTTTAATGATTCCTGCTTTTTCTGCTGCTATTTCTTCTAAAGTATTGCCCAAAACATTCATATGATCCCAGCCAATATTGGTAATAACACTCACTAATGGCGTGATGATATTGGTAGAATCTAAGCGACCGCCTAAACCAACTTCGATCACTGCGATATCAACCTTTTCGTCTGCAAAATATTGAAATGCCATGCCCACAGTCATTTCAAAAAAACTTAATTTATTCGTTTCTAAAAATGTTTTGTTTTTCTCAATAAAATGTACCACAAAATCTTTAGTTATTTCTTCGCCATTAATGCGAATGCGTTCGCGAAAATCAACCAAATGTGGAGAGGTGTACAAACCTACTTTTAAACCACATTCTTGCAAAACAGAGGCTATTAAAGAAGATGTAGAACCTTTTCCGTTGGTACCGCCCACGTGTATGGTTTTAAACTGCTTTTCGGGCTGGTTTAAATGGGCAGAAAAAAGCAACGTTTTTGTTAAATCTTTCTCAAAAGCAGCGGTGCCAATTCGCTGAAACATGGGCAGCTGTGCAAACATCCAATCTAAGGTTTGGGAATACTTATCCATAAAAGCAAAAAATGTGTTCTATTAATTTAATTATCTGATATTTTTTTCATTATTTAGCACAAATAATTTTTTCAAAAATATCAATCTACAAAAATCATTTTTTTTACGCGTTAAATAAAACTTTATGATGACATTTTTTTTGCAAGCTGCACCTGACAGTTTAACCCAAACAACACAAGCCATTGTAGAAAACGTTGCCACAACTAAGGAACTTTCTTTGTTTGAGTTTGTTATGAAAGGCGGTGTTTTTTTAATACCAATTGTAATTTTATTTATTTACACTATTTATCTAACCATTGAAAGATATTTGTTTATTCAAAAAACAGCAAAAAAAACCAATTCTGGTTTAATGGATTCTTTAGGCACACAATTAAACTCTGGAAATTTAGATTTAGCAGTAGCTTCTGTTCAAAGAGAAGATACTTCGGAAGCTAAAGTTTTGCACGAAGGTTTGCTTACAATTGGAAGACCCATTTCAGAGATTGAGTCGAATATGGAAAAAGTTACCAATATCGAGATTGCAAATATGGAACGAAAATTGAACCATTTAGGAACCATTGCTGGTATTGCGCCAACATTGGGTTTTGTGGGGACTATTTCGGGAGTAATTAAGATTTTTTATAATATTTCGATTACTGAAAATATTAGTATTGCCAATATTTCTGGAGGATTATATGAAAAAATGATCAGTAGTGGTGCCGGATTAATTGTAGGAATTATTGCTTATGCCGCATACCACATGTTGAATGGAAAAATTGATAATTTTGCCTTACGTGCTCAGAAAATCATCTTAAAATTTATTAACATAATACAACGACCAAATGGCCATAAAGAGAAATAGACGATTTCATGCGGAAGTCGCCACTTCATCGTTAAGCGACATCATGTTTTTTCTGCTACTTTTCTTTATCATTATATCTACTTTAGCAAACCCAAATGTAATTAAAATGACATTGCCTAAAGCAGAATCAACAGAAAAAACAAACAAACAGCTAATAACTTTATCTGTAAATGAAAACAAAGAATTTTTTATTGATAAAGAACCCGTTAATCCACAAGATTTAGAAGCGCATTTGCTAGCAAAGCTAGGCGAAGATAAAACCCAGACTGTGGTGGTAAGAATTCCTTATAACTTACAGGTACAAGATTTGGTAAATGTTTTACAAATTGGTGTTAAGAACAATCTTAAATTTGTAATTGCAACTAATAAACGATAAATTGAATTTTAAAAAAAACTGAGCTTTAGATTAAGCTCAGTTTTTTTATTTTTTCTTCCTTTTTTCTGCTCGTTTGCGTTCTACAGCTCGGTTTCTTGGTGCCGATTTTCTAGGGGTGCGTTTACCGGGACCGCCTAAATTCACTTTTTTGTTTTTATCTTTTTTCTCGTGAAAAGCTTCACCACGCTCATTATCGATTTTACGTTTGTTGGTTTTCATTTTAACCTTATCCTTTTCAAACTCTAAACGTTGCTCTTCTATTTTTACATGCGGTGGAATTTCATGTAACGGAATTTCATAATCCATTAAAGATTCAATTTCAAAATGGGTTTCTTCTTCTTTAGGGCTCACAAAACTTATGGCAATACCGTCTTTATCGGCACGCCCTGTTCTACCAATTCGGTGAATGTATTGTTCCGGAATTTCGGGCATTTGTAAGTTAAAAACGTGTGTGATATCGGTAATATCTAATCCACGCGCCATTACATCGGTGGTTACCAAGCCCCGCAATTCACTATTTTGAAACAATTCCATTGTGTTTAAACGGTAATTTTGTGTTTTGTTGGAATGTATCACGCCAAATTGTTCTGGAAATGCTTCTTCTAAATGTTCTAAAACATAATCTGCCAAACGCTTGTTATTTACGAACAATAACACACGCGTGGTGGTTTCATCGGTTGTTAAAATATCTTTTAAAATGTTTAATTTCGTAAGAAAATTTGGTACGATATAAGCACTTTGTTTGATTTTTTCTAATGGTGTTCCCGATGGTGCCAATGAAATTTCTTCTGGAAAATTGAAGTATTCATCTAACAGTTCATCTACTTCTTCGGTCATGGTGGCAGAAAACAAAATATTTTGTCGTTTATCTTTCATCATCGAGAGAATGGATGTTAATTGGGTACGAAAACCCAAATTCAATATTTCATCGAATTCATCAATCACCAGTTTCTGCAAATTATCAAAGCGTAAAATATTATCGAGCGCCAAATCCATCACTCTGCCGGGGGTTCCCACCAAAATATCAATTCCGTTGTAAACCGATGTTTTTTGTGTATTGATGTTTACTCCTCCATAAATTCCCAAAACACGGATAGACATATATTTGGTTAATTTTTCAACTTCTTCTACCACTTGAACAACCAATTCGCGGGTAGGAACCAATATCGCAACGCGAGGTGCATCGGTTGGTTGAAATTTCCATTGTTTTAGTATAGGTAATAAATAAGCAAATGTTTTTCCGGTTCCGGTTTGAGCAATTCCCATAACATCCTTTCCCGATAAAATTGCATTGAATGATTTTTCTTGAATGGGTGTAGGGTTTACAAAGCCTAAATCATCGATTGCTTTTTGTAAAGATTTTGGTAGATTGAATTGCTCAAATGTTGCCATAAAAAAATATTTTGGGCAAAGATAAGCATTCTAGAAAGGAAATGTGGAATTAAACAATCAAATGATTTTTTTTATCACGCGAAGTTTGTGTGTATGGCGGCCACTATCGATATTTAGAATACCTAAATGATCTAAACGGTCAATACGCACTTTACCGTGTGCATGAATGATATAGTTGTTTTCCATGATGATGCCTACGTGAATAATTTGCCCTTCTTCGTTATCAAAAAAAGCCAAATCGCCTACTTCGCTTTCTTCAATAAAGCTTAAAGGTTCGCCAATTTTTGCTTGTTGAGAAGCGTCTCTGGGAATATAATATCCGTTTAAACGATACACCATCTGCGTGAGCCCTGAACAATCGATGCCAAAAGGGGTTTTTCCGCCCCAAAGATAGGGTGCGTTTAGGTATAAAAAAGCAGTTTGTAGAAGGTTTGCTTTGGGCTGAATTCCAGTAGTTTGATTTCCATCAAAAATAAGAGCATTGGAATTAATATCAGGAAAATTTAAAAAAGACAAATCGCTTCCTAACGAAACAGGCATTAACGTGTTTGCACCTGTGACATAATCAATTAAATCTGCACAATATTTTTTAGGTGTTTGCTGTAATTGCAAGTATTGACTTTCAGAAATGGTAATAAATTGTTTGTTATCAATCCATCCTTCATATAAATCAGTAGATAAGGAAATTTTAGACCATTTTTCTTTTTGTTCTAAAATAATAAATGTTTCTCCGAAAAGAACTTGAGTAACTAATTCACTTCTATCCGAAGGCTCAAAACGCAAAGGAACAATTGCTAAATTACAAATTGCAAACATATTTAAGTTTTAAAGGAAGATGAGAAGGAATTTGATGTACCTTCTCATCTTTATAAAATATATAATTAAACCTTTTCTATAACAATTGCCGATGCACCACCGCCACCATTACAGATTGCAGCTGCACCAATTTTACCATTGTTTTGTTCTAAAATGTTTAATAAAGTAACCACAATACGTGCTCCTGAACACCCAAGTGGATGACCTAATGATACAGCACCTCCGTTCACATTTACTTTTGCAGGGTCTAATTCTAGAATATTTGTGTTTGCAATACCAACCACTGAAAAAGCTTCGTTAAACTCAAAGAAATCAACATCGTTGATAGCAACACCTGCCTTATCTAAAGCTTTTGGTAATGCTTTTGCGGGTGCGGTTGTAAACCATTTTGGCTCTTGTGCTGCATCTGCAAATCCTTTTATGTATGCTAAAGGTTTTAAACCCAATTCATTTGCTTTCTCTTCGCTCATTAAAACCACTGCCGCAGCACCATCATTAATAGTAGAAGCATTTGCGGCTGTAACAGTACCCTCTTTTGTAAAAGCAGGGTTCAATGCCGGAATTTTCTCTAACTTCACATTGGTATATTCCTCATCTTTAGTAACCATGATAGGATCACCTTTTCTTTGCGGAACCGCTACCGGTACTACTTCGTTATCAAATTTACCTGCATCCCAAGCAGCTGCGGATCTTTTATATGAATTGATAGCAAATGCATCTTGCTCTTCTCTTGAAATGTTGTATTTAGTTGCCGTTGCATCTGCGTAAACGCCCATTGCTTGATTTTCATACGCATCACTTAAACCGTCTTTTTGCATACCATCAATAAAGTTGGTTCCGCCAAACTTAACACCGTTTCTTAAATGAGCGTAATGTGGAATCATACTCATATTTTCCATACCACCAGCAACAACAATAGCTGCATCGCCATTTGCAATTGCCTGTGCGCCTTGCATTATTGCTTTCATCCCAGAAGCACACACTTTGTTTACCGTAGTACAAGGAACCGAATGAGACAATCCAGCCAATATAGCAGCTTGGCGCGCAGGAGCCTGACCAACGCCAGCTTGCACTACATTCCCCATTAAAACTTCTTCAACTTTATTTGGATCTAAATTGATTTTATCTAAAGCACCTTTAATTGCTGCTGCACCTAATTTTGTGGCAGGAACGGAAGATAATGCGCCCATAAAACTACCAATTGCAGTTCTCGCAGCTGATACAATTACTACTTTTTTACTCATAAATTATTAAAGTTTTGTTTCATGCGAATGTACTAAAATTAATGCTTTTTTACAACATTTTTTTGACAATCAAATTACAGCCTGCTTTTTGTTCGTTTAATATGAAAAAATAAATAATACTTTATTTTACTGATTATTAATAGAATGGTAGTGTAAAACATTTTGTTTTTAAAAAAAATACAATAAATACTTGCAAAGTCTTAAATCTCGTTATACATTTGCAACCGCTTAACTGATTTAAGATGAGTTGTAGCAGGAGAGGTGCCGGAGTGGTAACGGAGCAGATTGCTAATCTGTCATCGGGTAACCGATGCCAGGGTTCGAATCCCTGTCTCTCCGCGGTTAATGACCAATTCGGGGTGTAGCGTAGCCCGGTCATCGCGCCTGGTTTGGGACCAGGAGGTCGCAGGTTCGAATCCTGCCACCCCGACATTTTAAACAGTTGTTTGTTTAAGGTTGGGTCCAATAGCTCAGCTGGATAGAGCAACTGCCTTCTAAGCAGTAGGTCTCAGGTTCGAATCCTGATTGGATCACAAAAATTAAGATTCTTTGTTAGAATCGTTTCGACTCGATAGCTCAGTTGGTAGAGCACAACACTTTTAATGTTGGGGTCCTGGGTTCGAGCCCCAGTCGGGTCACAATTGAAGTTTACAGGCCGCGTGGAGGAATTGGTAGACTCGCCATCTTGAGGGGGTGGTGCTGAAAGGCGTATGGGTTCGACTCCCATCGTGGTCACGAAAAAGTCGAAATAATATTGACTCGATAGCTCAGTTGGTAGAGCACAACACTTTTAATGTTGGGGTCCTGGGTTCGAGCCCCAGTCGGGTCACAAAATTTTATTGATAAGTTACGAACTTTTTGGTTCAATGACTCGATAGCTCAGTTGGTAGAGCACAACACTTTTAATGTTGGGGTCCTGGGTTCGAGCCCCAGTCGGGTCACAAAATTTTATTGATAAGTTACGGACTTTTTAGTTCAATGACTCGATAGCTCAGTTGGTAGAGCACAACACTTTTAATGTTGGGGTCCTGGGTTCGAGCCCCAGTCGGGTCACAAAAATCATATTCTTTTAGATTTTTAGGAGAGGTGCCGGAGTGGTAACGGAGCAGATTGCTAATCTGTCATCGGGTAACCGATGCCAGGGTTCGAATCCCTGTCTCTCCGCGGTTAATGACCAATTCGGGGTGTAGCGTAGCCCGGTCATCGCGCCTGGTTTGGGACCAGGAGGTCGCAGGTTCGAATCCTGCCACCCCGACATTTTAAACAGTTGTTTGTTTAAGGTTGGGTCCAATAGCTCAGCTGGATAGAGCAACTGCCTTCTAAGCAGTAGGTCTCAGGTTCGAATCCTGATTGGATCACATACAAATCGTACTTAATTAGTGCGATTTTTTTATGTGTATATCTACTTGTTTTAAGCTTTATTGACATTACAAATAGCAGTGTTATTTATGCAGTTGAAAATTTTGTGATAGTACATTTAATTGCCTTTTTTTAAATCGTGGATTCAAGTTTTAAATGCAACTCGTCTATTTTCGTTCATTTTTAGAGCAAAAACTTCGTTAGGCGTTTTGAAACCAAATCTTTTTCGTGGTCTGTTGTTTAAAATATTAATAACTGTATTAATTTGATCTTGGGTTATCGATTCAAAGTTAGAACTTTTGGGAAAATATTGTCTTACTAAACCATTTAAATTTTCATTAGCACCTCTTTCCCAACTATGATAGGGCTTTGCAAAAAAGTAATCAATTGCGAGCTTTTCTGAGAGTTGCTCGTGGTTGGCAAATTCCTTTCCATTGTCTGATGTAATGGTGTGTAATAAAGGTTTCCAGTTTTTTAAAAGTTCTATGGTTTTGGTTTCTACGGCTTTTGCTTCTTTGCTGTCAATTTTTCCTATAAAAAGTAATCCTGTGGCTCGGTCGTTAATCGTTAGTAGTGCACCTTTATGATCTTTACCAATAACTAAATCTATTTCTAGATCTCCAAATCGTTCTTTTTTCTCCACAATTTGCGGTCGTTTGCTGATATCTACCCTATTGGCTATCAAGCCTCTATTGTCTTTTGAACTACCTCTTTTGCGGTATTTTTTACCTTTGGTTCTCAAATGTTTGTATAGGTTGCCACCGGCTCGCTTATCTTTCCAGATATACTGATAAATACGTTCGTGAGAAACCATTTTTTTTCCTTCTAAAACGGCTCTTCCCACCATTTGCTCTGGACTGAAATCTTGTGCTAAATACTGTTTTACATTGCTTATAACCTCTGGAGTGAATGTAAGTTTTTTAGGCTTGATTTGATGCCTTTTTTGGGCTTTTCGATGTGCTAAACTGGCTTTATAGATGCCGTTTCTGCCATCAGAATTTCTCTTGATTTCTCTGGAAACAACCGATTTGTCTTTCCCGATATAGTCGGCAATTTCAATAATTCGTTTACCTAAGCTGTGGTAAGTTTCAATTTTGTATCTTTGTTCAAGCGTTAAATGTCCCATCTTTATTTTGTAGTGTCGAAACCACAAAGTAAGGTATTTTTTCGCCAACAGGGGGAACATTTTAGCCCCGCGGGGCTAAAATGTTCCCCCTGTTTTTTTTATGATGTTGCATTTATTAGTTGAATCTAAGATGTAAAAAAAACGTGTAAATCTATAAATCTGTGGTTTGCTTAAGATTTAAAGTTTCAAGTTCTTTTAGATGAACTTGTCTCGAACCATAGTTCGATGGTTATGATGCAAATTTACAATTGACTTTAGCCACATTTCATGTATAATGTAAATTGTACTGCTGTACATTGAAGAAAAAAAGGCGGCGACCCGAGCTTGCGAATTGCGCCGCACCAACCGAGCGCAAAGCGAACGGTACACGTAGTAAATAACAAAAAAGAAAGCCCGTCTTGAAAAAGACAGGCTTTATTAAAAAAAGGCGGCGACATACTCTCCCACATGAAGATGCAGTACCATCTGCGCTATCGGGCTTAACTTCTCTGTTCGGAATGGGAAGAGGTGAGCCCCGATGCTATAACCACCTTAAATCTTTGTTTAAGGTTTAAAGTTTCTTTTGTTTCAGGTTTTTAACCTTGAACGTGTTAAACTTCGAACTTTAAACGCAGCTTTGCTGCAATATTGTTAACATATTTTCGATACTTTTATTTATTTGTAGATATTTCAGTCTTAATACTTAATACTTTCGTCTTAATACTAATACTATACTTTACAAAGCAACTTCCAGAGCACATAAGCATACGGGCTATTAGTACTACTCGACTATGACATTACTGCCTTTACATCTATAGCCTATCAACGTTGTCATCTCCAACGACCCTTTAAAGAAATCTCATCTTGTGGTGGGTTTCGCGCTTATATGCTTTCAGCGCTTATCCCTTCCCAACGTAGCTACTCAGCGATGCACCTGGCGGCACAACTGATACACCAGAGGTTGGTCCAATTCGGTCCTCTCGTACTAGAATCAGATCCACTCAAATTTCTAACGCCCACAGTAGATAGAGACCGAACTGTCTCACGACGTTCTGAACCCAGCTCGCGTGCCACTTTAATGGGCGAACAGCCCAACCCTTGGGACCTTCTCCAGCCCCAGGATGTGACGAGCCGACATCGAGGTGCCAAACCCCCCCGTCGATATGAGCTCTTGGGGGAGATCAGCCTGTTATCCCCGGCGTACCTTTTATCCTTTGAGCGATGGCCCTTCCATGCGGAACCACCGGATCACTATGCTCTACTTTCGTACCTGATCGACTTGTAGGTCTCTCAGTCAAGCTCCCTTTTGCCATTGCACTCTACGCACGGTTACCAAGCGTGCTGAGGGAACCTTTAGAAGCCTCCGTTACTCTTTTGGAGGCGACCACCCCAGTCAAACTACCCACCAAGCAATGTCCCCCGCAACGCGGGGTTAGATCTCAGATAAGCAAAGGGTGGTATTTCAACAATGACTCCACAACGCCTAGCGACGCCGCTTCATAGTCTCCCACCTATCCTACACATCACTTATCCAAGAACAATACTAAGCTATAGTAAAGGTGCACAGGGTCTTTTCGTCCCACTGCGGGTAATCGGCATCTTCACCGATACTACAATTTCACCGAGCTCATGGCTGAGACAGTGTCCAGATCGTTACACCATTCGTGCAGGTCGGAACTTACCCGACAAGGAATTTCGCTACCTTAGGACCGTTATAGTTACGGCCGCCGTTTACTGGGGCTTCAATTCAATGCTTCTCCGAAGATAACATCTCCTCTTAACCTTCCAGCACCGGGCAGGTGTCAGGCCCTATACTTCATCTTACGATTTGGCAGAGCCCTGTGTTTTTGATAAACAGTCGCCTGGACCTTTTCACTGCGGCCACGCCTGAGCGTGGCGACCTTTCTCCCGAAGTTACAGGTCTATTTTGCCTAATTCCTTAGCCATGAATCTCTCGAGCACCTGAGGATACTCTCCTCGACCACCTGTGTCGGTTTGCGGTACGGGTTCTAATAATCTAGGTTTAGAAGCTTTTCTTGACAGCCTTTAGGTACACTATCTCTTTGCCCGAAGGCTCCGAGTACTATCGCATTTCTCCAAGTCTTGCGCATTTTACTACAAAACCTATAGGTACGTGCTTTAACGAACTATTCCGTCAGTTCGCGGTACTTTCACCACTGCGTCACTCCATCACAATTATTACAAGTACGGGAATATTAACCCGTTGGCCATCGACGTCCCCCTTCGGGTGTGCCTTAGGTCCCGACTAACCCACAGCTGATTAGCATAGCTGTGGAAACCTTGGTCTTACGGTGTGCGGGTTTCTCGCCCGCATTATCGTTACTTATGCCTACATTTTCTTTTCTAAACAGTCCAGCAATTCTCACAAATCACCTTCTACCCAGTTTAGAATGCTCCCCTACCACTGTACCTTGTACAATCCATAGCTTCGGTAGTATGCTTATGCCCGATTATTATCCATGCTCGATCGCTCGACTAGTGAGCTGTTACGCACTCTTTAAATGAATGGCTGCTTCCAAGCCAACATCCTAGCTGTCGGGGCAATCAAACCGCGTTTTTTCAACTTAGCATACATTTGGGGACCTTAGCTGATGGTCTGGGTTCTTTCCCTCTCGGACATGGACCTTAGCACCCATGCCCTCACTGATGAAAATCATTTAATAGCATTCGGAGTTTGTCAGGAATTGGTAGGCGGTGAAGCCCCCGCATCCAATCAGTAGCTCTACCTCTATTAAACTTTTTCAGCGCTGCACCTAAATGCATTTCGGGGAGTACGAGCTATTTCCGAGTTTGATTGGCCTTTCACCCCTACCCACAGGTCATCCGAAGACTTTTCAACGTCAACCGGTTCGGTCCTCCATTTGGTGTTACCCAAACTTCAACCTGCCCATGGGTAGATCACACGGTTTCGCGTCTACCATTACTGACTCATGCGCCCTATTCAGACTCGCTTTCGCTTCGGCTGCGTAACTTAATTACTTAACCTTGCCAGCAACGGTAACTCGTAGGCTCATTATGCAAAAGGCACGCCGTCACCCAACGAATGGGCTCCGACCGCTTGTAGGCGTATGGTTTCAGGTTCTTTTTCACTCCGTTATTCACGGTTCTTTTCACCTTTCCCTCACGGTACTGGTTCACTATCGGTCTCTCAGGAGTATTTAGCCTTGGCGGATGGTCCCGCCGGTTTCAATCAAGGTTTCACGTGCCCCGACCTACTCAGGATACCACTATCTATTACATCTCTTACCAATACGGGACTATCACCCTCTGCGGTTCATCTTTCCAAATGATTCTTATTCGATTTGCATAAAATTCTGTGGTCCTACAACCCCAAAATTGCCGTAACAACTTTGGTTTGGGCTTTTCCGCGTTCGCTCGCCACTACTTACGGAATCACTTTTGTTTTCTTTTCCTCCGCCTACTTAGATGTTTCAGTTCAGCGGGTTTGCTTCCTTTTCAGGATGACATGTCTTCAACATGACGGGTTGCCCCATTCGGATATCTACGGATCACCTCGTGTGTGCCAATCCCCGTAGCTTTTCGCAGCTTATCACGTCCTTCTTCGCCTCTGAGAGCCTAGGCATTCCCCATACGCCCTTATTTTGCTTATTGTGCTCTACTTTTTTAGTTCTATGTTGTAAGTTATAGCTTATAGGTTCGAAAACCTAAAACGTATTTCTTATAACGTACTACCAAAAAATGTGCTTTATATTATTTCTAATATCTTTTCTACTTTTTAAATGTATCTCAATATGTCAATGAACTTTTTTTATTGTATAATGTAGTTTGTAATAGTGTATAATGTTCATTATACAATATACAACTTACATTTTACAGTAAATTGTGGAGAATAAGGGAGTCGAACCCTTGACCTCCTGCGTGCAAGGCAGGCGCTCTAGCCAGCTGAGCTAATCCCCCAATTTAATTACGAATCTTTTAATTACGAATTACGAATTGTGGATTCTTAACTTCTAGAATTTCCTTTGAATAAAATACTTTGTAGTCCCGGGCAGACTCGAACTGCCGACCCCTACATTATCAGTGTAGTACTCTAACCAGCTGAGCTACGAGACTCTGTATTTTTTATTCTGCTTTTTTTTGAACCAACAGTTAAAGAGTAAAAGATGTTTAAACCATCTCTAGAAAGGAGGTGTTCCAGCCGCACCTTCCGGTACGGCTACCTTGTTACGACTTAGCCCTAGTTACCGGTTTTACCCTAGGCAGCTCCTTGCGGTCACCGACTTCAGGTACCCCCAGCTTCCATGGCTTGACGGGCGGTGTGTACAAGGCCCGGGAACGTATTCACCGGATCATGGCTGATATCCGATTACTAGCGATTCCAGCTTCACGGAGTCGAGTTGCAGACTCCGATCCGAACTGTGACCGGTTTTATAGATTCGCTCCTTGTCGCCAAGTGGCTGCTCTCTGTACCGGCCATTGTAGCACGTGTGTGGCCCAGGACGTAAGGGCCGTGATGATTTGACGTCATCCCCACCTTCCTCACAGTTTACACTGGCAGTCTTGCTAGAGTTCCCGACATGACTCGCTGGCAACTAACAACAGGGGTTGCGCTCGTTATAGGACTTAACCTGACACCTCACGGCACGAGCTGACGACAACCATGCAGCACCTTGTAATTTGTCCGAAGAAATATCTGTTTCCAAATACGTCAAACTACATTTAAGCCCTGGTAAGGTTCCTCGCGTATCATCGAATTAAACCACATGCTCCACCGCTTGTGCGGGCCCCCGTCAATTCCTTTGAGTTTCAGGCTTGCGCCCGTACTCCCCAGGTGGGATACTTATCACTTTCGCTTAGCCACTCAAACCGAAGCTCGAACAGCTAGTATCCATCGTTTACGGCGTGGACTACCAGGGTATCTAATCCTGTTCGCTACCCACGCTTTCGTCCATCAGCGTCAATCATTTGTTAGTAACCTGCCTTCGCAATTGGTATTCCATGTAATATCTAAGCATTTCACCGCTACACTACATATTCTAGTTACTTCACAAATATTCAAGCCCTACAGTATCAATGGCATTTTTTTGGTTAAGCCAAAAACTTTCACCACTGACTTATAAAGCCGCCTACGGACCCTTTAAACCCAATGATTCCGGATAACGCTTGGATCCTCCGTATTACCGCGGCTGCTGGCACGGAGTTAGCCGATCCTTATTCTTACAGTACCGTCAAATTCCCACGCATGGGAGTGTTTCTTCCTGTACAAAAGCAGTTTACAATCCATAGGACCGTCATCCTGCACGCGGCATGGCTGGTTCAGGCTTGCGCCCATTGACCAATATTCCTCACTGCTGCCTCCCGTAGGAGTCTGGTCCGTGTCTCAGTACCAGTGTGGGGGATCTCCCTCTCAGGACCCCTACCCATCATCGTCTTGGTATGCCGTTACCACACCAACTAACTAATGGGACGCATGCTCATCTTATACCAATAAATCTTTATAATAATATTGATGCCAATACTATTAACTATAAGGTATTAATCCAAATTTCTCTGGGCTATCCCTTAGTATAAGGTAGATTGCATACGCGTTACGCACCCGTGCGCCGGTCTCAAAGCAGCAAGCTGCTTCTACCCCTCGACTTGCATGTGTTAGGCCTGCCGCTAGCGTTCATCCTGAGCCAGGATCAAACTCTTCATCGTATATTTTTTTTTATTGTTGATGTGTCGTTTAAAACCTCTTGGTTGCCCAAGAGCTTTTACTCTTTAATTCTCTGTTAATCCAATATGTCTATGAACTTATTCTTCTTATCTTCGCCTCTCTCTCAAAGCGGTTGCAAAAGTAAAACTTATTTTTTAATCAGCAAATTTATTTTTGCTTTTTTTGAAAAAGTTTTTTTTTGTGGGCGATGAGGGGTTCGAACCCCCGACCCCCTCGGTGTAAACGAGGTGCTCTGAACCAGCTGAGCTAATCGCCCTTTTTCTTTTTTGAACGGACTGCAAAGACAACAACCTTTTTCTATACCATCCAAATTTATTTTTTAGTTTTTTTTCTATGAATGTAGCTTTCGTTGTCCTGAAAGCGGTTGCAAATATACTACTCTTTTTTTGGCTTTTGCAAATGGTTTTTGAAAGTTCTTTAATTTTTTTTGTAATTGTTGGAAAGCGTGTGGTTTTGAAGTTTAAGCTAGGTAAGAATAATCTTTGCCAAAGTTCCAAACTTTGGCAAAGTTGTTTTGAAGCTCCAGAAAAAAAACTACTTTTTCACCAGTTTTTTAACCGCTATGCCTTGCTTGGTTTGCAAGTGCAGCATATATGTGCCGTTTGCTAAGTGTTCTACATTTAATTGTATTTCGGTTTCGTTGTTGTAGGTTTGGGTACTTAATTGCTTGCCTGCAATATCATAGACCGTGATTTGCTGTATTTGCATATTTTCGGCGTTGGTGATGTTTACTACGCTGTTTGCCGGGTTAGGGTATAAATTAAATTTTTCTGCCAACTGCTCGGTGGTGCTTAACGCAATTACATTAGGCGGCACTGCACTGATAGCCGTTATTTTGATGTTGTCGTAACGGTTTTGGGCATACCCTAATGGCCCATTTAGTGGGCTATCTAAAGAAGTGAATAACATTATGGTATCTGGTGCAAAATCGTGCAGCAAGTTGGTAGATGTGCTGTTTTTTAAAAAATCGCCCGAAAAAACCTTATTGAAATAAGGAATATTAAAATAAACCTTTCTATTGCCATAATCTAAATAAACCTCTATTTTTATCCACGTATTAAACGGCAAATAATGATCCAGTCCCAACCCATAAGGAATAATATTTTCTGGTGCGGAATCTACCTCTCCTGTGGTATCAGCAGCTCCTCTGATAATAGCAAGAGTTTTTTCAAAATCTAAAAGAGCTATAGGAAATTCAAGCGAAATAAAAGGGTCTCCTTTAAGGAGAAATATACCACTTTGGTTACCTACAACTCCCACTGGTTGCTTAGGCCCTGTAAAATAATCAATCTCGAATTTTAAAACCTCATTTCCGGCGGTGCGGTTTCCCATCAGTGGGCTCAGGTTGCTTTTATAAGCACGTAATGACTCACCTGGTGATAAAGGAATACTGATATCTAGCACTTTACCTTTTCCTGATTCATTTACAATACTAAAAAAATTGTTGGATTGCGTGTACATAGAATAGGTAAGCCAACCGCCTTGTCCGGGTATTTTGGCTGTGGGGTCTGTTCCTAAATATCCCCAATTAAAGCTGTCGAAATTTTCGGTATAGAGTACTTGGCTGTATGCAGTATTCATAAAAAACAAGTACATGCACCATACGAGTAGCTTTTTCATAGTTGTATATTTTTTATAGTGCAAGGCTGCTTTTTTGGGCAGCCTTGCATATTTATAAGGTTACGTGTAAATATAATGCAGAATTTTGCCACAACCATAAACTGTTTTGCAAAAAGTCCAAGCTAAGTTTATAGGTTCCGTCTATGTCCACTTTATGCAACTTTAAACTCTGTGGCACATCAAACACAATTTCGTGCGAATCGCATTGACCGTTGCTGGGGTTGCCGTTTATGTTCCAAACTGTTCCGTTTATGGAAAGGTCATTATAGTAGTACAAATCTAAAGTACCCAATGCTGGAGCGTTTCCCTGTGAATGATTACCCCATGAATCGAGAACCGGCTGCCAATTCTGGTCAGGATCGCTACCCGTTGGCAATGTTTTAATTTCAGGATGTAACAAAGCTGTTGTTACTAACGAACCGGTAAATTTATCATAAACTTCCACTTCATAGAAAAACACTTTACCGTATTCATACAACAAATCACGTTCCGGACCGGTTAACTGTCCAAAGAAAAAACCGTCATCTTCTCCTGGCATTCCAGGATGAGCTGCTTGCTGAGGTTGACCTTTTCTAGCCAAATGGAAAGTTTCACTTTCTACGCGATACGTCCAACCTGCTTGCGGATATGCTCCTATATCAAAAAAATTGGTTATTCTCACCAGCTTACCGGCTTCTTGCCCTTGACCCGGAATGGTTGAATTTCCACCATACAAATTCGGATAATTCCCTCCTAAATTAGTTGCCAAAGGAATCGCAGCACCCGTGACTGGGTCGTGAAAAACACCATCGTCATCGCCGTCAAAATATGCTAAGCCCACGTATGCAAAAACTTTTAATTTATAGGGCGACGCAAATTCTGAATTGCCGTTGTTAAATAAATAAGATGGTTGTTTTCTGCGAACATTTCTGTTCCAAATGTCCCACGGTGAGGCATAATTATCACCCGCCCAAATAGTTCCGCTTTGCCCGCTGTTTCCATGTGCATTTCCTGGATTGTTGTTGTTAAAGCTGTTGGTTTGGTAGTGCGAACCTGTTTCAGCATTTTGCTGATCCAAATCGTCAACAATTGTGTCGGTTGTACATGCTGTAAGGGTTAGGCCTATTACCCCCCCCTACAAAATTTTGCTTAATTTACTCATAATTATCAAATTTTAGTTGATTGAAATGTAAATATAACAAAAAATTTAACACCTTGTTAAATAAAACAAAAATTATTTATAAAGCATTTAGTTTTTAGTAATTAGCTTTTAGTTTTTTTTAGTTTGAAACTTTGGCATAGTTGTACAATTTTACAAAATACAATTTACAGCATACAGTAAAATCCGCGTTAGGGATAGCAGCGAAAATCCTTTTTGTGAGCTTGCGAACAAAAAGATTGTAGCGAATAGCCCGACCCGACTGTTTACTTGTTTTTTTCTGTGATATACGAAATGGTGTGTGGGTTCTGAGCTTTGTTTTGAAACGGAATGGAAGGGGAACGCCCTAATAAATAATTTGAAAATAGATTTATGATTAATAAAAATCTACATTTATTTTGGTTCTTACGGCCTTGAAGGTACCGATGCTGTCTAAACTATTGATGCTTTTTTGGATGGATGCTTTTAAGGAATGTGCCGATTTATTGATGGGCATTTTTACTAAAATGATTTGTATGTATTTGTTTCGGATACGGTTTACAGATGGTTCTTGTGGTCCTAACACTAGGATATCGGCGATGTTGCTTCGCAGGTTGGTTGCAAGCCATTGGGCTGCGTCTTTTGTTTTATCGAAATTGGTGTGTTTTAGTTGTAATCGTATCAAACGGTAAAAAGGCGGATATTTAAAATGTAGGCGTTCATACATTTGTTCTTTGAACATGGCTTGATAGTTGTTTTGGGTAACTTGTTGTATGGTGTTGTGATACGGATTATAGGTTTGAATGATTACTTTTCCTTGTTTGTTTTTTCGGCCGGAACGCCCGGCTACTTGTGTAAGCAATTGATATGCTCGTTCGTATGCTCGAAAATCTGGTAGTGTGAGTAAACTGTCTGCATTCATGATACCTACAAGTGTAACGTTATCAAAATCGAGTCCTTTGGCTAGCATTTGTGTGCCAACCATTACGTCTATTTCTCTGTTTTTGAATCCGTCGATCAGGCGTTCAAAGGCAAATTTTCCGCGTGTGGTATCTTGATCCATTCGTGCGATATTTTTATTTGGAAAAATGGTTCGCAGGGCATCTTCTATCTGTTCGGTTCCTAACCCTTTGGTGGATAATTCATTGCTGTGGCACGAATGGCATTTGGTGGGCATTGCCATGGTGTATCCGCAATAGTGGCATTTTAAATAATTTTGTCGTTTGTAATAGGTGAGGCTTACATCGCACATGGTGCAATGCGGAACGTGGCCGCAGGTTAAGCATTCTAAAACGGGAGAAAAACCTCGGCGATTTTGAAAAAGCAATACCTGTTCGCCATTGTAAAAGGCTTCGTTCATGGCATCGATTAATTTGATGCTGAAAAAGCCGTTTATTTCTTTCTTTTTTCGAGCTTCTTTTAAATCTACTACTACTACTTCTGGCAATTGAACATTTGTAAATCGTTGATTGAGTTCCACATAGCCATATTTTTGTTGGTAGGCATTGTAATAACTTTCTAAGCTTGGTGTGGCAGAGCCTACCAACACTTTGGCTTTGAACATTTTTGCTAATACAATAGCTGCGTCGCGTGCATGAAAGCGCGGCGCTGGATCGGCTTGTTTATAACTGGCTTCGTGTTCTTCGTCTATAATAATTAACTGTAAATTTTTGAAGGGAAGAAAAACCGATGAACGCGATCCTATTACAATTTGTGCATTTTCGGTATGGTTTAAAACGTGGTGGTACACCTCTACCCTTTCGTTTTCGGAATATTTTGAGTTGTAAACTGCTACTTTGTTGCCAAAATAGGCTGTTAACCGCTGTACTAATTGCGTGGTTAAACCAATTTCGGGCACTAAAAAAAGTACTTGCTGTTGGTTTTGTACAGCTTCTTTTATCAACTCTATATACATTTCGGTTTTTCCGGAACCGGTTACTGCGTTTAAAAGGGTTACATCGTGTTTTTGAAACGATGTTTGAATATTTTGTAGCGTTGCTTGCTGTTTTTGGGTGAAATCGATATCATCTAAAAAGGCATCATTGAACTGTACGCGGTCTTCAGCCAATGTATAAACCGTAAAAATTTCTTTCTTTTCTAAATTACTAAAAATGGCTGCTGAAACTTCGGCTTCTTTCAACAACTCTTTTAAGGCAATGGGTGTGTTTTTGGCTTGTAATTGAAAATACTTTAAAACAAGTGCACGCTGTTTTTCTGTTTTCAGTTGATGGTCTAACAGGTGTATTAGTTTTTGTTCTTCTTTATAGTTTTCGTGCAAAGCAACATATTTTACTAGTTTTGGCTTGTATTTTTCGTGAATATGTTGGTTTAGGTAAATGATTTCTTTTTGCAGTAAGGCATCAATCACATGGAAAACCTTTTTTTTGTTTAATATATTCTGAACCTCATCAAACCGAAGAATGGGTTGCTGTTCAAAAGCTTCAAAAAGCAGGTATTCATCATCGGTAAGTGTGCTTAAATCTACCGTTAAATGGGTATTTAAGCTTAAAATGGTTTCGCTTTCTAACAAAAAAGCCGAAGGCAAAGCTGCTTTGTACACTTCGCCCAACGAACACATATAATAATTGGCAATCCACTGCCAAAATTCTAATTGAATTGGAGTTGCAATGGGTTGTTCATCAATAATTGTAAGGATATCTTTGGGTTCATAAAGTGCTGGTGTTTCATGGTGTTTTGCCCACACAATTGCGGTATATACCAAGCGTTTGCCAAATGGAACGGCAACGCGCATACCAGGCTGCAAAAACTGATGTTCTGCTTGAGAAACCTTATATGTGAAGGTGGTTGCTAGCGATAAGGGTACAACAACATCTATAAAATAATCCATAAAACAAAGATACAAAAAGCTTTTAGCGTTTTATTCTTAATCGTTTTTATTTATATTGATTTTATCAATTTGATGTTTAACGTAAAAAAACCTACAAGGTTCTTAAAACCTTGCAGGTATATTATAGTTTATTTTACAAAATTATTTAACGCGTACCCAGGTTTGTGTGCGTCCTAATGCTTGGATTCCAATGTATCCACGAACGTCTAATTTATCGGCACCGTTTAGTTTTAATAAACATTTATACTCTTTTCCTGAAGAAGGATCAATGATTTTACCGCCCGAATATTCTTGCCCGTCTTTTGAAAGTCCTTTGATAATAGTTAAACCTTTAATGGGTTTTCCTTTGTCTGAACCTGGACATTTATCGCATTTGGCATCTTTTTTATCGGTTAAAATTTCAACTACTTTTCCGTAAATTTTACCATTTTTTTCTGAAATTTCTACAATCGATTTTGCTTTACCGGTTTCATCGTCAATTGTTTTCCACTTTCCGGTTACTGTTTGTGCTTGCATGCTGATTGCAGCAAAAGCCGTTAATACAAAGGTTGCTAATACTTTTTTCATATCTAATTCTTGTTTTTATTGTTACTAATATACAAATTTCTTCTTTTGGCTGTATAAATCGCAGCATTTAATTCAAAACCTAATAATAAAATCATGCAATTGATCCAGATGTAAATCATTATAACCAAAAGTGTGCCAATTGATCCATACAACTCATTATATTTTGCAAATTTCGACACATAAAACCCGAAGGCTACTGATGTGAGCGACATTAAAATGGTTGTAAAAACCGATCCGTATGATATAAAAGCTAAATGTTTGGTTTCTTTTGTTCCGAATTTATAGAGAATGGAAACAGTGAGTAAAATCATTAATACCACAAAGAGATTTCGGGCAATATCTGCCGCCCAAGGAAAATCGGAAACGTGCATTAATACTTCGACTGTTAAATAAACCGCTACGGAAAGTACCAACATTAAACTTAACAAAACCGATAATACGATGGCTATTAAATATTGCCGGAAAAAATTTCTTGATACCGATAAATGTGCCGATGACTGAAACCCATTGATGATGGCATTTACGCCATTTGCCATAAAAATCACCGACATAATCACCCCGGTTGACAATAAACTTCTATACGAATTGCTCATAATATCAATCAGTATCAATTCAATGGCATCATAAGTAGTGGGCGGTACATTTTCTTCTACAAAAAGCAAAAAGCTTTCTTGAAAATTATCTATTGGAATATAAGGTATTAAATTCAGTAAAAATAATGCAAACGGAAACAAAGCCATAAAAAACGTGAAGGCAATAGATCCTGCTTTGTAATTGAGGGCACCTTCAACAATTCCTGCAAAATAAATACGCAATAACTGATACAGCGTTAAACCTTCCAATCCAGGAACTTTTGCCCGCATGGAAAACTTAATGAGTTTGCCTACTATTGGTATTTTTGTTATTTTCACTGTTTTTTTGCCCAATTTAAAGAACCGCTTTTAAACTTAAATCCATATTGTAAACCGAATGTGTCAATGCACCACTCGATATAAAATCTACACCACATGCTGCATAATTGCGAATGGTTTTTTCGTTGATATTTCCAGAAGATTCAGCCAAACATTTGCCATTAATCATTGCAACGGCAGTTTTGGTATCTTCATAATTAAAATTATCAATTAAAATTTGATAAACGCCTTCGTTTTGCAGAATTTCTTCGATTTCGGTTAAATTTCGGGCTTCCACAATAATCTTTAAATCTTTGTTGTGGTCTTTTAAGTATTGTTTTGTTTGTGTGATTGCTTGGGAAATGCCGCCTGCAAAATCGATATGATTGTCTTTCAGCATAATCATGTCATACAGCGCAAAACGATGGTTTTTGCCACCGCCAATCTTCACCGCCCATTTTTCTATGGCACGAATTCCTGGTGTGGTTTTGCGGGTATCCAGCACTTTTGCTTTGGTGCCTTCTACCAAATCAACAAAAAATTTGGTTTTAGTGGCAATGGCACTCATTCGCTGCATGGAATTCAATACCACGCGCTCTGCTTTTAAAATTGATTGTGATTTTCCGGTTACATAAAAAGCAATATCGCCGTATTTTACAGGAGTTCCATCAGGAATCAACACTTCAACCTGCATTTCCGGATCCACATAATGGAACACCATTTTAGCAAAATCAACTCCTGCCAAAATACCTTCATCTTTTACCAAGAGTTTTGCTTTTCCAATGGCATTGACCGGAATACAAGCTAGTGAGCTGTGATCACCATCGCCCACATCTTCGCGAATGGCATTTTCTATGATTAATTTTAATTCGTTCGTAAATTGTTCTTCTGAAATCATTTTTTTCTATCTTTAATTGCTAAAGTACAAATTTTTGGTATTTTTACTAACTCTCACTCAAAGGAAAATGAATAACTATTATAAAAAAAAGACAGATACTATTAATTTGTATTTAGAATTAAATGTAAGAGCTTCCTTCTTTGGAAAAACACTTCTATTGATTACTATTTTAATCGCACTAATACCACTCTTTTTCTTTGCTCGTGATTCCTATAAGAATCCAGAAAATTCATCTGATTTTATTTTACCTGCAATAATTATAATTGGGCTAATTATTATTTTTCCCGTTCGCTATTTAATTTGGAATTCTTTTGGTAAGGAATTCATCATTATAAATGCTAAAACCATTAGTTATAATTACAATTATAGAATTATCACTACAAACCTAAAAACAATTCCATTTAATAAATTAGCTACTAGAATTGATATTGTTAAAGAAGAAAATAATATTGAATATGGTAAACTTGTTTTCTTTAATTATCATAAGGAAACTAATTTACCGGAATTAATCTTTGAAACATCTGTTTTGCTTTGCTTAGATGATTTAAAAAAAATTGAGCATTCCATATGGGAATTATTGAATCCAAAAGAAGAAAGCATATTAAATACATTTTTTGTTAACTAATTTTTTTTAATTCATACTTATGATCAAACCCACAATTTCTTGGAACGATTTTGAAAAGATCGATATGCGTGTAGGAACCATCATTGATGCACAACCATTTGAAAAAGCTAAAAATCCGGCGTATAAACTGTGGATTGATTTTGGAGCAGAAATTGGCATTAGAAAAACATCGGCACAAATTACCGTTTTGTATGCTGTTGAGGAATTAATGGGGAAACAAATTGTGGCTGTGGTTAATTTTCCACCCAAGCAAATTGCCGATTTTATGAGCGAATGTCTGGTTTTAGGGGTTGTGGCCAGCGATAAAGAAGTTACCCTGCTTGCTCCAGGAAAAAAGGTAGAGAATGGTTTGGCAATTGGTTAAACTAAACTAGTTTTAATAGTACACGACAAAAGTATATATCGTTAATTTTAAACCACATAGATTAGCTATAATAATGTATATAAGATTTTATAGTTCGTCATTGACGAAACATAGCTTATATGTATTATCAAATAAGTTTTAACTCTTTTATATTCAAATACTTGATTTCTATTACCACGGATGAACGGATATAATTTTTCAGATAATGCTACTCACAATTAATCTTCACAGATTTTGAATGCGATGCATTCAATAAAAATGATGCTTCTTTATAATTTGCTTTAAGTAATATATAATAATCTGTGCATCTGTGGGAATTTTATAATGAATTAAGGGGTTATCAAAAAATGAAAAATTTCCTGCCTTCAAAAGGTAAAACCTGTGTTTCTTACGTGGTAAAATAGTATAATTTTTAATATCATTGTTCCTTTTGTTGTGTATTAAAGCTATTTTTGCAAAAACAAATTTCTATGAACATCAAACTTTTGGCAATTGGTAAAACCGACAATAAGAATCTGCAAGCGTTAATTGACGAATATACCAAGCGTTTGGGCTTTTACATTAAGTTTGATTTAGAAATTATTGCCGATATTAAAAACGTTAAAAACCTTTCGGAAGCGCAACAAAAACAAAAAGAAGGCGAATTGATTTTAAGCAAACTTACCGCAACCGATCATTTGATTTTATTAGATGAAAACGGAAAAAGTTTTTCCAGCGTTGGTTTTGCGGATGAACTGCAAAAGAAAATGAATGCCGGCATTAAAACCTTGGTGTTTGTAATTGGCGGACCTTATGGTTTTTCAGACGAAGTGTATAAAAAAGCAAACGGAAAAATATCGCTTTCTGCCATGACGTTTTCACACCAAATGGTTCGTTTGTTTGTTATTGAACAAATTTACCGTGGTTTCACTATTTTAAAGAATGAACCGTATCATCATCAATAAAACATTGAAATAGTATAATGTAAATTGTATTTCTGTATATTGTTGTTGAGGGTTTGAGGTTTAAAGTTGAAGGTTTAAAGTTGAAAGTTTAAGGTTTGAATTTGATCTTTGAATTTGATCTTTGAATTTGATCTTTGAATTTGATCTTTGAATTTGAAGTTTGAATTTGATATTGAATTTGATATTGAATTTGATATTGAATTTGATATTGAGTTTGAAGTTTGAAGTTGAGGTTTGAAGTTGAGGTTTGAAGTTTGAATTTGATGTTTGAATTTGATCTTTGAATTTGAAGTTTGAATTTGATATTGAATTTGATATTGAATTTGATATTGAGTTTGATATTGAGTTTGAAGTTTGAAGTTGAGGTTTGAAGTTGAGGTTTGAAGTTTGAATTTGATGTTTGAATTTGATGTTTGAATTTGATGTTTGAATTTAATATTGATACAAAAGGCTTTAGCCAAATCTTTTAAAATACTTTTGTATGATATGTTTTAGTCATCTTGACTTAGCTCGATGTGACAATTCTAAATAAAACCTAATTCACATAAACCTCACTATTCAAGCTTTCTGAAATCTTTTGTTTTTCTAATTCGATTAGAATATTTACAAAAGTTTCAACACCTATATTTTTATCAATTCTTACCAAATAAGTTTGTATTTTATCCAAAGGATTTTTTGCATCAGCTACCGATTTTAACAACAAACTTTGAACTCCTTCTGCTAATTCATAAACGGGTTGTTCTTCTAATGCAAAACTTTCAAAAGGCATTTTTACATACGCATTTTGTTTGTGAAGTGTATCGCTATACACCAAATAAATAGCTTTGGTATCTTCGTGCATGCCGCCTTTTTTGTGTTTCTTTTCGGTTAATTCTTGTAAAAACGGAGCTACTTCATTCATTGTTAAATCTCTATCAATTGAAAGCACCCAATGTGTGTTTCCTATTAAGCTGTTTTTTTGGATTTCAACTTTTCCTGCTTCGTTTTTTAGAATATAAGCCGGACTAAAATCGGTCATTTCGGTTACAACAGAAAAATCAGATCGACTGATTTTCATTTCTTTTTGTTGGCACGATGTGAATAAAATCGCACCAAAAATCAAGGTAAATAGTTGAGTTTTCATAATCATTAATAGATTTTTTTACCACAGATGCACAGATTTAAATTTTTATCTTTTTAAATTATAAACTGCACACAGATAATTTTAATAATCGAAATTAGAAAATCTTAATAGTTTTTTAAGAAACAATCGTATTTATCTGTGCATCTGTGGCAAATTTAACAATATGTTTTCGTATAAAGTTTTACACATTCCACAGCTTCTCTCACATCATGCACGCGCAACAAATTAGCACCTTTTATCAACGAAATCGTATTTAAAACGGTTGTTCCGTTTAATGCATCTTGCGGTGTGGTTTCAAAAAACTTGTAAATCATCGACTTTCTTGAAAGTGCCGATAATACCGGAACATTCAAATTTTGCAACAAATCCAACTTATTCAAAACTTCGTAATTCTGATCCAACGTTTTCGAAAAACCAAAACCAGGATCCACAATCACATCTACAATTCCGTGCTGTTGTGCCTGTGCCATTTTATCGGAAAAATAATAAATCATTTCGTGCATCACATCGTCATAATCGGTAAACTGTTGCATATTTTGCGGCGTTCCTTTCATGTGCATCATAATGTAAGGCGCTTTAAAACTGCCCACCACTTGCATCATTTGATCGTCTAAATTGCCTGCCGAAACATCGTTTATCATTGCTGCACCCAAATCCAAGGTTTGCTTGGCAACTTCGGCTCGGAACGTATCAATCGAAAAAACAGCATTCGGAAATTTTTTCACCAAATGCTTCACCACCGGCACCATGCGTTCCAACTCTTCTTCTTCTGAAACAAAAGGCGCATTTGGTTGGGTAGAATACGCGCCAATATCAATAATAGCAGCGCCTTCTTGCAACATTTTTTCGATTTGTTGTTCGATTTTTTCTAAGGAATGATGCCATCCGCCATCGAAAAAAGAATTGGGCGTGATGTTTAAAATCCCCATGACTTTTGGCGTTTCAAACGTGACTAATTGTCCTTTGCAATTGATTGATTTCATTATTTATTGGAATAAATACCTGCTTTTGTTTTTATTGTGCGAACAGATTGTTATTTTTGGTAAAATTTATACAAAGATACTTGAATATGCTTTCAACAGCGGAACAATATGATAAAATAATTGCCATTTGCAGACAATTATACATTAACAAATTACAAGATTACGGCTGTGCGTGGCGCATTTTGCGATTGCCCTCGTTAACCGATCAAATTTATATCAAAGCATGCCGAATTCGGTCGTTACAAGAAAATGATGTACGAAAAATTGATGAAGACGAAACTTCGGAATTCATCGGAATCATTAATTACAGCATCATGGCGTTGATTCAATTGGAAAAAGGCGTTTCTAAAGAAGCCGATTTATCCACCCAAGAAGCCATTGATTTGTACGACAAGCACATTGCCATTACCAAAGAATTGATGATGAACAAAAACCACGATTACGGCGAAGCTTGGCGCGATTTGCGGATTTCATCGCACACCGATATCATTTTGCAAAAGCTGCTGCGAGTGAAACAAATCGAAGACAACAAAGGAAAAACCCTCGTGTCTGAAGGGTTAGATGCCAATTACCAAGACATGATCAATTATGCGGTTTTTGCATTGATTTTAATGAATTTTGCCCAATAACATATATCTAAACTTATATTGAACAATGGAAAACTTAAAAAAATATCTACCGTGGACAATTAGAATCATTATTTCGTTTTTATTCTTAATTTCTGCCGTTGCCAAATTATACCCGAGTCCGTATTTTGCGATTTCAACGTTTGAAGTAAAACAGTTATATCCAATGGGTTTTTCAGAAGATGTGGCGGTATATTTTTCGCGCATTTTAATTGGAATTGAACTGGCATTAGGCATTTTATTGTTGCAGAATAACTTTTTGCGAAGAATTGTGATTCCTGCAACGATGTTAATGTTAGTGGTTTTTACGGTTCATTTGGGAATTGATACCATACAAACAGGCGGAAATTCTGGAAATTGTGGTTGTTTTGGAAGTTTATTACCCATGACTCCCATTCAAGCAATCATTAAAAACGTGATTGCTATCATCTTGTTAATCATTTACTTATACATTACACCAAAATCGGTAAAAGAAGGTAGTAATTGTTGGGTGTTATCCACCATAACTTTTGCAGCCATTTTAGCGTTGTTTATGATCGCACCTATTCAGCCAAAAGTAGCAGAAATTGCTACAGAAGAAATGGAAACACCTTTAGAAACTATTGAAAATCAACCAACTGAAACGATTGCTGTAAATCCGACTGAAACTACTGTTACTGAAGAAGTTCCGACTGAAACGGCTAAACCGGTTGTTGATGAACCTGCAAAGGTAAAATCGGGCTACACACAATATTTTTCGAATATCGATCAAGGAAAAAAAATCTTGGCATTGTTTGTACCAGGTTGCGAACATTGCCGTGATGTGGCGAAAGAGCTGACGGAGATGAAGCGAAAAGACAAAAATTTCCCTAAAATACAAATTGTCTTTATGAACGAAGAACCCGAAAAAATTTCTGATTTCTTTGAATTTGCCGGAGCTACTTATCCTTATAAAATCATTGAAGTGATTCCGTTTTGGAAATTGTTGGGGAACAACAAAGACACGCCTGGAATCATCTATTTTTGGAATGGAAATAAAATCAAAGAATGGGACGGCATTAACGAGAAAAAATTTGTGGGTTCCGAGTTAAAATCGCTCTTAAAAAAGAATTATTCCGAAATTAAAAAATAGTGCTGAGGTATTTTCTAAATAAACTGGGGTATTCGTTTTTTACGCTTTTTGGTGTAATAACCGTTGTGTTTATCTTGTTCAATATTTTGCCGGGCGATCCTGCCAGAATGATGCTGGATCAAAACGAAAACTCGGAACAATTGGCACTCATCAAAAAGAAATACGGCTTTGACCAACCCGTTATCAATCAATATTTTTATTATTTGAACGATTTATCGCCGGTATCATTTCACAAAAAACAAGCTGGTCATTACACGTTTTATACCGAAGAAAAATACGGCGGAACTGTTTTATTCAGCACCCAAAAGTATGATGTGGTTTTAAAAACACCTTATTTGCGCGAAAGTTTTCAAAAAAACGGTAAAAAAGTAACCGAAATCATTGCTCATACCCTACCCAGCACAGTGGTTTTAGCCGTTTTTTCGATTGTAATTGCATTGCTAATCGGAGTGTTTTTAGGGATCATTTCGGCATTAAACGCCAATAGCTTTTTCGACCGAATCATCGCACTCATCAGCACCTTGGGAATGAGTGTTCCCTCGTTTTTCAGTGCCATTTTGTTTGCATGGATTTTTGGTTTTTTGTGGCATCAATACACGGGTTTAAACATGACCGGCAGTTTGTACGAAGTGGACGATTTTGGCGAAGGCACCCATTTAGCCTTGAAAAACGCCGTACTTCCGGCAGTGGTTTTAGGCATTCGTCCGTTGGGTGTGGTCATTCAATTAATGCGCAATTCGTTGCTCGAAGTCTTGAACCAAGAATACATTCGCACGGCAAAAGCCAAAGGATTATCCACCTATAAAATCATCACCAAACACGCCTTGAAAAATGCACTAAACCCTGTTGTTACTGCCATGTCGGGTTGGTTTGCATCCATGTTGGCCGGTGCGGTTTTTGTGGAATATATTTTCGGATGGAACGGTTTGGGTAAAGAAATTGTAGATGCATTGAACAATTTAGACCTGCCGGTAATCATGGGATCGGTGATTGTGGTAGCAACTACATTTGTGGTGATTACCGTTTTGGTAGATTTAATCTATGCCTATTTAGACCCAAGAATTAAACTGAAATAGTGTTATTATCGAAAGGTTTATTAAATCAATCTTTGGCAGTTCGATCCTATATAAAGCTTATAATTAAAGACTACTCAATACATTTAGCTACTCAAACTATATTTTATCTACATCAACACTAAAAAAAATGAAAATTAATTTAAAAACAGAAAGATTAAATATTAGACTCATTACTGAATTAGATATTGAAAACGTTTATAATTTACAGTCTTTAGAAGAAACAGCCAAGTTTAATACCGCAGGAATCCCACAGAATATAAGTGAAACAATCGTTTCTGTTGAAAAATGGATTGCTGATAACAACCAAGAAAATATCAAGCGATATACTTTTGTAGTTGAATTGATTGAAGAAAATAAATTTATAGGATTAATTGGAATAAATTTAGGAAAAGAACATTATAGAAATGCGGAAGTTTGGTTTCAATATCATTTCAATTTTTGGAATAAAGGTTATGCGACCGAAAGTTTAAAAAGAATAATAGATTTTGGGTTTGAAAATCTTAGCCTTCATAGAATAGAAGCTGGCTGTGCAGTTGAAAACATTGGCTCTGTAAATGTTTTAGAAAAAGTTGGAATGTTAAGGGAAGCGCATACTAGAAAATTACTACCTTTAAAATCTGGCTGGTCAGATAATTATGGCTATGCAATTTTATCAACTGATGAACGAAAATAATTAAATATGAAAAAGATTTTTATAAGCCTTTTGGCTTTAGGATTTATTGCGATAGGTTGCGATACTAAACAAAAAACCAACGAACAGTCAGCACCAGCAACCGAAATTACAACCGACAGCGTTGTGGTTTCCAACGAAGCTTTTAGTGCGGTAACCCTTAACAAAATGTTTGAAGATCCATCTGGAAACAAAATATCGTTTCAAAACATTCTAGCCAAACACAAAGGAGCACCCATTGTGATTGATGTTTGGGCATCATGGTGCCCCGATTGTATCAAAGGATTTCCCGAATTAAAAAACCTTCAACAGCAATATCCAAAAACTGCATACGTTTTTCTATCACTAGACAAAACAAAAAACAAATGGACCGAAGCTATTGCAAAATATGACTTGCAAGGCGACCATTACTATTTAAACGAGAAAATGAAAGACGAGTTTGGTCAGTCCATTCAATTAGATTGGATTCCACGCTATATTGTGGTGGATGCACAAGGAAACATCGCCCTAAAAAAAGCCATTGTAGCAAATGACACCCTTTTAATAAACACCTTAAACAAGATACAACCTTCATTATGAGACATAAAATAATAGCCGGAAACTGGAAAATGCACAAAAATGCTTCAGAAACCACTCAGTTTTTAAACGATTTAGTAAACAATATGCCCACCGGCAAAGAAGTAGAAGTCTTGGTGGCACCTTCTTTTACCAATTTAATGTTGGCAACCCAAATGCTAGAAGACACCAACATTAGTGTGGCTGCACAAAACATGCACCAAGCAGAAGGCGGCGCTTTCACAGGCGAAATTTCAGCCGATATGCTGTCGAGTATCAATGTGCAAACTGTAATTTTAGGCCACTCAGAACGCCGACATTATTTTAACGAAACACCAGCGCTTTTAGCCAATAAGGTAGATACCGCTTTGCGCCACAACATGCGTGTGATTTTTTGTGTGGGCGAAGAATTAAAAGACCGCAAAAGCAAACAATTTCAAAACGTGGTGTTTTATCAGTTAAAAGATTCATTGTTTCACCTGCCAAAAGAAGCTTGGGAACACATCGTGATTGCCTACGAACCCGTTTGGGCAATTGGAACCGGCGAAACAGCCACTCCGGAACAAGCACAAGAAATGCACCAGTTTATCCGCGAACAAATTGCACACCACTACGGCAATTTGGCAAACAATGTAACCATTTTATACGGCGGCAGCGTGAAACCAGACAACGCACCCACCATTTTTGCACAACCCGATGTGGACGGCGGTTTAATTGGCGGTGCTGCACTAAATGTAGCCGATTTTACAAAGATTATTGAGGCGGTTTAAAAAAAATTATTCGAAAATGTGGATTTCCGCAATTTTCTTTAAAAATTAGTTTTTATTTTTACCATCTTTAATTAAACTTGATATTCAAGTTGATAAATATCGAATAATATAAACACTTATATGCTTAATTTAAAAATAATTTTTTTTAAGTTATATTTTGCTTATATTAAATATTATGGCAAGCTTTATACAAAATATAATTGACGAAATAATTGACCAATATTTGTTCGCAGACGAAACAAAACGTCCGTGGATTATTGGTTTTAGCGGTGGAAAAGATTCTACCGTAATGCTTCAATTGGTTTGGGAAGCTTTAAGACAAATCAAAGACTTACACGGAGTTGTAGGCAGAGATATTTATGTCGTTTGCAATGACACAATGGTCGAAAATCCTGTAATTACGGAATATGTTCATCGTGTTTTAGTGAAAATAGAACAAGCCGCAGTTGAGCAAGATATTCCTGTACGTGTGATAAAAACCATCCCTCGATTAGAAGATTCTTTTTGGGTAAACCTAATTGGTAAAGGTTATCCTGCACCAAACAACGCTTTTCGTTGGTGTACAGAGCGATTGAAAATCAAACCGACACAAAGATTTATAGTTGAGCAAGTTGATGAATTTGGAGAAGCTGTTATTTTGATTGGAACACGTTCGGCAGAATCGGCAAGTCGTGCCAAATCAATGAAGAAACACGCTATCAAAGGGAAACGACTAACCAAACACCCAACACAACCCAATACATTTATGTATGCACCTATCCGACATTTGATGTTGGAGGAAGTTTGGTACATAATTAACACAATGCCATCACCTTGGGGTGCGGATAATAGCGAATTGTTTCAAATTTATTTAGATGCAAGTGCAGATGATTATGAATGTCCAACAGTTGTAACCGATAAGGAACACAAATCTTGTGGACAAAGCCGTTTTGGTTGTTGGACTTGTACAGTTGTGAAACAAGACAAATCAATGTCTGCATTGATTGAAAACGGTTTAACTTGGTTGCAACCACTTTTAAAATTAAGAAACGAATTGGCAGAAGAGCGAAATATTATCGAAAATCGTATGCCACGACGAAGAAACGGAACAGATGCAATAAACGGAATGGGACCGTATTTTCCTTGGTATCGTGCTTCTGTTCTGCAAAGATTACTTCAAGCACAAAAAGAAGTACAGAAAGAAAAACCGCATATAGAGTTGATTACAAATCAAGAATTGATTGCGATTCAGACGATTTGGTATCGTGATTTTGTTTTTGACCAAAAGGTTTCGGAAATTTACCACAACGCTTATAAAACAGATTTGGATATGAAAAACCAAAACGATAAAAAAGAAAAAGAATTGGAATTGCTAAAGAAAACTTGTGAAAAAAATCCTCAGGATTATGAGCTAATTCAAGAGCTTTTGACATTACAAAAAAACAAATCACTTTTGAATCGCAAACGTGGTTTGAAAGATGATATTGAAACAAGAATTGAAGCTTTTATCTAAATCTAATTTGAACGAAAAATTACCATATTATATACATTGTTTAACGCATTTAAAAAGAGATGCGAAGAATGGTGGTGCACCACACAAACCAATTCTTTTTTTAAGTATTATTCGGTTGTTTGAAAAAGGAATTTTTACAGATAATCAAATTCATATTTTACCCGAATTAGTTGCCTCTTTCAAATCAAATTGGTCAAAATTAGTTGTAACTAATCATCATCCGATTTTTGCAATGCCATTTTATCATATGAGTTCCGAGCCATTTTGGAAATTGATAGCAAATGTTGGCTGTGAAAAATGGATTGAATCTAAAAGTTCAATGCGTAGTTTACAAAATCTGACAACAGCTGTAAATTTTGCTTTGATTGATATTGAACTTGCTGAATTAATGCTAAAGCCCGAAAATCGGGACGTACTTAAAATTTCTATTTTAGACCGATATTTTCCCGAAACAAAATCAAATTACGGAAACAACGGAAATGACGATTTGCCAAATATTTCAGTTCTGAATGAGCCGTCAGAAGAATACAAAAGAAAAATTATTGAATTGAAAAACCAAGTTGATGAAAATGCTTTTCAGGAAGAGGTATTTATTCGAGGTGGATTATTCAAAAGAGAAATTCCGAAAATTTATAACAATACTTGTGCAATTACAGGACTGAGAATTGATGCTATTACAAATATTTCAATGGTTGATGCTTGTCATATTGTTCCATTTTCAGAAGGTTATGATGACACATTAACTAATGGCATTGCACTTTGTCCGAATTTACACAGAGCTTTTGACAGAGGCTTAATTTCCATTTC
Source organism: Paenimyroides aestuarii (assembly GCF_024628805.1). Classification (NCBI taxonomy): domain Bacteria; kingdom Pseudomonadati; phylum Bacteroidota; class Flavobacteriia; order Flavobacteriales; family Flavobacteriaceae; genus Paenimyroides; species Paenimyroides aestuarii. Next base: position 2,135,204 of record NZ_CP102382.1, on the reverse strand, counting down.
AGACAATTACGAAGTAATTCTGAATAAGAATTTTGTAGAAAGTAAATCAGTTTATAATCTTTCACAATTTGCAGGAAAGCAGATTTTACTACCTAAGCAATTAGAATTTTATCCAACTCTGGAAAATATTGCACTTCATAGAACACGATTTAAATTTTGATGCTTCTCTGCGTGAGGGATAGTAGCGACATCCTTTTGTGTAGTGAAACGAAACAAAAGATATAGCGAATAGCCCGACCTGAAAGGACACGCCATAAAAAAACACTTCTTTTCAGATGTGCCTGATTTTTCCGAAACACATACAACATTACACGATTTTTCAGATATAGAAACCAATGAATTAAACACTTTGGTAAATACTTTGAAAAATACTTTTAGAGACAAGTTTACAAGTATAAACGATAAATATTCACGTTCTAAAAACGACCTTGATTCTATTCGCAGAAAAATAAATGCAGCAGAGAAAGATACAGAAGATGAATACATTGCAAAATTAAGAGCAGATAAAGAGCGATTAGACCACCGTGTTATCTCCATTGGTAATGATATAGATGATTTACGAGAAAAAATAGGTTCGTTTAAAGCTGAAATGAAAACGCTAAAACAACGTCAGGAAGATTTAAGGAAAAAAATTGATGATTCAAGGCGTTATTCAGAAAAAGACAGCATTACTCAAAGACAAATTGAAAATCTAAAGCATTTTATCAAAGAGTTTAAAGATGCTACAAAGAAAAAATTGGAAGAAAATATCTTAAACGAATTGAACGGTTTAATGCACAAAAAAGGGTTCATCAAAAAAGTGGTTGTGGACATTAACCAAGCAGGTGATGATGTTGATATTAACCTTTTCAACGCAAGAAATGAAAAAATTGACAAAGGTTCGTTGTCAATGGGTGAACGCCAAATGTATGCTTCTGCCCTATTGAAAGCCTTGGTTGATGAATCGGATATTTCATTTCCTGTTTTCATTGATTCTCCAATGCAAAAATTTGATAAAGACCACGCAGAAAATGTAATCAAAGAATTTTATCCAAATGTTTCGGAGCAAGTAGTTTTATTTCCTTTAATTCATAAAGAATTGACGGAAAGTGAGTTTGAGCTATTGAAACCAAATATCAGCAAAGCGTATATTATTCACAATATTAGTACAGATGCTTCAACTTTTGAAGAAGCAACTCCAGAAAATTTAATTAAAAAGTACAACGAATTATACAATGCAAATTAACATCAGAACATCGGAAGCCAATCAGGAAATCGTTAGAAAACTAACGTCAAAATTGCCTGTTGGAACAAAAGAAAATGTAATTGCAAGAATTGCGTTAGGCTATTCGTTACAAAACGATAAACATTTTTCTTCATCTGAATTTAACGTGTACGATTCCAAAGGAAAAGAATATAAAGACCATATTTTATTTGATGCAAAATATCGAGATTTTTATGTGTCTTTGATTTGCCAACATTATGGAATTTACAAAACAGACGATAATATTCCGAAATACATAAAATTACACATTGACCACGGTTTAGAGTTAATGGATAATTTATTTTCAAGCCAAAACAACTATACTTTTTTTGACTTCTTAACAGAGCATTTAGATAAAGGGATTTCATTTTTAGACTCTGTAAAAGTTGATTTAGGAGCAGTCAAAAACAACAATCAAAGCATAGAAAAAACATACTTTGGCGAACCAATTAAAATTTTGGTTGGAAATACATTAGATGATAAAACAAAAGATATTGTTTTGAATTTTAATGACACAAACCAGTACAACAATAATCACATTGCGGTTGCAGGAAGTTCGGGTACTGGAAAAACACAATTTGCATTACAGATTTTAAAGGAAATTTCTGAAAAATCAAATCATCACGTAAATTTCATTTACCTAGATTTTAAAGGTTTGAAAGATGATGATTTGAAAGATATGCAACCGTTCTTCGAGAAAACTAAATCTCAATTTATTGATGCACCAAATACGCCTTTTCCTGTAAATCCGCTTTCATTTATCGACAGCATCAATGATACAAACAAGCGGTTAGGCATAGACAAATTTGTTGATATTATTTGTAAATACTCAAATATCGGCATAAAACAACGTGGTACTTTGAGAGACGCAACAAGTGAAGCATTTGTTTTAAAGAAACCAGGAGAATATCCAAGTTTTACAGAAATCAATGAGCGACTTTTAGAAATTGTCGAAGACAAACGAGATACGTTAACGGAGATAATTGATGAATTAAGCCGATACAATGTGTTCCAAGAAGATAAAAAGATTAAAAATTTCTTGAATCAAAATGTTTATTTGTCTTTGTCAGGTGATTTGTCAAATTCAGTTCGCTTTACTTCGTTATTCTTAATCATCAATTACATTTACAACGTATTTATGAATATGGAAAGCACACCAACCGAAAACGGTTGTCGTGCAATGCGTTATGTGTTGTTAATTGACGAAGCACACGTAATATTCAAAGAGAAAAAGTATCAAGATATTTTAGAGAAAATTTTGCGTGAAATCCGTTCAAAAGGAGTTTCTGTTGTTCTTTTATCACAAGGAATAGAGGAATTTAACCAACCGACTTTTGATTTTTCAAGTATGTGCGAAATTTCGTTTTTGCTGAATGTAAAAGACAAAAACAACACAAAAGCAATCAACAAGTTTTTAGGGTTTAGCGATAAAGACGGAACAAAAGCATATAGAAGTCTTGAAAAAATCCAAAAAGGACAAGCAATATCTAACATCAAAGAATTTCCAAAAGGAGAGTTATTTGAGATTAAACAGTTTTATAATTCATAAATTATGGACGAAAATATAATTCAAGGAAATCCAACCAAGACATTTTTTATTGAAATGATTACTCGAGACATTTCAATAAAAGATGCTATATTAGATTTGTTGGATAATTCAATTGATGGAGCAAACATAATAAACCCTTTAACTTATGAAGGCTTGTATATTAATATTACAATTAGCAAAGATGAGTTTATTGTAAATGATAACTGTGGAGGTTTCTCTTTAGATACTGCAAAGAAGTACGCCTTTAGATTTGGTCGTCCTGATGATGCTCCAGAAGCTAAAGGTTCAGTTGGTAGATTTGGCATAGGAATGAAAAGAGCACTCTTCAAAATCGGTAAAACGTTTGAAGTTGAATCCAAAACAGATAATGACCATTTTGAAGTAAATGTAGATGTTAATGAATGGAGAAACAAAACAAAAACGATTAAACAAAATGAAGTTGAAAAAGAGATTGAAGATTGGGATTTTAGATACGTTAATATAACTGAAGAAAATTGTAATTTATCTGAAAATGGCACTTATGTAAAGGTTACTAATCTTCATAGTGAGGTTGCAGATTTGTTTGAAGATGAAGAATTTTTAAGTACTTTAAAAGGTGATATTGAACGTTTGTTAAATTTTAGTTTAGAGAAAAAAATTAAAATAACGCTTAATGATCAGGAACTAGATAGTAAAGACATCAAAGTATTTAATGAGCAATCGGAGCCATATTTCTATGAGGGAGAAAAAGACGGAGTGAAATTTAGAGTCATTGCAGGACTGGGAGAGGTTGGAAACCCAAGTGTTTCAGGTTGGTATATTTACTGTAATGACAGGTTGGTTTTAGAAGCTGATAAAACAGAAGCAACAGGTTGGGGAACTTCAGGTATACCAAAATGGCATATGGATTATGTCATGTTTCGTGGAATTGTATTTTTAGATGCAGAAGAAACAATAAATCTTCCCCTAACGACTACTAAAAAAGGAATTGATACAACTTCTGATATTTACAAATCGGTTCTTGTTTATATGAGAGAAGCAACTTCTAATATAATTCCATTTTTAAAACAAATAACTAAATTGGGAGATGAAGCAAATAATTACAGGAAACTTTTAGCAGAACAAGAAACGAAAATATCTGTTGTTGATATGAAAAGCGTACCAATCTCTCCTGAAAAAAGAAAATTTACCGCTCCTGAAATTGATACTGACCTGATAGCTCAAAGAAAAGAATTTGTCAGAATTGCTTATGATGTAAAAAAAGATATAGCTAATAAAGTAAAGTATCACTCTGGTTCAAAATCTTATAAGGAGCTTGGGGAAACGACATTTTATTATTATATCAAAATGGAAGATTTAGAAAATGAATAGTCCCAAGAGATTAAATTACGAAACAAGACCAGCAAAGTTTACTGAGAGAAAAATGCTACTTTCAAGTTTTCTGCGCATTTGCAATCAATATAAAGATAGATACCAATATATTGGTTTGGGAGGTCTTTCATTTACTGATTTTAAATTATTCCATAAAGAACTACATATTAATGAAATGCATAGTTTTGAGGCAGGTGGTTTTTCAATGGATAAGCTTAATGTAAATTGTCCATATTCATTTATTAATATCAAAAAAGAATCAAGCACAGAAGCTCTACCTAAAATTGATTTAACTAAGAAAACTCTTGTTTGGTTAGACTACGATGATTCATTAGAAAACTTTATGTTTGAAGATTTGGCTATTTTAATGAATAAATTACCTGTTGGTAGTATTTATTTAATGAGTTGTAATAGACAATTAAAAAGTGACGAATCGGGAGAAATCTATACGGTTGAAGAGTTTAGGGAGAAGTTTGGAGGTCTTACACCATTTAATGTGACAGAAAAAGATTTATCAGGAGGAGAAGATTTCAATACTATTAGAAAAATGTTATCTCAATTGATAAATAAAACAATTAAGGATAGAAACAGAAACGGTGAAAATATAATATTTCAACAGTTATATAACATTTTATATCAAGAAAATAGAGGGGCAAGAATGTTTACGTTTGGTGGTATAATAACGGAATCTGATAAAACATTTGAAGAATTAAATCTGTCTGATTTTGATTTTATAAAGAATGATGATTCTGTTTATAAAATTGATATTCCAAACCTTACTTCCAAAGAAATAGATTTAATAAATAAAAATATTTCTAATGATGAAGCCTTAAAAGATATTATTGATAAAAGAATTGCCACAGAAGTTGAAGTTGAAAAGCATAAAGATATATATAAATACTTGCCTAATTTTTATGATGTTAGACTTTAATCTTTGAACGACTAAAACTTCTTTCAAAAGACGACTGGAAAAGAATTATTGATATTGCAAATCAAACCAAAATTTTTACTATTCCGGAATTAGGAAATGTAAAATCCATCCAAACCGCCATCGCAAAAAAAGAAACAATCAAAGAGCAATCTTTAATAAAAGCGTTTGAGTCCCTCCAAAAATTGAAAAGGTTTGGGATAAAGGTATAAGAGATGTTTAGAAAGAGAAATTATTTTTCACTACCTTAGCAAAAACAACAGTTCGCTATGAAAAAAACACTTTTAACAGTTGCTTTATTAATGGGGTTTTGTTCCCAGGCACAAGATTTTTTGGTAGGTCCTAGTATTTCGTATCAATCGCAGGCGGGCAATGTGCTAAAAGTGGGTGGCTATTACATGCAGCCGTTGGCACAAAACGAAGTAGGCATAAAACTAGAAGCCAATGCCAATATGGCCTATTTTAGAGAGCAGTTTGTGGTGATACCCGAAGGCAGTTTTACCTTCTACCCTACTCTTAACCGATTGATTGTTCCGTTTGCCGAAGGTGAAATCACGCCTTATACTGTTACACCAAAAGTGGGCTTGTCTATCGCAACTATGCTGGAATTGGGCGTTGGTTACGGTTTTGATATGCAAACCAAACAAGATGTAAAACCCATTAAAGGTTTTACCTTTTCATTGGGATTTTATATTCCGTTGAATGCTTTTTAATGGACTTTTCGATATAAATTTATCTTAACAATGCTATTCAATGGTTTTTTATCACAGATACACAGATAGGTTAAAGTTTGATTATATGATGCTTAACGCTATTTTTCTATGTGCCTATTTGGTTTTAATAGAATTCAGGTGACTAATAAATTTCACAGATTTTCAATGCGTTGCATTCAATAAGTTGGATAATTAATGAATAAAATCTGTGCATCCGTGGGAATTGGATTTTTTTAATAATCAAACGGAAAACGGCGTTCTTTGTTCAATTTGGTATCGTTTTCAATAATTTCAGACGGAATTACTTTTAAAAACGATGGGTGTTGCTCAATAGCATATTCAATTTTTTCAACAATTTCATCAATCGTTTCGTTGTCGTAATCAATTTGCAAAGGTTCTTTAATGGTAAAAGTTTGCAAGATACCTTTTTTCTTTAGCCACAATCCTTTTTTATCAAACGAACGGCGAAATCCATCGATCACAATAGGCACCACAATTGGTCGGTGTTCTTTAATGATGTGTGCCGTACCTTTTCGCACGGGTTTAAAAGATTTGGTGGTTCCTTGCGGAAAAGTAATCACCCAACCGTCTTGCAAGGCTTTTTTAATATTTTCGGTATCGTTGGGGTTTACTGCTTTTTTTTCGGTGACATCTTTGCCTTTTTCTCGCCATGTTCGCTCAACGGTAATGGCTCCGGTATAGCTCATTATGCGCGGTAAAATGCCGGCTTGCATGGTTTCTTTGGCACTCACATAATAAATATTCATTTTGGGATTCCAAATATAAAACACGTTTTTTATGTTGTCTTCTCTGCCTTTTAAACTGGCATTAAACACGTGAAACATAGCCACCACATCGGCAAAATAGGTTTGGTGGTTCGATATAAAAAGTACGTTGTTCTCGGGCAGTTGTTTGATGATTTCAGAGCCATCGATCACCAATTCGTTAAAGCCGCGGTACCGCTTGTGGGTTAAAAAGCCAAATACACGAATAAGCCATCTTTTTATAAAAATGATGTTTCCAAACGGATCTTTTCTGAATAAACTCATACACTGTTTTAAAAAGCAAAGATATTATTTAATCGCACGTTATCATTGTTTTTTAACATTTTCACTGCCTTGTACCAACTCTTTTTTAAGCAGTTTTTCGATTTCTTTTGCTCTATTTACCGTCATAAAATGACCGCCATTTGGAATGATATAATCGGCGTGTACGTTTTTTATAGGCAAAATATGGTCATTGGTTCCATGGATATGTATGCAATTAGTGGGAATATATTGGTTGTTCCAATTCACAATTTGATCGATTGCCCAATGTAAAAAAGGCGCATCGGTATCTTTTATGATGGCTTTTAAAAGTTTTTTTTCTGCTGAAGAATGTACTCCGAAAAGCCAATGGGTGAAAAAATTGGTCGATTTTAGCAAAAAAGTAGGAACAAGATGGTGCAATTGAAGTGCTCCGGCAAGCAAAAACCATTGGGGAAGTTCGTTTTTATTTTTTGCTGATGCCAGTAGAATAACTTTTTGAACGGGAATAATTTTAGCAATTTCCACAGCCAACATACCGCCGAAAGACAATCCTATCAAAATGCAGTCTTTTTCAAAATCTTTTGAAATGCGTTGGGCATAGCTTTCGATGGTTTCGTTTTTTAAGGGAGCAATCCACGGTATAAATTGCGCAGGTACATCGGAAAAATCAATGTTTGTAAAAACCCGTTCATCTACTCCTAACCCGCTAAAAATATAAATTTTGTTCAATTTAATCACTATAAAAATTAAAACACCACTTTCAATGTTTCTTTTATTTCACTCAATATCATGGCGGTTGCACCCCACACAATATGTTCTTCAATCACAAAAGCTGGTACCGAAATATTGGTGGCATACGATGTGGTCATTTCCACGTTTTGCACTAATGCATCACTTAAAAGCTCGGAAACGGGCAGTTCAATCACAGCACTCACCTCATCGGGCTGTAAGATAAATTGTGGCGTGTTTTTGGAAATACCCATAAACGACGACACCATAAAATTGCTCGGCGGAATATAAATATCACTCCATTGCTTCACAATTTCGATTTCTGAAGCAGCAATTCCCACCTCTTCTGTGGTTTCTCTCAAGGCAGTTTCCTGCAAATCTTTGTCGGTCAACTCTCTTTTTCCACCTGGAAAAGCAATTTGCGAGGAATGCACCCCGGGATAGGATGAGCGAACAATGAGCAACAAATGAGCCGCATTGTTTTTTGGATAAAACAAACTTAAAACCGCAGATGCTTTAGGATTTTGAGCAGAATAATCGTAATTTTGAAGGTATTGAATACGCTCTAACGGTGCCATTTTTAAATGGGCATCAAGAGCAAACAAAGGTTGGGAAACCACAACATTGATTTTTTCTAAAAATTGATCGAATTGCATAACACAAAAATATCTTAAATATAAACAATGTTTAGTAAAGAAGAAGCACTACAAATAAAAAAAGATTTCTGGACAGGTTTTGCAGAAGCTTATCCCCGCAAATGGTTGTTGCACAACACCAAGATAAAAGACGTTGCCTTTAAATTTTTTGTGGACAACAAAACGGCGCAGGTAGCATTGGAAATTGAACCAAAAGACGATGAAAAACGCAAAATTTACTTTGAAAAGATAGAATCGCTAAAAACGATTTTGTTGGAAGAGTTTTTAGAAGACGCTATTTTTGAACGCAATTATTATTTGCCCAATGGAAAATTAATCAGCCGAATTTGGGTTGATATCGATAAAAAAGTGAGCGTGAACAACAAAGCAACTTGGGAAGAAATTTATGAATTTTTCGCAGAAAAAATGGGAAATTTTGAGTTGTTTTTCTACGAATATGAAGATTATATTAAAGATTTAGAAATTAACACCTAAGCATCGTTTCTATTTAAAAACTTTTAGTACTTTAATGTTTTTAAAATTTAGCCTTGAAAAAGTATCATTTCTATTTCATTATAATATGTTGCTTGTGTTGTTGCAGTACGTTTTCGCAAACGAAAGACAGTATTTCAACCACGCAACAACAGATGCAAAAAATAGAAGATCTTTCTAAAAAAGGAAAGTTTACCCGGCAATTGCACAAGTTGATTTTTCGAAAAAAACCACGCAACGTAAACACCAATGTACAAGCCGTAAAACAAGCCGACATTGATTACGATTTTGAGAAATTTCAAGGAAAAATTATTCGGAAAATTAATATCGAAACGTATGATCCATTTGGGTTTTCGATACAAGACAGTACGCGTGTTCCAACAAAATCAATAGAGAAATTAGGAAATCGCTTGCATTTAAAAACCAAAAAATTCACGGTGCGCAGTTTGCTGCTTTTTAAACGCAACCAACCACTCGATTCTATTAAATTGAAAGAATCAGAACGTTTATTGCGCTCGCAACGCTATATTCGCAGGGTTTCGGTTAAACCTATTAATCTTTCAGAAAACAACGATTCGGTTGATATTGAAATAAAAGTTTTAGATTCTTGGAGTTGGTATCCCACAGGATCTTTATCCACCTCGAGTGCCCGATTGAACTTAACAACCCGCAATTTTGGTGGTTTTGGTCACTATTTCAACAATCAATACCGCACCCGTTTTAAAGAAGGCAGACACGCCTATCGCACCCAATATCAACTAAACAATATTGGACAAACATATATAGATGCCGGTGTTTTTTACAATTTGGATCTTTTGGGAAATTATACCAAACAAATCTATGCCAACCGTCGCTTCTTTACCCCGATGACTCGTTTGGCAGGAGGTTTTACTTTGCTGCAAAATGCTTCAAAAGATTCGGTGCCTAATTTAGAAGGAAAAAGATTGCTGCAAAGTTTCAAATCGAACGATTTGGATGTGTGGCTGGGACACTCCAAACCATTGTATTACAGGTACAATAATCTGCATAAAGTACAAACCAATTTGGTTACTTCGCTGCGTTTTTTTAATCGCAATTACACGGAACAACCCATTGGCGAATATGATCCTTATAACTTTTATACTGATCAAAAACTGTATTTGGCAACTGTTGGTTTGGCTTCGATTAACTTTGTACAAGACCGTTATATTTTTTATTATGATGTGATTGAAGATATTGCAGTTGGAAAAACTTTTATGGTTACAGCCGGTATGCAACGAAAAAACAACATCAACAGACCTTATATTGGAGCCAAATTTTCATTGGGAAAATATACCAGCTCTGGGTATTTTGGGGGTGAAGTGCAATGGGGCAGTTTTATGAATGGCAATCATTTAGAAGAAGGCGTTTTAAGAATTGAAGGCTTGTATTTTTCTAAATTGTATCAATGGGGCAAATGGCGTTTTAGACACTTTTTTAACCCAGAAATTGTAGTGGGATTAAACCGTTGGGACTATGCAATGGATAAAATTACCCTGAATGGAATTTACGGAATTGATGGTTTTGACAGTTATGAATTGCGCGGAACTAAGAAAGTTTTACTGAATTTTCAGTTGCAATCCTATGCGCCGTATGATGTGTTAGGCTTTCGATTCAGTCCGTTTTTAAGCACCTCGTTAGGCTTTATGGGCGATAACGATAACCGTTTTGTAACCAAAGATATGTACAGTAAAATTGGTTTGGGTATTGTGATAAGCAACGATTATTTGGTTTTTAACAATTTCCAGCTATCATTGGCTTTTTATCCAAGTATTCCAGGAAACGGACGCAATATCATTAAAACAAATAACTTGCGAAACACCAATTTTGATTTGCAACAGTTTAATTACGGCAGACCTGAATTGGTGCCTTATAATTAAAACAAATCGCTTCCAAAAATAGAAGCGATTTGTATTTATTTCTGCCACTCTTTGGTTTCATTAAAAACATGGGTTAATATAGCTTCGTCTAAATCGGTAAAGTCAACATTTCTGCGACTCATAACAATTTTTGCGGTTTCAAACGCTTTTTTTGGCAAATAGACTTGTGTGCCTTGTGCACCACCCCATGTGAAATTTGGAATGTAATTTCTTGGGAAACCTGCACCAAAAATATTGGTAGCCACACCAACCACAGTACCTGTGTTAAACATGGTATTGATACCACACTTGCTGTGATCGCCCATCATTAAACCACAAAACTGCAAACCAGTATTTTCAAAACGTTCGCTTTCATAATTCCATAACTTCACCGATTCATAATTATTTTTAAGGTTGGAATTGTTGCTATCAGCACCAATATTACACCATTCGCCCAAAACAGCATTTCCTAGAAAACCATCATGACCTTTGTTGGAATACGCAAAAAGAACCGAATTATTAATTTCACCTCCCACACGCGAATGCGGACCAACCGTTGTTGCACCATAAATTTTTGTTGCCAATTTCACTTGTGCATGCTCGCACAATGCAAATGGTCCACGAATTACAGATCCTTCCATAATTTCAGCATCTTTTCCTATATAAATAGGTCCTGTTGTGGCATTTAGGGTACAAAAGTTTAATACAGCACCTTCTTCAATAAAAATATTTTCAGTCCCCAACACGTTCACTGTTGACGGGATAGGTTGCGATTTACGGTCTTCTGTTAGCAATTCAAAATCCTCGCGAATTGCTTGATCGTTTTTCTGAAAAATATCCCAAGTATGCTCTATTTGTAAACAATCTGCTTCGATTTCTAGCAGTTCATAATCTTCAAAAACCACTTCTTCTTGTTCGTCAGTCGTAAAGAATGCAATAATTTCATCGTTTTTTACAATCGCCTGCTTGGGTTGCAAAAACTGAATCATTTCCACTAAAACTTCGTTGGGACAAAATGATGCATTTATCATTACGTTTTCTGCCATTTCAACCATCGGGAATTTTTCAGACAAATATTCTTCGGTCACCGTAGTGGTGGTAGTTCCTAAATATTTTTCCCATTTTTCGCGAATAGTTAAAATTCCAATGCGTATATCGGCAACAGGTCGTGTAAAGGTAAAAGGCAACAAATTGTTACGCACCGATCCGTCGTATAATATGTAGTTCATTTTATGTTTATTTATAAAGGCTAAAGTTACAAAGATTTTGTTTAGGTAAACAGTTTAAATACCAACAAAAAAAGCCCTACTTTTCGGTAGAGCTTTTATATGATTATACATCCAAAAATTATTTTTTGAATTTAGCGTATTTGTTTTTGAATTTATCGATACGACCTGCTGTATCAATTAATTTAGATTTACCTGTATAGAATGGGTGCGACGTGCGCGAAATCTCCATTTTAAAAACTGGATACTCTACTCCATCAACTTCAATTGTTTCTTTTGTTTCAACTGTTGACTTGGTGATGAATACGTCTTCGTTAGACATATCTTTAAACGCTACTAATCTGTAATTTTCTGGGTGAATACCTTGTTTCATTGTAAATCTTGTTTTAAAATTAATGGCTGCTTTTTGTTCTGATGCTTTTATCTTTCAAAAAGGTATAAACAAAACAACAGCTTTTTATGTAATTGTTTATTTTTCAGAATGCAAATTTAATAACATATTTTTAATCTGCAACTATAACTTTATACTTTTTTTATTACAAAACAGTAAAATTTTCTACCACCTATTTTTGTATATTTGTAAGATTTTATAAAACGCAACATTCTATGAATATTATAAGTAAAAAAACAGGTTTAACTTTCGGCTTTATTTTAATGGCTTATTATGTATTGGTAAACCTTATTGTTTTTTTTGCAGATTACACCTTGTTTGTGAAATCATACCTAACCATTGTAAACATTGTGGTGGTACTGATTTTAGGAATTTCTTGTATATGGATAACTAAAAAACGTTTAAACAACCTTATTACTTTTAAAGAAGGTTTTACTGCTTTTTTTATAATGATTGTTTTAGGTTTCCTTGCAAACTATATTATTCAATATATATTGTTCAACTTTGTAAATCCAGAAGCAAAAATCGTGAATAATCAATTAATGATTGAAATGACACAGAAAATTGGTAAAGATTTAAACTTGTCCGAAGCTGAAATTAACGAGAAAATTAGCATAGTGAACAATAATGCCGATGAAAATTTTTCTCTTAAAACCTTGTTTTTCAATTATGCACAAACCGTTTTGGGTGCATCAATCGCAGGTTTATTAATTGCATTGACCTTTAAAAATAAATCAGAAGTTTCAGCACAAACCAACCAATAATGAACATTACTTTACTAATTCCTTTACTGAACGAAGCGGAATCACTACCTGAATTACACGCTTGGATTACAAAAGTAATGCAACAGAACAACTATTCGTATGAATTGGTTTTTATTGATGACGGAAGCACCGATGACTCTTGGAAGATTATTGAAACACTGTCTGTGACCGATACGCATGTTAAGGGAATTCGTTTTCAGAAAAATTTCGGAAAATCGCAGGCGCTACACGCTGGTTTTGCAATGGCAAAAGGCGATGTGGTTATTACAATGGATGCCGATTTGCAAGACAGCCCCGATGAAATTCCATCTCTGTACCAAATGATTGTAAATGATGGGTACGATTTAGTTTCGGGCTGGAAAAAGAAACGATACGACTCCGTTGTTTCTAAAAACCTTCCATCGAAATTGTTCAATTGGGCGGCTCGCAAAACTTCGGGTGTGCAACTAAATGATTTTAATTGCGGTTTAAAAGCTTACAGCAACAAAGTGGTAAAAAACATTGATGTGTATGGCGAAATGCACCGCTACATTCCTGTGTTGGCAAAAAATGCAGGTTTCAACAAAATCGGTGAAAAAGTAGTACAGCACCAAGCGCGAAAATACGGCGTTTCAAAGTTTGGAATGAATCGGTTTGTAAACGGTTTTTTAGATTTAATTACTATTTGGTTTTTATCCAAATTTGGTAAACGCCCTATGCACTTGTTCGGAGCTTTGGGCGTAATCATGTTTATCGTTGGTTTTTGCAGTGCAGCATTTATCGGCATCTATAAACTATACAAGCTTTCTGTGCACGAACCGGCTGTTTTGGTAGCAAACAATCCGTGGTTTTATATTTCGCTTACCGCCATGATATTAGGTACACAATTGTTTTTGGCAGGTTTCTTGGGAGAAATTATCCTTAGAACAAAAAACAACGAACCGCGTTATAAAATATCCACAAAAAGCAACTTATAATTTAATTTATTAAAAAATGGAAATCCCAAAAAACATATTAGAACAAAGCAATAAATGGATTCAAGATCCTTTTGATGCAGAAACACAAAACTTAGTTAAAGAATTAGTAAGCTCTTCGCCAAAAGAATTAGAAGACGCTTTTTACCGCAATTTAGAATTTGGAACCGGCGGAATGCGAGGCGTTATGGGCGTTGGTACCAACCGAATCAACAAATATACTTTGGGAAAAAACACCCAAGGTTTATCACAATATTTAAAACAAAGTTTTCCAAACGAGCAAATAAAGGTAGCCATTGCGTATGACTGCCGCCACAATAGTAAATCATTGGCAAAAGTAGTTGCCGATGTTTTTTCTGCAAACGGAATCAACGTATTTTTGTTTGAAGATTTACGCCCAACACCCGAATTGTCTTTTGCGGTTCGATACTTAAATTGTCATGCAGGAATTGTGTTAACCGCATCACACAATCCCCCAGAATACAACGGTTACAAGGTGTATTGGCAAGATGGCGGACAATTGGTTCCACCGCAAGACAAAGAAATTATCCAAGTGATTGACAGTTTGGATTATTCAGATGTTTTGTTTGATTCAAACCCGGAATTAATTGAATATATCGGCACAGAAATCGATGAAGCCTTTGCGCAATCATCCATAGAAAATTCTACCTTTAATCTGCCTGAAAATGCGCGTAAAAATTTAAAAATCGTTTATACATCGCTCCACGGAACATCGATCAAAGCCATTCCGAATGTTCTACAAAAAGCAGGATATACCGATGTGCATATTGTGGCGGAACAGGCTGAACCAAACGGAGATTTTCCTACGGTTCAATCGCCCAATCCAGAAGAACCGGAAGCATTGCAAATGGCACTTGATTTGGCACATGCAACAAACGCCGATATTGTGATAGGAACCGATCCCGATTCTGACCGCTTGGGAATTGCCGTGCGCGATAACGAAGGAAAAATGACTTTGTTAAGTGGAAATCAGGCAATGGTGGTTATGACTGCCTTTTTATTGGAACAATGGAAACGCGAGGGAAAATTAGAAGGTAAAAAACATTTTATAGGATCAACCATTGTATCAACACCAATGATTTTGGCACTTGCCGAAGCCTACGAAGTGGATTGTAAAGTGGGATTAACCGGTTTTAAATGGATAGCGAAATTTATAAAAGATTTTCCTGACCAAAAATTTATTGGCGGTGGAGAAGAAAGTTTTGGATTCATGGTGAGCGATGCCGTTCGCGATAAAGATGCTGTGGCTTCTACCCTATTGATCTGCGAAATTGCGGCTATTGCAAAAGCATCTGGATCATCGGTTTACAAAGAGTTGCAAAACTTGTATGCCGATTTTGGCTATTACAAAGAACATTTAATTTCGTTGACTAAAAAAGGAAAAGACGGTGCCGAAGAAATTGCCAAAATGATGACCGAATTGCGCAACAATCCGCCGAAAGAAATTGCTGGTGAACGTGTGGTTTTTGTAGAAGATTATCAAAGTTCAATCGCTACTAATTTGTTTTCAAACGAAACCGAGCCTTTGTTCTTACCAAAATCAAACGTGTTGATTTATTATTTAGAAGACGGCTCTAAAATTTGTGCACGTCCAAGTGGAACCGAGCCTAAAATTAAATTCTATTTTAGCACCAACACACCTATTGAAAACGTTGAAGAAATAAAAGATGCCGATGAATATCTTGCAGATAAAATTCAACGTATTATTAACGATATGAAATGGAATTAATGGACGAAAATTTAAAAAAGATATTTCCGTTTGCTAAAAACTATAAATTCAATATTGTTGCAAATGTTGGGTTTAATGTGCTATATGCACTATTTGCAACTTTGGGGATGGTTTTTATCATGCCGGTGCTTTCGGTGCTTTTCGATGAAAATAAAAAAGAAAATATAACCTTACCCAAATATGAAGGTTTTTTTGAAGCTTTAGCAAATTGGAAAACTTACATTTCATACTACGTAGATCAGTATTCTACGGAATATGGAGTGCAATATGGCTTAATGCTAACCGTGGGCTTGGTTTTAGTTACCTTTTTACTTAAAAATTTATCAAATTATTTTGCACTTCAAAATTTAACGAAACTTAAAAACGGAGTACTTCGAGATTTACGCGACAAAATGTTTAGTAAAATTATTTCCTTACCTGTTTCTTATTATTCTGAAAAAAGAAAAGGTGATGTAATGGCACGTATGTTGGGTGATGTAAATGAAGTTCAAAATTCGTTTTTTATGATTTTAGAATTGATCGTAAAAGAACCTTTGACTATTATTTTTTCATTAATTGCAATGATTTCTTTAAGTTGGAAATTAACCATCTTTGTCTTCATATTTATTCCTATATCAGCATTAGTAATTTCTATAATTGGAAAAAGTTTAAAAGGAAAATCAACCAGAGCACAGCAAGAAAATGGCTATTTAATTTCGATTACCGAAGAAACTCTTTCTGGCTTAAAAGTGGTGAAAGGATACAATGCTGAAAACTATTTTTCTAAAATATTTAAAGATTCCATTAATCGTTTGTACATCTTGACAAATGGTATTGCCAAAAAAAATAATTTAGCATCGCCTATGAGTGAGTTTATGGGAATTGTGGTTATTGGTGTTTTATTAATTTACGGTGGAAATTTGGTTTTGGTAGAAGGTTCTTTAAAAGGGTCTGATTTTATTGCCTATATTGGTTTGGCATACACCGTTTTAACGCCTGCAAAAGCTATTTCAAAGGCAAGTTATCAGGTTAAAAACGGTATAGCAGCCGCAGAACGCGTTTTTGAAATTCTTGATACACCAAATGTAATTCGCGATACCGAACAATCTATTGCTATAACACAATTCAGTGATCAAATAAGCATAAAAAATGTAACCTTTTCGTATGATGGCGAACAAAATGTATTGAAGAATTTTTCACTGGATATTCCCAAAGGAAAAACCGTTGCATTGGTTGGTCAGTCGGGTTCTGGTAAAAGTACCATTGCCAATTTATTGATGCGTTTTTATGACGTAGAACAAGGAAATATTTTGTTTGATGGCACTGATATTAAAAACATTCAATTGGTTTCTCTGCGCGATCAGTTAGGTTTGGTAACCCAAGACAGCATCATGTTTAATGGAAGTATTGCCGAAAACGTGCGCATTGGAAAACAAAATGCCACCGATGAAGAAGTAATTGATGCGTTAAAAATTGCCAATGCATTTGAATTTGTTCAGCATTTACCGGAAGGAATCAATACAAATATAGGCGATGGCGGCGGAAAACTGTCAGGCGGACAAAAACAGCGTATTTCTATTGCGCGTGCCGTGTTAAAAAATCCGCCGATTATGGTTTTAGACGAAGCAACATCTGCATTAGATACCGAAAGCGAACGCTTGGTTCAAGATGCGCTCGAAAAAATGATGGCAAACCGTACCTCCGTTGTAATTGCCCACCGTTTATCAACCATTCAAAAAGCCGATGTTATTGTGGTGATGAATCGTGGCGAAATTGCAGAACAAGGCACACATGAAGAACTTTTAGCAAAAAATGGAACATACGCTAAACTGGTTTCCTTACAATCGTTTGATAGTTAACTGTTCAATTTCACTAAAAAACGTGCTAAAAGAATTTTAAATAGAATTTTTGATTGTTAGCGATAGCAAATCTCCCTATAAATGCCCCAAATTGTCTTTCACTTTTGGGGCATTTTTATCGAAAATTTTAATATCCTTTCAAATGATACAGCAATATATAACGCTTAAAGCGGTAATTTTACCATTATTTTGATACATTTACTAGTATTTAATCAAAATTAACATTAAAATAGTAGTATATTTGATAAAAACACAACAAATCATCTATCACTATGAAAAACGCTCTGTTATATATGAGTTTTATTATGATTATTTGCGCTTCTTGCAAAAAGAAAGAACTTGTTGAAGCTGCGCCAAAAATGGAAAAAAAATATATTAACGACCCTCTGGTTTACGAAGTGATAAATGCTGTTTTGGAACTGCCTGAGTTTAAAAAAGATTCTGTAGATTATATGATTGATTTTGCCAACCCGCTTCTTTTTGATTTGGAAATGGATGGAGATAATTTTTATGGCTATGCAGAAAAATATTTTGGGGAATTTGACAAAGTTGCTTTTGAAAATCAAATAAAAGCTTTGAAATATAGTTACTATCAAAAAGGTAAAATAAATAATATAACATTGGTAGATTACGATTTAACAAACATTAAAACGGATCAACAATTTGATAGTTTAAATCAATCACTAAACAAATACCTTCCGTATGTTGCCATTAGTTTTCCAATCTTCAACAAACAAAAAAATACAGCCTTTATATCTTATCATTACGATTGCGGTTTTTTGTGTGGATATGGAAAAAAATTCTTCGTAAAAAAAATAAATGGCAAATGGCAAATTATTTTAGTTTACGATGAATATATAAGTTAATTATAACTCATAAAAAAAGCCCTCAATGGAGGACTTTTTTGTTTTATTCAACTCTAAACGATACTTTACAGATTACACCATAAGTTGAAATTTTACCATCGTTTACATGGCATTTCATATCTTTCACATAAACAGAATCAATATTTCTGATTGATTTTGATGCTTCTGCCACTGCTTGTTGTACAGCATCATCAAAGCTTACTTTTGATTGCGCAATTACTTCTATTACTTTTACAATACCCATTACAATTAATTTTTAAATTTATTAAATATAACCATTTTATGTGCAACAATAAAACTGTTGCATAAAAAAGTTTTTACAATTCTTCTTCAACTTCTGCTTCGGGAGCGTTATTCATAACCGATTGAATTCCGTTTTGGCATCCTGCAGCTGACTCATACATTTGGCTTGAACCAATAATTTGTCCATTTGTAGCTTTTAAATTGAAATAATGCTTTTCGTTTTTTGCTTGTAATGTTTCAAATTTAGTTTCGTCTTGGCTGTTTTTCTTAACCGATTCAATACCATTCATACAAGCTGCTTTGGTTGTGTAACCCTCGCTCGATAAAATGATTTGACCATTAGAAGCCTTTAAATTAAATTGAAATTCTTCGTTTTTTCTTTTACTTACAACAAATTTGCCCATGTTTTTTGTTTTTAAAATTAGTAATTGATGTTTAATATACTCTTATTGAATAAATTCTAAAACGGTCTTTGTGATAAAATCTATTTGTTCTTTTTCTAATTCGGTATGCATTGGCAAAGCAATTACTTGCTCTGCAAACATATTCGTTACCGGAAAATCGGCATCGTTATAGCGTGTGTCTGCATACGCTTTTTGTTTGTGCAACGGAATGGGGTAATAAATGGCACACGGAATTCCTTTTTCTTGTAAATGCGTTAAAAGTGCATTGCGTTTTCCGTTGGTAATGCGTAGAACATATTGGTGAAAAACGTGGTCATCGTCCGTTGTATCAAATGCAGGTGTAATAATGTTTTCATTCACAGAAAACGCATCGTTATAAGCTTTTGCGGCCTTTCTTCGCGCTTGGTTATAGCTGTCTAAAAGCGGTAATTTTGTGTTTAGAACTACTGCCTGAATACTGTCTAAACGTGAATTTACCCCAACCACATCGTGATGGTATCGTTCATACATTCCATGATTTACAATGCCGCGAATAGTGTGTGCCAATTCGTCGTCATTTGTAAAGATAGCACCGCCATCGCCATAACATCCTAAGTTTTTAGAAGGAAAAAACGATGTAGCACCTACATGACCTATTGCTCCTACTTTTGTTTTTGTACCATTTGCAGCTGTATAATTTGCTCCTATTGCCTGTGCATTGTCTTCTATAACAAATAGATTATGTTCTTTTGCAAGATCCATAATTGCGTCCATATTAGCTGCGCGTCCGAATAAATGTACCGGCACAATGGCTTTGGTTTTTGGTGTAATGGCTTTTTGAATGGCTTCAACCGAAATGTTCATCGTATCTTCTTCCACATCCACCAAAACAGGGGTTAAACCCAACAAAGCAACCACTTCTACCGTTGCCGCAAAGGTAAAATCGGCAGTTATCACCTCATCGCCTGGTTTTAAACCCAAACCCATCATGGCAATTTGCAAAGCATCGGTTCCGTTTGCACAAGGAATTACGTGTTTAACACCCAAATACTGCTCTAAATTCTTTTGAAATTCTTGCACTTTTGGGCCGTTGATATAAGTTGTTGTATCCAACACTTCCTGAATACCGGCGTTTACTGTTTCTTTTATATGTTCGTATTGACTTTTTAAGTCAACCATTTGTAGTTTTTTCATTTTAATTAAAGTAGCTTTATTGCAAAGATAATTAAAATGTTATTGCTGATGAACGGTTTCTTTCAACAACTGCAATGATTGCGGATAAATCTTTTTAAAATAATCTAAATATTCATCGATTACATCAATATCCACAGTAACGGTTGTAACGCCATTTTCTTCCGTAAACGTATAATTTTCATGACCTCCCGACCATTTTTCAACCAATTCGCCTTCGGTCACTTCTTGATTGCCTTGCACAAAACCGTAATGGCGCACAGAAACAAATTTTGCTGGGATATGTTCTTCCACCATGGAAACCATTCCGCCTCTCTCGCCTTTTTCATCGGTACCTATAAATAATATTTTACTACCTTTTTCCCAAGTACCTTCATAGGTTGATGTGGGGTTAAAAGCTGCTGTCCAGCTTTCGTAAGTGCTTTTGTCATTCAAACCCAGCATGCTTTCGTACACTTTTTGTGCCGAAGCTTCGATTGCAATTGTGAACTGTAATTTTTCCATAATTTACTATTTTTAAACGCCAAACTGACGCAAATGATGATCTAAATGTTTATAATACATCGTGTTCCATTCGGTGGCTGTCATTTTTCCAAACGAAAAATTTTCTCTTCCTTCAAAATACTGCGCGCCTAATTCTTGTGTTTTTAAAATATTGCCAATTAATTTAGCTTTTTCCGTTTCAAAATCGCGTTCGTTGCTAATTACAAATGCAGGTGCAGTTCGCTCGTTTTGTTTATAAGGCTTGGGGCTTGTAACTATTTTTTTTACAAAAGCTTTCATCATTAGTTTCATAAAAAAACCAGGCTTCTTAAACTGTTCTGGTTCAAAAGTATAGGCATACGGCACATTGCAATGCGCCAGCATTTGCGCCACATTCATAGTTCCCCATTTTGCAGGTGTGTTGTGTTGCAAATCATTAATGCGATTTACCACTTCGTTGGCACCTTCCGTTGTAAAGATATTTTTTATCATTTCTCAAAATTTTAGTCAAATGTAAGAAATTCCAATCTTTAAAATCTTTTCATAGGGCAATTTAAAGGTAATTTGTATTTTTACTGCTTAAATTTGTTTCATGGGTTTTCTTTATCAGTTAGGCATCAATTTAGCGGCAATTTTACTACCTATTTCGAGATTTTTTAGTTCGAAAATGAAATTGTTTGTTGACGGAAGAAAACAATCCTTTGCTATTTTAGAAAAGCAAATCAACAAAAAGCAAAACTATATTTGGTTTCATGTGGCATCATTGGGCGAATATGAACAAGGCTTGCCAGTGATGGAAGCTTTTAAAGCGAAATATCCCGAATATAAATTGTTGCTAACGTTCTTCTCGCCTTCTGGTTTTGAAATTAGAAAAAAAAACAAAATTGCAGATGTTACGATTTATCTTCCTTTAGATACAAAGCGCAACGTGAAACGCTTTTTAGATGTTGTGCAGCCTAAGATGGTATTCTTTATTAAGTATGAATTTTGGCCGAATTATTTGTTCGAACTGAAAAACAGAAACATTCCAACGTATTTGATTTCAGGAATTTTCAGAAAAAACCAATTGTTTTTTAAATGGTACGGCGGTTTTTACAGAAAAGCCCTTTTAAGTTTCGATTATTTTTTTGTTCAGAATGATACCTCGCAAAAGTTGCTACAAAGCATTGGTTTTTCAAACAGCACTGTGCACGGCGATACGCGTTTTGACCGAGTAGCACAGATTGTGGAACGTGCACAACCTTTAGATTTTATTGAAACATTTAAAAACAACACCACAACAATCGTTATAGGCAGTTCATGGGTTGATGATGAAGCCATTTATTTGCCATACCTTAATAATAGTGAAAATGTAAAGTTTATCATTGCGCCACACAATATTAAGGAAGAAGAAATTTCCCGATTGCTTACAAAAATTGATAAAAAAACGGTTCGATATACCAATTATCAATCCGAAGATTTGAAAAATGCCGATGTTTTCTTAATTGATACTATTGGTATTTTAACGCAGATTTATGCTTATGCCGATATTGCGTATGTTGGTGGCGGCTTTAAAACCGGATTGCACAATATTTTAGAACCTGCAACCTACGGAACTCCTGTGGTGATTGGTCCTAAGTACGAAAAATTTCAAGAAGCAAAAGATTTAGTTGCATTGGGAAGTTGTTTGGTTGTGAACAATACAGCAGAATTAAAAACTACTTTTAACCGATTAATTGCTGATGTTTCATACAAAAATGAATTAGGGCAAAAAAACCAAGCATTTATTCTGAAAAACAAAAATGCTACAAAAATTGTGATGGAGTTTATTGAAAGAAATATCCTATGTTATAAACTATGATAGAAAACAACAATAAAAAGATCGACTATATATATAGTTTCTTTCTAAAAAAAATTATTTGAAACAAAAGGATACAAAGAAGAACTATAACCATAATAATATCTTGAAAGAATAAATTGTAAATAAATTCTTTAGGAAACAGCGGGTTATTTAAGTCCATTTGAGTTTTGATTGTTTTTAAAGTACTCAATAAAATCAAAGCTACACTTTGAATAATTGCAATAACGCTGATTATTTTTGAAATCTTCATTTCTTACGATTCACATAAGAATTCACAATATAAAAAACCGAAGAAACAATAGGAACAAAGAAAAAAGCAGCAACCCATACCGCTTTTGATATAGAAGTTTCTTTCTGATTTTTGATTAAAAGTACACATGCCCAAACAAATGGAACAACCATTACAATTGGTAGTATTTGCCAAAAGAAAAGTCCAAAACTAAAATTGTTCACTAGTTTTTCCATAATTTTAAGTTTATTTCCAAAGATATGATAAAGTTTGAACTTTTAAAAACCGAAACCATTCCCCAAATTGTAAACCTAATGGTTGCTTTTTATGCAATTGATGGGTATCCTATCAACAGAGAAACCACTACCAAACTGTTTTTTGAATTTGTGAATAAACCCGAAGCCGGTGTTTGTTTTGTGATTACCTTTAACAATGAAATTTGCGGATACATGGTTTTGATACAATTTTTTAGTTTTGAAATGAGCGGAAATGTGCTTTTGCTAGATGAATTATATATCGACCAAAATTTTCAAGGAAAAGGAATTGGTAAAAAAGCTATGGAATTCATCAAGCAATTTGCACAGGAAAACAACTACAAAAAAATTGTGCTGGAAGTAGAACCACACAATCAACGCGCTATTCAATTATACGAAAAAGAACAATTTAAAAAACACAAACGCGATTTAATGATTTTTTCTCCAAATAAATAAAAGCAACTTTGTTTTATTTATTCATATTCACAATTTTGTCATTCCGACGAAGGAGGAATCTTTCAGGTCTTAGAAAAGATTCTTCACTTCACTACGTTTCGTTCAGAATGACAAATTGAATTTTTATTATTATTTTCTCGTAAATCTTTATCCAACAAAAACAAAAATCCAAAACCAATGACATAGCACAACATATCGCCCCATGAAAACGATGTTCCAATAACAATTCGCGCCAACTTATTATCTTGCAAACCTAAAATAGTTACCAGTTTAAAATACTGCGCTGTTTCAACCGCAAACGAAAAAATCAAAGTAAACCACGCCAAATAAATGGGTTTTATCTTTAAAAATGTACGCAAAAAATAGTAAATCAGCCATACCACAATTACATCGCCCACAAACGGACGAATAAAAGCATCGTGCACAAAAATCGCAATAAACACTTCAACCAAAAATAAAATCAGAGTGATTATAAAAAAGCGTAAATTAAATTGTAAAAACTTCATAAAATCAAGCTATAAAACATCAAACATAAAGAAAAATGGTTTAAAATTTGTATCTTGGGCACTTTAATTTTTTAGTCTATCAACAAATCTTAAAATGAAAAAATTACTACGCACGTTCGTGTTATTGGTTTCTTTTCCCATTTTCGCACAACAAGGTGGCATGTGGGTTCCTTCTTTACTAAAAGGAATGAACGAAAAAGAAATGAAAAGTTTGGGCATGAAAATGTCGGTTACCGATATTTACGATGTAAACAATTCAAGTTTAAAAGATGCAGTGCCCCAATTCAATGGCGGTTGTACAGCAGAAGTGATCTCACCGAAGGGTTTGCTTTTAACCAATCACCACTGCGGATATGGTGAAATTCAATCGCATTCTACCGTTGAACACGATTATTTGCAGGATGGTTTCTGGGCAAAATCGTATGAAGAAGAGTTGCCAAATCCCGATTTAGAAGTTACTTTTATTGTGAGCATTCACGATGTGACCAAAGAAATCATGAGCGGTGTGGACAATCTGAGTTCCGAAGCCGAAAAAAAAGCTGCTGTTCAAAAAAACATGAACGATTTGCAAAAATCATTCAAACGCGAAGCGTGGCAAAATGTGATGATTCGTACGTTTTTTGAAGGAAACCAATACATGCTGTTTGTAACCGAATCGTATGAAGATGTGCGTTTGGTGGGTGCACCGCCATCATCTATTGGTAAATTTGGATCGGATACTGATAACTGGGTTTGGCCGAGACATACGGGCGATTTTTCGTTGTTTAGAATTTATGCCGATAAAAACAACCGCCCTGCGAAATATTCAAAAGACAATGTGCCATACACTCCAAAGCATTACTTTCCGGTATCAATACAAGGTGTTGAACCTAATGATTTCACATTGGTTTATGGCTATCCAGGGAGAACGCAAGAATATTTGCCGTCTTTTGCAGTAGAACAAATTGTGAACGATTTGAATCCGGCAAAAATTGAAATTCGCGACAAGGCATTGAAAGTAGCCGATGGGTTTATGCGCCAAGATCAAGCTATAAAAATTCAGTATGCATCGAAATATGCCGGAATTGCAAATTATTGGAAAAAATGGATTGGCGAAAGTCAAGGTTTAAAAAAATCGAATGCAGTTGCTATAAAAAAAGCATTTGAACAAGAGTTTTTAAAACGTGCCAAGCAACAAAACAAAATGGACGAATACGGGGATTTGTTGCCACAGTTTGAAAAAATTTATAACGAAATAACGCCTTATACATTAGCACGCGACTATTTTATGGAAGTTGTTTTACGAAACAATGAGTTGCTTTCTGTTGGATTTCGTTTGTATCAGCTAGAAAATGCTTATACAAAAGTGGGCGAACAAGGATTTAACGACCGTAAAGAAAATTTAGTTAAAGGATTAGCATCCTTATATAAAGACTATAATAAAGATGTGGATCATGGAATTTTTACAGAAACCATGAAATTATATGGCACAAAAGCTCCTGCAAATTTAACCCCAGATGCTATTAAAAATAAAGATTACACAGCATTAGGTAATGATATTTATGCCAACTCGGCATTAACATCTTACGATGGTTTACAAAAGTTAATGAGCGGCAATGCAGAAGACGTAATTAAAAATATGCAAAAAGACCCAGGTTATGCCTTGGCAAAAAACCTTGCAGAAAATTATTTTAATATTATAGCACCAAAGTATGATAAAATGGCGTTAGAATTAGAAGGTTTACAACGTACTTATATGAAGGCACAGTTAGAATTGTTTCCTGATGCACGCATTTTCCCAGACGCCAACTCCACTTTACGTGTTACTTACGGAAAAGTAAACGGTTACCAACCAAGCGATGCGGTTACTTACAGCCACGTAACCTATTTAGAAGGAGTTATGGAAAAATACGTTCCTGGTGATTATGAATTTGATGTTCCTAAAAAGTTAATAGATCTATACAATACCAAAGATTTTGGGCAATATGCAGATAAAAACGGAAAACTTCCTGTGAATTTTATTGCAACTAACCACACAACAGGCGGAAATTCTGGTTCGCCGGCTTTAGATGCAAACGGAAATTTAATTGGTTTAAACTTTGACCGTGTTTGGGAAGGAACCATGAGCGATATTCATTACGACCCGGCTATTTGCAGAAATATTATGGTAGATACACGCTATATTTTGTTCGTTATTGACAAATACGCAGGTGCAAAACACCTAATTGAAGAGATGAAAATAATAAAACCGACCACAAACAAAAAAACAAACCATTAATAATCAATGTTTTATAAGTAAAAAATATTTTTTAAAAAAAAATATAAAAAAATATTGCGGTATTAAAAAATTCATATCTTTGTAGAGAATTAATAATTAACTTTTATAATTAAAAAAATGAAAAAATTAGCATTATCATTAGTATTAGTAGCTTCTGTAGCATTCGTTTCTTGTAAAGATACAGCTAAAGAAACTACAACTGAAGAAACTACAGTTGAAACTACAACTACAGAGGAAACTCCAGCTGTTGAAGAAACTCCAGTTACTCCAGTAGAAGAAACTACTACTACTACAACTGAAACTACTACTGAGACTCCAGCTGCTACTGAAGAAGCTCCAGCTACTCACTAATATTTTAGTTACGATAGAAAACTAATTAAGCCTTGCATAGCAAGGCTTTTTTATTGATAACAAAAAAAGGATATTGAAAAATACCCTTTTTTAATCTTTAGTTAACCGTTGTTGGGTTTAACGGAATTGCTAAATCTTGCTTTATAAATTCGCCACCAATCATTGGTATAAATAAGCGGTTGTATTTATGACCTTCTGTTTTTGAATGCAATACACCGCGAGTGGTGTGCATGGTAAACATTGCCAATTCTTGCAATAATCCTTTAGGTAAAATCAATATAATTGTATCTTTATTAAGAATTTTTTCATAGGAAGCATTCATGCAACTGGAATTCTATTTTAAATTATAGACAATATCCAGAAAACCAACACTATTTCACCGTTTTATCTTTCATATTTAATCGTGCCATGATGGGGAAATGGTCTGAATTTTTAAAGGTATTAAAGGTTTTAAATTCTTTCACATCAAACACCTCATCGACCAAAATATAATCAATTCGTGCCGGATAGTATTTATAGCTATAGGTTTGCCCAAAGCCTTTACCTGCTTCTACGAAGGCGTCGTTCATATCGCCAATAATGTTTTTATACACATACGAAAAAGCCGTATTGTTCATATCGCCACAAATTATTTTGTGTCCTTTAAAGTCTTGCATGTGTGCCTGAATTAATTCCGACTGCAATTGCTGTACTTTAAAAGCTTCGCTTAAGCGGTTAAAAATCCGCTTGGATTTGCTTTCATCAATTTCATTAATATCCGGACTGATATTAACCGATTGTAAATGAATACTATACACACGAATAGTGTCTTTATTTTTTACAATATCCGCATAAACCACATTGTTATCTGAATTGGGCAAGGCAATTTCGCCTTCATCAATTATTCGGAATTTTGAAAAAATGGCTTGACCCGTTTTAATTTTCTTTCCGTGCATGATAATATGACGGAATTTATAGTCGTCTAATTCATAACGAGCAGACTTGGAATATTCTTGAAAGCAAATGATGTCAGGGTTTTGTTCTTCTATAAATCGTTTAATATTTTCCGGTACATTCTCATTGGGCAACCATTCAAACAAATTAAAAAGCCGAACATTATAGCTTAAAACAGTAAAATCGGTTTCTGAGATTTCTTTGTTGGTTGCGTAGAATTTATAGAATTTTGTAAAAAAAGTATATCCGATTAAAAATACGATAACCGAAAGCAACACTTGTTTTTTGAACTGCAATGCCCAATACAAAACAAAAACCAAATTCAGCATTAAAAGTGTAGGTAAAATAAGTGTTAAAACCGATAAAAAAGGAAACAGTTTTGGAGCCATAGAAGGCAATACATAGCCCATTAATGTTAGGATAACCAACATAATGTTTATAACGTAGGCTGTTTTATTGAACCATTTTAGCTGTTTCATACATCTATTTTTGCTTAAACAAAAATTCTTTTTCTTCTTTTGTTAAACTATCGTATCCCGACTTGCTAATTTTGTCTAAGATAACATCTATTTTTTGTTGAACGCTATTATTGGTAGAATTATTTTTGGTTGGATTCATTTTGTGTACCGTGCGCAGATTCGATTTTTTCTTCGGCTTAAATGAAAAATCAAGGGATCCTGCTAGATATTTTCCATAACAAAAACCAAAAATACTGCCGCCTAAATGGGCTAAATGTCCGCCAGCATTATCAGTAAAAAACTGAAATATATCTATTCCCAAAGATAATAGAGCTAGGTAATATATAGGAACTTTAGCAATAATTACATTTACCCGCATATCTGGTTTGTAACCAACAATAGTAAAAAGCAAAGCTACAGTTGCACCAGATGATCCTATCATTGAGCTTTGCATACCAAGAATATTTGCTATTATAAAATAAAAAACGCCTGCAAATATCCCCCCAAAAAAATAGGCTTTTAAAAATTGATTTGAACTGAAAAAGGTAAAAAACAAATTACTAAACCAGTATAAAATTAACATACCTAAAAATAAATGCAAAGCACTAGCATGCAGAAAACTGTATGTAGCAAATTGCCAAATGCGGTAATTAAAAACCTGAAAGTTGCTAAACAATGCCAATTGTTCAATAATACTTATATAGAAACCAGGGGCAACAAACTTCATTAGCATTACCAAAAGACTGATAGTGCTAACAACGATAATAAGTTTAATTTCTACACTTAGGTTTTTAATATCGAACTTTTGCATAATTTGTTATTTATCCCAACGAAATTGATCAAACTGTTTTTTTCTCCAAATCCACATTAAAATAAAACCTACAACCGCACCGCCGATATGAGAAAAATAATTTATAATACCATTACCGAAAACAGATACGCCTCCAAAAAAACCGAATGCTAAATCCAAAGTTAAAATAATAGGTACAAAATATTTTGCTTTAATTGGTACCGGAACAAAGAATAATGACAAGCTGGTATTGGGAAACATAAAAGCAAATGCAACCATTAAACCATAAATAATCCCTGTGGATCCGAACGAAACAGACATATAAGCCAAAAGCATATTTTGAAGTTTACTATCACTAACAAACTCAGACCATTGGTTATCAAACATGCCCTTTCCTAACAACTCAAATATACTACTTTCTGAAAATCCATTTAAAACTAAAATATTTACTGTGTCGTGAATAACAAAATATTTGAATAAAGCATCAACAATACAAGCTCCTAATCCGCATGCAAAATAAAAAATAAGAAATTTTGCTCCGCCCCAAATTTGTTCTAAAACCGAACCGAACGAAAATAATACAATTATGCTAAAAAAAACATGAAAAAAACCGGCATGTAAAAACATTCTTGTAACAGGCTGCCAAAATTCAAAACTGGGATTTTCAAAATAATACATCGGAAAATAATCCATTAATTGCGGAATAAAAAAAGTTCCAACAAAAATGATTATGTTTACAATTAACAATTGTTTTACTACAGGGGTAATCTGATTCATTACATAAATTTTTTATCAATATCTTCTACTTTCATAGTAATAAAAGTAGTTTTGCCAAAAGGCGATGTTTGCGGATCTGTACATCCAAACAAACTATTTACTATATGTTCTTGTTCTTTTTCAGTGAGATATGTTCCCGTTTTAATCGCTAAACTCAGCGCCAATGATTTTGCAATACGGTCGTTTAAAACACTGTGATCACTAGGAACATCGTCTTGCAAATCGTTCAGTAAATCTTCCAATACAATTGAAACTTCACTTTCGGTTATAGAAACTGGAATGCCTAAAATCACAATTTTTTCATTTGTTAATTCCTCAAACAAAAAACCCATTTGTACCAATTGTGGTTCAATATTTCGCAGCAATTCCAACTCATAAGCCGTGTAATATAACGATAATGGAAACAATAACTGCTGACTTGCATTTTGTTTAACTGCCAGTGCATGCACATAGTGTTCATACAAGATTCGTTGATGGGCTTTGCGCTGATCGATTATAATCATGCCCGACTTTATGGGACTAATGATGTATTTTTTTTGAAATTGATAGGTTTGTTGATGATTTGCCGCTTGGGGTGTTTCCTCATCAAACAGCGAACCAGTGATGACCTCTTCATCAATTTGATGATTTGCAGATGTTAGAATGAGCTCTTTGGCATCTGAAATACCTTCGTAAAGGGTTTCCCAACCGCCCGAACGGTGTTGCTTTTTATCTTGAAAAGAATTCGTGCCCGAAAAAGACGTTCCCGAAGGCTTTGGCTTCACACTCTCAAAAGGATTAAATCCCGCACCTATTTGTTGTGCCATGGTGTTGCTGGCTTTCATACTTTCAAACGGATTGTAAAAAGCATCTACTTCAACCGTTGGTTCCACCGATTTTGTACCTTCATAACTGTATGGAACATCTAAATCACTGTCTTTTTGAAAATCGAGCACCGGAGCCACATTAAATTGTCCTAAACTGTGCTTAATCGTTGCGCGCAAAATAGCATATAAGGCTTGCTCATCATCAAACTTAATTTCGGTTTTTGTGGGATGAATATTAATATCAATGCTGTTGGGAGGCAAGGTTAAATACAGAAAATAACTAGGATGCGTACCATCTTTCAGCAATCCTTCAAAAGCGGCAGTAACCGCATGATGCAGGTAGCCACTTTTTATAAAGCGATCGTTCACGAAAAAAAACTGTTCGCCCCTACTCTTTTTAGCAAATTCGGGCTTTGCCACAAATCCATGTATTTCAACAATTTCGGTAGTTTCTTGAACGGGAACCAACTTTTCATTGGTTTTTGTGCCGAAAACATTCACAATACGCTGTCTGATATTCGATGCAG
This sequence comes from Paenimyroides aestuarii, assembly GCF_024628805.1. NCBI lineage: Bacteria > Pseudomonadati > Bacteroidota > Flavobacteriia > Flavobacteriales > Flavobacteriaceae > Paenimyroides > Paenimyroides aestuarii. The sequence continues at coordinate 2,104,388 of NZ_CP102382.1, read as the reverse complement.
GCACATTGAAAAGCTCGCTTCCGTTGTTGATGCATGTAAACTGAATAGCAGGATGTGCCAAAGCCACCCGCTCAAATTCATCAATTACATGGCGCAGTTCTACCTGATCAGACTTTAAGAAATTGCGACGAGCCGGAATATTGAAAAACAAATTTTTTACAGAAAACGAAGTGCCGCTAGGAACCACCGCAATTTCTTGCGATATAATTTTGCTTCCTTCAATCACCACATGAGTGCCCAGTTCGGCAGTATGTTCTTTAGACTTTAACTCTACATGCGCAATTGCCGCAATAGATGCCAATGCCTCACCTCTAAAACCTTTGGTTTGCAATTGAAACAAATCTTCGGCAATGGAAATTTTAGACGTAGCATGGCGTTCAAAACACATGCGGGCATCAATTTCGTTCATTCCTTTGCCATTATCTATTACCTGAATAAGCGTTTTTCCGGCATCTTTAATCACCAATTTAATTGCAGTTGCACCCGCATCCACGGCATTTTCTAGCAACTCTTTCACCACCGATGCAGGTCGTTGCACCACTTCTCCGGCGGCAATTTGGTTGGCTACGTGATCGGGCAATAAACGTATAACGCTAGACATGTATTTTTATACTTTTTTTGAATGATTTACAAAAATACAATTTTATGTGGGATTTTACTTATCAATTAGCCCCTGCAATGAGTTAAAGAAAACCAAAAAAGATGGAAGGGGTTATGGGGTAATGTGTTAGATTTTCTGTAGCAATTTTAATTTTTACTATTTATGATTGATTTCTACTAGATTTTGCAGAATATAATGCACCAAAATATAAAACATCACAGCCACTGCGAAGAAGGTTAATAAAAGCATTAAATTAAAAAATCAACCAAATAGCCATTCAAGAATTGTATTTCTTATCGAAACTAACAAAACGATTATCCACGGTGTTAAAGAAAAAGCAATGGTAATTAAGTATTTTGATTTTAATCTAAAATTATCTGAATACCATAAATACAAACCAGCAAAAGGAAATATAAACGAAAAAAACGCAAAAAGCATCAATAATAAAGTTAATCCAAAACCTGGATCGTCTAAAACATCACTAAATGATGAAAGAAAAAAAAAGGCAAACCACAGTAAAGTAAAAACTATTGTGATAATTTTTAACAAAAAAGATTGTCTTTTTTTATCCATAATACTCCCAGGGATTCATCTAACAAAGTAAATCATATTTATTTATAAAAATAATATTTTTCGTAATTATTATATTCACAAATCATTTATAAAAACCAATAATATTTTTTATTCATAAAATAAAGCGTAACAAATTATAATTTTATATTTTTGTGCACCTATCAATAATGATATTATGAAAACAATTCAATTTAGAGAGGCTATTTGCGAAGCAATGAGCGAAGAAATGCGCCGCGACGATAAAATATATTTAATGGGTGAAGAAGTTGCCGAATACAACGGAGCTTACAAAGCCAGTAAAGGTATGCTTGACGAGTTTGGTGCAAAACGGGTAATTGATACACCAATTGCAGAACTTGGTTTTGCAGGTATTGCAGTAGGTTCTGCAATGAACGGTTTACGACCTATTGTAGAATTTATGACGTTTAACTTCTCTTTAGTGGGTATTGACCAAATTATTAACAATGCAGCAAAAATGCGCCAAATGAGTGGTGGACAGTTCACTATGCCAATTGTTTTCCGCGGACCAACAGCATCTGCCGGACAATTAGCCGCAACGCACTCTCAAGCTTTTGAAAATTGGTTTGCAAACACACCTGGTTTAAAAGTGGTTGTACCATCAAACCCTTATGATGCAAAAGGGTTATTAAAATCGGCTATTCGCGACAATGATCCAGTGATTTTTATGGAATCGGAACAAATGTATGGCGATAAAGGCGAAGTACCAGAAGGCGAATACACCATTCCGTTAGGCGTGGCTGATATTAAACGCGAAGGTACCGATGTAACCATTGTATCTTTTGGAAAAATTATCAAAGAAGCCTATCTTGCTGCAGACGAGTTGGCAAAAGAAAATATTTCTTGTGAAATTATCGACCTGCGCACTGTGCGCCCAATGGATTATGAAGCCATTATTAAATCGGTACAAAAAACAAACCGCTTAGTTGTTTTAGAAGAAGCTTGGCCGTTTGCATCGGTTGCTTCAGAAATCACATACATGGTTCAAGAGCGCGCGTTTGATTATTTAGATGCACCCGTACAACGCATTACAACTGCCGACACACCTGCACCCTATTCACCTGCCTTATTAAAAGAATGGTTGCCAAATGCACAAGATGTGATTAAAGCAGTTAAAAAAGTTATGTATAAAAAATAGTAAAATTTCATTTACATTTGTAACTCCAATCAAAAAAGATTGGAGTTTTTTTATTTATGAAAAAGTTGTTATTGATTGTTATTACTTTATTATCGCTGCAAGTAATGGCACAAACTAAAGTAGGCGGAAAAGTTTTTGATGAGAAAAACGAACCAGTTGCCTATGCCAGCGTATATTTTAAAAACACTTCAGAGGGCGTTATTACAAATGAAGATGGTAAATTTTATTTAGAATCCAACAACAAGCAAGATACATTGGTGGTATCGTTCACAGGCTTTGCAGATGTTTATTTGCCACTTGAAAAAGCTGTGAATTATGATCTAAGCATTGAATTGCGAGAAGATAATGTTCTCTCAGAAATAAAAATATATACGGGCAAAACCTCAAAGAAAGACAATCCGGCACTAGACATCCTTCGGAAAATATGGGAAAATCGCCGAAAAAACGGGTTGCATAAATTTGACCAATATGCCTATCAAAAATACGAAAAAATTGAATTCGACTTAAATTCCATCGACAGTGCCTATATGAAAAGCCGCGTATTTAAAGGTATGGAATTTATTTTTGAAAAGGTTGACACTTCCAATATCACCGGAAAAACCTATCTGCCCATCTTTATTAATGAACAAGCATCAAACGTTTATGGCGACAATGTAGCCAACTTAAAAAAAGAAATTTTAGCAGGTAATAAAAATTCAGGCTTTGAAAACAACCAGCACATAATGGCGTTTTTAAAGGATTTGTATGTAGAATATGATATTTACGACAATTATCTAAAATTGTTTGATAAAGATTTTGTGAGCCCGCTTTCGCGCACCGGCATCAACGTATATAATTACGTTTTGACTGATACGGCTGACATCGACGGCAAAAAATGCTACAATATTGTGTACTATCCGCGCAGAAAAGGCGAACTAACTTTTAAAGGCGATTTTTGGGTGAACGACGGCACTTGGGCAATCAAGAAAATAAATATGGCAATCAGCAAAGATGCCAATATCAACTGGGTACGCGATATTTATATTGAACAAGAATTTGATGTGCTGAACGATTCGGTTTTCTTGCTTACGAAAGATCATTTAATGACCGACTTCAGTATCCGTCAAAACGAAAAATCAAAGGGAATGTATGGCAAAAGAACTACTTTCTACAAACAATTTGAATTTGATAAAAAGAAACCCGTCAATTTCTACAAAAGCGAAGTAAACAGCTATAACGAAGCTTTGATGAATCGTCCGGATGAATTTTGGGAAGGATACCGTTTTGAACCTTTATCGGAACAAGAAAAAGGCATTTACACCATGCTAAGCGAACTGAAACAAAACAAACGCTTTCAAACCTATGTGAACTTAGCAACCATTTTAGCGAGCGATTATGTGCAAATAGGCAATTTTGATTACGGCCCTATTTTTTCTTCGTTTGGATTTAATGATATCGAAGGTTTTCGTTTAAGAGCCGGCGGTAGAACCTATTTTGGGCAAAACGATATGTGGCGTTTGGAAGGATACACCGCTTACGGTTTTAAAGACAATAAGTTTAAATACGGAATTTCGGGCAGATTTATGCTTGATAAAGATTCGCGTTTTATTTTCTTTGCTGGAAACCGCAGAGATGTAGAGCAAATAGCAGCTTCTTTATCACCCATTACTGATGTTTTGGGCAGAAGTTTTGCATCGAGTGCCTTGTTGGCAAGTGGCGATAATAGTAAATTATCTAACATCAACCTAACATCGGCCGGGTTAGAAATAGAACCGTTAAAAAATCTAAAGTTTTCAACATCGTTCCATTACAAAACATTGCGCTCTGCATCGCCCACCTTTTCATTGGCTTATTACGACGAAAACGGAAATGTGCAACCTGAATTGCATCAATCGGAAATCAACCTATCAGTGGATTACACACCACGCAGAAAAACAGTTGGTTATGGCGTTGACCGAACCGATGTAGATTACAACTACGCCCATTTATTTTTCAATTATTCATTGGGTGTGAAAGGCATGTTGGGCAGCGATTTCGATTACAAAAAAGTGCAATTATTATACCGCCACCCAATCTTAGTAGGCGGCTTTGGTAGATTCACCCCTACATTAGAAGCCGGAAAAACCTATGGAACTGTTCCATTAGGGTTAATGAGTGTGATTCCTGGAAATCAATCCTATTTTATTATAGATAACGCTTTCAGCCAAATGAATTTTTATGAATTTATTACCGATGAATATGTGGCTTTGCATTTAGAACACAATTTTAACGGAAGAATTTTCTCTAGAATTCCAGGCTTGCGCAAATTGGCACTTAGAGAGTTTGTTGGAATTCGTGGAGTTTGGGGCGATGTTTCACAGCAAAACAGGGATATCAACGCCTCAAACATTCCTTATATCGCACCAACAGACAAGGTTTATTATGAATATTTTGTGGGTGTTGGTAACATCTTTAAATGTATGCGGGTGAACGTAAATTGGCGCGGAAATTATCTCGAAAATCCCAATGTACGCAAAATGGGCGTGAATGTGGTGTTTGGATTCCATTTTTAATTTGTAAGAAACTGAATTTTAACGTACTTTTGCAAGCAATTTTGAAATAAAGAAATATACAGATATGACAAACGTTGAACAATTCGATGTATTCATCGAAATTCCAGCAGGAAGTAGAAATAAATACGAGTTCGATTTTGATTTAAAAATGATGCGATTTGATCGTTTATTATTTTCATCAATGAAATATCCAACAGATTACGGATTTATCCCAGAAACATTGGCTTTAGACAATGACCCGTTAGATGTTTTGGTTTTAACAACAGAACCTACCATTCCTGGTTTGTTAATGGAAGTAAAACCAATTGGTGTGTTTTACATGGCAGATGACAAAGGAAACGATGAAAAAATCATCTGTGTACCAACAGGCGATCCTTTAATGCGCGAATTGAACGATTTAGGTGATATCAACAAACACCTTATCAAAGAAATTGAACATTTCTTTAAAGTATATAAAGACTTAGAAAACAAAAAAGTTGAAATCAATGGTTTTGGTGATAAAGCAGCAGCTATTACAATGATTAAAGAATGCCAAGAACGTTTTGCACAATTACCCGCAGAAAAACAACAATCTTTTAGTATTAGATAATTATCCCATCATGTGATAATTTAAAAAAAAATCGGAAGATTGGTCTTCCGATTTTTTTTATATATTCGAAGGTGCTTTTGTTTAAAACAGAAAACCTCATCGATTCATTAAATTCTTTATTCTGCTTGCCGCGATAATTGATGCTATTATACTCAAAACAAGCAACGTAACTATTACCAAAATTCCGTTTTGCCATGAAAAAACAATTGGATAAGGAAAGTTTTCTGATATCTTCACAAAGCCAAAATGTTGTTGCAATAAAGTGATAACAACTCCTAAAGTTAATCCAACAACAATTCCAGATACTGCTAAAATTAGACCTTGGTACAAAAATATTTGTTGGAGTTTTCTTTGAGTGAATCCCATATCGAACAAAGTTTTTATATGTTCCTTTTTTTCAAGGATAATCATGATTAATGAGCCTGTTAAACAAAACAACGTAACAATGATAATGAGGGTAAATATGAGATAAATCGCCAAGCTTTCGGTTTTTAGCATTTTGTATAAACCTTCATTAAGTTGTGCTCTATTTTTAATTTCGGTATTCGGAAAAATCTTTTGTAAATTGGCAATTACATCTTTTTCAGATACAGCATTCAATAGTTTTATTTCAATTTTTGAAACTTCGTTTGGTTTATAATGCAATAAATCTCTTCCAACCGAAATATCGGTGTAAATATATTTATTGTCGGTTTCTATATTTTCCAAGCTATAGATTCCCGATGGATAAAGCGGAAGTTTGGTGTAGGCCTCATCAGGCATTGTAATCATCCCCTTTCCGGGTTTCATTGCAAAAACTTCAAGCAACTTTTCGTTGGAATACATTCCTGCCGAAATTTCATTTGCCAGACCATTTCCTAACACGGCATCGTTGGTATTACTTTGCAGCCATTGCCCGTATGCTATATGCTCGTTAATAGCTACCGTTTTGGTATAGTTGGCATCAACAGCTTTAATAAAAGCTACAATTTGCTTTTCGCCATAGGTAAAAATCACCCGATCTTCAATCACTTTTGAAAATGCGATACTTTTCTGAAATCTTTCTAATTCTTTTTCTTGTTGTTCGCTAATCGCAATTTTTTTTCCGGTTGATGGTAATACTACTAAATCCGGATCAATCATATTCGCAAATGATAATGCAAAATTTTCTAATCCACTAAAAACCGACAGCACCACAAACAAAGCCATACTGCTCACCACAATTCCTATGGTTGAAATACGTGTGATTATATTAATGGCTTTGGTTTTACTTTTACTAAAAGCATACCTTTTTGCTATGTAGAATACCGTGTTCAAAGTATGTTATTTTTTCTTTCTACGAGCTAATAAAGCTCTGTTTTCAATAGGATTTTCATCGCCTTTCAATGCGTTATCGATTTTTTCGATATAATCTAAACTATCATCGATATAAAAAACCAAGTTGGGTACTTTTCGCAATTGATTTTTCACCCGTTGTGCCAAATCATGTTTTATAAGCGGCGCATTTGATTGGATAGCTTTTAACAATTCGCCCGCTTTTTCAGTAGGAAAAATACTCAAATATACCTTTGCCACAGATAAATCGGTGGTAATATTTACTTTTGAAACGGTAATAATAAGGTTTGAAATACCGTTTTTACGGATTTCCCCTTGCAGTATATCAACTAAGTCGGCTTGTAACAAAGCCCCCATCTTTTTTTGTCTGTTTGTTTCCATGTTTGCAAAAATACAAAAATCGAACAGATATATATTTATCTTTGTAGAAACAAAATGAAGTAGTATGCGTAAAATTGAACATATTGGTATTGCAGTTAAAAGTTTGGAAACATCAAATGCTTTATTTGAGAAGCTGTTCGGTGCCCCTGCCTATAAAGAGGAAGAAGTGGCAAGCGAAGGTGTAAAAACTTCTTTTTTTATGAACGGTCCCAACAAGATTGAACTTTTGGAAGCAACAAATCCCGATTCGCCCATTGCAAAATTTTTAGAAAAAAAAGGCGAAGGTATTCATCATATTGCATTTGATGTAGAGGATATTTTAGCTGAAACGGAACGATTAAAAAACGAAGGATTCACTGTTTTAAACGAAACTCCAAAGAAAGGAGCTGATAATAAATTAGTTGCATTCTTGCATCCAAAAGGAACAAATGGTGTACTGATTGAGTTGTGCCAAGAAATAAAATAAAAAATAAAAATTATTTAAAGAACGCTTGCAAATACTAAAAAAACATAGTAATATTGCACTCGCTAACTACAAGTAGCCGGTCCTATAGCTCAGTTGGTTAGAGCACCTGACTCATAATCAGGTGGTCCCTGGTTCGAGCCCAGGTGGGACCACAGAAAAACCTCTCAAATACTTTATTTTGAGAGGTTTATTTTTTATGCTTTTGATTATATTGTTGTTTAAAATTTGCAATTTGGTAATTGGGAACAAAAAAAACTCCCAACAACATTTGCTGAGAGTTTTTAAAAAATTGAAGTAAACTTTAAATTATTTAATACTCAAATGATAAGGCATCATTGCTTGTACGCCTTGTGATTGTTTTAAATAGTTCATTCGTTGTAATAATTCGTAATTTTCTGTACCTATTTCTTTTTTAATAGCATCTTGTCCTGCTGTTGACACAGACATTCCTAAAAATTTACGGAACAAATCGGCTAATTCAATTTCATATTCTGGATAAAGTTTTACTTTGTAATCATCGGTTTTTACCAATTTGGCTGCATAAGCTATGGCATCATCTAAGCTTCCTAATTCATCAACTAAGCCTAATTCTTTTGCCATGGTTCCTGTCCAAATACGTCCTTGTGCCATTTCATCTACTTTTGCTTTATCAATGCCTCTACCAACAGCTACACGCGAAATAAAAGTATCATAAATAATTTCTATACTTTCGGTAAGTGTTTGGCGGTATTTTGGCGACATTTCTTCAAAAACACTGTATCCGTCAGCATTTTCGTGTGTTTTTACTGTTTCTGCATTCACCCCAAATTTATCGGCCACTTTCTTGAAATTCGGAACCATTCCAAAAACACCTATTGAACCGGTAATTGTGCCGGGTTCTGCAAATATTCTGTTGGCATTACATGCAATATAATATCCACCAGAAGCAGCAACATCGCCCATAGAAACAACTACGGGTTTCACTTTTTTGGTTAATTCAATTTCTCTCCAAATAATATCAGATGTTAATGCGCTTCCGCCTGGCGAATTTACACGCAATACTACAGCTTTGATTTTGTCATTGGTTCGTGCTTCTTTCAATGCTCGGTTTATGGACTTTTCTCCAATGGTGTTCACGCTTCCCTCGCCTCCTTGAATTTCACCTTGCGCAAAAATTACTGCAATTTGATCTTTAGCAGCTATTTTAGAGCTATTTAAATGAGTGTTTTTTATGTAATCTAAAATTTCTATTTCATTGATTTCCTCATCGGTTTTAATACCTAAAGCTTTTTTTATACCACTATGGTATTGATCCAAATATGCAATTTTATCGATTAATTTATTTTCTAATGCCAAATTAGCATTGCGTGCATTCAAATTAGTAGCAACATTATTGAGTGTTTCTACCGAAATTTTTCTATTCTTAGAAATGTCTCCAACATACGATTCCCAAATCGAATTTAAAAGAACGGTTAACTGCTCCTTGTTTTCATTGCTCATAGTTTGCTGTAAAAAAGGTTCCACGGCACTTTTGTATTTTCCATGGCGAATTACTTCCATGTGGATTCCGGTTTTTTCTTGTAAATCTTTCATATACAAGACTTCCGATGCCAGACCTTTAAAATCAATACTTCCCATTGGGTTCATATACACAGTGTCTGCTACCGAAGCCAAATAATATTCTCCTTGTGAATAATAATCGGCATAAGCCACCACAAATTTGCCCGTTTTCTTGAAAGCTTCCAATTGCTCCATAATAGCTTTTCGCTGGGTAACACCTAAACTGCTGCTGTTATTTTCAATAGAAATTCCTTTGATTTTATCATCGTTTTTAGCATATTCAATCGCTTGTAACACATTGATTAAACCATCGTTATTGGTTTCTCGGAAATCAAATTCTTCAATATAAACACTGCCTCCGTAATCATTGGTAACATCGGCTAAATCTAACTTTATCACCGAATTATTTTTGGTTGATTTTGACGAAGAAGACGAACCACCTGCCGATGCAACCACGCCTACAATCAACAGCAAAAAGAAAGACATCATGCAAAACAAGATGATACCTACGAATGTTGCTAATACATTTTTTAAAAAATTCATTGTTGTAAATTTAATCTTTCTGTATTAGTAGTATAATTGTATAAAATGTTACAAAAATTGGATTCTTTTTTTCGGGGAACGAAATGAAACAATTATTATTTTTGCAATATGCACACATATCATAAAGTTATTCTAGCATTAGGAAGTAATTTGGGCGATAAAAAAAGCCATTTAGAAGATGCTATTCGCCATATTCACAACCATATAGGGATTGTTACACAAACCTCGGCAGTTTATGAAACGCCTGCATGGGGTTTTAATAGTTTTCCGTTTTATAATATGTGTGTGCTTGTGCATACAACTTTAGTAGCCGAAGAATTGTTGGCTGCCTTACAACAAATCGAAAGAAAATTGGGCAGAACTGTTAAAACAAGTGCAAGTTACGAAGCCCGAACGGTGGATATAGACATTATTTATTTTAACAATGAAGTTTTAAAAAATCCCAATTTACAGATTCCGCACAATGAAATGCAAAATCGGCAGTTTGTTCTGGTACCGCTTAATGATTTGGTTTTCGATTGGAAACATCCTGTTTTAGATAAAACAACGCAAGAATTATTGATGGAATGTACTGATGTATCGGAAATAAAAAAAATAGATCACATAAAATTACCTATTGAGGATTTTGCTTTTGAAACAATTCATTTTTTAGCTATTGAAGGAAATATTGGTGCAGGAAAAACGACACTAGCAGAAAAAATAGCTCAAGATTTTAATGGAAAAATGCTTTTAGAGCGTTTTGTTGAAAATCCGTTTTTACCTAAGTTTTATAACGATTCTAAACGATACGCTTTTCCGTTAGAAACCTCTTTTTTGGTTGATCGAACTGCGCAATTAAAAGAACAATTACACCTTTATAAAACTAAAGACAATTTATTGATTGCTGATTATTATATTTATAAGTCGCTGATTTTTGCAGAAGTAACGCTTGATACAGATGAATTTTTATTATATAAAGCCATTTTCGATGCCATGACTAAAGAAGTCAAAACACCCGATTTGTATATTTATTTGCATCAAAGCAATGAAAATTTATTGCAAAACATTCAAAAAAGAGGGCGATCTTATGAAAAAGACATTCAAGCGAATTATTTAGAACGCATCACCCAAGGCTATCGCGCATTTATAAAAACATTGCCCAAAGAAAATGTGCTGGTAATTGATGTTACAAACAAAGATTTTGTAAACAATCACCAAGATTATTTATATATTTTAGAAAAAATAGATGAAAAATTGCGAAATAAAGCTATGAATTAGTCTGCATTTTCTGAAAAACATCCCATATCACAATACCGCCGCTTACAGATACATTTAAAGAATGTTTAGTACCAAATTGCGGAATTTCTACCACATAATCGCTTTGGTTGATAACTTCTTGATGCACACCTTTCACTTCGTTACCAAAAAACAAGGCATATTTTGTTTGCTTTTCTGGTTGGAAATCCTGCAACATTACCGAACCTTCAACTTGTTCTAAAGAAACAATTCGCACATTTTCTGCTTTCAATCGTTGCACCAATTCAACCACGTTTTTTTCATGTGCCCATTCCACAGTTTCGGTAGCTCCTAAAGCCGTTTTATGAATTTCCTTATTCGGGGGTGTTGCGGTAATTCCGCACAAATAAATTTTTTCAATTAAAAAAGCATCACAGGTTCTAAAAAATGAGCCAATATTGTGTAAACTTCTAATATCGTCAAGCACCACAATTATAGGCGTTTTTGTTGCTTGTTTAAATTCATCGGTATTTTTTCGGTTCAATTCGTCTAAAATCAGTTTTTTCATGCTTCTTTTTAAAAATCCAAAGATACCCAATTTACAAGTTTTAAAAAAAATCCTTTCAAATATTTTCATATAAATACCACAGCGAATAAATTTGCAGCACAAAAGAAAAATAAGTTGAAAAATGTTGTAAAACACATTATAACGTCGCCTATCATCATTTATACCTTTCGATGTGTGCTTGGTTTTTTGGCAGGATACCTTTTAATGTTACAATTCCCAAAAATGGAACTTTTCTGGACGTTGCTATCCATAATTTTAGTGATTTCACCAGAAGGGAAAGATTCACAGAAGTTAACTTTAGAACGTGTTCGTTCTAACTTTATTGGTTCAATAGTAGGTTTGCTTTGTTTTTTAATCCACGCAACCAATATATATGTATTGCTTTTAGGAATTGTGGCAACCATTGTGATTTGCTATCTGTTTAAACCAACTTATATATTTATTTCCTAAAAAAGCATTTTGAAGCTTTTTGGTTCAATTATTAAAGCTCATGTAATTTTTTATTATATTTGATATGTTAATTTTTAACAAAAATAGCAAGCAATATATAAACATCTTAAAAATAAAAATCAATGAAACTAGGTGCATTTTCAATAAGTTTGGCAGTAAAAGACATACATCAATCTAAAGATTTTTACGAAAAATTGGGATTTGAATACAAAGGTGGAAATATCGACCAAAATTGGATCATTTTAAAAAATGATAATGCTGTTATTGGACTCTTTCAAGGTATGTTTGAGGGAAATATTCTAACATTTAATCCGGGTTGGGACAATGATGCGCAAAATTTGGAATCATTTGACGATGTGAGAACCATACAAGAGCATTTAAAAAAGCAAGGAATTGCATTAACTGCAGAAGCAGATCATAACACATCAGGAGCGGCTCACATCACACTAATCGATCCAGATGGAAACCAAATATTAATTGATCAACACAGATAAAATCTTACAATGAAAAATATTAGAATTGAAGTAAAATGGGCACTGCTTTTTGCAATCATGAGTTTAGTTTGGATGTGGCTAGAAAAACTAAGCGGCTTACACAGTACGTACATCGATTATCACATGTATATAACCAACTTATTTGCAATTCCTGCCATTTGGTTTATGGTTATGGGTTTGAAGGATAAAAAGAAAAATTTTTATAATGGTATCATGACTTATAAACAAGGATTAATTTCTGGAGCCATCCTTTCCCTTTGCATCGCTGTATTAAGCCCTATTACACAATGGATTACTTCGTATATCATAACTCCGGAATACTTTCCAAACGTAATAAAGCGCTCAGTAGAGTTGGGTTACTATCCATCCACATCTGCGGCTGAAGCATACTTTAATTATAACAACTATGCCATACAAAGTGCCATCGGAGCGCTAGCAATGGGTATTGTTACTACTGCAATTGCAATGATTTTTATTAGAACAAAGAAATAATCTAAAATTTTAAATATATAAAATGGCAACAGTACACACTTACTTAAATTTCAACGGAAATTGCGAAGAAGCGTTCAATTTCTACAAGTCGGTTTTTGGGGGAGAATTCACTTACCTTGGAAGATTTAGTGAAATGCCTCCGCAAGAAGGAATGCCACCAATGAGTGAAGCCGATCAAAACAAAATCATGCATGTTGGTTTACCAATTGGTTCAACAGTTTTAATGGGTAGCGATACAGGTGGTGAATGGGCACCGGCATTTTTGCAAGGAAATAATTTTTCAATCTCGATTAATCCTGAAAGCAAAGAAGAAGCAGATCAATTATTCAATGGTTTATCAGCAGGTGGACAAATTACCATGCCCATGGAAGATACTTTTTGGGGTGCTTATTTTGGTATGTTTACCGATAAATTTGGTATTAATTGGATGATTAATTTTGAATCACATCAAAACGCATAAATGAATATAGAAGATTTGTTTAAAGATAAAACCATAAAAGCAAAAGCAAAAGTAAAAACATTGGGTGAATGGTTACTAAGCGATGAAATGCCTATTGAAGAATTATTGGCTTTTGCAGAGCAACAAAAATCTACACACAAAGCAACTTGTATAGAAGCAATTGAATGGGCTACTAAGAAAACACCCAGTATTGCAAACGAAGCTGTTTTTGAATATGTTACTGAATTGTTGAAAGAAGAAGAACCGCGCTTGAAATGGGAAAGTGCTAAAGTGATTGGAAACACTGCAAAATTGTATCCTGAAAAATTAGAGAAAGCTATAGACAATCTTTTGCTTAATGCGGAAAACGAAGGCACAGTTGTGCGTTGGGCAACCGCATATTCCCTGGCAGAAATCATAAAATTAAAAACAGAAAACAACTGGAAATTAGTACCAAAAGTAGCAGTTCTTTGCGAAAAAGAAGCAGACAACGGTGTTAATAAAAAATATGCAGACGCATTGAAAAAAGTTAAAAAATAAATGCTGTCACAAAAAGTGTAGCATTTTATGCGTTTATATTACGCTAAGCTTAAAAAATGCTCAAAGTACATCGTCTTGAGCATTTTTTTTCAACTAATCGATTCTTTTCGTAAAACTTTTCCGTTAGGAGTTTCTTTAAATTTCTCTATGAAAATTGTTTCGCGCGGTTTTTCATATTTTTCCAAACTGTCAAAAGCTTCAGGCACCAACGTATAGGGTTTGTGTTCAATAACCAAAACCAATTTTTCACCTAATTCTTTATCCGATTTTCCCATCACGTAAAAGCGATAAGGAATGTATTCTGCTAACTTTTGTTCAATCACTTCGGGGATTAATTTTACGCCACCGCTGTTCACTAAATTATCATATCTGCCTTTCCATTCAAACTGAATTTCATTGGGCATTTCAACTAAATCATTGGTCACAATTAAATAATCGGCAATAAGAGGTGCTTCAATTACTAAACAACCGCGATGGTCTTGCGAAATATTGGCATGTGGCAACACGGTAAAATATTTTTCATCAATTCGTTTGGCTGCAATGTGTGTAATGGTTTCGGTCATTCCGTAGGTTTCATAAACATTCACCATCATATCCATCAATAAATCTTTAGTTTGATCGCTAAGTCTTGCCCCTCCTACAATTAATGTTTTGCATTGTTCTATTTGGGTTATGGAATGATGAACTTGCAAAGGTACCATTGCCACAAAATCATACACTTTATTTGTGTTTTTAAGAGGTTCTTTCGTTGGGCTCACAAAATCGAGTTCCAAACCTAACAACACGGCTCTAATAAACATCATTTTTCCTGCAATGTAGCACGTTGGCAAACAAAGCAAAGCAGTATCTTTTGGTTGCAATTTAAAAAATTCTCCTGTGGCCAATGCAGATGCTTCCATGGCTTGTTTGCTCAGTTCTATGCGTTTGGGAGTGCCTGTTGTTCCGGAAGTGGTGAGAGAAATATAGGTGTTATCGTCAAACCATTCTAAAATTAAGCGGCCAAGGTCTTTTTCGTGCGCTTCGCCATCTCTAATTAAAGCAATTGCCAATTCACAAATGCTATTTTTGGTGTATGATCTGCCGTTTAATTTAAAATCGGGATGAATACAAATTTTCTTTTCCATAGCTAAATAGGTTTAAATAATTTCTGTTTCCAATTTGCCCAATTATATTTTTTTGAAAAAATAAGCAACAAGATAGGAAAAATAATGAACACTTGTATCAACATTTCATAAATATTGCTTGAACCATTAAAAATAAAAAGGGCATCGGTTTGAAAAACAGCATCGTTTGATGTCACCAATAAAGCTCCTAACAGATTATTGGCTGCGTGAAAACCCAATGCAAGCTCTAAACCTTCGTCCATCAAAGTCATTATTCCCAAAACAAATCCACAACCAATATAAAAAATCATAACCGTGAGCCCCATGCTTGAAACTTCAGGGTTACTTAAGTGCATCAACCCAAAAACCACCGAGGTAATGATCAAAGCTGCGATTCGATTTTTGGTTACAAATGCAGAAAATTGCATAAAATAGCCTCTAAAAAAATATTCTTCGAAGCTGGTTTGTATCGGTATAAAAATCAAAGCAATTATAAAAAGTGGAATAAATGATTGTGCATTGAATTGCAACTGAAAACTTTCGGGTTGCAATAGATAACTAATCAGCAATACCAAAATATTAATGCCTCCCCAAACGCCAAACGAGAAAAAAAATCGTTTATAATCAATTTGTGCGCGCGATGTGGTTAGTTGTTTTATAGAATATTTGTGAATAACAAGCCACCAACCAAATAGCAAAACCAAGAAAAACGCAAAAGGAATTAAAAAGGTAAAAAAAGTAAAGTTTTTGCCCAAACGGTTAATAGAGTCTTGTATCATGGTGCTTGCATCTAAATTCATCATACTTGAAACAATGATATTCAGCGCCATAAAACCAATGAACCCAACAATAAAAGGAATATACTTTAAAATACTTGGTTGATCTTTTTTGAATTGTTCTAAATACATAAAAAAACGAATATTTATCTACGAAGTTAACTAAATTTGTAAAAAAATTGATACAGATGATTAAGATTTTCCATAATCCAAAATGCAGCAAATCGCGCGAAGGTTTGTGCACCCTTCAAGACCTTGGCAAAGAGGTAGAAATTGTTCAATACATAAAAAATCCGCTTTCTTTTAACGAGATAAAAGCACTTTTAAAAGTTTTAAAAATAGATGCTATTGATTTGGTTCGAACCAAAGAGGCGGTTTGGAAAGAACATTTTAAAGGTAAAGAGTTGACTTCTGATGCTATTATTCAAGCTATGGTTGATTTTCCGCAGTTAATAGAACGTCCCATTGTTGTTAATGGCAACAAAGCTGTGATTGCCCGTCCGGCTGAAAAAATTAAAGAAGTTTTATAAAAAAACTATTTGTTTTAAAAAAAACGCAATTTAATACTCCTTTTTAACATCAAATTTGCAAAAAATAGGTCATCAAATCCTACTTTTGCATAACTTAAATTCAAAAATGTATGAAAGCAATAAATTATGTTTATTGTACTGTTTTTGCATTGGCTACGTCAACCGTTTTTTCGCAAGAAAACAATCAAGTATTGGTTACCGGAACTGTTGTTGAAAAAGCAACAAACACGCCGCTAGAATATGCAAATATTACTATTGAAAGTACTACAAACGCTAATAATATTACAGGTGATGTGACCGATGCCACAGGAAAATTCAGTATTCCGGTTACACCCGACACCTACAAAATAAGAGTAGAATATTTAGGATACAAAACCTTTACCATCGATTCAAAAGAAATCAACACCGCTCTTAGCCTTGGAACCATTGCTGTGGAAGGGGATAATGAAGTTTTAAGCGCCGTTGTCATTGAAACGCAACGTGCTGCAGTTGAACTAAAGTTGGATAAGCGAATATACAATGTGGGCAATGACGCCGTTGTGAAAGGTGGAACGGCAAGCGATGTTTTAGACAATATTCCATCGGTTGAAGTTGATTCTGAAGGAAATGTAAGTTTGCGTGGAAACGAATCGGTGCGTGTGTTAATCGATGGAAAACCTTCTGGCTTGGCATCAAATATTGGCGATGCTTTGAAAATGATTCCCTCTGAATCGTTAGATCGTGTAGAGGTAATTACCAATCCATCTGCCCGATACGAAGCAGAAGGTAGTGCCGGCATCATCAATATCATTCTAAAAAAAGGAAGCAACAACGGCATAAACGGAAGCGTGACGGCTAATATTGGCGATCCTTTGAGCTATGGTACCAATGCAAGTATCAATTATCGCGAGAAAGATTTTAATCTATACACCAATGTTGGATTCGCCAAAAACAAAACGTTTGGAAATTCTTTAAACGAATCGCAATATTTTGATGAAAACGGCAACACCTCAAGTTATGTTGATGAATATTCAAAAAACACCCGCGAGCGGGAAAGTTTTAACGGTAATTTTGGCTTTGATTGGAATTTAACCGACAAGCTCATTTGGACACAAGGGTTCACTTACCGGAAAAGTACAGGCGATAATCCGCGCACATTGAATTATTCTAATTATGATGCCAACCGCAATTTATTGTACCGAAACACCCGTCAAACCGAAGAAGACGATAGGAAAGAAACAGTAGAGTATACCACCGATTTCACCTATAAATTCAACGAAGAAGGGCATCAATTATATGTTTCGGGCAGTGTGAACAAGAATACCGACATTGAAGACTCGAACATAGCAACCATTAATCAAGCAAATACGGTTTTGGCCCAAGATGTAACCAAAGCCACTGAAAACGAATTGCGACACATTGCACGTGTTGATTATGTATTGCCTTTCAATGAAAACAGTCAGTTCGAAGCAGGTTATTTAGGTAATTTTAATGAAATTGGCACAAAATTCAACATTAATTCGTTGAACGATGCAGGAGTTTTAGAACCCAATGATTTATTTAGAAACGATTTACAATATCTTGAAAAAGTACATGCTTTGTATGCACAATACGGAAACAAAATCAACAAATTTGGTTATATGTTTGGATTGCGCTGGGAAGCAACGGAAATAGATGTAAATCAATTCACCACAATGGATTTCAACAACAAAAAGTACAACAACTTTTTTCCAAGTGCTTTTTTGAATTATGAAGTTGGAAGTAATGAAAATTTCACCATAAGTTACAGCCGCAGAGTACGCCGACCACGCGGGCGTATGTTGAACCCAATTAGTAATTATTCCAGTTCAATTAATTTCTTTATGGGAAATCCCGATTTGGATCCATCGTTTACCAATGCTTTTGATTTAGGCTATATGAAACGAATTGGGCAGCTTACTTTAACATCTTCTGTTTATTACAACCATACTACCGATGCCACGCAGTTTGTGCGCCGTGTGGATGGTGTGAACGAAGAAGGCATTCCCATTACGATAAGTGGTCCAATAAACTTGGCAACCGAATACCGCTATGGATTAGAGTTGAATGCCAACTACAATCCGTTTCGCTGGTGGCGTTTAAATGCCAATGCTAACTTGTTTCAGGTTTCTACACGTGGCGACTACACCTATACAGACTTTGAAGGAAACACGGTGAACCAAAACTTTGACAACGATGCATTTACATGGAATGGTAGAATTAATTCGCGCGTAACACTTCCATCGAAAATAGATTGGCAAACCAACTTCATGTATCGCGGAGGACAAAAAACAGCTCAAGGAAAAATTCTAGGAATTGCTTCGGTAAACATGGCTTTGAGCAAAGAAGTTTTAAAAGATAAAGGTACAATCGCCCTAAATGTGCAAGATTTATTCAATTCGCGCAAACGAATCATGGAAACCAATATTGCGCAAGTAAATTCTTATGCTGAAATGCAATGGAGAGAACGCACCATCAACTTATCATTTACTTACCGTTTCAACCAAACCAAACAAGATCGACAAAAAGATCAAAAAAGACAATCTTCTTCAGGAGAAGATATGGAAGAAATGATGTAATGTTTGAAAAAACTCGGTAAAAATGCCGAGTTTTGTTTTTTTTAAAATAGTACACTTTGAACTCAACATTAAAAGGAATCATTCTCGTTGCTTTAGGAGCTAGTAGTTACGGCATGCTGGCATCGTTTGTAAAAATGGCTTATAAACAAGGATTTACAACCGCCGAAGTTACTTTTTCGCAATTTTTTTTGGCAATACTATGCCTTTTGGTTGTGAATTTATTCATAAACAACACCAAGAAAGCTACCAAAAGCGATGTAATAAAACTGCTGACCAGTGGCACATCTATGGGGTTTACAAGCGTGTTATACTATTTGTGCGTAAAATACCTCCATGCATCAATTGCTGTGGTTTTGTTAATGCAGTCGGTTTGGATTGGTGTATTAATCGAAGCTTTTATTGCTAAAAAAATGCCTACGTTTTCAAAATTTGCAGCTGTTGTTTTTGTTTTATTGGGAACTGTATTGGCAACTAACTTGTTAAACAACGAAATAATCTATGATTTTAAAGGATTTTTATTCGGATTTTTGGCTGCTATTTCTTTCTCAATAACCTTATACAGCACCAACAGCATTGCAAAAGAGTTGAATGCTTATAAACGCAGTTTGTTTATGCTTTTGGGGGGCGGTATCATTGTGTTGCTTTTTAGTTTGCTTACGCAAATACTTCCCTCCTACTTAAACATGCAATTAATTGCTTCGGATTTTATTGCTTTAAAAACATTCGATTTTTCCATTTTATATACGTGGGGCATTTTACTTTCAGTTTTTGGAACAGTGTTACCTCCTATCCTATTAAACAAAGGATTTCCATTAACAGGAGTTGGTTTAGGAAGCATTGTTTCGGCAGTGGAACTTCCTGTTTCAGTAACTTTTGCATTTATCTTTTTGCAGGAACAAGTACTGTTTTCGCAATGGATTGGAATCGCAATTATTCTTGCCGCAGTTTTATTAATCAATTGGAATTTAATCCGTACAAAGTAAAAGCCCAATTAAATAATATTAAACTAAAATCCATCAATATGAAACTGATGGATTTTTTTATTGCTTAATTTATTAATTTTATTTACATTTGTATAAACAAAATTAAAACACTACTTAATTTTATTAATATGAAAGCAAAATTACCCACCCAATGCCCAAGTTGTGAAACATTGCTGAGTGTATCGCAATTAAGTTGTGAAAATTGCCAAACGGTGGTTCAGGGGAATTATCCGTTGCCGGTATTTTTAAAACTGTCACCTAAGCAACAAGAATTCATACTACAGTTTTTTTTAACCAGCGGTAGTTTGAAAGAAATGGCAGCTCAATTGGGAGTAAGCTATCCAACGGTGCGCAACCAGTTAGACGATATGATACAACACATTAAAGACCTAAATATGTAATTTATGAAGAAATTATTACAAATTCTAAAAAACCCTTTTGCCCTTGTTGAAGATAAAAAATTGTTCTTTGTTGGAATATCTACTTTCATTATAGGTATTTTGTTAGCATATTATTTTCAATTACAGCAACAAATCTTAAGATTAAATATATCAGAAACACCTGATTTAAAAAAAGTCATTATATGGCATTTAATAATTGTTGTTTCCTTAACGATTGCATTTTTTACTTTGGGGAAAATAATCAATAAAAAAACGAGATTTATCGATATTTTGAATACCGTTCTCATTGCATTAATTCCTATTTATATTTCATTCTTCCAAAATTTCAATAATTTTTTAACCGAAGAAACCGAAAAAATGCTCAACGCTTTAAAAGACGGAAGTATTTATACACAATCACCCCCTCTATTATTCATTTTTGTTGGAATAGCTGGTCTTGTATTTTTCATCTATTATATTTATTTGCTATTCATTGGCTTTAAAACAGCAACAAACGCCAAAAAAACAGCACACTACGCACTATTTTTTGTAATCCTTTTTTTTACAGATGCAATATGTTCATTTTTAATCAACTCAATCTAAATATCATGAAAAAAATCATCCTACTTTTTGCCCTACTCTTTAGTTTTGTTTCCTTTGCCCAAATTGAAGGAACTTGGAACGGAAATATTGAATTACCCACCGGAAAACTTCCCTTTGTGTTGCATATCACCAAAGAAAATGGGCAATACAAAGCAACATCCGACAGTCCGGATCAAGGGGTTTATGGAATCGAATTACAGGAAATTCGTTTTGAAAACAATAAATTATTCTTGAAAGATGCGCGTATGTTTATGAGCTATGAAGGCGAATTAGCGAACGCGAACACTATCAACGGAAACTTTAAACAAGGCGGACAATCGTTTAAACTAAATTTCACAAAAGGTACCTTTACACGCAATCGTCCGCAGGAACCACAACCACCATTCAGCTATAAAATCCAAGATGTAACATTTGAAAACAAAGAAGCCGGAATAAAATTGGCCGGAACATTGACCATGCCAAATGGCAAAGGACCATTTCCCGCAGTTGTTTTAGTATCGGGCAGCGGCGCTCAAGACCGAAACGAAGAATTGTTGGGACACAAACCTTTCTTGCTTATTGCCGATCGCCTTACAAAAAACGGTTTTGCTGTGTTGCGTTATGATGATCGAGGTGTGGCACAATCGGAAGGTAATTTTGAAACAGCCACTACTTTTGATTTTGCGAAAGATACCAAAAGTGCCCTTGAATATCTTAAAACCATTAAAGAAATCGACAGAAAAAACACCGGTATCTTAGGACACAGCGAAGGCGGAATGATTGCCCAAATTGTTGCTGCTGAAAACAAAGATGTTTCATTTATAATTTCGCTTGCCGGTCCCGGAATTGCGATTGACGAGTTAATGCTTACTCAAAAATACGAGATTGAAAAAGCATACGGACTATCAAACGAAGATCTAGAAGCCAGTAAAAATCTTTACAAGAAAATCTATGAAATCATTAAAAACAATCCGTCCAATGAAAAAGCAAAGCAAGCGATTAAATCGTTCTTAAAAACAGATCCAGATTATAAAGAACTATCCGAAAAACAAATCAACGACTTGGCTGCTGCAACAGATTCTAATTGGTTTACAACTTTTATTAGATACAATCCTGAAAAAAATCTTGCCAAAATAAAAGCAAAAGCTTTGATCTTAAACGGCGAAAAAGATGTGCAGGTTACCGCAAAAGAAAATTTAGAAGGTTGGCGAAAAGGTTTGGCACACAATAAGAATGTTACCATAAAATCATATCCAAACTTAAACCATTTGTTTCAATTGGCAAAAACAGGCATGCCGGATGAATACGGTACTATTGAAACCACCATGGAACCTGCTGTTTTAGAAGATATTACCCAATGGTTGAACGAAAATGTAAAATAATATGAAACCACTTTTCACAGAAAAACAACGCTTTAACCAATGGTGGTTGTGGTTGTTGCTTACAGTAAGTTCAATAGCACCAATAATTGGGTTGTATCGAGAATATATCAATAGATCATCTTTTCAAAATATAAGATTATCAAGTTTTATTATAATCTTCTCAGTATTTTTACTTCTAGCAATTCTACGAATGAAAACCACAATTACACAACAAAACATTCAATTAACATACTTCCCGTTTGTTTGGAAAACCATAAAGCTGTCTGATATCGACACAATGAAAGTAATTAATTACGGATTTGTCGGCGGTTGGGGAATTCGTTTTTGGACACAATACGGAACGGTTTACAATGTACGTGGCAACAAAGGTTTGCACATAAAATTGAAAAATGGCAAGCAGCTGGTTATTGGCACCCAAAAACCGCAAGAATTAGAAAAAATAGTTACACAATTAGGCTTTTAATTGCCGATATAAAATCGATTTTACGCAACACGCATCGTTCAAAAAAACTACAAACAAATTATAGAAATGGATATGATTTTAGAATATTGCAACCAAATGCTGCTTCTTGTAGGAATAATTTTTATACTTGCTGCAGCAGTAATGTATGTGTTTCCACCAAAAAAAATCAACAGTTTGTATGGATATCGCACAGCATCATCTATGCAAAACCAGAAAAAATGGAATTTTGCGCAAACATACAGCGCCAAAATCATGATGCTTACCGGAGTTGTTTTTTTATTGATTGCCCCCACCAAAGGCTTATTTAAAACCAATGAAACCACTGATGTTGTGTTGGGTTTAGGTGTGATGATTATTGGAACAATTTTAATGGTTGTAGTTGTGGAACGCGCACTAAAAAAGATAGACTAGCACACAACAAAAAAATTATTTTACATTTTTTACTTTTACCAAAACACCACAAAGTTTTGCTTGGAACAAGTTAGCAATAGTTGCTAAAATGCAGTTACCAATTAATTTGATACACTACCGAAAGCATTGCGTATTTTAAATAGATTTCAAACAAAAACAACATTACTCTATTCAAAATACGCAACATAATTTGAAAGAAATAATCAATATTAACAAGCTATTTCAAAAAAAAAACATTTTTTTGTTAATTAAAAAACTTTCGTATATTTAGGTGTTGTGCGTCAGTGTAAAAAGACAGCCCACCCACAAATGGCACATTTGGTTTTTCCCGACATACAAGCCAACGCTCAAAAAACCAAAAGAGCCATTTTATGCCAACGCACCGACAAGACTGTGAATAAAAAGATGAGATAAATTGACACGGATAAAAATTATTTCTTTACTTTTGGACAAAATTTGCCAAAGCAGAATATGTCAAAAACAGACAACATAACATTTGGAGAGTATATCAGGACACTCAGAGAAAATGCAAACCTGCCATTGAGAAAGGTTGCAGCTGAGTTGGATATTGACACATCGACACTTAGCAAAATTGAGAAGAACGAAAGAAATGCAAACGAACAAATCATTGACGGCATTTCAAGAATTTTTCATATTGACAAATCAGAATTGAAAGTTCGCTATTTGAGCGACAAGATTACTTACCAACTTCAAGACGAAGAAAACGGACTTGAAATTTTGAAAGTAGCCGAAGCAAGAATTAAATATCAAAAACGAGCAAACAGCAAATGAATATAGACAAGAATACAAAAGATAAGAAACAAGAGCTTTTGGCTTATTTCAGAGACCGTGCAAGCGAATTTTTAACTGATGTTAAGACAAAGTTTGCCGACACTCAATCAGACAAGAGAGCAAGAGCAATTAATGAAAAGCTAAACCAGACCAAGGATAATCTTATTGCTACTTTGCTCCAAAAAGCGGAGAAAGAAAAATGGACTAATCAAGAGAAGTTAGAAACAATTTTGATGATTACCTATTGCCACATTGTGGTAATGATTGAAAGCCGAAATTCTGTAAGACCTTATGAGTATATGGACTTTTCAAGAAGAGTTGGCGAGTTGTGGGACCCGTTCTGCAAACTTTGTTTCTACTATCCAATCAATGATGTTTCATTGTTTGTTCCGCCTTTATTCTCGGAAGTCAAAAAGAAACTTACAGATGAAATCATTGAATACATTGACAACCTCAACATTTCAGACGAAGAAAAACGAGAGCTAAAATCATACTACGATAAGGTTTGGAGTTTGGTGACATCAGGAGAAATTCAATTAGAATTGGATTTACATTTCATTTCAAACGAACAGAAATATGTAGTTGATTTTAAAAGTGGATTTGGCTCAAACGAAAAAGGAAATACAAATCGACTTTTATTGGTAGCAACCATTTACCATAACCTTGACGACAATTTCAAATGTTTACTATTCGTAAGAGCAGAAGAAAATAACAGTTATTTCAATACGCTCAAAAATTCAGGTATTTGGGAAGCGTATTGTGGAAGCGAAGCATATCAGAAAATCAACGAATATTCAGGCTACAATTTGAAAAATTGGATTGAAACCAACATTGATTGGGAGAATGATTTTAATGCTGAAACTACACAGCATTTAACAGACAACAACCTTTTACAATATTTACTTTGGTAATGATAAGCGAAGCAAGAAAATATCAAGCGTTTTACACTAAATCAACTCCAATCGTTGATTATATGGTTTCAAGATTATCGCTAAAACCTAGTGATACAATTTTTGAGCCTTGCGGTGGTGATGGTGTTTTTGTAGAAGCAATTCTCAATGAAAATGAATTTGCTCACATTGATATTTGCGAGCTTAACTCAAAATCCATAGAAGTCCTAAAGGAAAAGTTTTCACATTTTCTTAATGTAAATATTCGTGAGTGCGACACTCTATTAGATTCTGAATTAGATTTTAATTCTTGCTTTGGTGGTTATTACGACAAAATAATTGCCAATCCACCTTACGGTGCTTGGCAAGATTATTCAAAAAGAACTGTTCTTAAAAAATTATATCCTGATTTATATGCTAAAGAAAGCTATGGATTGTTTTTATATCGCTGTATTCAATTACTCAAAGAAGATGGAATTTTAAGTTTCATAATTCCTGACACATTTCTCAATCTGCATATGCACAAGGCTTTGAGAAAACACATTTTTACGAATACTCAAATTGTAGAATTAGCTTTGTTTCCTTCTTCTTTCTTTCCGGGAGTAAATTTCGGTTATGCCAATCTTTCCATAATAACATTAAGAAAGAAAAGCGATATTAAAGCGTGTATGAATAATACCTTTTCTGTAATCAATAATTTTGATGAAGTAGAACAACTGAACAATGTAAAAGACAATAGCCTAAAAACCTTTACGTTTAAGCAAGAAGATGTTTTCAATAATCCAGACCACGCATTTTTAATAGCTGAAAACAGCGACATATTAAAACTAATAAATCACTCAAAACTAAAAATCGGAGATATTGCCGATTGTGTTACAGGTTTCTATTCAGGAGATGATAAAAGATTTCTACAGGTAATAAGCCCCGAACTAAAAAACGGCAAAAATTATGACCTTGTAAATACTGATTCAATTTCATCTGACTATAAAAATAATGCTGACATTTTAAGCGGAATAGATGGCGACAAACATTTTTTGCCAATCGTAAAGGGCGGAAACACCAAGTATCTAAAACCTGAAAGTTGGTTTATGAATTGGAGTAAAGAAGCCGTTCAGCATTACAAAACAGACAAAAAATCAAGATTTCAAAACCCAAAATACTACTTCAAATTTGGCATTGGTGTTCCAATGATTAGTTCATCTAGCATAACAGCATCTTTGATTGAAAACAAGCTATTTGACCAAAGCATTGTAGGCATTTTTCCAAAAGATGAAAGTCTAACATATTACTTATTGGCTTTCTTCAACTCCCCTACTTGCAACAAATTGATAAGAACTATCAATCCATCAGCAAACAACCCAGCGAATTACATCAAAAAAATTCCTGTTATCATTCCCGAAAAATCAGTATTGGACTTAATAACAGAGAAAGCCAAAAGGATTGTTGATTCTATCAAACAAAAAGGAATTTATGATGAGAAAACGGAAACCGAAATTTGGACTATAATCGAAGAAGTATATAAGATATGAACCCTTATAACAGCCACACACATTGCCAAGTCGCACCAGCCGACCCTCAAGCCAAAACTTGGCAAAGAGTGTGTCTGTCCCAACGCACAACTGACAGACAAGCAGGACGAAAAAAGAACACCGAACGCACAACAGCGGTTTGGCGTAATGGCGGGTGCAGTGCTTCGTATGACAGTTTTGTTGTAGGTTCAAGTGCAGTTCTTCGATTTAACTTTTGTGCTAAATATCCGCCACTACGCCAAGCCGCAAACCGTTATAGGTGATTTTATGACGACAAGACTAAACATATTACTGTTCATCATTTTGACTGCTTGTAATTCGAAGTCAGCTGACATGACTATTGGAAATGTTTCTATCGACAGTTCGACAGTACAAATCAAAACTCAACTTCAAGACACGGTTGACATTAAATTCGACACCATAAAAATTAACGACCACATATACATTCAGACCATCACGAACAATCATTTCAATTGCTTATTATCAATACAAGGCGACACAATTGTAAAATCGGAACACTATTACTTTGAAGCTAAGTTTCTCGACATTGACGAAGATGGTTACAAAGACATTCGTGTTTTTGTTTTTAGTAATACGCCAAATCAATGCGACAATTACCTGTTTGACAAGAAGCTCAAAAAATTTAAACACATAGAGAATTGCGACCTTGACATTCAAAAAATAAAAGGGACAGACTTTTTATATTCATATAATCGTGCGGGTTGTGCTGATATGAATTGGGAAAGCCATTTAAGTAAAATTGAAAACTATAAATTAGTTGATTACGGATACATTTATGGACAAGGTTGCGATTTTGAAATTGAAAAGAATCCGCAAGTAATTGAAATTTACAAAGTGAATAACTTAGACACAGACGACAAGAAATTGATTAAGAAACTATCCTATCAAAAGCACATCAAAGAATTTGGCGACAAATGGGACTTTATAGAAAAGTATTGGACAAAAAACTACAAGACGTTTGAATAGTGAAAAGAAAAACCACCTATAACACGGGTTTTGCGTCAGGCGGGCTGACGTGCAAACTTGTAGCTTTGTGCTTCTAAAGAACTTTAGTAATAAATTGAAATTTGTGCTTCGAAACCCGCCCGAACGCAAAACCCGAAACCGTTAGCTGCTATTTTTGACAACCACTTATAAATTTAAAGAATGGGACAAACTGCAACTCTATATCGTATAGACAAAAATGATTTTTCCAAAATTGTTGATAATCCAAATGACTTTGGGCTTTTTCAAATTTCAAAAGGCTACGAAATTTTTGAGAAGTCATTTGACGGACTTCAATTTGTATTATCAAAGGGACTTGACAATCCAAACAAAGAATTAATAGAACAAATATTTTATCCAAAGACTTTTCTCGGAGAACAAATTGATTTTTCAAAACTTGACTTTGAAAACCTGCCTGACGATTTTGATTTTGAACAGCAACCAGTTTATTATAATGACCCAAATAGAGTTTCAGAAATTTGCAATCTGTTGGAGACGATTTCAGTAGAGAAATTTCAAAAAGATTTTGACTATAATGAATTAAACAGAAAAGACATTTATCCAGGCAAAATTTGGAATGACGAGACAGCGGACAACATTGCGTTTAACGTAAGACATATGACCTTAGAGTTTCAGAATCTTAAATCGATTTTCAAGGTTGCAAAAGAAAATGACCAATTCTTGTTAAGTTACATTGGATAAAACAGCAGCTAATCGAGTAGACTGCCCTGCCAGAAACTAGCAGGGAGAGCCTCTCACACCACCACGCGTACGGGTCACGTACTTGGCGGTTCGCAAAGAGATGGGTTAAGTTGTAAATGTAATTCGGTTAAGGAAACATAACCTCTTTTCTTCAAGCGTTGTAGAGTAATGGTGGTGTTTAAAATAGGACTTTGTGCTATTGCCCAACCACCTTTTACTCACGCTTTTTTTATTGTTTTATTGGTGTTCGTGAATGCAAAGCATTTCGTGTTCTGCTCCAAGCATAGGCGTGGTCTTGGCTGGCGCCCAATCGAATCAGGTTTTTCCTTTTCCTTTCGGGTTTCTTCCAATGATGCCAAATGCAGTAGCGCAGTCGGTTGCGTAACCAACCATCTAAATCGCGTAATTTGCCTAAAATACTTGTGCCTTGAAAATAGTTCAGCCATCCGCGTTGCACTTCTTTTATCTTGGCAATACGCTCTTCAAAGGTGGCAGGTGTGGTTTTTCGGGTAATTGTTTTAAGTCGTTCTTTTAGTTTCTTCCACGCCTTTTCGGCTACTATGAATTGGTATTGATTCTTGCTTCCTTTTTCATACGTAGGTACGAACCCAAATCCTAAAATCGTGAAGTTGACGGGTTTTCTTATACCGCTCTTTTCTTCATTTATAGTCAATTTGAGTTTGTCCTTGAGAAACTTTTCAATCACCACTCTTGTAGCTTGGGCTTGATTGTGGCTTTTGCTGTAAATACTAAAATCATCCGCATAACGTACAAATTTGTGTCCTCTTCGGGTCATTTCTTTATCCAATTGATGGAGTAAGATGTTTGACATTAGTGGACTTAAGGGAGAACCTTGCGGAACGCCTTTTCTTCGTTTGCGTAGCTTTCCATTGATTTTAATCGGTGCTCTGAGCCATTTGCGTATCAGTTGCATCGTAACTTTGCATTTCACTTTTTGATAGATTAAATTCAGTAATAAACAGTGGTCAACTTCGTCAAAGAAATTTTTCAGGTCGATATCCACAATGTGGTTTAATCCTGAATGGATGTAGTCTCGTGCTTGTCCAACGGCTTGTCGGGCATTTTTGTGAGGTCTAAATCCATAGCTGTAATTACTAAATTCGGGTTCAAAAAGCGGTGCAATAGTTTGTGCTACGGCTTGTTGCAACACACGTTCTGTAGTAGTTGGAACGCCCAATAATCGGGTTTTTCCGTTTTCCTTGGGAA
The DNA here is from genome assembly GCF_024628805.1 of Paenimyroides aestuarii. Classification (NCBI taxonomy): domain Bacteria; kingdom Pseudomonadati; phylum Bacteroidota; class Flavobacteriia; order Flavobacteriales; family Flavobacteriaceae; genus Paenimyroides; species Paenimyroides aestuarii. Next base: position 2,075,166 of record NZ_CP102382.1, on the reverse strand, counting down.
TTTCAATACCTAAAATGGGTTGTACTTGGTAGTTGCCTTGTTTGATTGCTTCAATCAGTTGTAGTTTCTTTTCAGAAAACACCTTACGGAGTTCTCGGATAGAAACACCATCAACACCCGCATTGCCTTTATTGGCAATCACGTGTTCCAATGCTTTTTGAAGTTGAAAAGGTTGTACTACTCTTGTTATCATTTTAGTTGTTTTTCAACCTGTTTTCGTTAAGTGGGGCTATCCGCCTTGGCGAGATTCCGTTACCTATTGAAAACCTCTTTACGTTCAGTCCTTCCTTGTTTGTGAGGCCTATGCGGTATCTATTCGCATCTCGTTACTTTCAAGTACTATGACCTCTGCTGACTTCTTGGCTTGATTAACTCGTAATTGCCAAGACCTCCCCTGGTAAATGCTTTTTCCTTCCGTCTATCGCCGGTACATCTACATAACAATAATCTGATTTAATAGCATGTTCAGAACACTGTTTTGGACTTCGTATTGCTGTGGATACTCATCCTTATTGTTATGCCTCTTATGTACTTTCTGTTCGTCGGTACAGACTTTTGCAGTCCTGCTTCCTTCAGTGCATACCTCACGATAAACCACCTTGCAGCTTGCTAACGATTCGGGGTTCAATCCGCTCGTAAGGGACTCACACCCTCTGGAAAAATAACACCCCGAAAACTTGGTTCTTAAAACTAAATTTGTATTTTTGAACTATTTGAAAAGCTTTCGGGGTGTGTCCTGCATATGCAGGGCACACACAGCACCTACCCAAAAGTGGCGGTTCAGTGGTTAAATCAAGCTTTGTGCTTCTATCAAAGTTTGTGCTTGGTTGACAGTGAAGTGCTTCGAAATCGCCACCTTCGGGTAGCTGCAAACCGTTATAGGCAATTTTATAAAAACTACATACCAATATAAATTCAAAATATTAAATTGAAAAATTTAAGTAAAAGCTATAAAAGATATCATAGAATTAGTAAAGCTGAAAGAAAAAGGCGTAATAAAGCAAGAATTATTAGAATTCATCCGTTTACTAATTTTAAGGATTTTTATGTTGATTATATCAAAAGGAGAAAAAAAACAGTCATTTTAAAACCTGACAATAATTTTGAACTTTTAATTTATCCAAAAGAAGTGATAAATTTTATAGCAAATCTTAAAAGCCTTAAAAATAATGATGATATCTCAGAAATTTTAATTGATTTAGATGATGTTCAAAATATTGATATTGGAGCTATTTCTTTATTATTATCATCTGTTGAAGAATTAACATTAAATAATAAATTAGTTTCTGGCTCCGTTCCTAAAAATAAAAATGCTTATAATTTTTTATTAGAAAGTGGTTTTTTCCAAAACATCAGTAAGGTTAACAAGAGATTAACTAATAATATAAAAACAAGAAAAAACGAAAATAAAAACTTACTCCTTCTGGGATATTCCACAACTAAAGGAAAAGGTAAAATAGTTGGTGAAAATATAAAATTAGCGATGGAGGCTTTAACTGGCACAAAGCAACATTATAGACCAATATATACTTTGATAATGGAAATGAATGCTAATTCAATTGAACATGCTTATTATAAAGGTAAAGATGAAAAACATTGGGTGCTTGGTATAAATTACAAGAAAAATGAAAATAAATTATACTTTACTTTTACTGATAACGGATTAGGAATATTACAACAATTAAATATTAGATTGGACAGAAGAATCAAACAATTATTAAAAGACAGAAAATTTTCAAATGACCTTATGTTAAAGAATTTGTTTGACAAAAAGTACAATTCAAGATTTAAAACACAGAATAATAGAAATAGAGGTTTACCAATAATTCAACATCAAAGCGTTAAGAATACTGTAAAAAACCTAATTTGTATCACAAATGACGTATATTTGAATTTAGAAACAAAGAATAGCATAATTTTAGATAGAGAATTTAGTGGAACTTTTTACTATTGGGAATTAGATTTAATATTATTACAAAAAGATGGAGAACATTTTAATTAAAGTTTTAGATTTTACAGAATATCCTGACGTTAGATATATCGAGCAGGATGAAAACTCTGGAGAACAATTTTATTATGATGTTGTAAAACCTAATTACGAAAAAGCAATTTCAGAAAATAAAATTTTACTTGTAGATTTAGATAACACTGCTGGTTATGCATCTTCTTTTTTAGATGAAGCGTTTGGTAATTTAGTATATGATTTTGAATATAAAAACATTATTAGTCATTTAAAAATTAAATCAGAGCAAGAACCTGATTGGGAAGAAATAATTTTAAACGAAATTTTACCATCTTGGAAGAAAAAATATGAAAAGGGTAATCCTAGAAAAGAGGTTAAATGAAAACAATTATCTTAGTAATTATAATTATATGCTATTTATTGTTTAAATTAATACAATTCTCAATCTCAATAGATATTGACGTTTCAAATTTATTAGCATTCATATCTATTTTAGTAGATATAGGAATGCCATTATTAATTGCTTATTATCTACAAAACAAATTTTTAATTCATAGATCTTTAAAGTCTTATCACATAACTCATTGTGACCAAATTCTTGTAGAATACAAACAATTTATTGATGAACTTTCAAAAGGTGACTATAACAGGAGAGAAATTACAAATAAATTTAAAATATTTTCAATTAGATTTAATTCGATTGATAAAAACAACAATAAGAGATTTAAATCTAATATTAAGTTGCAAGATATTAATCGTAGAATTCAAATGTTAGTTACAAACTCAAGTTGTTATAATAATACAAGAACAAGTGCTAAAGTTAAGCTAAGTAATCGTTTATTAGCTGATCTGTATTTGGAGTTCGAAAATCTATTAGAATTAAATGGCGATTTAATTTTTGAACTAAATAAATAAAACTGCCTATAATCGAGTAGACTGCCCTGCCAGAAACTGACAGGGAGAGCCTCTCACACCACCGTACGTACGGTTCTCGTATACGGCGGTTCGTAAATCATCAATCAAAAGCTCTTTACACCTTTTGAGCTATCCATAATTTACTTTAAGACTAGGCTAAGCTAACTTTCCTAGTCGAATTTCTTGGAGATTTACGTTCAGTCCTTCCTTGTTTGTGAGGCCTATGCGGTATCTATTCGCATCTCGTTACTTTCAAGTACTATGACCTCTGCTGACTTCTTGGCTTGATTAACTCGTAATTGCCAAGACCTCCCCTGGTAAATGCTTTTTCCTTCCGTCTATCGCCGGTACATCTACATAACAATAATCTGATTTAATAGCATGTTCAGAACACTGTTTTGGACTTCGTATTGCTGTGGATACTCATCCTTATTGTTATGCCTCTTATGTACTTTCTGTTCGTCGGTACAGACTTTTGCAGTCCTGCTTCCTTCAGTGCATACCTCACGATAAACCACCTTGCAGCTTGCTAACGATTCGGGGTTCAATCCGCTCGTAAGGGACTCACACCCTCTGGAAAAATAACACCCCGAAAACTTGGTTCTTAAAACTAAATTTGTATTTTTGAACTATTTGAAAAGCTTTCGGGGTGTGTCCTGCATATGCAGGGCACACACAAGGTATTGCCAAAAGCGGGGCTGACGGAATTCTAATGAACTTTTTGCTATATTTGAGCTTTGGTATTTCTATTGAAGTTCGGTGCTAAAAATCCCCGCCTTCGGCAATACCCAGACGATGTAGCGAAATCCGCTTACGCTTCTTTCGCTACATCGGGGCGGCGCCTGCACCGCACGATGCGCTTGTCGCTTCGCGAACTTCGCACATCATGCGGTTTTGCAAAATCCTTTCCTCGAGCAAGCTCGGAAAAAGAACTTCGCAAAGCCGCCGACCCGTTAGCGGTAATATTAAGACGACACAACAGACAATGAAATTTTATTTAGGACTAACAATATTTCTACTTTTTTCTTGCCAAAACCGACAAGACAAAAGCGTTATGTCAAATAAGGACGCCACACAAATACATTCAACTGAAAGAGTTTCTACAGACACTGTTCAACTTGAAGAGGTTTTCATTGACAGCACAACTGTTGGAAGGAAGAAGTTCAATAAGGTAGAAGTTTATAAATACAGAGCAACAGACAGCAATTATGTTGACATAAATTTTTACATCAAGCAAGGGGATAAATGGAAACTTAATCAGACAATACATTTTTTGAAAGACGGAGTTATAGGTTGTGACACAAAATTGAGCGACTTCAATAATGATGGATTAAATGATATGACAATTGTATCCGCTGTTGCAGCAAGAGGAGCTAATGAGGTAAGACGCTTATTCATTTATGACAAGACAAAGGACCAGTTAATCGAAATGAAAAATTCGGAGAATTATCCTAACATGCTTTACAATAAGGAACTGAATTGTATTGACGCATTCTTAGTTTATGGTGGTAGCTCGACAGTTTTTCTTAGAATTAGCGGAGACAGTTTAAAAGAGTTTGCAAGTGTTGAAGCAATGGACGGTGTGACAGTTAAAGAAATTGACAGAAATGGAAAGGAAAAAGTCATATTTCAAGACACGACAAATAAAGCAGCTTACATTCGTTTCAAGACATATAAACCATTAAAGGAATATGATGAATATTAGAAATACTACCGCTAATCGAGTAGACTGCCCTGCCAGAAACTAGCAGGGAGAGCCTCTCACACCACCACGCGTACGGGTCACGTACTTGGCGGTTCGCAAAGAGATGGGTTAAGTTGTAAATGTAATTCGGTTAAGGAAACATAACCTCTTTTCTTCAAGCGTTGTAGAGTAATGGTGGTGTTTAAAATAGGACTTTGTGCTATTGCCCAACCACCTTTTACTCACGCTTTTTTTATTGTTTTATTGGTGTTCGTGAATGCAAAGCATTTCGTGTTCTGCTCCAAGCATAGGCGTGGTCTTGGCTGGCGCCCAATCGAATCAGGTTTTTCCTTTTCCTTTCGGGTTTCTTCCAATGATGCCAAATGCAGTAGCGCAGTCGGTTGCGTAACCAACCATCTAAATCGCGTAATTTGCCTAAAATACTTGTGCCTTGAAAATAGTTCAGCCATCCGCGTTGCACTTCTTTTATCTTGGCAATACGCTCTTCAAAGGTGGCAGGTGTGGTTTTTCGGGTAATTGTTTTAAGTCGTTCTTTTAGTTTCTTCCACGCCTTTTCGGCTACTATGAATTGGTATTGATTCTTGCTTCCTTTTTCATACGTAGGTACGAACCCAAATCCTAAAATCGTGAAGTTGACGGGTTTTCTTATACCGCTCTTTTCTTCATTTATAGTCAATTTGAGTTTGTCCTTGAGAAACTTTTCAATCACCACTCTTGTAGCTTGGGCTTGATTGTGGCTTTTGCTGTAAATACTAAAATCATCCGCATAACGTACAAATTTGTGTCCTCTTCGGGTCATTTCTTTATCCAATTGATGGAGTAAGATGTTTGACATTAGTGGACTTAAGGGAGAACCTTGCGGAACGCCTTTTCTTCGTTTGCGTAGCTTTCCATTGATTTTAATCGGTGCTCTGAGCCATTTGCGTATCAGTTGCATCGTAACTTTGCATTTCACTTTTTGATAGATTAAATTCAGTAATAAACAGTGGTCAACTTCGTCAAAGAAATTTTTCAGGTCGATATCCACAATGTGGTTTAATCCTGAATGGATGTAGTCTCGTGCTTGTCCAACGGCTTGTCGGGCATTTTTGTGAGGTCTAAATCCATAGCTGTAATTACTAAATTCGGGTTCAAAAAGCGGTGCAATAGTTTGTGCTACGGCTTGTTGCAACACACGTTCTGTAGTAGTTGGAACGCCCAATAATCGGGTTTTTCCGTTTTCCTTGGGAATTTCAATACCTAAAATGGGTTGTACTTGGTAGTTGCCTTGTTTGATTGCTTCAATCAGTTGTAGTTTCTTTTCAGAAAACACCTTACGGAGTTCTCGGATAGAAACACCATCAACACCCGCATTGCCTTTATTGGCAATCACGTGTTCCAATGCTTTTTGAAGTTGAAAAGGTTGTACTACTCTTGTTATCATTTTAGTTGTTTTTCAACCTGTTTTCGTTAAGTGGGGCTATCCGCCTTGGCGAGATTCCGTTACCTATTGAAAACCTCTTTACGTTCAGTCCTTCCTTGTTTGTGAGGCCTATGCGGTATCTATTCGCATCTCGTTACTTTCAAGTACTATGACCTCTGCTGACTTCTTGGCTTGATTAACTCGTAATTGCCAAGACCTCCCCTGGTAAATGCTTTTTCCTTCCGTCTATCGCCGGTACATCTACATAACAATAATCTGATTTAATAGCATGTTCAGAACACTGTTTTGGACTTCGTATTGCTGTGGATACTCATCCTTATTGTTATGCCTCTTATGTACTTTCTGTTCGTCGGTACAGACTTTTGCAGTCCTGCTTCCTTCAGTGCATACCTCACGATAAACCACCTTGCAGCTTGCTAACGATTCGGGGTTCAATCCGCTCGTAAGGGACTCACACCCTCTGGAAAAATAACACCCCGAAAACTTGGTTCTTAAAACTAAATTTGTATTTTTGAACTATTTGAAAAGCTTTCGGGGGTGTGTCCTGCATATGCAGGGCACACACAGCAGTTACAAGAAATGGCGAAAAAAGTACAAAATTCACGTTCAGTTTTCGCAAGAAATTTTATCTTAGCAGAAAATACGCAGTTCCGAAGTTCGCCACTTCTTGTAGCTGCAAACCGTTAGCTGTAATTTTAACCGAACAAACTGCAAAAAATAAAGTATGAAATTTTTCCTGACGACATTCTTATTTATTCCCTTAATCTTATTCGGACAAAACAATATTGAAGAAATAATAAATCAAGAATTTGAAAAAGGACATTTCAACGGAGCGGTTTTGTACTATGACGGAAACCAAACTCAAAAAATAAGCAAAGGCTTTTCTAACATTCAGTTTGATGTAGAAATTGATAATAAAACTCGATTTCCAATAGCATCAATAACCAAACTTTTTACATCACTTGCAATTATCCAACTTCAAGAAAAAGGTCTGATTAATTTCAACGACAAAATTGAAAAATTTATTCCCAATATTTCCGAAGAATGTAAAAGCATTACAATAGAAGATTTAATAATTCATCATTCCGGCTTGGAAAATGAACCAATAAAAGCTGTTGTAAATAAATATTCTATTGACGACTACATAAATGAGTTTGTCAAAAAATCGCCAAATAACACTTTAAAATTCAACTATAACAATGTTGATTTTGTATTGTTGTCAAAAATCATTGAAATAGTTACGGCTAAACCATTTTCAAAAGCAATCGAAGACTTAATTTTGAAACCATTAAAATTGGAAAATGCAGGATTTGTTAGTGAAAACGAAGTTATCAAAAACTTGGCTTACGGTTATCATAATTATTCTTTTGGGGAAGGAAACAAAGATGAACCTCTGTTCAATGATAGAAGATATATCTCAAATTATTTTGGAGCAGGTGGAATTTATTCGACAACTGAAGACTTACTAAAACTTTTACTCGCTATAAAAGACAATAAATTAATTTCCGAAAAATCAAAAACTCAATATCTTTTAAAACCTCAAACCGATGAATACATTGATTGGCTTTCGGGAAAACCTACATTTGGATTTTATTTCGATGAAAACTCAAATGTTTACAGACGAAGCGGAAATATTGACGGCTTTAATTCTCAAATCATCACAAATAAAAACTTTGACAAAATCCTAATTATTCTTTGCAATACTGACACTGCTGACCTACAAAACTTAGCGAACAAAATCTACTTCAAAAAATAAAAACTACCGCTAATCGAGTAGACTGCCCTGCCAGAAACTGACAGGGAGAGCCTCTCACACCACCGTACGTACGGTTCTCGTATACGGCGGTTCGTAAATCATCAATCAAAAGCTCTTTACACCTTTTGAGCTATCCATAATTTACTTTAAGACTAGGCTAAGCTAACTTTCCTAGTCGAATTTCTTGGAGATTTACGTTCAGTCCTTCCTTGTTTGTGAGGCCTATGCGGTATCTATTCGCATCTCGTTACTTTCAAGTACTATGACCTCTGCTGACTTCTTGGCTTGATTAACTCGTAATTGCCAAGACCTCCCCTGGTAAATGCTTTTTCCTTCCGTCTATCGCCGGTACATCTACATAACAATAATCTGATTTAATAGCATGTTCAGAACACTGTTTTGGACTTCGTATTGCTGTGGATACTCATCCTTATTGTTATGCCTCTTATGTACTTTCTGTTCGTCGGTACAGACTTTTGCAGTCCTGCTTCCTTCAGTGCATACCTCACGATAAACCACCTTGCAGCTTGCTAACGATTCGGGGTTCAATCCGCTCGTAAGGGACTCACACCCTCTGGAAAAATAACACCCCGAAAACTTGGTTCTTAAAACTAAATTTGTATTTTTGAACTATTTGAAAAGCTTTCGGGGTGTGTCCTGCATATGCAGGGCACACACAAAAAAGAAAGCCTATCTTGAAAAAGACAGGCTTTATTAAAAAAAGGCGGCGACATACTCTCCCACATGAAGATGCAGTACCATCTGCGCTATCGGGCTTAACTTCTCTGTTCGGAATGGGAAGAGGTGAGCCCCGATGCTATAACCACCTTAAATTTTTGTTTAAGGTTTAAAGTTTCTTTTGTGTTCTAGGTTGCCCTTTGAACATTAAACTTCGAACTTTAAACGCAGCTTTGCTGCAATATTGTTAACATATTTTCGATACTTTTATTTATTTGTAGATATTATTTCAGTCTTAATACTTAATACTTTTGTCTTAATACTAATACTATACTTTACAAAGCAACTTCCAGAGCACATAAGCATACGGGCTATTAGTACTACTCGACTATGACATTACTGCCTTTACATCTATAGCCTATCAACGTTGTCATCTCCAACGACCCTTTAAAGAAATCTCATCTTGTGGTGGGTTTCGCGCTTATATGCTTTCAGCGCTTATCCCTTCCCAACGTAGCTACTCAGCGATGCACCTGGCGGCACAACTGATACACCAGAGGTTGGTCCAATTCGGTCCTCTCGTACTAGAATCAGATCCACTCAAATTTCTAACGCCCACAGTAGATAGAGACCGAACTGTCTCACGACGTTCTGAACCCAGCTCGCGTGCCACTTTAATGGGCGAACAGCCCAACCCTTGGGACCTTCTCCAGCCCCAGGATGTGACGAGCCGACATCGAGGTGCCAAACCCCCCCGTCGATATGAGCTCTTGGGGGAGATCAGCCTGTTATCCCCGGCGTACCTTTTATCCTTTGAGCGATGGCCCTTCCATGCGGAACCACCGGATCACTATGCTCTACTTTCGTACCTGATCGACTTGTAGGTCTCTCAGTCAAGCTCCCTTTTGCCATTGCACTCTACGCACGGTTACCAAGCGTGCTGAGGGAACCTTTAGAAGCCTCCGTTACTCTTTTGGAGGCGACCACCCCAGTCAAACTACCCACCAAGCAATGTCCCCCGCAACGCGGGGTTAGATCTCAGATAAGCAAAGGGTGGTATTTCAACAATGACTCCACAACGCCTAGCGACGCCGCTTCATAGTCTCCCACCTATCCTACACATCACTTATCCAAGAACAATACTAAGCTATAGTAAAGGTGCACAGGGTCTTTTCGTCCCACTGCGGGTAATCGGCATCTTCACCGATACTACAATTTCACCGAGCTCATGGCTGAGACAGTGTCCAGATCGTTACACCATTCGTGCAGGTCGGAACTTACCCGACAAGGAATTTCGCTACCTTAGGACCGTTATAGTTACGGCCGCCGTTTACTGGGGCTTCAATTCAATGCTTCTCCGAAGATAACATCTCCTCTTAACCTTCCAGCACCGGGCAGGTGTCAGGCCCTATACGTCATCTTACGATTTTGCAGAGCCCTGTGTTTTTGATAAACAGTCGCCTGGACCTTTTCACTGCGGCCACGCCTGAGCGTGGCAACCTTTCTCCCGAAGTTACAGGTCTATTTTGCCTAATTCCTTAGCCATGAATCTCTCGAGCACCTGAGGATACTCTCCTCGACCACCTGTGTCGGTTTGCGGTACGGGTTCTAATAATCTAGGTTTAGAAGCTTTTCTTGACAGCCTTTAGGTACACTATCTCTTTGCCCGAAGGCTCCGAGTACTATCGCATTTCTCCATCTCTAACGCATTTTACTATTAAAGATATAGGTACGTGCTTTAACGAACTATTCCGTCAGTTCGCGGTACTTTCACCACTGCGTCACTCCATCACAATTATTACAAGTACGGGAATATTAACCCGTTGGCCATCGACGTCCCCCTTCGGGTGTGCCTTAGGTCCCGACTAACCCACAGCTGATTAGCATAGCTGTGGAAACCTTGGTCTTACGGTGTGCGGGTTTCTCGCCCGCATTATCGTTACTTATGCCTACATTTTCTTTTCTAAACAGTCCAGCAATTCTCACAAATCACCTTCTACCCAGTTTAGAATGCTCCCCTACCACTGTACCTTGTACAATCCATAGCTTCGGTAGTATGCTTATGCCCGATTATTATCCATGCTCGATCGCTCGACTAGTGAGCTGTTACGCACTCTTTAAATGAATGGCTGCTTCCAAGCCAACATCCTAGCTGTCGGGGCAATCAAACCGCGTTTTTTCAACTTAGCATACATTTGGGGACCTTAGCTGATGGTCTGGGTTCTTTCCCTCTCGGACATGGACCTTAGCACCCATGCCCTCACTGATGAAAATCATTTAATAGCATTCGGAGTTTGTCAGGAATTGGTAGGCGGTGAAGCCCCCGCATCCAATCAGTAGCTCTACCTCTATTAAACTTTTTCAGCGCTGCACCTAAATGCATTTCGGGGAGTACGAGCTATTTCCGAGTTTGATTGGCCTTTCACCCCTACCCACAGGTCATCCGAAGACTTTTCAACGTCAACCGGTTCGGTCCTCCATTTGGTGTTACCCAAACTTCAACCTGCCCATGGGTAGATCACACGGTTTCGCGTCTACCATTACTGACTCATGCGCCCTATTCAGACTCGCTTTCGCTTCGGCTGCGTAACTTAATTACTTAACCTTGCCAGCAACGGTAACTCGTAGGCTCATTATGCAAAAGGCACGCCGTCACCCAACGAATGGGCTCCGACCGCTTGTAGGCGTATGGTTTCAGGTTCTTTTTCACTCCGTTATTCACGGTTCTTTTCACCTTTCCCTCACGGTACTGGTTCACTATCGGTCTCTCAGGAGTATTTAGCCTTGGCGGATGGTCCCGCCGGTTTCAATCAAGGTTTCACGTGCCCCGACCTACTCAGGATACCACTATTTATTACATCTCTTACCAATACGGGACTATCACCCTCTGCGGTTCATCTTTCCAAATGATTCTTATTCGATTTGCATAAAATTCTGTGGTCCTACAACCCCAAAATTGCCGTAACAACTTTGGTTTGGGCTTTTCCGCGTTCGCTCGCCACTACTTACGGAATCACTTTTGTTTTCTTCTCCTCCGCCTACTTAGATGTTTCAGTTCAGCGGGTTTACTTCCTTATCAGGATACTAGATCTTCAATCTAGTGGGTTGCCCCATTCGGATATCTACGGATCGTCTCGTGTGTGCCAATCCCCGTAGCTTTTCGCAGCTTATCACGTCCTTCTTCGCCTCTGAGAGCCTAGGCATTCCCCATACGCCCTTATTTTGCTTATTGTGCTCTACTTTTTTAGTTCTATGTTGTAAGTTATAGCTTATAGGTTCGAAAACCTAAAACGTATTTCTTATAACGTACTACCAAAAAATGTGCTTTATATTATTTCTAATATCTTTTCTACTTTTTAAATGTATCTCAATATGTCAATGAACTTTTTGCTTCGCGCTTTACGCACTAGGCTTTTAGCTTTAAGCTTACAGCTTATTGCTTCTTGTGGAGAATAAGGGAGTCGAACCCTTGACCTTCCCGCCTATAGCGGGACGCCCCAGCCCCTTTTGGCTGAATCTCTTGTGGTGGAGAATAAGGGAGTCGAACCCTTGACCTTCCCGCCTATAGCGGGACGCTCCAGCCCCTTTTGGCTGAATCTCTTGTGGTGGAGAATAAGGGAGTCGAACCCTTGACCTCCTGCGTGCAAGGCAGGCGCTCTAGCCAGCTGAGCTAATCCCCCGTATCGTAGTTGTTAGTTAACAGTTTATAGTTAACAGTAACTGTACGGTTAGCTAACCTCTAGAATTTCCTTTGAATAAAATACTTTGTAGTCCCGGGCAGACTCGAACTGCCGACCCCTACATTATCAGTGTAGTACTCTAACCAGCTGAGCTACGAGACTCTGTATTTTTTATTCTGCTTTTTTTTTGAACCAACAGTTAAAGAGTAAAAGATGTTTAAACCATCTCTAGAAAGGAGGTGTTCCAGCCGCACCTTCCGGTACGGCTACCTTGTTACGACTTAGCCCTAGTTACCGGTTTTACCCTAGGCAGCTCCTTGCGGTCACCGACTTCAGGTACCCCCAGCTTCCATGGCTTGACGGGCGGTGTGTACAAGGCCCGGGAACGTATTCACCGGATCATGGCTGATATCCGATTACTAGCGATTCCAGCTTCACGGAGTCGAGTTGCAGACTCCGATCCGAACTGTGACCGGTTTTATAGATTCGCTCCTTGTCGCCAAGTGGCTGCTCTCTGTACCGGCCATTGTAGCACGTGTGTGGCCCAGGACGTAAGGGCCGTGATGATTTGACGTCATCCCCACCTTCCTCACAGTTTACACTGGCAGTCTTGCTAGAGTTCCCGACATGACTCGCTGGCAACTAACAACAGGGGTTGCGCTCGTTATAGGACTTAACCTGACACCTCACGGCACGAGCTGACGACAACCATGCAGCACCTTGTAATTTGTCCGAAGAAATATCTGTTTCCAAATACGTCAAACTACATTTAAGCCCTGGTAAGGTTCCTCGCGTATCATCGAATTAAACCACATGCTCCACCGCTTGTGCGGGCCCCCGTCAATTCCTTTGAGTTTCAGGCTTGCGCCCGTACTCCCCAGGTGGGATACTTATCACTTTCGCTTAGCCACTCAAACCGAAGCCCGAACAGCTAGTATCCATCGTTTACGGCGTGGACTACCAGGGTATCTAATCCTGTTCGCTACCCACGCTTTCGTCCATCAGCGTCAATCATTTGTTAGTAACCTGCCTTCGCAATTGGTATTCCATGTAATATCTAAGCATTTCACCGCTACACTACATATTCTAGTTACTTCACAAATATTCAAGCCCTACAGTATCAATGGCATTTTTTTGGTTAAGCCAAAAACTTTCACCACTGACTTATAAAGCCGCCTACGGACCCTTTAAACCCAATGATTCCGGATAACGCTTGGATCCTCCGTATTACCGCGGCTGCTGGCACGGAGTTAGCCGATCCTTATTCTTACAGTACCGTCAAATTCCCACGCATGGGAGTGTTTCTTCCTGTACAAAAGCAGTTTACAATCCATAGGACCGTCATCCTGCACGCGGCATGGCTGGTTCAGGCTTGCGCCCATTGACCAATATTCCTCACTGCTGCCTCCCGTAGGAGTCTGGTCCGTGTCTCAGTACCAGTGTGGGGGATCTCCCTCTCAGGACCCCTACCCATCATCGTCTTGGTATGCCGTTACCACACCAACTAACTAATGGGACGCATGCTCATCTTATACCAATTAATCTTTATAATAATATTGATGCCAATGCTATTAACTATAAGGTATTAATCCAAATTTCTCTGGGCTATCCCTTAGTATAAGGTAGATTGCATACGCGTTACGCACCCGTGCGCCGGTCTCAAAGCAGCAAGCTGCTTCTACCCCTCGACTTGCATGTGTTAGGCCTGCCGCTAGCGTTCATCCTGAGCCAGGATCAAACTCTTCATCGTATAATTTTTTTTATTGTTGATGTGTCGTTTTAAACCTCTTGGTTACCCAAGAGCTTTTACTCTTTAATTCTCTGTTAATCCAATATGTCTATGAACTTATTCTTCTTGTCTTCGCTTCTCTCTCAAAGCGGTTGCAAAAGTAAAACTTATTTTTTTATCAGCAAATTTATTTTTGCTTTTTTTGAAAAAGTTTTTTTGTGAATTTTAAAAACCTCAATCACATCTTCATGCTACAATTTTTTATCACATTTTTCTTTTGCAGTATTTCAAATATCTTGTTGCAATTTTAAAATAGTTTAAATAGTACGCTCTTTAAATTGCTTTCTAAAAAACCTTATTTAACAACGTGTGTCTGATTTTTTAGTGATGCAAATGTAGGGCGTTTTTTTATTCTGACAAGGTTTTTTTGAAAAAAAATAATTAAAAAAATCTTATAATCTTGTTTTCAAACAGTTGCGTTAAATAGTTTTTTTTAACCTCAATACAAAATATAGGTTTAATGATTAAATCTGACAGCTTTGATCGGTTCAAAGAGCGTTTTTAAAGCACGAAAAAGAGGTTTTTGGTTAAGAAACCTTCCTCGAATATCCTTAGTAGAATTAAATCTAGTTATAAAATCAATCAGATTTTACGAACATACTAGCAATTCCATAGGCGCAAATTGCAGCGCTAAGTCCAAAAACATTGGCATCTAGTCCAAATGGTAGCTTTGTATCTATTATTATTAAAAAAATGGAAAGACCACCCCCTACTATCATAGAAATTAATGCTGGAGTAGGTTTTGGTTTTTTGAAAACTATTGCGGCAATTACAGGTACTAAAAGACCTGAAACCATAAATGCATAAGCATAAAGCATTAATGCTAGTACATTTTCCATAACCGAAGCAAGTAAAATGGCGAGAAATCCGATGAGTAAGGTAGAAAGTTTAGACATTCTAATAATTGTATGGCTGTTTTTCTTTTTATGATCAGGTATTAAATCACCCACCACATTACCAGAGGCTGCCATTAAACAACTGTCGGCCGTGGATAAAACTGCTGAAAAATAAGCCGCCATCACAACGCCGGTTAAACCTATGGGTAAAATATTTTTTATTAATAAGGGTAGTCCTAGTTCTACATCGTTTAAAACACCGCCTTCAATGGGTACTAACTTTTGTTGAATAGCTACATTTGCAAGCATTCCTAATACAACACCTGTAAAAGCCATAATAGGCCATTCTAAAACACCCGCAAAGTACCAAGCTTTTTTTGCTGTTTTAACATCCTTACAAGCGAATATGCGCTGATAAAGTGTCATTCCAACAAACCAAATGGGTATAATTGTTACACTCCAATTAATAATTTGTTGCCAAGTAATATTTTTTAGCGAAAGCATATCTTGGTTTAAATAAGGCAATATACCTTGCATTCCACCTAATTTAATATAAGCAACCGGAATTGCAACGAGCATTAATCCCGCAAGCAAAATAATCCATTGCACAGTATCGGTATAAATTACCGCTTTCATCCCACCAAGCATGGTATAAAAAACGGCAATTATTCCCATTATCCAAAGCATGGTTTGCGTATCAACTGCGGGAAAAGCAGCTGTTGAAAGTTTTGCTCCTGCCAAAAATTGCGAACTTGTGAAACCTGTGTAGCCAATAATACAAATGATTGCTGCCACTAGTGCTACTTTTTTATTGTATAGATATTTGAAAACTTGAGGAAGTGTAAGAAAATAACCGCCTCTTTTTTGCTGCCATTCAAAAACTTTTGGTATCAAAAAAACAGCACTTAACCATGCACCTATTAAACCTGTAAAAAGCAACCACGAACCCGATAAACCCATTGTAAAACCAACTCCTCCTAAACCTATTGAAAAACCGCCGCCTACATCTGTTGCTACCACCGATAGCCCCACATGACCTGCTGACAAAGTACCGCTGCCGGTATAATAATCTCGTTCGTCGGTGTGCTTATTTGCAAAATAGAACCCCACCCCTAGCATTCCCAAAAAATAAATAATAAAAATTAATACATCAATCCAATGTGGCATCTTTTCTTTTTTATTTAGTTTAACAATAAATTTATTGATTATTATTACAGCACGAGAATATTTTACACTTGTAAAAGACCTATTTTTAAAACAACCCTTCTATAATTTTTGACTATTTTAAAAATCCATGTAGTTGATTCAATGTATGGTAGAAAAAAAAGCAACAAATCAACGTTTTATAAAAGACAGTCATTAAATTATTTAAAACAACGCGTATTTAAGTTTTATGAGTTTAAAAAATTCGTACCGCTGTTTAACTCTATCTTTTTAAGTGGTAGCATATTGTGCTAAAAAAATAAAAAAATCGTAAGTTAAACACGTTTCGAAGCATAAATATAATAAAAAAATCAATAAAAATAGTGTTTTTGGGCGAATTGTTTAAAAAACAATAATCTACAGAAGATATAACTTATAAATACAAAAGAATAAATCCACGCTAAATAATGAGATCTTTTTTAAAGAAGCTAAGAGAAAAAAAAAAGCAAGCATGTACGCAACTTCTCTTTTGCTTTCAACAACAAAGCAATTCAAAATCACCCAATTTTTTTTAGCAAATCGCTATTAAGGAAACATCTAAATTAAAAAAGACAAAACTAATTTATCTATTAATTTTGTCTTTTCTATTTGTAATGATTTGATAGTTTACGAATTTATCCTTAGATATACCTTCATGTTTAATTGCTCACATTCAAACTATCTGCAGGAGTGTCAACAATTGGAATTACTGTTTCGTTTACCGGAATAATAAATTCAGTAACCCATTCGTTTGATTTTTGCGTGTTTAAGGTGGAAGTTTTATAAAAGGAAATAGGTTTTAAATCGGCACGTTGCGTTAAATTTTTCTTAGCTATTTCTTGCTTCACTTCTGCCCAAGCTTTGTCGCTATGGATATAGTCGCCTTTTAAAACAGTCTTGTATCCATGAAAAGCGGGCATTTTTTCACACATTACATCACTGCCCTCTGCTGTACTAAAAAAGTTTTTTATCGGCATACATACGGAATAACGTACAGTTCCGGATAATACGTTGATGTTTTCAAAAATGGTAAAAGGTGCTCCGTAAGGTTCCAATTCAAAGTTTTTTGCGAAATTATTCATGTGTTCCATACTTTGAAACATTTTATCGCCAAGGTTTTCAATATCTGATTCTACTATTTGTTTCATATAAAACATTTCAGGAAT
This sequence comes from Paenimyroides aestuarii, assembly GCF_024628805.1. Taxonomy (NCBI): domain Bacteria; kingdom Pseudomonadati; phylum Bacteroidota; class Flavobacteriia; order Flavobacteriales; family Flavobacteriaceae; genus Paenimyroides; species Paenimyroides aestuarii. The sequence goes on along the minus strand of NZ_CP102382.1, from coordinate 2,058,073 downwards.
CATAACGATGCCTTCGTTTTTAATAGTGAAATTTTTAAGGCTTTCTGTGATGTTTTTATTAATTTTTGATAAGCTTTGTTCAAAAATAGGCCCGATAAGAGATTGAGGCGTGCCTTGAAAAAAAATCTCGAACTTTTCTTTAAATGATAAGTTTCCTTTTATATTCCAACCAATGGTAGTTTTTCCATTTGCCTCATCAAAAAACATTTGGGTATCGTACTCATTTCCGTCTATATTCATCTTTAAATATATGGTATCATTAGGAATTGATTTAGAGATAGAAACTTCATTATTGCTCCACATTATTTTGGAGTTGGTTCCTTTGTAGATAGAATCTAACTTAAAACTATCAGGATTGTTTTCATAGGCATTCCAATCAGGGAAATTTTGCAAATTATTCACATAACGAAACAATCGTTGATTAGATAATTCGGTTTTTTCACTCACATTTATTTCGTATTCGCTTTTTCCTGTTGCGATATAAACGGTTAGAAAAACTGCTGCCAAAGCAGCGATGATAAATACATACTTTACAATTTTCATAAACAATTTTAGCTTTTTAAGGTAGTTTTAATAATGAATAATATGCCCATAAACAATAAAAAAGTAAGTAAAACCCACAAACTGCCTTTGTAATATATTTTGTGCATTTTTAAATCTTTGCGATACATAATAACTATTAGGCTAACAAAAACTACGATAAAAGCAACTGCAAAAATAATTTGTCCTTGGGTAAACATCTCTTTTTTATACAAATATATGTATTTTAACAACATAAAAAAAGCTTGCGCAATGCAAGCTTTGTATTAAATTTTCACTGTCCAGTTAAATGGATCGTCGGTTAATTTATTTTGAAGTTTTGTCAATGCGTTTTTCAACTGCAACGCATAAGCGTCTTCATCGGCAATATTGGGCAGTTCATAATAGTCATCTTTGTAAGCAAATCCTTCAATTTGATTAACAACTGCGGCTGTTCCTGCCCCAAAAATTTCTTTTAAACTACCTTCTTTTGCTGCCTGAATAATGGCTTCTACTTTTACAGGTTCAATTTTCACTTGATATCCCAAATGTTCTGCAAGCGCAATTAAACTTTTACGGGTTACACCATCTAAAATACGATCAGATGTTGGTGCAGTGTATAAGGTATCATTGATTCTAAAAAACACATTCATGGTTCCAGATTCTTCTAAATGTGTGTGCGTAGAATCGGTCCAAATTACTTGGTTATATCCTGCTTCTTGAGCAAGTTTGGTTGGATAAAACTGTGCCGAATAATTTCCTGCCGCTTTTGCAGCGCCAATACCTCCATTTGCTGCTCGGCTGTAATAATCTGCAATTTGTACTTTTATTTTGCCGGAGTAATACGATTTTGCCGGAGACAACAAAATACAGAATAAAAATTCGCTTGAAGGGCTTGCAATCACGCCACTTTCAGTAGCAATCATAAATGGGCGAATGTATAATGAATTACCTAAGCCTTTGCGTACCCATTCTTTTTCAACTTTAATCAACTCTTTTAATCCACCAATAAAACGTGTTTCATCGATCGTTGGCATTGCTAAACGAATTGCCGATTTATTGAAGCGGTGAAAGTTTTCATCGGGTCTAAACAACCAAATATCATTATTGTCTTGTTTATATGCTTTCATTCCTTCAAAAATAGCTTGTCCGTAATGAAAAACTCTTGCTGAAGGGTCTAAAGTAATTGGAGCGTAGGGTTTAATTTCTAAAGCACCCCATTCACCATTTTTGTATGCACATGTTAGCATGTGATCGGTAAATTTGGCACCAAATTTTACATTTTCAAAATCAAAAGTATCTATTTTTGAAACGGCAACTTTAGTTAGTTGTAAGTTGTTTAAAATGTTTGAATCCACTTTGTTGTTTTTATGCTGTTAAATTTGTTATGTTGTCTGTTTTGCAAAGTTAGAAAAAAAATCGGGTTTTAATTACCTAAAATTATGCGATTTACATTATAAGCAAACTTTCAATGAAAATCTTTCAATATCTTTAATCAATCTAAATACAAGCTATTCAAAATGTTATTCACTTTAATGAACAATTTCTATATTTGTAAAAAATAAGAACAATGAAAAAAATCGTATTCTTTTTTGCAGCAACCGCTTTATTGGTTGCATGTGATAAAAAACAAGACAGCAACGCTACCGAAACCGCTAACAACACAACCGATGAGAAAATGAATTTCCAGGTGTATGGTGACAGCATTTCTGCCGAAGGCGCTATTTCAAAGGAAGAAATGTTGGCAAAATATGAAGACATGAAACCAACCGACACGTTAGCTGTTAAATTGGATTCAGAAATAATTGCTACATGCAAAAAGAAAGGTTGTTGGATGACCTTGAAATTGGGCAAGGATAAAGAAGCTTTTGTAAAATTTAAAGATTATGCTTTTTTTGTTCCTAAAGAAGGTGCAGAAAATCATAGAACCATAATATCAGGAAAAGCTTTTATAGAAACAACACCGGTTGATGAATTAAAGCATTATGCAAAAGATGCAGGCAAGACCGATGCTGAAATTGCTGCAATCACAGAACCAAAAGTAGAATATCGTTTTATGGCAGATGGCGTTTTAATTGCTGAAAATTAATGAAAAAAATAATTCTTTTAGTGTTGCTTTCAGCTTTTGCTGTGAGTTGCAACAAACAAAACAAAGCGGATGAAACAAATACCGCAAAAGACACCGTTTCTTCAGATTTTAAAATGTATGAAATGAGCGAAATGGCTGCTTTAATGGAACAAATGTATGCATACAATACGCAGCTAAAAGAACGTATTGTGAACAATCAAGACTTGGGTGCATATCCAATGGCGTTTGACAAAATTCACACGGCAACCTTAACAGAAAGTGCCGATAGAGATGTTTTTTTTAATGAACAAGCCGCACTATTTATTGAAGCACAAAAAGCCATATATGCCGATACGGTTTCTGCCAAAGAAAATTTCAATAAAATGGTGAATCAATGTTTGGAATGCCATGCAAAAAAATGCGGCGGACCCATTCCAAGAATCAAAAAGCTTTATATTCCATAATGAAACGCGAGCTGATTCTTACAAACGACGGATCGCATAGTTTACTGGTTACAAACATGGGCGAAACATTTCATTCTAAGCATGGCGCTGTGCAAGAATCGCTACATGTTTATATAAAAAATGGATTGGAACACGTTTGTAAAAACTCCATTAACGTTTTGGAATTTGGTTTTGGAACAGGCTTAAACGCATTGCTAACCATGCAATATGCTAGTGAGAATAACGTTATAATTCATTACGAAACCATTGAAGCTTATCCGCTAGTGGCGCAAGAATATCAAGCGTTGAATTACAACAGTTTTGTGGAAACAACACTATCGTTGCAGTATTTACACGAACTTGCTTGCAATAAGTTGGAAAAAGTTACAACACATTTTAGTATCTTGAAGCATTTTTGCAAAATTGAAGATTTTGCTTCAACCAAGTTTTTTGATATTATTTATTTTGATGTGTTTGGATACGATTACCAAAGCGAACTATGGTCTGAAGAAATTTTACGCAAAGCATACAATTTACTACAACCAAACGGCATTTTTGTAACCTATGCGTGTAAAGGCTTAATAAACCGCAGATTAAAAGAGATTGGCTTTAAGGTAAAAAAATTACAAGGACCACCAGGAAAAAGAGAGATGGTTTTTGCTGTTAAAAAAATCTAAAAAAACTAGAATTAAATCAATTCGTGTGGTATATTTATATAAAAATTAAATGTTATGACCGAGCGATTAATTCACACTATAAAAATTTTAGAAAAAGTAAGTTTTAATAAAGATTTATTTATAAAAGAATTTACTAAAGCGATTAACTTTTTACTGCCTTTCGAGATTGATCAATTAAAAGAATGGATCATCGATTACACAAAAAACAAAACCGAATTTGAAGAAGTTTTGGCATTAGTATAAAAAATAAAGCTGTCCTTTCTGGACAGCTTTTTTATGCAGTAATTTTCGGACTAATAATTTCTATATCTTGAAAAGTAATAGCGCCTTTAACAACCCCGCTTATTGTGGTTCGAAGCGCATCAATGATATGAATTTTTAATTCGTTTTTAGGAAAAATCAAACTTACTTCTCTTGATGGTTTTGGATTTTCGAATTCAATGAGGTTTTTTTGATCCTTTTCATTCAAGTTTAAAGTGTGTAGATAGGGCAAAAAAGTTACACCCAAACCTTCATTTGCCAAGCCAATCAATGTTTCAAAACTTCCCGAAGTGAGTTCAAACCTGCGAAAAGCATCTAATTTTGATGCCTTGCAAATATTTAAAATTCCATTTGTAAAACAATGCCCATCTTGCAACAATAAAATATCATTAATATTCAAATCATTAGCAGATAGTTGCACCAAATCTTTTCTATAATCGGCTGGAAAATACCCCACAAAAGGTTCATAATACAGTACAATTTCTTTTAGATCGCTTTCTTTTAAAGGAGTGGCGGCAATTGCAGCGTCTAGCTGTCCTTTTTTTAACCGATTAATGATTTCATCTGTAGTGTGCTCCTCAACAATTAAATTAATTTTAGGATATTTTTTAATAAAATTCTTTAAAAACATTGGCAAAAGAGTGGGCATAATTGTAGGAATGATGCCTATCTTAAAATCGCCACCAATAAAGCCTTTTTGCTGTTCTACGATGTCTTTAATACGATCGGCTTCGTTTACAATGCTTTTTGCTTGTTCAACAATTCGTTTGCCCACCTCGGTGAGTTGAATAGGTTTTTTATTGCGATCAAAAATTTTCACTTCAAGCTCCTCTTCTAACTTCTGAATTTGCATGCTTAATGTGGGTTGTGTTACAAAACACTTTTCGGCAGCAATGGTAAAATTTTGAAATTCGGCTACGGCAAGTACGTAATTTAGTTGTGTAATAGTCATTTTTAATGATTTTATCTATTGAATCATAAGTACTATCGATTGTTTCTTTACACAAATATCGGCTATTTATTTGTAAATTTGAATGAATACAAAAAATTAATCACATGAAAATTTTAGGATTACCACAAAAGGAAACCAAAGAAAACATTGAGCTTTTAAACGTTCTTTTATCGAACTTTCAAGTATATTATCAAAATTTGCGCGGCTTACATTGGAACATTCGTGGAAAGCGATTTTTTGAATTACACGTAAAGTTTGAAGAATTGTACAATCAAGCCCAATTGCGAATCGATGAAATTGCAGAGCGTGTGCTTACATTAGGTGGCACTCCTTTACATACATTTGAGGATTATTTAGCAAACAACAAACTCAATGTTGCGAACAACATAACAAACGACGAAAAAGCGGTGGAAATGGTTGTGAATTCATTAGCCGATTTACTGGTAATTGAACGCGAACTTTTAGAAAAATCGGGCGCTATTAACGATGAAGGAACCAACGCAATGATGAGTGATTTAATCACGGAACAAGAAAAACAAATCTGGATGATGCAGGCGTTTTTGGGGTAATTTTAAATATTATTCTTACAAAAACAATTTCTCTAATTTATAGTTAATGATTTTGATTGTATAGATTTATGCAGCAAAATTATTTTAAAAACCAAAAACCTCAACAGCATACGGCTATTGAGGTTTTTGGTTTTATAGAATTTCCAAAAAAATGGAAGAAATAATCTGGTATAGAATATTAATTATTCAGCATTACCGGCATAACAAGCATGGTAACTGTTTCGCCTTCGTCTAATCCATCGATCGGAGTTAAAATTCCGGCACGGTTCGGTAGCGACATTTCCAATTGTATTTCATCGGACTGCAAGTTGGTCAACATCTCGGTTAAAAAGCGCGAATTGAAACCGATTTGCATATCGTCTCCTGTGTAATCACACGTTAAACGCTCGTCTGCTTTGTTTGAATAGTCAATATCTTCTGCGGAAATATTCAATTCAGTTCCGGCAATTTTTAAACGAATTTGGTGTGTGGTTTTGTTTGCATAAATTGCAACACGGCGAACAGAACTTAAAAACTGTGTGCGTGAAATAATCAATTTATTGGGATTTTCTTTTGGTATTACTGCTTCGTAGTTTGGATATTTTCCATCAATTAATCTACAAATCAATGTGTAATTATCAAAACTAAACATCGCATTTGAGTCGTTATATTCAATAGAAACGGCTGCATCAGCTGTGGCTAAAATATTTTTTAAAATATTTAAAGGCTTTTTAGGCATGATAAAGTTTGCTTCTGCAGAGCTGGTAACATCGGTGCGGGAATATTTCACCAATTTATGTGCATCAGTAGCAACAAAAATCACACCTGTTGGTGCAAATTGAAAATATACACCCGACATCACCGGACGCAAATCATCATTTCCAGCAGCAAAAATCGTTTTACTGATTGCTGTGAACAATATTTCGGCACTAATTTCTGCTTTTGAAGGATCTTCTAACATTTCTGCCTTTGGAAATTCTTCGCCTGGCAAATATGCTAAAACATACTTTCCTAAATCAGAGCTGATTTCAATAGTACTGTTTTCTTTTACTGTGAAAGTGAGCGGTTGTTCAGGAAATGTTTTTAAAGTTTCTAATAATAAACGTGCCGGAACGGCAATTGAACCTTCGCTTGTTGATTCGATCTCTAAAGTAGCAGTCATGGTGGTTTCTAAATCCGATGCCGATACTTTTAATTGATTTTGATCAAGTTCAAATAAGAAATTATCAAGAATATGTAAGGTGTTGCTGCTATTTATTACGCTTCCTAAAACTTGTAATTGTTTCAATAAATACGAGCTCGATACAATAAATTTCATCTGTTTCTTTTATTTATGCCTTTACGGCAAATTTTTACAAATATATTTCATTTAAGGCGAAAAATAAAACTTTATTTTTACCCTTTATAATAGCATAAAATATCTATTTCTTTAACCACGTAGATTTCTTTATTTTATTTGAACTATTTTTTGTTGTTAGCAATATGAACACATATTTTTCTTAAATCAGACAGCTCTTTAAGTGCTGAAGGATTTTTTGAAATATTTATTAGTGGTTTGTACTTTTGTATTAAACTTTTTTCCAAAGTATCAAAATCATCATTAAATTCAATCCAATTTACTACCAAATTATCATTAATCCAATTAATAATTTTTTGTTCATCTGTATTAGAAAATTTATAATTGTGTTTATTTTTTTTAGATACAAGCGAACCCTTAAGAGGTCTATATCCAAGAATAGCACCAATACTTCTAAAAAATGTTCCATGTCCATTAGCGCGAAGTTCTTGATTTAAAAATCTTGTTCTTAAACTCTTCTTTGCAATACCCATATAAATAATATTATGTCGTCTATCTGATAAAAAAAGATTAAATGGATTTGGAATTTTGTCAATATTTGAAATTCGAATGCAATAAATTCCTGAAGTATTTGGAACTATATTGTCAATTTCACTTGCCTTTCTATACTTTTTTTCATTCATTAAATCATTTTCAAACAATAATTTATCTTTTAGAGAAATATCGGTCAATTCAAGTATTGGTTTTATTATTTTGGTTTTATTTGTTATTGTATTTATTATTGATTTTTCTATAAGAGAAACTGATGCACCTTCTCTTTTAAAAAGATGGGAATAATTTCTTGTTCTACCATGAATTTGAAATGCCAGAATTTTGGAACCATCTCTTTTATTATACCAATTATTTTCATTTAATTCATCTGCAATTTGTTGAGTTGTCATAGACATCCCTTTTTGCCGCAAAACTTTCTCTATCGCTTCGTGTAATGTCATACTCATTATATCATTTTGCTAATAGTGTTTCTAATACAACTAAATTAAACTACCTTGTGTATTTCTTTTTGCGTAAATAAGTAAAAATAAATCCAAAAACAGCCAATACAGCCAACGGTAAAACAACTATTATGATTTGAATAAAACTATAGTCGGTATAAACTTTTTCTTTATCAAGCAATGCTAATTTCACTTCTTTGGTTCGCAATTCCATCAGTCCGGTATCGTCTAACAAATAATTTACCGCATTTACCAAAAATTCTTTGTTTCCGTACAAGGTGTTGGTCCATTTGTCATAACCTAGTTCCATTGGTTGATAATCTTGATCAAGCTGATTGCGCACTACATCGCCATCTGAAATCACAATCATTTTTGTGGCTTTTCCCTCATTCAGATAACCTTCTGTTTGAAAAGGAACTATGCGGTTTTTAAAGACCGATGTGAAACTTCCTTCTAACAAAACTGCCAACGGAAACGATTGCATTTTTACTTTTTTAGGATCTACTTTTTCATTGATAGTGTTTGATAAACTCACGACACTTGGTGTTCCTACTTTAACAGAAAGCGGTGACGAAGCCAGCAATACCGTTTTTTTGATATTGTTTTTCAGCGTGTCGATACTGTTTGCGAAATCAAATTTCACTACTTCTATATTTTTTACAATAGGATGATTGGATCCGCTCACTACATACGGAGCAAATTTCCAGTTAAACGTTTCGTAAACGGTTTCGCTGCCTTGCTGACCAACTGCCAGTTTTATAGGCGATCCGTATTCGTCTTTCACCAAATCAGGATTTACACGCACACCGTATTTAAAAAGCATTTCGCCCAAACTTTGATCTTTTGGATAAGCAAGCATTTCGCTACTTGGATTGTACAAACTGTCCATATCTGCTTGTACTTGATCCAACATCCAGATCGATTTGCCGCCGTTCATTACAAATTGATCCAACACTTGTATTTGATTTTCATCGAAGGCTTTTGTTGGTTTTGTGATGATGGCTAAATCATAAGCTTGTAAATCTTTTAATGTTTTCTGCGGATTTACAGCCACACTGTCTAGCGTAAACGGTGCAATAAAATAACTGTCTTTTAAGGTGCGCAAAAAATCGGCAATGTACACATCATTGGGTTCACCAATTCCTTTAATAATGGCTATTTTTTTAGATTTTTCGGTATTTACTTTATAGATTGCTTCGGTAATTGCATATTCTAAATGTTGCACAGAAGATGCTATCTTTTCTTCGGTTGAAGCACTCATCATGCCTTTTAGCAATTGTATTTTTGCATGGTTTTCGCCTTTGGTTGCCACTGCCCACGGAAAAACCATTTCTTGCGACTGTTTGCCTTTGTCGTTTACCGAAATATTTATAGGTTTCATACCGTTTGCATACAACTGCTCTGCCATTTGTGTAGCTTCGTTTTCGTTGGCGATCGGGTTTACAAAAATAAAATTAACAGCACTGTTATATGCCTGAAACTCTTCTAATAACTGCTTGGTTTCGGTTTGAAGTTTCCGCAATTCCGCAGGAAAATCTCCTTCTAAATACACATCAATAAAAACGGGTTCGCTTACCTGATCAAGTATGTTTTTAGTAGTTTCGGATAATGTGTAGCGCTTGTCTGAAGTTAAATCGAAACGATGATACACATATCCACCTACAATATTTAAAACAATCAATGCAATTGCAATGCCTAAAAACGACTGAATTCTTTTACTACTTTTCATTATTTACGCACGCTTTTAAGGTTAAACACTGTTGCCATTAAAAAGAAAATAGTTAATGATACAAAATAAATAACATCTCGGGTATCAATTACCCCTCTGCTCATACTTTTAAAATGATAGCTCATTCCCACTTTTTCTATAATTGTTGCCGATGATTTGAACAATTCTGCTAATTGATCAAAACCCATATACAAAACAAAGCAAATGACTACCGCAGTAATAAAAGCTACAATTTGATTTTCAGACAACGACGAGCAAAAAATACCGATACTTGTGTAAGCAGCCATTAAAAACAATAGTCCCAAATAAGAACCAATAGTGCTGCCCATATCCATATTTCCAGCCGGCAAACCATACGGGTTTAATATGATGATGTATAAAAGCGTTGGCAAAATGGCGATAACAACCAACAAAAAAGCACCTAAAAACTTACCAGTAACGATTTGATTTAAGCTCAATGGTTTGGTTACCAATAATTCAATAGTTCCTTGTTTGCGCTCGTCTGAAATACTTTTCATGGTAATTGCAGGAATCAACAAAAGCAAAACCAACGGTGCTAGTTGAAAAAACGGGGTTAAATCATTATAACCGCTTTGCAGAATGTTATAAGATCCGTCAACAATCCACAGAAAAATTCCATTTAAAATTAAAAATACGGCGATAACCAAATAGCCGGTAAGCGAACCAAAAAACGATTTGATTTCTCTTAATAACAATGCTTTCATTCTATAAATTCAATTTAATAGTGTAAAGGTGGTTAAAATTTATGCAATTTTGAATAAATCAATCCAATGTAACCAATTTATCAACACTCCACGCTTGGGGTTTATCATTAAAAAATGCTTTTGTAAAAGCCCAAACCTCTTTAAAAAGCTCGGAATTTCGATACTTTTCTAAATCTTCTTCTTCATTCCAAATAGAATATGTGAAAAAGATACTTGGATTGCTTTTATCTTGATAAAGCTCTAAAAAATTGTTTCCTGGAAAATTTCTTATATCGTTTTTAACACTGTGAAAGTTCTCTAAAAACAACGGAATTTTCTCTTCGTGAAAACTCATTTTAACTATTCTTATAAACATATCTTTATTTATTCGGTAAATTCAATAATTACGGTGTCGCGGTATGACACACCAAACAAGCTTTTGGCATTGCCCACATTTTCTAAATCGGACTTATATATTGCCATTTGCAAAAAACCCAAATCATTAAAAATAAACAACATATCACCTTCAAATTCGCGCAACGACTTGTTTTCTGTATTAAAATCACCATAAAAAGCATTAATGCGGTTAATGCGGTATCTTTTGGCAGCAATTTCAAACTTTCGTTCTTTCCGAACACGTTCAAACAGTTCCTTGGTGATATTGGTAACAGCGTTTCCGTAATGGTCAATATAAATCACAGAACCTTTAATGGCGTTTTCGTCATCTGCAACTTTTGGGCGCAATTCCACCAACAATTCGCAATCGTTGTAATCGATTGGTGCACCTAATTCCTCAAAAGGTTCCTTGTTTAAGATACTTTCTGCCACATGATTATAAAGCGAAATGGTATCCGAACAAAAATCGGGTATTTTTAAATCAATAATTTCAATCGCATCTTCGGCAGAAGCCAATAGCGTAATGGTACCATTGTTGGCCGTTAAAATGTAGTGACCGTTTAATTTTGCAAGCAAAAACGATGTTTGATCAAACATTTCTGCTTCCACCAAAACCATGTGAATAGTACCTTTCGGAAAATTATTATACGCTCCATAAAGCACATAACTTGCGTTGGCAATATTGTAAAAATCAATACAATGCGAAATATCAACTATTTGAACCAACGGCATGCGCGATAAAATTTTACCTTTAACCGCTGCAACAAAATGATCTTTTATACCGTAATCTGTTGTTAATGTAATAATTGACATTCGCTTTTTTTGTTAGTGTTTTTTGTTTTTTTTTATTAGATTTGATATATGCAAAACTAATTATTTTAATTAAACAATGTAGCTTTTGAACGAAAGAATCATAGAATTAGAACACATTACCCCGAAAGATTTTTGGGGTCCGCAAGATATACATTTAGAGGTGATTAAAAAGCTGTATCCAAAACTAAAAATAGTAGCCCGCGGAACTACCATGAAAATTTTTGGCGAAGCTGAAATTTTGGATCAGTTTGAAACGCGTTTTGAACGTATTTTAAAGTATTACGATAAATACAACCAGCTCAACGAAAACATTATTGAACGATTGATTTTAGATGATGTTCCGCAACGAATGGATAAATCAGATGAAATTTTGGTGCACGGTTTGGGTGGAAAACTCATTAAAGCCACCACACCTAATCAGCAGAAATTGGTAGATTTGGTTTTTAAAAACGATATGGTTTTTGCCATTGGTCCTGCGGGAACCGGTAAAACCTACACGGGTGTTGCTTTGGCGGTAAAAGCGTTGAAAGAAAAGCAGGTAAAACGTATTATTTTGACCCGACCAGCAGTTGAAGCAGGGGAAAATTTAGGTTTTTTACCGGGCGATATGAAGGAAAAACTCGATCCGTATATGCAACCTTTATATGATGCATTGCGCGATATGTTGCCACCAACCACCTTAGAAGATTACTTGTTAAAAGGAATCATTCAAATTGCTCCATTAGCATTTATGCGCGGACGTACGCTGGACAATGCGTTTGTGATCTTAGACGAAGCCCAAAACACCACCCACAGCCAAATGAAAATGTTTTTAACGCGTATGGGTAAAAATGCCAAGTTTATCATTACGGGCGATCCGGGTCAGGTTGATTTACCACGAAAAGTAACATCGGGCTTGCGCGAAGCGTTGCGCATTTTAGAAGGTGTAGAAGGTATAGGGTTTGTGTTTTTAGACGATAAAGACATTGTGCGCCACCGCTTGGTTAAGAAAATTGTGGAAGCTTACAAAAAGGTTGAAACTGCCAACGAATTTGCATCACATCAAAATTATTATCAGAACAATCAAAATACAGAAAATCCGACGAGTTAGTCAGATTTTTTTATGTAAATAGTTTCACTAGTGTCCCATTAAAATTGTGACGTATTAATAATTAAACAAACTATAATCATTAGAGTACTGATTATTATATACGTCATGATTCTAAATTTTATTAGAAATTACTATCCTTCAGACCTCCCAGGTTTTAAAAACCTGGGAGGTCTAATTAAAAATAGCTTATAGTATTAAACCAACTTCATCAAAACATTCGCATCAATACTTTCGTGAGATGCATGATATATAACTTTACCATCTTTAATCAATAAAATTTGAGGCGATTGATGCTCCACTTTAAATACTTCCGCGATCTCATTTGAGATGTTTCTGTAAGCAATTAAATCTAAGTAATAGGCATCCATCACATCCTGCAATGAAAAATCACTTTCAAAATTCTTTAGCGCCATTTTACTGATGATGCAACGCGTGCTGTGCTTGAAAAGCAAAACGGGTTTGTTCCAAGATTCATTAATTATTTGATCAATTTGATCTATATGTTCTAAGACCTTCCAATTCATTTTTGTAAATTTAATCTCAAATATACGTCAATTTATCCTATTTGATAACTTTCTTAAAAGCTTAAAAACGTCATTTTGTCATTTTCACCCTTCTTAAAACACTCAAAACAAGACAAATAGTCATTAAATAACATTTGGAACACCGTTTGAAAAGTAGATATCAACAACACAACCATAAAAATTAAAAAAATGAATTTAAATAATTTTACAATAAAATCGCAGGAAGTACTGCAACAAGCTCAGGTTTTAGTACAAACTTTTGGGCAACAACAAATAGAAAACGAACATCTTTTAAAAGCCATTTTAGAAATTGATGAAAACGTTACGCCTTTTATCTTAAAAAAAGTCGGTATAAATATCGATCAGTTAAAATCGCAAAACGATCAAATTATTGAATCGTTTCCAAGGGTTGAAGGTGCGCAAATTGGCTTGTCGCGCGCGGCTGGAAATGCTTTGAACGAAGCACAAGTCATCGCCAAAAAAATGAACGATGAATATGTATCCATCGAACATTTATTTTTGTCAATTTTTAAATCGAAAAGTAAAATTGCATCGTTTCTAAAAACAGGCGGAGCCACCGAAAAGCAAATCGAAGCAGCAATCAACGAACTGCGCAAGGGCGAACGCGTAACGTCGGCATCAGCAGAAGAAACCTATAACTCTTTGAATAAGTACGCCAAAAATCTAAATGAATTGGCAAACAGCGGAAAGCTGGATCCGGTGATTGGTCGTGATGAAGAAATTCGCCGGGTATTACAAATTTTAACACGCCGTTCTAAAAACAACCCCATGTTGATTGGTGAACCAGGTGTGGGTAAAACCGCTATTGCCGAAGGTTTGGCACACCGAATTGTTCAGGGCGATGTTCCTGAAAACTTGAAAGATAAAATGGTTTTTTCACTAGATATGGGTGCATTGATTGCTGGAGCAAAATATAAAGGTGAATTTGAAGAACGCTTGAAATCGGTGGTGAAAGAAGTAACTTCATCAGATGGAGCTATTATTCTATTTATCGATGAAATTCATACATTGGTTGGTGCCGGCGGCGGTGAAGGTGCAATGGATGCAGCTAATATTTTAAAACCAGCTTTGGCTCGTGGTGAACTAAGAGCTATTGGTGCAACCACTTTAGATGAATATCAAAAATATTTCGAGAAAGATAAAGCATTAGAACGTCGTTTTCAAAAGGTGGTTATTGAAGAGCCCGATACCGAAAGCGCCATTTCTATTCTTCGTGGAATTAAAGAAAAGTACGAAACACATCATAAAGTGCGTATTAAAGACGAAGCTATAATTGGGGCAGTAGAACTTTCACAGCGCTATATTTCTAATAGATTTTTACCCGATAAAGCAATCGATTTAATGGACGAAGCGGCATCGAAAATCAGAATGGAAATCAATTCAAAACCAGAGGAATTAGATGTTTTAGACCGAAAAATCATGCAGCTTGAAATTGAAATTGAAGCGATTAAGCGTGAGAATGACGAAGTGAAATTAAAAGCTTTAGGGATTGATTTAGCCAATTTAAAAGAAGAACGCAATCAGATTTTTTCGAAATGGAAATCGGAAAAAGATGTGGTTGACAATATTCAGAATGCTAAATTAGAAATCGAAGAATACAAACTGGAAGCTGAACGTGCAGAGCGCAACGGTGATTATGGTAAAGTTGCCGAAATTCGTTACGGAAAAATTCAGGATGCAGAAAACCGTTTGGCTAGTTATCAAAAGCAATTAGAAGAAAATCAAAAAGGAACTTCGCTAATCAAAGAAGAAGTTACTTACGAAGATATTGCCGAAGTGGTTGCAAAATGGACTGGTGTTCCTGTGACGAAAATGCTGCAAAGCGATCGGGAAAAACTGTTGAATTTAGAAAACGAACTGCACAAACGCGTGGTGGGTCAGGAAGAAGCAATCGAAGCCATTTCAGATGCCGTTCGTCGCAGTCGTTCTGGTTTGCAAGATCCTAAAAAACCCATCGGATCGTTCTTATTTTTGGGAACAACGGGTGTGGGTAAAACCGAATTGGCAAAGGCATTGGCAGCATACTTGTTTGATGACGAAAACGCCATGACCCGAATTGATATGAGCGAATATTCAGAGCGTCACAGCGTGAGCAGATTGGTGGGTGCACCTCCCGGATATGTGGGTTATGATGAAGGCGGACAGTTGACAGAAGCGGTTCGAAGAAGACCTTATTCGGTTATTTTGTTAGATGAGATTGAAAAAGCACACCCTGATACCTTTAATATTTTATTACAGGTGTTAGATGAAGGACGATTAACCGATAACAAAGGCCGTTTGGCTGATTTTAAAAACACCATTATTATCATGACGTCAAACATGGGAAGTGCGATCATTCAGGAACAATTTGATAATCATCCAACTGAAATTGCCGCAGAAAATGCCAAAGAAGAAGTGTTGAACCAATTAAAAACAATGGTTCGACCGGAATTTTTAAACCGTATTGATGAAATTACGATGTTTACGCCGTTAACCAAAGGAAACATTGAACAAATTGTAGGCATACAATTAAGAGGTGTGTTTAAAATGCTGGCAAATCAACACATCACAATGGATGCAACGCCAGAAGCAATCAATTATCTGGCTAAAAAAGGTTTTGATCCGCATTTTGGTGCCCGACCGGTGAAACGAGTGATTCAACGCGAAGTTTTAAACCAGCTTTCGAAAGAAATATTAGCAGGAAAAATTAAAACCGACAGTATTATTTTGTTGGATAGTTTTGAAGATCAATTGGTTTTCAGAAATCAAGAATAAGCAATAAAAAGTGTCTTAAATTAAGGCACTTTTTGTTTTTTTATACAAATATATTCCCTATCTTACCAATAAAAAACTATGGAACATGTAGAAATTTTTGCAGGAAGCGCTATTATGGCAATGGCGGTAAAAAACACTTTGGAAGAAAACAATATTGGTTATATTGAACGCAACGATATTGAGTCAGCCATCACCGCTGGTTTTGGTTCAGCTGATAAAGCAGTGCATATTTTTGTTTTGGAAACAGACGAAGAAAAAGCTCGCTACGCTTTAGCCGAAACCAATTTTGACGATATTGATGAAGTGGGCGATTTAATCGACGATACAAGCGAAGAATAAAAAAAAAGCTGTTCTCATGAACAGCTTTTTTATTTTAATTAGCGTACTAATTTTTTGTATTTGATACGTGTTGGTGCCACATCTCCCAAACGTTTCTTACGGTTTTCTTCGTATTCTGAAAACGATCCTTCGAAGAAATATACTTCAGAATCACCTTCAAAAGCAAGAATGTGTGTACACACACGGTCTAAAAACCAACGGTCGTGCGATATAATTACGGCACAACCTGCAAAGTTTTCCAAACCTTCTTCCAATGCTCGTAAGGTATTAATATCCAAATCATTGGTTGGCTCATCTAATAACAACACGTTTCCTTCTTCTTTCAACGTCATTGCTAAATGCAAACGGTTTCGTTCACCACCCGATAAAGTAGCAACTTTTTTATTTTGATCTGATCCTGCAAAATTAAATCGCGACAGATAAGCACGAGCATTAACCTGGCGACCACCCATCATAATTAACTCTTGTCCTTCGGCAAAATTATCGTAAATTGATTTTTCTGTATCTATATTTTTATGTGATTGATCCACATAAGCAATTTTAACCGTATCGCCCACTACAAATTCTCCGGCATCAGGGGTTTGCTCGCCCATAATCATACGGAAAATGGTTGATTTACCTGCACCGTTTGGCCCGATAATCCCAACAATACCAGCCTGAGGAAGCGTAAAGTTTAAATTATCATACAAAATTTTATCACCAAAAGCTTTTGCAACACCCTTAGCCTCAATAACATTTGTACCTAAGCGCGGTCCGTTTGGAATGTAGATTTCCAATTTTTCTTCCAATTGCTTTTGATCTTCATTCAGCAAGCGGTCGTAATTTTGTAAACGTGCCTTTTGTTTGGTTTGTCGGCCTTTTGCACCTTGACGCACCCAATCTAACTCACGTTCTAGGGTTTTTCTGCGTTTTGAAGCTGTTTTTTCTTCTTGTTCTAAGCGTTTTGCTTTTTGATCCAACCAAGAAGAATAGTTTCCTTTCCATGGAATACCTTCTCCCCTATCTAATTCTAGAATCCAACCAGCAACGTTGTCTAAGAAATAACGGTCGTGGGTTACGGCAATAATGGTTCCTTTATATTGTTGCAAATGTTGCTCTAACCAATGCACCGATTCGGCATCTAAATGGTTGGTAGGCTCATCTAGCAACAAAACATCTGGTTCTTGCAACAACAAACGGCACAAAGCAACACGGCGGCGCTCACCACCCGAAAGTACTGAAATTGGGGTATCAGGTTCCGGACAACGAAGGGCATCCATAGCCACCTCTAGTTTATTATCTAATTCCCATCCGCCTACTGCATCAATTTTATCTTGCAAATCTGCTTGGCGATCCATCAATTTCTGCATTTTATCTGCATCTTCATAAACCTCTGGCAAACCAAACATATCGTTAATTTTGTTGAATTCGTCAAGAATAGCCACCACATCGGCCATTCCTTCGCGCACAACTTCAATTACGGTTTTGGATTCGTCTAACTGCGGCTCTTGCTCTAAATATCCTACGGAGTATCCAGGTGCAAAAACCACATCGCCTTGGTAATTTTTATCAACCCCTGCAATGATTTTAAGCAAGGATGACTTACCAGAACCGTTTAAACCTAAAATTCCAATTTTAGCTCCGTAGAAAAAGCTTAAATAAATATCTTTAAGTACTGTTTTATTTGTCGATGAGTAGGTTTTACTCACTTTCGACATTGAAAAGATTACTTTTTTATCGTCTGACATAATTTTTTTAGTGAATTTTAATACCTTTCAAAAATACCACAAAAGTTTGTATTAATAAAAAATAATATGATGGTACTTATTAAACCATTTTGTATTTTTGACGAAAAATATAACTAATATGGAATTTACAGAGAACTTTAGAAAATCGAACGATTTTAAAATAAACGGTCAGTTTTTGTATATTATAGACGCAAATGGTCATGAATTAGAACTATTTGTTGGAGAAGAAGTTTTAACGGCACGATGGAGCGATGAAGGACGCTTAATTGTTGTTTTAAAAAGCGGTGGTGTAAGGTCGTATGAAGATGAGGTGAATTATATTACAATATAACAATTTTTGAAAAACCAATTATTGCCAGTACATAAAATTTGTATTGGCTTTGTTTTATTAAATCTTTTGAAATCATAGGAAAAAAGTTTTGAATATTATGGATTTATCAATTGTAATTGTAAACTATAATTCATGGAGTGTTTTAAGTAATTGTTTAGAAAGCGTTTTAAGCTTAAAGTCAATTTTGAACATTGAAGTTATTGTGGTTGACAATCAATCTACAAAAAATATGATGGCTTCCTATGAGTTGAAATATCCTACGGTAAAATGGTTGCGCAATTCTGGCAATAATGGTTTTGCAAATGGTTGTAATTTAGGGGCGGCAAATGCAGTTGGGGATAATTTGTTTTTTTTAAATCCCGATACGAAACTAAATTCAGGTGTTTTAGAGCATTTTATTAAAATTTACGATAAAGAAAATATAGGAATTTTATCATGCCTGCAAACCAACAACAATGGTACTTTTCATAAATACAACTTACTTTTTCCTAATTCATTAAGAGTTTTTGGAATTTTAAGAAGTTTTGAACGATTTTTTAAAAAGAAACAATTAACACAACATTTTAAAGAAACAGCTACAAGAAGTTATCCAGATTGGATTTCGGGATCGGCAATATTTATATCTAAACAAAATTTTGAGCTAATTGACAAATGGAACGAAGATTATTGGATGTATTTTGAAGATGTTGATCTATGCAAAAAAATTCAGGAAAATAATTTACCTTGTGTTGTTACAAAGGAAGTATCTCTTTTTCATTTGCACGGCGGTGCTTCAAGAGTAAATCCAAAAACAAAAGCAATAACAAAATCCGAAGTAATAAAATCGCGGCACGTTTACATATCTAATTATTTTTCTGCTAACAGCCAAAAATGGCTTCACCCTTTATTAATGACAAATAATTTGTTAAGTGTTGGCATTTTATCGCTGCTTTCTTTTCCTTTGTTTTTTTTAAAAAAGCTACAAGTTAATCGTTACAAATTTTTAGAACTTTGCAATTATTATGCTTCAGCATTAAAAAACAAAACGTGGTTAAGTAACAGATCAACAAATTTTAAATTCTCAAAATGAAGAAGATTCTTGTAATACAGCAAAAAATGATCGGCGATGTGTTGGTTTCTTCTATTATTTGCGAAAATTTGGCAATTGAATTCCCCGATGCTCAAATTGATTATTTAATTTATGATACAACGTTTCCGGTACTTTTAAACAATCATTCCCATTACAACATTATTCATTTTACAAGCAAACAACGCAATTCAAAAATCGAACTATTAAAATTTGCTAGCCAAATTAGAAAAGAAAATTATGATGTAGTAATTGACAGTTATTCTAAATTAGAAAGTTGGATAATTACCGGATTTTCAGGGGCAAAAACTAAAATTTCGTTCGATAAAAAATATATAAATGCGATTTACACACATGTTGTAAAACGTCATAGACAACCAAAAACGAACTTAGGTTTAACAATTGAACAAAGATTAGCACTTTTAAAGCCTTTGGGTATTTTAAGTCCTAAAATATTAAAACCAACTTTAATTGTTAGCGAAAACGAAAAAAAACAAACTATTGAACTTTTAGAAAAGCATCATATCGATAAAAGAAAATCTTTAGGAATGATTAGTTTATTGGGAAGTAGTGAATCTAAAACCTATCCTTTGGAATATATGGCAAAGGTTATAGACGAAATTGTTGCTTCCAAACCCATAAATTTGCTGTTTAATTATATTCCGAATCAAATCAACGAAGCCAAAAAGATTTTCAACTTGTGCAAACCTGAAACTCAAAAGCACATTTATTTTGATGTGATAGGAAAGTCATTGCGCGATTTCATAGGTTTGATGAACGAATGCGATTTTATTATTGGAAACGACGGTGGAGCAATTAATATGGCAAAAGCATTAAACAAACCTGCGTTTACAATATTTTCGCCAGTTATTGATAAATTAGGTTGGAACAGTTTTGAAGACGGAACACAATATATTTCTGTGCATTTAAAGGACTTTAAACCAAATCTTTTTGAAAATTTATCCGCTAAAGATATTAAAATTAAAAATGAACAACTATATTTAGAATTTGAACCCAAGTTGTTTAATCCCTTATTGATGCATTTCTTAAAACATAATGCATAACACCATGAATAGTAATCCAAAGATTTCAGCTTTAATCATTACTAAGAATGAAGCGCATAATATTGTTGAATTAATAGAAAATTTAAGTTTTGCTGATGAAATTATCATTGTTGATTCTTTCAGCATTGATGCTACAGAAGAATTGGCAAAAAAATTTGATAAAGTAAAGTTTTATAAACATAAATTTGAAAATTATGCTTCGCAACGAAATATTGCTTTAGGCTATGCAACCAATCCTTGGATTTTATTTTTAGATGCAGATGAACGACTTACTCCTAAATTAGCTACAGAAATTCAGGAAACATTGAAAAGCCCTACTGCCGACGCTTATTTTTTTTACAGAACCTATTATTACAAAGATAAACCAATGCGCTTTACAGGCTTACAAGCTGATAAAAACATACGTTTATTTAAAAAAGAAGTAGGTACTTACACCGGTTTGGTTCATGAAAAATTAATGGTAGAAGGTAAAATTGCATCGCTTAAAAACAAATTGATTCACTATTCATTTCACGATTTTGAAAGTTATAAAGAAAAACTAAAGAATTACGGAAAACTAAAAGCTAAAGAAAAATTTAGTAAAGGTGAAAAATACAATGTTTTTAAACACTACTCTCATTCAGCGTATTGTTTTTTAAATCGTTTCTTTTTTAGACTAGGTTTTTTAGACGGACAAAAAGGTGCGGTAATTAGCTACCTTATGGCGTATTCTATTTGGGAACGCTACAAAGAAATGAAGCGCTTACAGAAAAAATAAATTATTTTTTCCAGAATTTAATACGCTTTTTAAGCCTTTGCTTTCTGTGAAATTTTTCCTGAAAATCGCTGGTTAATTCCCCCAACAACTCAAAAATTTCTGTTTCGGTTTTTTGTGTGTATAATTTTGCATATTCGTTTGCCATAATGGCAATCATATCCCTTTTGGGTGTTAATCGGCGAAGGTTGTACATGCGTTGCTCAAAAGGCAATTCGCTGTGAAAACGCATACGGTTTAAATCTACCAAATAAAAAGAATAGGTTTGGTCGTCATTGATTTTTATCAGCGTATTTCCGGGTGAATGATCTTTAAACTCTACTCCTGCTTGGTGCAATTGATAGCAAAACCTTGTAAACGCACGCAAAATTTCTTCATGATTTTCTAAACTTGGATTTTGAACCAAATCTCTATAAGTATATTCCGTTACAATGTGTTCACAAACGTAAAAACTTTTTCCTAAGCCCAACCCTAGGTGTTCTTCTGCAAAAGCAATTGGTTGCGGTGTTCCAATATTTTTATCGAGTAATTTAAGCGCATATTCATAAGAACGTTTTGCCTTTGAAGCACGAATAAATCGATAAACAAAAGCATTCAATAGATTGGGCTTTTTAAAAGCTTTAATGTTTAAAACCAAATCGTTTAGCGGAAAAGTTTTAATGGTGTTTCTGTTGCCTTTCACAAACAAATCTCCAGTAATTTCAAAATTTTCAATAATTTTTCCTATTTCAGCTTTGTGACGTTTAAATATTTGATGAACTGTAAACTTCATTTTACTTTTAGTATTAATGCTACAAAAATAGCGATAATAGTTCTCTCTTTTCATTTATTATTTAATCAATACACACAAACCCATAGATGATAAACTTTCAATTATAATAAATATACATATATTTGTAGGAAAATGTTGATGCTTAATGAAAAATGACACCCAGAAAGTAGTTGTTTTAATTCCTATATACAGAGATTTTTTTGATGATTTTGAAATAAAATCGCTAAAAAGTGTTCATAACGAACTAAGTAATTTTCCTATCATCTTTATTGCACCGGAATCGTTAAATACTGATTTTCTGAATCGTTATGAAATTACTTTTAATTTTGAAATTTATAGATTCGAAGATGATTATTTTCGGTCAATAGAAGGATATAACCAATTATTACTTTCATCACATTTTTATAAAGCTTTTCTAAATTATGAATACCTGCTGATTTGCCAAACCGATGCTTACGTTTTCAAAAACGAATTATCTTCATGGGTTTCCAAAGGTTTTGACTACATTGGTGCTCCATGGCTTGACAGTAAAAAAGTGTTGTTTAATCACACATCAAGATCTATTTTTAATAAAATAAAGAAAAAAATCGGTTTAAAAGAAAGGTTATACAACCATATAAACCAAGTAGGAAATGGCGGGTTTTCTCTGAGAAAAACTGCAAAATTTCATGAAATTTCAACAAAAGAAGAGGTTGCCATCAACAATTTTTTAAAAAACAAAGAAAAAGAAAACTATCATATAGAAGATGTTTTTTGGTCGTTATATGTTCCTCAAAAATATCCTTTTTTAAAACCCGATTATCAAACTGCTATGCGCTTTTGTGTAGATAGAAAACCTGAAGTTGCGTTTACCTATTTAAATGGCAAATTACCTTTTGCTTGTCATGGATTTAACAAAAAAGGTGTTGTAAAATTTTGGTCTAAATACATATCATGAATATTTTAAATGTAACATCAATTGTAGAATGGCGTGGTGGTGATGCGCAAATGTACACGATATATAATTTGTTAAAAAAGCACAAAGCACTTAACCAATATATCTTGTGCCCAATAAATTCTGTTTTGTATGAAAAAGCCGTTCATGACGATGCTCAAGTGTTATCATATATCAAAAAAAATAAAGTTTTTTCGCTTATAAACCCTATAATTGATGCGGTTAAAAAACATGATATCGATGTGTTGCACATTCATGATTCTAGTGCTTTATCGGCAGCAATTATTGCGAAAATATGTTTAAAAAAAGAGGTGAAACTCATCTATAGTCGCAAAAGAAACAATCGAATAAAAAAGAATTTTTTCAAAAAATTAAAATACGATAATAAATACATTTATAAAATTGTATCCGTTTCGAAAGCTGTAGAGCAAATATTTCATGACATCCATATTTCTTCTGAGAAACTGCTCACAATTTACGACGCAATTAATGTGGCTGCATTTAGCAATAAAAACAAAGTTGGGTTAATTCACAAAGAGTTGAATCTTTCGCAAGACATACAGATCATTGGAAACATTTCTTCATTATCTAAACAAAAAGATTTAGTTACTTTTATAAATACTGCTGAAAAAGTAATTAAGAAAAATCAAAATGTGCACTTTGTTATTCTTGGAAGCGGTTCCGAAGAACAACTTTTGAAAGAATTGGTGCATACAAAAAAAATAGAAAACTATGTGTTTTTCTTAGGTTTTAAGCCAAATGTTGCAGATTATTTAAACGAATTTGATGTTTTATTAATGACTTCGGTTACGGAAGGTTTGCCCTTAACAATTTATGAAGCTTTTGCCTCGCAAATACCAATAGTTTCCACAAAAGCCGGAGGAATTCCTGAAGTGATTACAGATGGAGAAAATGGCTTTTTAACAGAAATTGGCGACGACAAAACGCTTGCAGAAAAGTGCTTATTGCTACTTAACAACAGCAATTTAGCCAATAATTTTAAAGAAAAATCGTTTACTTTGGTAAAAAATAATTTCGATTTAAAAAACTTAGAAGAAAATTATTATAATTTTTACACCACTTTATAATTACAATTTATGAAAATAACAATTGTAGCTTTTGACCTTTGGGGGTTTAATAAAAAAGTTGCTGATTATTTAATCAAACAAAATCACGAGATTACTTTTTTAGATAGTAACAATATTCGTTTTATTTACAAAAACAAATTACAACGTGTTTTAAATTTTTTAAGCAAATTATTCCTTAATAAAAATATAAAAAAAGATTTTATAAATAAAACGCTTATCAAAGAGATTTCAAATCTAACAACGCAAGATTATATCCTAATTGTAAATCCTAACCAATTTCGAAATGATATTACTTTATTACTAAGAGATAAAACAGCAAATTTTATTGCATATAATTATGACTCTCTAGCAAGAATACCCTTACCATCAAATTATAATGAATTATTTGATAAAATTTTTTCCTTTGATATTAAAGATGTAAAGGAAAACAGTTTTTTAACATTGCTCACAAATTTCATTTATTTGGATAAAAACATAAATCCTTTTCCAAAAAACAAAGCATTTATAATTTTATCGAAGTCCTATGAGCGAGAAGTTATATTGAGTAAAATTGCCAATATTCTTGATGAAAAAGGTTTTCATAATTATGAATTTATTGTTGCAAATCCAGAAACTAAAAAAGTGAATAAACGAATTCATTTAACAGAAGAACACGTAAAGTTAGAAGTAGTTATTGAAAAAATGAAAGATGCCGAAATATTAATTGATTTGGTTAGACCTAACCAAACAGGTTTAAGCTTCAGGATTTTTGAAGCCATGGCATTGCATAAGAAAGTGATAACTAATAACGAGACCGTAAAAAACTATGATTTCTACAATGAAAATAATATATTAGTTATAAATAAAGATCGAATTGATATTCCAGATGCATTTTTAATTAACTCGTATCAAGAAATTCCAAAAGAAATATATTCAAAATACACAATAGAAAATTTTGTGAATACCTTATTTCCTAATTTAAAGAAAAAAAAATATGACTAAAACAAAAATTTATGTTTTTTGTCCTGAAATAAAAGTTCCAACAGGTGGTGTAAAACAATTATACAAATTAGCTGAACTGTTATCAAATGAAAACTATGATGTTTTTTTAACACATGGAAAAAAGAATTTTAAAAACAATTGGTTTTCTACAAAAGTTAAATTTGCGTATTATCCTTATCTCTTTTACAAAATTTACAAATTAACTCGAAAAAACAAAACCAAATACATTTTTAAAGATTTCTTCAAAGAACTCTTTATGGATAAATCATTACCTGAATCTGATTCCATTCTCATTTATCCGGAAATTTGGGGAGACAGAATTAATACATTAACTTCTAACAAATATATAGTTTATAACCAAAACTGTTATTACACTTTTAATTTATACCCTTTTTTAAAAAACAATACCGAACACTCCTATAACAATGACAATTTCTTAGGCTTTTTAACTGTTTCTAAAGATTCTAAAGAATATTTGAATTTGGCATTCCCAAACCAAAAAACAGAGCGTATTTGTTTAGGTATAAACCCTACATTTTCATTTAGTAGCAAAAAAGAGAAGATAATTGCTTTTATGCCGAGAAAATTAAAAGAAGATTTCAATCAAATCTATCATATTCTTGTAAACAATCCTCACTTTAAAGATTGGAAATGGCAACCTATTGATAATTGTACAGAAGATGAAGTTGCCGTTATATTACAAAAAAGTGCCTTTTTTTTAAGCTTTAATTATAATGAAGGTTTTGGTTTACCACCAGTAGAAGCTATGGCATGTGGTTGTTATGTTATTGGATATGCAGGAAATGCAGGAAATGAGTATTTTTTTAAGAAATTTTCTACATTAATTCCTGACAGAAATATAATTGAATTCACAAAATCTCTTCTAGAAAAAGTAATGATATTTAATGAAAATCCGTTATCTTTAATTAATTTAGGACAAGAAGCTTCAATATATGTTCACAAAACATATAATCTAGAATACGAGAAGCAGTCAACGCTAAATGCAGTAAATAATATATTAAAAAATGAAAACCCTCTATAACATATTGTTTTTAATAACAATCATTAGCTTTGCTTCGTGCCGCGATGATTTTAATTTTGAGCCCGCATCGGGTTCCGAACTCACTTTTTCTAAAGACACCGTTTATTTAGACACTATTTTTTCAAATATCGGTTCAAGTACTTACAATCTAAGAGTTTACAACAACAGCAATAAAGACATTAAAATACCAGCAATTCGATTAGCAAAAGGTGAAAATTCTAATTTTCGATTAATGGTTGATGGAATGCCCGGAAAAAGTTTTGAAAATGTAGAACTTTTGGCAAAAGACAGTATGTTTATCTTCGTTGAAACAACGGTTGATATTAAGCAGCAAACCAATGGAGCCGAATTTTTATACACCGATGAAATTCTTTTTCAGGCAGGCAGCAATCAGCAAAAAGTGAATTTGGTTACTTTGGTTAAAGATGCTGTTTTTTTGTATCCTCAAAAATTTCAAAACGGTTCTTATGAAAGCATCACCATAAACGACGAACAAGTATATGGTTTCTTTTTAGATGAAAACGATGCTACAAACGGCAACGAATTAGAATGGAACAACACCAAACCATATGTGATATATGGCGCAGCAGCTGTTCCGCCGGGTAAAACTTTAAACGTTACTGCTGGCACAGAAGTACATTTTCACCGCAATTCTGCTTTAATCGCTTTCCCTACATCAACAATCAATGCACAAGGAAGTATTGAAAATTCTATTTTAATGCAAGGCGACCGTTTAGAACCCAATTTTGAAGACACTCCCGGACAATGGACAGGGGTTTGGATTGGGCAAAACAGCAACATTTCTATTGCAAACACCGTTATCAAAAATGCAGTTAACGGCTTATTAATCAACGCGAATAACGGCACTGCTTCGTTAGAAAATGTGCAAATTTACAATTGCGAACAATTTGGTTTGTTATTGGCAACTGCAAATGTTATGGGCAAAAATGTTGTTACCAACAACTGTGGTAGGGCTGCATTGGCAATTACCAACGGCGGCGTGTATGATTTTACACATTGTACGTTTGCAAATTATTGGAGCCGACAAAACCAAACCGCTGCAATAATAGATAATGGCGATGGAACCCTTCCGTTTGCTTTGCAGGCACAATTTAAAAACAGTATTATTTATGGAAATGCCAGCGAATCAATTGTATTAGTTCCAGCAAATAACCAATCAAATTTCAACTTTTCATTTGATTATTGCCTGATTAAATTTCAAAATACAGGAAACCGATACAATACCGAAGTTTTTCCTTATAATTTCAATAATCCAACAAATTACAACAATAATTTAATCGCTAAAAATTTCAACGAGCATCAACCCTATTTTTCAAACACACAGAAAAATAAAATGATGATTACCGATAAAGCAACGTCGTTAATTAATTACGGAAATTCGCTTTTTGCACAACAAGTTCCGAACGATTTGCTGGGAAACAGCAGGCTAACTGCACCCGATTTAGGTGCTTATCAACACGTAACTTCTTCGGTAGATTAAATTGCTAATATTATTTTTTAGTAGTAATTTTGTTTTTTAGTTATAAATAACAATACAACAAACCTTAAAACGATGATTCAATTTTTTGAAAATGCGTCTGGTACAGTTTATGCTGTGCAAACCTCAATTCCATTAAACATGGACGATGTAGCAAAACTAAATTGGTTATTTGGCAATGCTGCACCAATCGAAACACCCGCTGTAAACCAAACTTTTGTGGGGCCGCGTGCTGCCATGATTACACCTTGGAGTACTAATGCAGTAGAAATTACACAAAACATGGGTGTAAACGGAATCATTCGTATAGAAGAATTCCAAAAAACAGAAGAAGATTTTAACGACTTCGACCCAATGATTTCTCAAAAATATCCTTCGCTTACGCAGGATATGTTTACCATTGATATACAACCGCAACCCGTTCAAGAAATTGATGATATTGCAGCTTACAACAAACAAGAAGGTTTGGCTTTAAGCGATGAAGAAGTAACTTATCTAAACAATGTTGCTGCTAAAATAGGTAGAAAATTAACCGACTCTGAGGTTTTTGGATTTTCACAAGTAAATTCAGAACATTGTCGTCATAAAATTTTCAACGGCACTTTTGTAATTGATGGAATGGAACAACCAACTTCCTTATTCAAATTGATAAAAAGCACGTCGGAAACCAATCCAAACGATATTGTTTCGGCTTATAAAGATAATGTGGCTTTTGTAAAAGGACCACGCGTAACACAATTTGCCCCAAATACCGCAGACAAACCCGATTATTACACAGAAAAAGAATTTGATTCGGTAATTTCCTTAAAAGCCGAAACCCACAATTTCCCTACCACAGTAGAACCTTTTAATGGTGCTGCAACGGGTTCGGGCGGTGAAATTCGCGATCGCTTAGCAGGTGGTCAAGGCTCGTTGCCTTTAGCAGGAACAGCAATTTATATGACTTCGTATTCGCGTTTAGAAGACGATAGAACTTGGGAAAAAGCAATGAATGAAAGAAATTGGTTGTACCAAACACCAATGGATATTTTAATAAAAGCATCAAACGGTGCTTCCGATTTTGGAAACAAATTTGGACAGCCCCTTATTACAGGTTCGGTTTTAACCTTTGAACATGAAGAAAACAACCGCAAAATTGGTTACGATAAAGTAATCATGCAAGCCGGTGGTATTGGCTACGGAAAAGCCGATCAAGCAAAAAAACACGAACCACAATCTGGCGACCAAATTGTAATTTTAGGAGGTGAAAACTACCGAATTGGTATGGGCGGTGCCGCAGTTTCTTCAGCAGACACGGGTGCTTTTGGTTCGGGTATCGAATTAAATGCCATTCAACGCTCCAACCCCGAAATGCAAAAACGTGCAGCCAATGCAGTGCGCGGCATGGTGGAATCAGATGTAAACCCTATTGTTTCTATTCACGATCACGGTGCAGGCGGACATTTAAACTGCTTGTCGGAATTGGTTGAAAACACCGGCGGATTGATCGATTTAGATAAATTGCCAGTTGGAGACCCAACCTTATCAGCAAAAGAAATTATTGGTAACGAATCGCAAGAGCGTATGGGATTGGTTATTGGTAAAAATGATATGGATACCTTAAAACGCGTTGCTGAACGTGAGCGTTCTCCGATATATACCGTAGGCGAGGTTACCAACAACCAAAGATTCACTTTTCAATCGGCTACAAGTGGCGAAAAACCAATGGATTTAGCTTTAGCAGACATGTTTGGTTCTTCCCCAAAAACCATTATGAACGATGAAACTGTTGTTTATAATTATGCCGATATAGTATATGAAAAAGAAGAAGTTTACAACTATTTAAACCAAGTTTTGCAATTAGAAGCTGTTGCTTGTAAAGATTGGTTAACCAATAAAGTAGATCGTTGCGTGGGCGGTCGTGTAGCCAAACAGCAATGTGTGGGTCCTTTGCAATTGCCGCTAAACAATGTAGGTGTCATGGCGCTTGATTTTAAAGGGAAAGAAGGTATTGCAACCACAGTGGGCCACTCACCTATCACCGCATTGGTAGATCCTGTTGCAGGTAGTAGAAATGCCATTGGCGAAGCGTTATCGAACATTCTATTTGCTCCTATAAAAAATGGATTAAGTGGTATCTCCCTATCAGCCAATTGGATGTGGGCGTGTAACAACAAAGGCGAAGATGCCCGTTTATACGAAGCAGTAAAAGGCTGCGCCGATTTTGCAATTGAATTGGGAATTAACATTCCAACTGGGAAAGATTCGCTTTCAATGAAGCAAAAATACCCTGATGGTGACGTAATTGCTCCAGGAACGGTGATTATTTCGGCTGCAGGAAACTGTACAGACATCAAAAAAGTGGTAGAACCTGTTTTATCAAAAAGTGCAGATTCTATTTATTATATCAATTTATCCAAAGATCAATTCAAATTAGGAGGATCCTCTTTTGCACAAATTTTAAACAAGGTGGGCAACGATGTTCCAACAATTACCGATGCCGCTTACTTTAAAAAAGCATTCAATACCATTCAAGAATTAATCAATGACAATCAAATCGCAGCAGGGCACGATGTGGGTTCTGGTGGTTTAATCACCACTTTGCTAGAAATGTGTTTTGCCGGATATAATTTAGATGCCGATATTGATTTAACAGGCTTAAACGAATCTGACATCATTAAAGCGCTTTTCAATGAAAACATCGCCGTAGTGTTACAAGCTCAAAACGACCGTATTTTTGAAAGCAAAATGGATGCAAACGGTATCGAGTTTGTAAAAATTGGTGTTCCTTCAGAAGGCCACGATTTAAAAGTAATCTTCGGAAAAGAGTTTTACAACTTTAATATCAATGAATTACGCGACACTTGGTTCATTACTTCGTATTATTTAGATAAAAAACAATCTAAAAACGGAATGGCTCGCGAACGCTTAATGAATTATAAAAACCAACCGTTACAGTTTAACTTTCCGTTTCATTTCAACGGACAAAAGCCTGTAATTGAGAATACAAAACCACGACCAAAAGCAGCAATTATTCGTGAGAAAGGATCAAATTCTGAACGCGAAATGGCCAATGCTATGTACTTAGCCGGATTTGACGTTAAAGATGTACACATGACCGATTTAATCACTGGTCGTGAAACATTAGAAGATATTCAGTTTATTGGTGCTGTTGGTGGCTTTTCAAATTCAGATGTTTTAGGTTCTGCAAAAGGTTGGGCTGGTGCATTTATGTACAACGAAAAAGCCAACACTGCATTGAAAAATTTCTTTGCACGTCCGGATACTCTTTCAGTAGGAATTTGCAACGGATGTCAATTGTTTATGGAATTAGAATTGATCAATCCGGAGCATGAAGTACACGGAAAAATGCATCACAACACATCCCAAAAACACGAGTCAAACTTTGTTTCTGTAAAAGTACAACCAAACAAATCGGTAATGCTTTCTACCTTAGCCGGAACAACTTTAGGGGTTTGGATTTCGCATGGTGAAGGAAAATTTAATTTACCAAATAGCGAAAGCGACTATCACATTGTGGCAAAATATGCGTATGATAAATATCCTGCCAACCCAAATGGATCTGATTACAACACCGCAATGATGTGTGATAAAACCGGACGCCATTTAGTAACTATGCCTCATATAGAGCGTTCTGTTTTTCCATGGAATTGGGCAAACTATCCCGCAGGCAGAAAAGACGAAGTTTCGCCATGGGTAGAAGCTTTTGTAAATGCACGCAAATGGTGCGAGGAAAATCAGTTATAAATTATCAATTAATAAGTTAGAAATGCAGCCAGTTAATAAAACTGGCTGTACTTTTTTAGGGCTATTTTGCTTTTTTGTTCCGAAAAAAACTTATTTTTTTGTTAAAATAAATTTCTTTCTCTCTTTACTTGCTATTTTCGTGGAAACACTTAAATACAAAAAATGATAAAAACACTAGTACTTTTTCTTTCCTGCTTGTCGATCACTTTTTCCCAGGCACAAACCAAAACCGAAAATGATCTGTATGTTGCGGGGTATCGAAATGAAGATTTTAATACAGCATATTTAGCATTTTCAAAAAAGAAAAACGATTCACTCTATTTTTTTTCAAATGATGAAAGTCGATACAGTGCATTGCCATCACATAGTTTTGAAAAGGATACATTGGGCATAAAAACAAAATTG
The DNA here is from genome assembly GCF_024628805.1 of Paenimyroides aestuarii. NCBI lineage: Bacteria > Pseudomonadati > Bacteroidota > Flavobacteriia > Flavobacteriales > Flavobacteriaceae > Paenimyroides > Paenimyroides aestuarii. The sequence continues at coordinate 2,026,537 of NZ_CP102382.1, read as the reverse complement.
ATTGTTACAGATAACAAAATATCTCTTTACTACACTTCAGATGAATACAAACAAGATTATCATTATTTTAAAGTAGAAAATTCTGAGTTTACAATTGATCAAGTGAGAGAAATTAAAGGCAAAAGATATACAACTGAATTAGATAAGGTAGCAATGATTCCTAATCGGGATTTAAAAATACAGCGCGAAATTTATTTTTTAGATTCATTGAATGTAGAAATCACGTATACTTACACTTTAAATAATACGATACTTTTCACTGAAAAAGAAATTAAAAACATTGCTTTTCAACTGGTTGACAATAAAGTTTTCTTTAGTTTTTATGATGGTGAATTAAACCTTAACAATCGTTGGTATCAGTTAACAAATCTTCAAAAAGACAAATTTTCTTTTGTTCATTATGCCGAGACTAAAAAAAATGTTGATGTTTACACATTAAATTCTGCCAAAAACCAAGAGATTAATTCATCAAATTTTAAAATGTGTTGGGATCGTCGCCCTTATGAATATTATAACTATGAACCTGACATTAAATATACAAATGGCAATAATGCTTTATTAAAACGATTAATTAAAGATGCTCCAACAACAAAAGGAAATGGATTTATAACCATACATTTTGCCATAAATTGCGAAGGAAAAGTGGGAAGATTTGGTTTAGAACAAATGGACACGAATTATCAGTCAGCATCGTACAATCCAGATTTAATCAAGCATTTAATACAAGAAATAAGTAAAATAACCGAATGGAATCTTCCTGAAAAAATTCAGACAGATACACATCGTTTTTTAATGTTTAAAGTTACTAATGGAAAAATAACCGAAGTATGGCCTTAAATAAATTCGTTTTATACAATATTTTAATTTTTATAGGATTTTGCCATTCTTTGTATTCTCAGGAATCCAATCCGTTTTCTCATTTATCAAAAGAAGAACGTATGAAGTTGGCTGATAAATACCATGATTTATCACAAACTGTTTATCAAACTTCGGAAATGCATCGAACATACAAAGACAGTGCTTTAATGGCCGTTCCTGATCATGTGGAGTATATGGAGCGGGCATCATATTCTTATAAAAAAGCAGGGGAACACATAAAGGCTATGGAAATGCTTAACAAAGCTGTAAAGATTGATACAACAAACGGAAAAACAGCCGCATTGGAATACAAAGCGTGGAGTATGTTGTATTTTTACCGCGATTATGAAAGCACCATTAAAGATGTGGATAAAGTAATTGAAATTAGTAAATTACCCTACAAAGCGTGTCATGGCGAATCGTGTTTACTTTTAAAAGCGCAAGCATACTATCAATTGGGGGAATACAAACAAGCAATTGAAACCTTTAATTATTTGTTTACTCTGCTTAAAGAACAAGGTGCTGATCCAAAAGACGATTTTTTAAGTAATTTCTATTTGGCACGGTGCTATTTTAAATTGAATGATTTTGATAAATCGCTTTACTATTTAGAAGAACAATTAGCGATGCCCTATAGTGTGAAAGCTGAATTGAATTTTTATGCCGGACAGATTTATGTGTTAAAAAACAATACCGAAAAAGCAAAACAGCATTTTTTAAAGGCAAAAGAACTGTACCTACAAAATGATAAATTGAACGAACCGTATATTGAACGCTTCGACGAAATATTTTTACACGATATTGAATTGGAAATTAGTGAATTATAAAAAATCCGTCTTAAAATTTGTTAAGACGGATTTTTAATCTTTAGTTAACCGTTGTTGGGTTTAACGGAATTGCTAAATCTTGCTTTATAAATTCGCCGCCAATCATTGGTATAAATAAGCGGTTGTATTTATGACCTTCTGTTTTTGAATGCAATACACCGCGAGTGGTGTGCATAGTAAACATTGCCAATTCTTGCAATAATCCTTTAGGTAAAATTAATTGTTCGCCTTTAACAAAAAACTGCCATCCGGTTGGTTCAAATTCAAATTCGCAAGAAACAGCCACATCCATCACTTCTACTTTATCTAATAAAAATTTGAATTTAGCAATGGTTTTCACAAAGTGTTTTTCATTATTAACGCCAAATTGAAAATCAAAATTTAAATCTAAAGTTCCGTTTTCTGTTTCTGTTTCATTTACTTTAAACTCTTCTGTTGTAATATTAATTAATCTGAAATTAATATTTACTGGTTGTTCATTCATATTATTTATTTACTATTAATTATTCAATGTTTTTAATTGTTCCAAATAAGAGCGATCGTTAGACAAACGGGGAATTTTATTTTGTCCGCCCAACTTGTCTTGTTTGCTTAACCACAAATGAAAAAGGTTTGGCTTTGCTACGTTTAACTTTAATTCGTTAAGTGTCATACTGTTGTAACGCTTGGCTTCGTAATCAGAATTAATGCTTTGTATGTTTTCATCTAATCGTTTTGCAAATGCTTTTAAATCAGATGGATTCTTTTTAAACTCGATCATCCATTCATGCGCTCCTTTTTCTTTTCCTTCCATAAAAACCGGCGCAACTGTGTATTCTACAATATCAACCTGAAATTCATTTGCTGTTATTGCGAGCGCTTTGTCGGTATTTTCAATCATTAATTCTTCGCCAAAAACATTAATGTAATGCTTGGTGCGTCCCGTGATTTTTATTCGATACGGATTTAATGAAGTAAACCGAACAGTATCTCCTATTAAATAGCGCCATAAACCCGAATTGGTTGTAATAACCACCGCATAGCTTTTATTCATTTGAACATCGGCTAAAGATACAGTTTTTTGGTGAGATGTTGCAAATGTATCCATTGGAATAAATTCATAGAAAATTCCATAATCTAACATGAGCAGCATATCATTTGCATTATTGCGGTCTTGAATGGCAAAAAATCCTTCGGAAGCATTATAGTTTTCATAAAAACGAAAATTTTCTTTAGGAAAAAGCTTTTGATACTGTTCGCGATAGGGTTCAAAACTGATTCCGCCGTGAAAATACACTTCGGCATTGGGCCAAATTTCAAGCAAACTAGATTTATTAACGTCTTGCATCACATTGTTCAGCAAAACCAATAGCCACGAAGGTACGCCTAATAAACTGGTAACATTCTCGTTTTTGGTTTCTTTTACAATGGCTTTCATTTTTTCGTTCCATTCGCTCATTAATGAAACTTTGCTGTTTGGTGTGGAACTCAATTCTGCCCAAAAAGGTAAATTATCAATTAAAATAGCCGAAAGATCACCAAAAATCGTGTTATTGTCTGCATAAAGCTGTTTACTTCCGCCTAAACGAAGGCTTTTTCCTGTAAAAAGTTGCGAATCTTCGTTATTGTTTAAATACAAACACAGCATATCTTTCCCCGCTTTGTAATGGCAATTTTCTAGAGCATCGGTACTAACGGGTATAAATTTACTTTTGGCATTGGTGGTACCGCTCGATTTTGCAAAATATCTAATTGGTTCGGGCCAATAAATGTTGTTTTCACCTTTTCTACTGCGTTCTATAAGCGGTTCCACTTCTTCATAGGTTGAAACCGGAACGCGCTCAGCAAATTGGCTGTAGCTGAAAATCGAAGAAAAATCGTACTTCTTCCCTATTTCGGTAAATTTTGCCCGTTGAATTAGTTGCAACAGCAATTCGTTTTGCACATCGTGGGGATACTTAATAAATAGTTCTATTTGATGTATCCGTTTTTTTAAAATCCACGAAACAATAGAGTTGATAATTGATAATGCCATGATTTTTTAATTGCGCAAACTGCAAAGTATTCTATTTACTTTGTACTTTTACAATTCATTCAAAAATATAAAAAATCTTATGCAATACGAAGGAGTTTTGAATAAAATGCATACCGAATTAGCAAATCCTATACAATATTACTTGGTTTTTGACCAGGCTTTTATTCATATCAATCAAATTATTTATAAAGACATTGAAATTCAACATGTTGGCTACCAATGTTTGAATTGCAAAAAAGAGAAGAAAATTTTTAGACAAGGTTTTTGTTATGATTGTTTTATGAAAAGTGCTGCAGCAGGAGATTGGATTATGCGGCCAGAACTAAGCACAGCTCATTTAGACATTGAAGATCGCGACTTAGAATATGAAAAAAAGGTTCAATTGCAACCACATATTGTATATTTGGCTGTGGCAAGTGATGTAAAAATTGGTGTGACCCGTAAAACACAAGTGCCCACCAGATGGATTGACCAAGGCGCATCGGCTGCGATTCCGGTAGTTGAAGTTCCCAATAGGTATTTAGCCGGAATTACCGAAGTAGCCCTAAAAAAGCATTATACCGATAAAACCAACTGGCGAAAAATGGTGCTTAACCAAATTGTTTCTGTGGATTTAGACCAAGAAGTAAAGAAAATAGAAGCCCTTTTGCCTGAAGAAGTACATGCCTATTTCCGAAACACTGCGCACAATGTGTACGAATTAGCGTATCCGGTGGAGCAATACCTGACATCGTGCACTAGTTTAAATTTAGACAAAACACCAAATTTTAAGGGCAAAATTATTGGAGTAAAAGGACAGTATTTAATGTTTGAAGACGGTACTGTTTTCAACCTTCGCAGTTATGAGGGGTATAAGGTTATCCTTAATATCGAATAGCTGAAAGATAATTGCTGCATTTAATAATTCTTTAGTGCAAATTTTCTTAGTCCTTTTCACTATTAATTGATACCATACGTTTATATACTATTTTTATTATAAGTATATTTGTAAAAATTTCAATTTAAAAATGGCCGATCAAATCAATCCATATAAAGATTCTAATCTTGGTAAAAAACAGCAAGTTGAGCAAATGTTTGATACAATTTCTGGAAATTACGACAGTTTAAACCGAATGATTTCCATGGGAACTGATCAAGGATGGAGAAGAAATGTACTGAAAATGGTTTCTGAAACAAATCCTGAATCAATTCTAGATATCGCCACCGGTACAGGTGATTTGGCTATATTACTTTCAAAATCGAATGCAAAACGCATTGTTGGCTTAGATCTTTCTGCAGGAATGCTAGAAATTGGAAAAGAAAAAGTAAAAGCTTTGGCCTTACATCACAAAATTGAAATGATACAAGGCGATTCTGAAAATTTACCTTTTCAAGACAATACTTTTGATGCAATTACCGTTGCTTTTGGTATACGCAATTTTGAAAATTTGGAAAAAGGCTTGTCTGAAATTGCTCGCGTTTTAAAACCTAACGGAATTTTTGTTATCTTAGAAACCTCGGTTCCTACAAAATTTCCGTTTAAACAAGGGTACAATTTTTATATGAAAACCTTTATGCCGCTAATGGGTAAAATGTTTTCTAAAGACAAAAAAGCCTACGAATATTTATCAGAATCGGCAAAAAACTTTCCTTATGGCGAAGAATTAAATGCCATTTTACGGAAAGTTGGTTTTAAAAATGTAAAGCACACTCCACAAACAATGGGTGTTGCAACTATTTATTCAGCATCAAAATAAAATATGAAAAATTTATTTATTGCCATTTGTTTATTCGCTTCGGTTCAGTTATCTGCACAAGGCATGTTTGGGAAAAATCCCTACAAAAACCAGCAAACATGGGATCAACAAAGGGTTCATTACGGATATTATTTAGGATTTAGCTCGTACAATTTTAAGTTTGATTATTCTAAAAGTTTTCTCGATAAAAATGGAAGTAACGAAATTTTAGTCGAACCAACAACTGGTTTTAATGTAGGTTTGGTGGGAAACTTACGTTTAATGGAATATCTAGATTTGCGATTTGAACCAGGTTTGTATTACACCCGCAGAAAATTGATTTTTCCGCACATTACCAACCCTGATCAAAACACGCGCGATGTAGCTTCAACTTATATACATTTTCCCATATTGCTGAAGTTTTCTGCATTGAGAGCTGGAAATATTCGTCCGTATATCTTAACAGGTATTTCGCAATCATTAAACTTAAGCAGCAATGAAACCTCTAAAGATGATAATTACCAAGGTCGTTTTAGAATGAAAAAATGGACTGCAAATTACGAACTAGGTTTAGGAGTTGATTTATACTTTGAACATTTTAAATTTACACCTTCCATCCGTGGCGTATTTGGTTTACAAGACGAACTTATTCGCGACAAAAATCCAAACAGTCCATGGACCGGCGATATAGAATCTATGAAAACACGTGGTTTGTTTATTAACTTTACGTTTCACTAAAAGTTTAATAATAATCTGTTTATTATTCTATTTGGTTGGAATTCTAAACTCTAAATTTTACATTTTTTAACTTAAATTGAAAGTGTTATAAAATCAAAAAAGCAGTTCAATACGAACTGCTTTTTTGATTATTAACAAGGAACAATTTTTATAAATTATTAATTAATGCTTTGGTTGATTCCAAATATAAACCATAAGCCTCTTTGTTTTCCAACAATAAGTCTCTTAAACATTCTCTATATTGAAAACTCGACGCATTTGTTAGAACAACATTAACAATAAAAGCAAACTTTTATCCATAAATTGCACTATTTCAATTGATTAAAAATGAAATAAATGTCTAGTTCCTTTTAAATTCACTCAAAACAATAGCAGTTGCGGTTGCCACATTTAAACTTTCGGTTTGTTGCAAATCGCCAAAACGTGGAATAGCAATTTTAGCCGTCACCAAGGCCTCAATTTCTTTAGATATTCCGTTGGCTTCGTTGCCCATTACAATAATTCCGTTGGTAGGCAAATCGGTTTTATAGATATTAGTTCCATCCATAAACGTTCCATAAACAGCTGCTTGGGCTTGCTTTAAATAGCTCGCCAAATTGGTGTAGTGAATGTTTACACGCGTTAGTGAGCCCATAGTTGCTTGTACTACTTTTGGATTGTAAAAATCTACTGTTTCATTGCTACAAATTAGGTCAGTGATACCAAACCAATCACACAAACGAATAATGGTACCTAAATTTCCAGGGTCGCGCACATCGTCTAAAGCAACTTTTAACCCATTGGGTTCTGGCAACACCTCTTTCTTCATTTTAAAAACAGCCAAGCATTCGTTTGGTGTGGTTAAAAACGATATTTTTTTCAATTCTGCTTCCGATATTTCGGTAACTAATTCTTTTGAAACATCGATTTTTAATGGTTGCGTTGTATAAATCTGTTCCAATTCTATGTTGGAATGCAACAATTCGGTAATAACCTTGAATCCTTCAGCTACAAAAACACGGTGGGTGTCGCGAAATTTTTTTTGCTTTAATTGCGTTATATATTTGATTTGGTTCTTAGTAAGCATTCGTAAAAAATTGTAATTTTACCAGTTGAAATTGATTTGATCTTGAAAAATAATTTATCAAAAATACTATTTATCACTGTAATATCCAGCTTTTTTTTAGCATGTTCTTTAACTAAGCGTGTTTCTAATGAAGAACGCCTGTTAATGGAAAACGAAATTGTGGTGAATAATAAAAAAGAGAAAAGCGAAACCGTAACACAGCTTTTATACCAGCAGCCAAACAGCAATCTGTTAGGTTATCGCCTGCGTTTACAAATGTATAACATGGCTAAGGTGAACCCCGATTCTAGCTATCAAGCGTGGTTAGACAAACACCGAAAAACCGAACGTTTTTTAACTAAATTGCTTTCTGCGAAGCAAGTAGATCGTTTGGGTACTTCGTTTTTTGTTTCGGGTTTAGGAAAAACCTTGAAAGAGCTTGGCGAAGCGCCGGTAATATTTAACCAAGAGCGCACCAATAAATCTGTAATTCGTTTAAAAAATCATTATTTTAACCAAGGATATTTCAACACTAAGGTTTCTTATGAATTAGACAGCATCAAACCAAAAAAAATAAGTGCTTTATACAAGGTGGATACCGGCAAAGCTTATGTGTATGACAGTATTGCTGTGATGGTGCAATCAACCGAATTAGATTCGCTTTATAAAACCAATAGACGCGCCAGCATTATTAAAAAAGGAGCTCAGTACAACGCAGCAAAATTAGACGAAGAACGCGATCGCATTACATCTTTCTTTAGAAATAATGGGGCTTACGATTTTCAGAAAACATACATTAACTATGTGATGGACACTTTAAAGCAAAATCACACGGCTGATATCTATTTAAACATTGATAATAAAAGCATTAAACAAGGCGACACCCTTACTACCGAACCTTTTAAATTGTATAAAATAAGCAGGGTGAATATTTTCACAAGCAATACATCGGCAGAAACGCAAGTGATTACAGATTCGATAGCGTATAAAGACCTAAATATTTATAGCAAAGGACCATTGAGCTATAAACCAAAAGTGTTGCGAAATGCGGTTTTTATTGACAAAGACACTTATTTTTCTGACATCCGAAGGTTAATCACTTCGCGTTCATTGAGTAATCTAAAAGTTTTTAATTATCCTACTATTGAATACATTCCCGATCCGGCTGATAGCTTAGGAAAAAGCCTTATTGCCAACATTACCCTAAACCCTCGTAAAAGAATCACCTTTAATCCATCGATCGATGTAAGCCATTCCAATATTCAAGATTTTGGTATTGAAGGAAGTATTGGTTTTATGTTTCGAAATTTGTTTAAAGGAGCCGAAATTTTAGATGTAAGCTTTCGTGGAAACATTGGATCATCTGCATCGAGATATCGCAGTGTTCAAAACACCTTTTTTGATATTTTAGAATATGGTGCCGATGTAAAACTTACTTTTCCGCGATTTGTATTTTTTTCAAACCAAATCGATAAAATCATCGATCGCACCTCTTTTCCTAATACTTCATTAAGTTTAGGATTTTTCAATCAGCAAAACATTGGTTTAGACAAGCAAAATCTTACCGGAATTTATAATTACAGTTGGTCGTACAAACGCAGAAACACCATTAGTTTTGATGTTTTTAATTTGCAATTTGTTCGAAACATGAATCCTGGAAACTATTTCAATGTGTATCGATCTTCCTATAATAGATTGAACGAAATTGCGCAAACCACCAATACCAATCCAGATTATTTAGACCAAAACGGCAATTTGAATATTGCCAACAGCGGCGCCGATTTATTTATGTTTGATGTTTTAAGTGGAAACACTAATGCTAATGAAGAAGACATTAGAACCATTTTAAGTATTGCTGAACGAAAGCTGCGATTAACCGAAAACAACCTTATCTTAGCAAGTAATATTGTTTATACTTATTCCAACCGATTCAATATTAAAGATCAAGATTTTTTCACCTTTCGCACCAAGTTAGAATCAGCAGGAAGTCTATTAAATCTATTGGCAAAATCGAATAACAAAGTCAATACATCAAATAAAAATACCATTTTAGATGTGGCATATTCCCAATATATTAAAGGAGAAGTAGATTTTGTAAAATATATTGATTTAGGCAATCAAAACGTTTTGGCATTGCGGGCATTTGCCGGTATTGCGGTTCCCTTTGGCAATTCAGACAACATACCCTTTTCGCGAAGCTATTTTGCGGGTGGAACCAACGACAACCGTGCTTGGCAGTCCTACCGCTTAGGTCCTGGGCGCAGCGGCAGTATCCTAGATTTTAACGAAGCAAACATGAAACTAGCTTTCAATGCAGAATACCGCTTCAATGTTTCTGGCCCATGGAATTTAGCCCTTTTTGCCGACGCAGGAAACATTTGGAACGCTTTAGATGATATTGAAGACGAAGAAATGACCTTTACCGGATTAGAATCATTGAAAGACATTGCCTTGGGAACAGGGTTGGGAATTCGCTATGATTTTTCTTTTTTTGTGGTTCGATGCGATTTGGGTTTCAAAACCTACAACCCCGCAAACGAGCCTGGAAACAAATGGTTTAAAGAATGGAATTTAAGTAAAACCGTTTTAAATGTAGGAATTAATTATCCGTTTTAATAAAATTACTATTTTTGTAAGCTAATACACACAAATTTTAAAAACACACAACCTATAAATATGGCACACAATATTAAGCCAGGCGTAGCAACCGGCGATCAAGTACAAGAAATATTCAATTATGCAAAGGAAAAAGGGTTTGCATTACCCGCAGTAAACGTAACATCGTCTAGCACAATAAACGGTGTATTAGAAACTGCTGCAAAATTAAAAGCACCCGTAATCATTCAGTTTTCAAATGGGGGTGGTTTGTATATGGCAGGAAAAGGATTAAGCAATGAAAACGAACGTGCTGCCATAGCTGGATCTATTGCCGGAGCAAAACAAATTCACGAATTAGCAGAATTATACGGTGCAACGGTAATTATACACACAGACCATTGTGCAAAGAAATTATTGCCTTGGATTGATGGATTGCTAGAAGCCAGCGAAGCATTTTATGCCGAAAAAGGAAAACCTTTATTTTCATCGCACATGATTGATTTATCGGAAGAACCAATCGAAGAAAATATTGAAATATCTAAAAAATACCTAGAGCGCATGAGCAAAATTGGTATGACTTTAGAAATTGAATTAGGCATAACAGGCGGTGAAGAAGACGGCGTTGACAACACTAATGTGGATTCATCAAAACTATACACGCAACCAGAAGAAGTGGCTTATGCCTACGAAGAATTAATGAAAATATCGCCACGTTTCACCATCGCTGCAGCATTTGGTAATGTGCACGGTGTTTACAAACCAGGAAACGTGAAATTGACCCCGAAAATTTTAGATAATTCACAAAAATTCGTTCAAGAAAAATTCAACACCAAAAACAATCCGGTTGACTTTGTATTCCACGGTGGTTCTGGATCAACTTTAGAAGAAATTCGCGAAGCAATATCATACGGAGTTATTAAAATGAATATCGATACCGATTTGCAATTTGCATTCACCGAAGGAGCGCGTGATTATATCCTTTCTAAAAAAGAATATTTAATGACACAAATTGGAAATCCTGAAGGCGACGACGTTCCCAACAAAAAATATTACGATCCACGCAAATGGATGCGCGAAGCAGAGTTAACATTCAATAAACGTTTAGAACAAGCTTTTGCCGATCTAAACAATGTAAACACATTATAATTAATTGCGAATTGCGAATTACAATAAAGTTCACAATTCATAATTTATAATTCATAATTTATAGACTATGGCTTGGTTTAAAAGAAAAGAAAAAGGAATTACAACACCTACCGAAGATAAAAAAGACACACCCAAAGGCTTGTGGTATAAATCACCTACGGGAAAAATCATAGAATCAGACGAATTAGCACGAAACTTGTGGATTTCGCCAGAAGATGATTACCATGTGCGAATTGGTAGCAAAGAATATTTCGAAATTTTATTTGATGACAATCAATACAAAGAATTGTTTGGATCAATTACTGCAAAAGACCCTTTAAAGTTTGTTGATACAAAAAAATACAGCGACCGTCTAAAAGAAGCAAAAGACAAAACCAAATTGAAAGATGCTGTTCGGGTAGCCGTAGGAAAATCAAAAGGCGCAGATTTAGTTGTAGCCTGTATGGATTTTGCTTTTATCGGTGGCTCAATGGGTTCGGTGGTAGGAGAAAAAATTGCACGCGGAATTGATCATTCCATCAAACACAATATTCCTTTTATGATGATTTCAAAATCAGGAGGTGCACGTATGATGGAAGCTGCATATTCGTTGATGCAAATGGCAAAAACATCGGCAAAATTGGCACTTTTGGCAGATGCTAAAATTCCATATATTTCTTTATGTACCGATCCAACAACCGGCGGAACCACTGCTTCCTATGCCATGTTGGGCGATATAAACATTGCCGAACCAGGTGCATTGATTGGTTTCGCAGGACCAAGAATCGTTAAAGACACTACTGGAAAAGACCTTCCTGATGGCTTTCAAACATCTGAATTTTTATTAGAACACGGTTTCTTAGACTTTGTAGTGCACAGAAAACAATTAAAAGACAAAGTGAATCAATACATCGATTTGGTTTTAAATCAACCTTTGCGATAAATAACAAAGCATTGCCTAAACGCAATGCTTTTTTTTAAATTCATTACTATATTATATCTAGCAACCTCTTTCGAATCAAAAAAAAGCAAAAGTTAGATTAAAGAGTATCAAACCATTAAAAAATAATTACAAATAAGTTATTTAAAAGCCTTGCAAAATAAAATAAACCTATTATATTTGCACTCGCAATACAGCACATAAAAATGCTCTTTGTAAGTTCTTTGCTCGAGTGGTGGAATTGGTAGACACGCTGGACTTAAAATCCAGTGAACAGTAATGTTCGTGCGGGTTCAAGTCCCGCCTTGAGTACTTTTTTTTGCAGATAATAAAATTATTTATAAATTTGCAATCCAAGTTCTTTATAAACTAAAAATACAGACGCGAAAATAGCTCAGTTGGTAGAGCGCAACCTTGCCAAGGTTGAGGTCGCGGGTTCGAACCCCGTTTTTCGCTCAACGTTGATACAATTGCTCGAGTGGTGGAATTGGTAGACACGCTGGACTTAAAATCCAGTGAACAGTAATGTTCGTGCGGGTTCAAGTCCCGCCTTGAGTACTAACGTTTTTTTAATGTATGCGAAAATAGCTCAGTTGGTAGAGCGCAACCTTGCCAAGGTTGAGGTCGCGGGTTCGAACCCCGTTTTTCGCTCAAAATCTATTTATCTGCTCGAGTGGTGGAATTGGTAGACACGCTGGACTTAAAATCCAGTGAACAGTAATGTTCGTGCGGGTTCAAGTCCCGCCTTGAGTACAAAACGAAAATTACGGCAATAAATAGATAAACAAAAAATCTGAAGTGTTCGCTTCAGATTTTTTGTTTATATAAAATAGTAAATATCTAAAATAAAGTAGACCTATAAGCCGGGTTCTGTACATCGCTCAAAGCATGTCCTTATCATTTATCTACACTTTCAATTACTCAAAAGTTCTATCTGCCTACCCTCCAACTTGCGCGAGCAGCACTTAATGTTGGTTTACATGGCATTTCACCGAATAGAGTTTACCTGGTTTCACTACAGCCGAACTGTACATACTTTCTGTTGCACTTGTCCTCACCTCACGGCGGACGGGCGTTACCCGCTATTCTGCTCTATGGTGCCCAGACTTTCCTCTGACCAAAGCCAGCGATAAGGTGGTCTACTTGTTTGCAAAAATACTACGAATATTTGTTTTATCCTTATAAATACCCACGCTTATTAAATTTTTGTAAATTTGTATAAAATACGTGCATTATGCTTTTTGAAAAAATCACCGAATCCGAATCGAATTACAACCATTTAGAGCAAATGAGTGTTGCAGATTTGCTTTCAAACATCAATAAAGAAGACCAAACCGTTCCGCTTGCTGTTCAAAAAGCTATTCCCCAAATCGAAAAAACGGTTCATGCCATTGTTTCGCAATTAAAAAAAGGCGGTCGTTTGTTTTATATTGGTGCAGGAACATCGGGCAGATTGGGTGTAGTTGATGCATCAGAATGTCCGCCTACTTTTGGAGTGGCTTACGACAAAGTGATCGGTTTAATTGCCGGAGGCGATGATGCGATAAGAAAAGCAGTTGAAAACGCAGAAGACAATATCCACCAAGCCGAAATCGACCTAAAATCATACCAAATCAATAGCAACGATTTTGTTATTGGTATTGCGGCATCAGGAACAACTCCGTATGTGTTAGGTGGTTTAAAATTTTGTATCGAAAATAAAATTCCTACAGGAGGCATCACATGCAATGAAGGCAGTCCGTTGGCTTTATTAGCTCATTTTCCGATTGTGGTAACAGTAGGACCGGAATTTGTAACCGGAAGTTCCCGCATGAAAGCCGGTACTGCTCAAAAGTTGGTGTTGAACATGATTTCTACTGCAACAATGATCCAACTAGGGCATGTGAAAGGCAACAAAATGGTTGATATGAAATTATCAAACGATAAACTAGTAAACAGAGCCATACAAATGGTAATGAATGAGCTGCATGTTTCAAAAGAACAAGCAACAGAGCTTATTTCTTTGCACGGAAATGTGCGCAATGCAATTGTTAATTATACAAAATAATGGAAACACCAAAAGCTGATAAAACGCGTATTTACAAAGGTCTGCAAAAAGTTTTTATTGCCATTCCACTCATGTTTGTTGGTCCAATTATTATCTATTCGTCTTTCAAAAATAAAGAACACCTGCTTTACTATCCTGTATTAATCTTGGGGTGTTTGATTTGTTTATATGCGATGTATTTATTTTTTAAAGGATTAAGAACTATTGTTAACGGTCTATTCAACGATTAGTTATGAAGAAATTATGTATATTAATATGTTCGGTTTTTCTGGCAAGTTGCTACAATCAAGAAAGAAAGTGCACCGACTTTAAAACCGGAACTTTTTTGTTTGAACAAGAAATCAATGGTGAAAAACACACTTCTACTTTTGTTCGCACAGATATGTATGAAATTGAAACATATAACGGAAGAACCGATACGGCAAGTATTCGTTGGGTTAATGATTGCGAATATGTATTGCAAAAAATCAATCCAAGAAATATGTCTGAACAAAAAGCTGTTCAAATGAAAATTTTGACGACAACTGTTAACGGCTATACCTTTGAATATAGTATTGTGGGCGATGTTAACAAACAAAAAGGAACAATTACAAAGATTCAACAATAAATTTTGTTATTGGATTATTAACACTAGCATATTTATGCGGTTTTTTCATCTTTTTTTTATACCTTTAATAAAAAAAGAATTGAATCATGAAAAAATTAATAGTATTGGCACTTTTTTTAGCAGGAATTCCTGCTGTTCATGCACAAGAGGTTAAAACCGAAATTGAGATTGTTGACAAAGTAAAAACGGTTTTTATGACCATAAATGCGGATCGCTTTCAAGATTTAAAGGGTTTTGATTGGCGAACCAATTTAACCAATGTTTTCAAAGATGTTCCCGAAGATGCAATTGTGGGTATTAGAGTAAATATCATGGCAAAACAACTTACGAATGACATTGCCACCTTACCAAATAAACTGTCTATTCAGGAAATTGGAACAGCAAACAAACGAGAAGAAATCCTGCGCAGCATTGTTAGCAAAGTGCAACTTTTTATAGAAGATGAACAACAAGGTAGCAATGTGGATTGATCGTTTTTTGTACAAGCCTTTAGTATCAGTTATACCAACAAAGGTCAGATTATTCTGACCTCTGTTTTACAAAACTCCTATTAATTCTACTTGAAAAACCAGCGTACTATTTGGTCCTATTTCTTTTGAAATTTGTTCTTCGCCGTATGCACTCTCGGCCGGTATTACTATTTCAGCTTTAGAGCCTACTTTAAGTAATGGCATTACTTCCTGCCAACCTTTTATTAATTTATTAATTTGAAAATCGGCGGGTTTTGCTCTTTCAACAGAACTATCAAATACTTCGCCCTGGACATTGGTTCCGTGATAGTGGCAACGCACTTTGCTTTCAAGAGTGGGGCAAATTCCCGTTCCTTCTTCAGTTATTCGATACATAACACCACTTGGAAGTACGGTGACTCCTTCTAGCTGGGTAAAAGTTTCCCGATAAACATTGCCTTCGCGTTTATTTTTTTCTGCTAATTCTTGTTTACGCTTTAATAATAATGCTGCTACACTCATAATTTATTCCTTTTCGTATGCTAATTTATAATCGCCAATGTGAATTTCATGCTCCGAAATCCATTTGCGCTGCTTCACAAAACTAATTCCTCCATAAAAAAGAATGAGTAACGAAAATATATACATACCCATTGCAACCAAATGATTTTTATCAAAAATTAAAAATTCATTGATCGATAAGCCCGCTACAAAGAAATACATTGCGGTTCGCAAAAATGCAAGTAATGTGGTTTGATTGGCTAAATGCGTGCGTTTAATGGCTAATTTTTCTCGTAAAATTAAATCTTTTTTCATGTTTCGATTTTGTACAAATTTATGTTTTTTTGAAGGAAAAAGCCGTAACCTATCAGCTCAATTTCAAAACAATATTTTGATTTGGCGTTTTTTATTTGTACTTTTAAAAGAAAAAGTTATGCAAAAAAAGAATGTTTTACTCACAGCAGGTGCCTTAGGCATTGGATCTATTGCTTATTTGGCGCTCAAAAATAAAAAGAAAAAAAGTGATATTACGGTGGTGACCCCGTTTGACTTGAATCGATATTTGGGTAGATGGTACGAAATTGCCCGACTAGATTTTCGTCATGAAAAAAACTTGAACAATACCACTGCCCACTACAGTTTAAATAAAGATCATTCCATCAAAGTGGTAAACCAAGGGTGGAATTACATTAAAGAGGAATGGGAAGTTGCTGAAGGAAAAGCAAAACCTGCAAAAAAGAATACAGGTGCTTTAAAAGTATCATTCTGGGGACCATTCTATGATGAATACAACGTGGTTGAAATTACAAGCGATTATCAGTATGCGTTGGTTTTTGGACGCAATACCGATTATATGTGGATTTTGTCTCGCGAAAAAACAATTCCAGATGTTATCAGGCAATATTTTGTTTTAAAAGCGCAAAGTTTTGGATACAATACCGATAAATTAGTTTGGCCGGAACATGATTAAGCATATACTGAATCCATTTCGGATTCAGTTTCTTTTATTCTGCGATACGGTTTTGTAAGGCTTTAAAATATTGAAAAGCTTTAAACAAACGTGTGCCATACCAAGAAAACATTTCACCATCAACGAATATGGTTTTTGCGTGATGTGTGGCTCTTCCAATTTCAAATGCATGCTCTTCTTTAAAAGGATAAGGCTCTGAGGAAAGCAAAACCAATTCTGGATCGCCTTGAATACGCATTTTTCTTATTTCTACTTCAGGGTATCGCCCCTCAAATTGTTCGTAAATATTTTCAAATTTGTTCAGTTTCAGCATTTCGTTTATAAATGTTTCGCTTCCTGCCGCCATATAAGGTTCGCGCCAAATTAAATACGCTGCTTTTTGCCATTGCTTCGTTTCCATAAAACGTTCAAAATCGGCATGGGCAAACTGTATTTTTTCCATCCACTTTTTGGCATCGGTAGTTCGTTTAAAAAGCTGTCCAAAATCGGTAATTGTTTTCAATGTATCATCAACTGTTACAATATCGGTTACAAAAACAGGGCAAATTTCTTTTAAGCTATTCACTATTTCCAATGTATTTTCTTCTTTATTGGCAATGATTACATCAGGATTTAGTGCTTTTATTTTTTCGATATGTACTTTTTTTGTTCCGCCCACATTTATTTTTACCGATTTTAAATGATATGGATGCACACAGAACTTCGTTATTCCAATAATTTGGTCTTCTAATCCCAATTCATACAAGGTTTCGGTGAGTGATGGCACTAATGAAATGATTCGTTTGGGAGTTACTTCAAAGTGGTGTATGGTTCCTAAATCGTCGGTTATTGTAATCATTTTAGTTTTGTTCTAAAATTATTTCCATGGCTTTTTGCAATTTCAATGCTTCGGTTCGGGCTGCTTCGGCAAAATCTTGTTGATTTGATGCATAGATAATTCCGCGCGATGAATTGATTAACAAGCCAACTTGCTTGTTCATTCCAAATTTGCACACATCTACTAAACTACCTCCTTGTGCACCTACGCCGGGAACTAATAAAAATGCATCGGGAACAATGGCTCTGATTTCTTTGAAATAATCGGCTTTTGTTGCACCAACTACATACATTAAATTTTGGCTGTTTTTATAGTTCTTTGATGTTTCTAATATGGTTTGATACAATGGTTTCTCGTTTATTTCTTTGGTTTGGAAATCAAATGCACCTTCGTTTGATGTAAGAGCCAGCAAAATGGTATGCTTGTTTTCAAATGCCAAAAAAGGCTCTACGGAATCTTTGCCCATGTAGGGGGCAACGGTTACTGAATCAAAGTTTAAATCTTCTAGAAAAGCTTTGGCATACATGGTGGAAGTGTTGCCAATATCGCCACGTTTTGCATCGGCAATGGTGAAAATATCGGGATAGTTTTCGTTGATGTAGTTGATTGTTTTTTCTAACGATTGCCAACCTTTTAATCCGTAGGCTTCATAGAAAGCGGTGTTGGGTTTATAGGATACACATAAATCGTGTGTGGCATCGATGATGGCTTTGTTGAATTCGAAAATGGGATCGTCGGTGGCTAATAAATGATGTGGAATTTTGGTTAAATCTACATCTAAACCAATACAAAGGAATGACTTTTTTTGCTGAATTTGCTCGTAAAGTTGTTTTGTTGTCATTTTATTGAAACTTTAAAAATAGGCAAAATGTTTGGTTTTAGCCCCGATTGAGTGGATTAGCCTTTGTGGAACAAAGCTATGAACGAAAGCGGGACGATGTGAAAAAATTGCCTAATGTTTATGCTTTATAATAGAAAAAAAGCCTCTTTGATAGAGGCTTACAAATATAGTAAATTAAAATACTTCTGATTCTTTTAACTTTTCGGTGTTTGCTACAAGTTGCAGTTCATCGATAACTTTTTGAATGTTTCCGTTCATCACACCGTCTAAATCGTAGATGGTTAAACCGATACGGTGGTCGGTAACACGCCCTTGCGGATAGTTGTAGGTGCGAATTTTAGCGGAACGGTCGCCTGATGATACTTGGGAATTACGTTTTTTCGCGTCTTCTTCTTGCTTTTTGGCTAATTCCATTTCGTATAAACGGGAGCGCAAAACGGTTAAAGCTTTGTCTTTGTTTTTGTGTTGCGATTTCTCGTCTTGGCATTGCGCTACCAAACCTGTAGGAATGTGGGTCATACGAACAGCTGATTTTGTGGTATTTACCGACTGACCTCCGGGGCCTGATGAACAAAAGAAATCGATACGCACATCGTTCATATCAATTTGCACGTCGAACTCTTCGGCTTCGGGTAGAACCATAACCGTTGCTGCCGATGTGTGCACGCGGCCTTGGGTTTCGGTTTGCGGTACACGTTGCACACGGTGAACGCCTGCTTCGAACTTTAAGGTTCCGTAAACGTCTTCGCCGGTTACTTCGAAAATAACCTCTTTGAAACCGCCCGATGTTCCTTCGTTTAAATCTACAACCGATGTTCTCCAGCCTTTGTTTTCGCAATATTTGGTGTACATACGGAATAAATCGCCGGCAAAGATAGATGCTTCATCACCACCTGTTCCTGCACGGATTTCAACCATCACGTTTTTAGCGTCTTCCGGATCTTTTGGAATCAGCATAAACTTGATTTCTTCTTCTAGTTCGGGTAAGCGTGTTTGGGCTTCGTCTAACTGCATTTTTGCCATTTCAACCATTTCGGCATCGCTGCCATCGGCAATGATTTCTTTGGCTTCGTCGATATTTCCTACTACGTTTATATATTCCTCGCGTTTTTCAACCAAGGCTTTTAAGTCTTTGTATTCTTTGTTTAATTGTACATAACGTTTTTGATCGGCGATAACATCTGGTTGAATAATCAAGTCAGAAACCTCATCATAACGTTGTTTTACATATTGTAAACGATCTAACATCATAAATTGAACATTTTCAGTTTGCAAATTTACGAAAAAAGCGAATGCAAAAGGCATTGACTTTATGAAATATTATGCGAAATTTCTGTTAATTCCATCTAACTTTTAAATCGCGAAATTCAAAATTTGAATTAAAGCCGTTTACTGCATATTTCTTTGTTTTAGAAACTACTTTAAATTTTAGAAGTTTTAAGAAAAGAGGTTGGTTTTTTATATCATTGAACAAAAATGTTAGTTTCAATGGTACATTTTGTGACAATTCTGTATTGGCACTGCTTGATTTTATGAAATCTACTTTGTATTCATTTCCTTCTAAATCAATTATTGAAAAATCTTTTAAATATAAGCTTAAATATTCGGTTTTAGTTGCTACTAAAAACGTGATTTGTATGTTTTTATCTTTAGAATTTCCTTTAATATCTGTAATTTGAAAAAGCAAATTGTCTTTTTCAACTTCTACGATTGGCTTATTGATATCGAGTATCTTCTTTAAATATTGGTTTTCGGTTGTTAAAGTTGCATTTTCTAATTTGAAAGCATCACATTCTTTTTGTGCATAAATATTTAAGCCTAAAAAGAGGGTACTAAGAAGTAAACATTTTTTCATGGTTTTTGTTTAAATATACAAAAAAAGGAACTATAAAGCTCCTTTTTTTATTATTGAATGATTACCCACATTTAGAAGATCCGCAGTCTTTACATGTTAAGCAACCTTCTTGATACATTAAGTTGGTGGAATTACAGTTGCTGCATTTCTGTCCGTTGGCTTCGGTTCCGTCTGGCACAAAGCGTTTTAATGCGCGTGCCACTCCGTTTTTCCATGTGTTGATTGATTCGTTATCTAACTGTAATGAGTTGATTAAATCTACTACGTTTTCAATTTTCATTCCGTGGCGTAAGGTACCCGAAATTAATTTTGCATAGTTCCAGAAAACAGGGTCAAATCGATAAGATAATCCTTCAATTGTTGTTTTATAACCACGTTGGTTTACATATTGAAAATCATATCGAGAGTTTCCGTTTTCATCGCGGTTTTTAATAATAAACCCATTGTTTACCCAACGCGGAATTAAGATTCCATCTTCATCATCGGCTAAACCTGTGAAAATTTCGTAGGGATGGTTGTCTATTTTACCAATAAATGCAATCCATTTTTCTTTGTTGTTTTGAAAACGAACTACATCTGCTTCTAAAATTTGTGGACGTTTTGTTGGGAACGAAACTTCGTTTTCTGCTGCCGTTTCGGTTTTCTTTTCTTCTTTTTTGTCGTTTGAAATCAATACACCTGAACGAGAACCGTCGCGATATACTGTTACCCCTTTACAACCTACTTCCCAAGCTTTCATATACAATTGACCTACCAATTCTTCGGTTACATCATTTGGTACATTAATGGTTACAGAAATAGAGTGATCTACCCATTTTTGAATAGCACCTTGCATTTCTACTTTACTAATATAATCTACATCGTTTGAAGTGGCTTTGTAATAAGGTGATTTTTCAATTAAAACGTTGATTTCTTCTTGTGTGTAATTTTTATCGGTATCTATACCGTTTACTT
Source organism: Paenimyroides aestuarii (assembly GCF_024628805.1). NCBI lineage: Bacteria > Pseudomonadati > Bacteroidota > Flavobacteriia > Flavobacteriales > Flavobacteriaceae > Paenimyroides > Paenimyroides aestuarii. The sequence goes on along the minus strand of NZ_CP102382.1, from coordinate 2,005,636 downwards.
CCATCCACATTTTAAATTTATGGTGAAACACCACATATTCTTCCCAAGAATCTCCTACTTCATCTACAAAATCAACACGAACATCTTTATCGTTTGGATTTACTTTTCTACGGCGTTTATAAACTGGTAAGAAAACTGGCTCTATACCCGATGTGGTTTGCGACAAGATCGATGTGGAACCTGTTGGCGCAATGGTTAATAAGGCAATATTTCTACGTCCATATTCTTGCATATCGTTATACAATTCTGGGTCGTTTTCTTTAATACGCAGCGCAAATGGGTTGTTTAATTCGCGTTTTGCATCGTAAATTGCAAAAGCACCACGCTCTTTCGCCATTTCTACTGATGAACGATATGCTGCTAAAGCCAATGTTTTATGTAGGTTTACAGAGAATTCGTTTCCTTCTTTAGAGCCATAGCGAATACCTAATGCAGCCAACATATCGCCTTCTGCGGTAATTCCCACTCCTGTTCTGCGGCCTTCTTCTGCTTTTTTGCGAATTTCAATCCACAAATTTCTTTCAATGCGTTTTACTTCTGCTTCTTCTGGATCTTCGTCGATTTTTTCAATGATAGCATCGATTTTTTCTAATTCTAAATCAATAATATCATCCATCATTCGCTGTGCAATTGCTACGTGTTTTTTGAACAATTCAAAATCGAAATACGCTTCTGCAGTAAAAGGATTCACTACATACGAGAACAAATTGATTGCCAACAAACGACACGAATCGTAAGCACACAAAGGAATTTCACCACATGGATTTGTTGATAATGTCTTGTAACCTAAATCGGCATAACAATCTGGCAATGATTCGTTGATGATGGTGTCCCAGAACAGAATCCCTGGTTCGGCAGATTTCCATGCGTTGTGTACGATTTTTTTCCACAATTCTGCAGCATTCAATTCTTTAGAAAACTTTGGATTTTGTGAGAAAATCGGATATTTTTGGGTATAAACTTCATTGTTTTGAACAGCTTTCATAAATGCATCGTCAATTCGAACAGAAACATTTGCACCGGTTACTTTTCCCTGTTCTAGTTTCGCATCAATAAAACCTTCTGCATCGGGATGATTCACCGATACCGAAAGCATTAATGCTCCACGACGACCATCTTGGGCTACTTCGCGGGTTGAGTTGGAAAAACGCTCCATAAAAGGAACCAAACCTGTAGATGTTAAAGCAGAATTTTTCACTGGAGAACCTTTTGGACGAATGTGTGACAAATCATGCCCTACTCCACCGCGACGCTTCATTAGTTGTACTTGCTCTTGATCAATTTTCATAATACCGCCATACGAATCGCTTTGCCCATTGTTTCCGATCACGAAACAGTTTGATAAGGAAGCAATTTGAAACGGATTTCCAATACCCGTCATTGGACTTCCTTGCGGAATGATATAGGTAAAATTCTTAATTAAGTCAAAAACTTGTTCTTCGCTCATTGGGTTGGCATATTTTGCCTCTACACGAGCAATTTCTGATGCAATACGGCGATGCATATCATCAGGTGTTTTTTCATAGATATTCCCCTGCGAATCTTTCAATGCATATTTATTCACAAAAACAGTTGCTGCCAATACATCGCCCTTAAAGTATGCTGTTGAAGCTTTTACTGCTTCTTCATTAGTGTACGTTTTTTTTGCCTCTAAAACGTCTGGTGCTAATTCCATAGTATATTTTTTAAATTTTTCTCTCTGTTTAATCTCTTCAAAAACAAGGAAGTAAATTCTATTTTTACATCAATTGTTCGAACCATAAAAATACAAACTTTTATATTACAAAATTAAAATATTTAAAAAAAAGATGAAAAGTTATCAACAAGTGTTTATAATTCAAAAAATATAAAAGTTGACAAAAAAAACACTTCAACAAATTATATATCAATATACTAACAAAAATAAAAATTAAAAAAGTTTACAAATTTTGAAAACAAAAATTAAGTATTAATTTTCATAATTGAAAACCATTGCTAATCAAACAACTAACAATATTAACAAAAATTGTTCATAACTTAATGGTTAAAAAACATACAAAATAGCATTTAATAAAGTATTTTTGGCATAACTATTTTTACAATTTATAGAGAATCAAGTGAAAACCTTGAACTGTTGCGCAACTGTAAATAAGTAGTAATACTTGTGAGTCAGACCTCTCGTAAAAATACAGCGTTGCTTTTCGCACCTAAAAGTAAATGGCTAGAACTCTTTCTTTTTATATGGACGTTTTCTATAAAATTTACTTCTTTATTGTTCCATATAAAAATTAAAAGTTATGAGTATTTTTTCTAAACGTGTTAATTACAAACCATTTGAATATCCAGAGATTTTAGAGTTTACCAATGCGATTAACAAATCGTTTTGGGTGCATTCCGAAGTAGATTTTACTGCCGATGTTCAAGATTTCCACTCACATTTATCGCCTATCGAGCAAGAAATTGTTAAGCGCAGTTTGCTGGCAATTGCACAGATCGAAGTAAATGTAAAAACGTTTTGGGGTAATTTATACACCCATTTACCAAAGCCAGAATTTAATGGTTTGGGGAGCACGTTTGCCGAGTGCGAATTTCGTCATTCTGAAGCTTATTCGCGTTTGTTAGAGGTTTTGGGTTACAACAATGCTTTTGAAAACGTGGTACAGATTCCAGTGATTAAAAAACGCATCGATTATTTATCAAATGCTTTAAAACACTCCAAAGCAGAAGATAAGAAAGATTACTTAAAATCACTGATTTTATTTACTATTTTAATTGAAAATGTATCGCTTTTTAGTCAATTTGCCATTATTTTATCGTTTACGCGCTTCAAAGGTGCCATGAAAAATGTAAGTAATATTATTGCATGGACATCTGTTGACGAGCAAATTCATGCCAATGCCGGGATTTATATCATCAATAAAATAAAAGAAGAGTTTCCCGATTATTTTGATGATGCCACGGTAGAAGAAATCAATCAAATTGTAAAAGAATCAATCGAAATTGAAAGTGAAATTCTGGATTGGATTTTTGAATTTGGCGAATTGGAAACCATTTCTAAGAACAATTTATTGAATTTTATGAAGTTTCGTTTAGATGAAAGCATGGTAAAAATTGGTTTAAAGAAATTGTTTTTTGTGAGCGATGACGCTTACCAGCCCATGATTTGGTTTGAAGAAGAAATTTTTGCAAACAGTTTAGACGATTTCTTTGCAAAACGTCCGGTTGATTATACCAAACACGACAAAAGCATTACTGCCGACGATTTATTTTAAAGCAACATCAAACAATTATATTACACATATCAATTGATTCACCGATTAAGAATGTTAAATCTTGGATCGATCGAACATTTAAAAATAAAATCAACTATGGAAAGACTATGGTGGCTTAACGAAGAAAGCGAACAAATATTAAACCGCGGATATCTTTTAAAAGGCGAAACTCCACAAAAAGCCATTGAGCGCGTTGCCAATGCCGCAGCAAAACAATTATACAAACCCGAATTGGCCGAAGCTTTCATTGAAATGATTGAAAAAGGTTGGATGAGTTTATCCTCACCTATCTGGGCAAATATGGGAACTGAGCGTGGCTTACCCATTTCGTGTTTCAATGTGTATGTTCCTGATAATATCGAAGGAATTACCCACAAATTGGGCGAAGTGATTATGCAAACTAAAATTGGTGGCGGTACCAGTGGCTATTTTGGTGAATTGCGCGAACGCGGAAGTGCCGTCACCGATAACGGCAAAAGTAGTGGTGCGGTAAGCTTTATGAAATTGTTCGATACGGCGATGGATACCATTTCGCAAGGCGGTGTGCGCCGTGGTGCTTTTGCTGCTTATTTGGATATTGATCACGACGATATTAAGGAATTTTTAGATATAAAAAACATCGGAAATCCCATCCAGAATCTATTTACAGGTGTTTGCGTACCCGATTATTGGATGCAAGATATGATTGATGGCGACAAAGAAAAACGAGAAGTTTGGGCGAAAGTTCTAGAAAGCCGCCAGCAAAAAGGATTGCCATATATTTTCTTTACAGACAACGTGAACCGCAACAAACCAGAGGTGTATAAAGACAAAGAAATGCCAATTTACGCAAGTAACCTTTGTTCTGAAATTGCATTGCCTTCATCAAAAGAAGAATCGTTTGTTTGCTGTTTATCGTCGATGAATTTAGAATTATATGATGAATGGAAAGATACCGAAGCTGTAAAATTGGCAACTTATTTTTTAGATGCCGTAATCAGTGAATTTACAGCAAAAACCGAAGGAAATTATTACTTAAAATCGGCACATGATTTTGCAAAAAACCACCGCGCACTGGGTTTAGGTGTTATGGGATGGCATTCGTATCTACAAAAAAACAGGATTTCGTTTGAAAGTTTAGAAGCTAAAATGCTTACCAATCAAATTTTCAAAGAGATAGAAGACAAAGCCTTAAAAGCGTCTCAAGATTTAGCTCGAATTTACGGCGAACCAGCAGTTTTAAAAGGATACGGGCGCAGAAACACCACCTTATTGGCAATTGCACCTACAACATCTTCATCTGCTATTTTAGGACAAACATCTCCTGGAATTGAACCTTTTAGCAGCAATTATTACAAAGCTGGTTTGGCAAAAGGAAACTTTATGCGCAAAAACAAATATTTGAAAGCACTCTTAGAAGAAAAAGGTCTTGACACCGAAGAAACCTGGAGAAGCATTATGCTGAATCACGGAAGCGTGCAACATCTACCAGAGCTGAATCAAGAGGAGAAAGATGTTTTTAAAACGTTTAAAGAAATCAGTCAGTACGAAATTATTTTGCAGGCATCTATCCGCCAAAAATACATTGATCAAGCACAAAGCTTAAACATTAACATACCGTCAAACCTTCCTGTAAAAGAAGTAAATCGCTTATTAATAGAAGCTTGGAAATTGGGTGTTAAAACATTGTATTATCAACGCAGCCAGAGTGTATCAAAAGAATTTGTAAATAATTTAGTTACTTGTACAAGTTGCGAAGCATAAAAACAATCCTTAAAAATGACAATAGAACAACGAATAAAAAACAGCGAAACCCGTATTTTTAAAGCGGTTTTCCCAAATACAACCAATCATTACGACACGCTGTTTGGCGGAACCGCCATGCACATGATGGACGAAGTGGCTTTTATTACAGCAACACGTTTTTCAAGACAAATGATGGTAACCGTTTCATCGGACAAAATCGATTTTACCAAACCCATTCCAGCAGGAACCATCGTTGAATTGATTGGAAAAGTTACCAAAGTTGGCAATAAAAGCTTAAAGGTTTCGGTTGAAATTTATATCGAAGAAATGTACACCGATATACGCTATTTAGCAATAACCGGCGAATTTACATTTGTTGCTTTGGATAAAGACAAAAACCCAACGAAAGTTATTAAGGAGTAAACTTTTTATTAAAAAAAAACCGCTTAAATTATAGAATTTAGGCGGTTTTTGATTTAAGTACTAATGTTTTGTTTACCTATTAATTCTAATCTCAAACATTTTATCCCAATTTTTTCCCGTTACAAAGAAAGTTCCAGTCTTTTTATTGTAGGCGATACCGTTTAAAACATCTAAATCTGGATGGTGTGAAACTTTATTTTTTAAATCGCTTAAATCAACCACTCCGGTTACACTTCCGTTTGTGGGGTTAAAAATTCCAATAGCATCTTGAGTGTAAAAATTGGCATAAATTTCACCGTTTACCCATTCCAGTTCGTTTACACTTGCAACGGTGCCATTGGGGATCGAAACTACAAAATAATCTACCAAAGAAAAATCATCTGGATTTACTTTATAAACCCGATCACTACCATCTGTCATATACAAGTATGTACCATCATTTGTTAAACCCCAGCCATCGGTATTTTTAAAATAGGGTAAGGTTTTTTCTTTTTGAAGCGATTCTACGTTATACACATATGCTTCCATATTTTTATACGTTAGTTGATAAATTTTGTTGTTAAGCACAGTTGCTCCTTCACCAAAAATCGCATCATCTAATTCATTAATTTTCAAAACCTCTCCGGTTTTAGGATTCACTTTGCGAATACTTGATTTTCCTTTAGTTCGCGTGCCAATTCCTTCACCATTTCCGGTACTTTCAATTAAAACATCGCCATAAAACTCTAATCCTTGCGTATATGCTTTTATATCATGCGGATAGGTATTCACGATGGTGTATGATAAAACAGTAGGTTGCACATCAGAAAAAAGAGCAATAGAAGCCATTGCTTCAGCAGGCACTCCTTTAGTATAGGCAATTGCCTTAATATGTTGCATACCATATTTTTCATTTGCCAAATTATAGTTCAACGCATTATTTCCCTTCACTGAACCAATTTGCTTATCATTTAAAAAATATTGCACAGAATCAATAGTTGAACCATCTGTAAGCTGTAAAGCCAAGCTTTCATTCAAGGAATAGGTTTGTTTTAATTTGGTTGTATCAATGGTAACGGCTTTTTTTTCATCATTTTTTTCTTTATCACAAGCCAAAACAAGTAATGATAACGATAAGAATGCTAAGTATTTACACTTTTTCATGATTAATTTTAATTAGTAATACAATTATACGACCCTTTTTTTATTAAACAAAAGACTTGCTAAAATATAATTTGTTTGTATATTTGCAACGGCAAGTCCTACACGACCAGCTCCTGCAGACTCCTCCAGGGTGGGAACACAGCAAAGGTATGCGGTTGTAGCGGTGCGATGTAGGTCGCTTGCCTTTTTTATATCAATCTCTTTGGTTGATTTTTTTTTGGAATGAAGTTTGATATGTGGTTTTAAAAAACGATTTAGTATCAGACTTTATGAACCTCATGTACCCTCTATTCTTTATTTTAATTGGATGCAAACTTCAGGCACAAGAAGTAAACAATTTGCCTCTGAAAGAAATTCCCGCCAAGTATATCACCTTTTATTATCAAGCAAAGTCTATTTTCAGAAAATCATTTGTGGTGATTGATTATGGGCAAATTCCAAGTAATGTCAGAACAAAAAACCAATTAAATTCTTTTGCAATATTAAAAGAAAACAATGTAGATATGGAATTTAATTCTGAAATAGATGTGCTGAATTTTTTGGCAAAAAATGGCTTTAAATTTATTGAATCTTATCAACCTATAGAGACTGAGGCTGATAATGAACTAAATGCATATAACAGAAAATTTCTACTGGAAAATATGAATTGAGAAAGCAAACTTATTACCCTATGAAAAAATCACAAAATCACCCCTCCCCTTTTCTTGCAAAGTAATTACTCATTATGGTTACAAAACTTATTATTGTGGCAGTGCTTACGGGCATTATTATTGCTGCAACTAAAGGCGATAAATTATTGGAAAGTGCAAAACTTAAGCCCACAGTATTATAGGTAAGTGCCAAGGCATAGCTCATTTTTATGGTTTTCATGGCGTTTTTGGCAAACTGTAAAAAATAAGGCAATTTAGTAAACGATTCCGCATCGAGTATGGCGTCGCTTGCGGGTGTAAAAACATTTACGTTTTCGGAAATCGATATACCAATATTGCTTTGTGCCAAGGCGCCAGCGTCATTCAAACCATCGCCAATCATTAATACATTATGATTATTTTCTTGCAATTTTTTAATAAATCGCAATTTATCATCGGGTTTTTGATTAAAAACAAGCTGTGTGCTTTTAGGCATTAAGCGCTCTAGCATGCGTTGTTCCCCATCATTATCGCCCGACAGCACAAAAAGTTGGTAGTTTTTGTTTTGCAATGATTGAAAAAGTGCCTCTAACCCTACTCTGTATTCATTTTCAAACACATAAAATCCTTTTATTTTATCATTTATACTGATATAAACTTTTGTTTGATTGATGTCTAAAACATCGGCTGCTCCTACCCAACTTGCCGAACCTATTTTTATGGTGTCCTTTCTAAAAGTTCCTTCAATCCCTTTTCCGGGAGCTTCCTTATAATTTTCAGGTTTTTCGATAGGTGTATCAGGCAAAATCATGTATAACCTTCTACTCAATGGGTGGTTAGATCCCCTAACAATATTTTTTATGGCCATTACATCATTTGTTGATAAATGTTCACCAATAAACTGAATGTGTTGGTTACTGTTTGATGTTAATGTGCCAGTTTTATCAAACACAATGGTATCAACCTTGGAAAGTTGTTCAATAACAGTCGTATTTTTTAGATACAATTTGCGCTTGCCCATCAACCGAATCACGTTTCCCCAAGTGTATGGAGCGGTTAATGCCAAGGCACATGGACAAGCAACTATTAATACGGCGGTGAGTACGTTGAATGCGAAGTTTAAACTAGTGAAGCTCCATACAAAAAAACCAATCAAAGCAATGGTAAGCAATGTGGGCGTGAAGATTCGACTGGCTTTATCGGTAATGGTTTGTATTTTTTGGGATACTTTTTTCTGAAATATATCATTGCTCCACAATTGGGTCAAATAGCTTTGCGAAACAGTATTAATTGCTTCAACAATCACGGCGTTTCCTACCTGCTTTCCGCCTGCATAAATTTTATCGCCCGACTTTTTTTCTAATGGAACGGCCTCGCCCGTAACAAAACTGTAATCAATAAAAGCGGTTTCAGACAATAAAATAGCATCTACCGGAATTAATTCTTCATTGCGAATCAACAATTGGTTTCCTTTTTCTATTTCATAAACCTGAATAGGACTTTCTTTTTCATTTTGTATTTTGGTTACTGCAATGGGGAAATACGATTTATAATCACGCTCAAACGATAAAAAGTTATAAGTGGTTTGCTGAATCAATTTGCCCGAGAGCATAAAAAACACCAATCCGCACATACTGTCTAAAAATCCGGCACCGTCTTGAAAAAAAATATCCACCAAACTGCGCACAAACATTACAATAATTCCCAATGCCATAGGAATATCAATGTTGTATGCCTTGGTTTTAATGCTGTGGTATGCCGATTTATAATAAGGTGTGGCCGAATACAAAAAAACAGGTAATGCCAATAAAATATTAATGTATCTAAAAAAGCCTCGATATTGCTGCATCCATAAGTCATCTACATTAAAATATTCAGGAAATGAAAGCAACATAATATTTCCAAACCCAAAGAATGCAACCCCTATTTTATAAAGCAAACTGCGGTCGATTAATTTTGGTTGGGCATCAAATTGTTCCAAACTTATATAGGGCTCATAACCAATCGAAGCCAACAACAACACCAAATTTTTCAAAGAAATATTGTCGCTATTAAACGTGATGCTGACTTTTTTTTGTGAAAAAACCACTTGCGAATGGGTAATTGCCGGGTTTAAAGTATGCAGGTTTTCTAATATCCAAATGCACGAGCTGCAGTGAATATGCGGAATATAGAGCCGAACAATGGTGGTTGTTCCTTCCTTAAAATCAATCAATTTATCGGCAATATCGGTATTGTCTAAATAATTGTATTTTGATGCAACATCTTTTGGAACCGCACCCGGATTTTGTTCAAAATCATAGTAATCAGTAAGTCCGTTGCTTTCAAACAAGTCATAAACCGTTTGGCAACCTTTGCAGCAGAAATTTTTGTCGTTAAAAACAATCACCTCATTTTCAACCACATCATTTCCACAATGATAACAATTCAACATTTTTTTTTGCTTTATACCTGTCACAAAATTGCAAAACCTGCTAGCCAAAAAAAATGATATTTATCATAATAATTGTATCTTTGCAAAAACAACTTTCATGAGCAAATGTGAGCAATGTATCGTACGTGAATTAAGTTCTTTAAAAGCTTTATCAAAGAACGAATTGATTCATTTGGCGCAATGTAAAGACACCATCGAGATTAAAAAAGGCGATGTTATTTTTCAGGAAGGCGATACCGTGAATGGCGTGTATTGCATTAAAGAAGGAACTTGTAAATTGGTGCGTATGGCATCAAACGGAAAAGATGCAATTTTAAAATTAATCACAAAAGGGGATTTATTGGGACAAACTGCTATACTTACCCAAGAAAAAACCTCTTTAAGTGCTATTGCTGTTGAAGATATGCGCGTTTGTTTTATTCCCAAATCAGAAATACTAGGATTTATTGATACCAACAAAAACTTTTCAAGGGAAGTTACCAAAGATGTGTGTCAAAATTTAAACTATGCCACCGATTTTGCATTAAACCACAACAGTAAAACCGTGAAAGAACGATTAGCTTTGGCTTTGTTGAGTATATTAGACTCAAGCGGTACCGATACAGAAGGCTTTTTAAACCTGCAACTAAGTCGCGATGAAATTGCAAGTATGGTGGGCACTGCCACTGAAAGTTGCATTCGCTTGTTGGCTGAACTAAAAAAAGAAGGCATTTTAGAGTTAAAGGGTAAAAAAATAAAAATAATAAAACCTTCTTCTCTGAAAAGTTTAGCAGAATAATTTTTGAAAGCTATTTAAAGTAAATGCTAATTTGTGTATTTTCGCAGTATGATGAATACAAATGACAAGGCATTTTTAACGCAGTTTTTAGAAACGCCCAAACAAATAGCAATTATACCACACCGCAATCCCGATGGCGATGCCTTGGGTTCGTGTTTAGGACTTTATCATGTTTTAAAACAGCTAAACCACACGGTGAAAGTACTTGCTCCAAACGAATTTCCCGAGTTTATATCGTGGCTGCCGGCTACAAACGAAATACTTATTTTTGAAAAGAATTTTGATACTTGTGCCGCTTTTTTGCAGGGCAGTGATTTGGTTTTTACGCTCGATTTTAATGCACTGCACCGAGCGGGTGACCAAATGGGATCTTATCTAGAAAAATTACGAAAACCTTTTGTAATGATTGATCACCACCAAATGCCCGACAATTATGCGAAAGTTACGATTTCTGATACCTCTTTTGGTTCTACCTGCGAATTATTGTATCGTTTTCTTCAAGAATTAAATCTGCAAAAATACATTAATGTGGAAGTTGCTACTTGTATTTATACAGGAATTGTAACCGATTCAGGCTCTTTTAAATTTGTAAAAACCACGGGAGATACGCACCGTGTGGTTGCAGAATTGATTGATTTAGGGGTTGATAACCCTAAAATACACAGTATGTTGTTTAACACTTCATCATACAATCAATTGCAATTGGTGGGCAGAGCGTTGCAACAACTAAAAGTTTTGCCTAATCACAGCACGGCTTACACCTATTTAACCCAAGACGATTTAAACCAATTCCACTATCAAAAAGGAGATACCGAAGGCATCGTAAATTATGGTTTATCAATAAAAGGTATAGATTTTGCAGCTATTTTCATCGAAAATAAAGAAGAAGGAATGATTAAAATTTCATTTCGTTCGGAAGGAGAATTTGATGTGAACGAATTTGCAAGAACTTTTTTTAACGGCGGAGGACACATCAATGCTGCAGGCGGAAAATCGTTTATTTCACTACAAGAAACCATTTTAAAGTTTGAAACCATTATCAATGAAATCAACAAACAATAATATGAAAAAAGTACTATTTTGCTTTGCAGTAACCAGCTTATTGTTTGCATGTAAACAGCCCGAACCTCGCAAACCGGTTAGCTACCGCTCAGGTACTTTCATAAAAGAATCGGTGCAGCGAAATAAAAATATCGTTCAAGACGAAGAAAAACTCATACAGAATTTAATAAAAAACGACTCTGCACATCATTACTATCAATCCGATTTAGGTTTTTGGTACAAATACGATGTGGCTGTCACCACAGATAGTTTGCTTCCCAAAAAAGGAGATATCGTAAAATTAGATTTTGAAATTTACGATATTAATAAACAATTGATTTACTCTAAAGAAGAAACTGCTCCAAAATTGTATGCGGTTGATAAACAAGAAATTATGGTAGGTTTGCGCCATGCCGTGAAATTAATGCACAAAGGCGAAACGGTTTCGTTTATCTTTCCATCGCACATGGCTTATGGCTATTTGGGCGATAAAGAAAAAATTGGAACCAATGTGCCGCTGATTTGCAAAGTAACCCTTAATGATATAAAACCAGAATAAAAATGAAAAAACTGTTATTCGTTTTTGCGTTAATCTCTACGCAAGTTTTTGCTCAAACCAAGTTAACCGATGGTTTATACGCAAATTTTGTTACCAAAAAAGGAACCATCACCACACAATTGTTTTATAACGAAACCCCACTCACTGTAGCCAATTTTGTGGCGTTGGCAGAAGGTACACACCCGCAAGTAAAAGCGGAGTATAAAGGCAAACCTTTTTATAACGGATTAAAATTTCATAGAGTAATTGCAAACTTTATGATTCAAGGTGGCGATCCAAAAGGCGATGGCTCTGGAGAACCAGGATATTTATTTGCCGATGAAATCGTTCCAACATTAAAACATGACGCACCTGGAGTTTTATCAATGGCCAATAGAGGCCCGGCTACTAATGGCTCGCAATTTTTTATCACACACGTTGCCACACCGCATTTAGACGGACGCCATACGGTTTTCGGAAAAGTAGTAAACGGAATAGAAATTGTGAATGCCATTGAACAAAATGATGTGATTGACAAAGTGGAAATTGTTCGTGTGGGCAAAGACGCAAAAAAATTCAACGCGGCAAAAACATTTACTTTATCTTTAGAAAAAATTAAAAAAGAAGAAGAGCTTAAGAAACAAAAAGCAGCAATTTTAAGAAAAGAAAATAAAACGCTTTTAGACAATTATCTTTCAAAAGCAACCGATTATCCTTCTGGAATTAAAATTTATGTAGCAGAAAAAGGTGCAGGCATCAAACCAACCGAAGGAGAAAAAATTTCGTTTGATTATGCAGGATATTTAGCAGATGGAACATTGTTTGACACCGGAATCGAAGAGTTGGCAATAAAACAAGACATTTTCAATCCGCAAAGAAAAGCAGCAAATGCTTACAAACCCTTAGACTACACTTTTGGAAACAAAGGCGGTTTTATTGAAGGAATGACCGAAGGTTTGCTGCAGCTAAACAAAGGCGATAAAGCATATATCTTTATTCCCTCAAATTTAGGATATGGAGAACGTGCCATGGGGCCAATTCCCGCAAACTCCAATTTAGTTTTTTACGTTGATATCAAACCTTAATTCATAAATAATGAAAAAACTTTTTGCTTTGGCTGCTCTTGCAGCTACTCTATTTGTTTCGTGTAAAAAAGAAAACGAAACCAATCTACCAGAAGGATTGTATGCCGAAATTTATACCAATAAAGGAAAAATTGTGGCGCAATTAGAATATGAAAAAACCCCCTTAACAGTTGCAAACTTTGTAAGTTTAGCAGAAGGAAATAATCTATCTGTTGAAACTAAATTTAAAGGCAAACCATTTTACGATGGCTTAACGTTTCACCGCGTAATTGCCGATTTCATGATTCAAGGCGGCGATCCAAACGGAACGGGCGAAGGTGGTCCTGGTTATGTATTTGCCGATGAGTTTCACCCCGATTTAAAACATGATAAAGCGGGTATTTTATCAATGGCAAATGCCGGACCAACTACAAACGGTTCACAGTTTTTTATCACCCATGGTCCTACACCGCACTTAGATGGCATGCACAGTGTTTTTGGTCATGTAATTGAAGGTCAAAATATTGTAAACACTATTGCCCAAGGCGACAAAATAGAGCATATTGATATTGTTCGTTCAGGCGATAAGGCTAAAGCGTTTGATGCTCCAAAAGTTTTTAAAGAAAAACAAGCCGAAAATGAAAAAAAGCAGGAAGAGGCACGCAAAGCTAAAGAAGAAGCTATAAAAGCAACCGAAGGGGTTGCCAAAGAAATGGAAACCACGCTAAATACGGCGAAAGCTAAAGCAAAAACAACAGCTTCGGGCATATCGTATTATATATTTGAAAAAGGAAACGGCGGAAAACCAAAACAAGGCGACAAAATTAATGTAGGCTATGCGGGTTATTTTGAAAATGGCCGTTTGTTTGATACTAGTTTTGAAACTACCGCTGCAAAATATAATATGTTAGATGCACAACGAAAAGCTGCCAACCAATACATTCCAATTCCATTTGTTGCCGGACAAAAAGACGGTTTAATTCCTGGATTTATCGAAGGTATTGAACAATTGAGTATTGGTGACAAAGCTTATATCTTTATTCCATCGCACTTAGCATACGGTGCCACAGGTGCTGGCGATGTAATCCCACCTAACACCAATTTAATTTTTGAACTGCATATCACAAAATAATAAAAAGAGGCTTTTCGCCTCTTTTCCTTTTTATCTATTCCCTAATCTAACCAACTAATAAAATGAGCAAAAATTATTTAAAAATGTATTTTTCAGTTTGTTTTGCTGTAATAAGTCTATCAGTTTCAGCCCAATCAACTTTTCAACAAAACAAACAATCCATCTATAAGGAAATCAGTAACGAAGTAGCAAAAAATCATCAGTTAGAACAATTAGCTTTTGAATTATTAGATGTAATTGGGCCGCGTTTAGTGGGATCTCCCGAAATGGAACAAGCACACAATTGGGTGATCAACACCTACAAAAAATGGAATATTGAAGCAGAAAATGTGCCGTATGGAGAATGGAAATCATGGCAACGTGGCACAACCGAAATTACAATGACTGCTCCAAGAATAAAATCAATCGAAGGAATGCAACTAGCATGGAACGCCGCTACCAAGAAACCGGTGGAAGCTGAAGTAGTTGCAATGCCCATCTTTCCTTCGAAACGAGATTTTGAAAAATGGGCACATTCGATTAACGGAAAAATCGTTTTAATTTCTCCCTACCAAAAATCTGGCAGACCTGAAAATCAGTGGAAAGAACATGCTACTGAAGACGATTTTGCATCATACAAAAAAGAAAAAGAACATCAAAACACGCTTTGGAACAATAGCTTAAAAGCAACCGAAAAATCGATTCGGGAAATAGTAGAATATTTAGAAACAAAAGGAGCAGTTGGTTTTGTGCAATCTTATTTCACGGGCACTATGGGAAGCAATCGAATATTTTATAGTTTTTCTAAAAACACGCCAATGGTAGATGTTAGTTTAGAAGATTATGGTTTGTTGCATCGTTTGGCTGTGAATGAGAAAAGTCCGCTATTAAAAATCAACACCCAATCAAAAAAATTGGGAACAGCAAAAACATACAACACCATTGCTACTATTCCCGGTAAAACCAAACCAGATGAATATGTGATGCTATCGGCACATTTAGATTCGTGGGACGGGGCTCAAGGTGCGACCGATAATGGAACAGGAACTATTTTAATGATGGAAGTGGCACGTTTAATTAAAAAATATGCTCCAAATAACGACCGAACCATTGTAATTGGGCATTGGGGAAGCGAAGAACAAGGTTTAAATGGATCGCGCGCCTATGTGATGGACCACCCAAGCGAAGTGCAAAAAATAAAAGTACTTTTTAACCAAGACAGTGGCACGGGCAGAATAACTTATATCGGTGGTCAAGGTTTTACACAAGCTTATAATTATCTGGGAACTTGGTTGCAAAATGTACCCGAAGAAAACAGAAAACATATTAAAACCGATTTTCCGGGAATGCCCCAAACCGGTGGAACAGATAACGCATCTTTTGTAGCAGCAGGTATTCCAGCGTTTAATCTAGGTACACAAAATTGGGATTACGGACAATACACTTGGCACACCAACCGCGATACCTACGATAAAATTGTTTTTGAAGAATTAGAGCGAAACGTAATTACAACCACTATTCTAACTTTAGAAGCGGCAAACGATCCAAACGAAATATCCAACGAAAAAAGAGTTTTACCAGCAAATACCGAATGGCCAACGGTAAAAGAGCCAAAACGAAATTCTAATGATTATTAAAAAAATCATGTAAATAGATATTTTTTTGATTGCTTTTATTTTAATTCATCAAAAGAATTATATATTTGAAAAATTATAATTAAAAATTCATTTATGAAACTAAAACTACTTTTCGCGTTGCTGATTGTTACAATAAGTAATGCACAAACACAAGTTGGACAGGATATTGTAGGCGATATGGCAGATGACAAATTTGGACATGGTGTTGCCTTATCAGCCGATGGAAGTGTTATGGCAGTATCTGCCCCAGGGAACGATAACAACGGAGCAAACGCTGGACATATTAGAGTTTACTCAAAAGCATCAGGTACTTGGACACAAATTGGGCAGGATATTGAAGGAACGAATGCCGATGACCAGATTGGATATAAAATAGCGATATCTGATGATGGTAGTACTTTAGCATTCTCAACCATTACTAAAAAAGAAATAACTCCTTCAACTTATTATGGTAACATAATTAAAGTTGGTAGCATTAGTATATACAAAAATGTAAATGGCTCTTGGGTACAAATAGGACAAGAATTGAGAGAGGATGATCCTAGTCCAATTTTTGGACAAACTTCTGGATTTGGATTATCATTTTCATTATCTTCAGACGGTACTACAATCGCTATTGGACAGAATAGTGCCCAAAATTATAATAATAAAGTTATTATTTATAAGTTTATATTTGGGAATTGGGCTAAAATAAAAGAAATCATTTCGAATGATTATAATGTAACTCCTAATGCGGAAGATTTTTTTACCTCACATAGTGAGTTTGCATGGAATGTATATTTATCAGGAGATGGCAATACTCTAGCTTTTAGCGACATTACTGGTAATACCTTATCTAGTGTTAATGAAAGTGGTATTGTGATAGTTTATAAATATCAGTCAGGAGCATGGATAAAAGTAGGAAATACACTATCTGGAAAAAGTAAAAATATAAATTTTGGTCACAGAGTACAGCTTTCTGCAGATGGAAGTATTTTAGCAATTAGTGTAAGAGGTTCTTCTGTAGGTGGCGCAGGTTCTGGTCATGTAGAAGTTTATAAAATTATGGGTAATAACTGGGTACAAATAGGAAATGATATTGTAGGCGATGCAGCAATGGATTTTTGTGGTCAAGGTTTAGCTATGTCAGCAAATGGAAATGCCTTAGCTATAGGCTGTACAGGATGTGACACAGTAAACGGAACAGATACTGGCAAAGTTCGCATCTTTGAAAACATTCAAAACAATTGGATTGAAAAAGGCAGCGTAATTGGTGCTAATGCAGGCGATAAAATAGGTTGGTCTATTGCATTATCGAAAGACGGATACAATTTAGCCGTTGGAAATTCCGGCAGTAGCAGCGTGGGTGGTAA
Organism: Paenimyroides aestuarii; assembly: GCF_024628805.1. Classification (NCBI taxonomy): domain Bacteria; kingdom Pseudomonadati; phylum Bacteroidota; class Flavobacteriia; order Flavobacteriales; family Flavobacteriaceae; genus Paenimyroides; species Paenimyroides aestuarii. The sequence goes on along the minus strand of NZ_CP102382.1, from coordinate 1,988,510 downwards.
ACCATATACTACAAATTTTGAAGAACAAACTGTTAGCGATAATTTATTGCAGGCAAATAATTATCAAGCAAAAGGAACTTTTCCAGGTTCTGTCCAAGTTTTCAATTTATCTGGCATTTTATCATCTGATACTTTCGTTTTACAAAACTTCAACATCTATCCTAACCCTACAACCGATATTCTAAACATTGAATTGAAAGAAAACTTATCGTTGGAAAAAGTATTTATTTACAACACAAACGGTCAATTGGTAAAAGAAACATCTGAAAAAACAATTAATGTAAATGGTTTTGCAAAAGGTATTTACAATGTACAGGTTTTAACCAATCAAGGTAATGCTACTAAAAAAATAATCGTAAAATAATAATCAAACTAAACATGAAACTAAAACTACTATTTGCATTCTTAATTGCTACAATAAGTAATGCACAAACACAAATTGGGCAGGATATTGTAGGCGATATGTCTGACGACAGGTTTGGGCACGGTGTTGCCTTATCTGCAGATGGGAGTGTTATGGCAGTATCAGCCCCAGGAAATGATAACAACGGAACAGACACTGGACATATTAGAGTTTACTCAAAAGCATCAGGTACTTGGACACAAATTGGACAGGATATTGAAGGAGCAATAGCAGATGATCAAATAGGATATAAAATAGCACTCTCTGATGATGGGAGTACAGTAGCATTTTCTGCTTTTTCAGCTAAGCGTACTACAAATAATATTTCTCACAGAGGTTATGTAAGTGTTTACAAAAATGTAAATAGTATATGGACAAAGGTTGGTCAGGATATAGTTGATACTACTGCTGATTTACTTTTTGGATTAGCAATCTCCTTATCAAGCGACGGTTCTACTGTTGCGATTGGCAGTCCTACTAATTTTGCTATATTTTTTGAACAAGTACAAGTTTATAAAAATATAGCTGGGACGTGGCAAAAAATTGGTGGATTTAGTATATATAATAATTCAACTAACGATATTTTATCCTTACGTTACGGGCATAATGTTTCCTTATCTGGAGATGGTACGATATTAGCTTTTAGTGATATAGATGGTAAACCAACTGGAGGGAATTTTGATAGCGGACTTGTATATGTATATAAATATCAGCTTGGCACCTGGGCTAAAGTAGGAAATACTTTATACGGAAATAATCAAAATGAAAGTTACGGGTATAGATTGGTTCTATCTTCGGATGGTGGCACTTTAGCTATTGCTGGTGGTCCAAATATTAAGGGATTAAACTCTGGACATGTTGAAGTTTATAAAAATCAAGCTAATAACTGGTTAAAGGTAGGAAACAATATTACGGGTGAAGCTGCAGGTGATTACTGCGGTTCAGGCTTAGCAATTTCAGCTAATGGAAATGCCATAACTATTGGTAGCACTGGTGCTGATACAACAAATGGAACAGACAGCGGTAAAGTTCGCATCTTTGAGAATATTCAAAATAATTGGGTTGAAAAAGGAAGTGTAATTGGAGCTAATACTGGTGACAGGGTAGGATCATCTATTGCACTCTCTAAAGACGGATATAGTTTAGCTGTTGGAAATCCCGGAGCTAACAGTGTAGGAGGCAAATCATTGATTATTGATAAACAAAATGTTAGCGAGAACTTATTGCAGGCTAATAATTACCAAGCAAAGGGAACATCTCCTGGTTCTGTACAAGTTTTCAATTTATCAGGCATTTTATCATCAGATACTTTTGTATTAGAAAACTTCAATATTCACCCTAATCCTACAACCGATATTATAAATATTGAATTGAAAGAAAACTTATCGTTGGAAAAAGTGTTGATCTACAATACTAACGGGCAATTAGTGAAAGAAACTTCTGAAAAAACAATTAATGTAAGTGGTTTTGCTAAAGGAATTTATAATGTACAGGTTTATACTAATCAAGGTAAAGCAACTAAAAAAATAATCGTACAGTAATTATAAGCCAAATAATAACCTAAAACACGCCTAAACAGGCGTGTTTTTTAATGCTTTATTGTAAATTGTTTCATAAAGCGGAACAATTTTTTCTACGCTGAAATTTTTTGAATGTGCAAATGCTTGTTCTTTAAAAGTAGCAAGAGATCGATCGTCTTTTAAAATGTGTAAGGCATTGCTTACCATTCCGTCTATATCGCCTATATTGTTTAAAAAGCCCGAAACACCTTCTACATTTACTTCTGGTAGTCCTCCGGTGTTTGATGATATTACCGGCACTTTATTGGCCATGGCTTCTAATGCGGCTAAGCCAAAACTCTCGGTTTCAGAAGGTAATAAAAATAAATCTGAATACTTCAGAATACTGTCGATTTCAGACGAATTTCCAAAGAATATCACTTTGTTTTCGATACCCAATTCTTTGGCTAGTTCTTCTGCTCCTAATCGTTCGGGACCATCGCCCACCATCATTAATTTTGCTGGAATTTGTTGTTGTATTCCATGAAAAACTTTTACTACATCCAATATGCGTTTCACTTTTCTAAAGTTACTCACATGGGTAACAATACGTTCACCTTCATGGGCAAATAGGCTTCGTTTGCACTGAAAATTGGCATCAAAGGTGTTTTTTTCTTCTATGAAATTGGGAATTACATGAATATCTTTCGTGGTATCGAATAATTCATAGGTAGATTTTTTTAAATCCTCAGAAACCGAAGTTACATAATCGGACTGGTTGATACTAAAACTCACCGCGGTTTTATAAAACGGGTGATTGCCCACCAATGTGATATCCGTACCATGCAATGTGGTTACCATTGGCAATGAAATTCCTTGATCTGCCAACATTTGTTTTGCCATATAACCCGCAAAAGCATGTGGAATGGCATAATGTACATGTAAAAGATCGATACCAAATTCTTTAACTGTATCTACAATTTTGCTAGAAAGCGCCAATTCATAAGGCTGGTAATGAAACAATGGATATTCTGGCACGACCACTTCATGGTAATGAATATTTTTATTTAAAAGTGCCAAACGCACCGGCTGGCTATAAGTTATAAAATGAACTTCGTGGTTGCGCTTGGCAAGTTCAATACCTAATTCGGTAGCAACTACACCACTTCCACCAAAGGTTGGATAGCAAACTATGGCTATTTTCATATTGTAAATTTCAAAAATTAATTATTTAAGTGCATCGTATATCACTTGCTGAATATCTTCTCGGGTATTGGCTTTTGAAAGCTTATTTTCATCGGCATTTGGATAGGTTCGGTTCGATAAAAAAACATAAATTAAATCGTTTTCTGGATCTGCCCAAGCCATTGTTCCTGTGAAACCTGTATGCCCAAAACTGTTCATGGAAGCACAACCGCAGGTAGGTCCGCTTTTGCCTAATTGGGGTTTATCGAAACCGGCTCCTCTCCTATTTCCTTCCTTGCAATAATAACAGGTATTAAAATCGTTAATGGTTTTTTCAGAGAGCAATTGTTCGCCATTAAATCTGCCTTTGTCTAAAAAAAGCTGCATCATTTTTGCAACATCCAATGCATTGCCAAACAATCCTGCATGACCTGCAACTCCGCCAAACATCGCAGCACCCATATCGTGCACATATCCTTGAACGGTGGTGTATCGGTAATAGGTATCTTCTTCGGTTGGTGCGATTTGCGATACATCAAATTTTGTTAACGGAAGATAGGTTAAATTGTTTGCTGATATTTTATCAAAAAAATACTGGTTCACCAATTCATTCAACGGTTTTTTGTAGGTTCGTTCTACAATTTCAGCCAAAAGAATAAAATTAAGATCGCTGTATTTGTATTCCTTTCTGCCCAATTTTGATGCAGCAATGGTTTGCAAAACAACTTTTTTATAATCTGATTTTAAAAATAAATTATCATTAATCTGTAAATTATAATCATTTGAAAAAGTAGGTTTGTATAAAGTTGCATTAGGCTTGCCGTTTTCCAAGGTTTCTTTGTAGAACGGAATCCAAGCAACTAAACCAGAATTGTGTGTTAGTAATTCTTTTATAGTGATATGTGCTTTATCTGTATTTTTAAATTCGGGCAATAAATCTCCTAATTTTTGGTCGAAACGCAACTTTCCGTCGTCATACATTTTCATCACCATGGGCAAGGTTCCCAACATTTTAGAAAGCGAAGCCAAATCGTAAATGGTTTGATTATTCACAGTTAAATGATCGTTATAGGTCATGGTTCCAAACGATTTATTATACACAATATTTCCGTTTTTAGCTACTAAAACTTGTGCACCAGGTGTATATTTGTTTCTAATCGCTGTTTGAACAAACGCATCGATTTCTTTTAATTTTTCTTCGTTAAAACCTTGTTCGCTGGCACGGCCGTAACGCAAATTTTTATTGGCCTTGGTTGTTATTCCATCACCATATTTAAAATGAGAACCAATAGAAACAGGTAATTTTCCTTTTGCAGCCTGCATTCCAAACAAAACATCGGTTACTTTTCTATGGGCAATCACATTGTTTTGATAGCCTAAAACTACGGCTTCAAAATTTGAAAAATCTTTCACATCACTTATTGCGTATGGCTTTGCAAAAGACACAAAAATGGTTTTATTGTTTTTGGCGATATTGTCTAGCAAGTTGATTTCATTGCGTGCCATATCATGTTTTTTCCACACTCCGTCTGCTTTGTGATAGCCCACAATTATTAGATCGAATGCTTTTAAATCGTTCAAATGATCTTCGATTTGATAATGATTAAAAACCGTTACAGGTTGGTTTGCCTGCAAAGCTTCGATAAATGTATCGTTCACATCGTCGCCCAATTTCACATAGGCAATATTTTGAGGTTTAGCACTTTTAAAAGGTACTATGTTTTTATTGTTTTTAACAACAGTAACCATATCTTCGTACAACTTGTAGCTTAAGTTGGTATATTCTTCTTTGTTTAAATCTTTATACAGATTTTTTGTAAGGATTGGTTGGTATTTATTTAAACCTGCTTTGTACTTGTAAAGCAATATTTTTTTTACCGAATGTGCCAATCGCTCTTCTGTAAATTCGCCTTTTTCAAATGCTTGATTGAATTTTTCAACTGCCAAGGGCACATTTTCTGCAAAAAGCAACACATCGTTTCCGGCTAAAAAGGCTGCTAAATCAACTTCACCCGGCGATTTGTGGTTGGCAACACCTTTCATATTTAAAGCATCTGTAAAAATCAATCCTTTAAAATTTAATTCTTCTTTTAAAAGCTTGGTAATAGTGTTGTATGACAAGGAGGTAGGAACACCCGATTTTGGCTCTAGTGCAGGTACTGATAAATGCGCCACCATAACCGATGCCAAACCTTCTTTGATCAATTTTTTATATGGATACAATTCAATATTGTCTAATCTTTTTCTATCAAAACCGATATTGGGTAACGCATGATGCGAATCGGTTGCTGTATCGCCATGTCCCGGAAAATGCTTGGCTGTTGCAAACACATTATTTTTTTGCATGCCGCGCATTAAAGCAGTTGCTTTATCGGCTACGTTCTCTTTTGATTCTCCAAATGAGCGGTTACCAATAATAGGGTTCAATGGATTGATATTGATGTCAACCACAGGTGCAAACATAAAATGAACTCCCAAGCGTTTTGCTTGTTCGCCCATTTGCGTGCCCATTTGTTCTATTAAATCGTTGTTTTGAATGGCTCCAAGGTTCATATTCCAAGGATAAACATAAGTAGAATCTAAACGCATGCCCAATCCCCATTCGGCATCAATACCAACAAATAAAGGCAATTTTGAAGCCGCTTGTAATTTATTAGTCATGTGTGCTTGCCTGCCCGGTCCGCCTTGAAAAAAAATCACACCGCCAATATTTTTAGATCGTACCAAATCTAAGAGTTCTTGAAGGTGCTTTTCATCGCGGTTGGAGTATGCGGCTACCATAAAAAGTTGCCCCACTTTTTCATTGAACGACATTTGATTGTAAACGCTATCAACCCATTTATCAGGTGCTTGAAACTTTTGTTTTGGTTGTGCAACTAGTAATATAGGAGCTAATAAAAACGTTACCCAGATTTTTTTCATAACAAATTTTAAATAAAACATTTTCAAAAATAATGTTTTAGCTACGATTTTAATAATTATAATTCGGAATTTTGCGTTAAAAAACAAACCACCTACCACTTTATACAAGAAAATATTCTTTTGAAGCAGGGATAATGGTTTACCAAAAACGATACCTTAATATTCAACAGAAAGATACATTTCATATTTTTTTCTTCTAATTTGTTTTTTCCTAAAAAAAAGTAACTTTACTACCGTTTAGTATAGTTGAAATTATTTTGAAAAAATGACAAAAAAAGCAATTATCTTATTAAGTTTTTTGATAACAACAAACTGTTTTTCACAAACGGATAGCAATAAAATTGCAGTAAATAACTTCCTAAATTACCTTTCAAAAGAAAATTCTTTTTTGGGAACGGTAGAAATGAAAAAGGGGAATGAAACGGTGTATTCCTATAAATCGAATCCATTAAAAGCAGAAAATGGTCAATACAGGGTTGGTTCTGTCACTAAGATTTTTACAGCTATTGCTGTTTTTCAATTGATTGAAGAAAAAAAACTAACACTTCAAACACCTTTGAGCAAATTTTATCCTCAGATTAAATATGCTGACCAAATAACAATTGAAAATTTACTTTCACATACAAGCGGCATCTTCAATATTACTTTTTGGGATAATTATTACTCCACAAGAAATCAAAACTTTTCAAAAGAGCAGATTTTAAATATCATCACGAAAGAAAAACCCGACTTTAAACCCAACAAAGATTGTTCATACAGTAATTCAAATTACGTGTTATTGGGATACATTATTGAAGACCTTACGGGGAAAAGTTATGCAACAAACATAGATGAACGTATTGTGAAAAAAGCAGGATTGCAAAAGACTTTCGTTGCAGAAAATGAACAAGACATTAAGCAGTATAAATCGTATTTATTTAACGGAAAAGATTGGTTTGAAGATGTGAGTTCGCATCCCAGCCTTCCTTTTGCAGCAGGTGCCATCATTTCAAACGTAAGTGATTTGAACAAATTAATGTATCACTTATTCCACGGAGATTTAGTTTCAAACGAATCACTTGCCGTAATGCAAAAACTAAAAAGCAAAGCAATTGGACACGGATTATTTAAAGCACCATTTTACGATAAAATTGGTTGGGGGCATACGGGTGGAATTGATGAGTTTAAAAGTGCTGCATTGTATTTTCCGAGTGAGGATTTGTATCTATCAATCACTTGCAATGGTTCGCGATTAAACATCAACGATATAATGGTGGGTATTCTTTCTGCTTATTTCGACAAAAAATATGAATATCCTGTATTTTATCATTCGGAAGTTACCAAGCCTGAATTAGCTATTTTCACAGGGACATATAAAGCAAAAATTGCCGGTTTAGTAACGATTGCAAAGTTTGAAATCACCGAAGCCGAAAACAATTATTTGTTTATGAACGAACTTGAAAACGGAAAAATAGGCGAAAGAGCTTTGTTGGAACGAATGGATGCAAACACATTCTTTTTACGAAATGCAAAAGGCAAATTGATTTTTACAATGGAAAACAACAAAGTAAAAAATCTGGTGTTGGAACAAGGAAAAATGGCTATTAAGTGTGTAAAAGTAAAGTAGCTTTTTATAAAAAAAGAACGCTAAAAAAAATCATCTTTAAATAACTAAAGATGATTTTCTGTTTTTTTAAAAAAAGCGGCTGTGCCAGCTTTCACCAGCAAGGAAAAAGCATTGAAGAAAGCATGCGAAAAGGAACGCGAAACCATTGAACGACAGCAAAAATTAGATAGCAGAGGAAAAGGCAAACAAGAAAAATCAGGCGTTACTAAAATAATGATGAATACACTGCGAAACAATGCCGAAAACAGCACGGCGAAGCTTAAAAGTATTCACACAGAAAAAGCTGGAAGTATTAGAGACTAACTGCAAGATTTAAGATCAACTCTAGTATAAACCGAACAAATGAAATTCGGCTTTAACAATTCTTCGCTTCATAAAGGTAAAGTGCTTTTTAATGCAGAAAACATAAATTAATAAGTATGAAAACGGCGATTTTATATGGAAGAACAATTTAAATATACAAATTTTAAGTGGATCACGTATTGCTGTAAAAGGTAATAACGGATCGGGCAAAACCACATTTATAAAAATATTATTAGATAATTTACAACCGCAACAAGGAACTGTTTTTCACAAAGAAAGTAAATCGGTTTACATAGATCAGGATTATTCTTTAATTAATAACAACTTGAAAGTGTACGAACAAGCACAACAGTTCAACGCTTTTAACTTGGAGGAACATGAAGTGAAAATCAGATTGAATCGTTTTCTTTTTCCTCAAAATACTTGGGACAAATCTTGTAATGCTTTAAGTGGTGGCGAACGTATGCGGTTAATGTTATGTTGTTTGACTATTAGAAGTGAATCGCCGGATATTATTATTTTAGCTGAGCTTACCAACAATCTCGACATTCAAAACAAAGAAATTCTTACTAATGCAATTAACGATTATCAAGGTACTTTAGTAGTAATTTCTCACGATGAAACTTTTTTAAATCAAAGAAATGTAAATCAAACAATAAATTTGCAATGATTTCATTTTAAATTTTATATAAAATTAAATAAAATTTAAAAAGCGCTGACTAAAAACTAGGATTTTTTTTTTGATTTTAAAAAATAAATTTGTTCTTTTGTTAAAGTATTATTATAAACTAAAACTAGATATTATAAAACTAAAAAAACAAAACATTTATGAACCTTTTTTCAAATTTTCTATCTCTCTATTTCATGAAAAATTTCATAACAAAGATCTTAGGTATTTCCTTATTATCTATATTATATCTAAACGCAGTATCGTGTACTGATGTCGAAGTTCTTAATATTGAAGATGATCCAACACCTCCGCCAACAGTATATATAGTTGGTACAAGTGGAGGTCTTGACGGAGTAACGGCTGTTGTAACTTACTGGAAAGACAGTATAGCGTTTCCAATTAACAATGGTAATAAAGGTGCGTTTGCGAATTCAATATTTGTCGAAGGAAATGATGTGTATGTAGCAGGTTTAGAACATGATGGCCAAACAACTATAGCAAAATACTGGAAAAATGGAATAGGAGTTTCGCTTACCACTAAAGAAAATAGCGCAAATGCAACATCTATTTTTGTATCAGGAAATGATATATATGTTGCAGGCTGGAAACAAGAACATCACAACGCACCTCCGGTAGCTACTTATTGGAAAAACGGTGTAGAATTTCCACTACCAAGCAATAAGTTCAGTTCTTATGCAGAATCTATTTTTATTTCTGGAAACGATATTTACGTTGCAGGATACGAAAATGATCCAAACGGTAATGAAATAGCAAAATATTGGAAAAATGGTATTGGTATAAACCTTAGTGATGGTTCGATACATACTATTGCTAAATCTATTTTCGTTTCTGGTAATGATATTTATATAGCTGGAAACGAAAATAACGGTTACACAAGTGTAGTTAAATATTGGAAAAACGGCGTAGTCGTCTCTATTACAGACGGTACATTAAATGCCTTCGCGAATTCAATATTTGTATCAGGTAATGATGTTTATATTGCTGGTGGAGAAGGTATCCCTAATACAGGACCTTCAATTGCTAAATACTGGAAAAATGGCGAGCCAACAGCACTAACTAATGGTCAGCGAGATGCTGCAGCTGTGTCGATATTTGTTTTAGAAAATGATGTATATGTTGCAGGAGACATATATAATTCAAGTGGACATCCTGTTGGTACATACTGGAAAAATGGTGTACCTACTAGCCTTACAGATGGTAACAATATTGGTTCTGCAATGGGTATTTTTGTAAAATAAAAAGATTTAAATTTATAAAGTAAAAGACAGATTATAATCTGTCTTTTACTTTATAAATTTAAAAAATAAACTGAGATTCTAAATTAAAAAAAGCGGCTGTGCCAGCTTTCACCAGCAGGAACTTCCCAAAATTCTTCGAATTCTTCAATGGTATTCACCAAATTGTTAAAAACAATGGTATTGGCGTTAACAGCTTTTTCTTTTGCCATTTTCTTAAAATCGATTAATGATTTATGAGCGATGAATGCACCTGTTTTGTAGGTTACATTCATTTTATCTAATAAATCGATTCCGAATTTTTGTTCTAAATCTTGAATGATTTTTACCGAAGCATCAATGGAACAGCCCGAAGCTGCATGGTACTCTTGATCTACCGCCAAAATAATAAAACGATTATATTTTATTTGATACGATGCTTTTAGTGGAGTGCTGTGTGCTGCCCAATTTTCTACAAAACTAGTCAACACTTCATTTGCTGTTGCCAGCTCTTCGTCGGTCATTTTTCTATTTGATTGGTAAATCCAAACCCGAGCCGATTTCGGCATTTCTTCAAAAGGTATCAACATGTTATTTTGCTTGTATATAAGATACTATATTATAATTTACAAATTTTCCTACTTTGGCATCATATAGTTCGCCAACATAATAAGATATTTCTACTTTATCTTTAACTTTCACTAATTTATCGGTTAACAAATAAGCCGTTTCAAAATCATACAACAAAATGAATTCGTGTTTTTTTCCCGATTCTTCTTGTACAACAAAAGTTATAAACCTTTCATCGTTTATATTATGAATGGATCCTGTAACCGTTTTTGTTTCTATGCTTTCAAAAATTTCTGCTTCTTCTTCATAAACAAAATGTTCAAAAATTTCTGGACATTTCAAAGCTAAATACACACCAATATCTTCACCCATTGTTTGCATTACACCTTCATCTCCAAAATAATCATTTCCGTAATAATGCGTTATATCTTCTCTGTGTTTATTTACTGATTTCAACATATAGACACCCATTGTGAATTCAGACTTTATTTCCACTTTGTCATTATTCACTTCGTTGCAAATATCGTCTGCAATAGTGCTTAACAAGTCTATCTTAGAAAGCTTTTGCGCCGATGCAAGATTAGAAATAAGAAAAGATATTATCAAAAATTTATTCATTATTACAAATCTTGGGCGTTAGCAATTAATTCGGCTACGTCTAAAACTTGTACTTCGCCTTCTTTGTGGTTAAATTTCACACCGTCTGTTAACATGGTATTGCAAAACGGACAACCTGCTGCAATAATATTTGGTTTCACTTCCAAAGCGTCATCAGTACGCTCCATGTTCACGTCTTTATTACCTTTTTCAGGTTCTTTGAACATTTGCGCACCACCAGCACCGCAACATAATCCATTGGCTTTAGAGCGTTTCATTTCCACCAATTCGGCGTCTAATTTTTGGATCAAATCGCGTGGAGCTTCATAAATTTTGTTAGCACGACCTAAATAGCAAGGGTCATGAAAAGTGATACGTTTGCCTTTAAACTGTCCGCCTTCAATGGTTAATCGGCCTTCTTCTAAAAGCGACTTTAGAAATTCGGTATGATGCACCACTTCATATGTTCCGCCCAAACCAGGATATTCGTTTTTAATGGTATTAAAGCAGTGCGGACACGCCGTTACTATTTTCTTCACTTCGTAACCATCAAACACTTGAATGTTCATCATGGCTTGCATTTGGAACAAAAATTCGTTTCCTGCGCGCTTTGCCGGATCTCCGGTACAACCTTCTTCTGTGCCTAAAACGGCAAATTTCACATTGGCTCTATTTAAAATGCGTACAAACGCTTTGGTAATCTTTTTTGCTCTGTCGTCAAAACTTCCCGAACAACCTACCCAGAATAATACTTCGGGTTGTTCGCCTTTCGCCATCATTTCTGCCATTGTTGGCACTACTAAATTTTCTGACATGATTTCTTTTTTTTAATTGATACTTCGTGTGCTGGTTAATTCTCGTCTTTCCAGTTTAAACGATCCATTTGGCTGTATTGCCAAGGTGCGGCATTGTTCTCGATATTGGTCATCATGGCGTTTAGTTCCATTGGTGCGGCACTTTGCTCCATAACCAAAAATCTTCTCATATCCATAATGATTGACAATGGACTAATGTCTATCGGACACTCTTGAACACAGGCATTACAAGTGGTACACGCCCATAATTCTTCTGGGGTTATGTAATCATTCAAAAGCGTTTTGCCATCATCTACAAAGGTTCCTTTGTTGGCATCGATATTCTTCCCAACTTCTTCCAAACGATCACGCGTTTTCATCATGATTAAGCGCGGCGATAATTTTTTTCCTGTAATATTTGCCGGACACGCAGAAGTGCATCGACCACATTCGGTACAAGAATAAGCATTTAATAACTGAACCCAATTCAAATCTTGAACATCTTGTGCACCAAATTTTGCGGGTACTGCATTTTCATCAGGTGCTGGTGCTGCAAACGGATCGGCGTTGGGATCCATCATTAATTTCACCTCGTTTGTAACTGCTTCTAAGTTATCAAACTCACCAAGCGGTTCTATATGTGCATAATAGGTATTTGGAAAAGCCAACAAAATGTGTAAGTGCTTTGAATAGTACAAATAATTTAAGAAAGAAAGCACCATTATAAAGTGTCCCCACCAACCTATTCGCTCTAAAACGTGTAAAGTTCCTTCGCTAAGAGCGCCAAAAACAGCAGGACCTACATACTGCGAAATAGCAAAATTAAACGAGCCTTGACCTGCAAAATGCGATTTGCCCATGTTGTATAAAACCTCATCGGTTCCGTTCATGGTAAAAATACACAACACCAAAATAATTTCCATTATTAAAATTAAGTTGGCGTCTTTTTTAGGCCAGCCCAAAAGTTCTATCATGTTTAAGCGCGGCAACTTTAGCAGGTTTCTTCTCGATAAAAAGATAATTGTTGCCAGCAACGCAGCAACCGAAACAATTTCGATTAAACTAATCATAAACGTATAAAAACCACCTAATGATTCTTTGAAGATGCGGTGTTTCCCAAAAATTCCATCGATAAAAATTTCAATTAATTCAATTTGGGTAATCATAAAAGCTGCATAAATCGCAAAATGCAAAATTGCCGGAATGGGTCTTGCAAACATTTTTTTCTGCCCAAAGGCTACCAAAAGCATATTTCGCCAACGTTCTGCGGGCTTGTCTGTGCGATCTATTGGTTGACCCAACTTTATATTGCGGTAGATTTTTTTGGCATTTTTTGCAAAAAAACCAAATCCTACTGCGGTTAAAGCTATAAATAATATACTGCTAAGAATATGCATATTAAATAAGATTAATTATTGTTTGTATTTTGATGTATGCTTTATTATTTTTCTGATTCTTGATAAGGCTGTGCTTTTTTACCAAAGACCGAAATATTGATGTATCTGCTTGGGTTTAGCTTCACATCTTCCAACAATTGGTTCAACTCTTTTGTAGCCGATTCTAAATTATTGTACAATTGTTCTTCTTTCATTAATTTACCAATATTTCCTTTGCCACTATTTGCATCTGCCATCATTTGGTTGAGGCTTGATGCTGCACTATCGAACTTATTTAAGATGTCCTGCAGTTTTTGTAACTGAATTTTATCTAAATCGTTTGAAAAAGCCGAAAGGTTTTTAGAAGTGGTATTGAAATCACTTACAATATTGTTGATTTTTGCTTCGTTGGTGGATACAATTCTATCAAACTTCCCCGTAATAGCATTTGCATTGCCCATTGTAGCGTTTAACTGTGCCAAAGATTCCTGCAAATTCTTCTGAGCTGCCGGGTCTAAAGTTTTGTTGATTGATTGTACTAAAATATTTACATTATAAAGAACAGAATCTAACTTTTTTGCAATAGGATCTACTTTTTGAGTAAAATCATCGATCATCCCCGTCATTTTACCCGATTGTAAATAATCGCCACTTTTTGCCAAGGTTGCATCATTGTAATTAATTTGTAAAGCAATTTGCTTACCACCAATTAAATCGGGTGAATACATAACCGCTTTTGACGAAATAGGAATATCCACATCATCTGTCATGACTAATTCTACCAATATTTTTCCTTGACCTTTAAGCGAAATATGATGCACCTTTCCTACCACCATTCCGTTGATAGTTACCGATGAAGCGGTTGAAAGTCCTTCAACATTATCGTATTCCACAAAAAAGGTACGTGAGCTGTTAAACAAGTTTTTACCGTTTAAAAAGGTATAACCCCAAATTAACATTCCTATCGATAACAACACTAATACTGCGGTTTTTATCTCTCTTGATATAGCTATTTTCAATTTTTATTTTTTTAATTACTAGTTATTTATGGCTTGTTGTATGCTGATTTTTTTTCCGTTTTTATATGCCACCAAAAAAGCAGAGTTGTATCCTTTGTTTTTGGCAACTTCTAAAGCTTTGCGCGCGTGTTCATAATCAGTGGTTTCGTTATAAAAATATTTGTACAAGGTACCTTCTTTCATAACCGATATCTTATCTAAACCTTTAAAATTACTTGGTTGCAAACCTATATTATTTCCGCTAGCAGCAATCTGCACTTTAAAGGTAACGCCTGCTGCTGTGACCTTTTCTGGCTTTGAAGCATCAACCGATGACGTTTGAGCTACCGGAACAACTTTCTCTTGAACAGTATCTACTTTTTTAGGTTCTACTTTTGCCACAACGGGTTCTTGCTTTTTAGGTTTTGATTCGATTTCATCGCTTGCCGAATGATGCTGGCGTTTGTAGTCTAATATCGCTTTGGCAATACAAAGTGCCAATTCATTTTTTCCTTCTTCACTGTTCAAATACGCACCTTCTTCGCTGTTAGATAAAAAACCTAGCTCAATTAAGATACTTGGCATAAAAGCACCGTGCAATACCAAAAACAAATCTTGTTTTACCCCGCGATTTCTTCTTTCGGCATCATTTGTAAAGCGCGTTTGCACTTTAGAAGCCAAATCAATACTTTGCAATACATATTGTTCTTGCATTAAGGTCAAGCCTATTAATGATTCTGGTCTGCTTGGGTCGTATCCTGCATATTTTGTTTGGTAATCATCTTCTAATGTAATAACTGCATTTTCCTTTTTTGCAACTTCTAAGTTCGAAGCATTTTTGCTTCTTCCCATAACATAGGTTTCAGTACCCGAAGCACTTGGCGCATTGGCAACTGCGTTGGCATGAATTGAAACAAAAATGTCAGCTTTTTCACGATTGGCAATATCTGTTCGCTCTCTTAATTCTAAAAAAACATCCGTTTTTCGGGTGTAAACCACATCAATGGTTTTATCTTTTTTAAGCAGCTCGCCTACTTTTAGTGCCACATCTAGAACAATTCTTTTTTCTACATAATTTCCTCTTGTTGCGCCAAAGTCATGTGCCCCATGACCGGCATCTAAAACCACCTTAAAATTTTGTGCATAAACCGTTGAGCCAATGCACCATATAAAAACGCCCAAAGCAGTTTTAAACTTGTTTTTAAACATAGCTTTTTTTTATATTTTGTTTTTTATTTAAAAGACTAAAATTAATGAAATATCCATTTGTTATTTATAAAATACAAATAAACAATTTTACAAAAATAGTATTTAAAAATTGCATACAAAAGTAATATATATCGTTTTTAATTGATTTTATGTATCAACTTGTAATTAAGAATTAAAACGAATAAGCTAACTAACCTGTAAATATGGCTTTTTTTACACTGGATTGGTCTTTTTATAATCGATAATAGCTTTTGCAATCGCCTTTGCCAATGCACTTTTTCCTGTTTCAGATCGAAGATATGTGCCTTCTTCTTTATTGGATACAAAACCTAACTCAATTAAAATACTAGGCATTAAGGCACTGTGTAAAACCCAAAAAGGTCCTTGACGAACACCCCGGTCAACTCTTTTCACATCATTTTTAAAGCCTACTTGGATTTTTGATGCCAAATCGATACTTTGTTTTATAAATTGTTCTTGCAACAAGGTTAAACCAATGAGCGATTCCGGACGATTAGGGTCGTATCCTTCGTACTTTTTCTGATAATTATCCTCTAAGGTAATTACAGCATTTTCGCGTTTAGCAACCTCTAAGTTGGCTTCGTTTTTACTAATACCCATAATATAGGTTTCGGTACCGGTAGCCAATCTGTTTTTTGCTGCATTGGCATGTATCGATATAAAAACATTTGCTTTTTCGCGATTTGCAATTTTTGTTCGTTCTGCCACTTCTATAAAAACATCTGATTTTCGAGTAAAAATCACTTCGATATCTTTTTCGGCCTTGAGCAATTCGCCCACCTTTAAAGCTACATCTAAAACAATTTCTTTCTCAATAAAATTTCCATAAGCAGCTCCGGGGTCTTTCCCACCATGTCCGGGATCTAAAACCACTTTGAATTTTTGAGCATAACCCATTGAACAAAAGCATATTAAAAGCATTATTAAAACTCTTGAAAGCCTATTTACAATCATAGTATATTTTATATGTTCGTTTCTTATTTAAAAGTCTAAAATTAAAAAAAAATATTAGTAAGTTTGAAGTCGAAAAAAAAGCACCTATCTGTTTTACAAAATAGCATAATCAAATTGCAAAGAAAAGTTTTATATATCGTTTTTAGTTTACTAGTGATTCCGACAGCTACATCAACTGCTTTAGCTCAGGATTTCCCACACACCAACAAGCGATTAAACATTGAAAACAAGAAAGATACACTTACCAAAACCACATCACCAATCACTGTTTTAGATACGGTAAGAAAAAGCAGTGCCCCACCAAAACAAGGTCAAAAATTAGAAGCACCTATGTTTAGAACGGCAAAAGATTATGAAAAATTAGATCAAAAAAACAAGAAAGTTACTTTATATAATCAAGCGGTTTTTAAATATCAAGATTACGAACTTACTGCCGGAATCATTATTTATGATTATGATAAAGAAGAAGTGTATGCAGGTAGAATTAAAGATTCATTAGGAAATTTGGTGCAACATCCGGTTTTTAAGCAAGGTAATCAAGTAGTTGAACCCGATTCCATTCGCTTCAATACCAAAACCAAAAGAGCCATTGTTTGGAACACCCGTACCAAGTACAATGATTTTAATGTAAAAGCTGCGAAAACGAAAAAAGTAAGCGATTCTGTTTACTTTATGAAAGATGTAATTTTTACAACTGCCGAAGACATTGATAATCCGGAGTATTATTTTCAAACACGCCAGGCAAAATTTGTGCCCAATAAAAAAATTGTAACCGGTTTGACCAATTTGGTTATTGAAGATGTACCTACTCCAATAGGGTTGCCTTTTGCCTTTTTTCCATTGTCGCAAAAAGCATCATCGGGCTTCATAATTCCTTCGTTTGGCGACACCAATTTACGAGGTTATTTCTTGCAAAATGGTGGATATTACTTTGCTTTCAACGATTATGTGGATCTAACTTTGTTGGGTGATTATTACACAAAAGGTACCTTTGCAATCAATGCCCAATCACAATATCGCAAACGTTATCAATATAATGGTAACTTTAACATTCGCTATGAAAACATCGTGGAAAGTGAACGCGGATTGCCCGATTATTTGAATGCAAAAATATACAATATTCAATGGAGCCATTCACAAGATGCAAAAGCAAACCCCACATCG
The DNA here is from genome assembly GCF_024628805.1 of Paenimyroides aestuarii. NCBI lineage: Bacteria > Pseudomonadati > Bacteroidota > Flavobacteriia > Flavobacteriales > Flavobacteriaceae > Paenimyroides > Paenimyroides aestuarii. Next base: position 1,971,004 of record NZ_CP102382.1, on the reverse strand, counting down.
CGTTTCTCGGCATCGGTAAACTTGGGTAGCAGCAGTTATTTTCGAAACTCATTAAATACACAAAACATTGGTTCCAATATGAATAATACCTTATCATCATCGATAAGTTATTCCAAAACGTTTCAATCAACACCGCAGATCAACTATACTATTTCGGCAAATCACACCCAAAACACCAACACACAAGCAATAACCATGTCGCTTCCCAATGTGCAGGCAAGTATGGATCGGGTGTATCCTTTCGCGCCAAAAAGCGGCTCTAAAAAAGGATTTATTCAAAACATTAATTTGCAATACAATCTAAGCGGTAGAAACCAAATTCAAACCACCGATTCTCTGTTTTTTAAATCGGAAATGTTTAACGAAATGGATGCAGGCCTTCAACACACCATTCCATTGGCCACCAACTTCAAGGTGTTAAAATATTTATCTGTTTCATTAACAGGTAATTATACCGAAACATGGGTATTGAATACTTTTAATAGATTTTACAGTTTAGAAACCAATCAGCGCGAAACCGCACGCGTGAATGGTTTTGATAGTTATAGAACGTATAACTTTAGCACCAATATTGGAACCACCGTTTATGGTACTTTTAACTTCAATAAAAACGCTAAAATCCAAGCGATTCGCCATGTAATGCGTCCGGCTGTTTCCTATTCGTACACGCCTGCGTTTAAACAATATTATGATACCTATGCGATTGATGCTTTGGGAACAACCATGGAAGAATATTCCCGTTTCCAAGGTACTTTGTTTGGTACTCCCAATCAAACCATGTCAAACATCATGAGTTTTTCATTGGGAAATAATTTTGAAGCAAAAGTGCGCGATGAGGAATCTGCAACTGGCGAACCAAAAAAGGTAATGCTATTGAATTCATTGAACTTTGGCACATCGTATAACTTTACGGCAGATTCATTAAAATTGCAACCAATTCGGATGAACGCCAATACCAATTTACTGAAAGACAAATTGCGTTTAAACTTTGGTGCCAATTTAGATCCATTGGCTATTGATAATGCCGGAAACCGAATTGATAAATTCAACATCGCAAACGGCGGAAGTTTGTTGCGATTAACCAGTGCAAATATAACCGTGAATTATTCCTTGGCAAGTACCGACCCCATTTTTGGTGGTGCTCCCAAACCAAATGACGAAGAGATTGACCAAAATGTGCAAAACGGTGGTCGCGGGGATGATTTATTTGGGCAATCGATTGATTTGGCAGACCGACAAAAATCAATGTTTGATGAGAACAAGCGAAAAGAAACAAAAACTTCGTTTTACAATACCGACATTCCTTGGGATTTAACCTTAGCTTGGAGTTTAACCTATAACAATGCCCGCCGAACATCCGAAATTAGTAACAACTCGTTGATGGTTTCTGGAAACGTTACCTTATCTCCGGGATGGGTTGCAGGATTTTCTACGGGATACGATTTTAAAAACAAAGGGGTGACCTACACGCAATTGCGATTTGAACGTGATTTGAAATCATGGCGAATGGATTTTTCATGGATTCCAAACGGATACTATAAACAATGGAACTTCTTTATCGGAATTAAATCATCGATACTACAAGACATTAAGTATGAAAAACGAAATGCTGCAGAACGCCGATTCAGAAACAGATAATCAACAATTTATTCTATAAAACAATGAAAAAAATTATTAATTCATCAAAAGCTCCTGCACCAATTGGTCCATACAACCATTCGGTAATGGTAGGCGATTTATTGTTTATTTCCGGACAAATACCTTTTAACCAAGCAACAGAAACATTGGTTACAAGTGGTATTCAAGACGAAACAGAACAAGTGATGCAAAACCTGCAATACATTATCGAAGAAGCTGGTTTAACCTTTGAAAACGTAGTAAAAGCAACCATTTTTATTAGAAATATGGACCACTTTAGTTTGATAAACGAAGTGTATGCGCATTATTTCAAAACCGAAACAGCACCCGCACGCGAATGTGTGCAAGTTGAAAAATTACCTAGAAATGTAAACATTGAAATATCAATGATTTTGCATAGATAATTAAAAAACGCCTCGATATTCCGGGGCGTTTTTCATTCTAAATCTTCTAAAACAAAACAGATCGGTTAAATTCTTTAATTAAGTATGCGTGAATTTTCGTAAATTTGATACAGCTATGAATCAATCTACCAAACTATGTATCTTCGAAAAAAACATGGAAAGGGTTTTCGTTACCTTAATTCAAAGGGAGAAACCGTTACCGATACCGCACTGAAAAACTACTTTAAATCATTGGTTATCCCACCGGCGTGGACTGAAGTAGAAATTGCAGAAAAGAAAAAAAGCAAAATTTTAGTTACTGGGCGTGATCTTCAAGGCCGAAAACAATACATCTACAACCCGCAATTCCGACAAAAACAAGAACAGAAAAAATTTGACCGAATTATTGATTTTGCCGAGCAACTGGAGCACATGCGCCGGGTTACCGGACAACATCTTCGCAAAAGAAAACCCACACGCGAAAAGGTGCTTGCCACTATGGTGCGTTTGCTAGAATCTGCTTTTTTCCGACCTGGAAGCGATACCTATACCAAACAAAATCAATCGTATGGATTAACCACGTTACGCAGTAAACATTTGACAATTAATGGCAACGAGCTGGTTTTTACTTATCGGGGCAAATCGGGCAAAGACCAAGAGAAGCATATTGTGGACGCTAAGTTGGCCAAAATAGTGCAGGAAGTAGATGACTTGCCCGGCTATGAAATTTTTAAATTTATCGATGAAAACGGTGCTGTTCAAGATGTGAAAAGCGAGCATTTAAACCAATACATTCACGAAGTAATGGGCGATGCTTTTTCTGCAAAGGATTTCAGAACGTGGTCAGGTACCATGATTGCTGCTATTGCATTGGACGAACTGAATGCCGAAGAACCTTTGGATCAAAAAACGATGGATAAAAACATTCGGAAGGCAGTGATTCAAGTGAGTGAAAAATTAGGAAATACACCAGCAGTAGCACGAAGTTCGTATATCGACCCAAGAGTAATCGATAAATACCTTGATGGGAAAACACTGCGGTATTTTCAGAAAGAAATAAACAAAATGCTTCAAACAAGCGAAAATTTATCAAATAGCGAATTGGGCGTTTTATGCCTTTTGCGTGAACGTTTAAAGTAAATTGATGCAAAAACAAGCTATCTATCAACAAGTTAAACCACCAATAATCTTTTGGATTTCAGAAGGTTATTGGTGGTTTAATCATATGAAATTATGCGAAAATTGTTCTTTCTATTCAATTCACTGCTTGTTGCAAATCGGCAATAAATTCATTTACCACTTGCTCATCCGTAGCCCATGAAGTAATGAGTCGTATTATGGCTGTTTCGGCATCTATCTCTTTCCACTGATAAAAAAGATATTTATTTGCTAATGATTCGATTACTTTTTTGGGAAGAATTGGAAAAATTTGGTTGGTAACTGGTTCCGATAAAAAACCGAATCCTAATGCGCTTATTGCTGTAGCCATTTTCATTGCCATTTGGTTGGCATGTGTTGCCAATTGAAAGTATAAATCGTTTGTAAATAATTCTAAAAATTGAATCCCTAATAGCCTGCCTTTTGCCAATAATGCACCCTTTTGTTTCAACACATAATCAAATTCAGGTGCTAAAGATTGATTATTAAAAACGATGGCTTCGCCTAACAATGCACCATTTTTTGTTCCTCCTATGTAAAAAACATCAGTATATTTTGAAAGGTCGGCCAATGTCACATCCGATTTTGGGGTCATTAAAGCATTTCCCAAACGAGCGCCATCCATAAAAAGCAACAAATTATTTGTTTGGCAAAATTCCCACAAGGCAATCAACTCGGCTTTGGTGTAAATGCTGCCCACTTCGGTGGCGTTTGAAATATAAACCATTTTTGGTTTAACTATGTGGGGGCGTAATTGATAATTTTTTAGAGCAGCCTCGATGCATTGCTGTTGCAACTTACCATTTGTCGTTTCAATTGTAATAATGCGATGCCCCACAGCTTCAATGGCACCTGTTTCGTGTGAAAAGATATGTCCGGTATGTGCACTGATCACCGCTTCATGCACTTTTAGTAAAGCAGCAATCACGAGTAAATTGGTTTGTGTGCCGCCCGAAACAAAATGTATAGCTGCATTGAAATTTTCCAAATGCTTTTTTAGCAATATTTTTGCTTGTTCTGAATAAACATCATCACCATACCCAGGCTGTTGCTGCAAATTGGTTGTAATAAGTTTTTGAAGAATATTTGGGTGAGCGCCTTCGGAATAATCGTTTCTAAAGTTATACATACAAGAATTTAATTGTGGATTGGTTGAGCAGTTCAAAAATACGATTTTTCAACACGTACTTACAATAATTAATAGGGTGTATTATTCAAAAACATACTTTTGCAAGAATTTCTATTTATCTGGTTTTTGGGTGCTTAATCATATTGCCCACGTGTAGGTACAAATCGGGAAAATGTTGTTTAAAAGCGGTTTCTTTTTCAAAAAACAATTCAATTAAAACCGAAACCAACTCTAATCGATCCGTAAAAGCATAGGCACGCACAAAATCAACTTGATTTATTCTCGATTGATTTTCAGCAACTTGAATCCATTCCACAATTAAGCGAAATCCCTTTTTAAAACGTTCTGCATCGGGATGTTTTGCGGCAGTTTGCAACATTTCAAAACACAAGGCATGTGTAAATTCGTGCAATGCTACATCTTTTCCGTCTTCGTTATAAAGAATATCATTCTCAAAAACATCTAAGGCCAACATAATGGTTTTCAATTTAGGGTTAAAATGTCCGGTATGGGTTTCATCTAATTGTGGAAAATAGTAAGCCGTTGGATAGACAATAACCTTATTAAAGGTATTGATTAAAAAGTACTTATATCCCAAAGTAAGCTTTACATAAGTTGCTGCAATTGCCACTTTGTGGGCGTTGGTTAGCGGTGCATTTTCTTTTGGTATGATTGCATACTGTTTTAAAAACTCTAGAATCCGCATGCTAAAGTTCAGCTTAAACTTATGCGGCAATTGATTAAAAATTGGAAAAACTTTTGTAATGGCATCCGCAAATTGAAAAACAACTTGTTCAGGTGCTAACTTTAAAGGAAAATTTCCGTTGGGATTTTCTAAACGATAGCGGTCATAAAAATGGGAAGAGCCAAAGAAAAGCATACTTTTTTTTTTGGAAGATACTAAAAAAGATTATAAATATACGTGCGATTCCGCCGTAATGATTGAAAAATTTAATTCTATTTTAAACTATTGATGCATACAATCAACCGAAACCTGTTTTAAAGAGGGAGTTTTGTGTAATAATGCTATTTCAGTTTTACATGATACAGCAATACAATATACATTTAAAAAATACATCCCTCTTAGTCCCCCCTTCAAAGGGGGAGTTTTGTGGAGTGATGTTATCTCTGTTTTACGATAAACATTATACATTAATAAATTATACAGCATTACAATATACATTAATACGCTATACAGCAAACAAAACCTTAAACTTTAAACAAATCAACCACAGATTAAAAGTTTTTCTCAAATTGCTTTATGAATTGCATTATTGCAGAAATACAAAACACAACATTACAATATACATTTAAAAAACACATCCCCCTTAGTCCCCCTTCAAAGGGGGAGTTTTGTGGAGTGATGTTATCTCTGTTTTACAAAATACAGAAATACAATATACATTTAAAAACTACATCCCCCTTAGTCCCCCTTCAAAGGGGGAATTTTGCGGAGTGATGTTATCTCTGTTTTACAAAATACATTATATAGTAATACATTTTACAGAAATACAAGTTTTGCTTAGAAAAAATTTACTTCCCATTCAATTTACTGTGAAAACGCGAATAGCTAAAGTAAATCAGCAACCCAATAATTAACCAAACGGTAAAATACAACCAATTCCAAATAGTGAGCTCTGCCATCATGTACATGCAGCAAATAAGTCCTAGCATAGGAATTAAAGATAAATTCTTTTTAAAACTCCAAATACATAGAAAAACCATAGAAAACAAAAACAACCACATAGGTATTTTATGTTTGAAAAGGTTAAAACCGGTTTCAAATTTTAGATGCTTTTGTACAGGCGCTTTTTCAATCAAAACGGTATATGCATCTGCCGATTTTTCATGAACCGAAGTGAGTATTGCCTCTAAATCATTGGTGAATTGGTCGGGGTTGATTGCATCATTAATTTGTATATAATAAATCATTTGATCTGCTTCTTGTTTGGAAAGTTGTGTTACAAAAGGGGTAGGTTCATAAACCTGAGGAGTATTATACACAAAAGCTTCTACCCCATTCTTGTTCCAGATAAAAACCGAAAGCAATCCTAAAATAAAACCCACAGGCAAAATATACTTTCCGTTTACATAAGGAATTCGAAACTTGCCTCTTGGAATGTCTTTATCTTGCAGCACCAAAACACCTGCGCAAACCAAAGAAAAGGCGAAAAGCGTACCAATGCTGCATAAATCGGTCACCATGGTTAAATTCATAAACAAAGCAGGAATTGCCACTACGAAACCTGTAACAATGGTTGCAAATGACGGTGTTTTATATTTTGGATGTATTTTTGAAAACTTTGGTGGCAACAATCCATCACGGCTCATACTCATCCAAATACGCGGCTGCCCCATTTGAAAAACCAGCAAAACACTTGCCATGGCAACTACGGCACTTACTGCTACAATTCCGGCAAACCATTTTAGATTTACCTGATCAAAAACGTAAGCCAATGGATCGCCTACCCGCAATTCTTTGTAATTTACCATTCCTGTTAAAACCAAAGCAATCGCAATGTATAATAAAGTACAAATCACGATAGACCAAATCATGCTTCGAGGCAAATCGCGCTGCGGATTTTTGCATTCTTCGGCTGTGGTAGAAATGGCATCAAAACCTATATAAGCAAAGAAAACAGCCGAAACACCCTTTAGAACACCTGAAAATCCATTAGGTGCAAATGGGTCAAAGTTATCCATATCTACATAGAAAACACCTACAACTAAGACCAAAGCAATCACAGCCAGTTTCACAAAAACCATGATATTGCTTGCGTTTCGCGATTCTTTCATACCCCGATACACCAACCACGTGATTAAAAATATAATGCCTAAAGCCGGTATATCTGCCACAAAATGAAAAGTGCCTATTTGAGGCGCAGTCGTCCATGCGGTGTGTGCTAGTTGAATGTTTGTTGGTAAATTTTCAAACGATTTTCCACTTGCCATTAATGCCATTGCATCGTTAAAGCCTTTGTTTGCAGAAAGATAATCCATCTGTATCCACTGAGGTAAATGAATGCCCATATTGCTTAAAAGACCTGTGAAATAATCACTCCAAGAAATTGCAAGTGTGATATTTCCAACCGCATATTCCATAATGAGTGACCAACCAATGATCCAAGCAATCATTTCGCCAAAAGCTACATAACTATACGTGTAAGCACTACCCGAAACCGGAACCATCGACGCAAATTCGGCATAGGCCATTGCTGCAAATCCACAAGCCAAAGCTGTAAACATAAACAAGAAAATCACAGCTGGACCACCATCATAACTTGCTTGACCAATGGTACTAAAAACACCAGCACCCACAATAGCAGCTATACCAAAAAAGATGAGATCTTTTTGAGTTAAAAACTTTCCTAAACTTTCGTTTTTGTTTTCATTTGCCTCTAACTCGGCAAGAATATCGGTCACATTTTTTTTACGGAATATATTCATTTACGTTAAAAAGTATGATAATTGTTATTTTTTGTTTTGGTAAATCTAATTAATTTTACAGAAAGATACACAACAAAATGAAAAATGGTTGGTATAAACAAAAACTATCAAATAATAAATTTAAACAATAAATTATTTATGGTAATGCTTCAAATTGAACGTATCTTTGTAGTAGAAAATTAATAATAAACCGAATTTACTAACTTAAAAATAAAAATTATTATGGCATTAGTAGGAAAACAATTCCCAAACATTACAGTTGACGCAATTTCAGAAATGGGCGATGATTTACGAATCAACGTTTTAGAAGAAGCAACAAAAAACAATAAAAAAGTATTATTATTCTGGTATCCAAAAGATTTTACTTTTGTGTGTCCTACAGAGCTTCACGCATTTCAAGCTGCTTTGCCTGAGTTTGAAAAAAGAAACACAATGGTAATTGGTGCATCATGCGATACAAATGAAGTGCATTTTGCATGGTTGAACACAGCGAAAGATAATGGTGGAATTGAAGGTGTAACTTATCCGTTATTAGCAGATACTACAAGAAACCTTTCAAGCGTTTTAGGAATTTTAGATGTTACATCTGAAACGTATAACGAAGAATTGGATTCTGTTCAAATCGAAGGCTCAAATGTTACTTTCCGCGCCACTTATTTAATTGATGAAACAGGAAAAATTTTCCACGAATCGGTAAACGATATGCCGTTAGGACGTAACGTAAACGAGTATTTACGTTTAATTGATGCGTATTCACACGTGCAAACACATGGCGAAGTTTGTCCGGCAAACTGGGAATCAGGTAAAGAAGCAATGAATGCAAACCGCAATTCTACTGCTGAATATTTAGCAAAACTTTAATTTGTTCAAAGTTTAAGGTTTAAAGTTCAAAGTGTTGAGCAAAACCTTAAACTTTAAACCTTAAACAAAAAAATTATGGTATTAGAACTAGAACAAGATAATTTACAAGAGGTTATTACTCAAAATGAAAAAGTAGCTGTTCAATTTTCGGCTTCATGGTGCGGAAACTGCCGTATTATGAAACCTAAATTCAAAAAAATGGCTAGCGAAAAAGAAGATATCGCTTTTGTAATTGTTGATGCAGAGAAATTTCCTGAATCAAGAAAATTAGCAAATGTATCCAACCTACCAACTTTTGCGATTTTTAACAATGGGGCATTAGTTGATGAAACCCAAACCAACAAAGCAGAGGTTTTAGCAGAATTAGTGAATAAATTAACCTAACGACATGAAACTACCTGTAATAAAACATCTTACGCAATTCATAGAAGAGAACGATCAAGATTATATCAATGAAACGATTGAAGTTTTAGAAGCTTTAACCGAAGTTCCCTCTTTAAAAGATGAAGAATTAGATGTAATTGGCGAATTAATCTCTAATATGTATGGTGCGCTTGAAGTTGATAAACTTATTAAATCAGGCACTCCGAAAAAAGAAGCTTTAAACACTTTTATGCAACGTGTATTAGGGTCAATTGATAAATAAGAAGCTTTAAACACTTTTATGCAACGTGTATTAGGGTCAATTGATAAATAAGAAGCTACAAAAACCACAAAAAAACCACGAGCCAAACTCGTGGTTTTTTTATTACCCCAATGCCAAATATTTTCAGTAATTTTGCCAAAATTGTTTGTTGATGAAGCACAAAAAAACATCTTTCCTTTCGGGTAGAATTAAAAGCGTAACCTATGCCCTTAAAGGGTTTTACCTTTTAATTTCAACAGAACACAGCATTATTACCCAATTGCTCATTAGTGGGTTTATGTGCGGTGTTGGTTTCTATTTCGAAATCAGCCTTGTGGAATGGATGTTTCAAATTCTTGCTATAGGTTTAGTGTTAACAGCCGAAAGTCTTAACACTGCTATCGAAGCCGTGTGCGATTACATACAACCCAATTTCGACAAAAAAATAGGATTTATTAAAGATATAGCCGCCGGTGCCGTAACTTTTGCTGCATTAACAGCCATTGTTATTGGTGCTATTATTTATCTACCAAAAATATTATAGAATGCCAGCAAAGAAAAAACCTGATACAAAAAGTACAAAACAAAATCCGCCAAAGGCTAAACAAACAGCCACAAACGGTGCACGCATAAGTTTTATTTTCGGAACATTGTTTTTAATGTTTTCGGTGATTTTGCTGTGCAGTTTTATCTCCTATTTCACCTCAGGAGCTTTTGACCAAAGCATCGTAAACCAATTAGATAACCGCGAGCTAGAACCTCAAAATTGGATTGGTAAGTTTGGTGCCTGGTTGGCTCACAATTTCATTTTTAATGGCTTTGGAATTGCATCCTTTTTATTCGTAAAAATCTTTGCTGAAATTGCACTTTGGTTTGGCATTCGGTTCAGTGCTGCCAAGTTGCGCCGAATGATTTTTTGGGATTTGTTTGCGGTATTAGTGCTTTCCATTGCATTGGGACATTTTGGTGCAAATCATCCGTTTTTGGGTGGTGTGGTTGGTTTTGAAATGAACGATTATTTGCAAGATTATATTGGGCAAATAGGCGCTTTGTTAGTAGTGGTTTTCTTAATAATTTTCTACTTGATTTTCAGAGTAAAAATGACTCCGAAGGCATTTACAAACGTAGTTTCGAACACGCATGCCAAAATAAAGGATAATTTAGAAAAAGCAGAAGATATTATTAAAACGCAACCTGCACAACCTATAAACATCAACCAGCCTGTAAAAGAAGATGCAAAAGTAAGTGTGCCTGCTCCCACAGCTAAAAAAGAAGTGGCTGAACCTGCGGTTTCAAACCAAATTGATTTTAGTTTAAACAAAGAAGAGGAAACAGAAAACGATGACTATTTAACCAATTTCTCAGTTACAGACAACAGTAAAAAAGAAACAACGCATCACGAAGAATTCATCATTGAAACCACAAAAGAAGAAGCGATATCTGATGAAGATTTAGCTACTAAAATTGTGGAAGACTTTGGATTGTTTGACCCCACATTGGAATTATCGAAATACCAATTTCCAACCAGCGAATTACTTTTTGAACACACAACAGGCGGTATCACTATTAATCAAGCAGAATTAGAAGAAAATAAAAACCGCATTGTTGAAACATTAAACAACTATAAAATTGGTATTGCACAAATCAAAGCAACCGTTGGACCAACTGTAACGCTTTATGAAATTGTGCCTGATGCCGGTATTCGTATTTCAAAAATTAAAAGTTTGGAAGACGATATTGCATTGTCATTATCTGCTTTAGGAATTCGTATTATTGCACCTATTCCGGGAAAAGGAACTATTGGTATCGAAGTTCCGAATACAAAACCCACAACGGTTTCAATGAAATCGTTGATTTTATCGCCCAAATTTCAAAATGCCGAAATGGAATTGCCTATTGCAATTGGTAAAACTATTTCAAATGAAACATTTGTTTTCGATTTGGCTAAAATGCCCCATTTACTAATGGCGGGTGCTACCGGACAAGGAAAATCGGTTGGATTAAATGCCGTATTAACATCATTGCTATACAAGAAACATCCTGCCGAAGTGAAATTCGTTTTGGTGGATCCAAAGAAGGTAGAATTAACGTTGTTCAACAAAATTGAGCGTCATTTCTTAGCGAAATTACCCGATACTGAAGATGCAATTATCACCGATAACACCAAAGTAATTCACACATTGAACTCTATGTGTATTGAAATGGACAATCGCTATTCACTGTTGAAAGATGCCATGGTACGCAACATTAAAGAGTATAATGAAAAATTTAAGCAACGCAAGTTAAATCCTGAATTAGGGCATCGTTTTCTACCTTATATTGTTTTGGTGGTTGATGAGTTTGCCGATTTAATTATGACCGCCGGTAAAGAAGTAGAAACCCCCATTGCTCGTTTAGCACAGCTGGCGCGTGCCATTGGTATTCACTTAATTATTGCCACTCAACGCCCGTCGGTAAACGTAATTACAGGTATTATTAAAGCCAATTTCCCTGCCCGAATTGCTTTCCGTGTGAGTTCAAAAATCGATTCAAGAACTATTTTAGATGGTCCCGGAGCAGATCAATTAATAGGTCGCGGAGATTTACTTTTTACCCAAGGAAACGATACCGTTCGTGTGCAATGTGGTTTTGTTGACACACCAGAGGTTGAAAAAATCACAGAATTTATTGGTGCTCAGAAAGGTTATGGCGATGCGTATTTATTGCCAGAATATGTAGGTGAAGAAAGTGGCACAAGTCTTGATATTGATATTGCAGACCGCGATGTAATGTTCCGCGAAGCTGCTGAAATTATTGTTACGGCACAGCAAGGATCGGCATCGTTGTTACAAAGAAAACTAAAATTGGGGTATAACCGTGCCGGCCGATTAATCGATCAGTTAGAAGCTGCAGGAATTGTAGGGCCTTTTGAAGGTAGCAAAGCACGCTCTGTGAACATTCCCGATTTGGTTTCTTTAGATGAATTTTTAAACAACGAAAAATAAAAAATGTAATGAAAAAATTAGCAACAATACTTTCTGTTTTATTTATAGGAATAGCAACTCATGCTCAAAACGCAACTGCTGCAAAGAAGCTTTTAGATGAAGTTTCGGCAAAAACAAAATCTTATAAAAATATGGTTATTGATTTTAGTTTTAACAACGGAAAGCAAGAAACCAACGGAAAAGCTACTATTCAAGGCGAAAAATATACGGTAGATTTCATGGGAATTACTCAAATTTTTGATGGTTCTAAAATGTACATCATCAATCCAAACGATGAAGAAGTAACAATTGCAAGTGCCCAATCAGCAGATTCGCAAGCCGTGAGCATTGCAAGTTTATTATCTTTTTACAAAAAAGGTTACACCTATGTGTGGGATAAAAAACAAACGATCAACGGAAAACCGATCCAATTCATTAAACTGATTCCTACCTCAAAAAAAGATGTTAAAGAAATCTATTTAGGCATCGACACCAAAAATAAAAATATTTACAACCGCACCGATGTGTACAAAAGCGGCAGTAAATCAATCATAACGTTAAAATCTTTCAAAACAAATCAAGCATTGTCAAAAAACCTTTTTACCTTTGCAAAGTCAAAATATCCAAATTATTACATCAACAATTTAGATTAAGGTAGCACGTGAAAATACTTGATCGTTATATATTAACAAGCTTTGTAAAAACATTTTTCTCGGTATTTGCAATCTTGTTTTTCATATTTGTTTTACAAGGAATTTGGGTCTTTATTGGTGATTTAGCCGGTAAAGACCTTGATTTTATTACAATATTTAAGTTTCTGTTTTTCTATTCGCCAAAAATGATTCCGATGGTTTTGCCTTTATCGGTTTTGTTGGCTTCTATTATGACGTTTGGCGATTTTTCAGAAAACTATGAGTTTGCTGCCATGAAATCATCGGGAATTTCATTGCAAAGAGCCATGCGTTCCTTAATCATCTTTATTTTTATTTTATCGGGTCTATCGTTTTGGTTCATTAACAATGTGGCGCCAAAATCAGAATTTAAGTTTGTGAATATGCGTAGAGATATCATTCATACCAAACCAGCTATGGCAATCTCTGCAGGACAATTTAACAGTTTAGGCGCTTTAAATATTAAGGTAGAAGAAAAATATGGCGAGAAAGATGAGCAGCTTCGCAATGTAACCATGCATGTTATCAACCAACAAAACAGTCAAAACAAAACCGTTATAAAAGCTAAAACCGGAAAAATTGAAACCAACGAAAACAGTCCGATTTTGAAACTGCATTTGTTCGATGGCAATTATTATGAAGATGTAACTACCCGCAGGTCTTCATCAAACGAACCTTTTATTAAATCAGATTTCAAACATTATATAATGAGTATTGATGTTTCAGAATTTGATAAATCGGAAGAAGAATTGCAAGAAATATCCAATACAGCAAACATGATGAATATTTCGCAGCTTGCTTACACCATAGATTCATTAGATAACAATCTTAAGAACGAAATAAAAATTCAGGCAGATGCCGACAAAGAAAACACACGTTTGTTTTTATCGAACACACCAAAAGAACCAGAAATCACTTATAAAACTATTCGTTTAGATTCGTTATTAAAGCAAAAAAAATATGCGCAAAAAATAAGTTTATATTCCAATGCTGTCGCTGTTGCTGAAAATATAAAATTCAATATCACCAACAATAAAAATGCAGTAAACGAAAAAGAAAAACACATAAACCGCCACTGGGTTGCCCTTTACGAAAAATTTGTAATTGCTTTCTCGTGTTTACTAATGTTTTTTATTGGTGCGCCTTTGGGTGCAATTATCAGAAAAGGCGGTTTAGGATTGCCTATGGTTTTTGCCGTTTTAATTTTTATTACCTATCATTTCATTAATACATTTGGAAAAAAATTAGCTCAAGAAAACGGAATTACACCTTTTTTTGGTGCATGGTTATCTACCCTAATTTTACTTCCCATGGCTATTACATTTACATACAAAGCCACTCGTGACCGGGGTATCAATAGCATAGACAACCTGCTGTATCCACTTACGAATTATTTAAAAACAAAGTTTAAAAAGAAACAAAACAATATCGAAAATGTCTGATATAAAACTAAATACGATTGAAGAAGCTATAGAAGATATTCGCCAAGGAAAAATTATTATTGTGGTTGACGATGAAGACCGCGAAAACGAAGGCGATTTTATAGCAGCTGCCGAAAAAGTTACCCCAGAAATGATCAATTTTATGGCAACACACGGTAGAGGATTAATTTGTGCACCGCTTACCCAAAAGCGCTGTAAAGAATTAGACCTGCACCCAATGGTAATCAACAACACCGTTTTGCACCAAACAGCGTTCACGGTTTCTGTTGATTTAATTGGTCATGGTTGCACAACCGGAATTTCTACCCACGACCGATCAAAAACTATTGAGTTTTTAGTGAAAGATGAAACCAAGCCAGAAGATTTAGGCCGCCCAGGACACATTTTTCCATTAATTGCAAAGGAAGGCGGCGTTTTAAGAAGAACCGGACACACAGAAGCTGCAGTAGATTTAGCTCGATTAGCCGGATTTAAACCCGCAGGAATTTTAGTAGAAATTTTGAACGAAGACGGATCCATGGCACGCTTACCAGAACTAATGGAAGTTGCCAAAAAATTTGATATGAAACTTATTTCTATTGAAGATTTAGTGGCCTATCGCATGAAGCACGACAGTTTGATTCAGAAAAAAGAAGATTTTGACATACAAACAAAATTTGGCACATTTCGTTTACGAGCTTACTTGCAAGTAACCAATAAACAAGTACACATTGCACTAACAAAAGGCATTTGGAATACAGGCGATGCCGTTTTAACACGCATTAATTCTTCGCAAGTAAACAATGATATTTTGGGCAACTTAACCAATAACCCAGAAGAAAAGTTAGAATTGATGTTTCAGGCTATTGATAAAGAAGGCAAAGGGGCTATTTTGTTTATCAATCAAGAATACAACACCTTAGATTTATTGAAACGTTTAAACGAATTAAAAGAGCTGCAAGCCGAAACCAAGGGAATTGTTAAAGCACCTAAAATTCAAATGGACACCAAAGATTTTGGAATTGGCGCCCAAATTTTGCACGATTTAAACATCACTAAAATTAAATTAATGAGTAATTCAGAACACAGCAAACGTGTTGGAATGGTGGGCTACGGTTTAGAAATTGTAGATTATATTAATTTTTAGATTTTTTAGAGAATTGTTTTTGCAGAATTAAAAAATCATTTTATATTTGCACCACTGAAAATGAGCAATCATTTTATGGAGAAATGGCAGAGTGGTCGAATGCGGCAGTCTTGAAAACTGTTGACTGTAACAGGTCCGGGGGTTCGAATCCCTCTTTCTCCGCAAAAAAAGGGTTTTCTTAATGAAAACCCTTTTTTAATTATATATCTACACCTCATCTACCCACGATAGAATGATACAATTCTAACGCTTTGCCATCTGTTAACAAGGAAATAAAACGGCATACGTTCAGCAAACGAAGATATAAACTTTCATTTTCGGTTTGATATTGTTCGGGTAGCAATTTCAAAATAAGCTCATCAAAATGAGTGGTTGTGCCATTATATTTATTATTGGTGGCTGCGATGAATTTTTCTAACAATGTATGTAATACTTTGTATCCCACCACTTCTTTTTCTACCACTTCTTTGCTTTCATATACATTGGAAATACTTATGGTGATGATGTCTTTCATTTGGGCTACATAGGCACATTTATCGGTTAATGCAAACGGGAAATTTCCTTTTAAGATTTCATCTTCGTTTTCCATAAACACACGCACCACATCGTTTATTAAACTGCCAATAGCCAACGCACGCAAATAACTTACACGCTCTGCTTTGGTTTTTAACTGTGCATATTTTACCGAATTAATATTGTCTTTTACAATCTTTATTAAAAATTCCAACGCGTGCTCTTCAGGAATCCAGCCTAAGTTTATTCCGTCTTCAAAATCAATAATGGTATAGCAAATATCATCTGCGGCTTCTACTAAATAAGTCAATGGATGGCGAAAATAGCGCAACCGCTCCCCTTCTCTTTTCAACAAACCAAGCGTATTGGCAATGTCTAAAAAGCTTGATTTATCGGCTTGAAAAAACCCGTATTTTTTATCAGAAATTTCGTTGGTTGGCTTTTTTGGAAGACTTTCTTTTGGATATTTCATAAACGCACCCAAAGTGGCATACGAAATGCGCAAACCGCCTTCAGCTCCCGGACGTGAATCGGTTAAAATATGAAAACCGTTGGCATTTCCTTCAAAATCAATTAAATCTTGCCATTGGGCAGGTTCTAAATCTAATCGAAATTGTTCACCAGCTCCGTGTTTAAAAAAGTCGCCAATAGCCTTTTCACCTGAATGACCAAACGGAGGATTTCCAATGTCATGACACAAACAAGCTGCGGCAACAATGGCTCCGAAATCGTTAATCGTGTACCCCAAATCTATCAATTCAGGATATTTTTTAATGATTTGGTCGCCTGCAAGTCTACCAATTGATCGACCAACAACCGAAACTTCCAAGCTATGCGTTAATCGGGTGTGTACAAAATCGGTTTTTGATAGCGGGATTACTTGTGTTTTATCTTGCAAACTCCGAAAAGCGTTCGAGAAAATAATGCGGTCGTAATCTACTTCAAAACCAATACGTGAAGGATTCTCGTTTTTGCGTTCGCGAACGTTTGTATCGCCAAATTTTTTTAATGAAAGTAACTGCTTCCAGTTCATTATCGTATTTGTCATTTTGTTAAGACAATTGTTCGTTTATAATATTTTGCTTCACTTGTTTGTAAAAATCGTCTTTTGCCTGCGCATACGATACTTGATACAAACGTTTTTTGGGATGATATTTTTCAGGTATTGATACTTTTAGCGTATCGTACAAATCATCTAATAATTTGTTTGATGGTTTTTCGTAGGAAATTTGCCATTCAAATCTACGTTTTAACGCTTCATCAATCATCTGTACCTGATTGGTTGCTGCAATCAGGATCGATTTCTGTGGAAAATAATCCATTAATTGAATAATGGCATTTACCACGCGTTTCATTTCGGAATTGTCTTTGTTATCATAATCGCGAATTTGTCCTAACGAATCAAATTCATCTAACAACAAAACCATACTTTCATACTGCGATTCTTTGAACAACGCATCTAAATTTTTAGCTGTTTCGCCCAACTTTGATGAAATGATAGTAGCTAAATTTACAATCATTAATTTTTTGTTTAAATGGTTGGCAATCACTTTTGCAGTCATGGTTTTTCCTGTACCACTGTCGCCATATAGCAACAATTTGTTCGATATAGGTATTTTGTATTGATCAAACAAATGTTTAAACTGCTGCTCGTGCAAAAACGCCATTAAATGACTTTTAATTTCGGGCGATGCAATGAAATCTTCAAATGAAACATTGCTTCTATCAATATAATAAAAAGTACTCATTTATATAGATTGTGTTTTCTTTAAACCTTTAAAAGCCATTCTAAAAGCGAATAGCATTAAAATAGATGCCAAAACAAAGGGTGCACCCGGAAAGATAAACGGAGCCGAATCGTGCGTAAAATAATAAAAAATACTGGTCATTACCAACGGACCAAACGTAGCTGTGGCACTGTTTAAGCTTGCCAACGTTCCTTGAATTTGTCCTTGTTCGTTTGGTGGCACGTGGTTGGTAATTTCTGATTGAATGGCTGGACCGGCTAATCCACCCAAACAATAAGGTATTAAAAACACAAAAACCATCCATTCTTTTGATGCAAATGCAATTAAAATTAAACCCAAACAGTTTATCGAATAGCCTAATAAAATACTTTTACCGTTGCCAATACGTGGGTTAATGTATCGCACCAAACCACCTTGCACAATAGCAACCAACAAACCAATAACGCCCAAAGAAATACCCACCATTCGCTCGTCCCAGTTGTATCGATACATGGTATAAAAACTCCAATTTCCGTGAACGGCATGCGATGCAAAATACATAAAAAACATGGCGGCTACTAAGCCAATAATATTCGGGAATTTTTTTAGGCGCAATAAAGAGCCAATTGGGTTGGCAGCTTTCCATTCAAAACTTCTACGCTTATCGGGTTGTAATGATTCAGGTAGCACAAAATATCCATACACAAAATTCACAAAACACAAAGCCGCAGCAGCGTAAAACGGCACGCGTGAACCAAACTGCCCTAGCAAACCACCAATTACAGGACCAATAATAAAACCAATTCCGAAAGCAGCCCCAACCAAACCAAAATTTTTGGCTTTATTTTCGGGTGTACTTACATCGGATATGTAAGCCATTGCGGTAGAGATGCTTGCTCCGGTTATTCCGGCTACAATTCTTCCTACAAAAAGCCATGGAACGCTAGGCGCTAACGCCAAAACTAAGTAATCTACTGCAAATGCCATTAAAGAGATTAACAAAACAGGGCGTCTTCCATATCGATCGGATAAACTGCCCATGAGTGGAGCACACAAAAACTGTGTGAAAGCGTACGCAAATGCCAACCAGCCACCTAATTGTGCGGCTTCGCTAATATCGGAATGATTTAATTCTTGTAATAATTTAGGAATTACCGGAATAATGATACCAATGCCAATAATATCAATTAACATGGTAATAAATATAAAACCTATTGCAGCTGACTTTTTAGAGCCCATACTTTTTTTATTAAGAAAACAAATCTACGAAATAGCTTCGGTTTTTTTATAAATTAGTGTTTTAAAAGTATGTATAATTTATGGCGAAACTTGTGACATTTTTATGGTTGTTTTTATGCTTTATCTCTTGTAACAAAAAACCGATATCGGTTGTTAATTTTGACGAATTAATTCATTATAAGGTTGATTCTTCGACTGCTAATAAAAAGGAACTGACTGCTATTTTATCTGTAAATGAAAACAAAGAATTTTTTATTGATAAAGAACCCGTTAATCCGCAAGATTTAGAAGCGCATTTGCTAGCTAAGCTAGGCGAAGATAAAACCCAGACTGTGGTGGTAAGAATTCCTTATAACTTACAGGTACAAGATTTGGTAAATGTTTTACAAATTGGTGTTAAGAACAATCTTAAATTTGTAATTGCAACTAACAAGAACTAAAAAACTCCCGATCAGTTGGTTGGGAGTTTTTTTTTAATTTAATGTTTGCTATATTTTTATGTACTTTTTAAGACTTAAATTAGACTTACCATAACTGACTATTTTAAGATCTAAAGGAACATTTTTAAATTTAGTAAGTGCCTTTTGTAGCGATTCTAATATCCAACATTCTTCATTGCCAAAAGCTCCGCCTCCCACTAAAGTTAAGTATACTAAATTTGAATTATTATTTTGCATATTTAAAAGTCCAGCATAGAGTGTTGATTCATACAATGACTCTAAAATAATTCTTGCAAAAGATTCCCAATAGAAAGATTCTATATAACTGTAAGACACAGGAAGTGCTGAACAATAAATTTGTGAAACCCTATGTTTTGTTTCAGATGCAGTTACTTCTGTTTTCCATTGTATTCCCGTCTTCAGTTTGCCTTTTAACTTTTCTCTTTCATCATCATTTAGTTGAGCTATTTTTTTATTGATTGATAAAAGTCCATTTTGATTTACCAAAGCATAGCCATTCTTCATTGACCAAAGATTCAACTTTTCGTTTTCTAATTCTTTTCCAATTAAATCTAAACAATCAATTTGATTATTTTCGGTTTGACCAATTTGCCCTTTCACTTCAACAAAATAATTTCTGTAAATTGTTCCAGCACCACATGCTATTGCACAAATAGGACCTTGTGTATAATCAAACTCGTATCGATCAATTCCTAATTCAGGTGTTATATCAGGATTAATCATTTCTAATAAATTAAATTGAGAAGCCACTTGAAATAAAGCATCTTTATTAGAGATATCACAGTGCAATTCTTTTATATCAGCAACTACTTCACTAATTTGAATTTTATCATTGAAATGATCAATAACATTTTCCTTTCTTAATTGCTCTAAAGTTGGAATCTCTAAATTTCCAAATGTGAATTTTCGAGAATTTACCAATGAAACTATTTTATCATCCTCAATTATGATATTTTTTTTCACATTCTCAAAAGATCCTTCTGAAAAACCTGTTAACTGTTGGAACCACATTTTTTTATGATTAGATATAAATACCTCTTAGTTGGAGTAAAATATAAATATAACAAAAAAACTCAAACATAACATTTGAGGTTTTATACTTTTTACCTCAATTTAAAATTATAAACAATGCTCCCTATCTGATTGTCAGGGGCAGATGATTTAGGTTCCCATTTGGTGCGCATTGCGGCATCTTTTGCTATATTTTTTAAACAGCTTGAACTGTTTGTAGATCCTTTTACTCCGGGCAATGCACTGATCACATTTCCATTTCTGTCAACCGTAACCCGAACAACAATTGTTCCTGCTTCGTTGCAATTGTTTTGTGGGGCTGGTCTTGAGGTTGCTTTTCTACCTGATAAGGAATAGCCGTGTCCGCCGCCTGTTCCGCTTCCCGAACCTGCTCCTACTCCAGTTCCGTTTCCTGTTCCGTGACCACCGCCTGTTCCGCCGCCAGAACCGCCATCGCCATAGTAGTTATTAGAATTTAACGACCCATCTCTTTTTCCTTTGTTTCCTGCAACGCCATCATTACCATCTCCACCCGATTTGTTTCCGTTTAAGCTTGAAGCTGCATTTTTAACAAAGTCAGACACCTCTCGTTTTTTAGGTTGTTCTTTTACGGGAGTTGTTGTTGTTTTGGCTTTTTCTTTGGTAGTTGTTTTTTTTGCTACGGTAAAATCGCGCACGTCTTTTGTGTTTTCCTGAGCTAAAATATCTTCTTCAACTTCAGGTTCACGAGCTGCTGCCGATTTTTTATTAGCATCGTTTACATTTAAAATTTCACTAGTAAAATCAGGTCCCATACCCAATTCGCTATCACCAAAGTTTATTTCAACTCCGCCACCGCCACCGCCAGCTAATTCAGGTATAGCAACAGAATCGGCAAACCGAATGAATAGTAAAATCAACAGTAAAATACCAGCAACTGCTGTTGTGAATACCATTGATTTTTTTTCCTCTGTGGTAAAATGCATCATAATTACTTTTAAAAGCTAAAATTTCAGGTAAATATACATTATATTGTTTTTATTTTTAAACATTTATGCATAAAAAAAGCAAGTATTGCTACTTGCTTCCTTATAAATTATTTTTTTTGCTGCTTATACCAATTGTTTTAAAGCGGTTTCAAAAGCTGCTGCTGATATTCCGGTTGTAGATGGATTCAACGCATGTGCTTTTTCTAAAGCCTTTTTAATGATGTTTGATGTATCTTCGAAAACCTTTGTATCGTTCATTTCAACTCTGCTTTCCATGAAATATGCAAATACGCGTGCCATTCCGCAGTTTGAAATAAAATCTGGAATTAAACTAATTTTTGAATCAACATATTCCATAATTGGCCCAAAGAAAATTTCTTTATCTGCAAATGGTACGTTGGCTCCGCATGTAATCACTTCTAATCCGGCATTGATCATTGCATCAACTTGTTCTTTTGTAATTAAACGCGATGCTGCA
Organism: Paenimyroides aestuarii; assembly: GCF_024628805.1. NCBI lineage: Bacteria > Pseudomonadati > Bacteroidota > Flavobacteriia > Flavobacteriales > Flavobacteriaceae > Paenimyroides > Paenimyroides aestuarii. The sequence continues at coordinate 1,949,164 of NZ_CP102382.1, read as the reverse complement.
CAAGGTGCAAATACTTCAGCACCCATACTCCAGATTTTCTCATTAATTTCAGAAAAAGGAATCATGTGGTCTGCTATCAAAGTATTTCCGTTTTTGTTTAAGAATAAGGTTTTTATTTCTTCAAACGAATAGCCGTTCGGATTCATAATTCCGCCATCACGGTCAATGATACCTACAACTTTTGCACCCATTTGTGCAAAATAGTAAGCAGCTGCTGCACCTACATTTCCAAAACCTTGAACAATTACTCTTTTTCCGGCCACATTTCCACCGTAAATATTATAGTAATGATTTACAGCTTCTGCAACACCATATCCAGTAATCAAATCGGCTACTTTTATTTTTTTCGATGCATCTGGAGTGTAATTTGTGTCTACCACTTCCATCAAAACACCATGGCGCAATTGCCCAATTCTATTGATTTTTTCTGCTTCGGTGGGTTTAAAATGTCCGTTAAAAACACCTTCTTGCGGATGCCACAAACCGCAATCTTCCGTCATTGGGATTACTTCATGAATTTCATCTACATTCAAATCGCCACCTGTTCCGTAATAATTTTTCAACAAAGGAAAAACCGCTTTGTACCAACGTTTTAAAACGCCTTCTTTACGTGGATCTGCAGGATCGAAATTAATACCCGATTTTGCACCACCGATAGCCGGACCGGCAACTGTAAATTTCACTTCCATAGTTTTTGCCAATGACAAAACCTCATTCATATCTAAACCTTTACGCATGCGTGTACCACCACCGGCAGCACCTCCGCGCAATGAATTAATTACTGTCCATCCTTCTGCTTCGGTTTCGGCATCAGACCAATGAAAAACTACCTCTGGTTTTTTATCTTCGAATTTCTTTAATAAATCCTTCATTATTTTGATTACTTTTTATTTTCTCTACAAATATAATTCATTACAAATCAATTTAGCAATTAGTTGGCAATAATTCCTGATTAAAAACCACACCTGCACAATGATCATGCGTTGCTCCGGTTACGCTGCTCAGCACATTTGGAACGTTTGTAATGCGCAATACACCCAAAAAGGCAAAAATAATAGCTTCTTTAAATTCTATCAGCTCTTTTGAACCTAAAACAATGGTTGTATGGGGTGAATAGATTTTTAATCTATTAATAAGGTGTTCGTTAAAAGCACCGCCACCAGTTACCAATAACTTTGCATTTTCTTTTGTAAGGATTGATGCGATTTGATACGCAATATGCTCTGTTACAGTCGATAAAGAATCTTGTGCAGTTAACTGGTATTTTTCAATTAAAGGCAGGTATATCGCATGTACTTGTTCTATTCCTAATGATTTGGGGCCTTGTTGATTATAAAACGATAAATTGTTCAATTCATTAAATAAACCGTTATTTATAGTTCCAGATGCTGCAAAATTTCCGCTTTCATCAAACTCTTTCCCTATTTTTTTTGCAAAATGATTCAACAAGGTGTTCACCGGACAAATATCGAATGCCGTGCGTTTTCCATCTTGTTCAAAAGATATATTTGAAAATCCGCCTAAATTCAAGCAATAATCATATTCCGAGAAAAGCAACCGATCGCCCATAGGAACCAGCGGCGCTCCTTGCCCGCCCAACTGCACATCTTGTACCCGAAAATCGCACACAAAAGGCAACGAAATCATATCGGTAACGGTAGGTAAATTTCCAATTTGTAGCGTGATTCCATTTTCGGGTTGATGCAAAACCGTGTGCCCGTGCGATGAAATAAAATCCAGATCATTCAAATTATTATCCCTAATAAAATCGGCTAAAAATCCACCTAAAAAATGCGTATATTCTATATTTAAAAGATGTAAATCGGCTTCAGAAAGATGAAGGGCGTTTTGCAGCTTGTCTTGCCAAACCTTTGCATATGCTATGGTTTCAGCAGATATTAAACGGAAACTCCAATCGGCATTTTGCTTTGTGAATTCCACAACAGCACAGTCAATCCCGTCTAGCGATGTACCCGACATCACACCAAGCACCTTAAATTTTTCTATATTCATGAATTAAAAATAGCTATAATTTTTGAAAAATTGGCAATATTCAATTATATTTGATGCGGAAATTAAATATGTTTACAAAAACAATAAAATAGATGGATTTTAAATTAACTGAAGAGCAATTAATGATTCAACAAGCTGCTCGTGATTTCGCTCAAACTGAATTATTACCTGGAGTTATTGAACGTGACGAGCACTCAAAATTTCCTGCTGAAGCAGTAAAAAAAATGGGTGAGCTTGGTTTTTTAGGAATGATGGTTGATCCAAAATATGGCGGTGCTGGTTTAGACAGTGTTTCGTATGTTTTGGCAATGGAAGAAATTGCTAAAGTTGATGCATCGGCAGCAGTGGTTATGTCTGTTAACAACTCGTTGGTTTGTGCAGGTATGGAAAAATACTGTTCTGAAGAGCAAAAACAAAAATATTTGGTGCCATTAGCATCTGGTGAAGTAATTGGTGCTTTTTGTTTATCAGAGCCAGAAGCTGGATCTGATGCTACCTCACAAAAAACAACAGCTGTTGACATGGGCGACCATTATTTGCTGAACGGTACAAAAAACTGGATCACAAACGGCGGAACAGCTTCTACTTATTTAGTGATTGCACACACACATCCTGAAAAAGGACATAAAGGAATCAACGCTTTTATTGTTGAAAAAGGATGGCCAGGTTTTGAAATTGGTCCAAAAGAAAAGAAAATGGGTATTCGTGGAAGCGACACTCATTCTTTAATGTTTACTGATGTGAAAGTTCCGAAAGAAAACAGAATTGGCGAAGACGGTTTTGGTTTTGCTTTTGCAATGAACGTTTTAAACGGCGGACGTATTGGTATTGCATCGCAAGCTTTAGGTATTGCGCAAGGTGCTTACGAATTGTCTTTAAAATATGCGAAAGAGCGCAAAGCGTTTAAAACCGAAATTATTAACCACCAAGCAATTGCTTTTAAATTGGCAGATATGGCGGTAAACATCACAGCTGCACGTATGTTGTGTATGAAAGCTGCTGCTGAAAAAGACAATGGCGAAGATATTTCTATTTCTGGTGCTATGGCAAAATTGTTTGCATCACAAACAGCGATGGATACAACGGTAGAAGCAGTTCAAATTCACGGTGGTAACGGTTATGTAAGCGAATACCATGTAGAACGTATGATGCGCGATGCAAAAATCACCCAGATTTACGAAGGAACTTCAGAAATCCAAAAAATTGTAATTTCAAGAGGAATTGCTAAATAAGCAACCTTAAATATATTGTAAAAAAGGCTATCGTTTCGATAGTCTTTTTTATTTTTATAAAAAATTTGCCCAATGACCACCGAACAAACCCTAAAAATCAAGTTGACGCTTGGATATATTTTGTTGATTTCGATATTTTCTGTCTCGATTCTTTATATTCTTAACGAGGTTAAAAACCTGAATGTTTCTAAAGACGATATTCTTTCAGAGAATACAAAAGTGATCCAATTAGGAACCATTGTAAGTGATTTATACGCTACGGAAAACACCGGCAGATTGGCATTGCTTTCCTACAGCAAAACAGATGCTGCCAAATACCACACGCAATTAGATTCGCTTATTCAAAACATTGAAATTTTTAAACAAAACAACGTTCAGGATGAAAGCTTGCATCAAAAGCTAGATACAATTATTGATTTAATCAACCTTAAAAGTTTAACTTTTGATCAGGTTTTAGATGTGCAGTCGAAATATGCCCAATTTAATGTATATGAAAATGCAAAGTCTGAAATTAAGCAAATTCAAAAGCTAAAAGAAGAACAAACCATTAAAATTGACACCACTGTTGAACGACCTAATTTTTGGTCGCGCTTAAAAAACCGCTTTAAAGACAATGAAAAAGTGATTAAAGAAGTGCTTGTTGAAGAAAACGACAAACTGGCACAACAACAAATAGAGCATCAAAGAAAAATAAACGCAGCCACAGAATCGGTACTTGACAAGGCAAAAAAAGAAGAGAACAAACTGCTGAAACAGTATTATTTAAAAGAAGAATTGCTCATAAAACGCAACAAAAAACTCACCGAAGAGTTGCGTGAAATTTTGAACCAGGTAGAAAAAATCATTATTCAAAATTCGTCGATAAATTATGAATCTTCGAAGGAAAAAATAGACGCTGTTAGCAACAATATTGCAAAAATTGGGATTGTAATTTCGATAGTGGCCTTGGTTTTTGGATTTATTATCTTGATTGATTTGAACAAATCGGCACGCAACAAGCAAAAATTAGAAAAGCTGAATGGCGATATGCAAGATTTAATCAAACAAAAAAGTTTTTTTATGGCCACTATTTCACACGATATGGTGTCGCCCATTAATTCGCTATTGGGATTTTCGGCTTTATTGCAAAATTCATTAAAAACCCCTAAACAAAAAGAATTTCTTAAAAACATTATTCATTCCACTAAATACATCAAAAAAATGGTGGACGATTTATCGCTTTTTTCCAATTTGGAATTCAACAAAATAAAGTTAAAGAAAGGGAAATTTAATTTCAATGAATTGCTTCAAAACATTTATAACAACCTAAAAAACAGTGCCGAACGCAAAAAAATAGATTTAATTTTTAATATCGATGAGCAATTGAACACGGCTTTCTATTCCGATTCTTTTAGAATACAACAAATTCTCACCAATGTTATTTCGAATGCTATAAAATTCACGCACCACGGCAGTGTAACTGTTGATGCCACCTTGGAAAACAATAGTGCTAAATTTAAAATTACCGATACCGGAATTGGTATAAAAACCGAAAATAAAGACGATTTGTTTGTAGAATTTATGCAGGCTCATGACAATTCAGAGAACAATTACGGCGGTTCTGGCTTGGGGTTAAACATCACCAAACGCTTGGTGAACTTGCTAAAAGGGGCTATTTCGTTTGAAAGCGAGTACAATAAAGGAACTGTTTTTTATATTGATATTCCTTTGGAATTGTTTGAAGAAAGCAAAGAAGTGAAAACCGTTAACGAGTTTGAATACGACAATGCCAAAAAATTAGAAAATAAAAAGATTTTAGTGATTGATGACGATCCGCTGCAGTTAAAATTAATCGAAGAGATTTTCAGCAATAAAGTGAAAAAACTCACTACGATTGAAAACGGAAAATTAGCTAAAAAAATATTACAAGAAGAACAATATCAGTTGATAATAACCGATATGCAAATGCCTTTTTACAGCGGCATTAAAGTGATTGAAGACATTCGCTCGTTAGAAAATTATAAAGATATTCCTGTGATTGCGCTTACCGGAAAAATTGATTTTGACGAACATGAATATCAAAAACTGGGTTTTAATTTTTACATGAAAAAACCTTTAAATATCAATACGCTTTATAATGTGATTTATAAAATGTTGCGTATTAAAAATAAACATTCGCAGACTGTTCCCAACGAAAATTCTTCTACTATGTCCTTAAAAAACGAGTTGTTTGATTTAACGGATTTATTTACGCTGTTAGAAAACGACAAAAACGCTGCCCAACAAATTTTAAATGCCTTTTTTGAAAGTTATAAAACCGATATAGAGAAGATTCAACGTGCTTTTGAAGCAAATGATTTGGAAACGGTGAAACAAACTGCTCACAAAATGCTGCCTATGTTTAGGCAATTAAAAATAGCGCAAATTGCAAACCGCCTTCTTCTTTTAGAACAAAAAACGGAGGAATTATCGACTGATGAAATGGCCAATCAAATTGAAGCGATTCGGACTGAAACGCCTGCTATTTTAAATGAAATTGCAGCGATTATTGCTTAATGATGTTGGTTTTAAAAGATTTTTATGTGGGTTAAATTTTAACAGTTTATTGTTCTAAAAATAAGTTACATTTGTTTTTTAAATTTGAAATTATGCAATACGTATATTTAGCAATGGCGGCGATTGTGCTGGTTTTATTTGGCTACAAAAAACTTACTGCTGCTAAAAAAACAGATGAGTATCTTCCGAAGAACGAGAAGAAATAAATATTTTTTAGCAAATATTGGCATAACCTTGAAATGTTTAATCTATTTCAAGGTTTTTTTTTTGCTGAATTTTTTCTTTGTTCCGGGGATTTGCAATAGGGATTGAGCGATTGTTGGAGCTCTTTGTTTTTGCAAAAAAACAAAAGCGACTCGCGAAAGCCCGGCCCTGCAACGGAGTGGAAGGGATTGCCCTAATTTTTATCATAAAAAAAAAATCCATCGGTGTTAAGGATGGATTTCTGAAGGTTTTTGTTATTGTTTTTTAAAGCGGTATTGTACGCCTAGACCAACGTTTAGGTAGCTTCCTGATCCTTGATTTATAGCTGAACCATCAAAACCGTAATCTTGGCTGAATTGGTTTACGAAAGTGGCATCGATAAATACGGCAAATTGTGAATTGAAGTTGTATTTTGGCATGATTCCGATTTGTGCAACTCCTACCATGTCTTTTCCGCTTCCTTGCTCGCTTTTTCCTGATGCGGCACCAAAACCGGCGTGTGCGGTTACGTCAAAGGGTTGCATCATTCCGTTTACAGCTGTAAAAATGTTGTAGGTAGCTTCTAAGGTTAATTTGCTGTAGCTTACACCTAAATTGTCGAAATCTTTGTGCTTAAAGTTGGAGTTTGCAAAAGTTCCGCGAACGCCCCACACCTCGTCTATATGGTAAGTTAGACCTGCTTGGAAAAAGTTGAACCCGCTGTAGTCGCTGGTTGTTATTCCTTCGTTTGGACTTAAAGCGTTGTTTAATCCATACTGAGCTTCGATGCTTAGGTTGTCAAAAACGCTAACAGGTGCATTTGACTGTGCATTGACCTGACTTACAGCCAAAAGGCATGTGGCTATTAAAACACTTTTAAATGTCTTTTTCATAAAATTTTGTTTTGTTTTGTTTTAAAAACGTGCAATTTACGGTTTTAGTATAAACAATTATAATTTTTTTGATGGATATTTGTTGTTTTTTTAGCGAATATGTAATTGGGGTTTTTCTAAACTTCCCAACTTTTGTGATGGTTTATGGTTAATAAAAACTATTTAGTGTGTTAATAATCTTCAGACAACTCCACTTTTGTACCATCTTCACGAGTTATAGATGCTGATATTTTAGTGATTTTGAATTGTTCATCTTCGATTTTCTTAATTTCTTTTACGTCGTTGAAGATAGATGTCACTGTTTCTAAATCTTTTTTAATTTGTTTTAACTTTTCTATTTCTTTTTTTCGCTCTTTTAGCTTCTGTTTACGTTCGGCAAGCAATTCCTTTTTTTTGTTAACTAGTGCTTCCCTTTTTTGTTGTGCTTGTTTATTTTGATTGAGCGAAACTTTCTTCTTAGCTTTTGTTGTTACTACAATCACACCGTCTTTTTTAGTAGCAGCGTATTTTTCTTTAGATTTTTGATCTTTTAGAATTGTTATTTGATCTATATCTTCAGGGTTGATTTTATGAAAACTATCTTCTAATACAATCTGATCATCAACAACATACACTATATTATTTGTTACAACCCTATTATAACTAGAACCAAATAGTGATTCTTTATCGTTTGAATCTTCAACTTTTACAATTTTTCCATTCGCATCTTTGTAAACAGTTCTTTTAGTATTTGGTTTGTCTCCATCTTTATACAAAGTATAAATTTCTTCAACTGTTCTATATTGTGACGGATTATAAGGTCTGGTTACATTAACTGTTGAATAATCATATATACTGTTTGATAAACGTAAAGGTTCGCTAGACAACTCGTTGTTCGCAATAATTTTTACTTTGGTTGGTTCCCCTTTAATAATTACTGTTTTATCTTGTTTTAATAAGTTATTCACTTTTTCAGAGTCCTTAGTAGGCAATTGAATTTTTTTCTTTATTGGTTTGCTTGACAACACATGGGAAGCATCACTACTTGTTGACAATAATAGCGATAAACCTTTTTTAGAATTGGTATCAAGATTTAAACTCATTGACTGGATTTTGCTGTTATCAAAATTTTTAAGTTGTTTTTTACTAAAAGCAACGCCATCAATAATTACAGGGAATTTTGACACAACTTCATCAAAAACTTGTCTGTTGGTTTTTAGAGTTTCTGCATTAAATGAAACCTCTTCTTCTTTCAAAATGATTTCATTATATTCTACTTTATCTGAAACTACATCTAAGGTATATCCACTACCCTTTTTATAAATATGAAGTTTAAAAGGTTCAAAAGGTTTACCATTTTCAGCTGAATATCTTCCGAATATAATTGGATGCTCCTTAACATAAGATATTTTAATATCTGTTAAATCACCATCTTTATTTCGTTTTAAATCGTAGAAATTAACTTCGAAGTCGATTTCTTTTCGTAATTTTTTTGTCACACTTTCATAGTATTCATCGTCATATTTACTATGAATCTGAATATAAAAAGAATCTTCTAACGTGTCACCTTCAGAAATTTCCTGCACTTCGATATGCTCTCTAATTTGTGCTACTGTTTCTGTTTGAAACATAACAAAGAAAGCTACTAAAACCGGGGCTGCTAATAATAATTTTAATCTGTTCATACGAGTTGATTTTTTAGAGTTTAATTGTAAAATGCGACTTTTTATATCGCTTGTGTGGTACGCATTTGCAAATTGGATGTTTTTTTGTACCTGAAACTGCAACAAACTTTTTTGATACAAAACAGGTTCGGTTTTTTGCACCATTTGCTCGTCAACAATATATTCTAGGTTGTTGTTTATCTGTCTTTGCATTACTTTTACCAACGGATTGAACCAGAAAACCGCAGCAATCACTTCAATTAACATAAGATCAAAGGTGTGTTTTTGGTTTAGGTGGATGCGCTCATGGTCTAAAATCAATTGATGATTTTTCCACTGAAAAAAGTCTTCTGGTACCACAATCCATCGATAAAAAGAGTAAACTACTTTTTGTTCTAACGTTATTTTGATGTTGGATGCACCGCTATTGGGCATTTTTTTTATAGAATAATATAGTTTTGCTAATACATATATTTTTTTGATGAGCAATACCAAGCTTATAAATAGCATTAAATAAACAGCAATTTGTTGAATATCAATTGTTTTTAAAAAACTTGTTTCTGCGGCAACTTCATTAATAATTTCATTTTCGCCATTATTTATAGAATATTCAACAGGAATTGGATCTACCCAAACCGTTTTTGTGAATGATATAAAAGGAGCGATTGCCGAAACAACAATTGATCCAATTAGATACCAACGGTTTAGCTGATAAAATGTTTCTTTTTTCAAGAATATACTATAGAATAAAACGAAAAAAACAAGCAGCAGATTTGCTTTTAATAAGTATTCAAGAAACGGATGCATAGGCTAACTTTTTTGATTGTCTTCAATAATCTTCATTAGTTCATCGATTTCTGTTGGTGTTAATTTCTCTTCTTTAACGAAATAGTTTACCATATTTGAAACCGAATTGCCAAAATATTTTTTAATAGAATCTTTCACAAAAACCCCACGATAAGCTTCTAAACTAACCAGTGGATAATATTGATGCGATTTTCCATAACTTTTATGTGCTAAAAAGCCCTTTTCTTCTAACAACCGTACAATGGTTGAAAGAGTGTTATAATGAGGTTTGGGTTCAGGCATCTCGTCTAAAATATCGTTTACAAATACTTTTTTTAGTTGCCATATAATTTGCATGATTTCCTCTTCTTTATTGGTCAGTTTTTCCATAATTCCAATTTTGATAATACAAATTTAAACTAAAATTTTAGTTACACAACTATTTTTTTAGTTTTTAAACTATTTTTTTAGTTACTAGCAAACAAATCATCCAAAATTGTACCTTTGTGAAAAGTTTTTTCTATGAGCGAAGAGTTGAATTTAGGTCTTGATTATTTCAACGAAAGTCCGTTGTATTCTGTTATTTCTTTTCATAAAGTGATTGATGCTTTGCAGGAAATTGCAAAAGAAACCGAAACGCCTTATCGCGCTATTTATGCTCAATCATTACTGGAAGATGTTGCAAAAGTACCTCAACTATACACCGGAATTACCTCTAAAAAAGAGATTTACGATAATTTACCTTTAATTCACAACTTATTAGCAGACCTTTTTCCTACTGCTTTAACGCACAATGAAATAAAGGCGGTGAGTTTACCGTTGCAAAATTTCAATTTTAATTTCACACAGCGTTTTCAAAAAATAATCAACGAAGCGGGGGAAGCTTTTGAAATTAATTTTCGCGAATTTAATAGCGATGAATACTATATTTTTAGCTGTTGTATTATTCTAAACAGTTGGTATGGCGAAAATTTCGATGTTTCAAGACCAATGTTTTACGATATACCTGATAAAAACGGCGTTATTAAGCATTACAGAATCACGTTGAATGTAGATTTTACCGAATTAATTCCAACAGAAAAGGCGCAGGAAATTACCCCAGAAGATATTAAAACACTGAAACGCAATTACAATAATATTGCCATTTGGAAAGAAAAATTTCCAATTAATAGTTGGATTTTGAAAGGATTTGGTATCATCACGCTAACCGATGTAACCACCGAAAACACTATATCAAACATTAAAACAAATCTTTTAAAACCCGGTCAGGAAGGTATGAGTATTACCGCGGGTAAAGAAATTTTTCAATCTATTTTTAAACAAAAAGATATTGATTATGGGATTTTCTTTGTAAACGATATCCATTTTGACTTTATCGATTTGCCGCTGGCAGCCGATTTTAAAAGTGTTTTTAAACTTCCTAAAAATACCCCAAAAGACATTGTTGCTGCTGCAAAAAAGTTTTTTAAACAATTTAACAATGCGATTAATTATTACTGTGTAACCGACATTTTAGAACTGTATCACCAAAAAGATTGGTTGCCTTATTTAAAATATTTGGAATCAAAAAATATTCGCAGTTTTATTCTGGCTCCCATTAAAAAAACCGATGCTTATCAGGCATATATAGAACTCACAAGCGGCACTCCTTTTGCCTTGCACACAGTAAACGCAAATAAGCTAAACGATGTAATGCCACTTATCAACGACACGTTTGTTAAATATCAAATCGATGTAAAAAACGAACTTGATGCGATCATTCAGCGCGAATATACCAATTTTCACCCAAGCGTAAACTGGAAGTTTGAAGAGCAAGCAAAAAACTATTATTTTGCAAAAACACACAACAAAGAAGCCGTTTTAAAAGAAATTGTCTTTGATGCAATTTATCCGTTGTATGGTGAAACCGATATTCAATCATCAACCAAACTACGAAACAAAGCCATGCTTGCAGATTTGCGCAAGCAATTAAAAGAAATTTTGAAAGTGCTTGAAGCCATTAAACCCATTGAAAATTCCATATTATTTCAGCAACGAATCAATGAAATTGCTTATTTTCAAAATCAATTAAAAACGCATCATTTTGTAGCAGAAAGCCAAATTTATCGCTACATAACCGATACCATTCACCCTCTTTTTAAACAATTAAGCGAAAAAGACGAATTTAGCGCAATTATTGAAAAATATAAGGAGCATTTAGATGAAAAACATGAGCTTTTTTGGCATCAACGCAAAAAATATGAAATGGCTTTACAAACTGTAAACAAGCAACTTACCGACATTTTAGATAGTGAACAAATTGCTGCACAAAAATTGTATCCCCATTATTTTGAACGTTTTAGAACAGATGGTGTGGAACACAATTTGTTTATTGGCAACAGCATCACACCTACACAAATTTATGACATTATGTACCTGCACAATTTGCGCTTATGGCAATTGCAAGTCATGTGCAAAGCTGTGGTGATGCATCAGTATTTAAAGCCTCAGTTACATTTTGATATGCAATTAACGAGTTTAATTTTAGCATACAACGAACCTATTTCGATTAAGTTTAGAATGGATGAAAAAAGGTTTGATGTGGAAAGCAATGACGATGTTCGGTTTGAACTTATTAAAAAACGCTTGGCAAAGGCTTTGATTAAAAACACCCAAGAGCGCTTGGTACAAGCAAATCAACTAACCATTGTTTATCTAAGCGATGCAGACAAAATTGATTATCTAAGTTATATCGATTTTTTAAAAAACAAACAATACCTTATTGGCGAAACCGAATTTATTACTGTTGAAGATCTGCAAGGCATCACCGATTTGAAAGCCTTGCGGGTGCGCATCAATAAAGATTTTAACACAGCTGATTTTAAAGTGTTCACTTATACCGATTATGTTGATTATTTAACTAAATCCGTATAAAAGCAAAACAAAATGCGGCTACCGAAATTATAATTCCATACATAAAAACCGTGTAGGCTATACTCAATCTTTTGTATTTTTTATTTAAAACCAAACCTAAAAAATACAAATCTTTGATGAGTGTATCATATAAATAATCGCGATCTTTCATTAAATCGTTCATCGCCTCGTTAAAATCGGTCAATTGCAATTGATGAAAATTTCCAAAGAACAAAATATTCGCTTTGCGCTGTTCAATATCTGCTTTGCTAATGGTATTTGAACTCACTTTTGGTTTTGTTGCCAAAATGGTATAAACAATTGTTACCACGCTAAAAATCAACAATATAAAAGTAGGTATTATTAAATGTGCATTACTTGGACTGTCTAATTTTGGTATAATTACCGTTAGCGATATGGTGATTAGTATAGAATTTACGGACAACAAAATATTGGCTTTGCTGTCTGCAATGGCACTTAATTGGGTGTGGTTGTTCAAAGTTACACGAAACAAGGTATCTATACCACGTTCTGGCCGCTCTAATTTTTCTAACTTCTTTGCTTTTAACTCTTTGCTTTTGCCTTTTTTATTGTTCTTTAACTTTTCTAGATTTTCACGGATTTTTGAAAGATTTTTTTCTTTTTTAGGCTGCCAGTTTTGTTTGGCATAATCGGTGAAAAAATAATGTTTTTGGGTTAGAAAAATTAAATTTTCGTTGCACCAATCCACTTCTGCAATTTGCTTGTCGCAGGTTTTTTCAATTTCAACTTTTAGCAATTCTGCCAATTCACTGTAATTATCTAGCGTAAAATGATAAAAATCGGCATCTTTCATGCACATTTCTAATAAATTCTCAGGAAAATGAGCACATTTTGTAGCTAAAATAAGGCTACACACTTTCTCTGTATCTACTGTTTCAAATTGGTATTCCGCAAGAAAATCTTTAAAAATTGCACAACTTTTTTCTTCGTGATTTTCGCATCCATCCACATAGCCCGAATCGTGAAACCAAGCAGCAAGTCTCAATGCAGTGGCATCGGGCTCTAAAATAGACATGCCGCTGATCAACTCATTTACAGCTGTCACCACTCGCAAAGTATGCAAATAATCATGATACATATATTCAGAAGATAGTTTATCTTTGAACAGCTTAAAAATATATGATTCGGCTTTTAATAAAAGTTCCATTGACGGTTTTTTTACAAATTAAAATTATGAAATTTAACTTACATATTGCAAAGATATCTGCTTTTGCTTTAATTCTTTTTTTGATGAATGCTTGTGCATCTTTTCATGAACAAGTGGGTAAGGAATTTTCGCGCGATATGATTACTAACGATGGCAAAGGTAATTTATTGCATGAAATTGTTGTTGTGGGCGATGCAGGAAATGCCGATGAACCAAAAGCACAGCAATTATTGCAAACAGTTGAAGGTTATCTAAAACAAGAAAACAACCCGAAGACTTTGCTTTTCATGGGTGATAATATTTATCCTTTGGGGATGCCTAAACCGAAAGATAAAAACCGGGAAACGGCCGAAGAAAAATTAGACGCACAAATCAATTTGGCGGAATTTGTAAAGGGTCAAACAATTTTTTTGGCTGGAAACCACGATTGGTACCACGGACTTGATGGCTTAATGGAACAAAAAGAATATGTTGAAAAAAAATTGGGTAAAAACGCTTTTCTTCCAAAAAAATATGAAGCAATTGATGTGGTTGAAATCAATGATCAACTTATTATTATCACCATTGACAGCGAATGGTTTATTCAAAATTGGGACAAATATCCCAATATAAACGAAGAAAGTGCCGTTAAAACGCGTGAGGATTTTTTTGAAGAATTTCGAAGTTTAATCAATAAAAATCAAAACAAAGTTACCGTAGTAGCCATCCACCACCCTATTTTGACAAATGGAACACACGGAGGCTTTTTTTCTGCCCGAAATCATCTTTTTCCTTATAAAAAAATGCCTTTGCCGGTTTTGGGAAGTATTGCAAACTACCTTCGAAAAACATCGGGTGCAAGTCCGGCAGATACGCAACACACCTACTACAGAATGATGATTGATCGCTTAAAAACGCTTACAAAAGACAAAGAGCAAGTGGTTTTTGTTTCGGGGCATGAACACAATTTGCAGTATATCGAAAATGATGGTATTAAACAACTCATTAGCGGTGCCGGATCAAAAATCGAAGAAGCACGAAGCGTGCAACCAACAAGTTATTCCATCGGAAGTTTGGGATTTGCCACTTTAAAAATTTACAAAGACAATCACGTAGATGTGTTTCTTCATAAAATGACCGAATTGGGTGAGGAAGTTGTTTTCAAGAAAACCATTATGTGTCCGGATGATTACGAGGCAAATTTTCCGGAAGTCACCGAAAAAACAATCATGGCATCGGTTTATCCATTAGAAGCTACAAAGAAATCAAATACTTACAGATTTCTTTTCGGCAATCATTACCGAAGCATTTACGGAACCAAAGTAAACGCAAATGTGGCCAATTTGGAAACACTATACGGCGGTTTAAAACCTGTAATTTCAGGTGGTGGCAATCAATCAATGTCGTTATGGTTAGAAGATAAAAACGGAAAACAATTTGTAATGCGGGGCCTGCGTAAAAGTTCCAAACAGTTTTTGCAATCGGCCATTTTTAAAGACACTTATATTGAAGATCAATTAGAAGACACCTATGTTTTAGATTTTATCGATGATTATTACACCACTTCTCACCCCTACACGGCATTTATCTTAGGTCAATTGTCTGATGCGGTGCAATTGTATCACACCAATCCAAAGCTTTATTTCGTTCCCAAACAAAATGCACTGGGCAAATACAATGCTACTTATGGAAACGAATTGTATATGATTGAAGAACGCCCACACAAATCGCAGGCAGATGTTCCTTCTTTGGGAAAAGGAGCGGATATCATCAGCACCCAAGAATTACTTGTGAATTTGGAAAAAGATGCAAAATATAAAGTTGATACTAAAATGTATCTACGTGCCCGAATGTTTGATTTTTTAATTGGCGATTGGGACAGACATGCCGATCAGTGGCGTTGGGTGGAGCAAAAAACCGACCACAAAGTGATTTATCAGCCTATTCCAAGAGACCGCGACCAAGCTTTTGCAAAAATCGATGGAAAATTGCTCATGCTTGCAAATAAATTGAATCCGTTGCGCCACATGCAACATTTTAAAGGCAATTATGGCAAACCACGATGGATTACCAAGTCGGCTTTTCCGCTGGATAAAGTTTTTCTTCAAAACACCACTTTACAAGATTGGCAACAAAGCGCCGAAGAAGTGGTAAAAGGCATGAACGATCAAGTGATTGAAGATGCTTTTAACAACTTACCTAAGGAAATCCGCAACCAATACAGCGATGATATCATTGAAATTTTAAAAGAACGCCGATCAAAATTAGTTGCTTTTTCGGGTAAATATTACAAAGAATTGTTTAAATACGGCGTTGTTACTGGAACCAATAAAAAGGATTCATTGGTTATAAACACTTCAAAAGACAAAGTAGCAATTGAGCATTACCGCACAAAAAAATCTACCGATACATTGATGCATTCTTATACTTATTATCCAAAAACTACAAAAGAAATCTGGGTGTATGGTTTAGACGATGATGATGCCATTAAAGTGACGGGAGAAAAATCATCAATTCGCTTAAAATTAGTCGGCGGAAAAAACCATGATGTGTATCAAATCAATTCAAAAACAAACACTAAAATATTCGATTATGCATCAAAACCAATTACAATCGAAGAAAAAGGAAATGCACGTGTGGTGTTGCGCGATCAATACAATTTAAATCAATATGATTACCGCAAAGCACCTTTAAATATTTTAGCCATTTTGCCGGATGCTGGTTACAATCGCGACAACGGAGTGATGTTGGGCTTAAACGGAACTTACACTATTAGAAAATTCAACCAAAACCCATATTCGCAAAAGCATCAACTACGCATTAAATTTAATTTTGCCACATCAGGAATTTTTGCAGCTTACAAAGGCAGTTTTAAAGATTATTCCAACACAGGCTATTGGAATATAGAGGCATTGGCTACTTCATCAAACTTTACCAGAAACTTTTTTGGATTTGATAATTTAGCAACCTATAATAAAGATGCTTTTAGAGATAATTATTACCGAGTTCGAACTTCGCAAATGGAACTAAAACCGGCTTACGAATGGAAAGGCCGCAACGGAAGTTCGTTTTTAATTGGTGCAACGTATGAATCTGTTAAAATCGAAGAAACCAATAACCGCTTAATTGATGAGCAACTGCTTATTAATTTATTCGATACCTACACCCGAACCGATTTTGTGGGAACACGCATTAAATACCAATTCGAGAATTACGATAACACACAAGAACCTACGGTTGGATTAGGATTTATGCTGCTGTTTGGAAACCGTTTCTTTGTAGATGATTTTAGTAAAACACACCAGTATTTAAACACCAAATTAAATTTTGTAACGCCAATTTCGAACAATAAAAAACTTACATGGTCTTCTACTTATTCCTTAGAGAAAGTTTTTGGCAATGATTATAAATTTTACCAAGCTGCTACTTTGGGTGCGAATAATGGTTTACGAGGTTACCGCCAACAGCGTTTTATGGGCGATACATCGTTTGTAACCAGCCAAGATATTCGTTATAAAATGAAACATATTACCAATGGCATATTGCCTTTGAGTTATGGATTATATGCCGGATACGACCTGGGCAAGGTATGGAATAAATGGAACCCAAACAATAAATGGTACCACAGTTATGGCGGCGGTTTATGGTTAAATGCCTTAGATTCTTTTACGGCTTACGGAGGTATATTCACCAGCAAAGAAAACAGTTTAGTGAGTTTTGGTATTGGTTTTACTTTTTAGTTTACTTGCAATGCAAAAACTTTTCCTCCGTCTTTGCCTTTTTCCTTTTCATCTGCCACAAAAAGCTCTTGGTTATTTTTAAAAGTTATCGCTTCTTTTTGCGAATAATGTCCCAATTCTTTTATCGTAATATTTTCTTGATTGAAAGAAGCATCGTTTTCAAATGGAATCAACAGCACTTTATCATGCGTTAACAATGCTATTTGGTTGCCGTCTTTGTTCATTGCCGCACCTGTGATAGCACAGCTTTTAAAATTTCTGCAGGTTTTTAAAACAGCTATTTTCTGAGCTTTGAAATTCCCTGCTTTATTCGGAATTTTATAAACAAAAAAAGACCCATCAAATCCTTTTGCTCTGTTTTTGGTAAACAGATAAAATGCGTCGGTAGTGGTTACAAAGGCTTCACAATCGTACCACAAATTACTTTTTTTCGGTGGAAAATCAGTTTGATCTTCATAAAAAAAAGTAGTTTCTTGTACCACATCAACCGTTTTTAAATGTAGCTGTGAGGCATCAATCTTTAGAATACGCAAATCTTTACGCTTGTTTTCGTTATTTCCAAAGTTGCCAATATAAATATTTCCAAAACTGTCTTGCGATAAATCTTCCCAATCCGTATTCTTTTGATTATTCACAAAAACCGAATGTTTAAAAGCACCATCAACCGAATATACATACAATTCCGGTGGATTGCCTTTATCTTGCAACATCCACAATTGCTGAGTTGGCTCTTGATAAATCATTCCTGATATTTCTGTATGTTTTTTATCCAACGAAAAAAACTCTTTCAATTGATGCTCGTGCGATTTGGAGGAACACGCATACAGTAACGAAATACCAAAAAACAGGATATATTTTTTCATTTTGTGGTTTATAAAAAAAGGCTTTAAAAGCCTTTCTTGTTCAATTATATAATTTCATAATCAATATTCTCGGAAAATGCTGCTCTACTATTTTTATTATTTTTAATAGAAAAACGCTTCGATTCTTTTCCTTGTCTTTTATCTTGAAAAAAAGAAATGCCAAATGGCAAAAGCTTTAAATCGTCGGTTCCAAAAGTTAAAGTTTCCCATTTTCCGTTACTCAAATACATAAGCTCTATGTACTCTAATCGATTGCGGTTGAATTTTTGGTTTACAAACGAAATTTTAATTCCATGGTTTTCTGCTAGCTGCTCAATCTCTTTTAAATCGTTTAGTGACGAGCTTCCCGAAACTTTTATCAAACCTGTACTACTGCCAATAAATTCATATGTAACCGCATAATTATTAGGTAGTTGCTTTTCTGTTTCTTCTAATTTCGCATAAGATTCTTGTGCACTTGCAAAGAAACCCATTAACCCAATAATACTACAAACAATTTTTTTCATTTTTATATTTTCTAATTGTAACGAAAAAAGTGACTGTTTATTATAATTCCTTTTTAATTTGTTTTTCATTTTGCTCTGCAGGCACTTCTAAGAATTGCTTAGCTTCGTCTCTAAAATCTTTAAAAAATTCTTGAAACCTTTGTTGCGAAGCCTGCATTTGCTGATACACTTCTTCTAATTCTTCACTGAAATTTGAAAATTCGGATTGGAAATTAAATGTTTTTTCTGATAAAGAATCAAATGCTGAAAATGGATTTTTAGAAATACTATTTACACCCATTTTTGCTGAATTAGTAGCGAGTTGCACATCGTATTTATCACCTTCGATTTTGGTAATGCGTATAGCAAATGGGTCAATAGCTCGATCCGAATTTTTAATTGATCTCATAAACGATTGATTTCCGTTTATGAGTTGCATGCGTATGGCAACGATTTTATTATCAATTGTCTTTACATTTTCAAATGTTACATGTATGTTGTAATTTTTTTGCAACATTTCTTCAATTTCTTTAAGATCTTTTAGCGTGGTATCTGCATTAATCTCTACAGAAAATGTTGTTTGAACACTGTCAACAGTATGTGCAGATTGCGCTTCTTGAGCAAAACCAATGCCACTAAGCATAAAAAATGCTACGAACAACCAAGTAATTTTAAAATTTTTCATTTCAATTCTTATTTAAAGAGTTAAACAAAATAAATAGTAAATTTGAATAAAAAAATAACATGCGAAAATTACTGATTTTTTTTCTTTTATACAGCAATTTAACTTTTTCTCAACAATCTGAAAAGGAAGTGCTTGCTTATCAAAAGGCACTCAACGAATCATATCTTAATCAAGAAACTACTCCTTTAAAAACAGATGAGTTGAAGGATTTTAAAGGATTAAATTTCTATCCATATAATAAAAAATTTGTAGTTAAGGCCCGATTAGAACGTTTAAAAAAGCAAGCTGTTTTTAAAATGCCAACTTCTGGAAAACACACTCCAAATTACAAACGTTTCGGAATTTTACATTTCACGATTGATGATGTAAATTATCAATTAGAAGTGTATCAAAATATAGAACTTATAAAGCGAAAAGGCTTCAAAAAACACTTGTTTCTGCCTTTTATCGATGAAACCAGCGGAAATGAAACCTACGGAGCCGGACGTTATTTAGATATTGAAATTCCTGATGGAAACGAAATTGTACTTGATTTTAACAAAGCCTATCATCCATATTGTGCTTATACAATTGGTTATTCATGCCCAATAACGCCCGATGTGAACTTTTTGAATACCGCAATTACGGCTGGTGTAAAATTCTAGCTCATGTATTACAATATTCACACCCACCATTTTTCAAACAATAATGAAATTGTAGAATTAGTAAATCAATATCCAAACGAAATAAATACAGAATTACCGCATTTCACAGTAGGCATTCATCCATGGTATATCAATGAAGAAAACTTTTTGAATGACATGGCAGCAATTGAGCATGCGATACATCTTCCCAATTTTAAAGCAGTTGGCGAATGCGGTTTAGACAAAAGGATTACAACTTCGATTGAAATTCAGAAAAAAATAGTGATTCCGCAATTGCTTTTGGCCGAAAAACATAAAAAACCAGTAATTTTGCACTGCGTTGCTGCCTATCAAGAAATCATTGAGATTAAAAAAGATCTAAAACTAACTATTCCTATGATTATTCATGGCTTTTCAAAAAACAGTCAGGTAGCTGAGAGTTTAGTTAACAATGGGTTTTATTTATCGTTTGGAAAATATTTGTTGCAAAACCCCGACTTGGAAATGGTGCTGAAAACCATTCCGCTCAATCGGCTTTTTTTTGAAACAGATATGATTGATCAAACAATTTTTGAAGTGTATAGCAAAGCAAAAAGTGTTTTAAATATCAATTTAGAACCTATAATTGCAGAAAATTATAACCGAGTTTTTAACCAGTAAAACGGAATCGATTTTTCGATCGAAGAAGTTTTACACAATTTATTTTTAGATGGCTGTTTGGCAAGAAAGAGCAGAATTATTATTTAAACCAGAGGGAATTGAAGCTTTGCAAAAGGCAAATGTATTAATTGTTGGCTTAGGAGGTGTTGGATCGTTTGCAGCAGAATTTATAGTGCGTGCAGGTGTTGGAAATGTAACTATTGTGGATGGCGACACGGTAGATATCACCAATATAAACCGACAATTACCAGCGTTGCACAGCACGGTTGGTCAACCAAAGGTAGAGATTGTGGGCAACCGCTTAATGGATATAAATCCGAAATTAAATTTAACACGTATTCAAGAATTTGTATCTCCCGAACGTGCCCATGAAATTGTAACTTCCGAATACGATTACGTTTTAGATTGTATTGACAGTATCACGCCAAAATTGCACTTAATAGTAGCCGCGAAAAAAGCACGTGTAAAAGTAATTTCAAACATGGGAGCCGGTGGAAAAATGCTTGCCAGCAAAGTGGTTGTTAAAGATATTAGCAAAACCGATGTATGTCCTTTAGCAAAAGTAGTGCGTAAACGCTTGCGAAAAATGGGCGTAAAAAGTGGGGTAAAAGCCGTTTTTTCTTTAGAAAAACCAGATGAAAGCAGTTTAAAAATGACCGACGGAACCAACTTTAAAAAATCATTTTTTGGAACCAATAGTTGGATGCCGGGCTTATTTGGACTTCACAGCGCCGAAACCGTGATTAGACATTTATTGGCAACAAAAACGGAGTGGTAAAAAAATACTCTTCCAGCATTATAAAAAAAGCCGTTTCAATCTTTTGTTTGAAACGGCTTTTCATTTATTTTATATTTTTAAGATTTATGACTTCTTGTTCGGTAAGAAAACGCCATTGTCCGCGGGCAATACCCCATTTGGTTAATCCAGCATACATCACACGGTCTAATTTTATCACGTTGTAGCCCAATTTTTCAAAAACGGCACGAACCACTTTTACGTTTGATGTTTTTACTTTTATGCCTACTTCGCTTTTTGGTTGATTTTCTACATACGAAATTTCTTCCACCCAAACTTTATGTTCGTTGATATAAACACCTGTTTGAATTTTCTCTAAATCGTCGAATTTTAAGTTTTTATCTAACGAAACCTGATAAAGTTTTGAAGAATGCTGTGCGGCATTTGTAAATTTCTGAATCATTTCGTTGTCGTTTGTAAACAACAATAGCCCCACTGTGCTTTTATCCATTCTACCCACTGGTTTTAAGATCGATGTGGAAGCATTGCGAACCAAATCATACACGCTAGAAACATTTTCATCGTCTGAGGTAGAAAAACCTTTCGGCTTGTTCAATAAAACATATACTTTTTTTTCTGGGTTTAATAAAACTCCATCAAAAACCACTTTATCGTTTGGTTTTACTTTGTAGCCCATTTCGGTGATAACCTCTCCATTTACAGTGACATTTCCCGATTGAATGTACAAGTCTGCATCTCGACGTGAACACACACCTGAATTGGACACATATTTGTTTAAACGGATGGTATCATCTTTAACCGTTGTAGTTTTTAAGGCTTTTGAGGGCTTGTCGTTGGTCCATTTTTTAAACGGTTTGTCGTCTTTTTTAAATGGTTTACCAAATTTTGAGCCCGATGCCGATCCACCTTGTTTGCTTTTATCGTAAGATCCCTTTTTAGAAAAAGAAGATTTTTTATTATTTTTATTGCCGTTATTTCCGCCTTGCGTATTCATTAAAAAAATTTTTACAAAGATACGAGAATATTTAGCATCTTTACCATAAGTTTTAAATTGTAAAAACGTTATGAAAAATAAATGGGTTATCCTTATTTTAATTCAGGCAATTATTAGTTTGGTTGCCGGAATTTTATTGTCGAAAATGTCAATTATTGGCCGCATTGGCGTGTCAACTGTTTATACCGAATATGCTTTTATGAAACATTGGTATAAAGGTTTTGCCGCGGTTTTTGTGATTCAACTGCTTTTAATCGCTATTCTGTGGATTGTGAAACGCACCACCACTTTTAAAAACTTTAGCATTGTAAATTTAGTTTTTATCATTTTGGGGTTAATCGGTCTTATCTATACTTTTTACGATTTCACATCAACCAGCCATCAGTATATGAACAGTCAGTTTCATGCAGGCGGCTATTTGTTTTGGGCGGGATGGTTTGTAACGTGTATTTTTTTCTTTTTTGCCCGTGTGAAGCCAAAGCCTGCGGTTACACCTATAAATACATCAGAAGTTACCAATAGTGATGACTTAAATTTATAGTAGCACATACTATTTTTCTTAAATATTGCGTTGATAATTAAAACCCTAGTTTATGAAAAATAGTATTTCGTTTCTTTCAAATTTTGTAGAATATCTATTGATAATTGCTGTGCTTATTTATTGGCATGGAACATCAAACCTATTAAATCCTTTTGCGATTGGGTTATTGGCTGTTCTCATTTTTCAACTTATTTTTAAAAACAATGTTGTAGGTGTATTGATAGCTTGTACACTGATTTTGTTGTCTATGTATATGCTTTTGGCTCTTTTTTCAGAAGTAAATGAATTTGAAAGTTTTAACAGCAATGCACAAAGATTGCTGTTTATTGGACTTGCTTATTTTTTAGGAACAATCATTGTTGCAACTTTAATGATATGGAAATATCTCGTTAAATCAAATCCTAAAACAATTGTTTATAAATAAGGCACTACGAGGTTTTTCCCATTGATGATTACATTTGGATCGATCAAAACAATGGAAAGCACTCCTAAAATGATAATCAGTTTTAATAAAATATGCAACTTTTTGTATTCAATTTGCGAGGATGCTTGATATAAAAAAATTAAAAAGGCCAATAGCAACCCACTGCTTACATAAAAATAGTATTGCATATAACCTATTTTATAGTAAGCAATTAACGCAAATGCAGGTACTAAAGTAAGCAACACCAAAAAAGTAATTAAACTTTTTGAGACTTTGCTTCCAAAACGTACCGGTATGGTTTGATAATTATTGGCGAAATCGCCTTTTAAATTTTCTAAATCTTTTACCGATTCTTTAATAAAAAGGATTAAATAGAGATAAAAGCCATGAGCGAAAATGCCCCAACTAAAATTTTGAAAGTGCATTAAAATTCCAAAAAATGGAATTAAAACCAAGAGCGATGCCGTGATATTTCCCACAATTGGAAACTTTTTCAACTTGTGTGAATAAAACCATAACAAGAAAATATAAACAGCATAAAAAAATGCAGCCCGCCACGAAACCAACCAAGCAATAGCAACACTTAAAAAATTTAAGAAAAAATAAACCCGAAGCTGAGTGGTTTTACTAATTTTTTTATCGAGTATTGATTTATAAGGTCGGTTGATAAGATCTTTTTCGGTATCGTAAAAATTATTGATGATGTATCCAGATGCAATTGCAAGCGAACTACTGAAAATGATTAAAAACAAACCACCGTCTGTTAAAACAGTAATGGCTCTCGATTGAGAGCCAAAAATAAAGATTGCCGATAAGTATTGTGCCAACACTACAACAGCTATATTGTATCCACGAACAACCGAAAAGAAACTAAGAAATTTTAATAATGTTCTTTTGAGTTTTCGTTTTTGTATCATTTTTAAAACTTGTAAACCAATTCTAATTTATAATCTTTTAACGCTTCCTTAGCTTTATCATAATCAGGTGCAAAACCTAAAATGTAGCCTCCTCCACCCGATCCGCACAATTTCAAATAATAATCATTGCTATCAATTCCTTGTTGCCAAACGTGGTGAAATTTTTCAGGAATCATTGGTTTAAAGTGGCTCAATGCAATCTTAGAAAGCTCTTTAGTGTTTTGGTACAAGGTCTTAAAATCGCCTTTCAAAAAGTTTTCAACAGCTGCATCGGTATATTTGGCAAACTGTGATTTCATCATATTTCTAAAACCTTCATTTTTAAGGTTATCCATAAAAATAGTGACCATTGGTGCGGTTTCGCCAACCATTTCAGAATCAATTAAAAACACAGCACCCTTTCCTTCTTCTTTTTGCGATGGAATGCCAGTTGGTTCGATATGATCTTTTGAATTGATTAAAATAGGTAAACTTAAATAACTATTTAAAGGATCTAATCCAGAAGATGTGCCGTGAAAAAACGATTCCATTCTACCGAAAATTTTCTTCAAAACAAGTAATTTTTCTCGGTTTAAATTTTCTAAAACAGTGATTTTATCAGTTGCATATTTATCGTAAATCGCAGCCACTAAAGCACCGCTGCTTCCTACACCGTATCCTTGTGGAATACTGGAATCGAAATACATACCAGCTTCTACATCTTTGTTTAAAGCTTCCATATCAAACTGAACCAACTCTGGCTCGTTTGCCATTAACTGGTTCAAATAGGTTGCAAATGCTTTTAAACTTTTGTTCGATTTTTGCGTAATCTCGGTTTGATTTTCATCAATCTTCAACGCTCCGTTATAAAAATTATACGGAATTGCTAAGCCTTTAGAATCTTTAATAATTCCGTATTCGCCAAACAATAAGATCTTTGAGTAAAACAACGGACCTTTCATAATCATTCTATTTTGTAAAACAAATGTACAAATTTAATTAATAAGTTGGTTAATTATTTATGAATTCCATACACACAATGTCGGCAGCCGTTTTGGCAACACCTTCCTTTTAAATAATGATAGGTTTCTGTAAACACAAACAAGCCATTTTCTATGTAAAAATGCAAACCTTCCACCAACTCTGTTGGACGTTTTGGAAATTTATTGGTCAATGAAAACTTTGTGAGTTCATCGAACTTTTTTAGGCAGTCGTTACATAAACAATCGTGCCGTGTTTTTTCATATAAAAACGCAACAGTTTCATCTAAAAGCTCCACTTTTTGGCAATCGCAGTTTGCAATATCATCCACGTTGCAGGTGATGGTTTTGTGGCAATGGGTGCAGTTTTCGGTTTTCAATAGATTAATTTTTAAAAGCTGTAATTGTTTAATACCTATGAGGTTTTGATAGCTTGCAGAAAATTCATCCGATTATAATTCTATCGCTCCAAAGCCCATTTCATCATGTATAAATTGATTGTTTTGGCAGTATTTTGCTAATTCATTTGCAATAAATTTCTGAACTTCTTCTTTATAATCATTCGGGTACAACACATGTACGTTTGCACCTGCATCTAACGTAAAACAAACCGGAACATGGGTTGTTTCTCTGAATTTCCAGATTTGATTGATGATTTCCAAGGTATTTGGTTTCATTAAAATAAAATACGGCATCGAGGTCATCATCATGGCATGCAGCGTTAATGCTTCGCTTTCTACCAATGCAATAAATTCTGTTAAGTTGCCCGATTTTAAAATTTCTTTCAGCTTTGCAATATGTTCATGAGCTTGTTGAAAGCGACGTGCTGCAAATGGATGATTGTGCATTAATTCATGGCCCACGGTGCTAGAAACCTGCTTTTCGCCTTTATCAACCAATAAAATCGTATCTTGATAATTCTGGAAAACCGCATTTATTTCATACGGAAAATCAACTCCGAACAAATCAGAACTGTTTTCAATACTTTCGGTTGCTCCCCAAACTACAATGTTTCCTTTAATGCTTCGGCATGCACTCCCCGATCCTAAACGAGCCAATAAGGATGCTTTTTGCAAATAATATGCTTCGGTTTGGTTGGGGTGTATCAACTTTTCCAACGCCATGATATTTGCCGACAATGCCGCCATTCCCGACGCCGATGATGCAATACCAGAACTGTGTGGAAACGTATTTTTGGTATCAATCGTAAAATGATAATCTAAGATATACGGACACAAATCCTGAATGCGTTCGAAATACTTTTGAATTTTTGGTCGGAATGATTCTTTAGGTTGACCTTCAAATAGCAAATCAAACGAAATGTTTTTCTCTGTTTTTGGTTCGTATTGCAATGTGGTGACTGTTTTGCAGTTGTTCAAGGTGAAACTCAACGACGGATTTGCAGGAATTTGATGTTCTTTTTTGCCCCAATATTTTACCAAAGCAATATTGCTGGGTGCTGAAAAAGTAAACGAACCTTTGGTGGTTGGTTTTGTGTAGTTTGTAGTTTTGAATGTATCTAAAGTTGTCATTATATCTATTTAATTTTTTTTAGCTTTTGGTAAAATTGAAATGGCGTCACAGTAACTTTATTTCAAATAAATTTTTTAATATTTTGCTGCAATGGCATTCGCTGCTAAAAAACCTGTTGTCCAGGCATTTTGAAAATTAAAACCGCCAGTGATGGCATCAATATTTAAAATTTCGCCTGTAAAATACAAATTATCTTGCAATTTACTTTCCATTGTTTTAAAATTTACTTCTTTGAGGTCAATTCCGCCGGCCGTTACAAATTCGTCTTTAAACGTGCTTTTTCCGTTTACATTAAATGTGGCTTTGGTGAGTTGCTCTGCTAATTTTACCAACTGTTTTTTAGGTACATCTGCCCAAATCATTGCTTCTGTAATGCCTGATGCCTGAACCAATTGATGCCACAAACGCATGGTTAAGCCATAATGCGCATGTTTGTAAATTGTTTTTTTAGGATTATTTTGTTTCAATTGCATTAATTCATCTAAAACCTCATCAAAGACCAAATCATTGGTAAAATTAACGATTAGTTGAAACTGATAGTTTTTCTGGAACAATTCGCGTGCACCCCAAGCCGAAAGTCTTAAAATTGCAGGACCACTCATTCCCCAATGGGTAATAAGCAAAGGACCGCTTGCCTTTAAAGGAGCATCTTTTACTTTTAAAGAAACCATTTCGGTTGAAACACCCATTAAATCTTTAATGCGATCGTCTTTAATATTGAAAGTAAATAACGAAGGAACCGGATTTACAATTGTATGATTTACCGTTTTAAGCAAATCCCAAATTTTAACGTTGCTGCCCGTTGCCATAACCACTTGTTTTGCCTGGTAGGTTTCTTTAGATGTTTCGATTTTCCAAAGATTTTCCTCCTTAGAAAGTTGCTGCACAATGGTTTGTTTGATAACTTTAATATGGAGATTTTCAGCTTCGTTCAAAAAGCAATCGATAATGGTTTGAGAATTATCCGATTCTGGAAAAACCCTTCCATCTTCTTCTATTTTTAGCGACACACCGCGTTCACTGAACCATTCCATTACATCGCCTGTACAAAATGTATGAAAAGGCCCTTTTAACTCTTTCTCGCCCCGCGGGTAATACTTTGTTAGCATATTTGGAATAAAACACGCATGGGTTACATTGCAACGTCCGCCACCCGAAATTTTGACTTTAGAAAGCACTTCGTTGCTTCTTTCTAAAATTGCTATGCGAACATCTGGATTTTGCATTGCCAAGTTAATTGCCGTGAAAAAGCCCGAAGCACCACCGCCAATAATAATAACATCGAAATTGTGCATAATATTCTACAATATGTTCCACAAATTGTGGATTTAAAAAGATGAAACCTTCCTAAAGAGCCTAAAAAATAATTTGTATAGGTTTTTTTGAATGGTTTATGCTTTGAAATTTGTATCTTGCAAAGATAGTGAATCAAGCTACCTTGCGATAAAATTTTATTATGAAATACAGCAAATTAATTTTTATTACATGCGTTTTGGGTATGGTATCGTGCAAAACTGCTAAGAAAAAAAACATCGATACCGCTACGACCAACGAAAAACCCGAATTGATTAAAAAGGAAAAAGAAGCCATTTTTTATACCGAACAAATAAGAAATGATTTTAGAGCAGTGAGTGCAAGCACCCAACAAAAGTTCTTGGAAATGTATGACGCTACTGCAAAAGAATATTCTATTTTGTTCTTTACACAAGGATTTACAGGCGAAGAAATGGTGGTAAAAAACAACAATAGTACGTTGTATAAAGGAATGGTTTTCACCGAAAAAAGTACTGGTTTAGCAAAAAACATGCGCATTGTGAATACCGAAATTACCAGTATTTACGACAAAGCAACTCAGAAAACCATTTATATAAATACCGATAAAGCAACAAAACACAAGTTTATTTATGTGATGAAAGGCGATATAAACACCGAAAAACCTTATAAAATTACATTTAGCAATAAATTGCGTCCGGAAAAATAAATAACTAATTAGTTTATTAACTGAAAAGGCATCGAGAAATTCGATGCCTTTCTTACTATTTTAAAAGTTCTTTAAAACTTGTTTGTCCACTATTTAATTCAGTAGATGATAAAGTCATTATCTTATATTTTTCTGTATCACTAACTAATGAATCTTTAAAATTAACTTTCTGTAAAAGAACTCTCATTTCATAAGCACTACTTTTAAAATTGAAGTTAGGATTTTGAATAAAAATACTGTCTAAGTTAAGATTTATCTTACTTTCGTTTCTGAATTCTATAGAAACTTCCTTTTTTTCAATTTCTTTTTTTGATGTATTTAATACATCAAAAGCTAAAATAACGTAATCCTTATCTGTGAGCTCAATATTATTTGTTGCTTGATTGTATTTTAAAATACTATCATCTTTCTTACAGCTTAATAGTAAGCTTAGAAAAATAAACAAAAAAAAATTCTTCATATTTTATTTTATGTTTTAAAAATTAAATTTAGAAGTGATTTAAACTTTTATTTTATTAAATTTTCTTAGAGCAATTACGATGAATGCTAAATAATTAAAGCCTAGCCAACTTGTAACTGTTGTGTCGAATCTATTTAATATGGATCTAAAACTATCCATCCAAGCATTTGTTCTTTCTATTTTATATCTCTCATTATAAAGTTCTTGGTCAAAATATTCATCTCTATCTGTATCGCCATTTCTTTTATTGAAACAAATATTTGCATGTATTTCTTTTTTCTCACAACACAACCTAAATTCTTTAGAATCAAAGCCCGCATCAGCATTTAAAAAAAGTCCTTCAACTGGAATTTTTGCTTGCTCTAAAGTTCCCGTTATCACTTCAAACTGAACTTCTATGTTAAAAAGATCGTTATGGTTACCAGCTACAGGTTCTGAAATGGCTAATGGAATTCCTTGTTTATCACTTAAATACAATGAGTTAGTGGTTTTACGTTTCTTTCTACCTTGATATTCTACTTCTTCACCACCCCTAATTGCAGAGGTATGACTACCATCAAAATCTACATTCGAAAGGTCTAATTTTGATTTGTTTTTTTCTAAAATGCTTGTCCAGATTTTTTTTAAAATATCTGCCTTACACCATTTTCGATAATGATAATAAACCGATTCCCAACTTAATACATTTTCTTCAAATAATGCCTTAACTGGAAGTTGATGCCATTGAACTCCTGTTTTAAGTTTGTAAAGTACAGCATTTACTATTTCTTCCAAAGGAACTGTTGCCTGAAAACCTCGTTTTGCTAATGGCAAATAAGGTACTATTTCTTTTTTTATTATATCTTTGTTCAGTACACTGTACATAAGGGTTGATTTTGAAATGAATATGTTTTGCAACACAAATTTCGTCAACCCTTTATTATTTACAAAATAAGTTTAAATCACTTCTTATAATACATAAAAGAATTGTACAAATATTTTGACAAAAAAACGTATTTTAACAGCCTATTTTTATACAACACATTTATGAAATATTTTTTCACACTTCTGTCTTTTTTGTTCAGCACGTTTTTGTTTGCACAAGATTTTTCTAAAGATTGGCAAAAAGTTTATGAATTAGAGAAAAAAGGAAGTTACAAAACTGCCTATGAAGCGGTTCAGCATCTTTACAAAAAAGCGCATCGCAAAAAAAACGAAGCCGAAAAAACAAAAGCGTTTATTTATACTTTAAAGTTTAAAACCCAACTTGCAGAGGTTTCCACTCAAGATATTTTAAACGACATTACCGTAGAAATGAACACCAGCAAGGGTATTTATAAAGAAATAAATCGCTGGTATTATATTAAGACAATTGCTAATGAACTTAATAGTTCCTACAACTATTATCTAAATTCACACATAAAAAACACCACCGAAATACTTCCTGATGACATTGAAAAATGGTCTGCAGAACATTATAAACAAGTGTTGAACGAACAAATTGACTTATTGTTTCAAAATGAAAAATTGTTGAAAGAAACCAAGGTGCATCAAATAAAACCTTTGATTGATTATGATTTTATCGATGCCAATTTAAACCAAACTGTTTTTGAGTTTTTTGCGCTAAATTTTATAACGGAATATGAAACTGCTTATTATAATTTGCGTTTTGATGATGTAATGAAAATCAGTGATTTCTCGGATCAATTTAAATCAGCGAAAATCATTATAGAACCATCGAGTGATATTCGCGAATTATTTTCTAAAAAAAGCATCGAACTTTTTCAACAATTAGAAGATTTCTACACCAAAACAAACGACGATTTTAATTTAGATAAAGTTAAATTTCTACGATTTACAAAGAATGCACAATACATTGAAAGCTTTGATCAAATGAATGATTTGGGTAAAAACCTGAAAACCGAATTCTATAAAAATCGATTCAAATTAGAACAAGCAACATTTTTTGTACGCAGAGCGAATAAAAACGACCATAAAGATTATTATGAAAAAGCATTACAGTTAACAAACGAAATTAGAAAACAAACAACCAAAAACGACGTTTTAGATAAAGCGGTTGCTTTAGAAAACACCGTAAAACAAACGGCTTTTACTATTTCGTTGCTTAATGAGGTGTATGAAAACGAACCGGTAAAGTATCTCATAAATTATAAAAATCTGCCAAAGCTACACCTTGCTTATTACGATATTAAAAAATTTCCCAAACAAATAAACGATAGCATTTATAAGGTTATTACTACCACGCATCAACCTGTGGCAACAATGACTATTGATTTGCCAGAAGGTGTACAATATTTTAGTACATCAACCGAAATTTTAGGTAAACAACTTCCGTTAGGCAATTATTTATTGGTAGCTTATCAAAATGAAAACGATTTAACCATTCCTCAAAACGTGCAATACAACACGTTCAAAGTTTCCAACGTAATGGTTTTTAATAAAAGTATTAGCCAAGAAAGCTTATACGATAAAGATTATGGGCACATTTTGTTTTACTTTGTGCATCCTAAAACTGGTAAACCGTATCCAAACGCTGCAGTAACCATAAATGCACAACGTTTCACAACTAATGAAAACGGAACGGTTTTGTTTACAAAAACTGAAAATACCACGAGAGTTTTCCATGTTCAGGTTTTTCTTGCTAACGAAACCTATCAAACAACGGTTTATGAAGATTGGAATAAGCAATATGTTTCTCACTACACCAATCGAAGCCGTGAATATGTTGAAGCATTGTTTTATACCGATCGATCTATTTATCGCCCAGGGCAAGAGGTGCAATTCAAAGGGATTTTGTATCAAACCAAAGAAAGTGGTAACGAAGTGGTTAAAAACAAATCGGTTCAATTGATAATAAGTGATGACAATAGCGATGAGCTGGAAACCAGAACCGTTACCACAAACGATATGGGCTCGTTTAGCGGAACTTTTAGATTGCCTAAAAATATTTTGACTGGCGATTTTGAGATTGATATAGAAGAATTAGACGACTATTCAGGTACTGATGAAGAAAGTTTTTGGGACGATAATAATTTAAACAGTAAAAATTTATATTTCAAAGTAGAAGAATACAAACGCCCCACATTTGATGTGCAGGTTGATGAAATCAAGAAAAACATTTATTTTAATGAAGAAATAGAATTGGTTGGTCGGGCAAAAAGTTTGGCGGGTGGCTCGGTTGCCAATGCGCAAGTCATTGTATCAATTAATGCAGGTGGCTATGAGTACCGCGATTATTTTGTAAAGAAAGATACTATACAAACCGATGCTTCGGGTGCTTTTAATTACAAATTTGTTATTCCATCGCAATCGAAAACCGATACGATTAAAAAAGAACACATAAAATTTTCGGTAGATTATCATTTTGAAGTTACCGACAACGCAGGCGAAGTTCGCGGAAATCGTGGGAACTTTTTTGTAGCTAACTATGCAACACGCATTGCCGTTTACGGAAAAAATAATTTAGCGACCAACGAAAAAATTAATTTGAATGTAACTTCATTCACTCAAAACGGTGATGATGTATCGGTAAACGGAACCGTTAAAATCTTTAAAACCTTACCTCCAAATCGTTTTTATATGCAGCGTTCGTGGCAAGTACCCGAAATGAATTCCATAGATGAAGAAACATTTCGTGCACTATTCCCTTATGAAGCCTATAATGAAGCAGATCAAAAATTTACCAACGAAGAATTGGTTTATGAAGGAAATTACACCACACAAAAAGATAAAAAATTCATCCACGATATCACGAATTGGCAAACAGGCTCCTATAAAGTTGTTTTTGAAATCATTGATGAAAAATCGAAGTTGCCTTTAACCACTTCCACTACTATCGAAATAATAAATGCCAACGAAAAATTAGCATCCAACGAAGCTTTTAAGGTAACAACACATCAAACATCATCGGCTAAAGAGCTAGTTTTGCAAGTACACACGGCTTATGAACATACCACGCTTTATTTAGAAATTCTTGATACCGATGCAAAGCTAAAAACCAAAGTATTCCCGATTGCAAAAGGCACACAAATACTGAAAATTCCGTTGGCAAATAGTAACGAAAACACTAAGATAGCTTATCAATGGTATTTTGCAAAAGAGCATTTAATGTTTAATGGTGAAGAAAGTTATCTCCTTCCGCAACAACAAAAAACTTCCGAAAATTTTGTTGCTCAATGGGAAGTTTGGAACAACAAGTTAATTCCTGGTAGTGAATATCAGTGGAAATTAAAATTACTTTCTGAACAAAGCAAAAAACCACTACAAGGCGAGTTTTTAGCCAGTATGTATGATGCTTCTTTGGATATGTTGCACAATAGAAATTGGGACACATATGTGGAGCTTTTTGAAAAATCAATTTCTGTAGATTTTGGTAAAATCAACACAAAACGGTTGGTTACGAACAATTTTTATGGCTTGCAAACCAATTTTTATTACACGCAATCTTTCTATAATAACCAATTCAATTATTTTGGCTACAGCTTTAGCGATTGGATGGATACGAACTATTTAGAAGAGTTGCCTACTGATTATTTTAACGAAAAAAGCAGTTATTATCAAATCGAAGTGCGCCATGCAGTTACCCAGCAAACCATAAGCAATGCCCTTATTTACAATATAATAAACGCCAACGAATTCCATACCAACGCGGAAGGTTTTGGAAGAGTGTGGGGCGAAAAATCCCAACCAATAGCCATTACTGCCTTAGGTTTTAAACAAGCACGACTACAACTAAAAGAGCATTTTACAGTTGTTTATTTGGAACCAACCAACGAACCAATTACACAAGCGGTGATCGATGATTTTTCAAACCAAATCTATCAATTATACCGTTTAAACCGAATTTATAGCCATTTGAAAGTTGATGATTCCTATTCAAAAGAAAAAGAAATTAAATTTGTGGAAGAAGTATTAAAAAATCTTCCAGGAGTTTATTCTAATAATGAACTTTCAATAAATGTTTCTTTAGAAGAAAGTATTGATGGTGACTTTAAAGATTCGGGTAGTTTAATTGGTGGTGCTTTAAAAAGTAATAAGGGTTCAGGAAGTGGTGAAAGATTTACTGTCACATCAAAAACAATTGAAGGTCGTCCAAATGCTAGTTTCATACAAACATTGCAAGGACAAGTCCCCGGTTTAAATATTTCTACTGGTACAGGACAACCAGGAGCAACAGATAAAGTAACATTACGCGGCATTGGCTCTATTAATGATAATTCCAATAAGCCTTTGGTTATTTTAGACGGCGTTCCTGTAAGTACTGAGCAATTAAGTTTAATGCAAAGCGATATTTATGATGTAACTGTTCTAAAAGATGCGGGAGCAACGGCTATTTACGGCAATCGGGGTGCAAACGGTGTAATTATCATTACCACCAAAAAAGCACAAGAAGCCGCAGCTCACTTAGAAGTTCCACTACGAAAAAATTTAAGCGAAACGGCCTTTTTCTATCCTCATTTAAAAACCGATAAAAACGGCAGTGTGGAGATTACTTTCAAAGCCCCAGAAGCTTTAACCGAATGGAAATTTAGAGGTGTAGCACACAACAATAAAGCAGAAACAATTTATACAGAACTGCTTACCCGCACTCAAAAAGATGTAATGATACAACCCAATATGCCTCGTTTTGTACGTGAAACCGATGTGGTTGTTCTAAAAGCTCGTGTAAGCAACACCACCAGTTTGCCCTTACAAGCAACCGCTTATTTGCGTTTGTTCAACACCATTACGGGGGAAGATTTAACAGATAAAATCATTAAAACCGATCAGTTGGTTCCCACAACCATCAACGGACTAAGTGCCAATACGGTAAGTTGGTCGGTTGAAATTCCTAAAGAAATAGAAGGTTTGCAATACCGTATATCTGTAAAAGCGGGAAGTTTTACCGATGGGGAAGAAAGCGTTATTCCGGTATTAAGCAACCGTACATTGATTACCGAAACTGCACCTATTTGGCAACTGGGCATGCAAAATAAAGATTATAAACTATATAATTTGCTAGGAAATGATTCAAAGACCTTAAAAAATCATCAATTTGTTGTGGAAGTTTCGCATAATGCTACTTGGTTAGCTATGCAGTCATTGCCTTATTTGTTTGATTATCAACACAATTGCAACGAGCAAATTTTTTCGAAATACTTTGCAGATGTTTTAGCCACAAAAGTTTTAAACGAAAACGAATCGATGGTTCAATTGATTGCGGAATGGAGGAAAAATCCTAAATCAAAATTGGAAGAAAATGAAGATTTGAAAAACGTATTGCTTCAAGAAACTCCGTGGATGAAAGATTTAATTTCAAACGAAGAGAAAAAAGCACAATGGGCAGCCTATTTTGATAGTAATCGATTGGAAAAAGAAGCCACCGAAATTGTAAGAATCTTAGGCGAGCGTCAAAATCCTTCGGGTGGTTTTGGATGGTTTTCGGGTGGATCTGAAAATGATTATATCACCCAGCACATCTTAGTTACAACAGCACAATTAGATAAATTGGGTGTAAAACATTTCCTTGCAACTGATGTGAAAAATATCGTGAACAAAGCCCACCGATTCATCGATGTGAAAATGCAAGATCAACTTAAAAAACAGAAAGAATTTTCAAACCAAACTGCAATTGATTATGCTTTTGTGAAAAGTTATTATACAAAAGATTTCGCAATTCCTTCCGATGTATCCAAACAATTAGATCAAAACCTTAACAATCTAAAGAAAAATTGGGTGCATGAATCGCTTCAAAACAAAGCAAAAATAGCCTTAATTGCGCACAGAAAAGGCGATACAAATTGGGCTAAAGAAATTTTAAATCAACTGAACGAAAGTGCGGTGATCGATGAAACCTATGGCATGTATTGGAAAGAAAACAGCAGTCAAAATTATTACTATTACAACGCAGCCGAAGTTCAGGCACTAATCATTGAGGCTTTTAAAGAGATTGAACAAAACGAAACAACTATTCAAAAGTTAAATGCGTGGTTGCTCAGTCAAAAATTAAACAAAGATTGGGGCACCACCAAAGCAACCACAGCTGCCATTTATGCCTTGTTGTTATCAAATTCAAGTGAAGTAGCAAAAACAGACAAAGCAATTATCACTTTAGGAAATCAAACCATAAAAACCAACGAAACCGCTGCAAATCAGTCGGATGATTTGTTGGGCTACCAAAATTATCAATGGAAATCCGAAGAAATAACGAATGATTTTGGAGCTGTATCCATCAAAAACAAAAGCGAAAAACCAGTTTTTGGAGGCATCTATTGGCAATATTTTGAAGATTTGAGTGCCGTAAAAGAAGCAAACAATGGAATTTTAAAAATTTCTAGAAAATTTTATATAGAAAATTCGGACAACAAATTACAGGAAATTTCAAACGAAACCAAACTGCATTTAGGCCAAAAAGTAATTATTCGATTAGAAATTGCTGCCGAAAAAGACATGGAATTTGTACACATTAAAGATGTACGCGCAGCAACTTTTGAACCGATTGATGTGCTGTCTGGCTACAAATATGAAAACAATTTGCGCTTTTATCAATCCACACGCGATGCTGCCACGCATTTCTTTATTGATTATTTAAGAAAAGGCAAATATGTGGTTGATTATGAAGTGCGATTGAACAACGAAGGAAATTTTACCAGCGGTATTTCAACTATTCAAAGCATGTATGCACCCGAACACACAGCTCACACAGCAGGGCAAACTATAAAAGTTGATGAAATGTAGCGCATGTAAAGCCAAGATTAACTATCTTTGAAACATTATTCTAAAAATACATTTGAACATTATTTAATGACAATAACAGGTACTATTAACCAGGTTTCACCTAGGTTTTACTATAAAGAAGGTAAAAAAATCAACTATTATGAATTATTGGTTTCCTATAATTTTTATAATGGTGTGAACGAAATTTTATTGCTTGCAAAAGATTTTGACAAACGCGATTTAATTAATAAAGAACAGTTGTTTGTTTTTGAATTTGACATAGCAAGCAAATACGTGAACGAAAAATTAATGACCGATTTTTACTTGCAATCGTATAAAAAAGTAAATAACCAAACCGAAAACCCTTTAATTGTGATTCGTACCTATTTTGAAAAATCGGGATTCGAAGTTCTAAAAAAGCAAGAAGTTAAAAAACGCGTAAAAGTGTTTGGTAAGTTCACATCCATCCACAGAAATCAGCCGCCTTTGTTTTGCTATTTTTGGGAAGACAATCATTTTTTGGTAGATATAAACAAAGTATCTAAAATACAATTAAATTGCCGCAGCTTACCCTACAAAGACAAATTCATAAGCAATGTAGAAGTTTGGCGCACCATGGAAAACGATAATTTCATAGGAAGTATTTTATAACGAAAGCCAGCTAATAAGCTGGTTTTTTGTTGATAACTCCAATTGCATCTGTATCAATCAATAAAAACCTATATGTAATATGAATAATTTGTTTCAAAAAGCACTTGCCGCAAGTACCCCTTTTGTACTTTACCGAAAACCAAATAATTCACAGATAGTTGGCTGGTTTCAAAAAAACAAAATGCTCCATACAACAACCAAACTCACAAAAAGCTGTTTTGTATTTGCACCTTTTCATGAAAATGAAAAAATAGTTTTTTATCCAGAAGATTGCGATATCACTCATGAATTTATCGATTTTTCTGTGGAATTTTCACAAGATATCCCTGCCCAAACCAATAGCTTTGAAAGAGAAAAACATCTACTTTTGGTAAATAAAGGCATTCAAGCTATTCACGATGGCTTAATGGAAAAAGTGGTTCTTTCGCGAAAAGAAACCGTTACAATTGAACAAGATAAATATCCGATTTATTTTCAAAGACTTATAAAAAAATATCCCACAGCTTTTGTATATTGGTTTTACCACCCCAATGTGGGCATGTGGATGGGAGCAACACCCGAGCAATTAGTAAAAATAAACAACAATGTAGTACAAACAGTTTCGCTGGCAGGTACTATTAACCAGCCAAATGCGGATTTAAAAAACATTATTTGGGGGGAAAAAGAACAAAACGAACAGCAAGTTGTCACCGATTTTATAATGAATGCTTTAAAACCGTTAAGTAATGACTTACAGGCAACCAAACCCTACTCTTACCAAGCTGGTTCATTAGTGCATATCAAAACCGATATCGCAGCGGTTTTGAAAAACACTCAAGATGCGTATAAAGCAATAGAAGCATTGCATCCAACTCCAGCATTGTGCGGGTTTCCTAAACAAGAAGCACAAAAATTTATCATCGAAAACGAAGGTTATAACCGAGAATTCTATGGTGGATATTTAGGTGAATGGAAATTTAATAATCTAGATTATTCCACAAAAAGCGATCTCTTTGTAAATTTGCGATGCATGAAACTAGATAAAAACCAAGCATATTTATTTTTGGGTGGCGGTATCAACAAAGACAGCATACCCGAGAACGAGTATGAAGAAACAGTAAATAAAAGCAAAACCATAAAAAGTGTTTTGTAGATAAGGTTTTATAATTT
The DNA here is from genome assembly GCF_024628805.1 of Paenimyroides aestuarii. Lineage (NCBI taxonomy): Bacteria > Pseudomonadati > Bacteroidota > Flavobacteriia > Flavobacteriales > Flavobacteriaceae > Paenimyroides > Paenimyroides aestuarii. The sequence continues at coordinate 1,910,702 of NZ_CP102382.1, read as the reverse complement.
TACAGAAAGAAAAAGAATGAAATTAGATATATTGGCTTTTGGTGCACATCCTGACGATGTGGAATTGGGTTGCGGCGGAACCATTGCAAAAGAAGTATCCTTAGGAAAAAAAGTAGGTATTATTGATCTAACCCAAGGGGAATTAGGAACGCGCGGTTCGGCAGCAATCAGAGCAGAAGAAGCGGCAAAAGCATCAACTATTTTAGGAGTAGCATTTCGCGAAAATCTAAAGTTTAGAGATGGTTTTTTTGTAAACGATGAGGCACATCAATTAGAAATCATAAAAAAAATACGTCAATACCAACCCGAAATTGTTATTTGCAATGCAATTGATGACCGCCATATTGACCACGGAAAAGGAAGTAAATTGGTTTCAGATGCCTGTTTTTTATCGGGATTAAGACGCATTGAAACTTCATTGAACGGAGTTATTCAAACCGAATGGCGACCAAAATTGGTGTATCACTACATACAATGGAAAAATATTGAACCAAATTTTGTAGTAGATATTTCCCAATTTATGCAACACAAAATAGATGCAGTAATGGCATATAGTACGCAGTTTTATGATCCCGATTCTAAAGAACCGCTTTCGCCTATTGCTACAAAAAACTTTACAGAAAGCATCGAATACCGCGCAAAAGACTTAGGAAGATTGGTTTTTGTTGATTATGCAGAAGGTTTTACAGTAGAGAGATATGTGGCTGTCAACGCCTTAACAGATTTGAAATAAAAAAACAAAAAAAATGTTTGCGAAGCATTGAAATATCTGTATATTTGCAGTCGTAAAATAAACACGGTGATTGTAGCTCAGTTGGTTAGAGCGTTGGATTGTGGTTCCAAAGGTCGCGGGTTCGAGACCCGTCTTTCACCCAAAAGTTCAGAGTTGACTTTTAAAATAAAACTCCTACACGGTGATTGTAGCTCAGTTGGTTAGAGCGTTGGATTGTGGTTCCAAAGGTCGCGGGTTCGAGACCCGTCTTTCACCCTTAACGAGACATTTTTGAAATGGCTCGTTTTTTTATTTCTTAGATTCAACTAAAAAATGCAACTGCATAAAATGTTCCCCCTGTTGGTGAAAAAATACCGTATCAAGTTCAAAACCTGGGGGATTAGGCAAATAATCTAGTCAATCGATACAGAAAGAATTCTGTATTTCTAACCCCTCTGAAGTGGTTTCTAAAGTTTTTTATTTTGGCATTGAAAGATTCAGCCCAAGCACTAGTACTTCTTTTATCAAAGTAATTCAAAATCCCATGGTAGTTTATCGTTATTGTGTTTACAACGATATTAAAACTTTTAAACCCTGATTTTTAACATCATCATACCAATGCGCGAGCTTTGTTATAGCGACATTCTTATCGTTATTATTGTTGTAAATACTGCGAAGCTGTTGATTTAAACCGTAAGCTTTTTTAATATCTGGATATAGCTCAAAAAGTAAAGATGTGCTCTCTTGTTGTAATCTTGTCCATTTGCTTTTGCACTTATACAACAAGTATCGACTTCTTGCTAATAACTGCTTTTTCGTATCTCCATTGCTCAATATTTCAGGAATGAATTTGTATAGGTTTTCTTTTGCCTTTTTTAATTGGATGTTTTCATTATCCATTTCAGTCCAACGGTGAGTGATGCGTAGCTCCTGAAATGCCTCCAATGCTAATTTCTGCACATGAAACCTATCAATTACCTGAGTTGCATTTGAAAAACATTTTTTAGCAATAAGTTTCATAGAATTAGCCATGTCCAAGGTGATTTCCGTTACGGTTTTTCTTAGTTTTTCGTCAATTTTTCGAATGTGTTCTATAACGGTTTCGACTTTAGTTCCGGCAGTTAAAGCCACAATACTTCCTTTTTTGCCTTTTGCTTTTTTACTGGTTAGCACAGTGTATAATTCGCCATTGGTAAGAGCAACTTCGTCTAAGGAAAGAGATGAAGAGATATTTTCTGGAAATATCAGACACTCTTTTGCATGTGGTTTTTCGTTCCATTGCTTAAAATCGCTGAGTTTATTTTTGTATTGACGAAGAAGTTTTTTGCCACTAACGCCAAAGAATCCACCAATAGTGGTACAGTTGGTTGCTTTAGTATCGATTAATTTCTTTAAAAAAAAAGCAAAATCAGAAGTCAAACGAGTTCCTTTTGCCACTAAATTCCAATCTCGTTGAACAATATCTCCCGATACCTTATCAGTCCATCTGCGTCTCTTTACGGGAAGATATTCATGTTTCACACAAAGGGGGAAATCCTGAATGGTTATCTCATTTAAAAAACCTTTGGAAACCAATTCAAGATTATTGAATTCTTTGGGAATACCAGCTTTTTCTTCAAAATAAATATGAAGGGTTTCTTCTAATGTTTGTGTTCTGACTAATTCGAAATACTCGATTAGAAATTCTGGGAGAACTAATTTTAACAACTCTATATAACTACCCAACTTCTTTAATTTTGAATGCAAATATCTGTTTTATTCCATTTCCTCCCCCAACTTTTGAGATTGATCCTTGAAAAAGACAGGCTTTATTAAAAAAAGGCAGCGACCCGAGCTTGCGAATTGCGCCGCACCACCCGAGCGAAGCGAACGGTACGTAGTAAATAACAAAAGAAAGCCCGTCTTGAAAAAGACAGGCTTTATTAAAAAAAGGCGGCGGATCGACCGAAGGGACACGCCGCACCTATAAAAAAAGAAAGCCCGTCTTGAAAAAGACAGGCTTTACTAAAAAGAGGCGGCGACATACTCTCCCACATGAAGATGCAGTACCATCTGCGCTATCGGGCTTAACTTCTCTGTTCGGAATGGGAAGAGGTGAGCCCCGATGCTATAACCACCTTAAATCTCTGTTTAAGGTTTAAAGTTTCTTTTGTTTCAGGTTTTAACCTTGAACGCGTTAAACTTTCAACTTTAAACGCAGCTTTGCTGCAATATTGTTAACATATTTTCGATACTTTTATTTTTTTGTAGATATGCTAGTCTTAATACTTAATACTTTCGTCTTAATACTAATACTATTCTTTACAAAGCAACTTCCAGAGCACATAAGCATACGGGCTATTAGTACTACTCGACTATGACATTACTGCCTTTACATCTATAGCCTATCAACGTTGTCATCTCCAACGACCCTTTAAAGAAATCTCATCTTGTGGTGGGTTTCGCGCTTATATGCTTTCAGCGCTTATCCCTTCCCAACGTAGCTACTCAGCGATGCACCTGGCGGCACAACTGATACACCAGAGGTTGGTCCAATTCGGTCCTCTCGTACTAGAATCAGATCCACTCAAATTTCTAACGCCCACAGTAGATAGAGACCGAACTGTCTCACGACGTTCTGAACCCAGCTCGCGTGCCACTTTAATGGGCGAACAGCCCAACCCTTGGGACCTTCTCCAGCCCCAGGATGTGACGAGCCGACATCGAGGTGCCAAACCCCCCCGTCGATATGAGCTCTTGGGGGAGATCAGCCTGTTATCCCCGTACCTTTTATCCTTTGAGCGATGGCCCTTCCATGCGGAACCACCGGATCACTATGCTCTACTTTCGTACCTGATCGACTTGTAGGTCTCTCAGTCAAGCTCCCTTTTGCCATTGCACTCTACGCACGGTTACCAAGCGTGCTGAGGGAACCTTTAGAAGCCTCCGTTACTCTTTTGGAGGCGACCACCCCAGTCAAACTACCCACCAAGCAATGTCCCCCGAAACGCGGGGTTAGATCTCAGATAAGCAAAGGGTGGTATTTCAACAATGACTCCACAACGCCTAGCGACGCCGCTTCATAGTCTCCCACCTATCCTACACATCACTTATCCAAGAACAATACTAAGCTATAGTAAAGGTGCACAGGGTCTTTTCGTCCCACTGCGGGTAATCGGCATCTTCACCGATACTACAATTTCACCGAGCTCATGGCTGAGACAGTGTCCAGATCGTTACACCATTCGTGCAGGTCGGAACTTACCCGACAAGGAATTTCGCTACCTTAGGACCGTTATAGTTACGGCCGCCGTTTACTGGGGCTTCAATTCAATGCTTCTCCGAAGATAACATCTCCTCTTAACCTTCCAGCACCGGGCAGGTGTCAGGCCCTATACGTCATCTTACGATTTAGCAGAGCCCTGTGTTTTTGATAAACAGTCGCCTGGACCTTTTCACTGCGGCCACGCCTGAGCGTGGCGACCTTTCTCCCGAAGTTACAGGTCTATTTTGCCTAATTCCTTAGCCATGAATCTCTCGAGCACCTGAGGATACTCTCCTCGACCACCTGTGTCGGTTTGCGGTACGGGTTCTAATAATCTAGGTTAGAAGCTTTTCTTGACAGCCTTTAGGTAACACTATCTCTTGCCGAAGCTCCGAGTACTATCGCATTTCTCCATCTCTAACGCATTTTACTATTAAAGATATAGGTACGTGCTTTAACGAACTATTCCGTCAGTTCGCGGTACTTTCACCACTGCGTCACTCCATCACAATTATTACAAGTACGGGAATATTAACCCGTTGGCCATCGACGTCCCCCTTCGGGTGTGCCTTAGGTCCCGACTAACCCACAGCTGATTAGCATAGCTGTGGAAACCTTGGTCTTACGGTGTGCGGGTTTCTCGCCCGCATTATCGTTACTTATGCCTACATTTTCTTTTCTAAACAGTCCAGCAATTCTCACAAATCACCTTCTACCCAGTTTAGAATGCTCCCCTACCACTGTACCTTGTACAATCCATAGCTTCGGTAGTATGCTTATGCCCGATTATTATCCATGCTCGATCGCTCGACTAGTGAGCTGTTACGCACTCTTTAAATGAATGGCTGCTTCCAAGCCAACATCCTAGCTGTCGGGGCAATCAAACCGCGTTTTTTCAACTTAGCATACATTTGGGGACCTTAGCTGATGGTCTGGGTTCTTTCCCTCTCGGACATGGACCTTAGCACCCATGCCCTCACTGATGAAAATCATTTAATAGCATTCGGAGTTTGTCAGGAATTGGTAGGCGGTGAAGCCCCCGCATCCAATCAGTAGCTCTACCTCTATTAAACTTTTTCAGCGCTGCACCTAAATGCATTTCGGGGAGTACGAGCTATTTCCGAGTTTGATTGGCCTTTCCCCTACCCACAGGTCATCCGAAGACTTTTCAACGTCAACCGGTTCGGTCCTCCATTTGGTGTTACCCAAACTTCAACCTGCCCATGGGTAGATCACACGGTTTCGCGTCTACCATTACTGACTCATGCGCCCTATTCAGACTCGCTTTCGCTTCGGCTGCGTAACTTAATTACTTAACCTTGCCAGCAACGGTAACTCGTAGGCTCATTATGCAAAAGGCACGCCGTCACCCAACGAATGGGCTCCGACCGCTTGTAGGCGTATGGTTTCAGGTTCTTTTTCACTCCGTTATTCACGGTTCTTTTCACCTTTCCCTCACGGTACTGGTTCACTATCGGTCTCTCAGGAGTATTTAGCCTTGGCGGATGGTCCCGCCGGTTTCAATCAAGGTTTCACGTGCCCCGACCTACTCAGGATACCACTATCTATTACATCTCTTACCAATACGGGACTATCACCCTCTGCGGTTCATCTTTCCAAATGATTCTTATTCGATTTGCATAAAATTCTGTGGTCCTACAACCCCAAAATTGCCGTAACAACTTTGGTTTGGGCTTTTCCGCGTTCGCTCGCCACTACTTACGGAATCACTTTTGTTTTCTTCTCCTCCGCCTACTTAGATGTTTCAGTTCAGCGGGTTTGCTTCCTTATCAGGATACTAGATCTTCAATCTAGTGGGTTGCCCCATTCGGATATCTACGGATCGTCTCGTGTGTGCCAATCCCCGTAGCTTTTCGCAGCTTATCACGTCCTTCTTCGCCTCTGAGAGCCTAGGCATTCCCCATACGCCCTTATTTTGCTTATTGTGCTCTACTTTTTTAGTTCTATGTTGTAAGCTATAGGTTATAGGTTCGAAAACCTAAAACGTATTTCTTATAACGTACTACCAAAAAATGTGCTTTATATTATTTCTAATATCTTTTCTACTTTTTAAATGTATCTCAATATGTCAATGAACTTTTTGCTTCGCGCTTTACGCACTAGGCTTTTAGCTTTAAGCTTACAGCTTATTGCTTCTTGTGGAGAATAAGGGAGTCGAACCCTTGACCTTCCCGCCTATAGCGGGACGCTCCAGCCCCTTTTGGCTGAATCTCTTGTGGTGGAGAATAAGGGAGTCGAACCCTTGACCTCCTGCGTGCAAGGCAGGCGCTCTAGCCAGCTGAGCTAATCCCCCGTATCGTAGTTGTTAGTTAACAGTTTATAGTTAACAGTAACTGTACGGTTAGCTAACCTCTAGAATTTCCTTTGAATAAAATACTTTGTAGTCCCGGGCAGACTCGAACTGCCGACCCCTACATTATCAGTGTAGTACTCTAACCAGCTGAGCTACGAGACTCTGTATTTTTTATTCTGCTTTTTTTTTGAACCAACAGTTAAAGAGTAAAAGATGTTTAAACCATCTCTAGAAAGGAGGTGTTCCAGCCGCACCTTCCGGTACGGCTACCTTGTTACGACTTAGCCCTAGTTACCGGTTTTACCCTAGGCAGCTCCTTGCGGTCACCGACTTCAGGTACCCCCAGCTTCCATGGCTTGACGGGCGGTGTGTACAAGGCCCGGGAACGTATTCACCGGATCATGGCTGATATCCGATTACTAGCGATTCCAGCTTCACGGAGTCGAGTTGCAGACTCCGATCCGAACTGTGACCGGTTTTATAGATTCGCTCCTTGTCGCCAAGTGGCTGCTCTCTGTACCGGCCATTGTAGCACGTGTGTGGCCCAGGACGTAAGGGCCGTGATGATTTGACGTCATCCCCACCTTCCTCGCAGTTTACACTGGCAGTCTTGCTAGAGTTCCCGACATTACTCGCTGGCAACTAACAACAGGGGTTGCGCTCGTTATAGGACTTAACCTGACACCTCACGGCACGAGCTGACGACAACCATGCAGCACCTTGTAATTTGTCCGAAGAAATATCTGTTTCCAAATACGTCAAACTACATTTAAGCCCTGGTAAGGTTCCTCGCGTATCATCGAATTAAACCACATGCTCCACCGCTTGTGCGGGCCCCCGTCAATTCCTTTGAGTTTCAGGCTTGCGCCCGTACTCCCCAGGTGGGATACTTATCACTTTCGCTTAGCCACTCAAACCGAAGCTCGAACAGCTAGTATCCATCGTTTACGGCGTGGACTACCAGGGTATCTAATCCTGTTCGCTACCCACGCTTTCGTCCATCAGCGTCAATCATTTGTTAGTAACCTGCCTTCGCAATTGGTATTCCATGTAATATCTAAGCATTTCACCGCTACACTACATATTCTAGTTACTTCACAAATATTCAAGCCCTACAGTATCAATGGCATTTTTTTGGTTAAGCCAAAAACTTTCACCACTGACTTATAAAGCCGCCTACGGACCCTTTAAACCCAATGATTCCGGATAACGCTTGGATCCTCCGTATTACCGCGGCTGCTGGCACGGAGTTAGCCGATCCTTATTCTTACAGTACCGTCAAATTCCCACGCATGGAAGTGTTTCTTCCTGTACAAAAGCAGTTTACAATCCATAGGACCGTCATCCTGCACGCGGCATGGCTGGTTCAGGCTTGCGCCCATTGACCAATATTCCTCACTGCTGCCTCCCGTAGGAGTCTGGTCCGTGTCTCAGTACCAGTGTGGGGGATCTCCCTCTCAGGACCCCTACCCATCATCGTCTTGGTATGCCGTTACCACACCAACTAACTAATGGGACGCATGCTCATCTTATACCAATAAATCTTTATAATAATATTGATGCCAATGCTATTAACTATAAGGTATTAATCCAAATTTCTCTGGGCTATCCCTTAGTATAAGGTAGATTGCATACGCGTTACGCACCCGTGCGCCGGTCTCAAAACAGCAAGCTGCTTCTACCCCTCGACTTGCATGTGTTAGGCCTGCCGCTAGCGTTCATCCTGAGCCAGGATCAAACTCTTCATCGTATAATTTTTTATATTGTTGATGTGTCGTTTAAAACCTCTTGGTTGACCAAGAGCTTTTACTCTTTAATTCTCTGTTAATCCAATATGTCTATGAACTTATTCTTCTTATCTTCGCCTCTCTCTCAAAGCGGTTGCAAAAGTAAAACTTATTTTTTAATCAGCAAATTTATTTTTGCTTTTTTTGAAAAAGTTTTTTTTGTGGGCGATAACTTTCATTTCGTTATTGCGATTGCAAAGTACTTGAGATTTTATGAAACACGCAAATTATTTTCGTTGTTTTTTTAAGGTTAATTTTTAGTTAACTTAGCATAAACATGTTAACTCCATTTTTTAACATTTAAACACTTGTAATAAAATTTCGAGCGTTGAATATTTTGATTTTGACGAAAAAATACTATGCATGCATACTTTTTTTGTATATTTACCAAACCAACTAAATTATAATATATGGATTTTTCACAAAAAATGTTACGCGACGATGCGTTAAAAGGTAAAGTTATTATTGTAACAGGTGGTGGCAGCGGTTTGGGTAAAGCCATGACCACCTATTTTTTAGAGTTGGGTGCAAAAGTTGCCATTACTTCTCGCGATATTGAAAAACTACAAAATACGGCAAAAGAATTAGAAGAAAAAACAGGCGGAACATGTTTGCCAATAGCTTGCGATGTGCGTCATTACGATCAGGTAGAAAATATGTTGCAACAGGTTTTATCTGCGTTTGGAAAAGTGGATGTTTTGCTGAACAACGCTGCGGGTAACTTCATCTCTCCTACCGAACGTTTATCGGCAAATGCTTTTGATACTATTATCGACATTGTTTTAAAAGGAAGCAAAAACTGTACACTTGCTTTGGGAAAACATTGGATTGACAAAGGCGAAAAGAACAAAACCGTTTTAAATATTGTTACAACTTATGCTTGGACAGGTTCGGGCTATGTAGTACCAAGTGCAACTGCAAAAGCAGGGGTGTTGACAATGACACGCAGTTTGGCAGTGGAATGGGCTAAATACGGAATTCGCATGAATGCCATTGCTCCAGGACCTTTTCCTACCAAAGGTGCTTGGGATCGTTTATTGCCGGGTAATTTAAAAGATCAGTTTGATATTACTAAACAAGTGCCATTAAGACGCGTAGGTAATCATCAAGAATTGGCGAATTTAGCTGCTTACTTAGTTTCCGATTTTTCACAATACATCAACGGCGAAGTGGTAACAATTGACGGAGGTGAATGGTTGCAAGGTGCCGGCGAATTTAATATGCTGGAAAATATTCCAAAAGAATTGTGGGACATGCTGGAACAAATGATTAAAGCAAAAGGGAGTAAATAATAAAAAAATAGTTTATTTTTAGGTGCTAATCGAAATATTATATGTAAAAAAAGATAACATTTTATGTTCAAAAAAATTTCAATTTCTGGCTTAAGAGGCTTTTCTCAAAAAAGCGAGTTTATACTTAGTATTCCAAATGATAAATTGGGAAGTGGTCTAACAATATTAGTTGGTCCAAACAACTCCGGTAAATCAACTATTATTGAAGCCTTTAAAGCTTTAAATAGTATAAAAAGTTATAATAAACCAAGTTTTACTGAAGGTAAGAGAAATAAAATTGCTAATGATAGAGTTGAGATTATTCTGGAGAATGTTAATGCAAATAATATAATTTTAAAAACCTCAAGTCACGGAGGAAGTGAAATTGAAACAATCGAAAATGATCTAATTGCAAAAGATGTAAATATTTTTGTAATAAAATCACGGAGAACTTTTGAACCTTATTTTATAAAAAATAGTTGGTCTAGAAATGATTTTTTTCAAAATGATACTTTTGAAAGTCAGAGAAGCGCTAACTACAATAATTTCTCCTATAGACTTTTCAATATAAATAAAAGCCCGGACGAGTTTAATAAAGTTTTGTCAAAAGTATTAAACCCTTTACCTAATTGGACTATAGACCAATCAGATAATGGGAATTACTATATTAAATTTAATTATGATAACCATTATCATAGTAGTGAGGGGGCAGGAGAAGGCTTGTTAAGTATTTTTACAATAATTGATGCTTTATATGATTCGAAAGAAGGCGATATTATAGTAATTGATGAACCTGAACTTTCATTACATCCAAGTTTACAAAGAAAATTATCTGAGTTATTGCTAGAATATTCAGCTACCAGACAAATTGTTATCTCTACCCATTCACCATATTTCATAAGTTGGGAATCATTGATTAACGGAGGTTCCCTAGCAAGAGTTATTAGAAAAAATAAGGGTACTCAAATAAATCAAATAGAGTCAAATCAAATTGATTCCATAAGAAGTCTATTAGGAAACTTATTCAATCCACACACTCTTGGAACAGACGCTAAAGAGATATTTTTTCTAGAAGACAACTTAATTCTCGTTGAGGGTCAAGAAGATGTGATATATTTAAAAAAAATAATAGAATTACTAAACCTTAATATTTCAGCTAATTTTTTTGGCTGGGGTATTGGAGGAGCGGGTAATCTGGATAAAATTTTAGATTTATTAAAAAAACTAGGCTATGAAAAAATTAGCGTAATCTTAGATAAAAATATGGAAGTAGAAATTGAGAAAATTTCAAAAAAATATGAAGAATATCAATTTCAAGTAATCCCTACTAATGATATTAGAGACAAAGATGCTACAACTGAAAAACCAAAAGTAGAAGGATTAATTGATAAGTCTGGTAAAAACGTAAAAGAACAATATATTAAGGATATCAAAATAATATTTGAAAATGTAAATAATTATAATTCATAAATACTAAAGATCAACCTTTTTGAATAACATTGTTAATTGTAATGTAAATTAAATTATTCACAACGTTTGCCATACCGTAAGCATCTCTTCAAAAGATTAATAAATAATAAAAAAAATCCTACGGAATGACAACCTGAATCGGTAAATATTATCCTAAAAAGTCCCAATTAATCCAACTCCGTTACCTGAAAGAGAAAAATTCCAATTGATGTTTTTCTTTTTAAACTTTTCCCAAGGGTTTTCGTATTTGGTTTGATCAAATCGTTTAATAACCGTTTTGGTGCAAAAATAGGCTAAAATACCGCCAAAAGCTACATCGCTTAACCAATGCGCATTGGCATACATTCTGCTTGCCATAGTTACCGCTGCAGTTGTATAAAAAATTCCTTTTAACCATGTTTGATCCACTCTTTCGGCCAAAACTATCGCAGTTACAAAAGCAATTTGAGAATGTCCCGATGGAAACGAACTAAAACCCGGATCGTTTTTAAAAGGCCTAAAAGAATAGTTTCCTAAACCCTCTGTTGGCCTAGCTCTGCCCACAATTTTTTTCATTGCCGACTGCAATACACCCGATGTTGCATAAGCCGAAGTTAATATGGCAGCGGTTTCTTTTGTCCATTCATCATTAATAATCCAACCTGTTGCATAAAATCCACCGGCCACAATAACCGAAGCATAAGGCTTTCCGTTGTGGTATCCAAAATTGCCCAATTTGTTTGCAAAAGCACCTTGATCTCTGAACATAAATTCATTCATAGGTTTATCGGCCAAGCTTAAAAGCATTGTTCCTCCCAAAGCAACTCCCAAAGTGGCTAAATCGTTTTTCTGCCAGCGAATGGGTGATGACAACGTGTATAAAAAAGCATCTGAAATGCGGATAATATCTGGAGTTTTAGGGGCAATAGAATGTATGGAATCCGCAGAACTCGTTGCGATTTGCAGGGTATCGGTTAGCGGTGCTTCAAAATCAAATGTTTCAGCAGTTAATGAGTCGGTTTGTGAATAAGCGCATGTCCCGCCCACGAAAAATACAATAAAAAATAATCTTTTTAGATACATGTTCATTTTTAAAAGATGCAAATATATAAAGGAAACTATTTGAAACGAATCGGTATAGCTTATAAATGTTAAATTAACGTGAATAGATGATTTTTAGTATGTTATTATAAATTGAATATAAACACAATACGGGGCTATTAGCTAAATTCATCTTAAAAAGAAATCATAAAAGGAAAATAGCATTTTTTGTTAAGATAATTAATTGTATTTTTACACTTCAAATTTTGTAGAAAAAAAAATGGGTAAAATCATTGCTATAGCCAATCAAAAAGGTGGTGTTGGAAAAACCACTACCTCTGTTAATTTAGCAGCATCTTTGGGTGCGCTGGAAAAAAAAGTACTTCTTATTGATGCCGACCCGCAGGCAAATGCTACGTCTGGTTTAGGAATTGATGTAGAGTCGGTTGAAGCAGGAACTTATCAAATTTTAGAACACAGCGTTACGCCACAAGAAGCTGCTTTAGAATGTTCGGCACCAAATGTTGATTTAATTCCGGCTCATATCGATTTAGTAGCTATAGAAATTGAATTAGTTGACAAAGAAAACCGCGAGTACATGCTGAAACAAGCATTGGCTTCCATTAAAGATCAATATGATTATATTATTATAGACTGTGCACCATCGTTAGGGTTGCTCACTTTAAATGCATTAACAGCTGCCGATTCGGTGGTAATTCCTATTCAATGCGAATATTTTGCTTTAGAAGGATTGGGTAAATTGCTGAACACCATTAAAAGTGTTCAAAAAATTCACAACCCCAATTTAGATATCGAAGGTTTACTTTTAACGATGTATGATTCGCGTTTGCGTTTATCAAACCAAGTGGTTGACGAAGTGCAAAAACATTTCAACGATATGGTTTTTGAAACGGTAATTCAGCGCAACGTAAAATTAAGCGAAGCTCCTTCTTTTGGTGAAAGTATTATTAATTATGATGCTGCAAGCAAAGGCGCAAGCAACTATTTAAGCTTGGCACAAGAAATTATTCAAAAAAACAGCACTAACTAATTATGGCAAAAGCAGTTAAAAAACAAGCCTTGGGTCGTGGTTTATCGGCTCTTTTAAAAGATCCTGCCAACGATATTCAATCGGTTGAAGATACCAATGCAGACAAAGTTGTTGGCAATATTATTGAGTTGGAATTAGAGGCTATCACCGTAAACCCATTTCAACCAAGAACCAATTTTAACGAAGAAACATTACACGAACTTTCTAAATCGATTAAAGAATTAGGTGTAATTCAACCCATCACCGTTCGCAAACTAGAATTCAATAAATACGAACTTATTTCGGGTGAACGCCGTTTGCGCGCTTCTAAATTGGCAGGCTTAAAAACCATTCCAGCTTATATCCGCATTGCAAATGATAACGATTCATTGGTAATGGCTTTGGTAGAAAACATTCAACGCCACGATTTAGATCCAATCGAAATTGCAATGTCGTACCAACGATTGATTGATGAAATTCAGTTAACACAAGAGCAAATGAGCGATCGTGTAGGAAAAAAACGCTCCACAATCACCAATTATTTGCGTTTGTTGCGATTAGATCCAATCATTCAAAGCGGTATTCGCGATGGATTTATTTCTATGGGGCATGGTCGTGCTATTATCAATATCGAAGATCACGAAGCCCAAACCGACATCTATCATAAAATTATTAAAGAAAACCTATCGGTTCGCGAAACCGAAGCCTTGGTAAAAGCTTATCAAGAAGGGTTGTTGAACAATAACAGCGCACCTGCAAAGAAAAAAATCACCTACACGATTTCTGATTCCCAGCGAAAAATCTTTACCGATTTTTTTGGAGCAAAAGTCGATGTGAAAATTGCAGCAAGTGGTAAAGGTGCTATAAATGTTCCTTTTCATTCGGCAGAAGACTTGGATCGTATCATTAAATTGTTAAAAAAATAGTGTTTTCTAAGTTTTATATACTTGTTTCTGCATTAGTTGCTACCTGCGGATTTGCACAAAACGATTCCCTGCAAATGCTTCGCACACAACCCCAGCAAATACAATTAAATCAACAAGCAATGGATCCTTTGGCACCGTCTAAAGCAGCTTTTTATTCCGCAATTTTGCCCGGATTGGGACAATATTATAATAAAAGTTACTGGAAAATTCCGTTGGTTTATGGTGGTTTGGGAACCAGTATGTATTTTTACTTAGACAATCAAAAAAAATACAATCGGGCGCGCGATGAATACAAATTACGCTTGCGGGGCATCGATCAAACCAATAATCCAAAAGTAGGAACATATACCGAAGAGCAATTGCTTGCTGTACAAAGAAATGCACAACGAAACCGCGATTTATCGCTTTTTATTACAATTGGTCTCTATGTTTTAAATATTGTAGATGCCAATGTAGATGCGCATTTGCAGCAGTTCAACGTTGATGAAGATCTTACTTTTAAACCGGTTTTAGAATACAATCCATTAATTAATCAACACCACTTTAACGTAAATGTAAGCTATCGATTCTAATAGCCATTATGCGTTAAAAAAAATCTATACTAAATGAAAATAGCATTGTTAGGCTACGGAAAAATGGGCAAAGAAATTGAAAAAATTGCCTTGGAACGTGGTCACGAAATAGTTTTAAGAAAGACCGAAGAAAACGATTACAGTGGTTTGGAACATGCCGATGTGGCAATTGATTTCAGTATTCCAACTGCTGCAACTGAAAATATCAGCACATGTTTTGAGCATAACATTCCAGTAGTTTCAGGCACAACGGGTTGGTTGGAACAATACAATGATATGGTACAGTTGTGCAAAGAAAAAAATGGTGCTTTTTTATATGGATCGAATTTCAGCGTAGGTGTCAATTTATTTTTTGAACTGAATTCGTATTTGGCAAAATTAATGGCGAATATTAAAGAATACAATGTATCGATGGAAGAAATTCATCATACACAAAAATTAGATGCGCCCAGCGGAACAGCCATTTCATTGGCACAAGGAATCATTGCCGAAACAAATTATGAACAATGGACCATGGATTCTGCTAAAGAAAACCAAATTTATATCGATGCTAAACGAATAGAGGATGTTCCAGGAACACACAGCGTTTATTATAAATCTGCGGTTGATGAAATTGAAATAAAGCATACCGCATTTTCACGACAAGGTTTTGCTTTGGGTGCTGTGGTAGCTGCCGAATGGATTTTGGGCAAAAAAGGCATCTTTACCATGAAAGACGTTTTGAATTTAGGTTAGTAAACAAACCACATAAGCACATAGATTATTGAAATCCCTAAACAAAAAGTATCTTATAAATACTATGTTTAATTTTGTAAACACCAACCTATGTATCCTTATCAATAAATCTAATAGTAATAAAAAGCTATGTGGTAAAAAAACATTGGTTATTTTTGTTGCAGAGCAAAAGTAATTTTACAAAAAAAAGTATATTCGTTAAAAAATATTTAGGTTATGACATTTACACAATGGTTTTTATTTTTCCTTGCGGTTCAAGTGATTCACTTTTTAGGCACATGGAAATTATATGTAAAAGCAGGCAGAAAAGCGTGGGAAGCAGCTGTTCCTGTTTACAATGCAGTGGTTTTAATGCAAATAATCAATCGACCAAAATGGTGGGTTATTCTTTTGTTTATTCCTATTGTAAACCTTATTATGTTTCCGGTTGTTTGGGTGGAAACCTTGCGCAGTTTTGGTAAAAACTCCACAGTAGATACTATTTTAGGTGTTGTTACACTTGGTTTTTACGTGTATTATATAAATTATTTTGAAAATGTTAGCTATATACAAAATCGCAGCATAAAACCAAAAACCGAAGCTGGTGAAACAGTGAGTTCTATATTGTTTGCAGTGGTTGTTGCAACCATTATACATACGTTTTTCATTCAGCCATTTACAATCCCTACATCATCGTTAGAAAAAACGTTGTTAGTAGGCGATTTCCTTTTTGTGAGTAAAGTAAACTATGGTGCACGTGTTCCGCAAACTGCCATTGCGTTCCCAATGGTGCACGATACCATTCCGTTGGCAAAAGTAAAATCATACAGTAAATTTCCGCAAATACCAGCGATGCGTTTTCCTGGTTTTGAAAAACCTGCCCACAACGACATTATGGTTTTTAACTGGCCTGTTGATACGGTGTATCAATTCTTTGATCGTTCAGGAAGAAGAGCCGATAAACCATTGGATAAAAAATCGAATTACGTTAAAAGAACTGTTGGTTTACCAGGCGACAACTTACAAATTAAAGATGGAATTGTATATATCAACGATAAAGTTTTAGATTTAGGTGATCGTGCGAAGATTCAGTACTCATATACAGTAGAAACAAATGGGGACAATACTGGATTATTCAATTTAATACAAAAACATCAGATAACAGATGGAGGTCAAAATCCACAAAACCCAAATATCTTTTTATTATCAATGACTGATGAGGCTTTTAATGATATGAAAACACTATCGTCAATTGTAAAAATAGAAAAAGATATTCGCTATGGATCTGAATTAAATATTAATGATAAATTAGCAATCTTCCCACATTCAAAACCTTGGACTCGTGACAATTTAGGTCCGATTCATATTCCGGCAAAAGGCGAAGTGGTGCAGTTAAATACCGAAACATTGCCTTTTTATAAAGCCATTATTACCGATTACGAACACAATAAATTAGACGTAAAAAATGGTTCTATCTTTATAAACGATCAACCAGCAACGACCTACACCATTCAACAAGACTATTACTATATGATGGGTGACAACCGCCACAATTCAGAAGACAGTCGTTATTGGGGTTTTGTTCCTGCCGATCATATTGTAGGAAAACCTGTTTTCATCTGGATGAGTATGGATCCTAACGTACCATTTGGTAAATTGTTCGATAAAATTCGTTGGGAGCGTTTGTTTACAACTGTTCACGGAACAGGTAAACCACATTCGTTCTTTATTTACTTCATGGTGCTTTTAGCAGGATGGATTGCGTATAGTTTCGTTAAAAAACGTAAATCAAAAAAATACAATTATTAATGGATATTTTAATACATCCAACTTATTTTGCATCGGTAAGTCATTATGTGGCAATGCTTCAAGCTGAAAATGTTGTTTTCGAAGCAGATGATCATTTTCAAAAACAAACCAACCGCAACCGTATGTACATTTACAGCGCAAACGGTTTGCAGTTGTTAAACATACCCATTAAGCACAGCAAAGAACAATTGCATCAAAAATACCGCGATGTGAAAATTGAAAACGATTTTAACTGGCAAAAGCAACACTTTAAGTCGTTAGAAGCCGGATACCGCACATCGCCTTATTTCGAGTTTTTTGAAGATGATATGCGACCGATTTTCG
The DNA here is from genome assembly GCF_024628805.1 of Paenimyroides aestuarii. NCBI lineage: Bacteria > Pseudomonadati > Bacteroidota > Flavobacteriia > Flavobacteriales > Flavobacteriaceae > Paenimyroides > Paenimyroides aestuarii. The sequence goes on along the minus strand of NZ_CP102382.1, from coordinate 1,893,509 downwards.
AAAAAAAGCATACTTTTTTGATGGATTTGAATTTCCAAATTCATGAAATTGTAGCAAATTGCTTAGGCATACAGCTTCCGTACACACAAACCGAAGAGTATTTTAAAGAAGTTTCGCAAACCGATTTCAGACATTTAGCAAACGGAAAGAAAGACAACAACACCTTTGAAACCTACACCCAAGTATTTGATGACAAACACGGTTTTTTGAATAATTTAAGCATTCTAGACTTGCTTTTTAACGAAGGCCGACACGCAGTTGACTATTTAAAAGAACAGACTTTAATGAAATAAACTAGGTTTTTTTTTTAAGAAAAACAACTTTTCTATAATTTTGTATAAATTTAATAAAAAGAAGAAATGGGAAGAGCATTTGAATTTAGAAAAGCAAGAAAAATGAAACGCTGGTCGGCAATGGCTAAAACGTTTACACGTATTGGTAAAGACATCGTTATGGCTGTTAAAGAGGGCGGTCCAAACCCTGAAACCAATGCCCGTTTGCGTGCTGTTATTCAAAATGCTAAGGCAGCTAATATGCCGAAAGACAACGTAGAACGTGCAATTAAAAAGGCATCAGACAAAGATACAGCTAACTATAAAGAAGTTTTGTTTGAAGGATATGCACCCCACGGAATTGCCGTATTAATTGAAACAGCCACAGATAATAACAACCGAACAGTCGCGAACATTCGTTCATACTTTAATAAGTGCAATGGAACTTTAGGAACCCAAGGTTCGGTTGAGTTTATGTTTGATCATACCTGCAATTTCAGAATAGCTAAAGTGGAAGGTTTGGATTTGGAAGAGTTTGAATTAGAGCTAATCGATGCAGGTGTAGATGAGATTTTTGAAGACGAAGACGGTATTTTAATCTATGCACCATTTAATAGCTTTGGTTCGATTCAAAAAGAATTAGAAGAACGCAATATGGAAATTTTATCATCTGGTTTTGATCGAATTCCGCAAGTAACAAAAGAACTCACTGAGGAGCAAATCGCAGATGTTGAAAAACTTTTGGATAAAATCGAGGAAGACGATGATGTGCAAAATGTTTATACCACAATGGGTTAAAAAACAAAAAATCCTTTTCGTTTGAAAAGGATTTTTTTTAATACATTTTTTTATGCATCTCTTTTAGCTTTTTTCTCTTTAATAAGATCAGCTGCTCCTCCAAAAGCCCAGTAAAATACAAAGCTAACAAGGAAAAACATCAACCAAAAACCCATGGTTAAGATTGTTAACCCAATTAAAAAAGCTATAAATTGTTGAAATTCAAACATGATTCCGGAATTTTTTGTGTATACAGTTACAAAGATATAACGAAACTTTAACTACCCAAACAAAAATCTTAATTAATTCTAAAAAATATTTCTAAAAATGGATTAATCGATTTTAAGCCGTACCTTTAATTGTATCAACAAAAACAACTAATAAAGATGGAATATAGAATTGAAACCGATACAATGGGTCCTGTAAAAGTACCAGCAGATAAACTATGGGGTGCACAAACTGAACGTTCCCGAAACAATTTCAAAATTGGTGCAGAAGCATCTATGCCTATCGAAATTATTGAAGGATTTGCTTATTTAAAAAAAGCCGCTGCTTATGCCAATTGCGATTTAGGGGTACTTTCGGTAGAAAAAAGAGATGCCATTGCTGCCGTTTGTGATGAAGTTTTGAGCGGAACATTAAGCGATCAGTTTCCTTTGGTGATTTGGCAAACGGGTTCCGGAACGCAATCTAATATGAATGTAAACGAAGTAATTGCCAATCGTGCACAAGTTTTAGCTGGTTTAAAGATTGGTGCCGAAAAAAGTGTTTTAAAAGCAAACGATGATGTGAATAAATCGCAATCATCAAATGACACATTTCCCACTGCGATGCACATTGCGGCTTATAAAATCATTCAGCAAGTTACCATTCCGGGAATCGAACAATTGCGAAATACCTTACAAGAAAAAGCAGAAGCATTTAAAAATGTAGTAAAAATTGGAAGAACACATTTAATGGATGCCACTCCGCTTACTTTAGGTCAAGAATTTTCAGGTTATGTATCTCAGCTTAACCACGGATTAAAAGCTTTAAGAAACACATTGCATCATTTAACCGAAATCGCTTTAGGAGGAACTGCTGTTGGCACCGGTTTAAACACTCCAAAAGGCTATGATGTATTGGTAGCAAAATATATCGCACAATTCACAAAATTTCCGTTCATAACCGCTGAAAATAAATTTGAGGCTTTGGCTGCACACGATGCCATTGTGGAAACCCATGGTGCGTTAAAACAATTAGCCGTATCATTAAACAAAATTGCAAACGATATCCGAATGCTTGCATCAGGACCTAGATCGGGCATTGGGGAATTGTTACTTCCCGAAAACGAACCAGGATCGTCTATTATGCCAGGTAAAGTAAATCCTACACAATGCGAAGCGTTAACAATGGTTGCCGCTCAGATCATTGGTAACGATGTAGCAATTACATTTGGCGGTGCGCAAGGTCATTTCGAACTGAATGTATTTAAACCACTCATGGCAGCAAACTTTCTACAATCCGCACGATTAATTGGCGATGCTTGTGCATCGTTTAACGAACATTGCGCAAAAGGTATTGAACCAAATTATGATCGAATTAAAGAATTGGTAGATAACTCGTTAATGCTGGTAACAGCTTTAAACCCAAAAATAGGCTATTACAAAGCCGCCGAGATTGCCCAAATGGCGCATAAAAACAATACCACTTTAAAAGAAACGGCAATTACCTTGGGATACCTCACTTCGGAAGAATTTGATGAATGGGTAAAGCCAGAGAATATGGTATAGATTGTTTTACAGCAATCGTTTCGCCAAAAACTAAATAATGTTAAATTTGCAACACAAAACACTTAAAGACTTTAAGTACAATTATGGAATTATTCGAACTTTACGCATTGTTCACACAATGCAATGGTGTGAGCACCGACACACGAAACATTTTGCCCAACAGTATGTTCTTTGCTTTGAAAGGAGCCAATTTCAACGCCAATGAATTTGCTTTGCAAGCCCTTGAAAAAGGAGCCGCATACGCCGTTGTAGATGATATCAACCTAAAAAAAATAGAAAATAATAAGCTCATTATTGTAACCGACGTACTTAAAACCCTTCAAGATTTAGCAGGTTTTCATAGGTTTCATATTGGATTACCCATAATCGCACTAACTGGAAGCAATGGAAAAACCACAAGCAAAGAGCTCCTTCACGCGGTTCTAAGCAAAAAATACAACACCATTGCCACCATTGGCAATTTAAACAATCATATAGGCGTACCACTCACCCTGTTGCGAATTACCGAAGAAACAGACCTTGCCATCATTGAAATGGGAGCAAACCATCAAAAGGAAATCGAATTATTGTGCAAAATCACCCAACCCGATTTTGGTTTCATCACCAATTTTGGCAAAGCACATCTAGAAGGTTTTGGCGGTATAGAAGGAGTCATTATAGGCAAAAGCGAAATGTATGACTACCTAAGTGAAAACAAAAAAACGGCTTTTGTAAACTTTGACGATGCCACACAAGTTCAAAAAACACAATCTATCAACCATTACGGTTTTTCCACCAAAAACAATCCAGCTGCAAACCTGCAAATCAGCAATGCAAACGCCCAACCCATGGCGTCTATGCAAGTAAACAATATCGATATACAATCCAATCTCACCGGATCATACAACCTGCCCAACATCGCTTTTGCAGTCTGCATAGGTAATTATTTTAACATTCCATTCGAGACAATTAAGCAAGCCATCGAGGAATACATCCCGCAAAACAACCGCTCACAGTGGACAAAAATAAACAACAAAAACATCCTATTAGATGCCTACAATGCCAATCCAAGTAGCATGCAAGTAGCCATTGATAACTTTTGCCAACTACAAGAGCCTTCAAAAGCCATGATTTTAGGTGATATGTTCGAATTGGGCACCGCATCCAATACAGAGCATACAACCATTATCAAACAAGCAATCGAAACCAAAATACCAACCATTTTTATAGGGCAACACTTTTACAGCAATCAAATAGTATCCGATACCGTAAAATATTTTACCAACTTAGACGATTTCATTACGCATCTCAAAAAACAACCCATCAACAACCATTTACTGCTCATCAAAGGATCGCGCGGCATGGCATTAGAAAAAATTATTGATTTCATATAATTTCATAAGGGCAATCCCTTCCACTAACGTTTCAGGTCGGGCTTTCCGCCGTCGCTTTTGTTTTTCTTTGCAAAAAACAAAGAGCTCCAACAAGGCTGCAATCCCTATTGCGGTTAGCTGATGATTGCTCTGTAATGTAGATTATATGGATGTATAATGTAAATTGTATTGCTGTATATTGTAAAAAAATATTGTGCATTATGCACAGTTGCAATAAGAACAATAAAAAAATTTGAACTTATTCCTTTTTAAAATTAGTTAACTTAAACCTTTTTAGAAGTATATTTTTTACTTATTACTTGAGTTAGCTTAATCATTCGATATAAAATATAATTATTCACTAAAAAAAACTTTAGTAATTAAAATCTGGATAATTTGCTCTAATAAATATTAGCAAACAATGGAAATTTAGTATTAGATTACAACAATCTACAATACAACATCTTTTCAGCAACTCTACTTTAAATTTCTATATATGTGTTTATAATAATTTATACAAAAAATCGTACCTTACATAAAAAGTGGCAACAAATGAAAGAAGATTTTAAAAAGAAACAATTAAAAAAACATAAATTATTGGCAACTGGGCTGTTTGTTTTAATGGCAATAGTTTATGTGAGTATGATGTACCTTTTAGAGCATAATCCCCAAAATTGGATGGAATATGTTCGTGCATTTTCAGAAGCGGGAATGGTTGGAGCTTTGGCAGATTGGTTTGCTGTTACTGCGCTGTTTAAATATCCTTTGGGGTTAAAAATTCCACATACAAATTTAATCACCAATAATAAAAATGCTTTGGGTACCAATCTAGGAACTTTTGTTAGTTCAAATTTTTTAACCGCAGCCAATATTCGTCCGTATATTGATCAGTTATCAGTGAGCGATTATTTAAAAGACTGGCTTTCTAAAGAGAAAAACCAACGTATTTTACATACGGAATGCAACAAACTTATTCAGCGTATTGTGATTAATTTAAACGATGAATCGATTGCTGAAATGCTTGCAAACAAAGGTTTTGAGCTTACTAAAGAAATTAGATTAGAAAAATTGGCCGCCACTTCCCTACTCTATCTTTTAGATCACAACGAACACGACCGATTATTGGATATTATCTTGCCACAAGCGCAAGAATATGTGGAAAAAAATCGGGAATTAATCTATAAAAAAGTGGTAGAAAAGCAACCTATTTTGGGATTAATCGGTGGAAAATCGGTTACTAATCAATTAATTTCAGGCATCACAACGTTTTTGCAAGAAATTGAAAACAATCCGCAGCATGATATTCGATTGGCGGTGACAACAAAACTGCATCAGGTGGTGGAAGATTTGAATGAAAAAGATGATTGGCACGAAAAATTTGATCAAATCAAAGAAGAATTCATTACCAAGCAAAAACTTTTAGAATACACTCAAGATATTTGGATTCGCTTAAAAAAAGAAGTACTTTCTAAGTTAAACAATCCCGAAGCAACAATCAATCGCTACATAAATCAAAACATACAGCAAATGATTATTACTTTTAATGAAGATCTAGATTTGCAAGAAAATATTGATAAATATGCCAAACAATATGTGTATAAAGTGGTTTTGAAAAACAGTAACGAAGTAGGCAAAATCATTACGCAAACTGTTGAAAAATGGGACGGCAATGAATTAAGCGAAAAATTGGAATTAGAAGTGGGTAAAGATTTACAATACATTCGCATAAACGGCACATTGGTTGGTGGACTTGTTGGGTTGCTTATTTACACTTTGACGCATTTATTTCTATAAAAAAACAGAGGCTTTCACCTCTGTTTTTTTTAATGATTTATCTGATCTAATTCATTAGGGTTGTGCTTATGTTTAAAGAAAATTGCAAACAGAACAGCAATGATTAATGAATAAATAGCAAAACTAAGCCAAATGTTGTTCCAATCTTTAAGCAATACTTCACTGCTTAGCAAACCGCTTTCTGAAAAGGTTACACCGAAAGAATCTTTCAAAATAGAAATAAATTTAGGATTATTGGCTGTGGTGTTTAATTCTTGTGCTAATGAATCGGCTGTAGCAAATGAATGCGTAAAAAATTTATCAATTGCCCAACCTGCTACGTTGCTACCAATCACCGCCCCGAAACCATTAGTCATCATCATAAACAATCCTTGAGCAGAAGAGCGAATTTTGGCACTTGTGTTGGTTTCTACAAATAATGAACCTGATATATTAAAGAAATCAAACGCCATTCCATATACAATACATGAAAGGATAATCATCCACAAACCTCCTGCCGGATCGCCATAGGCAAATAATCCAAAGCGCAACACCCAAGCAAGCATTGAAATAAGCATTACTTTTTTAATACCATATCGCTTTAAGAAAAAAGGAATTGCTAGAATAAAAAGCGTTTCGGAGATTTGAGAAATAGACATGATTATGGTGGATCTCTCTACAACTATTGAATCTAAATATGCCGGATAATGTTCAAACTCTGTTAAAAAAACATCTCCATAGGCGTTTGTTAATTGCAAGGCACCACCCAAAAACATTGAAAAAATAAAAAACAATGCTATTTTATAGTTTCCAAACAATTTAAAGGCATTTAACCCCAACTGTTCAGTTAGTGGGGCTTCTTTATTGATTAAACGCAATGGCGGACATTTTGGCAACGTTAATGCATACAAACCCAACAAAACAGCCGATGCTCCTGCTATATAAAATTGTCCGGCAGTTGCCTTATTATCTGTTAAATTTGTGAGCCACATTGCTGCTATAAAGCCCACGGTTCCCCAAACTCTGATGGGTGGAAAATCTTTAATTACATCGAAACCTTTGTTTTTTAAAATGGTATATGATATGGAATTGTTAAGTGCTATGGTGGGCATATAAAAACACATCGCTAAAAGCATAACATAGAAAAAAGCTGAAGGATTATTCACTTCGGGTAAATAAAACAGCACCAAACCATACAGTATATGCAAGAATCCGTATAAACGTTCTGCATTGATCCAGCGATCGGCAATGATACCGGTTAATGTTGGAACAAAAATCGATGCGATTCCCATAGTTCCAAAAACAGCTCCAAATTGTGTGCCGTCCCATTTTTTATCGCCAAACCAATAATTTCCAATGGTGATTAACCATGCTCCCCAAACAAAGAACTGCATGAAATTCATGGCGATTAACTTTGATTTTATGCCCATTTTTTCTGTTTTTATAAAAAGTGTGTAAAAATATAAATTTTATCCAAAAAAATAGTAGGTAATTAGGCATTTATTGCTTGCGTTGCCAAATCTAAAATTTTAGAAAACTGTTCTTCTTTTGTAAGGTTAGAATTATCAATTACTATTGCATTGGGTGCAATAATTAGTGGAGAATCTTTGCGGGTAGAATCAATTGCGTCACGGTTGGTAACATTTTTCAATACTTCATCAAACGATACAGATGGGTTTGATGGAAGCAATTCTAAATACCTGCGTTTTGCTCGGATTTCAGCAGAAGCGGTCATAAAAATTTTTAATTCGGCATCGGGAAAAACTACTGTTCCTATATCGCGTCCGTCCATCACCACACCTTTGTCTATTCCATATCTTTTTTGCTGTTGCACCAATTTAGACCGCACTTCAGAAACAGCCGCAATTTTGCTCACAAAACCAGATACTTCGATCGAACGAATGGCTTTTTCCACGTTTTCATCGTTCAAAAACATTTCTGCAAATCCTAAATGCTCATTAAACTTAAAAGAAAGATAGATATGCTGCAAATTTGCAACTAGTTCTTTTTCATTAAAATAATCATGTGAGATAAAACCTTGTTGCATGGCATACAAAGTCACGGCACGATACATGGCTCCGGTATCTACATAAATGTAATTCAATTCCTTTGCCAATTGTTTTGCCAAAGTGCTTTTACCTGTTGATGAATGCCCGTCGATGGCTATGGTGATTTTTTTCAAAACAATTTCTTTTTGCTGCAAAAATATTACAGTTTTACCGACAAGCCAAATAAATTGGTGTTTCCTGCCAAGGTAAATCGGTTATAGGCATATTCAAATCGAAAACGCTTAACTTGTAAGCCAAATCCGGCGGTAAATCCGGCGAAGTGTCTTTGCTCTAAAATCCGCATTTCTTCGCCATTTCTAAAGTTGTATCCCAAGCGAACATTGAAATTCTTTTCAGGAAAAAACTCTACTCCAAACACCACATGTCGCAACAAATTGTTTCCAAAACTTACTTCTTCTTGGGTAACATTGTTTTCTAAATCTACTTGTGAACGGTTGGGATTAGAAAATGAAACATCCCATTGCTGCAAGTTTTCAAGGGTGAAATGCCAACGAATAGGCACGTTTTCTAGCAATTTACTTACACCAACAACTGCTTCAAAAGGCAATGATTCGCGTGTATCTTCGTAACTTGAAAGTTGACCGCCCAAATTTTTAAAAGTTAAACCAACGGTCCAACCACTGTCTTTATCATTATACAATCCACCAATATCAGCAGCCACAGCAAAAGAGTTATAGCTTTCTAAAGTCGATGAAATTGCTTTTAAATTGGCACCTACCGAAAAATTGGTATTGCTGAAAGGATGTGCATATCCAACGGAAACTGCCACGTCGCTTCCTGAAAAAGAACCAGTACTCACTCCGTTTTCATCATATCCATCAATAGAACCATATCCTAAATAAGTGACCCCAAAATGAACGTTTCTTCCATTTTTTAATTGATGTGCATAAGCAGCCGCTCCTAAACTTATATCACCATAATAACTACCAAAATTAGCAGCCAGCATATTGTTCATTTCTGCATTTAATGATGCTGGATTATAGAGCACCTGATTTACTTCATTGCCGGTTATGGTAACGTTACTGCCTCCTAAAGCCGCTTGTTTTGGCGATGTGGGCATTTGTAAAAACTGATAAGCATCTCTGCCGCCTACTTGTGCAGTAGCAGTTGTGAGTGTTATAAATGAAACTAAGGTGTATAGTTTGCGCATGTTTAGTGAAATTACATGAAAACGAATATATAACTTTATAACGACAGAATAAAAAAATTGGTATGTTTTTGTGTGGAAAATTATTAAGAAACTTTTATTTAATTTGATTAAAATTTCTCAAACTGTTCAATTTCTTTATCTAGAAATATAAGATGGGATAAAACAAAGCTGTAACCTTTGTACTCATTTTTCTTAGAATTCAAAATATATAAAAACTCATAGTCTTCTATTCCACCCAAAAGTTTTTTAACTGATAAGTCTTTATATTGTTTTTTATAATGATTTATTTTAGAGAATATTCCCTTAGCATTCGAACTATAATTTGCTATTAAAAAAGAGTAATATTCAGAGTTTGGATTATCTGTACTCATTTCATTTATAGATAATTTATAATTTTTGTTATCATAAGATATATACTTAAAAGTAAATACTTCATTTGTTTCAATATCTTTTATAAAGCCTGAATATTTTGGTAATGCATAAGTATATGTTGGAGCTGAAAATTTATGAACATAATATATTAATTCAGTTTTTGATTGTAGATAATGTTCTAATCCACAATAAATTGAATCGTTTATAGTCTCTAAATATTCTAAAAGTTCATTAAAAGACTCATCAGAACGATCTAAACCATTTTCCATATTCTTATTTGCATGTTTAATATTTTCAGAAAAAACATCTTGTGCAAATGAAATTTGAATTGAAAAAACTAAAATAACGAAGATTATATTTTTCATAATACTAATATAACAAAAAAGCTAATACATTTCTGTACTAGCTTTTATATTCAATTAATATATATTCATTAAGCCTCTTTAACCGTAAGTTCTTTTGCGTTTTTAACTTGTTGGTTGGTTAATGCAATATCAATCACCTCGGTCATTTTATCCACGTAATGGAACGTTAAACCTGTTAAATATTCGGGTTTTATCTGGTCGATATCGCGTTTATTTTCTTTGCACAAAATAATTTCTTTGATACTTGCGCGTTTTGCTGCCAATATCTTTTCTTTGATACCACCCACCGGAAGTACTTTTCCACGCAAAGTAATTTCACCGGTCATTGCTATGTTTTTCTTGATTTTACGTTGTGTAAAACTCGAAACCATTGATGTTAACATAGCAATACCAGCCGATGGACCATCTTTCGGAGTGGCACCTTCTGGAACGTGTACGTGAATTTTGTATTTATCAAATATTTTTACATCAATTCCAAACAAATTACTGTTCGATTTGATGTATTCTAGCGCAATCGTTGCCGATTCTTTCATTACATTACCCAGATTTCCAGTCATGGTGAGCGTTCCTTTTCCTTCAGAAAGTATCGATTCAATAAACAGAATATCTCCTCCAACACGGGTCCACGCCAAACCAGTAACCACACCAGCAACATCGTTTGTTTCGTATTTATCGTAATCAAATTTCGGAGCTCCTAAAATGGTAACTATGTCTTCTTCAGTCAATTTTTCATTGTAAGCTTCTTCTAAAACAATCGATTTTGCTATAAATCGTGCAATATTTGCCACTTGTTTATCTAATTTGCGAACTCCTGATTCGCGGGTATATTTAGTTACGATAAATTCCATTACTTTTTTAGGAATAGTTACCGATTTTGATCCTAAACCATGCTCTTTTAATTGTTTTGGAAGTAAATGTTGCTTTAAAATTTCAATTTTTTCTTCTATGGTATAACCGTTCATTTCGATTATTTCCATTCGATCCAATAAAGCTGGCTGAATAGTATTTAAACTGTTTGATGTTGCTATAAACATGACCTTCGACAAATCGAACCCTAATTCTAAAAAGTTGTCATAGAATTCTTTGTTTTGTTCTGGATCTAAAACTTCTAGCATCGCACTCGACGGATCGCCTTGATGACTGCTTGAAAGTTTATCAATTTCATCTAGAACAAACACCGGATTTGATGTTTTTGCTTTTTTGATAGATTGAATAATGCGTCCGGGCATGGCTCCAATATAGGTTTTTCGATGACCGCGAATTTCGGCTTCATCTCGAAGTCCGCCTAGCGAAATACGAACATATTCACGGCCTAAAGCTGTTGCGATTGATTTACCTATTGATGTTTTACCCACACCAGGCGGTCCGTATAAACACAAAATAGGCGATTTCATATCGTTTCGAAGCTTTAAAACAGCCATGTGCTCTAGCACACGACGTTTTACATCTTCTAAACCGTAGTGGTCTTTATCTAAAATTTTCTTGGCATTTTTAAGGTCAAATTTGTCTTTTGTATATTCATTCCAAGGCAGTTCCAGCAAAAGCTCCAAATAATTTCTTTGGATAGAAAACTCGGCAACCTGCGGATTCATGCGTTGCATTTTACTCAACTCCTTATCAAAATGTTCTTGAATTTTAGCATCCCATTTTTTTGCCTTTGCTTTTGCACGCATTTCTTCGAGTTCCTGCTCGTGTGAAACGCCACCTAACTCTTCTTGAATGGTTTTTATTTGCTGATTTAAGAAATATTCCTTTTGCTGTTGATCTAAATCTACGCGAACTTTGGTTTGAATATCATTTTTAAGATTTAGTTTTTGCAACTCAAGATTCATGCGTCGCAGCGTTTCCAAAGCACGTTCTTTTAGGTTGTTGTTTTCTAAAAGCGCTTGTTTATCGGCCACATCAAGGTTTAGATTAGATGCCACAAAATTCACTAAAAACGAATTGCTTTCAATATTTTTAATAGCAAAAGCAGCTTCAGATGGAATACTTGGGTTTTCGCGGATGATTTCTTGGGCAGTTTCTTTTATAGATTCAATAATCGCATGAAATTCTATATCGTTTGTTTCGGGCTTTATTTCCAAAACATCTTTCGTGCTGGCTTTGATATAAGGATTCTCTTGCAAAACTGTATCAATAGCAAAATTCTTTTTACCCTGCAAAATCACTGTGATGTTGCCATCGGGCAATTTTAGGGTTTTTAAAATTTTTGCAACCGTTCCAAAACGATAAATTTCGTTTCCGGTTGGAACCTCAACCGATTCATTTAACTGAGCCACCACACCAATTGTTCGGTCGCCCGCCAACGCATCATTAATAAGTTTTATTGATTTATCGCGACCAGCAGTTATCGGAATTACTACCCCTGGAAACAAAACCATGTTTCGCAATGGTAGAATACTAAGCTCTGCAGGGATTTCTTCTTTGTTCATTGCCTCTTCATCTTCTTGAGAAAACAAAGGAATAAATTCTGCATTTGAATCTAAGTCTTGAAGTGACAAATTGTCTAATGATATAATTTTTTCTTGTGCCATAAATATTTTATAAGTCAAAATGTCATTATTTTATCTTAATAACATTTCAAAACATGTTGTTTACTGTATTTTAAATATATCAAGTAAATGTTTCAATATTTATGCCAATAAAAAAACGCCTTACAAATTGTAAGACGTTTTGTTTTATTCGTATCTCAAATAGTTGAAAGATCCTGTTGTTAGCCTTTGTGGATCGAATGGGGTTCCTTCCTCTGGAAACAAAATCAATTCAAAATTTCCATTCAAATATTTTGCGTTTGAGTTTACTCTGGTTATGTTGGAATAGCCCGCATTTTGATTCTCATCGGCATTGTCAGTTAAATATTCTACCCACACCTTTTGCATCACACCTTCATCATCGGCTACATATTCTTGAATCAATAACCTTGCATCACAAACTAGATTACTCGGATTTTCAACACTTAACTGTGTGGGAAAGTTACCAATTTCTAAGCTACTATAGTTAATATATAGATAAGCAGGTCTATATCTAGTTTCAGGGTTTGAAGTATCCTCCTCATTCACCAATGATAATTTTGCTGTAATGGTCATGCCTCCGTTTGGAAAACCAACAGAAACATCGTCAGAAGTTACAGTTTGTTTCCCGTTTAAGTTAAAACTAAATAATGTTTTACCTGTTAAGGTTTCGTCATTTAACGTTTCATCAATAGGTTCTGTTTCACAAGATGCAAATCCAGCTGCTAAAACTACCGATGCCAAAATATATTTTAATTTTCTCATAAGAATTACTAAGAATGTTAAATTTATCCAAATATAAAATTATTTTTTTTACATACGAAAGTATTTTTAAAAATATTATTTTTTTTAACTTATACGTTCCTTTTTTGCTGTTTTTATTAATAGAAATATACCTACTGCAAAGAATACAATCAAAAATAAGATAGCATTTTGCATTTTTCCTGTTATTTGAGCGATCATTCCATAAAATAGCATTCCTATTACTATTCCAATTTTTTCGGTAACATCATAAAAACTAAAAAAAGAGGTGGTGTCGGTGGTATTTTCTGGCAACAATTTAGAATAGGTAGAACGCGACAGGGATTGAATACCTCCCATAACCATTCCAACCATTGCTGCAACAATATAAAAACTTATTGGTTTTACTACGAAATAGGCGCAAATACAGATAAAAATCCATGCTGTGTTTATAATAATCAAGGCTTTTAGATTGCCTACTTTTTTTGATAATCTTGAAGTTAAAATAGCTCCAATCACAGCTATTATTTGAATGAGCAGAATACTGATAATAAGCCCCATTTGTCGCTGATCATCACTTTCCCATTGCACTTCTTTTTCACCAAAATAGGCAGCAATAATCATTACAGTTTGTACAGCCATACTGTAAACGAAAAAGGCAAATAAATATCCTTTTAGAACAGGATACTGCTTTAATTCTTTATAAATTTTCTTTAATTCTTTAAAACCTGAAAAGAATGCTTGTGTATTTATTTTTTTTGAATTTCTGAAGTTTGGCAACAATCTGTAAGATATCTGACTGAATCCTAACCACCAAATTCCGACCAATACGAAGGAGAATTTCATTGCCTGCATAGGTCCATCAAAACCAAATAATTCACTTTTCATAACCATTGCTAAATTGATAATCAGCAAGATCACTGATCCAATATATCCCAATGAATATCCTTTGGCAGAAATAGCATCTTGTTGTTCAGGAAAAGCAATATCGGGCAGGTATGAATTGTAAAAAACTAAACTTCCCCAGAAACCAATCAGCGCCATCATATAAAAGAGCAAGCTTGTGTATAAATTTTCTAAATCGAAGAAATAAAGCATCATACATGAGAGCGATCCAATCAAACAAAATAATTTCAAAAAAAACTTTTTGTTTCCTAAATAATCAGCAACACCTGATAGCAAAGGCGAAATAAAAGCTATTATTAAAAATCCAATAGCTGTAACATAACTTATTATGGATTCGCTAGGTGTTTCGATGCCAAAAAACGAGGTGGATGTTTTGCCTTCTATCCTAAATAACGCGCCATAAAACAACGGAAAAATGGAAGAAGAAATCACCAAGGCATATACTGAATTTGCCCAATCGTAAAAGGCCCATGCGTTTAGAACCTTTTTGTCGCCTTTTATAAATGTTTTCATAAAGATAAAAAGGCAGCTTTTAAACTGCCTTTATAAAATTAATATTTTTTACCAAATTTAGCGGCTTCTGCCTTTGCCACAGGTATTAATTTTTGAATATTCGAAATACGGGTTTTATCGCTTGGGTGCGTACTTAATATTTCTGGGGTACTACTGCCTCCTTGTGCAGACATTCTTTGCCAGAATGAAATGGCGTTATCAGGATTGTATCCAGCAATTGCCATTAATATCAAACCAATTCGATCTGCTTCTGATTCGTGTTTGCGGCTAAAAGGCATCATTCCAAGCACGTTGCTACCAGCGCCATAAGCTGCCATTGCCATTTGCTGAGCTTCATTACTCATTTCACTAGTTCCAACGGCAACTCCTGCTCCTACTAACTGTTGCAAAAGTCCTGCACTCATACGCTGCTGTCCGTGATTTGCCAAAGCGTGTGCTACTTCGTGTCCCATAACGGTTGCCAAGCCCGCCTCACCTTGAGCTACTTTCATTAAACCTGAATAAACCACAATTTTTCCACCAGGCATACACCATGCATTCACAGCATTGTCTTGTACTAGTTTATATTCCCATTTGTAATCTTTCAAATAATTTGAGTATCCGTTTGCTTTTAACCATTGTTCGGATGCGTTTTTAATTTTCTCGCCAACGCGTTGTACCATTTGTGCGTCGCTGGTTCCTGTTACCACTTTATTCTCTTTTAAAAAGGCAGAATATTGCTGGAACGAAGATGCAAACAGCGAACTGTCTGGAACAAAAGCCATTGTCTTCTTTCCTGTAAACGGATTGGTAGCACATGAGAGCACAAGTGCTGCACAAACAGATAGTACTAATACTTTTTTCATAGTAATAAATTTTTAATCAATTAATTTTTTCTAAAAATATAAAATATTCCCAAGAATACCTTTTAACTTTGTGTGTAAATTTATGAAATCATGGTGAAAAAACAAGCAAAAGTTTTAGAAGTTCCGGGCTATATAAAAAACACCTCTCGTGTTTTAAGCAGACTGAACAAAAAATTAGCTGCGGCTTTTGCTTTAAGGCTTTTCGAAACTCCTATAAAACACAAATTGCCAAAACGTGAACAAAAAATGTTCGAGGCTTCGCATAAATCCAAACTATTATTACCCGAAAGCAAAAAAGAAGTGGTGGTTTATGAGAATAAATTCGGATCGAAAAAGGTATTATTGGTTCACGGATGGAATGGCCGCGGCACGCAGTTGGTATCAATAGCAAAAGCGTTTAAAGAATTGAATTATACCATTATTAGTTTCGATGCTCCCGGACACGGCAAAAGCACTAAAACCACAGCCAATATGAAACATTTTATTGAAACAATTTTTTTATTGAACAAAAAATACAATGGTTTTGACGCAATCATCGGTCATTCTTTAGGAGGAATGAGCGTTATTAATTGTTTAGGGCGAGGCCTACAAACAAACAAAGCAGTAATCATTGGTAGCGGAAACAGAACAAAAGACATTACGAATGAATTTTTAGACACCATTGGAATGAGCAGAAAAATAACACCACATTTGATTCATCTTTTTGAACAAAAATACAATGATAAAATGATTCATTATGATGTGGAACAACATACTGAAAAGGTAGCAACGCCGGTGTTGGTAATTCACGATAAAAATGATAAAGATGTGCCTTTCACCGCAGCAGAAACCATACACCAAACACTACCTAACAGCGAATTAATGATTACTAATGGATTAGGACACCGAAAAATTTTAGGAGATGAAGCAGTTATTCAAAAAATCGTACAATTTGTTACCCTTTAAAATATTTTGGATATTTTTATGTGTACAATTAATAAGTTGCAAAGAACATCATGCAACTGCCCAACCCCAAACAACAAAAGCTATGACAGAACAAGATTGGAAAGAAAAATTAACTCCAGAAGAATATTACATTCTGCGTGAGAAAGGCACAGAACGACCTTTTAGTGGAAAATACAATGATTTTTTTGAAAAAGGAACGTATGTTTGCGCTGCATGTGGCCACAAACTATTTGATTCAAATACAAAATACAACTCTTCATGTGGTTGGCCCTCTTTTGACCAAGCAATAGAAGGATCAGTAATTTATACCAAAGATACTTCGCACGGAATGATACGAACTGAAGTTACTTGTGCAAACTGTGGTGGTCATTTAGGACACGTTTTCGATGACGGGCCGCAAGAAACCACCGGAACACGCTATTGTATGAACTCTGTTTCACTAAAGTTTATTCCTGAAGAAAACTAATACATCAATTTCACTTCCTTTAAATTATAATAGTGTAAACCGTCGTCTTCGCGCAAAACCACCAATTGCCCTTGGCGGTTTACACCCTTTATTATTCCATTAAAAACAATTCCTTCTTGGTCTTGAAAACTACAAACGCACTCTTTTTTAAAAAGATATTCATGAAAAAACGTCCATTGATTTTCTTCTTCGTCTTTTAAATTATTTGCGAAAAACTCTAAAAAAAATACAATTTTTTGAAGCAACTCTTCCCTATTGAGCTTTATGCCAAATTGTTTAAAAACAGATGATGCGTTTGGAAAATTAGTAAAATCAGTTTGTTCTAAATTAATTCCGATACCAACAATCGAAGAAAATCTGCCATCTGTTTGAATGGAATTTTCTATTAAAATACCGGCAATTTTTTTATTTCCTGCCAAAATGTCGTTTGGCCATTTAATCGATATATCTTTCAAATTAAAAAAATGCAAGGCTTTTACAACCGCATTTGCAACCATTACATTCCATGTAAACAAATCATCAATCAATAAGAAATCTGCACTCACATACGTGCTAAATGTTAGGTTTTTAGCACCTTCAGTCACCCACGATGCGCCCATTTGACCTTTTCCCTTTGTTTGAATAGCTGACCAAACAACAGTGAAATCATCAATTTTTGAAGCAACTGACAACTGTTTTAAAAAATCGTTTGTAGAAGATATGGCACTGAGTTTGATTAAATGCATTATATATAGTATCTTTAAGACAAAAATAACTTTTTAAGACGATACTATTTTGATAAATTTGCAATAATTAAGTACAAAATATATACATGAACGAAAACAAAAAGAACAACGAGGCACTTTTAGCCTTGATTATAGAAGGAATAGAAAACGTAAAAGGAGAAAATATTACTATTTTGGACTTAAGATCCATCGAAAATACAGCTTGCGACTACTTTGTAATTTGTGATGGAAATTCTAATACACAAGTAAATGCCATTTCGGGTTCTGTGCAACGCACGGTGTCAAAAGAATTAAAAGACAAACCTTGGCACGTGGAAGGAACCGATCAAGCCAATTGGGTTTTAATGGATTACATTAACATTGTGGTTCATATCTTTCAAAAAGAAACCCGCGACTATTATAATATAGAAGACTTGTGGGGCGATGCTAAAATAACACAAGTAACTTCTAACCAATCAACACAGTAATTAATTTATGAAGAATCCCGTAAATAATAAGCCCAAGTACAATCCTTGGATGCTTTATGCAGGTATTATTTTTGTACTATTCGCCATTTCACTGACCACCGGAGGCGGCGGTTTTGGAGATGGAAAAACGATTGGTCTTTCTAAATTTTATCAATATTTAGATAACAGCCAAGTAGAAAAAGTGGTATTTAGCAACTCTTCTGCACAAGTTTTTTTAAATGAAAGTGTAAAAAGCAATCCTGAACATCAGAAAAACAGCAAACCCACTTTGCTTAGCAATATGGCAAGTGGTCCGGATTATGTGGTAGAAATTGCCAATAAAGATCTATTTGAAGAACGTTTAACACAAGCCCTTGCCGATGGTAAAATTAAAGAATTTACTACCGAAAAAGAAAGCAATTGGGGCAGCATTCTATTATCACTTTTACCTATCATTTTAATTCCAGTTGTATGGATTTTTATGATGCGCCGCATGGGCGGAGGTGCCGGTGGTGGTGGTGGACAAATTTTTTCGATTGGAAAATCACGAGCACGATTGTTCGATGAAAAGAATGACACTCGCACCACATTTAGCGATGTTGCTGGTTTAGAAGGTGCAAAAGAAGAAATCCAAGAAATTGTAGAGTTTCTAAAAAATCCTGAAAAATACACCTCAATTGGAGGTAAAATTCCAAAAGGTGCATTATTAGTGGGACCACCCGGAACTGGTAAAACGTTATTAGCAAAAGCAGTGGCTGGTGAGGCGCAAGTACCATTCTTCTCGCTTTCAGGTTCAGATTTCGTGGAAATGTTTGTAGGAGTAGGTGCATCGCGAGTGCGTGATTTGTTTAAACAAGCAAAAGAAAAATCGCCTGCCATTATCTTTATCGATGAAATTGATGCCATTGGTAGAGCGCGTGGAAAATCGAATTTTTCAGGATCAAATGACGAGCGCGAAAACACCTTGAATCAGTTGCTAACAGAAATGGATGGTTTTGGAACCAATACCAACGTAATCGTTTTAGCAGCTACAAACCGGGCAGAAATTTTAGACAAAGCTTTGATGCGTGCCGGACGTTTTGACAGACAAATTTATGTGGATTTGCCAGATGTAAACGAGCGTAAGCAAATTTTTGCAGTTCACTTGAAAAAAATAAAAAAAGTAGAAAATCTTGATTTGGATTTTCTTGCTAAACAAACACCTGGGTTTTCCGGTGCAGATATCGCAAATGTTTGTAACGAAGCTGCTTTAACTGCTGCTCGAAAAGGCAAAACCGAAGTTGATAAACAAGACTTTTTAGATGCTGTGGACAGAATTGTGGGTGGTTTAGAAAAGAAAAACAAAATAATTACCCCTGAAGAAAAATATGCCATTGCCATTCACGAAGCTGGGCACGCAACTGTTTCTTGGTTAACAGAGCATGCCGCACCGTTAGTGAAAGTAACCATTGTGCCTCGCGGTATGAGTTTAGGTGCTGCATGGTACTTGCCTGAAGAGCGCCAAATTGTTCGCACCGAGCAAATGTTAGATGAAATGTGTGCTACAATGGGCGGAAGAGCTGCTGAAAAAGTAATTTTCGATAAAATTTCTACAGGAGCATTAAGTGATTTAGAGAAAGTAAACAAACAAGCTCGAGCTATGGTAACCATTTATGGTTTGAATGATTCGTTAGGAAATATAACTTACTACGATTCATCAGGGCAAAGCGAATACAACTTTTCTAAACCTTATTCCGAAGAAACGGCAAAATTGATTGATAAAGAAATTTCAATGTTGATCGAAGGACAATATCAAAGAGCAATAACTTTATTAACCGATAATAAAGATAAATTAATCCAACTTGCTGATTTACTTTGTGAAAAAGAAGTGATCTTTAGAGAAGATTTAGAAGAAATTTTCGGCAAAAGACCATTTGATAAACCAGAAGTGATTGATGTTACTACCAACAACAATTCGGAAGTAATTTAAAACGAGCACTTTAACATATACCATAAAAACTTGGTTTAACCGTATGTTAAACCAAGTTTTTTTTTATCTTTGAACTATAATGGCCCTTAAATACTTTTTAATTAGCCAATGAATATATTTAAGAAAATTTTTAGCAGTTTTTCATCTTCTCATCAAAATAAAAATAATGAGGAAAGTAAATATCTGCCCGAAAAAGAAATACCTGTTGATGAGCAATTTACGCACAACTTTAAAATAAATGGCGGTAAATTTTTATATTGTGAGAATAATGAGGAACTAGAAGAAAACTTCATTAGTATTTTACAAGAAAACGATTGGTTTGAAACCGAAGCACTCACTTTTGAAAAAGGTTTGCAACACTTTTTAATTGATAATAAATTAAACTATAAAAACCCAACAAACCCGGTGTTTTTACTAACAAGTTGTGAAGGATTAATCGCACAAGACGGTTCGGTTTTATTATCATCTAAGCAGTTGTTTCACTACAAAACCAACGAACTGCCCGTAAACATTATTGTAATAGCAAAAGCCAGCCAAATAACACGCACAAAAAGTGATGGTTTGCGCAATATAAAAATGCGTTATACCAACGAAATTCCAACAAATATTACCACTATGCAGCATTTTAAAGAAAGTACGAACGATGATTTTCTGCAATATGGCATTCAAACCAAAAATGTGTATTTGTTATTATTAGAAGACTTTTAAAATGAACGAAGTAGTAAAACGCACCTTATCGGGTATTTTATATATTGCCTTGTTGGTGGGTGCCATTTTGTTTTCAAAGAATACGTTTATTGCTTTGTTTACTTTTTTTTATTTAATAGGTGTTTATGAGTTTTGCAAGCTCTACAAGATCAACAAAATAGTTGGGTGTACTCTTGCAATTGCATGGGCAATAACATTTATCTTGCTAAACAACACCGCCTACAATGCACTCTACTTATTGGTTTTACCTTTCAGTATCTATTTAATTGTTGACTTGTTCCAAAGAAAAACATCATCAACAAAAACTACATTTGTAAAATACCTGCATTTATCAGGTTATGTGATCATTCCTTTTATAATCATCACCCAATTGCCGTATCACTTAAAAAACTATACCCCTTTATTGCTATTAAGTATTTTTATAATGATATGGTGTAACGACACTTTTGCGTATATTTGTGGCAAACTTTTGGGAAAACATAAGCTTTTCGAGCGCATATCCCCCAAAAAAACAATAGAAGGTTTTATAGGCGGTTTAGTGTTTACACAAATAGCAGCTTATCTTTTATTTTTATACACCAATATGCAATTATCGCTTGCTTTCTGGATGTTAATTGCCGTTGTTGTTAGCTTTTTGGGAACGATTGGCGATTTAATTGAATCGAAATATAAACGATTAGCAGGTGTTAAAGACAGCGGAAATATCATGCCCGGACACGGCGGTATTTTAGACCGGTTAGACAGCATTTTATTTGCTGCACCATTTTTATTTTTAATTTATAAAATTGTGATGTAATGTTTCATAAAGAAGGCGCAAAAATAATTTTATTTTCACTTTTAATTGCAGTGATTGTTATCATTGGAGTAGAATACTTAATAACTATTCCTTGGCTCATAAAGACTATACAAATAATTGCATTGCTTTTTTTGGTTATTGTTTTGCAATTTTTCAGAAATCCAAACAGAGCTTTAGATGATATTGCAGACCACTTAATCGTGGCACCAGTTGACGGCAAAGTGGTTGTGATTGAAGAAGTCTATGAACCCGAATACTTCAAAGACAAACGCTTAATGGTATCCATTTTTATGTCGCCCATCAATGTGCACGTAACCAGATACGCCTTAAACGGAATGGTGAAATACAGTAAATATCACCCGGGCAAATACTTAGTAGCATGGCATCCAAAGGCTAGCGAAGAAAACGAACGCACCACTGTGGTGATTGATAATCCGGTGTATGGAGAAGTAATGTACCGACAAATTGCAGGCGCACTGGCCAAACGAATTGTAAACTATGCAAAAGTAGGTCATAGAGTAAACCAAGGCGATGATGCAGGGTTTATTAAATTTGGTTCACGCGTTGATTTATACCTGCCTTTGGGTACAAATATCAATGTGGAGCTGAACCAAAAAGCACGAGGAAACAAAACGGTCATAGCAAATAAATAAATGACAACCGATCTTAACACGCTATTTGCTGAAGCATACGAAAAAGCATCAAACACAAATAAACATTTAGCACCTGATGTTCGTTTAAGGTTATATGCTTATTACAAACAGGCTACCTTAGACTATTCTCATAATTTTCTGCATCAAGATATGGATTTAATCCGTGGATTTAAATTCAACGCATGGAAACAAGTTGCACATTTAACACAAGAAGACGCTAAAATTTTGTATATTGAACTCGTTAATTCATTAAATCTTTAATTGTATGAAAAAGAATGTTTTATTACTAACAGGTATTGCATCATTTTTACTTTTTAGCTGTAAAGACAAAGAAGAAATGATTGAAGTAGAGGTTCCAAGTGCTACCACTACCGAAGCTACGCCTGTAAATGGCGATCCCAAAACGGTAGTTGCAAATCAAGGTGCTTTTCAAATGAAAGGCCTTAATTACGGTTACAACGATTTAGAACCGTATATGGACGCTCAAACAGTTGAAACACATTATAGCAAACACCACTTAGGATATTGCAATAAATTAAACGACGCTGTAAAAGGAACGCCACTAGAAACCATGTCTATTGAAGAAATTTTAAATGGTTTAGATTTAAAAAATAGCGCATTGAGAAACAATGCAGGTGGTTACTACAATCACAATATTTTTTGGGAAATAATTGGTCCTAAAGCTGGCGGCAAACCAACTGGAAAAGTAGCTGAATTAATCAATAAAGATTTTGGAAGTTTTGATGCTTTTAAAACACAGTTCACAGATGCTGCTAAAGGATTATTTGGTTCTGGATGGGTTTGGTTGGTATATCAAAACGATGGTACACTAAAAATTACCACAACTACTAATCAAGACAATCCGTTAATGCCAAATGCTGAAGTAAAAGGGTATCCTTTGATGAATATTGATGTTTGGGAACATGCTTATTATTTAAAGTATAAAAATGAACGTCCTAAATACATTGAAAACTTCTGGCAATTGATAGACTGGAGTAAAGTAGAATACAGAATGTCTTTGGCTAAGTAATTTTAAAAAAAAAAATCGAACCTTAAAAACGTTCGATTTTTTTTATGCTTTATCCCAAAGGATTATATACTTGCGGTTGCCATTCCTCATCTAAAAGGTGAATATATGAATAATGCACGGCATCTTTTGAATCAAATTCGCCATTTTTGTTAATGTCTTCAATTGATCGGAAATACAATTTATCGTCGATCACCTGCCAATCAAGCAATTCCTGTAAATCTTTTGTAAGTTTGGTAAATTTCAAACCATTGATACTTGAAATGTAAAGTGCCTTGATATCGTTGTCATCATACTTTCCATCTTTATTAGTATCCATATCAACCAATGTATAAACCAAAAACTGTTTATTGGTTTTTAATGCCAATTCATCTAAATAATTTATAGAAAGAATTTCCATTTTATGGGTCGTCAATGGCTTTAACTCTAACGAATCTTTATGTTGAAACATCACATTGGTAATAAACCCTGTAATTTCAGGTGTGGAGTAATTTGAAATTTTGTAGCTTACCTGATTGTTTATTTTTGTGCTGCCGTAACGCGATGAACCGGTATTATATACCCGCACATTTCCCACTGGATGCAGCAAATAATTGGTTCCAGAGAATTTTATTGGTAAATCGGCAATTTTAATTTCGGTTGAATCTATTTTTTGGTAATTAACATCTGCAGTTTTTTCCTGATTCCCGTAAATTACCTTTGGTGTTTCTGCTTCTTTTTTGCATGAAGCAAAAACGGCTAAACTGATTGCTAAAAGCGTTAAATGGTATTTCATAAGCTTTAAATCTTCGTTCAAATATACATATTTTTAAAGTGTTACCAACTCATATTTAGTTTTAAATTAAACGTACGCATAGTCATACGGTTTGGTATGGCATACATTACTTTTGAATATACATCGCGCACCCAAGTGTTGGTGATGGCATTTTCATTGTTGAACAAATTGTAAATTTCAAAACCAACAGCCACTTCTTTAAAAGGTTGCAACCATTTTTTATTAGAGTTAAATGTTTGATCTTTAAAAATATACGAAAAACCAGCATCGCTTCGCATATAATTTTTCAAACGCAATTGATAATCATACGGATCTACATACGAGGGCGATCCGCCCGGCAATGGGGTGTTGTACACCTGATTCAAATACAATTTTAAGTTGGGAATGGCAGGCATATAGTCTTGAAACATTAATCCCAATTTTAAGCGTTGATCGGTTGGGCGGGCAATAAAACCTCGATTGTTATAATTTTCTTCGGTTTTTAAATATCCAACAGAAAACCAAGATTCAATTCCGGGAACAATTTCTCCGTTTATCCGCACATCTGCTCCGTAAACATACGCCTTTGCATTGTTATCGGCTCTGTATCTGATTCTTACATTTTCTAACGTATAGGTATTTACGTTGGAAAGGTCTTTATAGTACAATTCCGTAAACAATTTAAACGGAGTACTTTTTATTTTGAAACTATAATCATTCGACAAAACCACATGAATGGATTGCTGGGCTTTTACGTTTGGACGAATAGATCCATCCATTGCGCGCAATTCTCGATAACTTGGCGGTTGATGATACAAACCACCTGACAAACGAAACACCATATCGGTTTCCCAATCCGGTTTTATAGCAAACTGTGCACGCGGACTTACTGTAATTTGACCTTTAGAGGTTTCGTATCCTTCTGCAGCAACGTTCCAATAATGTGCACGCACGCCAAAATTTAGAAATGTTTCATGTTTCCCAATAGTTCCTCTTTTGTTCCATTGTGCAAAACCATTTAAGCGGTTAATTGTTACAAAATTAGTAGCACGAACGTTTTGAAAAGGCACTAATTCGCCTTGATAAGGTTCATAAGGTTGGTTGTTAGGTGTTGAAAAATAAGGATTTGCTAATGAAAACCCTGCTGAATCAATCACTTCCCATTCCAATAAACGGTCGCGGATGTCTTCGCTCACATAACGCACACCCCACTCTATCTCGGTTTCGTCTAACTTGTGTTGTCCTTTCATTTCGGCACTAACTATGAATGCATCGTAATTATTTCTACCGTGATTCAACTGCGACCCTAAACCTACCGTATATTCCACTTCGCCGGCATTTCCACCTAAATCTCCACTCACATTGCCCAATGCATAGCTTCCCCAAATGTCGTAATATTCTTCTTCTTTTGTATGATATGCCGATGCTATTAGGGTGTAGCTGTTTTGCAAATTCGGTTTAAAAACACCTTTCAAAGCACCAAAATATGTTTGGTATCGGTCTATTTCACCTCCTTGATAACGCACTTGTAATTCTTTAGCATCTTGAATGGTTCCAAACTTGGTTCGTTTAAAGAGCGGCGTATATTCATACACATTGCTCGATGCATTTAGCAACAAACTCCACTCCCATTTTGCTGTTGGTTGAAAAGTTATGAGCGATTGCGCGTCTAAAAAACGAGGTGTGAAATCTACATCCACATCTTGTGATTTTACCAACAATGCATTGTTTCGGTAGCGCACTCCGGTAATCGCCGTCCATTTTTTATTTTTTGAAGCAAGATCCACCGTAAGACCGCCTCCCAAAATACTGGCATCAAACGAGCCTCCAAATTGTGATGGTTTGCGGTAGGTGATGTCTAAAACAGATGACATTTTATCGCCGTATTTTGATTGAAATCCTCCGGATGAAAAATCTACTTTATCGGTCATTGAGGTATTTGTAAAGCTCAATCCTTCCTGCTGACCCGATCGAACTAAAAACGGACGATATACTTCTATCTCGTTTACATATACTAAGTTTTCGTCGTAATTTCCCCCACGAACTGCATATTGTGTTGACAATTCATTGTTTGAATAAACTCCGGGCAAGGTTTTCAAAAGATTTTCCACACCTGCATTTGCCCCAGGAATTTTCCGAATCACATCGGGCGATATAACGGTTGTACCTTCAAATCGCTTTCTTAAATTAGAATCAATTACAAGTTCTTTCAACTCTTCTGCGGCTGGACTTAAACGGATATTAAGCTCAAAAGATTGATTAGCTGCTACCGATTCTATATATGTTACTGGTTGATAATTTTCTGCTTGAAATTGAATAGTGATGTCATTGCCCGCTTCAACATCCATATAATAAAATCCGTTGGCATTGGTATAAACTTGCTTGTTTTGCGCTTGCACCATCACATTTTTTATAGGAAAATCTTGATCATTCAACACAACTCCTTTAATCTGAGCCGTTTGTGAAAAACCGCTTGCACAAAGCAACGCAAACAAAATACTGTATAGGTTTTTTTTCAAAATATCTTATTTAATTCACCACAATTGTTTGTTCAAATGTAGTATTATTTCCAACACGGTCGGCAACTTCCAATCGCAAAGTATTGCTACCGCTATTAAATTTTTTATCGCTTAATTTATGAATTATTTTTTTTGTTTTGTAATCATATTCCAATAAAATCCATTCATTGTTCAAATATCCGTTAAAAGTTCCAATTCCCGAAAGTTTATCTTCAATTTCAAAAACTAAATTATCATTGACCGAAAATTCGCTTTGGTTGTTTAAAAAATGAACAATTGGTTTTTCTGTGTCTGTAACCAATTGATACGTTCCCAATTCTTTTGTACGAATACGAAAATCATTCTCGCGCTTCCATGTATCAAAAAACTTGATTTTTTTCCCATCCACTTTCCCAATAAAAGTTTGATCTTTATTGGGATAATCTTCTGGCAGGATGATTTTTATGTTGATGTTTTTTTGCAAAGCATATTCGTCTTTATGCAGCACCAATCCATTTTCAATAAAATCGATTTTTAGGTACACATCTTCAAAAAAAGTACGTGCATCCCATTCAACTGACACATTTTTATCCTGAAAAACATAATCTTTCAAATAATCTATATATTTTCCCTCTGGTTGTGGTTGTGCCACAAGTTCATAATCGTGATATTTAATAGGAATTTCAATAGTTTGTTTGTTGTTATGCACATCAAAAACTTCAATTTTAAAATTCAAATCTTGAGCACCATCAACCAAAATCTTTCCATTGTTTTTTTGGGTTTTGATTAAATTTAAGGGCAATTCATTTAAAATAAATAATTTTTGAATTCTATTGCCCGATTGCTGGTAATATTTATAATCAATATATTCATTTAGATATTTAGATTCATCAAAAGAAAACTCATCGAAAACCACTTCAAAATACTTTGATCCATTCAAAAAAGTAACCAATTTATAAACTCCGTTTTTGCCTCGGCTTTTATTTTGAGTGTCGTGCGTATTGATGCCAAAACCAATCACTCCTTTTGCTTGAATGGTTTCACTTCGATAGGTGTTATTCACTTTATTTAATCCTACTTCAAAAAACGAATGGGAGTTGTTAATTATTGTTTCATTGGTCAGCGGATAAACAAAAACACCGTTTATGATAGGTTGCTCGGTATCGGTAACAGCTTCTTTTAATGAAAAAACCAACGGATTTAAAATATGTTCTGTTCGTGTGTTGCGAATTTCGTAGTGCAAATGCGGACCACCCGAACCGCCCGTATTTCCAATATAGCCAATGATATCGCCTTTTTTTACAGGTAGTTCGCTTGCCAATGGAAACAATTCCATTTCAAATTGTTTCAACTCATAATGATGCTTGTTTACATAATTTGCAATATCGTGTCCGTATGCATTCAAATGCCCGTAAACAGTGGTATAACCGTTATTGTGTTTCACATACAATGCCTTTCCATAGCCAAAACTACTCACTTTAATTCGGTTTACCACACCGTCTGCAGGAGCAAAAATGGGATCGCCAATTTTATAGTTAGCCGTAAAATCGATACCTGCATGAAAATGATTCGGACGCAACTCACCAAAAGTACCCGCAACCAATAGTGGAATTTTAATCGGCGGACTGAACTCTGTAATTGTATTCGTTTGCGCGAAACTATTCCAACAAAGCAGTGCAAAAAACAAAAATCGGTAAATCATACTTAAAAATTTAATTAAGAAGAAGATACCAAAAAAACGAATACCACAAAATAAAAATCAAAAAAAAATATCGGCTCGAATATGCGATTAATTGCAATTTTTTTTTTACTTTCGGTTAAAGAATTGTATTTTTGTATAAATTAGAATGCTCTATAAATGGAAAAGCTAAGTGACCTAACCAAAGCGGTTGAAACGAAGTTAAACAAACTTGTACAGCATTTGGAAAAAGTTGTAAAAGAAAATGAAGCTTTAAAAAGCGAACTTTTGCAACAACAAACACAGCAAAACGATTTGCAAGAAAAATATATGGGCTTACAAGAAAAGTATGATCAATTAAAAATTGCAAATTCGTTGTTGGGCAGTGAAGATTTTAAAAAAGAAACAAAACTAAAGATAAATTCATTAGTTCGAGAGATAGATCATTGCATATCACAATTAACGCACACAACTGATTAATTAACGGATATGGAAGAAAAACTAAAAATAAAAGTTTCTATTGCAGATCGCGTATATCCGTTAACGGTTACGCCCGACCAAGAAGAGGGCATACGAGCTGCTGTTAAGAAGATAGAAGCAATGACACTGCAACTTGAAGAAAATTTTGCAATGCGCGATAAACAAGATGTTTTGGCATTTTGTGCATTACAATTTGCTTCGCAAGTAGAACAAAATAGAATACAAAACGAAGAAGGTTTAGAAGATTCTAAAGAAAAATTAATGGAATTTAACAATAGTTTAGACACTATTTTATTAAAACATCATATAAAGTAACAACCTAATTTTTTAGGTTTGAAAATTACTGCTCACATTAGCTTCTGTTTGATAAACTCAACACTAACAAATTAAAATGGGCGAAGCATTATCACTATAGCATGCCATCTTTGAATGGATCCTTGAACGATAAGATAGCTCAAAACTTGTTTTCTAGAGTTTATGCAACTCTTCTAATGTGGGCTTTTTTTATTAACTATTTACACATAAATGGAAACAACAATATTTATTATTAGTGCAATTATAGTTGGTGCCGTAATTGGTTTTGCAATAGCAAAATATCTTGAAAAGAACAATGCATCCTCTATAATAAAAAATGCGAAAAACGAAGCCAAGGGCATTTTAAAAGACGCTCGTGCCGAAGGAGAAACCATTAAAAAAGACAAAATCCTTCAAGCCAAAGAAAAGTTCATTGAATTAAAATCAGAACACGAACAAATCATTTTATCGCGCGATAAAAAAATAGCCGAAGCCGAAAAAAGAACACGCGATAAAGAATCACAAATTTCTAACGAATTAAATCGTGCTAAAAAAGCTGCCGATGAAAGCGAAAAAAGCATCAAAGAATACGAAGCCAAATTGCAATCGTTAGAAAAAAAACAAGAAGAAACAGAAAAACTACACCGCATTCAGGTTGAAAAATTGGAACAAATTGCCGGTTTAACAGCAGATGAAGCCCGATTGCAGTTAGTAGAAAGCTTGAAAGCCGAAGCAAAAACTCAGGCAATGGCATATATTCAAGACACGGTGGAAGAAGCCAAGATGACTGCTCAGCAAGAAGCTCGAAAAATCATTATCAATACCATTCAACGCGTTGGAACTGAAGAAGCAATTGAAAACTGTGTGTCGGTTTTCAATATAGAATCAGACGATGTGAAAGGACGTATTATTGGTCGTGAAGGTAGAAATATTCGGGCTTTAGAAGCTGCAACAGGTGTTGAAATCATTGTAGATGACACGCCCGAAGCAATTATCTTGTCATGTTTTGATCCGGTGAGAAGAGAAATTGCCCGATTGTCGCTACATCGTTTGGTGACAGATGGGCGTATTCACCCTGCACGAATTGAAGAAGTTGTTGCCAAGACAGCCAAACAGATCGATGAAGAAATTATTGAAACCGGAAAACGTACCGTTATTGATTTAGGTATTCATGGATTGCATCCAGAATTAATAAAAATGGTAGGCCGCATGAAATACCGTTCCTCTTACGGACAAAACCTATTGCACCACTCCCGCGAAGTTGCCAGACTGTGTGGATTAATGGCTGCTGAGTTGGGATTAAACGTAAAATTAGCTAAACGCGCTGGTTTATTACACGATATTGGTAAA
Organism: Paenimyroides aestuarii; assembly: GCF_024628805.1. NCBI lineage: Bacteria > Pseudomonadati > Bacteroidota > Flavobacteriia > Flavobacteriales > Flavobacteriaceae > Paenimyroides > Paenimyroides aestuarii. Next base: position 1,863,303 of record NZ_CP102382.1, on the reverse strand, counting down.
GTGCCAGAAACAGAAAGCGATTTACCACACGCATTATTAGGTATGCAATTGGCAGAAAAGCACGGTGAAAAACCAGAAGTTTGTAATGCTATTGGTGCACACCACGACGAAATTGAAATGAATTCATTAATATCCCCAATCATTCAAGTATGTGATGCTATTTCTGGTGCGCGCCCAGGTGCTCGCCGACAAGTTTTAGATTCTTACATTCAACGCTTAAAAGACCTTGAAGATATTGCATATGGCTTTGGTGGAATTAAAAACGCATACGCAATTCAAGCTGGTAGAGAATTGCGCGTGATTGTAGATTGTGAAAAAGTATCCGACGAATTGGCTGCTAATTTATCTTTCCAAATTTCGCATAAAATTCAAACTGAAATGACCTATCCCGGACAAGTAAAAGTTACAGTAATTAGGGAAACAAGAGCAGTAAACATCGCTAAATAAGAATAAAAAAACAGAGCCGTTAAGCTCTGTTTTTTTTATGTTCTTAATCTTACTGCAAAGGATTTACATCATCTGCAATAGGAAAATCTTGCTGGGTGTCTCCAATAGCCTTGTTCAACTCAAACTTGGCAGTATTACTCATGTTTTCTCCTCCTGCAAGTTTCACTTTATCTAATAAATCCAACGCCAATTTCTCTTCTTCGCGTTGTTCAGCTACCAACCATTGCATGAAATTCCACAAAGCCCAATCCTCTTCATCCATGCTCATTTTAACCAATTTATAAATCGCAGTGGTGTTTTCAATTTCTTGTTTCAATATAGAATTACCTTTTACCTCACCTCTCTGATAACTTCTATATAGCCTGTTTTGTATGGATTATTCAGAATATATGCAGTATAAAAATAGGTACCTGATGGTAATATTCTATTATTGTTGTCTTGACCATACCATTCATTCGTATAATTATTTTTAGAATATACTTCTTGTCCATATCTATTAAAGATAACAATTCTACTCACAAAGAAGTACGACAAATCTAGGTAATCATTATCCCCATCACCATTAGGAGAAATTCCACGAGGAATATTAAATTCGGGAAGATCTGTATCCGAACATCTAGTACATACCGGGTTTGGATCAACTACATACTCAGAACTAACATCTACGCTGTTTGTAAAGACACCTTTATGATCTGCGGGTACTCTTAAACGAACCTTATACTCTACTACATCATTAGGGTTTAAAGCATTAATTATATCTATCAAATCTCCCGTTCCAGATTTGCCATTTCCACTCCAACTCATCTCTGTTGTGGCATGTGGCATTTCATCTTTCACAAGTACATTTAATGCTCGTTGTGGTCCTTTATTGGTTACTTTTATTGAATATTCTAAATAATCGTTTGGAATGTAAAGTTCTCTAAAATCATCTTTAACTGCATCAAGATCTGCAACTAATGCTTCTACTGTTGCTGTATCTTTATTATTTTTAGTATTTGTATCTTCAAAATCCCCAGCAACTGTTGAAGTATTTACATAATCACCTGAAGATCCAATAGTGCAATCTATTACTAAAGTTTGCGATTCATTGGGCGCTAATGAACCTATATTCCAAATACCAGTAGTATTGTTATAAACACCTTTTGTTGTAGTGGAATTAACATAAACTAAGCCTTGCGGCAGTATATCGGTGGCAATGGCGTTGGGTTCAGTAAAATGTGGATTTCGGTTTGTAACGGTTATTGTGAAAGTTACATCCAAATCTTTTTGATACGTGCGTTCTTTTACTACTTCCAGATCGGAACATGGTTCAATTTCTACATCTAAAGCTACAGATACGTTTGATAATCCGCAGTCGCGCATCACTTGTACAGAATAACTACCCGATTGGGTTACTTGAAGAGTGTTTTTTGTTGTTGTTTGATAATTTATTTCATCTTTATACCATACATATTGACTGTAACCATCCTCGGCTTCTAATGTTACACTGCAATCACTATTTCTTTTTGCAAACACGGGAGGATCAGCAGCTTCACCAAAAGAGGAGAAAAATGCCGACATTGAAAAGCCTCCACCTTGCTGCACCAAACTTGAGGTTAATGGCAACGTAGAAGTGATAATTAGATTGGCTGGATTATTTATTTGTACATTATCAAAAGTAATTAAATAAAAACCGGTGGTTCCAATAGGTACTCTCAAATTTCCTGTAAGCACTTCGATATTCTGTCCGTTCACAAAAACCGGAACCGTATTACTTTCAATAATGCAAAATCCATAGTAGGGTAAGTTTCCATTATTATAGTCTATAAACTTTTTGGTTTGGATATTCAATGATCCTGAGCAACCTCCAATAGGCAAAACAGTTGAAATATCGGTTTCACAATCAACAGCTGTTCCTGAGTAAACAATTATAGGTTGATCAGAAGTAATCATTGATGATGATAACAAATCTAATCCATTTCCATGGTAAAATGTATAGGAATCGCCAGTGTTTAAAAACATTGATAATGGTGCACCGGCTACAGTTCCGTTTGCATTGAAATTTTGAATGGTAACTATAGTATTGTTTTTTGAAGCTACAATTGTAGTTTGTTCCGAACCAAAACCTTGTTGTGACTGGGCGATTGTTGGTACGCTTCCTTCTCCCCGCACCACCATGTACTTAGTTCCTAATGATTGAAGAGGTGCAATTTGATCAAATGTTCCATCTTCGCCATCTTGACCTGCTGCTCCACAAATTTGCGGGGTATCTCCATAATTTCCAGTATTCATAACAAGGGGCTTATCTGCGTTTATCAAAGATCCCATAGGAGCGTTAAACAAATAGCTTTGTCCTTTATTCAGTGAAATAGTACTCGCAGGTAAATTAACCAATGTATTATCTTCTGTTGCCATAACTGAATATACGGGTGCTCCCATATTTAACCCTTGAACAGAATTTCGATAGTACCCTACCCTGAATTCCAACCCCAATCCTTCCGAACCAAAACTTACTAATGATGCATTGCCTTTTATATTAGCCACAGTACTTCCAACTGCATCTGAAGCAATATTCCTAACATTTACCATTACAGGATGTGTAGCCTCTATGATTAATCCTTTATCGTTTTCAATAATATTCAAATTGTTTTTAGGTGTAGTTGTGAAAGCACCCGTAAATATGTACGAAACTGGGTTGTTTTCAGTGACATTCAAAGTAGTAACCAAAGTACCATCACTCTTACTAACTTGTACTACCACATTTACATTGGGTTCTATAGTTCCTATAACAATTTCGTTGGCATTGTTCCAATATTGCCAAGGTGCTGGAGCTATATAATGTTGTTCATAGTATTGACCAAAGCACACGCTGGAAAACAACAACAAAATAAGAATATATATGTTTTTCATAAATTATTTTATATTTCAGCAAATATACAATGAGATGCAAAAAAATCAACATTTTTTTAATAAAAAAAACACTATTAATTAATAAATAAAAACACTAATTTTGCTGCATGACGAAATCTAAACAATTAAGCAGAAGCGATGAAATATCTGTTGATTATTTTCATTTCTTAGATCATCATATTAATGAAGTGGTGACTGGAAAAGCACTTTCATTTTTAGAACTTAATGAAATTGCTAGTGAATTAGCTATTTCTCACCAACATTTATCTGACACAATTCAAAAAAAATTTGGTCAACATCCTTGCTATTTTTATGATCATAAAATCATTGAAGTAGCAAAAAAAATGCTCCTAGAAACAAATTTATCCATTGCCGAAGTGGCAAGAAGGCTTACTTATGACCCTTCTAATTTTTCGAAATTTTTTAAAAAATTCACTGGCGAAACTCCTGGTAAATTCCGAAAAAAAACTGTTCCTTGAAAACTACCGAAAAGTTCACCATGATTTAAACATTTCTGTAACGGAACTTTGTAAAAATATTAAAAACAAAAATTATGTTACGAAACGATTTAAACGGAAAAATAGTACTAATTGCTGGTGGAGCTAAAAATTTAGGCGGATTATTGAGCCGAAATTTTGCGGCGAAAGGTGCAAAAGTAGCTATTCATTACAATAGCGACAGTACAAAAACCGATGCGGAACAAACTTTAAATGACATTAAGAACGCCGGCGGAGAAGCATTTTTATTTCAGGCAGACTTAACAAAGGTAGAGAATATATCAAAGTTATTCCTTGAAGCTAAACAGCAATTTGGCGGTATTGACATTGCCATCAATACTGTTGGAATGGTGCTTAAAAAACCTTTTTTAGATACTACCGAAGCTGATTACGACACCATGTTTGATATCAACTCTAAAGTGGCATACTTTTTCATCCAAGAAGCCGGTAAACATTTGAATGACAATGGTAAAATCAATACTATTTTAACTTCTTTATTGGCAGCCTATACTGGTTTGTATTCTACCTATGCTGGTGCTAAAGCTCCTGTTGAGCATTTCACACGAATGGCTTCTAAAGAATTTGGTCATCGCGGAATTTCGGTTTCGGCAGTTGCACCCGGACCAATGGACACACCTTTTTTCTATGGTCAAGAAGCACCTGAAGCTGTTGCCTATCACAAATCTGCTTCGGCTTTGGGCGGTTTAACAGATATTAAAGACATTGCTCCTTTAGTAGAATTTTTGGTAACTGATGGCTGGTGGATTACAGGGCAAACCATTTTTGCAAACGGTGGTTATACTACACGCTAATTTTAAAAAATAGTTTATATTTGCTGGGCAAGTAACTTGGTTATTTGCCCTTTTATTTAGAAAAAAATATGTTGCTAAAAATTTTAAACACCGGATTTATTTTTGGTGCTATCTTCATGGGCTTAAAGCAAGGTTATGCAATGCTTTCAGGCAAACCAGAAATGCTTAATATGTTCGCTAGATTTGGTTTTTCTAAAACAGCAGTGATGATTAACGGAGTTGTTACAATGCTTGCTGCCCTTTTAATTCTTTTTCCAAAAACATTTGTTTGGGGCAATTTTATAATGGCTACTGGCATTTTAATGATTATTTGTTTACAATTATTGAATAAGGATTTAAAAGGTGTGGCAGTTGAAATTCCTTTTTTATTATTGAATTTACTGATTATCTATTTGCAGCATCCTTTAAAATCAACTTAACATGAAAAATATATTTGCAATACTTGTTGCAACTTTGTCTATCGTTTCGTGTGCACAAAAAAAAGAGAATATTACACCTATTTTAAAATCAGAAACCAATACCATAATGGATTTAAACAAAATTACTAATGAAAATGTAAGAAAGGCTATCGAAGCTTTACAAAACAATGATAAAACAGCTTTTTACTCTTATTTTACCAAAGATGTTGTTTTTACAGATGACGGTAGAAAGTTAGACTTTCAATCATTTTTTGATAATGCTTTTCATCACAAAGAAAAATTTTTGTCGATTGATACAATAGAAAACAACGGGCAACTTATTAATGGAAATTTCTACGCTGGTCAATGGGGAACTTTTCGTGTATATTTTCACTTTCATGAAAACGAAAATAAAATGTTTAACCGACTAGATATTGGTCAAAAAAGATGATTCGTATGCTTTTATAGCAAATTGTGTATCATCACAATTCCAAATTTTTTTTATCGTTACTCATAGGAAAACATTCAAATTTAACTATTTGCAACTTTCATCTATTAAGGTTCTGCCATAAATTTACAACAGAAAAAACAAATAGCGATTAATCTGCCGTTAAAATTTATTATTTAACGCATTAATTTATCTTAAATAAATTATTTTTATCACTATTGATAAAAAACAAAAATGAAAACATTTTTACAAAAACGAAAATACGAACTGCTTCTTGCAGCACTTATTCAACATCTTTTTATTGGGATTGTGGTAGAAGATATTCCTTTTTATATAGAAGTGTTATGGCCGCTTAATATGGTGTTTTTAGGGTTGGCAAGTATTGGTGTGTTTATTGAAAAAGGCAAAGCAAAAAACTTCATAAAAAATGTTTTAACCATCTTGGTAATAGCTCTTCCCGTGCTGCTCCCCTTTTTTAAGGAAATCACATGGTTTATGAAGCTTTTAAATATTTGCTATGTAATTTTTTATTTTTTCATTTTTCTTGAGATTTTTAAGTTTTTAACAAAACCCAGCTATATCAATACAGATATCATCTCGGCATCGGCTTGCGGGCTTTTATTGCTGTTGGAAGCATTTGTATTTATGCTGCAGATTTTTGCATATACCGATCCAAATTCGTTCAAAGGTCTTGACTATAGCAGTCCGGCACACACGTTTATAGATTTGGTATATTTTTGCTCTATTACCCTAACCACAATAGGATATGGCGATATTACACCTAATTCGTATCAAACCAAACTCATCACATCGCTCATTGGTATCATTGGTCAATTTTATTCGGTTGTTTTGGTGGGAATTATAATTAGTAAATTTTCTAGTAAAACAAACACCCATTAATCATTCATTTCAAAAACAATACTTTTCAGTATCCTAATTATTAAAAAACATGAACGCAGGAAGAAGATTTAGCCCAACAGAGTTCATTATGTGGACCCGCAGAACCATTTACAAAGTTTTTATACTTTCTCTAATCCCCACATTGTGTTATTTTTTAGGCGCTCATTTTATATTGTTGCCTTGGCAGCCCATCACTATTTTAGGTACGGCCGTGGCTTTTATCGTTGGTTTTAAAAACAATGCCAGCTATGCCCGCTTGTGGGAAGCCCGACAAATTTACGGTGCCATTATCAACGACAGCCGTTCGTTTGCTTATTCGCTTCGAGATGCTTTGAATGGATCCAATAACGAGGTTAAAACGATTTTTTACAGACACTTTGCTTGGTTAACTGCCCTGCGTTTTCAACTACGTGATCCACGCACTTGGGAAAATATGACCGAAAAATCAAATGAAGAATATTTACAGTATTATGCAATACCCGAAAGAGTATCTAACATTGAAAACGAGTTAAAACCTTTTTTGTCAGCAGATGAATATTCATACATCTTACAAAAGAAAAACCGTGCCACACAACTTTCGGCTTTGCAGTCAAAACATTTGGCGCAATTGTACAAAGACGGTGCTATTAACGATTTTCAATGGAATTTACTGCAACAATCGCTAACAAAATTTACCGATCATCAAGGGAAAGCAGAGCGTATTAAGAATTTTCCGTACCCGCGTAACTTCAGTTCTATAACCACTTATCTACTGTTTTTGTTTGTGTTGTCTGTTCCGTTTGGTTTGCTGAATGAATTTGACAAACTAGGCACAAATACTATTATCGAAGGGTATTCGGTTTGGTTAAACGTACCTTTTTCAATGATTTTAACTTGGGTATTTATTACCTTAGATACCGTTGGCGAAAGTTCAATGAACCCTTTTGAAGGCAGTGCAAACGATGTTCCCATTACACAAATAAGCCGTACCATCGAAATTGATATGCGCGATATGTTAGATGAAGAAAATCTTCCACCAGCAATTACTCCGACGAATAATATTGTTTTATAAAGAAACTTTCGATACCGTAAAATTAAAAAAACAAAACCACATAGATTTAAACTATTTACGTTTTACTCTATGTGGTTTTTAGTATTTTTAGAATACACATTATTTTAAAAATCGCCCATAAACCTTAGTGTAATGTTTGACTTTGCATTTGGATCAGGAATTATGATATGTCCTGCAGGGTCATCTTGGGCATCTCTGTAAGACCGAATAATTTTCATAGATAATCGATCGTTTGCATCAAGTTTTAAAACACCAGCTGCATTGATTGCAATAGTAAAAAAACCAATTGGATAGGCCTTGGTGCCTTCTATATTAAAGTTTGCACTATTATCTATCGAAGCATCTACTCCATTCACATAGATTTTCATATCTAGTTGATCTCTTTTATTTTGAGTTGTTCCGCTGTTTTTTCTAATAAATGATGCTGCCTGAACGTGGAAATACCCTGACTTTTTTACTACCAACTCCCCTGCTGCGTTTAGTTCAAAACTTGGGGTGTCGTTGGTGTTTATCTCATCAAATTCAAGTGTTCTGTCGTTTGTTGCTACATCTTCTGTCATGTTTCCTTCCTTAAACGTGCTTTTTGTAGAAACATAGGTTATCGATTTATTGTTTGTAACATTGCTAAGCGATAAAAACGGGTTCCATTGCACGCCGTCCCACCAATAAAAACCTCTTTGTGTGCTGTCTGCAACATTTAAAAAAACCAACAAGCCTTTTTCTTTGGTATCGGTAGTGTTTAAAACACTTACTCGTGGGATAATGATACCCGATGTGTTGGATGGATTTGCTTGATTTGCAGCGACAATGTCTAGTGTGGCTTGGGGTGTGTTTTTATTAATACCTATTTGAGCAAAAGATAAATTTGTGTGAGCAAACATTGTAGCTATTAAAATTAAAACGCTTTTTTTCATACTTAATCTAAATTTATCATTGTTAAGGTATATGGTGTATTAACACTAACGGTATTAGGAATTGTTGTACTGCCGCGCGTTGTACGAATTGTTAACACATCGTCTTTGGTTAAATTTACAATAGCAGCAATATAAAACGTAGCTGATCTTCCATCAATAGATCCGCCTGGAGCAGAATCAACAGAAGTTAAAGTTCCCACAGTTCCGTTGATCAAAATATCTGTAGTATATTGACTGGCTTGGTTACTTGCTGTTTTATAAATACCTCCTGTAAAAATGAGATAATATTTTGCTGTTTTCCCTACTTTTAAACCTCCGTTTGTTGTTAATGAAAAACTGGGGTCTAAACTATTAATAATTGTTAATGGAATAAACCTTGAATCTGTACCTGTTCCTGTGATATTATTAGGTGTAAAGGCATTTCCGCTTACAATGGTTTTGGAAGTGTCTAAACCAATGGTTTTAAAATCTACAATATATTCCCAGCTATTGGTTGCTGCATCCCAATAATAAAACCCTTCTAAATTAGAATCGGTTGTATTTCGCAGAAATATTAACATGGCATTTTGATCGTTCGTTGGGTTTATTGCCGGAAAACGGTCTAAAACCGGTATTCCTAACCCCGCGCTTGATTTTGGTGTTACCGCATTTTGAGGTTCAATATGCAATGCTGCTTTGGGAGTTTGTGTCCCAACACCTGTAAGTGTTTGTGCTTTTACAATTAGTGTAGCCAAAAGTAAAGCGGAAGTGAAATATACTTTTTTCATAAAACTAATTTTGTATAAAGTACAAGGTTAAATTATTAATACCGAAAGCCTCATAATTGCTTAAGGTTGTCACCGTTGACCCTACATTTGATTTGTTAACACTTGCGGTGATCTTATCGCCTGCATTTAATCTTTTCAGAAAACTAAAAGATGCGCTGGTTGACGATACCTCTTCTGCGGCAATTGATGTTTGAACTGCTGAGGCTGCCGTGCCATTCACTAAGATTGTATAAGTGAAATTTGCCTGCTCATTGACTCCTAATGGTTTTTTAGTATTTGCTGTAAAAGAAATAAGGTACAAACCGTTTTTACCCACTGTAACCTCGTTATTATTTACCGAAAAACCATCAGTAGATGCTTTTAAAAAACGTGAAAAGTTTATAGTTCTCTGGGGAGAAGCTCCTGTATAACCCTGTCCGTCAAAGGCATATATCGTTTCATCTAAATCTCTGTTTAGCACTTTTGTAAATGGTATCCAATTGGATCCATCCCAATAATAAAACTCGTCGTTTAAAGTGGCATTACCTGATAAATAAACCAACTGTCCCAATCTTGTGGGGTTTGTAACCGGAAAATTTTGAACTCTGGGTACCAAAATTCCATCTTGCCCCGTGGGGTTTGTTATAGACGAAGGCTCTATATGCAGATTGGCCTTTGCATTTTTTGTGACTATTCCCGATTGAGAAAAGGCAGAAAAACTGCTGAATAAAGCACTATATAGTAGTACATGCGTTATAGATATATAATATTTCATAACAACTTCATTAATTTGTGTATCATTTTTTACAAAAAGAACAATTGCTATATGCTCTATTAAATATTAATTGGTAATAATGTTCCCTAAAACATTATAAAAGCATATATCAAAAGCAAAATTAAACTTTATTACCGTAAACTCTAGCATAATAAACATAGTATTTTGTTTATATGTAGAACAAGTTCTACATCACACTTATTAAAATTTGATATTTTTATAACTCAATTAGTTGGATTGCTCGTACTTGAAAAAGGAATTTAAAAATTTTGAAAAGTGAAAAATTGGTGTTGTATATGTATTGTTCTTAACTTTCTAATTGCTCAGAATATATCTGGTCAATCACGGAAAGCGGATACTTTATTCCTTAAAAAAGACACTCACTACGGAAGCCAGCAATCGGTTTTTATCGAAAAAAATAAAAATAGCGTATTTTATAATTATATTCTCGATTTTGAATTTGATGAGTTTGACAAACAGCATTTTCAATGGTCGCTTGATTATTTAATGAAAAACAAAATCTCGTTAACAAAACAAAAAAATATACTTCCTTCAAACAAATGGATTCAGATTAAGTTTTTAAATAACGATTTCTATGCCTATCATCCGTGCGACTTTTTCACATTTTTTCAATCATCAGTCACAGACTCAACTTATCTTGAAATAACGGGCGAAGGTCCGGTTGCGAACAAAATTCTCAGTCAAAGAAAAATAAATCAATCAACTTTTGAGTTGAAAACCACTGGAATGTATCAACAAAACAGAACAATAAAAATATATCTCTTAAATCAAGATAAGGGAATTGCTGTTTTTGAAAAACATTTAAATGACGGTTCTCAATTTCGGTATTTAATGGCTGAATCAAACAAAATAAAAAAATTGCCCTTCATAGTAAATCGCTGTGATAATTACAAACAAGAGGAATTTGAATTTGAAGAACCAGATTTTGATCTGTTAATAAAAAACACAACCCAATGAAAAGTAAACTATTACTATTGCTGTTTTTTTGCATTGTAAATATTATATATGTACAAAAAAGTACCGACTTGCAAGAACGTGCATTAAACGGAAAAATAATTTTCTGAAAAACATATAAAACACAAAACTTATGCAAAAAATTCCACATCTATTAATATTGAGTTCCATTTTATGCTTTTCTCAAAATGAAAATAAAAATTTTGGGCAAAAAAAACAATGGGAATTCAGAGCAGGTTTGGGTGTACAAAAATCGTTGTTTACAGAAGCGGGAATTGCCTATCACAAAGCTAATTATTCTGATGTAGGTTTTTATTCACAGAGTTTTTATTCGGCTGTTGAATATTCATTTTCTGGCAATATTTATGCAATAAAAGCGGGCTATGAAATCAATACTATGATGATTGCAACAGCTTTAGAAACAAAATATCAAACCAATTTCTGTCAAAATGATTTTGTTATAACACCAAAAATTGGCGTAGGTTTGTTCGGAGATATGATGCTTTATTACGGTTACAATATTTCTACCAATCACAATCCCTTTCAGAATATGGGGAGACATCAATTTTCTTTGATTGCCAATATTGGCAAAGGATTTTTGAAATATCATTAAAAAACACAAACCCAATGATTATAAATTAGAAATCATTACCCAAGACAACAAAAAAATTGAGTGCAAAACCAATCGAGTATTTAGACTAGATACATTTACCAATCGATGTTTTCAGCTGTCGCGGGGATTATTAATTTAAAGTTGAATACATTCCAAAAAACTTCAAATCCTATGCAACTAAAATATATTTTTCTCCCATTGTTGTTACTTGTTTTTAATTTGAACATTTACGGTCAGCGAAAAGAATTGGTCGTAAATAATCAAAAATTTCTGATTGAAGTTCTAAAAAGCAATACTTCTGATGGCTTTGGACAAGAAACGATTCATTTTTATAGAGGAAACAAACAACTTCTTACACACACCGCATACAAAGAAGAAGGAGATTGCAGCTCAGTGAGTGTTGAATTGGGAACTTATAAAACTACCGCAAACGCTATTATTTTTTATTCTTATTGGGCAACTGCAGACAGAATGCCCTCTTTTGTAGTTCCTTTTGGTTTTAGAAAACAAATCTATTCCGTTGACAAAAATGGAAAACTCGCATTGGTAAAATCCGAAATTTACATTGAAGATTACCTCCAAAAAAATGCTAAAAATGCAAACTTTTACAAAGAAAATGAAGAATGGAAACATCTTGGATTAGCATTTCTACACGAAAAAGCCAAAACTACTTTTCAGCAGAAAGCATTGAAAAATTACATACAAAATATAGAAGAAAAATACCATTCTGAATTTGTTTTAGGTAAAGAAAAAAAATCCCTCGAAACAGAAGTAAGACAGGCATTGAAAAAAGAAATTGCAGAAAAGACAAGCGATTGGATTTCAGGAGAAATTTATGGAAATGTGAAAAAATAGCACCATTTTTTATTAAAAAATAATTAAAAATTAAGACATTATACACAAATGAACATCACTTTAAACTACACTTACACTCAAGAACAGCTCAAAAGAGCCATATGTTAAAAATTTAAAGACCTGCACGAATCGTAAACCAAACCCTGCAAATTGTAAATGACTTTCTGTTTTAAGAATTTTGTTTCTAAATTTGAGAGAGTTATAAAAAACATTAAAATGTCAAAATTAAAACTACTTTTCATACTAGCGACAATTCATATTTCATTTGGAGTATTTTCGCAAATTTTAATTCCAAATAATTACAAAGTTTTGGAAAAAAGTCCTGCCAATGGTAGAAATATGGAAAAAATTTCGATCGATTTGGATCAAGACAACCAAAAAGACATCGCATTGATTGTGCAAAATACATCCGAATTTGCAGATTATAAACTCCTTATTTTTCTGACCCGTTTGAACAAAACTTTTCAACTAAAACTTATCAACGAACACGATATGAATATCTATCCTGTTCAAATGAAATCCAAAAAAAATGTGCTGGAAGTGGGTTATTTTCTTGACGGAACCGCTACTTTCGGAAGATTTTTCAAGTTAAGGTTTGATGAAAAAAAATTAAAAATGAGAGTTATTGGTTACGACAGTGGTTATAAAATTGGAATGGCAGAACATTGCGATAAATCCTTTAATTTACTTACAGGAGATTATGTGGTGAAAAATCAAAAATCAATCCCCAAAAACCACATCAAAATCTTTAAAGGAAAGAAAAATTACCCGCCAATTTACCTTGAAGACATCAATATTAAAACTTTAGAAAAACTAGATAAAATAGGGAGCGAATTCGAGCTTTAATGAAATTTTATAAAACACAAACAATGAAAAACATATTATCAATACTCATCATCATTTTAGCTTTACAAAGCAGTTTTGCCCAAAAACTCATCAAAGACATTGACTTTGATGGCAAAAAAGATTCTGTCTATATGGATGACAAAGAATCGCGGATTGTGTGCAGATTATCCACTCAAAATTTCAAAAAAATAAAAAGCCAGCCAATCGAGATTTTAAACGAAATGTCGGGAATAATTGATGCTAAAAATGGATTTGTTTTTTTTAATGATTGGATGCGGGCTGGCTACAAAAACCATTTTCGTTACAATAAAAAAACTAAAAAAATACAGTTAATAGGTATGAGTCGATATGAGTTTGGAAACGCAGTCAATGACGGTAGTGGTGAGTCGAGCGTGAATCTGTTAACCAGCGATTATATTGGTAATTGGAATTACTTTGATGACCTAGCTAATAATGAAGAAGGCGAATTAGTAAAATTACCAACCATAAAAACCAAAATGAAATTTCAGGAAATTAATTTAGAAGATTTTAGCGAAGACACTTATTTTGGATTTTCTGAAAGATGCTCAAAATTATATTATCAACAAAAAGAAAAGATTCAGAAAATGAAATTAAAACAATGAAAAAAATAATAGCCCTGTCATTATCAATCAGCACCATCATTATTAGCGGTTGGCTTATTCTGAAAAACATAGACCATTTAGATATTGCTTCAAACAAAATCGACAGCTATATAATATGGGAAAAGAAAAAAATAGATGAAAGAATCGATATAGATTTTTGTGAGAAACAACTGCTGAAAAACAATTTAGATTGCAGACGAAAAAACGACAGAATAGAATCTGAAATCGCTTTTCAAACACAATTTTTTGCACTTATAATAATTATTATTCAGTTAATCTTGCTGGTTTTTATATTAATGAGCCCAACCAAGTTAAAAAATCATAACCCATCAATACAAATCGATGAATAAACTTAAAAACAAATTTCTTCTTGCAGTCGCATTGTTTTTGACTACAAATATTGCATTTTCTCAAACTAAAAACGTGGACACATTGCAATTGGTTATTTCAAAAGGTTTAAAAGTATTTATACAAAAAGTTGAAATAACAGAATACAATTCTTATTTTTATAATGAAGTGAAGTTGAATAATGGATCATATAAAATCAACAATAAAAGTCAAGAAGCAGATTTTATTGTAGAAAATAACCTGATTTCTGGAACTGTTACAACATTCGAAAACTTTAAAAAAGGGCAACATAAAGAAGGTGATAATTTTAAAACAGAGTATAAATTAAGTAAATCTTTGGTTACAGAATACACCGTGTTTGCCGATGATAAATTATTCGTAAAAGCTTATCGTAAAGACAATCAAATTTTCGTGAAAGAATTTTACAAAACCGGAGAAGTTGAAAATGAATCTCAACTATCTGTAGCTCCAGATAAAACGTATGGTTTATCCATTACAAAAAGTTATGATAAAGATGGGAAAATATATCAAATAAATGATGAAATCACAGAAACCATTACCGAATTTTACGAAAACGGAAACAAAAAAAGGGTAATGGGAAAAACCGAAACCATTTATTACAATAAAAACGAAATCATTACACGCAAAACAAATTTCAAAACAAAACCTTTTTATGATGATGAATTTGTCAACGGAAAGCTTCATTCCCGCTCATACAAAAATGACCAAAACGAAGAAGTAAAAGAATATTTTAAAAACGAAAGAAAAGAAAAAAAAGAAATTACGAAAATCATAAACGGAGAAAAAATAACATTTGTGTATGACAAATTGGGGAAACTAATTGATAAATATCCTTATTTCATTCAAGATCTAAAAACTTCAGGAATCGTCCCTGGTCAAAAAGCAATTGTAACCGCCGAACAACTTCCTAATCCGCCATCTGTAGCAACTGAAAAATTAACAGAACCCGAAACAATTCCAGCCAATTTTGCAGGCGGATACAAGGCCTATCATCAATATATTATTGATCAATTTGATACTTCTGTAACAGAAACTGAAGGATTAGTTAAGTTTGAACTTGATTTAACTATTGATATAGACGGAACGGTTTCTCTTGAAAATCAAAATCAAAAAATTTACTCCGACAAATATCTATCCGATGAAATGAAACGTGTTTTAAAAAAATCACCCAAATGGAATCCTGCCACACAAAATGGAATTCCTGTGAAATCCTCGGTAAAATTTCCTTTAAGAATTAACATTCAATAAAAAATTTTAAATAGATCCAAAATGAAAATAAACAAAATGATTATTGCTGCAACCATTGCTTTGGCATCACAAGTGCATGCACAAGACAACATTTTTGAAAATGCAACGTGGAAAATTGAATCAATTGCAGACGATGGCACTGCAACGCTTATAAAAACCAAAAAATTAAACCTATTTGAAGATCAAGCTACTTTTCATTTTTTGCATTTTAGTGATGAACGCAGTTACACAACTGGGAACAACTGCTTTGGAATGACTGGTATTTATCAAATATACGAAAACGAAACCATTGAATTTTCCGAAGGCACCTCTGGAATGGCATCAGATTGTGAAGAGCCTAAAAGTTTATTGGGATATTATATGCTTACTGTTGATAACAATACGGTAACCCTCACTCCTTTTGCTGCACCAAATTACGAAGAGCCTTATCCAGGAGAAGCCCAAATTGCTGTTGATGCTGCTGTGGAAGAAGCAAAGCGTGCGAAAGAAGCTGCAAAGAAAAAAAACAATTAATCCCTTAAAACAATGAAAACACGCCTATTTGCTCCCTTATTTTTTTGTGTATTGGTATTTGCTTGCAGCAATCAATCGACCAATAAAAATTCTCATTCACCAAATGAATTAGACGAAGAAAAAACACCTCAAAAACAAAATAACACATTTTTTTCTGATGCCAAAACAATTCATGTTTTCGTGGCTTTGTGCGACAATAAATTTCAAGGAATTGTGCCTGTGCCTCAAAAAATAGGAAACGGGCAAGACCCAGACAACAATTTGTATTGGGGTTGTGCCTTTGGGGTGCGTAGCTATTTTAAAAAAAGTACTGATTGGAAATTTTTGGAAAGCCGAACCTTTAACTCTGAAAAATTAGAACGAATTATTTTTAAACACACCACAAAAAACTACTATTTGGTAGCCGATGCTTACAACGGTAAATTCATTAAACAAACTACAGTGGATTTTTTGAACAGTAGTTGTGGTAAAATAAAAGACACTTTAAAAATAGGCAAAACCACAATTGGCATAGAAGGCAATGCAGACCTTTTGGCATATGTTGGACACGACGGTTTAATGGATTTTGAAATTAAAGATACTTTCGAAAACACTGATAACATAAAACGCAACACAATTATTTTGGCATGTTACAGCAAAAATTATTTCTCGCAGCATCTCATGCAAGCAAACATTAACCCGTTGGTTTGGAGCACCCATTTAATGAGCCCAGAAGCTTATACATTGCACGATGCATTGACCGGATATATTAAAGGTGAAACCAATGCCGAAATAAGAACCCGAGCTGCAAAAGCCTACGCAAAATATCAAAAATGCAGTGAAAAAGCTGCAAAAAATCTTTTAGTAACTGGTTGGTAAAATAATGAAGAAAATAATCGTACTCTTGTTTCTTTTCCCATCGATACTTTTCGCAAATATGGCGAAACCTTGGGTAGATGGTTCTATGCATTCTGTATTATTTGGAGCAGCCAATGCAACCGTGAAAAATGAAATTATTGATATTCGTTTGGTTCGGGATTCAATCGAGGAAACCTATTTTGCAAATTTCTCCATTAAATACCGGATTTTATCCGAACAAAAGCAAAAACTTCCGCTATTGTTCATTGCTATTGATCTTTACGATAAAAAGTATATCAAAGTAAATAATCAATCGACAGTGATTCTGCCATTAGATTTTGAAAAAAACACTTATCCATTCTTTAAAAAAAATGAAAAAGGAACATTCATTATGTATGATAAATACAATGAAGTACCTGTAAATCAAAATGATGTAATTTATTTTTCTGCCGATTTAGAAAAAGGTGAAAACGTAATTGAAGTACGATATGATGCTTCCTTACAGTATAACACTTACGGATTTGTAACCACTTATGAATTGCTCTATTCCCTTTCTCCATCAAAGTTTTGGAAATCTTTTGGCGATATTGAAGTAAATCTGATTTTGGATGAAAATTTGGAATTCATAAAATCGAATTTGGGAGCAGAAAAAACAGAAAACAAAATTTTACACTGGAATATTTCACCAAAAAATCATGAAAATATAGCGATTTCGATTACTGAAAAAACATCATTTCTTTCAAAAATTTTGTTGTTTTTACAACCTTTAGGAATCTCGATTTTAGCCTTAATCGGCATGCTGTTTCTACACTTTAAATGGATGAAATTCAATCCAACAAGAAACACGCTATTTTTCGGGCTAATTATTTTCCCCATATTGTTTTTTGTGGTTTATTTTCTGTCGTTTCATTTAATAGATTTCAGTCTGAGTAAAACAAACACCAAACACGGTTATACATTTTTTATTGTAATAATCTATCCAATTGTACTGCTACTTTATGGATTATTTGCGTGGGGCTGTTATAAAATAATACGGAAATAGAAATTATTTAAAAAACAATAAAAAAAGCAACCCTTTTTGAAGAGTTGCTTTTGTGACGATGGCAGGATTCAAACCTGCAACCTTCTGAGCCGTAATCAGATGCGCTATTCAGTTGCGCCACATCGCCATGATGTTTTTAATTATTTTTTTGTGACGATGGCAGGATTCAAACCTGCAACCTTCTGAGCCGTAATCAGATGCGCTATTCAGTTGCGCCACATCGCCTTGTTCTGTTTTTGAACGGTGCAAATATAGGGCGTTTTATTCTAAAACACCAAATATTTTAATGTTTTTTACAAAAAAAACACTTTCAAAACAGATAAGTTATTTGTTTTTAATGTCTTGTAATTCTAAAAAAATAAACTTGCTTGGTTATAAAACTTCAAATACCTTTGAACGTTTATTCAAAATTAGCTGTATTTTGTTTTCGTATTTGCAATTTTTATTACAATCTACCAATCAGCATGGCGTTCATTCGCCTTTTGTTTACAATTACATTACTAAAGGTTTGTATGAGGTTAAAAAAGATGCCAACATATCCAATAAAACCAATCAATGGTTATTGCAATCAATACAATACTTTAAACCATCTAAAATTTGTTTTTTAGATGAAGGTTTGTCAGTAGTGGCGTGCAAAGTAAATACAAATGATAATGTGGAATTACCCGAAGCAGATTTAATTTTAGATCGCTATGAAGCTAAAAATCACGCACGCATACTTCAAACAATAGAAAACATGAACAATTCTCAACTTTTGTTGATTGCTTCGTACAAAAAATATCCAAAATCTTTCTTTGATGCATTACGGCAAAACCCCAAGATTACTCTGGTTATCGATTTTTATTACGGCTGCTTGGTTTCAAAACGAACCGAACAACCGAAACAAAATTTTTTTATTAGGTATTAAAAATAGGTTCGCTTCTCCATTCGGGCATCAATACTGTTATCCCCGGGACCTGCAATCATTAAAAACACAAAACCTATTAGATATAAAAAGCTCATTTCTGCTTCACCAAATATTTGCCAACCGTGCACAGTTGTTGCTACCAACATAGTTATTATAAGCGGAATCAGTGCCCATCGAGTGTATAATCCAAAAATTAATAATATCGAACATAAAATTTCAGCAATAATTGCCAAAATTAATGATACATGCGACCCCAACCCTAAAATACTTAGAAATTGGGTTTTCAGCGTTTCAAAGTGAACAATCTTAATCCAACCGTGATTACTAATCATTAATCCTCCTAAACAAAGGCGTAACAATAACAAACCAAAACTCAAAAGTTTAGGAGCTGTTTTTGTAGCACTAAATTTCATACTTTTCCTGCAATTTTTATGTTTGCTGAAGTTACTTTGCGCTATTTTAAACCAGCAAATACTTCAACAAAATCGATTTCTAATTAAATAAATTACAATTTACTCAATTAAAGTTAAACGCACAACTTATTTTTTTAGTGTATCTTTACACAAAAGAATTTTTTATGAAAGTTTATACAAAAACTGGCGACAAAGGAACCACCGCTCTATTTGGAGGAACACGCGTACCCAAATACCACATACGCATAGAAAGTTATGGAACGGTTGATGAATTAAACTCGTATATTGGGCTTATTCGCGACCAAGAAATGCAAACAATTTATAAAGAACAACTAATTCGTATTCAAGACCGCTTGTTTACCGTTGGTGCTATTTTGGCAACCGATCCTGAAAAAGCAGTTTTAAAAAACGGAAAAGAGCGCCTGAATATTCCAAAAATTTCAGAAGAAGATGTGGCTTTTTTAGAACAAGCAATAGACGAAATGGAAACGGAATTGCCACAAATGACCCACTTTGTTTTACCCGGTGGTCATACAACCGTGTCATATTGTCATATTGCGCGTTGCGTTTGTAGAAGAGCAGAGCGTTTATCAACCCATTTGAATGACATTGAACCGACAGATGCAATGGTTTTAAAATATTTAAACCGACTTTCTGACTATTTATTTGTATTGGCACGGAAGTTGACCTTTGACCTTAAAGCCGAAGAGGTGAAATGGATTCCCGAAAAAAGTTAGGCGATTAAAAAAACACAACGTTCTTTTATTTAGAAATATTTAATGAAAAAAAAATTGCTTTTTTCATTATAAAATTTATTTTTGCACAGAATTACTAAAAATATACAAAAAAGATGTATTGGACATTAGAATTAGCATCGTATTTAAGTGATGCCCCATGGCCAGCTACGAAAGATGAGCTTATAGATTATGCTATCAGAACTGGTGCGCCTTTAGAAGTTGTAGAAAACTTGCAGTCAATCGAAGACGAAGGTGAAATCTACGAGTCTATGGAAGAAATTTGGCCAGACTATCCTTCGGATGAAGATTATCTTTGGAACGAGGATGAATATTAGAAATATATAGCAAAAAAAGGTCTCGGTAATTAGGAGACTTTTTTTGTTACTAAATAGCACGGAATATTAATATTAAAACAACTTATTTATGAGTATCATAAATAGTATCTTAAAAGCATTTGTTGGCGATAAGTCGCAGAAAGACGTAAAAGCGATCCGCCCAATTGTTGATAAGATCAATCAATACTATAATTCGTTTGAAAGTTTAACAAACGACGAATTAAGAGCGAAAACCATTTCTTTTAAAGAAAAAATCAAACAATCGCGAGCTGATCAAGATGCTAAAATTGCATCATACCGCGATGAATTAGAAAAAACCTCTGATATTGACAAACGCGAAACCATTTATGCGTCTATCGATACATTAGAAAAAGAAGCTTATACCTTATCGGAAAAAGCATTGTTCGATATTTTGCCGGAAGCTTTTGCTGTGGTAAAAGAAACAGCACGCCGTTTTACAAACAACAGCGAACTGATTGTTACAGCTACCGAACAAGACAAATTGTTTGCAGAAACAAAAGGTCATGTTCGCATTGAAGGCGATAAAGCAATATGGTCTAATACATGGGAAGTAGCAGGCAAAATGCTAAGCTGGAACATGATACATTACGATGTGCAAATGATTGGTGGTAGCGTGATTCACCAAGGAAAAATAGCAGAAATGCAAACAGGTGAAGGTAAAACATTGGTATCAACCTCACCTATATACCTGAATGCATTAACAGGAAATGGTGTACACGTAGTAACAGTGAACGATTATTTAGCAAAACGTGACTGCCAATGGAATGCACCTTTGTTTGAATTTCATGGATTAAAGGTTGATTGTATCGATAACCATCAACCCAACTCTGAAGGCCGCCGAAAAGCTTATCAAGCCGATGTTACTTACGGAACAAACAATGAATTTGGTTTTGATTATTTGCGTGATAACATGGCACATACACCAGAAGAATTGGTGCAACGCAAACACAACTTCGCAATTGTGGATGAGGTTGATTCTGTTTTGGTTGATGATGCACGTACACCTTTGATTATTTCAGGTCCTGTCCCAATGGGCGATCGTCATGAATTTTTAGAATTGAAACCAAAAGTTGATGCATTAGTAGCACAACAACGCCAATTATCAAACGGATTTTTAACCGAAGCAAAACGTTTAATCAAAGCAGGCGACACCAAACAAGGTGGTTTCAATTTATTGCGCGCTTATCGTGCATTGCCAAAAAACAAAGCTTTAATTAAATTTTTGTCTGAGGAAGGCGTAAAACAAATCCTTCAAAAAACCGAAAACCATTTCATGCAAGACAACAGCCGTGAAATGAAAAAGGTTGACGAAGGTTTATTGTTTGTAATCAACGAAAAGAACAATCAAGTTGAATTAACAGACAACGGTATCAAATCACTTTCACAAGGGATGGATGAAAACTTTTTCATTTTACCAGATATTGGAACCGAAATTGCCAAGATTGAAAAATTGAACATTTCTGCTGAAGAAATGTCAGAGAAAAAAGAAATACTTTTCCAAGATTTTGGAGTGAAATCTGAACGCATCCACACATTAACACAGTTATTAAAAGCCTACGCGTTATTTGAAAAAGATTCCGAATACGTTGTTGTTGATAACAAAGTAATGATTGTTGATGAACAAACCGGACGTATTATGGACGGGCGTCGTTATTCAGATGGATTGCATCAAGCAATTGAAGCAAAAGAAAACGTAAAAATCGAAGCAGCCACCCAAACATTTGCCACCGTAACCTTGCAAAACTATTTCCGTATGTACAGCAAATTGGCTGGTATGACTGGTACAGCGATTACAGAAGCGGGAGAGTTTTGGGAAATTTATAAATTAGACGTAGTAGAGATACCTACCAACCGCCCTATGGCACGTGAAGACCGCGAAGATAAAATCTACCGCTCTATCCGTGAAAAATTCAATGCGGTGATCGATGATGTTGTAGAGTTATCACAAGCAGGTCGTCCGGTATTAATCGGAACCACATCGGTAGAAAACTCTGAATTGTTAAGCCGAATGTTAAAAATGCGCGGTATCAAACACAACGTGTTGAATGCAAAATTACACAAACAAGAGGCACAAATTGTAGAAGAAGCAGGAAATCCCGGAGTTGTTACCATTGCAACCAACATGGCAGGTCGTGGTACCGACATTAAACTAGCTCAAGAAGTTAAAGACGCTGGTGGTTTAGCAATCATTGGTACAGAACGTCACGATTCTCGTCGTGTGGACCGCCAGTTACGTGGTCGTGCAGGTCGTCAAGGTGATGTGGGATCTTCTCAATTCTATGTTTCATTAGAAGATAATTTAATGCGTTTATTTGGATCAGAACGTGTTGCAAAAATTATGGACGGAATGGGCTTAAAAGAAGGCGAAGTAATTCAGCACTCTTGGATGACCAAATCTATCGAACGTGCCCAAAAACGAGTAGAAGAAAACAACTTTGGTGTTCGTAAGCGTTTGTTAGAATATGACGATGTGATGAATGCACAGCGCGAAGTGGTTTATAAACGCCGCCGCCACGCACTTCACGGTGATCGTTTAAAAGTTGATATTGCCAACATGATGTTCGATTTGTGCGATTATTTGGTAGAAGGAAACAAAGTAGGTAGCGATTTCAAAAATTTTGAGTACGATTTAATTAAAATTTTCGGAATGGAATCTCCGTTTACAGTTGATGAATTCAATAAATTAAACGATGCAGAGCTAACCGATAAATTATACGAAGTTGTTTATAAAAGATATCTTGCAAAATGCGAAGAAAGTGCAGTTGAAGCTTTTAAAGTAATCAAAGGCGTGCATGAAAATGGTGGTTACGAGCGCATGGTTGTACCTTTTACAGATGGTCTAAAAACCATAAACGTAGTTACCGATTTAAACAAAGCATACGAAAGCGAAGGTAAAACACTTATCAACGATTTTGAGAAAAACATTGTACTTTCTATTGTTGATGAAGCGTGGAAAAAACATCTACGCAAGATGGATGAATTAAAACAATCGGTGCAACTAGCAGTTCACGAGCAAAAAGATCCTTTATTGGTTTATAAGTTCGAAGCTTTCAATTTATTTAAAGATACTATGCAAAGTATCAATAAAGATGTAATTTCGTTCTTAATGAAAGGTGATTTGCCAAAACAACCAGAGCAAGAACCAACAAATAACGAACCCCAAATAAGAACAAACGGTTCATTTACGATTTAATGTTGTAATAATTAAATCACAGCAATATTAAATAAACCGCCTCAATTTTAAAACTTGAGGCGGTTTTTGAATCAATTTTAAAACTAAAAAAATAGAAAATAAATCTATGAAAAAAGCACTTATTATTACTCTACTAGCATCCTTTGCAACAAATGCACAAATTAGAGAAAAAGGAGAAATGGAAATTTCACCTTTTATTGGAATTTCATCTGCTAATTATTATGGCGATGTTAGTATTATGAACGAATCTGTTTCAAACCCTTATTTTGGAGCGAATATAGACCTATACCTAAACAATAGATGGAGTCTAAAAACCGGATTAGAATATCAATCAATGGGGTCTCAAGGAGAATCTTATACATTCGAATATTTTGAAGAAAACTTAAATTTTATTTCTGTTCCTATTCATGCCAATTACCACTTTTCAAAAAACAGAAAATGGTACTTAAATTTTGGACCTACAATTAATTTTCTTACGGACGCAAAATCAAACACATTTAATATAAAAGAAGGAGTTACTCCTGTCCAAATGGGCTTAGGTCTTGGAATTGGATACAAAATTTTTATTAATGAACGATTTAGCATTGGTATTGACCATCAGGAATATATAGGTTTTAGTAATAATTTAAAATCTAAATATAATAATGATCTATTTATAGGAAATATTTTTGGTAGTTTTAGTGTGAAGGCTGTATTTAAGATATCTTCAACACAAACAAATAATGATTAACCTATGAGGAAAAAGCTTGTCGCTTGCTTATTGTTTACGTCTTTAATAGCAAATGCCCAATTAAAAGAAAAAAATGATATTGAAATTGCCCCATGTGTTGGTATCAATAGCTCTAATTATTATGAAAGTGTTTCTTATACTGGTGGTTCAAATAAAGCATTATTTACTCCTTTCTTCGGAATTACTGCAGATTTTTATGTAAATAACCGTTGGAGTTTACGAACTGGTTTAGAGTACCAAACATTAGGAAGTTCTGTATATACTAGTGAACTTATTAATAATCCGCAAGACAACTATTATTACAGATATTTTTACGAAAGCGAAAAATTGAATTTTCTTGTAATTCCTATTCATGCAAACATTCATATTGGGAAATCAAGAAAATGGCATATTAACTTTGGACCTACCGTTAGTTTTTTGACAGGAGCTAATTTTGGTGGAGAAAAAGTAGAAATAGATCATTTAAGAAAAGAACATCTTGGGTTTGGAGTAGGGTTTGGTTATCGTTTTAATATTCACGAGAATTTAAGTCTTGGAATAGAGCATCAGGAGTATATCAGCTTTACCAATAATTTGAATACATTCAATTCTAACGGTAGCTTTATTGGAAATATTGCAGGTAATTTTAGTGTTAAAGCGATTTTTAAGTTAGATTCAAAATCAACAAATGAAGAATAATAAATGAAAAAGGGTTTACTGTTTTCGATCTTTACCTCTTTTTTTATGTTGATGTATATAAAACTTAAACATTTAAAAATAACATATTGAAGTTCTTTTGTATTTGAAAAGTAAATCATCTTTAAACGATTCCAAAATAATTATCGTAATTAAACAAAAACAGTACAAATGTTTCCATTTGTACTGTTTTTGTTTTAAATTTTAATCTATTTATAAGACTTATCTCGAATAATTTGGAGCTTCTTTTGTAATAGTCACATTATGAGGGTGCGATTCACCAATTCCTGACGATGTAAGCTGCACAAAACGCGCCGTTTCTTGTAACGTTGGAATATCTTTTGCACCGCAATAACCCATTCCGGCACGCAAACCACCAATAAACTGTGTCATTGATTCGTTTAATTCGCCTTTGTAAGGAACACGACCTTCAATTCCTTCTGGAACTAATTTCTTAACATCGTCTTCCACATCTTGGAAATAACGGTCTTTAGAACCATGTTTCATAGATTCTACGGAACCCATTCCACGATATGTTTTAAATTTACGACCTTCGAAAATAATGGTTTCGCCTGGAGACTCTTTTGTTCCAGCCAACATAGATCCTAACATTACACAGTCTGCACCTGCACCCAATGCTTTAGGAATATCTCCTGTATAACGTAAACCACCATCGGCAATAACCGGAACACCTGTTCCTTTTAAAGCTGCAGCAACTTCCATTACAGCAGAGAATTGAGGAAATCCGACACCTGCTACAACTCGAGTTGTACAGATTGATCCCGGACCAATACCCACTTTAACAGCATCAGCACCAGCTTCAACTAAATACAAAGCAGCTTCTGCAGTAGCAATATTTCCTACCACTACATCAATTTCTGGGAAAGCAGCTTTTACTTCTTTCAACGTATTTACCACACCTTTTGTATGTCCGTGTGCTGTATCAATAATCAATGCGTCAACACCAGCCGCAACCAATGCTCTTGCACGGTCAACAGCGTCTGCGGTTACTCCCAAAGCAGCAGCCACACGTAAACGGCCGAATTTGTCTTTGTTTGCATTTGGTTTTAAGGTCAATTTGGTAATATCTCGAAAAGTGATTAATCCTACCAATTTGTAATCATCGTTTACAACTGGCAATTTTTCTATTTTGTTTTCTTGAAGAATTTGTTCCGCATCTGCCAATGTAGTTCCCTCTAGTGCAGTAACCAATTTATCAGCAGTCATTACCTCTAAAATAGAACGATTGTTTTTTTTCTCGAAACGCAAGTCTCTGTTTGTAACAATTCCTTTTAAAATTTGATTTTCATCAACCACAGGAATTCCGCCAATACCATTTTCTTTCATTGCCGTTTTCGCATCGCCCACAGTTGCTGTTAAAGGCAACGTTACAGGATCGATGATCATACCCGATTCTGCACGTTTCACTTTGCGAACTTCAAATGCTTGTTGTTCAACCGTCATATTTTTGTGCAAAACGCCAATTCCGCCTTCACGAGCCATTGCAATTGCCATAGCACTTTCGGTCACGGTATCCATCGCAGCAGAAATTACGGGAACGTTTAAGGTAATGTTTTTTGTAAATCTTGATTGAATGCTTACTTCACGTGGTAATATTTCGGAGTAAGCAGGTATTAAAAGTACGTCGTCATAGGTTAATCCTTGACCGACAATTTTAGTTGTGTGTGCTTTCATGTTGCAATTGTAGTTGAATTGCATGCGAATTTAATGATTTTTTGCGATATAATAAAATTTTAATGATAAAAATTAAATATCTTCAAGGCTTCGTTATAGGATGCTTCAAAAGAGGTCATTTGCACATTGGTATCGGCTTTTTCGGCTGTGAAATAGCTCAACATTTTTTCTGTAGGCATGTTTCCTGTTAAATCATCTTTAGCCATCGGGCATCCACCAAACCCTTTAATAGCTCCATCAAAACGGATACAGCCTGCTTTGTAAGCTGCATCAATTTTTTCAAACCAAGCATCGGGAGTGGTATGCAAGTGCGCACCAAATTCTATATGAGGGTATTTTGGTATCAAATTAGAAAACAAATACTCGATATCTTCAGCAGTAGAAGATCCAACGGTATCGGAAAGCGAAAGAATTGTTACACCCATATTTGCCAGTTTTTCTGTCCATTCGCCCACAATATCCACATTCCAAGGATCACCATACGGATTTCCGAAGCCCATAGAAAGATACGCCACCACTTCTTTATTGGTTTTTTGGGCGATTTCTAAAATTTCTTGTAAGGTAATGATAGATTCTGCAATGGTTTTATGCGTATTGCGCATTTGAAAATTCTCTGAAATAGAAAAAGGAAAACCTAAATACTGAATTTCGTTGTGAACTGATGCTAGTTCGGCACCTTTTGTATTTGCAATAATAGCCAGCAATTTTGTTTTGGTTTCCGATAGATCCAACTGTGCCAAAACCTCAGCAGTATCCTGCATTTGCGGAATGGCTTTAGGCGAAACGAAACTTCCGAAATCTAACGTATCAAAACCACAACGCAACAACGATTGAATGTATTGAACTTTTTGTTCGGTAGGAATAAACATTTTAATGCCTTGCATAGCATCGCGCGGACATTCTATTATTTTTACTGACTTCATAAGTTTCAAAGATAATAGAAAGATAAAATATCTGCAAAAAAATAAACAATTAATGTTTACCTATTTAATCCACATAAATACAATAAGGGCAATAAAAACGGCTATCTGAAAGTAATTCATATATCCTTGAATGTAGGTGTTTCTTTTTAGGAATTTACTTACATAACCACTCAAAACTGCAATTAAACAGAATACAATTAATGCTTGCAACATAAAAATACTGCCTAATGTATAAACTTGCATTTTGATGTTTCCGAATTCGGGATGCAAAAATGAAGGGAATAGTGACAAAAAGAACAACATGATTTTCGGGTTTAAAATATTCATGATTAAACCTTGCTGAACCTGCTGAAATACGTTGCTTCGTGAAATTGGTGTTTTATCAACTTCAACTGTAATAGGATCGATAGGTGCTTTATATAAAAGGTAGATAATTCGAAGTAAATACAATGTTCCGAAAACTTTTATGGCGATAAAAAGCCACGGAATGGCTACAATTAAGGTTGATATTCCAAATGCCAGCAATGTGGTATGAAACAGCAAACCGGAACTTAAACCTATTGCGGCTGCAATACCAAACTGTTTTCCTTTGGCTAAACTTGTTGATAAAACATACATTATATCGGGTCCCGGCGAAATGGTTAACGCCAAACTTGTAAGAAAGAACGATATAATGATTTCAAGTGTCATTATCTGCGTTTTAAAATCGCTTGGTTGATTTCTTTAATCAAAGCAGGACCTTCGTAAATAAAGCCTGTGTAAATTTGAACTAAAGAAGCACCCGCATCTAATTTCTCCAACGCATCAGCAGCAGAATGAATTCCACCAACTCCGATAATCGGGAACGATTTATTGCTTTTTTCTGATAGAAAACGAATTACTTCGGTTGATCTTTTTGCTAAGGGTTTACCTGATAATCCGCCAACTTCAACTTTATTTGCAGATTGTAATCCATCGCGCGAAATAGTAGTATTTGTTGCAATTACACCTGCAATTTTAGTATCGTTGATAATATCGATAATGTCCAACAAATGCTCGTTAGTTAAATCGGGAGCGATTTTTAAAAGTATTGGTTTTTGTTTAGGTTGCTTAAGATTCTTGCTTTGCAAAGTTGCTAACAATTCCGTTAACGGTTCTTTGTCTTGCAACGCACGTAAATTTGGTGTATTGGGCGAGCTTACATTCACAACGAAATAATCAACATACGGATACAAAGCATCGAAACAAATTAGGTAATCATTTACCGCTTCTTCGTTTGGAGTAATTTTATTTTTACCGATGTTCCCACCAATCAAAACACCTTTGTTTTGCTTTAAACGTTCAATTGCTAAATCGATTCCGCCGTTGTTAAAGCCCATTCGGTTGATAATCCCAGAATCTTCCTTTAAACGGAACAAACGTTTTTTTGGGTTTCCTTCTTGCGGTTTTGGAGTAATGGTTCCTATTTCTATAAATCCGAAACCAAACGCATCCAATTCATTATAAATTTTTGCATCTTTATCTAATCCAGCAGCCAAACCAACCGGATTTTTAAATTTCAATCCAAAAACTTCTCGTTCCAATCTTTTGTCGTTCACCTGATAAATCGATTTAAAAACCGATTTCATACCCGGAATGGCGTGCATGGCTTTTATCATTGAAAAAGTAAAATGATGCACTTTTTCTGGATCAAAATTGAATAAAAGTGGACGAATGATGGATTTGTACATGATTGCATAATTTAAAGCTTTGCAAAAGTAGTTTTTTTGAAATCAAATTAAAAGATTAGTAACGCTGTTTTCTTTCAATTTTTTTATTTATGTATAAATTTAAGATGAAAAAAAATAATTGAATACCAATTACTATTAAATCTACTTTCGTTGAGGAAAAACGCAATCCCCAGCTAATAAATGAAATAGGAATTGTTACATAAATACCAATATCAGCAAATTCATTATAGAATATATCTTTAGGATATAATCCAAACAACGAAATCAATGCCACTAAATGATAAACTATTGTAAAAACAAAAGTACTTTTATTTTCAGGACTCAATCTATTCCGATAAAAATTACTCACACCCATCAATTGTACACGAATTTCCTTCTGACGAGTTATTCACATTAGTTTCATTATATGTTTGTGTTAAAGCTTCCATAAATACATCGACAGGTTGTGCACCCGAAATGGCATATTTATCATTCAGCACAAAAAACGGAACGCCTGTTACTCCGATATTTCGTGCTTCTAAAATATCCTGTTTTACTTCGTAATCAAGCGAATCAGAATTTAAAACATACTGCGCCTGATCGGTATCCAAACCCAATTCTTCAGCAATATTCACCAGTACTTTTTTGTCTGCAACATTTTTTCCATCGATAAAATACGCATGAAACAACAATTCTTCCGCTTCGTTTGCTTTATTGCTTTTTGCTGCAAAATGAAGCAGTTTGTGAGCTGGAAAGGTATTTGCAACAATTGCATTTTCTATATTAAAATCAATACCCACTTGATTGCCCATGTCTTTTATACGCATTTGCATTTGATCGATCTGTGCAAGGGGCATTCTTTTGCGTTCGGCAAGGTATTCGTTAATTGTTTTTGAACCCGATGTTTCGCTCAATTCCGGATCTAACTGATAACTTTTCCATTCTACTTCTACTTCATCTTTAAAAGGTAATTTTTCTAAAGCAGCTTCAAAATTTTTCTTTCCTATATAACAAAACGGACACATAATATCCGACCAGATTTGTACTTTCATTTTAATAACTTTTACTCAAAAGTACACCTTACAGATTAATTTTTTGTGAAATTATTGGTAAATATTTGTGCTGAAAAATAAATGTGTACTTTTGTTAGCTGAACTTAGAATTGAAATAAACCCTAAATATTTTTAAATAAAGAGGTTTATGATTATATTTGAAAAAATCACAATAAAGTAAAAAAATCTATGAAAATCCTACGCATTAAAAACATGGTTTGCCCGCGATGCATTATGGCTGTTGAAAAAACAATGGAGGATTTAGGGTACGATGTAAACGATGTGGAACTTGGGTTGGTGGAATTTCACGATCCAATCACTCATGAAGACAGAAATAGAATTGAAGCAAAATTGGTAGCGCTTGGTTTTGAAATTTTAGACGATAAAAAAAGCCAAACGGTTGAACGCATTAAAAACCAAATTATTGAGTTGGTTTCTAAAGACATGAACGATTTAACCATTACGCTTTCTGAATATTTGGCTAGTAAACTGCAAACAGAATATCACACATTGAGCGCGCTTTTTTCAACGCAAGAATCGCAAACTATTGAGCAATATTACATTCTTCAAAAGATAGAAAAGGTAAAGGAATTGCTGGTTTATGATGAATTAACGTTGAGCGAAATTGCCTACAAAATGAACTATAGTTCGGTTGGCCATTTAAGCAATCAGTTTAAAAAAGTTACTGGTTTGGCGCCTACGCATTTTAAGGAAGTAAAAAGTGCCAAGGAAGAAGTCTTACAAAATACCGAAACTAAATAAACCTCTTTTCCAGAGGTTTTTGTTGATTATTATTGTATCCAAGCAAGTTTTTATGTGTAAATTTAACCATCCAAAATCATATCACTATAAGAAATAATCGTTTCGTATCCTTTATTTTTAAAATACTTTGAAGGGTTTTCTTCTGAAGCCACCATCACAAAATCGCCGCCCCAACCGCCAAGGCTTTTTACCAATCCGTTAAAATCTGGAAACAATTCTTTTTGAATGGTAGGGGTTTCTAAAATGGCACTCAGGTTTTGTTCGTATTTTTTGAAAAAATCTATGAACCACTGTAAATCTTGAATTTGTAATAATTCATCGGTCATTTGCGAAACCTGTTGTATTTCTGCTGATAAATTCTTTTGCTTTTTTTTGAAATTTGCAATCGCATCTTTACTGTCGCGTTTTTTATTCAGATACACAAAATAAATATGCTTTTTAAACGATGGATTAAAACGTACCTGATCCACAATAGGTTTATTGTTTACTATTTGATAAGTTACCGGTGTATTTTTTTGAGCACAAGCAATATCAAACCCACTGCCACCAAACGATTTTTGTAGCAATTCAAAAGCATCAATCTGAAACCATTGTGCGATATTGTTTATTAAGGTTGATGATGTTCCCAAGCCCCAATTCCGTGGAAAAGTCAATTTGGTTTCGACCAAAAAACCGTTATTTTCTAATATAATAGGATTCATTAAATGTGCCTGATGCAAAATATCAATCAACGTATTTCGAACTTTATCATCACTTGACTGATTGTTTGAAATGATATCGTTTACAGCAATTTCATCGTTATACCAAACCGAGCCATCGGCATCATAACTTTTCCAGCTTAGTGTTTTGCTTTTTAATGGAAATACATTTAGATATTGACCAAACTTTGTGGGCAATGCAAAAACCTTTGCGCCTTCCAACACATAATATTCGCCTAAAATAAACAGTTTGCCGTTGCTGTAAAATTCCATGATTATTTTTTATTGTATAATTTCCATTCTCTAACAAAAGGTTCTGCATATAAAAGTTTTTTGATGAATAAAGTATCCGTAGATGGTGTTTCAATCTTAGGATATTTATAATATAACGATTCACCATTTTCTTTTATAATCCAATGTTGTAAATCTTCTGATGCATAAATTGTATCCTTACATTTATGAACAAAAGCAAAATCATAAAACCCTGTTTGTTTATCAACTTTTTCAAGTGATTTTATAGATTTTACCATAGAAGGAAAATAAAAGTTAGGGGTTAAGCGTATCGCAAACTCTTGCATTTCTTTTCCATACATCCAAAATGTCTTTTCACTTATTTCAATCGGGTAATCATTATTGTATAAAAACCTATAAATTATGGTAGTGGTTTTATAATTAGGAACTAGTGCATTTTTATCTACTTTTTCAGTCGATTTACAACAAGTCAACAGAATTAGGAAACAAAATATAATAATTCTTTCAAGCATAGTGTCTCTTATTTATGAAGAAAATTGCATCTAAAAAATTTACTTTCTCAAACTATTTATATAATCAACAACTGCGCTGTGCGAAACCGTTTTTTCTGCGAAATACTGTAAAACTGTCGTTTTTTCATCTACCGAAGCATTCAACTGATTCAAAATATTCATCAAGTGCATTTTCATGTGTCCTTTTTGAATACCCGTTGTTGTAAGCGATTTTACAGCCGCAAAATTCTGTGCCAAACCTGCCACGGCAATAATTTGCATAAGTTCGTTGGCATCGGGTTTTTCCAACAACTGCAAAGCGAATTTTACTATTGGATGCAAGTTTGTCAATCCGCCCACTGTTCCCAACGCCAACGGAAGATCCATCCAAAAACGGAATTCGTCACCCACAATTTCGGCATGAGAAAGCGATGCATATCTTCCATCTTTTGCAGCAAAAGCATGCACACCAGCTTCTATCGCTCTAAAATCGTTGCCTGTTGCCAAAACCACCGCATCTACCCCATTCATAATTCCTTTATTGTGGGTCACGGCACGGTATGGTTCAATTTCGGCAATGCGCACTGCCTGCACAAATTTCTCTGCAAACTCTTGTGGATTCTCTATTTCATTTGATTGTAAGTCGGCAATTTTACATGAAACCTCAGCACGAACCAAACAATTGGGAACGTAGTTCGACAAAATAGACATTACAATTTGCAAAGATTCTTTTTCTTCGGTAGAAAACAAATCAAAATTGGACACTTCTTCACGCAACACATTGGCAAATTCTTCTAAACATGAATTGATGAAATTCGCCCCCATACTGTCTTTGGTGTCAAACGTAGCATGTAACTGGTAATAATTTTCAAGTTCTAACGTTTTGTCAATCAACTCAATACTTAAAATACCACCGCCGCGTTTTTCCATGTTTTTGGTAATTGTTGCTGTTCGCGTTCTAAAAAGCGGTTGTAGTTTCTCAATAAATTGTACTAATTTCTCGCCTGAACCAGCAAACATAAAATGCACATTGCCAATTTTTTCGGTTGACAAAACAGTTGCTTTAAAACCACCGCGTTTGCTCCAGAATTTCGCTGCATTTGCTGCCGCTGCAACCACCGAACTTTCTTCGATTACCATTGGCACCGCAAAGGTTTTACCATTGATTACAAAATTGGGCGCAATTCCCATTGGCAGATAAAAATTGGTAATGGTGTTTTCTATAAACTCATCGTGCAGTTTTTGCAGTTCTTCATTGCTGTTCCAATACTGTTTTAACAATTCAACCACCGTTTGGTCGTTCTTAAAATAAGTTTCAACCAGCCAATTTATTTTTTGCTCTTTTGTAAGTTTAGAAAAACCATTAACAATACTCATGCGGATTTTTTTTTGCAAAGATACATTTTTTTGTGTTGGGGTTTTATGTTTGATTTACCAGAGATTTTTTTGCCACAGATGCACGGATGATTTTACCATTTTACAAAACAGAAAAAATTAAATCTCAAATTTTTCATTTGTTCTAACTAAATCATCCTTTTCGCATACATCAATTAAAAAAGAAACTATCTCGATGGTTTTTTCGGAAGGAAACATTGTTTCAATCACCTTAATCTTTCCATTCTAATAAATTGAAATTGTTTTTAAAGATCCATCGCAACAATGATTTTCAATAGTTTTATTTTCATTGAAATCAATATCTTCCAACAAATTAATTAAGTATAAAAATTCTTTTTCAGAAAGTTTACCAGTAAAATAACCCATTCTGGATAAATCCTTTTCAAAAGATTGTTCAATATAAAACTCCTCAACAAATAACTTAATCTGTTTATCATTATTTATTTCCAAATGATAAATAGGACAAGTTCCTAAACACATTTCGGTATGTAAGATGACTTTTTCAAAAGAAATATTCGTTTTATTCTGATCACAACCATATATATTTAAAAGCAAAAAAATAAGCAATAAAAGTCTTTTATACATGAATCCAATTTTTCATAAATCTACTAAATTTAATATAATCAAATAAAAAACTCAAAAAAAATACCTAAATTCCCCTTTTTAATTTTCATTTTTATTTATGAAGAAATTTTTACTGCCGCTTATAATTATCGCAGCACCAATCACCACGATACAAGCACAACAAAAAATAGAAGTTGCTCAAATTTGGAACGGAACTTTTAGAGCCAACCAATTAAACGCTTTAAATACGTTGCATACCAAAAACCAATACAGCGTTTTGGATTATAACCGAAATACGGGTACGTTTACGATCGATGCGTTTGATTTTACTACATTGGAAAAAGTGCAAACGTTATTTTCTACTGCCGATTTTCCGGAAATCAATCAAATCTCAGATTATTCCATCAATAAAACCGACGATAAAATATTAATTGCAACGGACTACACTCCTATTTACCGTCATTCGTTTACATCGGTCTATTATTTGTATGATATTGCTTCAAAATCGTTAATAAAAATCAGCGATAATCCTATTCAAGAGCCTTTGTTGAACAAAAACGGATCGAAAATAGCCTATGCGTTTGAAAACAATTTATATGTGTTTGATGTGGCATCCAAAAAAACAACGCAGATTACCAAAGACGGTGAGAAAAACACCATTATAAACGGTATTACCGATTGGGTTTACGAAGAAGAATTTGCGTTTGTACGCGCGTTTGATTGGAATGCCGATGGAACAAAATTGGCATATATTCGTTTTGATGAAAGCGAAGTGCCTGTGTTCTCTATGGATGTTTATGGCGAAAGTTTGTATCCGCAGCAACAAGTTTTTAAATATCCAAAAGCAGGTGAAAACAATTCAAAAGTAAGCTTGCATTTGTACGATGTTTCCAAAGCATCTACTCAAAACATAGCTTTAAATGCCGAAACTGCTTATTATATTCCCCGAATAAAATTCACCAACAATGCCAATGTTTTAAGTGTGCAAACCCTGAACCGCCATCAAAATCAGTTGAATTTATTGTTTGTTGATGCCAATTCGGGCAAAACATCGACCATTCTTACCGAAAAAGACAAAGCGTATGTAGATATTACTGATAATTTGACCTTTTTGAATGATAACAGTTTTATTTGGACGAGCGAAAAAAGCGGGTACAACCATATTTATCATTACAATAACGATGGTTCGTTGAAAAAGCAAGTAACTAACGGAAATTGGGAAGTAACCAACTACTATGGTTACAACAAAAGCAACGAAACTATTTACTACCAATCGGTTGAAAACGGTTCTACAAAACGCGATGTGTACAGTATTCAGCTCAACGGATCGGGCAAAAAACAACTATCAAGCCAAAGCGGAACGAATAGCGCTACGTTTAGTCCCGATTTCAACTATTTTATAAACAATCATTCGTCAAGCACCAAAGCACCTTCTTACACACTTGTGGATGCATCGACCGGAAAAAATGTCAAAGAAATTTTAAATAATGCGGCTTTAGAAGACAAGTTGAAGAAATTTGATTTGCCTACAAAAGAATTTACCACTTTTAAAAACGAGGTGGGCAATGAGTTGAACGGATACATGATTAAACCTAAAAATTTCGATGCTAAAAAGAAATATCCGGTATTAATGTATCAATATTCAGGACCGGGTTCGCAGGAAGTAGCTGATTCATGGCACGATTTAAACGATTATTGGCACATGATGCTTGCCCAAAAAGGTTACATTGTGGTGTGTGTTGATGGGCGTGGAACCGGTTTTAAAGGGGCAGATTTTAAAAAAGTAACGCAGAAAGAATTGGGAAAATTTGAAGTTCAAGATCAGATTTATGTTGCCAAACAATTAGCGAAAGAATCGTTTGTTGATGCCAACAGAATAGGTATTTGGGGTTGGAGTTTCGGTGGATTTATGAGCAGCAATGCGCTTTTTCAAGCAAACGATGTGTTTAAAACCGCCATTGCGGTTGCACCGGTTACCTCTTGGCGCTTTTATGATTCGGTTTACACAGAACGTTTCATGACCACCCCGCAAGAAAATGCATCGGGCTACGACAACAACTCGCCAATTACACATGCCGATAAATTAAAAGGAAATTTTTTATTGATTCACGGAACAGCAGACGATAATGTACACGTGCAAAACAGTATGCTTTTAATCAACAAATTAGTTTATCTGAATAAAAATTTCGACTGGTTGATTTATCCCGATAAAAACCACGGTATTTATGGTGGCAAAACCCGCGAACAATTATATACAAAAATGACCGATTACCTATTAGAGAAATTGTAGTTCAAAAAATTTAACTTATTTTTACGAAATAAAATTACAAAACGCAACATATAATGAATAATTCAAACGATTTAGAATTAAAAGAACACAAAAGCCTATTTGGACATCCAGCAGGACTATTCGTACTTTTTTTCACTGAAATGTGGGAACGTTTCTCTTATTATGGAATGAGAGGAATTTTAGTACTCTATATGGCAACTTCTGCCACCGCGATTGATCCTGGTTTAGGTTGGTCTAATAAAGATGCTATTTGGCTTTATGGCTGGTACACCATGTTGGTTTATGTAGCTTCGATACCGGGAGGTTGGATTGCTGATAAATTTTTAGGACAAAAGAAAACCGTAATGTTAGGAGGCTTGCTTTTATGCATTGGGCACGGAGTTCTGGCAATACCTCAAAGTTGGGCCTTTTTCACTGGATTATTTTTAATTATATTAGGTGTGGGCGGTTTAAAGCCAAACATTTCTACAATGGTCGGAGGATTATATAAAGATGGTGATATTAGAAGAGATAGCGGCTTTACGATTTTCTATATCGGGATAAACATTGGTGCCTTTTTAGCCAGTATATCTGTTGGTTTAGTAGCCTATTATTATGGGTGGCATTATGGATTTGGCTTAGCAGGAATTGGAATGCTTTTGGGACAAATTGTTTATATCTGGGGGCAAAAATACTTAAAAGGTGTTGGTGAGTTCACAGGTGGTAAAGAAGCTTCGGCAGAAGAAAGATTAGCTGCAAAAAGACCATTAAACAAAATAGAAAAAGATAGAGTAATCGTACTACTAATATCGTTTCTGATAGTTGTTGTATTTTGGGGAGCATTTGAACAAGCAGGAGGATTAATGAATCTTTATACCGATGCAAAAGTAGATAGAAGCATAAGTTTGGGAGGTTTAACAGAAATTCCCGCAGCAGTTTTTCAGTCACTAAACGCTGGATATATCATTATTTTTGGAACAATTGTTGGTGGTTTTTGGATTCGATGGAAAAAATCAGGCAAAGAGTCTTCTTCTTTATTCAAAATGGCGGTAGGAACAATTATCATGGGATTAGGTTATATTTTTATGATGTTTGCTTCGAAAGAAGCCAGCGCCGAAACTTTTGGAAAAGCTGCTATGATTTGGATATTTTTGGCATATTTATTTCACACCATAGGTGAACTTTGCACATCGCCCGTAGCACTTTCGTTTATCACTAAATTAGCTCCGTTGAAATATGCATCTATAATGATGGGTATATATTTTGCAGCCACAGGATTTGGAAATAAATTAGCCGGAACCATTGGCGAGTCTTCTCAATTAGAAGCGTACAAAGGAAAAATGATTGTAAATAAGCAAGAAGTTCTTCCTTTTATTTCAAAAGATTCGATTGAAGTAAAAAACACAGATAAGAAAATTGTTAAAATTTTTGAATATCCAATTAATGAAGATAAAAATTTCAATATAAAAGCAGAGGTATATCAAGAAAATGGTAAAGTGATATATAAAGATATCGAAACAAAAAAAATAATCAACAATTTATTTGAACTATCAACAGATGAAGGTACCAATTCCCATGAATTATTAGAAACACTAAAAGACAAAAAAATCAATAGTGACAATCCTTTCCATGCCAATATTATTTTCGAGAAAGATAAAGATAAAGCCCAAATATTAGAAAATAAAGGAGATGGAAAAGACTATCAAGTTTCATTTGTTCTAGAAGAAGAGCAAAGCGCACAAGAATACAAAACGTTTATGTGGCTTACTATTTTTACTGTATCATTTGGTTTACTTTTAATCATTTTCTTGAAAAAGTTGAAAAAATTAACCCACGGTGCAGAGGATAACGAACATGAATTCGCAGATTAATGCACCAATTAAAATAAAAACATTAATTACTAATTCAAAAAGCGACTTTTTTAGTCGCTTTTTTTGTGCATCATTTTAAATATTTCACTTTATTTGTAAGATTAAAAATTTGTTAATTTATGTCAGATAATTCAAAATCATTTTTTCAAACCATAAAATCCTTAAATAGAAACTTTTGGTTAGCAAGTAATATGGAGCTCTTTGAACGCTGGGCTTGGTATGGAATGTTCAATATATTGGGGTTGTACTTGGTTGGATCTACAGATGATCAGGGTTTAGGCTTTAATCATATCCAGAAAGGAAGTATTATTGGAGATGTTACAGCAATTCTTTATTTACTTCCTATTTTTTTTGGTGTAATTGCAGATAGAATCGGTTATAAACTTTCTCTAGTAATATCCTATGTAATAATGATTTTAGGTTATTATTTAATGGGTGAAGTAAACACTTATTGGAGTGTATATATGATTTTTCTATTTCTTGCAATTGGAGCCGCCTTTTTTAAACCTGTTGCCTCTGCAATTGTAGCTAGAAACACCGATGAATCTACTGGAACAATTGGTTTTGGAATTTTTTATATGATGGTGAATATTGGTGGGTTTGTTGGTCCTTTTATGTCTTCTACATTAAGAAATGCATATGGTTATAAAATAATTTTTATTCAAGCTGCTATTGTAATAACGATTAACTTATTAATTGTTCTGTTTTTATTTAAAGAACCAAAAAGAGAAAAACCAAAAGATTCTATAGGTAAAGCTATTGGTGATTCGTTGAAAGGAATTTTAGAAGCACTAAAGGATAAACGCTTAAGCATCCTACTTTTATTAATGGTTGGTTTTTGGGTAATGTTTAACCAATTATTTTATACTTTACCTAATTTTATTGATGATTGGGTGAATTCAAGTGCAATTAGTAATTGGATTATTGAAAATATTCCTTTTTTAAAACAATCGTTCGTTAATGAAAACAACGGACAAATTAACCCGGAACAATTTACTAATTTGGATGCGTTAATGATTATTTTCTTTCAAATTCCAATTTCATATTTTGTAACTAAAATGCGTCACATTAATGCGGTGATTAGAGGTGCAATTGTTGCTACAATAGGTGTAGGGTTAACATTTTACTCTGGGAACGTTTGGTTTACTATTATAGGAACCGCAATTTTTGCTATGGGTGAAATGATGAGCAGCCCAACCGTATCTTCATTTATAGCCTTAATCACCCCGAAAGGAAAAGAAGGTTTGTATCAAGGTACTTATTTTCTTCCACAAGCGGCAAGTAACTTTTTATCAGGAATTATTGCCGGAAGTCTGTATCAATCATGGTCGGATAAATTATCCTTGTTGAAAAAAGAAATGGCAGGCCGAAACATTGAAATGCCCGAAGTGGTTACCAAAGAACAGTTTATTGAAGAAGGTTCCAGAGCATTAAACATGTCTATTGGCGATTTTGAAAAACACTTCCATCTAAAAGCCGAAACCATTGATTGGGCTGTTGTGAAACAATCATTCGCCGATTTAGCGGCATCAAAGAGTATAAGTGTCAGCGAAATACACTTTCCTTTTTCTAAAAACGAATATTTTGCATTGGCAGAACAAAAGTTAGGCATGACACATTGGGACATGACCAACATGCTTTGGGAAACATACAACCCCAATAAAATTTGGTGGGTGATTGTAGGAATTGGTTTATTTTCAATTGTTTCCTTATCAATTTATGACCGATTCATCATTAAACCTTTAGAAAACCGTCAAAGAGCACTTAAAAACTAAAACATATTTTTTTTACGAATGCGTAATAAATTAAATAATTTAAGTAACTTTCCGACTTTAATAAAAACAATAAAACAATATTAATGGCAACAGAAACAGCTAATCCAGATTTTTTTAAATCGAAAGTTTTAGGACATCCTTCAGGATTATTCGTTCTTTTCTTTACCGAAATGTGGGAACGTTTTTCATTTTATGGAATGCGAGTTCTATTGATTAATTTCCTAACAATGGCAATCATTGGGGTAAACCCTGGTTGGGAATGGTCTGCCGAAAATGCCGGTGCTTTATATGGTACCTATGCAATGCTACTTTACATTACCCCAATTTTTGGTGGAATTATTGCTGATAAATACATTGGCTATCGATGGGCTGTAGTTATCGGCTCAATTATTATGACATTAGGGCACGCATCGATGGCATTTGATACAGAAATTTCACTATACTTGGGATTAGGCTTATTAGTTATTGGTACCGGATTTTTTAAACCAAACATGACATCTATCCTATCCGAAATGTATAAAGCATTCCCTGAAAAGAAAGACGGCGCTTATACCATTTTCTATATGGGTGTAAATGCAGGTGCGTTTTTTGGAATGATGCTTTGTGGATATTTAGCTGAAAACGTTGGTTGGCATTGGGGCTTTGGTTTAGCAGGTATTTTCATGTTATTAGGTACTTTACAATTTTGGTTGGCTAAACCACTATTCGGAAATATTGGCGAAGTACCATCAAAAGAAGCGCGTTTAAAAGCAGAGGAAGATGCTAAAAATTCTACCAACGAAGAGGATAAAAGAAATCCTTTCACTATGTGGGATAAAATTTTAATTGTAATTACATCTGTTATAGGTTTGCTTTACGCAATTAACGACCCACTTGCTAAGATTGGAAATATCGATTTGTTCAAAGCTTTAGAAATTAATGAAAAATTTACAGGACAGAATGTAGCGATTATAATTGCATTAATCCTTTTCTTAGTTTTAGTTATTGGTCGTATGCTACGATATACAAAAGTGGTGCGCGATCGTATGATTGCTGTAATTATCTTTGCTTTTTTTGTAATTTTCTTCTGGATGAGTTTTGAACAAGGAGCTACTTCATTAGTACTTTTTGCTCGTGATAATACCCAAAGAATCTTGTCAGGAAATTCTGCGTTGATATTTAACATTGTAAACACCATACTTACAATTGCACCACTATTAATCGTTTCATGGGTACTATATCTACTTGCAAAACAAACCATTAAGAGAGTTTTTTGGTCAAATATTGTATTGATCATTTGTTTCTTAGGTGTTTGGGGGGTTGCAGGATGGATGTTAAACAAAGATTGGACATCACACGCTTATGAAATTAAATACAATGCATTAAAAGTCGCTGATATTGATGAAAAAACAAATCAACAAAAGAAAGACGAAAAAGGAGCACTTGTTTACAAATATATTCCTGTATCAGAAGCTTATGAAGCAAATCCAAACGACGTAATTGAAGAAAAAACTTTTGTTATTGCTACAAAAGAAACCTATGTTGTGGGCGATCAAATAAAAGTACACGAAGAAGCGGGTGGTAAATTTGTAAATTTAACTACTGAGCAAGAAAACAAAATACGCGCAGATTACAATTCAAAAAACAGAACATCTAAAATTGTTCAGGCTGAAATCAAAGAAGTAAGAGACAATCAGGTGGAAATAACCGTTTCGTGGTTCTCAATTCTAAACTCGTTTTTCATCATAGCATTTGCGTCATTTATTTCAAAAATATGGGATTCTAAATACAACCCACCTGCAGCTGTTAAATACGGAATGGGCTTAATTGTTATGGCAATCGGTTTTGGACTTTTAGCTTTTGGTTCCTATGGTGTTCAAGAAGGTGTAAAAGTTTCAATGATTTGGTTAATCTTAGCTTATCTCTTCCATACATTGGGTGAGCTGTGTTTATCACCGGTAGGTTTATCGTATGTTTCTAAATTGGTACCTGCCCGCATGATTGCCTTTATGTTTGGTATGTGGTACTTAGCAATTGCAATTGGTAATAAACTTGCCGCAATTTTAGGAGGTCAAATCGAAAATATCACTAAAGAATATTCGTTATCAACTTTCTTCCTTATTTTTACAATTGTTCCAATTGTAGCAGGATTAATAGTGATGTCGTTAAATCCACTATTAAAAAAATTAATGCACGGTGTGAAATAGGCACACTTTTTGAAAATAACAAATCCGGTAGTTTTTATGAACTATCGGATTTTTTTTTATATTTACATTCAAATATTATAACAATGAGAAAAAGCATTCTACTAGTTTTATTTACAATGACTTGTTTTTTAAGTCAGGCACAAGAAATTAAATGGATGAGCATGAAAGATGCTCTGGCTGCACAGAAAAAAAATAAGAAACCTATTTTTATCGATGCATACACTGTGTGGTGTGGTCCATGCAAAATGTTAGATAAAAACACATTTTCCGATCCAAAAGTTGCTAAAACAATCAACGAAAAGTTC
Organism: Paenimyroides aestuarii; assembly: GCF_024628805.1. Taxonomy (NCBI): domain Bacteria; kingdom Pseudomonadati; phylum Bacteroidota; class Flavobacteriia; order Flavobacteriales; family Flavobacteriaceae; genus Paenimyroides; species Paenimyroides aestuarii. The sequence continues at coordinate 1,820,568 of NZ_CP102382.1, read as the reverse complement.
AATCCTGTAAAATTTAACGCCGAAGGAAACGAAGAAATTCAATTTGGGGGTAAATTATTTAAGAACCCAGGTTATCAAGAAGCTCGAAAAAACTCCAGAAACGGATTGCATGAATTTGCACAATTTATTGGTGTTCAAGCTTATCCTGATATGATTATTTTGGATAAAGACGGAAAAAAAATTAAAGACATTTTGGGTTATCGTACCCCAGATCAGTTATTGTCTGAGTTATAATTGATATTAAAACTTCCCTTGTTGCGCATATCGTGGCAAGGGATTTTTATCTTCTTCAAATACGCAGCATACTCTTCGTTTAAATATCCATAGTTACTGCTGTGCAAAATTACTTGTTTTGGTTGGGTATAAGCAATTAACCGCTCTATGTTTACTTTGGCGTTCTGATGCAAAACCAAATAATCTACTTTTTTAGAGGGATAAACCGCTAAACTGTCAATAATAAGCCAACTGTTGTTGTTGATTGTAAAACTATTGCACAATGAGTCTGTTTTCTTTTGCTTGATTCCATTGTGCAGCAAATAGTTCTTAATGCTGGATTGTGCAATTGGTGAAGCATTTCCAATTTGTGCTATACAAGTTCCTGATCTATTCAAAAAAACCACATTTGTTCGATCTGCAACCAATACCAATTCACTTGTTGAATTGTTCCTATATACCTTTTGAATACTTGCTAATTGAAAACTAATAAGCAAACACATAGACAATAAAATCTTTCGATTTTGTTTATTTTGGAAATACCAAAAAACGCTCATGACAAACAAGAATGCAGTTATAGCCTGCAAACTGCTAAAATGCACATCGAATGCTTTCATTGGAAATAAAGTATTGAGTTTAGCCAATGTATTAAAACACAAATTGCTTACAAATTCCAAAACAATAGTTCCATAGCTTGCGAATTTCAACCAAATAAAACTGACTATTAATTGCGAAAACCACGAGGTCAACAAAGCGGTTGCAATTGGTACAGCTATTAAATTGCCCAATAAGAACAAAATAGGCACTTGGTTAAAATAGTACACACTTATGGGCAAAATACCCAATTGTGCCACCAAAGATATACCGATTAACTGTGTAAAATAATTGATGATGGGGTTATTAAATGTGAAAAAACGCTGAATAACCGGAAAGCAAAAAACAATTGAGAAAACAGCCGCATAACTTAACTGAAATCCGATATCAAACAAGTAATTAGGCGCTACCAATAAAATCAACAGCATACTGCTTGCTAAAATGTTATAAGTGATAACCCTTCGCTCAAAAACAGTACCAAATAACACTAAAATACACATAAGCGATGCCCGTACCACCGACCCTGCAAGCCCCGCCATGAAACTAAACATAATTAAAAACAACACTAAAACCAGCACAATTAACTTTGCTGGAACGCGCATTTGTTTTAAGACGTAGTTTAACGTGGAAAACAAAATAAACACATGCAAGCCCGAGACTGCCAAGATATGCATGATACCAAAATCTTTGAATTGGTTTTGCAAATTGGTATCTAAATTATTTTTAACACCAAAAAGCAATGCTTCTACAAAACCTTTTGTTTGATCAGCATAACCCATCTTGGAAAACTGTTCCATTAAAAGGCTTCTAAAATCGGCAATTTTTGAAATTACAGAATGCTCCTTTCCTATCAAAACTGCCGGATAATAAGAAGCTATTTGGTAATGAATATTTTTTTGTTTCAGATAGTTTTTATAATCAAAATCATAGGGATTTCTAGGGTATGGCACTTCTTTTATGGAGCCTACAATTTTGTAAACTTCACCCACTTTTGGCGTTTTTTGTTTGTTGGAAAATGTAACCAATACAGTAGGTTGCTGCGGGTGTGAAACTAAATCGGCATATATGCGATGCGAATAAGTATTCGATTTTAACACACGAATTGTTTTTACAGAAAATTCCGATTCATTTAATTGTTGCACCTCGATTTTCTTATTTGCCAAACGATGAAACACAAAACCCAAGGCAATAAAAAGGTTACATACCGCAATAAGTGTAAAAAAATTATAGTTTTTATGGAATCCTTTATTGTATTGCATCAAAATAAAGAACCCAAATAACAACAAAGCAATTGCACCAAAAATCAAGGCAAACTGAAGCGATAGCCCAGTATATAAGCTACAAAAAATCCCACTAACATATGAAAATGTAATGGGATAAATTGGATATTTCATTACTTTATTCATTAAAATAAAGATATGAAAAATTGAATATTAAATAACTAACTATAATACTTGTCTGTCGTACACACGGTTTATTTGCACAAACCCTCTGCTGTAATAGGCTTCTTTTGTTGAATTGATAGAAACACCTTTTGAAGTAGCCGAGTGAATGAATTTAATATCATCACCGTTTACTTCGATTACGATACCTACGTGATTTATTACGCGAGATCCTCCGTTTTTAAAGAAGATCAAATCGCCTGGTTTTGCTTCTGAAGCTGCCACACGCTCACCGCGCGATGCCATTTCTCTGGAAGTTCTTGGAAGGTTGATGTTGAACTGATCGAATGCAGATTTAACAAATCCCGAGCAATCCATACCCGAGCGTGACATGCCGCCCCATTGGTATCTGATTCCCTGATAATCATTTGCCACATTGAGCAATTGTTCCGTTAAATAGCAATACTTCTTTCTTTCAACTTTTTTTGATGGTTTGTCTAACTCATCATCAATTGCGTTCATTTTTTTGTTAATGTTTGCAATTGTAGCTTCTTCTTTTGCTTTTTGTGATGTTGTGGTCACAGTAGTGGTTTTTTTAGCTGTTTGAGCCGATACCTCTGTGGTTAAACATACAGCAATCAACGTTGCGAACGTTAAAGCCAAATTTTTCATTAATTAATATTTTGAAATAGAATTTATAATCTTTGCTTTGGTATATCACAAATATAGGCGATTTAATTTTCTTAACCTTCTTAAACAACTCTTAAAGTTTTCTTAATTATGTTGATAACTCGCTCACTTGCACCACCCCCTCCTAACCTTTCACTTAATTCACGGTACTTAGCGAGCATTTCATCTCTTTTAGGATTGTTAATAACTTTATCAAATTCTTTTTTTATGGTAGCTGTATTGCAGTTGTTTTGAATCAATTCGGTAACAATTTCCTCATCCATAATTAAATTTACCAACGAAATATATTTCAATTTAATAATTCGCTTTGCAATTTGGTACGATAGTTCATTTCCTTTGTAAACCACTACTTGCGGTACATGAAACAAAGCGGTTTCTAAAGTTGCTGTACCCGAAGTTACCAAGGCCGCATAGGCATTGTTCAGTAAATTATAAGTATCGTTTAAAATAAGTTTTACGTTTTCTTGCTTAATGAACTGCTTGTAAAAATCGATACTTAAACTTGGCGCGCCCGCAATCACAAATTGAAACTGAGGATAATCATTTACAATACGCAACATTTCAATAAGCAAACGTGAAATTTCTTGTGTTCTACTTCCGGGCAATAAAGCAATGATTGGGCGATCGTCTAACTGATGTTTTGCTCGAAAATCTATCGCTTCATTTTTTTTAAATTGCTCAATAGCATCTAAAAGTGGATGCCCCACATAATGTACCTTATATTGATGTTTTTGTTCATAAAAATCTTTTTCAAAAGGCAAAATAGTGTACATGTGGTCCACATCGCGTTTTATTGCTTTAATGCGGTTCTCTTTCCATGCCCAAATTTGTGGAGAAATATAATAATGAGTGCTGAAACCATGTTTTTTTGCCCATTTTGCAATACGCATATTAAACCCTGGATAATCAATAAAAATAAGCACATCAGGTTTAAAAGTAGCTATATCTTTTTTGCAAAGCGCAATATTTTTCAGAATGGTTCTTAAATTAGCAAGCACTTCTGCAAAGCCCATAAAAGCCAAGTCTTTGTAATGTTTCACCAAAGTGCCACCTACTTGTTGCATTAAATCGCCGCCCCAAAAACGCACTTCGGCATTGGGTTCTTCTTTGTAAAGGGCTTTCATTAAATTGGCGCCATGCAAATCGCCCGATGCTTCGCCTGCAATAATATAATATTTCATTACCCTAAAATAATATAGAAACCTATTATAATGAATGAAAAAATCACACCTCGGGCACTAAAATAGTTTTCCCGGTTCAGAAAAAAGTAAAAAAGGGCAATATTGGGTATCGATCCTAAAGAAAATGCTTTAGAAGCCACACTACTCATGCTAAAAATCACCATTTCTTGCAGCGGATTCATCCCTGTAAATAAGCGAAAAAGAATGCATCCAAAAACGAACGAAAGCAGCAATGCTACAAATGTTCCCAATAAAAATTTTAAAAACTTGTTCATTATAATTCCCATGTGTTTAGTTGCTGCATGGCGTGGTATGCAGTTAAATCGTATTGTACAGGCACTACCGCAATGTATCCGTTTGCCAACGCCCATTCATCTGTATCATTGCCTTTGTCGTGGTTTACAAATGTGCCGGTGAGCCAATAATATTTTTTTCCGTGCGGATTAACGCGTTCATCAAACTTTTCTACCCAAGTAGCTTTTGCTTGTCGGCAAATTTTTATGCCTTTAATGTTCTTTTCTGCCAATTTCGGAAAGTTCACATTTAAAACCACGCCTTCTGGCAAACCATTCTTAATGGTTTCTTCGGTGATTTGTTTCACAAATTTCTTAATAGGCTCAAAATCGGCATTCCAACTAAAATCGGCTAATGAAAACCCAATGGCTGGAACACCACTCATACCCGCCTCTACTGCAGCAGACATGGTTCCAGAATAAATCACGTTCGACGCCGAATTGGATCCATGATTGATTCCTGATACACAAATATCGGGTTTTGCTTTGATGATTTGGTCTATCGCAATTTTCACACAATCAACCGGAGTTCCCGAACAAGCAAATTCTTTAATTCCGTCTTTATCAATATAAACTTGTTCCAAAAAAAGGGTGTTATTTACGGTAATGGCATGTCCCATCCCAGATTGCGGACTGTCTGGTGCTACTACAATCACTTGCCCAATTTCTTTCATAACACTGATTAAGGTGCGAATGCCCGGAGCGGTTATTCCATCATCGTTTGTAACTAAAATCAACGGCTTTTTCATTGGATTGATTATTTGCTTTGTTGTTTGTTAAAATCCTTCTCAATTAATTCTTGTAAAAGTAATCATTTTAATCAAAAATCCGTGCATAATACCAACAGACGAATAATTGTTAACAAAATTTTATTTAAGCTTTAGTAGTTTTTATACACAGATTTTATTTACTTTAGTTGAAAATTTATTGATGACTGCTATTTGGCAATTTATGAAAAGAAATTATAAAGTATTAATACTTGTTGTGGCACTGGCTGCAGCACTATGGAGTTTTATGCCTTCTAAAAAGGCAAATACGCCTGATCCGGAAAAAGAAGCGTTTTTAATGGGAGTTTTGAATTTTGTGTTGACCAATGCACACTACCACCCTGCCGATTTGAACGATGCCTTTTCTGAAAAGGTTTACAATAATTATTTAAAAGTAATCGACGGAAATAAACGCTACCTTCTTCAAAGTGATATCGATGGTTTTGAGAAATACAAAAACGATTTAGACGACCAGTTTAAAGAACAGCGCATTACTTTTTTCAACGAAAGTTATCCGGTTTTTCAATCGCGCATAAAAGAAGCTAAAATCTATTACAAAGAAATCTTATCCAAACCATTAGATTTCACCGTAACAGAATCTATCGATACCGATTATGAAAAACAACCGTTTGCAAAAACCAAAGAAGAGCTTAAAGAACGCTGGCGCAAACAGTTAAAACTAAATGTTTTATCGAGCATTGAAGACAAAATGAAGCTTCAAGAAAACGATTCTATTGGCAAAGAACCGAAAAAATCGTTTGTAGAATTAGAAAAAGAAGCGCGCGAAACCACTTTAAAATCATTGAACGAATTTTTTGAATTTTTTGAAGAAATATCTCGCGAAGAATGGTTGTCGGTCTATATCAATACTATTTTAGAGCAATTTGACCCACATACCAATTATTTGGCTCCGGATGACAAACAAAAGTTCGATGAAAGCATGACGGGTTCTATGGAAGGAATTGGTGCACAGCTTCGCAAAAAAGATCAAAATACCGAAATTACCGAAATAATTCCGGGAGGTCCTGCAATGCGACAAGGCGAATTGGAAAATGGCGATATTATTTTGAAAGTAGCCCAAGGCGATGACGAACCAGTAGATATTGCTGGGATGCGTTTGGATAAAGTGGTTAAAATGATCAAGGGCAAAAAAGGCACAGTAGTAAAATTAACCGTGAAAAAAGTAGATGGATCGGTGAAAATTATTGCAATTACCCGCGATCAATTCGAAATTGAAGACACTTTTGCAAAATCATCGGTTATTGAAACTCCTGAAGGCAAATACGGAATGATTCATCTTCCCAAATTTTATATCAATTTTGAAAATAAAGAAAACCGCGATGCTTTTAAAGATGTTGCCAAAGAATTGGAATATTTAAAAGAACAAAAAGTGGAAGGAATCATTATCGATTTAAGAAACAACGGTGGTGGTTCGCTACAAACGGTGGTGGATATGGTTGGCTTGTTCATTCCGCAAGGACCTGTGGTGCAGGTAAAAGCAAAATCGGGCGAAAGCGATGTGCTTTACGACCGCGACAACAAAACGCAATGGACAGGACCTTTAGTGGTTTTAATCAACAATTATTCGGCTTCGGCATCAGAAATTTTTGCAGCTGCCATTCAAGATTACAACCGTGGATTAATTTTGGGGTCTAAACATTCATTTGGCAAAGGAACTGTTCAAAATTTATTAGATTTAAACCGATTTGGCAACAAGAAAATTGGCGATTTGGGTGCTATGAAATTCACAAGTCAAAAGTTTTATCGCGTAAACGGCGGATCTACCCAATTGCAAGGTGTGGAAAGCGATATTATTTTACCAGACCGTTTCTTGTATGTGGATACAGGCGAACGCGATAACGACAATGCTATGGAGTGGGATAAAATTGCAAAAGCAAAATACAATATTTTTGACTATAAATTTGCGCCGGTGATTGATAGAAGCAAAAAACGAATCGCAGCAAACAAAGAATTTAGACTGATTGACGAAAGCGCTAAATGGGTTAAAGCACAACAGGAAGACAATACGTTTCCGCTGAAATATGAAGATTATTTAGAAAAATCGAAACAATTAGAAGAGCATTCTAAAAAATTCAATGCCTTGAAAGACTATAAAAACAGTTTAATCTTTAAATCGTTGCCCCACGAAGAAGCGTTGGTTAAAAACGACACCGTGTTGCAAAACAAACGCAAGCGTTGGTTTAAAAACTTAAACAACGATGTGTATGTAGAAGAAGCTGTAAATGTTTTAAATGATATAAAGACTCTTAAAAAATAACGCAAAGTGTTTAAAAAATTTGTTGCGGCAAATAAAAAAGCGCTCCAAAAATTCAAACGAAATTCTTGGGGCGTTTTTTCATTAGCCTTTATAGTAATTTTAACGTTCATAGCCCTTTTTGCGTATGTGATTGCACCCGACAACACTATAAATGCAAACAATGGCGATGTGTCAATCAGTACCCAAAAACCTGGTTTCACCGTGCAAACCATCAATATTCCACTGCAAAACACTGCCAAAACATCGGTATTTGATTTTTTTACCGGCAAAGCCATAAAAGAGCAGTTTATCCCCATACTGTCGTATCAATTTAAAGGCGATACGCTTTATTACAACGAATTTTCGATCGATCCTGCCACCTCTCAAACAAAGTATATACTCACAAACCGCTTCCCTACGACCAATCATCAATTGATTGAAGAAAACCATATTCAAACCAAAAAATATTGGCTGGGCACCGATAACCAAGGACGCGATTATTTAAGCAGATTGCTTGTTGGTGCACGTGTTTCATTGGCAATTGGTTTTGTAGCCGTTTTTATTTCCTTGATTATTGGCATTTCATTGGGAGCCGTTGCAGGCTATTTCGGTGGAAAAACCGATGCCTTTATCCTATGGTTAATCAACGTGATCTGGTCTATCCCTACCCTTTTGCTGGTTATTGCCATTACATTGGCTCTTGGCAAAGGGTTTTGGCAAGTTTTTATTGCCGTTGGTTTAACCATGTGGGTAGAAGTAGCCCGAGTGGTTCGCGGGCAAGTAATGAGCGTAAAACAAATGCAGTATGTAACCGCAGCACGTGCGCTGGGTTTCTCTGACATGCGCATTATTTTTAAACACATTATTCCTAATATCATGGCACCAGTTATTGTGATTTCTGCAGCCAATTTTGCATCGGCAATTCTGGTAGAAAGTGGTTTAAGCTTTTTAGGTTTGGGCGCACAAGTACCCGTGCCAAGTTGGGGCGGCATGATTAAAGAACACTATAACTACATTATTTTGGGTAAACCGCATTTGGCATTGATCCCCGGATTGGCAATGTGTATGGTGGTTGTTGCTTTTATGATGATTGGCAACGCACTGCGCGATGCATTGGATGTGAAGGGGTAGGTTTTACAAAAGCAAAATGTTATTCTAGCAGAGGAATTTTAGAATTGATTTGTATATTTGATTTTCAAACATTTTTTTTAACAATGTATAAAGAACATAAAGAATTCAAAATTGATAATACTAAAGATTTACCTTTATGGAGATATATGGATTTTTGGAAATTCTTAAAGTTAATTAATTCTTCAAAAATTTTCTTTCCAAGTGTTGAAATGATGGGTGACCAAAACGAAGGTAAAATCCCTGAAAAAATTTATGAATTAATGGTTCAACAAGATAAGGCACTGCGTAGAGAAAATAATTTTGCACAAAATTACAAAGATTATATTGAACAAAGGTTACGCAAAAAAATTCTAATATTATCCTGGAACGCAAATCATAATGAATCATTTGCGCTATGGAAAATGTATGCAAAAGAAAAATTAGGAATAGCAATAAAAACAACCTTTGAAAGACTTAAAAAATCATTTGAAGATGCTGAGGAAAACATTTACATTGGAGAAGTAAGATACTATGATAATAACAATCCTTCATACATTACAGGCAACGCATTTTATACCTTCTTAAACAAACACAACTATTATGAATTTGAGAAAGAAGTTAGATGTATCATTCAAATTAAAAATGATGACACTACAACTTCAAAGAACATCAGAGTTGATTTGAAAGAATTAATCGAAGAAATTTATATAACACCCTTTGCTGAAAAAACAGGACTTATTGAAATAATTGAATACTTAAGAGATAAAAATAAATTAGATTTTAAAATTTCTATTTCTGGAGTAAATGACAATTGGATTTAATAAACTAATTCCCCACTACGCACGAATCTCCCGATACCGCACGAATCCTTTCGTGTGGTTCTAAACAAAACGTATTTTAATTATATTTGATAGAAATCAGATATGAGTAGAAATTATAAATTCTACAACCCGATCGCGCGGATTTGCAATCCGTGTGTTAAATAAAAAGTTCATTGAAATAAAAGTTTAGTATCCCCGATCGCGCGGATTTGCAATCCGTGCGTTAAATAAAAAATAAAAGTGTAGTATGTCAACAAAATACAAAGCAACAGATAGTAGCAGTGCCTATTTTATAACCATAACAACAGTAAAATTGTATAGATAAAGTCACGGATTGCAAATCCGCGACATCGGGGCAATACAACATTCCAAACTTTAGGCAAAGATTACAATGCTTTTAAATCTGCCAATGCTACAATTGATAATCAAATGAGAGCAATGTATAACACAGTTTCAGACGCAGATAATTTTTTACCAGGTGTTGTAAATTCAGGAAGCACGAATCCTGTTAAGGTTACGGCAAATCAAGGCGATAAATTTTATAAAATTGTTCCTAAAGGAAATAATATAAATAGCCCATCTCCTTATTATTTGAGCGAAGCAGAGTATCAATGGATAAAAGCAAATCCATCACAATTAGAGCAAAAATTAGGATTACCCTTGAGTAGCGTAAATGCTGAATATGATGTATTCACAATAACTTCAAAGGCAAACAATAATGTATTGTTTCAATCAACGGTAGCTCCAACCAAACAATTTGCAAATGCAACACCTAATGTTGTTTATAATACGACAGGCGGACGAACACAGTCTTTAATAATAAATAATGGGAAAACTAATTTGTGGGAAAAATCGACAGCACCTATTGAAACCTTAACCCCGAATAGTCTACCTCAAATAGGAAATTAAAATGTTAGAAGAAGTAAAAATTAAATTAGAACAATACGAAATTTTAAATGATATACATCAATTTAAATTAATACTTGACGCTTCAAAAATCTTTATAGATTGTTTGCCAAATGGCGTTACTAATACATCTGAATTGAATTTAGGAATTGAATTATTTAGAAAGTTGATGAGTATTACAATGGTTACATCACTGCATCAGTATGAATATAATTATGATTTACAAAACGATATTCTGTATAAAAAACTTGCTGTGTTTAGGCTTTGTATTCCTGAAAGTCATAAGAATTTACGAGGGCTGACTGAAATGTTAGTAGGTATGCGAGAAAATGAGATGGATGACATAATAAAAAAAATGAGGTAATGAGGGTGAACGTACCCGATCGCGCGGATTTGCAATCCGTGTGTTAAATAAAAAGTCCCGATCGCGCGGATTTGCAATCCGTGCGTTAAATAAAAAATAAAAGTGTAGTATGTCAACAAAATACAAAGCAACCGATAGTAGCAGTGCCTATTTTATAACCATAACAACAGTAGAATTGTATAGATAAAGTCACGGATTGCAAATCCGCGACATCGGGAATTGAGGTAGTGTTTATCGGGTAGATATAGGCACGGGTGGGCAAGCTCAAAATGCTTTTGGCACGCAAGAGTTTATTAACGGAAAGGCACAAATTCAATTAGAAACAGGTGTTGAGTTTTGGGTAAATACCAATAATACTGATTTTACACAATATTTAATAAGATCAAGAATAAAATAGAAGATGAATTATAGTGAAGTAAAAAAAGAACTTAAAAAAGAGTTTGAAAGTTTTTTAAAGCCTTTAGGATTTAAATCTAAAAGTGACCCGCAGGGTTATAATTTTTCATGTATAAATGATATTCAATTTCTAAAGGTAGGGTTTGGTGTAGCAAATTATATTGATGAGTTTAAAACATCTTGCTCTATTGGACTTGGAATTTTTCCCATTCAAAAAGTAATGTTTAAAATTTTGGATGAAAAACCAGTAATTGAAAATGATTATGGAAGTACTTTGGGAATTAGAATTGCCGATTATTTTAACGTTACAAATTATGATTACAAAATCCAAACCGTAGATGATGTTAAAGAATGGGGTAAAGTGGTAAAAAAATTTTATGAAGAATATGCAGTCCCATTTTTTAAAAAGTATAATTCGGTTGATGCAATAGATAAATTGTTAAACGAAAACCCAACAGAAAAAGTAATTTATTTGGATGATCTGGGTTGGCGAATTATAAAGGGTTTAATAGCCGCAAAGCTTAATAATAACCCTAAATATAATGAGCTAAAAGATTATTATAAAGGTGAAGTCGAGGACAAATTTCAAGGTTATTTTATGTATGAAAAATGTATGAAAACCATAGATTTTTTGGATAGTCATTGTCAAGAAGAATTATTAAATATTGCAGAAGGAAAACAGAAATTCATTTAGAATCCAACCCGATCGCGCGGATTTGTAATCCGATCGCGCGGATTTGCAATCCGTGCGCTAAATAAAAGTGTAGTATGTCAACAAAATACAAAGCAACAGATAGTAGCAGTGCCTATTTTATAACCATAACAACAGTAAAATTGTATAGATAAAGTCACGGATTGCAAATCCGCGACATCGGGAATTGAGGTAGTGTTTATCGGGTAGATATAGGCACGGGTTGCAAATCCGCGCCATCGGGTTATAGATACTAAAGGAGCTTCTCTAGAAATAAAATATTTAGATGAAGCAGGTAATTTAAAAACTCAAACAAAATTTATAAATGAATAATTATGAATGAACTTGAATTAGCAAAATATATTAATACCTCGCAACCATTAAATAGGTATAGAATTTCTGATGAGATTAAAGAAATGATAAGTCACTTAGATGCTAAACAAAAAATTAATTTATTGGTTTTTTCATTTCGGAATTATGATAAAAATTACAATAAAGAATTGTGTTTAACATATACTACCTTATGGAATGAATTAGAAGAATCAGATTGGAAAAAATTAATAATAGATATGTTTCCAAGAGATGTTGAATTTATTAAAGGTAATTTAAAGGAAATTAATACATCTTCCTATTTTGATGTTTTTTTACTTAATGGAATTATCGGTGTATCACCATTTGAATTCATTTTTAATGAGGCAAGAATTAATGAGGAACAAAAGAGATCATTTATAAATTATTTAAAGTTCTATGGAAATGATTCGTTTTTTTATAATGAAAGAGAAATGATAGAAGATATTGTTAATTTTTATGAATTAGGTGTGTTTTCTGATATAGTAAAAATGAAAGAAAAGTTAATATTATGTCAATGTTTTAATACACAAGTATGTCCAATTGATTTAGATAAAAAAGTAATGGATATGATTAACGATAGGAGTTTAATTCGTGAAATCCCTCAAAATATTATTGATAGCGAAACTGAACAAGTTATATCCTATTCAATAATTTCAAGAGGTGAAATGATTATCACTTACAACAATAATACAGTAAATTTTTCAATTAAAGTTACAGGAGAATTAATATTCCAGCCTTCTACTTTTTATGCAGATTTATCTGTTTTTGAACGAGAAGTAAATCTTTCAGAAGATGTCAAAAAACATATTATAAATTTTATTGAGAATGATAGTGAAAAGACTATTGGAACCAAAATAATATTCGATTAAATGAGATTTCTAAAACTCATATCCCCGATCGCGCGGATTTAACTTCGTTCAGTCGGCTAAAGCCTCGAGTGCAATCCGTGCGCTAAATAAAAAATAAAAGTGTAGTATGTCAACAAAATACAAAGCAACAGATAGTAACAGTACCTATTTTATAACCATAACAACAGTAAAATTTTATAGATAAAGTCACGGATTGCAAATCCGCGACATCGGGGATCGATTTTGTTCAAAGTTTTCCTTTAGAAAATGACGGACAATTTGATAAACCTGTTTTTCATCAAGGTAAAATATACCTGCATGATTCTAATAATGTTTTGTATGTTTTAGAGTAGGATTTTTAAATCTGTTATAAAAGTACCCGATCGCGCGGATTTGCAATCCGTGCGCTAAATATAAAGAATAAAGAAGTTCATTGAAATAAAAGTGCAGTATGTCAACAAAATATTAAGCAACCGATAGTAGCAGTGCCTATTTTATAACCATAACAACAGTAGAATTGTATAGATAAAGTCACGGATTGCAAATCCGCGACATCGGGGTAAGATTAATGGAAATTCCTTTAAAACAGACAAAGGCATCATTCCTTATAACCAAATGATTGTAGTAAAAGTAACAGGTAGTTTTAATTTCCTAGATCAGCAATTTAAGCAAGGAGACATCTTAGTAATGCCTATGATCCAAGCATTTGCTATGAGCAATAGCAACAGGAATATTGTTGCAGAAAACTCGGCTTGGTTAGCAGTAGACGTGGCGTCTTTATTTATCGGTGTAGGTGAAGTTAAAGTTTTATTTACAGCGGGGAACTATGTGCGCAAAGCAATAATTCTAAGTGATATAATTGGTAGCTCAACAGGAGCGATAGCAACTGGGTTGAACAATGATGCTATTTCACCAGAAATGAGATCAAAAATACAACTACTCTCAATTGTTGCTTCGACCCCTCAATTACTAAAGAGCTTTAAAAAAGTTGATAATTTAATTACAGAACTTGATGGATTATATGAAATAAAAGGAGCAGAACAAGCATGGTCTTATTATTACAAAATAAGACAAGTTGTAAGGGCAGCAGGAAAATTTGATGACATTATTGAAAAATACCCAGTATTAAAATCTTTTTATAATAGTTTGGATAGCAACAGCTTAAAAGATGCGTTTAAATTGGATATTGGTGCAAAAGCAGATGACATACTTCTAGATCTTAACAAAACAGAAAATGCAGATATTTTAGAAGCTTGGAAAACCTATAGAATAAACCATATTAATGGTATTATATGTAACTAAAAATTGTAAACATGACTATAAAGAAATATATCACTCTAATATTCTTACTTTTTTCATCTGTTTTATTTGCGCAAGGGTGTTGGTTTAACAGTATGATGAATGCCATGAAAAATGGTAATCAAGAGCTTAAAACACTATTAAAGACAGATAAAGACGGTGTGTATCCATTTCAGAAGTTGTACGAAGCTCGGAAATTAGAGCTTTGCAAAGACCCGATCGCGCGGATTTGCAATCCGTGTGTTAAATAAAAAGTTCATTGAAATAAAAGTTTAGTATGCCAACAAAATATAAAGCAACCGATAGTAGCAGTGCCTATTTTATAACCATAACAACAGTAGGTTGGGTAGATATTTTTACACGGCTAAATCAAAAAAATGTAATTATAGATGCATTAAGATATTGTCAAGAACATAAAGGTTTAGAAATCTATGCTTATATTTTAATGCACAGTCATTTGCATTTGCTTTGTAAAAGTGCAGAAATCTTAACATTAGCAGAAATAATGCGAGATTTTAAAAAGTACACAAGTAAAAGAATAATAGAAACCATAATAAATGAGCCCGAAAGCAGAAGAGAATGGATGTTAAAATATTTTACCGAATCTTGCGCACATTTAAAACGACCACAGCAATACAAAGTTTGGCAAGATGGCTACCATGCAGAATCTGTTTATTCTAATTCATTTATAAAAGAGAAGATAAATTACATTCATCAAAATCCGGTAAAAGAGAAAGTGGTTGTAAATGCAGAAGATTATTATTTCAGTTCGGCACGTAATTATGCTGGTTTAGATAATGATCTGGAAATTGAGGTAGTGTTTATGGGGTAGATATAGGCACGGATTGCAAATCCGCGCTATCGGGGTGGAAGAAGCAATTGAGGGTTTACATTGAATAATAAAACAGCCCAAAAATTTGGAAAAAATAATCCAGAAGAACTTAAGGATTTAATTTTAGATAATTTTGATAAAATATTTGATATAAAATGATAAATAAAAAAATAGATAATTGTACCTATGTAAGGATTGTAAACAATTTATTGTTTTGTGATATTGATGGTATTTGTTATATGAATTGGGAAAAAACGCAAATACCAGTAGACACCATCCTGAATTCTTTCGGTGATAAAATATTTTATTACGAAAACGAATGCTTGTACGAAGTATTACCAAGTGGAACAATATTAGAAAAATTTAAATATGAACCATCTTCATACATTGAACCTATTGAAGATTATTATTTAGTTTTTAATAGAATTTCACGAAAAGAGAAAAATTATAAATTGACTAACAACGAAAAAAAAGTTATTTGGTTAGACGATGTAAATTGGGGATATAAAATTATCAAAAATATGCTTTTTCTTTTTGAAGAAAATAAAGTTTCTAAAACGAGAATAGAAGTCAAAGATTTTATTTGGCACTTCACTATTCCCAAAGGATTCAAAATATTTGGTTCTGTACAGTTTATAGACGATGTGTTGTTTTGCATAGCATATAAAGACAACCATTATCAATTGGTAACAGGTTTGGATATTGAAACAGGAACTATTTTGTATCAAAACCAATATGAGGTAACCAATGAGCGAAAATTCATTTCTGCTCATGCCTATAATCCTGTAGATAAATTGTATTATGGTTTAGGCGATGTGTATCAAATATTCAACCCCAAAACAGGTGAAATAGTATTAGAAAAGGCACTAAACGAATGCGATTCTAAAGTCATTCGTCCTTATGTTAATTCTATGTATGAAAATAAGTTGTGGTTTGTAAGTGGTAAATATGATGATGTCAAATTTGGTTGTTTGGATTTAGACACACAAGAGGTAGAATTTATACAAGATTTTCCACAAGAAAATGATGAGATGTTTGAAGCTCCTATTTATCATGAAAACAAACTATATCTAAAAGGTATTCACTATAATCAGTTGTATGTATTTGAATAAAAGTACCTCCACCCCGATTGCGCGGATTTGCAATCCGTGCGCTAAATAAAAAATAAAAGTGTAGTATGTCAACAAAATACAAAGCAACCGATAGTAGCAGTGCCTATTTTATAACCATAACAACAGTAGGTTGGGTAGATATTTTTACACGGCTAAATCAAAAAAATGTAATTATAGATGCATTAAGATATTGTCAAGAACATAAAGGTTTAGAAATCTATGCTTATGTTTTAATGCACAGTCATTTGCATTTGCTTTGTAAAAGTGCAGAAATCTTAACATTAGCAGAAATAATGCGAGATTTTAAAAAGTACACAAGTAAAAAAATAATAGAAACCATAATAAATGAGCCCGAAAGCAGACGAGAATGGATGTTAAAATATTTTACCGAAGCTTGCGCACATTTAAAACGACCACAGCAATACAAAGTTTGGCAAGATGGCTACCATGCAGAATCTGTTTATTCTAATTCATTTATAAAAGAGAAGATAAATTACATTCATCAAAATCCGGTAAAAGAGAAAGTGGTTGTAAATGCAGAAGATTATTATTTCAGTTCGGCACGTAATTATGCTGGTTTAGATAATGATCTGGAAATTGAGGTAGTGTTTATGGGGTAGATATAGGCACGGATTGCAAATCCGCGCCATCGGGGTTCGAACTTGAAAAATAGTTTGAATATAATAGAACCAAGCGACTTGACTAGTTCTAAAATAGATCAAATTTTATCCAAATTAATTAAAACTGAGTAAAATGAAATATAAAAAGGTTTGTAAAGAAGTAAATAAAATAAAATCTTTCGCAATTGGTGAAAATAAAGTTTTAATAGGCAGGCCTCATGAAGTTATTGATTTCGAAACAAATAATGTAATCATGAGAAGTGATGTTCTTTTCCAAGAACTTTATTCTAATAATTTGATGTTTTGGATTAATGACTTGTATGGGAAAGGATATTTGTTGAAAAAATATTATGAGGTTATCTCCGTGGATGAATATATTTATACTATTAAAGACCAATATATAATAACATCAACAAAAATCGGTGAGGAAAGATTTACACTTATTAAAAACATCGAAAATGAATTAGAATCATATAAATTGTATGGTTCGTCAACTATCTATTTTGTCTCTTCAGAAAAGTTTTTTAGAAAAAATTTTGAAAATAATTTTATTGAATGCTTTTCCTTTCCACAGGGAGAGTTTCTTTGGCAATTTGATTTGACACAATTAGGAAAATGGAATTACGATTATGAAGAAAAAGAAGAAAGAAAAAAAGAGGTAAAACAATTTGTTGGGGCATATAACAATATACTTTGGATATATCTTAACTCAAAAGAATTTATCGGATTAGACATTCAATCAGGAGAATTAAAATATGATATTACTGGTGTTGAAAAATCAAATTTGATAGGGAATGTAGATAGTTATATTGATAAGGAAAACAATTTTATTTTCTATGATACTGAATACATTTTAGATGGTGAGAAAGGGAAAATAATTGGGTTAATAGCAGATAGATTTTTTGAAGTTGACTTGCAAAGCGAAAATATTGAACCCAAATTATTTGGGCTTTGAGATAAAATGAAGAGGGCTGGTGTAAATAAGGATGATGTAAATAGTAAGAATGTTTTATATGGTAATAGTTTATATTTTTATTTACAAAATCAATTGAAATTTTGCATTTTGGATATAAATACTAAGGAAATTTTATATGTATCACAAGTAATTGATGCAACTATTAGTGAGTATAATACAAAACAAATAAAAGATATGCAGATAGGTAATGAAAAAGTTTATTTACTTGATTCTGGTGGAACCTTACATGTTTTCGAAAAAGATATATAGAATACCTGATTTGACTAAACTAAGTGACTTAAAATATCTCTTTGATAAAAGAAAATTACTACAAGAGTTTGGTCCAGGCTCTTTTAATAATATTAATGAGGCAACAGATGCAGTGAAAGTAAAATTTAAGACAATATTTTCCGGATCTAAAAAAGAAGAGATTTTTGATGCAATCTGGAGCAATCAGAAATTGAAAAATGATTTGTTTGACGTTAATATTACAAAAGCAGATGCTAAACTTGATTTTGATGATTTAATAAATGATACAAAATCAATATTATATAATTTTATAAAAGTGGAATAATGAATTATAATTTGATAAGTACTTTCAAGCATGTTGGAGATATCCATATTGAAGGCAAGAATATATATTTTGTAAAAAGTGATAGCATACAGTTATACCCTAATTACGAAGTTTTAAAATTAAGTGAATATTGGGGGATTTATTTTAGCAAAGGATTAATTAATGTTTATACAAATAGGAGTTATAATATATTTTATGATTATAATGGAAATAGAATTGAATCTTTTGATAAGATAAATTTCTATCATATTTTTTCTAAGAATGATTTTATATACTTCGATAGAAATGAAAAAAAAACAAAATATAATTCAGTTATTCTATTTGATGATAAGCTAGGTGAAAATTTTGTAGAACAAAATCAATTATTTTTTACAAATAATAATTTTGTAAAATCTTGCGATTATAAAATTGGTAAAATTCTTTGGCAATTCGATATTAAATTAATACCAAACAATCCGCATAATGATAACTATGGCAAACATGCGGATTGGCAAGTAAAGAAATTTATAGGTGTTTTAGAGAATAAACTATGGGTAGCTTTAAATCATCACACCATTATCGCTTTGGATTTAGAAAATGGTGAATTAGTTCATCAAATTCACAATATACCTACCTTTAAAATTGAGTGGTTACCATCTGCAATTCCTTTGTCAGAGGCTACTGTTGTAGATGAGAAAAATAATAAACTCATTGGGTTTATGTGGGAGTTTTATTGGGAAATCAATCCACAAAATGGCGAAATTATTTTATTGGATTTTACAGAAGATTTTTTAGTACAAAAAGTTCGTAATGATTTAAAGAGTTTTGTTTTAACAGATAGCCACATATACTTTGCAAGTCATCACGATATAAAAGTTGCTGCATTCAATCGTGCGTTAAAGAAAATAGATTGGTTTTATGAATTTGATGATGACGACAACGGATATCAATCAAGAATTAATAAAATAGATGGCAATGATGAAAAATTAGGGGTTTTAACACAAGGGAATATTTTATACATTTTTGAAAAGTAATAAAATAACCCCGATCGCGCGGATTTGTAACCCCGACCCGATCGCGCGGATTTAACTTCGTTCAGCCGGCTAAAGCCTCGAGTGCAATCCGTGCGCTAAATAAATAAAGAAGTCTATTGAAAACAAAAAAACGCTTCTCAAAACCTACCAACTCTCAGCAACAATAAAAAACAAAAGTAAGCTTTAAAATCAGTATTAATTAATGAACAAAATTTTATCAATCATTTGCTTGGGCATTTATTTTTTATCTGTTTCATCATTTGCTCAAAAAAATATGGAACTTCAACAAGAGTTAAAAAATATTATTGCCACTAAAAATGCAACCATCGGTATTTCTATAAAAAACATAGAAACTAAAGACTCTTTGAGCATTAACGGAAATTTGAATGCTCCATTGATGAGTGTTTTTAAGTTTCATATTGCATTAGCTGTACTGAACTTTGTTGATGAAGGAAAATTGTCTTTAAATCAGAAATTCTACATTAAACAAGAAGATTTACATGAAAACACATGGAGCCCAATTCGTGACGATTATCCGAATGGAAATATGTTTTTAACATTAGACCAATTATTAAAATATACGGTTTCGCATAGCGACAACAATGGTTGTGACATTCTTTTAGAATTGATTGGAGGTACAGAAACGGTTCAACAATTTATTAATCAACAAGGCATCAATGATTTTACTATAAAAGTAAATGAACAAGGAATGCAAACATGGCAAAACGCATATATCAACACTTCTACACCCTTAGCAACAACAGATTTATTGGAAAAGTTTTACACAGGAAAAATTTTAAAAAAGAAAACAACTAAGTATCTTTATAAAATAATGGCTGAATGCTCTAGAGGAACAACGTGGATGAAAGCTGGGCTACCAAAAGGTACAGAACTGGCTCACAGAACCGGAATATCCAATACAAATCAAGAGCATTTAAGAGCGGCTATGAATGATGTGGGGATTTTTAAACTTCCGAATGGCAATCCTATCATTCTTTCTGTTTACTTAAAAAATATTACGGAAGAGCGGGCTGCTACTGAAAAAATTCTAGCCGACATTGCAAAAGCTACTTGGAATTATTACACCAAAAAATAAAAATTATCTACAAATAGGCATCATTCGTTCTGAAGTTTGTGTTTTGAATCTTCCAATATCTTAAAACCTTACTCACATCTAATAATAAAAAAATCACATTTCTACTGAATCACAAACTGCTTTAAATCGTGGCGGTCGCCTTTAAAAATATTCAAATCTACTTTGGTTTGAATACCGTTTACGGTGCCTTTGTCGGTAAACTGCCAAAAGTGCCAATCGTCGTTCATTTTTTCGCTGAACAAACTGTATTTGGCAATCCAGATTTTATGTTCCGGGAAGTGATCTTTTAAATGATGTTCGTAAAAATTGGCACCCGAATAAATTATGGGTTTCACGCCGTAATGCTTCTCTACAATAAGCAACCAATTTTTCAAGCCTTCGCGCATTTTTTCTTTGGATTGCTCTTTTGGAAGTTCCTCAATATCCAACACTGGAAAAAAATCTCCTGGTTCTAACTTGGTGTTTTTTATAAAATTTTGAGCTTGTTGCGTGCTGTTTTCATCAGGACGGTAGTAATGATAAGCTCCGCGAACCAATAATCTACTTTTGGCTTTTTTCCAATTGTAATCAAATTTGGTATCAACGCCATCGATTCCCATGGTGGATCTTAAAAAAACATAATCAACCGCAAATTTCCCATACAGTGAATCAATTTCTTTCCAATCGATCTCATATTGATAATGCGATACATCGAACCCAAATAAACACTCGCTGTGTTTGTCTAAAATTTCTATGGCACGGATGTCATGAACGGTAACTTCTTTGCTGTCTTCTTTCTTAAAAATTCGTTCATACAAATCTGTCACAAAATAGCCAATTCCATCGCGGTAATGAAAAACCAAAAACAGTAGCATAAGTAAAGCATATGCTAAAACATGCCACTTCCAACGCGGTGTTTTTTTGCGTTTTCGGGTTGTTTTCTTACGCACGTATTTTTTAGGTTTTGCAGCTGTCATTTAGAATGTTTATGCTGCAAATTACGTTTATATTTTTTAAACAAGCAACTGCTTTTCAGGGAACTATTTTGTGCGGTTGAATCCAAAAAGGCGCGCACGGTCATCGGGTTTTCCACTGATTAAATTGGCAATTACTTGTGCGGCAATCATACTAAAAGTGATGCCATTTCCACCATAGCCCAATGCAAAATACATGTTGGGTTTACCCGGATACAAGCCAATATACGGCAAACCATCTCTAGTAGCGCTAAAAGTGCCTGCCCAAGACATATCGGTTACAAACGGAATTTCAGGAAACATTTTTTGAAACTTTTTTTCTAAAATGTTTGTTTTTTTGGTAAGTGCTTTGTCTCTTTTTTCAGGATTATTGTAGGCTTCGTCTTCTCCCCCAACAATAATGCGGTTATCGGCTGTGGTTCGCACATACAAATACGGTGTTTTGGTTTCCCAAATTAAAGCGCGTTTTTCCCAAATGAAAGAGGCGTCAACCGGATGTGAAACGATTGCAAAGGTGGACAATAAATCCATTACCTTTTTGGGTAGAAAAGTACCGGCTTCATATCCGGCGGCAATCACCACATTTTTGCAATTAATGATGTTTCCGTTTTCAGCAACCAATTCATAACCGTTTTTGGTTTCGTTATAATCAGAAATTAAAGTGTGGGAGTATAACTGAAGTTCATTATTCTGCAAATGATGATCTAAGAGATATGTTGCGGCCTTATAACAATCTACCTGAGCCGAAGTTTCGTTGTACAAAGCAGCCAAGGCATCAACACCTAAATCTTTTTTTAATGGCTCTTTTTCCAAAAATGTTACCGGCAACCCAGCTTCTTTTCTTGCTTGAAATTCTTTTTGTAAAAGTTTTTTTCCTTTTTGGTTAGATGCTAAAAGATAAGTGGGCACGCGTTCAAAATCGGGATTTTTCCCTATTGATTTAAAAACATTTTCAATATCTGTGATAGATTGCAAACAGTATTTATAGGCATCCTCGGCATCTTTTTTTCCTACTTTTTCAATTAAATCACACAAGGGTTCATCAATTTCATATTGCAGTTGCGATGTAGATGCGGCTGTGCTTCCCGTTGCAATTGTTCGTTTATCAATCACCACGCAATCAATTCCCAAACTGCAGAGCGAATGAGCCACCAATGCGCCTGTGATTCCTGAGCCAATAATTACTGTATGGGTTTCTATATTCGTTTTTAATGGCTTATAATAATTGTATAATGGGTTTAAAACCACCCAAAAAGGCATTCCAGAATGTAGATCCATACTAATTGTTTTTTTACGAATTATCTAAAAATGATATGAAAACAACGAGATTGGCGTTCTTTCACAAAATATATTTTCCCCTGTGACTGGTATTTTTTTAATACCGTTTCTAAATGTTTTTCTAATTTTGAATTGCTTCCTAAATGATGATTGAACCGCACATACGAAATATCAATTGCCCCACCAAAAGAATGCGAACTATCGTTTGAAGATGCATTGGAATTTACACGTCGCAATCTTTTTTGATCGGCTTCGGTACGCGTTAAAGAAGTCACCACAAAAAAGTTTTGTCCGGCAGCTTTCACAAAATCGCGCGCCAATGCGTTTAAAACTGTTCTTCCTTTAGGCACCAAATAGGCATGACTGTGGGTTAACTTATCAATACGATAGCCGTAACCACGCTGTTTTATCGCTACCAATTTGCCTTGCTTCACCAACTTGTTTAAGTGTGTTTTATCTTTAACCAAGCCCACGTTGTGACTTTTTGCAGCATTCAAATGCGTAAGATATTCTTTTGAAGGTTTGGTTTGTGCTGTTGCAATAAAAGAGCACAGCAATAAAAACAGGACAAATTTTATACGATACATGAAGGGCTTAGTTTTGCACAAAAATAGTACTAATAATATGCTATCACAACAAAACAAATCAATTATTTTGCTATTTTATAATGATATACTTCTGTTAAAAAAGTCTTCTTACGATCGGCTGGTAAATTCTCAATCGATTTTAAAAGGATATTTTTACAGGCAATGGCAAAATCGGTATGAAAAATCATCAGATAATAGCTATTAAAATAAGTTTCATTAATTGATAAGCTGGATAAATACTTAAATAAAAACTCTTCTATAATTTCATTTTTGTCTTCTCCATTGTCAATCTCGATATTATAGCTTAAAAATTTAAAAACCGTATTTACATGAAAAACATATTCATCAATCACGTGTTCATCAAAATAAATTTGCTTTTCGTACACAAATAAGTCGCTTAATTGTAAATTTCTTATGGTGTGATGCGATGCTTTAAAATCCATAATTCCTACAAAAACGTTGGAAACTTGGTATTTTAATTTCATTAAATCACCTTGATTTTGTGGTTCGATATAATCTCCATTGTAGGTTATTTTTTTATTGGAATTGTTTTCTAGTTTAAACTTTTTCAAGCTGTCAATCAGATAGATAAAATAAGGTTCTAACGATTGACGGATGTTTATTTTTACTTGAAGTTTCAAAATTTCATTTTGGCGTTTGTTGAATTCATATTGAATATAAAAAGCCATAAAAGTAAAAACCACGCTGCAAATTCCAATAATTGGAGCAGTGGTTCCGCCGATGGCATCACCTAATTCATTTTTACCGGTTAAATCTATTATCCAACTTTTATGGGTAAACAAATAAGCTAAAAGCGGCACCAGTACCAACATAATCAGTGCCATAACCAATCCCATAAAAACAACGCTTTTTTTCATCATTTATTTTTTATTAAAGATACATATAATATTGGTGAATTTGGTAGATGGTTGTGTTTTGGTGGGAAGCAAAAAAGGCAAAGAAAATTCTTCGCCCCTCAAAATTTAAAATGGTGTGGTAGCAATACGACCTAACCCAACAAAGGTTTCAGTTTATTTCCTTGGTCAATAAATATCCAAATATTAATTAGAAATAAAATGCCTGCAATTGCCAAACCTTCGGGAGCAAATGTTGCGTTATGACAAAGAATACCAATCAAGACCGGAAAAATCATTAAAGCGCCTAATAATCTGGTTTTCGGTATCAACACCAACACACCACCTAATAGTTCAACAGCTCCCACCAACGGCAATAACCATTTTAATGCAACCATTGCTTTTGCTATTTCTTGCATGGCGCTGTCCATCTCAGGTATTGGCATATAATGAACAAATTTATCCAGACCTGCATTGGCAAACATCAACCCAAACAAAACAAAAACTATATTCTTGAAAATTTTCATATCAACTTATTATTTCATTGAATATAAACCAATTGCATTTCCTTCTGAATCTGCTACAATAGCACAGAAACCATAGGAACCAATTGAAAATTTAGGTTGATGAATAGCGCCACCAGCGGCAACTACTCTGCTCTGTTCTACTGCACAATCTTCACAGCCAAAATAAACCAGCGTACTATTTCCTCCGCATTTCATTCCATCCATTTTTACAAGTGCACCAGATGCTCCTAAACCCTCTTCGGAACCAGGAAAACACATCATTTGCATTGAAACACCTTCAGGAGTTTCCATATCTTCTAACTTAACGTTTAAAACCGTTTCGTAAAATTTCACTGCCCGTTCCATATCTTCTACATAGATTTCGAACCAAGCAACTGGGTTGAATTTTTTATGTTCCATATTTATCAGTTTATACCCAAAAGTACTTCTATAGCAGAAAAATTCACTTGCCATAAGACAAGAAATTTATTTTATGTTATTTTTTGGCATTATTTTCCCATTCCGCTTTTAGCAAACTGTAGCAATGTGAATCTTCATAATTGCCATTAAATAAATAATCTTGTCGTAAAACACCCTCTTTTACAAAGTTTAAACGTTGCAGCAATTTTAGCGATGGTGTGTTCCAATCTGCAATTAAAGCTTGTATTCTGTGTAAATTCATTTCATTGAAACCATAGGCAACCACTTTTGGCAAAGCTTCGCTCATAAAACCTTTTCCTTTGTAATTATCGTTTCGCAATGTATAAAATACTTCTGCTCGATGGTGTGTGGTATTCCAAGTGTGAAAGCCACATACACCAATGGTCTTTTGGCTCGCTTTTTCAATCAACAAAAAGAAAAAATGAGACAAACGATGCGTTTCCATTCCTTTTTCATGCATTCTTTTGTATTGATTAAATGCGATTTCATCTGCAATACCTAAAAAATCCATGATTTGCTCTTTTGTTTGCGTAGCAAATAGATTATTAATGAATTGTGGAGAAATCCCTTTTAAAAGAAGTCGGTCTGTATTGATTTCGGGTGTTGTGAACATACATTAATTTTCAACTAAAGTAAAAAAATATAACGAGTCATAAAATTGACACAGTTTAATGGACGAAAATAATTAAACACCTGCATATCCGTATTTCATTGATTGTTTTTAATCGAATTTAAACAACATAATTGAATTGAACGACAATAAAATGCTGTAAGACTACAATTTAATGATTTATCATCTTAAAAACCAAAAATAAAATTTTAAATACTATTTCTAAAAACATTCCTACCTTTATCGTTTTTGATATACAAACACAAATTGCATTATGATATCAAATTTACGAACGGTGACTGTTACCCGATATATTACTCCTTTGCGCGAAGGTGGTTCGTTACCGGCACTTGCTGAAGCTTGTGACGATTTTAAATATGTGATAAAATTTCGCGGTGCTGGTCATGGTGTGAAAGCCTTGATTTCGGAATTGCTAGGTGGCGTTATTGCGCAATACCTTGGCTTACCCGTCCCTGAATTGGTTTTTATTGAGTTAGATGAAGCTTTTGGGCAAACCGAAGCCGACGAAGAAATACAAGATTTATTAAAATTTAGTAAAGGACTAAACCTAGGACTACACTATTTGTCAGGTGCTGTAACTTATGATGTTGCTACTAACGACTGTGATGAACTATTGGCTTCAAAAATCGTTTGGTTAGATAGTTTTATCACCAATGTGGATCGTACCTTTCGCAATACCAATCTGCTGATTTGGCATAAAGAATTGTGGTTAATTGATCACGGTGCTTCGTTTTATTTTCATCATTCATGGGACAATTGGCAGCAAACATCACAAACGCCATTTGCATTGATAAAAGATCACGCACTGATAAAAAAAGCAACTAAATTGCAAGAGGTGCATGAACAATTCACTGCAAAACTAAACAATAACGTGTTACGTGATTTTGTAAATATTATTCCAGACGAATTTCTAAATTGGGAAGAAGGTCCCAGCAATGAAGAAATTCGAGAAGTGTATTATCAATTTTTGTTGAATCGATTGGCACATGCCGATATCTTTCTAAAAACTGCCCAAAATGCAAGATAAAGTTGTTTATGAATATGCGGTAATCCGAGTTGTTCCAAAAATGGAACGTGAAGAGTTTATTAATACAGGCTTGATTTTATTCAGCAAAAGAAAACGATACATTCGGTTTGAATATCATATTCATGAAGAAAAAATCAAAAGCTTTTGCAACGAATTTGATTTAGTTCAGCTAGAAGAGAATTTAGAATCGTTTGCTAAAATTTGTTCAGGTGCAAAAGACGCCGGACCAATAGCATCTTTAGAAGCTGATGAAAAATTCAGATGGATTACCGCTGTGAAAAGCTCCAGCATACAATCATCGCGCCCACATCCTGGTTTATCGGCTGATTTGGATGCCACTTTTGATAAGTTGTATTGTGAATTGGTTTTGTAATTGATAATGTTCTATTGGCACCAATTGTAAATTTTCTTATTTTGGAAACAAAGAAAAAAATCACTTAACCATCAAAAATCTATATAAATTATGAAAAAAATAATCACTCTTTGTTTTACATTAACAACAACTTTAATGTTAGCACAAAACACGCAATACAGCAAAATAATTGATAGTTTGTTACAAGCATCGATAAAAGAGAATCATATGCCTGCTATGGCTGCGGCAATCATAAAAGGAGACAGCATTTTTTACGGAACCGCCGGGACTATTTCTAATGAAAGCACTGAAAAAGTAACTGCTAAAACCTTGTTTCATATTGGATCAAACACCAAAGCTTTTACATCTTTTTTGGCATTTCAACAAATCGAGGAAGAAAAATTATCATTAGAAACTCCTTTTTTCGCACTTTTCCCAGAATTAAAAACCGATAAAAACTCCGCATATCATTCCATCACCTTAAAAGATTTATTGTCGCACAATGCACAAGTGCAACCATTCACCGCAGGTGAGGAGTTTCTTTCATTAAAAATATCAGCAAAAACAGCCGAAGCAAAACGAATTGAATTTGCGCAACAAGTTTTAGCCAAACCCACCACAGAAAAAGGAACTTATTCAAACGCGGGCTATGTTTTGGCAGCCATGATGATTGAAAATACTGCGAAAAAATCCTATGAAAATTTATTGGAAGATTTCATGAAGCAACAGAATTGGGAATACAGTTTTGGATTTCCAAACAAAAAAAACTTGAATAATGCTTGGGGACATTGGGTTGAAAATAACAAATTGATAGCTTTACCACCCACACATTCCTACAAATTAGAAGATTTTATGCTTTCTGCCGGCGATTTATCAATGAATATTGTTGATTATGCAAAGTGGTTGCAGATGCATTTAAAAGGATTTCATACAGAAACAGGCATACTAAAATCAGAAAACTTTAAAAAAATGCACTTTGGCATTGATAATTACGGTTATGGCTGGGGAAATGCCGTTCAAGGAACTCAAAAATTGAGTTTTCACGATGGATCCACAGGAACTTTTTATACCCACGCCATTTTAATCCCTGAAAATCAATTAGGAATCACGATTTTTGCAAACGCTGCCGATGAAAAACATGTGGAAGCTGTTTACAAAATGCAACAACAATTAATCGCTTACTTCAAAAAAATAGCAAATAGCAATCAAAATAAACATTGATATTCTGCTGACCAAATACAGCTGCAAAAATAAGCAGATGAAATAGTATTTTTCGAAAATTTCTTATAGCGAATGGAATATGTTTATTAACTTTAAAGAAAAATGTGTTTAAGAAATTTCCTAAAACTTAAAATCTTTTCATTTTTATTATTGAGTTATGCAAGTTATGGTCAAAGTTGCTATTGTAAGGATAAGGAAGAGTTAAGCACTATCATAAATTGCGAAAAATACTATTTTAGTAATGGTAATTCTATTAATTGGACTTATGATTGCAATGGATCGTATTTGATTTTTGAAGATAGAGAAGCAAGTAAGATTTTGTTTGAATTGGAATCTTCTTTAATAGAGTTGACAGGAAGATTGGGGTATTCAAGTTGGGAAGAATTTGATGATTTTTTCATAATTGAAAACAGATTAATATCAGGATGTTGTGATCCAGAAGAATATATTTTATTTGATAAGAACTCTGGAAAAAAGATTAAAGAGTTTGGAAGTCTATTGTATCACACAAGTGTTTATAATATATATTTAGAATCTTATTCACAAAAACAGATTTCCATATTAATGTTCAATAAAGAAAAATCTATTTATAAAGCCTATTCCTTGTCAGATGTTGATTTGATTTATAAAAGTTTAGAAAATTCAAAGTTCTTATTTCTTGAAAACTTATTTAATGTAAAAGAAATCAAATCAAATGAGTTCATTATCGAAATTGATATTTATGATTCAAATAAAAGAAAGTGTGATGTAATAAAAATTCCTATTAATAAAAATGTTTAAAGAAAACCAAAAGTTACATATTCCCGAAAACGACACCATTATTTGGAAGTATCTAGACTTGTCTAAATTTCTAGATTTATTGCTGTCTAAACGCATGTTTATGGCTCGGTCTGATAAGTTTGAAGATCAATTTGAAGGAACTTTTAGCGAACCAACATACGAAGAAATTAAAAAGCTTTTGGCCGATAATCCAGAATATTTAGATGCCTACAAATCAAAACGAAAAAATATTGTGATTAGCAGTTGGCACGCCAATTCCTATGAAAGTTATGCCATGTGGCAGGTTTTCACCAAAAACAACGAAGGTTTGGCAATACAATCTACAATTGGCAGCTTAAAAAAAGCGTTGATTGAACCAAAAGCCGATCAGTTTATTGGCGAAGTAAATTATATTGATTATAAAAAAGAACACATT
The DNA here is from genome assembly GCF_024628805.1 of Paenimyroides aestuarii. NCBI lineage: Bacteria > Pseudomonadati > Bacteroidota > Flavobacteriia > Flavobacteriales > Flavobacteriaceae > Paenimyroides > Paenimyroides aestuarii. The sequence goes on along the minus strand of NZ_CP102382.1, from coordinate 1,791,158 downwards.
CCGTTTGATGATGATTTTTTTCCTTTTCTCTTTAAGCGAAAAAGTTTTCAATACGAACATGAAGTGCGTGTTATTACCGATGTGACCCACTTAGATATGCAAGTAAACGAAGGAGTGAAGGTGTTGATTGATGTAAACGAAATGATTGAACGTTTGTACATTCACCCAAAATCAGAAAATTGGTATAAGAAACTGGTAATTGAAATAGTGGAACGTTTAGGTTTTGAATTTTTAATTGAAAAATCTGATTTAGAAAGTGATATTTTAATTTAAAATTTATGTCTTCGATCGTGCCTGCACTATATTTACAAAGAAAACAGTTTGCATTTTGCGGGCTTTGAATTTCAAAACTTCCTTATTAGGTCCTTCAAAAAGTTCGTCTAAAGTCTGCATCCAATAAAAAAGCCAAGTGCCAAAATTGTGTGCCGTAACATTATTTTTCATTCTAGCATCAACTTTATTGTGTACTTCAATGGGGTTACCTTTATACTTTTGAACACCGAAAAGATGTTGTTCCCAGAAATCGGTAATTTTTTGTAAATGAGGTTCCCAATCGGTGATAATCGAATTAAAAATCGGTGCCAATTCGGCATCACTTCGCACTTTATCATAAAAAATTCGAACCAATTGCTCTAAATCATCTCGGCTTTCAATATCGTGCTTCATTTTTATTTTCTTTGTATAAAATTACAAACTATTTACAATAAAATTGCTTATAATTTTATAAAATACTTATTTTTGCATCCAAATTAAACAAAGAAAAAAATGGCAGGTACAAGAACATTTACAATGATTAAACCAGACGCTGTAGAAGCTGGAAGTATTGGTGGAATATTGAACATGATTGCTGAAGGCGGTTTTAGAATCGTTGCAATGAAATTAACGCAATTAACAGTTGCTGATGCTAAGAAGTTTTACGAAGTGCATGCAGAGCGCCCATTTTATGGTGAATTAGTAGAATTCATGTCTAGAGGTCCGATTGTTGCAGCAATTTTAGAAAAAGAAAACGCGGTGGAAGATTTCCGTACATTAATCGGCGCTACCAATCCGGCTGATGCTGCTGAAGGAACAATCCGTAAAAAATATGCAAAATCAATCGGTGAAAACGCAGTTCACGGTTCAGATTCTGACGAAAATGCAGAAATTGAAGCTGCTTTCCACTTTGCAGGAAGAGAACAGTTCTAATCAACTGATACAGATAATAAAGATCCACCCGATATAGGTGGATTTTTATTTTATTAAATATAATAACTATATTTGCAATTCTTAAATATTAACTTAAACAAACACTTTATGAAAAAAGTCAGTATTTTACTGTTTATAGCAGTATTGGGTTTCACTTCGTTAACAGCTTGTTCGTCTGATGACAGCGATACTGATGCCGCAGTAGAGCAAGAAAAAAATCACTTATTAGGAAAATGGAATGCTACATCTACACACATGAAAATAGAAATGGATGGGAAAATTCTTATTGATAATTTAGATGAGGAAGAAGGTTCTACGTATGGAATTATTAAAACATATGAGTTTAAAGCCGATAATACGGTAAATTATTATACCTATATTCCAGCATCTGGATCAGATGAAGCATCAGAAAGTGAAGGTACAACAACTTATGAGAGAAAAGGCAATCAACTTATTTTAAAAAACTCCCCATATCCTTATACAATTTTAGTATTGAGCGAAAACACATTACATTTATATAATATGTTTGAAGTGGAATCTGAAGGGAGTTATATAAAATCAGAAAGTATTGACAAATTCGAAAGAGTGAAATAATTCATAAAAAAATCCGAAAGTTAATTTTCGGATTTTTCATTTCAAACTCTTTATAAAATCAGCATTAACTTTAAAAAAATCATCCACCAAAATACTAGCTCCTTCTAAATTTTGAAGTTTTGAGTTCTCGCTGTTGTATCCCAAACAATAAATTCCCGCAGCACAAGCCGCTTTTACACCGTTTGTGCTATCCTCTATAACAATACATTCTTCTTTCTTATTTTTAGATAAAGACGCTGCATGTATAAAAATAGTAGGGTCGGGCTTTGATTTCACAAAATCTTCTCCACTCACTTTATGCGAGAAATAGTCGTTCAAGTTAAAGCGATTAAAAACTCTGCTAATCGTACTTTTAGAAGCCGAAGATGCCAAAATTAATTCCACATCACTTGCGTGCAAATCTTTAATTAATTCTTCCACTCCGCTAATCAATTCCAAATCGGGTTTTGTGTCGAATGCTTCATTAAAAAGCGAACGTTTGCGTTGTATTAAATCTTCCACTTCTTGATCCAAGCCAAATTGATCTTTCAACTTTTGAAAAACATTTCGTGTAGAATTTCCAGTAAAAGTAGCATATAATTCTTCAGAAACATCAATTCCTAACTCTTCAAAATGCTTAAAGTAAGCATATTTATGCACAGGTTCTGTATCAACAATCACCCCGTCCATATCAAAAATAACGGTTTTAACCATATAATAAAAATTTATGCAAATTTACGCAAAGCTTATGTAAAAAAAGTATTTCACAACCAACATATAAATTGTAACTTTGTAGGCTTATTTTTCAAATAAAAAAAATGCGTTTACATAGAAATTTAGTTTTTGCTGTAATTGATTCACTTTTAAGCATATTTAACGATGGTGAATATGCCGATAAAGAAGTGGCAAAAGCTTTGAAAAGAGATCCTCGTTGGGGTGCAAAAGACCGCAAGTTTGTTGCTGAAACCATATACGAAATTGTTCGTTGGAAAAGATTATACACAGAAATTGCCGAGGTAAAAGAACCTTTTACCCGTGACGATGTTTGGCGCACTTTTGCTGTTTGGGCAGTTTTACGTGGGATTACATTACCTGATTGGAAATATTTTGAAAACACTCCCGTTCGAAGAATAAAAGGAAAATTCGACGAACTTTCTAAAATAAGAAAATACCGTGAATCGATTCCTGATTGGATGGACGAATTGGGTGTTAAAGAATTGGGCGAAGAAGTTTGGACTAAAGAACTAGCCGCACAAAACCAACAAGCGCATGTGGTTTTACGAGTGAATACTTTAAAAACCAATAAGCAAAAACTCCGTGCACAATTAATGGATTTGGATATTGAAACAACGTTCAATGACAAATATCCCGATGCTTTAATTTTAAAAGAACGTGCAAATGTTTTTATGACACCGCTTTTTAAGGAAGGATTTTTTGAGGTGCAGGATGCATCTTCGCAAAAAGTGGTTCCTTTTCTAGATGTGCAACCAGGAATGCGAGTGGTTGATACCTGTGCGGGGGCCGGTGGAAAAACATTGCACATTGCTGCCAAAATGGAAAATAAAGGGCAAATCATTGCTATGGATTTATACGAAAGCAAACAAAAGCAGTTAAAAATTCGTGCCAAGCGAAACGGTGTTTTTAATGTGGAATATCGTATTATAGATTCAACCAAAGTAATAAAAAAATTACACGACAAAGCAGACCGTGTACTGATTGATGCACCTTGTTCGGGCTTGGGCGTTTTAAAACGCAACCCGGATAGCAAATGGAAATTGCAACCAGAATTTATTGATAACATAAAAAAAACACAGCAAGAAGTTTTAGAAAATTACAGTAAAATGGTAAAAGTGGGCGGAAAATTGGTTTATGCCACTTGTTCTATTCTTCCTTCTGAAAATGAAAAACAAATAAACCATTTTCTAAAAACCGAATTTGGTCAGAACTTTAAATTTATTAAAGATGAAAAAGTATTGGCATCGCAAACTGGTTTTGATGGTTTCTATATGTGTTTAATGGAACGTGTTAAATAATTAAAAATATGAAAAAAATTATCTCCTTTATTGTAACTATTTGTTGTTCATTTACAATTTTTGCGCAGGCACCAGCAAATTATTACAATAGTGCTACTGGAACAGGATACGCTTTAAAATCGCAATTAAAAACAATAATTTCAGCAAACCATATCGACTTAACTTACGGTGGCTTATGGGATTTATACAGTGATAATGCCATTAAAAATGGCTTTCGCGATAAATATTATGAAAACGACAATACCATTTTAGATATTTATTCTGAAAAACCCGTTGCTGCTGACCCTTATAATTACACCGTAATTATGGATCAATGTGGAAATTACAACAGCGAAGGCGATTGTTACAATCGCGAACACTTAATTCCACAATCATATTTCGATCAAAACAGCCCGATGAGAACCGACGCTTTTCACGTTTGGCCAACCGATGGAAAAGTTAATGGAGAACGTGGAAACTTACCTTTTGGAAAAGTTGGTTCTGCAAGTTATACCTCACAAAATGGAACAAAACGAGGCACAAGTGCTGTAACAGGATATTCAGGAACGGTTGTGGAACCAATTGACGAATTCAAAGGAGATATTGCACGTGCTTACTTTTATTTTGCTACTCGATATGAGGACTTTATGGATGATTTTTATACTGATCACCCAAATGCTGAAATACGTGCTATGTTTGATGGATCTACTAATAAAGTATTTAGCAATAATTTTTTAGACATGTTATATCAATGGCATTTGCAAGACCCGGTGAGCATGCGCGAAACAAACTTAAACGATTTTATTTATAGCGAGCAAGGAAATAGAAATCCGTATATAGATAATCCACAATATGTAACTGCTGTTTGGTTTCCAAATTTATTAACTAACACTCAAGCAGAATTGGTTGAATTTAACGTGTATCCAAATCCAGCACCTAAAAACACCATTTATATCTCTACAAAAGAAAAAATTGATACGATTACTATTTACAGTTTAGAAGGTAAGCTTATTATGAAATTCTCTAATCCACAATTTCACGATGAAGTTTTTACTATCAACCATTTAAAATCGGGAACGTATATCATTAAATTAAAAGCTGGAAAAAACATCACTGACAAAAAAGTTATTGTAAAATAGATATTGATATTTACTCAAAAAAACTTTTCTTAAACAAACGTCCCCTAAATAGCTAGTTGCTTTTTTAGGGGATGTTTATTTAAATAAAATATATGCGATAATAGAATGACATTTCTAATTGAGTTTGTAAAATTGTATGACTCATTAATTACTCAGCACTTTGATTCAAATCGAGTTCATGCTCATTACTAATAAAATCCACCAACAGTGGCGGAATAATTCTGGTTTTTTATAAATTAGTGTTTTAAAAGTATGTATAATTTATGGCGAAACTTGTGGCATTTTTATGGTTGTTTTTATGCTTTATCTCTTGTAACAAAAAACCGATATCGGTTGTTAATTTTGACGAATTAATTCATTATAAGGTTGATTCTTTGGCTGCTAATAAAAAGGAACTGACTGCTATTTTATCTGGAGAAGCTATTGAAACTATTGCTGACACCTTGGTTATTAATCAATTTACAGAATTAGGTTTTGTAAGATCTTTGGTTGATAAATCTAGTCACAAAAAAGTAAAACAAGTGTTGACATCAAACCAAAACACAACTGACAACAGTAAATGTATGCCCATTTATCGGGACTTTTTAATTCTAAAGAAGCAAAATAAAACCGTAGGAATTTTTAAAGTTTGTTTGGAATGCTCACAGTTTAACTATATTGACGCTTTTACTCATGAAGAAAGATTGATGAATGATGAGAATAGTTTAATACTTAAAAAATTGCTTGAATAAAAAAAGCCTTCCCTTCCGGAAAGACTTTTAACAATATAAAAACAATAAAATATTATAACTCTAATGCTTTTTTAGGATCATTGTTCATTAACAATTCCATTGGGTTTTCTAAAGCCTCTTTAACAGCCACTAAGAAACCAACTGACTCGCGACCATCGATAATTCTGTGGTCATAAGACAGCGCAATATACATCATTGGTGCAATTACCACTTGTCCGTTTACTGCAACCGGGCGTTCAATGATATTGTGCATTCCTAAAATACCTGATTGTGGCGGGTTGATAATTGGTGTGGACAACATAGAACCAAATACACCACCGTTGGTAATTGTAAATGTTCCGCCAGTCATTTCGTCAACCGTAATTTGTCCGTCGCGTGCTCTGGTTGCCAAACGCTTGATTTCTGCTTCCACTCCACGGAATGATAATAATTCTGCGTTGCGAACAACCGGAACCATCAATCCTTTTGGACCAGAAACTGCAATGGAAATATCGGCAAAATCGAATTTAATTTGATCTTGACCATCAATCATTGAGTTTACATCTGGGTATAATGCCAACGCACGGGTTACTGCTTTTGTGAAAAACGACATATATCCTAACGACACATTGTGTTTTGCTTTAAAAGCATCTTTAAACTCGGTACGCAACTTGTTCACTTCTGTAAGGTTCACTTCATTGAAAGTAGTTAACATTGCAGTAGTGTTTTTAGCTTCCACCAAACGTTCTGCTACTTTTCTACGAAGCATCGACATTTTTTTACGTTCGGTTCCGCGAGGTCCGCCCGTTGGTGTTCCCATCGATGGTACTGCGTTCAAAGCATCTTCTTTGGTTACACGTCCGTCTTTACCAGTGCCTTGGATAGCTGTGGCATCGATGTTTTTTTCGTCTAATATTTTTTTAGCAGCTGGCGATGCCGAACCTGTTGCATAAGTTGCCGCAGCATTTGGTTCTGCTTTTGCGGGTGCTGCTTTTATTTCTTCTTTCTTCTCTTCTGCTTTTGGAGCTTCTGTAGCGGTATTGCCACTCCCCGATGGTTTTTCAGCACTTGTATCGATCAAACAAACTACCTGACCAACTGCCACCGCGTCGCCTTCTTCGGCTTTCAACGTAATGATTCCGCTTGCTTCTGCAGGTAATTCTAAAGTTGCTTTGTCCGAATCAACCTCAGCAATTGCTTGGTCTTTCTCTACATAGTCTCCGTCTTTTACTAACCAAGTAGCAATTTCCACTTCTGTGATTGACTCTCCTGGCGAAGGAACTTTCATTTCTAAGATACTCATCAGTATATTAATTTAATATTGTTGTTATTTAAAATACGTTCTAAAATTATAAATTTTTATCGAATACTTTGGCAATTGCACGTGCATATCTTGCTTTAGATCGAACAGATGAACCTGCTGCTGGTGCTGCCGATGCTGCTGGTGCTGCCAAACGGAATTTCACCAAATCAAAATTCATCAGCATGTAACCATAAGCACCCATGTTTTTAGGCTCTTCTTGTGCCCAAACATAATCCTCTACATTCGGGTAAGAAGCAATTATTTCTTTCAATTTGTCGTTATCCAATGGGAACAATTGCTCTAAACGAACAAATGCTACATCTTTTCGACCTAAATTTTCTTTCTCTGTTTGCAAATCGTAATAGAATTTTCCAGAAACAAATACCAATGTTTTTACCAATGATTTTTCTTCCACTTTTGGATCATCTATTATGGTTTGAAACGATCCATTGGTTAATTCTTCTATGGTAGATGTGGCATCTGGATGTCTCAACAATGATTTGGGCGACATTACAACTAATGGTTTTCTAAAATCGGTTACCATTTGTCTGCGCAACATGTGAAAATGATTTGCTGGCGTTGTGCAGTTTGCTACATACATATTATGGTTTGCACATAGTTGCAAATAACGTTCTAAACGAGCCGATGAATGTTCTGCACCTTGGTGCTCATAGCCGTGAGGTAGCAACATTACAATTCCATTTTGGTTGCCCCATTTGTCTTCACCTGCCGATATATATTGGTCAATCATGATTTGGGCTCCATTAGAGAAATCTCCAAATTGCGCTTCCCAAATGGTTAAAGCTTTTGGATTTGCCATTGCGTATCCATACTCAAAACCTAAAACGGCGTATTCTGATAAATGCGAGTTATAGATGCGCATTTGACCGTTTTGTGATTTAATATTGTTTAATGGTACATATTCATATTCTGTATCTTCGGTTTTCACAACTGCATGGCGGTGCGAAAACGTACCACGCTGCACATCTTGCCCCGAAAAACGCACGTCATATCCTTCTGAAATTAATGTACCATAAGCCAATAATTCGCCCATAGCCCAATCTAAACGATTGGTTTCATAGTACATGTTGTAGCGGTCTTTTATTAGTTTGGATACTTTATTGATAAATTTCTTGTCTGATGGCAAGGCGGTTAATGCTGGTGCAATATCGTCTAACATTTCACGAGAAACCTTTGTGTCATAACTTTGCAACATGCGATGAACATCTGCAATATGATATCCTTCCCACTCTTTTTCCATGAAAGGTATAACTACTGCTTTATCGGTTGCTTTAGCTTCGGCCAAATTTTCTTCTAAAACGGCTTTGTACTTTTCTTCTAAATGATCTACATACGAACTATCAATGATTTTATTTTCAACAAGTTGCGCATTGTAGATATTGCGTGCATTTTGGTGTTTAGAGATTAATTTGTAGAGAATAGGCTGTGTGAAACGAGGTTCATCTCCTTCATTATGACCGTATTTTCTGTATCCAACTAAATCTACAAAAACATCTTCTTTAAACCGCATTCTGTATGCCAAAGCAAACAACATTGCTTTTACTGCTGCTTCGGGATCATCGGCATTTACATGTACAACGGGTGCAGACACTACTTTTGCTACATCGGTTGCATAAACGCCCGAGCGTGCATCTTTATAGCTGGTTGTAAAACCTACTTGATTGTTCAACACCAAATGAATGGTTCCTGCGGTTTGGTAAGCACGCAATTTACTCATTTGCACAATTTCGTACACAATGCCCTGACCGGCAACAGCTGCATCACCATGCAAAGCTATTGGCAATACTTTTGAAAAATCGTTTGGATATACTTTGTCTTGTTTGGCACGAACCACACCTTCTATCACAGCTCCAACGGTTTCTAAATGCGATGGATTGGGTGCTAAATTCAATATAATTTTTTTACCCGAACGGGTTTCGCGTTCGGAGGTGTATCCTAAATGGTATTTTACATCGCCATCAAATGTATCGGCTACATCGGCATAATCCTTTCCATCAAATTCGGTAAAAATTTTCTTGGGCGGCTTTTGCATAATATTTGCCAAAATATTCAAACGGCCACGGTGTGCCATTCCTATCACCACATCTTCTACTCCGGCAGTTCCGGCTGCATCAATCATTGCGTCTATTGCAGGAATAGTAGCTTCTAACCCTTCTAATGAAAAGCGTTTTTGCCCCACATATTTGGTGTGGAAGAAATTTTCGAATGCGGATGCCTCTACTAATTTTTCTAAAATATGTTTTTGTTGATCGGTATTTAAATCGGAAACTTTAGATTCTACATATTTTGCAATCCATTGCACTTTTTCTTCATTTGGAATATACATATATTCAATACCAATTGTGGTGCAATATGTATTTTTCAAGTGATCTATGATTTGCTGCAACGTACTTTTTTCTAAGTGAATGCTTTTTGCAGCATCAAAAGTTACGTTTAAATCGGCTTGTGAAAGACCAAATTTTTCGATGGAGAAATCAGGAGCTTCGCCTGTTTTCTCTAGTAAAGGATTTGTTTTGGTTACTAAATGCCCATGGGTGCGGTATGCGTCTATTAATCTTAGAACTGCAAATTCTTTTTTAACCGTTTCAGCAATTGCTGCAGATTCGCCAGAACCTTGGTATGCATTTGATAATTGTTCTACCGGGCTGCCATTGTATTCATTTGCAAAATCGAAGCCTTGAAAAAAACTTCTCCAACTTGGCTCTACACTATCAGGGTTTGTTAGGTACTGATCGTATAAATCTGCAAAGAATGTGGTATGTGCAGCGTTTAAAAAGGAAAACCTATCCATAATATTTGTCTAATGACTCTTTTTTTTCGTTAAAAAATTTTCACAAAAATACAATAGTTTCCATTAATAATATAATATTTAGTACAGTTTTATCATTTAATTTTCAACTTATAGTACGTTTGTGCTATTCCATATTGGAGTGTATTTACTTAAATATTAACAATATCGTTTTTTAAAAGATTTTTTTTATTAATTTGCTAAAAAACATCTTTAATTGCTTTTAATTTTTAAAAATATATAAATCAAAAATAATCCTTATGTCAAAACAAATCATGTATTTTTTAGCGTTAAGAATGTTTTAACTGAATATTTAATATCTTAGCAAAAATACTTAAAACATGAAAAAAATCATCTTCGGAGTAAGCTTTTGTTTGCTAACTACTTTTAATTTATTTGCACAGCAAGATACGTATCAACCAAAAAAAACGAATTTTTTTAGCGATGTGCAGTTTGGTGGTGGATTGGGCGTGGGCTTTGGCAGTGGTTTTACCAATATTGCAGTTTCGCCTATGGCTTTAAAACCAATTACAGAACAATTTTCGGCTGGTTTGGGATTACAGTTTAATTATTTGCGTTCGAAAGGTTTTTACGAAAGTACTTCTTACGGTGCGAATATTCTGGGAATTTATAGTCCGGCAGAAATGATTCAGCTTTCAGCAGAATTGGAACAATTACGTGTAAATAATACGCTGTGGCAAGATTTCGGCGGATCTAGCAAAATAGCTCAAAACTTTTGGAACACCGCTTTGTTTTTAGGCGCTGGTTACACTACTCAAAATGTGACTGTTGGTGTGCGATACAATGTTTTGTATAATGAAAATGATTTGGTTTACAACCAAGCTTGGATGCCCTTTATAAGAGTATTCTTCTAGATAAAAAAAATCTGAAACGTAAATGTTTCAGATTTTTTATTTATACTTTTCTGCTCATTAAAGCCAAGGCAAATCCTTTTAATTCTTTTTTGAAATGTTCCAGAATTTCTAAGGTTTCTAATTGCAACAAAGCTTTTTGGGTATATGTTTCAATTAACTGCTGTGTATCAGTGGTTGCCTGTGTTTTTTCAAACAAGTCCTTAACGGCCGCTATCTTTTCTTGGCTGCCTTCTTTGTCTGTAAACCACTTTAAAAGCTGTTCTTTTTGTTCATCTGTTCCGTTTTCTAGCGCTTTCAGGTACAAATAGGTTTTTTTGTTTTCTAAAATGTCACCACCGATTTGCTTGCCAAAAGTGGCAGTATCGCCAAAAGCATCTAAATAATCATCTTGTAGCTGAAAAGCAATTCCCAAGTCGCGACCAAAATTATAAATCGCTCTTTTATTACTATCTGAAGAATTTGCTACAATAGCTCCCATTTCTAATGCAGCCCCCACCAAAACAGCTGTTTTGTATTCTATCATTGTGATATACTCAGAAATACTAACATTGTTTCGGGTTTCAAAATTAATATCTAATTGCTGCCCTTCACAAACTTGTAAAGCCGTTTTGCTAAAAAGTTTTGCTAAGTCTTTAAAAATAGGCGGCGGATAGTTTTCAAAATATTGATAAGCCAAAATCAACATGGCATCTCCTGATAAAATCCCGGTGTTTAAGTCCCACTTTTCATGCACGGTTTCCTTTCCTCGTCGCAACGGAGCATCGTCCATAATATCATCGTGTATCAACGAAAAATTGTGAAACATTTCTATCGCAATTGCCGCATGAATGGCATCTTTTGGAGCAGCTCCGAAAATATCTGCAGAGAAAAGGGTAAGTATTGGTCGCAAGCGCTTACCGCCCAAATTGGCAATATAGGCTATAGGCTCATAAAGCTCCTTAGGTTCTGTGCTAAAGTTTATTTGGTTGATATATTCGGCAACAGTGTTTTTATAATCAATGAAATTATTCATATAGTGGATCAACTTCGATTCGCGCTTACAAATGTAAACTAATTAATCTACTAAATAAAATTTTTTAAAAAACTTTGGAAACTTTTTTTGTATTCAAAGTTTCCTTTCTATCTTTGCCAAAATTTTTTTGAACGAATGAAAGAGACTGTATTAAAAAAATCTTTAGAATTATTCACCAAAAACGGCTTTAAATCGGTCACTATGGATGATATTGCTAAGGAGTTGGGAATATCAAAAAAAACAATTTACCAACATTTTTCATCTAAAAACGATTTGGTAAAAGCAACGGTAGATTATGTGTTTGAATCGGCTACAAACAGAATGAATAGCATCGCAGGAAATTGCGAAACGCCCATTCATGAACATTTTGCCATGAAAAACTGCATAGCCGATATGTTTGGCGGAAACGTAAAAGCAAGCACCATTTATCAATTTAATAAATATTACCCAAAACTGGCAGAACGCATCCAAAAAAAGAAACATGAAAACTATGATTTCACTATTTTAAGAAACCTGCGCGACGGTGTGGCACAAGGGTATTACCGAAATGATATTGATATTGATTTTGTTGGAAAAATCTTTTTTGCGAGTTCTACCGCATTTTTTAACGATGAAATGTTTATAAACCTGCAAAGCACACAATCTATAGACGAGTTAAACTACAAGTTTTTAGAATACCACATAAGGGGAATTGCAACCCCAAAAGGATTAGAAATATTAGAACAATTATTACAAAAATCATAAATACAAATGAAATATAAAGTTTCGATTTTATTAGCGTTTTTAGGATTCTTTGCCCAGGCACAAGAACAATTAACGCTTAAAGATGCGGTTAATTATGCTTTGCAAAATAAGGCCGAAGCCGTGAAAGCCCGTTTAGACGTGGAAAACAGCGAATACCAGATCGATGAAGTTCGGGCAAGTGCTTTACCACAAATCAGCGCAAACGGAGGCCTAACCTACAATGCCATTATTCAAAAAAGTGCTGTTCCAGGAGAATTTTTCGGGCAAGGCGATGGAATTGTAATGATTCCTTTTGGATTGCCTTGGCAAACAAATGCTGCAGTATCTCTGAATCAGCAATTATTTAACCAAGCCGTTTTTACGGGTTTAAAAGCTGCAAAAACCACCAGAGAGTTTTATAAAATAAACGCGCAATTAACCGAAGAACAGGTTATTGAAAAAGTGGCCAACAGTTATTACGAAGCATATAAAACCGATTCGCAGATAAAAACTATTGATAAAACTATTGCCAACACTACCCGCGTGCGCGATGTTATTAAAAGTTTGTTTGATAATGGTTTGGCAAAAAAAATTGATTTAGACCGTACAGAGGTTGCTTTGAACAATTTAAAAGGAACCCGCCAGCAACTTGTAAATGCATTGCAATTGCAAGAAAATGCGTTGAAATATTTAATTGGTATGGATATGAATCAGGATATTGAATTGCCAAACAACACCTTCGAGGTGACAAAACACGCTCTGGTGGACGAATCTGTAACGATTGAAAACAGAACTGAAATTCAATTATTAGAAAAGCAAACCGAATTATTAACACTAAACAAAAAAGCAATAGAAGCACAAGGCTATCCAAGTTTAAGCATGAATGCTACTTATGGTTATTTAGGTTTTGGTGAAAAACTGCCATGGTTTCAAACGCTTCCAAATGCAGCGTGGTCTAACTTTTCATCGATTGGTTTAAATTTAAACATTCCTATTTTTAATGGTGGATCTGTAAAAGCAAAAGTAAAACAAGCACAGGTTGCCCTTGATCGTTTAGAAGCAGACAAGCGCGATGTTCGTTTAGGATTGGATATGTCTTTAAAAAACGCAATAACGCAGCTAAACAATTCTTTAATCACACTCAACATTCAAAAAGAAAATGTGAATTTGGCTAAAGAAGTTTTAGACAATATAGAAAACAACTACAAATTTGGATTGGCAACTTTAACCGACTTGTTAGACGCAGAAACACAATATGCCGATGCACAAAACAATCACACCAACGCTTTACTAGATTATAAAGTAGCCGAAATACAACTAATTAAAGCAAAAGGAGCATTAAAATCATTAACAGAAGAATAAAACTAATTGCATTTAAACATGAAAAAAGTCATTATAACAGGAGTAATAATAATTGCCGCTTTAGCAGGGATTATGTACGTTTTAAATAATCACAAAAAATCAAACGAAGCACAAACCGCTGTTGTTGCAGAAAAAAACAATGCGGTAACAGTACGCGTTGAAACAGCAGATTTTAAAGAAGTAAACGGTGAATACATTGCAAACGGCGTTTTTGTTCCTAAACAAGAAGTAAAAATTTCTACCGAAGTACCGGGCAGAGTAACACGCGTTTTGGTTTCTGAAGGATCTCGCGTTAGTGCCGGACAAACATTAGCGGTTATTAAAGCAGACCAGCAAAACGTAAACCTTAGCAATGCGCAAGCGGTTTACAACAATGCAAAAGCAGAAGTTGCACGCTTTGAAAGTGCTTATGCAACAGGCGGTGTTACCAAACAACAGTTAGACCAAATGAAACTGCAATTGGTAAACGCTAAAAACAATTTGCAAAGCGCACAACTTACTGCAGGCGATGTAAACATTAAAGCATCCTTTTCTGGTATTGTAAACAAAAAAAGCGTAGAGCCAGGTTTTTATGCCAATCCGGGCGTAGAATTGTTTGAAATTGTAAATGTATCTACCTTAAAATTAAAAGTAAATGTAGATGAAAAAAACATTGCATCTTTAAAATTAGGTCAAAGCTATAAAGTGGAATCGCCAGTTGTGGCAGATAAAGAATTCACAGGAAAAATTACATTCATTGCTCCAAAGGCAGATGCCAGCTTAAATTTCCCGGTAGAATTAGAAATTCAAAACAATGCTGCCAACGATTTAAAAGCGGGTATGTATGGAAATGCCTATTTTGGAAACAGCCAAATGGCCAATGTGTTAATTATTCCTAGAAATGCTTTTGTGGGTTCTGTGAGTTCTAATAAAGTATTTGTTTACAAAGACGGAAAAGCCGTTTTAACCACAGTTGTTGCCGGAAGAACTTTCGGTGAATCTATCGAAGTGGTATCAGGAATTGAAAAAGGCACACAAGTAATCACATCCGGACAAATAAATTTAGCCGACGGAACGGCCGTTAAAGTCATTAAATAAATGAGCTGTAAGCTGTCTGTCATAAGCATTTTGCTTATTGCCCAAAGCTTATCGCCTAAAAAGCAAAAATATCAATGAAAATATCTGAAATATCAATAAAAAGACCCAGTGTAATCATCGTGATGTTCATGTTATTACTTTTGGGTGGAATTGGCTCCTACTTAAGTTTAGGTTATGAGTTGATCCCGAAATTCGACGTGAATGTAATCACCGTTCAAACCATTTATCCTGGTGCAGCTCCGTCTGAAGTTGAAACATCGGTTACCAAAGTGATAGAAGATGCGGTTTCTTCGCTGGAAAATGTAAAGAAAATTGAATCTAAATCAATGGAAAGTGTTTCGGTGGTGATGATTACCCTAAACACTGGTGCCGACGTAAACTTTTTGCTTACCGATGCGCAAAGAAAAATTAATGCGGTGGTAAACGATTTGCCCGATGATGCCGAAACACCGGCTCTGAGCAAATTCTCATTAGACGATGTTCCCATTATGAACCTTTCGGTGACATCAAACCTTACCGAAAAAGAATTGTATGATTTATTAGACCAAAAAATCCAACCGGTTTTTGCACGTACAACAGGTGTGGCAAAAGTAGATTTGGTGGGTGGTGAAGAACGAGAAATACAAGTAAGCATCAATCCAGAAAAACTGGCAGGTTATGGGTTAACTATTAATCAAGTGCAGCAAATTTTGGCAGCATCGAACATGGATTTCCCAACCGGAAATATTAAAACACGCAATAACCAAACCACCATTCGTTTGTCTGGTAAGTTCACTTCATTAGAACAAATGCGCAATTTACCGCTCACCACGCCAACCGGAACCATGATTCGCCTAAGCGACATTGCCGATGTGCAAGATGGTATTAAAGATGTGGAAAAAATTGCACGTATCAATCAAACCAACACCATTTTAATGCAGGTTTACAAACAGTCTGATGCAAATGCTGTGGAAGTATCTGATTTGGTGAAGAAAACTATTGAAACCGTTCAAACCGATTATAAAGAACAAAACGTTAACATATTAATCGCTTCCGATTCTACTGATTATACCATTAGTGCAGCAGACCACGTAATGCTCGATTTAGGAATTGCAGTTGCATTGGTAGCTTTTATCATGTTGTTTTTCTTACACAGTTTGCGCGATGCCGCTATTGCAACATTTGCCATTCCGCTGTCGTTAATTGCAACGTTTATTGGTTTAAAATTATTTGGATATACTTTAAACTTAATGTCGCTCTTAGGATTGTCGTTAGTGGTAGGTATTTTGGTGGATGATGCCATTGTGGTTATCGAAAACATTCACCGCCACATGGAAATGGGAAAAAACAAAGTACGCGCAGCGTTTGATGGTACTAAAGAAATCGGATTCACGGTTACAGCCATCACGTTGGTTATTGTGGTTGTATTCTTACCAATTGCTATGAGTAGCGGTTTAGTATCCGATATTTTACGTCAATTTTGTGTTACAGTAGTTATCGCCACCTTATTATCGTTGTTGGTTTCGTTTACCGTTGTGCCGTGGTTGTATTCTCGTTTCGGAAAATTATCACACATCAGTAAAAATTCGCTTTTTGGTAGAATTTTGCACGGATTTGAAGCCGGATTAACCAAATTAACCAACGGAATATCAGGTATTTTGGAATGGTCGTTAAAACATTGGTTCAATAAATTAATTACTTTACTAATAACTTTGGCTCTTTTTGTAGGATCAATATTACTTCTTTTTACAGGATACATCGGAGGAAGTTTCTTCCCTGGAAACGATAAAGAAGAATTATTTTTACAGTTTGAATTACCAAAAGATGCATCAATCGAGCAAACCAATTTACTTACCCAAAAAGCAGAGGCGTATCTTTCTAAAAAACCGGAAATAGAAAAAATGATTACTACCGTGGGTCAAGCTTCAGACGGTATGATGACTACTTCTGGAACCAAATATAAATCGGAAATACAAATTTATCTGCAAGACGGTCACAAGAAAAAAGAACCAACAAAGGTTTATGCTGCCAAATTAAAACGCGAAATGGAACGTGAATTGGTTGGTGTAAAAGTGAAAACCGTTGAAGTGGGCATCATGGGTGCTGAACAAGCGCCGTTAATGCTTACCGTAATTGCATCGAACCAAAAAGACGCATTAGAATATGCTGAAAAAGCAGCCGACTTATTACGAAAAATTCCAGGTTCAAACGAAGTACGTTTAACTTCTGAAGACGGAAACCCTGAAGTTGTGGTGAAATTAGATCGCGATAAAATGAATGCTTTAGGCTTAAACGTAGCCACAGTGGGTATGACCATGCAGACTGCTTTTGCCGGAAATACCGATACCAAATACCGCGCAGGTGACACCGAATATGACATTAACATTCGATACGATGAAATAGGCCGCGGCACTATGGAAGATGTAAAAAGCTTAAAATTTATCAATCAACAAGGACAAACCATTCAGTTGGAACAATTTGCAGATATCAGCTATGGCTCTGGTCCCACTTTATTAGAACGCCGCGATAAATCGCCAGCAGTATCTGTTCAAGCACAAGTTGTTGGTAAATCGGAAGGTGATATTGCAACAGAATGGGAAGAACAATTTTCTAAATTGAAATTGAAACCAGGTGTTGCTTTCAAATGGGGTGGTAACAAAGAAAACCAAGACGAAGGTTTTGGTACATTAGGTATCGCTTTATTAGCTTCGATTTTATTGGTATATGCAGTTATGGTGATTTTGTATGATAGTTTCTCTAAACCATTTATCATCTTATTCTCTATCCCACTTTCTTTTATTGGTGCTTTATTATTCTTAGCATTAACCAACGAAACCCTAAACATCTTTACCATTTTAGGTATTATCATGTTGATTGGTTTGGTGGCGAAAAACGCTATTATGTTGGTAGATTTTGCAAACCATAAAAAAGAATTGGGCTACAGTACTTATGATGCTTTAGTGGCAGCAAACCATGCCCGCTTCCGCCCTATTCTTATGACAACGATTGCAATGGTTATTGGTATGATGCCGATTGCATTGGCACAAGGCGACGGGTCTGATTTTAATCGAGGTTTGGCGATTGTAATTATTGGTGGATTGATTTCGTCTTTATTCCTTACCTTGATTATTGTGCCGGTGGTATATGCTATTTTTGATGGAATCGGAAGAAGATTAAGAAGAGGTCCGAAAACAGATTACGCTGAATTAATGGAAGCAGATTATGAAGCAAATGAAAATTATGTGGACGAATTTGGCGAAAAACAAAGCTAGTTAGTTTGGTGTTTGTTTATAGAAAACGATTCAAATGGATCGTTTTCTTTTTTTTAAACACATACTATTAAATGGCTAGAATGAGACAAAACCTAAGTGATATAGCTCTTAATAAATTAATTTAAAAAAAACAGCTTTTAAAACAATTACACAAACCTTTAGTTTAATCAATAACACCTAAACATTTAATTAAATGCATCTTGACGATTACTTATAGTTTTTGTCTATATGTTATTTTTTGATATTTTTTTAGTGTTAGGTTGATAAAAAGTTTCCAAAAAACAGCAACAATAAAAAAGCGCAATGTTGTTAAAAACATTACGCTTAGCACTTAAATTTATTTTATTATTTTAAATACTTGGAACTTGGACCATTTCATTTGTTTCAGCTTCGTAATCTATTGCATCAAAATTAAATCCAAACAAATTAAAAAAGTCATCTCTGTATCCTTGAATATCCGAAATTTGTTCTAAATTTTCAGTAGTAGCTTGGCTCCATAATTTAGCAACTTCTTCCTGAACATCTGCACGCATTTCCCAGTCATCTACTCTAATTCTTCCTTCATTGTCTAAAGGTATTGTGCCATCTGTGGTATATAATCGGTCATTAAATAAACGATACATTTGCTCAATAGTTCCTTCGTGAATGCCTTTTTCTTTCATAACCTTATACAAAAGCGAAATATACAACGGTACAACCGGAATTGCAGAGCTAGATTGAGTAACCAAAGCTTTGTTTACAGAAACGTATGCTTCTCCGTTCACATCTTTTAAAATACTGTTAATCGTAGTTGTTGTAGCTTCTAAATCATTTTTTGCCTGACCAATAGTACCATTTCTATAAATTGGAAAAGTAAGTTCAGGACCAATGTATGAATAAGCAACCGTTTTCACTCCGTTTGCTAGAACACCAGCGTTGTGCAAATCTTCCATCCAAAATTTCCAATCTTCACCACCCATTACAGCAATGGTATTATCAATATCTTCTTGACTTTCAATAGGATTTATAGAAATGTCTGAAACAACGCCTGTATGGAAATCAACTGTTTTGTTAGAAAAAGTTTGTCCGATTGGTTTTAAAACGGATGCATACGCCACACCTGTTTTGGGATGTGTTCTGCGAGGTGATGCCAAGCTATATACTACTAAATCGATTGTTCCTAAATCTTTTTTAATTAAATCGATTGTTTGCTGTTTAACTTCATCAGAAAAAGCATCGCCATTGATGGATTTTGCATACAAACCTGCCTCATGAGCTTCTTTTTCAAATGCGGCTGAATTATACCAACCGGCAGTCCCAGGCTTACCTTCAGCAGCAGGCTTTTCGAAAAACACCCCAATAGTTGCCGCTCCCGAACCAAATGCAGCTGCAATACGCGAAGAAATTCCAAATCCGGTAGATGCACCAATTACCAAAACTTTCTTAGGTCCGTTTTCAATAGTGCCTTTAGATTGCACATAGTCAATCTGGTTTTTAATGTTTAAAGCAGTTCCATCAGGATGCGATGTTAAACAAATAAAACCTCTTGTTCTTGGTTTTATAATCATTTTAAATCTATTTTATTATTATGTGTTGTTGAAATTAATGAACCAAATTTAGCTATTTATATCCTATTTTAAAAACAATATTTCTTTAACATAAAAAACATTTTCTTATACATGCTCCATCTAAAAATAGCTTTTAGTGATTTGATTGATTACTTGTTCAAAAAATAATTCTTATCTTTAAAGATACTAAATATTAATTTTTTAAGCTATGAGAAAGAATTTTAGTTTTATACCTGTTTTCATATTGTTAGGCATTTTTTCTTGCAATGATGATAATGCTAATACGGCAACCGATGAAACTGTTCAATTAGGGAATCCTGTGGAAACACAACCACCCCACACAACTTATAAACCAGCTTTTGAAGGGCAAACGCGCATTGGTAGTGTTAAAACCCAAACAAAGTTGTCTGTAGAAGTAATTGCAGAAAATATTGGCAGACCTTGGGCAATTGTAGATATGCCCAATGGAAATTTACTGGTGACAGATAAAAATGGATACATGAAAATTTTCACAGAGAATGGAATTTTACAATCACAAGTGAACGGCTTTCCAAATGTGGACAACAGCGGTCAGGGTGGAATGTTAGATGTTGCTCTAGACCCTGAATTCTCATCAAACCGAATGATTTATTGGTCTTTTTCAGAAGCTTATGGAAATGGTAATTTAACGGCAGTTGCAAAAGGAAAATTGAGTGCTGATGAAAAAGTTATTGAAAACCCTATGGTAATTTATAGAGCAGAACCTTCCTATGATGGCAGTTTGCATTATGGCAGTCGATTAGCTTTTGATGACGCAGGCAATTTATATGTAAGTACGGGTGAACGATCAGATTTAGTAACGCGTCCGCAAGCACAAGCACTTAATTCAGCATTGGGGAAAATTGTTCGAATTTCTAAAAACGGACAGCCTGTTTCGAGTAATCCTTTTGTTGCTGATGCTACTGCAAAACCCGAAATTTATTCGTATGGTCATAGAAATCCTCAAGGCATGGCTTTTCATCCCGTTACCAAGCAGTTGTGGGAAGCAGAGTTTGGTGCAATGGGTGGCGATGAAATAAACTTTATCGAAGCAGGTAAAAATTACGGTTGGCCAATAATTTCGTATGGTTTAGAATACAATGGTAGCAAAATTGGTGAGGGCATTACTCAAAAAGAAGGTATGGAACAACCGGTGTATTATTGGGATCCATCTATTTCGCCTAGTGGTATCGATTTTTATACAGGAAATGCTGTTCCAGAATGGCAAAATAATTTATTTCTTGGCGCATTAAGTGGTCAACACATTATTCGATTGGTTATTACTAATAATAAGGTAGCGGGCGAAGAACGTTTGTTAGCTGATAAGAACGAGCGTTTTAGAGATGTATTAGGACGACATCAAAATCAATCTTTATACGCCATCACCGATAGTGGTAAGATTTATAAAATATCTAAAGCAAAATAGTATATCATACTTTTTATTAAAAAATACCTAAAAATTAATTACGAACAACAAAAAATGATTGCATAAAGTGAGTTTTACTAGTTAGTTTATTTCTTTAGAATTTTTAAAATCACTTCCCGCACCAAAATTTTTTAAAAAATTAATTTAATTCCTTAAATTTGATTGACTTAATTAAAAAAGCACTTTGAAACAAAGAAAGTTATTAAGCCAAAGGCATCCTATTTTATATTTTTTGGCAGTTTGGACTAGACGTTTAAAACGCAAAGCTGAATGGTTTTGTAGCGGCAACACCTATTCTAAATTAAAACCTATTGATTCCTCTTTTCACAGAGTAAAAAAACATCAATCGGTATTGTTGCGAAAGTTGGGTGACGGAAACCAAGAGCTTCAAATAAACAAAGTTACTAATTTAAGAATTGCTCTAAAACAATTAAATGGTGTGGTGATTAAGCCCGGAGAAACATTCTCGTTTTGCAAATTGGTGGGTTTACCAACAAAAAAGAAAGGTTATTTATTGGGTATGGAACTTTCTTTCGGAAAGGCGAGAGCAGGAATTGGCGGCGGTATTTGTCAAATAGCAAATATGATTCATTGGTTGGCAACGCACAGTCCGTTAACAGTTACAGAGCGTTCTAATCATTCGTTTGATCCATTTCCCGACGAAGGAAGGGTTTTGCCCTTTGGAAGTGGTGCCGCAATTTTCTATAATTATGTTGACTTACAAATAAAAAACAATACTGATAATACATTTCAGTTAAATCTTTGGCTTACGGACACGCATTTGGAAGGTGAACTGAAAGCTAAAAATCCTTTGGGTGTATCGTATCATATATTTGAAAAAAATCATCAGTTTTTAAAAAAAGACACTCTCTTTTTTCGGCAAAATGAAATTTGGAGAAAGGTAATTGATAAAAAAACAGGAAATTGTTTGAAAAATGAACTTCTCAAGAAAAATTATGCCCGAGTGACTTATCAACCTGAAAATTATATCAACACTAACTTAAAAAATATCTAAAATGAACAAAATTTATTTCCTCTTTATTATTGTTGCTCTTTTTTGTAATTGTTCAAAAACTACACAACCAAACGACCCTATTCCAGCACATGAAACTATCGAAATTCAGTCTAAAAGTGTTAACGAGAAAAGAATAATTAATGTTTGGACACCCGAAGGTTACAGTCAATCCAAAGACAGTTTACCAGTAATGTATATGGCGGATGGTGGCATAAAAGAAGATTTTCCGCATATTGCCAACACTTTTGCAAAACTCATCCAATCTAAAAAAATACCGCCTATGATTTTGGTTGGAATTGAAAATACAG
The DNA here is from genome assembly GCF_024628805.1 of Paenimyroides aestuarii. Taxonomy (NCBI): domain Bacteria; kingdom Pseudomonadati; phylum Bacteroidota; class Flavobacteriia; order Flavobacteriales; family Flavobacteriaceae; genus Paenimyroides; species Paenimyroides aestuarii. Next base: position 1,768,813 of record NZ_CP102382.1, on the reverse strand, counting down.
AGCGTCGAAGAGATTTATCTGGTGTTACTGAAGTTGAAAAAGATAAAGAAGTGGCTCCCGTGGTGGGTGGTTCGGAAAAATTCCGGGCTTTTATTAGTGATGAACTATTTCCCGAGATTGAAAAAAAATACCGCACATCGGGCAAAAAAGGTATTTTGGGAGAATCCTTATCAGGGCTTTTTGTAATGGAAACTTTTTTTCTAGAACCAGAACTATTTGATTATTATATTGCATTTGATCCATCTTTATGGTGGAACGATCACTATTTGGTAAAGACAGCGAAAGAACATCTAACTAAAATCCCAGCTGGTAGCGAGAAAAAACTGTGGTTTGCAGGCTCTAGTGCTACTGATATTTCACCCTATACCAATGAATTAGCTGAAATTCTAAAAACGGATAATCGAACTAATTTAAAATGGAACTATGCAGACGAACCTAAAGAACAACACACCACTATTTTTAGAGCTACAAAGGAAAAAGCCTTGATTTGGACTTTGGGCAACGAATAATCGAAGAAGAATAATTTAGAATAGAACGATGACAAAAGAAGAATATCAAAAAATCTACACCGAAGAAGATGCTGTGGGATGGTTGCAAATAGATGAGCAATTAGAAAAGCTATATCCCCAACAAGAACCTAAGCATTATGGTCCATTGTGCGGCATTCACTTTATGGTAGGCGGCACCGATCCTATCGATGGGGCAAGCATTTACAATACCAACAAACAAACTCCTCACAAACATTTGGTGAGCTACGGAATGTCGGAGCTTTATTACAACGAAGAAGCTTTAAACGGAGAATTTAGCAAATGGGGATTTGAGTTTACTTTTAGACTAAAACCTTTTGAAGGCGATACAGATGAACCTACTTGGGTGATTGGTTTGATGAACAACTTGGCGCGTTATGTTTTTAATTCGGGTAATTGGTTTGAAGAAAATCAATATATACCCACAAATGGCCCTATTAGAGCAAATACCGAAACCGAAATTGTGGGTTTGGTTTTTACATTAGATCCCGAATTGGGAAAAATCAACACGCCGCATGGTGAAGTTTCGTTTTTACAAATGGTAGGAATTACCCAAAAAGAATTAGAGCATTTAAAAGCTCATTCCACACGAAGTGAAGTTGAAAAATTAATCAACAAATTAAAAGAAGATAATCCGTTATTAATCACAGACTTAAACAGAAAATAAACTTAAAATAAAGCGTTTAATAAACGCTTTATTTTAATATTTGCTGGGTATGTTCTTTTGTTTTTACTTTATAAATAATATCTTCCACAATACCCTTCTCATCTATAATAAAAGTAGTTCTGTGAATGCCGTCGAACTCTTTACCCATAAATTTTTTTGGTCCCCAAACACCATATGCATTGATAATCTGTTTATCTTCATCGGCCAATAGCGGATATTGCAGCTTATTTTTTGTAGCGAAATTTAACTGTCGTTTTTGCGAATCGGCACTCACGCCAATCAATTGATAATTTTGAGCAATAAAGCGGTCAATGTTGTTTTGTAAATCACACGCTTCGGCTGTGCAACCAGGAGTAGAAGCTTTTGGATAAAAAAACAAAACTATTTTTTTTCCTTTGAAATCATTTAATGTTATGATGGATCCGTTTTGATCGACACCTGAAAAGTCAGGAGCCTTGTCGCCTATTTTTATTGTATTCATTATTATTTTTTTGTTTATTTGTTAAATCTAATAAATTCCTTACAAACATGAAAATATTTACACTAGTTACCTTATTATTTTCGTTAAATAGCATTGCACAAGTTTCAAATGCTACAAGAAAAGTAGATTATAAAGCCATTGAAAAAGAAATCACCAACAAAAAAAGTCCGTATTTTTTTGAGCATTTGAAAGAGCGTTTTATCGCTTTAGATACCACTTTAACAGTAGATGATTTTCATCACTTATATTACGGAAGTACTATACAAAACGATTACAATGTCAACAGAAGACATACTATTGATGAAAAAATTAATGGTTATTATAATTCAGAAAATATCTCTACTGAACAATGGAAAGAGATTGCCAAGTATAATGAAAAAGTTTTAAAGAACGATTTATTTATAGATTTAAACGTTTTTGATGCGTTAATAGCTGCTTATCATTACACCGGAGATTCGGAAAAAAATATAAAGCTATCCAATTTATTTGATAAATTATTAGGTGCAATGCTTGAAACTGGCAACGGTTTTTCACAAGCTACTGCAATGGATGTTATTTCCACTTCGCATGAATATTATATGATGAATATTTTAGAATTCCCGGTCAGTGGGCAGCAATTATTAAGAGATGATGAGGGCAGATCGTATGATCTTTTAACCATAAAACATCCAAATACAGCCTCTAATGCAGATGAAAATATTGATGAAGAACCGACGGAGGAAAAATTAGCAGAGAACGGAAAATTAAAAGGTTTGTATTTTGATGTTACTCGTTTGTTTGAATTATATGCAAAAATGTTCAATTAGTATACCCCTATGACCAAAAAAGAAAAAGTTGCTTTTGTTATTGATACATTAGAAAAGTTGTATCCCGAAGTGCCTATTCCGTTAGATCATAAAGATCCATATACTTTATTGGTTGCGGTTTTGTTATCAGCCCAATGCACTGATGTTCGCGTAAACCAAATTACCCCAAAATTATTTGCTGTAGCCGATAATCCCTACGATATGGTAAAACTTTCGGTAGAAGAAATTGCCGACATTATACGCCCGTGTGGCTTGTCGCCCATGAAATCGAAAGGTATTTATGGTTTAAGTAAAATTTTAATTGATCAATACAATGGCGAAGTTCCGGCAGATATCAACGCCTTAGAATTATTGCCTGCAGTGGGGCATAAAACAGCTTCGGTAGTCATGTCGCAAGCTTTTAATGTGCCTGCTTTTCCTGTTGATACGCATATTCACCGCTTAATGTATCGTTGGAATTTAAGTTCGGGGAAAAATGTAGTGCAAACCGAAATTGATGCTAAAAAAATTTTCCCGATAGATACTTGGAATAAACTGCATTTACAAATGATTTGGTACGGTCGCGAATATTCACCAGCACGCGGTTGGAAATTGGAAAAAGATCTTATTACGCAAAAAATTGGTAAAAAATCGGTCATTAACGAGCTGCTTAAAACCCATAAACAATAAAGAAAGGAACTTTTTATAGTTCCTTTCTTCAGTTTTGAAAAGTTATGAAATGAAATGATCCTTTTTTTACCGCTTTTGTACTTTTTGAATAGTTTAAAATAAAGTCAATAGTACTGGTTTTAGGCAAAAGTTTAGGTTTTTGTTTACTGTTGGTTTTGTAATTTTTTATCATAGAAAAGGTTTATTTTTTATGATATAACGCCACAGTAGATTTATTATTGTTTAATCGTTTAAAATTATTTGTTTGTTGGTAATCATTTTTCGCAGATTAATAATGGCATAACGCATTCTGCCCAAAGCAGTGTTGATGCTTATATCATTTAATTCGGCAATTTCTTTAAAAGTTAAATCGTCGTATAAACGCAAACGAATAATTTCCTGCTGATCTTCAGGTAGTTTCAAAACCAACAAGTGCAAGTCATCTTCAATTTGCCCTGCAATCATCTGTGCTTCGATATTCATTTGATTGTCAATCATTTTTCCAAAGATGGAATATTCTTCTTGATCGCGCTGCATTTTCACCTTAGATTGTTTTCTAAAATGATCAATAATCAAGTTGTGCGCAATACGCATTACCCAAGGTAAAAACTTTCCTTCTTCGTTATAATTTTCTTTTTTTATGGTATTAATCACTTTAATAAAGGTTTCCTGAAAAATATCATCTGATAAATCTCGGTCTTTTACTTTTGAAAAAATAAAACTATATATGCGTGATTTGTGACGCTCTATTAATTGCGCCAAAGCCATTTCATTTCCAGAAGCGTATTGTTGAACTAATACTGCATCTGACAAAATTTCTTTTGCCATCTTAACTTATGTTTTAGGTTTTTACTATAAGTATAGATATGTAATAGGCTTGTTTATTTAGAGTTATAAGAACAAATATATAAAAAAATAATTCTTAAAAAAAACTTAAAGAAAAAATCTTTCATTCAAATATGATTTTTTTGTGAATTCACAAGGTATAATCTTCGTTTAATAATTCGTAAATTTGTAGTTATTTTATGTACAAGCAATGAAAAAAACTGATTTTTCGAAAATCGACCCAAAACAAAATATCATAATCAAAGGTGCTCATTTGCACAATTTAAAACATATCGATGTTGTAATTCCGCGAAACAAAATGGTGGTAGTTACAGGTTTGTCGGGATCTGGCAAGTCCAGCTTGGCTTTTGACACCCTTTATGCAGAAGGGCAACGACGCTATGTGGAAAGCTTATCTTCGTATGCGCGCCAATTTTTAGGCAGAATTAATAAACCAAAAGTGGAATACATTAAAGGTATTGCGCCTGCAGTTGCGATTGAACAAAAAGTGAATACCACCAATGCGCGTTCTACCGTTGGTACATCAACCGAAATTTATGATTATTTAAAGCTTTTATATGCCCGAATCGGTACCACTTTTTCTCCCATATCTGGCAATGAAGTAAAAAAACATACCGTAACCGATGTGATTGATGCAGTAAAAAATTTCAATGAAGAATCAAAATGGTTGTTACTTGCTCCTGTATATGAAATAAAAGAACGCACCTTAATTGATCAATTAAAAATTGCATTGCAGCAAGGTTTTGCCCGATTATTTTATAAAAAAGAAACCAAAAGAATTGATGAATTTGTTGAAGAATTTGCATCAAAAAAGATCAAATCTGAAGATATACAGCTGATTATTGATCGTTTGGTGGTTCGGCATGATGAAGATTTCTACAATCGATTGTCTGATGCAGTAGATACAGCTTTTTTTGAAGGCAAAGGCGTATTGTATCTTCATGAATTGGAAACCGGCAAACAGCTGGAGTTTAACAATAAATTTGAATTAGACGGCATTACCTTTTTAGAGCCTAATATCCACTTGTTTAGCTTTAACAACCCTTATGGAGCGTGCCCTAAATGCGATGGTTTTGGAACCACAATTGGTATCGATGAAGATTTGGTTATTCCAAATACGGCTTTATCGGTTTATGAAAACGCCATTTATCCGTGGCGAGGCGAAAGCATGTCGTGGTACCGCGATCAATTGGTAAACAATTCCCATAAATTCGATTTTCCAATTCACAAACCTTTTTATGAATTAACCGACAGCCAAAAGCAATTAATTTGGGAAGGAAATTCATATTTTACGGGATTGAACTATTTTTTTAAAGATTTAGAAGAAAACAATTACAAAATACAAAATCGGGTGTTATTGTCGCGCTATCGAGGGAAAACCAAATGCAATCTTTGCCATGGAAAACGATTGCGTGCCGAAGCCAACTATGTAAAAGTGAGTGGCAAAACCATTTCTGATTTGGTTGATTTACCAATTAACGAGTTGCGTGATTTCTTTAAATCGTTAAAATTAAACGAATTTGAAAGCAAAGTTGCCAAGAGATTGTTGTTGGAAATTAACAACCGTTTGCAGTTTTTAAGCGATGTTGGTTTGGATTATTTAACCATCAACCGCAGGTCTGCTACGCTTTCTGGTGGTGAGTCGCAACGTATCAATCTAGCAACATCGTTAGGAAGTAGTTTGGTGGGATCGATGTATATTTTAGACGAGCCAAGTATCGGACTCCATTCGCGTGATTCAGAAAAATTGATCGAGGTTTTAAAAAACCTTCGGAATTTAGGAAATACTGTAATTATCGTGGAACACGACGAAGATGTGATGAAAGCTGCCGATGAAATCATAGATATTGGTCCCGAAGCCGGAGTTTTAGGCGGAAAATTGATGGCACAGGGAACTTTTAAAGAGATTTTACAAGCCGATACATTAACAGCAAAATATTTAAACGGCGATTTAGAGATTAAAGTTCCTAAAAAACGCCGTCCCGTTAAAAACTTTATCGAGGTAAAAGGGGCACGAGAAAACAATTTAAAAAACATAGATGTGGTGTTTCCATTAGATTGTTTAACCATGGTGAGTGGGGTTTCGGGTAGCGGAAAATCTACTCTAGTAAAAAAAATATTATATCCTGCATTAGAAAAGCACTTAATAGGTACCAGCGAAAAACCCGGGCAATTCAATGAAATTACAGGCTCTTTTTCGCACATTAAACACATTGAATATGTAGATCAAAACCCAATAGGAAAAAGTTCTCGTTCAAACCCTATCTCATACATCAAAGCATACGATGATATTCGCGATTTGTTTGCCAAACAAAAACTTTCAAAAATGCGAAATTACCAACCCAAACATTTCTCTTTTAATGTGGAAGGAGGACGATGCGAAGTTTGTAAAGGCGATGGAGTGGTTACCATTGAAATGCAATTTATGGCGGATGTGCATTTAGAATGCGAAGCATGTAAAGGAAAACGCTTTAAAAAAGAAGTTTTAGAAGTACAATTTGAAGGTAAAAGTATTTTTGACGTTTTAAATTTAACCGTTGATGAAGCAATGGCATTCTTCACAAACCACAATCAAGATAAAATTGCACAGAAAATTCAGCCATTGCAGGATGTTGGTTTGGGATATGTAGCATTGGGGCAATCCTCTTCCACCCTATCTGGCGGGGAAGCACAACGCGTAAAACTAGCGACATTTTTGGGAAAAGGAGCCGTAAAAGAGCGTGCTTTGTTTATTTTTGACGAACCTACTACTGGTTTGCATTTCCATGATATTCAGAAATTATTGCAATCATTTCAGGCACTCATTGAAAAAGGACATTCTATTATTGTGATTGAACACAATTTAGACATGATAAAATGTGCCGACTATGTAATTGATATAGGTCCAGAAGGTGGTAAAAACGGCGGAACTGTTGTAGCAACCGGTACACCAGAAGAAATTGTAAAAAATAAAAAATCAATTACAGGAAGCTATCTAAAAGAAAAGTTGAAGTAGTTGTAACAAAGCGTTTCCACTGTTAATAGTAGAAACGCTTTGCTTTTATAGTATAGTTGCTACCGTTTAACTCACAAATATTTATGGATGGAAAAAATTCCATTTATTGATCTAAAATTGATTATAACCCATTGGATAAAAACGATTACTGTATCAGTATTACTTCCAAAGTAATCGGGCTTTTTCTAAATCTTCTTTAGTATCAATACCAATACCGATATGGTTTGTAAGCACCATTTGTATGGTTCTTCCATATTCTAAATAACGAAGTTGTTCCAACTTTTCAGTGGCTTCTAAACCTTTCATTTGCCAAGTAGTAAAATCTAATAATGCATTTTTTCGATAGGCATAAACACCTATATGTTGGTAATAAGGCACATAAGCTTTTCCATCTCGCGGAAACGGAATGGTTGCTCTCGAAAAATACAAAGCTTTCAAGTTTTGATCTACTACCACTTTTACATTGTTTGGATTATTGATTGTCTCTAAATCATCAATCTCGAACATCAAAGATGCCAAATCTATTTTTTTTTCAAGATCGCTTTTAAAAATAGCAATTAAATTTTCTAAATTTTCTTTACTCACAAAAGGTTCATCGCCTTGAACGTTTACTACGACATCACAATCGATATTCTTTACCACTTCGGCAATACGGTCGCTACCACTTTTATGCGAATCACTGCTCATTACCACATTTACATGGTGCTGTTTTAATAAATTGAAAATAATCTCATGGTCGGTTGCCACTAAAACCTCATCAAAAAGCTGTGTGGCAACCGTTGCTAAATAAGTTTGCACTACCACTGGTTTCCCACCTAAATCTTGAACCAATTTAGCAGGAAAGCGTGTAGATGCATATCGTGCCGGTATTACGGCTATTATTTTTAAATTATTCATTTTATATTTTTTAACAACATAGAATTAGACATAACGAAGTTTCAATTTTAAGAGGACATAGTTTTTTATATGAACCTATACCGAAAAATCTACCCTTCAAAAAAATCATCGCTAAAGCCTATTAAATATACTTTTTCTTTTGCACGTGTAAGTGCGGTATATAACCAGCGCATATAATCTTTATTAATGCCGTTTGGCAAATAAGGTTGTTCTATAAAAACAGTGTCCCATTGTCCGCCTTGCGATTTGTGACAAGTTACTGCATACGCAAATTTAATTTGCAAGGCATTAAAATATTCATTGTTTTTCACCCTTTGCATTCTCCGAAAAGCAGTAGTTTCTTCTTGATAATCTAGCAACACTTCCTGATACAATCGGTTCGATTCTTCGTAGGTTAAACTTGCCGATTCGGAATGCAAGGTATCTAACAAAACAATGGTATCAAAGGCATCCATATCGGGGTAATCAATCATGCGGACTTTTACCGATGCAAACCGAAATCCATATAAATCGTGGTGTTTATAGATTTGTAAAATTTCCAAAATATCGCCATTTGCTATAAAATCTGTGGTTTTGGAATCTTTCAACCAAAAGTAATTATTTTTTACCACCATGATGTAATCGCCGGCACTCATTTCGCTTTCGTTGTCTAAAATTCGGGTTCTAATTTGCTGGTTGTATTGGTTGGCGCGTTTGTTTGATCGCACAATAAAAATAGTTTCTTCGGTTCCTTTCTTAGAATAGGCATCGTGAATGGCATCAAGCGTTTCATAACCATCTTGCAAGCGAATAATATCTTTGAAAGGCTTTACATCGAATTCAAAAAAATCGTAAAATTCTTGCTGCAACTGTTCGCGAAGCTCGGTGGCGTTGTATAAAATTCCTGAATCTTCTTCCTGACGCATCACTTCGGTCAATTCAATAAAATCGACTTTCATTTGGTAATTCAATGCCAATTTATCTTCGTTCAAGGCTGGGCTTTCGTCCATTCCAACAGGTGGTAATTGTGCAGTATCGCCCACAATAATGAGTTTGCAATTTTGCCCGGAATACACATAATACATTAAATCGTCTAACAACGAACCGTGCGTGTACATGGTTGCATCGGTTACATGATCGGAAATCATTGACGATTCATCCACAATAAAAATGGTGTTTTTGTGTTTGTTTGCTTGCATGGTAAATGCCACACCCGAATTTTTATCTTTTTTGGGATAATAAATTTTTTTGTGAATGGTATATGCAGGTTGCTTGGCGTAATTCGATATTACTTTGGCAGCTCTACCCGTTGGTGCCAACATTACATATTTTTTGTTTACAAATGGTAATTGATGCACCAAATTAGACAGCAATGTGGTTTTTCCGGTACCGGCATATCCTTTTAAAACAAAAATTTCATCGGGATTATCACTTAAAACAAACTGCGAAATCTTTTTTAAAAAGGCGTCTTGCTTTAAGGTTAATTCAAACGGAAAAGTGTTTTTTAATTGTTGATAAAATTGCGTAATGGTCATTATTTGTAATCGGGTTTTCACAAAGATACTATTAATCAACAAAAAAATTGTACTTTTGATTCTTATACATTTTATGATTATGTTGAACGAATCGTTTCAAAAATTATACATACAAGTATCGTTACAAAACTTTAGTTATTGCGTTAAAAATCAAGTAAGCAATCAGGTTTCGCATATAAAGTCGTTTACTTTAGATCCATACAAGACTATTGAACAGCAATTAGATGTTTTTTTTGATAAGGAAGAAGCTTTGCAAAGTGGTTTTCAAGACGTAGTGGTTTTGCACCATAATAATTTAAACACATTTGTACCTACGGCTTTGTTTGATGAAACTTCGCTGGGAAGCTATTTGCAGTACAATACCAAGGTTTTTCCTACAGATTATTTTGATTACGACAACTTGCCACAATCCGATATGAATAATATTTATGTGCCTTATGTGGCATTTAACAATTATTTTTTAGATGTTTTTGGAAGTTTTACTTTTCAGCACATAAACACCTCTTTGGTGCAGCATTTTTTGGCAAAATCTGGAAATGATGCAGTTACCAATCTTTTTGTACACGTGGGCGCTACCCATTTTGAATTGGTGCTCACGAAACAAAAAAAATTACTTTTTTTTAACAGCTACGAGTTTCAAACCAAAGAAGATTTTATTTATTATCTATTATTTGTTTTTGAACAACTGCAACTAAATCCAGAAACCCAAGCCGTTACATTTTATGGCAATATAAGCACCGAAAGTGATTTATACCAGATTGCTTATCGTTTTATACGCCATGTTTCGGTTGCCGATATGCAAACGCTTGCCCAAACACTTTCTGTAACATACGAAGAACTTAAACAACATTATATTTTATTGCACGCATGAGAATAGTTTCAGGAAAATTTAAAGGCCGACGCATCACAGCTCCAAAAAACCTGCCTGTGCGCCCCACAACCGATTTAAGCAAAGAAGCATTGTTTAACATATTGAACCATCAATTTTCGTTTCGTGAGCTAAGAGTGCTTGATTTATTTGCCGGAACCGGTAACATCAGTTATGAATTTGCCTCGCGGGGTGCCGAACCTATCACTTGTGTTGATACTGATTTTGGTTGTATTAATTTTATAAAGAAAACAGCTGCACAGTTTGAGATGGATATCACCACGATAAAAAGTGATGTGTATAAGTTTTTAGAACGAAGCAAAGTGAAATACGATATTATTTTTGCTGATCCACCTTATGATTTTTCGCAAGAACAATTTGATAAAATCTACCAATTGATCTTTGAAAATGAATTGCTCGAAGCTGATGGTTTATTGATTATTGAACACTCTACGCAAACAAAGATGGAGCATTTGGAGCGTTTTAGTAACAGCAGAAAATATGGCGGTTCTATTTTTTCGTTTTTTGAGTATGAACAAGAAGAAACAAATGACGATGATGAGGATTTTGATGAAGAGGATTGATTTTTTTGTGCTCACCAAACCAATCCCCTAAAAATACGTATTAGCAATTCTTTATTATAACATATTTATGTTACCAACTTTAAGTTAAAAGCGTATCTTTATGGATAACTAACCATCTCACCTTTTAACTATGGAAACAATTATCGGAACAATAGCAGGTATTTTAACATCTATATCCATGCTTCCACAACTCATTAAAGTTTTAAAAGAAAAAGAAGTGGAGAACATTTCCCACGGAACCATCATTGTTTTAATTTGTGGGGTTGCACTTTGGGTGGTTTATGGAGTTTTGAAAAATGAATGGCCCATTATTCTCTCTAACGGGTTTTCAGTCTTGGTAAATGTCACACTGCATGTTTATTATCATGTTTACAAAAAAAATTAACTGCATTATTCGTCTGTAAACCTTCTAAAAATCAAAAAGTTGGCTTTACCAATCAACCTCTATACGCCATCAAGTAACATAAATATGCTATAAAAAACCATTTTTTATAAATTTTATGATTATCTTTAATTATATAAAAATTGAAGCTATGAAAAAATATTTTTTATTTGGTAGTATCGGCTTTATGTGCTTGTTACTTACCAGTTGCGAAGCCGTAGAAACCATTTTTAAAGCAGGAATGTGGTGGGCTTTCTTCCTTGTTTTCCTTGTAATTGGAATCATTCTTTGGATTTTTTCTAAAATGAGAGGACGAAAATAACAATCATCTGCAAGTTTCTTTTAAAATAAGCTTGCAGATTCCCTTAAAATAAAGTAGCTTTAGGTATATTAAAGCACGCTAAAAAACACGCATATTACTTTTTAATACAAACGAAATGTTTTTCTTATGCGTTTACTAAATTTTACCGAAAATGGCATCTATTGCATACCCGGAAATTTCTATATTGATCCATGGAAACCCGTTGATTATGCACTTATAACACACGCGCATGCCGATCATGCCCGTTGGGGAATGAAACGCTATTTGTGTCATCATTTTACAGTACCTATACTTCACAGCCGAATTGGTAAAGATATTCAGGTACAAGGCATTGCTTACAATGAGTCGCTAACCATAAACGGGGTAAAAGTTTCTTTGCACCCCGCAGGTCACATTATTGGTTCGGCTCAAATCCGAATGGAATATAAGGGAAAAATAGCTGTAGTTTCGGGTGATTACAAGTTACAAAACGATGGATTGTCAATTCCTTTTGAACCAGTTAAATGCCACGAATTTGTAACAGAAAGCACTTTTGGTTTGCCTATTTACAAATGGTCGTCTGTGGAACAATTGAATCAATTGATGCGCGATTGGGTCATTGCCAACCAAAAAAACGGTAAAACTTCTGTCTTTGTGGGATATTCTCTTGGAAAAGCGCAACGTATCCTAAAAGCTGTAAGCGGTGTTGCCCCCCTATTCACTCATTATTCCATTGCAAAATTGAATGAAGCTTATAAAAGCGTGGGTGTTAATCTTCCCGATTATCAAATTGTTGACTTTCGTGAATCGGTGCAACATGTGAACCAAGCAGTTGTAATTGTGCCCCCTGCCTTAGTTGAAAGTACCGTTTTAAAGAAAATTCCTAATATGGTTTATGCCGTTTGTTCGGGTTGGATGCAAGTGCGCGGTGCAAGAAGATGGCGAAGTGCCGATGCAGGATTTGCGGTGAGTGACCATGCCGATTGGGACGGACTTTTAACTGCTGTGAAAGCTACAGAAGCTGAAAAAGTTTATGTTACCCACGGACAAACTGCTGCTTTTGCTAAATATCTTAATGAAAACGGGATGCATGCAGTAGAACTGCACACTGCTTTTGGAAATGAAGAAGAGGACGAACAAATACCGGAAAGCGTATGAAAGAATTTGCCCAGCTTATCCATACTTTAGACAGCACCAATAAAAATTTGCAAAAAATAGCAGCTATTGAATTGTTTATTAAAACAGCTTCAAATGAGGATAAATTATGGTTTTTGTCTCTTTTCACAGGCAAGCGCCCAAAAAGAAGCGTTACCACCAAATTGCTTAAACAATGGATTTTGGAAGAAACAAAATTGCCTGAGTGGCTTTTTGCAGAAAGTTATGCAGCTGTGGGCGATTTAGGCGAAACCGTTGCCCTTTTGCTACCCAATTATGAAACCCGATCCGAAAAATCGCTCAGCCAATATATGGATGAAATCACAGCTTTGAAAGATGCCACCGAAGACGAGAAACGAGCGTATGTGGTATCTAATTGGCATGCAATGAACAGTACCGAACGGTTTATTTTTAACAAACTGCTTGGCGGAAGTTTTAGAATTGGTGTTTCCTCTAAAACCGTTATAAATGCTTTGGCAAAACATTTCGATAAGGAACCAGCGGCGGTAACTCACAGTATTATGGGGGAATGGAACCGCGAGGATGTTGATTTTGAAGGATTAATCACCGGTGCATACACGCAAGTTAATAAAAGCAAACCCTACCCTTTTTGTTTGGCTTATGCGCTAGACAAAGACTTAGAGTCGCTGGGCAATATTTCCGATTGGCAAATTGAATATAAATGGGACGGTATTCGGGCACAAGTGATTAAAAGAGATGGTTCGTTTTTTATTTGGTCGCGTGGCGAGGAACTAATCACCAACCAATTTCCTGAAATCGAAGCAGCATTTGCCAATTTTACATATGATTTTGTGATTGATGGCGAACTTTTAGTGGTTAAAAATCAAGAAGTTTATAATTTTAGTGAACTTCAAAAAAGGCTCAACCGTAAAAACCTTCCTAAAAAAATGCTTGATGAACTACCTGTTTCGTTGTACATTTATGATGTGTTGGAATGGCAAAACCAAGATCTTCGACCAGAGCCATTAGCAAAAAGAAGAGCTGTTTTAGAAAGATATTTCAATAAACCGGGTCAAGAATCTATCCATTTGTCGCCTGTTATCAATGAAAAAAGTTGGGATCAATTAGCGGCAATTCGCAACAATGCAAGAGCCATAAATAGTGAAGGATTAATGCTAAAAAACCTACACTCGCCTTATCACACGGGCAGAAAACGCGGCGATTGGTGGAAATGGAAAACAGATCCATTAACCATTGATGCGGTTCTTATTTATGCACAAAAAGGAAGCGGACGAAGAAGCGGTTATTATACCGATTACACATTTGCTGTGAAAAACGGCAACGAATTGGTCACCATTGCCAAAGCATATTCAGGGCTTACCGATAAAGAAATTCAAGAAGTGAGTAAATTTGTAAACCAAAATGCCATTGAAAAGTTTGGTCCTGTGCGCACTGTAAAACCTGAATTGGTTTTTGAAATTGCTTTTGAAGGTATTGGTTTTAGCAGTCGGCACAAATCGGGAGTTGCTTTGCGGTTTCCCAGAATTTTACGTTGGCGCAAAGATAAAAACGCTACTCAAATTGATGACTTAGAAGATGTTAAAAGGCTAATTACCTAATATGAAAAACGTAAATACCACCGAAGGTTACCAAATTATTACCGATTGGATGCACCGCAACCAACAAACACCCTTTGAGTTTCAAGAACGCACTTGGAATTACTACCACAAAGGATACAGCGGTTTGGTAATTGCCCCCACAGGTTTTGGTAAAACATTTTCGGTGTTTTTGGCTGCTGCCATAGATTTTATGAATCGATATGATGGTACAAAAACCGGTTTAAAACTTATTTGGGTAACTCCCATTCGCTCATTAGCAAAAGATTTAGCAAGGGCTATGCAACATGCCGCTGATGAAATTGGCCTCGATTGGCAGGTTGAAGTGCGCAATGGCGACACCGATCCCAAACAAAAAGCAAAACAAACCAAGCAAATGCCCGATGTGCTCATTGTGACACCCGAAAGTTTGCATTTACTTTTAGCGCAAAAAAGTCGCAATCAATTTTTTAAAAATGTAGCCTGCATTGCTGTTGATGAATGGCACGAATTGCTGGGAAACAAGCGCGGCGTTATGGTTGAACTTGCTATTGCATATCTTAAAAGTACACTTCCCGCACTAAAAATTTGGGGAATTACAGCCACCATTGGCAATATAGATCAGGCAATGGATGTATTGCTGCCTCATTTTCCCCAAAAAATAAAAATTATATCGAAAGAAAAAAAGCAGATAAAAATAGTGCCTATTTATCCAGATCATGTGGACGTTTTGCCATGGGCTGGTCATCTTGGTAGTAAACTAACCAACAAAGTGGTACAACTTGTTTTAAAAAGTAGATCCACCCTTATTTTTACCAACACCCGCAGCCAAAGTGAGCTTTGGTATCAATTGTTATTGGATGCGCACCCCGATTTTGCTGGTCAAATTGCGCTTCATCATGGTTCCATAGATCATCATCTTCGTAAATGGATTGAAGAATCGCTAAGCAACGGGCAATTAAAAGCAGTTGTTTGCACCTCATCACTCGATTTAGGGGTTGATTTTAAACCTGTTGACACCGTGGTTCAAATAGGATCTAGCAAAGGTATTGCCCGGTTTCTTCAAAGAGCAGGCAGAAGTGGTCATTCTCCCTTTGAAACATCTACCATTTATTTTGTTCCTACCCATTCTTTGGAACTGCTTGAAGTTGCTGCTCTCAAAGATGCTTTTAAAAATAAAATCATCGAGAAACGAGAACCTTTGGTTTTAACATACGATGTGCTGATTCAGTTTTTAGTAACCTTGGCTTTGGGTGGCGGTTTTTATCCAGAAGAAACATTTTCAATCATTAAAAACACCCACGCTTTTCATTTTATCTCTGAAGAAGATTGGTTGTGGTGCTTGGCTTTTATCACAAAAGGCGGTAAATTGGGCGAACATTACGAGGAATTTCACAGGGTGTCTGTTGCCGATGACGGGAAATATGTGATTACCAAAAGAAGAATTGGCATGCTGCACCGCCTAAATATTGGTGTGATTGTGAGCGATGCCATGCTTCGAGTAAAATATGTTTCGGGCGGATATATCGGAATGGTAGAAGAATATTTTCTCACTAAATTAAAAGTAGGAGATAAATTTATATTAGCAGGAAGGGTTTTGGAATATGTTCGCATGAAAGAACTTACGGTTTTTGTACGCAACGCATCAGGAAAAGCCATCACGCCCAGTTGGTTAGGTGGCAGATTGCCTTTAAGTGCCGATTTAGGATCATTTTTGCGAAAAAAAATAGCCGAAGCAGCAAAAAGCGAATCAAAAGCGAAAGAAGTTGCTTTTTTAGGTCCTTTGTTGCAGTATCAAAAAACCTATTCCACATTGCCCACTGAAAAAGAATTTCTAGTAGAAAGCATTCATACACGAGAGGGGTATCATTTGTTTATGTATCCTTTAGAGGGAAGATTTGTGCACGAAGTGATGGCTACTGTAATTGCTTATCGTATAAGTAAACGTTTCCCGATTAGTTTTTCCATCGCAATGAACGATTTTGGTTTTGAGTTGTTTTCAGACCAACCCATTCCTATTAATGAAGAATTATTGCAAGAACTTTTAAGCAGTAACGGATTGATGGATGATGTGTTGGGAAGCATCAATGCAGCTGAAATGGCGCTGCACAAGTTCAGAGACATTGCCGTGATTGCAGGTTTGGTGATACAAACTTTTCCGGGTGCTCAACGAAACAACAAATCGCTTCAGGCATCATCGGGAATTATTTTTAAAGTTTTAGAAGAAAACGAGCCTACTCATTTATTGGTAAAACAAGCATACACTGAAGTTTTCAATCAACAATTAGAAGAAGTGCGGCTGCAAAAAACCTTTCAAAGAATTGCTGAAAGCACCGTGTTATTACAATTTTCAGACCGATACACACCATTAAGTTTTCCAATTAAAGCAGATAGTTTAAGGCAATCGCTATCAAGTGAAGATTTAGCAACCCGTTTGGAACGAATGATTGAACGAAATTTAAAGAAAAAAAAGAAATGAAAATTATCGAAAAATTGTTGCATTTTGGCGGGCAAGAATTTCTATTAAACAATCAGCGAAGCATGTTTTGGCCTGCGTTAAAAACATTGATTTTTTCGGATTTGCATTCTGGTAAAAGTGCCTACTTTCGGAAAAATGGCATTGCAATGCCTTCTTATTTGCACACACTTGATTTGCAGCGATTAAAAAATCTAATTTCGCATTATCAGCCAAAAGACATCCTTATTGTTGGCGATTTAATCCACGCCGGAAACAACAAAGAAGTAACTGATTTAAAACTACTTATCGCAGAAAATTACACTATTAACTTTCAATTAGTGAAGGGAAATCACGACCGTTTGTCCGATTCGTTCATAAAAAATTTAGGTTTTAAAAATATTTACCAGCATTTGGAAATTTGCGGTATTTTGCTGGTTCATGAACCTTTAGAAAATCAAAAGTTACCCACCATATCGGGTCACTTTCATCCGGGAGTTCAAATTCCGTTGTTAAAAAATAAAAGCAAAAGATTGCCATGTTTTGTGGTTCAAAAAAATCAGTTGATTTTACCTGCATTTAGCGGATTTACTGGAATGGCCGTACAAAAAACAAAAGGCGCTACTACTTACTATGGGTTTTATGAATCAGGTTTTTTTGTTGTTCAAGAAGATTGAATTTGCCTTTGCTTTACTCCAACAATTTTAGCAACTTATTTTTTTAATTGCTCTTTAAAAACCTTTTTGAATTTTTCCAGTTTTGGTTGAATCACCAATCGGCAATAAGCTTTATCCGGATTGTTTTCATAATAATTTTGATGGTATTCTTCGGCCGGATAAAAAGTTTTGAACAATGACACTTCTGTAACGATGGGCTGGTTGTATGCTTTTTCTTTGTTTAATGCATTAATATAAAATTCAGCCAATTCTTTTTGTTCCGAATTATGGTAAAAAATTGCCGAGCGGTATTGCGTACCAATATCATTTCCTTGTCGATTCAATTGTGTGGGATCGTGAGCTACGAAAAAAGCTTGCAACAATTCTCTGTATGAAATCACTTGTGGATTAAAAACAATAGCACACGCCTCTGCATGCCCCGTGTTTCCTGAAGTTACTTCTTCGTAAGTTGGATTAGAAAGCGTTCCACCAGTATATCCAGATGTAACCGAAAGCACCCCATTTAACTGCTTAAACTGTTCTTCCACACACCAAAAACATCCTGCCGCAAACGTTGCTGTATCTGTAACCACTTGCATAGATGGCTTATTAGAGGCGGTGTTTCGGGTGGCAAATTCAGTAGTTTTCTTGTTGCAACCCAAAATAGGCATAATGAAAAAACTAGCTAAAATGATGCTGAACGTATTAATAAAAATCGATGATTTCATGTTTGCTTTCTTTTTGTGAATTATAAAATTACAAAGAATAAACTGTTTGGCGATTAAAGAATTCCCTAACAACACGTTAAAAATATTTCTTTATTTTAACATTAATTCCAAATTACAATAAAAAAAATCTACTTTGCTAATCGAATTCCTGTGAATTGCGACCTTAAATTGGGATAGAAAAAATTGCGGTATGTTTTACGGCTGTGGTTTGCTGGTGTAGCAATCGAAGCTCCGCGCAAAACCATTTGGCTCACCATAAATTTGCCATTGTATTCGCCCACAGCTCCTGCTTCTTTTTGAAACCCTGGATAAGGTAAATAGGCCGAATTTGTCCATTCCCAACGACTTCCCCAATCTAATTCTTCGGCTGCAACCTCCCACTCTGCTTCGGTTGGCAAACGCATTTCTTTCCATTGGGCAAAAGCTGCTGCTTCGTAAAAGCTTACATGACAAACCGCTTGCTGCCTGTTTATTTCCTGCAATCCATTGAAGGTGTAATACATCCATCTGTCATCAATAAAATGCCAATAAAGTGGTGCTTCTATTTGATGCTTTTGCACCCAATCCCAACCTTCTGCATGCCAATACTTAAAATCACGATAACCTCCCGATTCTATAAATTGCAGAAACTCTTCATTAGTAACGGGCGATGTTGCAATCTGAAAGCGATTCAAAAAAACCTTGTGTCTGTTCTTTTCATTGTCAAAACAAAATCCGTCACCGTTATAACCAATTTCATAAATACCTTCGTTAATAGTACACATTGAATCATCTAAAAACACTTTGTTTTCTGGCATTTTTTTAGATTCGTAAACAGGAAAAAGCGGGTTGTGTCCCAAGATATATTTTATATCCGCCAAAAGTAGCTCTTGGTGTTGCTGTTCATGATTTAATCCCAATTCCAATAACGGATGTAAATGCTGCGTAAAGTGGATACTTTGTAAAAAAAGCGCCATTTGCGCATCTACATACGCCCTGTACTGATAAATTTCTGCAACAGACGGACGGCTTAAATTACCTCTGTCGGTACGAATTACACGTGCTCCAATCGTTTCGTAATAGCTATTAAACACATAATTATAATTGGCGTTAAAAACTTGATAATCTGGCAAATGCGGCTGCAACAAAAACGTTTCAAAGAACCAAGTAGTATGTCCTAAATGCCATTTCGGCGGACTCACATCAACTATTGGTTGCACCACATAATCTTCAGTTTGCAAGGGTTCGCAAATAGTTTCTGTATGCGTGCGAATGTGGCGATACATTGCCAGCCAATCTGTTTTTTTGGTTGCATTTTTACTAGAAGTGTTTTGATTCATTTTTTTCTTTTTTTTAAGCCATCCAAATAGCATCAATAAACCATTTTTTGGAATCACTAATATTTTTTAATGACTGAAAGCCCGCGCGATTCATTAAATGATGGATTTGTTCGATGGTGAATTTCTGTGAAATTTCCATGTCAATCAACTCATTTGCTTCAAAATCAATCACTTCATCATCAATTGTCACCTTTTGTTTGCAAATGCTGACCAAATAACTGCGGCATGCACCTGAAACAGGATCATAAACCGGATAATGTTGAAAATTTTCTATTTTGAAATCAGCATGCAATTCACGATTGATACGGTTTAAAAGATTCACATTAAATGCTGCCGTAATTCCTTCAGAATCATTGTATGCAGCAAGAATGGTATGCGGATTTTTCTTTAAATCGAACCCCATAAGTACCATATCCCCAGGATGCAACTTGCTGTGCAGTGTTTTACAAAAAAGCAAGGCTTCGTCTGCTTCCATATTGCCGATATTTCCTCCTAAAAAAAGAACCACTTTACGGTTTTCGGATTGTTTGGTGGCTTGTTCTAGCATTTCAAAATAATCACCTTCCATGGGAACTACGGATAGCTGGGGCAATTTCGTTTCCATTTGCTGCACCAATTCCGACAAAATATTTTCGGAAATATCGATAGGAAGATAACTAAAAGCCGCGTTTTTTTCCAATAAATGTTGCAATAGATAAACCGATTTTGTGGCATCTCCGGCTCCTAATTCTATCAAATCGAACGGTGTGTGATTGTGCATTATCACTTCGGCAATTTCACTGGTTTTGTTTTTAAAAATGTCTAGTTCACAATTTGTGAGATAGTATTCAGGCATTTTCATAATGGTTTGAAAAAGTCGGTCGCCAATTTTATCATAAAAATATTTCGATGGAAGTTTTTTATTTTTTTGGTTTAATCCCCTCAAAATATCAGTTCGAAAAGTGGAAGAATTTTGATTGATTTGATCAGGAGGATTAACAGCATTTTCAGATTTCATAATAATTTATTTTAGAACAATCACGCAAATACCTTGCCCCAAAATAGAAACTTCGAGCATGCAATTAATAAATTCGAACCAAGACTTATACATTAAAGAAAGATAATGACCATTCAAAGAGCTTTTTCTTTAATAAGAGTAAAATATGCCGATTTTTGTTTAAAAATTGGCAGCAACAAACGCTTTAAAATATTTACAATAAAAATGACTGACCTAAAATTAGTCTATAAACAAACCATTACTAGAAAAAAGTAGCATATAAAAATCCCTTTTTAAGGTTTTTTTATACAATGTGGGGATTTTTTTACCATAATTTTTTGATAAAAAGTGGGTGGGTTTTTATGAAAAAAAATTATTTTTAAAAATAAACAATTGATTTTAAGATTATTACATTGCACATCTATTTATTTGGCATTTAAATTGTTTGATACATTATGCTTTGAAATAGAAATGACACCTTTGGTGTAAAAACGCCCGATATTAAGTTATTGGGCGTTTTATTAAACTAAACTTACTATGTTATCCGCAATAAAAAGTATTTACGTCGATCGTGAAATCAAAAAAGATTTAAGTAGCTCACAAATTTTCAACCTCGGTATCGTATCTGTAAATCTGGAAGATTTTAACAAAAGATTTCAATCAAACATTGTTTTGGAATTTGACAGTTTTACGAATACGTTTTCATGTTTATCAGACGAAAATGATTTAGGCGCTTGGTTTTGCGACGGAATTGGCGAATTATTAGCGTTTGCCAATAATCCCAACCACCAAACAAAAGATATTATTGATCAGTACATAAACAGCAGAAAAACAGAAGTTGATCATTTGCGAATTTCATCCTTGTTTGAATCGTACCGAAAAAGATATATTCACTATACACCGATTGGTTTTTTAAATGATGCCAATGAGATGTATATTAAAAATCAAATGGATGTGCTATTAGATATAAAGGTAGTGGCCTAATTATTACATTCCTAAACCCATGATAAATAAGAACTAAAAAATTGATAATCAGTACTTTTATACCGTTATACTGATATGATTTTGCATTTTAGCATTCTTTACAATAAAATCTTCACGGCAGATAAACGAACTACATACAAATAAGTTGATTCCTATTTTTATTACTTTAAAACCATGGATAAAATCATTTTGTCTAGGTAGCATTATATCAAAACATTCTCACACTCTTAAAATTAGTTAAAAAAAATACTTAACTAAGTAATTTCAATAAACAAAAAAGATGGATTTTTTCTACAATTTGATGAAATAAGCCGCAATTTGTTGCCAAAAAATAATGTATACAAATCAAAAATGGTATATAAATATACTTTTTTTTCAAAATCTAAAAAAGCAATATGTACCATTTATAATTCGGAATTATAGAATCAACACATATCGCTTAATAAATTAAAAATCAATGTTTTTTATAGGAAAAACATACAGTATTTCAACTTCACTCTCTCAAACTATCTGTAAAAACTAATTCAATCACAGCAATTTCTATTGTAAATAATTCATTTTAACTAACCGAATTAGATCCATTTAATTTAAAAAGCACACATTTTGCTTTAAAAAATAGTATAAAAAAATACTTTATAAAATTTTGTTAAAAATTAAGTATAAAAATATACAATATTGAATACAATTAGTAT
The DNA here is from genome assembly GCF_024628805.1 of Paenimyroides aestuarii. NCBI lineage: Bacteria > Pseudomonadati > Bacteroidota > Flavobacteriia > Flavobacteriales > Flavobacteriaceae > Paenimyroides > Paenimyroides aestuarii. The sequence goes on along the minus strand of NZ_CP102382.1, from coordinate 1,746,776 downwards.
ATTTACATACTAATAATTTTTAGAGTAACCGATTTTATATAACTTATTTTAAATCATTATGAGTAAAAAAGTAATAATATATCTAAATTTTATTAGCCTTTTGGCAACCATATTGGTGAATTATTTGCTGAACACAGGAACAATGAATAGCAATACAATGAAAAGTATATCAGACCGCTATTTCAACATGTTTACACCCGCAGGGTACGCATTCAGCATTTGGGGCATTATTTATTTGTTATTGATTGCACATACCATATATAGTTTTTATCAGTTAACAAAAAAAAATAATAGCTCCATCATAGATTCCATAGGGCTCACGTTTATAGCCACCAACGTTGTTAATTGTTTATGGGTTTATTTTTGGTTGAACGATGCAATTCTTGTGTGCCTGATTTTGATGATTGTGTTATTGATTTTATTGCTAAGCATTCTACTCAACAGTCAGCAATTGCAACCTAAAATTGCAGTGAGAAACCTATTCATTACATGCCCATTTGCTTTATATGCCGGTTGGGTTTCAGTAGCGCTCATTGCAAATACAGCCGTTTGGCTTACAAAAATAGAATGGCAACCAATAATTTTCACAGAGGCGGGTTGGGCAATGTGCTTAACTATCATTGCAGGAATCATTGGGGTATTCATTAGTTGGAAGTACAATGCAATTGCGTTTGGTGTGGCCGTTGCTTGGGGAGTTGCAGCAGTAGCGGTAAGTAATTTTAATGAAAATTTTAATATTGTAATCACAGCCGTTATTGTATGTATAGCCATATTATCAGTTTGTTTGTACCGTTTAATGCACAAAATAATACCCACAGATTAAGTGAAAAAATGTTTAGTGAATACTTAAAATCCTTATAAATTATATAACTATTAAATTGATTAATTATGAAAATTAGAACATCCTTAAAAAAGTTTGCTGGTGCAACATTTGCATTCGCATTCCTTGCATTAACCACTTCGTGTAACGACGATGAGTCAACACCAATGATGCCTCAGCAAAAAACAATCGCAACCATTGTAAGCGAAAATGCTGATTACAGTTTATTGAAAGCCGCTGTAACAAAAGCAAATTTAGGAGAAACACTTAATGGCACCGGACCTTTCACCGTGTTTGCGCCTAACAATCAAGCATTTGCAGCTTCGGGTATTTCCCAACAAACCATTAACAGCCTTTCAGAAAACGCATTAAGCGATATTTTATTATACCATACATTGGCAGCAAAAGTAATGGCAGCAGATGTACCCGCAGGACCGAACGCCGAAGTTACAACTGTTGGTGGCGACAAAATATACGTTACTAAAGACAGCAGAGGGGTATTTGTAAACGGTTGGAAAGTAACCGCTGCCGATATGGCCGCATCAAACGGAGTTATCCATTCAATTGAGCGTGTATTAATGCCGCCAACACAAAATATTGTGCAAATGGCACAAGCAAATCCCAACCTATCCTACTTAGTAGCAGCCGTATTGCGTGCAAGTGAAGGTTCAGTAAACGTTGCAAATATACTAGCAACCCAAAACAACATTACTGTATTTGCACCTACCAATCAAGCATTTATAGACGCTGGTTTTCCAACCATTGCCTCAATAGAAAGTGCAGACCCCGCAACTTTAACATCTATCCTTACTTACCACCTAATCGAAGCGCGTGCGTTCTCATCTGACCTATCAAACGGTCAATCACTAACCACAGCAAACGGTGGAACATTAATGGTAGCTTTAGGAAATCAAGCAACCGTAAAAGGCAATGGAAACAGCACATCTTCTGTAATTACATCAGTAAATATGCTGGCAACAAATGGCGTAGTTCATTTAATTGACCGAGTTTTACTTCCATAATAATAGTTAAATGTTATTTTATTGAGTGTTCAAACCGTCTCACAAGTTGAGGCGGTTTTTTTATGCAAATAGCCAGTCTATATTTTATTTTTTAAGGGCAATTCCTTCCACTAACGTTTCAGGTCGGGCTTTCCGCCGTCGCTTTTGTTTTCTATCAAAAACAAAGAGCTCCAACAAGGCTGCAATCCCTATTGCGGTTAGCTGATGATTGCTGTATGATGTAGATTGTATTACTGTATATTGTAAAAAAAGAAATCTGAGTAAATCTATATATCTGTGGTAAAACTAAATTCTACAAAACAAAAAAATCTAGCCTTTTGATTGTGATCACATAAAGCTTCAACGTGAAAATCAAGAACTTCAGAATACAACTCTGAGGCGTAAAAGACAAATCATTTTTTCCTCTTCAAGCTATCAAAACTTTTTTCCTAATCCTCAGGTTTTGATTGGGATACTTTTATATATGAGTTTTACTTACCAGAATAAAAAAAGAGAATCACTTTCGTAATTCTCTTTTTAGTAGCGAAGACGGGAGTTGAACCCGTGACCTCAGGGTTATGAATCCTGCGCTCTAACCAACTGAGCTACCTCGCCGTTTGGTTTCTTATTTCGGTTGCAAATGTATAAATAATTTTAATGCCTGCAAAGAAAAATGAAACTAAAAAAACGCTTTTTTTTTACAACTTTTATACTGTTCTGTTTTTGAACAACTTAATTCTCTTTCTTTATTGCTTTTCCTTCTCCGTTCTCGGTTACATTCACTGTTTTTGTGAAGCGATAGTACAAATTTCCACTGCCGCTTATCGTTCCATCGATTCCGTTTACTGTATTGGTATAAATGTCGCCAGCACCTGTAGATGTTACTTCAGTAAAAAAGTTCGACAAATCTTTCATGTCTATTTCACCGTTTCCTTTATGATCTATTTTAACAGTGTTTGCATTCCCTTCTACTCGAATACTGCCTTCATTTTCGGTGTTTAAAATCAATTTTTCGGCTTTCACTCTTAAATCCATCGTTCCAGAACCTGCATTTGAAAGGGTTAATTCACCTGATTCAATTGCTCCTAAATTGCTAATACTCCCTTTATCACCCATCATGGAAATTGCTTCTATATCTTTGCTTGTAAGCGTGATTTTTAATGGTTCTGTTTGGCTTATTACTACAAATCCGGGCTTGCGTTTTAAAGTCAACACCTGATTTTCCACTTTTACCTGAACCAAATGATGCAAATTACCATCGCCAGATGTTCGGATGGTGTTTTTAAAAGGATTGTTTAGCAATTCAACGGTTAAATCACCATCTATCACTACTTTGGTATATTTTTGCACTCGGCGATTTTTTTCTTGAACCACGCCGTTTCCTTTTATTTTTCGATCTTGAGCATAGCTTGTTACCGTTATCAACGATACAAAAAACAGTGCTAAAATTTTTTTCATAATTAAAATATTTGTTAGGTTAGAATACTTCCTCTGGTAACATTTCAAACACATCTTCGGTAAAATCTAATACTTCTGAGCGTATGAAATTGTTTTTTAAATCGTTCAATCCTTTTTCCATTAAAAGCGGCGTGGTAAACTTTCTACTTACGCCCAAAATATGGTCGTTTAGGTTTACTTTAAAAAACAATTTCCCCGAAGGTGTTTTGTAATGTATGAATTGAATAATTGTAAAATTTCTTTTTAATATATTGATTTCGCTTAAGCAATGTGCTTTTGAAGCATAGCTGTTGCTGGTAAAAACCACATTTCCTTTGCGATTGTTATAGGTGTATTTATACGTGTTGTTTTCCTTTTTGCTAATTACTAATGTGCCCATATTTGTTTTTAATGCAAACAAATCTATTTATAAAATTACGGAAATGAAAATTGGTTTTGTTGTTTTTTTTAATAAGGATTTACGCTTCCAATGCCCGATACTTTTTGCTTTATTTTTAATCCTTTGTGGTTTTTGTAATCTAAATTGCCCACTCCCGATATTTTAATATTTATTTCTTCCGAGCTGTTTACTTTGGCATTTCCTGCTCCTGAAATTTCTATGTCTGACAATTTATTGGTTAAATCTTCGGCAATTAAGTTCCCTGCTCCCGACATATTAGCCTTTAGCTCATTACTAACCCCACGCAAGCGAATATCGCCCGCACCCGTCACAAAAACCGCAGTGTTGTTATTGAATAACTTCACATTTACTTCGCCGGCACCTGAAATGTGGAATTCAATATCATTTGTAAGAGTGATATTATTGGTTGCAATAGAGCCCGAACCTGCTATAACCATTTTTTGTAAATGGGGATTGTTCATTTTTATAATCAATGGTGCTTTTTCACCTTGATAGGATATCGATTCTTTATTAGAAATACTTAATAAACTGCCCTTGTTTTCAATGAGCAAATTCTCTACCAATGATTTATCACCGGTGACTAACAACTCGTTTGGAGCAACAGAGGTGTCTAATTCGATACTTGCTGAAGAATTATTTACTACACTTTCATAAGAAACCAATTGCTTCTTTTGATTAATGATTTCGCCAGAAAGCCCTATTTTCTTGGAACACGACCACAAACAAACGCTTAAAAACACTATGATTACCTGTTTTTTCATATCTTTTTTTGTTTAAAGCTACAAAAAACAATTTATATTTTGAAATTCTTACCAAACAAAACCTCTTCCTTTTTTTAATGCGTTCCTTATAATAATCTATCATAGAAAATTGGCTGTGGAATGATATCAAAACCTTACTAAAGCTTTATTGTGTTATAGAATGATTGCAAATGAATAATTTTTTATACGATACTCCACACTATTATAGAACTCATGCATCTTATTACATGATAAAAAAATCCGATAAATTCTATTTTTAGTAATTTAATCAGCAAAATCAAGAATATATCTTCGTAAAAAACACAATTAACAGACCTCTAGTTTATTAATTCACGTATGATGATGTAGTGCGGATTTTTATTTAAATAAAAGCTATTTCAATATAAAAAATGATTTGAGCCTATCAAACATTAGCATATCCCCATGCAGTGCAGCATGGGTGGGGGTTATTCACCCGACCTGCGAACTATATTGCAAGCCCATGTAAACACCTTTAAAGCAGCCCGTGACTTGTTGATATAGAAGGAAACCACAGATGCAGAGATTACATATCTGTGCATCTGTGGAAATGCTATAAGTCACTACCGATTTTTGTTTCAGAAAAACAGCACTTCGCTGATTACAATTTCGGTAATGCTGCGCTTGATGCCCTCTTTATCCTCGTAGGTGCGATAAGTAAGTTTACCCTCCACGGCAATTTCTTTACCTTTTTCAACATATTTTTGAATCAGTTCAGCGGTTTTGCCCCATGCAACGATGTTGTGCCATTGGGTGGTTTCCACTTTTTCTTTTTTATCGTTGTAATAATAATCGCTGGTTGCAAGCGATAAGGTTACTTTTGTACCATTGTCAAAAGTTTTGGTTTCTGGTGTGTTGCCTACTCTCCCGATTAAGCGAACGTTGTTGCGTAATGTACTCATGGCGTATAAAATTTATGATTAAATAATGATTTGGTACAAAGTTGCGACAGCTTGCAAATTTTATTCGGTTGTTAAACATTTGTAGTCGATTGTAAATGTTTGTTGTCGAATATATAATTTATTTACAGATATTTATGGCTTCGTATTTTATTTTTTGTTAATTAAGAAACTTTCGTATATTTGGGTGTTAGCCGATATGTTTCAAAAAATCGTGTGATTTACTGAGTCAAAAATTTTGTAAATTTGTAAAAATTGCTTGAATGAATTTACCTAAATATGCATTAAGTTCCAGCGAAAGAATGATGACCTTTGAATTTACAAGCGAAGGAACGAAAGGAACAATTCAGAAACTGGTAAAATATCAAGAAACCAACCTCAAAGATTTGTATAATCTTGCATTTGGAGATAAAAATCACGAAACGGGAGAAATTGATGATAAAGTGATTTCAAACAATGGAGATAGTGAAAAAGTTTTAGCAACCGTTGTTGCGACACTTTATGCTTTCACAGATAAATATCCTAATGTTTGGATTTATGCAACTGGAAGTACAAAAGCAAGAACAAGACTTTATCGGATGGGAATTACAAAATTTCTAAACGAAGTAAAAAGAGATTTTGAAATCTATGGAGAATTAGAGAATGATTGGGATAAATTCAAAATTGACATTGAATATAACGGATTTTTAGTAAGAAGAAAATAAAGTATTATGAAAATTGAAAAAGAATTAAAAAAAAGGAAAATACCAATAGTTGCAATTGACAAATCTTTGGACAAATTTGACAATAAAGTTATGTTTCCTGAAAAACTTGAAAAGGCAAATGAGATGCTCAAAAGAATTGGATTGCCCAAAAAAGTTGTTGCAAAATAACACATCGGCTAACATCGTGTATGTGCAAGAGCGGCTAAAGTCTAAATCGAATTTTCGGTTATCTATGTCGCAAAACCATTTTTTATTCGCTGGAAAAGTGTAAATTAGCAAATAGAAAATGGTTTTGCTTGCGTCAGTCAATAATCGAAAGTTTAGGCTTTCTTATCCGCTCCTGACACATACACGCGGACCGTTAGCAGAAACCGTAGAAAAAATTGTGCGTAAAAATAATAATCAAACTAAATTAACGTTTAATATAAATAACTTTTAAAAATTAAAATTATGAGTAAAAAAAATTTAAACATTCTAATAGTATCTATCGGAATTACAATTTTTGGTTTTTTAATGGACGGAGATGCAAAAGAACCTAGTGCAACAATGAGATTTGTGGAATTTTTTGCAATGATTGGAATAATTTTTATTATTTCTTTTTCAATTACCAATATTTTCAGTTTCGCAAAAAACAGAATAAACTTATTACGAAGATAATTTTGTAATAAAAGCTCAAATATAAGTCTATTTTAAAAGCTATAAATATATTTTAAAATAGACTTTTTATTAAGAATTAACACGAATGATTTCAAAATAACAAAAAACTGATTTCTAAATGATACTTAAAAAGAAATCATTTAGAAATGTTATATAATTCAAAAAACGGCATCTGCTAATCGAGTAGACTGCCCTGCCAGAAACTGACAGGGAGAGCCTCTCACACCACCGTACGTACGGTTCTCGTATACGGCGGTTCGTAAATCATCAATCAAAAGCTCTTTACACCTTTTGAGCTATCCATAATTTACTTTAAGACTAGGCTAAGCTAACTTTCCTAGTCGAATTTCTTGGAGATTTACGTTCAGTCCTTCCTTGTTTGTGAGGCCTATGCGGTATCTATTCGCATCTCGTTACTTTCAAGTACTATGACCTCTGCTGACTTCTTGGCTTGATTAACTCGTAATTGCCAAGACCTCCCCTGGTAAATGCTTTTTCCTTCCGTCTATCGCCGGTACATCTACATAACAATAATCTGATTTAATAGCATGTTCAGAACACTGTTTTGGACTTCGTATTGCTGTGGATACTCATCCTTATTGTTATGCCTCTTATGTACTTTCTGTTCGTCGGTACAGACTTTTGCAGTCCTGCTTCCTTCAGTGCATACCTCACGATAAACCACCTTGCAGCTTGCTAACGATTCGGGGTTCAATCCGCTCGTAAGGGACTCACACCCTCTGGAAAAATAACACCCCGAAAACTTGGTTCTTAAAACTAAATTTGTATTTTTGAACTATTTGAAAAGCTTTCGGGGTGTGTCCTGCATATGCAGGGCACACACAATGGCTATAAGTAATTGCTTGTTCTCACCTACTTCTGAAAATCCTTGCGGATTTTGCTTCGCCAGTTCGCACTGCGTGCTCGTGTCAGTTTGGTGTGTACTTGCAAAGTTGAGTGCTAAACCACGCAACTACTCATAGCCGAAACCGATGTGCGCAAGCTGAAAAAAATCGTAAATAAATGACAAACAAAACGATAGACATAAATGAATCCAGTATAAAAAGGTATGTGGAATCGTTACGTCCCGAAAATCCTGAAATTAGAAAACAAGTTGATATTGGATATTCATACGATGGAAAAGTTATAATTCTGTTTGAAATTCGACCAGATTGGCAAGACGAAAAAAAGAAACAACAATTTGATTTCGCCAAAATCCGATATTATAAATCAAGAAAAGAATGGAATTTATATTGGATGAGAGCAAGTGGGAAATGGGAGATTTATAAACCGTTTTCCAAATCTACTTATTTAGATAAAATTATAGAAATTATAAAAGAAGATAAACACGCTTGCTTTTTTGGATAATTCTAGACAAAATATAATCAAAAAAATTGCGCAGGAATTAGATTGCGGATTTGATTGTTATTACAATTCTAAAACTAATGAAATTGTAACAATACCCAACTTTTTCCATATTGCAGACGAAGATGATTTTAAAGAGGCTTTTCGCGAGGATTTAGAAAAAGTAAAGAAGCATCAAGCGGATTTTATCAAAATCGAGGTTTTACAAAGTTTTGAGAATTTTAAAATAATGGAACTTTTTGTTGAGCGGTTACCCGACAAAAAGCTTCAATCTGAATTAGAAAACGTGTTGGCAAATAAAAAACCGTTTCAGAATTTTAGGTATAAAATTGACCATTCCGATTTTAGACAAAACTGGTTTGATTTTAAACAAAGAGAGTTAGAAAAAATAGTAAAAAATCAATTAGAAAGTAGAAAAGCCAGCGCACGACACCGTGTATAATTAATGGCTTGTTCTCGCCTACTTACGAAAACCCTCGCGGATTTTATATTCGGTTTTTATTTACTAAATTAGGTGCTGCAACACGCCACTAATCATACACAAACACGATGTAGCGAAATCCGCTTACGCTTCTTTCGCTACATTGGGGCGGCGCCTGCACCGCACGATGCGCTTGTCGCTTCGCAAACTTCGCACATCATGCGGTTTTGCAAAATCCTTTCCCCGAGCAAGCTCGGAAAAAGAACTTCGCAAAGCCGCCGCCCCGTTGTGCGACACTCTAAAACTGACTCACGTTTAATCTTCCTTATCTCAACCGATTTTTTCCTGTATTCATTGTTTTGTTCTTGAGAAAGAAATAACTACAAAATACTTTTGCTTCATCAAACTTTAAAATTTAAAAAGATGAACAAAGAACTAGTGTTTTTAAGAACTTTTGCAATTGCTACTGTTGTAGGAATTACATTTATTACATCGACTGCATTTAAAAAAACAGGCAACCAAAAATTTAGTGAAATAGATGTCGAGAGAATCAACATCGTAGAAAAAGACGGAACGGTAAAAATGATCATTACAAATGTAGAACGCTTCCCTAACGGAACTGACATAATAAATGACAGACCGACCAATGAGGGAAGAAAAAAACGTTCAGGAATGTTATTTTTTAATGAAGATGGTATTGAATGTGGTGGATTTATCTATGATGGGCAGAAAACTGAAAATGGACATTCTTCTGGACTTTCATTAACATACGACCAATATGATGGAGACCAAGTGATGCAACTACTTACACAGGATGCAGGGCAAGGCGATAATAGATTTGTGAGCAGTACGTTAGCTTTTAACGACCGACCAAGTAAAGAATCGCAATTAAAAACTGCAGAAATTATGAAAGAACTGGAGGAACTTGGTAAAAAGGATCCTAAAGCAATGCAGGAAAAATACAAACAATATGAGCAACAGGGTTTGATAGGTGGAGTACCACGTGTGATGCTCGGAAAATCAAGAAGCCAAAACAACGGTCTGTTTCTCTTTGATGATAAAGGAATGCCAAGAGCAATGTTTTATGTGGACAAAGAAAACAATGCAAAGCTCGATTTCTTTGATGATAAAGGAGACACAATTGCTTCTTTCCCTGAAAAGGCAAATTAAAATTAAGACTAAAATAGCTCTATCATACTATAGGGCTATTTTTTTGTAAATTGCAACATCAAAATTAGATGAAAAATTTCACTCAAAAAATATATCAAAACCGTTTTTTTCTACTGTTCATTTTGCTATTTGCCTATGTACAGTCCATCTACATACGCGTCATTGTAAGGAAACAAATCAATGCGTATGCATTTACACCCGATGCGGCCTTAGCTTCATTAATAGGTTCTGGAGTTTTGTTTTTAATTCTACTTTTTTTTATCAAAAAATGGAACAAATCTGAAACGTTCAGCTTCCAAGTGCTACTCAAAATATTTGGAGCTTCACTTTTTGTTTACCTACTCGCCACAAACACTTTGGGACTGTTAATTGCTGTTCTTTTTGATAATATAGAGCGAAATTTTAATCAACAAACATTTATCCTATCGCTATTTTCAAATTTTTTGGATGGTCTGATTTATGGCGGTTTTTTTCTTGCTTATTATTACTTTCTAATCAATAAAAAACAGCAAAAAAAAATAGCAATGTACAACAAGGCGATGACAGAAAGTAAAATCAATCAATTGAAAACACAACTCAATCCGCATTTTCTGTTCAACAACCTGAATGTATTGGATCAGCTGATCGAAGAAGATAAAGAAAAAGCATCTGATTTCCTCAATGAATTTGCTGAAATTTATCGTTATGTTTTGCAGTCAACAGATAAAGAATTAGTCCGCATTGAAGACGAAATTGATTTTGCCCAGCAATATTTTAAGCTCATTCAGCATAAATACAATAATGCTTATCGACTGCAAATCGAGTACAAAAGCATAAAAGGTTTTATCATACCGATGACCTTACAATTGCTCGTTGAGAATGCCGTAAAACATAATCTGGGAACAGAAGAAAATCCGGTTTGTATCCAAATAAAAATTGATGAAAACATCGCTGTTTCTAACAATGCAAATCTGAAGCGAAACAGTAAAACTGTATCAGGAAGAGCATTAAAGAACCTGAAAGAACAGTACAGTTTACTTTCTGAAAAACCAATACAAATTCATCAAATGGAAAATTATTTTTCGGTTGAAGTTCCCATCATCCATAATCAAAACGTATGACAAAAATACTTATCATAGAAGACGAAATCCCGGCAAGGAAAAAACTGAAACGTTTTATTGAAGAATTGGATTCACAAACTGAAATCATAGCGAAATTAGACACGGTACAATCCGCTGTTGAATTTTTGAAACAGCATCAACCCGACCTTATTTTTTCAGACATTGAATTGCTGGACGGTAATGCTTTTGAAGTTTATAGTCAGATTTCCGTTAACTGTCCTATTATTTTTACGACGGCTTATGACCAATACTGGATGGATGCTTTTGAAGAAAACGGCATTGATTATCTGCTAAAGCCCTTTTCTAAAGAACGTTTTCAAAAAGCTTGGAATAAATTTCTGTGGTACAAAAACACGTCTTCAGATGCAAATCATCAAATTCAGGCACTTACAAAACTTATCACACAAAATTTTCAGAAAAATGAATATAAAGAGCGCTTTACCATTCACAAAAATAAAAGTATTTATTTCTTAGAAACAAAAGATGTTCTTCTCTTTGAAGCGAATGAAGGGGTGATTTTTGCATATGATGAAAAGGGTAATAAGCATTTACTTTCCGAAACGATTTTGACAGCAATAGAAAAACAGCTCAATCCAGCCGATTTTTTTAGAATAAATCGTGGTGAACTTATCCAAAAAAAATATATTGAAAAAATAGAACGATACAATAAAAATTCTCTTTCAATAAAACTAAAAGGATATAACAATTATGTAAAAACAAGCCAAAGCCAAACGGCATTATTTAGGGAATGGATGGAAAAATAAGAGCGATCGCACAACAAGGGTTTTGCAAAAGCGGGGCTGAAGTGCTTATTTAGAAATTTTTGCATATATTTGGCTTAAGGTATTTCTATTGAGCTTGGTTGCAAAAAATCCAGCACTTGTCATAGCCAGAACCTTTGTGCGTAATTTCCGAGTCAAATCTGAAAAATTTGAATATTTACCAAAATTTGGTATATTTGAATAAATTTATTACGATATGAAAAACACATCAATATCATTAGGAAATTACTTTGACCAATTCGTTCAGAATCAAGTTTCTGCAGGACGATACAAAAATGTGAGCGAGGTAATACGTGCAGGACTTCGACTTTTAGAAAACGAAGAGAGTAAAGTAATTGCGTTACGAAATGCAATTCAAGAAGGATTAAATAGTCCGCTGGTAGAAGACTTTGACTTTGATGAAAATCTTAGAAAACTAAAAGCTGAAAAGAAAAAGAATGGCTAAAGTTATATTGAGACAAAAAGCCATTAATGACTTGAATGACATTTGGGACTATACTTTTGAAAAATGGTCTGAAAAGCAAGCGGATAAATATTATGCAACAATAAAGTTAATTTGCAACGGAATTGGCGAAAATCCTGAAGCAGGAAAAGAATATGACGGAATAAGCAAAGACTTACTCGGACTAAAAGCTGAAAAGCATGTCATTTTCTACAAGTCAATTTCAGAAGATAGAATTGAAGTTGTAAGAATTTTACACGAAAGAATGGACTTGAAAAACAGACTTGACGAATAAAAAAACTGCCACTAACATCGGTTTGGCAATATGGCGGATGAAGTGCTTCTATGAAACATTTGTGCAAGGTTCAACGGCAGTAATTCTATTGGACTTTTGTGCTAAAAATCTCCAACTTCGGCAATACCCGGAACATTGTGTGTCATTTAAGAAAAACTTTGGAGAATAGACAAACCCAAATAGAAATATTAGCAGGAGATGGCAATTTGATCAAACTGAAAAAAAAACTAAAAACGAAAGCATAAATGTACAAAACAATAAAAAAATTAAGCGTTTTATTCTTAATCGTCGTTGGATTAAACTCTTGTACTGAAGACAAATTTGTGGAATATAGACCTCATTATTTAAGTGGAAATAACGAGCGCAAATATTTTGGAGAATCTGAATTAGACTCTGTCGAATTTAAAAATACAATTCAAGTACTTGAATTTTATAGAAATGAGTACAAAACAAAAAATGGGAATGTGATTTTGATAACTAAAGAATTGAATAAAGATTGGACACTTTTATGGAATTATACCACGAAAGCAAATGATAATGAATGGTTAAAAACTGATAAACCTGAATAAAAAACGAACGCTTAATAACTAAACTTTCGTCTTGCCCAGAGGGACACAAGATGAATTGAAAATCACAGAACACCAAAACAATTAATAAATAAGTGAAGTAAAGCCCGTTGAACGGAACCGGAGTAGCTTAATACGTATTATGGAGTTTTCGAAGGGTGGTTTTAAGATATACCAGCAGTAATTTTAGGATTACTGCTTTTTTTGTGATGAAACCTGTACGTTTTAGCTTATTTTGCATGCTTTATTAGCGAACTAGCCACAAGTTCCCTTACCCGTAAACCTAATTCACAGGTGCAAGTGTGTTTTCGATAAGATAGACTTTTGGCGGACCTCTTTGCACAAAAAAGTGTAACGTAACCAAATTACCAACTTTGCAACAATAACATTTTCGATGTTTACGTGCCAAAGTAGTAAACTGTTCCTGCTCTTCAGAAGGCATGTAAATTCCTTTGAGTAATCCTTGTTTCAGTTCGTTCGATAGATTTTTAGAATCTAAGACATCTGTCTTTTGATAACGTTCTTTATCGCCTTTCTTCACATCCGCTGGATTAACAACCAAAACAAGCCAGCCTAAATTTAAAAAATAACTCGCCACGGAAAATCCACTACAACCTGTTTCATAAGCCAAATGCACCATGATTGGAAAAGGTTCGCTCAACGTATTGATACAAACCTCCAGATTCAGAAGGCATCGAATACGTTTTGTGAAAAAATAAATCGGTTTGAATGGAAACAATTCAACTTTTTTTGTGAATGTATAATCCAATGAATATCTTTGATGTAGCAGTAATTTAAGTATTCATAGTAAATAAAATTTCGGTAGAGCAGTTTCTGTACTACAGGCTTAATAAAAGGACTATAATTTTAAGGATACTCAAAGCTACTGCTTTTACATAGATGCTTTGCGTCAGGCGAGGTTGATTCGCTAATAAAAAAAACCAAGCATTTAGTCGCAAATACTTTTCCCGTTAGCTGTGATTTTAAAAAGACGACCGTAACAGAATGAAGATAGCAATATTGACACTTGGAACTCGTGGAGACGTTCAACCTTATGCGGTCTTGGGACAAGCACTCAAACAACGTGGACACCAAGTAACTTTATCTACTGCCAAAAACTTTGAGCAACTTGTAAAATCATAAGGCATTGACTTTGCACCAGTAGAAGCAGACTTTCAAGAACTCTTGAATTCGGACGAAGGGAAAAAGATGATGAAAGGAAACCCCTTTGCAGTTAAGAGAAATCTAAACACTTGGGTTTACCCTTTAATTATAAAATCGTTGACAGAGTTTTACAAATTGGCAAAAGAAAGCGATATCATTCTTTATCACGTAAAGACATTGGCAGAAAGTTTTGCTGACCAATTTCCGCACAAAATGATTAAAGCGAACGTTTTACCTATCGTTGAGCCGACAAGCGCATTTGCAAATCCTGCATTTAGTGGCTTGCCAATACCAAATTTTCTGAACAAACTGACATATAAATTTTCCAACCTGAGTATTAAACTTTTATCAAAGCCCATCGGACAATTTAGAGCAAAGTTTGATTTACCTAAAAAGTTTTCAGTTCCGACAGTGAAGAATATTTACGGAATAAGCTCTCATTTTTTATCAGTTCCGCAAGACTTTCCACCTCGTTCAAAATTCACAGGATTTTGGTTTGGAACATCATCAACCGAACTTACAACAGACCTGACAGACTTTATCAATGCAGGAGAACCACCATTGGTATTGACATTTGGGAGTATGCCGTTTAAGTGCAAATTTGACATACAGACAGCCATTGTTAAGCTAACAAAACAATTTGACACAAGAATAATTGTGGTAAAAGGCTGGGGGCTTGACCAAACTGAAAGACTTGAAAACAATCCAAGCATTAAAGTTATTTCGTCAGCACCTTACGAAAAACTATTCCCATTGACAAAAGCAATTATTCATCACGGTGGCATAGGAACAACAGCAGAATGTTTGAGAGCAGGAAAACCATTCCTAATTTGCCCAATACTTTACCCTATTGGCGACCAAAAGTTTTGGGGAAATCACGCTTACAAAAAAGGACTTGCAGTTAAACCTACACCTATTAGTAAAATGACTGAAAAAATTTTTTTGCAAAGCATAAACGAACTTTTGACAAACAAACAACTTTATGACAATGCAAAACAGATACAAACATTAATTAAAAACGAAAACGGACTTGAAAAAACGATTGACGAAATAGAACAAACAATTGGCTTAAAACAGATATTTTAAGTTTATAACCAAAAGATTTTGTAAAAATATAGCCCTAATTCAAGATAAAACTTTGACTAAAACAATGGTTTTTGAATATCAAGCGTAAATATTTCTCCAAGTTTTATGATAAATTATACATTAAAACGGGTCTGTGGATTTGTGCTGAGAGATCCGGTCTTAGATGGAGCAAATCCATATAGAGTTAGTTCCTAAAAAGTTACTGTTTGAATTTTTTTTCGCCCTTGCGTACAGCAAGATACTATTTTTTTTCTATTTTTGAGTATAGCAACAAGTATAAGGGTTTTGTAAAATCCTTATCACTACGCAAGCTCGGAAAAAGAACTTCGCAAAGTCGCTGCTCCGTTATACGGTAGCTTAAAGACAACATGCGTGTAATTGAGAATTTACATATTGACAATTATAATCTTGACTTTTTTTCGTTTGTTCGACAGGCAAAAAAACGACTACAGAAACATCTAATGGTATGCTAAAACTCTATAAACAAATTGACAACGAACTTCATTATTGGGAGACTTGGGACAAAGACGAAAAAACGGCAATAGTTCATTGGGGAATTGTCGGGCAACGTGGACAAGACAAGGAAGTTAAAAGCGGATTATTTTCAAATTTTCGCAAGAAAGTACAAAAGGAAATCCTCGAGAAAATAAATGAGGGATTTACAGAGTTTAGCGAAGACGAAGTTTCATTTTTAGAAATTGAATATGAAATTAACGGATTTGGAACAGACCAAGACTTAGACAAACGACACCGCCTTGAAGAAAAAATGGACGAGGTTTTAGGTTGGACAGGACTTGGACACACAAACGGTGGTTGTATTGGTAGTGGAACAATGGAAGTTGGTTGTGTTGTAGTTGATTTTGATATCGCCAAAAAAGTTATTGAAGAAAAACTAAAAGACACAGAATTTGGCGACTATTCACGAATATTCAAAATGGACTGCATATAAAAAGCACAGCCACCAACACAGGCAACCACTGCACAACGCCCAATTTCTGATCTTCAACAAAACCAATAAAAAAACTCCTTATACTCAAAAGCAAAACCCTTTCAAAAAACTGAAAGGGTTTGTTTTTTATGAAACTGTTAAAGCCAATCGCTTCATTAAGTTTTTGTCTAAAGCATGCTTAACAAAGTCTTGGTCAATCTCAAAACTTGTTTGGTCAGAGCCTGGTAAATCATACATAGGGTCGGTTAAAACGGCTTCGCATAGCGATCGCAATCCACGTGCTCCTAATTTGTATTCCAATGCTTTGTCCACAATGTACCAAAGAGCATCTTCGGTAAATGTCAGCGATACGCCGTCCATTTCAAAAAGTTTTTGGTATTGTTTTACCAAAGCATTTTTAGGTTCTGTTAAAATAGAACGCAACGTGTCGCGATCCAGCGGATCCATGTGTGTTAAAACGGGTAAACGACCTATAATTTCAGGGATTAATCCAAAATCTTTTAAATCTTTTGGAATAATGTATTGCAATAAATTGTTTTTATCGGCTTTTTCGTTATCCTTTGATGAACCAAAACCTACGGCATGAAAGTTCAAGCGTTTGGTGATGATTCGTTCAATACCGTCAAAAGCACCACCTGCAATGAATAAAATATTTTGGGTGTTTACTTCGATAAACTTCTGGTCGGGGTGTTTTCTTCCGCCTTTTGGTGGAACATTCACCACAGAACCTTCTAAAAGTTTTAACAACGCTTGCTGCACTCCTTCTCCACTCACATCGCGGGTAATTGATGGATTGTCGCTTTTGCGGGCAATTTTATCAATTTCATCGATAAAAATGATGCCTCTTTGAGCTTTCTCCACATCATAATCGGCTGCTTGTAATAATTTTGTGAGAATTCCTTCCACATCTTCGCCCACATAACCTGCTTCTGTTAAAACGGTTGCATCAACAATAGCCAAAGGCACGTTTAACATGCGGGCAATGGTTTTGGCAACCAAAGTTTTTCCTGTTCCGGTTTGCCCCACCACGATGATGTTACTTTTTTCAATTTCAACATCGTTTTTGGAATCTTGTTGCAACAAACGCTTGTAGTGGTTATAAACGGCTACGGCCAATACTTTCTTGGTTTGTTCCTGACCTATTACATATTGATCTAAAAATGCTCTGATTTCCTGTGGTTTTCTCAATAAAACCTCATCAGACAGTCCTGATCCGTTTTGCGCTTTTAATTCTTCAAGAACAATTCCGTGAGCCTGTTCCACGCAGTTTTCGCATATATGTGCATCTATACCTGCAATTAAAATAGTGGTCTCGGCTTTTGGTCTTCCGCAAAAAGAACAGCTATATCCTTCTTTCATTCTACTTATTCTCTTATTAAAACTTCATCAATCATTCCGTATTCTTTTGCCTCGTCTGCACGCATCCAATAATCGCGTTCTGAGTCTTTATATACTTTGTCATACGGTTGATTGGAATGTTTTGCAATGATTTGATACAGTTCTTCTTTTAATTTCAACATTTCTTTTAAGTTGATTTCCATATCGGTTGCAACACCTTGAGCGCCACCTGATGGCTGGTGAATCATTACTCGCGAGTGGGGCAATGCCGAACGCTTGCCTTCTGCACCGGCACATAGCAATACTGCTCCCATTGATGCTGCCATTCCGGTACAAATTGTTGCTACATCTGGTTTCACGAACTGCATGGTATCGTAAATTCCCAAACCTGCATAAACACTTCCGCCTGGTGAATTGATGTAGATGGAAATATCTTTTGATGCGTCAACGCTTTCTAAAAACAGCAATTGTGCTTGAATGATGTTTGCTACATAATCATCCACACCTGAGCCTAAGAAAATGATACGATCCATCATTAAACGCGAAAACACGTCCATTGATGCAATGTTCATTGGGCGTTCTTCGATAATATATGGCGTCATGCTTGCTGCGGGTGTCATGGCAGTAATCATTTTGTCGTAATACAAATTGTTTACTTTGTGGTGTTTGGTAGCATATTGTCTAAATTGCTGCGCAAATTCGTGCGTAGCTTTCGGGTCTTTACCGTATTTCATATTATTTCTTTCTAAAAAATTGTTATAAAAAATAAGCGTCGAAACTTTTTGTTCGACGCTCAAATATACTTGTTTTTTTGCTAAAAATTATTCTCCGTAAACCTCTTTAACAAAATCTTTGTAAGTTACTTCTTTTGTTTTAGCATTCACCTTTTCAGCAAACAATTTCATCATTTTTTCGTTCATCAATTGCTCTGAAATACGTTTTACTTCTTCTTGGTTCGATAAAACGCGTGATACAATATTGGTTACATCGTCTTCTGATGGTTCTAACTGACCAAATTGTGCCATTTGATCTTTGATTAAATCTGAAGTGTAATCTTTAATTTCATCGAATGTGATTTGCAAGTTATTATCGGTAATGATTTTACCTTCGATTAACTGGTAACGCAATCCTTTTTCAGATTTTGCATATTCTTCTTGCGCTTGCTCTTCTGTTAAAGTAGTTTCACCTGCTGTTTGTAACCATTTAATTAAAAATTCTTTCGGCAGATCGAATTTGGTGTTTTCAACCAATGCCTCAACTGCATCGTTCATGAATTTTTGATCGGCTTGCTGAGCAAATTGTTTTTCTGCATCTTCTTTGATACGTGTTTTTAATTCGTCTTCAGAAGTTACTTTTCCTTCGCCAAACAATTTATCGAAAAATTCTTGGTTCAATGCTGCTTTTTCTTGTGTTGAAATTTCTTCAATGGTGAATGCCACTTCCACATCTAAACCATGTACTTTATCGTGATCTACTTTTAAAACATCCATTAATTTATGTTCGTCTTCAAATAAACCTTTTGTAGAAACGGTTACCTCATCGCCTACTTTTTTACCGATAAATTTCTTTTGATTGGTTTTGGTTCTAATGTTGGAAACATTGAAGGTTGTTTCATTTTCGATTCCTTCTGCTGTATTAGCAACTTTCACACGAATATCATCACCTTCTTCAACTTTATCTTTAGAAACCAACTTTCCATATTGCTTTTGAATATATTCAACCTGCTCGTTTACCATTTCTTCATCGGCTACGATTTGGTATTTTGTTGCGTTTTTAGCAGCAGCTAAATCAACGGTAAATTCTGGTGCTAAGCCTAATTCAAAATCAAAGCTTAATGTATCTGCATCCCAATTGATATCTTTAGCCACAGGAAGTGGATTTCCTAAAATATCAATTTTTTCGTCATTCAAATAATTGCTTAAACTTTCTTGCAACAATTTGTTTACTTCGTCAAACATTATTGCTTGTCCGTATTGTTTTTTTACCAATGCAGCTGGCACTTGTCCTTTTCTGAATCCTGGTATATTTGCGTTCTTTCTATAATCTTTTAGAACGTTTTCCACCTTTGCTGCATAATCTTCTTTTGCTACATCAATTGTAATAACTGCGTTTAAAGCATCTACATTATTTCTTGTGATATTCATTATAAATTTTATTTTCTAACTAAAATTGGCTTGCAAAAATACATTATTTTTACAAGCCAATCAAATTTTTAAATAATTGAATATTAATTATTAGTAAAAATTAATCGTTATTCATTAATCCGCCTACAATTGATTGCACAATAGACAAAACCAAACTGAATAATAGCGCGGGAAAAAAGCCATTTACTTGAAAACCTCCTACGATATAGCTGCACAGCATAATGATTAATGCGTTAATCACAAATAAGAACAGCCCCAAGGTTAAAATAGTAATAGGAATAGCTATTAATTGTAAAAGGGGTTTTACTAAAAAATTGAGCAACGCCAATACAATAACCACTATTATTGATGAACCAAAACCATCTACATGAACGCCCGGCAGAAAGTTTGCAAGCAGGTAAACGATTACTGCTGTTACGATTAAATTGATTATCATTTTCATAGCTTATTTATTTTTTAGTTGGATGCTTTAATAGTCACCCCAGGATAATTTCCAGGAACAATTAAAGGCAATTGTGCTTTGTAATGTTCGTTGATAACTTTCACAATTTCATTTGCGACAAAAGCGTATCCACGAGGATTTGGATGAATTCCATCTAAAGAAAACAATACTTTATTCACATTTTGCCCGTTGAAATAGTTTGCTGTATAAAATTGTCCATCACCTAAACGAATACCGGTTGTTAAATAACGCATAATGGCATTCATATCGGCAACAGCTAATTTTTTTGAACGCGCGGTTGACCAAATAATATCGTTGAACTTATCGGTTGCTTCTTTAATATTTTCTTGTTCAGAAGGAATTAATACATACTTATCTTCTAAAGGAAATGTTACTCCTAATTTATCAAACGGAGCCGGTAATGCACTTGCCTCACCAATTACACCGCTTGTTCCTAATACAAATAAATCATTTCGTGTTGCATGGCGTGCTTTTCCAAAAACCTGACCAATTACCGTTGCTTGTTGTGCCGGAACATTGTTTGCAATTAAAGCGCCCGTAATTATTGCTGACATGTCGGTTAAAGTTTCATCTGCAATTAATAGCGGGTTTTGCCCCGTAGATGAATACAACTGAATACGATCTCCTTGGCCTGCTGCTGTTAAAATTTGCTTCACAGGACCAAACAATTGGGTGTTTAATTGATTCACCACTGTTTGTCCGCCCAAAGCTTCAGCCGTTAAAGGATTGTATGGAACGGTTGTAAAATGCGGAATAGAAGTTACATAAGGAATGGTTGCAACCACACCTTTTGCACCATTACTTGTTAAGGTATTGATGATGGTGCTGTAAGCCGATGCAAACACTTGCGGATCAGTGATATCGTTACTGCCATAGGTAGCCGGATTTAAGTTTCCTTCTTGATTTACGCCTACACCACCAGAGGTTGCGTATGACAATACATCGTTTGACCCAATCCAATTGGTAAAAAATGTAGGATTTAAACTCATTGCATCACTCAAAATGGTAGTATTTGGACTGGTTGCATGACGCACAAAATAAGGATTTGCAGTTCCTGATGCCATATTTGCCAAATTTCCATAGCCAGGTGCCAATAGGTGAAATGATTTTGCTAATGGAACGCCCATGTTGTTGTAAGCTTTTGCTTGCAGCTCGCTTACTTCGATTGTTGGAGTTCCTGTTAAGCTTTCAGGGCCACCAGCCGACATGTTTAGAATTAATCGGGTATTTGCAATTTTTTGCCCCATAAACAACAATCCACCTAAATCGTTGGTATCATCACCAAAAGATGGTTGGGTAAAAGCACCACCGCCTACAACAGCAAACTGCTTTGCCAACAAATTAGGGAAAGAATACTGCTGACCAGAACGATACATGGTTCCATCCATAAAACCTGCTGTGAGCGAGTTTCCTAGAGCCACATAACTTGAAAAATCGGCCTCGCCTTTTGAATAGCTTGTATTTGAAACTTCGTTGTCGAATTCTGGTTCACAGGCAACAAGCCCCACAGCGCAAGCTGCTAATAATATTGATTGATATTTTTTCATGATGTTCAATTAAAAGTTATACGATAAACCTAAACCTAAAGAATAAGCTGCAGAACGATAGTCTCCACCAAATGAAACATGCGTACCATCTTCTATGTAGTGGTCGTATGAATTTTTAGTTTCTTTAAAGTGTAAAGCACTTGCTGCAAAGTCAATTCCAAATTTAGGCGACACTTGGTAAGTAAAACCTAATGTTCCGGCAATTGCATCATTTCTTGGTGTTTCAGGTGCAAAATATCCGTCTTGAACAGGCGATATATCGTAGTATCCACCTACACGTGCCGAAAATTTTTCAGATGGTGCAAATTGCATTCCCCCGCGGATTGTTCCTGAACTTTTATAATTTCTTGGGTTAACAGAAGTGCCTATTTGCGGATTATCAAATTCAATCACTAAATTGTCATAGGCTTTCCAAAAGGTGTAGTTATAATCAACTGCTGCCAACCATTTATTGTTGATTTGGTATGAAAAACCAATCGTTAACTCTGCTGGTAAAGGCATGGTTGCATCGAATTTTCCGTTAGGATAGGTGCTGCTTAAGAAACTTGGTAAATCATTAAAATTAGCAGCGCCACCTTCCACTTTCATGTCAATTTGTGAGCGGTAATTTGCTCCAAAGGTAACATAATCGTCTAAGCGAGCAGTAAGTCCCACATTGTATCCCCAAGCGCTAACACCTTGTGCATCGATGGTAACATCAGAGCGGTTTCCGTTTTCGTCAACCAAACTGCGCGATAGGTTTCTATTAAAGGTTACTGCACCATTTACATAGATTAAACCAGCACCAAGGCTAATATTATCTGTAATTTTGTAGGATACAGTTGGTTGTACAAAAATAGCTTGTAAATCGATATTGTTCACTAAATGCGACCCTGGCCAATCTTGTTTCCATTCCACAGAACTTCCGTAAGGTGTATATACAGCTAATCCCACAGAAAATCGATCAGAAACCTGATAATTTCCGTATAAATAAAAGGGAGTTCCCATATTATCTGAGGAGTTAGACCAATTGTATAAAGAGTTCTGAAACTTTACGTTTGAAAACAACGCAGTGGCTCCTGCAGAAAAGCTCCATTTGCTTTTTAAGAACGTACCACTGGCAGGGTTAAAAAACAAACTTTCGGCATTTTGACCAATGACAGCAACTCCGGTGTGCCCCATTGCTAATTGGCGCTGACCTTGCATACTAATGCGGTAGCCACCAGCAAACGAATTTGCTGCTATTAATGACAATAAAGAAATAGATAAAATTTTCTTCATAACTAAACTTTTATTAATGTTAGTATTCCAAATATAAAACATTTTACAAAAGCATAAAAACTTGTTCAGAAAATTATCACATTCTTAATTTTTTGTTAATTAAATACACATTTTAATACTATGCACGCATATTATTTTAAAAAAACCATTGATTTATCAAAGAATTCGTCCGGATTATCGGCGTGCAACCAATGCCCTGCATTAGAAACAGTCTGGATATTTGCCTGTGGAAAGTGTTTTTTTATTAAAACTTCATCGTTTTCTGTTATATAGGTAGATGCACTTCCTTTCAAAAAAAGAGTAGGTTTATCAAAAACAGTTCCGGCTGGCAACGCCTCTCCTATTGCATCTTCCTCCTTATTAAAGACTTCTAAATTAAAACGAAAACCTAATTGTTGAGGAGTTACCCGATACACATTTTTCATTAAAAATTGCACCACTCCAGGTTCGTTTACATGCTTTTCGATAGTTTCTTGCACTTGGTTTCTCGAAGGATTGTTCGAAAAATCTACCGCGTTTAAAGCAGCCATCACATCTTGATGGTGTGGTGCATAATACTTAGGAGCAATATCGGCAACCAACAATTTATCAACCAATTCAGGATGCTTAACAGCCAAATACATAGCAACCTTTCCGCCCATAGAATGACCAATAACAGCTATTTTTTTTAAATCATGGGCTTTGCAATAAGCAACCACATCTGCAGCCATTGCTTGATAATTGAATAAATCGGAATGAAAACTGCGCCCGTGATTGCGCAAATCTAGCAAATGTGCTTCAAAACCGTTCTCGGCATATCTGCTTCCTAAAGTTTTCCAATTGTCGCTCATTCCCAAAAAACCATGTAAAATTAACAATGGTGTTCCCGTGCCTTCTACTTTTGTATATAAAATATCGTTCATTATCGTAATTTTTGATTGTATAAACACACCACATTTTCTAATCCCAAATAAATCGATTCAGAAATTAATGCATGCCCTATAGAAACTTCTAACAAACCGGGAATATGTTGTTTGAAAAATGCAATATTATCCAAACTTAAGTCGTGTCCGGCATTGATTCCCATTCCTAATTCGTTTGCCAGTTCGGCAGCTTTGGTGTAGGGCTCAATTGCTTTAAAATTTCCCAAGCCATATTGGTGTGCAAAAGCTTCGGTATATAATTCAATACGGTCGGTTCCTGTTTCTTTAGCACCTGCTACCATTTCCAAAACCGGATCCACAAAAATCGAAGTTCTAATACCGTTTCGTTTAAATTCGGCAATCACCTCTTTTAAATACGCTTGATGTTTTACAGTATCCCAACCAGCATTAGATGTAATGGCATCAACAGCATCGGGCACTAAAGTAACTTGCGTGGGTTTGCATTCTAATACTAAATCCACAAAATTGTCCATAGGATTTCCTTCTATATTATATTCTGTATGCACCACATGCACCAAATCACGTGCGTCTTGATAGCGAATATGGCGCTCATCGGGTCTTGGATGAATGGTTACGCCTTGCGCTCCAAACCTTTGCACATCGGCAGCTACTTTTAATAAATCGGGAACATTACCACCGCGTGCATTCCGCAAGGTGGCTATTTTATTGATATTTACAGATAATTTTGTCATTTAAAAAGTAATTTATCAACAAAAATACAAAGTAAATTGGGTGTAAAACCGATTATTTTAATTATTTTGCAATGAATTTTTTTGATATGAAATCGATAGAAAATCTTATAAAGCAAAAACCGAAACCTTTTTCGTTCCAAACAAAATTTGAAGATGTTTTCGAATTTTCGGAAGAAAATCAATACAGCCATTTTCCAGTGGTTGAAAACGGCGTTTATATGGGATCTATTGCCACAGTAGATATCATCCCGTCTAAAACAAAAGCCGTGGGCGATTACCGCTATTCTCTTTTGCCTTATTTTGTGAGAGAAGACGCAGGTTGGTTTGAAACACTTGAAAAATTTGCACAATTCGATTGCAATTTACTCACTGTTTTAAACGAAAACAACCAATATATAGGATATGTGTTGTATGAAGATGTGCTGCCGTTTTTCAACGAAACGCCTTTTATGAAAGATGCCGGATTGGCAATTGTGGTAGAAAAACATTATTTGGATTACAGCATTAGCGAAATTGCACAGATTGTAGAAACCAACAATTGCAAACTGTTGGGTGTTTTTGTATCGGAAATGAAAAACAATAACGCGCAAATCACCATAAAAGCGTCTGCAGGAAATATCAACGAAATCATTCAAACATTTCGCCGGTTTGGCTATGAAATTGTTTCGGAACACAACCAAGATTCTTATTTGAACGAACTAAAAGACCGTTCGGCTTATTTAGATAAATTTTTAAACATTTAAAATGTATATGAAATTTGCCATTTACGCACAAAATTTCAAACCCAATTATAAAGAAATTGTAGAAAAAATTGTTCGTGCGGTGAAAGCCCACAACGCCACTGTTATTTTTGAAAAAGATTTTTATCAACTTTTAAAAGAAAACAATGTTTTAAACTTTTCTTACGAAACCTTTTCATCGCATACCGATATTGATGACGACACCAATTTCTTTGTGAGTATTGGTGGCGATGGAACGTTGTTGCGAGCTGCAAACTTTGTAAAAAGTAAAAACATACCTATAGTGGGTGTAAACGCAGGTAGATTAGGTTTTTTAGCCAATGTGCAGCAAGAAGCGATTGATTTTTTAATTCCGCTTTTATTTTCCAATCAATATACCTTGTCACGAAGAACATTGTTGCAGCTAAATGGACCGAATGAAGCGACTTCTAAATTCAACGTGAATTTTGCATTGAACGAAATCACAGTGACCAGAAAAAACTCTACCTCAATGATCACGGTGGAAACCTATATCAACAATGAATTTTTAGCCACTTATTGGGCAGACGGTATCATTATATCAACCCCCACAGGAAGCACCGGTTACAACCTTAGTTGTGGTGGACCCATCATAACACCCGACAGTAATTGTTTAGTAATCACACCTATTGCCCCGCATAATTTAACAACCCGTCCGTTAATCATCAACGACCGCAGTAAAATTAAAATGAAAATTGGTAGTAGAGAAACGCAATTTTTATTATCGTTAGATTCTGAAATGGCTGCAATAAGCAACGATTCTGAAATTGAAATTGCATTGGCAAACCATACCGTAAACATGGTAGAATTTCCTTCGGTAACTTTTTTAAGAACCTTAAGGAGCAAATTATTGTGGGGTGAAGACAAAAGAAATTAGCCACAATTTTGTAAAATGCACCATAAATTTAAAATATATTCGTTTACATTAGTATATTTGCAAATTATCCATACAATGAAAAGAAAACTTTTTACCATATTAACTATTTTAGGTGCTTGTACCGCTCAAAGTCAAATTCACGAACTTGGGCCAACTGTTGGTGCAACCAATTATATTGGCGATATTGGATCAACAACATACATTAACCCAACCGATATGGCGTATGGTTTTCAATACAGATGGAACCGCAGTCCAAGGCATTCTTGGAGAATCAACTACACCTATATGCCCATTTCGGGCAAAGATGCCGATTCGGATATGCCTTTGCGACAAGCGCGAAATTTAACTACTAAAAACAACCTAAACGAATTAATGCTCGGGTTAGAATTCAATTTTTTTGAGTTTGATTTGCACAATGATTGGTTTGCTTTTACGCCTTATGTACACACTGGTATTGCGGGTATTTCGTATAAAGAAACCTATTTTAACAACTTTAACCGACAAATTGAAAAAGACACCGAATATGCGTTGGCACTGCCCGTAACTTTAGGTGTGAAAGCCTTACTAAACAAACGTTTTGTAATTAGTGCCGAAGTAGGTGCCCGTTATGCGTTTACTGATAATTTAGATGGAAGCAATCCTGCAAACCCGTCCACCACTATCGCTGCGTTTGGAAACACAAACAGCAACGATTGGTATGTTTTTTCAGGTATAAGCCTTTCCTATACGTTTGGTAAAAACCCTTGCTATTGTGCCCCAAGATAAAATGAAAGAACACACGATAATTCCCGAAAAATTACCTCAACATCTGGCTATTATAATGGATGGAAATGGCAGGTGGGCAAAACAAAAAGGCTTTTTAAGAACAATTGGCCATGAAAATGGTGCAACAGCCGTGAAGCGTGTGGTGGAGCAATGCACCCGTTTGGGAATTCCTTTTTTAACATTATACGCTTTTTCTACAGAAAACTGGAACAGGCCACAGTTTGAAGTAGATATGCTTATGAAATTATTAGTAAAGGCTTTAAAAAAAGAAGTGAAAACTTTACAAAAAAACAACATAAAACTAAATGCAATTGGCAATTTAAATCTTTTACCTACCAATGTTCGTAAAGAATTAACAGAAGTTTTAGAAAAAACCAAAAACAACAACCGCCTTACACTTTCCTTAGCTTTAAGCTATGGCTCTAGAAATGAGCTTATTGAAGCCACAAAAGAAATCTGTAACAAAGTTAAAAATAATATAATTTCGATTGATGCTATTGATGAATCTATTATTAATGAGCATCTTTACACCCATAATTTACCCGATGTTGATTTGCTGATTAGAACAAGTGGCGAACAACGCATAAGTAACTTTCTTCTGTGGCAAATTGCCTATGCAGAGCTGTACTTTTGCAATGTGCTTTGGCCCGATTTTTCTAATGAGCATCTTTTTCAGGCACTAGAGGTTTACCAAAACCGCGAACGCCGATACGGTAAAACAAGTGAACAAATCAATAAATAATTTTTAAAGATAATGCATCGCAAAAAATTAAAATACCTTTTTCCATTATTAGTAAGTTTTGCTGTTGCAAATGCACAAGAGCAAACAGTAAACAATACCACAAACACCAATGATGCTGCAAAAGAAACAGTAAACCCCAACTCTGAAACAAACCCAGACGCCCCTAAAAGATATCGTCTAGGAGCCATTAAGGTTACTGGTAACTATCATTTTAACGAGCTTACCATTTTTACCTATGCTGGTTTAGAAAAAGGTCAGGTAATCACCCTTCCTGGTGAAGAAATTTCGAATGCCATTAAAAAATTATGGAAAACCGGTTATTTTAGTGACATCAATGTGTATGAATCATCGATTGAGGGCGATGTGTTGAATTTAGAAATTTACTTAAACGAATTGCCTCGTTTAAAAGATGTTCAAATAACAGGTATCAAAAAATCTAAAAAAGAAGAAATTTTAAAAGATTTACAATTAGCGATACCTGCAACATCAACCACTGCAGGAAAAGAAGACAAAAAAATAAAAATCGTTGAAGGAAAAATCATCAACGACAACCTTATATCGACCACAAAAAACTATCTTACCAATAAATACCGCAAAGATGGTTTTTACAACACAAAAGTCACCGTTAGCAGACAATTACATAGCGATAAAAAAACGGCAGACTTATTGATTGATATCAACAAAGGCAGCAAAGTGCGTATTTCAGACATCGATTTTAATGGAAACAACCAGCTTAGTGATGCAAAATTGCGCAAAGCAATGAAAAAAACCAAGCAAAGAAGTCCGTTAAACCCGTTGCGAATCTTTAAACCTTCTAAGTTTATTGAAAACGAATATAAAAACGATTTAGCAAACATTATCAATGCTTACAAAGAAAAAGGCTACCGAGATGCGAGAATTATTTCTGAAAAAGCAACGTATGATGCAAAGAAAAACACAGTTGCTATCGATATTGATTTAGAAGAAGGAAAAAAATATTACATTGGCGACATTCGTTTTATTGGGAACAGTGAATATACAAGTCAAGGTTTGCGTACAATATTAGGTATGCAAAAAGGAGAAGTTTACAACGGTGTTTTGTTGGAAAAACGCGTAAAAGATCCTACAAACCCTGATGCGATGAATATAGAAAACGTGTATCAAAACGCAGGATATTTATGGTCGCAAGTAAACTTAATCGAAACTGCTACTAACAACGATACCATTGATTTTGATGTGCGTATTTTTGAAGGTCCGGTGGCACATTTTAACAACGTTACCGTTTCGGGCAACGACAAAACCCACGATTACATTATTCTTCGTGAATTGCGTACGTTACCCGGACAAAAATGGTCTAAAGCCGATTTAATCGAAACAATACGCCGCTTAGGTAGTATGGGTATTTTTGATGCATCGGCACTAAACCCCGATATAAAAAATGCCGATCCTGAAACCGCAACCGTAGATGTGGATTATCCTGTAGTGGAAAACGGTCAATCGCAAGTAGAAGTTCAAGGTGGTTACGGTGGTGGAACCTTTATTGGTACATTGGCTTTATCATTCAATAACTTTTCTGTTCGAAATCTTTTCAATAAAGAAGCCTATAAACCATTCCCAATGGGTGATGCACAAAAAATGTCGTTGCGTTTGCAAGCAGCCACCTATTTTCAAACCTACAGTTTAAGTTTTTCTGAGCCGTGGTTTGGTGGTCGCCGTCCTATTTCATTGTTTGGATCGATCTCTTATACCAGCCAAAAGTCTTTTAACTTTAGAACACGAGATATAGACAGAAGCCAAGGTTTGAACATTACAACTGCTACTTTGGGTATGGCAAAACGTTTATTGGTACCAGATGATGCCTTTACGTTGTCTCACTCATTAAGTTTTCAGTACTATGAGTTGAACAACTATTTTTCAAACTTTTTTGCTTTTAAAAATGGTTCATCACGCAATTTAGCCTACACCATTGAACTTTCACGTGACAACCGTGGAGGTATCATGCCAGCAATTTATCCACAATCGGGTGCTTTCTTAAGTGTTTCGGGTAAATTTACCGCTCCATATTCTTTATTCAACAATGTAGATTACAAGAATTTAGAAAATATGGAAGAATATAAATACAAAACCACAAGCGTGCAAACAAATCCTGTAACAGGAGCAGATATTCCAGTGGGTACTTATCTAGATAAAAACGGAATGCCTGTAACAGATTATCGCGATGCCCGTGTGGATCAAGATAAAATAAACCAAAAGAAATTTAATTGGTTAGAATACTATAAAATCAACTTTAAAGCCGATTGGTACACCACATTGTTTGATAAATTGGTGTTGCGTTCGCAAGGACAATTTGGTTTCTTAGGTGCATATAACAACGACCGCGGCATTATCCCGTTTGAACGTTTTTATCTAGGAGGAAGCGGAATGATGATGAATGCAATGGACGGAAGAGAAAATGTGGCCCTTCGTGGATACACCGATAACTCACTGAGTCCAAGCAGATACGACGATGAATTGGGGTATGAAAGAGAAGTTGGTGGTACCGTGTACAATAAATTCTCCTTAGAATTACGTTATCCTATATCATTAAAAGGACAAATGAGTGCGTATGTTTTAACTTTCTTTGATGCAGGAGCAGCTTATGAAGGTTTTGCAAACTACAATCCATTCAAATTGCAACGCTCAGCAGGTGCTGGTGTTCGTGTACACATGCCAATGTTTGGTTTGTTAGGTATTGACTTTGGTTATGGATTCGATAAAATTCCGGGTCGTAACGAAAAAGGTGGCTGGCAAACGCACTTTATATTGGGCCAGCAATTTTAATGGCACACATTTTGAATAAATATATTATATGAAAAAATTAGTTTCTATTTTACTTGTTTGCTTGTGCAGTTTTGGATATGCTCAAAAAGGTCGAATTGCTTATATCGATTCAGACTTTATTATGAGTAAAATGCCCGAATACGAGGAAGCAAATAAAGAATTAAAGAAACGTACTGCCGAATGGGAAGCAGTTATTGAACGTAAAAAAAAGGAAATAAAAGATTTAAAAGATCAATTAAACGTGGAACGCCCTTTGCTCACCCAGCAGTTGATTGATGAAAAAGAAGAAGACATCCAAATTATCGAAAAAGAGCTTTTAGACTTTCAGCATGAAAAATTTGGTAAAGACGGCGATTATTTCAAACAAAAATTGAATTTAGCAAAGCCGCTTCAAGATCAAATTTCAACAATTGTTGAAGAAATAGCAAAACGAAAAAGATATTCTTCAGTGATTGATAAATCGGCAAGTAGTGAAGCTGCTTTGTTATATGTGAATTCTGCTGATGAAATATCCGATCAGGTGATTCGAAAATTAGAAATAACACGAAACAAAAGCAAACTTTCCAAAAAAGAAATTGAACAGTTAGAATTGGCCGAACGCCAAAACGAAATTAAAGAACGTCAGCGCTCCAAACGCGATGAATTGGAAGAACGTCAACGTTTGCTAGAAGAAGAAAAGGAACAACTTTCGCAGCAAAATGCACAATCAGCAGAACCAGTTCCAACGGAAACACCTGAAGAGAAAAAACGCCGCGAAATTCAAGAAAGAATAGAAAAAGCTAAAGCAGAACGCGAACGTATCAGAGAAGAAAAAATTAAAGAAATAGAAAAACGCAAAGCGGAAATTCTTAAAAAACAAGAAGAAGCACGTTTGGCAAAAGAAAAAGCGCGCGAAGAAGCATTGAAACGTAGAGAGCAAGCACTCAACAAAACACAACAAAGCACTTCTACGACTTCAAAACCTGTATCAGAGCGCGTACAACAAATAAAAGCGCAGCAAGAACAACGCAGAAAAGAAGCGGCTGAGAAAAAAGCAAAAGCTATAGAGGCGCGTAAAAAACTTATTGAAGATCGCAAGAAAAAAGCAGAAGAAGAAAGGCAAAAGCGTTTAAAAGAAATAGAAGAGCGTAAGAAAAATAAATAAAAATTAAAAAAAATAAGTACCTTCGCAAAGGTTTTATAAGTTCAATTAAATTAAAAATCAAAAATGAGAAAATTAAGAAAATTGTTTTTGGCAGCAATAATGGTTGTAGGTTTTAATGTAGCTACACAAGCACAAGAAGTTGCCCACATTAATGTATCAGAGTTAATTCCGTTAATGCCTGAATCTAAAGCAGCAAAAGACGAATTAACAAAGTTGCAAGAAAAATACAAAAAAGAATTGGAAACCATGCAAAAAGACTACCAAACCAAAGGTCAAAAATACCAGGCAGAGGCAGCAACAGCAGGTGACGCATTGAACCAAACCCGTATGAAAGAAATGCAGGAAATGGAAGAACGTATGAGTTTATTTGCACAAAATGCACAACAAGAAATGGGTAAAAAAGAATTGGCTTTATCTGAACCAATTTTAACAAAAGCACAACAAGCGATCCACAAAGTAGCTCGTGCAAAAGGTTACAAATATGTTTTAGATTCTACTATTGGTTCGGGAGTAATCTTAGCAGATGGTCCAAATTTAATGGCAGAAGTTAAAAAAGAATTAAAAATAAATTAATCCCTTTTTTAGAAATAACATGAAAACTACCTAATTTTTTTAGGTAGTTTTTTTTTACTTTTGTTTATATGAATGATACGCGACCTATTGGCTTATTCGATTCGGGAATTGGCGGCACCACTGTTTGGCAAGCCCTACACTATCTACTACCCCATGAAAACACATTGTTTTTAGGCGATAGCATGAATGCACCCTATGGTCAAAAAACAAAACAAGAAATAATAGCACTTTCTAAAAGAAATACGGCTTGGCTTATAGAACAAGGTGCAAAAATAATTATTGTAGCGTGCAACACTGCCACAACAAATGCAATTGCCGAATTGCGAAACACTTTTGAAGTACCAATCATTGGCATAGAACCAGCAATAAAACCAGCAGCAATGCTCACAAAAACTGGCAAAGTGGGTGTGTTGGCAACACAAGGAACGCTGTTAAGTAAAAAATACAGTGAAGCTCAACTTTTATACCCAAACGTTACTTTTATTAATCAAATAGGATATAAAATTGTTCAGATTATTGAAGAAGGAGGTTTGTACTCAACCGAACTAGAGCTACTTTTAAAAGAATATATGCAACCAATGATTGAAGCTAAAATAGATCATTTGGTTTTGGGCTGTACCCACTACCCTTACCTGAAACCCATTTTGAACAAGTTGCTTCCTTCCAACATAAAAATTATTGATTCTGGAGAGGCAGTTGCAAAACATACCCACCGCATATTAGAAGCAAACAACTTACTTAAAACCGATAAAAAAATGGGCGAAACAAAATTTTACACAACAAAAAATGTGGCTGTTATGCAAAGTTTTATTCACCCATTTGGTACCGCTGAATTGCTGGAATTCTGATTTATTTCTTAGTTAATTTAATCTCTAGAATTCCATCTCCATTTATTTTATCAAAAGTAATAATAGATGTTTCAACATCAAAAACACTCAATTTAAGTGCTTCCGCTTTTGTCACCTCTTTCCCTTCGATCAAAACTTTTTTAATACGTGGATTATTAATACTTTTTTTGAAATCTTGTTCCAGTTTATTAATAAAATCTGCATTTAAAGCTTCTTTATTTTTCATATCTTCCACCTCTTTCAAAGCCTGATTTCGTTTTTCATCGGCTTCTCGTTTGGCTTTAGCTTCTGCTTCTAAACGCGCTTTTTCCTCTGCTTCACGTTTGGCTTTAGCTTCCGCTTCTAATCGCGCTTTTTCCTCTGCTTCTCGTTTGGCCTTAGCTTCCGCTTCTAATCGAGCCTTTTCCTCTGCTTCTCGTTTGGCTTTGGCTTTCGCTTCTAATCGAGCCTTTTCTTCTGCTTCTTTTTTAGCTTTGGCTTCCGCTTCTAGACGTGCTTTTTCTTCCGCTTCTCGTTTGGCTTTGGCTTCCGCTTCTAATCGTGCTTTTTCCTCTGCTTCTCGTTTGGCTTTGGCTTCCGCTTCTAATCGGGCCTTTTCCTCTGCTTCTCGTTTGGCTTTGGCTTCCGCTTCTAATCGTGCTTTTTCCTCTGCTTCTCGTTTTGCTTTAGCTTCTGCTTCTAATCGGGCCTTTTCTTCTGCTTCTCGTTTGGCTTTAGCTTCCGCTTCTAGTCGGGCTTTTTCCTCTGCTTCTCGTTTGGCTTTGGCTTCCGCTTCTAATCGTGCTTGCTCATCGGCTTCTTTTTTAGCTTCGGCTTCTAAACGTTTTCTTTCTTCAGCCTCTTTCTTTGCTGCAAGAGCTGCCTCTAATCGGGCTTGTTCATCGGCTTCTCGTTTTGCTTTGGCTTCGGCCTCTAATCGGGCTTTTTCTTCTGCTTCTTTTTTAGCTTTGTTAGCTGCTTCTAATCGGGCTTGTTCTTCGCTTGCTCTTTTGGCATCTGCTTCCGCTTGCAATTGCGCTTTTACCTCAGCTTCTTTCTTTGCTTTGGCTTCTGCCTCTAATCGTGCTTGTTCATCGGCTTCTCTTTTTGCTTTTGCTTCTGCAGCTAAACGGGCTTTTTCTTCGGCTTCTTTCTGAGCTTTTGCTTCTGCTTCTAATCGGGCTTGTTCCTCGGCTTCTCTTTTTGCTTTTGCTTCTGCAGCTAAACGGGCTTTTTCTTCGGCTTCTTTCTGAGCTTTTGCTTCTGCTTCTAATCGCGCTTGCTCTTGTAATTTGGCTTGCTCTGCATAAAAAGCTACTTTTTCAATAAGGCGGTCATCAATTTTTGCTCCTTCAACAGAAAACGATTTAAAACTATCAACCAACTTGATGATAATGGCTCCGTTACTTCCGATTTCGCCAAACACTTCCACCGCATCTTTTGGTTCTAATTCTACAATACTTTCAATGTACTCGACTTTTATCTTGGCATAATCCACATAACGAATTTTGTAACCATTCACAATAACCAAAGGATTGTTGTAATTGATTTCATTGACATAAGACAACGTTGGTTTTGCCTGTATGGCTACCATGGTAAAAGCACAACTAATAGATATAAATATTTTTTTCATTTTAAATTTTAGAAATAATTGAAGCAAATTGCTCCATTGAATACAAACGTTTTTCTACCGAATATATTGGGCACGACATCATGATTTCATCTATTTTATAACGGTCGATGAATTGTTGCAAATTTCGAGCCACAGTTTCTTTGTCACCAATAAAACTTCCTGCGGTCATTTGGCTTAACTGCGCTTCTTCAACCACTGACCAATCATTATAAAAATTTAGATCGGGCTGTTTCATTTTAGAGCGCTGGTTGCGAATCAATCCTAAAAACATTTTATAAAAGGTGGAAGCTTGCAATTTCGCTTCTTCGTTTGTTTCACCAATAATTACATTTACACAAGCTATTTTATAAGGTGATGCTATTCCGCTGTTTGGTTGAAATTCATCGGTGTAAAACTTAAATGCCGCTCCCAATTGTTGTGGTGCAAAGTGTGATGCAAAAGCGTAGGGCAAGCCATAGGCAGCAGCCAAAACGGCACTATCGGTACTGGAACCCAATATATAAATAGGAATATTGGTTCCTTCTGCAACATACGCACGTACTTTAGCTTCGGTGTTTTCTGCAGAAATATATTGCTGGATTGCGGACACATTTTTTGGAAACTCGTGTACATTTTTCATAAAGCTTTCATTCATGTGTTGCGCAGTTAGTCCGTCGGTTCCTGGTGCTCTTCCCAAGCCTAGATCAATTCTGTTGGGATAAATCTGAGCCAAGGTACCAAACTGTTCCGAAATTGCTAAGGGCGAGTGATTGGGCAACATAACACCACCTGATCCCACTCGAATTTTCTGCGTGTTTGCGGCAACATACCCCATCAAAACCGATGTAGCATTACTAGCCACACCTTCCATATTGTGATGTTCGGCAAGCCAATAACGTGTAAACCCCAACGCATCTGCCTTTTGCGAAGTGGTTTTGAGCTCGTTGAATGCCTGCTGAACCGTTTGATTTTCTTTAACGTAAACTAAATCAAGAAAAGAATAGTTCATATTTTTTTTATAAAAATACTCATTTTATTTAAACTGTAATTTGATTTTATTTTTTAGCTTTAAAAAATCTTTCTACCTTCATTGTATGGATCTATTTTTAATAACATTTGCAGCTTTATTTTCGGTAATTAATCCATTGGGTTCTGTTCCTATTTTTCTTGGATTGACTCAAGACGATTCTAAAGAAATTAAAAACAAAACCGCTTTTTGGGCGTCGGTGAATGTATTCATTATTTTGGTTATATCGTTTTTTATTGGCAAAATAATTTTAAATTTTTTCGGAATTAGTATCGATGTGCTACGAATAGCCGGTGGTGTGGTGATTTGTTCATCAGGTTTTGGCCTTTTATCTGGCAGTTTTAGTAAACGCAGAGGTGTAAATAAAAAAGTGGCCGATGATGCCCAACAACGAAATGATATTGCATTGACTCCATTGGCAATTCCTATGATGGCAGGTCCGGGTTCTATGTCGTTGCTCATTGCGATGGAGCAAGACAACCCTGAACTAATGAACAAACTTTTAATTGTTGCTGCTATTTTTGCAGTTGCGATAACTGTATTCTTAATTTTAAGGAGCGCCAATTATATATCTAAACTTTTGGGAGCAGCTGGTATTGTAGCTATTTCAAGAATTATTGGTTTCTTGGTTTTGGCAATTGGTATTCAATACATTATTAATTCGCTGCTTATTATCTTTAAAATTTAAGAAGGTATATACAAAAAAACGCATTGATTGCTCAATGCGTTTTTTTGTATAAATTTTATTTTATTCCTGAGGTAAAAACACTTCTGCCAGCATACAACGAGCACTTCCGCCGCCGCAAGCTTCGATAGTATAAAGCGGTGCGTGGAGAATGGCACAGTGTTTTTCTATGGCTTTAATCTGAGCATCGGTTAAACTTTCATAAGCCTGTGTACTCATTACCATATACAGTTGCTCGTCTTTTCCTTCAACCTGCAACATGTTTCCTGCAAAGTGGTTTACTTGGTCTTCGGTAATGTAAATAATTTCTTTGCCGTCTTCTTTCAGGCTGTTCACCACCAATTTGCGTTCTTGTTTATCATCGATACTATCTCCACAAATCACTGCAAAAGTTTCGGCAATACTCATCATAACATTGGTATGGTAAATGGGTAAACGTTTGCCGTCAACTGTTTGATATGCTTCAAAAATCACCGGGTGCATATCGTTGTCTTCGCAAAACTCTATAATCAATTCTTCGTCTGCACGAGGCGATAATGCGGCATACACTTTAGCATTTTCCCGATCGATAATCATGCTTCCGGTTCCTTCTAAAAAGATATTGTCTTCTTCTGCCGATGTGTAATCGTTTATTTCGTTAATCTTAAAACCTTTCTCTTCCAAAATGTCCAAAATATCTTCGCGGCGTTCTAATCTGCGGTTTTCTGCAAACATGGGATACAAAACCACTTCGGCATTGTCGTGAAAAGAAATCCAGTTGTTTGGAAAGATGCTATCAGGTGTATCGCTTTCTTTGGTATCATCTACCACCACCACGTTTACACCAACCGAACGCAAACGCTCTACAAATCCATCAAATTCTTCTTGAGCTTTTTGGTTTACGTTTGCTGGGGTTAATCCTTCTAACCTCTTTTGATAGTAATTATTTACTGCCGTTTGTTCGTTCATACGGAATTGCACTGGACGAATCATTAATACGGTATTTGCTGCTTGTTGACTCATATTTTTTTGTTCTATGTTGTATGTATTAAGTTGTATGTTTTGTGATGTTATATGTTTCTATTTCCAATTATTTTCAACGTATTTAATAAAAGTATAAATTTTAGCACTTAAAATCTCATAATTCTGAATAAAGTCATCTCTAAATAAGTTACCGTACAAATGTTTAATCTTTTCAAGATGATTAATTGTCTCTGAACAACTTGCCCATGAAAAGGTTAGGAATCTCACAAACTCTGCTTTATAAGCACTTCGCCCGTAGCCTTCTGCAATATTTGTTACAATGCTATCAGACGATCTTCTTAATTGACTTCCTAATTCGTATAATTCGTGTTTAGGCAATTTTAAAGACATTGGGTGCACTTCGTAAAACAAAGACAAACTAATTTTGTAAATGTCTAAATCTCTATAACTACTCATGATTAAAACCTAAAACATATAACGTAAAACTTATTCTCTTATTAATGGTAAAGTGGAACAGCGTAAAAGGCCTTCTTGTTTGGAAATTTCTGCATATGGAATTTCTTCCACGGTGAATCCGTTATCGCGCAACCAATTGTTTAATCGGGTGAAATTGCGTTCGGAAACTACCACATTTTTATCAATTGAAAAAACATTAGAATTCATGTGATACATTTCTTCGCGTTCAATATGAAACAGATTTTCTCTGCCAAAAAGATTCACCAAATACATATAATCTGCTTCTTCACGGAAACCCGATTTGTAGATAATTCCTTTATTTTCTCCTACAGGCTGAAAACAACAGTCTAAATGCAGTGCGTTATCGCGTGGCTCAATTTTAGATTTTACCAAATCAAATTCCTTTACAATTTTGTGTGGAAACAATTCTTTGATATAATTGACACCTGCCATATTGGTACGCGCTGTTATGAAATCTTTATAATCACTTCCCTTATATGTTCCGATGAAAATATGATCGTTGTGCAGCATTACATCACCCCCTTCGATATGAACTTCTTCTGGCGGACGTACTACTTTTGCAGGATCTATTTGATCAATCACATATTGAATGGCATCTAATTCGCGCTCTCGATCAGGCAAAATATTTGCTTTTATAAAAATATCATCAATCACAAAACCAATATCTCTACTAAATATTTGGTTGTAATTTTCGATAGTTTGCGGGCGGTAAACCGTAACGTTATATTTTTTAAAAACTTCGTTAAATGCTTCCATTTCGTCAATCATATCTTTTTCCACAGGATATGTACCTGCCTTGATATGTTCTAGTGATTTTGGATCGTAAGCTTCTTCAATACTGGGCGTTGGCCCATTGCTTACTGCTGTTCCAAGTATTACTGCTTTAAGCCTTGAAGTTTCGTTTTTTACATGTAATTGTAACATAAAAATTGATTTTCACAAAGATAAAAAACCTATAAAGATTTGTTCACTATATTATTAAAAAAACTACATTTGAGAAAAAATTAATATCTATGGGATTTTTTAGTAAATTATTTGGTAAAGCTAAAGAAGCTACCAATGAAGCATCGGCTGAAATTAGCGAGTTTGCAGACAAAGCAATGGACAAAGCCGAAGAACTGGTTGATGATGTAAAAGAAAAAGCGACTGAATTTTCGGAAACCGTTTCAAAAAAAGTAGAGGAAATGAACATTTCTGAGAAACTTGAAGAAGCGAAAGCTACAGCTGCCGAAAAATTTGAAGAGGTAAAAGCTACTGCTAGTGAAAAGTTTGAAGAAGCGCAAGATTGGGTAGAAGAAAAAACTACACAAGCAAAAGAAGCAGCAAGTGATTTAGCTGACAAAGCGGAAGAAAAATTTGATGATTTAACCGGAAACGCTACTGAACACGAAAACAAGAGGCTGTCCAAAAAGGGCAGTCTTTTTTTTATGCGGCTAATTTTTGATAGTGAAAATTTTGATGATTATTTTTAGTTGAAGAAAATTCTTGATGCTTAAAAATGAAAATTTCAATTTCAAAAATCATTTTTGAACCTCGTTTTGCGGTTTTTACAACAATTTTCTTAGAAGTCGCTCCTTTAGCCACCATTTTTCTAAAATTATGTCCAAGAGCCATCAGTAGAAATTCTAATTCTACTTTTTCTAATCCTTTGAATGTAAATCTGTTAAATTTATTATTGCTTTTGAGTTGACCAAAGACAGCTTCTACTTCTATCGGGCGTTTGCTTCGGTGTTTTAAACCTTCTTCGCTAGTTAATAATGTTTTAGCCTTGTGTTTTAATTCATTTAATCGGTGGTTGACTTCTATTTTTCGGTTGCCTTTTGCATTGAAACATTCCCCTCGAAGCGGACAATTGTTGCAGTTTTTAGCTTGATAATAAGACACTTGCGATTCGTATCCGTTGCTCGAAATTCGTTTGCCTTTGCCTATATTTTCCATTCGTTGACCCATCGGACAAACGTAAAAATCTTGTTCTTGGTTATAGAATAAATTCTGAACCAAAAACGGATTGTTTTCCATCTTCTTTTTCTGTTCTGCATGAAAATAATTATACTTCACATACGCTGTAACGCTCTTATTTTCAAGCATTTCGTAATTCTCCTCACTTCCGTATCCTGCATCGGCAACCACTTCTTTGCTTTGTTTTTTGTAAGCATTTTCAAAACCTTCCAAATGAGATTCTAAAGTGGTGGTGTCACCAGGTTTTTGATGGATAGAGATGTGTGTAATAAACTGGTTTTCAGTTGAAATCTGCGTATTATAAGCCGGTTTAAGCTGTCCGTTTTTCATGTGATCTTCCTTCATCCGCATAAAAGTAGCGTCGGGGTCGGTTTTGCTGTAAGAATTCCTATCGCCTAAAGTTTCTAGGTCTTTTTCGTATTTTTCTAATTTTGGAAGATGCTCATCCTGAAGTTTTTGTAGCTCTTTTGCCTGTTTTTTGGTAGGTTCTTTTAGTTTTTTGTTCAATTCAGATAACTTCTCTTTAGTTCTTCGGAATTGATTTTTTTGGGCAGTTCTTCCTTGTTAAGTTCTTGATTATCTGATTGAATACTGTTTTCAATATCTGAAAGAATCGTATTGATTTTAACTTCTAATTTTTCTTTGTACTTTTCCACAGAACCCCGCCAAACGAAGGTGTATTTATTGGATTTTGCCTCTATTTTTGTGCCGTCAATATACTGAATATCAAGGCTGATGTAGCCCAATTCTACCAGCATTTTCACCACTTCGGCAAACAAATCTTTGATTTTCTCCTTCAAAATTTTCCCTCTAAATTCGTTGATGGTTCTAAAATTTGGCGTAGAATTTCCCGAAATGTACATAAAATGAATGTTTTCGGTAAGGGCTTTGGCGATTTTTCTACACGAATAAATGTTGGACAAATAGCTGTAAAACAACACTTTAATCATCATTCTCGGATGATATGCAGAGCAACCTCCGCCTAAGTAAAGATTTGTAATATCGCTGATATCCAATTGATTAACCACCGAATCCACCAACCGAACGGGGTGGTCTTCTGGAATCAAATCAAAAATATTGATAGGGAAAAGTTCTGGAGAGTTGCCTGTTTGATTTTTAAATGTTACCTTAGCCATAGTTGGGTTTTTTGTTCAACTCTAAAATACGAATTTTTTAGAGAAAACACAACAAAAAAAGGGCTGCCCAAACTTTTTGGACAGCCTCTTTTTATGATGAAAACAGATTTTTATTATCTGTTTGCTATTTCTTTGAACGCACGTAATTGCTCTCCTACATATACTTGACGTGGACGACCAATTGGTTCTTTGTTTTCACGCATTTCTTTCCATTGAGCCACCCATCCCGGTAAACGTCCAATTGCAAACATTACGGTGAACATTTCGGTTGGTATTCCTAATGCACGGTAAATAATACCTGAATAGAAATCTACGTTTGGATATAAATTACGAGACACGAAATATTCGTCTTTTAACGCCATTTCTTCTAAATCTTTAGCGATTTTTAAGATTGGATCGTTCACGCCTAATTCTGCCAAAACTTCGTCTGCTGCTTTTTTGATGATACGTGCACGAGGATCGAAATTTTTATACACACGGTGTCCAAAGCCCATTAAACGGAATGGATCGTTTTTGTCTTTTGCCTTTGCAAGATATTTATCTGCATCGCCACCATCTTTCTGGATTTCTTCTAGCATTTCTAGAACAGCCTGATTAGCACCGCCGTGAAGTGGTCCCCAAAGCGCCGACACACCAGCAGAAATAGATGCAAACAAACCTGCATGCGAAGAACCTACCATACGCACAGTTGATGTAGAACAGTTTTGCTCGTGGTCTGCGTGTAAAATGAATAATTTATCAATTGCGTTTAAAACTACCGGGTTTACTTTGTAAGGACCTGTTGGTAATTTAAACATCAATTGTAAAAAGTTATCTACATACGGCAATGTGTTATCGTAATAATTTAATGGATAACCATTTATTTTTCTGTATGTCCATGTTGCAACTACTAAGAATTTACCCATTATTTTGCAAACAGCATCATACATTTGCTGATCGTCTTCCACATTTACTACTTTTGGATTAAAAGCAGTTAAAGCGCATGTTAAAGATGCCAAGATACCCATTGGATGTGCGTGTTTTGGAAAACCATCGATGATGCCTTTCATTTCCTCGTTTACCAACGTATATTTACGGATATCGTTTTCAAATTTTTCGATTTGTTGCGCAGTTGGCAACTCGCCAAAAATAACTAAATAAGCTACTTCTAAAAAGTTTGATTTTTCAGCTAAATCTTCAATTGAATATCCTCGGTATCTTAAAATTCCTTCTTCCCCATCTAAAAAAGTAATGGCACTTTTACAAGAACCAGAGTTTTTATAACCCGGATCTAATGTAATTGCACCGGTTAAAGCTCTTAACTTTTCAATATCAATAGCCACCTCGTTTTCTGTACCAACAATTATAGGTAATTCTAACGTTTTGTCATCTATAGATATAGTTGCAGTTTTTGACATATATTTTTTAGTTTATTTTTTATTTTGTTTGAAGCGAATTTAATAAAAATGTTTCACTTAATAAAGTATAAATATATAAATAATTCCTATGAATTATATAAATTATTTATAATAAACACAACAGCCACATCGCTATAAGCCGTTTTATTCACACCAATTTAAGATTAAATTTTAATATTCCTAATTTTTAAGGAATGCTTTGTGTTTTTTTGAGATAAAATAGCTAAAAAAGCAAAAAAGACGCATAAGCGTCTTTTTTACAAAATATTTAAAAATATTAGCTTTTTACCTTAAAAGCTTTGTTTTGCGGATAGTATGCCACAGCGCCCAACTCTTCTTCAATTCTAAGTAATTGGTTGTATTTACTCATACGGTCTGAACGCGAAGCAGAACCTGTTTTAATTTGTCCGCAGTTTAATGCCACAGCCAAATCGGCAATTGTATGATCTTCTGTTTCGCCCGAACGGTGGCTCATTACTGATGTGTAGCCTGCATTATGTGCCATGTTTACAGCCGCAATAGTTTCGCTCAACGTACCAATTTGATTTACTTTAATCAAAATTGAATTAGCTGTGTTTTCAGTAATTCCACGCTCTAAACGTGCTACATTTGTTACAAATAAATCGTCGCCAACTAACTGCACTTTATCGCCAATTTTTTGAGTAAGTAAGTTCCAACCATCCCAATCGTCTTCATACATTCCGTCTTCGATTGAAATAATTGGATATTTCTCGCATAATTCAGCTAAATAGGCTGCTTGTTCTTCTGATGTACGAACTTTTCCTGCATCACCCTCAAATTTTTTGTAATCGTATGCACCGTTTACATAAAACTCCGAAGCAGCACAATCCAAAGCAATCATGATGTCTTTTCCAAAAACATAACCTGCTTTTTCCACAGCCAATTTAATGGAATCTAACGCATCTTCTGTACCGCCAGCTAAATTTGGTGCAAAACCACCTTCGTCGCCAACTGCAGTGCTTAAATTTCTATCGTGTAATACTTTTTTCAAATTATGGAAGATTTCAGTTCCCATTTGCATTGCTTCTGTAAAATTAGCAGCAGAAACCGGCATAATCATAAACTCTTGAAATGCAATTGGTGCATCAGAATGCGAACCACCATTAATGATGTTCATCATTGGAACCGGCAAGGTGTTTGCAGAAACTCCACCAACGTAACGGTATAAAGGCATCCCCAATTCGTTTGCTGCCGCTTTTGCAACTGCCAACGAAACACCTAAAATAGCATTTGCCCCAAGGTTTGATTTGTTTGGAGTACCATCTAATTCATTCATTGCCTGATCGATTGCGTTTTGTTCAAAAACACTAAATCCTACAATATTTTCTGCAATTACTTCATTGACATTCTTAACAGCTGTTAAAACGCCTTTTCCCATCCATTCTTTGCCACCATCACGCAATTCTACGGCTTCGTGTTCACCTGTTGATGCACCTGAGGGCACCGCTGCGCGACCCAAAACTCCGTTTTCTGTAACCACATCTACTTCTACTGTTGGATTTCCACGAGAATCTAAAATCTGACGTGCATGAATTCTTACAATTGTACTCATATCTTTAATTGTGTTGTTTAATTTGTTGTTGCAAATGTACTTATTTGATTGATAAAAAAAAAGAAGCGATTAAGCTTCTTTTCATAATACGTACTGACTTAATAGATAGAATAAAACGATCCAGATTATTAACAAAGATATTCCTGCCACTTTTGTATAAATATTTGGTTTTATAGTTCTTTTATTCAACCTTACAATATAAGCCCAAACTATAATAATTAGAATGGTATTTATTGGAATAAGTATTTTGTAAAGCAGTTCTTCAAAACCCATATCTTTAATTGATTTGTTTAATTTGTTGTTGCAAATGTACTTATTTGATTGATAAAAAAAAAGAAGCTTATACAGCTTCTTTTAAATTTTTGTTTTCACTGTTCCTTAAATTTTCAATAAAGAAAAAAACTAACAAAACAGTGAATATTAAAATAACCCAGTGTA
This sequence comes from Paenimyroides aestuarii, assembly GCF_024628805.1. NCBI lineage: Bacteria > Pseudomonadati > Bacteroidota > Flavobacteriia > Flavobacteriales > Flavobacteriaceae > Paenimyroides > Paenimyroides aestuarii. The sequence continues at coordinate 1,702,599 of NZ_CP102382.1, read as the reverse complement.
AAAACATGTAACTATTGTCAAGAAAATAAACTGATAAAACAAAAAGCATCACACTTGAAATTATCCTCACCTTGTAAGTATTTCGTTCAACTTTTTGTTCCTTATAATAAACCAGGGATGTTATTAAGGAAGAAATACCAATTAAAAAAGCGAAGGGCGCCAAGGTATTATTTTGTTGAACAACAGAAAAAACTAAAATTATTAATGAAATAAGCAACATTAATAGTGATGTCCTTGAATTTTTAAGTACTATTAATTCTGTATTTATATCCGAGTTACCAAATGTGTTGTATTCTACAATTGTTAATTTTCTACCTTTTAAAAAATCATTTTTTAAACTGTCGTATAAAGAAAGCAACAAGCCTCTGTAATTAAGATATAAACCAACAAAAATTTCACCTTCTTTAGTATCAGTAGGTGTTACTGAAACAACAGTCTTATACGGATAAATACTACCTAGCTGAAAGCTGATTTCTTTTACATTATTTGGTATTTCGATACTGTGGTTACCATTTGCATTGATACTCGTACAAAAATTATTATCTGTATAGACATTGATAGTACGTAAAGAAGACCAATTATATGCAAAAGACACTTTTACATTTACAACCATAGTGCTTAAGTTTTAAGTTTCATAAATATACAAAAAAAAGAAGCTTATACAGCTTCTTTTTGTTCTTTCATATAAGATACAAACTCGTCAAACAAATATTTTGAATCGTTTGGTCCTGGTGATGATTCCGGGTGGTATTGCACAGAAAACACTTGCTTATCTTTTAAGCGGATACCTGCAACGGTATTGTCGTTTAAATGATAATGCGTCATTTCTACATTTGGATGCTGTTCTACTTCTTCACGATCTACTGCAAAACCATGGTTTTGAGAAGTAATTTCGCCTTTTCCAGAAAGCGTATTCATAATTGGGTGATTGATTCCACGGTGCCCGTTAAACATTTTATAGGTATTTATCCCTTGCGACAAAGCAATGATTTGATGCCCTAAACAAATTCCGAAAACCGGTTTGTTGGTCGCAATAATGTCTTTAGCCGTTTGGATCACTTCGGTTAACGGTTGCGGATCCCCAGGCCCGTTTGATAAGAAGTATCCATCAGGGTTAAAAGCGTTCAAATCTTGAAGGGTTGCGTTGTAAGGATACACTTTCACATAGCAGTCGCGCGCTGCCAAGCAACGCAAGATATTTGTTTTGATACCAAAATCTAAAGCTGCTACTTTGTATGTTGCATTTTCATCGCCATAGAAATAAGGCTCTTTTGTAGAAACTTTTGAAGCCAATTCTAAACCATTCATATTGGGTACGGCAGCCAAAATTTCCTTTAACTCATCGATTGATTTGCCGTCTGTTGATATAACGGCGTTCATAGCTCCGTTGTCGCGAATGTAACTGACCAATGCGCGTGTATCAACATCCGAAATGGCTACCAGATTTTTCTTTTCAAAATAATCATACAGCGAACCACTTGCAGCAGGACGCGAATAGTTGGTGCTAAAATTTTTACAAACCAATCCCGAAATTTTAATTCCGTCTGAATCAACTTCGTCTTCATGCACACCGTAATTACCGATATGTGCTACTGTTGAAAGCATGATTTGACCAAAGTAGGAAGGGTCAGTAAAAATTTCTTGATAACCGGTTACCCCTGTATTAAAACAAATTTCGCCAGTAGTTGTTCCTTTAATCCCTACAGATTTTCCATAAAAAATAGTGCCGTCGCTTAAAAGTACGATTGCTTTATCTTTAGAAGTATATTTCATTGTTTGTTGATATTTCGGTGTACAAAATTAATATAAAGTTTAAAAAAAAGTATAAAAAAAAGGACAAACTTTAAAAGTTTGTCCTTTTAATATATTAGAATAATGTATGTTTAATAAACTATTCATTTGTTTCATTAGCTTCAGTAGAAGTTTCTGTTGCAGGGGTAGCTTCCGCTTTTGGTTCAGCTTTTTTTCTACCTCTTCTAGTTGATGCTTTTTTAACTTCATTTTTACCAGCATTATAAATTTCATTGAAATCTACTAATTCGATCATTGCCATTTCAGCGTTATCTCCTAAACGATTTCCTAATTTAATAATACGGGTGTATCCTCCCGGACGGTCTCCTACTTTAGGTGCTACTTCTCTGAATAATTCAGTAACAGCGTATTTATTTCTTAAGTAAGAAAAAACAACACGACGGTTGTGTGTATCGTCTGTTTTAGATTTAGTTACTAAAGGTTCCACAAATTGTTTTAATGCTTTTGCTTTAGCAACTGTAGTATTAATACGTTTGTGTTCAATTAAAGAACAAGCCATATTAGCCAACATTGCTTTTCTGTGACCTGCTTGTCTTCCTAAGTGATTTACTTTTTTTCCGTGTCTCATGACGTTGTCTTTTTAGCTTCATCTTGCTTCAATCCGTCTATTCGGAGCGCAAAATATGAAGTAATTTATTCTTTATCTAATTTGTATTTTGATAGATCCATTCCGAAAGTTAAACCTTTTACTTGTACTAATTCTTCTAGTTCTGTTAAAGATTTTTTTCCGAAGTTTCTAAATTTCATTAAATCGTTTTTGTTATAAGAAACCAAATCGCCTAATGTATCTACTTCAGCCGCTTTTAAACAATTTAATGCTCTTACTGAAAGGTCTAAATCTACCAATTTTGTTTTTAGAAGCTGTCTCATGTGTAATGATTCCTCATCATAAGATTCAGTTTGAGCAATTTCATCGGCCTCTAAAGTGATTCTTTCATCAGAGAATAACATGAAATGGTGAATCAACGTTTTAGCAGCTTCTGTTAAAGCATCCTTAGGGTGGATAGAACCATCTGTAACGATATCAAAAACCAATTTTTCGTAATCGGTTTTTTGCTCCACACGATAGTTTTCTATGGCATACTTCACATTTTTTACAGGTGTATAAATAGAATCTGTATAAATGGTACCGAAAGGTGCGTTGGGCTTTCTATTTTCTTCTGCGGGTACATAACCTCTACCTTTTTCAATAGAAAGCTCCATGTTTATGGTTACTTTGCTATCAAGGTTGCAAATTACCAAATCAGGGTTTAAAACTTGAAAACCTGAAATGAATTTTTGGAAATCACCTGCTGTTAATTGATCTTTTCCTGTGAATGATATGCTAACAGATTCATTATCCACATCTTCAATTTGACGTTTAAAACGCACTTGTTTAAGATTTAAGATAATTTCTGTTACATCCTCAACAACACCAGAAATAGTAGAAAACTCATGCTCAACACCTTCAATACGTACCGAAGTAATTGCGTATCCTTCTAATGATGACAGAAGTACTCTTCTTAGTGCATTACCAATGGTTAATCCGTAACCTGGTTCTAAAGGGCGAAACTCGAATTTCCCTTTAAAATCGGTGGAATCAATCATGATAACTTTGTCGGGCTTTTGAAAATTAAATATTGCCATGTGTATTTCGACTGAATGTCAATTATTATTTGTTGTACAACTCTACGATTAACTGTTCTTTGATGTTTTCTGGAACTTGAAGTCTAGCAGGAACACTAACGAATGTACCTTCTTTTGTATCATTGTTCCAAGTAATCCATTCGTAAACAGCGCTAGAATTAGATAATGAACGTTCGATTGCATCTAAAGATTTTGACTTTTCACGAACGGCTACTTTATCACCAGCTTTTAATTGATATGAAGGAATGTTTACCAATTCTCCGTTAACGGTAACGTGTCTGTGAGAAACAATTTGACGAGCTGCACGACGTGAAGGGGCAATACCCATTCTGTACACCACATTGTCTAAACGAGATTCACATAACTGTATTAAAACTTCACCTGTTACACCTTTTGATGCAGAAGCTTTTTTAAACATGTTACGGAATTGTTTTTCTAAAACACCATAGATGTATTTAGCTTTTTGTTTCTCCATTAATTGGATTGCATACTCAGATTTTTTACCTCTTTTCTTTGCTAAACCATGTTGCCCTGGAGGGTAATTTCTTTTTTCGAATGCTCTGTCATCTCCGAAGATTGCTTCTCCGAATTTACGAGCGATTTTTGTTTGTGGACCAGTATATCTTGCCATTTTAAAAAAATAAAAAAGGTAGGGATTATGAATTCAGGTCTCATCCTCCGATAATCGTCTCCTACCTTAGGTTATACTATTACTATAAATTAAACTCTTCTTCTTTTTGGAGGACGACATCCGTTGTGAGGAATTGGTGTAATATCGATGATTTCTGTCACTTCAATTCCACTGTTGTGGATAGAACGAATTGCAGATTCTCTACCATTTCCTGGTCCTTTAACGTAAACTTTCACTTTTTTAAGTCCAGCTTCTAACGCTACTTTTCCACAATCTTCTGCTGCCATTTGTGCTGCATAAGGTGTGTTCTTTTTAGAACCACGGAATCCCATTTTACCAGCTGACGACCAAGAAATAACTTCACCTTTTTTGTTTGTTAAGGAAATGATGATGTTATTAAAAGTTGCGCTGATGTGAGCCTCTCCAGTAGATTCAACTATAACTTTACGTTTTTTTGTATTTGCTTTAGCCATACTACTTATTATTTAGTTGCTTTTTTCTTGTTAGCAACAGTTTTTCTTTTACCTTTTCTTGTTCTAGAGTTGTTTTTGGTTCTTTGTCCTCTTAATGGAAGACCAGCTCTATGACGGATTCCACGTTGACATCCGATATCCATTAAACGTTTGATGTTTAAAGATACTTCTGAACGCAATTCACCTTCAATTTTGTAATAAGACATTGCCTCACGAATAGCACCGATTTCTTCATCGTTCCATTCAGACACTTTTTTGTCTTCGTTTACGTTAGCTGTTGCCAACACCTCTTTTGCTCTACTTAAACCTACACCAAATATGTAAGTTAAAGCAATAATTCCTCTTTTATTTTTAGGTATATCTACCCCTGCTATTCTTGCCATAATTATCCTTGTCTTTGTTTAAATCTAGGATTCTTTTTATTAATAACGTATAATCTTCCTTTTCTACGTACAATAATGCATTCTGCACTTCTTTTCTTTACTGATGCTCTTACTTTCATTTTAACAGCCTTTAATATCTATAAGTAATTCTTGCTTTAGACAAATCGTAAGGGCTCATTTCTAACTTCACTTTATCACCAGGTAATAATTTGATGTAATGCATACGCATTTTTCCAGAAATATGAGCAATTACAATGTGTCCGTTCTCTAATTCTACACGGAACATTGCATTTGATAATGCTTCAATGATAGATCCGTCTTGTTCTATTGCTGATTGTTTTGCCATATATTAAGCGATTGCTTTTCTATTTTTTCCGCTCTTCATTAGTCCGTCGTATTGTTTGTTTAACAAATACGCATTAATTTGCTGTATTGTGTCAATTGCAACACTCACTAAAATCAATAAAGAGGTTCCACCATAAAACATTGCCCAACCTTGTTGCACGTCTAATAATGATACAGCAACTGCAGGTAAAATTGCAATAACTGCTAGGAACAACGAACCTGGGAATGTGATTAATGACATCACACGATCTAAGAAGTTTGCGGTTTCTTGTCCGGGTTTAATTCCAGGGATAAAACCTCCACTACGTTTTAAATCGTCTGCCATTTTATTGGTAGGTACCGTAATCGCGGTGTAAAAGTACGAAAAAATTATGATTAACAAAGCAAAAACTAAATTATACTCTAAACCAAAAATGTTATTGAACATTGTTGCTACGGTTTGTGCACCGTCTGAAGAGGATAATCCAGCAATTACTGGTGGTATAAACATAATTGCTTGTGCAAAGATAATGGGCATTACACCTGATGCATTCAGCTTTAATGGAATCCATTGGCGGTTTCCAGATACAGATGCTGCGTCGTATTCACCCGCTACGCTTCTACGAGCGTATTGAACTGGTATTTTACGAACGGCCATTGTTAAAAGAATACAAGCAATGATAATGACTAACCAAATAATCACTTCAATTACGATCATCATAGCACCTCCATTACCTGCTACCATACGAGATTGTGTTTCTTGTAAGAAAGCCATTGGCAATTTTGCGATGATACCAACCATAATTAATAGTGAAATACCATTTCCAATTCCTTTATCAGTAATCTTTTCTCCTAACCACATTGCGAAAACTGTTCCTGTTGTTAAGATTAATACTGAAGAGAACAAGAAAGAAAAAGAATCAAAGCCTAATAAAAATGCATCAGGCGGTAATTGTTTGTACAAATTATAGATATAACCTGGTCCTTGTACTAAGGTGATACCAATGGTTAACCATCTTGTAATTTGGTTCATTTTCTTTCTACCACTTTCACCATCGTTTTGAAGTTTCTGCAAATAAGGTACAGCTATACCCATTAACTGAACTACAATTGATGCAGAGATATACGGCATGATACCCAATGCAAAAATAGAAGCCTGCGAAAACGCACCTCCTGTAAACACATTTATTAGCCACCCTATCCCTTGATCAGTTTGATCTGATAAAGCATGTAATTTTGTAGCGTCAATACCTGGTAAGGTTACTTGTGCACCAAAACGATACACAAGCAACATACCTAAAGTTATTAAGATTTTATTCTTAAGTTCTTCAATATTCCAAATATTGGCTAACGTTTCAAAAAACTTCTTCATAACTAGTTAGTGATTTTTATAAAGATACGGCTTCACCGCCAGCTGCTTCGATAGCTGCTTTTGCTGTTGCTGTAAATTTGTGAGCAGTTACTTTTAATTTTGCTTTAAGCTCTCCTCTACCCAAAATCTTAACTAAGCTATTTTTTGAAACTATTCTATTTTCAACTAATGCGTTGAAATCAATCGCATCAGTAATTGTTCCGTTGTCAACTAAAGTTTGTAAGGTGTCTAAGTTGATACCTACATACTCTACTCTATTGATATTTTTAAAACCAAATTTAGGAACACGTCTCTGCAAAGGCATCTGTCCACCTTCAAAACCAATTTTCTTAGAATAACCTGAACGAGATTTAGCCCCTTTGTGTCCACGTGCAGCTGTTCCGCCTTTTCCAGAACCTTCTCCACGACCTACTCTTTTGTTTTGATTATGTACAGAACCGTTTGCCGGTTGTAAATTACTTAAATTCATAACTCCCTTTTAAATTAGTTAATTTCTTCTACAGAAACTAAATGTTGAACTTTTTTTACCATTCCTACGATAGCTGGTGTATTATCATGCTCAACAACTTGTCCTAATTTGCGAAGACCTAAAGCTGCTAACGTTCTTTTTTGATTTTCTGGACAATTGATTTTGCTTCTAACTTGTTTTACTTTAATTTTTGACATACTACTCAAAATTAAGATTTAAATACTTTCTCTAAAGAAATTCCTCTTTGTTTTGCAACTGTAGCAGCACTTCTCATGTTTAATAAAGCATCGAATGTTGCTTTAACAACGTTATGAGGGTTAGAAGAACCTTGAGATTTTGATAATACATTGTGAATACCTACAGACTCTAATACTGCACGTACGTTACCTCCTGCAATAACTCCGGTACCTACCGATGCTGGTATTAAGAATACACGAGCACCGCCAAATTTACCTTTTTGTTCATGCGGAATAGTTGTTCCATATAATGGGATACGAACTAAGTTTTTCTTAGCATCTTCAACTGCTTTGGCAATAGCTTCAGATACATCTTTCGATTTTCCTAAACCATGACCAACTACACCATTTTCGTCACCAACTACAACTACAGCAGAAAAGCCGAAAGCTCTACCTCCTTTAGTTACTTTGGTAACACGATTAACTGCAACCAAACGATCTTTTAATTCAAGACCCGCTGGTTTAACATATTCTACGTTTTTATAATTTTGATACATAACTAATTACAATTAGAATTTTAATCCAGCTTCTCTTGCGCCTTCAGCTAATGATTTCACACGACCGTGGTATAAATTTCCACCTCTATCAAAAGAGATTGTTTCTACACCTGCTTTTAAAGCCTTCTCTGCAATTAGTTTACCAACTGATGCAGCAGTTTCGATTTTAGTTCCTTTTGCAACACCTGCTTCACGAGAAGAAGCCGCTGCTAAAGTTACACCGTTTACATCATCTATGATTTGTGCATAGATTTCTTTGTTACTTCTATATACAGACAAACGTGGTCTAGCAGCTGTACCGCTAACTGTTTTTCTAACTCTGTATTGAATTCTTTGTCTTCTTTCAGATTTGTTTAATGACATGGCTTTAATTTTTAAGCTGATTTACCTGCTTTTCTTCTTAACTCTTCACCAACAAACTTGATTCCTTTTCCTTTGTATGGTTCTGGCTTGCGGAAAGAACGAATCTTTGCTGCTACCTGACCAACAAGTTGTTTGTCTGCAGATGTTAATTTTACGATCGGGTTTTTACCTTTTTCAGAAACTGTTTCCACTTTTACTTCAGGAACAATTTCTAGAACGATATTGTGAGAGAAACCTAAAGCTAAATCAAGTTTTTGTCCTTGATTAGATGCACGGTAACCAACACCAACTAATTCTAATTCTTTAGTAAAACCTTCAGATACACCAACAACCATATTGTTGATTAAACTTCTGTATAAACCGTGTTTTGCTCTTTCATCTTTAATATCTGATGAACGCTCAACGATTACTTGTCCGTCTTCTACTTTCACATCTACTTTTTCAAAAGTTTGTGAAAGCTCTCCTAATTTTCCTTTTACTACAACTACTGCGTCTTTAACTTCAACAGTTACGCCAGCAGGAATTGAGATTGGATTTTTACCTATTCTTGACATTTCGCTCGTCTATTTTATTAGTATACGTAACAAACTACTTCACCACCCACGTTTAAGGTTTTTGCCTTTTTACCTGTCATTAAACCTTTAGATGTTGACACAATAGCAATACCTAAACCGTTTAAGATACGTGGTAAATCTGCAGATGATGCATATTTACGTAAACCTGGTTTACTAATTCTTTGGATATCTTTGATAACAGACTCTTTGGTGTCTTTATCATATTTTAAAGCAATCTTGATTGTTCCTTGAACAGAAGAATCATCGAATTTGTAGCTTAAAATATATCCTTGGTCGAATAAAATTTTTGTGATTTCTTTTTTAAAGTTAGATGCTGGAATCTCTACCACTTTGTGGTTTGCACGAGATGCATTTCTAATTCTTGTTAAAAAATCTGCGATAGGATCTGTATACATATGTATAAAATTGCGATTATGGTTTTCAGGAAACACTCGTTTCCTGAACCTTTAATCAATTAAAATTATTTTTACGTTGGCAAAAGTACTACCTTTTTTCGAGATTACCAACTTGCTTTTTTAACGCCTGGTATTAAACCTTGATTTGCCATTTCACGGAATGTTACACGTGAAATACCAAATTGGCGCATATAACCTCTTGGGCGTCCTGTTAATTTACAACGATTGTGTAAACGTACAGGAGAAGCGTTTGCAGGTAATTTTTGTAATGCTTCATAATCTCCAGCTTCTTTTAAAGCTTTGCGTTTTGCAGCATACTTAGCTACCAATGCTTCTCTTTTCGCCTCGCGGGCTTTCATTGATTCTTTAGCCATACTAGTTCTTTTTAAAAGGTACTCCTAATTCTGCAAGTAATGATTTTGCTTCGGCATCTGTGTTTGCAGAAGTTACAAAGGTAATATCAAAACCTGCGATTTTGTTTACTTTATCAATATCGATTTCTGGGAAAATGATTTGCTCAACTACTCCAAGGTTGTAATTTCCTCTACCATCAAATCCGTTTGATTTAACACCAGCGAAATCGCGAACACGTGGTAATGCAGATGTTACTAAACGGTCTAAGAATTCATACATTCTTTCACCACGTAAAGTAACTTTTGCACCAATTGGCATTCCTTTTCTTAATTTAAAAGAAGCAACGTCTTTTTTAGAAATGGTAGATATTGCTCTTTGTCCGGTAATTTTTGTTAGTTCTTCCACAGCGTGGTCCACTAATTTTTTATCGGAAACAGCAGCACCTACTCCACGGCTTACAACAATTTTTTCAAGTTTAGGAACTTGCATTACATTCTTGTAACCGAATTCTTCTTTTAAAGCAGAGATTACTCTGTCTTTATATTCTTGTTTAAGTCTTGGTATATAAGTCATGACTATAATGCTTGATTAGATTTTTTAGAAACGCGCACTTTCTTATCTCCTTCTACTTTGTATGCCACTTTCGTAACTCCGTTGGTTTTTGGATCAACCAAAGCGATGTTTGAAATATGAATTGCTGCTTCTTTTTTTACAATACCACCTTGAGGGTTTGTTGCACTTGGTTTCACGTGTTTAGAAACCATGTTCACTCCTTCAACGATTGCTTTGTTTTTTTCGCGCAATACGCGTAAAACTTTTCCTTCAGATCCTTTGTGATCTCCAGCAATAACGCGAACGTTATCTCCTGTTTTTATTTTTAGCTTTGTCATCTTTTAACGAATTAAAGCACTTCAGGTGCCAATGATACAATTTTCATGAATTGTTTTTCACGAAGTTCTCTTGCTACCGGACCAAAAACGCGTGTACCTCTCATTTCACCTGCAGCGTTCAACAATACACAAGCGTTATCGTCGAAACGGATGTAAGATCCATCAGCTCTTCTCACTTCTTTTTTGGTGCGTACCACAACAGCTGTAGATACTGCTCCTTTCTTAACGTTTCCGTTTGGAGTTGCATCTTTAATCGCTACTACAATTTTGTCTCCAACAGAGGCATAACGACGTTTCGTTCCTCCTAAAACACGGATAGTCAAAACTTCTTTTGCTCCTGTGTTATCTGCTACTTTTAATCTAGATTCCTGTTGTACCATAATTATTTCGCTCTTTCAATGATTTCAACTAATCTCCAACATTTGTTTTTAGATAATGGGCGTGTTTCCATTATTCTAACTGTGTCACCAATGTTACAGTCGTTTAATTCGTCGTGTGCAACATATTTCTTTGTTTTTAACACGAACTTTCCGTATAATGGGTGTTTTACTTTACTTGTTTCAGACACAACGATAGACTTAGTCATTTTGTTGCTAGTAACTACACCGATTCTTTCTTTTCTTAAATTTCTTTTTTCCATCTTTCAGCAGATTACAATTATTGTAAGGCTTTTTTGCTAATCTCAGTGTTTACTCTTGCGATAGCTCTTCTTACTGTTCTTAATTGCAAAGGGTTAGCAATAGGCGAAATAGCGTGAGCATTTTTCAACTCAGCATATTGTTTTGTTAATTCACCAAGTTTAGCTTGTAACTCAGCTACAGATAGATTATTTATTTCTTGTTTTTTCATAATGATCTAAAATTAAGCTTCGAAATCTCTAGCGATGATAAACTTGGTTTTTACTGGAAGTTTTTGAGCGGCTAATCGTAATGCTTCTTTTGCAACTGCTAAAGGCACACCACCTACTTCAAACATAATTCTTCCTGGCTTAACAACTGCAGCCCAATATTCAACTGCACCTTTACCTTTACCCATACGTACCTCTAGAGGCTTTTTAGTGATAGGTTTATCTGGGAAGATTTTAATCCATAATTGACCTTCACGTTTCATAAAACGAGTTGCAGCGATACGTGCAGCTTCGATTTGACGAGAAGTAATGAATGAGTAATCTAAAGATTTAATCCCGAACATTCCGTTAGAAAGTTCGCTTCCTCTTTGAGAAACCCCTTTCATTTTACCTTTCTGTACCTTACGATACTTCGTTCTTTTAGGCTGTAACATTTTTCTTTAGTTTAAAATTACTTTCTTTTGTTGCGTTGGTTTGGTCTTCCATTTGGTTTTCCAGATCCTGATGGTTTAGACGATTTTTGTTTGTCCATACCAGCTAACGGAGAAAGATCTCTTTTACCATAAACTTCACCTTTCATGATCCATACTTTGATTCCCATTCTACCGTAAGTAGTGTGAGCTTCAGCCAAAGCATAGTCAATATCAGCGCGGAAAGTAGATAGAGGAATACGACCATCTTTAAAGTTTTCTGAACGTGCCATCTCTGCTCCGTTCAAACGACCTGAAATTTGCACTTTCATACCTTCAGCATTCATTCTCATTGCCGCAGCGATTGCCATTTTAATAGCTCTACGGTAAGAAATACGGCTTTCGATTTGACGTGCGATGCTTGTTGCAGCCAAATAAGCATCTAGCTCGGGTCTTTTAATTTCAAAGATATTGATCTGTATCTCTTTGTTAGTAATTTTCTTAAGTTCTTCTTTCAACTTGTCTACTTCCTGACCGCCTTTTCCGATGATGATTCCCGGACGTGCAGTAGTAATAGTAACGGTTACAAGCTTTAAAGTTCTCTCGATAATGATTTTAGATACACTAGCTTTTGCTAAACGAGCATGGATGTACTTTCTGATTTTTGCATCTTCAGCAAGTTTATCTCCATAGTCATTTCCACCGTACCAGTTAGAGTCCCATCCTCTGATGATCCCAAGGCGATTTCCGATTGGATTAGTCTTTTGTCCCATACTGTTTATTAATTGCTTTGTGTGTTATTGTTTGATCCTAATACGATTGTAACGTGATTAGAACGTTTTCTAATTCTGTGTGCGCGACCTTGTGGTGCAGGACGTAATCTTTTTAACATTGCGCCACCGTCAACACGGATTTCCTGTACAAATAATTCTGCTTCTTCGATATTTGCATCAGCGTTTTTTGCCTGCCAGTTAGCGATTGCTGATAACAATAATTTTTCTAATCTGCCTGAAGCTTCTTTTGTATTAAATTTTAATATGTTAAGAGCATTCTCAACTTTCTGTCCTCTTACTAAATCTGCAACTAAGCGCATTTTGCGAGGTGAAGTTGGGCAATTGTTTAGCTTAGCAAAAGCAATTTGTTTGTTAGCTTCTTTTATTTGCTCGGCTCTTTCTCTTTTACGAACTCCCATAGCTTCTTATTATTTTTTACCTTTATTTTTCGCACCAGCGTGTCCACGGAATGAACGTGTTGGTGAAAATTCTCCTAATTTATGTCCTACCATGTTTTCTGTTACGTAAACAGGTACAAATTGACGACCGTTGTGTACTGCGATTGTTTGTCCAACAAAGTCTGGAGTAATCATTGATGCTCTTGACCATGTTTTAACAACTGCTTTGTTACCGTTTTCTGCGTTCTCTACAACTTTTTTCTCAAGTTTAAAGTGAACATAAGGTCCTTTTTTTAATGAACGTGCCATACTTACTTAATTATTTCTTTCTACGTTCTACAATATATTTATTACTTGCTTTAACACTAGAACGTGTTCTGTAACCTTTTGCCGGTAAACCTTTTCTTGAGCGTGGGTGACCTCCTGAAGAGCGTCCTTCACCACCTCCCATTGGGTGATCTACTGGGTTCATTGCTACTGGTCTAGTGCGTGGTCTTCTACCTAACCAACGAGATCTACCTGCTTTACCTGAAACGATTAACTGGTGATCTGAGTTAGATACTGCACCAATTGTTGCCATACATGTTAATAAGATTAAACGAATCTCACCTGAAGGCATTTTTATGGTTGCGTATTTACCATCACGAGCAACTAATTGTGCAAAAGTTCCTGCAGAACGTGCGATAACAGCACCTTGACCTGGACGTAACTCGATACAAGAAATAATTGTACCAAGAGGAATATTTGCTAAAGGCATTGCATTACCAACTTCTGGAGCTGCTTCTGGACCTGAAACTACTTTCTGACCCACTTGCAATCCTGCTGGAGCAATGATATAAGTCTTTGCCCCATCTGCATAAGCTAATAATGAGATAAAAGCTGAACGGTTTGGATCGTATTCGATTGTTTTTACTGTTGCTGGAACTCCAACTTTAGTTCTTTTAAAATCGATGATACGATATTGTTGTTTATGACCACCACCGATATAACGCATGGTCATTTTTCCTTGACTATTTCTACCTCCAGAGTTTTTTTTCGGTGCTAATAATGAACGCTCCGGCTTATCAGTTGTAATAGCGTCAAAACTATTAACAACTCTAAAACGCTGACCCGGGGTAATAGGTTTTAATTTTCTAACTGACATTGTTATTAGATATTATTATAAAAATCGATTGAATCTCCTTCTTTCAATGTAACAATTGCTTTCTTGTAAGCAGATGTTTTACCAGTAATCATTCCGCTTTTTGTGAATTTTGTAGTTCTATCTGCTCTGTAAATCATTGTGTTTACATCTAAAACAGAAACGCCATAAGCTTTTTCAACTGCTTTTTTAATTTCTACTTTATTCGCTTTCTTAGCTACCACAAAACCAAAACGGTTAAATAATTCACCGTCTTTTGTTATTTTTTCGGTAATGATAGGTTTAATAATTGTACTCATTTCCCTACTTATTTACTTAAATTTTCTACAATTCCCTCTACTGAACCTTCAGTTAACACTAACGAATTTGAATTCAAAATACCGTAAGTATTTAACTCTGAAGAAGTTACAACAGAAGCTCTTTTTAAATTGCGTGACGACAAATATACGTTTTTATTTGATTCACCCAACACAAATAATGATTTTTTATTTTCTAAACCTAAAGCTTTCAATACGTTAATGAAATTTTTAGTATTTGGTGCTTCGAAAGTAAAATCTTCAATTACAAATAAATTCGACTCTTGTGCTTTGATTGTGAAAGCCGATTTACGAGCTAAACGTTTTAACGCCTTGTTTAATTTGAAAGAATAGCTACGAGGTCTTGGTCCAAAAATTGTACCACCACCTTTAAAAACAGGTGATTTAGCAGATCCTGCACGTGCAGTACCTGTACCTTTTTGTTTTTTAATTTTACGTGTAGAACCAGCTACTTCTGCTCTTTCTTTTGCTTTATGTGTACCTTGGCGTTGGTTTGCCAAATACTGTTTAACATCTAAATAGATAGCGTGTTTATTAGGCTCAATTGCGAAAACTGAATCAGCCAATTGTACTGATCTACCAGTTTCTTTTCCGTTGATATCTAAAACTTTTACTTCCATTACTTCTGTACGATTACATAAGAGTTATTATGACCTGGTACTGCACCTTTAACAACTAATAAGTTTTTATCGGTTACCACTTTTAAAACTCTAAGGTTTTGAACTGTTACTTTTTCTCCTCCTGTTCTTCCTGCCATACGCATTCCTTTGAATACGCGTGAAGGGTACGATGATGCACCCACAGATCCTGGAGCTCTTAAACGGTTATGCTGACCGTGCGTAGCCTGACCAACACCACCAAATCCATGACGTTTAACAACACCTTGGAATCCTTTTCCTTTAGAAGTACCTTGTACATCAACAAAGTCTCCTTCAGCAAATAAATCTACAGTGATTACATCACCTAAATTATACGTGCTTTCAAAATCTTGAATTTCAACAACTTTTTTCTTTACAGAAGTTCCTGCTTTTTTAAAGTGACCTGCAGCCGCTTTTGTTGCACTCTTTTCTCTAGCGTCATCGAAACCAAGTTGATAAGCTTCATACCCGTCAACCTCTTTGGTTCTGACTTGGGTAACGACACATGGACCTAATTCGATTACTGTACAAGGAATGTTTTTCCCTTTTTCATCGAAGATTGAAGTCATGCCGATTTTTTTTCCAATTAACCCAGACATAAATTTTAATTAATAATTAGTAAATATAAAAATTTCAAGCATCGGCAAAAGTAATACCAATGCTTGAAATATACAAGTATTTTCTAAAAAAAGTTTATTATCACACTTTTATCTCTACTTCTACTCCTGAAGGAAGCTCTAATTTCATTAAAGCGTCGATCGTTTTTGAAGATGATGAATAGATATCTAATAATCTTTTGTACGAACTTAACTCGAATTGTTCTCTTGATTTTTTGTTAACGTGCGGAGAACGTAAAACAGTAAATATTTTTTTGTGTGTTGGTAACGGAATTGGCCCGGTTACTACTGCACCTGTACTTTTTACAGTTTTTACGATTTTTTCAGCTGACTTGTCAACCAAAGCGTGATCGTAAGATTTTAATTTTATTCTGATTTTTTGACTCATTTTCTTAATTATTAAGCGTTACCTTTTGCTTTTTTAATTACTTCTTCTTGAATGTTAGAAGGTGTTTGCTCATAGTGAGAGAACTCCATTGTTGAAGTTGCACGACCTGAAGACAATGTACGCAATGTGGTTACATATCCGAACATTTCAGATAACGGCACAGATGCTTTCACAACTTTTGCTCCGTTACGATCGTCCATTGAGTTGATTTGTCCACGACGACGGTTTAAGTCACCAACAATATCACCCATATTTTCTTCTGGTGTTAACACTTCTAACTTCATGATTGGCTCAAGGATGATAGCACCTGCAGCTTTTGCAGACTCTTTATATCCCATTTTTGCTGCTAATTCAAATGATAAAGCATCTGAATCCACCGCGTGGTATGAACCATCAACTAAAGTAACTTTTAATGAATCCATCTCGAATCCTGCTAAAGGACCTTGTTTCATAGACTCACGGAAACCTTTTTCAACAGCAGGAATATATTCTTTTGGTACGTTACCACCTTTTACTTCGTTCACAAACTGTAATCCTACGAATGGTTTTCCATCCACTTCGTCTGCCGGACCGATTTTAAATACGATATCACCGTATTTACCACGACCACCTGACTGTTTTTTGTAGGTTTCTCTGTGATCTGCAACACGTGTAAAAGCTTCTTTGTACTCTACCTGAGGCTCACCTTGGTTTACCTCTACTTTGAACTCACGACGCATACGATCCACAATGATATCTAAGTGTAACTCACCCATACCAGAGATGATTGTTTGCCCAGAAGCTTGGTCTGTACGAACGGTAAATGTTGGATCTTCTTCTGCTAATTTAGCTAAAGCCATACCCATTTTATCTACGTCTGCTTTTGTTTTAGGTTCGATAGCGATACCGATTACTGGATCAGGGAAATCCATAGACTCTAACACGATTGGGTGTTTTTCGTCACATAAAGTATCTCCTGTTTTAATATCTTTAAAACCAACAGCCGCACCAATATCTCCAGCTTCAATTCTTTCGATTGGGTTTTGCTTGTTAGCGTGCATTTGATAGATACGAGAGATACGCTCTTTGTTTCCTGAACGTGTATTCAACACATAAGAACCTGCATCTAATCCTCCTGAATATGCACGGAAGAAAGCTAAACGACCTACGAATGGATCGGTAGCAATTTTGAATGCTAATGCAGCAAAAGGATCGCTTACAGATGGTTTACGTGTAATTGGCTCGTCTGTGTTTGGATTAGTACCTTCGATCGCTTCTTTATCTACTGGAGATGGTAAGTAACGACAAACAGCATCCAACATAAACTGAACACCTTTATTTTTGAAAGATGAACCACATGTCATTGGAATGATACTCATATCTAAAGTTGCAGCACGCAATGCTTTGTGTACTTCTTCTTCAGTGATAGAGTTTTCATCTTCCATGTATTTCTCTAACAAGTTTTCGTCATAAGCAGCAATTTCCTCGATTAATTGACCACGGTATTGTTTTACCTCATCAACCATTTCTGCAGGAATTTCTACGATATCGAAAGTAGCTCCTTGTGTTTCATCGTGCCATACAATTGCACGGTTTTTCACTAAATCTACTACTCCTTTAAAATCCGCTTCGTCACCAATTGGTAAAACAATCGGCACTGCGTTTGATTTCAACATATCTTTAACTTGCTGACAAACTTTTAAGAAGTTAGATCCTTGACGATCCATTTTGTTAACAAATCCCATACGTGGAACTTTGTAGTTGTCAGCTAAACGCCAGTTAGTTTCAGATTGTGGTTCAACTCCGTCAACTGCAGAGAATAAAAACACTAATCCGTCTAATACACGCAATGAACGGTTTACCTCAACGGTAAAGTCAACGTGTCCTGGAGTATCGATAATATTGAAGTGGTAATCTTGCGATTCTGCAATTTTCTTACCTTGATCGGTTGGGAAAGACCACGTACAAGTTGTAGCAGCAGATGTAATAGTGATACCACGTTCTGCTTCTTGCTCCATCCAGTCCATTGTTGATGCACCATCGTGCACTTCACCAATCTTGTGGTTTTTTCCTGTATAAAAAAGGATACGCTCTGTTGTAGTGGTTTTACCCGCATCAATGTGAGCAGCGATTCCTATGTTTCTAGTAAATTTTAAATCTCTAGCCATTTGTGTTGTTCTTTATGAAAAATTAAAATCTAAAGTGAGAGAATGCTTTATTAGCATCAGCCATTTTGTGAACATCCATTCTTTTCTTAACAGCTGCACCTTCTTCTTTAGCCGCAGCTAAGATTTCAGCAGCTAATTTAGAAGCCATAGATTTATCGTTTCTTTTTCTTGCATAAAGAATCATCCATTTCATCGCCATAGAAATTTTTCTATCTGGACGAATGGGCATTGGAATTTGGAATGAAGCACCACCTACACGGCGAGAACGTACTTCAACGTGAGGCATAACGTTTGTTAATGCATCTTTCCACACTTCCAAAGATGTTTTTTCTTCATCTTGCTTTTTCGTTTCAACGATTTCTAATGCATCGTAGAATACTTTGAAAGCAGTAGATTTTTTACCATCCCACATTAAGTTGTTTACGAAACGTGTTACTAACTGATCGTTGAATTTTGGATCTGGTAAAAGAGGTCTTTTCTTTGCCTGTCTTTTTCTCATTTCTTTGTTACTTTTAAAAGTTTCTAGTTTAAGGTTTCAAGTTTAAAGCTTTGCATCACCCAAAAAGCAATGCACAAATCTTTACGACTTTTAACTTTTGACTATTCTACTTAAATTAAATTACTTTTTTGCGTCTTTAGGGCGTTTAGCACCATATTTAGATCTTCTTTGGGTACGACCGTTAACACCGGCTGTATCTAAAGCACCACGAACGATGTGGTATCTAACTCCTGGTAAATCTTTTACCCTTCCACCTCTAACTAATACTATCGAGTGCTCTTGTAAATTGTGTCCTTCTCCTGGGATGTAAGCGTTTACTTCATTACCGTTTGTCAAACGTACACGCGCTACTTTACGCATTGCAGAGTTTGGCTTTTTAGGCGTTGTAGTATAAACACGCGTACACACACCACGTCTTTGAGGACATGAATCCAAAGCAACCGATTTACTCTTCTTAGTCAATTGGGTTCTCCCTTTTCTTACTAATTGTTGAATTGTTGGCATAATGTTTATTAAAAATTTTCTACATTCAATTTTGTTTCCCGTGTATTTTCGGGGATGCAAATATATAAATTATTATATTCAAAACAAACGTATTTCGTTTATTTTCAAAATATTTCTATTTTTACCATTTAATCTCATTCCCTATTCATGCGTTTTAAAAAAACATACCTTTTATATATAGTCCTTTTTTTGATTTTTTGTTTTGCAAATAATCACGCAGTTTATGGGCAGCAAATTTATTTAAAAGTAAACGGTAAAAACGCTAACGAAACATCTTTTTTAAAACAAAATATCAAAGACAGCATTTTTAATAACGGGCAAGAGGTGGAAAATCAATTGCAAACGTTGCAAGGTTTTTTAAAAACTAACGGTTATTTATACCACCAAATTGTATCGGCAGAAAAAACGGACAGCCTGTATTGGGTGCGTTTTGATTTGGGCAAAAAAACGGATAGTTTAAAAATTAATTTCAACAAGCACCAAGAGCAACTGCAATCTATTTTAAATATTGACGAATCAAGCAAAACCATTGCCATACAAAACACCGAAACTTATTTAAAAAACATCGTTGACCAATTAGCAAAAAAAGGATATGCTATTAGCACGGTACGGCTAACGAATCATCAGTTTCTAAACAATATAATTAGTGCCGATTTAGACCTGACATTGGATCAACAAAGAAGAATTGATCAAATTGTTTTTACCCCTTACAATAACTTCCCTACCGGAATTAGACAGCGATTGATAAAAAAATACGAAAAAAAACCGTTTACCGATGCTGTTACGCAAGAGTTGCAGAAAGAAATGCGCCAATTTCCGTTTATAAAAACCAAGAAGCAACCTGAAGTGCTGTTTACAGAAAGCAACACTGCATTGTATTTATATGTGGAGCGACAAAACATCAGTCAGTTTGATGGGTTGATTGGTTTTACGAACGACGACAACGGCAAGGTGCAGTTTAACGGTTATGCCGATTTGCAATTGATGAATATTTTGAACAAAGGCGAGCAGTTGAAACTGTATTGGAAAAACGATGGCAATCAGCAAACGCAGTTTAATCTCTCGGGCGAAGTGCCTTATTTGTTCAACACGCCATTTGGGTTGAAAACTTCGTTGGAATTGTTCAAACAAGACAGCACCATGCTCAATACCAAGTTCAATGCTGCGGTTTTGTATTATCTGAATTTTAACCACCGTATTGGCGTTGGTTATCAGTCCACAGCTTCTGTGGCGGGAACAGAGAATTTTTATCAGGCAGCCGATTACAATAATCAATTCATCACACTGAATTATTTATTGAACAATTACCAAGATCATCCGTTGTTTCGACAAAAGTATCAGGTGACAGCGTTGGCTGGTTTTGGATCGAAAACCGAAGAAAAAGATAACCGCAAAGGTTCGCAGCAATTTATAAACTTTAACGCCCATTATTTGTGGCAACTAAACAACAGGTGGTATATCCATCAACAGTTAGAAAGTTCGGCACTTTTAAGCGCCATTCCTTTATTATATAATGAATATAATCGTTTTGGAGGCATTAACTCGCTCCGGGGTTTTCAGGAAAATTCGTTGCTTGCAAAAACTCAGTTAGGACTTTATAATGAAATTCGCTATTTGTTAGCACCCAATATGTATTTACACAGCATTACCGACGCCGCTTATTACGAAGGCGAAAACACCAGCGATTTTTTATATTCGTTTGGTTTGGGATTTGGCATACAAACTGGCGGCGGCTTGTTCAACATTATTTACGCAAACGGCGTGCAACCCAACACCGACTTTAAACTATCGAATGCTATTTTTCATTTAAGTTATAAAACGCAGTTTTAAAAAAATTGTTATATTTAAAAAACCAAATTTTAACTGATATGAATAACATAATTTTATCCTTTATTCTATGTATTAGTACTTCTTTAGTTGCGCAAACAGCCGAAGATAAAGCACTCATTAACGAAATCATTCAAAAATACAATAGTCATAGCAGCATGATGTTTGACATTAATTACATGATTAAATTTTTTGATGAGGAACAACCAATCTATTTAAATTCATCAGTAAAAATAGAAAGAGACCTAAGTGATAAAGTTTTTAGAAGCAAATTTGCATATACAAGAAACGATTCTATGTTTCAGTTAATAAAATATTACGATACTAAAAACTTATATGTTATTGAGCATAAAAATAAAAAAATAACCCAATACAACACAAAAAAGAAAGAAACTTTCCCTGTAACTGGTAATATTGATGGCAGAGTGATTGACGTTTATTTTTCTAAAATAGCTAATGTCCCTGCCGTTATTAATAACCAAAAAAACATTAAAACATATACCGATTCTGCCAATTATATTATCGTTAAACTTCAATTTCCTGACAAGGATGATTATTACGACGAAACAGAACAATTGTATTTCAACAAAGAATTAAAAGTAATTGATAAAATCACATATTCAGCAAAATATAAAGATCAAATTCAAAAAAACCAATGGCTTTTAAGTAACATTACTTTTAACACATTTAATAGCAACGATTTAAAAGAAAGTTTACAACAATATTTCGATACTTACACATTGGAAGATTACAAACCTTTAACAGAAGAAGACTATAAATTATTGTCTAACAAAAGTAAAGCTCCTGAAATAAAAGGTTTTCTATACCCTGATTACACAAAAGAAACAGATTTAAAATTTAATAAAATAAAAGTAATCGATTTTTGGTATACCTCATGTATGCCATGTATTCAAGCCATTCCTGCTTTAAATCAAATTCATAAGGAATTTAAAGATTACGTTGATGTTATAGGTATAAATCCTATGGAAACTAAATTGAAAGATCAACAGCGAATTGAGAAATTTTTAAAAAGGACTCCTGTAAACTATGATATTTTACTAGTTAACGGCACAATCCCTAAAGCTTATAACGTTCGTGTCTATCCTACTGTTTACATTATTGGAACTGATGGTAAAATAAAATATTCTGCAATGGGTTATTCTGAAACGTTACATAATGAGTTGAGAAAAGAACTAAAAAAATTGATTAAAAAACACAGATAGATTTTCATGTCTTTTATTATATTTTCACTTATGAATTGAATCATCTCTAATCAAAAAAATTACAAACAAAATTGTAAATATTACAGATAAATAACCCTATAATTTTAAGAGCTTCATACTTAATAAATTTTAGTCTCAACAATCATACGCATTATAATACTCTTTTTCTAACGCTTCTTCTAACTTTTCAATTTGTGCTTCAGTGGTTTTTACTTTTTTAAGATGCACAGGAAGTTGCTTTTTACCATCGGGCGAAATCCAAATTCCTTTTAATTGATTGTCAATTCTTTTCAGCAACATCAGCCCAGTATTGTAATGCTCTACAAATGTATATTGCTGTTTTTGTTCAGAAAATGTGGTTTCTAAAAGAATCCAATTGTCTTGCGTATTCTTTTGGTATTTATAGATTGCCGAAACCACTGTTCTGGGGCAACCGTCTTCTTCTATTTTCAAATAAAAAGATACTTTTAAATCGTTTGAAACAGTTCCTTCATAAAGTTCTTGCAAAATAATTTCCTGCCCAAAAGAAAAGTTTGCTACAAAAAGCCCAAATAACAACAGTATTTTTTTCATTATTGATTTTTAATTAAATATAGTAATATCTTTGCAACATGCAAAATGAACATCAAATATTTGGAATTCGTGCGGTTATCGAAGCGATCAACGCAGGAAAAGAAATAGATAAAGTATTTATACAAAAAGAAGCTCAGGGCGATTTAATGCAAGAGCTTATGAAAACGCTGAAGAAAAACAACGTAAATTTTTCGTATGTTCCAGTTGAAAAACTGAACAAATTAAGCAAATTCAACAACCATCAAGGTGCCGTTGCATCTATCGCACCTATTAAATTTGTTTCGATGGAAGAATTGATTGAAGGTGTGTTGGAGAAAAAAGACAAACCGCTTTTTTTAATTTTAGACCAGTTGAGCGATGCCCGCAATTTTGGTGCAATTATTCGTACGGCAGAATGTACCGGTGTGGACGGAATCATTATTCAAAAACAAGGTTCGGCTCCCGTAAATGGCGATACGGTGAAAACATCGGCTGGAGCGGTTTTTAATATTCCCATTTGCAAAGTAGATCACATTAAAGATGCTGTCTTTTATTTGCAAGGTTCGGGAATTGCAACCGTTGCTGCAACCGAAAAAACCGAAAACAATATTTACGATATTGATTTTAACCAAGGCATAGCCATCATCATGGGTTCTGAAGACAAAGGAGTAAATCCATCGGTTCTAAAAATCATTGACCACAAAGCAAAGCTCCCTATGTTTGGAACCATTTCTTCCTTAAACGTTTCGGTGGCTTGTGGTGCTTTTTTATACGAAGCAGTGAGGCAACGTCTATAATCCGTTATCCTTTTCAAAATACAACAGCCTCTTTACTTCTGTACAGAGGCTGTTTTTTTAAATTCTTTCAAAAAACCCATCACCGCAAAAACTGCCAAAAAGGCAGGCTTTTTTATTTGGGTATATTTTTGATTGATGGCTTTTATGGAAACAGAACAATTAAAATACCGCCCAGCCGTTTTTTGGGTGCCTTTTATAGCAATACTCGCGCTGTGGATGGTTTATTATTTAAACTGGCGTTACTTTTTAGAATGGAATCATTTTGGCATTGTACCCCACACCGTAAAAGGCTTGCGAGGAATTGTTTTTTCACCATTTTTACACGGTTCTCTGCAACATTTATGGAACAACACCTTAGCACTTTTAGTGCTGCTTCCACTCATTTGCTACTACTATTACAAAAATTGGCAAACATTAATTATTGGAGGCATTTTATTGTCCGGATTTGGCACATGGCTCATCGCTACCAGCGGAACCCACATCGGTGCAAGCGGTCTGATTTATGTGTTAACCGCCTATATGTTTTTCACAGGAATCCGCAGCAAACAATACCGCTTAATGGCCATTTCTTTCCTAATGATTATTCTATACGGAGGTTCGGTTTGGTATATGCTGCCCGATATTGAAGAAGGCATTTCATGGCAAGGTCACCTTGCGGGCTTTATCTCCGGACTGCTGCTTTCATATCTTTTAAAGAAACCACAACTAGAACCGCAGTACAAATACGATTGGCAACACCCTAATTTCGATGAAAGCAAAGACGATTTCATCAAACAATTCGATGCAAAAGGCAACTACAATCCCCTGCCCTTATTACGAAAAGACCCAAACGGATATGTGTACAACGACACCTTTCACCGCAAAAACGGCACGCATAACCACCGTATCATTATAAAAAGCTCTTAAACCCAAAAACGCTTTTTGGGCACATGCTTCGCACCGGGCTATTCGCTACAAGTCCTCGCTGTTGCGGCTTTCACCGCAACAGCTGTGGGCTATCCGCTGCTATCCCTTGTGCAAAATTCGGCACGCCATTAAAATTCCAAATAAAAAACAACAATACAGCAAATCAAAGTCAAAAATATCTTCTAGAAATTTCTTCATTGTTGATTGGTTTAGCAAAACAAATCAAAATACACCTACAAGGTCTTAAAAACCTCGCAGGAGTTATGTAGCCTTAAATTAAGTTATGAATTTACCAAGTTGCACAATTACTATAATAGAATTGTTGTGCTTGAGCTAGGTAAAACGAATCAGTAATGTCACTATATATTTTATCTATCAATTCAAAAATTTCTTCTTTTAAATCACTCTTTCTCTTTTCATCATCAAAATACTCATTATCCAATCTGTCTATAACAACTTGTTGTAATGTTTGTTTAAATAAATCTTTCTGTTTAGTAATATCATATTTGACCGAAAAATCATTCTTTGTTAAATAATATAAATAGATTGAATATTCTGTATAACCATGGATGCGAGCATATAAATGTGCAAATCCTGTACCTCCACCTTCCAACAAGCTTGACATTTTATTCAACCTACAATATATATACATTAATCTATTCCGTTGCTCTTCAAAATTTTCATCTTTATATAATTGTCTTAAAAAATAGGCATAATAAATATAGTAGTTATCCTGCCCTGCTTCACTTGTAAATTGTTCATCTGAATTTTTTGAATAAGTTGTCTCTGGATCATTTGGAAATTCTACAAAAAATTCTGGATGATTTCTCACCACGTCATTAAAATCATCTTTTAAAACATTTACCGTATCTCCTTCAAACGAAGCAAGCAAAACAGATTCTTTGGTTGTGTAATATTTTTCTGGATTGAATGAATCAGTCGCTTGCTCTTCTGACTTTTCTGAATTGAATGGATTAGCTACTGGGTTTTCTATTTTGCTTTGACCGCAACTAACCAATAAAACACAAGAAAAGAACCCTATTTTTAAAAAGTTTTTCATAAGTAAAATTTAGAAAACCAATATAATAAATTTTCAGTTAGCTTTAATAGTTCTTTAACGATATAATCCTTAATTTTAGGCTTTAACTTTTAAGCAAATTATGGAAAATATATTATTGTCGGCTTTTGACACGGCTCCGTTTTCACAAATAAAAAACAGCGACTACGAACCAGCTTTTAACGAAGCCATTAAGCAGGCAAAAGCAGAAATACAAGAAATCATAAGCAATACCAATGCACCCACTTTTGAAAACACAATAGAAGCAATGGCTTTTTCGGGTATGCAATTAGACCGTATTTCGAACATTTTTTTTAACTTGAATTCGGCAGAAACCAACGAAGAATTGCAAAAAATTGCTCAAATTGTTGCTCCGAAACTATCGGCTTTTAGCAACGATATTTCGCTAAATCCGGAGTTGTTCAAACGCGTAAAACAAATTTTTGACACGGTTGATAAATCTACTTTAACTACTGAACAAACCACTTTATTAGAAAAAACCTACAAAGGATTTGTGCGTAACGGTGCCTTGCTAAACGAGGAACAAAAAGCGGCATTGCGTGAAATTGATGCCCAACTATCGGTACTTTCATTGCAATTTAACGAGAATGTGTTGGCAGAAACCAATGCCTATGAACTGCACATTACCAACGAAGACGATTTAGCCGGATTGCCCGATGGTGTAATCGAAGCTGCTAAAAATCGTGCCACACAACAAGAAAAACAAGGCTGGATTTTTACTTTAGATTTCCCAAGCTATCTGCCATTTGTAACTTATGCTAAAAACCGTGAATTACGCAAGGAAATTGCGATTGCAAATGGCAAAAAAGGTTTCCAAAAAAACGAATACAACAATGAAGACATTGTGCTTAAAATTGTAAAATTGCGGAATAAACGTGCGCATTTATTAGGTTATAAAAACCATGCAACCTTTGTTTTGGAAGAACGCATGGCACAAAATCCGGAGAAAGTATCGACTTTTTTAAATGATTTATTGGTAAAAGCTAAACCCGCTGCTCAAAGAGAATTTGATGAATTAACGGCTTATGCTAAAAAATTAGATGGTATTGACCGATTAGAAAAATGGGACGGAAGCTATTACAGCGAAAAATTGAAACAAGAACGTTTTAATTTAGACGATGAAGCGTTGAAGCCTTATTTTAAACTGGAAAACGTTTTAAACGGCGCTTTTACCGTTGCCGAAAAATTGTTTGGTTTGCATTTTACCGAAGTTTTTACGGTTGATAAATACCACACCGATGTACAAACTTTTGATGTAACCAATGAAAGCGGAGAAAAAATCGCGTTATTATACACCGACTTTTTCCCAAGGAAAGGTAAACGGAACGGTGCATGGATGACATCGTTTAAATCGCAATGGATTAAAAACGGTGTTAATGAACGGCCGCATATTTCTATTGTATGCAACTTCACTCCTCCTACTCCATCAAAACCTTCCTTACTAACTTTTAACGAGGTTACTACGCTGTTCCACGAATTTGGTCATGCATTGCACGGAATGTTAGCAAACACAACTTATCCTTCCTTATCGGGCACATCGGTTTATTGGGATTTTGTTGAACTTCCAAGTCAGATTATGGAAAACTGGGTATATCAGCCTGAAACTTTGGCATTGTTTGCAAAGCATTACGAAACCGGCGAAACCATTCCACAACAATTCATCGATAAAATTAAAGAAAGTGCCAACTTTTTAGAGGGAATGGCAACCTTGCGACAACTGAGTTTTGGCTTGTTGGATATGGCGTGGCATTCCAAAAACCCAGAATACATTGACAGTTTAAAAGCGTTTGAAAACCAAGAATTCGAAGCCACGAAATTGTATCCCGATGTGGCTGAAAATGTAATGAGTACTGCTTTTTCGCATATTTTCGCTGGTGGATACGCCGCAGGATATTACTCCTACAAATGGGCAGAAGTGTTAGATGCCGATGCCTTTGATTATTTTGAACAAAACGGCATCTTCAACAAAGAAATTGCTACCAAATTCAAAGATTTTATTTTATCGCAAGGTGGAACCGACCACCCAATGACGCTATATAAAAAATTCCGCGGTCAAGAACCATCGCCAAATGCACTGCTTAAACGTGCTGGATTGATATAATTAAAAAGAGGCTGTCCAAAAAGTTTGGGCAGCCCTTTTTTAGTTGTGTTTTCTCTAAAAAATTCGTATTTTAGAGTTGAACAAAAAACCCAACTGTGGCTAAGGTAACATTTAAAAATCAAACAGGCAACTCTCCAGAACTTTTCCCTATCAATATTTTTGATTTGATTCCAGAAGACCACCCCGTTCGGTTGGTGGATTCGGTGGTTAATCAATTGGATATCAGCGATATTACAAATCTTTACTTAGGCGGAGGTTGCTCTGCATATCATCCGAGAATGATGATTAAAGTGTTGTTTTACAGCTATTTGTCCAACGTTTATTCGTGTAGAAAAATCGCCAAAGCCCTTACCGAAAACATCCATTTTATGTACATTTCGGGAAATTCTACGCCAAATTTTAGAACCATCAACGAATTTAGAGGGAAAATTTTGAAGGAGAAAATCAAAGATTTGTTTGCCGAAGTGGTGAAAATGCTGGTAGAATTGGGCTACATCAGCCTTGATGTTCAGTATATTGACGGCACAAAAATAGAGGCAAAATCCAATAAATACACCTTCGTTTGGCGGGGTTCTGTGGAAAAGTACAAAGAAAAATTAGAAGTTAAAATCAATACGATTCTTTCAGATATTGAAAACAGTATTCAATCAGATAATCAAGAACTTAACAAGGAAGAACTGCCCAAAAAAATCAATTCCGAAGAACTAAAAGAGAAGTTATCTGAATTGAACAAAAAACTAAAAGAACCTACCAAAAAACAGGCAAAAGAGCTACAAAAACTTCAGGATGAGCATCTTCCAAAATTAGAAAAATACGAAAAAGACCTAGAAACTTTAGGCGATAGGAATTCTTACAGCAAAACCGACCCCGACGCTACTTTTATGCGGATGAAGGAAGATCACATGAAAAACGGACAGCTTAAACCGGCTTATAATACGCAGATTTCAACTGAAAATCAGTTTATTACCCACGTTTCCATCCATCAAAAACCGGGGGATACCACGACTTTGGAATCGCATCTCGATGGTTTTGAAAATCTCTACGGAAAACAAAGCAAAGAAGTGGTTGCCGATGCAGGATACGGAAGTGAGGAGAATTACGAAATGCTTGAAAATAAAAACGTTACAGCGTATGTGAAGTATAATTATTTTCATGCAGAACAGAAAAAGAAGATGGAAAACAATCCGTTTTTGGTTCAGAATTTATTCTATAACCAAGAACAAGATTTTTACGTTTGTCCGATGGGTCAACGAATGGAAAATGTTGGCAAAGGCAAACGAATATCGAGCAACGGGTACGAATCGCAAGTGTCTTATTATCAAGCTAAAAACTGCAACAATTGTCCGCTTCGAGGGGAATGTTTCAATGCAAAAGGTAATCGCAGAATAGAAGTCAATCACCGTTTGAATGAGCTTAAAGAAAGAGCGAGAAATTTATTAACGAGCGAAGAAGGTTTAAAACACCGAAGCAAACGCCCGATAGAAGTAGAAGCTGTCTTTGGTCAACTCAAAAGCAATAATAAATTTAACAGATTTACATTCAAAGGCTTAGAAAAAGTAGAATTAGAGTTTCTACTGATGGCTCTTGGGCATAATTTTAGAAAAATGGTGGCCAAAGAAGCGACTTCTAAGAAAATTGTTGTAAAAACCGCAAAAAGAGGTTCAAAAATGATTTTTGAAATTGAAATTTTCATTTTTAAGCATCAAGAATTTTCTTCAACTAAAAATAATCACCACAATTTTCACTATCAAAAATTAGCCGCATAAAAAAAGACTGCCTTTTTGGACAGCCTCTTGTTTTTTATAAAAACCTAAGCATTTTTTTTAATAACTGAAAAGCATCTTCTGTATAAGGTGGATATTTTATTTTACTGTCAAACCATGTTTTTCGGTAAACCACCGCTTTGGTTTGTGAAAAAGCTTCAAAACTATATGTTCCGTGGTAATTCCCAAAACCACTGGCGCCAATTCCACCAAAAGGCAGTTTATTGTTGATAATGTGCGACAAACAATCGTTTACACACGCACCGCCATATTGACAATGTTTCAAAAGAGTTTCTATTTCCGTGGTATCATCTCCAAAAACATAAAAAGCCAAAGGTTTTTCGTTTTCTTGATTATAGGCAATAATTTCGTTTATATGATTATAAGTCAAAAGAGGCAATACCGGACCAAAAATTTCGGTTTGCATCACTTCATCGGTTGTCTTTTCAACTTTTAGAAGTGTAGGCGCGATATAACGGGTAGCATCATTCGTTGCTCCACCCATCAATATACTTCCTTCTAAAAGATATCTTTTAATTCTGTTATGGTGTTTCTCATTAATAATCCGAGCGAAATAAGGAGATTTCTCCGGATCTTTTCCATAAAAATCTATTAAAACCTTTTGCATTTCGGCAATAAATTCTTTTTCTACGCTGGGATGTATAAAAATAAAATCGGGTGCAATACAAGTTTGTCCGGCATTTACAAATTTGGCATAGGCAATCCGTTTGGCAGCTAACGAAATATTCGTACTTGGCGTGATGATACAAGGCGATTTTCCGCCCAATTCCAAAACAACCGGTGTGAGATTTTTAGCCGCAGCTTGATGCACAATTTTACCAACAGCGGTACTTCCCGTAAAAAAAATCTTATCAAACTTTTGTTCTAAAAGTGCTGTTGTTTCTTCCACACCACCTTCGATTACTTGCACCAAATCTTTCGTGAAATATTTAGGGATTAATCCCGCCAATAATGCAGAAGTATGTACAGTTAATTCCGAAGGTTTCAAAACGGCACAGTTGCCCGCCGCCAAAGCTGCTAAAAGTGGTTGCAACGCCAAAAGAAGCGGATAATTCCACGGAGCAATAATCAAAACAACTCCATAAGGCTGAAAAGATACTGTTTCCTTTGCCGGAAAATTCAATATGGTTGATGAAACCCGTTGAGGAGTAACCCACTTTTTTAAATGCTTTTTGAAATAATTCAACTCTTTTTGCAACATCGCAATTTCGGTAGCCAAGGTTTCAAATGCTGGTTTATTGAAATCGGCTTGTACTGCAGCAATCATTTCATCTTTGTGGTGATCCAGCATCGATTGAAACTGTTGCAAACAATGCTTTCTGTGTGCAAAGCTTCTTGTTTTGCCTGTATAGAAATGTGTGCGTAAGTTTTTTATCGTTTCCAAATGATTTCTTTTTGTTGAAGTTATGAAAAATCCTTCGGAAAAAAGTGGTTTTAAAAGAAAAGTATTGCGAAAGATGAATTATTTTTTTAAGTTCGGAAAAAAAATCCATGTTGCTCCACGTTATACAAAAGTGTTACCACAACGAACATTTAACTGCTGCCGATTATGAAACAATTTTAAAAAAGCATCATTTGGTTGATTTTGAAAAAGGTTCGTTTTTGTTGGAACAAGCACAAACCTTGAATTGTTACTATATTTTATTAGAAGGTGCTGTGCACAGTTTTGTACACGACAGCAATGGCAACCCCATTACCATAAACCTTTATACCGAAGGAGAGGTGGTTATTGATGTAAATGCTTTGTTTCAAAAAAAGAAAACGCTAGAAAACTGGCAATGTGCCACCAATTGCACCATGCTTTGCATTATGTTTGACGATTTTCAAGAACTTTTTCATGCCATTTATGGTTTCAGAGAATGGGGACGCGCATGGATGGCAAATGCTTTGTTTGAACTAAAAGAACGCAGCATGGAAATGCTTACCCTTTCGGCAAAACAACGCTACGACAAATTGCTTCAACAAAAACCACAACTTTTTCAATTAATCCCTTTAAAACATATTGCGTCGTATTTAGGAGTTACCGACACCAGTTTAAGCAGAATTAGAAAAGAATATAAAACATAAAAAAGCGAATCTATGAACAATCCCAACACGATACAGGACTATTTAGAGCAAGTTGCTCCAGAACGGCAAGAGGCCTTTCACCAATTATATGAAACTATTAAAAACAACCTTCCCGAAGGTTTTGAAGAACGGTTTATTTATAACAACATTGGCTTTGTTGTGCCTAAAAGCATCTTTCCGGCTGGTTATCACTGTTCGCCCGAATTGCCTTTGCCTTTTATAAATATTGCTTCTCAAAAAAGCCATATCGCATTATATCACATGGGTATTTATATGCAACCTGCTGTTTATGATTGGTTTGTAAACGAATATCCCAACCACAGCAAAAGAAAATTAGACATGGGAAAAAGTTGTATCCGATTCAAAAAAACAGATGATATTCCTTTTGATTTAATTGCAGAATTAATGCAGAAAATTTCGGTGAACGATTATATTGCGCTTTATCAATCAACTTTAAAAAAATAAGTTTATACGGTTTCAAATCTTGTCATAAGGCAAGTTTATTTAGTATATACCGCACTATTTTTGAAGATATAAATCTTAAAAACTGAAATATTATGGCAAGAATTCATGCATACTTAAATTTTAATGGCAACTGCGAACAGGCTTTTTCGTTCTATGAAAAAGTGTTTAAAACACCAAACATTGGAATCAATCGATTTGGAGATATGCCCGAAAACCCTGAATTTCCAATAAACGACGAAGACAAGCAAAAAATCATGCACACCGCAATTATGCTAAATGAAAACACCATGATTATGGGGTCGGATTGTTTAGAGCGTTTTGGACATCAATTAACACACGGCAACAGCACCTATGTAATGCTAGACACCGATACAGCACAAGAAGCAAAAGATTTATATGCTTCGCTGTCTGAAAATGCAATGAACATTGAAATGGAACTTGGCGAGCAATTTTGGGCAGAATTATACGCTTCCTTTCAAGATCAATTCGGAATTTGGTGGATGATTCATTTTGAAGGAAACAAAAAAATGGAGTAAACTTAAAACTTTTTATACTATGAAATTTTTAAAATATACCTTACTTACACTGTTAGGATTAGTAGCTTTAGCATTGATTGCAGCGGCCATTCTTCCCAAAACATTTCATGCAGAAGGTTCGGCGGTTATCAACAAACCCAATGCAGAAGTTTTCAACTATGTGAAACACATTAAAAACCAAGAAAATTTTGGTGTTTGGTTTGAGTTGGATCCAAATATTATAGCTACATCAGAAGGAACAGACGGTACCGAAGGTTTTAAATACAGCTGGAAAAGCGAAGAAGTGGGCAACGGATCGCAAGTAATTACCAAAATCAATGAAAACAGCCGTGTGGACATTGATTTGTTTTTAATGGACAGTACCGAACCTGCAAAATCGTATTTTATCACCGAGGCTGTTAGCGATAACCAAACCAAAGTTCGCTGGGTGGTTGATGGCGAAATGCCTTATCCATTTAACCTAATGAGCCTTTTTTACGACATGAACAAAGATTTTGAAAAAGGAACAGCCAATTTAAAAGCCGTTTTAGAAAAACAGTAAACCATTAATCTTTGCCAAAGTTCCAAACTTTGGCAAAGTTGTTTTTAACATACGCTAAAACAATACAAAATACACTATACAGAAAAATAAAGCTATTGCTTAGTTAGCCTTTTTAAATGAATTGAGATTTCATTGTGAAATAACTGTTTGCTTTCAGTGTTATAATTAATAACAGAAAATCTTAAAAATTAGTCAGGTACCCATTTATCTTTTTATTTTTGTGCATTATTATATTTGTATGAAACTGAAAGTAAATAAATACTTGGCTTTTATAGCACTCGCCTCTTTATCTTTAATTTCGTGTGCGGTGCAACAGCAGCAAAAACCTAAAGTTACGGTTGTAAAAAAATCAGAAGTAGAAGCTGAAACTCCTACTCCGCAACCTATTGAACAACCTTCGAAAACAGCAGCGCCAAAAATAGAACTCCCAGAAGTGAAACGGGAATTTCGGGCAGCTTGGGTAGCTACGGTTGCCAATATCAACTGGCCCAGCAGAAAAAATCTATCTACCGAAGATCAAAAACGAGAGGCAATACAATTGCTCGATTTATTGGAAGATGCCAATTTTAATGCGGTGATTTTTCAGGTGCGTCCGGCTGCAGATGCCTTGTATAAAAGCAATTATGAACCGTGGTCGTGTTATTTAACCGGCGAAACAGGCAAAGCACCTGCACCTTATTACGATCCGTTGGAATTTTGGGTTGAAGAAGCTCACAAACGCGGTTTGGAATTACATGTTTGGCTGAATCCGTATAGGGCACATCATTTAAGTGGTGGTTCGGTGAGCAGCGAATCAATGGTTAAAAAATCGCCCAGCAATATCGTGAAACTTAAAAACGGTATGTATTGGTTTGATCCGGCGAGTATTAAAACACAAGACCATGTGTCGAATGTGGTGAAAGATATTGTTTCGCGTTATGATATTGATGCGGTGCATTTCGATGATTATTTTTATCCGTATGCGTCGTACAATGGCGGTGCCGATTTTCCTGATACTGCCTCATGGAACACCTATAAAAATTCCGATGGAAGTCTTTCTAAAGCTGATTGGCGCAGAAATCATGTTAATAAATTCATTGAACGTATCCACAAAGAAATCAAACAAGAAAAACCATATGTTAAGTTTGGAATCAGTCCGTTTGGAATTTGGAAATCGGGTTATCCTATAGGTGTGGTGGGTTCTTCACAGTTTGATGAATTGTATGCCGATGCCAAATTGTGGTTGAACAAAGGCTGGATCGACTATTTTTCGCCTCAATTGTATTGGCCTATCAATTCCCCACGACAAAATTTTCAGGATTTATTGGAATGGTGGCAAGAGGAAAACACTTTAAACCGCCATTTGTGGCCAGGATTGAACACCGTGGAAGTGAAAGCAGCCAACCGCGCATCGGAAATTGTAAATCAAATCAAAATTACCAACAAAGTGTTGAACAAAAACAGCGTGGGTGCCATTCATTACAGCGTTGCTGGATTAACCAACAACAGCGAAATGATCCCTGCCTTGAAAAGCGACCCGTATAAAGAAAAAGCATTGGTACCATTGAGCCCGTGGATGAAAACCAGCAAAATAGCAACGCCCCATTTTAATACTAGCGATGAATATTCATCTGTAAAAATCGATTGGTCAAACAGCAACCAAACCAATGTTTTTCAATGGGTTTTGTATGCGCAATATGGCAACGAATGGCAAATAGAGATCTTTCCAAAAAAACAATTAAGCAAAATCATCAATCGATCTAAAAACGGAAAAAACTGCCAAATGATTGTTTTAAAAGCCGTTGACCGTTTGGGCAATGAAAGTGAGTATGCTGCAAAAAAAATATAGCTGTTTATGAATACATACATCATTTTCCTGAGAGCTGTAAATGTTTCAGGCAAAAACATCATTAAAATGGCCGATTTGAAAGTTGCTTTAATTGAAATTGGTTTCAAAAGTGTGATTACCTATATTCAAAGCGGAAATGTGGTCTTAAAAAGCAATGCGGAAAAAGCAGTTGTGGAACAGCAAATAAAGCAGCTTATTCAAGAACGTTTTTTACTGGATATTGCTGTATTTTGTTTGGATGTGCAGGAAGTGGAAACCGCTTTGCAAAACAATCCATTTCCGGCTGATGCTCCCAACAACAAAGTATTTATTACATTTATGAAGAATATTCCTTCGGAAGATGCGTTGCATGCCTTAACCACCGCCTTTCAACTTGGAAACGACGCTTTTAAAATACTGCATAAGTTGCTTTATTTTTATGTGGTTGATGGAATGGGTGCTTCGAAAATGAACACCAACTTTTTTGAAAAAAAACTGCAAACAATTGCCACAGGCAGAAACCTCAACACCATTCGAAAGGTAATTGCATATGCACAATCCATCTAAATAGTGTTGCATTTATGCACACTTTCCACAATTAAATGTTTGCATAAACACAGCAAAACCGTTTGAAAACTTTGTTATTAAAGCAATAGCGGTTTTTGGCATTTTTATTGTATATTTAGGAATAAATCATTTTAAAATTCCAATTATATGAAAAAGATTATTTTTACTATTAGTTTATTGGGCGGTGTGTTGATTTCTTGTAATAAAGAAAAAACTACAGACACTACAGTTACCACCGACACGCTTCAACAACAAACAACTGCTTCTGATACCATGAACCATGATGGACACAACGCCAACAATTCATTGGATTGGGCAGGAACTTACGAAGCGACATTACCTTGTGCAGATTGCCCGGGAATTAAAACAACTATAACACTGAAAACCGATGGAACCTATGAATATACCGCAACATATTTAGACAAAGATTTTGTGAATAAAAGTACGGGTGAAATCATGTGGCACAACAACGGCTCAGTGGTTCACTTAAAAGACAAAGACAATAAAGAAAACGATATGCAGCTGAAAGTTATTGAAAATGGCTTGATTGGTTTAGATACCGAAGGCAATGAAATAGAAGGTGCATTGAAAGAACATTACAATTACAAAAAAGTGATGTAATGTAGCTACAAACCCGAAAGCTTTTTAGTTTTCGGGTTTGTTTTAATCATCATCTTCCAACTCAAAAAGATTTTCAACAGGGATATTGAATATTTGGGCTATTTTTAACGCCAAAACAGCAGATGGAATGTATCTTTTTGTTTCGATTGAATTTATGGTTTGACGTGAAACTCCTACTTTTTCTGCTAAATCGCCTTGAGTGAAATTGTGTCGGGCACGTTCTATTTTTATGTAATTCTTCATTCTTCTTTTTGTTTAGATAATGAATATATTTGCTGTCCAAAATTGGATAATATTATAAGTAAAATGAAAAACATTAATCCAAATCCATTATAATGACTATAATCCAAATCTAACCAATCAATCAAACTAAAAAGTGAGCTAATTAATAATGTAGTAATACCTGTAATTATTCCCAGAAGAACAGCAGACAAAGGCATTTGTAAATACATTTCATCTCCATCATCTTTTGTCCATTGGGTCATAAAAAGTAAGAACATACCTACCAATGATATACTGGCAACAATTTTTGATAGTTTACCGAAATCTAACGATTCAGAAAAACCTGCGAGTTTTAGAAGTAATAATATTAATACAGGGAGTAAAATGATTGCTAAACTGATCCACATTCTCTTTTTCGGAATTAATCTACTTTTGTTATTCATCATTAATCGTTTTTAGTTAGTTCTTTTCTTAATTTATATACCTGACTACCAAAAACAAATAATTGCCACCACAAGATCATAAACATTAAAAAGAAACTATTATGTATTCCAAAATCTGTAAAAGACAAGGTTACTAAATCCCAAATAGAATTTACCAAAAGGAAGCCAACTCCAAAGAAAACAATACTCAAACTGGAAATCAATCTAAACTGTAAATACATTTCGTCTCCATCATCTTTTGTCCATTGAGTAATGAAAAGCAATAACATTCCTAATAAAATTGTAGATGCTATCAAATTTGTAACAATTTTACCATACGTTTCAAAATCAAGAAAATTAAATATTCTTAATAGAACTAAAAATATGATAGGAATAATAATAAGAGACATACTAATCCATAAATTACGCTTTGGAATTAAAATTTTTCTAGTTTTCATATTAGTTAAGTTTATTTGCTACAAATATAAACAAACTTTTCAATTTGTAAAACAAACTTTACT
This sequence comes from Paenimyroides aestuarii, assembly GCF_024628805.1. Classification (NCBI taxonomy): domain Bacteria; kingdom Pseudomonadati; phylum Bacteroidota; class Flavobacteriia; order Flavobacteriales; family Flavobacteriaceae; genus Paenimyroides; species Paenimyroides aestuarii. The sequence continues at coordinate 1,665,483 of NZ_CP102382.1, read as the reverse complement.
TTATGAAATAAAAAAAACCGATCTACTTCAAAAGTAGCTCGATTTTTAAAACAGTTCTGGCAAATTGTTTTTATACGGCAGGTAAATCTCGGGTTAACCAACCTCTGCGACTTGCTGTGGCAATGGCATACGGCGTGATCCAAAACAATGTGAACAAATAAAAAACGCTGTAGGTATATGCCAAAAATGCTTCTGAAATATTGTATTTTTTTGCGTAGAAAAACATTTGAATGCTAGAAAACACAAAAATTCCGGCTAAACTGGTGCATACAAACAAAACAGGATGCGTCACCACAAAAAATAAAAGTAACAACAATAATGGATATGCCATGATGACTTTTACCCATTGCATTACCAATAAAATGCGAGGTCCAATGGTTGATTCTTTTCTGAATTTGGTAAAAGCAAATTGGCTCATCATGATGTTTTCACGCACATTGCTGCGTTCCCAACGAATAAACATTTTGTACAGACTTTTATATTTCTCAGGAATATTGGTATAAACCAACGCATTTTTTTGAAAAAGCACATGTTTGCCTTGCTTTAAAATCATATTGGTCATGGCGCGGTCTTCGCCAATATCGCTTGGTTGCCCCATAAAAGTCTGGTTCATCCAATCTTCTAAACAATTCATCACAGCATCTTTTCTGTAAGCTGCCAAAGCACCGGGTGTACACAAAACCGAACCAATGGCACTTTGAGCCGAGCGAACAAATTCAAAACTAAATACAAAACTTACGTTTAACATTTTTGGTATCAAACCCTTTTCTTTGTTCAATACACGGACATTTCCTGCCACAGCGCCGCATTTTGCATGCACTGCAAACGGACTTACCAAATTGCGCAACGTATCTTCTTTTACAATTGAATCACTGTCAACCGTTACAAAAACATCGCCCGTTCCTTCTTTAAACCCAAGATACAGTGCATGGCGTTTCCCCATATTTTTTGGTTGCTGATAAATGGTCAATCGGTTGCCCAAAATTGCTTTTGCACGCAGCATCCATTGCCAAGTATCGTCTTTGCTTCCATCATCAATCGATAGAATTTGTAGTTTTTCATGTGGATAATCGCTATCAGCCAAACTCAATAACGTTTCATAAACTAATTTACCTTCATTATACGCTGGAACAATTACGGTGCAAGTGGGCAATTGTTCATTGCTAACTGCTTTTACCGCTTTGTATTTAACGTACAAAAAAAGTAGATAAGCAAGGAAACTTAACTGCAAAACCAATAAAGTCAATGCAATATAGCTTATCGTAACACCCCACCAAGTGGTCATCCGTTCAAAATGAATTTTCTCGATATCTGCTTGAAAGTTAACAAAAGCAAAAACCGACATAATCATGAAGAATAAGGTGGCGGCAATAACTACGTAATCTTTGTTTTTTAGGGAATTTAACGACAAAGCGTCTAGGAATTCTGAACGACGCATTTTTTTTGCGTCTTGTGGCTTTTCTGTGGGCAATTGCTCTTTTAAACAATCCTGCGTAAGAGCGGTTTTGGTTTTTAAAAATTGATTGGGCATAAAAATGTACTTTGAAAATAAACTGTTTGTTTGGTTAGATGAAAACAAACCTTTATTTGAATTGATAGAAAAGCAAATTTCAAGTATTATACCACGAAGAATTTTAAGAAAAATAAGGGGTAATTTAACATAAAACGGTCATTGATTGCTGATTGACATACACATATTGGGGAGAACTGCCGTGCCAAAAACCCCAACTGAAATTATTTTTTTAACCCTTTTTTAATCTTTGTTAAGAAGTGTTTAAAATGTGGAAAGCAAAAATCCGCTACCAAATGATAACGGATTTTGAATTAGTTTAAAGTAAAATTTGTTATTTCGGCATTGTAACCACCTCCACCTGCCATATTTTCATTTTTAAATGAAACCGAATAATTAATTTTCTCTGGATAATGAAATTCTTTGTTATATTCTACATTTATTGATACACCATACAAATCTCTATTGTCTCTAGTTTTAGCGTAAATAAAATCATTTTCAATCATTTTATAAATATCATCAATCGTGTAGCTACCCGGCGTTTCTTCTTCGTTAATTTGAATACCATTCTCTACAATTATATCTGCAATAATTGGTCCAGTAGAAGATGCATAACTATATTGAAATGAATAATTTTGATTTTTTGCATGCTCCCATAATGCTCTTTGTTCATTAAATGTACTTTCATCAAAACGAATATAATAATCCTCCTCATTATCACAACTCATCGTTATCGAAATGAAAATTAATAAACCTAATAAGTATATTTTTTTCATAAAAAGTAATGTTTTAGTTTATCAAATATACACAAAAATCCGTTACCAAATGATAACGGATTTTGCGTTTTTATTTCAGAATAAATGATTCTAATTAGCGTTCTCTACCAGCTGATGTTGAACTACAATACAGTCAGGGTTTTACTTTTTATAGTTGGCAAAGAATGTATGCAATGCACGCACTCCGGTTCCTGTTCCGCCTAAACCTTTATAATTTTCGGCAGCAGTTGTAAATGCAGGTCCGGCAATATCGATATGCACAAACGGAGCTTTCGCAAAATGCTCTAAAAACTTACCTGCTGTAATGGTTCCGGCGGTGCTTCCACCAATATTTTTTAAATCGGCACATGTAGATTTTAGCTGTTCTTTATAATCGTCCCACAATGGCAATTGCACCATGCGTTCGTGTACCTTTTCGCCCGCATTTAAAATAGCTTTTGTTACTTTTTCATCTGCATTACTCATTAAACAAGCTGCTCGCGTACCCACCGCAACCAAAGCCGCGCCAGTTAAAGTGGCTGCATTAATGATTAGTTGGGGATTGTATTTTGTGGCATAAGAAATGGCATCGGCCAAAATCATACGCCCTTCGGCATCGGTATTTAGTACCTCAACTGTGGTTCCATCCATCATGGTAATAATATCGCCCGGAGCATAGGCATCACCTCCCGGACGGTTGTCTGTTGCAGGAATTAAACCAATTACATGAATATTCAATTTGTTTAAAGCCGTTGCATACACAGTTGCCGCCATCATTGCTGCACCACCCATATCCGATTTCATTAAATCCATAGAGTTGGCAGTTGGTTTAAGCGACAATCCACCCGTATCATACACCACACCTTTTCCCACTAGCACAATAGGCTTTTCATTGATTGGGTTTGCCGGTTTGTATTCCATCACCGTGAAAGTTGGCGGTTGCACTGAGCCTTTATTAACAGCCAATAAGCCGCCCATTTTTAAAGCTTCGATTTCAGGTTTGCGAAACACTTCTACATGAAAATGGGCTTCATCGCCAATTTCCTGAATTTCTTTTGCCAATTGATTGGCTGTTAAGTACGAAGTGGGTTCGTTTACCATATCGCGTGCCCAAAAAACCGCTTTTATAATGTTGTTCATGTGGGTTATTTCTTCGGCTGAAATTTCGCCCAACATAAAAATATGTTCTAGCGTATATTCGCGGTCATCGGCATCTTTAAAGTATTTTAAAAACTGATAGTTTGATAATGCCAAACCTTCTGCCAACGCCAATGCGGTTTCGCCCGATCCAATAATGGTGATATCGGTTGTTTTTTTATCTAATTTTTGACGGATATTAAAACCCGACACACGCATTTTTTCTAAATCGTTGTTTTCTTTTACAAAAAAGAAAAATTGATTGCCGATTTTCACAAAATCTTCTTTAGTTTCTTTGGCTTGAAAGGTTGTAAAAGCTTGATTAACGTAGTCTGGAGTTTGCGTATTTAAAGTAGTGTGTTCGTTTACAACATAAACAAAAGCAGTTCCTTTAAGTTCTTGGGTTAATTGTAACATTGTTTGTTTTTTTATTGAATTTCAAAGGTAGGAAATTGAACAGACAATAAAAAAAATGCGTTTAACATATTTGCTAAACGCATTTTATTTTTAATTCGCAGGTGCAGGTATCAAAAATCATCAAACACCCTTCATCAATCATCAATCATCAATCATCAATCATCAATCACAAATCACCAATCAAAAATCATCAATCAAAAATCATCAATCAAAAATCATCAATCAAAAATCATCAATCAAAAATCATCAATCAAAAATCATCAAACACCCTTCATCAATCAAAAATCAAAAATCAAAAATCATCAATCAAAAATCACCTCATCTGCCTAAATGTTAAACTAATTCTTGGTTCGGTTACTTTTTTTGTTGGGGCGATACGGTGCAGCCAATGTTTCTGGGTTTCGCCTTTCATTTCGATTAACGAACCATTGGGTAAATCGAACAGTTTTTTCTGTGCCGATTGTTTGTGTTTAAAATCAAATCGGCGTTGTGCACCCAAACTTAAACAAGCGATTGAACCGTTATCAACCAAATCTTTTTCGCCGTCGCTGTGCCACGCCATGCCTTCTTCGCCGCTGTGGTACAAATTCAGTAAACACGAATTGTACATACTGTTGGTATATAATTCAATTAATTGTTTTAAAGCCAATAATTCTTCCATCCAAGGCAATGCCACACGCGTATAACCGGAATAAGTGTACGAAAAATCTTTTGATCCGTACCAAGCAACCTTTCGTTTGGTAGTGATTTCCTTGCCATAAATAACCGATTTATCATGGTACCATTCTATTTTCTGCATCAATACATTAAAAAAATGATTGGCCTCATGGGTATCCAACAAAATTCCATGGTAAACAACTTCGCCATCAAATGGCAATAAATTATCTTCGGTTGTTTCGTTTGTAAATAAATCCATAGCATTACTTTTTTGTAAAAATACAACTTCTTTATTTTTTGCATAACGACAATCAACGTCATTTTAAATAGTGACTTTTGAAGAAAAACAAAGCATATGATGACTTTTTTAAAACACCGGGCAGCCTTGTTGCACATAGAAAGCCAAATGGTGGAATGCAGCATTCAGAAATATACTTGGATGGAGATCAATGATAAAGACGCTCAAAAATTTTATCAAGAACAAATTAATGAGTGGGCTTTTAAAAAAGAAAACTATTTAAACCGTTTATTGGTATCGCTAACCAAAACCGAGATTACCACCCACAATATTATGGAAATAAAAAAGTGTTATGAATTGGTTGAAGCTTACAGCAAGAACCATTACAGCCAACTTTTTAAAACGCATTTAAACCGAACGATTGAAAATCATCAGAAAAAATACGGCGATTTTTTGCTGAGCAATCAATTAAAAAAAGCGGTTGAAGTAGAGCAGCTTATTATGAATCTAGAGCGTATTGCCTGATTTTGTTGCTTACAAACAAATGCACGAACTACTGCAACTATCAAAAATAGTTGTTGAGTGCTTCTGTAGATGGGTTTGGAAACTTATCTATTTAATGATTGTAATAGCGTGCATCAGCTCGCTGTTAGGTTGTTGCAATTCTTGTTGCACCCCATTTATCTTTAACTGCACAAGCGGATCAACCTCTGACCGATCGGTTGTTTTGTATTTTGCAAAAATGGTGTCGTTGGGATACAAACCATTGTAATCAATTACATAATTTCCTTCTTTAAAACCATTTTCGTCGGGCATATACCAGCTGTAATCCATTCTTAAATAACCATTATCAAATAAGGCATCGGCAACAAAATCTTGAATAATAGAATTATTTGATTGCTCATCTGTAAGATTGATTGTTTGGTTTTTGGTAATTAAATAAAAAGTAAATTGTTCGTTAGGAATGTGACCATCCGCAGCAGGGTTTAGCAAATTGCTGCCTCCACTATTTTTTAAGTGCACGGCTAATATTTCATCAGGCTCTGGTGGTGTTACACATCCGCAACTGTCATCACCAACACATGCAGTGAATGCCAAACCGCTCAAAATTAGTACAACTATTTTTTTCATAAGAAATCTATCTTTATTACCCGCCTATCGCATTATAAAATTCCCAATGATGCACAGATTTTTATTCATCTTTAAAGCTATCTATAAAATGCAAAACAATTAAAACCTGTGTGTGTCTGTGGCAAAAAACAAGTTACTGAATATCATGTTTTAAAATTCAATAAATAATGCAGAGCGCGTTTTTATAGATACTAAAATACACTTTTTTTTGTAACGCCACCATCTATTTTATAATTTTACCTTATGAAAGCACCATTAGCAGAACGCATACGCCCCAAAAACTTAGACGAATACATTAGTCAATCGCATTTAGTGGGTTCCCAAGGTATTTTAACCCAAAGTATTAAACGTGGCATTATCCCCTCTATGATTTTTTGGGGACCGCCAGGCACGGGCAAAACTACTTTAGCCGAGATTATTGCTCAGGAAAGCAACCGCCCTTTTTATGTGTTGAGTGCTATTAATGCAGGTGTGAAAGATGTGCGCGAGGTGATTGAAAAAGCCAAAGGAGACGGCGGTTTATTTACCCCTAAAAATCCTATTTTATTTATTGATGAAATACACCGTTTCAGCAAATCGCAGCAAGATTCCTTGTTGGCAGCTGTTGAAAAAGGCTGGGTAACACTGATTGGTGCTACAACCGAAAACCCGAGTTTTGAAGTGATTCCGGCTTTGCTTTCACGCTGCCAAGTATATACCTTAAATGCGTTTACAAAAACAGATTTGGAAGCCTTGCTGAACCGAGCTTTGTTGGTGGACGAAGTTTTAAAAACTAAAAATATAACGATTATAGAAAACGAAGCGCTGTTTCGGGTTTCGGGTGGCGATGGTAGAAAATTGTTGAATACTTTTGAATTGATTGTGAATGCCATTGGTGATGAAACAGTGGAAATTACCAATGAAAAAGTAATGCAAATTGTTCAAAAAAACACGGTTTTGTATGATAAAACGGGCGAACAACATTACGATATTATTTCGGCTTTTATTAAATCGATTCGGGGAAGTGATCCCAACGGAGCGGTTTATTGGTTGGCACGAATGATTGAAGGCGGCGAAGATTTAAAATTCATTGCTCGCCGTTTGCTTATTTCTGCTTCTGAAGATATTGGCTTGGCAAACCCCACCGCTATTATTATGGCAAACAATATTTTTCAGGCGGTATCGGTGATTGGCTACCCAGAAAGTAGGATTTTATTAAGTCAGTGTGCTATTTATTTGGCAACATCGCCCAAAAGCAACGCCAGCTATATGGCAATTGGCAAAGCACAAGCAGCAGTGAAACAAACCGGCGATTTGTCGGTTCCGATTCATTTGCGAAACGCGCCTACCAAATTAATGAAAGAATTGGGTTATGGCGAAGATTATAAATACAGCCACGATTTCCCTGGCAATTTTGCTTATCAGGAATATTTACCCGATGATCTGGCAAACACCGCTTTTTATGAACCGGGTGAAAATGCACGAGAAAAACAAACCAAAGATTTTCTACAGCAACGCTGGCAAGGTAAATACGGATACTAAGTATGCAATTGATTGAAACTAATTTTTTATCCTTAAAAATGCAATGCCTCGAAGTGAATTTCGAGGCATTTCATTTTACATTTTAAGCAAAAGATGCAATAACCTTATTGCTTTTTATAGAATTTACAGTAAAATAACTATTGCTTTTGTTTGTTTAAAACCGAATATTCCAAAGCATTTTTAATGGCATCGGTATAAGATTTAGCATGCAGTTTCAATCGGCTTTCTCCGTTTGCAGTAAAAACCGCATTTCCTTTACAATTCACTAAAGTGATTTCCAATTTGGTTGCAAGCATTGATTTGTCGCGCGTCACCTCGCATTTTAGTAACTTACACGGATCTGCTTTCACTTCTGCCGGTACTTCTTGATTGTCGTAAAAAACAGTATAACCCGCTTCTTCTAAACGGTATTTTAGGTAAGAGTTCACTCGGAATTCATTAAAGGTGTCTTGAAAATGATACACTTGTTTTATTTGAACATATTTGGTGTTCAATCCTTGTGCTTTTGCTGCGATAGACAAGCAAACAAAAAGCGTTAAAAATAGAATCTTTTTCATATTATAAAATATCTAAAAGTTGATTTAATTTGTAAATTTCTGCCACACCCAATGGGTTTTCTAATTTGGCTTCGTTGAACCAAACTGCTTGCATACCCGCATTTAAAGCTCCGTGAATATCTGCTTGCAGGCTATCGCCAATCATCACACTGTTTTCTGCTTTCACATAGGCTTTTTTCAAAGCATATTGAAATATTGCTGTATGTGGTTTTTTCACACCTGCCAATTCCGAATTGGTTATCGTTTGAAAATAAGACGTTAAATGCGCATTTTTCAGCTTGCGTTCTTGCACCACATCAGGTCCGTTTGTAATGATGTGTAAGCGGTATTTTTTGGTAAGAGCAGCTAAAGTGGTGTGTGCACCATCGAACACGTGGTTGTGATTGGGTAAATGCATCACAAACTGATCGGCAATATGGTAAATATCCTTATCTGTTAACTGTATTTGAAGCGCGTTAAAAGTGTCTTTTAATCTGCCGTAGCGCAAAACATCTCGCGATATTTCTTCTTTTGAAAAGCGCTCCCAATAGGAATCGTTAATCGGTTTAAAATGAATCATAAAATCATGCACATTTTCCAACTGCATTTCGGTAAAAATTGCATCAAATGTTAACGCAGCATTTTTATCAAAATCATAAATGGTATGATCCAAATCGAAAAACAAATCAGTAACCGTTGCTTTAGCGCTCATTATTTTTGATGTGTAATTACAGCATTTTCAATATGGTAAATCCAATCGTCGATATCGTCTGCATTGTATCGAAAAGTACCTTCAATTGTTACATAAGTATCGGTTTTTAAACGCGGAGTGCTGCCCTTAAATTGAATGCCCATAATGGTTTCTGGTCCGGCGTTTCCGCAGAAAAAACATTGTGCAAAAACATTTTTACTCAACGCATACGATTTGCTATCAATGGGAACAATAAAGCCCGAAGCTTTTATTTTTTTCCCTTGCAAAGCTTTTAAAGTGCTGTTTACCATAGGATACATCACTTCGCCGTAATGTGGATTTTTTCTTTTTACAAAGTCAATCTGCCCCAACAATTTCCATGAAACCTCGGTTATATTTTGGTAGGCAGTTGTTGTGGGCACTATGGATGAATGAGTGGAAAAACTCATTAAAAAAACAGCTAATCCGGTATAAATGCCTATGATGATTTTTTTTAACATATTTTATTTCTTTTTTTTATGAATGATGATACAAAATTAATCAATTGTATTTACTTTTTCGAGACAATCACAGCTTCATGCACACTAAAAGTCCAATCGTCTTTATTGGTATCGTTATAGAAAAATGTTCCTTCTAAAGTTACATACGTATCGGTTTTTAATCGCGGTGTTTTGCCTTTAAATTGAATACCCATAACCGTTTCGATACCCGCATTGGTACTACAAAAAAAGCAGTGCGAATATACATTTTTACTTAAAACATACGATTTGCTATCTACCGGAATAATATAGCCGCTGATTGTTATTTTCTTTCCATGAAACGATTCTTTAATCGTGGCACCATAGTTCGCCATTACCCGCACACTGTTGCTTATATTTCCCAACACTTGCCAGTTTAGTGCTATGGGTTGGTTTTGCGTGTTGGTATTCGAAAAAGAAGTACCTTGCTGAACCGAAAAGCTCATTAAAAAAAGCGCCAATCCGCAATAAATTCCTATAATTCCTTTTTTAAGCATTTGCCAATGTTTTTGAAATGTTTAACGAATACGCTTTTATAGCTGGAATGATGGCTGCTATTATACCAACCCCCAATGTGGCTGCAAATAGCATTCCTTCTTCTTTCCACAAAAACTCTAACGGATTAAATGCCATCTTGAATTCTTCTTGCGACGAAATGGACAAGAAATACAAACCAATTCTACCAAAAACAATACCAAGAATAAATCCTATGGTGCATAAAAAAATACTTTCTAACAAAACCAACCACAACAATTGCAGTTTAGTGGCACCGGTAATTCGCAACAAGGCAAACTCGTATTTACGTTCTTTTAAGGTGTTGTACAATGCTACAAAAATACTGATGCCCGATATAAGCATAATGCCATACGCCAAATATTTTAAGGCCGAAATACCCACGCCAAACAAAGCAAAAAGGCGGTTCACCTCTAGAGCGGGCGACGCTGCCTGCATTTCGGTGTTTTGCGGAATGATTCTGGGCCAAGTCATTTTTGCCATATTATTGCGCAATTTTAAAAGTACTGCGGTGATTTCTTTTCCTTCGTGTGGATTTATTTCTTCGTGATGATGTGCCTCGTCTTCGTGGTGGTGATGCTCTTCTCCTTCGACATGAACATGGGGTTCACTTGCTTGCGGCTCGTGTTCATGGTCGTGGTCGTGCATTCCCCAAACCGATTCTATATTTGAAAGAATTAAATTATCGGCTACTTTGCCCGATGCCGCTAATATTCCAACCACTTTATAGGCATGATGGTCATGCACTTCACCTTCTTGGGCATCGCCATGCGTTCCAAAAAATGTACTTCCTATCTTTAAATTGGTTTTTGCTGCAATTGTAGCTCCGATAACTACTTCGTAATCATTCGCAAACAGTTTTCCTTCTTGCATTTGCAAACTAAAATGTTTTATATAATTATCAGTGGTTCCTACAATTTTATATCCTAAATAATTATCACCATACGCCAATGGAACAGCGCTTTCTACCATTGGTTTGTTCATCCACGCTTCGGCTTCGGTATAGGAAATGTTCCCCGGAGGTGCATCCATTTGATAGACCGATGACAGAATCAATTGCAACGGACTTCCTTTTGCTCCTAAAACCAAATCGATATTGTCCATTGACGAGGAAAATTTTTCTTCGAATTGCTTTTGTAAAAGGATAAGAATGGATATGATAGAAACCGAAGCAGTAAGCAAAATAATACTTAAAAAAGTGTTGAGCGGTTTAAACCACGTGTTTTTCCATGCGATTTTACTGATCATGACAAAATGATTTGGTGGTTAAACAAAGTTTTTAAACGTTGGTCGTGGGTTACAATAATCAATGATGATTGATAGCTTTCTGCCAAGTTACTCAACAAACGTGCTACAATTAAGGCGTTTTCGTCATCTAAACTCGATGTGGGTTCATCAGCCAAAATAACCGACGGATTATTAATCAAAGCCCGGGCTATGTTTACCCGCTGTTGCTGACCAATACTTAACTGGCTTGGCAACTTGTGCACGTGGTCTTTTAACCCTAAATTATCTAAAATACTTAAGGCTTTTTCTTTATTTTTTTCTTTGTTTGCAATCCACGATGCAAGAACCACATTATCTAATACTGAAAGAGCTTCAATGAAAAATGATTTTTGAAGAATCATGCCTATCGATGCGCCCCGAAAAGCATCTAGTTGAGCGGCACTCAAACTTAAAACATCTTGATTATTTATTTGGATTGATCCTTCGGAAGGCTTTAGCAATCCACCCAACAAATGCAGTAGCGTGGTTTTTCCGGTACCTGAATTTCCTGTAATTAACAAGGTTTGTCCGTTGGGACAATTGATATCAGGAAAATGAAATTTTTGTGTATCCGAATAGGAAAAAATGAGATTATGGGTTGTAATCATTTGCTTGTATCTTAAACGGTATGCAAGATAGTGATTTTTCTACGGATTTAATAATTGTTTGGCGGGGGTTGATTTGGTGATTTGGTAATTTTATGAATCGTTGATTTGTTTATAGTTTTGTTGAGATCTCTCGTTACCTCGGGATGACAAAGTGTATGGTTATTTGGTTTTGGTTGGTTTAAAATGTTGTTTGTTTGTCATGCTGTAAGCATCCTTTTAGACTCCTTCGGAGTGACAAACTGTTGTGTGTAGTTTATTTTTCATAGTTATGTATGTTGTTGAATTGGTGATTCGATAAATTTACGCTATTCTCTTCTTTGAAACACCAAAGAAGCAAAGTGTTTTAATTGCGGTGCATTTTTAATCGGTTGAAATTCACTTGTGAAGCTAACACATCGAAACCATCGCTGCGCTCGCCGATGCGTTTACGCTTCATGCTGTGTTTCAACGTTCGATTGAAAGTGCATACCGCTGTATTTAGGCTATTTGTGTTTTTCATTCATTATTCCACTTGTATATAGTTTTGTTGAGATCCCTCGTTGCCTCGGGATGACAAACTGTATGGTTATTTGGTTTTGGTTGGTTTAAAATGTTGTTTGTTTGTCATGCTGTAAGCATCCTTTAGACTCCTTCGGAGTGACAAATTGTACATATATTTTGTTTGATGAGATCCCTCGTTGCCTCGGGATGACAAACTGTATGGTTATTTGGTTTTTACATCCCCCTTAATCCCCCTTCAAAGGGGGAGTGTTGGGAGGTTATAAAAATAGCATTTATAAGTTATATATTATACGTCATACATTATACAATTTACATTATACAATTTACATTATGCAATTTACATTATACACTATACAACATAACACATAACACATACAACATAGAACATACAACATAGAACATACAACTTCAAAAAACCTACTTCTTAACCACTTTTACCGTGGCGGTGCTGCCTTGGGTGGTGGTGATTTTTATAAAATACGTTCCGGCTGTGGCACCATGCAGGTTGATTTGGTTGTTGCCGTTAAAAATGCCTTGTTGTATTTGCTGCCCCAATACATTGTACACCTCATAGTTGTACAGGGTTTCTTGCGTTTCTATGTTTACTAGATCAGTGGTTGGGTTGGGGTACACTTTAACATTTAGTTTGTTAAATTTTTCTGTGCTTACTGCTGTACCGCAGGTACTTGCACCAAGCTTTGCTACAAAAAAATCGTATTTACCAATAGCGCCTAATAAACCAACACTACCGCCGCCCGTAAACAAATTACCTTGATAGCACCCACCTACCACATAATTACCATCGTTATCTACAGCTACAGCTGTAAGCATGTGGTTGTTACCTGTACTTCCCTGAATATCGTGCATGCCTACTACCGCACCGGTTTGTTTGTTAAAACGCATTAATAACGGGTCACTTTGGTGGCCTTGCGGGCGGTTGATGCTAAAGCCGTCCCAAATGGTATTACCTCCCATAGTAGCAAAAGCCACTTCTTGGGCATTATTTCGCAATGCCATACCAAAACCCCAATAATCTCCTGTCTGGGCTGTACTATTGTGGTATCCAGTAGGGGTACGTGCCCATTGAGTGATCCCGTTGCTGTTTAATTTAGCAATAAATGGCATGTTGCCCCAAACAGAAATATTAAATGTATAGGGTGTTGCAGACGAGTTTTTTGGATCTTTTATTCTAATATATTCACCTGCTTGACCTGTTGCAACAAGTTTACCGCTTATATAAATATCACCGTTAGCATTGTCAACTACCAAATCGTAGATGCGATTATCTTGGAAAACTGGTTCACTAGATTCCATTTCTCTGCGCCATAGTTCGTTGCCGTTGGTCGCATTTATGGCTAATATATAGGCATTTTCTGTAAACGCGGTGCCATCGTACGTTAATGGAATGTCTTCATTGGCATTTACCCTTGAACGAAAGCCACCTATAAGATAGCGGTTGCGGGGCTCGTCGTATCTAAAAGTATAGCTTGAACCTACAAAACCGGTACCATCCACTATCGGTAACATCATACTGCTTACGTAATTACCTGATGCATCATACTTTGTTAAATAATATTGAAAAGCAGTTATTGTGCTGGGTACTGTTACATTATTGTCTAAATGTGTACCACCTGTAAACCCAACAATAAAGTGGATAACATCATTACTATCTATCAATATCTTTAAAATCTCAGACCTATCCAAAATATCATCAGTAATACCTTGCATGGCTCTTTTCCAAACAAACTGTCCATTGTTATTGTATTTTACTAAAAAACTTCTTTTGTAATAATCACTTGGCGAATTTATTGGATTGGGTTGTGTGGGCATTGTTTCTGTAGGACTGAAATGGACAGGATACGTACCGCCAGGGGGTACTACATTCGCCCCCACATATACATTGTTATTACTGTCTAAGGCTATGTTATAGGCTGCATCAGATAACCCCCCCCCCCAATTGCCTGGCTCCAGCGTACTTGTCCGTCGCAGGTAGTGGAGAAAATAAAAATATCGTTACCGCCCATTTGGTTGCCATAAACCGTTACCGGCTGACCGCCTAATTGCGGCGTGCCGTTTTTTATTTTGGCTACAAAGTAGTAATTATCATCGGTTCCTACTTGTATGTCAAATATCTGTTCTACCTGGTAGTACCAACCGCTTTCACCTAAACTGCCGCCGCCATTCACAGCCCATTGCCAATTGTAGTTTTGAGCTGTAGCTGATATAGAGAAGAGAGAATAGACAATGGAGCATAGAACATAGAAAAGAGTAGGAAATTCTTTGCTTTTTGAGACTCCTTCGGAGTGACAAACTTTATGTTGTTGTAATTTATTATTCATAGTTAGGTATGTTGTTGAATTGATGATTTGTTGAATTGTTTAGAGACTCCTACGGAGTGACAAACTTTATGTTGTTGTAGTTTATTTTTCATAGTTAGGTATGTTGTTGAATTGTTGAATTGTTCAGAGACTCCTACGGAGTGACAAACTGTATATTTTATTTTATTTGGGTTGTTGAGATCCCTCGTTACCTCGGGATGACAAACGGTGTATGGTTATTTGTTTTTTTACATCCCCCTTAATCCCCTTCAAAGGGGGAGTGTTGGGAGGTTATAAAAATAGCATTTATACGTTATACATTATACACTATACAACATAACACATACAACATAGAACATACAACTTCAAAAAACCTACTTCTTAACCACTTTTACCGTAGCGGTGCTGCCTTGGGTGGTGGTGATTTTTATAAAATACGTGCCGGCTGTGGCACCATGCAAGTTGATTTGATTGTTACTATTAAAGTTGCTTTGTTGTATTTGTTGACCCAATACGTTGTACACCTCATAGTTTTGCAGCGTTTCTTGGGTTTCTATGTTTACAATATCGGTAGTTGGGTTGGGGTATACGTTTACGTTGAGTTTATGGAACTTGTCGGTGCTTACTGCTGTACCGCAGGTACTTGCACCAAGCTTTGCTACAAAGAAATCGTAATAGCCAATGCTGCCTAACGCACTTACTGTTCCGCCACTTGTAAATAAACTGCCTTGGTAGCCACCGCCTACCACATAGTTGCCATCGTTATCTACTGCTACGGCTGTGAGCAGGTGGTTTTTACCTGCGCTGCCTTGAATATCGTGCATACCAATTACTGCACCGGTTTGTTTGTTAAAACGCATTAACATAGGATCACTTTCATGACCTTGTGGGCGGTTGATGCTAAAACCATCCCAAATGGTATTACTGCCCATAGTGGCAAAAGCCACTTCGTTGGCATTATTACGCAGTGCCAAGCCATAACCGTAGTATTGTCTGGTGTCTGCTGTGGGTAAGTTATAACCGCTGGGTGTGCGTGCCCATTGCACCGTACCGCTGCTGTTTAACTTGGCAATAAAAGGCATGTTGCCGTTTACTGAAAGACTAAAAGCATACGGGTTTAGAGTTGGATTTTTAGAATTGATTATCTTAATATCTGTGCCGCTTTTTCTGTTTATTTTACCGCCTATATAAATATCGCCGTTGGCGTTATCTAATACCAAATCATTTATACTGTTACCGTCTAAAGAACCATCGATTTCCCGACGCCAGATTTCATTGCCGTTACCTGCGTCTATTGCTAATATATAGGCATTTTTGGTAAATGCTGTACCACCATAACTTAATGGAAAAGGGGTATTGAAACCACCTTCTGAACGAAAGCCTGCCATGTAATAGCGATTATTATTTTCGTCTAACCTAAAGCTAGTATAAGAATCTACCAATTGAGAACCATAATCAAAAGGCAATGCCATACTGCCCAGCAATTGCCCGCTGCTGTTGTAACGCACCAAATAATATTTTAACTTGTCTAGTGCATTATATTGCGAGGGTACCGTTACGGTGTTGTTTAAATGCGAACCGTATAAAAACCCTGCTATAAAATGGATGTTATCGTTACTGTCTATTAATATATCGCTTCATTACTGTCCCATTAAAATTTGGAATTGTTCTTAGAAATATTTGAAATTTAGTTAATTGCATCGGTTTTACTAGCGAACGGACTTGAATTTATAGTTTTGGATTTAGATAATCCAATAGCATATGTTTCAAGATAAATACGTTTTTGCTCAACTTGTTTCGTTTTTCAATCGAAGTAAATTTAATCGTATTGTTGCCAAATATAATGGAGACAAATACGTAAAACATTTCACTTGCTGGAATCAGTTACTTGCTTTGATGTTTGGGCAATTGTCGAATCGCGAAAGTTTGAGAGATTTAATAAACGCTCTTGATGCTCATCACTCAAAATGTTATCATTTAGGAATGGGTAAAAACGTTTCAAGATCTTCTTTGGCAAGAGCTAATCAAGATAGAGACTACCGCATTTTCGAAGAGTATGCCTATTATTTGGTAAGCCAAGCCAGAGCGAAACGTATTTCTGAAATCTTCAAACTCGGAGGGAATGTTTATGCTTTTGATTCAACCACGATTGACTTATGTCTTTCTGTATTCTGGTGGGCAAAGTTCCGAAAGAAAAAAGGAGGGATAAAAGTGCATACATTATACGATGTGGAAACACAGATTCCAACATTTTTCCATATCACCACAGCTTCTGAACATGACTCTAAAGCAATGAACGAAATACCGTATGAATCAGAATCGTATTACGTCTTTGACCGCGCTTATAACAACTTCAAGATGTTGTATAAAATTCATCAGATCGGAGCCTTCTTCGTTATCAGAACAAAGAAGAATCTTCAATATAAGTCTATTAAATGGAAGCGTAGATTGCCTAAAAACATACTTTCAGATGCAACAATTGAATTGACAGGATTTTATCCCAAACAATACTATCCTAAACACTTACGATTGGTCAAATATTGGGATGAGCAACAAAATCGAGAATTTGTTTTCTTAACCAATGCTATGCAAATTTCTGCGCTTCAAGTTGCAGAACTTTATAGAAATCGCTGGCAAGTCGAGCTCTTTTTTAAATGGTTAAAACAACATCTTAGAATTAAAAAGTTTTGGGGAACTACTGAAAATGCAGTTCGCATACAACTCTATGTCGCAATATGTACTTATTGTTTGGTTGCAATCGTCCAAAAAGATATGCAACTTGATAGAACCACATATGAAATTTTGCAAATACTGAGTATATCATTAACCGACAAAACAAAACTTAGAGACCTTTTTGATAAAACTAAATTTCAAAATGACAATGAACGAAATAGGCTTAATGAGCCAAGTTTGTTTAATTTTTAATACGTCACAATTTTAATGGGACACTAGTGATATCGCTTATTGATGAATCATCTGTTACATCTGATACATCTCCCTGCAACGCACGTTTCCATATAAACTGCCCGTTGGTATTGTATTTTACCAAAAACGTGGTTTTATAATAATCACTTACGGTAGTGGGTGTAGCAGGGGGTCCGGGTAGGGCTTCGGTAGTGCTGAAATGTACCGGATAATTAACAGAACCATGCATTACACTTGCCCCTACATATATATTATTGTTACTGTCTAATGCTATTTTAAAAGCTCTATCAAAAGCTGCCCCCCCCCAATTGCCTGATTCCAGCGCACTTGTCCATCGCAGGTGGTTGAAAATAAAAAGATATCGTTGTTGGTAGCGATGTTGTTATATACTATTACCGATTGCCCGTTTAGTTGTGGGTTGCTACCGGCTATGCTGGCAACAAAATAGTAATTGTTGTTGTTGTCTATTGCAATATCATAAATTTGCTCTGCATAAATGTGCCACCCCCCACTAGACACGCCTGCGCCGCTACTGCCTCCTTTGATTGCCCATTGCCATTGGTAGGGTTGGGCGGTGACTGGGAGGGAGCATAGTATTAAGAGAATAGCATATAGAACATAGAAAATAGTTGGTGACTCTTTGCTTTTTGAGACTCCTTCGGAGTGACAAACTGTTGTGTGTAGTTTATTTTTCATAGTTGTATGTTGTTGATTTGTTGATTTGTTGAATTGTTTAGATACTCCTACAGAGTGACAAACTGTGTGTTTTATTTGGTTTTGCTGAGATCCCTCGTTGCCTCGGGATGACAAACTGTATGGTTATTCGGTTTGGTTGGTTTAAAATGTTTATTGTTTGTTTGTTATGCTGTAAGCTTGTTTTAGACTCCTACGGAGCAACAAACTGTATGTTTAATTTAATTTTATTTTGGTTTTATGGTTTATTTGTTGAATTGATGATTTTGTTGCTGAGCTCGTCGAAGCATCGGTTTTTTACATCCCCCTCCACCCTCTTCAAAGGGTAAATAGGAAAGTGTATCGATGATTTAATTTTCAAAAAAACCACGTGTGCTTTTAGACCAAACCTAAGGTGCTTTTGAATAAAACCACGCGTGCAACTAACTAAAACCACGCGTGGTTTAAACAACAAATACATAGGTGTTCTAAAAATTATTTTACTCGTTGCAGTGTGGCTGCTTTTAACGCATCGGTAATACGCTTGCCGGGACGGTAGTTTGCTTTTACGTTTTTAATATGCTTCTGAGCAGTAAACTCTTCGGGTGTTGCGATGCCTTCACTTGATAAAGAAGGATATAAAGAACCTAATTTATCTAAACGGACAATTTTACTGTTTGTAAGCGCATCTTGTATCACGTTTTCAAGCGCTATGATAACCCCACGGATATCGGCTTCGCTGAGTGCACTGAATTTTTCAATAGCTTTCACTATGTCATCAACCGTTTGCTCGCCATCGGTTGCCATATTTGCATACCATTTCTTTGTACCGCCACCTACTACACCCGGCTCTCCTTTCTGAATTAATTTGTACTTAATTGCCATAATTTATTTGTTTTAAAGGGTTTATATTTTGTGTTTTTAAATTTTTAAGAACCCACACGCAGAGGTGCTGCATGTGGGAAAGGGCAAATAATTAGGGATTTTCTTTTTCGCTTTTCTTTTAATTTTTTGCTATTTCTACTAAAGCCACATTAAACAATGCATTTGCTGTGCTTTGCTCAAAACCTTTTACAGCAGCTAAAATTTTTCTCTTTTTCCAAATATCTACTTCAGGAGGAGTTGTGGTATCAACTAGCCACATTGCAATAAACCGCAGTTGCTTTTTTTCGGTGAGCGTTAACAAAATATCACGTTCTATGGTGGTTAAAAGTATATCATAGTTGGGGTTTTCTTGTAAAAAGGCTGTTAAATAACTTTTCATAGTTACCGAAACATCTAAATTATTGTACGCTGTTTCATAGTTTGTTAAAAATACTTGTGCTTCGCTAGTGGTTGGTGCAGAAAAGTTTAATGGTTTTAAATCGTTATAAAGTACCACTTGCATAGAAGCCGAATCTAACCGCACTATTTTTTCAGCTAGGGTACTGTTACTCGTGGTACTATAATTATTGGTATAGCTTTGCACCAATTGTCCGGCAATAAATGCCCAATCGGTACGTGCAGGTTTTGCTGTATGATTGTTGTTTACCACTATTGATGGATTGACAAATTGTTCTTCGTCAGTAAACGAACATGCTGCGATGCAGATTAAAAAAACAAAATAAAAAAGGTGGGTAATTTTATTCATAATATATAGTTTTTAAAAATGATTTATAGTTGGGTTGATTTTGTACGTGGTAGGAAGTAATCAAATGTACACCCATGGTTTCGTATGTGCAAAAAGTTGTTGTGCACTTTGATCAAAATGCAGTTGCAAAATCGTAAAAACCATTAATTAACAAGGTTTTATGTTTCAAAAAAAAAGTTGTACATTTGGATAAACCAATCCCATATACCTGAAAAATGCGCTTTTTACACCTGCTTTTTTATCTATTTACAGTGTCATTTTGTGCCACTGCCCAATCTGATACCAAAAAAAATATCGCCCATCATTCGTTAAATGAGATGCGCGAAAAACTAAATGTGCTTACTAAAAAAGATTCGGTTACTTATTACAATTGGTTACATGCTTACATAAAAAAAGGGAAGGCTTCGCAAAATACCGAGCATTTATTTAATGCGTACAAGCACTTTGTTTTTACTACCGATGATCCGAAAGTGATGCATCTTTTTACCGATAGTTTAACCCAACAAGCTTTAAAAATTAATGAACCTTTACATCTTATTGATACCTATCAAATACGTTCAACCGTTTTTTATATCGAGAAAAATTACCAACAATCTTTAGCATACGAATTAAAAGCGTTGCAGCTAATTGATCAAAAAAAACACGCATACGAATACCACCGATCCCTCTATGCTGTTGGGCAAACCTATTTTTATTTGCAGCAATATGAAGATGCTTTGGGGTATTTTGAAAAAGCCCGTATGTTTTTTGATGGTTCTAGCAGCTACAAATATCAGTTAGGCTTCATGAATTCGATTCGGTATGAAGCGCTCACCCATACCTATTTAAAAAACTATTCGTATAGCAATGAACTTATTGATAAAGGTTTTTCGCAACTCCCTAAAATTACACCCGATGAACAAAATTTTGAGAAAGCTTATATCAATTACGTATATGCTTTAAACCTGCACTTTTTAAACGACTACCAAAAAAGTATTGCCACGTTTAAAAGTGCTTTACCCGAAATTAAAACGAATGAAGATTATGCCAACGAAAGTATTGCGTATTATTATATGGGTGTAAACTATTGGAAATTGGACAAAAAAGAAGATGCAATTGCGTATTTTAATAAAGTGGATGCCTTTTTTCAGGAAAAAAACTATGCAAACTTGGAAACGAAAGAGGCCTATACTTATTTAATGGATTATTACAAACAGCAAAAGAATGAAGAGAAACAGTTGTATTACACCAATCAATTGCTAAAGGTGACCGTGTTTTTGCAGAACGAATACCGTTTTTTAAGTACCGCTTTGCACAAGCAGCTCGATATTAAACATTTAGAAAGCGAAAAAGCGCGTTTGGAATATTCATTGCAAACCAAAAGCCGATTATTTACAGCAGCTATTGTGGGTGGATCGCTTCTTTTAATAGGATTTGCTGTGGCACTGCTATGGAACTACCTCAAAAAGAAAGAATATTCTAAAAGATACAACGAACTGGTTGCCCAACGCAAAAACGCAAAAGCGGAAGAAAAAACGCAACTTACAGAAATTGTAAAACCAACACTTGTTGTTTCAGATATTCCAACTAATGTACCAGAAGCTTCTACAACAGTGGATTTGAACGCTCAAGAAGAAGTTAAGGAAGCAGAAGTCCCTGCTTCTACAGACGCATTGACTGCAACGCCTGAAATTTCACAACCCACTGAAAAAGAAATAAATAGCATTTCTAAGAAAAACGAACGCTCAACTGTTACCGGAGCAAGCAATAAGGCGTGGGAAAGTATCACGCAGTATTTAGAAGTTTTTGAAGAAAATCAAGGTTTTTTGGACCCAAATGTAAATTTAAATCAATTGGCCGTTTTGTTTGAAACCAACCGAAGCTATCTTTCAAGTTATATCAATGCAAGTAAAGGAAAAACTTTTACAGATTATGTGAACCAATTGCGTATTGATTATTTGCTGGCACAATTTGAGACCAATCCGCAATGGATTCATTATAAAATCAGTCACATTGCTAAATTATTGGGTTTTCCAAGCAGTAGAAGTTTTTCAAACGCTTTTCTTAAATGCACGGGCATTTCGCCGTCTTTTTATATTGGTCAACTAAAAGAAGAAGTGCAAACATAACTCGTAGTATATTGCCCTTAAAATTTGCCTGCACGATATGTTTTTATTTTTTACAACAAATCATCATCGGCAAAACTAAAATAACCGTTTTGGGTGATGATTAAATGATCTAAAAGCTGAATGTCTAAACTTTTTCCCGCCAATTTTATTTTTTGAGTAATGTCTTTATCTGCTGTACTGGGCGTTAATTGTCCCGATGGATGGTTGTGCACAATAATGATAGAAGTAGCTAAATACTCTAAAGCGGTTTTGAAAATTAAACGAATGTCAACTACAGTTTGAGTGAGTCCGCCCTTGCTTAGTTGCAGTTTATAAATCACTTTGTTGCTGTTATTGAGCAATAAAACCCAAAACTCCTCGTGTGGCAAATCGCCAATAATGGGTTGCATGAGTTTACACACATCGCCGGCACTGCCAATTTTGGTAAGCTGTTTTGTTTCTGAAATTTGCAATCGTTTTGCCAGTTCCAATGCCGCTACAATGGTGATTGCCTTTGCCTCGCCAATGCCTTTAAACTGCATTAATTGTTGAATGCTTTGCTTTTGAAGTTGATGCAATTGATTGTTGTTTTGCTGCAAAATGCGTTTACACAAATCCACAGCGCTTTCATTGCGACTGCCCGATCCTATCAAAATAGCAATCAATTCGGCATCGCTCAATGCATTTTTGCCTTTATACAATAATTTTTCGCGTGGTTGATCGTCTTCGCTCCAATTTTTTATAGAGAAATGTTTATCTTCGTTACTCATGCCCAAATAATTAACGCTTATAAATATATGAAAGTATTTTTATTTTTTTTGATTTTAGTTGGATTTAGTTCGTGCACTTTGAAAAGTCAGGAAAGTTTTAATGCTGCTTTAGTTTCTTCTGATGAAACCACCACACAGAAAGATACCATTACCGATGATGTTTCTGATTTCAGAAAAAAACTATCTGAAAAAGCCCTTTCTATCATTGATGCTTCGGTTCGATACACACCCGATTATGTTGCTATTGACTATCCAAATGGTGATGTCCCTGCAAAAACCGGAGTTTGTACCGATGTGGTGATTCGATCGTACAGAAAATTAGGCATCGATTTACAAAAAGAGGTGCATGAAGATATGCGCGCTAATTTTAGCATCTATCCGAAAAATTGGGGAGCAACAAAAACCGATACCAATATTGATCATAGACGCGTGCCTAATTTAGAAACTTTTTTCAGTAGAAAAGGAAAGAAACTACAAGTAACGCAAAACCCTGATGATTATAAAACGGGAGCTATTGTCACGTGGATGATTAACGATAAGCTGCCACATATTGGCATTGTGACCAACCAACTTTCTAAAGACGGTAAACGCCGATTGATTGTTCACAACGTGGGCGGCGGACAGGTATTGGAAGATTGTTTGTTTAAATACACCATTGTGGGTCATTTTGTTTATGAGGGGTAATTGTTGTATTTTGGATTATGTTTTCTAAAATCACTTTTGCTTTCAAAACTATGATTACCTAGAATATCATGAAGATTCAATTCACGAATTAATCCCAATTTATAATAGTGAATTAATTCTTTTCTAAAAGAAAACATGTGAATTTCGTTCAATAGTTTAAATTGATATTTAGTAACTGTTCCATCTTTAAAATAAACAGTCAAAAAATTATTGATTCCTAAAGAATATAAAGGATCATATAAAGTATTACTTGGTCTTCTTCTATCTTCAAAATCGTAACAAATAATTTCTATTGATCTAAATTCAGAAAATTCAATTCGATTGTTCATGATTTCTAAAAAATCATTATGAAAATGTATTTTTCCAATTACTTGATAGGCTATGTTTTCACTTCTATACAAATTACCTATTTGAATATAAAAAAAATAAAATAGGATATATACAAAAAGAAAGATTCCAAGGAAGATTGCAACAAAATCCGGAAGATATTTGTGAAAGAGTAAAGCAATTATTGGAATTAAAATTACTACATATAGTCCTTTATTAACAAAAACATAGAATTTATTTGGTGGTTTGGGCAGAACCTCAACAATACTTAAACCTTCTTCAGCATACGCTCTCATAAAATCACTTTTTACGAATATACTAAATTGTTGGTATGCTCTTATTTATTCAAACAAAAAATCCTACAAAGCTTTTAAAAACCTTGTAGGATAAATTATAATTATAAAGTCTCTTTAAATTATTCTATAATACTTTGAACTTCATCAAAATTCAGTCCGCCGTAATTGCCGGAACTCATCAATAATAAAACCGAATCGGTGAAATCTTGTACCAATAAAAACGATTTAAACGCTTGGGGATTGGTGTAAACAATTAAATTTTCACGATTAAACGCTTGTTCAATCTGTTCTTTTGTTACTTCTTCCAACTTTTTAATAGCAACCGCATCGGGCGAATAAAACACCACCGCCACATCGGCAGCATCTAACGCACCTTGATATTCCGTTAAAAACTGGGCGTTTAAACTGCTGTATGTATGCAGTTCTAAACATGCAACTAACTTTTTGTTGGGATATTGCTTTTTAACCGCCTGTGTAGTTGCCGACACTTTACTTGGCGAATGTGCAAAATCTTTATAAGCAACTGCGGTTTCTGTTGCAGCAATTTTTTCTAATCGTTTGCTGGCTCCTTTGAACGATGCAATGGCTTCGTAAAACTCCGCTTCATCGATTCCCATATTTTGACAAATCCATTTAGCACCTGCTAAATTACTTAAATTATGTGCACCAAAAACTTCAATAGGCATGGCTCCGTCTAAGGTTTCTAAATACGTAATTCCGTTGTCAATGGTGTATTCTGGTAACGAATAAGGCATTTTGCGGATTGGTTTTTCGGCTTCTTCGGCAATTTGTTTTACAACCGCATCGTCTTCGTTATAAACCAAAATGCCGCCGTTGGTGATTTTATCGATAAATATTTTAAACTGTTCTACATAGTTTTCAAACGTTGGAAACACATTGATATGATCCCACGCAATTCCGCTTATCAAGGCGATATTTGGTTGATACAAATGAAATTTCGGACGTAAATCGGTGGGTGATGACAGGTATTCATCGCCTTCAATCACCATAAAATCATTTTCTTGGGTTAAATGCACCATATTGGTAAACCCTTCCAACTGTGCACCAACCAAAAAATCTACTGCTACATTGTGATAGTTCATCACGTGCAGAATCATGGAAGTAATGGTTGTTTTTCCGTGCGATCCACCAATAACCACGCGGGTTTTGTTTTTTGAATGTTCAAAAATAAATTCTGGATACGAATAAATTTTCAATCCTAATTCTTGCGCTTTCAGCAATTCTGGATTATCTGCCTTTGCGTGCATTCCCAAAATTACGGCATCAATTTCATTGGTGATTTTTTCTGCAAACCATCCTTCTGCTGCCGGAAGTAAACCTTTTGCCTGCAAACGCGATTTCGATGGTTCAAAAATAGCATCATCGCTGCCTGTAACCACATCGCCTTTATCGTGTAAAGCCAAAGCCAAATTGTGCATGGCGCTGCCGCCTATTGCTATAAAATGTACGCGCATTGTTTTTTGTTTTTTGATAATCAAAAGTACGTTTTTTTAAGGGAATTGGAAAACAGAATCAAGAAGAAAGAAAAGAGATTTTATTGCTCTACAAAAAAGTCTTCATCTAAATGTTTTACTTCGTAAGTCTGTTTAATTTGCACTCCGATATTGATTTTTTTTCAATAAACTATTAAACATAAAACACCCAACCGAAACACTTCAGTCTCTTAATCTAACTAAATCACTTATACTATGGTGTATTTTTTTACTCTTCAGTTTGACTTAAAATCCAATTTGTCCAACCTATAATTGTTGATGCTCTTCTGAAATATGTCGATTCTGAACCAACATTATACAACTTGTAGCGCTTCATTATTTCTACGATCGTTTCTTTGTTTGGCATTTCTCCGTTGTCAAGATAAAGTTTCAATGTTTCTTTAAATGCTTTGTGAGAAACAATTAGTCTTACAAATTCCTTTTGTCTGTCAATAAGGTTTAAATTAAAAACTTGCTTTCCTTTTGTTGTTAAGAAACAACCTGTTTGTCCTGTTAATGGATCTCGCCCTGTAGCAATTAATCCTAAATATTTTCCTGCGTTAGAATAATAGTCGGTTTGTCGTCCGTCAAAGTCATAGTTTTGAGTAATATCCTCTTTTGAAATAAACTCTTTTTGCTTCAAAAGTTCACAAAGATTGATTACCCTTTCAAAACTATCAGCTTGTGGAAAAGGAATTTCAGGTTCTTTTACAGTTTTTGTAGTGTCAATAATTTGGACTAATGCTTCAAGGTTAAAACTGCCTTCCTGAACAACATATTTTCTGTGTCTGACAAGGACAAGAGAGTTGTAATGATTTACGTTAGAAAACGCATATTCTCTTAAATGAAAAACTCCATTTGAATAAGTCAAAAATATTGGGCGAACTTGTTTTTGGATTTTACTACTCCAAAGTTTAAACGGATAATAAAGCTGTCTTACAAGAAAATCGTCCGAGATATAATTTTTAGCTTCAATTAGATTTAACGAATTGTCTCCCTCATAACCTCCATCAATTTCTACCTGTGAATTACCTACATTGACATTAAATAACCCTTTAGATGAGTTAATACCAAAGTTAAATGTAGACGAACTCATTCGTCCACTAACAGTCGGTAATAAATTTTCTTCTTCTGTAAAATTGTGAAGAATTTTTGATACAAAAGCACAGTTGATAGCTGTGGCTTCACTTGTTATATCACGATAATCAAGACTTTCTAAAAATGTAGGAAATTCAATTGGCGAAACTTCAATTTCGTCTGTGTTGAAGTCGCAAAACGTTTCAAACTCTCCAATAACATAACCACCTCTTGAAGTTGATAAGATTGAAAGTTTGTTGTCTGCAAAAAGTTTTGGGCGTGTCCCTTCGGGTCGGGCTATCCGCTACAAGTCCTCGCTCGTTCCTCGCTGTGGGCTTTTCGCTACTATCCCTCACGCAGAAAGCGTATGAAATTTTGAATAGTAAATATTGTCTTTTGAAAAGTATTGTAAATGTCCTTCATTCGGAATATACAGTAAATCATTGCCTATTTTTTGTACATTGAAATCTTCTTTTTCTGATATTTCAAAAAAATCTTCAATCCAACAAATTGCCATTTCCTCAGTAGTAAATTCTTCAACCCAACAATCTTCGGTATAATTATCAAATGCTATCCAAACATCTCCTTCTAGAAAATAACCACTACAAATATGGCTTTCTCTGTTTTCTAAATTTTGTTTAAGAATTTGACTTGCTTTTTCGCCTGTATAAATCATCATGTTTGGTTTAATTTTTTTTCTTATAAGTTCCTCTTGAAACAAATTCGATAACACCTTTATCCCGTAATACTTGAAGTTGCTGTCTAATTTTATCTTTGATAAAGTGATTATTTGGATATTTTAATTTCAATTCAGCTTCAAATTTATATACATCTTCAAGTCTAAAATTTCTATTCGGAATTAAATCAACACAATTTAAAATATCAATTAGCCAGCCTCGAGATTTCTGGTTTACACTTTTTAAAAATTCTGTTTCTTTCCATTTCTCTATAACTAAATCTCTATCAATTATTTCTGAATTTTTAATGAGAAAAATTCTTCCAGAAGAAGGGATTTTATCTAATAAAATATTACAACCAGTCCAACCCGCTCTCCTTGCGTTTTCAGAAAGTGGTTTTCTCTTTTCAATAAAATCAGGAACAAAATAGTGTTTAGGAATTATTAAAAAATCACGTACACTCCAGTTTAATTTATCGTAAGTTAAAAAGAAAAAATTGGGATTGTTATCTGCTTCAATACGATTTATCATTGTGTGATAAGCTCCATCAACAATCTTTTTTGATAATAATCCATCTTTACTTTTTAATTCATATTCTTGAGAGCAATTTTTGCAATAAAAATCTGCAACAGGTGAATTGTTACTAAATTGTTCTAAATATGGATTATTGCAATTAGGGCAAAAAGAATTTTTTTTAACCCAACTTTCAGTCAATACTCTTGAGATTTGAGATTTGCTTGTATAATTACTTGCTAAAGTTAAATCAAACTTTAAATCCATTACGCAACCATATTTAACACTTCATCAACTTCACCTCGGTCTGCACCGTTAGAGTTAATTGCTCTGTTTGCTTTTACAATAGTTATTTTATAGTCTTTATATAGGTCTTTAATAAACTCTGCTGATGAATTTGAAAGCAGGAATTTTACTCCTCTTTTATGTAATTCATCACAAGCAGTTTTTAGGTCAATTTGGTCATATATATTCCAACCGCCTTGAACGTAGCCAGTAAAATTTGAACTTTCAGAAATTGGATGATACGGTGGGTCTAGATACACAAAACACTTTTTATCTACTTGTTTCAAAATTTCAGAATAGTCACCGCTCTTGATATCTATATTATTACTATTAAGAAATTTATTTACAGCCTTTAAGGTTGGTTCATTTACAATATTTGGATTTTTGTATCTACCAAAAGGCGAATTAAATTCGCCTGCATTGTTTACTCTATAAAGCCCATTAAAGCAAGTTTTATTTAAAAAAATCACTCTCGACGCTCTTTGAACATCAGTAAGTTTTTTAAACTCTCCGTTTCTGTCTAAACTTCTTATTGAATAAAAATATTCAGCTTCGTTTTTATGTTTTTTAAGATCAGCAATTAGTTCGTCTAGATTGCTTTTAATGACTTTATAAACATTAATTAATTCATCATTATAGTCATTAATAATTGCGTTTTTGGGTTGCAAATTAAATAACACAGCACCTCCACCAATAAATGGCTCAATATATTTGTAATCCTTAATATTTTCAGGCAAATGCTCAACAATTGAAGGCATAAGTTGTCTTTTGCCTCCAACCCATTTTAGAAATGGTCCTACTAATTTATTGTTCTTTGCCATTTTAGATTACTCCTGTTATTAATTTTATGTGTGCTAATTTAATGATTTTTCGATAATTCTTGAGCGACATTTCTCTCGAAAAAAATTATTTTATATTATATATAACGCAATAACAATCTTTTTAAGAAAAACTATTACTGCAATATACATTTATTTTAACAAAAATTAAATCTTCTTGAGATTCCTCCTTCGTCGGAATGACAAACTATGTGAAATTTTGTGAGTGATTTAAACAATGACAAGCTGAAATAACAAAAAAGAGTAAAAACATAATACTCTTAATCTTTTATCTATCTTCTATTTTCTTAATTAGTTCACACTAGATATTCTGCCAGCTTTTAGGATTTTGAGAAGTATGGAAAACAGAGTAAACAACTATCTTTATTATCTTTTATTTGATAAATGATTAAATAAGGAAATTTACTTACTAATGCCTCTCTAAAAGGAGGTTTTTTCTCTGAAAATTGAAAAGGATTTTTTAAAATTATATTGAACAATTTGTCAACACATGAAATAAAACGCTTACCTAATTTAGCTTGTTGCAGTTCATACCAATCAACAGCATCAGCCATTTCTGCCTGCGCTTTAGGTAAAATTACTAAACGATAATTCATTTGCTAACTCGTTCTAACAACTCCTTTTTACAATCATCCCATGACAAACCTTGAACTTTTCCGTTTTCATACTCTTTTTGTCTTTCTTGAAGTTCTGTGATAAAATCTTCTGGAATTAAAGATCCGTTATCAGTTGGAATTTGAAAATCTTCTGTAACTGTTATAGACACAGGCTTTCCGTTATAGAAACTTTTTAGTTTTTCTATAAACTCTTCTGTAATATCGTTTGCAGATGAAAATCGAAATGTAGTATCCATAGCTTCCGTATATTTCTATCAAAGATAATGATTTTTTTAGAGAATTGATAAAATTGGGAGTTGGAGATTTTTATCAATTTTATAATTACAAATATATTAAATTTACTAGATTTGATCTTTATTTATAGCTCATGAAATATTCAGACTTTTTATTTTGGATTTCTATTGGAATTGTATTTATACCAGTTTTATTACAATTATCAATGGGTTCAAGTCTGTTAAAAAAAGATAAAAGGATCCTTTTTGATTGGCTTTTTTGTATCAATCTAGTTCTTCAAATAATAGTTACTATTTTATCATTTCTAATTCAGGGTACTTCGTTTTATGAAAAAGCATTAGAGAACGGTTGGACTAATCCTCCTTTCAATTTACCTCCTCCAATAATTGGGCTGCCTATAAGCTTTTTGTCAGGTATAATATTGATAATTACTATTTTAATTCAATTAAAACAAAAAAAAGAGTAAAAACATGATGCTCTTACTCTTTTAATTTATAAATTGCTTTTATTATACTTCTTTAGGATCTGGGCCGTATTCATTAGTTCCTCTTTGTCCTTCTGTGAAAAACCAAACTAATAAAAGGATTGATCCAACCAATGGAATTAATCCTACAAAGTAAAACCAACCGCTTCTGCCTGTATCGTGCAATCTTCTGACTGCAACTGCCAATGACGGAACAAGGATAGCTAAACTATAAATCATGATAAGTGCGAAAAATAGGTAAAAGAGCGCACCGGGCTGTTGCTCTCCAGATACCCCCATTGAAATTATCATGGGAATGTATAGACACATAGTGATTAAAAAGTTACACAAAACAAAATACCAATATTCTGATCTTCGCGCTCTTCCATTAAAATTTGCGTAGTTTTCAAAAACTACTTTTTTGTACCAATCAATCATAAATTTTTTTTAAAACTTTTTCTACTCTTTTCTCATTTGGATTTTCGATTTCTCCATAACAACAAAAATATATTTTTAATTTAATTATCCCGTATAAAAACATAAAAAAAGAGTAAAAACACGATGTTTTTACTCTTTCATCTATTTTCTTTTATCTTAATTATTGCAATCCTAAATATTTACGGAAATAACCGCATTCTGCAATTACGTCTTGATAGTATTTAGTGTCGCTGTAATTATTTTTTAAATCTACAAAGCCTTGCCATTTCTGAATTACAGGACCGTCGGGATAACCCCAATAACTTGTTGTGGAGAAATATTTGTTGTAGTAAAAATCATTGCGCTGTGTTTTTGCCAACATATATGCCATTTTTGCTTTTTGCTCGTTATCGGCTGCTGCTTTTTGGGCTATATTGTAATATTTTCTAACGTTTTCCATACTGTACAACATTTTGCTGTGTTCGTTGCTGATACTGTTTCCGTATTCGTCAATGATGCTGTTGTAATAAAAAAATCGGGCGTTTCCAAAGTAAGATGTATTGTAAAAAGCATTACCAACCAACAGTGCATTGTTATACACATCTTCACCAGCCGCAATTTTTGCTTTCATTTCTTTAACCTTGTACAGAAAATCGAGCTGCGAATATTTCACCGA
Organism: Paenimyroides aestuarii; assembly: GCF_024628805.1. NCBI lineage: Bacteria > Pseudomonadati > Bacteroidota > Flavobacteriia > Flavobacteriales > Flavobacteriaceae > Paenimyroides > Paenimyroides aestuarii. The sequence continues at coordinate 1,634,484 of NZ_CP102382.1, read as the reverse complement.
TTGTTTGGCTGCATGATCGCAATCGTTGCAATCTTTAATTTTTCCATTGAACGGATTTCCTGGCAACTGTGCTTTTTTATAATCCACCATTTCGGTTTCATATTTGTCTTTTTGCCAATTATAGGTTTTGCTTTCAAAAGGCTTGATTTTTTCGAACTCGGCAATTGCTTCATCAATTTTATCTTGATAGAACAAATAAATGCCACGGCTTTCATAAATATCTGCCAATTTATACGGATAAACCCCTACAAAAAGATCTTGCCAAGCAGAACGCTCACTGCTCAACAACAATTTTTCCATGGCGATGCTTTGCTTTTGATCTTTATAAAAACCTTTAATTGAATAGGTTAATTCCGACATTAATCCATTGCCCTGTTTTTTGTAAAGCGAACTAATGTATTTTTTTGTAAACGAATTTAAATAATCAATTCTTCCTTCGGTCACATAGTCTTTCACAGGAAATTTATCTTCATAAAACAACCAATTTACATCTTCTATCAATTTCCCTTCGGCTTTTTGATTCATTTCATCGGTGCTTAAAAGGTTGTTGAACAAGCGCAAACTGCGTACCTGATTTTTTTGATTAGCATTTTGTGATAAAGTATGTGCTTCTTTCAATAACTTATCGGCTTTAGAATAATCGCCAATCAATGAATTAAAATAAGCCGCGGTGGTTTTCCAAATATACGGATTGTGCACTTTTGCATCGCTTGCCACGTCGTTGATCCACTTAACCTCAGCCGCACTTACTTTGTCTTTCAACTCTTTTTTGATTTTCCCAGCATCGATATCCAATTTTTCGTATGCCGTGTAGGTGTTGATATTTTGCTCATTGATATTCACCCAGCGCGACAACAGAAAATCAATATGCGGCGAATTTGGATTCAACTGATACAAATCTTGCATGGCACTGAATTCATTGGTATAATATCCTTGCAATGCATATAGGGTTTCTTTGGTGTTTTGGTTTGATGCCTGATTTAAAGATGTTTTAAAAGCAGCTTCATCTAAAGGTTTATAATCAAACAAAGCCGATGCCATTAAAGGTTTGCATTGATGAAAAACTTGTGCAAACGTAGCATTTGCTTTTTCGTAATTTTTTAAATTTTTATACGCTCCGCCCACATAATTCATGGCTTGATAATACAAGTTGTTTTTCGGTTGCTCGTTTTGGGTTTCATTAAAAAAAGGAATTACTGAACCGCGATCTGATGAATAAAATTTTGATCGAACCACCTGAAACCACATACGGTTTTTAAAGAATTCGTCTTTCTGAGTCACATCTTTTTTGTACAGACTTTCCACTTTTGTGGTAAAATCACTGTCGGCATTGAGTTGTTTTCGGTTGTCGTAATCCCAATAATTATAGGTTTGGTTGGAATAGGTTTCAATACCGCGTGCCAACATGATAAATAACACGAATTTTTGTGTTTTCTCGTCGGAAGTATCCAAACTGAATTTAAAATTTTGCTTTTTAAACTCGGCTTCTGCATTCTTAGACTGGCTAATGGTGCGCAAAGGAGCATCTAAACTTTCATCATACAAGAAATATTCCACCGTTTCGGGCGAGTATTTTTTTAAATATTTTGTCCAATCTGAAACGTTTTCTGCTTTAAACAAATCGGTGGTCGATTGCACATTGTAGCCATTGTAAAATATAAAATAATCATCGTAAAAAAACGGTTCATATTCTTTGTTGTTCACTGTGATTTCGGGCGAAAAAAGCGAAGTGTAACCTGCACCCCACTCACCTCCTGCACAAGCGTATATATATGCGCCGTAACTTAAAACAGCCGTTAAACTACCAGCTGCTAACAGTTTTAAAATCTTTGTTTTCATAAGCTTTTAAATTATTTTCATTCAAATCGTAAAATATAATTTCGTTGGGTTTGTTTTTGCTGTTCTTTTTAATATCGCGCATCATTTCTTTTAACTGATTGGCACTTACAGCTTCAATTTTAATTTCATCGTCTTTCGCCAGATATCTGCCTTTAAAAACAACATCTTTCAATACTTTAAATCGATTTTCACTGATTTTTTTGAATTCATCTCCCGTTAAATCGTTCACTCGCAAACCACCTATTAAATTGGTTATTTGATTATTTCGCACATGAACGCCCCAACTAAAAACGGGCAATGCAATGTTTAAAGGTAGTTTATAATTTTGTAAAGATGCTACATATTTTTGTGCTATTTTTTGAGAATAGATGGAATTTTCGTCATCCGAACCAATAACTCCCATATTGTAATACATTAACACACCGTTTTTTACAGGTGGAATTCCGGTTTTTTCGGGATATTTTATTTGATGCAAGCGAATGGTAGCCGATACGTTGGGATGTAGTTTTTTAAATTGATCTATAAACTGAAAATAGTTTTGTTTGGATTGAAGACTCCAATCGCAATCAAACTGAATTTCATTTACCGAAACATCTGCCGATTGATTGATTTGTTGGATATAATGATACACCTTTTCAGCCAAGCTGTCGGTTTGCGTTGTTTGCAAAAAAACTTCATTTTTAATATAAACAACCGGCACCACTTGATATTTTTTTGGTGATTCATTAAAAACAATAGGTGCAACGGGAATGGCTTCGCCCTTTTGTAAACCGATGTCAAAATAGCGAATGTACAGTTTTTTAACCTGCAAATCGGTTAAAGAATTTTGTTCAGCAGGCGACAGTGCAAAAGTGGTTCGCCAAAAATAAAAAGCAGTACTTACGGGTTCGGTTTTAGCCGTACATGCCATTACTAAAGCCATAAGAACCACCAACAATCCTATTTTTTTCATAGTGCAAAGAAAAAACTATTCTTGCAAAGTAGCGTTATCTTCGTTTAACAATTTAATTTCGTTTGTTTGTAAAGCATCTTCGTATCGAACAAAAACCGGTGTTGCACCTAAGCCTTTACAGGTAAAAAACACAGTGTAGCCTTTTTTGTCATCGCCCGAAACATTTATGGCTTTTATCATTAATTTTTTATTCATATTATCGGCACGCAGATAGGAATCGTTTTGCGTGATGTACATATAACGTTCAAAATTGCTTGGATTGTAAATCTGTAACGTGTCGCCCACCTGAACCGTAGCACCCTCTTTAGAAACATATTCGGTATAAGTACCCGCTTTGCCAAAATTGCCGTATTCGGTGCGTTTCACCTTTTTTTGTGCCCATACATTTTGACCAATTACTATTAAAAGAAGAAGAATTAGTCGTTTCAATTGGATGTTTTTCATAATGAACAGCATTTAATTTCAATTAAAAGTAATGAAATTTAATGTGAAAATATTATTTTAGATGAAAATTTGTAAGGCAATGATTATTAAAAATTACCGTTCAAATATCATTTTTATCTTAAGTGTTATTCTAATAAATGCCTGTAGTTCCAGTTTAGACACTAAAGAATACCCCATTGTTTATTCATCAAAAAACACGCAATTTAATATGTTTTTTTACAATGGAAATTTTCCTATTGACGCAAAACTAATTCTTAATAAAGATAAAAGCTATTTTTCTGAAACATGCGTTTTAAATGAAAAAGGAATATGGAATATAAAGGGTGATTCAATATTTTTATCCTGTCATGAAAGAAGCTTTAAAATCGAAAGTATGAACAATGTTGATTCATTAAAACAAGCTCTAGTTTGCAGAGAAACACCTACGATATGGATAATAAAAAGTAATCGTATAAAACAAGTTGGTAGTAACGCTCTTTTATTTGAATAAAAAAAACAGAGTTCTGACTATCTGAGTTTTTTTCTAAAAATAAAAAAAATCCAAAAACATAATTGCTCTTGGATATTTTATTATTCATATTCATAAAGATATTCTAACTGGTTGCCATTTCCAAAGCTTCTAAGTTTTTTTTCAGGGAAATCATCTTTGTCATAAGTAATTACATCATCATAACTTGCATTAGGGTTTTGGTCATCAAAATATGAAATGATGTTATTAACATTATAGCCTTTTATCATTAAATAACTCTTTGGAAACAAGTTATATTCAGGATTTACTTTCGTATCATATGTGTAAGTTACAATTTTGGATCCTGGAATATAAGCTCCATTCTCAAAAAGTTTACTTTCAGCAGATATTAATTTATTATTTGAATAAGTATAAAATGTATGAATATTATAATAATTATTGAAAGAGTCAGTAGTTTCTTCTATCTTTTTTACCAAATTTCCATTGTTATATTCATACGTAGATTTAACTTCATTCCTACCTGTTTCTTCTAAATAACCAAAATACTCAATTGACGATATTAATATTTCATTGCTATATTGATAATTTATGTTTACAACAAAATTTTTAAATGTTCCATCAACTTCTTTATTTTTACTTTGTTGATTTATTTCAATTATCTGATTTTTGGAATTATATATATATTCTACCGTACCCACAATTCTATCCCCCCCATAATTCACATGCTCTTTGGAAATAAAATTGTTTGAGCCATATTCATAAAAAAAAGCAGAGGTAAAAGTTTTAATACTTTTCAATCTTTTATTAACGTTTTTAGTTGTTCCGCCTTGATCATCATTATTACATGAAACTAATAAAAAAATTAAAGCAAAAGTGGTGGTTATTATTCTCATAATGAATTGATTTAAACTTATTTTGTAAATAATAAAGGGTTGACGAAATTTGTGTTGCAAAACATATTCATTTCAAAATCAACCCTTATGTACAGTGTACTGAACAAAGATATAATAAAAAAAGAAATAGTACCTTATTTACCATTAGCAAAACGAGGTTTTCAGGCAACAGTTCCTTTGGAAGAAATAGTAAATGCTGTACTTTACAAACTTAAAACAGGAGTTCAATGGCATCAACTTCCAGTTAAGGCATTATTTGAAGAAAATGTATTAAGTTGGGAATCGGTTTATTATCATTATCGAAAATGGTGTAAGGCAGATATTTTAAAAAAAATCTGGACAAGCATTTTAGAAAAAAACAAATCAAAATTAGACCTTTCGAATGTAGATTTTGATGGTAGTCATACCTCTGCAATTAGGGGTGGTGAAGAAGTAGAATATCAAGGTAGAAAGAAACGTAAAACCACTAACTCATTGTATTTAAGCGACAAACAAGGAATTCCATTAGCCATTTCAGAGCCAGTAGCTGGTAATCATAACGATCTTTTTAACATAGAAGTTCAGTTTGAAGTGATAACGGGAACTTTAGAGCAAGCAAAAATTCCAGTTGAAGGACTTTTTTTAAATGCTGATGCGGGCTTTGATTCTAAAGAATTTAGGTTGTGTTGTGAGAAAAAAGAAATACATGCAAATATTTGTTTCAATAAAAGAAATGGCGATACAGATAGAGATGAATATTTTGACCAAGAACTTTATAATGAGAGATATAAAATAGAAAGAACAAATGCTTGGATGGATAGTTTTAGATCCATATTAAATAGATTCGACACAACAGTTATAAGTTGGCTAGGCTTTAATTATTTAGCATTCATAGTAATTGCTCTAAGAAAATTTAATAAAATAAAAGTTTAAATCACTTCAATATAATTTTTGTAAATATAATAAAAAACACTTTGTATTCAAATAAAAAACCCCAACAGCGTTAAAACTCCGTTGGGGTTATTAAATTATTAATCAATTCAGACTATTTAATAATCTTTAATTCATTAATTAAGTTGGTTGCACCTGCATATTTATCAATGATAAACAAAATATAACGTGCATCAACGTTTATGGTGCGCTGTAATTTAGGATCAAAAATCACATCGCCTGCCATCGCTTCAATGTTACCATCGAAAGCCAAACCAATCAACTCGCCTTTTCCGTTTAGAACCGGTGAACCAGAGTTACCACCTGTAATATCGTGATCGGTTAAAAAGTTTACAATTAGTTCGCCGTTTTCATCGGCATATTGTCCGTAATCTTTTGCGTTGTACAAATCAATTAATCGTTGTGGGTTTTCAAACTCTTCATCGCCTGCTTTGTGCTTTGCAATGGTTCCCTTTAAAGTAGTGTACCAGTTGTCGGTAGCATCGTTCGGACGGTCTGCACGGCGTGGTAAATCAATTACTTTTCCATAAGTTAAACGCAATGTTGAGTTTGCATCTGGATAGTATTTTACTTTTGGATTAGCTTCGCGTAAACCTGCAACCAATTTGCGGAACGCCACATCGTATTTTTCTTTCAACGGCGCTAAATTTGCCGGTTGTTCGCGGTATTTCGTTAATAAATCGCCAGAAATTTTGAACAACTCATCATTCTCAATCATTGATTTATCTGGATTTTTCAAATACTTCATCAATAAATCTTTTGATGAAAACACGCTTCCTTCTAATGCTTTATTAACAAGCTTTGTGTAATCGTAATTATTTTTTTCTCCTAACGATTTCACATACGGTGCCACAGCATAACCTTTTGATTTTGTAGCATATAAATTTAATTGGCGCGCCAACATTTCTGCTTCTAACGGACTGTGAAATTCTTTGTAAACATCGTTAATTGCTTCCTCTAATCTTGGACGCATTTCTGCGCGTTTTGCTTCGTTTTCATTGGCATATTGAATCAATGCATTTCCAAAACTATAAGGAATTGTAGCTAAATTAGACGTGCGCAAAACCGTCATTAAATAATTATCATGACGTGCTTTTTCGTTTGTTGCTGCATAATAGGCATTGATATCGGCAATTACGTTTCCGTATTCGTCTTTATTCTTTTTCTTGTTGGCCCATTTGTTGAATTTTGCTTCGTTTTTGCGTTTGGTGTCGGCGGTTTTCTGAGCGGTTAACGCATCAATCATTCCTTGACGGTTTTTCCAATAATTGGCAACACCTGCATATTTACTTGCATACGCCAAACGAACTTCATCGCTTTTGTCCATGTATTTTTTCATGACATCTAAACCTAAACGAGATCCTTCAACCCAAGCCGGATATGAAAATTCTACATTTTGCTGAATACCTTCTGCCGGCATCCAACGATTGGTTCTTCCTGGATAACCCAAAATCATAGAAAAATCACCTTCTTTTAAACCTTGGATATTAATCGGCAAGAAGTGTTTAGGTTTTAAAGGCACATTGTTTTTTGAATATTCTGCAGGATTTCCGTTGGCATCGGCATATACACGAAACATTGAAAAATCACCAGTGTGGCGTGGCCATTCCCAGTTATCGGTGTCTCCACCAAACTTCCCAATAGATGCAGGTGGTGTTCCCACTAAACGCACATCGGTATAATCTTGATACACAAAATAATAATATTCATTTCCTTGAAAAAACGAACGAACCGATACGGTGTATTTACCGCCTTCGTTGTTTTCTTTTTCAATTTTTGCAATTTCTTGGTTGATTGCTTTTTCACGCTCGGCTTCGGTCATGTTTTTGTTTACCACGCCCAAAATGCGTTTAGAAACATCGTCCATTCGCACAAAGAAGCGCACCGAAATATCTTTAGGTTTGCGTTCTTCTGCTTTTGTTTTTGCCCAGAAACCGTTGGTTAAAATATCGTCTTGTGGTGTGGAAAGCTCTGCAATTTTATCGTAACCACAGTGGTGATTGGTTAAAACCAAACCTTGATCTGAAATGATTTCTGCTGTACAACCGCCATCAAACTGCACAATGGCATCTTTTAATGAATGGTTGTTGATACTATAAATTTCTTCGGGCGTTAATTGCAGCCCCATTTTTTGCATATCGCGGTAATTTAATCGTTCAATGAACATTAAAAACCACATTCCTTCGTTTGCAAACATACCCAAAGGCATGGCAAGCATAAACAAAGAAAGAAATAAGCTTAATTTTTTCATTATTTTGCTGATTTATGATCTGAATGCGAAGATACTAAATTGTTTTGAGTTGTGGGTGATTAGAAAATTGTAAAGTACGATAATTATACAATTTTGAATATGGTGCAGTAATATGTTTATGTTGTTTTAAAAAGGTTAGAGTAATAAATAGCGCTCGTTTTTTTTAATGTTTCAAATTTTTACTACATTTATATAAATTTAAAAATTAAAAACAGATATGGGATTATTTTCATTTATTAAAGAAAAGGGCGCTAAAATTTTTGGCAAAAAAGAAGAAGAAGCTCCTGCTGAAGAAAAGCACAACTTGCAGGCACAAGCTTTGTTAGACTATGTGAAACAACTAGGTTTGGCATACAACCGCTTAAAAATTTCGGTAACGGAAGACGACGTGAAAGTGGAAGGAGAAGTAGCTTCGCAGGAAGACGCTGAAAAAATTATTTTGGCTCTTGGAAATGTGGAAGGTGTGGATCAGGTTCAAAACTTAATGATTGTGATGGTACCGATGATGCAAGCACAGTTTTACACAGTTGAAAGCGGTGATACTTTATCAAAAATTTCAAAAGAATTTTATGGCGATGCCAACAAGTACAACACCATTTTTGAAGCAAATAAACCCATGTTAAGTCATCCTGATAAAATATATCCGGGTCAGGTTTTAAGAATACCAAATTTATAAACTACAAGAGGCTGTCCAAAAAGTTTGGGCAGCCCTTTTTTTGTTGTGTTTTCTCTAAAAAATTCGTATTTTAGAGTTGAACAAAAAACCCAACTATGGCTAAGGTAACATTTAAAAATCAAACAGGCAACTCTCCAGAACTTTTCCCTATCAATATTTTTGATTTGATTCCAGAAGACCACCCCGTTCGGTTGGTGGATTCGGTGGTTAATCAATTGGATATCAGCGATATTACAAATCTTTACTTAGGCGGAGGTTGCTCTGCATATCATCCGAGAATGATGATTAAAGTGTTGTTTTACAGCTATTTGTCCAACATTTATTCGTGTAGAAAAATCGCCAAAGCCTTACCGAAAACATTCATTTTATGTACATTTCGGGAAATTCTACGCCAAATTTTAGAACCATCAACGAATTTAGAGGGAAAATTTTGAAGGAGAAAATCAAAGATTTGTTTGCCGAAGTGGTGAAAATGCTGTAGAATTGGGCTACATCAGCCTTGATATTCAGTATATTGACGGCACAAAAATTGAGGCAAAATCCAATAAATACACCTTCGTTTGGCGGGGTTCTGTGGAAAAGTACAAAGAAAAATTAGAAGTTAAAATCAATACGATTCTTTCAGATATTGAAAACAGTATTCAATCAGATAATCAAGAACTTAACAAGGAAGAACTGCCCAAAAAAATCAATTCCGAAGAACTAAAAGAGAAGTTATCTGAATTGAACAAAAAACTAAAAGAACCTACCAAAAAACAGGCAAAAGAGCTACAAAAACTTCAGGATGAGCATCTTCCAAAATTAGAAAAATACGAAAAAGACCTAGAAACTTAGCGATAGGAATTCTTACAGCAAAACCGACCCCGACGCTACTTTTATGCGGATGAAGGAAGATCACATGAAAAACGGACAGCTTAAACCGGCTTATAATACGCAGATTTCAACTGAAAAACCATTTTTACACACATCTCTATCCATCAAAAACCTGGTGACACCACCACTTTAGAATCTCATTTGGAAGGTTTTGAAAATGCTTACAAAAAACAAAGCAAAGAAGTGTGTTGCCGATGCAGGATACGGAAGTGAGGAGAATTACGAAATGCTTGAAAATAAGAGCGTTACAGCGTATGTGAAGTATAATTATTTTCATGCAGAACAGAAAAAGAAGATGGAAAACAATCCGTTTTTGGTTCAGAATTTATTCTATAACCAAGAACAAGATTTTTACGTTTTCGATGGGTCAACGAATGGAAAATATAGGCAAAGGCAAACGAATTTCGAGCAACGGATACGAATCGCAAGTGTCTTATTATCAAGCTAAAAACTGCAACAATTGTCCGCTTCGAGGGAATGTTTCAATGCAAAAGGCAACCGAAAAATAGAAGTCAACCACCGATTAAATGAATTAAAACCACAGGCTAAAACATTATTAACTAGCGAAGAAGGTTTAAAACACCGAAGCAAACGCCCGATAGAAGTAGAAGCTGTCTTTGGTCAACTCAAAAGCAATAATAAATTTAACAGATTTACATTCAAAGGATTAGAAAAAGTAGAATTAGAATTTCTACTGATGGCTCTTGGACATAATTTTAGAAAAATGGTGGCTAAAGGAGCGACTTCTAAGAAAATTGTTGTAAAAACCGCAAAACGAGGTTCAAAAATGATTTTTGAAATTGAAATTTTCATTTTTAAGCATCAAGAATTTTCTTCAACTAAAAATAATCATCAAAATTTTCACTATCAAAAATTAGCCGCATAAAAAAAAGACTGCCCTTTTTGGACAGCCTCTTTTTTGCTTAACCCAAAAAGGTACTGTAAAATTCCACAGATGCACAGATTTTTATGCCTTATTCTAAACAATATTCTAAACAAATCATAAAAATTAAGCAACTTATTGAATGCAACGCATTCAAAATCTGTGAAATTTTAACTATTAATAACTTTAATATGTTGAATAAGATCTGTGTATCTGTGGCAAAAAAACAAATCAATGAATAATTTATACTTGATAATATAGGATAGCTTTCTAAATATCCAATATTTGGCATAATTATAACTTTGCCATTCTGAAAGTAACGAAGTGTAATGAAGACCGGAGCTTGCGAACTGGCGTAGCAATCTCAGGATTATTAAAGAGATTGCTCGTTCCTCGGAATGACACATTATAGGTTAAAAAACATCCTTATCAACAGCTGACAATCATAATTGTATATATTTCATTTTGGTTATTGCTTCCATAATCCGCGATTATTTTCACGTGCCTCTTTTTGTAGTTTGAAAAAATAGTCGGCGTGTTGCACATTGGGTGGCACGGTCATTATTACGGCGTAACCTTCTTTTATCATAATGGCATTTACAAACGTGTTGTCTTCTAAATACACATAAGACAACGTTCTACCGTATCGGTCTAAAGAATCAATATCTGTTTCTAAACGAACTTTTTTTCCTTTTATCAACTGGGTTAAATAGGCTTTCGATTCTTTTCCGTAATAACCTTCTTCTCTTTTCCAACGTTTTTGCGATTCGGGCGCATCTATTCCTGTCAACCGAATTTTTATTCCTTTCGATGTGCCGTTATCCACCCAAAAAGTATCGCCATCTACCACTTTTGTAACCAGATACCATTCTTTATTGGCTGCTGAAGTATCGTGAAACTCGTTCTTGTTAGAACCGCAAAAGGTAAATGTTGCAAGAAAAAAGAGGGAAATAAGGTGTTTCATGGGGTTTGTTTTAAAATTTAAAATTAATTATTTTTTTTGTTAATTTCCATATCAAATTGTTGTCTCAATTTTAGGAGTATTATAAAATAGAGCTCCTTAGTCATATTTACTAATTGTAGCAGATGTGTTTAGTGTAAGTAAAATGTTATAATCATGTTAATTGTTACTGTTAAATAGGTTATTATCATTTTAAAAAATGTATATTGTTGATAATTAAATTTTTAAACATTTTATTATGCAAAAAGTACCACTAACACAAGAAGGTGTAGAATTAAAAAGAAGAGAATTAGAATCCCTTCCTGAAGCTGAATTTAGAAACCAATTGAAAGAAATTCAATTTAATTTTAGAGAGTGGGGACTTTCAAATTTTAAATTAAATGAAGACCAGATTGCCTATTTCAAGGAAATGCCTCAAGAAATAGTGGATCAGCAAGGATTGGGAATTGCAATAGGATTTGATTACAAATTAGAAATTAGGTTAACTACTCCTGAAACCTATAATGCTCCTTTGGCTTCAAAACGTAGAACCCGAGTTATTGCAGAAGGGAGCGGAACTTGGACACCGGGTGAACCTGTACACATCAATAAATACTACATTGGTGTAAGTTATACAATACCACTTTAATTATAAATTAATTTTTATACAAAAAAGTGTTTCATCATTTTTTATGGAACACTTTTTCTAATTTTATTACTATGAAGAAGTTTTTTGTTTTATTATTAATGTTTTTTTGTATAAAATTAAAGGCTCAGAACGCTAGTGAGTTGATTTATTCTGGCAAATTGTCTGCTACAGTAAAAAGTACTAATATTTCTGGTATTTTTTTAGAAGACGGTTGGATTTTTATGAAAGGCAGTATTGATGGTAAAGAGAGGTTGTTTTTGTATGATACAGGAGCAATGATTACTGTTTTGTCAAAGGAACTTGTAAGTAATAAGGGAAGCGACAATAAAATTTCATTGGAAGACCCTACAGGTACAACAACGGATAGCAGTCTAATCTTGACAGATATCCGTTTTAATGATTTTAATTTTGAAAAAATTGTATGCGCAGTAGCAGATCTGTCTTCTTTTCAAAATCAGTCTTGTAGAAAAATAGACGGTATTATTGGCGCAAATTTATTAAAGTTGGCAAATTGGAAATTAGAACCTTCTAATGGTAAAGTCACTTCTTCAAAAGAACCTTTCATTCCAGCTTTTAGTAGTTCTGGAATTGATATCGAATATTATAATAAACTGTTGCCTTTAATAGAAATCTCTTTAGATAATAAAAAACAGTGGGTTTTAATAGATACAGGAAGCACTTCGTATTTAGAGTTGAATAATGATTTTATAAAAAGTAGCAAGTTTAAAAAGCAAAAAAAAATTACAGTAGAAGGTATCAATATAACCATAAATGGAGAAGATAGGAGAACAACAGCTTTGATTTATGTAGAAGAATTTACTTTACAAGGAATATCTTTTAAAAACCTACCTACTTTAATATCAAAAGATAAACCTATTATAGGTTCAAAGTTTATTAATGGAGTTACTACAATCTTTAATTTTTCGGAGAATAAGCTATACTTGGATTCACAAAAAGAATCGGTGGTATTCAATTCTTTGAAAAATTTCGATATGAATTTCTGCCTGAATGAAAAGAATCAGTTGTCAGTTTGCTTTCTGTGGGATAAATCAAATTCGGGAATCAAGTATGGTGATCAGGTAATTAAAATCAATGGAGAGTCAATAGATATTTTAAGCGATGAAGATTATTGCCGTATAAAACAAAATATCTTAGAGCAAGATAATATCAATGTAACTATTAAATCAAACAGAGAACAACTAAACTTCAGTTTGACTAAAAAAAATAGATAGTCTTTGAACACATTCATAATCTCTCAGCTAATATTTTCAAACTTACAAACTAAATTGATGAGACATATTGTTTTTCTTATTTCAGTCTTATTTCACCAGATAATGTATACCCAGTCGCAACAAAATGATTTAGCTGTGACTATTGGAGCATCCGCGATTCCTAATTTTGCTACTCATAAAGTAGGTGTAGATGTTTCAGCACGTTATTTCTTTGCAGATGCTTTTTCTGTTGGGGCACATTTTTCTACAGTGAATCCTAAATTTAACGATGGTTTCGGTTTTGATACTGATCGAACACTTATAAATATTTATTCATTCAGTATTCCATTGCAATACGATATTGTGAATACAGATAAACTTATATTAGGTTTTGGTCTTTCAAACGGTTTACTATTGAATGTACTTCGTAATAAGAACCAGTCAAAAGAAGTGATACAATATGACCCTGATACTGGTACGGGAATATCGATCCAGTTACCTAACCGTTTAAAGAACGACAGCTATTATACATTAACACCTTTCGCTGAAGTTTCTGTAAAGTTTCTTGAAATTGATCAAAAAGAATCAATACAATTTTTCGTTACAGGAAAGGTTGGCTATCAAAATGCGTATGGTGATGGGTACTTTTCTAACGCAAAAGATTTTTCTAATTTTGTTTTTTCGTTAGGTTTTACTGTTAAAAGTACGTTTGATTAGATTAAAAAATCTTTCAAGGGTTCGTATTTATTTGAATCACTCCAATAGGTGAGACTCAATTTTATTTAAATAAATACACATTCCAAAAACCAATTCCTTACGGGTTTCCACATTCTGATAAAAAATAGTTAAAAAAAAATCCAACCTTGGTTAAAAGCCGGATTTTTAAATGTTTCTTAGAAACAAACAACTCTAAGAAAGCAACAACAAAGTGTTTTAATATACTATTTTAAAAACATTCTTATATTAAGCCAATGTCTTTGGTTTGGCTTACCAAATGGGTGATGTTTCGGGAATTAAAATGAATTTTCAGCCGATTGATGCGTTTTTCAACACTGCTTAAACTTGCCGATGCATAATTTTTAGTGTAAAAAACTTCTGAAATTTCATCGCGCGAATAGCCTTTTGCCAATAGTTGTAAAAGTTCTATGTCTTGGGCTTCTATTTCAAAAACCGATGTTTCAAGCAGTTTGCTTTGCAAGCTTTCAGGTATGTATTTACCGCCTTTTTCATACAGATTTGCTAAGGCTTTTTTGAGTTCTTGTGTGCTGTTTCGACCTTTAGAAATATAGGCATTTATCAAATTATTATCAAACATACTTTTAATTTTTGCCATGCGTTCTTCTATCGAATAAATGATGATTTTAATTTCGGGTTGTAGCTCTTTTGCTGCCTGCACCAGCTCTTCGCCCGATTTTAATTCGGTTTTTTGATGATCGGTTTTAAATGACAAATCGGAAATCAATAAATCGAATGGTTGGTTGTCTTGCAATGCTTTTTTGATTTTTAACAGCGCATCGTCGCAATATTTTGAATGGTGAATTTCCATTTCGGAATAGTTTTCCAAAGCGGTTACCACACCCAAACTGATGCTGTCGATATCTTCTGCTATTAAAACTTTTTTAAACATTTTTTTGATTCTTATAAAGGAAATTGAATGATGATTTTGATTCCTTTTTTTATTTCTGGGTCAAAACTAATACTTCCGTTTATGGTTTTTATGCGGGTTTCCACATTTTGAAGTCCATTTTTTAATTTTTTTTCATTTTTATCCAAGCCAACGCCGTTATCGGTATATTGTATTTCGGCATATTTATTTGATTTTAAAAACTTTAAAACCACTAAATCTGCCTGACTGTGTTTTTTCATATTCACCAATAATTCTTGAATAATTCTGTATAAAACCATTTTTTTTATAGCATCTAAATCATCAAAAGGAAAATTTTCAACACCTGCTGTAATAATCTTTACCTGCGTATCTTGAAATTCTAAAAACAAATTTTTTAAATAAGGCAGATACTCTTTTTCGGTGGGAATTACGCTGTTTTCTTTTGATATATTGCGGGTGCGGTGGTACACATCTTCTAAATAATCCAACAACTTTTCTTTGTTGTTTTCATCGGACAAATTGGTGTGTTCTGCAAAGGAAAGCGTTTGATACACATCGTTTGCCAATTCATCGTGAATCCGTTCTGCAATGCGTTGTTCGGTTTTGTAATTTTCGGTAATTTTTTCTTTTTGGTGTTTGTTTCTGAGGTAATAATATATAAAATAGAAAGCGATGGTCACAAAAACAATAATGCTGCACAATATCAATTGATTGTTTTTTTGTTTTTGTATCACCAATTGATTTTCAATTGCTCTCGACTTCAACACTTGGTTTTGCTCTAATTCTTTTGAATAATCAAAACGCATTTTAGCAAATTGGTTTTTTGCTTGATTTCGCACTGAAGTAATACTATCATTCAAGCGAATATATTCTTCGGAATATGTTTCTGCATTTTTTTTATTTAAAGAAATCAGCCTTTTTAAAGCCAAAATTTTATTGTCGATACTTTTGTGCTTGGTTGCTAATGCCAATGCTTTTTTTAGATAATTTGTGGCAACAGATGGATCTTTTAACGCAAAATAATCAGCTATTTCAATATAGTTTTCAATCGATAATAGCTCCAAATGTGCTTTTTCTCTTATTTGTAAAGATTGCGACAACTGTGGTAAACCATCGTTATGATCTTGACTAAACAAAGCATTTCCTATATTTAATAAAACAGCCGATTTTAGATTTTCATCATTATTTACTAACTCAGAGTCTAATAAATTATAAAGTATGTTTTTTGCTTTTTCATATTGGTGTGAAGCTATATACAATGAAGCAATATTATTTCTTAAATAACTTTCTTCTAAAGATTTTTTATCTGTAAGTGCTATTGCTTTTTGGTAATAGGTAATGGCTTCGTCATATTTATCCGATTTCTTATAAATACTTCCTAAAATATTATATGTTTCAATTATATAAGAGTTGTTTTTTTTCTTTAGATATTCCAAAGCCTGCGTAGCCAATTCTTCACTTGTATTATAATCGTTGTAAAAATAGTGAATGCGTGCCATCATTAATTGGTTGTATGCCAGCGATAAACTGTCATTAAAATCAAAATAAACCACATTGGCATTTTTAAAATAATAATACGCACTATCGTATTGCGCATTGTTGTAAAAAGAATTTCCTTTTAAAGTATAGGAATACGCCAAGTATTTTTTATTGTTTTTCTCTTTTGAAGTTGCAATGAGTTGGTTGATGTAATAATCTGAACTATCTGGAAAAATCGCCATAAAATGATAGGCTTTGTTGCTGATTCCTTTTAAAAGCAACGAGTCAATAGCTTCTTTTTCTGCAAGATACATTGCTTTATTTGTTAACTGAATTTGATCATTTATAGAACGATTGTCAGAAAACGATAAATTATAAAGGGAATCAATTGTTTTTACAGCAGTTTTTTTCTCATTAAAAACCATTTCTTTCTTTTGACAAGAAAAACAGAACCATGCAAAAAGCAATAAAATAGGGTATTGAAACTTCATTATTTTTAGTAAAGAAATAAGAACACCCTAAATTATTACTTTTATTTAGTTCACCAACAACTTATTTAATAATTACCGGTGGTTTTGGTGGTTTTATAGGAATAAGTACCGTGCCGCTGTTACTACCGCCGCCGCTTTGATCAACCGTTTCTATTCCTTGCGCAATAGGTTTTGCAATTGATATCTTATTTTCTATTTTAACTGTTTCGTTACTTTTTGCAAAAGCAGTTGCTGAAATCCCAAGCAAGAACAAACTTGCTATGAAGCTAATTTTTTTCATTTTAATTACATATAAAAGATTAAACCATAGTGTTGCCTTTTGGTACATACCAATGAATGGGGCACACTTTCAAAAAAAAACAGAGCGCTCTGTGTTGGGAAGTTTTATTGCACAGCTCACAAAATTTTGCTACTCCCCAGAGAAAGATTTTGCAAGCCATGCATTTATTTTGTAACAATTAGTTTTGTATTTTTGTGACATTCACAGCCATACACATCCTAATTCTGAAGCAAAGTAACGGCGTGTTTTTCGCTTGATTATCAAGGAATTCCGATGTTTCCGATAATTCCGATATATGTGGAAGAATTCCGAAAATTTCCGATATAAAATAGTTCACTTATGACTGATTTCTATAAAAAAGCACTGAAAGCGTATTACGAAACTGAAAAAGAAAAAGCACATAACACGGCATTGATAAACCCTACTCCTGCCGGTTTGCGAGATTTATTTGTGTATCAAATGGAAAAATCAACCCATGCATCGGATCGTGATACGTTTGAGCAATTCTTAGGTTTTAGTTATGAAAAAAATGCAGTGAATAAGATAAAAGCCGAGATTGATAAATTTCGTCCTATTGTTAATTTCTTGAAAGATAAAAGCGATTTAACCGAAATTAAAAGATTAAATGCCTTGGCGGTTCTTTTGAATTATCCCAACCGCCCGTTTACTAAATTTTCCCATCTGCAAAAGAAAATAGCGGAAGTAAAGGAATCGGAAAATGAAGAGGTTATAGAAAATCCGGCTGCTTCTTATAATGTTGTAGTACCAGAAAGCCCCGAAAATGATGAAACGGAAACAAATGTGGAAGAAAAAACTCCGGAAACAGTAAATGAGCCCGTTGTTTTTGATAAAATTGCTGTGGTTAGTGAAGAGATCCCAAAAAAATCCCGCAGAAATAATCACTTTAAAAAAATCGGAATTGTCGGAATTTTGAGTATTCTGATCTTAATTTCAGTATTTATGAATATCAAAAACCTTACTGCAAAAGATTGTATGGTGTGGAAAGAGGAAAAATATGTAGCAGTTGATTGTAAGGAAGTAGTAAACAGTTTTACGGCAACAGCGGTTCCAAAAGATGATCAATTGATAAAGGAATTCAGGAAATTGAAAGTGGATACGAAGACTTTATTTTTCGACAAAAAGGGAAATCCAAAAATTTGGTATATTAAAAACCCAAATGGAACTTTAGAGTTTTACAACAAACCTGGCTTGCAACCCGAAACTGGAAAAACATTGAAACCTGTTTCACGATATATCATCCAAGAATATGTATTAAACGAAAATAAGTAAACAAAAAAAGGAGCTTATCTTTACAGATAGCTCCTTTATTATTTATAGAAACAAAAAGCAAAAGCTGTTTTTGTACTATATTACAATTAAATTTGGAAACGAATTTTACTTAAAACTTATAAAATAAACGTAAATCGATATTGAAATTAAAATTATTTTGCACTCCTTTTTCATGGTACAAACTTTCGGTTGATATAGGAAAACATCCATCGCTATCTTTGTCAACCACCACTGCGTTTTTTATGTTGGAAAAATTTATTTGGCGATGTTTAAAGCCCATACCGATTTCTGGAATGATACCAAATTTTTTACTTTTCACAAACGAAGCAATAATTCCATAATTTAGATTGAATCCCATTTTATTACGGGTATAATTTGCATCATCAAACACTACTTTTTCTCTTCCGTTGTAAAAATATCCATTAGAAAAACGGTCGGTATGGTGTATATAAAAAAACTCTGCGGATAAATAATGTGGAGACTTTTTTTCAGTTCTTCTAAGCAACATGATTTCCGGACGCATTTCAAATAACTTATAATGCGTTGTGTTTTCCACTCCCTTATAAGTCATCAATTCGTAAGTTCCATAGCCTAGGGTAATACCTGCTGTGACTTGCTCATTGAGCGCTCGAAAATACCCTATATCAAATCTTGGTATAAGCGCAATTTGATTAATAAGTCCAAGTGTAATTGTATGCTTATTAGCAAACTCTTGTGCAAACATATTACAAGAAAATAAAACAAAAAGCAGTGTTTTTTTTACCATGTGCCCCCAATTAAATAGTTCTTAAACAATGGTGTTTTAATTCAACATTTGCCACAGTTTATCTTTCAGTTCGGTTAAACCTTGTTGCGCAACCGATGATATAAAAATATATGGAAGTCCATTAAAATCTTTATCCAATTGGGTTTTCAGTTCCGCTTTTAATTCATCGTCTAACATATCGCATTTAGAAATGGCAATTAAACGGTCTTTATCCAGCATTTCGGGGTTGTATCTTCTTAATTCATCCAATAAAATATCGTATTCTTTCTTGATATCGTCTGCATCGGCAGGAATTAAAAACAGTAACGTAGAGTTTCGCTCAATATGTCGCAAAAAATAATGCCCCAACCCTTTTCCTTCGGCAGCACCTTCAATAATTCCTGGAATATCGGCAATTACAAATGATTTAAAATCGCGGTATTCCACAATTCCTAAGTTTGGCTTTAAGGTTGTAAACGGATAGTCGCCAATTTTTGGTTTTGCCGATGTTAAAACCGACAATAAAGTAGATTTTCCTGCATTGGGAAAGCCAACCAAACCAACATCTGCCAACACTTTTAATTCTAGAATAATATCGAGCTCTTCACCGGGAATTCCTGGTTGTGCATAGCGCGGCGTTTGATTGGTTGATGAGCGAAAGTGCCAGTTACCCAAACCGCCTTTACCACCTTTTGCCAAGATTTTTTCTTCGCCGTTTTCAGTGATTTCAAACAAAAACGCTCCGGTTTCTTTATCCTTTACAACTGTTCCCAACGGAACATCGATGTAACGGTCTTCGCCATCGGCACCTGTGCTTCGAGAGCTTCCGCCATCGCCACCGTGTCCGGCTTTTATATGTCGTTGAAAACGTAAATGATGCAGCGTCCATAAACTTTCATTGCCGCGAATAATTACGTGACCTCCACGACCGCCATCTCCTCCATCGGGTCCGCCTTTTTCAATAAACTTTTCGCGGTGCAAATGCGATGAACCTTTACCACCTTTACCCGATGCTACATATATCTTTACGTAATCTACAAAATTTCCTTCTGTCATTGTTTTAATCTTTTAATAGGTAATTCCTATTTTTTATTCTTAAACTAGCGCAAACTGTTGCTTACAACTGTCTGCATTATTTCGCAAGGCATTTATTACCTCATCCTCTCGCCTTTTAACAAGCTTATTGTGTGTTATTAAATGCAAATAATCTTACCCTAAATTACAAAAAAGGATAAGATTATTTAGAACTATTTTGTTTATTATTAAAATTGATCAATTACGGCGCTTAATCTTTCGGTAATTTCTTGGATAGATCCTATACCGTTTACAGCGTGGTATTTGTTTTGCTTTTTATAATAATCGATCAATGGAGCTGTTTTTTCGTTGTATTCTTCATAACGTGTACGAATCTTTGCTTCGTCTTGATCGTCTGGTCTGCCCGATGTTTTTCCGCGTTCTAAAATGCGTTGCACCAACACTTCATCGTTTGCTTCTAAAGCAATAGTTGCTGTTACTTCTAAATGAATCGATTGTAGAAAAGCATCCAACGCTTCGGCTTGTGCAATGGTTCTTGGAAAACCATCAAACAAAAACCCGGCTTTGTCCATATTTTTTTTCACTTCGTTCTTTAGCATATCAATAGTAATTGAATCGGGAACCAATTCGCCATGATCCATGAATTCTTTTGCTTTTTTTCCTAATTCGGTTTCGTTTTTAATGTTATATCTAAAAACATCGCCCGTTGATATGTGCGTAAGGTTGTATTTATCTTTTAAAAATTCTGCCTGTGTACCTTTTCCGGCACCTGGCTTTCCGAATAAAACTATTGCAATCATTTTCTTTACTATTATTTTATTTGATAAACTTCCGGTAAATTTCTGCCTTGTTTGTTGTAATCCAACCCATATCCCACAATAAATTTATTGGGAATGCGAAAACCCACATGGCTAATTTCCACCGTTTGTGTGTAGGCTTCGGGCTTAAAAAACAACGCAGCAACCTGCATACTTTTTACTTTTTGTGTGTTTATTACTTGTTGAATTGCGGTAATAGTAGTGCCTGTATCTACTATGTCTTCTACAATTACCACGTGTTTGTTGGTAAGATCCACATCAAGCCCCAGTAATTGATTTACTTTGCCTGTGGTTTCTGTTCCTTGATAAGAAGCCACTTTAACAAACGAAACTTGTGCGGGGGTTGTGTAATGCTTCAATAAATCGGCTGCAAACATAAATGCACCGTTTAACACTACTAAAAAAACCGGAACTTCGTTTTGAAAATTGTTGTGCAAATCTTTAGCAATACGCTGAATTTCCTTATCAATTTCAGCAGCAGAAATAAAAGGCACGAACGTTTTATCTAATATTTGAAGTTCCATATTTAATTTTAACGATGCAAATATACGAATATGACTACTTTAATTAAAGTTTATTCGCAAATTTGCCAAATATATTTTTATTTTTAACTAAATTTCTTTTTTTAATAATTTTATATGGATGTAATTACTTATTTTTCAACTAATCAACACAATCTAAGCACCAACAGTAGAACGTTAGCAATGAATTATATTTTAAACGAGCAAATTGCTGCTGCTGCTTTTTTGAACGTGATTTACAGTGTGGATGCTAAGCAAAAAATTGTATTGTATCATGCATTGGATATGTTGGTGGAACGCCATATTGATTATTTGGATCAAGCTTTGGATTTGTATTTGCAACGGGCTTTAGCCGAAACCCATGAATCGAACAAACGCTGTATATCGCGGACCATTTTTCATCAATTAAAAAACAACAAAAACCTTTATAATACCGCACAAAAAAAGCAAATTATCCACACCATGTTCGATTGGATTATTCTGCCATCAGCCGTGGCAACAAGGGTAAATGCCATTCATATTCTTTATTTTTTGGTGGATGAAGAAGATTGGGTTAAAGAACAGTTAATCGCACTTATTGAACAAAATTTGCTGTTGCAAGAACCCTCTTTTTTAAGCAGAGGCAGAAAAATACTAAAGCTGTTGCAGAAGAAAAAAACGCGTATTTAGCATTTTTGCTGCTATTGATTTAAAATTTTTTTGAAAGCAAAAATCCTTTCCGTGCCACTATTTTGCAACTAGCAATGTACCATTTTCTCCAAAAAAGCACGAATTTTACAGCATGTACAGCAACTTTGCTATCAAAAAATCTTAGCAAACCTTTTTTAAAACCGCACACACAAAGAAAAGTAAAGAAAAAACAAACCAAAAATAAAAAATACTTTTTCCTACTCTTTTTTTTATATTTTTGTATGTACATTAAAAGCTCAATAAAAAAATTTAACTAGAGTTTTTTTTATTTAATATGGATGCAATACCCCTGAGTACCTTATCAATGGTTATGGCTGACAGTTTATCTGATGAAGTATCGGTCTGGAAGCTTATTTTAACTTTATTTTTAGTTTTTTTAAACGGATTTTTCGTTGCAGCAGAGTTCGCAATTGTTAAAGTTCGCGCTTCACAAATCGAAGTTTACAAAGGCATTAAATCTTCTTCTGCAAACGCAGCAAAAAAAATACTTACTCATTTAGATTCATACTTAGCTGCCACCCAATTAGGAATCACCTTAGCATCGCTTGGCTTGGGTTGGGTTGGTGAAAGTTCGCTTACACCGCTTATTTTAAAATTGTTTAATGTTCTTGGTTTTTCTGGGCCGGAATATGCAGCGGTGGCACACAATATTTCGTTCCCGATTGCTTTTGCCATTATCACCATTTTGCATATTGTTTTCGGAGAATTAGCTCCTAAATCATTGGCTATTCAATATCCCACACAAACAACTTTTGCTGTTTCTTGGCCATTGCGTATTTTCTATACGGTTTTTAAACCCGTAATCTGGACCATGAATGGTTTGGCAAACGTAATTCTTAGGGCCATTGGTATCACGCCGGTTCACGGGGGCGATATTCACACCGAAGAAGAACTAAAAATGATCATCTCTGAAAGTCAGGAAGGCGGTGCTATTGAACAAACCGAACGCGATTTGATTCAAAATGTGTTCGATTTTGACGACCGCCGCGTTATAAATGTATATACCTTAAAGAAAAACGTTTCTAGTTTAGATGTGCACACACCTATTAAAGAAGCGGTTGATTTTTGTATTTCCGAAGGATACTCGCGCTATCCGGTTTACGATGAAACGAAAGAAAACATTTTAGGTTTACTTTATACAAAAGATTTGTTTAGAGAGTTTACAAAAAATGGAGAAAATTTTACAATAGCCACTATCTTAAGGGAACCCATTTTCGTTTCGGAAACTACTTTGATTAAAAACCTTTTAAAGAAATTTCAGTTAGAACATTCGCAGGTTGCTATTGTAACAAACGAGGTGGGCGAATTTTCTGGCTTGGTAACTTTAGAAGATATCTTAGAAGAATTGGTGGGTGAAATTCAAGACGAATACGACAATGAAGAGCCGATTGTAAACAACATCGCCGACGGTATTTTTATTGTGAATTCGCACGAAAATATTTCAGACATCAATCGTTTCCTTCCTTATTTATTTGAAGAAAGCGAGCATTACGACACATTGGCCGGATTGATCTCGGAAACCCGAAACAACACTTCGGAAGAAGACATTCAAGAAGGCGATCATATTGATTTTGAATACTACACAGGAACTGTTTTAAAAATGTACCGCAATTCGGTGGAATCAATACAATTAGTCGTTAAACCAGAATTTATGGAAGAAAATCCTGTTAATGACAGCGAATTAGAATAAAACAAAAAAGCATCTCATTGAGGTGCTTTTCTATTTAAAATTTTTCTTCTTTTATTTGAATATGGAAACAGTATCTTTGTAGATTACGAATAAACAACTCAACAATTAAACAATAAAACAACAATGAATTATTTTTCATCGGATTTTAAATTAGGAATTTTAGGTGGTGGACAGTTAGGCAAAATGATGCTTACAGAAACCCGAAAATTTGATATTCAAACCTATGTTGTCGATCCAAGTACAGAAGCACCTTGCCAATTTGGAGCCACAAAATTTTTTCAAGGTTCGCTAACCGATTACGATACCGTGATGCATTTAGGAAATCAGGTTGATGTTTTAACCATCGAAATTGAAAATGTAAATCTAGAAGCTTTAGAAACCTTAGAAAACCAAGGCAAAAAAGTATATCCGTCGCCAAAAACCTTGCGATTGATTAAAAACAAAGGCAATCAGAAAGATTTTTATACTCAAAACAATATTCCAACTGCGCCTTACAAACGTTACAAAACACTACCCGCATTAAGAATAGATGTGGAAAACGGCGTAATACAACTTCCTTTTGTATGGAAAGCAACCGAAGGTGGTTACGATGGAAATGGTGTAAAAGTGGTGCGCCAAGCCATTGATTTGGAACATTTACCAGAAACCGAATGCATTGCCGAAACCATGATTCCGTTTAAAAACGAATTGGCGGTGATTGTGGCACGTTCGGCATCGGGCGAAATAAAAACCTATCCGGTGGTAGAAATGGAGTTTCACCCAGAAGCCAATCAGGTAGAATATGTGATTTGTCCGGCACGTATCGATGAAACTGTTGCAAACAAAGCCCGTGAAATTGCTTTGAAAGTTTCAGAAAGTTTCAACCATGTAGGCTTGTTGGCAGTAGAAATGTTTCAAAGGGCCGATGACGAAATTTTAGTAAACGAAGTAGCTCCGCGTCCGCACAATTCAGGTCATTATTCCATTGAAGCGAGTTATACTTCGCAATTTGAACAACACATTCGTGCTGTTTTAGATTTACCTTTGGGAAATACCGACAGTAAAGTAGCCGGAATCATGGTAAATTTAGTGGGCGAAGAAGGTTTTACAGGCGACGTTGTTTATGAAAACATCGAAAAAATCATGGCGATTGATGGGGTTACACCGCATATTTACGGAAAACGTGAAACACGTCCGTTCCGTAAAATGGGACACGTAACCATTGTCAACGAAAACATGGCCGAAGCCCGCAAAGTAGCCCAACAAGTGAAAGAAACTATCCGAGTGATTTCGAAGTAGTATTAAGATGGCTGTATTAAGTATTAAGACAAATCAGCATATTTTTAATTTGCTGCAAGGTTTCCAAAACCTTGTAGCTATTTCAAAATAAAGTGACACCTACAAGGTCTGTAAGACCTTGCAGGATAATCGTAAAGAATAAACAACGAAACAAATTGGAACAAGAACCACTTTATTTGATAGCTAGCCGTAAAAGACAATCGCCACATTTTTTATTGATCATTTTATAATGACCTTTTTAATAGTTTCGCTAGTTGTTATTTTTTTAGGTTCTAATTTTATGGAAGAAGATAATCCAGGTAAATTCATAATTACTTTATTTTCAATTTTGATTCCGGGTATGTTTTTATATTTTTCTAAAGATTCCATAAAAGGTAATAGCATAGGAAAATGGGCTATGGGAATTATGATTCGTGATGAAAGAAATCCTGATATAGTTCCATCATACAGCAAATTATTATTAAGAAACTTATTGCTTATTATTTAGCCTATTGAATTCATTGTACTTGCTACAAATAACAAAAAGAAAAGATTAGGTGATAAAATTGCACACACAATTGTTTTAAGAAGTACTAATAAGCTTTCAAAATTACCAAGAATCTTAATTATCATTGGTGCGATAATATCCTTCTTATTTCTTCTATTTTTTATCGTTGGTAATACCATGAAAAACTCTGGAGCATATAAAGTTTCTGTTGCAGAAATAGAAAAAAGCGAAAGAATAATATATGAAACCGGAGGAATAAAAGGTTATGGAATGATTCCTACAGGTAACATAAAATCTGTAAATGGTTTTGGACAAGCACAATTTGAAATTAAAGTTTTAGGAAACAAGCAAGATGTCATCGTAAGTGTTTATTTGGAAAAAGAACCTAATGAAGATTGGAAAATAATAGAAATGCAATAATGTCTGATTTTTTATTAACTTTAATGAAAATTTAATTTAAAATGAGTACTTCAGACTTACAACTAAAGCTAGAGATAATCAGCAGAATTACAGAATTAAAAGAAGTTCGTGTAATTAAGGAAATTAAAAAACTTTTAGATTTTGAACTAGAAGAAAGTCTGTATGAATTATCTACAGATCAAAAAAATCGCGTTGCAGAAGCAAGAAAGGAATATAGAAATGGCGATTACATTACTAATGAAGAAGCTGATAATGAAATTGACCAATGGCTAAAAGTAGATTTACAAGTTTTTAATGTATAAACTTTATATTTGCTGCAAGGTTTCAAAAACCTTGTAGCTATAGATTTCAAAATAAAGCGATACCTACAAGGTCTTAAAGACCTTGCAGGATGAAATAAAATATTAAAAAACAAATGAAAAAAAAGATTCTTAAAATAAGTTTATATGCTTTTATTTCACTATGTTCAGTAAACTTTTTGTTTCTATTATTTGAATTTTATGTTTATTCTCAGATTAAAGAATACCTTGAACTTTCAATAGGGTTTCCTTTTAAAATTTATTATCAATTTCAAGTAACTTGTTGTGATAGCTGTTATACATTACACCATAATTTTGAATTATTTAATTTAATGTATAATTATCTATTCTTTTGGATTATTGTATCTTTATATTTCTTTAAAAAAAAACAACAACAAAACCCTACCACTAGTAGGAATTCCCTTATGAGAAATAGGGGCTCAATATGAAAGCAGCGGTAGTAATGGGCAGAATTATAAATTTTAATTCGCTGCAAGGTTTCCAAAACCTTGTAGCTATCAGATTTAAAAAAAGTGATACCTACAAGGTCTTGCAGACCTTGCAGGATAATTGAAAAAAAGAAATTAAAAAAAGTAATAATAGGCAGCATTTCGCATGTGTCGTTAATGAAACAAGCCATAAGCATATTAAAAATGGTCAAAAAAATAGCACTTTTATTGGTTTTTATTTCATGTTCCGTTTGTGGGCAACAATCTAGATTAGATACTTTTAAAATCTATAGTACCGCTTTAAATGAAGATAGAGAAATAAGTATTTATCTCCCTAAGCACTTTAATGAAAATATAAACTATAATGTAATCTATTCTACAGATGGTCAGTTCATAAATGAACAGTATAAAAATAAACTGGATCATTTAATCGATTTAAAAAAAATAGAACCTGTCGTTATTATTGGTGTTCATTCTAACGAAACAGAAATTCCCAATAGTTATTTTGAATATCGAAATTATGAGTATTTAGAGAGTATGGGAATTGGAGAAACTAATACAGATTTATCTAATCGATTTAAGAATCATCTTTCTTTTTTTACTGCTGAAGTTCCGAAAGAAATAGAAGAAAAGTATCATTTAAAAGTGAAAAATAAATATTTCTACGGTGTTTCGAATGGAGCTGGATTTGGTTTTTATTTGGCGTGTAATTACCCCGATTTCTTTCAAAAATACATTTTATATTCGATAGCAGGAGCTGAATATCAAAATTTAAATTGGGAGTTAAAAAACTATCCAAATCTGACCCTTGCATACGGAGATAAAGAAAACAAACGATTAATAGAAAACATTAAGAATCTTTCTACTTTTTTAAATACCAAAGGATATAATCATACAATAAGAATGTATAATGGTGGTCATAATAGAAGTGATTGGTTAAATCAATTTAGTGAGGATTTAAAAGCATTATAAAACAACACCTACAAGGTTGCAAATACCTTGCAGAATAATAGAAAATAATAAACTAAACAAAAAATGAAAGTAGCAGTAGTAATGGGCAGCATTTCGGATATGCCAGTAATGCAGCAAGCAATAGACATATTAAAAGAATTTGGTGTGGAAACGCATGTGGATATTGTATCAGCACACAGAACACCAGAAAAACTAGTCGATTTTTCGAACAATGCACACAAAAACGGCATCAATATAATCATTGCAGGTGCAGGCGGTGCAGCGCATTTACCGGGAATGGTAGCCAGTATGAGTCCATTGCCAGTGATTGGCGTTCCAGTAAAATCGAGTAATTCTATTGACGGTTGGGATTCGGTTTTATCAATTTTGCAAATGCCAGGCGGCGTTCCTGTGGCAACTGTGGCATTGAACGGAGCAAAAAATGCAGGTTTGTTGGCCGTGCAAATTTTGGCAAGTCAAAATGCAACGTTATTACAAAAAATGATGGATTATAAATTAGGTTTAAAAGAAGCGGTTTTAAAAGCAGCTGAAGACTTAAAATAAAATAGAACTGCCTCAACGATTGAGGCGGTTTTTCACTTTTCTTCAAGAAGAAATAACTATTTTATCTGCACATTAGTCAAACGATCCCATTTTAAATTATTGAAAGATCCGGCGGTTTGTTTTACTTTGTTCAAGTGATAGGTTTTACCATTATCTTTCACAACAATTTCTTTTTCTGAAACGATATAGCCAGTGTTTTTATTCTGAAACGATACCGTTTTATGGGCTTTGTTGTATGTAAAACCTTCATCAATAAAAAGTTCCACCACATCTTCTGCATTGGTAAAAATATATGCCAAATGTTCGTCGCCATAAATACCCATTAAGTGCATTTTTTTGCCGTTTTCAAAAATCATAGTAAATTCAGGTTCATTTCCTTCGGCAAATTTCTGATAACCGCTAGTAACCATTTTACCATTTATGCGTTTTTGAACAGAATAATCTACCAAAAAACCCGAATATGATTCTTCAATAATCTCGATAGGAACCACCTGATTATTTTCTACTACATACGTTGAAAACTGATGCCAACAACAGCCACTTTTTGTCATGGTTTGCAATTGTTTTTTTTCATTGTCAACTGTAAACATTCCGCAGTAATTTGATCCTAATTCGGTAAAACTTTCATTGTACACAAAACCGTTTTTATCAGCCAGATAAATCTCATACGATGGTCCACCATAACAGCTATAATTTCCAACTCGTAATGCAATATCTTCTTTTCCGTCGAAATTAAAATCTTCGTAAATTAAAATGCTTTGTTCGCCATAAGGAATTTGTTGAACGTTTGATTTTACCTTAGAATATTCTACATCATATTCCGAATAAAAAGCAGGTTTAGAGAAGAACAACTTTCCACTTTTCTTTTGGTAGATATTCAATGTGCAATTGGTTTCCAGCTCCGAATTTTCTTGATGGTCATCAACAATAATTTTTCCGGAAAAATCATCCGAAAAATCAATCAAATCAAACGATTGTTGTGCCGTTGCAAAAAAGGGCATCAACAGAACTAAAAACAACATTTTTTTCATTTTTTCTTATAT
The DNA here is from genome assembly GCF_024628805.1 of Paenimyroides aestuarii. Lineage (NCBI taxonomy): Bacteria > Pseudomonadati > Bacteroidota > Flavobacteriia > Flavobacteriales > Flavobacteriaceae > Paenimyroides > Paenimyroides aestuarii. The sequence goes on along the minus strand of NZ_CP102382.1, from coordinate 1,605,338 downwards.
ATAATTGAATAAAACAACCAGCAAAAACCACAATATCGGCACACTTTCCACCCAAAAAAGCGTATAATATTTCGTTCGATTGGGATGAGCAAAATAGGTAAAAAAAACAATTACGAATACCAAAATTAAATTAATCAACCATTGGTTTCCATAATAATTCACTTTTAAAAATTCTAGAAAATAAAACGGAATCAGCAATAAAACAATCAAATATTTAGTTTTTAAAACACCTATGGTTTGCGGAACGGTTTTCAAGCGAATATCATCGTATTTTAAATCGTTTATTTCAAAAATCAATATCAATATCAATGTAAGAATAAAGCGTTGCGAAAACTTAAAAACCACATCGGTTCCTATCATTTGGTCAGCGTTTACAATGGGCAGCAACGTTGTTACACCCGCCCAACACAACGACACGATATAAATTTTGATACCCGCTAAATTTCGCAAATTAGTTTTCGACTTTGCCACCGGAATTACATACAACACACATAAAAAAGCAAAGAATACTGTGAGCATTTGGGCATTAAAATTCAAATAGAAAAAGCTAATAGCTGCAATCAGCATACTTATTGCGCTTATTGCAATCACACTTTTTAAAAAAGGTGTCAACCGTTTTCTTTTGACAATTATTGGTGCATATTTAATAAAATTATAACTAAAAACAGTACCAAAAAAAACCAATGCAGTGACGGTAGCACTAAAAGAAAGGTAGCAAAAATAAAAAGTCATTTGCACCAAAGCAGTGGTTGCCAGCGCCACATGAAAACTTGCCTGCAAATACCAGTCAAAAAAACGCGTGAAATTTATAGTACTCTGTTGCTGCATAACTTGTTGCTGTTCACAAACTTTATTTCAATCTGCCGTAAAATTAATCAAATATTAGTTGTAATTTTGCTTTCTTTAAACACAACTCTAATTTTATTACTAGCAGATGAAGACAAATGCTTTTGCTTTGAGACACATTGGCCCCAGAGCAACCGACTTACAACACATGTTTAGCACGGTGGGTGTGAAAGATATGGATCAATTGTTATACGAAACATTTCCAGACAAAATTCGCTTAGAAAAAGACCTGGTTTTAGATCCTGCCATGACCGAATATGATTATTTGGCACACGCAACCGCTTTAGGAGCTGAAAATAAAGTATTCAAATCGATGATTGGTTTGGGTTATAACGAAGCAATTGTTCCAGCGGTAATTCAACGAAATATATTCGAAAACCCAGGCTGGTACACAGCTTACACACCTTATCAGGCAGAAATCGCACAAGGACGTTTAGAGGCTTTATTAAATTTTCAAACCACTGTTATTGAACTATCGGGAATGGAAATTGCAAATGCTTCTTTATTAGACGAATCTACTGCTGCTGCAGAAGCTATGGCTTTGTTGTTTGATGTTCGTACAAGAGATCAAAAGAAAAACAATGCCAATAAATTCTTTGTTTCTGAAGAAATTTTACCGCAAACGTTATCGGTTTTGCAAACACGTTCTACCCCAATTGGTATTGAAGTGGTGGTGGGCAATCATGAAAACTTTGATTTTTCAGACGATTTCTTTGCTGCCATGTTACAGTATCCGGGTAAATACGGTCAGGTACACGATTACGAAGATTTCATCAACCAAGCACATTCAAAAGATATAAAAGTGGCAGTTGCTGCTGATATTTTATCATTAGCGCGTCTAAAATCTCCAGGTGAGATGGGTGCCGATGTGGTCGTGGGAACCACACAGCGTTTTGGAATTCCATTAGGTTTTGGCGGTCCACACGCTGGTTTCTTTGCTACTAAAGAAGAATATAAACGATCAATGCCGGGTAGAATCATTGGTGTTTCGCAAGATACCAACGGAAACCGTGCATTGCGTATGGCGTTACAAACCCGTGAGCAACATATTAAACGCGAAAAAGCAACATCAAACATTTGTACTGCACAAGTTTTATTGGCTGTTATGGCAGGAATGTATGCGGTTTATCACGGACCAAAAGGATTGCGCCGCATTGCTAACGAAACGCACGCTAAAGCAGTTACTATTGAAACCGAATTAACCAAATTAGGTTTTGAGCAATTGAACGATGCATACTTTGATACGATTTTAGTAAAAGCAGATGCAGCAAAAGTGAAAGCAGCTGCCGAAGCAAAAGAATTCAATTTCTATTATGTTGATGCAAATACGGTTTCAATTTCTGTAAACGAAACGATTTCAATCAATGATATCAATACGGTGATCGGTATTTTTGCCGAAGTAGCCGGAAAATCATTCACAGCAGTTACCGAACTTTCTCAAGAAGCTTTGATTCCTGTGAAATTAGAAAGAACCTCAGCATTTTTAGAGCATGAAGTGTTCAACACCTATCATTCAGAATCACAGTTGATGCGTTATATCAAAAAACTAGAGCGCAAAGACTTAGCATTGAATCACTCTATGATTTCTTTGGGTTCTTGTACCATGAAGTTGAATGCAGCAGCAGAAATGTTGCCTTTAAGCAACCCTAGCTGGAATAACATTCACCCATTTGCTCCGGCAGATCAAACCAAAGGTTATTTAAAAATGTTGCATAAATTAGAGCAACAATTAAATGTAATTACTGGTTTTGCTGGTACTACGTTACAACCAAACTCTGGTGCGCAAGGTGAATACGCTGGTTTAATGGTTATTCGCGCGTATCATGAATCTCGTGGCGAAGGTCACAGAAACATTGCGTTAATTCCTGCTTCGGCTCACGGAACAAACCCTGCATCGGCAGCAATGGCAGGTATGAAAGTGGTTGTTACCAAAACCACCGCAGAAGGAAATATCGACGTGGAAGATTTAAGAGCGAAAGCAGAATTGCACAAAGACAATTTATCTTGTGTAATGATTACCTACCCTTCTACTCATGGTGTTTATGAATCATCGATTATTGAAATTACAAGTTTGATCCACGAAAACGGCGGGCAAGTTTATATGGACGGTGCCAACATGAACGCACAAGTTGGTTTGACAAACCCAGCACGTATTGGAGCAGATGTGTGTCACTTAAATCTACACAAAACCTTTGCAATTCCTCACGGAGGTGGTGGTCCGGGTGTTGGTCCAATCTGTGTGGCAAAACATTTAGTACCATTTTTACCAACCAACCCGGTTATTACAGTAGGTGGCGACCAGGCTATATCGGCTATATCGGCGGCGCCTTATGGTTCGGCTTTGGTTTGTTTAATTTCTTATGGATATATCTGTATGTTGGGTGCCGATGGTTTAAAAGAATCTACCATGACAGCTATCTTGAATGCGAACTACATGAAAGCACGTTTAAGCGAAGGTTATGAAGTATTGTATTCTGGAGAACGCGGACGTGCAGCGCACGAAATGATTATTGATTGCCGTATGTTTAAAGCAAAAGGTATTGAAGTAACCGATATCGCCAAACGTTTGATGGATTATGGTTTCCACGCACCTACGGTTTCTTTCCCTGTGGCAGGAACGTTGATGATTGAACCAACAGAATCGGAAGATTTAGCAGAATTGGATCGTTTTTGTGATGCCATGCTATCAATCCGTAAGGAAATAGAAGCGGTAACCGCTGAAGACACCAACAACGTGTTGAAAAATGCACCGCATACATTGGCGATGTTAACTGCCGAAACGTGGGAATTCCCTTATTCTCGTGAAAAAGCAGCCTATCCGTTAGAATATGTAGCAGAAAACAAATTCTGGCCAAGTGTTCGTAGAGTGGATGATGCTTACGGTGACAGAAACCTTGTTTGCTCGTGTGCACCTATTGAAGCGTATATGGAAGCGTAAGTTGTGTACAATGTAAATTGTAGAACAGTATATTGTAAACCCCTGTTTTTTATGGATATGCTGTTTTGATTATATATGATAAAAAACTCCTGAAGCAATTCGGGAGTTTTTTTTGTTTATAATCTATCTGTATCTTTTCGAAAGCTATCTATGAATTCTGTATTCCTTACAAAGGATAAAAAAACATTATTTGTTTGTTCATTTAAAGTCAAGACTTGTACTTCTCCTGAATAGTGAATACAAAAAAGAAAGTTTTGACCATCGTCTGAAAAATAATGATCCCAGAAATATGCTTCAAACTTTGTTAGCGTAAAAAAATGCGTTAAAAACTCTTTAAAGTCTTTCTGTTCAACTTTTACGGCTCCGTTAAAATTTTTCCAAATACCATTTTTTTTGAAAAACCGTATAGCTTTGTTATAAATTGCTAAACTAAACCTTTTAGCCATCGGTTTTGAAACCCAAGGCTTATCAATCTGACCTAGAAATATTAAATCTTTAGTGTTAAAGAAATTCAATAATTTCAACAACTCTTCTATTAAAACGTTATTATTTTCCTCTTTCAACTTAATCCAATAAAAGCTTACATAATCTGGACAATAAAAAATATCTTCGTCTAAAGTTTCATCGTATGCTAACAAAGGAAATTTTCGGTATTTAACTAAAGCTAAATCTCTGCTTATTAATTTTATCATTTAAAACTTCTCAATATTTTTTTAAAAATGACAATATTTTTTCTGGGTTTGGATAATGCGTTACATAGTCTTCATTGTCTTTCTGATGCTTAAAATAAGAAAGACAATCATTAATATTATATAAAGAATTTAAATCTATTATAATCTTATCTAATTCATTTTCTGAAAATTTCTTAAGTGTTTTTTTTAAGAAAAATTCGTTCCAAAGTGAAATATCACTATTTTTAAAATATACACTTGAGTACTCAAAAAGATGGAATTTAAATCTGCTTAACAATTCCTTTTCCAAAGATTTATCCTTACAAATTGTATCAAAATTTAATCCAAAAACTATATTTCCTTCTACACCTCTATTTGTGAATTTTATTATTTTTCTAATACCACATTTATTGTAATTTGATATCCAGAGGTTATCTGATTTTCTTATATAATCTGCCTTTAAAAGCTTATTATCTAAGTATTTATTTAAAAAACCACCAATAATCTTCTTGTTTGGAAGATTAAAATTTGAAGAGTGCTTTATATTTAGAAAGTTATAAAACCACATTTGTATAAACTACTTCTTACTCTCATTCAACAAACGTTTCATAATTGCCCATTGTTTCAGGGTATCGCGTGCTTCTAACGCCGGATAGCCCAACATGGTTTTGCCGGCTGCTACATCGCCCGTTACACCAGATCCTGCACCAATCACGGCACGGTCGCCAATGGTGGTGTGGTCTTTAATAGAAGCACTGCCGCCAATAATCACCCCATTGCCCAGTTTAACCGAACCTGCCAAACCGCTGTTGCCCGCCATAATACAAAACATCCCCAATTCGCTGTTATGCCCAATTTGCACCAGATTGTCTATTTTACAACCATCGCCAATGATGGTAGAACTGAATTTACCACGATCTACACAGGCATTTGCACCGATTTCGACCTGATTGCCAATGACTACATCGCCTATTTGCGGAATTTTCACCAAACCACGTTCGGCACACGGGCGAAACCCAAAACCATCGGCACCAATAGTTGCATTTGGATGTATGATGCACTGATGCCCAATTTTACTGCGTTCGCGAATAACCACTCCCGACCAAATGGTGGTTTGTTTACCAATAATACAATCATCTAAAACGGTAACATTTGGATACAAGATGGTTCCGTCGCCAATTTCGGTACGCGGCCCCACATAACAACCTGCACCTATTTTTACTCCGTTGCCTATTTTTGCAGAATCGTCGATTACCGCTGTTGGGTGAATGTCAACCGCAAACTCGGGCATAGGCGAAGCAAATAACTCTAAAACTTGACTCATCGCCAAATCGGCATCGGCTACTTGTATAAACGCTCTGTTTTCGCCGGGTTCAATAGAAATATCTTTGTTTACCACAGCTACACTTGCTGCAGATTTTTCCCATAGTTTCTCGTATTTTTTGTTGCCAATAAAAGAAATGTGGGATTCTTTTGCGCGGGTTAGTTCTTCGGTATAGGTAATATTTTGTGTGGTAGATCCAATAATGGTTCCTTTTAAAATATCATTAATTTCTGTAACAGTGTACGATTTCATTATAATTTGTTGGTTTATTGCGTTTGTAGATCAAATAAAGCATAATAACTTTAAAATTCCTATTTTATTTTAAAAAACGATACAAATCTATGCAATCTATTTACCACAGATGCACAGATTTTTATTAAACTGATAATAAAATTATTATTGTGTGACGCTGCACTTCGACGGAGCTCTGTGACCAATTCAGCATGACATTAACCGCTGAAAAAGTTCTCGACAAGCTCGAACTGACGGCACTTCCACGAGCTCAGTGACCGGTTTAATGACAGTAACTACTGAAAAGAATTACTAAAAAACGACACTCAAAATCTAAAAATTTACTCCAAATAAATCTTTCCTTCAATAATTTTAAGGTATTCTTGTTTTTCCAAGTGTTTTATGGTTCTAATAACGGTTTCTACGCGCAAGCCAGTTAAATCGGCTAATTGTTGGCGCGATAATTCCACCTGAAAAAGTTCTAATTTGACCGGAGTTTGTTGTTTAAGATAATGCAAAAGTTTCAGCAAACGTTTTTCTGGACTTTGCGATGACAATTCAGGTGCCATGATGGATTTATAATACAAACGACGAGCAAGACTTCGGTTTATTTCAACAGAAACCTCGGGATATTTGTACAACATCTCATCAAACAATGATTTCTTTATTTGCACAACAACGCCTTTTGAAATTGCTATGGCATTTGCGGGATAAGGCTCGTTTATAAACAAAGGCGGTTCACCAAAACTGCGTCCGGCTGTAAAAATTTCCTGAATAAACTCTTTACCGTCGTCGCTGTAATTGTTCATCTTCACCTTGCCTTCAACCACCTGATAATAATACGACGGAAAATGTCCTGCCTTAAAAATCAGTTCGTTTTTAGAAACATCGCGCAACGTTCCGCCACAGCTTAATATTAAATCAACACGAATCATAGTATTTTAAATGAAAAACAAAGATAATGAGTTCTTGCCCTATTTTACTTTTTCAATGCCAAGGTATAAACCGTGTAGGGAAATATCTTTTTTGAAATAAAAAAACTAACAAAAATTAAAATTGCCATAGGCAGCCACAACGCATACGAATTAAAAATACCAAAGGTTAAAAACAATGCCGTAAACGGTGCGTGCAATGTTGCTGCGACGGTTAAAGCTACACCCAAAACTACAAAATTAATCAGTTGGGCATCGGCAAAAAAATATTTCTGAACAATGAATCCAATCAATGCTCCCATAATGGCACCTGCAAAAATACTTGGAGCAAAAACACCGCCATCGCCACCCAATTTCAAGGTAAACCCGGTTGCAAAAGGTTTCAACAATAACGCGCCCAACAACAACCAAAAACTCACCGCAACAATGGTATTATGATGAATGATTGATTGGATTGCATGATAACCATCGCCGTATAATTGCGGAAAAATGAACAAGGCGCTACCCAACAACAAGCCTCCCGCAACTAATTGCAAATACGGATTAAAATCGATAAAGTTTCTTTTCTTTACAAATGTTACGATCTTGGTCATGTAAACGCCGTAACAGCCCGCTAAAACGCTTAACGCAATAAAAAACGGAATTGCCTGATAATGAAAAATTGTTTCGTGATTTCCTAAATTAAAAACCGGTGTAACATTCATTAAGAAAATGATCAATGTAGCAAAACCAACGCTTACCAGATGGGTTACCCAAAAAACTTTTGTTTTTTGCCTGCCAATGGTTTCATACGAAAAAAACAAACCTGCCAACGGACTACAAAACAAAAGTGTAACACCGCATGCAATTGCCGAGCCTATAAATTCTTTGCGGTATTTTTTAAAGATGGGATCTTTTCGCGATGCCATATCGCCCAAAGCTGCTGTTGCCACCACGGTTGATACTTCGATACCGGTGCTTCCGCCAAAGATAACCGTTAAAAATCCGTTGAAAAAATGCGATGGCACTTTATAGGGCGGTAGTTTTTTGGCTTCGCGCACGGCTTCCAACACTTCGGAAATTCCTTTGTTCTTTTTATTACTAAAAACGTAGGTTCTTAAAAAATAAATAATCAGCAAACCGATCAACGGAAAAACGAAGAAAAAAAGTTTAAAATGCTGTGCTTTGTTAAAAAGCAAATGTTCGTATTCTTCGACTAGATTTTTAAACATTAAGGTTATTAACCCAACGACAATTCCCACTAAAGCAGCACAATACACAATACGGCTCCACTTTACCCAGACAATATTTTTCTTTGTAACGATACTGTTGTTCATATACGCAAAAAGAGAAGCAATGCTTCTCTGATTTTAAATTATAAATTTTATTAGATCGATTTGGGTCCAAACTCTTCAAAGAAAATATACTTTTCATTGATTTTGTTATCGGTGAGTTCTTTCACTGCTTTTTCAATAAAAGGCTTTGGTCCGCAAATATAATATTCGGCTTCTGGATCAAACTGCCATTTTTCAATTTTAGAAAAATCGAGCATGCCTTCGTAAACCTCTTTTCCAGCCAAGGTTTCATTTACCACTTCATAAAACTGATGCTGTTTTAGCTTTTGATCTTCTTTAGCGATCGATTCGATTTGGTCTGCAAATGCACGAACTTCGGCATTTCTGCAAGCATGAATCCAAACCAATTCATTACTTTTGGTTGATTGATTTAAAGATTCTAACATAGACATTAAAGGTGTTTGACCAATTCCGCCACTGATAAATACTTTTTTAGGGAACAAATTCTGCAACGTAAAGTTTCCTGCCGGTGCACTGATCGCCACAACGTTTCCTTGGTGAACCTCATCGTGCAAAAAGTTGCTGATCATTCCGTTGATATCCAACTTTTCGTTACGTTCACGCTTTACCGAAATTCGTAAATAGTCCTTATTCGGTGCACATGAAATACTGTACTGTCTTATTTGATGCAGGTTGATGTTTGGAAGAAAAACCTGAACGCTTATGTATTGCCCCGGAGTAAAATCTGGAACCGCACTTCCATCTTCTGCAACCAAGTAAAACGATGTTATTTCTGTAGATTCCTGTACTTTCTTAAGAACTTTAAAATTTTTCCAACCAACCCACTGTCCGTTTGTCTGCTTCTTGCTTTCGTACATTTTCGCTTCATGACCAATCATCAGTTCGGCTAGTTGACCATAAGCCGCTTTCCAAGCGTCTAAAACGTCGTCGGTAGCCAAATCTTGTAAAACTTCTTTGATTGATGCCAGTAAATGTGTACCAACAATATGGTATTGTTCTGGCTGAATATTTAAACTGGTATGCTTGTGTCCGATTAAATCAACCGCAGGCATTAAAACCGCCGGATTGGATATATTTTCTGCATACGCCAAAACCGCCATAGCCAAAGCTGTTTGTTGTTTACCCGACTGCTGGTTTCCCATATTAAACAGATTTTTTAATTCGGGATGATGCGTAAACATTCGGCTGTAAAAGTGTGTAGTTAAAGCCACTCCGCCGGCACGCAACAACGGCACGGTGCTTAGTATAATTTCTTTTTGTTTATCTGAAAGCATTGTTGTAAATTTTATTTTAAACAAAATTACCCCTACATTCTCATCAATTCTTATGATTACAATCATAAAAAGCATGTTTTATTAAAAAATATGCAAAAAAAAAAATCCACCAACCTGTTATGGTGAGTGGATTGTATTTTGAAGCGTTATAAAGCTGATAATTATTTTGCGGCTTTCAACTCCAAATTATCAATGTAAACCGCTTGATGTATTCCGTTTAAAAGAACTTTAAAACCTAAATGTGTATCGTTTTTCAGGTTGATCGTGTACGATTTTTTAGTACCTGTAATTGCCGATGGTTTTGAAATGGACACATACGATTTAGCATCAGAAACAGAACCGATAGAGAACAATTCTAAGGAAGCATCACCCGAATTTTTAGAAATATCAAGCGTTAATTTATACGTTCCTGCTTTCATTTTTGGGGTTGACAAGATCATTCTTTCACCCGAACTCATCATAGAATAAAAAGTGATTTTTCCTTCGCTGCTATAAAGCATTGATTTACCTGATTCGGCATTCCAACATTTGTCGATTTTTTTCCAAGCATCAAAGTTTTCATTCAAACTTGTTAAGGTGGTACACTGTGCGTTAGCGGCAAAAGATGCAACTAAAGCTAAGGATGCTAATATTTTCTTCATATTTTTATTTAGATTAAATATAAATTAAAAAAAACAAAAATAGTCAAAAAAGCCTTTGTTTGAAAGTGTTTTTACAGTTGATTTTATAAACCTGAGTTCGATTATTATTTAGGATAAATATATTGTATAAAAAAAGAAATAGTTGTATATTTAATTATCTGATTGTTAAATATTTAAACAACTATTTCTTATGGTTAATTTCGATAAAATTACAGAAATTTTTTGTCTTGTTGATGAATTTTGCCAGCAATTTTTTCCTTTTCTTGAAAAAAACAGTATTGGAAACAAATCTAAAAGACCCCCAATGATGTCACCCAGTGAAATAATAAGTATTATGATTCTTTTTCATTTGAGCGGTTTCAGATGCTTTAAGCACTTTTACATTTTCTATATTCAAAAACATATGCAAGCTGAGTTTCCTAAAACAGTGTCTTACAATAGATTTACAGAGCTTATGCAATCCAACATACTTCCGCTCACAATGTTTTTAAAAACCTGCTGTATGGGCAATTGTACAGGTATTTCATTTGTTGATTCCACTCCAGTAAGGGTTTGTAAAAACAAGCGAATCAAAAACAATAAAGTGTTCAAAGATATAGCTACCGTAGGCAAGTCCACTATGGGGTGGTTCTATGGGTTCAAGCTTCACTTAATTATCAATGAAAAGGGTGAAATTCTAAGCTTTACTATTACACAAGCCAATGTAGATGACCGTGAACCTCTTAAAAATGAAGGATTTCTCAAAGGGATTTTCGGAAAACTCTTTGCAGATAAAGGGTATATCTCTAAAAAAATTGCAGACATATTATTTGTTGATGGTGTTCATCTAATCACACAACTTAAAAACAATATGAAAAACTGTTTAATGACCTTGTCTGACAAAATACTATTGAGAAAACGTTCTGTTATTGAAACAGTTAACGATGAATTGAAAAATATGTGTCAAATTGAACATTCAAGACATAGATCTATTGGAAACTTTCTTACAAACCTTATTTCGGGTCTAATTGCTTATTCATTTTTTCCTAAAAAACCTTCAATACAATATAATGAACTAAAAACAAATCAGTTAACAATGTTCTGATTAATCGAACTCAGGTTATAAGGTCAATCTATTAAATTATTTATTTAATTTTAGGATGTTTAATCATTCGTCCTACATACACGAACAAATCTGGAAAGTATTGTTTAAAAACCGTTTCCTTTTCAAAAAACAATTCAACTAAAACCGAAACCAATTCCAACCGATCGGTAAAAGCATAATCGCGTATAAAACCCATTCGGATAGTTTGATTTCTATTCTGTGGCACTTCCATCCATTCATGAATCAATCGAAATCCTTTTTTAAAACATTCTGCATCAGGATGCCTTGCATGGATCTGTAACATTTCAAAGCACAGTGCATGGGTAAATTCGTGCAAAGCAACATCTTTACCATCATCATTAAAATGAATATCGCGTTCAAATGCATCTAATGCCAGCATCACGGCGTTCATTTTAGGATTAAAATGTCCGGTATGGGTTTGATCTAAATGCGGAAAATATTGAGCAGTAGGATAAACCACTATTTTGTTAAAAGTATTGATTAAATAGTTTTTATAACCCAATGTAAGCTTTACATAACTTGCTGCAATGGCAACTTTGTGCGCGTTGGTCAACGGGGCGTTTTCTTTGGTAACAAATGCGTACTGATGTAAAAAGTTTAAAATTCGTTTGCAAAAATTAAGTTTAAACTTATGAGGCAGTTGGTTAAACAGCGGAAACACCTTTGCAACATCACCCGCAAACTGATAAATCACCTGTTCTGAAGTGAGTTTCAAATTGAAATTTCCGTTTGGTGCATTTAAGCGATAGCGGTCGTAAAACAGTCGGGAACCGGTAAAAAACATATTTTTTGTTTAAGATACGATAAAACCAATAATAATACAACTTAAATGATTTTGGATGTATTTGATGATACGCTTACGCTTGATTCAATTTTTTGTAGATTTACAGAACAGAATTACAACCAATACACGCTGTATTATAAATTAAAGTATGTTGTGAATTCCTTTATCTCATGCTTGCTATTTTTGAAAGTATTCGATGATACGCTTACGCTTGATTCAATTTTTTGTAGATTTACAGAACAGAATTACAACTGGTTTTACCGCTGTGTATGATGCTGCGGCGTTGTGAATTCCTTTATCTCATGTTTGCTGTTTTTGAAAGTATTCGATGATACGCTTACGCTTGATTCAATTTTTTGTAGATTTACAGAACAGAATTACAACTTTCTTTACCATTATCTTTTGTCCTTATATGTTGTGAATTCCTTTATCTCATGCTTGCTATTTTTGAAAGTATTCGATGATACGCTTACGCTTGATTCAATTTTTTGTAGATTTACAGAACAGAATTACAACACAGCCTTTTGGCATAGTCTTTATCCAGTTGTTGTGAATTCCTTTCAATTTTTTGTAGATTTACAGAACAGAATTACAACCCAGACTACATGTATCTTTTGGTGGATGCAGTTGTGAATTCCTTTCAATTTTTTGTAGATTTACAGAACAGAATTACAACGCCATTTCTTCCGCAAAATCTTCATCGCTGGTTGTGAATTCCTTTCAATTTTTTGTAGATTTACAGAACAGAATTACAACTATAATCGTAAGAACCTTCTAATTTACCCAGTTGTGAATTCCTTTCAATTTTTTGTAGATTTACAGAACAGAATTACAACAACGTAACAAATTCGACTTAAGTCACGACAGTTGTGAATTCCTTTCAATTTTTTGTAGATTTACAGAACAGAATTACAACCTGCCCTTTGTTGGAGCAATTAGAAATACAGTTGTGAATTCCTTTCAATTTTTTGTAGATTTACAGAACAGAATTACAACTACTGTTAATACGTTAGATGCGCAGAATGTGTTGTGAATTCCTTTCAATTTTTTGTAGATTTACAGAACAGAATTACAACTCTTTTCTTTTTCCTTTGTAAGTTGAGAACGTTGTGAATTCCTTTCAATTTTTTGTAGATTTACAGAACAGAATTACAACTAGGATTTAAATGTTATGGAAAGGGTTGTAGTTGTGAATTCCTTTCAATTTTTTGTAGATTTACAGAACAGAATTACAACCAGCGGACGCAAAGGCGGACGATGCAAAAAGTTGTGAATTCCTTTCAATTTTTTGTAGATTTACAGAACAGAATTACAACTTTCACTATATAATGAATCTGGGAATCCTTGTTGTGAATTCCTTTCAATTTTTTGTAGATTTACAGAACAGAATTACAACTTTTTATATTTGAATCTATAACGTAGAAATGTTGTGAATTCCTTTCAATTTTTTGTAGATTTACAGAACAGAATTACAACCAATTCGGAATTTACACCGAAGCAAATCATGTTGTGAATTCCTTTCAATTTTTTGTAGATTTACAGAACAGAATTACAACCTACGACCGAATTAAAAGCGATGGTTACGAGTTGTGAATTCCTTTCAATTTTTTGTAGATTTACAGAACAGAATTACAACAATAGAACCCTACTACTTAAACTGCTGTAAGTTGTGAATTCCTTTCAATTTTTTGTAGATTTACAGAACAGAATTACAACCATTTATATAAACACCATTTCCTAATGGGTGTTGTGAATTCCTTTCAATTTTTTGTAGATTTACAGAACAGAATTACAACTAAATTATCGCTTAATTAGTAGATAATACAGTTGTGAATTCCTTTCAATTTTTTGTAGATTTACAGAACAGAATTACAACCGCCTAAAATATTGCGTTCAACTTGTTGTGGTTGTGAATTCCTTTCAATTTTTTGTAGATTTACAGAACAGAATTACAACTTTTTCGGCTGCCGAAATGGCAAAATATCTGTTGTGAATTCCTTTCAATTTTTTGTAGATTTACAGAACAGAATTACAACCTTTTATCAGTCGATTCAAATAACTTATCGGTTGTGAATTCCTTTCAATTTTTTGTAGATTTACAGAACAGAATTACAACATAGCTGGGAGATTGGGGCTGTATAAGATGGTTGTGAATTCCTTTCAATTTTTTGTAGATTTACAGAACAGAATTACAACAATGTAAACAATAACTCTATATTATAGAGAGTTGTGAATTCCTTTCAATTTTTTGTAGATTTACAGAACAGAATTACAACTTTTTTAAAGAGGTTAAGACACAAAGAACCGTTGTGAATTCCTTTCAATTTTTTGTAGATTTACAGAACAGAATTACAACTCAAATGAGTAGCGAAAGATTGCGCCAAGAGTTGTGAATTCCTTTCAATTTTTTGTAGATTTACAGAACAGAATTACAACAATGAAATATGGGCCATATCCAATGTATCAGTTGTGAATTCCTTTCAATTTTTTGTAGATTTACAGAACAGAATTACAACCCATCAACACCTCCACTTGGTAAGTGTATCGTTGTGAATTCCTTTCAATTTTTTGTAGATTTACAGAACAGAATTACAACATGGCTTATTTAATTATGCAAGTGGCTTTAGTTGTGAATTCCTTTCAATTTTTTGTAGATTTACAGAACAGAATTACAACTTAGCTAAAAGAAGTGAACAACAACAAGCTGTTGTGAATTCCTTTCAATTTTTTGTAGATTTACAGAACAGAATTACAACTGTTATCACCTTAACTCCATCAACTTCTGTGTTGTGAATTCCTTTCAATTTTTTGTAGATTTACAGAACAGAATTACAACAGTTATATTTCCACCATTACTAATATTCGCGTTGTGAATTCCTTTCAATTTTTTGTAGATTTACAGAACAGAATTACAACCTTTTTTATTTCGAGATGTTTCAAATCCAAGTTGTGAATTCCTTTCAATTTTTTGTAGATTTACAGAACAGAATTACAACCAGAGAGCGTTTTAAGGCAAGTGAAATCGCGTTGTGAATTCCTTTCAATTTTTTGTAGATTTACAGAACAGAATTACAACAAAGAAAGCTTCAATTTAACGTTTGATGTAGTTGTGAATTCCTTTCAATTTTTTGTAGATTTACAGAACAGAATTACAACATAATCGTTTTCGAAACTATGCGGCGGTCCGTTGTGAATTCCTTTCAATTTTTTGTAGATTTACAGAACAGAATTACAACTAAGCCGTTTGTGGAATATTCCACACGTTGGTTGTGAATTCCTTTCAATTTTTTGTAGATTTACAGAACAGAATTACAACTCAAGTGCCTAATTATCATTTTGCTTATGGGTTGTGAATTCCTTTCAATTTTTTGTAGATTTACAGAACAGAATTACAACTTATTAGTTTAACACCACGTATAGACTATAGTTGTGAATTCCTTTCAATTTTTTGTAGATTTACAGAACAGAATTACAACATGGGTATGAATGGATGTCACCCGCAGAGAGTTGTGAATTCCTTTCAATTTTTTGTAGATTTACAGAACAGAATTACAACAAAACCCTAAGAACATAGAAACTGAATGGGGTTGTGAATTCCTTTCAATTTTTTGTAGATTTACAGAACAGAATTACAACAATTGACATAAGCGGGACACACTACACTAGGTTGTGAATTCCTTTCAATTTTTTGTAGATTTACAGAACAGAATTACAACTACGCTAAACGTTGGAAGGCTACAAAACCAGTTGTGAATTCCTTTCAATTTTTTGTAGATTTACAGAACAGAATTACAACAAAGACATCAATAATTTAATTAACAAAGCGGTTGTGAATTCCTTTCAATTTTTTGTAGATTTACAGAACAGAATTACAACTATTTAAGTCTTTAAGCTTTTCACCGCCCCGTTGTGAATTCCTTTCAATTTTTTGTAGATTTACAGAACAGAATTACAACAGAGGGATTGTAAAATAGTTAAATAAATGTGTTGTGAATTCCTTTCAATTTTTTGTAGATTTACAGAACAGAATTACAACTTGAGTTTTCAAATAATAAAGAACTAACCTGTTGTGAATTCCTTTCAATTTTTTGTAGATTTACAGAACAGAATTACAACTTAAAATCTGCCGAAAAGAGGGCGAAATCAGTTGTGAATTCCTTTCAATTTTTTGTAGATTTACAGAACAGAATTACAACGAATGCTAATCGTCTAATACTATTGTATGTGTTGTGAATTCCTTTCAATTTTTTGTAGATTTACAGAACAGAATTACAACCTCATTTAAACCCCTGTAAAATTAAGGGTTTCAGGAGGGTAAACTACACAAAAAAAATCATAAAAAATGCTTGATTTCATTTCTGAATCAAGCATTTTTTTATTTCTGTTAGAACAATTCCAATTGTTGGGGCATTGCAGGCAAATCGGTTTCTTTTTTTGAAAAAAAGAGCTCCATTTGTCCAAATTGCTTGTCGGTAATGCATAAAATTCCCACTTTTCCTTCTGCCGGTAAACTTTTTTTCACGCGTTTTATGTGTACTTCTGCATTTTCTTTACTGGGACAATGCCGCAAATAAATCGAAAATTGAAACATATTGAATCCGTCGTCAAGCAACGATTTTCGAAATTTTGTTGCAACACTGCGTTGCTTTTTTGTTTCGGTTGGCAAATCAAAAAAAACTAAAACCCACATAATTCGGTATGCATTGTATCTACTAAAACTCATTTACATCATTGGATAGTGAATCACACGGCTTTCTCCCATAAAACATTTACAAAGCGAACTGGTAGTGATGCTTAAGGCAGTCATTAAAGGGCGTTGCAATCCATTTATTATTACATCTTTTGTTGCTAATTGCAACAAATAGGCTTTTGCTTCTTTGTCTAACACATGTGTAGCCTGTGGTTGTTGCATCCAATCAACTACCAATGCATCTACATACGGTCGATAAGGTTCCATCACATCATCTGCCAAGCAATAAGCATTGTATTTATTTCTGTGAAAAATACCAATGGTTGGATGCAAGCCACTAGAAACCAATGCCCGAGCCACCATACTGCGCAAAACCGCATATCCAAAATTTAAAAAATTGTTGGGAGCGTCGCCTTTGCGTTCTCTGGTAAAATCATCAAACAATTGTTTCCAATAGTATTGTGCGGCAATGCCTTCCATATTGGTGCTGTCGCCCGACTTTACTTCGTTCATGTATTTTAGTAACGAATCATGTTCTATGTTCCGTTTGCGCAACACTTCTTTTTGCTGAAAAATTTTTGCTTCAACGGTTTGTTTCCACAACTGTTTTCGTAAAGGTTCCGAACAATTGATTTGATGTTTTAAACGATCCGAATGTTCTACGTGTCCGCTTATCGGAAGCATTAAACCCAACGGCAAATGACTTTCATCGCAACTAATAATGGCTACGTTGTGTTGTTGCAGCAACAATATCACAGGGTGCGACAGGGTGATTTGCGGATGATCTAACACTAAAAACCCCATGTCTTCTATTGGCACCGACCCTTTTAGTTCTTTGCTATCGGGATCAACAATTTGCAACTGGTGGTCTTTCAGTTTTAAATACGCCGGATTGCCTATGTAAATGGTTCGTTTGAGCATATAATAATGTATTACAAATTATTTCTGTATAAATCAATGGTGTCATCTGCTCTTAATTCTTGATTCATCATCACAATCAACTTGTCAGTAGGCACCACTAAATCTGCAAAAACCATGATTGCAATTTGCTTAAAAGATGATTTTAAATCAAGCTTACTGACTTTTGCGGCTAAATGAATATGTTGATCCAGCATATTAGCCAAAACAATGTTTTCATACGCGGCTATATATCCGAGTTTAACATGCTGAAAATAAACTTCAATTGCAAAAGAATCATGCAGGTTTTCGGTATCTCTTTTAAGAAAAACCTCATCGCCTTCTTTTATTGCTTTGCTGATCTCTGTAAACTTATAAAATTGCAAGCCTCTTATGTAATTATCATAAATCTTCACTTTTTTGGTTTCAAAAAAAGAAGTTTGTGGTAAAATAATCCCTCCAAATCCTAATCCGAGGGATTTTAAAAAATCAGAACGTTTCATTTTTTATGCTATTGAAATCTTTCCTAAATGGTCAACTTTTAATTTTATACAATTTTCCTTAATCATTGTACCGTCAACCGCTCGTTCCATTTTATTTAAAGTTGAAAATTCAGCTTTATTAACAATTGACGTTGCGATTTCTTGCCTTATAAAGAAAATTTGACTTCCTGAAAAACTTACTACTTTGTAAATTCTTTCATTTTTTTCTTTTGCTAAATTTTTGAAGTCAATATTATTTATATTTTCCAATTCGTCATCAGAAGGAATGTAAACCAAATCATTAGGACTAAGATAGAAATCTTTCGCATCTTTTAAGTCAACCGCAGTCAATCCTTGTTTTTGTCTTTCGATGACTTCATTCAAAGGAATGGTTTCATAACTTCTCTTACCGTTTTTATCTTCGTACACTGCAAAAAATAGATTGGTACCTTTTGCAGCTTCTACATATTTATCTTTTTTATTTCCGGTTTGTCCTACCTGAAATTTACTTCCCAGTTCAAAAACTCTTACTTTGTTGATCGGTTGATGAGGTTTTCCATCATTATACTTCTCAATATTTTTATTCAGATCTTCAATTCCTTCCGGAGAAAAGGCAAGTTCCGAACTGCCTTTAAATTCCAAATAATTTTTAAGAATTTTCTGAATCCCTGTATCAGTAATAGATCCTATTGATTTTAAATCAAATGAAGTATCAAGGCTTTTTCTTGTAGCAGTTAATATTTTTCCTTTTGGAACTTTTACCCAAGGTAAATCTACTTTACCAGAAACCGTATCTTTATGCATTGGTTTTCTAATTGCCCAATTTGTTCCGGTCTGCTCTACTCTTTCCTTATTTTTTGCACCGTCTTTCTCTACATATTTTTCATAGTAATTAGTAGCTTTGTTAATGACACGAAGGTTTTGTTTGAAGCTGACAATTATTTTTTCTAAAGAATTTTTGGCATCAACAGTGAAGTTTTCCCAAGGTTTAAAAAAATATTTCGGAACGTCTCTTTCAATTCTTTCGCCTGTTTGCGGATGTTTATAAACTACTTTTTCAAACTTCATCAGTTTCTTTTTCAAATCGTAACGTTTCGTGTCCGATTTTGCTGATTGATTATTCAATAAATTCACGTGATCTTTTGTAGCACAAGCAATCACCAAAGCATCCAAAGCATGATGACGATGATCAATCCTTTTCTTTGAAAATCCTTTGGAAAACTCAATTGGAACAGTTGGCAAAAACTTTTGATGGTTTTCATTCCAAGCGGTAAAATCAGTGGAATTAGTCAGTTGATTCATTCTCTCAAAACGTGGTAAAATCAAATCATTCCAAACATCATTCAATCCCCAATCTTGTTTTAATTGGGTGGTGATTTTTCCGTTGCCGGGAACGATGTTTTTGGAATTCACGCCTTCATCTGAACCGTCTTCTACTCGCACGATGTTTGACAAAACACCCGAAATGTATTTACTGATGTAACGAGTATCATTCATTTGCCTTTCAATCATTTTTTCTGGAATATCTTCCATCAAAAGTTTGTTTCTTTTACCTCGATTATTGGCGTAATGTTTTTTGACAAAATCTTCGTATTCATTTTGTTTTAAAACCGTTACCGATTTTCCGTTTCCGCATTCTACAATTGTTCCGCCCAGTTTTTTAATAAATTCTAAACCAATCAAATTATCCTTCAATTTATTAACTGCTGCTTCACAAATCACTTTATTGCTAAAACTATCATCAAAATATCGGCTTTGCGGTATAATGTGTTCAATTTCGTATTCTGGTGTAAACAGTTTATTTAATGGAATAATTTGCCCTGTATAAGGCGATTTGTATTTCTGTTCCAACCAAAGTTTGTATCTTTTTAAATCTGACGAAGAAGGTTGAGCGGTTTTACTAATTTTTAGAATTTCGTCTTCAATTTCTATGTCCGAATTCAAAACACCATCTTCATAAATTTTCAAAATCTCTTGTTGCATCGGCGAAAACGGACGCACATTTTCTACCGAACTATCATTCATCATTTCTGCCAATAGAGCTTTGATACGAAGATTGGTATTTTCGTTTTCAGTAATTTGGTTCGTTAGTTTTTTTCGATCATCAGCGGGAAGTTTCATTTCTCTTCCCAACTCGATATGAATTTCATTGAAGAAATCTTTTGCTCCGTTTCCATATTTTAGCCAAATATCTTTGACTACTCGAAGCGTTTCTGTAATCACCTGTTCTACGATTGGGTTACGAAGTGAATGTTGTTTAAATTCTTTTAAAAATTCTTCCAAATCCTCTGCTGAATTCCATTTTCCAATTAACGAAGCTTCCGAATGTCGTCCGTAAACTATGTATTGAGCCAACCACAATTGCAAACCTTGAAAGTGACTTTCAGTTGTGAGATTTATTGCCTTCTCTCTTACTTTATCTTTAATATTTTCATCAAATTCTCCTGTAATAATTTTCTGAATTCTGTCTTTTGAATGTTCATTGATATTTTTGTAACTCCAATATTTTCCCGTTCGCATCAAAGGCAACAATTTTTTAATTGCTTTTTCCGAAAATGAACCGTAATCGGATTCCAAAATCTTTACATTTTTTAGCTTGCTAATTTCATCTTCATTGAAACCAATTTCTCGAATAATATTATTAATTTCGAACTGATTTTTATTTTTCTTTTTTTGAGTCCTATTAATTTTTTCCTTAAATACTTCATCAATTTCAGCTTTTGTGCTAATTGAATATAAAAGATGCCAAATTTTAATTTCGTTTTCTTTACTTAAATTTATAGAATGTCCTTTTTGTATGCAGTTTAATATTGACCATCTGGTTTTATTACAAGGGTAAATTTTATCTTCTACAAAATTCCAACGATGCGTCTTATCATTGAGTTTAAAATGTTTTAGCAATGCTTTTTGGTCAACTTCTTTTCTATTATTTAAAAATTCAAACAGATTTTCAAAATTTTCTGTTGTGTTTAAAAATTCTTTGGTAACATTTGCTTCATCGTCTTTTCGATAAATATTCAGATTATACATCCATTGCCAAAGACGAAATTCCTGATAATAAGGATTGGATTTTGGAATGGCTTTTAAGAACTCTTTAAATTTTTTATCCTCTCCATTTTCATCTTTTTCGTAAAGGAATTTTCCATTTTCATCTTTAACTTTGTTTCCTTTCTCATCTAACTTATATTTTTTATATTCTCTAAATTCCAAAGTACAGTTGGAAATAGACGATTTCTGACTTCTCAAAGGTCTTTGGTAAAAGATAAGATCATCCATCAAAAGATGCACAAAATCTTTTTTACTCAAAGTTAGTTGGTGTGCTTCGTTGTTTCGGTACAACTCACGAATACAGTCATTGTACATATCATCATTTTGTAATTCCTGATGAAACTCCTTTTGCTTTTCTAAAATCTGTTTAAGTTCTTCTTTATAAAATTTTCTTTCAATGGTACGAACCAATTTTCCCTTTATTTTTTGTTTGGGATTACCAAGAAGTGCTTCGTAAATGTAGTTTCCAACGGTTTTATGAGATTGGTCGATTTCTTGTTCCGTTTTAGTTTTTATTGCAATCCAATCTTTTTCAGAATCAACAGCTTTAAAAGTTCGTTTAGTTTCTCCACTTTTTAAAATGGATTCACTTACAATAAATTCTTTTGTACGATCAATCCAATCTTCAGTTTTTACAATCTGCTTATCATATTTCCATCCATTTTCAAAATAAACATCGTAAAGAATTTTTCCTTTTACATTTTCTCCTGAATCAACTATCCTATCAACTTTTAATCTTACAAAAGTTTTATCTTTTTCTTCTTCAAAATCTTCTCCACGTAATTGATAGTATCCACGTTTCTGATTAAAGTTTAAAAGAATCCAAGCTAATTCTTCCTTTTCAATTTTTTTGGAAAGTGCTTTTTTTCGGAGATAATAAATTGTCCAGTCGTAAGGAATTTTTAAATCTTGTCCAGCTGCTTTAAAATCTTCAAGCATTTCATTAAAAGAGTTTTGGAAAAGGAATGAAAACTGTCCGTCAATGTTTTTCCAAGCCAATTTTGGCTCGGTTTCAGATTTAAACTTCCCAAAACGTTTTTCAAAATCTATTTGCGAAGTATAATGCTCGGGAAGAAAATTCAAAACATTTAAAACCCTATGAAGTCTTTCTCTTCTTAAAAGAAATCGTTCGCGTAATCGTCGCACACTTCTGTATTTTGTACGTTCTGCAGTTTGCGATACAGAATTTCCTTTTCCAAAATCGCCCAGAATATCCTGTGACATTGGAATGATCCTGCTTCCCATCCCAAGAATTTCTCCTTGTTTATTTTCAAAATCTTGTTTTATCAACGCCCAACCAATAGAGTTGGTTCCTAAGTCTAATCCAAGTACATTTTTCTTCATAATGCTTTTGTGTATTTTATTAATTCCATAAATATATTAAGAAAAAAATTATTCATTTTACGGGTTTCCACATTGCGGAGATATTTTTTTATTATTATATTTGCTTATTGAAAGGAATTCACAATAAGGATTATTCCGTTGTGAAAACATTTAGCGCCTCGACTATCTTCGGGGCTTTTTTTATGCCCAAATGTTTCGTGAATACCACTCATCAGTAAAAAATAATGATCAAAACATTCAAGGAGGGGCAACTCGCCTTTTTTTATTTTAAAAGATTTGGTGGTAACTAACCTAAAGTGTAGTGTAGCTATTTAATTTTTAAAAATATTTTCTTTATTTTCTCCACATTGTTATTGAATTCTTGCACCCAACCGGTTTGGTAGATCAACACCATAAAGGCAAGAGCAAAAAAGCCGCAACGGGCTACAAAGGCGAAATTTCCTAAGAAATTGAAGGGTAAAAAATATGCTATCAGCAGTAAAACCAAACTACTTGCTATGGTTTTTGTGTAATGGGCGTTTATGGGCAGCATTTTAAAGTGTTTGTAAATAAACGCCATTTTTAGCAGATTAAAAACGGTCATGGAAAAAAACGATGCCCAAGCCACACCAATGATTCCGTAATTGGTCTGTGTTAGCACGTAATAATTTAAACCTACATTTAAAACCGCCAGTACCACAATCGCTATTAAATTGAATCGGTAGAATTTTGAATAGGCAATGATTTCGGTATTAAAACCGGTTGCCATGTTCAGCACTACATTGCCACCTAAAATGTACAACACGGGCAAAACAGGAATTAATTGATCGGCCGTTGACAGCAGCTCAAAAAAATCGTTCATTCCCAACAGCACACAGCCGTATAGTAAAATACCTATAAAAAAGAGGTTTTTGGAAACATCGGCATATTTTATTTTTAAAACCGATAAATCGTTTTTCTTTAATGCTTCCGAAATAAACGGACTGTACAATGCAAAAACGCCTGTTGCAGGAATCATGAGTGTATTTGCTAAATTTACGCCCAATTTAAAATCGCCATTGGCTGCGTTCGACAAAAACTCGGGGATCATTAAAGAATCAATCCGAAAAGCAAAAAACGATCCTAAACTTGCCGAAAAGGCGTACAAACTGTATTGGTAATACTGCTTTTTGGGTATTTCTTGAAAAAGATCTTTATAGTTGAATGTACCAACGGGTTTAAAATATTTGAAGAGATAAAAGCCTATTGCAAACAGCATCACAGCAAAAGAAGCGGTGTAAAAAATCAATCCTTTTGTTGCAGTAAAACCAAAATATAAAATCAACGCAAAAGCAAAGGGCAAACTGATTTTAGGGATGATTTTTTCATAAAAAGTTGGAACAGAAAGCTTTTGCAAATTGGTAGCTTGCCTTTTAAACAAATCTACAAACGCCAAGCAAATGGCAATTGCAAATCCGTAAATAAAATACTGTTTGTTTTCCAGCCAATTGAACCAATAAATCAATAACACGGATAGGGCACAGAAAAAAATCATTCCGATTATAGAAACCATGCTGTATGAAAACAATTTTCGTTGCAAGTATTCGTTTAATTTGGGTTGAAAATTCAGCAAGGCAGTCGATGCACCCAAAACCATAACAGGATATAAAACTTGTGCAAAACCATCAATAAAACCAATAATTCCCAGTAATTCCTTATCGTTTGGATATATAAACAATGTGGAAACCGTGCCAATGAGCACACCGAAATAATTGATCAGTGTGAACCATAAAGCTTGTTTGCTGGAGAAGCGGTTGTTCATTGTAGTTTTTTTACAAATATAATCGTTAATCTTTAAATTGATTTTAATTACTTTTACGAATCTAAATTTTCAATTATGTACGAAAAAACCTATCCAAAAGAACGTTTTCAAATCACCATGGATTTTTTGAAGCAACATGTTTCAAAAGATGCCAAAATTTTAGATTTGGGAGTGGAAAATCCGCTGTCTGTGTTGATGAAGAAAGAAGGTTTTAAGGTGCAAAACACCACAGGAGAAGATTTGGATGAAAACCAAAAAGCATTGCAACAAACAGATTATGAGGTGCTAACGGCTTTTGAAATTTTTGAACATTTACTGAATCCATACACGGTTTTAAAAAGTTGCAAGGCGCAAAAAATTGTTATTTCGGTGCCGTTGCGTTTGTGGTTTTCACCGGCTTATCGGAGTAAAACAGATCCGCGCGACCGCCATTACCACGAGTTTGAAGATTGGCAGTTGGATTGGCTGATTGAAAAGTGTGGCTATAAAATTACGGCTCGAAAGAAATGGGCACATGCGGTGAAAAAGATAGGTATTCGCCCTTTGTTGCGAAAGTTTACCCCGCGTTATTACATGATTTTAGCAGAAAAAATTTAACATGAAGGTTTATTGTGTTATCCCAACATATAATGAAGAAGCTTTTATTGCCCAAACCTTGCAATCACTAGTGCAGCAGACTGTTGTGCCCGATAAAATGGTGGTGGTAAACGATCATTCTACCGATAAAACTTCTGAAATCATTGCCGATTTTGAAAAAAAACACGAAAATATTTCGCAGGTTTTTAATGCTTCTGAAAACAAACATTTACCGGGAAGCAAAGTAGTTCGTGCATTTCAGAAAGGTTTTGAAACACTGGACGATTCCTTTGATATTATTGTGAAATTAGATGCCGATTTGATTCTTCCGCATAATTATTTTGAACGAATTATCGAAACATTTCATCAAGACCCCCGAATTGGAATGGTGGGCGGTTTTGCCTATATCGAAAAAAACAACGAATGGGTTTTAGAAAGTTTAACCGATAAAGACCATATCCGCGGAGCTTTTAAGGCGTATCGCAAAGCTTGTTTTGCAGAAATTGGCGGTTTGCGACCTGCAATGGGTTGGGATACGGTTGATGAATTGCTGTGCCGTTTTTACAATTGGAAGATTGTTACTTTAGAAGATTTAAAAGTAAAACATTTAAAACCAACTGGTGCCATTTACGATCAATCGGCACGATACAAACAAGGCGAAGCTTTTTACAGATTGGGTTACGGTTTTTGGATTACGGCAATTGCAGGCTTAAAACTGGCTTTGCGCAAACAAAAACCATTGCTTTTTATAGATTATTTAAAAGGATTTTTTAAAGCCAAAAACAATAAAACTCCTTTATTGGTTACAAAAGAACAAGCCCAATTTATTCGAAACTACCGCTGGAAAAAGATGAAAGAAAAAGTGTTTGGATAATCAGATAAAAAAAAGGAAAACGTAATGGTTTTCCTTTTCTTGATTTATAATTTTATCACTGTTTTTAAATCTTCGCTAATTTTTTTAAACAAGGCGGCAGTTCCTACTTCTTTGCTTAACCTTGTAAAAATAGGTTCGATCTTTTTACGATCCTCTTTAAGAACCAGCTCTAATTTTTCCATTTTTGCTAACAAAGTATTTGCTTCTTCAATGGATTTAAAATTTGTTTTCTTTATATTTTTTTCCAACCATTTATCCATTGATAAACCAGAAGCACTCATTTCTTGGAAACTACTTTGTCCAAATTTGTTTAAATATTCCTTTCGCAATAAATCAAGTTCCAATTGTTTCCCAGACTCCATCGTTTGCTTGTAAAAAAGCAACAACTCTTTGTAATCTTTAGAATCCTCAAAAGTGATTTGCTTGTCTTGTGCCACACTCACAGTGGATACTGCAAGCATCAATAGTACAATTATTTTTTTCATAATTATAAACGATTCTTTATTAAATAGGCTTTCTAATTTTCTAATAGCCTTAAATTAAACATTATAAAAATAAATTATAAAAATAAATTATAAAAATAAATTTTAAAAATAATTAACTTTTTTTAACATAAACCTATTGTTTATCTCTTAATCTTCATTGTCAAAATCTAAAATGGCTACATCGTGTTTCAAACGCAAGGTGTAGTAAATATTTCGGTCTATAATGGGATAATCGTTGATATTTTTTAGAATTTCCTCGCGTCTTTCTCCTCCAATATATTCGCTTGCGATGTTGTTAAACTTGTTTACCCGAATAATTCCCCAGCCCCAATCTTTGTTTTCGTACACAGGTGCCAATTTATTTACAAACGGTAAGGTGGTGGTGTTTACACTATTGTTGCGATGGGCTCTTTTAATGGTTCCTTTGATAACCAGTTTTATACGTTGATGTTCGGTTACTTTCACACGTTCATAAGCGATTAATTGAGGCGACACTAAATTGATAATAAAATCTGAAAATTCGTCTTGGTTTTTTAAATAAACACCTAATTGTGAGGAAATAATAAAGGAATAGTACATAATGGGCAGAAAAGCAATCACTAAACGAACGTTCTTCCAAAAAGTTTCTTTATTGATGATCAACACAAAATAAAAAGCATACATAGCAAACCCCCAGCCAATCATACCTCTGGGAACCCATCGCGGCTCATAGACCACCATGTTTATCCCAGCAACAAAAGCAATTATACAGACAGCTAAAAACAACACAGCCAACAGTTTAAATGGCAAATATTTATTCCAGTGGGCTTTTATGTTCGTTGCTACATACATAATCGCTGCAACCGCCGTAAAAACAAATAAAAAATAAAGAGTGTATTTATACGACGAATCAATTAAAGATGCTATCAGCTCTTTTAATCCGGCAAGGTGGTATTCAAACACCATTCGCAAATTTTCATCTTTAAAAACAAATGCTCCTCTGCCGTCTTGCAGCATTTGCATATCGAGTATATTCACCACAAGCTGGTACCCTGCAAAGCCTAAAATAAAAGCAAAAAAGGCTATGAAACCACTTATAAGTGCGGTTTTAAAAAGGTTGTTCCATATATCTTTAATAAGGGAAAAACACAGAATGATGCAGTACGAAAGGGCTGTTGTTTGGTAAAAACCTAAACTTAATAGAATACCAACTAGCGATATCAAGAAGAATACTTTTTTGTTTTGGTAAAAAAGAAAGGGAACAGTGATGCACAAAAATGATAAACTGATGGGAATACAATCAAACCGATAAACTAAAATTTCTAATATAAACGGACAAGTTGTTAAAAGTAAACTTCCAATGAACAATTGTATTTTGTTGCGAACACCTATTGCATAGCAAAAGATAAAGCCAGAAAGCGAGATAATCAATACACTTGCAATATTTGAAAACGGAAATAAACTAAAAACCACTGTTCGCTGAAAAGACAGTAAGTGCATGATGAACGAACTGCTAAACCTGCCGTCGTGTTCCCAATCATAACCTTCAACCATACGGTTGAGGTCATCTACGTATAAGGTGTTGGTTAAAAGTATCGGCAAAATATAAAGTATAGAAACAGCCGCTACTAAAAAAATAAAGGTCTTGTTCTTTTGAATGGTTTTTAGAAAATCATCAAACTTTTTTATAAAAAAACTATTTTCAAGTGTCATTTATTGTTGTTTTTTAATTGATTTTTAAGAATGTATCGGGGGCGGCGTTTGGTTTCCAAATAAGTTCTTCCTAAATATTCTCCCAACACACCAATACCGATTAATTGTACACCTCCAAAAAACAGAACGGCCACCATTAGCGATGCATAACCCGACGCCGCAATTCCAAAAAACAATTTTTCTATAATGATTTTTAATCCATATAAAAAGGATATCAAAGCGATAAAAGTGCCGAAATAGGTCCACACCTTTAAAGGCAATGTAGAAAAAGATGTGATGCCATCTAAAGCCAAATTCCATAGCTTTCTGTAGTTGAATTTGGTGGTTCCTTTTAATCTTGCCGGGCGTGCGTAATGAATTGTGGTGGTTTTAAAACCCACCCAACTCATCAAACCTTTCATAAACAATTGATTTTCTTGCAATTGAACAATTTCTTGCACCACTTGTTGGGTCATTAATCTAAAATCACCTACATTTTCCTGCAGTTTTAATGCCGACATTTTATTGTTTAACTTATAAAACCATTGTGCAGAAAAACGTTTAAAAAAGCTGTCTGTGTCGCGGTTACTGCGCTGTGCCAGCACCACATCGGCACCTTTTTCATAAGCCGAAAGCATATCTAAAATCAAATGAAACGGATCTTGTAAATCAACATCCATCGGCACCACCAAATCACCTTTCGCATGTTCCAATCCTGCGAAAAGTGCAGCTTCTTTTCCAAAATTACGAGAAAAAAACAAAGCTTCACAATGGGGCGTGGTTTTGATTAATTCAGTTAAAATTTCTTCTGTTCCATCGGTGCTACCATCGTTCACAAACAAAACATTTGCGGAATAATTACGGGCAAGCAATACATTTTCAAACTTTAAAAACTCTTTTAAAAAAGCAGGTATATTCAGCTCTTCATTGAAAACAGGAACAATTATAGCGATTTCTTTCATAAGCTCTTATTAAAGCACGTTCAAAAATACGTTTTTTAATTACAATTATTTTTATTAAAGTCAATAAGCAACGTTTCATTATCAACTTGAGTAATAGTATATAATTCGTTTTCTTCAATTATCAACCCTTGACATAGAAGATTACTCCCATCAATTACCTCTATACTATTTAACCTACCATTATAATTTAGAGCCTCCTTAGTCCATGCTGAATATTGCCCAATCGGGCTGCTCAATAAGTTTGTAAACAATGGAAATTTGTTATATATGAATTCATTTCTACTAGCAATTCTTAATGTTCCTATAAATGCTACTTTTTTTATATCTTTCTCTTTAAAGAAGGTATTTAATTCGATTGCAATATTATTTTGAAATTCAGTTTGATTTTTTAACACTCTCCCAAATTGAGCCATTAAAACGAATGAAAAGAAAATAATTACAAAGGAAGATATTCTTGCTAAATCAATGAATTTACTCTTTAAATACTTTTGAAAAAAACTTACATTAAGCAAAAAGAAGCCTAAACCACAAAAGGTTCTTAAATCCCAATATGTATTCTTCAGGAGAATATTTACACCAGAAATTAGACATACATTAATTACTAAAATTGCAAGTACAGAAAGTATAATAAAAAGTTTTTTAAAGCTAGTATTGAAATAATAAACTATACCTATTAAATTTGTTATGATAAAAAATGAGATTAAATACCTATAGTTACCAGTGTATAACAATGTTACTAAACGCTCAGTAAAGAGATTTTTATTAGCAACTAGTGAATCAAAAAATAATGTTCCAAAAATAGTTTCTGTTCTATCCGACATTTGCAAATCACCTAATTTCAAAATTAGTATATAACACAAAAAAGCAATGATAAAACTAACCATCATAAGAAAAAAACGATAAAAAAACAACTTCCATGCGTTTGCAAGTATTTCTCTAATTAAAAATATAGATCCAACCATAAAGTAACATGTAGCACTACTTTGATAAAGACCAAAAGATAAAAAAACACCAATTATTGATATTACAAAAAAAACTTTCCAAGAATTATAAAACACAAATGGGAAAACAATCAGAAATAATGAAAGTGCCATTGGTAAACAATCAAATTTAAAAACTAAATTTCCTAAAAAAGTTGGCATCGTAAGTATTAATAAAGGAGTCCATCTTATCAACTTACCCTTTTCTATTTCCAAAAGTTCGCTTAGGATATAACCCGTAAAGCCCAAAATCAGTGCACTTAAAATAGTTGAAAATGGAAAAATTGAAAAAATACTTGAGTTTACTGACCAAATTTTTCCCAAAAACGTGGCGAGGTATCTGCCGTCATGTTGCCATCCATAACCGTGCAAATTTCTACCATAGTCATCTAAATATTCATAATTTGCTACAATAAGTGGTAGTATATAGCAAATTGACAAAATCAATGTTAAATACAAAGATTTTTTGTCTTTCAAAAGCCCTTCTAATTCTTTTACTCTTCTCATTAAAAAAATTTAATCATCTAAATATATAAATAAACTTAGATTCAACTAATAAATGCAACATCATAAAAAAAACAGGGGGAACATTTTAGCCCCGCGGGGCTAAAATGTTCCCCCTGTTGGCGAAAAAATACCTTACTTTGTGGTTTCGACACTACAAAATAAAGATGGGACATTTAACGCTTGAACAAAGATACAAAATTGAAACTTACCACAGCTTAGGTAAACGAATTATTGAAATTGCCGACTATATCGGGAAAGACAAATCGGTTGTTTCCAGAGAAATCAAGAGAAATTCTGATGGCAGAAACGGCATCTATAAAGCCAGTTTAGCACATCGAAAAGCCCAAAAAAGGCATCAAATCAAGCCTAAAAAACTTACATTCACTCCAGAGGTTATAAGCAATGTAAAACAGTATTTAGCACAATATTTCAGTCCAGAGCAAATGGTGGGCGGTTTTGCCTATATCGAAAAAAACAACGAATGGGTTTTAGAAAGTTTAACCGATAAAGACCATATCCGCGGAGCGTTTAAAGCCTACCGCAAAGCTTGTTTTGCAGAAATTGGCGGTTTGCGACCTGCGATGGGTTGGGATACGGTTGATGAATTGCTGTGCCGTTTTTACAATTGGCAGATTGTTACTTTAGAAGATTTAAAAGTAAAACATTTAAAACCAACTGGTGCCATTTACGATCAATCGGCACGATACAAACAAGGCGAAGCTTTTTACAGATTGGGATACGGTTTTTGGATTACGGCGATTGCAGGCTTAAAACTGGCTTTGCGCAAACAAAAACCATTGCTTTTTATAGATTATTTAAAAGGATTTTTTAAAGCCAAAAACAATAAAACTCCTTTATTGGTTACAAAAGAACAAGCCCAATTTATACGAAACTACCGCTGGAAAAAGATGAAAGAAAAAATGTTTGGATAATCAGATAAAAAAAAGGAAAACGTGATGGTTTTCCTTTTCTTGATTTATAATTTTATCACTGTTTTTAAATCTCTTAAATTCCATTAACAAGTGTAAGATTAAAAGTTTATTTTAGTAATTTAGCAGATTAAAAATGTGTTATGATTAAAATGTTAAGCAACATTGGTAAGTACTTCATTATGTTGGGCGAAATCTTTCGACGACCAACCAAATGGCGTCTTATGAAAAACTTGATCTTTAAAGAGATCGATGAGCTCATCATAGGCTCATTGGGTATTGTAGCTTTTTTGTCATTCTTTATTGGCGCAGTTGTTACCATACAAACCGCATTAAACTTAAACAACCCAATCATCCCTAAATATTTAATAGGATTTACAGCAAGACAATCTATTATTTTAGAGTTCTCGCCCACGTTTATCTCCATTATCATGGCCGGACGTATGGGTTCTTATATCACATCGAGTATCGGAACCATGCGTGTTACCGAGCAAATAGATGCCTTGGAAGTAATGGGAATTAATCCTTTAAACTACTTGGTTTTTCCTAAATTAATTGCTTCTATCACCTACCCTTTTGTGATTGCTTTAAGTATGTTTATTGGTATTTTGGGCGGATATGTTGCGGGGTCTTTAGGCGGATATTTAGCTCCAGAAGAATTTATAAAAGGTTTGCAAGACGATTTTATACCTTTTCACATTGTATATGCCTTTATTAAAACAGCCGTATTTGGTTTTATTTTGGCAACAGTTCCTTCTTTTTACGGATACTACATGGAAGGCGGCGCCTTGGAAGTGGGAAAAGCCTCAACCAAAGCATTCGTGTGGACATCGATTGCCATTATTATTTGTAACTATGTGTTAACCCAAATGTTATTAACCTAATGATTGAAGTAAAAAACTTAAAAAAATCGTTCGACGAAAAAGAGGTTTTAAAAGGAATTACCACTACCTACGAACCCGGAAAAACCAATTTGATTATTGGACAATCAGGGTCGGGAAAAACGGTGATGCTAAAAACATTATTGGGTGTGCATTTGCCAGATAGCGGAACTATTTTGTTTGATGGTAGAGATTTTTCTACCTTAGATCCGAACGAAAAACGCACATTGAGAACCGAGATGGGAATGGTTTTTCAAGGTAGTGCTTTGTTTGATTCTATGACTGTGGAAGAAAATATTGGTTTTCCGCTAAAAATGTTTACCAACAAAACCAATGCAGAAATTCGCGACCGTGTGCAGGAAGTAATTGATCGCGTGAAACTGATTGATGCCAACACAAAAATGCCTTCGGAAATTTCGGGTGGTATGCAAAAACGTGTTGCCATTGCTCGTGCCATTGTAAACAATCCTAAATATCTGTTTTGCGATGAACCAAACTCAGGTTTAGACCCAAAAACATCGATTGTTATTGATGAATTAATTCAGGAAATTACCCACGAATACAATATTACAACCGTTATTAATACCCACGATATGAACTCGGTTCTGCAAATTGGGGAACATATTTGTTTTTTGAAGGATGGAAAATTAGTTTGGGAAGGAAACAGTACCGAAATCATGAAAACCGATAATGAAGACATCGTTGATTTTGTTTATTCATCTGAATTATTAAAAGAAATTCGTAAATTTCATACAGGTAAAAAATAACCTTTTTTTGTTTGATTTAAAAATGATACACCATGTTTTGGTTTTTTAAAAGCGCAATAGAAAAAGACCTGATTCAATTGGGATTTGGGGAATTGGTTCGGCAATACAAACAAAAATTAAAGAACAAAGAATTTACCAAGCAACAGTTTCATGCGGCTTTAAAAGAATTGCATAACAAGCACCAATCCAAACTTTCTAATATCAAGAATGTGAATGTGGCTACCCGACAAACATTTGATGATGATGAAATTTTGGTTCCTTTAAATCTGCAAAATATTCAACAAGAATTTATAGATTATGACTATCTATACAGCACACTGCTTTTTGAATTCAATAACAACAACCGAATTCATACCAAAGCTTTACAGCAATTAGACAAATTATTGCACGAAAATTATCCCGATGCTGTTATTGAACCTGCAGACAAAGAAAAAGTAAACCAACTTTCATTAAAAGAGCTCATAAACGATGCTACTTTACCTTTTAGCCAAACGCATAAAAATTATTTAAAAGCGGTTTTTCACCAACTTAAGATGCACCATTGAACGATTTAATTGATAATGGATAGCACCTTATTATAATTACTTTTTGCAATTAATTTTTATCTAAATTGTTCCAATAATCTTTAAATTCTTTGAAAACAGCTGCTGGTAAATCTTCCGGATTAAAATCGTAGGTATCAAACATAGGTTCG
This sequence comes from Paenimyroides aestuarii, assembly GCF_024628805.1. NCBI lineage: Bacteria > Pseudomonadati > Bacteroidota > Flavobacteriia > Flavobacteriales > Flavobacteriaceae > Paenimyroides > Paenimyroides aestuarii. Next base: position 1,571,730 of record NZ_CP102382.1, on the reverse strand, counting down.
TAATTGTTTTCTGCCGAACTTTCCATTCGGTAGAACTTATTTTTGTAGATCAACAGCAAAACTACGCTCAACTGTTCATCCATATTTTCTTTTGGATGTTTAGAATAAACAAACAACACATCTGCTTGCCCGTCTTTATCGGCATCGAAAAAAGCTTTGCGGGCATTCCAAACCGATGTAACAATTCCAGGTTCGGCAACTTTGTCTTCTGCAACAACTTTCCATTCGTTATTTACCTTTTTAAACTGCTGTATGTACAACTCGTCTTGCAAACTGCCGCGTTCGTTTTTAGAAAACACATAATAGTTTTCTTCTTTTGGTGTAGCAATTTTTTCGACCTGCAAAACACGTGTACCCAAAAACGGAAAGCCCGATGCTTCGAAATTTTCTTTGTTAACCACCGTGCTTGTAATTTGAGAAAATCCTAAACTAAAACACAACAGGTTTAGTGCTAAAATAATCTTTTTCATTTGGAAATATGATGTATTTTAAATCTCTTTAAAAGAAAAAGCGAGAAACCAAAATGATTTCTCGCGATAACTACAAACAATAATTATTCTTCTTTTTCAATTCCCTAACATTTTTTTTGTAAAATATCTTTTTTTGAACAACAGCATTTGCCCAAACTGCTGTTCTATGATTTTATTTACATGACAAAATTACGCTGCTGCGCCAAAAACCTTTGTAGTACGTTTCTGTCAATTTATGTAGAATTTGTTCTACAACAATAAATTAGTACCTGCGTGTTTGTGCTACGATACCTTCTTCTAATGGTTTTTGAGTATTTTAAAAATATGGCGGAAACCAGCGATTGATTGGCTTTTACAAAGACCATAACTTTGAAATACAAACATTTAATTATTTATCATATGAAAAAATTAGTACTAAGTGCTGCAGTAGCTTTCTTTGTAACAGCGGCAGCATCAGCGCAAACAAATGTAGATTACTCTTCACAAACAGGAAGCGGAAATACAGGTACTACAACTCAAACAGGTAGTGCAAATTTTAACGAATTAACCCAAAACGGAAACGGAAACGGTTCTATTGTAGCACAGTTAGGCGAAGGAAACGAAGCTACAACTTCACAAACAGGTAACGGAAACCAAAGCGAAGCTGAGCAATCTGGTGACTACAACTTTGCAAGTGTAATGCAAGATGGTACAACCAACGAAAGTGAATTGGCACAAGATGGTGACGACAACACGGCAATGGTTTCTTCAACAGGTACAAGTAACACTTCTTGGATCAGTCAAGAGGGAGATGACAACAGTGCTACTTTAACTCAGTGGGGCGAAGGAAACGCATCTACTTTGGCGCAAGATGGTGATGCAAACACTGCTAGTATCACACAATCTACCGGCACACGTGTATCTGACTTCAACACTTCAACAGCTGAACAAACGGGTGACCGTAATGCTTTAACTGTTTTACAAGTAAACGATGGTTACAACTCTTCTGAAACTTCACAAGATGGTGATGATAACTACATCCGCGTACGCCAAAATGGTATAAGTAATGATGCAGAAGTTGCACAAGTGGGTAACGATAACTGGACAGATACTTATCAAAGAGGTAGAGACAATGAAGTTTCTGTAAGTCAGGTAGGTAACGACAATTCTGCTAAAGAATACACCATTGGTAGAGACAACAGCACAGAAATCACACAGTTTTTTGGAAATAACAACTCTGCTGATGTAAACCGAAATGGAGACGACAACAGCGCAACCATTACACAAATGTTTGGAAGCAACAACATGGCAGATGTGGATCAATTTGGTGATGCAAACGAAGCAGACATTATGTCTATGGGTTCATCAAACGAAGCAGTAGCTTACCAAGATGGTGATATGAACATCGCTGGAATTACCCAAGCAGGAAACAGCAACTGGGCAGATATCATGCAAGAAGGCGATTCAAACGAAGCAATGGCTTTACAAACTGGAAGTAATAACGATGCAGAATTTGACCAAATTGGAAACAACAACGAAGGTTCGGCAATGCAAATTGGTAATGGAAACATGGTTGATTTAATGCAATCAGGCGATGGCAATATGTCTTCTAGCATGCAAATGGGTACTTCTCATTCAGCTACGATTTCGCAATCAGGTATGGATCACTTCCACCAAGGTATACAAATGGGTTCTGGAAACACACTTTCTATAACACAAAGCAACTAAACTATTTGATCACAATTTATATTGTTTAATTGTAAAAACTGCTCATAATCAATTTCAAGTTCACTTAAAATTTATTATTGGGCAGTTTTCGTTTAAAAATCTATTAATCTTAACACCAATCCGTATGAAAAATAGACTGGCTGTATATTTTTCGCTTTTTGGATGTATCACATTAAGTGCACAGCAAACCCAACAATCCTCTATTTCTTCTGATATAAAAGAAATACAAAACCAGCAAATGTTTACCGAAAGTATGCTGCTAAACAGTATGTATCAAACCGTGGGTACACAAATCACCCAAATTGGCAACAACAATATTGCGCAACTAGAAACCCAGCAAATGCAGGTAAACCAAACAGGCGACCAACAATTGCTTTTTTATACCGAGACATCAAAACTACAACCTTCCAACATGAACATTCAAATGCAAGGCACCAACAATTACATGGAAATTTATGGCAACAATAGCATTATGGAAAACATGTCGGTGAAAGTTTCAGGAAACGACCGAAGTATCATTATAAGAAATTACCAATGAAAAAAATCTACCCTATTTTAGTTTTTATCTACTGCTTTGTTTCTGCTTCTTATGCACAAGAATTCAGAGACAGCTTAATTGTGGCTAAAATAGATGTGGTGCAATCAGAAAACACTTTAACATTTAGACCAACGGTTCAAAACAACGGCAGTTATCATTATGAATTGGATTATTTGCTTTTGATAAAGAAAACCGATGCCAACAAAAATTTATCTGTAAATCAACAAAAAGGAAAGTTTACCTTAAAACCCAACCAAATTGAAAGCTTATCATCAACAACTATTAATCAAACATCAAAACAAAAAATAACGGCTATTCTTTTTATCAGAGATGAAGTGGAAAACCGTTTAATTACCAAAGATTCGGTGCAGTTTATCACCAAAGAACTAATCCCAATAAAAGAAACCGCACTGATTGGTGTGCAAGGAATTGTGGTAGATGACTCTAAAACCAAAATTGGTAGAGATTACTACGATTTTTTCTATGCCGCTTATACGCAATATCCCACAAAATTTGATTTTATCATCAATATTTCCGAATTGCCTTACCGCGGTTTATCTAGTATTGTGCAAGTAAAAGTGGATCAAGACCTCATCATTGAATTTTTCACCAATCCCGATGAAGAATACCTAAAAGAACAAGTTGCTGCAACTTTTAAAAGATTGGTAGCTTATTCTAACAATCGGGGCAAGTTAAAAAACGAATTCACTTATTAAAATATAGTAAAAATGAAAAAATTAGTACCAACCATATTGCTTTTAATTGTTTGTGCTGTTAGCAACGCACAGCAATTGGTTTACACACCCGTAAACCCCAACTTTGGCGGAAATCCGCTTAATTACAATGGCTTATTGGCTTCTGCCAACGCCCAAAACCAATTCGATGACAATAAAAATTCAAACAAAACAAGTTTATTAGATAGCTTTTCAGAAACTGTAAAACGGCAAATTTTATCGCAATTATCACGCGGATTATTTGAAGAAAACGAAGATTTAGGAAGTTTAGAAGAGGGCACATTTGAAATTGGTGATTTAATTATTTCTATTGATGAAACGCGTACCGGCACCGTGATTAGAATTATTGACAACCAGACCGGAGAAGTTACCGAAATTATTTTATAAAAATTTGCCTTTACAGTTATGAAATTATCTACAAAAAATATACTGTTGCTGCTTTGCCTTGGTGGTCTTTTTCAGGCTTGTGGGGTATTTTTCTCGCCGCCCGCCGGTGTGGAATACCAATCGGTAATTGGTGAGGTTACAGCAACCGAAAAAGATTTTAAAAAACTGCCCAAACCACAAGAACCAATTGTCGTAGGGGTTTACAAGTTTAGAGATCAAACCGGGCAGTATAAAGCATCGGCCACCGGAGCCAACTGGAGTACAGCTGTTCCGCAGGGTTTAACCACTATCCTCATAAAATCGTTAGAAGACAGCAAGTGGTTTGCCCCAATTGAACGCGAAAACATTGGCAACCTTTTAAACGAACGCCAAATTATTAGAACCACCCGCCAGGAATATACCAACGGGCAAGCCAAAGAAACATTGGCACCACTGCTCTTTGCAGGCATTTTGCTAGAAGGCGGCGTGATTTCGTATGACACCAACATTTTAACAGGCGGTGCAGGTGCGCGGTATTTTGGTATAGGCGGATCTACTGAATACCGCCAAGACCGTATCACGGTTTATTTGCGTGCGGTTTCAACCAATTCGGGTAAAATTCTAAAAACCATTTACACTTCTAAAACCATTCTTTCGCAATCGGTTAATGCCAGCATGTTTCGATATGTGGATACCGAGCGTTTAATGGAAGCAGAAGTGGGCGTGACCAACAATGAACCCGTGCAAATGGCTGTGAGCGAAGCCATAAACAAAGCCGTTTATTTATTGATTTTAGAAGGAATTAAAGACAATGTATGGAACGCCACCAACCAAGACAAATCGAAAGCAGATGCTTTGTTGGCAGAATATACCAAAGAAGTGGCAGAAAGCACTAAAAGAATTCCCGGAAAAGGAGATTGGGACTCCAACCGCCGTGCAAAATTTTCGATAGGCGCATCGGTTACGGCAAACTCTTTGCGGGGTGATTATGCACCCTCTACTTCCCAGTTTGGTGCAAGCGGCAATTTTAAATACCTCTTTTCGGATCATTTTAGTTTAAACGCAGCTTATGGCTATCAAAATTTAAGTTCAGACCGCTATTTCAAGGCGCAATTCACTTCTTTGGAACTTGATTTGGAATATTTAATGTTGCCTTTCAACAATTTTACACCTTACTTTTCTGCTGGTTTGGGTTCTTTTGAAAATATCACATCCAAGAAAGGAAAAATACAATTAAAATCCCAATTCGGCGCAGGTTTGGAATATATGGTTTCGCCATCGGTTGGTATTCGCGGCTTTGGAAAATACCATGTGGGCTTTACTGATGATTGGGACGAAGTAATTTCGGGCAAAAGAAACGATCATTTTTTACAATTTGGAATGGGCGTGCAGGTTTATCTTGGAAAATAACTATTAGCATTTAAAATATGAAATCTATCTACTACTACATAATTATCGCTTTTTCACTCATCTTTGCAAGTTGTAGCGAAGATACCATCGATGGAAATGCACAAGCAACATTAACGGGAAGTGTTCGTTTAGAAGCCTCTAATGAACCTTTAAAGAATGTAAAAATATCCACAACACCCGCTTCTACAACCGTTTTTACGGATGAAGACGGAAACTTTGCTATTGAAGGAACTTTGCCAATGGGAACTTTCTCGGTTCGTGCGGAATTAAAGGGATATGTTACCGAATACCAATCGATTACAATTAGTGAATTTGAACAAAAAGTGCATCTTGTTTTTGAAATGGTGACCGATGAATCACTGAACAACCCTCCTACTGTTCCCGTGCTTGTATCGCCTAAAAATTTGGCTACCAATTTAACCAACAATGTGGAATTGGAATGGGAATGTTCGGATCCTGATTTGGATACGTTGACTTATAAATTGATTTTTACCAACAACCGAACCAACAACCGTGTTGAAATTCCGAATATAAGTACCAAAAAAATCACTATGACCCAATTAGATTTTGGAACTACTTACACCTGGCAAGTGGTGGCTTCAGACAGTATTAACAGCGATGTTTTCAGTGAGGCTTATCAATTTACCGTGCGAAAAAACCCAGAATACCGCTATCATTTTGTGCGAAAAAATTTAGGCAGTTACTCTATATTGGCTACCGATTTGCAAGAAGAAATATCGATTACCGCTTGGAGCAATGCTACTTGGAAACCGAGAAAAAACAATGTGGCAAACAAATTGGCTTATCTGCAAACCTATAACGGACAAACCCATTTATTTACTGCAGATTTAGACGGGCAAAACGAGCTGAAAATAAGTCAAACCCCTTTAAACGGTTTTAGAAGCGATCAATTATCTTTTGCATGGAAAGCCGATGGCAGCCAATTTATCTTTCCAAGTTTTGACAAACTGTATCAAGTGAACAGCAATGGCACCGGGCAAACCCAGATATATCAAACGCTCAACGGACATTTTATTACAAAGTGTGCATGGAGCAACGATGGTTCAAAAATAGCTATTACTACGAACGATATAAATGGCTATCAAGCAAAAATAATAATCTTAGACAGCAATGGAAATGTATTGCATACGGTTTTAGAAAACGTATCCGGAGCCGTGGGTGGACTTGATTTTGATGTGACCGGCAATCAATTGCTTTATACACACGATGTTTCTGGAAACGAAGATTGGCAATACAAACAACTTGATACACGCATGTATATTTACAACATTACGAACAACACCCACACCGATATTTCAGCTGTGAGCTTTAAACCAATGGGGTCTGTTGATATTGACCCAATATTTTCACCAAATAGTTCGGAAATTATTTTCACGAATACCTCTAACGATATGATTTCGCAACGCAACATTTATAAAATTGATTTGAATGACAATGATGTGCGCACATTGATTATCGCAAATGCAGAAATGGCTGATTATGAATAAGCAAAATGGGGATTGCCATTCCCCATTTTTTTCCATAAAAAAAACCGCTGCAAAGCGGTTTTTGTTTTTCTATAAAGCGTATAAATTGCACTTTATGGCCATTTTTACCATCGCGGCGGTGTTTTTCACACCCATTTTATGCAGTATTTTTCGTCGATGGGTTTCCACTGTGTGCAAACTCAAAAATAAATCTTCAGATATTTCGCGGGTGCTTTTACCATCGCAAATGTATCCTAAAATTTCTTTCTCTCTCGAAGTTAATTCTGCCAATAGCAAAACATCGTTGTTGTTGTCACTTGTTTTTTTTTCATTAATTAAACTCAAATTCTCTACCGAATGAAAGAAATAATCTACAATTAAATCCCAATATTCGCGAGAAAGTACTTTTTTACCGTTGATTACTTTGGTAAGGTTCTCTACAAATTGATCGGGCTGAACATTATTATTGATAATCCCCATCACACCAATTTCAAATAGTAATTTCACATCGCTTATGTTGATATTTGATGTGATGATAAGTACCTTAAAATGGGCATTTAAAGACATTAATTGCAGTATTTGATTAAAATCTTTATTTGAAAACTTAGTTACATCATAAATAAGCAACTCGGTGGTTTTATCATTCTTTTTTAATTCGGTATAATTTGATAAAGGTAAACTGTCTTGATGATTGATAATTGCACTAGGAGCAATTTTAGTTTTTATTAAATTTTCTATTCCTTCTAAAAAAATAGGATTGTTAATAATTGTATAAACATGTAATTTTCCACTCATAACTTTCCGTTTTTAGTTGATTTTTAGTTGTTTACAAACTTTCAACATTGCATACCATTTTTGAGCTATTATGCTGAAGCGTGTGCTTAAAAAAATTAAATTTCTTTTATCAAAAATGTTAAAATAAACTAAAAAAATCAAGGTAGAAATTACCTGAAATAAAAAAATAGGTAATATTACCTATTAGTGTATATTTAGTGAAGGGCCAATTCTTCAAGGGTTACAATTTGTTTTTGCAAAGCATATATAATTAAACCGGCCACATTGCGAACGCCTATCTTAGAAAAAACATTGTTTTTATGACCTTCAACCGTGCGTTGGGTAATAAAAAGCAGTTCGCCAATTTCTTTGGCCGTTTTTTGATGGCAAAGCAGTTTAACGATTTCAATTTCGCGCTCTGTAAGTGCATCCTCTGATTCAAGGCAAGGTTTTGCAACTTTGGGAGAAATTTGTTCTCGCAAAACATCCATTTGGTCTTTGTTTAAATAAAAACCATTTTTGTGAACGTGCTGAATAATTTCTGTTAATTCAAACGGGGATATTCCTTTTGGTAAAAACCCCGCCACTCCTTCTTTGGTCATAAATCCAATGGTATGATCTTGATAATGTGACGATACCACTATAACTTTTATATCGGGGCAATGTGTTTTCACATGTTTTAAAACTTCTAAACCATCAATAGTTTTCATTTTTAAATCGAGCAGCAACACATCAATCGCTGCAGGAGATTTTTCTAAAAAAGTAAACAATTCATAGCCATCGGTTGTATCAAACACTACCTGCAAACGGGGGTGTTGTTCAAAAAAACTTTTCAGTAAAGTTACAATTAAGTAATCATCATCTAATAATGCTAGTTTTATCTTCTCCATGGGTGACAAATAAAATAAATCGTGTTCCTTTTTCTTTAACGCTTTTGTATTTGTATTGGGCATGTAGGTTTTCTGCTCTCGAATCTATATTTTTTAAGCCGATGCCTTTTCTGATACAATTGGTATCAAAGCCCATACCGTTGTCTTTTACAAGCATTACCACGCAATAGTCTGTAATGCGAAGCATTAAATGGATATGTGTAGCTTTGGCATGCTTGTGAATGTTGTTGAGCAGTTCTTGCAAAATACGCACGGTTTGCAGTTTGATGGATTTATCGATCAATTTTTCCGTGCGCACATCAATCGTATGCTTGATGCTGTACACTTTTATCCAACTTTTAAATACTGTGAGAAGGATATCGTCTAAAGATTTTTCTTCATACAATGGGGGTAATAACTCGTGGGATATACGCCTTGATTCATCAATGGCTGTTCCCAGCAATTGATCTAATTCTTGCAAACGAGAACCCATAACAGCCTTCAAGCGAATGATGGTAAGCTTGCTGATGATGTTGTCGTGTAAATCGGCTGCGATACGCATACGTTCGTTTTCTTGTGCTTCTAAACTTACTTTTAAAAGCGAACGCTGGTATTCCATTTTTGCTTTCAGTTCTTCGTCTTTTGACCGAAGTACTTTCTTATATGATATGTAAAAAACCCCAATTAGTGTTCCTACAAGCAGTATCATTACCCCAATAATGATAACTACCCAAATAAGCAGCGTGTCTGAATTCTGCCATTTTTCCATAAAAAGTGCCCATTAAAATATTTCGTAAATTTTAATTGTGTTTTTTAAGGTTTTTAAATAGTATAAACGCTAACGCGAAATAGTAAGCAATGTGCAATACCACATAGCTGGAATAGAACAACACAAAACTTTTATCACTGAACGACTGGTTGATGATAAAATTTTGAATGACCGTGTAAATAAGGTGTATGGAAAAATAAGCCAGAAACACCATGCTAAGCATTTGATTGGTAACTGTGAATGTTTGATTTGACCGCAGCTGCTTTAATAGGTTTACTGCAATTAAAATCATTAGTAACAAGTTGGCTACTGTTTGGGCATTGGCTTCGTAATTTAAAATACCATTTGCCTTGTAGGTGCATAAATCATAGAGTAAATAAACACTGCTGCCGGCGATTAAATACCAAACAACAGTGCTTTTTAACCAATATTTGTTAATGAGATAGCCAATGATGAGTAATTCGACTACTCTAAAAAGAATTCTTATAAATACAAAAGTACCTGTATCGCTAACTATTTCATTAAAAAAAGTAATAAAAAATCTACTTAACGTATCAAAAAAGCAACTAGCTAATAAATAAAATGCTATTACTCTTTGTATATTATTTTTATTTCTTTTAAGCACGACAAATGCCAAAATGCTATAAACTATAAGTAAAATAGAATTTATATATGCAAAAGAATCAAATATAAAAAAGTAGCTTTTCATTTATTTATAATAAATCTAACAAATAATTTTTAGTACGATCGCGGTAGGGTGGTTGTAAAAGCACCGTATCATAAAATGAATCACTGTTTTTTAAAACCAAATCGGCTACTTTAACATTAGGTTGGCTCTCACTATCTTTCAAACCTAAATACACCGTATAGTTTTGGGGTGCTAAACTATGGGTGGGTATATAAAACAATTGATACATTGGCAAACTGGTACCAATCCAAGAACGATAATTTGTGTTCCAAGTTGTAATTCTGTTTAATGCATCGGTTGCTTGGATATATTGTGAAGGCAATGAATAGGTATAAGCTGGATAGATTGCCTGATTTAAATTAGAAACATCAGAATATACCACATCAAACACATGAATGTACTTGCTTAAACTATCGGCATACGAAACATTGTCATACACTTCAGAAATTACTGCAAATTTTAATTGTCCTTCTAAAACACAAGCATACGCATGTAAGGCATTACCCTCTGGAAACAATTGCATATTTACATTTAAACTATTTGCATTATTAAACAAAGTTAAGAGCTGGTTGGTATTATTGCGTAAGGTATCCCATACACGCATCCCTTTAATCACTTCTTCCAAAGTATAACCATTGCTTGGTCGTTGCTGTGTCGTTAATTCAGGTTTTGCAGAACCTTCAGTTGTATAATCAGATGTGCATCCAAAAAAAGCAACACTAAAAGTTAATAAGGCAAGTTTAAAAATTTTCATAGCATCAATAATTTACAATAAATCTAAAATATAATAGCTGGAACGATCTCTGTAAGGAGGTTCGCCTAGAACAGTATCATAATATACACCTGCGCCGTTGTTTAAAATAAGGTCGGCTATTTTCCCACTTGGATTGACTGCATCGGCTTTTAAAGCAAAAGACACACTATATGTTTGTGGCTGTAAATCTTCTGTAGGTATAAAAAATGTTTCATAAATACCAAAAGGTGTAGTCACAACCTCAGGAATCCATTCCGGGTAATCGGTTTGCCATAAATCAATACGTGCTAAAGCAACTGCTTCAGTTATTTCCTGACTCTTCAACCCTTCGCAACCACACCAAAAACAATTGGCGCTTAACACTTCATCTGGTGAATTTACATCGTTTACTTGAGAAATCACATAAAAACCAAACTCTCCATTGTCTTTCACCGCTGCATATGCGTGCAAGGGTTGGTGTTGGGGAAATAGGCTCATGTCTAGTTCAAACCCTGATGAATGATTAAACAATTCTACTAATTGGTCTGGTTGCGACCGCAAAGCCATCCAATTTTGTATAGAGGTAATAATTTCTTGCATATTTGTGTAGTTTTTTAAAATGTTAGTAACACAAATATAGTATTTTGATGTAAATAATTTCTAAATTTTACATAAATAAATCATCTTTTTTCTATAACAGAAGGTACATCGTTAAGTATCAGCAACCACAATTCACATTTTTAACAAATAAAAAAACGGACTAAGTGTCCGCTTTGTTTTCGTTTATTTTTGCTACTATTTGTTTTATATCTTGTTCTTTCTTTTTAGGATAAATCAACAAAACATCATCTTTATCTACAATAATAAAATCGTCTAAACCACCTATTACCACCAATTTGTTTGAATTGGTCCGTACGATATTATTGGTAGCGTTTTCCACAAACAAATTTCCGTTTACCACTGCGTTGTCGCAAGTATCCTTTGGCAACTTGTCGTATAAAGAACCCCATGTACCTAAATCGTTCCAATCAAAAGTGGCAGGTAATACAAAAACATTATCTGCTTTTTCCATCACGGCATAATCGATAGAAATGTTTGAAGCCTTCTGGTAATTTTCTATAATGAATTCTTGCTCGTTAGAGGTGTTGAACCGTTCATACCCCGATTGAAACAACTGCACCATTTCGGGTTGAAATTTCTCAAAAGCAGTTAAAATAGCTTGCACATTCCAAACGAAAATCCCCGAATTCCACAGAAAATTCCTGCGTTGTATAAACGTTTTAGCCGTTTGATAATCAGGCTTCTCTCGAAATTGCACCACTTTTTTTACTTGGCGGGTATCTAATTTATTGTATTCAATATAACCATAACCGGTATTTGGAAACGTTGGAATAATCCCCAAAGTCATTAACACCTGATCGGCTTCGCACGCATCAAACGCACGTTGCAAATTGGCTGCAAACTGCACTTCATCTTCAATCCAATGGTCAGACGGAGCCACAATCATCACTGCATTGGGGTTTTTCTTTTTAATTTTTAGCGAAGCATATAAAATACACGGTGCGGTATTGCGCATTTCGGGTTCTAAAACAATTTGCTCATTGGTAATCATGGGCAATTGTTCTTTTAAAATGTCGCAGTATTTATCGTTGGTTAATATTAAAATATTTTCTTTTGGTATTAAACGGCTTAAACGGGTAAATGTTTTCTGCACCAAGGTTTCGCCCGTTCCCAACATATCGTGGAACTGTTTAGGAAATTCGGGGGTACTTACAGGCCAAAAACGCGATCCCACGCCACCTGCCATTAATACGGCGTAATAATTTTTATTCATTGATTAGCTATTCAAAAGTTCAACCTGCATATTCGGTTTAAACAAATATACTTTGTTATTTTCTAAATCGGTACATTCAAACAGTTTTACACGCAATTTTCCTTTTTTAAACATACGTCCGTTTTCGATTTGAAACACACTTCCCAAAGGCAATTCATCTACAAAAACCTTATTAGTGGGTGCATCGTATTTTTTCAATTGCATAGACAAAAGCGCATCTGTGTCGCTGCTTGCTGAAGGATTTTTAAAATGATTTGCCAAAAAAGGCAATACTTCAACAGGAAAAACCAATGGATTGATAAAAGGAATCATTAGCAAACGAAAAGTGTGTTTCCATTCCAAACCGTGTGGTTTAATGAATCGTCCGTATTTTTGAAATGCGACTAAATGGGCAATTTCGTGTATGGTTGTTATTAAAAAACGATACTTATTCAGCGTTGCATTTACCGTAATTTGGTGTGATCCATCGGGATTTTTTCTATAATCTCCATGACGGGTAACGCGCTCATTTACAATTTTAAAATGCACACGATAGGTTTTTATTAATTCATATACCGCGTCAACGGCATTTTCGGGGATATATTTCGTTAAAACTTCTTTCAATTATGGGGTAGTTGATGAAACTTGTAAAACTTTTCCATTAAAAAAACGATTTCCGTTTAAGGCAAAATCTTTAATGTACGCACCCATTTCGTTGGGATTAATTGGTGCTTGATAGCCCGGGAATGCTTCTTGAAGCATCTCGGTTTGTACGGCACCCAACGCTAAAACATTAAACGCAACACCTTGCTCTTTGTATTCCTCGGCCAATAATTCGCTTAAGGTAATTACTGCTCCTTTGCTGGAACTATATGCGGCCAAACCAGGAAATTTAGAGCTGCCTTGCACACCGCCCATGCTGCTAATGGTAACTACATGGCTGCCTTTATTCATTAAAGGTAAAACCGCTTTAGTTAGCGCTGCAACGCCAAAAACATTTACTTTGTAAATATATTCAAAATCGGCAGAAGAAATTTCAGCGAATGGTTTGTTGATAATGGCACCTGCATTGTGAATTAAAATATCAATGTTTTTAAACTGCTTTTTCAATGCTACTGCAAATGCACTTACAGATGCATCATTACTTAAATCGACCGATTGGTAATGCACATTCGGCAGGTTTTCTAGTTCCGGATTGCTGTTTCGTGAAAGGGAAATAACCGTATGACCTTCGGCAGCGAATTGCTTTACCAACTCTGCTCCTATTCCACGGCTTGTTCCTGTAATTATGATAGTTTTCATTTTTTTGTTCGATTGTTAATGTGTTTAATCGTTTATTTGTTTAGATTCCTCACTTCGTTTGGAATGACAACTACTATATATTTTCATTATAAAGTTTTGACTTTACGACTTTTGACATTTAACTTTATGACTTATCAGCCTAATTCATTTTTATTTCTCTGGTTTCTGCGTTGATCATTTTTGATACCACCGGAAGCATATCTTGGGCAATGGTGGTCATAAATGCGGTATCCATCGCTTGAAATTCATCTTTTGGATGATGGTAATAATTGAAGTTTGAAAAATCGAATGCAGAAACGGTATGCGCAGGAATTTTAAATTCTTCATAGAACGGATAATTGTCTGATGCTGCAAACAAATTGTATTGCTCTGCCCCGTCTGACATTCCCACAATCATACTGCTTGCGTATTCATTTAACTTTGCCGCCATGTTTGATTTGGTATATCCTGTTAAAAACAATTTGAAATCATAACTCATTGGAACACCTACCATTTCAAAATTCAACATGCTGTAAATATTCATGTTTTGTTTTTTTAACTTTTTAGCCAAATGTTTCGATCCCAGCAAACCTTTTTCTTCGGCAGAAAAGAACACAATCAACACGCTGCGTTTACAGTTTTTTGATGCAGCCAGATATTTTGCCACTTCCGATAAAACAGTAGTTCCCGAAGCATTGTCATTAGCGCCATTATTGATATAATCACCTTCAAAACCTTTTTCTGTAATGCCGATATGATCATAATGCGCACCCAAAATCACAAACTCATTTTTCAGTTTTGGATCGTTTCCTTCGATATATCCTACCACATTAAACGAATTGTCATAGTTGGAAAGGGTATCTTTATAAGTAGAAAAATAGGGTTTGATTACTGATTTTTCCAATATCTCTTCTAAATAATTCGCTGCTTTTAAAATTCCTTCAGAGTTTGAATCTCTTCCTTCTAATTCATCAGAAGTTAAATATTTTAAAGTGGCAACCACATCTGCTTCTTTCACTTGATAAGCTGAACCTGGGGCCTTTTGATTCGATTTACAGGCAACTAACGATAATGATAAAGCTGTAAACAAAAGAATTTTTTTCATTTTTGTATGTTTTAAACAAAAATACAAAAAAACCCGTTCTGAAAAATCAAAACGGGTTTATATAAATGCAATTCTATGAAGAATGTTTTGTAGTTCTTTTCGTATTTGTTATCCAGCTTTCGTGCAAACTATATTAAGGATATAAACAACTTCTTCCTTTTCTCTGTACAAAATTTTATAATCTCTTATGATAATTCTTCGATATTCAGAAAAAATTTCATCTGTTTGGGGCTCCTATGTTTGCGCAGTGGCGGATTTCAGAGCAAAAAACTGTCAATACACCACAAAAGTTGATGCGAGGTAGAATGTTTAATTAACCACGTCACAATCCATTGAGCCAAACGCCTGTTTGGTGCTGGCCTTCTGTCCACCGTCCTTGTAAACCATTGTCAGTATTAAGCTTCCGTGTCATTGTCGTGTCGGCTGTGCGTTGGTTTATTTTTTTTTGAAGGGGTCGGGAAATTTTTAAAAAAAAATTTTCTTTGCGATGGCTTTGGCAATGTGCTTGCAAATAGCGTGGGCATTAAATCGGTTTCAATCCTAACTCTTTCAAATATTCGTTGTGCTTTTCTGTGTTTACTTTTATGCTTTTGTTTATTTCAGTCAACTTCGAGTTTACATCTTCCAAGTCAATTTGTATTTCGTCTTCTGAAGTACTCACATATCTTGAAATGTTCAGATTGTAGTCGTTCTTCTTGATTTCGTCCATTGAAACCCTGCGAGAATAACGCTCTCTTTCATTTCTGAATTTGTACGTTTCGACGATGTTTTCCAGATGCTTTTCGGAAAGTTCGTTTTGGCGTTTTCCTTTTACAAATTGTTCACTAGCATTAATAAACAGAACATCATCTTGTTTTTTACATCTTTTCAAAACCAAAATGCAAACAGGAATTCCTGTCGAGTAAAATAAATTAGAAGGTAAACCAATTACCGTATCAATGTGGTTATCTTTCAATAACTTTTCTCTGATACGTGCTTCTGCACCACCACGGAAAAGAACTCCGTGAGGCAGAATAATAGCCATCGTTCCATCATCTGACAAGTTATCCGTACCCAAAAAATGAAAACCGTGTAAAAGAAAAGCAAAGTCTGCTGCTGATTTTGGTGCTAGACCATAACCCTTGAAACGAAAATCTTCTGCTAAAGTATCGTTAGGCTCCCAACGCAAACTAAATGGAGGATTAGCTACAATGGCATCAAACTTAATCTTTTTGCTTGGATTCATTTGATTAAATTCATCCCATTGGTTTAGCAATGTGTCTCCGTGGAATATCTCAAACTCGGTATCTTTCATCCCGTGCAAAAGCATATTCATTCGGGCAAGATTGTAGGTGGTTATATTTTTTTCTTGTCCGTATATTTTACCAATTGTACCTTTCCCTTCTGTTTCTTTTTTCAACTGGTTTCTAACATTCAATAACAAAGAACCCGAACCACAAGTAAAATCCAAGACCTTATTTAGTTTATCCTTATAGCCTTCTTTTGGGTCGTGAGGGTCTAGTAAAACGATTCGGGAAAGAATGGTTGAAATTTGTTGGGGTGTATAAAATTCTCCGGCTTTTTTACCAGATCCCGCAGCAAATTTACCTATCAAATATTCGTAAGCATCGCCAAGTGTATCTGTATCAGTTGAAAATTCTGCTATACCTTCTGCTATTTTTCTGATAATTTTACAAAGTTTATCATTTCTTTCTTTCTCGGTTTTACCAAGTTTCTCTGAATTCAAATTAATTTCAGAGAATAATCCTTTAAAAGTAGTTCCAAATGATTCGTCTTCAATATGGCGAAATCCTTCTCGAAGTGTTTGCAACAATTCATCGTTTTGCTTGCTGGCTAGATGGGTAATGTTGCTCCACAAATATTTAGGTTTGATAACGTAATGCACTTTTTTACGCATACTGTCTTCAAAAAAGGGGACATCTTCTTTATTGTCATTGTACCAATCTTCCAAAGGCGGAGGAACAGTAAAATCAAATCTGCTATCTGTTGATCTACTTGGCGGATAATCCTTACCTAATTCTTTTTTTGCGGCTTCTTCATAGTTGAAGGATAAATAACGAAGGAATAGGAAAGAAAGCATATAATCACGGAAATCATCCGCATTCATAACGCCTCTCAAATCATTGGCAATGTCCCAAAGGGTGTCGCCTAATTTTTTATGTTGTTCTTTTTGTGTCATTATGATGCTGTTTCTGTTTGAGTATTGTTATTAAATATTTGTGGAAAATAAAAATCATACTTGGTTGTAAAACCTTTAAAGATTCTTATAAACAGGTCTTTATTGTCATCACCCATTTCTACTGGGTCAAAAATTGAATATTTACCGTGGCTAAATAATTGTAATGCCCTTTCAAAAAGTACTTCATCCTCTAAACCATCAATACATTTATCTATTTTGTCGTAGCCAAAAAATGTTGCAGTTTTTTCTAAAATGCTTCTAAGAGCATTAAAATGATAGGTGTAGATTTTTGGTGGATTTTCTATATCTTGATTTTCAACAATATATTTTAAATCGCTTAGAGTTGCGATGTGATGAAAAAAAGGCGTATCGTTGGTGTCTTGCAATGCATATCCATTTACTCCTTTACTATGCAAAAAATATTTTTTGTTTTTTACTTTTCTTCCAAATTCATTATACAGCACATTAAAAAATAAACTATGGTGTGTAGATATTACTGTTTCAATTAACATTTCGAATTTACCTTCGTTATTTTCTTTTGTAAGTAAATTTGCTAAATCACAGGCTATTGCAATAGCATTATTTTCATCTAGTGATGATATAGGGTCATCTATATAAATATATTTTACCCAATTGTAAGCAGGATCTTTATCTATGGCTAACTGACAAATGGCTAGAAAAAAACACCAAATAAATAATGTTTCTTCTCCTCTAGATATTTTTATATTTGGAATGTCTTGTTCATTGCCTTCAACAATAATCCTTCTTGAAAAAGTTACAGTTGATGTGTCGTAATCTATATCAAATTTCAAATCAACATAGTTGTTTAGAAAAGATTCAATTTTTGAATTCAAATTTAATTCGCGTAATCCATTAAAAAAGGCAGAATCGGAATTTAGTTTTAGCTCTCTTTCAGTATCGTTTTCTAAATCATTATTCCAAGAAAACAAATCTTCTGTAAAAGCATTAAAGTAAAGTGTATCTCGACTTATTAAATTACCCTCGTCATCTAAATTTTTCCCAATTTGTTTAAACTCCATCGATAATCTAGTTTTTCCACTTGCATTATGAGCAAAAAGTAATACTAAATCTTTCTTTGGTCGGTGGTCGCCCATTAAGTCTTTTCGGAAATGTTGAGCTATCTCAGTAAGATTTGAATATTTAGTTATTGTACTCATCTTTTAATCATTCATTTTTGGAAACAAACCCTGCATCAATCCCTTTTTGTGTTGTTTCAATTGCTCTATCTTCTCCGCCTGTGCAGTAATAAGAGCATCCAAAGACGAAAGACAAGAAGCTATTTTTTGTTGTTCTTCAACTGATGGAATAAATAATTCAAATTCTCGAAGCCAAGTAGAATTCAAATTGTCCTTAGCACCGCCAGCAACTTTTTGATTTACTTGTTTCCAGAATAAGTCTGATTCCATCCAATACTTCATATAAAAGTTATTTGCTTTCTTATTTACTCGGAAAGCTCCCAAACTAACAAAGATTCCAAATTCTATATCTTGCTCTAAAACGATTGGGTTACCCAAGTTTGAACCTACTCGGGTAAAAAGGATGTCACCCAATTTCGGTTTTGTACTTTCAGGCATACTTTCAAATTTCTCACGACTTATGTACTGAACATTGGTAAAATCAATGTAGCCGTTAGAAATATTTTTTGATGATAGGAAAGGAACTCCAGAATTGATGTAGTCAGGTTTATGTGTTAATCCAATTTTTATATCGCCTAAATCTGCAAAGCCAACTTTAACTAATGGACTATGAAATTCAGGGAACCGAACCTTCGGCACTTTCTCGCCCTCTTGCGGAAAAAGGTTTTGCATCAAGCCTTTTTTGTGGTCTTTGAGTAAATCCAGCTTTTGGTTGTGGGCGGCTATCACTTCATCTAAAGAAGAAAGACAGGATGCGATTTTTTGTTGTTCCTTTTTGTTGTTAGGAAAGTGTATTGGCAGTAGCTTAATTATATCCGCATTCAAGTTCTTTACTGCTGCACCTGCTGCATTTGAGTTGAAATATGATTGACTTGATTCAGAAGAAATGAAGTAGTATAAATAATCTTCAAAAGTTACTTTTGATATTTTACGAATAGCAATCCAACCATCGTGAATACAAGTCCTGATTTTTAGAATATAAGGACGTCCAAAACTCATAGAGTTAGAGAGAATCAAATCACCAATATTGACTTCTCTGGTACTGCTTAAAGCTTCCTTTATCACTTTTTCCTTTGTTCCAGTAATGTATTTAGAATCAGATGGAACATCTGCTATTTTCAGCCAATTCAAACCATCATCACTAGTTGTAAGATAATCTTGAATTGGTCTTGGAGAACCACCACGAACAATTTCAGAAACTTTTCCAAGCTCTTCATATTCCCATTCCCCTTCATTTTTAAACTCAGGAAAACGCAATTCGGGTATTAATTTATTTTTACTCATACCGCAATTTCATTTAAAATGTTAGCCACCGAGTTTTTATCCATTTTAGAAAAAGCAAACCACTTTTTGCCTAAATCTTTCAAAGAAGCACCTAAATGATACACATCTGTATGGTCAATAATCAGAAAACGGTCGTGGCTTTTGGTAAAGGTTTTGAGTTCAAAATTGCTGTATTGTTCGTTAGCTTTTTTTACATCTAAGGTCAATTGCTTAGAAATGGTTTTAGTCAATAAAAGCACCTTTACCGCTTTAGTTTTTTTGGATAAATGTGTTAAGGTGCTTTCGTCTATGTAATTATCAATCAAAACAATATTTTTCTTGGCAGAGCGGATGATTTTGGAAGCCAATTCGTAAGCATCAAATACCTGTCCGTCAAAAAATACGCCTTGGTTGGGAATAAGGTGTGTGTTTATCTGCAAATCAATTTCATTAATTTTATTGCTCAAACTATCAACCTTATCTTCTATTCGGTTCATTCGGTTGTTGATGGCGTAGCCTTTGAGTAAATAGTCTTTCAGCACTCGGTTTGCCCAAATACGAAATTGAGTAGCACGAACAGAATTCACTCTATATCCGACCGATAACACCGCATCAATGTTATAATACTTTACTTTAACATTTTGTGTTTTTCCTTTAATGGCTCCGTGTGGAGTGGTATGTTCCAAAATGGAACTAACCACATTTTCTTTAAGTTCACCCGACTTAAAAATATTGCCTAAATGTTTTGTAATAGCCGGACGCTGTGTGCCAAATAAGTCGGCTATTTGCTGTTGTGTAAGCCAAATAGTTTCTGTTTTTTCGTCAATTCTTACCTCAATGTGTTCGGCAAGTTCATCCGGTCTATATAAAATAATTTCGTCTTTCATTTTTATATTGATCTCTTTTTAGAATCTGATTTGTTCAAGGTTACAATTTGTGATCTTGAAGTCACATTCATTGAGTCCAAAAACCAGAACCAGTCACAATTTGTGACCCGTTCCATCTTTTCATTGTCAGTAAGTTGAAAACGAAACTGTTGTGGGAATCTTTCTATATTCCGCTTGACGGCTTGATTTAATACTTTAGTCTCTACCTGATACCTTTCTGCTAAATCACGGTCAAGCATTATTTGGGATTCTCGAAAAACGAAAATTCGGTTTTCAATTTCCTTTTGTGATATAGTTAGTTCTTTACTCATACGCTGCTAGTCCAGAAATTTCACGCCCTTGGGCCAATTTTTTTAATTGTGGCACTAAGTCTTCCATCAATGCCAATTCTCTTACTCTGCGTTCTTTCCAGTTCAAATCTAATGGAGCTAAAAGGTCAGTCAATTTTTCACCGTCAAAAATCATTCGGCTCATTATCTTTTCTATAAACTTTTTCAAGTCTGTCGTTTGAATTCCGTGTTTGTTCGCAATAGAAGCTATTTCCTTGTTGTATTTATCGTCTTTGAACGTGTCATAACCCTTGCGAAGCGTTTCAACATCTTGTCCGCTCTCCCAATCCAAACTATTGATGTACTCGGTTAAATCTTCTTCCTCATCCATTAAATTGGAATTTGATTTTAACAAGCTAATCACTTGTGATTTGGTCATTTTTTGCTTGGCAGGTTTCTTCTGTGTGCTGTCTGCAATCAGATTCATTATGTAGTCATAATCAATCACGGCAGAAGCAAACAACACAAATTCAAAATCGAGTTGTTGAATTTCGGGCGGTGCATTTTCACCTTCCTTTTGCTGTATCTCTCGTAATTGTTTGGCTGTTTCTATATATGAACTGCGGAACTCTTGCAAGGTATCATCAGGCAAAATGGCTTCAATTTTTTCTTTTTGTTCTTCGTTTAAGTCGGTGTATTGGTCAAGCTGCGTTTTGAGGCGTTGTACTTCCTTAAAGTTTTGTACAAAAGCAATTCTTGCGGCATCACCTTTCAAATTGTAAACTTCTTGTGGCTCGTTTACCAAATTATGCTCCTGCATAAACACCCCTAATTTCTCAACGGCTTCTTTGTATTTATCAATCATTACAGGGGCTGGGTCAACCAACCAAATTTCTCTTGCCTTGCCGTTGTCTTCTCCTGAGAACAATGCAATAGCTTGATTTACGCTTTCTTGTTGCGAACGAAAATCTAAAATGTTACCGTAAGGCTTGGTGTCGTTCAATACACGATTGGTGCGTGAAAATGCCTGAATTAATCCGTGGTATTTCAGATTTTTGTCCACATACAAAGTATTCAGGTATTTGCTGTCAAAACCAGTAAGTAACATATCTACCACTATGGTAATGTCAATTTTGTTTTCGTGCGGATAATCTTTGTTGCTGTATTGTTGGTCTTTTATTCGTCTTTGAACATCCTGATAGTACAAATCAAATTCGTTAATGCTATGATTGGTATTGAATTGCTTGTTGTAATCTTCAATAATTTCAGTCAGAGCTTTTTTCTTTTCTTCTGGATTTTGTTTGTTGTCTTCACGCTCTTGCGTCAAATCTTCCTGCAATTGTTTGATGTCGGCTGCATTTTTTTGGCTCTGTTGGTCACCTTGTTTTGCAATAAGTTGAGATGGTGGAGAAAACACACACGCAATATTTAGCGGAACATATTCAGGATTTTCCGTTTGTTTTTTCTTTTGTAATTCTTTGAAAAGTTCATAGTACTCAATGGCATTATTGATTGAAGCCGTAGCCAAAACTGCATTGAACTTTCTTGAATTTGTCGCAGCATTGTGTTTATTCAAAATGGCTTCAACTACTGCCTGCCTTGAAATTGCTTCGCCAGGTTTTTGGTTTTTATTACCCTTGAAATAATCAATATGAAATCGCAAAACGTTTTTGTCGTCTATTGCGTGGGTAATAGTATAAGCGTGCAGCCTTTGTTGAAAAATGTCCTCCGTTGTTTTGTATGAGGCATATTCTCCTTCTCTGATACTATAAGTCGCATTTTCATCAAAAATGGGTGTACCTGTAAAACCAAATAATTGAGCATTAGGAAAAAACTCCTTAATCGCTTTGTGATTCTCTCCAAATTGGGAACGGTGGCACTCGTCAAAGATGAAAACCACACGTTTTTTGCTTAATGGCTCTAATCGTTCTTTATAGTTTTTCTTGTAAGTACCATCTAAAGCCAAGCCTAATTTTTGAATGGTAGTAACAATCACCTTGTCGGCATAATCTGAGGAAAGCAAACGTCTTACTAAAGTTTCGGTATCGGTATTTGCCTCCACACTTCCTTCCTGAAATTTATTGAATTCCTCTCGGGTTTGTCGGTCAAGGTCTTTACGGTCAACCACAAACAAACATTTTTCAATTTCGGGATTGTCCTTTAAAAGGGTAGAAGCTTTAAAAGAGGTCAAAGTTTTACCGCTACCTGTAGTGTGCCAGATATATCCGTTTCCTCTGTTTTGTTTCACACATTCTTCAATTGCTTTTACTGCATAAATCTGATACGGTCGCATTACGAGCAACTTTTGTTCGCTTTCTACCAAAACCATATACTTGCTAATCATTTCACCAAGTGTGCATTTGCTCAGAAACTTTTCAGCGAATAAATCAAGGTGCGTAATTTTCTTATTTTTTTCGTCTGCTAATTGGTAAATCGGCAAAAACTGTTCGTCTGCATTAAATTGAAAATGCTGTATTTTGTTGTTGGCAAAATAATATGTGTTTGTTCTGTTGCTCACAATAAACAACTGCATAAAGCAAAGCAATGAATTTCCGTAACCGTTGCCAGGTTCGTTTTTGTAATCCACAATTTGTTGCATTGCTTTTCTTGGTGAAATATCAAGGTTCTTCAACTCAATTTGCACTACTGGCAATCCGTTTATCAATAAAATGATGTCGTAGCGTTGATGACTGTTTTCTGTATTGATGCGTAACTGACTAATAACTTCAAAGTCATTTTTGCACCAATCTTTGATGTTTACTAAAGTGTAATGTAAAGGCGTTCCGTCTTCACGTTGAAAGTATTGTCTTTCACGCAATTTTTTTGATGCAAGGAAAACATCTGAATTGATAATTTCCTCTCTAAGTTTCAAAAACTCATTATCTGATAAATGAACACGGTTGAGAGCTTCAAATTTTGCTTTGAAATTCTGCTCAAGCGTTTTCCTGTCAACTATGTCAGGGCGGTAAATGTATTTTAGCCCCTTTAGTTGCTCTATGAGGTTTAGTTCTATTTGATTCTCTTTGCTCATTCTTCTTTCAATAAATCTTTGGCGTTAACGTCCAAAATTTTTGCAATTCCATTTATTGAAGCTTAATTAAGCTTCAACTGGTCAAAGATAGTAAAATCACATTGTCCAATAGTGTAAAAGTCCACAATATTGTCGTGGGTTGGTAAGGGCAAGCTTTTTTGTTTCTTTTTTAGCGTTGGCTTTTCCGTTGAAAAAAATCAAATGTGCTTGACCGAGCGGCTGGCTAAAATTGTTTTTAAAAAATGTGCGGTGGAAAAAAAATAAAAAACATAGGGGTCTGTCAGCGTGTCGGATTAATTGCTGTCCGTTTGTAATATCGTTTCTCTGTCTTTGGTTACATGTCAAAATGGTTTACTCTTTTTCTTGTTATAGTCAGTCGTTTTGTTGTTGCATGGTCGTCTTTTACACTTGCTGCCTTCTTCCTGATATCGTTCAGAAAAAAAATACTTTTAGAGGCACTTATAATTTCTTTTCTAACTATTTTATAAGCTGAAGGTATGCTGGAATATCTATAATCTAAAATTTCAGAAAGAGCTTCTCTTGCTTGCCTAACCCAAACAATTCGCTTTACTTTTACTGTCATTTTTTATTCCATCTCTTCAACATCAATAAAATCTCCTTCGGAAATCTGTTTTTCAGCATTTAAAAGGGCTTCTTTATATTCTTCTCTTGTCATTGGCTTTCCATCTGGATGATAAGCAACAATGTCTTTATTGTAATAGTTTTCAAAAACACTGTTTACAATAGACAAAATTCGTTCATCTGCTTTTTCTACAAAAGAATGTATTCTATTTTTTAAAACAATTGTGTCCATAAATTTAACTTTTACTATAACAAATATACAAAAAAACCCGTTCTGAAAAATCAAAACGGGTTTATATAAATGCAATTCTATGGATTAAGCCAGCATGGTCACCGGATTTTCAATAAAATGTTTCAATGTTTGTAAAAATTCTGCTCCTGTAGCACCATCAACCGTTCTGTGGTCGCATGCCAAAGTAACTTTCATAGTATTACCCACTACAATTTGACCATTCTTCACAACAGGTTTTTCAATAATTGCACCTACCGATAAGATAGCCGAATTGGGCTGATTGATGATCGATGTAAATTCTTCGATACCAAACATTCCTAAATTAGAAACGGTAAAGGTTGAACCTTCCATTTCTTTAGGTTGCAATTTCTTGCTACGTGCTTTGCCTGCCAAATCTTTAATTGAACTACCAATTTGGGTTAAGCTCAACAAATCGGTATGGTTTACAACCGGCACTACCAATCCGTCTTCCACAGCAACTGCCACGCCTATATTGACATGGTGGTTAACGATTGTTGCCGCTTCGGTCCATTGTGAATTTACTTTTGGATGCTTTTTCAACGCCATTGCACAAGCCTTCACCACCATATCGTTGAACGAAACTTTGGTATCTGGCAATGCATTGATCAACGTACGAGATTGCATGGCATTGTCCATATTCACTTCAATGGTTAAATAATAATGCGGTGCCGTGAATTTAGATTCAGCCAAACGACGCGCGATGGTCTTACGCATTTGAGAGTTTTTAATTTCTTCTGCGTGTACCTCGCCTGCCGGAACAAATGTTTGCGCACTTGCTTTTGGAGTTTCGGTTTTAGAATCGGCTTTTGCAGTTGGAGTAAAATGTTCCACATCGCTTTTAACGATACGTCCGTTTTCTCCAGAACCTTTCACTTCTGAAAGATTGATGCCTTTATCTTGTGCAATTTTTTTAGCCAATGGCGATGCAAAAATACGGTTTGAATCATTTGTAGATGAAGAAGTTTCTGTTTTTGTAGAAGTTTCTTTATCTATGTTTGATTCTTTTTTATCTGAGGTATCTTCAGATGATTCTGCTTTTTTAGCTTCAGGTTTTGCTTTTGGTTTTGATCCGCCAGACAATATACCAGAAACATCTGTTCCTGCAGGACCTATAATGGCTAACACACTATCAACAGGCGCCGATTCGCCTTCTTGAATTCCAATATGCAATAATGTTCCTGCATAGAAAGACTCAAATTCCATTGTGGCTTTATCTGTTTCGATTTCAGCCAAAATATCACCTTCTTTTATTTCGTCACCAACCTTTTTCAACCACGATGCAACAGTACCTTCTGTCATTGTATCACTTAAACGAGGCATAGTAACAACGCTCACATTGTCTGGAATTTCTGAAGCAGTTTCCTCTTCTTTTACTTCCTCTTTATCAGATGTATCAGCTTTTGAATCAGATTCTGCTGGCTTTTCTTCTTTAGTATCAGATGGTTCATTTTTTTCCCCCTCAGAAGTAGATCCTTCTAATAAAGATTTGTAATCTTCACCTTCTTTCCCGATAATTGCCAACACACTATCAACAGCAGCAGTTTCGCCTTCTTGAACACCAATATACAAAAGGGTTCCTTCGTGAAACGACTCAAATTCCATTGTAGCTTTGTCGGTTTCAATCTCTGCTAAAATATCACCTTCAGAAATTTTATCTCCCACTTTTTTTAACCAAGATGCCACGGTACCTTCTGTCATGGTATCGCTTAAACGAGGCATTGTAATAATTTCAGCCATTTTTTATAATTTATGAGGAATGAACGGATAATTTTCTTGATCGTAAACTACATCATACATTACGTTTGTTTCAGGATATGGAGATTCTTCTGCAAATTTTTCACATTCTGAAACTAAATCACGTACGCGATTGTCTATTGTTTCGATTTCTTCGTCGGTTGCCCAATTGTTCTCTTTAATAACGTTTAAAACTTGAGTAATTGGATCTATTTTTTTGTATTCTTCTACTTCTTCTTTTGTGCGGTAATGTTGCGCATCACTCATTGAGTGTCCGCGGTAGCGATAGGTTTTCATTTCTAAGAAAGTTGGTCCTTCGCCTCTACGTGCTCTTTCCATAGCATCGAACATTGCTTCGGCTACTTTTACAGGGTTCATACCGTCAACTGCATAAGAAGGCATTTCGTATCCTAAACCTAATTTCCAAACATCGGTATGGTTTGCAGTACGCTCAACTGATGTTCCCATTGCATAACCATTATTCTCACAGATAAAAACTACTGGAAGTTTCCAAAGCATTGCCATATTAAATGCTTCGTGCAATGATCCTTGACGTGCGGCACCATCTCCAAAATAAGTTAATGATACACCGCCGGTTTCTAGATATTTTTCTGCAAACGCCATACCTGCACCAACGGGAATCTGTGCACCTACAATTCCGTGACCTCCGTAAAAACCATGCTCTTTTGAAAAAATGTGCATAGAACCACCTAAACCTTGTGAGGTTCCGGTTGCTTTTCCTAATAGTTCGGCCATTACTCTGCGAGGGTCAACTCCCATGCCAATTGGTTGCACGTGGTTGCGGTATGCAGTTATCATTTTATCTTTTGATAAATCCATTGCGTGTAAGGCACCAGCCAAAACTCCTTCCTGCCCATTGTATAGGTGCAAAAAACCGCGTACTTTTTGCTGAATGTATAAAGCTGCTAATTTATCTTCGAACTTGCGCCAAAACTGCATGTCTTCATACCACTTTAAATATACTTCTTTAGTAATTTCTTTCATAACGTTAGATAATTAATTACCAATTGCTGATTTTGTTAATTTGGCAATAAGCAAAAATAAGACAACAAACGTATATCTGAAAATAAATTGAGTTATTTTTAGTTAAAGTCTAAAAATTATTAAACCCCAAAACAGAACGATGTCCTCTTTTGGGGTTAAAAAAACGAGGAGCAATTGCCCCTCGTTTAGAAAAATTTATTTTTTGATGATTTTAATAAATTGTGAACCGGTGTTTGTATGAACTTTTATCATATAGGTTCCGGCTGAAAGATTAGATACATCTATCTTCACATCGTTTGCATCAAATTTTTGTGTTTTGATTTGTTTACCTAACAAATCGTAAACCTCTACTGACTGAATCGCCTCTTTGTAAGATATATTCAACTCTGAATCTACAGGGTTTGGATAGTATCTCAATGACGCTAAGTCTAGATCATTTAATCCTACACTAATTTTAACCTTTACAGGAAGTGGTAAACTTGGACAGTTTGCTGGTCCAACAAGCACTCCGTAATACGTTTTGTTATCTTGTAATGGTTGATAAGTTGGTAAAGGGTTTGTAAAGTTGATTGCATCATTATACGAATCAAACCAAACCACATTCGGCTCATTTGCTTTTAAATCTTTTACTTCCGCATAATTAGGGAATGTTTGATTGATGTTACCAGTTGGAGCATTAGGTCGAGCATTTACAGTTATATAAACTGTTGCTTTAGCTGATTCACAACCATTATCAATTTTAGAAATGTAATAAGTACCTGTTGTAATTACATCATTCTGACCCATTTCTGTAGTTGCAAATGCATTGTCAAATACTTTATAACTAATTCCAGTACCAGAACTTAAAGGTAAAGATGAAACAGTAGCATCACCACAAATAGTAATTGGGTTGATGACCGGTGCATTAACACTTAAAATCTTAACACTCACAGCACGTTTAGGAGAGTCACAGTCACCAACTGACTGACCCACGTAGTAAGTACCTGTTACCAATGGTGTGGTATTAGATAATGGTGTGTCTGATGTACTAAAGCCATACCAGTAAACATTTGCTCCCACGGTTGTTGGTGAAGCCATTAAACTTCCAACTGTTGCGTTTCCACAAAATGTTTGCGTTGTATTTGCTGTTGGCATAGTCAGGTTTTGCACTGTTGACACCACTACCGCAGATCTAGAAGACTCACAGTTCCCTATTTTTTGTGCAATATAGTAGGTACCAGTTGTTAATACTGTTGAATTCGCGAGCGGTGTAACATCATTCACATTTTGATACCAATTCACTGTTGCTCCTGGCGAAGATGTAACAGCAATGCTAGCTATTGTTGAAGTACCGCATATATATACATTACTTAAAGAAATAGCCGAAGGAGTAACTCCCACTGATACATTTACAGCTACACGAGCTGATGAAGTACAAGGTCCGCTTGTAAACTCACCATAATAAATGCCGTTATTAATTGGTGTTGTACTTGCTAATGGTGTTCCTCCTGCTTGAGTTGTGTACCATTGGATATTTAATCCATTAATAGAGTTGTACGTTAAATTACTAACGGTAGCTGATCCGCAGAATGCTTGATTTGCAGGTGCCACAGGTACAGTTGCCGGTGGATTGATAACTACAGTAAACGGCACTCTTGCAGATTTACAACCGGAGATTACTTGGTCAACATAATATACGCCAGAATTTGTGATTTGAGTAATTGGCAAACTAGAATTTTGACTACTATAATATGTTAATACGCCGTTTGGATTTTTACCAAAGTTTGTACTAGCTACATTAACGGGACCACAACTAGTAATATTATTTACGACTGGAGCTTCTTTCAAACCAATACTAACTGTAAAGTTTTTCTCAACAGTACATCCATACTGATTTTCAATTTCCACCTTATATGGCACATTTAAACTATTAGTTGTACCTTTCAAATAAAGTGTTCCAGTATTAATTAAACCATCATAAGGAACTGTTGCGTTTTGATCATAATACAAATTAGCAATTGGTGTCCATGTTACTTGGTAATTACTAATAGGTGTAATTCTTACATTATCAATATACCATCCTGCAAATTGCGTATTACCATCTGCTCCCATTCTAAAGCGAACTTGGAATGTTCCAGCTCCAGTAAAATCATCTGCTGGAACAGTAAACTTCTCAGATTTCCACGCCGTATTAGTAGGAATTGTTGCTTGTTGGAAACTTACCCAATCAGCATAAGATGTTTTAGTAAAGAACATAGCTTGCAAACTTGTGTTACCAACAGGTTTTGGGAGAGTGGTACTAGCAGAACCAGTATAATGCTCCGGTAAAAATGGTTTCCAAGTTGCTCCATTATCAGTTGTATATTCTAAATACGCGTAATCTTGAACATTTATTGTACCAGCTTGTAAAGCAGCAATATGATCAAACTCAACCGTGATAGATTTAAGGTTATTCATATTCACTGATGTAGCTAAGTTAACAATTGCATTTGTTTGTGCTGCATGTGTAATTTTTAAACTACCATTACCTTCAGAAAAAAGTGCTGTTTCATTAGAAATTGCATCTCCTGATACGGTATTGCTAATAGTTACACCATTAATGTTTCCATTAAATAAATTTCTTATAGGTGTTTCATTAACTAAATTATCTACTTTTAACTCTTGGATATCATTAAAACATAGACTGTAACTATTTAACAGTTGCAACATTTGAGGAGAAGGATTGTTTTCTACTGAAACCGTTTTTTCAATTACACATCTATCCCCACCTACATTAGAAGCTCTTAACACATAGGTCATGTTCATCGTTGTATTGAAAGTCCAACCAACATTCTCATCACCAAGAATTGCGTTTGCTGGGTTATTTGGGTCATTTGGATCATTTGCTGGATCATTTGGATCGTTTGGATCAACAGTTGTCCACTCATAGGTATCATAATCACTAACACCTGTTAAAATATACAATTTTGTTAAAGGTTTTCCAGAACAATTATTAACAATATCAGCAGAAAGGTTGAGAGTTGGTGCATCAGAGAAATTCAGTTCATAAGTTCTCATCGCTCCAAAACAACCATCTATAATTTTAAAATAGCCATTCATGCGAATTGTGTTTCTAGTACCAGATACTTCGGCATACATTTGCGCTAAAGATAATGTAGCATTTCCGCTATACAAACTTCTTTGCTCGTTTAGAGGCGAACAAACAACTGGTGTTGCGCTAGGAGCTGGTCCGGCTATATCACTATATGTAAATTGGACTACAATATTAGAATATCCGTCCCAAATAAACGGCTCATCAAGCTTAAACCAATTTATCTGGTCAGCAACAAGTGTTTCATTAGCTTCGTATTTCGCAATTTTTAATTCATTTGTAGGTATAAAATCATTTGACGGGAATTCTTCTAGTTTTGTATGACCCATATGAATCGCCAGATTGTTGCGTAATAATGTTCCAGCTGTTAAACCTGTTCTAAAACCAAAATTTTTAATTATGCCCTTGTTAAAGCCTGCACCTTTTAACTCGCTGGCTAGGTAAATATATTGCGCTTTATTTGCTTTGGATCCTGTAAGAGGTGTTACAGTAGTACTTGTTGCAACTCCATTTCCAATCAATAACTCTTGTTGATCAGTAGCTGTTGTTTGTGTACCTGAAAAAACGACATACTTTCTAGATTCCGTTATTTCAGGAGTTGTAAATGTATTTACACCTTGCTCTACAAGATTATCATCCTCATCAAACCAAAATTTAGTTCCTGGGACATTATAATCCAAATCTACTTCTTGAATTCCACATACATTTACTTGCTGTGTATCGATATCGAATTCATTACAGTAAGTAATATCATCTATTCCGATCCAAGAACTTGCATTTGTTGCGCTACAACTTGTCTTCAAATAGATTTTATAAACTGTTTCAGGTGATAGGTTTGCAGCAGGTGCATCAATATCAACCGAAGTTGATGTACCAGGCTCTGAACCACTTCCTATTAAACCATTAGGTCCAGAACCAGGTAAACCTGAAGTTCGAACCTCCCAATCAATAGATGAAGCACTTTGTCCTGTTGGGTTTTCCCAACGCACCTCAAAACTTGAATCTGTTTTATCTATAACCCGAACATTTAAAGGCATATAGCAAGTTGGCGGAACTAAATCTTCGGTTGCATTTATATTATCAATATACAAGTAATTGTTTCCATTTGCTGATTTATTTGTTATACTTACTCTTAAATATAAATCTTTACCAGAATATCCAGAAAAAGTAACTGTCCTTGTCGTACAAAAAGCTGAGACAGTATGATTATTACTATCAACAACATCAAAGGTATACCAAGGACCACCTTGATTACTTGCCCACTGCCATTCTAGGTTAATACTATTTAGTGTAGCCCCAATGGGATTACCGCTTATATTTCCATTATCAGCCAACCATTTATAGTCGTACGAAAATGTTATAAGTGCTCCTGAAGTTATTCCCAAACTAGGGGATCTTAGAACAGCTTTACTCAAAGTACCGACACCTTGTACTTTTGCTCTTATCGAATTTAACCCTTGACAAGGTGCTTCTGGTGTCACATTGAAAGCGCCCACAACTTGTGTCCAACCAAGTTGGGTAGTATTTTCCCAATCCTTTACATAAGGATTTGGAGAAATTGGTTGGGCCCAATTAATGAAAGGCAACAACAATGTTAGAATTATTAAATACTTTCTCATCATATTATTATATTTTAATGATAAATTTAGCCAAGGGCAGAAATGCCCTTTGGCTAATTTAAAACTATTTTTTTACAATTTTAATAAATTGGCTGTTTTCCTTAGTTTTAACATTCAACATATAAGTTCCTGAACTTAATCTGCTAAAATCTAATTGAACTGTTTCTTTATCAAAACTATTTTTCATTACCAATCGTCCATTCAAATCAAATACTTCCACATTGGTGATTACTTCACTGTAAGTGATGGTTAACTGATCGTTTACTGGGTTTGGATAGTAATTTAATTTACTTAAATCAAAATCGTTTACTCCTAATAAAATACGAACTTCTATAGGGGTTGGTAAACTTGGACATCCGTTCGAACCAATAATTACTGCGTAATAAGTTGTTTGATCAACCAATGGCATATTTTGGTTCAATGGGTTTAATCCTTTCATAGCATCATCGTATGTTGCATACCAAACCACATTTGGCTGGGTCATAATCAAACTGCTTATTTGTGCATTGTCTGTATCGTTAAATGTTTGAGGCGATGCACCTGTTGGGCTGTTTGGTCTGCTATTGATGGTGATTTGAACTTGTGTACGTGCTGACTCACATCCGTTTTCAACGCGTGTCACAAAGTAATACCCCGATTGTAAAACATCTGTTGATGGTAAAACTACTGTTGAAGTACTGTTTACATACCATCTGTAAGATACTCCTGATGGTGTTGGTAAGGTGATACTTCCTACTGTAGAGCCCGCACATAATGTTATTGGAGCTACTGCCGGAGCAGCTGTACTTATTAAACGAACTGCTACTGGCACTTTTACCGATACGCAGTTGCCTACTCTTTGAGAAACATAGTAAGTTCCATTTGTTAATGGCGTATTGGCTGCCAATGGTGTTACCGCTGTTGCATTACTATACCACTCTGCTGTTGCATTTGGTAAAATTTGTGCATTTAATTGCGCTACTGTACCTGCTCCACAAATATTCTGGATTGTTGCAGTTGGTGCCGGAACACTTCCTTGAGAAGTTGCAATAACCTGAACACGTAATGATTCACATCCGTTTACACGTTGAGAAACATAATAGGTTCCGTTTACTATTTGTCCATTGTTTGGTATTGGTGTTGTAGAAGTAGCTGATGGATACCATACTAATTCTGCACCCGGTATTTGATTTAAATTAACGTTACCGTAATTTAACGTACCACATATTGAAATGGTTTGTGGTGTTAATGATGCTGGTGCCGCGTTAATATCAACCAATACAGCTATTCTACCTGACTCACATGCTCCTAACATTTGCGAAGCATAATAAGTGGTGTTATCAACCAACGGAGTGGTAGATGCCAATGGAGTAGTAGATGTTGCTGAACTATACCATCTGATTTGAGAGCCGCTTACACCTGAAGCCATTAAGGCTGATACTGTTCCGCCGCCACAAACTACTTGTGTAAATTGCGCAGTTGGCAGTGCCAATGGTGTTACCGTTGCTGTAAATGGCACACGTACCGATTTACAATTACCTTGGGTTGCTTCTACATAGTACGTACCTGTTTGGGTAATGTTGGTGATAGGTGTTGTTGCTGTTGCTGAACTATAAAATTCAAAAGTTGCATTTGCACCACCTGTTACAACTACATTACTTACCGGTGTTGCCTGACAAAAAGTTTGATTTTGTACCACTGGAGTAACCACGTCTGCTACGTTTATGGTAATTGCTTTTGTGGTTTCACAACCCGATGGTGCTGTTAACAATGCATTATACACTTGATTCATGGCTACACCCGATGTGGTGTAAACCGTTAAAGCATTTGTACCTGCTGTGTATGGAACAGTTGCTGCCGCATCCACATATAAATTGTTTATTGGCGACCATGTTACGCTTGATTGTTCTAAACCAAATTGAACATCTAAACGATCGGTTGTACGTGTTCCTGCAGTAGGGTTTGGATCAGTAGCACTTGTTGCATACATACCTACATTGGAACCTGGTGTGGTTGTAAAATAGGTTTGTGCGTTGTTACCTGAACCCATACCTTCTTGGGTGATTTCTACCAATATGTTTGATTGTCCATCCCAATAGAAAGGACTGTCAAACTGTATAGTTTGCATACCTTGGAAGGTGTGTGTATGATTCACTTCTGAATATACGGTTGATAAATTACCCGTAGCAAAGTTAGTCGTACCAAATGTAGCATTTGGTGTTAACATCATTTTCACAGTGTACATTGGGTTGCTAAAACTTGCTCCTGAATTAATGGTTTCAAATGACAAGCTGTTAATATATCCTGATGTATTTACACCTTGTGCAATCAATTCTGCTGCCGTATAAATATATTGTTGTTTAGAGTACATTGCACTTTGTACAAAAGCAGACACTTCGCTTGTTGCAGCTGTGGTAGTTAATTTACTACCTATTGATGCCATAGCAGGTATGCTTTCTAAAGCTTCTAACTCTTGAATTTCGTTTTTACAAATGTCGTAAGAACTAGCTAATGTGGTTAATGCTTCCGGTTTTTTACCTGCATATACGCGAACTGTTTTAATGTGCTCACAAATACCGTTTGATTGTGTAGCAGATAATACATATTCTTGTTCCACGTTGGTAGCGAAAGTCCAACCATTTACTGCGTCACCGCTTACTCCCGCACTTGGTGTCCATACAAATGTATCGTAGTTACCCAAGTTGGTGGTAATGGTTACAGGATCTGATACTCCGCCCTCACATGAGGTAATGCTCGCTGTGGAAAGTTCAAATGCCGGTTTTAATGAAACCGTTACCGGAATTTCTATCGCTGGGGATATACAGCCTGCGTTTCCTTTGAAAACAATATTTGGACGTGCGGTTTTAGTTAAAGTACTACCACTACCACTAACACTACCTGAAATAGTTGCTAGAAAGTCCGCAGCTGATCTATTATCAGCATAGCTATAAGTTGTCATACTTGGACTAGTAGTGTGGTAACGCACGGATCCGCTTGTTCCACCTGTATTTTGATTAGTCCAAACAATTTGAACCACAATATTACTTACACCGTCCCATGCATAAGGTGTGGTTAAAGTAAATGTTTTTGTACCAACTGCAAAAGTTTCACTAGGATTTGCATAAACTTGCGTTAAGGTACTATTTGCAATATGTGATGATGTAGCAGATGATTGAGTCGTAGCCCCCATCGCTATACTAAAGTCATTTCTGTTTGAGGTACCTGAAGTAACAACATTAAAATCTAGTGATGTAATATTTCCAGCTGTTAATCCAGCAGCGGATAACTCTTTAGCAGTATAAATATGTTGAAACTTCATACCTCCCCATCCATGATACAAGAATGTTTCAGACGTTGAGGAAGATGTACCTGTACCAATTGTAATTGGCGTATTTGGCACCACTTTTTGGCTGCGTAACCAGAAACTTCTGTTTTGCGTTACATCGTCTTCCGAAACAAAATTAGATCCAACAAATAATGGCTCTACATCTGTTGCGCTGTCAAACCACGCTGCTTCAAAAGTAGTATCTACTAAAGTGGCGTCTAACACCGCTTTTTGTGGTCCACACAATGCCAACGAAGGCGTGTAAGTTACAAAGTCAGAGTAGTTACACAAAGTAGTTGCCGATGGTCCTTTTGCCCAAACACTTTGATCTGTTGCCGAACATACCGCACGTACATAAACTGTATAGTCTGTTGAAGGTGCTAATCCAGGTACAGTAATATTGGTTACACCAACAGCTGTTACCGTGCTATAAATTGCTCCTGGTGTTCCTGGATTGCCACTTGTGCGCACTTCCACTTCGTAAGCCATTTGGTTCAGGTTGTATATATCCTGCCAAGAAACATCAAATGAGTTTTTGCTTACATTCGAAATTGTAATAGTACTCTCTTCAATTGGTCTACAGCTTGGTGCATCTTCGTAATAAATATCATCTATAAAGATGTATTTTGTCATATTTTCTTCATCAAAGCTAAATGCAAAGTAATCGTCTGTAGTATTTATCGGTAAATAAACAATATATTCATTGTATGCAGTTGACGAAACATTAACGGTTTTAATCAATGTTTTTGTTGCACTTGCTGTATTTCCATCCATACTGTAAATACTCAATTTTTCACCATAACTACCTGTGAAATACATACGAGCTGAGAAACGTAAACGTTTGGTTCCATTACCTAAATTATCGGTCTCAGGTGAAACAAGTAACGATTCACCCGCATGGCTAGATGCTCTATAGGTGTAAAAATGTTTTGATCCGGTTTTAGGCCCTGTTGTAGCAACATAACCATTAGGATAATTCAAAGTTGGTCCTGTTTTAATGTATGTCCAACAATTTGGAACAGTGTTATTATTAAAAGCACCTATATCTGCATTTTCAAAACCTTCAAAGAATGAACCAGTTATCACGCCACATAAAGTGTTGAATTTAATAGGGAATGATGTCCAAAGTCCATCTGTGGTTCCACATTTACTGCGTATATATACCGTATAACTTGTAGAATGATCTAACCCTGAAATATTAACAGAAGTTGTCGGCGCATTTACGGTGCCTGTTTGAACCAATCCAGTTGCGCCTGAACCAGCAGCACCTGATGTACGAATTTCATATTCATAACCTGTTACCCCTGCTGCCAATGATGCATCCCATAAAATAGTAGCCGATGTTTGGGTAATATTTGCCGCTTGCAAGTTCATAGGGAAAATACATGGAGACAAGTCTTCGTAATAAACATCATCTAAGTAGATATTTGGATATTGACTTGCTGGTCCGTAAAATGAAAATGCAAAATAATCATCGGTCGTAGCCGGTAAAGGAACAATATACTCAATCCACCCAGTTGCTGTTAGCGGAATACTTTGAATTAAAGTTTTAGTAGCAGTTGAAGTAGTACCATTCATACTATATACTTCCACTTTTGTCCCTATATATCCTGAAAAAGGAAGATTTACTGAGAAACGAAGCTGCTTTGTACCGTTTCCTAAATTTACTGTTTCTGGTGAAATTAAAAAGAATTCGGTATTATTATAAGGATATGTATAAAAACCTTTAGAACCGTTTCTTGCAGCTGATGTACTAACATATCCATAACCAGAACCATTACCAAAAAGGTAAGTCCAACACACCGGAACAGTATTGTTATTAGAAGAACCTGTTGGAGTCGTTTCAAACCCTTCAAAGAAATTGGCTGTAACAGCAGCAACCTGAGAAACTAAAACGACATTTGAGTTGGATGTCCCCCCACTAGTGTTACAAGTAGCTACAAAACGGTAATACGTATTAGCTGTTTGGTTTGTTACTGTATGCGACAAACCATTTGCATTGTTAATATTTGTCCACGGACCTGTTGCTGAAGAAGCACTTTGCCAAATATAAGTCATATTACCTGCAACTGTAGCACCTGTCACAGAAAGGGTAAAAGGTTGACTGTTACAACTACGCGAAGTGGCAGAAGCTGTACCAGCTGTTGGTGTTCCTGAACATGCAGGTAAAGACAGAATATTTACATTATAATCATGCGTTTCACCCCATGAGGCAGATCCACAAGCATTAAACCCTCCAGAAGAGCCATATACTAAACGTACACGCATTCTATGAATACCTGTTGCTGCGTTTACCGGAATGGTAATGTTACCAGTAGCTAAAGAAGGACTTTGAACCATTGGCAAATCAGACAACAATTTTTCTGTTGTATTGTTGAAAGTACCATCATCGTCAAAATCAATCCAAATACTTACCAACTCTGAAGAAGGAAAACTATAAGTGGTATTTAATTGCACTTGATAGGTTTGCGACTGCATTAAATCTACAGCCGTAAAAACACTCGTCTTATTGGAATATCCTGTAGCTGTGGTATTTGTACAACCTGTATTTAAGTCGCTAAGTACTGAAGTACCGTGACCATTTATAATAACAGTGTTCAAATCATCGCCAAAACTACAACCTGTTGAGTAAGCAGGTGTACAATAAGTCTGACCTTGAACCTGAAGGTTCGGCAAAAACATACCGAGTAACATTAATATCAAGGTCTTAGTGGTTAACCACCGCACTTTAAACCTGGATAATTGTGTAATTTTTTTCATAAATTATACTATATTTACAATTAGTCATTTGAACGATAAACTTAATTATTTTTTTTTAATTCTTTAATACTTAATTGTATTTTTTTTAACTTTTAACACAATTACATTAAAATAATTATTTGTAAAAAATTATATAAATAACAAAACCCGCCTTAATTAAAGCGGGTTTGTAGTATAATCATCAACCGAAATAAACTTTTTTTATCTATATATTAAAAATTCAAGTCTATTTCTTGTTTTGACTCTTTTGAACCTACAACAATGGCATCGTATTTACGCATACCTGTTCCTGCAGGAATTCTATGACCAACAATTACATTTTCTTTTAAGCCTGATAAATTGTCAATTTTTCCTGCTACTGCTGCTTCGTTCAACACTTTGGTTGTTTCTTGGAACGATGCCGCTGAAATGAATGACTTGGTTTGTAACGACGCTCTTGTGATACCTTGCAATACTGGAGTTGCGGTTGCTGGAATTACATCGCGGGCTACTACTAAGTTTTTGTCTTCACGACGCAAGATGGAATTTTCATCTCTTAATTCGCGCACAGAAATAATCTGTCCTTCTTTTAATGTGGATGAATCTCCGGCATCTTCTACAACTTTCATTCCGAATAAACGATCGTTTTCACGGATGAAATCGTCTTTGTGAATTAATTGCTCTTCTAAGAATAAGGTATCACCTGAATCTTGGATTTGTACTTTACGCATCATTTGGCGGATTACTACTTCAAAGTGTTTATCTGAAATTTTCACCCCTTGTAAACGATATACTTCTTGAATTTCGTTTACTAAATATTGCTGTACTGCAGATGGTCCTTGTATTCTTAAAATATCATCTGGCGTAATGGCACCATCTGATAAAGAGGTTCCTGCTTTAACGAAATCGTTTTCTTGAACCAAAATTTGGTTTGATAATTTCACTAAATACTTGCGTTGATCATCTTCACCAGTTTTTGGTGTCACAATGATTTCGCGGTTACCACGTTTGATTTTCCCGAAAGAAACCACACCGTCTATCTCTGCAACTACTGCCGGGTTTGATGGATTACGTGCTTCTAACAACTCGGTAATACGAGGTAAACCTCCGGTGATATCACCTGTTTTTGATGACTTACGAGGGATTTTAACTAAAACTTTACCTGCTTTAATTTTCTCTCCATCGTTTACCATTAAGTGTGCCCCAACCGGTAAGTTGTACGAACGGATCAATTCCCCTTCTTTATTATAAATCAATAAAGTAGGAACTAATTTTTTGTTTCTTGATTCTGTAATTACTTTTTCTTGGAAACCTGTTTGCTCATCGATCTCCACCATAAATGTTTGGTTTTGTTCAATGTCTTCATAGGCAACCTTACCTGTAAATTCAGAAATAATAACTCCGTTATACGGGTCCCATTTACAAATTACGGTTCCTTCTTCCACCACTTGTTTGTCTTTCACATAAATGGTTGATCCATAAGGAATGTAATGTGTGTTTAAAACAATACCTGTATTTAAATCTACTAATTTTAACTCTGTTGAACGAGAAATTACAATGTCGATTTCTTTACCATCGGCATCTTCTCCTTTTACAACTTTTAAGTCTTCTATTTCTAAACGACCTTTGAATTTTGTTGTAATGGTAGAAACCTCGGAAATGTTACCTGCCGTACCCCCCACGTGGAATGTACGAAGCGTTAACTGTGTTCCTGGCTCACCAATTGACTGTGCTGCAATTACACCAACTGCCTCACCCAATTGTGCCATACGGTTTGATGCTAAGTTACGACCGTAACATTTCACACAAATTCCGTGATCTGCCTCACAGGTTAATGCCGAACGAACTTCTAATCGCTCTAATGGAGATGCATTGATTTTTGCAACGTGTGCTTCATTAATCATTTCACCTGCCGGAACAATTACTTCGTTGGTTAATGGATTGATAACATCATCGATTGTGATACGTCCTAAAACGCGCTCGCCTAATGATTCTACTATTTCTTCGTTTTTCTTTAATGCTTCAAATTCAATACCTCTCAATGTGCCGCAATCCTCTGAATTAACGATTACATCTTGTGCCACATCGTGTAAACGACGGGTTAAGTATCCTGCATCGGCAGTTTTCAATGCGGTATCGGCCAAACCTTTACGCGCACCGTGGGTTGAAATGAAGTATTCTAAGATTGATAAACCTTCTTTAAAGTTCGAAAGAATCGGGTTTTCGATGATATCTCCACCAGAAGCTGTCGATTTTTTAGGTTTTGCCATCAATCCACGCATACCTGTTAACTGACGAATTTGCTCTTTTGATCCACGGGCTCCAGAATCAAGCATCATATATACTGAGTTGAATCCTTGTTGGTCTTCGCGAATGTTTTTCATTGCCAATTCGGTTAACATGGCATTGGTAGATGTCCAAACATCAATCACCTGATTGTAACGCTCGTTATTGGTAATAAGACCCATGTTATAGTTCATGGTGATTCCTTCTACTTGATTGTTAGCGTCATCAATCATTCCTTGTTTTTGATCTGGGATTTTGATATCACCTAAAGAGAATGATAAACCACCTCTAAATGCGTATCCGTAACCCATATCTTTCATATCGTCTAAGAATTTTGCAGTTGTTGGAACATCTGTTACTGCTAAAATCTTTCCGATAATATCTCTTAAAGATTTTTTGGTTAATACCTCATTGATATAACCCGCAGCTTCTGGAACTACCTCGTTAAACAAGATACGACCTGCCGATGTTTCGATAATTTGGTAAACCAATTCTCCTTCTGCATTAAAATCTTTTGCACGAACTTTAACGGGTGCGTTCAAATCTAAACGTCCTTCGTTAATTGCAATATGCACTTCTTCTACTGAATAAAATGTTAAACCTTCTCCTTTCACAATATGATCTGGAGTAGATTTGCGGATTTTGGTCATATAATAAAGACCCAAAACCATATCCTGAGAAGGTACTGTGATTGGTGCACCATTCGCCGGGTTTAAGATATTGTGCGATGCCAACATTAACAACTGAGCTTCTAAAATAGCTTCTGGTCCTAATGGTAAATGCACCGCCATTTGATCCCCATCGAAATCGGCGTTGAATGCCGTACATACTAACGGGTGCAAACGAATTGCTTTTCCTTCGATTAATTTAGGCTGGAATGCCTGAATACCTAAACGGTGAAGCGTAGGAGCACGGTTTAACAATACCGGGTGTCCTTTGATTACGTTTTCTAAAATATCCCAAACTACTGGCTCTTTTTTATCGATGATCTTTTTCGCAGACTTTACCGTTTTTACAATTCCACGCTCAATTAATTTACGAATTACGAATGGTTTGTATAGTTCTGCAGCCATATCTTTTGGAAGACCACACTCATATAGTTTTAATTCAGGACCAACGACAATTACCGAACGCGCAGAGTAATCAACACGTTTACCTAATAAGTTTTGACGGAAACGACCTTGTTTTCCTTTTAACGAATCAGATAATGATTTTAACGGACGTTGAGATTCTGTTTTTACTGCTGTTGCTTTACGTGTGTTATCGAACAATGAATCTACCGCTTCTTGTAACATACGTTTTTCATTACGCAAGATTACTTCAGGCGCTTTGATTTCCATTAATCGTTTTAAACGATTGTTACGGATAATTACACGGCGGTATAAATCGTTCAAATCTGATGTTGCAAAACGACCACCATCTAACGGCACTAACGGACGCAATTCTGGCGGAATTACCGGAACTACTTTCAAAATCATCCATTCCGGACGGTTTTCGCGGTTTTCGTTTGATTCGCGGAATGCTTCAACAACTTGTAAACGTTTTAAAGCTTCTGTTTTACGTTGTTTAGATGTTTCATTGTTTGCAGCATGACGCAATTCATAAGACAAAGTGTCTAAATCGGTACGCTGTAATAAATCCATGATACATTCTGCACCCATTTTGGCGATGAATTTATTTGGATCTGAATCATCTAAATATTGATTTTCCATTGGAAGGGTATCCAAAATATCTAAATACTCATTCTCTGTAAGGAAATCTAAACGTTTTAGTTCTTCACCATCTGGGCGTTTTGCAACACCTGTTTGGATCACAACATATTTTTCATAATAGATAATTTCGTCTAACTTTTTAGATGGCAAACCTAAAATGTAACCAATTTTGTTTGGCAACGAACGGAAATACCAAATATGAGCGATAGGCACCACCAAGTTGATATGCCCTACTCTGTCGCGACGCACTTTCTTTTCTGTTACTTCAACCCCACAACGGTCGCAAACGATACCTTTGTAACGGATTCTTTTATATTTTCCACAAGCACATTCGTAATCTTTCACAGGTCCGAAGATACGCTCACAGAACAAACCATCGCGCTCTGGTTTGTGCGTACGATAGTTAATGGTTTCTGGTTTTAAAACCTCTCCTCTTGATTCTGCAAGAATTGACTCTGGCGATGCTAATCCGATCGAGATTTTGTTAAACCTTTTTACAGTATTTTTATCTTTACTGTTGTTTCTATTATTCATCATAGTTTTTACTATTGATTTATTTGCAATTAAAAATTGATTCTTATTTGAAGCTATATGCACTAGGCTGTAAGCTTTACGCATGTTCTTACGGCTTATAGCTTAAGACTTATGGCATTCAAACACTACCTCGGATTACTTCTCTAAACTTCAGATGCTTATCTTGAAGTGCTAATTATAAAATATCTTTTATAAAAAATCGGAACGGTTTACGGGTATAAATCTTAAAAACTTATTAATAATCTATTTTAAGCTTCAGGTTTCAGTTTTGCAAGTTGCTTTCTGAAACCTGAAGCAAAAAATTATTCTTCTAATCTGATATCTAAACCAAGACCTTTCAATTCATGCATTAATACATTGAATGATTCTGGTAGTCCTGGTTCTGGCATTGGTTCACCTTTCACGATTGCTTCGTATGTTTTAGCTCTACCAATAACATCATCCGATTTAACAGTCAAGATCTCGCGTAATGTTGAAGATGCACCATAAGCTTCAAGAGCCCAAACCTCCATCTCTCCAAAACGCTGACCACCAAATAACGCCTTACCTCCTAATGGCTGTTGCGTAATTAATGAATACGGTCCAATAGAACGTGCGTGCATTTTATCATCAACCATGTGGCCTAATTTCAACATGTAAATCACACCCACTGTTGCTTTTTGATCAAAACGTTCACCTGTTCCACCATCGTATAAATAGGTGTGTCCGAAACGTGGAACACCGGCTTCATCTGTCAACGCGTTGATTTCTTCTAATGAAGCTCCGTCGAAGATTGGTGTGGCATATTTTCTACCTAATTTCTTACCTGCCCATCCAAGAACGGTTTCGTAAATCTGACCAATGTTCATACGAGATGGTACCCCTAGTGGATTCAACACAATATCTACAGGTGTTCCGTCTTCTAAGAATGGCATATCTTCATCGCGAACAATTTTTGCAACGATACCTTTGTTACCGTGACGACCTGCCATTTTATCACCCACACGTAATTTACGTTTTTTAGCGATATATACTTTAGCCAATTTTAAGATACCTGATGGTAACTCGTCACCCACAGTAATCATGAATTTTTCACGACGCAATACTCCTTGAATATCATTCAATTTAATTTTATAGTTGTGAATTAAATCGGTGATCATTGCATTGGTTTGGTCGTCTGTTGTCCATTGTCCTTTTGTTAAATGTGTAAAATCTTCAACAGCGTGTAACATTTTTAAGGTGAATTTTTTACCTTTTGGCAATACTTCTTCCCCTAAATCGTTCATTACACCTTGCGATGTTTTTCCATTTACTAATTGGAACAATTTATCTACTAAACGCTCTTTCAATTCGTTGAATTTCACTTCAAACTGTGTATCCAACAAAGCAATATCTTCTTTGTCTTTAGAACGTTTGCGTTTATCTTTTACCGCACGGGCAAATAATTTTTTATCTAAAACCACTCCGCGTAATGATGGAGAAGCTTTTAATGATGCATCTTTCACATCACCTGCTTTATCGCCAAAGATTGCGCGTAATAATTTTTCTTCAGGTGTTGGATCTGACTCTCCTTTTGGTGTAATTTTACCAATTAAGATATCGCCAGGTTTTACTTCTGCACCAATACGGATCATTCCGTTTTCATCCAAATCTTTAGTAGCTTCTTCTGAAACGTTTGGAATATCGTTCGTTAATTCTTCTGAACCTAACTTGGTATCACGAACTTC
Source organism: Paenimyroides aestuarii (assembly GCF_024628805.1). Classification (NCBI taxonomy): domain Bacteria; kingdom Pseudomonadati; phylum Bacteroidota; class Flavobacteriia; order Flavobacteriales; family Flavobacteriaceae; genus Paenimyroides; species Paenimyroides aestuarii. The sequence goes on along the minus strand of NZ_CP102382.1, from coordinate 1,527,656 downwards.
TAACGTGTAATCATCAATATGGATTGATGTAAAAATATCGTCGCGTACCACACGCTCAGAAATCACAATTGCATCCTCGAAGTTGTATCCTTTCCAAGGCATGAAAGCTACTTGTAAGTTACGCCCTAAAGCCAATTCCCCGTTTTGGGTAGCATATCCTTCACATAAAACTTGTCCTTTGGTAACACGGTCGCCTGTACGAACAATTGGTTTTAAGTTGATAGATGTACTTTGGTTGGTTTTGCGGAACTTGATCAGGTTGTATGTTTTTTCGTCTGTGTCAAAACTCACTAAACGTTCTTCATCGGTACGATCATATTTAATGGTGATTTTTTGAGCATCAACATATACAACTTCTCCTTCACCTTCTGCATTAATCAACACACGAGAATCGGTAGCCACTTGTTTTTCTAATCCGGTACCAACAATTGGCGATTCCGGACGCAATAAAGGTACTGCCTGACGCATCATGTTTGATCCCATCAATGCACGGTTTGCATCATCGTGCTCTAAGAACGGAATTAACGATGCTGAGATAGATGCAATTTGGTTCGGTGCAACGTCGGCATAGTTTAACTCTTTTGGCTCAACTACTGGGAAATCGGCATCTTGTTTTGCAACTACTCTTTCGTCTTCAATGGTTCCGTCTTTGGCAACATTTACAGTTGCTTGTGCAATTAATTTTTCTTCTTCTTCTTCTGCTGATAAATAAATTGGTTCTTCATTTACTTGCAACACACCGTTTTCTACTCTTCGGTATGGTGTTTCGATAAAGCCCATATTGTTTACTTTTGCATAAACAGCCAATGAAGATATCAAACCAATGTTTGGACCCTCTGGTGTTTCAATCGGACATAAACGACCATAGTGCGTATAGTGAACGTCACGAACCTCGAAACCTGCTCTTTCACGAGAAAGACCACCTGGTCCTAAGGCTGACAAACGACGCTTGTGCGTGATCTCTGCTAATGGATTGGTTTGATCCATAAACTGAGACAACTGGTTGGTTCCGAAGAAGGAATTGATAACCGATGACAATGTTTTTGCATTGATCAAATCGATTGGGGTAAACACTTCGTTATCACGAACATTCATACGCTCGCGAATGGTGCGTGCCATACGAGCCAAACCAACACCAAATTGTGCTGATAACTGCTCACCTACTGTACGCACACGACGGTTAGACAAGTGGTCAATATCATCGATCTCTGCTTTTGAGTTGATCAATTCAATTAGATATTTAACAATAGTGATGATATCTTCTTTTGTTAAAACTTGCTTGTCTATAGGTGTGTCTAAACCTAATTTTTTATTCATTCTATAACGACCCACATCACCTAAATTGTAACGTTGGTCAGAGAAGAATAATTTATCTATAATACCTCTTGCGGTTTCTTCATCCGGAGGTAATGCGTTTCTTAATTGACGGTATATATATTCAACAGCTTCTTTTTCAGAGTTGGTTGGGTCTTTTTGAAGCGTATTGTGAATAATGGTATAATCGGCAAGATTACTATCTTCTTTGTGCAATAAGATGGTTTTAACATCTGCCTCTATAATTTCTTCTACATTGTCTTTATCAAGCACAATGTCACGGTCTAAAATAATTTCGGTACGCGGAATCGTTACAACCTCACCTGTATCTTCATCAACGAAATCTTCGTGCCATACATTTAACACACGAGCAGCTAAGCGGCGGCCAATGTATTTTTTTAATCCTGTTTTTGATACTTTAACTTCTTCTGCAAGGTCAAAAATCTCTAAGATATCTTTATCTCTTTCAAAACCAATTGCGCGGAATAAAGTTGTAACAGGTAATTTTTTCTTACGGTCGATATATGCATACATTACACTGTTGATATCTGTAGCAAATTCGATCCAAGAACCTTTGAATGGAATGATACGAGCAGAATACAATTTGGTACCGTTTGCGTGGAACGATTGTCCGAAGAAAACTCCAGGCGAACGGTGTAATTGTGAAACAACCACACGCTCTGCACCATTAATCACGAAAGTTCCGCTTGGTGTCATGTACGGAATAGTTCCCAAGTACACATCTTGAACGATTGTTTCAAAATCTTCGTGCTCGGGATCGGTACAATACAATTTTAAACGCGCTTTTAAAGGCACGCTGTACGTTAAACCTCTGTCAATACATTCTTCAATGGAATAACGTGGTGGATCTACGAAATAGTCTAAAAATTCCAAAACGAATTGGTTACGGGTATCCGTAATTGGGAAATTTTCCATGAAGGTTTTGTATAAACCTTCGTTACCTCTTTCATCAGATTTGGTTTCTAATTGAAAAAAATCTTTAAACGATTTTACCTGAATATCCAAGAAATCTGGATAAGAAGGAATATTTTTTGTAGAGGCAAAATTTAACCTTTCAGTATGATTTGTAATCATTAATGAACAAAATTTTGGTTTAAAAAAGTAATTCTTTTGTGTGTAAAACACATTTATTTATCTACTTCCTAGGGTAATTAACCAACACATCTTAAAAACAAATCAGGAAAGCTATTTGCTTTTTTCTTCGTTATTGATTATTTTTTATATGCAAAATGGTTTAGGCCATTGGAACAATTTCCAAGGCCTAAACCGTAAAATTTTATATGTGTGAGATTATTTTAACTCAACAACAGCACCAGCTTCTTCTAATGCTTTTTTCAATCCTTCTGCTTCGTCTTTAGAAACACCTTCTTTAACGTTTGCAGGAGTACCGTCAACTAAATCTTTAGCTTCTTTTAATCCTAAACCTGTTAATTCTTTAACAGCTTTAACTACAGCTAATTTAGAAGCACCAGCCTCTTTCAATACTACTGTGAATTCTGTTTGCTCTTCAGCACCAGCACCAGCATCACCACCACCAGCAACAACTACTGCTGCAGCAGCTGGTTCGATACCATACTCATCTTTTAATATAGTTGCTAATTCGTTAACTTCTTTAACTGTTAAGTTAACCAATTGTTCTGCGAATTGTTTCAAATCTGCCATTTTTCTATCTTTTTAATTTGAATTTGTAATAATATAATTTATTTGTGTGCGTTCTCTTTTGAACATTAAAAACGATGGTAGCTTATGCCTATTCTTCGTCTTTGTTTTGATTTGTAAGAGCAGAAATAACTCTTTGAGCAGGCGATTGTAACAATCCAATGATTTCTCCAATCATCTCCTCTTTAGACTTAATAGCTACTAATGATTCTAATTGGTTGTCGCCAATATAAACTTCTTCATTAATATAAGCTCCTTTTAAGATGGGTTTATCACCTTTTTTGCGGAATTCTTTAATGATTTTTGCTGGGCCGTTTGCAGCTTCGCCAATCATTATAGCGCTATTTCCTTTTAAAATAGAAGGTAAATCACCATACTCGTTTTCTGATGTTTCCATTGCTTTAGCAAGCAATGTGTTCTTTACTACTTCTAACTTGATACCTGCTTTGAAACAAGCTCTACGTAGATCTGAAGTAGTAGATGCATTTAATCCAGAAATATCTGCAACATAAATAACTTTAGTGTCAGCTAACTGTGCAGTTAAATCTTGAATCGCAATTGATTTGTCTTCTCTAGTCATACTAAATAATTTTAACTACCAATTAAACTGCTTTTGGATCTAAAGCAATCGCAGGACTCATTGTACTTGATATATGAATAGACTTGATATAAGTACCTTTTGCTGCAGTTGGTTTTAATTTAATTAATGTTTGAATGATTTCAGCAGCGTTCTCTGTGATTTGGTCAGCACCGAAAGATACTTTACCGATACCTGCGTGAACGATACCTGTTTTATCAACTTTGAAATCGATTTTACCAGCTTTAACTTCTTGTACAGCTTTAGCAACATCCATTGTTACTGTACCTGTTTTTGGGTTAGGCATTAATCCGCGTGGTCCTAAAACACGACCCAACGGTCCTAATTTACCCATTACTGCAGGCATTGTGATGATTACATCGATATCTGTCCAACCATCTTTAATTTTTTGTAGATAGTCGTCTAAACCAACGTGATCTGCACCAGCTGCTTTAGCTTCTGCTTCTTTGTCTGGAGTAACTAATGCTAGCACTCTTACATCTTTACCTGTACCGTGTGGTAATGTTACAACCCCACGTACCATTTGATTTGCTTTACGAGGATCTACTCCTAAACGTACTGCAATATCAACAGACTCATCAAATTTTGCAGAAGCAACTTCTTTAATTAATGCAGATGCATCTTTTAAAGAGTATAATTTGTTCTTCTCAATTTTTGCTGCAGCCTCTTTTTGCTTTTTTGTTAATTTTGCCATTTCTTCTTTTCTTTAAGATTAAAAAGGAGCGTTTCCTGATACCGTGATTCCCATAGAACGTGCAGTTCCGGCAACCATAGACATTGCTTTTTCGATTGTGAATGCATTCAAATCGGCCATTTTGTCTTCAGCGATTGCTTTTACTTGATCCCATGTTATAGATGCTACTTTTTTACGGTTTGGTTGCCCAGAACCTGATTTTAATTTAGCAGCTTCTAATAATTGAACAGCAGCAGGTGGCGTTTTAACAACAAAGTCAAAAGATTTGTCTTTGTAAACTGTAATTTGTACTGGTAATACTTTTCCTGGTTTATCCTGTGTTCTTGCATTGAATTGCTTACAGAATTCCATGATGTTAACTCCAGCAGCCCCCAAAGCAGGTCCAACCGGTGGCGAAGGATTCGCAGCACCTCCCTTAACTTGTAGTTTAACTACTTTACTAATTTCTTTTGCCATTTTTAAAAAAATTTAGCACATCTTTCAATTGGAAGCGATTGATGTGTATGTAACAATTATATTTTTTCTACTTGTGTGAAGCTTAATTCTAAAGGTGTTTTTCTTCCGAAAATTTTCACCATTACTTCAAGCTTGCGTTTGTCTTCGTTCACTTTTTCTATGGTTCCGTTGAAACCATTAAAAGGACCATCGACAACTTTTACTGTTTCTCCTATTTCATAAGGAATTAATCCGCTATCTACAGAAACAGCTAATTCATCTACTTTTCCTAGCATGCGGTTTACTTCGCTTTGTCTTAAAGGCACAGGATCTCCTCCACGAGTTTCTCCTAAGAAACCAATTACGCCGGATATAGATTTTATTATGTGGGGTAATTCACCTGTAAGGTTTGCTTCGATCATTACATAACCCGGAAAATAAATACGCTCTTTTGTTATTTTTTTTCCATCGCGTTGTGAAACTACTTTTTCGGTTGGAACCAACACTTGAGACAAGTAATCTTCCATTCCCAAACGTACGATTTCACTTTCTATGTAACCTTTTACTTTATTTTCTTGCCCGCTTACGGCTCTTACTACATACCATTTTTTTATACTACTTTCTGTCATGTTCTTTTAAATTTACGAATTTAAAAGGTTAAAGAAACCAGCTAAAGCTTCAGAAAACAATGTATCTACGCCCCATGTAGCTAATGAAAGTACTACTGTAAAGATAGCAACAATAATTGTGTAGCGTTGCACCTCTGCCCATGGTGTCCATGTAACATTTGCTTTTAATTCGGTAAACGCATCAGATATATAATTAACTACTTTTGCCATTGTGATTTGTTTTTGCACGGGTGGAGGGATTCGAACCCCCATCAACGGTTTTGGAGACCGCTATTCTACCCTTGAACTACACCCGTTTGTTAAAAAGTTGGCAGAATAGTCTGCCAACTTATAAAATATTTTAAAACTGTAATTAGTCTAAAATTTCAGTTACCTGACCAGCACCTACTGTACGACCACCTTCGCGGATAGCGAAACGTAAACCTACTGATAATGCGATTGGTTGTAATAAATCAACAGTGATTGTTAAGTTATCTCCAGGCATAACCATATCCGTTCCTTCTGGTAACATGATTGTTCCTGTTACGTCAGTTGTACGAACGTAGAACTGTGGACGGTAGTTATTGTGGAATGGAGTGTGACGTCCACCTTCTTCTTTTTTCAAGATATAAACCTCTGCTTTGAATTTAGCGTGTGGCTTAACTGAACCTGGCTTAACGATAACCATACCACGACGGATATCAGCTTTATCGATACCACGTAATAATAAACCTACGTTATCACCTGCTTCACCACGGTCTAAGATTTTACGGAACATTTCAACCCCTGTAATTGTAGAAGTTAATTTATCTGCACCCATACCAATGATTTCAACCGGATCACCTGTGTTTGCAACACCTGTTTCGATACGACCTGTAGCAACAGTTCCACGACCTGTAATTGTGAAAACGTCTTCGATTGGCATTAAGAATGGTTTTTCAGTATCACGAACTGGCTCTTCGATCCACTCATCTACTGCAGCCATTAAGCTCATTACTGTATCAACCCATTTTTGCTCACCATTTAACGCTCCTAAAGCAGAACCTTGGATAACTGGACCATTATCACCATCATATTGATAGAAAGATAATAAATCACGGATTTCCATTTCTACTAATTCTAATAATTCAGCATCATCAACCATATCCACTTTGTTCATGAATACAACCATACGAGGAATACCTACCTGACGGCCTAATAAGATGTGCTCGCGAGTTTGTGGCATTGGACCATCTGTAGCAGCAACTACAAGGATAGCACCATCCATTTGTGCAGCACCAGTAACCATGTTCTTAACGTAATCCGCGTGACCTGGACAGTCAACGTGCGCATAGTGACGGTTAGCTGTTGCATATTCTACGTGAGATGTATTAATAGTAATACCTCTTTCTTTTTCTTCTGGAGCATTATCAATTTGATCAAATGATTTTGCTTCTGATAAACCTGCATCTGATAATACTTTTGTAATAGCAGCTGTCAATGTTGTTTTACCGTGATCAACGTGTCCGATAGTACCGATGTTTAAATGGGGTTTCGAACGATCAAAACTTTCTTTTGCCATGATTTAATTAATTTAATCTTAGTTATATAATTAGTGTTAACTTTAATTCACATTTGAGCCAACGACGGGATTTGAACCCGTGACCTCTTCCTTACCAAGGAAGCACTCTACCCCTGAGCTACGCCGGCAAAAAAAGAACTTTGTTGTGGGGAGAGCAGGATTCGAACCTGCGAAGGTTTCCCAACGGATTTACAGTCCGTCCTCGTTGGCCGCTTGAGTATCTCCCCTAACCTGTTTATTTTTACAACTTTGTTTGTTGATGAGCCTTTGGAGGGACTCGAACCCACGACCTGCTGATTACAAATCAGCTGCTCTAGCCAGCTGAGCTACAAAGGCATTTAAAAAAGTCCGCTATTTCTAACGGACTGCAAATATATATACTTATTTAAAAAAATAAAAGCTTTTTTAATTTTTTTTATTCTTTTAATGTGCTTTTACTTTTTCTTTGCGTTTTATCAATAAACGTTCTAAAGCCGCAGCGCCTGAATCTGTTGCTTCTTCAAATGATTTTGCTGTTTTTTTAACCACTAAATCATCGCCCGGTATTTTTACAATGATATCTACAGACTTGTTTTCTTTATCACTTGTATTTTCAGTATGCAAAGATACATCAATTCCAACAATTTTATCATAGTATTGTTGTAATTTTTCTAAACGAATGTTTATAAAGTCAACTAATTTTCTGTCAACATTGAAGTTAACTGCCTGAATATTCACTTTCATAATTCTATATTTTAAAGGGTTTATAAATCGTCATCATCGGTTTTTGAGCGGGGATGTGTTTGGTTATACATTTTTTTTAACGATGCTAAACTGGTATGCGTGTAAATTTGAGTGGACGACAAACTGGCATGTCCCAGCAATTCTTTTATTGTATTCAAATTGGCTCCTGCGTTTAGCATGTGTGTAGCAAATGTATGACGCAACACATGGGGGCTTTTTTTTCCTTTTGATGTAACACCTCTAAAATAATTATTTATTAAACGATAAACAAATGTTTGATTCAAATTTTGTTTATTTTTTAACAGAAATATATTTTTATCAAAATCGCTACCAAATTGCTCGTTTCTTTTTTGTAAAAACTCGGTTAAAAGCCCAACCACTGAAGATAATATAGGAACTATGCGTTCTTTGGATCTTTTTCCTAAAACTTTTATTTCGCGCTTTTGAAGATCCACATCGTGCAGCTGCAGATTGATTAACTCGGTTTTCCGAATTCCCAAGGTGTAAAACAGGGTGATGATGATATAGTTTTGCAATCCGAAATAATCATCAGGAAAAGCTGAGCGGTCTATTTGCTGCATTTCGTTTTCGGAAAAAGGCACTTGCAACACTTTTTTGATACGCAACGATTTGTGTGCCTGCAGCGGATACGCTTCGATTGTTTTGGTGATATACAAAAATTTAAAGTAGCTTTTTAGGGAAGCTATCTTGCGGTTGATGGAATTATTGCTCAATTTTTTTTCGGATAAATGCGCAATCCACAACCGAATATGCTGGTATTTTAGTTCGTTTACAGTGGCAACGGTGTTTTTTGTGAAGTTGAAAAAGGCTTCCACATCTTTCACATACGCATTTACGGTATGCAATGAAAAATGTTTTTCTTTTAAAAGATAGTCAAAGTAAGGTTTTAAATGTTTTTCCATAAAAAAATCGCTAACCAAAGTTACCTTTAATTAGCGATTTAAAAAAATTGTTTCGACGATTAAATTTCAACTGAATCTTTTAAACGTTGAATGTATTGAGCTTTTTGATTTTGCGCACGTTTTGATACAGAAGGTTTCGTAAAGTTTTTACGAGATCTTAACTGACGTAACGTTCCTGTTTTGTCAAATTTTCTTTTGTAACGTTTTAACGCTCTATCAATATTTTCTCCGTCTTTAATTGGAATGATCAACATAATTTATACACCTCCTTTCGTTATGGGTGCAAAAGTAGAAATAATTTTTGAATTACGAATGATTAATTTGGAATTATTTATTTTGATTTTGAAAATCTAAACTATTACTCATTACCAAACACCTCAATATATCCTAAAAAAGAACGTTTACCTATTTTATACTCTTCCAAATCAAAAATAAAAAAAATATCATTTCCTGAATATCCATAAACCACTTCAACAGATTCTCCTACACTAACGCCATTACTAAAACTAATTTGCTTGTTGTATAGTTCTGTTCCTTTTATAAAAAAAATATTTTTTTTATAATCACCTAACATTGCTAATTTTAGATCAAAAGTATTTTTATTTAAATTTGTGAAATAATAAATTTCATCTTTTTGCAAATCTAAATAGGTTATATTTTCAGATCCATTTGAATCTTTAAATTCCTTTATAATGTAGGTTGGATAAATATAATATTTTTGATAGACTTCATATAATTCTTGACCTGTACCTTTAACAGGATTGTATCTATAATTTAATTCTGAATACCAATACCCCATCTTCTTTTTAAAAACTCTCTTCGTTTCTTCTCCTTTTAGCATAACATTCAATACAACAATATCATTATCAACAAGAACAGAATCAACCCAAGCAGTTTTATCCAAAACTGTTTCAGATTTCACAATCCGCATACTTTTATAATCAAAGGTTTTATATTCATATACCTTATCAGCACAGCTAATCAAATAAAGAGAGAAAAAAAATATAGTTATAAGTCTTATCATCTTAAAAAACATCTATCATCAAACGTTATTAATAAATTTATGAAAGTTACCTAAAACAAAAACAGGAAAAACCATTACAGTCTTTGCTGTTTTAATTATGTTTAGCTCCATTTTTCAATTTCAGCAATTAAATCATCTGAATTTGTCTATTGTCATTTGCTTAAAATCATTATTCCTTGTCTTACTTGCTCGCAAAAGATTTTCAAGACGAGTAATTAATTCTTCGTCTTGAAGTTTAAAAATTCTTGTAATGACTCTTTTTTTTGCTTGAATATCCATCTTATCAAGCTTTTGCATTATTCAAATTTACAAAAACGTTTTAAATCAAATTCGATTAATTGATTACTTAATTCTATAACGTTGTTTAGAGTGCTGCAAGGTTTTAAGAACCTTGTAGCTTTTTTCTAAAGTTACACCTACAAGGTTCGAAAAAACCTTGCAGGATAAGTAGTGTTAAAAAAAAACAGTTTAATTAAATTAAGGTTGTATTGTTAGAAAAGTTTGTTTAAAATATGAAACAAAAAAAAGGAAAAACCACTACAGTCTTTCCTCTTTATTCTATTTTTTATCTTCTAAAAACTACTCTTTTAAAAGATTTCTAGAGATAACCAATTTTTGAATTTCGGTTGTTCCTTCGCCAATTGTACATAATTTAGAATCGCGGAAGAATTTTTCTACAGGGAAATCTTTGGTGTAACCGTATCCGCCATGAATTTGAATTGCCTCGGTTGCTACTTTTACACATACTTCTGACGCATACATTTTTGCCATTGCACCTGCTGTTGTAACTGGTTTATGGTTGTTTTTAAGGTATGCTGCTTTGTGCAACAACAATTCAGATGCTTCGATTTCGGTTGCCATATCTGCCAATTTAAAACCTACTGCTTGAAATTGAGAAATTGGTTTTCCAAACTGCACGCGCTCTTTTGAGTATTTCAACGCTGCTTCGTATGCTCCTTTTGCTATTCCTAAAGACAATGCACCGATTGAGATACGGCCACCATCTAAAATTTTCATTGCTTGTATGAATCCTTCGCCTACTTCGCCTAAACGGTTTGCATCAGAAACGCGGCAGTTGTCAAAGATTAATTCTGCTGTTTCAGAAGCACGCATTCCCAATTTGTTTTCTTTTTTACCTGAAGTGAACCCTGGTGTGCCTTTTTCAATCACAAAAGCGGTCATTCCACGAGAATCACCTTTTTCGCCTGTACGAACAATTACAACAGCTACATCACCAGAAATGGCATGCGTGATAAAATTTTTGGCTCCGTTAATGATCCAGTCGTTTCCGTCTTTAACAGCTGTTGTTGCCATACCGCCGGCGTCAGAACCTGTGTTGTGCTCGGTTAATCCCCAAGCGCCGATCCACTCGCCTGTTGCTAGCTTTGGAATCCATTTTTTCTTTTGCTCGTCGTTTGCGAATGTTAAAATATGATTGGTACACAATGAGTTGTGAGCAGCTACCGACAAACCTATTGAAGAATCTACTTTAGAAATTTCTTCTACAACGGTAATGTACTCGTGATAACCCAAGCCAGATCCGTCTAATTCTTCAGGAACCAAAACCCCCATAAACCCCATTTCTCCTAACTTTTTGAATAATTCAACAGGGAAAATTTGCTCTTCGTCCCATTTCATTATATTTGGTCGGATTTCTTTTTCTGCAAAATCTCTAATCGATTGTGCAATCATTGCTTGTGTTTCGTTATACTCAAAGTTCATTTTATTCCTTTTTTTTATTATATTTTGCTTATTTTTCTAAAAAGCCAAATATAGCCCAATTATCTCTAATTTGTCAAGCGGGAAGTTATTAATTTTTCTTAAATCTTCCATTTTTAACGGTTCGTTTTGTTTGCTGCGCAATACCACTATTTCTCGAGCCACATAAGTGGATATGTAAGGAATGGTAGCCAATTGCTCTTTACTTGCGGTATTCACATTTATTTTGTTGATGTTTTTAAGCGGCGTTACAAAAACTTGCTGTTTTAATAATTTTACCGTTTCGGGTCGTAAACCTTTTATAAAATCGATTTGATTGATATGCACAAAACCGTTTAATTTCTCACGTTCGGCAATTAAAACATTTGCATAGTAATCGCCAATCCCTTTTAACGCAACTAACTCTTGGCTACTTGCTTTGTTGAGATCGATTTTCTTAAACACTTCTTTTTGCGTATTCTGAACAATGGTTTGTTTTTTCTGCGTCCATTCCGGAAATTTAAAATAGGGTGCCATTTTGCCAAGTAATTCATTTGAAACACCTGTAACTTGCTGAAATTCTGCAGCCGAATTTACATATTTACCTTGTGCCCGAATAGCCACTAATTTATCAATCTCTGCGGTGGTCATTCCCAGTTTAAATCCTTTATAATCATTGATGTAATTTGGGTTAAAAGGTTGTTGCTCGTATTTCTTTAAGGCAATAGCTTTTAAGCTATCAATGCTTTTCTGCGTGGTTTCATCTATTTCATATTTCACCGTATCTTTCTTTGAAAAATAATTGGGTAAAATAGATAAAACAACCTGCAACAACACAATAAGAAGTGCAAAAACAAAAATTGTTATACGCTGTTTATTATTTAAATAAGGTAATTGAAATTTCATTTATCGATTCATTAACTTAATGCCCACTTCACAACTTAAGCAGCGCCGTGCATCGCAGTAATTTTTCTTTAAATGCAATAACGCTTGACTGTCTAAAGATGATTCTACCGATACTTTTAACTTTTTAAATAAATCAATTGTGCTGTTTTTTTCGGCTGCTATTGATTGATAATGTTGCAAAACTTCTTCCAACACATCGGTTCCTAATTGTTGATGATATACATATTGAAAAGGCAAAATGGTATTTACCAACAATAAATTATAAAACGATTCCGAAATGGTTTTGTTGCGCGCTACATGTTCTTTTCCAAACACGTAATGTGTTTTCCAATAATCAGACACACTTGCCCCTAAGAGATGATTGTTGGTGCAAATGGTTTCTGGGTTGCGAATTAAATTAAACAAAAAAGGTTGATTAAACAAAAATGCAACAAACTGAACCAGCCGTATTGTTGGAAAATTATCGGGCCGCAACTTAAAAAAAGTAGGCGGTATTGCGGTTTGCTTTAAATGATATTTTTGCTTTAAAAAATGATATGTTTTTTGCAACGTTTGCAAGTAAAAATCTTCCGTATCAACCGACAATAAATTGGCCGTTCCCAAAAACAAAGCTTCTAAATGAATGGGATGTGTTTGTTCTTTCCGAATGATTTTTAATGGTAAATTTTGGGCAATCTCGTAAAAATTTTCATTGTTTACATTTAATCCAAAGTTCCGAAGCAGCAAGCGGTAAAAAGCTTCTTCCCAATTGTTATTTGTTTGCTTTAATTCTGCAACAATACGGTTAGAGAATTGCTCTAAACGATCCACCATCAATTTTTCTTTCCAAATAATCCAATCAAAGCTATTGAAATGATGCAGATAATCTTCGCAAAAAACATATTGCGGATTGGCATTGAATTGATGGTATGCTTTGAAAACATCCTCGTTCACATAATCTTTCAAAACCAAAGTAGGCAGTTCTTTTCCTGCTTTGTTTACCACAGAAATATCGTTGTTCCAAACCACATGAAGAATCACATTTTGATACGCCGGATCGATTTCATGATGATGCACATACCAATCCGATGCATTTACATGCATTTCTATATTTCCTGCCCATAATTGCCCATCAATATACACTTGTGAATTAAAAAAATCGGGGCCTTCTGTTCCTAAATACAATCCGAAATTTTTAATGACAATATTGTTGTTTTGTACCGTTTTTAGTGACGTAATATGTAGCTTTTTGAACCTCCACACATAATGTAAAAAGTCTTCTTTCATAATAAAAAGCTTTTTATAAATATAGTAGATTAATTTGGAAACTCCTAATTATCAACACATAAAAAATAAAAAAAGGAACTGCCTGAAACAGTTCCTTTGAGGGTTTTTATTATTGAATGGAATTAATGATATCGTATTTGGTGATGATATGGTGCTTTCCGTTTTCAAGAGCTACCAAAACTGCTTGATGGTCTTGGTTGATTAATTTTGATACCTCGTGAATTGTTGTGTCTTTTGAAACAACTTTGTAAGGCTTGCCCATAATTTCTTTAATGGGTTTTTCTGCAATTTCAGGGTTTTCAACATACGCTTGCAACAAATCAGAATCGTTTAACGAGCCTACAAAACCAGTAGTATCAATTACCGGAATTTGTGCTATTCTATGCGTTCGCATTCTGTCAACTGCATGGCTGACTAATTCTTCGGTACGCACCACTACAAATGGTTTGTCGTTTTTGTTAACTAAATCTTCTGCCGTTTTCAACTGCTTATCAAGATAACCGCGTTCCTGCATCCAATCATCGTTAAAAATCTTAGCAATATATCTAGAACCTGAATCATGAAACAAAACCACCACCACATCATCTGGTTTTAACTGATCTTTCATCTGCAGCAAGCCTTTAATTGCCGAACCTGACGACATTCCCACAAAAATTCCTTCCTCTAAAGCTAGTTTTCTGCAATATACAGCTGCGTCTTTATCGGTTACTTTTGTAAAATGGTCAATTACTGAGAAATTTACGTTTTTAGGCAAAATATCTTCACCTATACCTTCTGTAACATACGAATACACCTCATTTTCGTCGAAAATTCCGGTTTCGTGGTATTTTTTAAAAACCGAACCATAGGTATCCACACCCCAAACTTTCACATTCGGATTTTGCTCTTTCAAATACTTCCCAACTCCCGAAATAGTTCCTCCAGTACCAACACCTACAATAAAATGGGTGATTTTTCCATTGGTTTGATTCCAAATTTCAGGACCAGTTTGCGTGTAATTTGCTTTTGTGTTCGATGGATTATCGTATTGGTTTACATACCAAGAGTTTGGTGTTTCTTCTGATAAGCGTTTAGAAACGGAATAATAAGAGCGCGGATCGGTTGGTTCCACATCGGTAGGGCAAACCACCACCTTTGCACCAACAGCACGCAAAATATCCATCTTTTCTTTTGATTGCTTATCAGTAATCACACAAATTAGCTTGTATCCCTTTACAATAGCTGCCAAAGCCAAGCCCATTCCGGTGTTTCCAGAAGTACCTTCAATAATGGTTCCGCCCGGTTTTAAACGTCCATCTGCTTCTGCGTCTTCCACCATTTGCAATGCCATACGGTCTTTACATGAATGCCCCGGATTGAAATATTCTACTTTTGCAAAAACCTTGCACGGCAAATCTTTCACAATGTGGTTTAACTGTACCAAAGGCGTGTTTCCAATGGTTTCTAATATATTTTTTGCGTAATTCATCATCAATTATTTGTGCAAAGATACAACAATGCTTAGAAACGAAAAAAGTGGTATTGCTACAACTTTTTAATTAAAGAAATTCCATTTCATGCCCAATCTAAAAGTTAAATCGCGGTAAGGATATGTGGGTGTATTGTAATAGTTGTAACCAGTTAGCGCCGAATTGAAATGATCAATGTTGATATAAATCTGTGCGGTTTTTATTTTGGCATTTAAGAAAAAATCAAACATGGGAAAATTACCCACTTTTACTTGGTTCTGCACTACAAAATCACCTAAAACCGGATGGTATTCATTGGCATAATATTTTGTAAAATAGCTAAAAGTGATACCTGTTTGAAAAAACAATGCTTTTTTAAACGCAAAATCTTGAAAATATACGGTGTTTCGGGTAACTATTTGCGGAATATTCAAAATGGCATCTTCTTGAATTACTTGCTGAAACATAACAGTGTTGTCTAATGCCCATTTGCCAAGTGCAAATTCCTTTTGCCCTTTAATCATAAAGTAATTAATCGTTTTACCGTATTGTTTGGGCGAAACTAACAATTGTTGAAACCTTCCGTTTTGATTTAAAGTCAACGCATCATTACTAAAATATAATTTATCGGTAGTGAGCTGATAAGTTCCTTCGATATCAATCCAAGGCGAATGAATTTTGGCGTTCAATGTACTGATTTTTTCATTCGAAAAATCATTCAACCAGTTCAAACCAATATATCCACTTTGAAAAAACTGGTAAGTATAATCGGGAATCCTGCTTTCTAAACGATAATATGCTTGTATTCCGTAGTTTTCATTCAAATTAAAGGCTGCATTGATTTTAAAATCGGTTAAAGATCTTCCTACTACTGCTTGTTTAAAAGAAGCATCGGCTACTACTTTTTCTTTATTCAACAAATACGAGCCGCCGACCGTGATAATATCATCAATTAATTGATTGGGAATTTTATTGTTAAATTCATCAAAAACGATTGATTGGTACCTATGATTAAAATGATAAACACCTGCGCTTACAGCAAACAGACCTATTTTTTTTGAATCAAATGCTAAATCAAAGGTGTTTTCAAACCGAGTGTGGCGTACTTTATCATAGATGCTTGATGCAAAAGAAGAACCAAAATAAGGAGTGTTGCTATTAAAAGGATTGGTATTAACCTGTTGGTAGGTATTTGAAAAATATTCATAAGTAAGTTGGTGACGCAATAACGCTTTGTTGTTTTCTGATTTATTAAATTGAAAACTATGGTCGAAATATCCTCGTAAACCTTTAAAAAGAGATTTTCCATCAGCAATCTGCACCCGAAGCGTTTCTCGGTTGTTAAAAGGATCATTAGAAGATTCAAAATCATTAACAAAAACCAAACCGCCATTTTCTTCATTAGAAATATCCTGAAAAGTGATATGATTTTTAAATTGGTAGCGTTTATTTTTTGTAAAATAGCTCGATCCGATTCTAAAATTACCGTTTGATGTAAGTTGGTTTACATATCTACCTTGTGAGCGCAGACCTCGGTAGCCTAAAAAGAAATTCAACTGTTCTGAAACATTCATAGTGATTAATGCATCTAAGTTTTGTCCTTTTCCTGTAACGCTACGATACATTAATTCAGAGGCAGGTGTTGGCACCCTATAATAGCTTATATCTTCTTTGTTAAGGTACGAAAATCGTCGAGCGTTAAAACCCATATTGATGATATTATTAACCGATAAAAGGTTGGGGTTTAATTCTTGAAAAGTTTGACCGTCGTTATTAAATTGTAACAATCCAAAAAGATCTTTACGCAAATAGTTGAATTGATATTGCTTTTTAATGTTAAGGATGGTATCAAAATTAGAAGTACCATTTATTTCATTGAAAATTTTGTATTGATCGATAGGTGCAACCGTATCACCAGTTTTAGTAATGATTTTTTTAATCTTTATAGAATCATTTGCCGGTAAATTCATGGAAGAAAACCTACCCACAGAAGTATTATCTATTTTATTGGTACGCAAAGTAGTACCCGATTTTATTTTTTTATCGAATTTTCGCACTTGTGCATTGCAGTGTACCGAAAAAAAGATCATAAAAACCAAAAGAAAACGCATAATGCAAATTTTACACAAAAGTACATTTTTTTAGCAACTATCATAACAAAAAAAGAGATGCAAAAGCATCTCTTTTTAAATTTAGTATAAAAACTACTGATTAATAACCAGGGTTTTGAACCATATTAGGATTTGAAACCATTTCCGATCTAGGAATTGGCATTGTTAACTTCGTGCTAGTTGCAGGTAAGTTACAAGCATTTGTAGATGCACAATCTTGTGGATCACGTACAAATCCAGGAGAACCTGCACGAACACCCAAACGCTTCATGTCTAAGTAGCGATGTCCTTCAAAAGCAAACTCTACTCTACGCTCTTCTAAAATACGAGCGAAAGCCGCTTGTTGTGTTGAAAAATTTGTAGGCATAGACAAAGGTGTACTATCCATACTTAAATTTCTATTTACACGAATGTTGTAGATAATTGACTCCACATTACTGAAATCATTAAGAGCAACTGTACCTGTAAGCTGTCCTTCAAAAGCACGCTTTTCCGCTAGAGACAACAACATATCAGTAAAACGGAACATCCAAATACTATTCATTAAAGGTCTGTTAGGAATTCCAGAATACTTGCCAATATATAGTAAATCGTTTGCTCTATATTGATCTTGTGATAAAGAAGCGTAATTAGTTGCCACCTGAGAAGTATTAAATACGTTAACTAAATAACGTGCTTCTAATCTATCAGAACTATATGGTGTTCCTTGTTTTGATGGCTCTAATTTATCCAATTCATTATATAACGAACGTCCCATTTCCATATATGGAGCTTCTCCAACTTCTGCAGGATACCATGCAGCAGCTACACCCGATTGCACTGTTCCTTGAGTTGAAACCCTATTTAATTTAAAAATTCCTTCATTAAAATCAGCACCTGATGCACTCTCACCAAACATACCGATATAAGTAATTACATCTGCTATAGATTTGTTAGCGGCTACCTTGTTGAAAGATATTTCTAATTTATTATAAGAGTCAGCAGTTTGCAACATCGAATACATCTTTATCAAAATAGATTCAACCATTTCATTAGTTACATAACCACTACCTGACATGTTTCCACCAGGAGAAATATTTCCCGGAGTACCATCAGTATTTACAACAAGTGCTTTAGCATCTGCAATATCTTTTTCAATAAAAGCAACGATTTCTGCTACAGTAGATCGTTTTTCAAAACGCGTATAATCATCTGTTTGTAAAAAGTCAAACTTTATTACAGACAAACCATTAGGATTGGTATAGTCAGGAGTAAAAAATGCAAATAACTTATAATGACAGTACGCTCTAAGAACTAATGCGTGTGCCTTATGCTGTTTAAGCTCAGTAGTTTCAGCATCAGGGAGTAACAGCATTTCATCGATACGACTAAGTATTCTGTTTACACGGTTAACTACTCCGTAATAACTTCCCCAAATCGCTTGGGCATCGTCATTTCCGGCTTGTAATAAAAATGTATAGCTACCGTCGTTAATACCTTGTCCGGCATTTCCAACACCCACACCTAATTCATCTGTAAAATAAGAATCAAAATTTATTTCAGACTCGCCAGGAAATTGTGCGTATACATATCTTAAACCCTTACCAATATCATTTGCATCTCTAAAAACATCGCTTTCTTCAGTAACAACTCCAGCCTGCTCTATATCGTAAGCATCGGAACAACCTGCTAAAAAAGCAGATGCTAACAATGCAGTTAAAAATATTTTTCTCATAATCATTTATTATTAAAATTGAACTTCTACACCGAAAGAAACTGTTCTTGGTGTTGGATATTGTCCATAATCAACAGATCTTGAACTTTCAGCATCCCATCCTCTCCATTTAGTCCAAGTGTATAAGTTCTCAGCTTGTGCAAAAACTCTTAAACCACTCAACTTCATAAAACCAAGATCTTTAGGATTAAAGTTGTAACCTAACGTTACGAATCTTAATCTTAGGTAAGATGCATCTTGTAAATAGAATGATGAACCTGAACCGTAAGAGAAATTCGATCCTGTTAAAGCAGGGAAGCTTGCGTCTCTATTATCTGGTGTCCAATAATCACGTAAATCATTCGTTAAATTATTTTGTTTAATCAAAGTAGGTGCTGTAAAGAAATAATACTCATTATCGTATCTCCATGCATCTAGTGCATAAGTAAAGTCAGCTGTTAAGAACCAGCCCTTATGTGTAAAGTCTAATCCAAAACCACCTTGATAAATTGGCATTGAAGATTTATTTAACCATTGGAAATCTCCATCATTTGGCTCTTCTGTAACACCACCATCTCTACTACGGAACATCATGTTACCGTTATCAGGATTAATTCCTAGATATTCTGCCATATAAAATTCATTAACCATGTGTCCTTCTCGGTAACCTACTAGACTTCCGTCCCAATAAGTACCATCTTCAGTTGGAATGTCTAACACTTCATTTTTGTTATAAGCACCCACTAATCTCAAAGTTAACTTAGTATTAGTTTCATCTTTACGAATCAAATCCCCAGCAATGTTTACTTCAACACCATCATTTTTCATAGAACCAAAGTTTGCATTGATTGTAGAAGAACCGTTAATCGCAGAAATTGGTGTATCAAGATACAAATCATCTGTCTGTTTTCTATACACATCTACACTACCTCTTAAACGATTATTCCATACACCAAAATCTACACCAATATTTGCTTGTGTAATAACTTCCCATTGTAAGTTTCTATTAGGTAAACCAGTTAAAGCTAAGCCTAACTCTTCATTATAGCCAACACCTGAAGCATAACGTGTGTCATATAAATGAGCAGCACCAAATAAACCAGTATTCAAGATATCTTGGTTACCAGATGTACCATATGAACCTCTTAATTTTAGAGTATTGATAGCAGAATCTTTCATAAAAGCTTCATTGCTAATATTCCAACGTCCTGCCACTGACCAGAAGGTTCCCCAACGGTTATCATCCGTAAAACGGAAAGAAGCATCACGACGAATTGTAGCATCTAAACCATAACGTCTGTCATAGTCATAACTTGCCGTTCCAAAATATGAGAACAAACCTGCATCTTGTCTAGATAAACCAGCTGTCGGGGCATATAATTGATAATTAACTGCACTACCTACCCAACCGGTATAACCACCATCTGACCAAAAGATCGGATCAAAACCTTGTTTACTGATACTACTTGATCTAAAGTGTGCTTTTACATATTCTACAAATGCTGCAGCTGTTACTTTATGTACCTCATTAAAGGTATTTTCATAACGTAAATTTGTATTTGTTGTAAAAATCATACGCTCTTCTTTGATATCACCAACACGTCCAAAAAACTCTCTATTCTGTGGGACACCAAATAAATACTCATTAAAAGCATCATATCTCGTCCAACTGTTTTGATTGATATTTTGGTAATCTACACCTGATTGATTAGATAATTTAAAGTGATCGCTTAATTTATAAGAAATATTACCATTAACTAATAATTTTAACTCATTTTGACCAAAACCAGTAGTATTTAATTTATCTAACAAGAATAAAGGCATACCGTCAGATATACCGACACGTCCATTTCTATAGTCATCATACAAATTAAAGCCATTTGAGTAGTTGTTTGGATTCAAATATGGTAAAGATTGAAATGCACCTAAAAAGTAATTTTGGTTTACACCATTACTACCTGCAGAATTTTCCATGTTAGATTTGGAATAATTTGCATTAAAAGTAGTACCATAAGTTAATCTTCCTGAATTATTCTTACCATCTAAATTCGTTCTTAAGTTGAAACGCTTTAAATCAGTATTTTTCAAAATACCTCCAAATTCAGAGTAACCTACTGATGTAAACGTTGAAAGGTTTTTAGCACCAGCACTAAAAGTAACAGTATGCGTTTGTTGAATTGCATCGTTAAAGAATACATCCGTCCATTTAGTATCGATAGCTCGCTGAGCAGCTGTTAAATTAGAACCGATACCTGGATAATAACCTCTTGCAGTACGAACGAAATCATCATACTCTGCAGTATTCATCAAGTTATACTGGTTTCTTTGAATAGATGAAACCCCAGTAGTTCCGATATATCGGATACTTAAATCAGATTCAAAAGAACCTCTTTTAGTGGTAATAACAATTACACCATTTGCTCCACGGTTACCGTAGATAGCCGTTGCACCAGCATCCTTCAAAATATCCACACGATCAATTTCGTTAGGGTTCAATGAACGGAAACGATTTGATGACATTGGAATACCATCGATTACATACAAAGGTTCTGTTGAACCATTAATAGATCCAGGCCCACGTAATGTAACCTGACTCGTTGCACCCGGTTGACCAGAACCTGTCATAATGTTCAAACCAGGCACCTGTCCTTGTAATGTTTGAATAATCGAAGCATTAGGACGACCTTCAATTGTTTTAGAAGTCACCGAAGATACAGCCGTAGCGTTTTCTTCTTTAGATGTTGTTCTATAAACATCAACAATCACTCCATCTCCTAAGTCGATAAAATCGGCTTCAATTAAAGTTACGTTTAAGATGTTTGAATCTGAAACGGTAATAGTTGCGGGCTTATATCCTTCGTAATTCACTTGGATTCTATCGCCCTTTTTAAGTGATAATGTATATTCCCCTTCTAAATTTGTATCAGTACCTAATTTAGTACCAACTATCATTACAGTAGCCCCGGGAATTGGGTCACCGTATTCTGTCCTTACAACTCCAGTCACTTGCTTTTGTGCAAAACCTACTTGCATCATTAAAGCAAAGAACAGAGTTAAAATCCAAGTAAACTTTGATCTCATATTAATTTAATTTGAATTAGTTTAAGTACAAAACTAATCCTTTTTTATATAATAACAAATTTTTAACACATAAAAAAGAGAGAATTGTAACAACAATCCTCTCTTTTATTTAAAACAATAGCTAATAATTATTTTTTAATGAACTTATAGCTTTGTTGTACATTTTCTTTTGAAATCTTAATCATATAAATTCCAGTGTTCAATTCAGATACATCTAGATTTACGTTATTTGCATTAAATTCCATATTAAATTCTTTCACTTTTTTACCACTTACATCAAATATAGCAATATTAGCATTTTTAAGCGTTTGCAAATCACCTTCAATATTTAATTGTGTATTAACAGGGTTTGGATAAAGCGTCAGGTTATTCAATACTTCATTTTCTAAAGAAACTGTACCATCAGTTGCAGGCATAATTCCTCCAGCTCCAGAAATAATTAATGAGTACTCTTGCATACCTCCTTGTAGTGTACCTTTATGCGAAACAATTAATTTGTAATTACCTGCTGCTGCATTTTGTGGTTCAATTTTTTCAATATTATCTCTAGCATTATCCACAAGACGAGTTGCTATATTAGATGACGTATGCGAAATCCCCATGTTTTGAACTAATGACCAAGGATAATAGGTTTGATTTGTATCCATATTAATTAATCGCAAATCCAAATCATTCACTAGTTTTTTTATGTTTAAATTAGATGTTGAACTTGGCGTTACCGTACCTGCAGGATCATTCCATGCAATTGTAGCAACCAATGGTTCTACTCCATCATAAGAAAACTCATACTCAAAAGTTGTTCCTTGCGCAATCTCAAACTCTTCAAATATAGCGGTACCAGCTTTTGCTTCATCTATAATCTCTACGCCTTTTGCCGCATCAATCAGCCCCCAACCAAACATAAAATCAGGTCCTGCAGACGGCCCTGTCTCTCTGGCAGTATGCGCCATCAACGCTCGAACAGATGCCGATTTCATATACTTAGTTGTCACTTGATTATGATAACCTTGCCACAAAGTAAACACACCCGTAACTGATGGAGCCGCCATTGATGTACCACTCTTAAAAGAAGTATCAGCTAACCCTGAAACATCAACAGACTTCACATTTACACCTTTTGCCGAAATATCAGGTTTAATTCTAAAATCATCTGTTGGACCGTAGTTACTAAAACTAGACATAAATGGCCCTACGCCTGCTACACTAACAACAGACGTTGCCCCCGTAATTCCTGAAAAATCTTCTGTACCTTGAGTAGCAGCAACTACAACAACATTTTTAGAAACCCCTGCTTGACTTAATAAATCTTTACCACTTGGTTGAGATGGATTAAAATTAGCATCTCTATCATTTCCTGCTGCAAAAACTATTGTATAATATTTTGCATTATTAGCTAATTCATCATAATCTCTAGTTCGTGAACTATATTGACCAAAAATTGATGCCGATGCACCTGATTGTGAAAAATTAAGACCGTAAGAGTGATTAGACACATAGATAGGATTAACCAATGTAGTTGCAGCAGTAGTCATAGCAGGGATATCATTAACATTTATGCCGTTATATGCATGAATTATCGCCTCGTATGCAAATCCTTTTGCTGTATTATCTCCAAATTCTCCTGCAGCAACAGTACCTGCTACGTGAGCAGCATGAGATCTTCCCTCTGCACTAGATCCATTATTGGCGTTATTCTTTATTTGATAACGCCCCCCTGTGAAAGCTACGTGATTTGTTAAGCCAGCACCACCGTCCCAAACTCCAGTAATCATTCCTGCACCTTCAATACCAGCAGCATGTAGCGGCTTAGCATTAGCCGTTTGCAAAGAGCTAGCCACAGCTGAATTGTTAAAATATATATTTTTAGATTCTTCTACATTAAAAGTAGTATTGTAGATCAGCCCTCCTGTTTCTTCATCGTAGCCAAATAAAGCAAAGACATTTCCGTCTTTTTCACCAGAAATAGGCTTTCCTTCACTTCTAGCTATCTCTACTGCCTTTTTATAATTCATCTCATATTCCATTGCTTTTTCCTGAGCAAACTTTTTTAAGTACTCAATATTTGTAGCTTTTAGAACATAATCAGGCATTCTTTGTTCCTCTTGTGCTTGCATTGTTCCGTTACCTAACGAAAATGCTAATAAAGCCAAAAACAACTTTGTAATTTTATTTTTCATTATATTTTAATATTAATCATAATACGTTTAACATCCCAAATTTATGTAATTTTGTTGTAATCTTTTCATTTTTATCAAATTATTATAATATTTAACATTCTGTTATGTTATTAAAAACGTTTAGCGGTTTAAAATACGAAGTTGGAACTGATGAAGCAGGCAGAGGCTGTTTGGCTGGTCCGGTTACTGCTGCTGCCATACTTATCAATCCGGAATTAGAGAGTGGATTAATTAACGACTCTAAGAAGTTATCCATAAAATCTAGAAATCACTTAAGGCATTTTATTGAACAACACAGCGACTGCTTTCGTATCGCGCATGTTTACGAGGATGTTATTGATGAAATTAATATTTTAAATGCATCAATCAAAGCCATGCACATAGCCGTTGGGCAATTACATTTTGATCCCGACTTTATTATTGTTGATGGCAATCGCTTTAAACCGTATAAAGAAATTCCACACGCTACTATTATTAAAGGTGATAGTAAATACTTAAGTATTGCGGCTGCATCTATTTTAGCTAAAACATATCGCGATGAATATATGTTGCAACTGCACGAGGAATTCCCTATGTATGGTTGGGATAAAAATATGGGCTATCCTACAAAAAAACACCGAGAAGCTATTTTGGAATATGGCCCTTGCAAATACCACCGCAAAACATTTCGTTTATTACCAGAACAATTGGTATTGGATTTGAATAAATAAGGAGTAAAATTTCACTCCTTATTATATAAATCTGTATTGCATTATCTATTAAAAAATAACACATTGATATTCAAATATTTGTTTAATTACCACAGATACGGATGTGATTTTGCAAATTAATGCAATTAACAATTAAATTTTTACCTATTTTGAATACAAAGCATTCAATAAAAATGCTTATTTCTAATGATTTGCTTGAAGTATTAGGTAATAATCGATGGATCTATAGGAATTCTGTAACGCACTCCTCGATATATTAAACAAACTCGGCTTCAAAAAGCTCTTTAAAGTAATGCACAATTTTTTGTTTTACTTCTTCTTCATCTACTTTTTCCACACCCAATTCCACGTTTAAAGAAGCTACCGCTTTTCCACGGATGCCACACGGTATGATATGATCAAAATATCCCAAATTGGTATTTACATTCAAAGCAAAACCGTGCATAGTTACCCAACGCGAAGCACGTACGCCCATTGCACAAATTTTGCGGGCAAAAGGAGTACCAACATCTAACCAAACCCCTGTTTCTCCTTCACTGCGTTCGCCTTTCAAACCATAATCGGCAATGGTTTTAATGATCACATCTTCCAAAAAACGCAAATATTTGTGAATGTCGGTAAAAAAATTATCTAAATCTAAAATAGGATACCCCACAATTTGCCCAGGACCGTGGTAAGTGATATCTCCTCCCCTATTTATTTTATAAAACCTAGCATTTTTCTGTGCCAATTGTTCTTCATTTAACAACAAATGCGCTAAATCTCCACTTTTTCCTAAGGTATATACATGCGGATGTTCCACAAACAAAAGGTAATTAGGTGTAGATTGTATAGCATGTTCATTTTTACGGTTTTGCGACTTTAGATTCAGGATATTTTGAAATAATTCCTCTTGGTAGTCCCAAGTATCCTTATAATCTTTTAAACCTAAATCTTGTATTTGAACTTGTTTATTCATTTCGTTGAAAATTTTAGTCAAATTTAATCAAATATAACCAACCTTTATCTTAAAAAAGATTCAAAGAAATTGGTATCAAAAAACAAAAAATAATTAATTTTGCAGATTAAATAAAGAAATTTTAATTTTTATGCAACTTTCAGAACAAGAAATCATCAGAAGAGAAAAATTGAGCAAGTTACGAGCACTTGGCATCAATCCTTATCCCGCTAATTTGTTTCCAGTAAATCATACATCGAAACAGATAAAGGACACTTTTGAAGAAGGCAAGAAGGTTGTAACTGCCGGCAGATTAATGAGTGTACGCGATCAAGGTAAAGCCAGTTTTGCAGAAATTCAAGATCAAGAAGACAGAATACAGTTGTATTTAAACCGCGATGTGATTTGCACCGGCGAAGACAAAACACTGTACAACACCGTTTTTAAAAAATTAACCGATTTGGGTGATTTTATCGGCATTGAAGGCGAGTTGTTCACTACACAAGTAGGTGCAAAATGTATACGTGTGGAAAAATTTTCGATACTTTCTAAAACCTTGCGCCCGTTGCCATTGCCAAAAACCGATGACGAAGGCAACATATTTGACGCCTTTACCGATCCGGAATTGCGTTACCGCATGCGTTATGTAGATTTAATTGTAAACCCACAAAATAAAGAGATTTTTATAAAACGCACCAAATTATACAATGCTATGCGCTCGTTTTTCAACGATCGTGGCTATTTAGAAGTTGACACCCCGGTTTTACAGTCGATTCCTGGTGGTGCAGCAGCGCGTCCGTTTGTAACACATCACAATGCGTTAGACATTCCTTTGTACATGCGTATTGCCAACGAATTGTATTTAAAACGTTTAATTGTAGGTGGATTTGAAGGCGTTTACGAGTTTTCTAAAAATTTCCGAAACGAAGGAATGGACAGAACCCATAATCCGGAATTTACAGCAATGGAAATCTACGTTGCCTATAAAGATTACAACTGGATGATGGATTTTACCGAGCAATTATTGGAACATTGTGCGATTGCTGTGAACGGAACCAGCAAAGCAACTTTCGGAGCACATGAAATCGATTTTAAAGCACCGTACAAACGCGTAACTATGCGCCAAGCGATTATTGATTTTACTGGTTTTGATATTGATGGAAAAACCGAAGACGAAATTCGCGAAGCTGCTAAAAACATGGGAATTGCAGTTGATGATACAATGGGTAAAGGAAAACTGATTGATGAAATTTTTGGTGAGAAATGTGAAGGAAATTATATTCAACCTACATTTATTACCGATTATCCAAAGGAAATGTCGCCTTTAACAAAAGAACATCGTGAAAATCCAGAGTTAACAGAGCGTTTTGAATTGATGGTTTGCGGTAAAGAAATCGCCAATTCGTATTCCGAATTGAACGATCCAATTGATCAGCGTGAGCGTTTTGAAGAGCAATTAAAATTATCTGAAAAAGGCGACGACGAAGCAGGACAATTCATCGACGAAGATTTCTTGCGTGCTTTAGAATTCGGAATGCCCCCAACGGGTGGTTTGGGTATTGGCATGGATCGATTGATTATGTTTTTAACTAATAATCCTTCGATACAAGAAGTGTTGTTTTTCCCGCAAATGCGACCAGAAAAAGCAGCGCCAGCTTATGAATTAACCGATGAAGAAAAAAGTATTCTTGCTATTTTAGAGAAAAACGAAAATAAATTGGCACTAAACTCTTTAAAAGAACAAGCTGCTTTGAGCGGCAAAAAATGGGATAAAGCTATGAAAGCTTTAGCTTCTTACAATTTAACCAAAGTAGTTACAGAAAACGAAGAAAAGTTTGTAACTGTGAATTTATAGAGATAGTTCTGGATATAAAAAAAGCTGCTTTTATTAGCAGCTTCTTTTATATAATTTACTTCACATTCAAAACAAAGTAATTTTTCTTTCCTTTTTGAAGCAGTATAAACTGATTGTTTATTAAATCGTTGGTAGATAAGCTAAAACCTTCTTGCACTTTTTCGCGGTTCACCGAGATTGCGTTTTCTGCTAAAGCGCGTCTTGCTTCTCCGTTTGATTTCATAAAGCCCGATTTTGCGTTTAAAACTTCAACGATATCAATCCCTGCTTTTAAGTCTTCCATTGATAGCTCAGCTTGTGGAACACCATCAAAAACTTCTAAAAATGTTTGGGCATCTAATGTTTTTAAATCGTTAGCCGATGCGTTTCCAAACAAAATATTTGATGCTTTCACTGCATTTTCAAATGCTTCTTCAGAGTGCACAAAAACGGTTACTTCTTTCGCCAAACGTTTTTGCAATGGACGTAAATGAGGTGCTTCATTATGTTCTGCAACTATTTTTTCGATTTCTTCTTTCGATAAAAATGTAAAAATCTTAATGTATTTTTCCGCATCTGCATCCGATGTATTCAACCAAAATTGATAGAATTTATAAACAGAAGTTTTATCTGCTGTCAACCATACATTTCCGCCTTCGCTTTTTCCAAATTTAGAACCGTCTGCTTTTGTAATTAAAGGGCAAGTCATTGCATATGCTTTAGAGCGCTCTTCATTGTCAACATTCATGCGGCGCACCAATTCGGTTCCGGTGGTTATATTTCCCCACTGATCGCTTCCACCCATTTGCAACAAACAGTTGTATTCTTTGTTCAAATGGTAAAAATCATATCCTTGGATTAATTGGTAGGTAAATTCGGTAAAACTCATTCCGGCACCATCGCTTTCAAAACGTTTTTTTACCGAATCTTTTGCCATCATATAGTTTACGGTAATTCGCTTCCCTACATCGCGTGCAAATGCAATGAACGAAAAGTCTTTCATCCAATCATAATTATTCACCAAAACCGGGGCATTTTCATCTTTTGCATCAAAATCTAAAAAACGTGATAATAAAGCTTTAATGCCGTTTACATTTTTTGTAAGCGTAGCTTCATCTAATAAGTTTCTTTCATCTGATTTGCCCGATGGATCACCAATCATTCCGGTTGCTCCGCCCACTAAAGCAATGGGTTTATGACCGAAATCTCGTAAATGTTTCAGCAAAATAATGGGCACTAAGCTTCCAATGTGTAAGGAATCTGATGTTGGGTCGAAACCTATATATGCGGTAGTAGATTCTTTTGTTAATTGTTCTTCTGTTCCAGGCATCATGTCGTGAACCAGTCCTCGCCAACGTAGTTCTTCTACTAAATTTTTCATTTTAAATTATTTTTTTGCAAATATACATTTTTCAAAACTAAAGAAAGCTACAAAAAATGCAGCTTTCTAATTATTGATTTTTCCTTCTTGAAAATGGAATTTCTTTGAAATTCACCACCGGCGCTATTTGTTCTTCTTCTGCAGG
Organism: Paenimyroides aestuarii; assembly: GCF_024628805.1. Classification (NCBI taxonomy): domain Bacteria; kingdom Pseudomonadati; phylum Bacteroidota; class Flavobacteriia; order Flavobacteriales; family Flavobacteriaceae; genus Paenimyroides; species Paenimyroides aestuarii. The sequence continues at coordinate 1,498,709 of NZ_CP102382.1, read as the reverse complement.
CTTTGTTTTTCGCACTTCTTCTAATTGTTTTTGAAGCCGATGAATCACCGAATCGTAAATTGCCGTGTAAAGCTCGGGGGTTTGTTGATAGGCTTTTTGTGCTTTTACAAATTGCAAACTATCAATGCCGTGTTTTTTTAATATTTGTTCATACAATACCACATATTGCAAAGTATCTCTTCGGTTTGCTGTGTTTCGGGCACTTGATGAAACGGTGAGGTCATAAATCACATCGACCATTTTATCTTGTGGAACAACCGCTTGTTCGGTGTTTGAACAGCTAACCAAAAGCATTAATAAAAATATTGAAATTAGATTTTTCATAATTATCTATTGAATAACAATCGTTTACCAAAGCGTTTTTCGCTAATGATACCATTTTCCATTACCACATTACCGTTTAGAATAGTGGATACCACTTTTGTGGTAAACGTTTTTCCTTCTAAAGGCGACCAACCGCATTTTGCTACAACATTTTCTTTGGTAACCATCCATTGGTCTGCGTTAAGATCCACCAAAGCCAAATCGGCAAAAAAGCCTTCTTTTACAAAACCTCTTTTCTCAATTTTGAACAAAATTGCTGGATTATGCATCATTTTTTGAACCACTTTTTCTAATGAAATTTTACCTGCTTTGGCAAATTCAATCATGGTTATCAACGAATGCTGAACCAAAGGTCCACCCGATGGTGCTTGTGCATACTTCTGTGATTTTTCTTCTAAAGTGTGAGGCGCGTGATCCGTTGCAATCACATCGATACGATCGTCTAACAAAGCCTCCCAGATTTTTTCACGGTCTGCTGCCGATTTCACTGCCGGATTCCATTTAATGAAATTGCCTTTGGTTTGGTAATCTTCATCCGAAAATAATAAATGATGCACGCAAACTTCGGCAGTAATCATTTTTTCTTCCAAAGGAATATCGTTTCTAAACAAATCGGTTTCAATACCGGTGCTGATGTGAAAAATATGCAAACGTGCGCCTGTTTTCTTAGCCAATTCAATTGCCTTTGATGATGATTTATAACAAGCTTCGGCACTGCGAATCACCGGATGTTGGCTTACGGGAATATCTTCTCCAAATTGCTGTTTTGCTTTTGCAAGGTTTTCGCGAATGGTTTGCTCGTCTTCGCAATGCACTGCGATAAGCATTTTGGTTGATGAAAAGATTTTTTCAAGCACTTCTTCGTTATCAACCAACATATTTCCGGTAGATGATCCTAAAAAAAGTTTAATTCCGGCCACATTTCGTGGATTTGTCTTTAAGATTTCTGCTAAATTATCGTTGGTTCCGCCCATCATAAACGAATAATTGGCATAGGAAGTTTCAGCAGCAATTTGATATTTTTGTTCTAAAATTTCTTGAGTCACAGCATTTGGAACCGTGTTTGGTTGTTCGATAAATGAAGTAACACCTCCAGCAATCGCTGCTTTCGATTCGGTAGCAATGTTTCCTTTGTGTGTTAAACCGGGTTCGCGAAAATGCACCTGATCGTCTATAACACCCGGAAAAATATGCAAACCAGTGGCATCAATCACTTGATCGGCAGCAACCGTAATCTGGTTATCAATTTTAGAAATCATTTCATTTTCGATTAATATATCGGCTTTGAAAACAGTTCCTTCGTTTACTATTGTTCCATTTTTAATTAACAGCGTACTCATTTATAAAGTTTTAAATAGTTTTTTAAATCGTAATTGCAACACACCCAAAACGGCTTCTTTTATAATGCTTCCAGACATTTTTGACTTCCCCTTGGTGCGGTCGGTAAAAATAATAGGCACTTCTTCCAGCTTAAAGTTACGGGAAAATGCCCGATATTTCATTTCTATTTGAAAAGCGTATCCCACAAATTTTATTTTATCAAGGTTGATTTGTTCTAAAACTGAACGATGATAGCAAATAAAACCAGCTGTGGTATCCATAATATTCATTTGGGTAATAAAACGCACATAAACCGATGCAAAATAGGAAAGCAACACGCGGCTCAAGGGCCAGTTTACCACATTTACACCTTTAACGTAGCGCGAGCCAATGGCAACATCTGCATTGTTTTGGCAAACCGTTAATAATTTGATCAAATCGGCTGGGTTGTGCGAAAAATCGGCATCCATTTCAAAGATGTATTCGTATTGATGTTTTAATGCCCATTTAAAACCAGCCACATAAGCAGTGCCCAAACCGTTTTTTTTAAGGCGTATTTTTAAAAAAATTCTATTGGGAAATTCTTGAGCAATTTGTAATACTTTTTCTGATGTGCCATCGGGTGAATTGTCATCAACCACCAAAACGTCAATGGGTGTATCTAAATTCATAACGGCGCGCAAAATATCCTCGATATTTTCAATTTCGTTAAAAGTGGGTATTACAACTATGTTTTGCTTCATAAAATAATTATTGGCAAATGTACTTTTTTTTAAATGTAGTTTTCTTAATAAAATTAGAAACCTGAGTTCGATTAATCAGAACATTGTTAACTGATTTGTTTTTAGTTCATTATATTGTATTGAAGGTTTTTTAGGAAAAAATGAATAAGCAATTAGACCCGAAATAAGGTTTGTAAGAAAGTTTCCTATAGATCTATGTCTTGAATGTTCAATTTGACACATATTTTTCAATTCATCGTTAACTGTTTCAATAACAGAACGTTTTCTCAATAGTATTTTGTCAGACAAGGTCATTAAACAGTTTTTCATATTGTTTTTAAGTTGTGTGATTAGATGAACACCATCAACAAATAATATGTCTGCAATTTTTTTAGAGATATACCCTTTATCTGCAAAGAGTTTTCCGAAATCCCTTTGAGAAATCCTTCATTTTTAAGAGGTTCACGGTCATCTACATTGGCTTGTGTAATAGTAAAGCTTAGAATTTCACCCTTTTCATTGATAATTAAGTGAAGCTTGAACCCATAGAACCACCCCATAGTGGACTTGCCTACGGTAGCTATATCTTTGAACACTTTATTGTTTTTGATTCGCTTGTTTTTACAAACCCTTACTGGAGTGGAATCAACAAATGAAATACCTGTACAATTGCCCATACAGCAGGTTTTTAAAAACATTGTGAGCGGAAGTATGTTGGATTGCATAAGCTCTGTAAATCTATTGTAAGACACTGTTTTAGGAAACTCAGCTTGCATATGTTTTTGAATATAGAAAATGTAAAAGTGCTTAAAGCATCTGAAACCGCTCAAATGAAAAAGAATCATAATACTTATTATTTCACTGGGTGACATCATTGGGGGTCTTTTAGATTTGTTTCCAATACTGTTTTTTTCAAGAAAAGGAAAAAATTGCTGGCAAAATTCATCAACAAGACAAAAAATTTCTGTAATTTTATCGAAATTAATCATAAGAAATAGTTGTTTAAATGTTTAACAATCAGATAATTAAATATACAACTATTTCTTTTTTTATACAATATATTTATCCTAAATAATAATAATCGAACTCAGGTTAGAAGGTTTTATTCGATATAAAATTAGTATTTTTACGCCGGTTATGGAAATAGATTTTTTACAAAGGAACATTTCGTCGATAGACTGGGTAACGGTGCTGCTTGTGGCTGCCTTTGCCGCTATTGTTATTACCCGAATTACGTTTCCAAACCGGTTCAGCGATTTTGCAAAACTGGCGTTTTCGAACAAATATCTTTCCACGTATCGCGATTCCAACAACATGAAAAGCGGCTTCACCATAAGTATGTTTTTTGTGCAAATGGTATCGCTAAGTCTTTTTGTGCATTACATTATAAGCCTTACTGGTTTATCTGAACTTAGTTATTTTCCTACCTATTTGCGTATTCTAAGCATTCTTTTGTTTTTTGTGCTGGTAAAATATTTTATTGAAAAAATCATTGCAGTTTGTTTTAATATGGAAGAATTTGCAGAACAATACAATTTGGTCAAGGTAAGTTATCGTTCCTATTTAGGATTATTGCTGCTTCCTGTTGTTGCAATTCTGTTTTACAACCGATTTTCATTTGATTATTTTATATGGATTGTATCAGGCGTTTTCGTGCTTTTTAATGCCATTTTGTTTATTCTTCTCTTAAAAAATTATCAAAAAGTATTTAGTCAGTTTTTGTTTTATTTTATTTTGTATCTTTGCACCTTTGAAATAGCACCGTATATAATCATGTACCATTGGTTTGTTATTTCTAAAACATAAAGCAGAAAAATATATGAAAGTGAAATCAATTTTGGTGTCACAGCCAGAACCTAAAGTAGAAAACTCACCGTATTTCGATTTACAACAGAAATACAAAGTAAAAATTGACTTTAGACCTTTCATTCACGTTGAGGGTGTAAACGCTAAAGAAGTGCGTGTTCAAAAGATAGATTTGAGCAATTTTGGCTCTATAATTCTTACGAGCAAAAACTCGGTAGATCACTATTTTAGAGTGGCAGAAGAAATGCGTTTTAAAGTTCCTGAAACCACCAAATATTTTTGCCAATCGGAAGCCATTGCATATTATTTGCAGAAATATGTAGTATATCGCAAACGAAAAATTTATGTGGGACAGAAAGATTTTGGAGATTTATCGCCTCTTATAAAGAAATTTAAAGACGATAAATTTTTATTACCCGCATCAGATAAATTAAACGATGATGTGCCACAAACGCTGAACGATTTAGGCGTAAACTGGACACAAGGTATATTTTTTAGAACCGCAATGAGCGATCTTTCCGATTTAAAAGATGTAAAATACGATGTTTTATGCTTTTTTAGCCCAACGGGAATCAATTCATTGTTTAAAAACTTTCCCGATTTTGTGCAAGACAACACCCGAATTGCTGTTTTTGGAAGCACTACAAAAAAAGAAGCTGAAGATGCAGGCTTGCGCGTAGATATCATGGCGCCAACCCCCGAAGCACCTTCCATGACCATGGCAATAGATCAATATTTAGCAAAAGTGAACAAATAATAAACAAACAACCTCTTCATTCCGAAGAGGTTGTTTTTATTTCACGCACTCGCAAAAGATTGGCACGATTCATGAATGCACCTTTTTGAACACAAACTTTATCGATCATGAAAAAAATAATTACTCTTTGTTTACTTGCCCTAAGCAGCGTTACTTTCGCACAAGAAGCCGGAAAAAAAGGCGAACTTTTAAAAAACGAAGCCTCTACTTCTGAAATGAGAACCCAACGAAGTAGCAACGCAGCACGAAGCATTTCATCGAACCAAACAAATAATCGGGCATTGATTCGAAACAACAATCCGCGATACACTTGGAATCAAAACAATGGTTATGCCGAAGTGTTCCTACGAATTCCCGAATTTGGTTATTATACTGTTGAGATCGATGATCAGGTAATGAGTTCTTCTTCGGGCAAATACCGCTTTTTTGATTTACGTTCGGGCAGAATGATGCTTTCTATTTATCAAGACCGCTATTTAGTTTACCGCACTTCCTTAAACATTCGAAACAACACCCGTATGGTTTTAGACTATTTTAGCAACCATGGTTTGTATTTGTTAGATTCGTACCGAGTGCAAGGACAGATGTATGGTTTTAACGAATGGGATGATGTTTGGAACAACCCGTATAACAATATGTCTGGTTTCAACAATTACCCGAACACATCACGCGGAGTTATGGACAACCGTTCGTTTGAAAATTTTGTGCAGTATTTAAAAAAAACGGCTAGTTTCGATGACAACAAATTGGCTTATATACAGCAACAAGTAGGTGTAACTTGGTTTACATCGCAGCAAATAGCTGTTTTATTAGACACTTTTTCGTTTGATACCAACCGCTTAAAAGCCGGCAAGCTATTGTTTGATTATTGCGCCGACAAACAAAATTTTTATACCGTTTACGATAGTTTTGATTTTAACAGCAACCGTCAAGAATTAATGAACTACATTTCGAACAGAAGATAAAGCAACCATTCTCTTTTTTTTATGAAATTCAATTAAATTTTAGACTGATCTCCACGCATAACATATGAAATCACTCTTATCAAAATGTTAATCCCATATAAAAAACTCTTGATTCGTCAAGAGTTTTTTATATTTGCAGTTCTATGAAATCAAACAAGCAAATCATATCATTGTTTTTTAGCATTTGTGTTCTGGTAACGCTAATGTTTCAATCGGTGCATACGTATTCGCATTTGGTTTCCGATTTTTTAAGTACAGATACGCACCATGATAAACATGAGCAACTGGCAAACCATCATTCCGATGATTGTCAAATCTGTCACTTTACTTTTAGTCCGTTTACAACTGTTACACCAGATGTAATCGTATTTTATCCCACCAAAACATATCCAAAATTAAACGCGTTGTATCAAACAACTTCTGTTGATGCTTCGTTTGATTTTGTATCACTTCGCGGTCCGCCGGTTTTTGTTTAGTATGCAATTTTGGTTATTTAATCAGTATATATTCCAATTCATCACTTCGAGTAATGAAATGGATCTTTTACATATAGTTTTCAACTTCGTTTAAACTTACGAATAACCAATTCAATCATTTACAAAAATTAAAAAGCTCACAAAATGCGTTTATTATTAACGATTGTTTTGTGTATGTTGGGCTATGGCGTTTTTGCGCAGTATCAATTATCGGGTGTTGTGAAAAATGTTGATGGCGAAAGCATACCAAACAGTCATGTTGATTTAAGTAGTAGTTGTGTGGATACTGATGATTCGGGATATTTTCAATTCACCAATCTTAAAAGCGGAACTTATACTTTAAAGGTTTCAGCAGATGGTTATGGTGTTTATCAGGAGAAAATTCAGTTGCATCAATCCAAACAAATCTCCATTGTTTTAAATGAAGAAGAAACCTTAGAAACTGTTGTAATTCATACCGCACAGCAAAAAGCTTACAATCAGCAGAAAGTTACACAGAAATATCTTCAGGATAATTACAGCAACAGCTTGGCAAAAACCTTGTCAAACGTTGTTGGGTTAGATGCCGTTACCGTTGGTTCGCAAACCGCAAAACCTATGATGCGGGGCTTGGGGTTCACCCGTTTGGCTGTTACCGAAAACGGTATTAAGCAGGAAGGACAGCAATGGGGCGCCGATCACGGTTTGGAAATTGACGCGTTAACTACCGAAAGTGTGGAGGTTATAAAAGGTGTGGGCACTATCACGCACGGGTCGGACGCGATTGCGGGTGTGATAGAAGTAAACAACGAAACCATTCCTACCGATGGTTTTAAGGCACAATATCTTACAACGGCTCAAAGTGTAAACAAATCGTGGGCAAATGCGCTGAATATGTCGTACAAAAAAGGGCAACATTTTTACAAATTAAAAACATCATACACCACATTTGCCGATTTTAAAGTTCCGGTTGATGAAATCAGGTATTTGGGAACCAGAATTCCGTTGACCAATGGAAACATGACCAATACTGCTGGAAACGAATTTTCGGTATATGGACAATGGGGTTATTTGAAGGATGATTTTCAAAGTATTTTAAGCATCAGTCAGTTTCAAAATAAATCGGGCTTTTTTGCAGGTGCACACGGAATTCCGTCTGTGAATGATGCCAAACCCGATGGAAACAATCGAAACATCGGCATGCCCTATCAACAAGTAAATCATACCAAAGTAACCTATCATGCCAAATGGATGAACACACATAGTATCTGGGATTTTAAGTTTGGTTTTCAACGCAATCACCGCCAAGAATACAGCTTGTTTCATTCCCATTACTCCAATCAAGTTCCGCCCGAAATCGACCCTAATTTAGAGTTAGATTTTAAATTGAATACGCTAAACGCCGAATTATCGTACAAAAAAGATTGGTTGTTAGATCATACTACTATTTTGGGTGTGCAAACTCAGTATCAAACCAACGATATTGCGGGATACAGCTATTTAATGCCGGAATATAACCGATGGAATATAGGCTTTTTTGGCAAACACAATTGGGATTTCGTAACTGATTGGAAATTGGAATTAGGCGCACGATATGATGTTGCCCATGTAAAAGTTGCCGGTTTTTTTGATGAAGTGTTGTTTGATTATTTGTTGCAACGCGGCACACCAAACGATCAGGCTTTACAAAATGCCCAACGAGCAGTACCACTTTCTAAAGATTTTTCAAGAGGAAATGTAGCTTTTGGCGTATCGCACCAAATTTCCGAAGATTGGGAAACTACGTTTACTGTTGCATCAAATTTTCGATTTCCAACGGCAATGGAATTAAGTTCGAACGGAATTCACCATGGCGCTTTTCGTCACGAACAAGGAAATCCGAATTTAGATGTAGAAAAAGGCTGGGCTTTTGATTTAAGCCAACATTTCCATAAAAATAACTTTAAAATAAACGCCAGTGCTTATTTATATTATTTCACTAATTACATCTTCTTAAAACCAACGGGCGCGTTTTCAATTTTGCCACACGGCGGTCAATTATACAAATACGACCAATCAAAAGCGATGCTTACGGGTTTAGAGGTTGATGCGCATTACCAGTGGAACAAATTTGGTTTCCAGGCACAGGCGGCATATTTATACAATAAGCAAATTAGTGATTCGGGTGTTGATTATCCTTTGCCATTTTCAACCCCAATTAACGGACAATTTAATGTACAATATCGTTTAAAAGACGGTAGTTTGTTGCAACAAAATGAGTTTCAAATAGGAACAAAAACAGCTTTGCAGCAAAACAGAATTGCCCAAAACGAAGAAGTAACGCCGGGTTACACCATTGCAAACGCTCAATTTAGTTCGGTACTAAATTTTAAAGGTTTTAAACCACAAATTCGTTTGCAGGTGAACAATGTTTTTAACACGGTTTACTATCATCACAACAGTTTTTACCGCGCTTTGGATATTCCGGAGTTTGGCAGAAACATTCAAATTTTTATAACAATACCTATTTAATTTAAAAAGAAATCAATCATGAAAAAATTAGTAAGTTTAAGTTTTGCATTAGTAAGTTTAATAGCAATTTCATCATGTTCAGACGATGATGCAGTGGTAGATACAACAAAGCCAACAGTTGAAATTTTAGCACCCACAGACCATCAGGAAGTAGAACCGGGTTCGGTTTTAAACATTAAGGCCAATTTAGCAGACAACGTGGGCTTAGCAAGTTATAAAATCGAAATTCACTCGGCAGAAGACGGACATGAACATAAAGCAAAACAACTTTTAGCCGCCGACTTTGAGTACAACAGCGTGCAAGAAGTATCTGGAAATGCTACAAACCACAGCGTGGACCACAATGTTTCGATACCAACAGATGTTGCTGAAGAACACTATCATGTAGGCATCACAGTAATTGACGTGAACGGAAATCAAAATCAACAGTTTGTTGAAGTTTTTATAGGTCACGATCATCAGCATTAATAGATTCTAAACACTTGTTAAATACATGAATTTTAGATTCTCATAATAAATAAGCCTCAAAAAGTTACTTTTTTTGAGGCTTTTTAAACTTAGTATTCTTCTCCCTTACTACTGCTGTTTTCTTAATAAATCGCGAATATCTGAAAGCAATTCTTCTTGTGTTGGTCCTTTTGGAGCTTCTGGTGCAGCTGCTTCTTCTTTTCTTTTTAAACGATTAATTCCTTTAACCAATAAAAAAACTGCAAAAGCAAGCAACATAAAATTAATTGCTACTGTAATAAAATTACCATAAGCAAAAACCACAGCATTCTCAACGGCTCTAGCATCTGCCAATGCCATCCCTTCATTAATACTACCTGTTGGATCTTTTAGAACCATGTACATATTTGTGAAGTCTGGAGAACCAATTACCGCTGAAATTAGTGGCATTACAAGGTCTTTCACAATACTGTCAACAATTTTACCAAAGGCTCCGCCAATGATTACTCCAATTGCCAAATCCATTACATTGCCTTTCACAGCAAATTCTTTAAATTCTTTTAAAAATCCCATAACAAACTATTTTTTTATTTTATTTAATACGAAATTACAATTTTATGTTAAAAACCAATTACTCTTTATAAAAAATTCGCTTTACTCGATGCGAAATAGAGGTCATTACTTCGTAAGGAATTGTATTCCAAATTTTTGCTAATTCAGTAATTCGTAAATCATTTCCAAAAACAACCACCTCATCGCCTTCGTTTGCGTTTATATCGGTAACATCAACCATTAGCATATCCATACAAATAGTGCCTGCAATAGGTGCTTTTTGGTGATTTATCAGTACAAATCCGTTTCCGTTTCCATAGCTTCTTCTGATTCCATCGGCATATCCTATGGGAATGGTCGCTATTCTGCTTTTTCTGTTTGCAATGAAGCGTCGGCCATATCCCACCGTTTCGTTTACATCCACTTCATTTATTTGCAAAATAACGGTTTTTAATGTAGCTACATTTTGCAGCTGCGCGTCTTCTTTCGCTTCGTTTCCCACACCATACAAGCCAATACCCAAACGCACCATATCCATTTGGTAAGCACCAAAATGATAAATGCCCGATGTGTTTAAAATATGTAAAATCGGATGAATTTGTAATTCTTCTTTAAGATAAGTCGATTCTTTTTGAAAACGTTCGATTTGCTGCAAGGTGAACTGTTTTTCTTCTGGCATATCGCTGGTTGCCAAGTGCGAAAATATGCTGGCAACCTGCACTAAATTGGTGTTTTTAAGCAATTCTATTAATGCTGGAAAATCTTTCTGGGTGAATCCCAAACGATTCATGCCTGTGTTTAATTTTAAATGCACCGGATATTGAAACAGATTGAAATTTTCTGCAATTTGAAGAAAAGCTTTCAATTCGTGCAAATTATAAATTTCGGGTTCCAAATTATAAGCAATCATAGTAGCAAAAGCCGAATTTTCGGGATTCATCACAATAATTGGCAATTTAATACCGGCTTTTCGCAGCTCTACGCCTTCATCGGCAAAGGCAACCCCCAAATACGCCACTTGATGATGCGCCAGCAGTTTTGCGATTTCATAGCTGCCATTTCCGTATCCAAAAGCTTTTACCATAACCATTATTTTGGTGGTTGGTTGCAGTTTTGATTTATAAAAATTAAGATTGTGACTAATGGCATCTAAATTGATTTCCAGAACGGTTTCGTGTGTTTTTTCTTCCAATTCTGAAACAATTTTTTCGAACTGGAAGCTTCGAGCGCCTTTAATCAACACGGTTTCATTCCTAAATGCTTTCAAATTGAAATCATTCAAAAACGTTTCTGTATTGGGATAACTTTGAAATTGAGAAATATTTTTCAGGTGCGATCCAATCTGGTTTCCAATGCCAATTACGCGTGTCACATGATTTTGGGTAAGCAACTGCCCTACTTTTTGATACAACACTTCGGGAGTAAATCCGCTTTGAAAAATATCCGACAAAACCACCGTTTTTTGCTGATACATTTTTTGTTGTTCCAAAAAATCGAGGGCAATTTTTAGTGATTGATAATCGCTGCTGTAGCTATCATCTATTAACAAACAATCATTTATTCCTTTTTTAACCTGAAGGCGCATTTGCACGGTTTGCAATTTTGGAATTGCTTGAATAATATACGTTTTATCAACCTTTAAAAACAACAAAACGGTTATACATGTGGCAATATTTTCAACCGAAGCTAAATCGGTAAACGGCAAATTCACCTGAAATATCTCCTTTTCAAATTGAACGCTAAGCACGGTATCATTCCTTTCAAAAAAAACATCGGCTTCTTTGATAAAGCTCCATGTAAACCATTTTGGATTTTGTGGTTTGTTGGCAGCAATTAAATGGGTTTGTTCACTAATTAAAACGTCGGCATTTTTGAAAAGCTTTATTTTTTCTTGTAATTTTTCTTCTTTCGATGAAAAGCCTTCATTGTGTGCCGGACCAATATTGGTTAAAATACCAATTGTAGGCTGAATTACAGCTTCGAGAAACTCCATTTCGTTTGGTTGCGAAATTCCTGCTTCAAAAATACCTAAATTGTGCTGGTCATTAATCGCAATCACTGAAAGCGGCACCCCTACTTGCGAATTGTAGCTTTTAGGGCTTTTAATGATATTGTAAAAAGGCAACAGTAACTGGTTTAACCATTCTTTCACGATGGTTTTTCCGTTGCTTCCAGTAATACCTATCACGGGGAAATGATAGTTTTTTCGGTAAAAAGCCACGAAGTTTTGCAAAGCCCGTAAGGTGTTTTTTACTTTAAAGATAACGGCATCGGCAGGCAACAAAACATCTTGTGAAACCACAAAATACCGCACCCCGTTTTGGTACAAGTCGTTTAGATAATCGTGGGCATTGTGATTGTTTCCTTTCAGGGCAAAGAAAAGCGTGTGGGCATTGTTTCGCAACGAACGCGAATCTACCGAAATATCTAAAACCGAGATTTCATCAGTTGCAACTGTATCCACCACTTGTAAAACATTCGCTAAAACGGTTGTTTCAATTTTCATAATCCATTAAAATAGAATCAAAGGTAACAAGATATTTTTGTAAAAATGATTGAAAATTTCGCTTTGTTAAGCAATGATATTATCGTAATTTGCAAATTCTTAAACAATTTATGCACGACATACATTTTTATATTGGTTTAATATTGGCGTTGTTTATTGGCGTAACCCTAGGTTTGGTGGGCAGTGGCGGCTCTATCTTAACTGTGCCTATTTTAGTGTATGTAGTAGGGATTGATCCATTGCTTGCTACCGCCTATTCGCTTTTTATTGTAGGAAGCACCTCGGCAGTGGGAAGTGTTAAAAACACCATTGAAAAAAATGTAAATTTTAAAATTGTATTGCTTTTTGGCATTCCCTCGTTGCTGGCAGTATTTTTCACCCGTTCCCAATTGGTACCTTTATTGCCCGATGTGATTACGCTAAGCAACAATGTGAGCTTATCAAAATCGAAATTAATCATGATTGTGTTTTCGATTGTCATGTTTGCTGCTTCGTCTAAAATGATTAAAAAACCACGACAAAAAAACTTAGCCACACCAAAAATCGTAACATCGGCAATGCCTTTAATCACGCAAGGTTTACTCATTGGAACCGTATCGGGTTTAGTGGGTGCAGGCGGCGGCTTTTTAATCATTCCCGTATTGGTGTTTTTTGCCAATTTGCCCATGAAACAAGCCATAGGCACCTCGCTGACCATTATTGCTATTCAATGTTTAATAGGTTTTACGGGCGATTTAATGCAACATTCTATTGATTGGATTTTGGTATTATCGTTTTCAGCTATTTCGATATTGGGATTATTTATAGGAAATCGCTTGTCAAAAAGAATTATCGACGGAAATTTACGCATGATTTTTGGCTGGTTTATATTAACCATGTCTGTTTATATATTGATAAAAGAGTTGTTTTAGCACAGATGATGCTTATCATATTCAGCAACAAAGAAATTTAGTACTTTTGCAATTACGAATGTTTATCGTTTAAATTATGAAGATAGAACAAATTTATACCGGATGCTTGGCTCAAGGCGCATATTATATTGAAAGTGAGGGCGAAGTAGCAATTATTGACCCTCTACGAGAAGTGCAACAATATATTGATAAAGCACAAGCAAACAATGCTACCATAAAATATATTTTCGAAACGCATTTTCATGCCGATTTTGTAAGCGGGCATGTAACCCTTTCTCAAAAAACGGGCGCACCAATTGTGTACGGACCAACCGCAGAACCAACCTTCAAAGCGCATATAGCAAGCGATGGTGAAGTTTTTAAAATTGGAAAACTAAGCCTTATTGCCTTGCACACTCCTGGGCACACCATGGAAAGCACCACTTATTTGTTGCGCGACGAAAACGGAAAAGACCATGCAATTTTTAGTGGCGACACCTTATTTTTAGGCGACGTAGGTCGACCCGACTTGGCGCAGAAAGCAGCAAGTATGACGCAAGAACAATTGGCAGCAACTTTGTTCCACAGCTTGCGAACCAAAATTATGCCGTTGGCAGATGAGGTGATTGTATATCCGGCACACGGAGCTGGATCGGCTTGTGGGAAAAATTTAAGCAAAGAAACAGTTGGAACTCTAGGCGAACAAAAACGCACCAATTATGCATTGCGTGCCGATATGACCGAAGCGGAATTTGTGGCAGAAGTGACCGATGGTTTATTGCCTCCTCCTGCTTATTTTCCTGAAAATGTGCGATTGAACAAAAGTGGTTATGAAGCTATTGATACCATTATTGAAAAAAACAAAGCTTTTTCGGCTGTGGAATTTAAACAAGCTGCAAGCGATGCATTGATTTTAGACGTACGCGATGCAGATAGTTTCGGAAAAGCACATATACCCGGCGCTATTTTTATCGGGATTGATGGTGGATTTGCTCCTTGGGTGGGATCTTTGATTACCGATATTAACCAACCAATTATTTTGGTAACGCCAGAAGGTCGTGAGCAGGAAACCATTACGCGTTTGGCTCGTGTGGGTTACGATAATACCTTGGGATATTTGGCAGGCGGAATGCAAACTTGGATTGATGCCGGTTTTGAAACTGCTTCTATTGGCAGAATCACCGCTAATGAATTGGAAACATTGATGAATAACGGTGAAGAATCAGTTATTGATGTGCGTAAACCGGGTGAATACAGTTCGGCACATATTGCCAACGTACCCAACCTTCCGTTAGATTTTATTAACGATCATGTTGCCGATTTTCCATCACAGAAAACAACCTATCTGCATTGCGCAGGCGGTTACCGATCTATGATTGCAGCGTCTATTTTAAAGGCACGCGGTTTCCATAATATGATTGATGTAATTGGCGGTTTTGGTAAAATTAAAGAAACCAACTTACCAATTGTAACACAAGAATGCGAAAGCAGTTGTAGTACGAAATAAACTAAAAACGCCTCGAGATTTTCGAGGCGTTTGTGATTTTCAATAACTAGTTACTCCATAAATACTCGTTAATAATTTGATATTGTAGGGAGTAACAAATTACTTTTAGAACAAAACATTTTTAACTAAAGAAGAATTAGAACCATTTTTAGATCCAAAAAATATGTTGAGTTCGAGTTAATTATTATTTCTTAAAGCATCAATCTCCTTTTTTTTAGAGATTGATGCTTTTAATATTTATTTTAAATTATGTTATATTTCTTTGATGTGTATTCTTTTTCTATTTATTAGTAAATAAATAGAATATAAGATGCCAATCGGTGGTAAAAACAACAATAATCCAACACTAATTATTTTATTTACTTGGTTTATTCGTTTATTAGTGACAACTAATATTAGTATAGAAATTATTATTAATAAACCTAACAAAAAAAGGCTCTTTAGACTTTGATTTTCTAAAAGTAAACTCATAACTAAAAATTTAACATTCTATTTCACCAATAGCTATACAACCAAAATCTCCAAATGAACACCACGTGTCAATCCCTCCTAATTGATGACAATCTGGATTTTCCGCTAGATAATCATCTATTAACCTCTGACAATTCTCTACTGCTATAGATTTTCGCCATTGAATAGAAATCGCAGTATGGATAGTACTACCTATAGAAAGAGAATTATTTGATTTAGCGGCATTAGGATTATTATTTACAACGGAATATTGATAATATACATATACTAAATCATCAATATACTCATTAGTGATATCAACTTCCACTAAATTTTCATAATATGTTATTGTTTCATCTACTCTATTAAATACCAACGACCTATGAGCATCATTATCTATTATTTTTAGTTCGTTTTCAGTCTTTTCTATATCAATATTTTTTTGTATTCCTAATGAATCCAATGTATAAACGTAGATACCGTTACTACCTTGAATATTAGAAATAAAAAAATCAGAAAAATTAACAACTCTTTCAATAGAGTTTACTGAATAACTAGCACTGCTACTACTAAATAATGCATTATTCGTCACATTTTCATTACTTCTACTTTCATCACTTGTAAGATTTTCATCACTACATGAAGCTAACAGTAAAGTAATTGATAAACATTTAAATAAAAACTTAACTTTTCTCATAATAAAAGATTTTAAAATTAAACATAACAAATATGACAAAAAAATGTAAAAAAAAAATAAACAACATAATTTTAACAATAAAAAACATCTTTATTCTTTTCTCTTTCATGTTTACTCAAATCTTTATATTTGCAGTATGATTAAAAAAGAAACTATAGACGCAATTTTCGAGGCTGCCCGTGTGGAAGAAGTCATTGGTGACTTTGTGCAACTTAAAAAATCGGGCAGTAATTACAAAGGTTTAAGTCCGTTTGTGAACGAAAAAACGCCGTCGTTCATGGTTTCACCTGCCAAACAAATCTGGAAAGATTTCTCGTCGGGCAAAGGCGGCAATGCCATTAGCTTTATTATGGAACACGAACATTTTTCGTATCCCGAAGCGTTGCGTTACCTTGCCAATAAGTATCAGATCGAAATTGAAGAAACCGAACAAACCGATTTAGAAAAACAAGCCTTAAACGAACGCGAAAGTTTGTTTGTGGTTTCCGAATTCGCCAAGAAATATTTTCACGATGTGTTGTTAAAAACCGATGAAGGCTTGGCAATTGGTCATTCGTATTTTAAAGAACGGGGGTTTACCGAAGAAACCATCAAAACATTTCAATTGGGATATTCACCCGATCAATGGGATGCTTTTACGAAAGAAGCTTTGGCGAAAGGCTATCAATTAGAATTTCTTGAAAAATCTGGATTAACGATTGTAAAAGACGACAAAACCTTTGATCGTTTCAAAGGGCGCGTCATGTTTCCCATTCAAAGTATGAGTGGCCGCGTGTTGGGTTTTGGCGGACGAATTTTAACCAACGATAAAAAAGCAGCGAAATACCTAAACTCACCCGAAAGCGACATCTATCATAAAAGCAAAGTTTTGTACGGAATTTTCCATGCAAAACAAGAAATTGCTTCCAAAGACAACTGTTATTTGGTAGAAGGATACACCGATGTGATTCAAATGCATCAGGCAGGCATAAAAAATGTGGTGGCTTCGTCTGGAACAGCTTTAACGCCCGATCAAATCCGATTGATTAACCGTTTAACTAAAAACATTACGGTTTTGTTTGATGGCGATGCTGCCGGAATGCGTGCGTCGTTGCGAGGGATTGATTTGATTTTAGAAGCTGGTATGAATGTTCGTGTGTGCACGTTTCGCGATGGCGATGACCCCGACAGTTTTGCCCGAAAAACGCCGATTGATGAATTACAAAGCTATTTAAAAGAAAACGCTATCGATTTTATTCGTTTTAAAGCGAATTTGTTGATGAAAGATGCCGGCAATGATCCAATTAAAAAGGCCGATGTTATTCGCGACATAGTGGTTTCTATTTCTAAAGTGCCTGATCATATTCAGCGCGAGGTTTATGTGCAAGAATGTGCATCGATCATGGATATTTCTGAAGATGTTTTGTTCAGCACGTTGGCACAAATCGGCAAAAAAGAATTGCAAGAAGCCAATAAAAAATTTGTTCAAGACAAGAAAATGGAAGTGGTTCGTCCTGAAGCGGATCAATCAAAAGAACAAGTCAACATTATCTATCTATTAGAGCGAAAAATTATTGAAATTTTGCTGATTTACGGTAATTACGAAGAATTGTTTAACGAGTATGAACTTACTGTTGAAGACGAAAAAGTAGTTACCCAGGAAAAACGTGTGAAACGCAAAGTATTTGATAAAGTGTTTTTAAGCTTGCAAGAAGATGAAGTGGAAATGAGCAATGAAAAATTCAAAGCCATCTTTAAAGACATTCTTTCCTTTTACCACACCAATGAAGGCTGGAATTTAGAAAATTATCTAACCCAAGTACCACCAGAATTAGCCGATGAAATCACCTCCATTATTATGGATGAAGAACGTTATAACCTACACAATTGGGAAAAACAGAACATTATCGTGAAAGGAAAAGATTTGGGTGTGCAACAATATGTAAACGAAACCATTTTAACGCTTCGTTCGTATTTGATTTTTGATATAATTGAAGATTTAAAAAAACAAATTCACGAAAACCCTGAAAAAGCACGCGATTTATTAGCCGATATTGTTGATTACAACAATTTAAAACACACTTTTTCTACCCAACTAGGCAGGGTAATGTCGAGGTTTAGTTGATTTTAATTTAAACAACTCTAACAGAGTTTAAAACTTTGGCAGTGTTTTATTTAATAGAGTTAAAAAAAATCCCTCCTAAAACTTCACCTCATCGGGAATTTCACAAACCGGTATAGGATTCATTTTGTGCTGGTTAATCGTATTTAATCGTTTGTAAATCTTAAAAACTTCTAATTCGCGCCCTGTTAAGTCGGCTTCAGTTTTCCCGGCAGCATCTGCATGCATCGCCGCTTCTAGCTCGTCATAATTAGCTCCTAATTGATCTTCGTCTGAACGATCATCTCCAAACAATCCGTCAGTGGGTTTTGCTTTGATGATATTTTGAGTAATTCCCAAGTAGGTTGCTAGTGCACGCACTTCCGACTTCATTAAATCGGCAATCGGACTTAAATCAACCCCGCCATCACCGTATTTTGTAAAAAATCCAACACCAAAATCCTCTACTTTATTTCCTGTTCCGGCTACCAAAAACCCATTGATTCCTGCAAAATAATACAAAGTTGTCATGCGTAAACGCGCGCGCGTATTGGCTAAAGTTAAATTTTGTAGCGTTTGATTTTCGGTTTTTGGCAAATTATCGCTCATTAAATCAAACGTAGGTGTTAAATCGGCAACAGTATCACGTACATTTGGATATAAATCTTTCAAAAAAGCAATATGCTCTTTCCCGCGCGATACCTGACTAGCAGCTTGGTGTATAGGCATTTCCACACACAAGGTAGGCAAGCCGGTTTTAGCACATAAAGTGGAAACCAAAGCAGAGTCAATACCTCCTGAAATTCCCACTACAAATCCTTTCACTTTGGCTGTTTCTGCATAGTTTTTAAGCCATTGAACAATATGATTTACTATTTTTTCAGAATTTATTTTTTTATATTCCATTGCAATTTTCGTTTAAGTATCTTTGTGCATTAAAATTATAAAATCTCATACGTTTTACGATGAAAAATACATTTTATTTATTGTTTTGTTCGTTATTTTTTGTGGCATGTGAAAAAGAAAATACCGTTCGCGATGAAATTCTCGCTATTCCTGTGGAAGCAAAAATAGAACGTTTCGACCAAGAATTCATGCAAACAACACCAGAAAGTTTTGACCGTTTAAAACAAAAATACCCCTATCTACTAACTGCTAGCACGCCTGATTCGGTTTGGTTTAAAAAGAAAAACGACAGTTTGTTTGGTGAATTGTATAAAGAAACCCAAAACAAATTTAAAGATGTTTCTGAATTACAAAAAGAACTTTCCCTACTTTTCAAACATATTAAATATTATTTTCCAAACGAAAACCCCGGCAAAGTGGTCACGGTATTGTCGGAAGTTGATATAATGAGTCGTGCTATTTATGCCGATTCTATTGCTGTAATTTCTTTGGATACTTATTTGGGAAAAGACCATAAATTCTATGTAGATTTTGACAGCTATACCTTAGGCGATTTTGAACCGAACCGAATTGTGGTGGATTTAGCAGAACATTTTGCCGCTCAAAAAATAGCTGCGCCACAAGAACGCACCTTTATCAGTCAAATGATTTATTGGGGAAAAATTATGTATTTTAAAGAACAATTGTTGCCAGAAGTGAACGATGCTTTAAAAATGAATTACACCGCAGAGCAAATGCAGTGGATACAAGCAAACGAAGCCCAAGTATGGAAATATTTTGTAGAAAGTAAATATTTATATGACAACGATGTGAAACTCATTGCACGGTTTATTCAGCGGGCACCATTTTCTAAATTTTATTTAGAACTAGACCAAGAATCGCCAGGTAGTGTGGGTGTATATATTGGCTGGCAAATTGTGCGTTCATATATGAAAAATAATAATGTAACTTTGCAAGAATTGGCATTGAAAGATGCTAAAACCATTTTCGACGAATCTAAATATAAACCTAAAAAATAATGGCAAACAACACCTCTGAAATTAAAATAAACATCACGGTTGATGAAAATAAAGTTCCTGAAGACATCCGTTGGACTGCAAACGATGGTGGCATAGTAAACGAACAAGCAAAGGCAATGCTTTTATCAATCTGGGACAGTAAAGTACAAGAAACACTACGCATTGATTTATGGACAAAAGAAATGCCTGTTGATGAAATGAAAGTGTTTTTTCACCAAACTTTAGTGGCAATGGCAGATACGTTTGAACGTGCAACCGACGACAAAAAAATGAGCGATACCATGCGCGATTTTTGCGCTTATTTCGCCGAAAAATTAGAATTACACAAAAAGTAAGTCGCTAAAAACACTTATAAAAAATTGGCTTTTAAAATGAAACTTTCTCAAATTGTTTTTGCTGTTAGTTTATTCACGACCATTTATTGGCTCACAGCTTTTAACATAAATGTTTATGGAAATGTACTTGCAAAAACAATTTTTGAAACAACTTCTTTATTGCTAATGATTACTTTGTATGCGCTGCCCATTCTAATCATTGCATTGATGCTGCGCTTAAAAAAGCGCACTCCAAAACTTCATTACATAAGCCTGGGAATGCTATTCACCATGTTGCTTTTAATCTTTGCTGTTTATCAATAAAAAAGCTAAATAAATCCATTCAAGAGTAGTAAAAATAACTTTGTATCTTTGCACAAACAACACACAACAATGAAAAATACATTAATTGCGCCATCGGTACTTGCTGCCGATTTTGCGAACCTACAACGCGATGTGGAAATGATTAACAACAGCGCTGCCGATTGGTTCCATATTGATATTATGGACGGCGTTTTTGTTCCAAACATTTCATTTGGTATGCCGGTTTTGGCTGCCATCAATAAACATGCTAAAAAAACCATCGATGTACATTTAATGATTGTAGATCCAGACCGATACATTGAAACTTTTAAAAATTTAGGTGCCGATGTGCTAACGGTTCATTATGAAGCCTGCACGCACCTTCATCGTTCGTTGCAAGCGATTAAAGCAGCAGGCATGAAAGCCGGTGTTGCCATTAACCCACACACGAATGTGGCTTTGTTAGAAGACGTGATCAACGATATAGATTTAGTTTGTATCATGAGCGTGAACCCAGGTTTTGGCGGGCAATCGTTTATTGAAAATACGTATAAAAAAGTGCAGCAGCTTAAAGAGCTTATTGTTAAAAACAATGCCACAACTTTAATAGAAATCGATGGTGGCGTTACCGACAAAAACGCTGCCGATTTAGCGAAAGCAGGTGCCAATGTTTTAGTTGCGGGTAGTTTTGTATTTAATGCGAAAGATCCCATTGCCACGATTGAAAATCTAAAAAAAATCACCAGATTATAATTAAAGACTTCCAAAAACGGAAGTCTTTTTTTAAGCACATACATAAACTTTTGTTAATTTTTTATTATATTTGACATATAAACCTAAAAATTAACATATTGAAAAAGCTAATTTTAACCTTACTAATACTTGTGCCTTTTGCAATAAAGGCGCAAGTTACATTGATACCAGATCAAAATTTTGAAAATTATTTGGTACATTGGGGATATGATAGCGATGGATTGATAAATGGTCAGATTTTAACTAGTGACGCACTAACAGTTACCGAATTAGATTTTATAGACAATAGTCCCAATAATTTCCCATATGTTGGTAATTTAGATGGTTTTAATGATTTTACTAACTTAGAAATACTTAAAGTCATAAATGACGCGACCAACATAAATTTCAGCAACTTATCAAATCTAAAATATATATATTTAGACAACTGTGACCTAACTGCTTTTGATGCAACACCTTTAAGTTCTTTAGAAGAATTGATACTTGAATGCTCAAGCCTAGATGTTCCACCAAGAGAAATTCGCGAATTAGATTTTAGCAACAGCCCTAATTTTAGCTACCTCAACGTACGAGAATTAAGTTATTTAGAACGAATTAGTTTACGAAACAACCAAGCTAGCTCCGTGTCCATTATTTTGTATGGAGGTGCAGATCCGGACCTATGTATCGAAGTTGATAACCCTTTAGATGCAACAAACAATTTGCCACCATATAATAATTGGTCCATTACATGGGATGGTGTACATGACTATACTAATTTCTATTTCAGCGATTTGTGTACATTAAGCTTAGAAAAATTTGTAAATGAAAATTTTAAAATATACCCCAATCCGGCAACTGATTATGTGGCAGTTGAACAAAAAACAACCGATGGTGTCCATCTGCAAGCTGTTCAAATTTTAGATAGTTCCGGCAAATTGGTACGTTCTGTAAAAGAAAATTTTGATTCTATCAATGTATCAAACCTTAATAAAGGCGTGTACCTTTTTGTGATACAAACCGATAAAGGTAACAAAACAGAAAAAATTATTGTTCAATAAACTAAAAAGACTTCCTATTCGGAAGTCTTCTTTTTTAAATTAAATCGGTAATTCACACCCAATTGGATCCAACGGCTTGGCATGGGCACTGCTGCCACTTCTTTATACGAACTGTTGAATAAATTGGTTGCTTGCGTATATACCTGAAACCAAGGGAATTCATACATTAATCTTAAATCGCTAACTACATAGCCTTCGTTCAGCTCGCGTTTTATATATCGGTTTTGAAACTGAATGCTTACCTCATCTATCGTATAATTAATTCCTGCTATTGCTTGGTGTTTTAAACTTTCAATGGTGTATTTTGAAAGCACTTCGCTTGCAGAATCTTCTTTCTTCGGACTTAAATATTGATAACTTACAGAGTAACCTAATTTTTGATTGGTTGCAATCTGAATATCTTGATTGTATCGCACATTCAATCCACGCATGATTTGATTTCCTAAATTTTGCGGTTGGTAAGGAACATCGGTTGAAATCCGAGTCCAATCAATAAAATCAGAAATATTTCGCTCAAAAACACTAGCAACAAAACGTCTATTGGCTTTGGTATAGTTCACCCCTACTTCGTATTGCCAAGCAGCTTCAGGCTTTAAATCAGGGTTTCCGATATTTCCTGGTCGTTGATTTAGATACAAATCTGTAAACGATGGAATACGCTGGCTGCTTCCCACACTTGCTTGCACTTTCCAATCATTGGTAAGCAAATAAGCCACATCGGCACCGGGATACCACTGAAAACCGTAATCGGTATTATAATTCCAATAAGCACCTACGTTTACCAACAATTTATCGAAAAAGGTATTTTTATACTCGGCAAACCATCCATGGTTTTTTCGGTCGTGTTCGCCAATGTTGGAACTATTTATGTCTTCTAAGCGCAACTCATAACCTGCTCCAAAATCTCCAATATTTGTGGTATAAACACCGTTCAATTCAAACATAAACGCATTGGAATAGTGCAAGGAACGCGCTCTGCTTAAATCGTTTCGGTAAAAACGATAATCATCTTCGTTGTATCGATTACTTATTCGAGGTTTTATGGTCAAATCATCGGTAATTCGGTGGTTACTGCCCACGCTTAACAAAAGGGTTTGCACCACTTCATATGATTCTTTATCAAACGGAGCTGCATAATATCCATTGGCTCCAAACTCGTTATCAATATATCCACCCATCCAGTTAAAGCCGTGGTTTTCGTTCAACGGAGCATTACCTTGATACATGGTTTTTAAATTCTTCGCAGCAGTGTTGTAGCGCTGTCCGTTGGTTTCTTCCTTGGCAATACTTAGTAAATGATGTACTTTTCCGGTATTGATACCAGCTGTTGCCTGCAAACCACCACCTGCATAGATTCCGTTGCCATCTCCTTCTTCTTTGCTTTTAAACGAACTACCACCATAGGCATGCAGTTGCACAAAATCATTGGTTTGGGTTTTAGTAACGATATTCACCGCTCCGGTTAAGGCATTGATACCGTAAATTCTGGCTGCTGGTCCTTTTAATACTTCAATGCGTTCAATCGCATCCAAAGGAATAGGCAAATTCATGGAGTGGTGTGCCGTTTGTGCATCGCCCATTTTAACGCCGTTCCACAGCACCATTGTTTGTTCGAACGAACCACCGTCGATACTGATATCTGCCTGCGAACCAAACGGACCACGCTGGCGAATATCTACTCCACTTACATACGCCAACACTTCATTTATCGATGAAACCGGCAGTTTTTTAATATCTTCTTTTGTAATTACTTGAATATTTCGGGTTGATTGTTGAAAAGGAATCTGCATACGGTTTTCATAGATGACCAATTCCTGCAATTCGTCAATAGTATCATTTGCAACTTGGGCTTTACCAATAAACGAAAAACTACAAAGTGCCAACAATAGGTATTTATTTTTCATTTGTTATATATTTAATAAAAAGTGGTGCAAAATTCGTAACTTGCCAGCCGACTAAAATAGTCCGGTAGAAACACAATGAATAGTCCGGTAGAAGAAATAATACAAAAAGTAGTATCAATAGACAGAAAAGCATCGGTTGCGGTTTATATACAAATTGCCCAACAATTGATTCGTGCGTTACAAGAAGACCTGTTACCGGCAGGCAGTAACTTACCTGGAACCCGTCAATTAAGTAAACTGTTACAAATTCACCGAAACACAGCCGTGGCTGTTTATGACGAATTGGCTTCGCAAGGTTGGGTTGAAATTATTGCTAATAAGGGTACTTTTGTTTTAGAAAAAAAGCATCCACACCCCACAAATCAGCTGAAAGCATTTGTGCAAAGCAAGCAATATCCTTTAGAAACAGGGTTTAGCTTTACCCAAAGTCCGCATGTAATTTCTCCGTATGAAAAAGCAAACACCACTTACACATTTAACGACGGACAAACCGATATTCGGTTGCATACCGATGGTTTATACAATCGGTGGTACAACACCGTTTTAAGGCGATCTACCCTTCACACCAAATGGAATCGGTTTTTATTCGACAAAACTTCTTTTTTAGATGCACAATTGAGTAATTATTTAAACCTTACTCGCAATTTACAAATTACACCAAAAAATGTGTTGGTAACGCGCAATACCGAAATGAGTTTGCATTTAATAGCACAACTTTTATTGCAACCAAGCGACTTGGTCTTGGTAGGAAATTTAAGCAATTTTTCTGCGAATATGGTCTTTAGTCAAGCAAAAGCTACAATAAAAACCATACCTGTTGATGCATTTGGAATTGATGTGGAATTTATCAGAAGAAATTTCACCAAAAACAGCATCCGACTGCTTTATTGCACCCCTCAAAGACATTACCCAACCACAGTCAGCCTTACATCCGAAAGGCGTGCACAGTTGCTGGCATTGGCAAACGAATATAAATTTGCCATTATTGAAGACGATTATGATTATGATTTTCAGTATGATGCGCTTGCAACACCGCCAATGGCAAGTGCAGATACAAACGGTCTGATTATTTATTTGGGAAAAGCCGGACAAGTATTGTTTCCTGCGTTTGAGGCTGGTTTTATGGTGGCGCCGCAAAACTTTATAAATGAGGCTAAAAACTACTATAAAATGATGGATCCGCAAGGCGATTTAATGAAAGAACAAATACTTGCCGAAATAATTCACGAAGGCGAAATGCACCGTCAAATTAAAAAGAAAATTGTGCTGTACAAAGCCAAGCGCGATACTATGTGCCATGCATTAGAGACACACTTTGGATCATTGATTTCTTTTGAGAAACCTAAAGGAGGTTTGGCTATCTTTGTTCAATTCAACCCAATTATTTCACTGGCAAAATTGGCAAAAGAAATACAGAGATACGATGTGTTCTTACCCGGTTATTTATTGTATCAAACCAAAAACATTTGCGGCATTCGGTTGGGATTTGGTCATTTGAATACCGAAGAAATCAACCACACCATTGAAATGTTACGAAAAGCGTATGATGATCTGGTAACTAGAAATGCATAGCAAAAATGCACTAAAACTGAATTTCTTCCCACTAAAAAAATAAAAAACTATAAAAAATAGCTTCATAAACCTTTTACATACTTCTAAATCATTATCTTTAGTAAAGAATTTAAAAAAAAATTTATGAGTTTATATGATCAAATTGCAACGGAAGGGTTGCGATTACCTTCAGAAATGGGCATTTTCGGAAGAAATAACCAAAACACACTTAGCTTTGAATACCTTCACAATCAACTAAAAAATACTAAAGATTTTGAGGTGGTTTCGTTTGAAGAAGAAACGGTGGAAAGCGATAATCCTGCCTTAAAAAAACAATTTGCACTAAACATTGTGTATAAAAACAATGCGTATGAGGTGCATTTATATGTGGTAGAAAGCAGCGTGCTAAACTTAGACAATTACGCACGTATCAACCACATCGACCCAAATGATTGGGAACTAGCAAAAAACGAATCGTTTTATTTGGAATCTTCTATGTATTTTTCTACACATATTTTAGAAAGTTTTCATCTGCAACTAAAAGTGCTTACTGCTTTGGTGCCGAACCCTACTGTTTTGGTCGATTTCATGCCTGCTCGTTTGCTTTCAGGACAATGGGCAAAAGTTGCCTCGAAACTAATCACACCGCCTTCGCCCCATTATATTTACACCATTCACGGTGTGTATGATGAAATTGATGGCGAAAAAACATATTGGCTGCACACGCACGGTTTGCATCGCTGCGGTACAGTAGAACTGGAAATGATCGATATTAAAAACGGAGTAAACGAGCTCAACGGCTTGTTAGACGCTATGGTTTCTAAGTTCATTTATGAACCCGCACCTGAAAACGAACCATTTAATATGGGTTTTATTGGATATGATTTGAATTTTGTTTGGATGCGTTGGGAAGACGTTGTGACCAATTATCCGGCAGCAATACCGGGCGGTTTGCAAGAACGTACTCCGGAGGAAGGTAATTATGGACCATCGGGAGTGGTTTATTTGCACGAAAACAATGAGATTTACCCACCTGATGTTTTAACAGAAGATTTAAGAGAAAATCCGATTTATTTCATCAAAAACGAAGAAACCGAACGTATGTCTGCTTTGGCTTATGAACAATATCATTCTTTTAAAAAAGCCTTTCAGCAACAATTTGGTCAGGAAAATTGGCGGTTTTTAATGAAACTGGGATTGCCTATTGATGAAGGCGATGGCAACGAACATTTGTGGTTTGATGTAACCGCTATTGATGAAGACGATACGCTGCAGGTAACTTTGCTCAACCAGCCGTACCAAATTGAAAAATACAATCAAAACGATGTGTTAACCCTTCCTTTAAAACATTTAACCGATTGGGTGATTTATGCACCTGAGAAAAGTTTTACACCCGACAGCATTTACGAATTATTTGCTTAATAGCTATAAAACAATAAAGAATGGAACTTAAAGTAATTAAACAAGGGAATTTTAAAATTGTCAAGAATAAAAAATTCAACCTGTTAGATCCGAACGATGTGTCAAAGGGAATAAAACTGGCTGTTCAACCTTTTTTAATTACCACCTTAAACGATTGTATATTGTTAGATGCCGGGTTGGATTTTTTAGAAGATAACCAACCCGCCATTTTAAAACAATTAGCAACGCATGGAGTGCATCCAGGTCATATCACTAAAATTTTGATTTCTCATTTTCACAAAGACCATGTGGGCGGTTTGGGATATTTTAATACGGAAAAAGAATGGGTTGCAAATTTTCCTAAAGCAACCATTTACCTAAACAAGCAAGCTTTTGAACACGCTTTAGAACAAAAAACAAACCCTTCGTATGATCATGAAATGTTGCAACAACTACAAAAAATGTCTGATATTTTTTGGATAGATACCGCTGAGGGTTGGCTCACTCCCGAAATTGGTTTTTTAGTGACCAATGCACACGATGTTTTTCATCAAGTTTTTTGGATAACCGACAAAACCACTACTTTTTTCTATGGCGCAGACGATTTGCCAACTACTGCTTATTTAAAGCGAGCTATTGCCTACAAAACAGACTATAACGGCGAAAAAGCAATGAAACTCCGTAAAATTTGGAAAGAAAAAGCCAAAGCCGAAAAGTGGCACATTTTGTTGTACCATGATTTAAAAAATCCCGTATTACAGTTTTAATTCATAAGCACTTTTTTCGCTTGCACCACATGCCTTTTATTGTGATAAATAACAAACCGAAACGTATCGCCCAACTTTAGTTTTATAAGAGATGTGATACTGATACTGGTTTTGATTTTATTCAAATCCACTAATCTCGCTGCATGCAACAAATGTAGCAACTGTTTTTGTTGCTCTATAAAAACTGTAACGGTGTTTTTTGACAAACGACTGTGAATAGGGTTCATAGACTTAAACGCTTTCATTTTATTCAACTTTTCTTTGGGTAGCATGCTTTGTGCAAAATAATTTCCCAGCCAGCCGCTTTTAAAGGCTGTTGTAGCTTTTGTGTTTGATGCCTTCATACGACTTTCAATTTCAGGTAAATAAAAATTCCCGTACCAATTCAAATGTTCCAAGCATTCTAAAACACTCCAACTGTCATTTGTAAGTCTTTTGTTTAAATCGGCCTCGGATTTTAAAAGCAATTCTTCGGCGAATGTCAAATGTTCCGTGGTAATTTCAATAAGTTCCTCGATTAAGTTTTCGGTAGCAATTCTCATGGTAATATTTTTAAGCAAATATCACGCTTTAAAAATCATTAAAAGTTGATTGAAATCAAGATTTTTTTAAGCGCGATAATGTTTCGGGGGTCATGCGCAAATAGTTTGCAATATGCTTGTTGGGAATTTCCTGAAAAAGTTGCGGACTGCGTTTTAAAACGCGTTCGTATCGTTCTATGGGCAATGCAATCAATAAATCCTTTTCGCGTTCTATTTGTTGTAGAACCAAATCTTCTAAAATAGCAATCCACCATTTTAAATAAGCGGGTTCCGAATTAAAAAAAGCAATAAGATCTTCTTTAGCAACCACTTGAATGGTAGATTTCTTTATCGCTTGAATGAAAAAATCGGATGGTTTTCCTGATAAAAAAGAATCCAGCGAAACAATGATGTTGTTTTGATATCCAAACCGTATAATTTGTTCTTCGCCGTTATTTATCACATAAACTTTCAAGCTTCCTTCTTTAATAAAATAAATATCGGTTGCAATGGAGCCACTTGTCGATAGATATTCGTTGCGATCTAAATGCAGCTCTTTTTTAAACAAGTTATGAGTTTCGAATAAGCGATAAGGGTCAGCTGTTTTCATGTAGTACTTTTGTAAATTAAAGGTACTAAAATCTCTTAAATAATCGCTTTCTTCTTAAAAAAACAAAACCCGCTTGAGAAGCGAGTTTTAAATAAATTATTTGTAAAGATTATCAATTAATTTAGCGTCGCGGGTGTTTTTCTGTACAGCAATTGCACCATAAACCGCCAATATAAAGGATACGCCGTAAAATCCTTTTTCACTCAGCAATAAATCTGCATTCCACAAACCAATTACGAGCAATGTGATTGATGCTATGGTTGCAAACCACGCCAATCCGTAGTAAAGTTCCGTCACTTCCAACCCCTCTGCTTTATCGCGTACCGTTTTTTGAACCGATATCACTGCAAACAAACCAAAAAGTAAAATGGTAAAGTAATAGCCCTTTTCGTTTAACTGCATGGCGGCGTTCCACAATCCAACACAATAGGAAATGGTTCCAATAAAAAGTACCATCCACGAAGCGCCGATAAATGCAGGTGTTGGTTTTAAAGGATTTCTGTTGATTTCGTTTTTTTTATGCGTTTCATTGTTTGTTTTAACTGTTTCCATATTTTTTCAATTTTAGTGATTTTGATACAGCAAATCTGCAACATAATCCGAAATACAAAAAACTAAATTTTCACAAAAACCGTTGATATATTCCTTTTTAAAAGTATCTTTATTTTAAATTCAAAAAGAACAAAAATGGATGCGCTATCAGAACTAATTTCTATTTTAAACGAAGAAGAATCAAAGGGTTTTAAACAATATTTAAAGCTTCGCAATAAACGGAATGACACCAAGAATATTGAATTGTTTTCCATCTTAAAAACGGTCGATATAAATAAATTAAAAAGATTGTATGGTTCCGATAAAAATAAAGATGCATACCATTCTTTAAGAAAACGTTTATATGAAAGTTTGCTTCTTTTTCTCTCTAAAAAAACCTTTGAGAAAAACAATTCCGAAGCCCACGAAGCTTTGCGTTTACTGGTTGTAAGTAAGTTTTTACTAGAGCACAATTTGCACAAAACCGCCTTTAAATGTCTAAAAAAAGCAGAAATGGTGGCTGAAAAACTAGAACAATACAGTTTGTTGCACGAAATTCTACAAATCAAATTGCAATATGCTTTTCTAAATGATCGGGAAAAACTGGAAGATTTAACCGATAAAATCATTAAAAATCAAGAGCTTTTAAACAAAGAAGCCCGACTAAACATGGCATACGCCGTTTTAAGGCAAGCATTTCAAAACACGCAAGCACATGGAAAAATAATCAATCTTAACGATTTTATTACAGAAATTGCTGCCAAGTATCAACTACAACCAACCGATTTTTTCAATTATAAATCTATCTATCAAATTTTGCATTTGGCAAATGAATACGCGCATATTCAACAGAATTTTTCTTTAATTGAAGCCTACGCATCCAAAGCTGCAACTATTATTCATCAAAAATCGGCGAGTGGCAACCAACTTTATTACCATATCCACATATTGTATTATTTGGCGAATTTTTGTTTTAGAAACAAGCTTTTTATCGATTCTGAAAAATATTTAAACCAAATGCATATACAAATGCAACAGCAAAACGGTCAATATTTCAATCTATTTCACCATAAATGGATTATTTTGCACAGTTTAAATCTGCATTTTTCAGGAAATACAGACGAAGCACTTCAAAAAACAACTGGCGAATTAAGCAATTTACCCAAAAAATTTATTGCTGAGGATGTGATAGATTTGCAGCTTTGCGAATGTTTTTATTTGGCAAAAAAGAAGAATCGGCAGGCGCTAAAAAGTTTTACAAAATTGCAGCATTCCGACATTTGGTATGAGAAGAAAATGGGTGTTGTTTGGACAATACGCAAAAATTTAATCGAAATTCTATTACACGCACAGTTTGATAATCTTGAGTATGCGCTTACACGGTTGCAGAGTTTTAAAAACAGATATAAAAAATATTTAACGCAAGTAAATGAACAGCGAATCATTGACTTTGTACTGCTTATTGAAAAATATTTACTGAATCCCGATATCATTCAAAGACAATCTTTCAGGGATAACATAATTTTTATGCAGCATCAAAAAGAAAATCAAGACGTTTTTAGTTTAACTTTTATCAATTGGTTTATTGATTTGTGGCAAAACTAACAATCATAAGCACTCAAAAACCACCAATTCATCATTTGGCAAATCATATTCATATAAAATTTTATCTTTGGCATCGTAATACAGCCATTGTGCTTTGGTAATTCTGCCCTCTGTTACTGTTCCAATTCCTAAAACCGTATATTCTTTATCATTGCGCTGTTGCTGTTCAATGGAATATTCCAATCTGTATTTACTGTCAATGATGTTTTTAAGCAATTGATTTTTAGAGTTTGCAATGTAATATTCTGCAATTAAATAAAGTTCATCTAAGTACTTTTGGGAATAACTAAAATCGCCGCTGTAATAGTAATAAATGTCCTTTCCATAAATATTTCTAAAATCGGACACTTTATTTTGAGCTGCTAATGAAAAGCTAAAGCCAAAAAGCAGTATGAAAGCAAAACTAATACTTTTCATTGCACTAAATTTTTAACAAGCCACGGAAACCGCGTGCCGCATAATAAGACGAAGCCCCATTGTGATAGAAAAAAACGGTATCGTATCGAAAATCGCCAAATAAGGCACCACCTAAATCTCGGATTTTTTGAGGCGTTTCAATCCAGGTCGATGTTTTTGTATCAAAAGCTTCTAAAGCCTGTAAAGCGTGGTATTCTTCTTCGTTTAACAATTTAATACCGATTTCATCTGCGGAATCAATAACGTTGTTTGCGGGTTTATGTTCCTTTCGGGCATCCAAAGCGGGACGGTCATAACAAAAACTGCGACGCCCTTTTGGGCTTTCCTTTGAACAATCACAAAAAACAATTTCATTTGATTTCTCCTCAAAAACCACCACATCAGGTTCGCCTCCTGTTTCTTCCATTCTCAACAACACATCGATTTTTGAAGGATTTTTTTGCAATTTTGTTTCCACATCATTCCAATCGATATTTTTATGTCGATGCCTGTTCTTTGCGAATCTTTTTTTTAAAGTATCTAAAAAAATAGATTGCTCCTCTGCTGATAATTTGCTTTTCATTGTTTTAATTTTGTAGCTATATTTTGATAGCGAATTAAAAATAAATCTAAAGATAAATTTATATTTTTACATTTAAAAAAAATTAAATAGATATGGCATCAGGCTTTTTTGCAATTTTAGACGACATCGCAGCTTTAATGGACGATGTGGCAGTAACGAGTAAAATTGCAACACAAAAAACAGCAGGTATTTTAGGAGATGATTTAGCAGTGAATGCAGAAAAAGCAACCGGTTTTCTATCTTCGAGAGAAATTCCGGTACTCATGAAAATTATGAAAGGATCTTTCTTAAACAAACTGATTATTGTTCCTTTTGTTTTCCTTTTAGAATGGCTGTATTCACCCGCAATCACTGTTATATTAATCATCGGTGGATTTTATTTGGCCTTTGAAGGCGTAGAAAAAATTGTGGAGTTTTTGTTTCACAGAAAGAAAAAAGGAGTGGAAGTAATCGAGGAAGCTACTGAAGTTTCCGAAGACGGCGAGGCGCTAGAAAAAGCAAAAATTAAATCGGCTATTACTACCGACTTTATTCTATCATTAGAAATTGTGATTATTGCCTTAGCAGCTGCAAAATCGGGCTATGAATCGCTAAAATCTGAGTTCAACCCGCTTCTTGTTGAAATTGTAACAGTTTCCATCGTTGCCATTATTGCAACAGTTGGGGTTTATGGAATTGTAGCTCTAATAGTGCGTATGGACGATGCCGGCTACAAACTGATAAAAAAATCAAAAAGTGAAACAGGTTTTCTGGCTACTTTAGGCAACTTTTTAATTAAAGCCCTTCCTTGGGTAATTAAAGGTTTAGCAGTTGTTGGAACATTGGCTTTACTATTGGTTTCTGGCGGAATTTTTGATCATAATATAGATTATTTACATCATTTACTTCCCAATGTACCAGAAATGGCCAAACAGTTCTTATACGGTATAGTTGCCGGTTTAATTGTAGTTTTACTAGTTACGGCATATAAAAAGATGTTTGGTAAAAAGACAAGTCATTAAATAAAAAAGAGGCATCTAAATGGATGCCTTTCTTGTTACTTAATCGTACTCATCATATATGCTTCTAAAGCTTGCAACTCTTCGTCGCTCATGGTTTTTAGAATAGCAAAATTGGTTTCCATCACATTGTATTGCGACGGGTCAACAATTGGGTCGGCTTTTTTACGCAAAAATGCTATCATGTCACCGTTTTGTTCTTTGTAAACCTTAGCAATCTCTTTAACGCTAGGTCCAATCACTTTTTTATCCACTTTATGGCACGAAAAACAAGCTGCTTTGTTGCTTTCAAACAACTCTTTTCCGTCGGCAATTAGCTGCTCTTCAGGGCTTAATTTTTCAGCAACATTTTCAGGATACAATGCTTCTTTTTTCTCTTCTTTTTTACTGCATGCTGCCATTGTTAATGCAACAATTCCTAAAAATAAAAACTTTTTCATATTGATATTATTTGTTTAATAAAATAGCCGCTTCCTTGGCAAAATAAGTCGAAATTAGACTTGCTCCAGCACGTTTAATGCACATGAGTTGTTCCATCATGATTTTATCGTGATCGAGCCAACCTTTTTCAGCAGCGGCTTTGATCATGGCATATTCGCCCGAAACATGGAAAACCGTTACGGGAATATTTACGGCATTTTTTACCTCACGAACGATATCCAAATATGCAATTCCGGGTTTTACCATCACCATATCAGCGCCCTCTTCTACATCCCAAAGGGCTTCTTTCACAGCTTCGATGCGGTTGGCATAGTCCATTTGGTAGGTTTTCTTGTCTTTTGGTACTTCGACAGGGTCAGCAACATCTCCTTCATTTTCTTTTGGTGCAGAATCCAATGCATCGCGAAAAGGTCCGTAAAAAGCCGAAGCATATTTAGCCGAATAACTCATAATGCCAACATTTTGAAAACCTGCCGCATCTAATCCTTGACGCAAACGCAATACGCGACCGTCCATCATGTCGCTTGGTGCCACAAAATCGGCTCCGGCTTTAGCATGCGAAACCGCCATTTTCACGAGTGCTTCGTTGGTTTCGTCATTGGCGATATCACCGTTTTTGATGATTCCATCATGACCGTAAATGGAATATGGATCGAGAGCCACATCGGGCATCACAATCATTTCAGGACATGCTTTTTTGATTTCGCGAATGGCACGTTGCATCAATCCATTGTCGTTCCAAGCTTCTTTTCCGGTATTGTCTTTTAGGCTTTCATCGACTTTTACGTAAATATTTACGGCACGAATTCCTAAAGCAAAAAGTTCTTTGATTTCTTCTATTGTTAAATCAATCGAACGACGAAAAATTCCGGGCATTGATGGAATTTCAACTTTATAATTTTCACCTTCTGCAATGAACATCGGAAACATAAAATCGCTGGGACTTAAAGTTGTTTCGCGAACTAAATTTCTTATGGATTCGTTTACTCTTAAACGACGACCTCTGTGTAATGGAAACATAATCTTGTTATTCGTTTTTAGCTTAATATATATTTAAAACTTCTGTGTGATCTTGTTTTGAATTAGTGTACAGATTCTGTATAATATATTGATTACCGTAAAATACTAAAGAATCTTCCTTATAAATAGTTATTTGATCATAACGATCAAGCAATGGATAACCATTAGTTGCACCGCCAAACATAAATTCTTCATCACTATCTAAACTTAATTTTAGCTTATAATTTATGGTATCTAATGAAATAATCTTATTTGATCTCAAATTGTACATCATTGATTCTTTAATATTCTTTGAATCAATATATTTGTCATTTACAACAACTTCAACAAGCAAGATTTGACCTGATTTATTTTTCAAGGAATAAGTATTGAAATAATCACAACCTGTAAAAAGATTAATCATCAAAAAAAATAAAATATACTTTTTCATAACATCATTTTAAATTAAAACCCAATTTTTCGGGTTATATCATCATACGTTTTTTTTACCTTTTTGGGTGGATCAAATCGATAGCCAGCTGCTAATTTAAACTCTGCAAATGAATCAAAAAATCTATTTTGATTTTCTTCTTGAAAAAAATTGGTACTATTCAATCCGAAATATGCAAAAAAGGCATCTGTATTGTACCCCAGTTTAATATTTGTTGATACTTCATACATAATAATGGCTTCGTTACTAGCGACATTCACACCCGCACCAACCAATAATCCGCCGGAAATCAAAAAATTTTCATGAATAACCCAGTTGTAATAATACGATGGTGCCAACGAAAAAGTATAGATGTCGATGTGTAAATGATCTGATGTGTCTTTTGATGTTAGATTGGTATAATATACAGAAAAATTGGGAATGAAACTACCTGCGCTTTTTTGTTGCCATTGATTTTGATTGAACAAGGTTTTGAAAGAAAACTTATCGTTAAAAACATACGAAGTTGTTCCTCCTAACTTTGTAGAGCGAAAACGTGGCAAATAAAATTTTTCTGAATCGTTATACTCTAAAAAGAACCCTTTTTGATTGATAAACGTTACCGATTGATACCATTTTTTATAATTGAACCGAAAGCCTAAATTAAAATTATTTGATTCTAATTTTGAGGCATCTGTTTTTAAAAAATTTGGTGTAAATCCAATTGAAATATCAATCAATTTATAACTTAAACCTGCTACAATCTTTTGTTGTGTATTGGGTGTAAAACTTGCCGCATAACCACCCTCTTCATCTTGATAATTTATTAAAAAACTATTAGAATTGTTTTGATAAGTGATACTTGACACCACTTTTTCATCATACGAAACGGCGTAAGTATTCAATGTATCATTCTGAGCAACAACACGTAATGAAAAAAGCAAAAAGAGACAAAACCAAATTAATTTATCCATTCTTTAGGATTTTCTAACACTTTGATTAATTTTTCTTCTTCTGAACCTGCTTCTGGATGATAGTCATAAATCCATTGAACGTGCGGCGGCAAACTCATCAAGATACTTTCGATTCTTCCATTGGTTTTTAGTCCGAAAAGTGTTCCTTTGTCGTGAACCAAATTGAATTCTACATAACGCCCACGACGGATTTCTTGCCAAGTTCGTTGCGCTTCGGTATAAGGTAAATTTTTTCTTTTTTCGACAATTGGTACATAACACGCTAAAAAACTATTCCCTATTTCGGTTACAAAATTGTACCAATCGTTCATAGACATTTGATCGTTTGCTTTTAAATAATCAAAAAACAAACCGCCAATTCCGCGTGCTTCGTTTCGGTGTGCATTCCAGAAATAATCGTCGCATTGTTTTTTATATTTTGGATAAAATTCTGGATTATGTTTGTCGCAAGCGGTTTTACAAATTTGATGAAAATGTGTGGCATCTTCTTCAAACAAATAATAAGGTGTTAAATCTTGTCCGCCACCAAACCAACTGTTAATTACATTTCCGGCATCGTCATACATTTCAAAATAACGCCAGTTTGCATGAACCGTTGGAACCATCGGGTTTTTAGGGTGAATGACCAAGCTTAACCCGCAGGCAAAAAAATCGGCTTCACCCACGTTGAACATCTTTTGCATACTTTCTGGCAATTTCCCATGAACGGCTGAGATATTTACGCCGCCTTTTTCAAAAACGTTTCCGTTTTCAATCACACGTGTTCGTCCGCCACCACCTTCTGGGCGTTCCCAAAGGTCTTCACGGAATTTTGCGCTGCCATCAGTATCTTCTAATGCCTTACAAATTTGGTCTTGAAGGTTTTTTATATAGGTGTAGAATTTATTTTTCATGGTTTGTGGTGTTTAGTCCTGCAAGGTCTCTCAGACCTTGTAGGTTTATTTATATCTGGATACCTACAAGGTTTTAAAAACCTTGCAGGATTTTTTTATAATTTCGTCATCTTACTCATAATTTCAAAAGAAAACATTTTGCTTTCGTTTTGTATGAATTGATACAAATTTTTGGCGCGCTCTTTTAATATTTGATTGGGTTGTTTGGCATCTAAAGCCACTAAAATATCAGCCAATCTTTCCATGTGTTCCCAAGGAAATTGCAAATCGATCAATTGCTGAAAAAATAAATTTTCTTCTTTTTCCAATACATCGACTTTAGACAATCCTGTCTCTTCTAAAGTGGTCCAAAAAACAGCTTCGTTCCAATTTTCGGGCACAAAGGTAATGCCCGACAGCTTTTGCAATATCGAGTTTAAGCGTTGTTCGGTTTCGTCTTTTTTACTTGTGAGCATTTTTTTATTATTTGTCCTGCAAGGTCTTTAAGACCTTGTAGGTTTATTATATATCTGATACCTACAAGGTTTTGAAAACCTTGCAGGGTGCCTATCCTTTATACTCCTTCATCGCATCAATAAATCCCTTTGTATTTTCAATCTTGCATGTATTCATTATTTTTATCAACTTGGTTTGTGAAACCTTATAAGATCATTCCAATGTGTAAATTTCGGTCAAAATTTCTTGTTTTGAGGAATGACAATACACAAAATTCTCAATATTATCAAACATTTCTATTACCTCATTCCTTGCTAATTGTGTTGCTTTATCTGATAAAAAACTGCGATATGAGGAGAATTGAAATTGTGTGTAATCTTGATTCAAGTGATGCAACGGATTAAGATGTACATAAATAATCAGATTTTTTAAATACTTATCATCTTTTAATTGCACTCTTTTAAAATGCTTTTCAAACAAACTACCTGTCCTGTTTTGTTCTTTATTGTACGCTTTTGCATATGCATTGAATAAATTAGAAAAACTTTGACTTGCAAGACTTTTATCATCAATTCGTACAACTAAATGAAAATGATTGTCCATTAAACAATACGCAAAAACAGTAACAACTGATGTTAGGTAACGCTTAAGAAGGCTTAAAAAATACAGTTTATTTTTATCATTAGAAAAGACATTACAACTGTTAATACCACGATTGTAAATATGATAGCAATATCCTTTTTCTAATGTTTCTAATTTCATTTCATTGTCATTTTTCACCCTGCAAGGTCTTACGGGCCTTGTAGGCTTTTTATATATACACGACACCTACAAGGTTTTAAAAACCTTGCAGGATATCTATCCTTTATACCCCTTCACCGCATCAATAAATGCTTTTGCATTTTCTAAAGGAATGTCTGGTAAAATACCGTGCCCGAGATTAACGATGTATTTATCTTTTCCAAATTGGTTGATCATATCTGTTACCATGGTTTTGATTTTTTCTGGTGAAGAATATAAACGTGTGGGGTCAAAATTTCCTTGCAACGTAATGTTTCCGCCAGTTAAGTAGCGTGCGTTTTTAGGCGAGCACGTCCAATCTACACCAAGTGCCGAAGCACCAGACTTTGCCATAACATCTAACGCAAACCAGCAACCTTTACCAAAAGCAATAACAGGCGCATCGTCTTTTAAGGCGTCGATAATTTGTTGGATATATTTCCATGAAAATTCTTGATAATCATCAGGCGATAACATTCCGCCCCAAGAATCGAACACTTGTACCGCATTGCAACCAGCTTTTACTTTTTCTTTTAAATAAGCAATGGTTGTATCTGTGATTTTTTGAAGCAATTGATGCGCTGCAACAGGATTTGTAAAACAGAATCTTTTGGCTTTATCATAATTTTTACTGCCTTGTCCTTGTACACAATAACACAAGATTGTCCATGGCGAACCAGCAAAACCAATTAACGGAATTTCGTCATTAAGCTTTTCTTTGGTTGCTTTTATCGCTTGGTACACATAATCTAAAGCTTCGGTAACATCGGGTACAATTACATTGTTTACGTCTTGTTGTGTACGGATAGGATTGGGTAAATACGGACCAAAATTTGGTTTCATTTGTACCTCAATATTCATCGCTTGAGGAATAACAAGAATATCACTAAACAATATGGCCGCATCCATCCCATAACGGCGTATGGGTTGAACGGTAATCTCACTTGCTAATTCTGGTGTTTGACAACGTGTAAAGAAATCGTATTTGGCTTTTATCTCCATAAACTCTGGAAGGTAACGCCCCGCCTGACGCATCATCCAAACTGGCGGACGCTCTACGGTTTCTCCTCTTAATGCTCGTAAAAATAAATCGTTTTTTATCATTTTTTATTTAGCTTTAGGCTTTAAGCTGTATGCTTCAAGCCAAATTGTTTGTATTAAATTGCTTAAGGCATTCTGCCTAAAGCTTATTGTTATAGTAATTAATACATTGAATAATCACATTTTCTACCGTTTGCTTATTGGCAATTACGATATTGTTTGTGACTCCGTTCAAAGCCGCCGCAGTTGTAGTGCCAATACAGAAACAAGTTTGATTTTCTATGGTGTTTTGTTGCAAATAACTGTGAATACCAGACGGACTAAAAAACAGCAATGCATCAGTTTTGGCTTGAATTTCAATTGAATTTGCTAAGTTTTGATATACTGTGTATTCTTCAAAAGAAATATTGCTTTTTCTCAGGGCATTTGGCAAAACATCTCGTCTTAAATTTCCGGCGAAAAAAGCTATTTGTTGCAAGTGATATTTCTGCTGAATAATTGGTGCTAAATCTGCTGCATATTCTTCATTTTCCAATACTTTAAACCCATTTTTTTGTAACAATTCTTTGGTTTTTGAGCCTACACAAACTGCTGGAATTTCTTTCAAATTTTCGATATGTTCATTCTGCAATACGCTTTTTACGGCATTTTGCGAGGTGAATAGCAATAAAGTTGGAATGGTTTTTAACTGAAACGGAACAAATGAAATCTTTATAAAATCTGCTTCAATGACCGAAAAACGAGCATTTAGCAAAAATTGTTTTTGATTGCTTTGAAGTTTTTTGGTTGATAAAACACAGATTTTGGTTTTCATTTTACTTTTTCAATTGTTCTCGAAGTTGTTTCATTAACTGCTCTCCACCGTTTTCTAAAATTTCTTTAGCAGCAAGAAATCCTAATTTTTTCCATTCATTAATCGGAACGGTTTTTTCAATTTCGAATTTCTGTTTTCCATCTATCGAAAGTAAATTTCCTTTAAAAACAATGGCATCTTCATCTTCATTATATGTTGCCAAAGCGCCAATTGGTGCTGTACAACCACCTTCTAGCGTGCGCAAAAACTGCCGTTCGATGTGTGTACAAATTTCGGTTTCGATATCGTTTAATTGAACCAAAGCATCTAAAGTATAATTGTCATTTTCCATAGCTACAACCAACATAGCGCCTTGTGCGGGTGCAGGAACCATCCAATCTAGATTAACAAATTCGGTAGGCTTTAGATTGATTCGTTCCAAACCAGCCGCCGCAAAAATAGCTCCGTTCCACGGGTTATCTTTCAATTTTTGCATGCGCGTATTCACATTTCCGCGCAGATCTTCCACTTGGTGTTGGGGATATTTGTTTAACCATTGTGCTTTTCTGCGCAAACTTCCAGTGGCAATGATTCCGTTTTCGTTTAAAAAGTCTAGCGAACCTTTATGAACCAAAATATCTAAAATGTTTGCACGTTCTAAAACAGCGGCTTGCACAATGCCTTGCGGCAAAACAGTAGGCACATCTTTCATGGAATGCACCGCAATATCAACCTTACCAGCAATCATGGCAACATCGAGGGTTTTTGTGAAAATTCCAGTAATCCCTAGCTCGTACAAAGGTTTATCCAAAATAATATCGCCATCGGCTTTTACTGCTACAATTTCTG
This sequence comes from Paenimyroides aestuarii, assembly GCF_024628805.1. Lineage (NCBI taxonomy): Bacteria > Pseudomonadati > Bacteroidota > Flavobacteriia > Flavobacteriales > Flavobacteriaceae > Paenimyroides > Paenimyroides aestuarii. The sequence goes on along the minus strand of NZ_CP102382.1, from coordinate 1,457,883 downwards.
TTTTATAGCCTAAATCGTTCAGTTTTTTTTGTACGGTGTGTGCTTGCCAAAGGGCTAATTCGCTGTCGCGGGTTCCAATTCGAATGGTTTTAGTCATTTTGTAAAGATTCTAATTGAAACACTTTTCCAATCCATTCGATGCTTTCGTCCACTTCGGTTTCATCATCTTTTAAATGATTGGCAAAATGTGTGGTGATTTTTTGAATAAGGCGGCTTGTAATCAGTTCTGCCTGTTCTTCATCAAAATTATTTATTTTCTTTTTGTGGTATTTTAATTCGTTTTGCTTCATCTCTTCCAATTTGGCTTTCAAGGCGTGAATGGTCGGAGCAAACTTTCGGGCTTGTGTCCAAGTGATGAATTCGTGTTTCACTTCTTCAATGATAGCCATGGCTTGCGGCACATATTGCTTACGTTTTTCCAAGGTGTCATCGGTCATTTGCGATAAAGTGTCTAGATGAATCAGTTCCACGCCGTTTGTTTCCAAAACATTTTCATTCACATTTTTTGGAATGGATAAATCTAAAATCAACAACGGTTTTTTTAGATTAAGCAGTTCTTTGTCGATGGTAGGGTTTTGAGCACCTGTGGCAACAATCAACACGTCGGTATTTTGAATTTCGGCTTGCAAATCGGCATAATCTTTTACGATTAAGTTAAATTTGCCTGCAATTTTCTGTGCTTTGTCTTTGGTGCGATTAATCAACGTAATATGACTGTTTTTGGTATGTTTTACAAGATTTTCGCAAGTGTTTCTACCAATTTTTCCAGTTCCAAACAATAAAATATTTTTGTCTTTTATGTTGGAAACGTTCTTCAAAATATAGTGAACCGAAGCAAAAGATACCGAAGTGGCACCTGTGCTTATTTCGGTTTCGTTTTTAATGCGTTTGCTTGCCTGAATTACCGAATTTACCAATCGTTCAAAATAATTGTTGGTTAATCCTTTTTCCCGTGCGGCAATAAAACCGGTTTTAACTTGGCTTATAATTTCAAAATCGCCTAAAATTTGGCTATCCATACCTGTTCCCACTTTGAAAAGATGCGAAACGGCTTCGTTGTTTTTGTGCACATAAGCAACACGCTGAAAATCGTCAATAGTTCCACTGCTGTGCGCACACAATAATGAAATCAATTGAAAAGGATGTTCTGCAAAACCATATAGTTCGGTTCTATTACAAGTAGAAATAGCCATAACCGACGAAATTCCCTGTAAGTGGGCATCTGCCAACAAATCTAATTTTGCTTGTTCGCTTAAGCTGAATTTGCCTCGCATTTCTGCATCGGCTTTTTTATAGCTTAACCCAACCACATAAAAATGCGACGGTTTTATATCGTTGTTGTTTTTCATTCTTTACTTTTGTACTAAAGTGCTACAAATTTACAGGCTTCCTTTGAATTAAAATAACGCTAAAAGGACTAATTATAACCTTTGAGTTATTTTTACACTAACATTGCGGTACTTTTCTTAAAAAGGCTTACATTTGCTGTGTTAAAACGATTATTTTGAATCTATATTTAGAACTATTCTAAATAAAATAATCTCGAGTTGTGTTTGTCTAATAAAAATAAAAATAACGCTATGAGTACTCAAGAAGATGTTATTTTAGAAGATGACTTTATCTGCATCCGTTTAAAGAACGAAAGCGATAATTTACAGATAGTTACCAAAGATGTGGGCAATGAAGTGTTGCAATTTCATTTTATGTTGAAAGGCAGCAGTAAGTTTATTTTTAACAATGGTTCTTATGCCATGCCGGTGAACGAAGAAAATAGTTTAACACTGTATAATCCGCAAAAAAATTTACCGATTTACTTGGAACTTCAGCCCCATTCATGGATTATTTCAATTATAATATCGATTAAAAAATTTCACAGTCTTTTTTCAACTGAAGCAGAATTTATTCCTTTTTTAAATAAAGATACCATCAACCGAAAGCATTATGCCCAAAACGGTATTACACCGTCTATGGCAGTGGTTTTGTATCAAATAATGAATTTTAACCTACATTCATCGGTAAAAAAACTGTACTATAAGGCAAAGGTTTACGAACTTTTAAGTCTGCTTTTCAATAAGCCCGAAGGGGAAGAAGATGAAAGCTGCCCGTTTAAAACCGATGAAGAAGAAATTATGAAGATTAAACAAGCAAAAGATATCCTCATTAAAAATATGGCTGAACCACCCACTCTGCAAAAGCTTGCCGATGAAATTGGACTGAATATTAAAAAATTGAAACAAGGCTTTAAGCAAGTTTATGGCGATACCGTCTATGGTTTTTTGTTTGATTATAAAATGGAATATGCCCGAAAACTATTAGATAGCGGCACCTATAATGTAAACGAAGTGGGCATTCGCATAGGTTACAGCACTGCCAGCCATTTTATTGCCGCTTTTAAGAAAAAATTTGGCACAACGCCTAAAAAATATTTAATGTCGTTAACCGCAAATTAATAAATTAAAAAATGTAAAAAAGCTTTGCCTAAGTTCTAAAATCTAACAAAGCTAAATTATAAAAACAAAGAAATGAAAGGAGTTTTATTAGTAAATTTAGGTTCGCCTGAAAGTCCAACACCGAAAGATGTAAAGCCATATTTAGACGAATTTTTAATGGATAAATATGTGATCGATGTTCCGTATCTGTTGCGGGCTTTAATCGTTAGAGGTTTTATTTTAAGAAAGCGTCCCGAAAATTCGGCGCATGCTTATGCACAAATCTGGACCGATGAAGGTTCGCCTTTGATTGTTTTTTCTAAAAGAATGCATGAAAAGGTGAAAAAACAAGTGGACATTCCCGTTGCTTTAGCCATGCGATACGGCACCATGACTATTGAAAAAGGCTTGCAAGAACTAAAAGAACAAGGAGTGACCGATGTGATGCTTTTAGCTCTGTATCCGCAATACGCCATGGCATCAACCACCACTATTTGGGCTTTGGCTGATGAATTGGTTGCTACCAAATTCCCGGAAATGAAATTGACCAAGGTTCCCGCTTTTTACAACAAACCCGATTTTATTCAAGCTTTGGCAAATTCTATTAAAAAACATTTGGAAGGATATGATTACGACCACTTATTGTTTTCGTACCACGGAATTCCAAAACGCCATATCCGCAAAACTGATGTAACCAAATCGCATTGCAAAATTGATGGTTCTTGTTGCAACACCGCTTCGCCTGCACACGAATTTTGCTACCGTCACCAATGTTTTGAAACCACCAAACAAGTGGTTAAATTGCTGGGAATTCCTGAGGGCAAATACAGTGAAACTTTTCAATCCAGATTGGCTGGTGACAAATGGTTAACACCCTATACCGATGTGGAAATCAACAAAATGCCTGCAAAAGGAATTAAAAAATTAGCGGTTGTAACGCCTGCTTTCGTGGCAGACTGTTTAGAAACTTTAGAAGAAATTGCCATGCGTGCTAACGAAGATTTTAAAGAGCATGGAGGTGAAGAATTTTTTGCCGTTCCTTGTTTGAACGATGAAGACGAATGGTGTGGTGTAGTAGCCAATTGGATTAAAGATTTTAGTAAATAAACGGTTTCAGGTTTCAAGTTTAAAAAGCGGTAATAACCTGAAACCTGAACCCAAAACAAATTTTATTCTATGTATCTGTATTTAAAGGCTTTACACATTATTTTTGTAGTTTGCTGGTTTGCCGGACTTTTTTACATTGTGCGCCTGTTTGTATATTATGCAGAAGCACAATTGAAACCAACAGTTGAAAAGGAAATTCTTTCCAATCAATACCAAATAATGACCCACAGATTGTGGTACATCATCACGTTTCCGTCTGCTATTTTAGCAACTATTTTTGGCGTGTGGATGCTTATCGAAAATGCATCGTTGTTGAAGATGCCTTGGATGCATGTAAAGCTGCTTTTTGTTTTGCTACTTTGGTTGTATCATTTTAAATGTCAACAATTTGTAACTCAAATCAAAAATAAAAACCTAACCAAAACAAGTTCGTTTTTCAGAATTTGGAACGAAGGTGCCACTATAATCCTTTTTTCAGTAGTTTTTTTAGTAATTTTAAAAAGTGCAATTAATTGGATTTTTGGTGTAGTGGGCATTATTGGTTTATCATTACTACTTATGCTGGGAATTAAATTTTATAAAAAAATACGCACTAAAAGCTAGTTTGTTTCATGGCGCATCCATTCAGTATAAAAAGAACGTCGTTGCAGGTAAGAATTTTCATAGCCATGATTTTTCTTACCATCATCTCGTCTGTTTTAATTGCAATGGTTACTATTTATCAATTTAAAAAAGAAGCGCGTAACTATCATCAAGATCGATTGCTGCGAAAAGAAGACGCCGTAAACGAACATGTGAACTTTATTCTACAAACCACTCCTCTACCCGTTTGTACCGAAAATTTACCTTTAATTTTTAAGGATAAAATATTTGAACTTTCTACCATTCATAACATACAAATTAATATTTATGATTTAAAAGGAAAGCTTTTAATGACATCGAAAGGAAATTTTGTGGTTGATAAAGTGAACAATGAAGAAATTTCGCCGACTGTTTTAAAAATTATTGAAACCACCAGCACCAAACGCTTTACCGATTTGCGAATTATTGATGGAATCACCTATCGTTCTGCATATAATTATATAAAAGACCGTCGTTTTAAACCTTTGGGAATTATCAGCATGCCGGTTGCCGAAGAAACTTCGTATTATGAAAAACAACTAAACAGCTTTTTAATTCTGTTTGGTCAAATTTATATTTTTGTAATTATTTTGGCGATATTTCTTGCCTATATTCTATCGAATTACATCACCAAATCCATTCAATTAATCAGCGAACGCATCCAAAAAACCAACATCAACCGAAAAAATGAAAAGATTAAAGTACAAAACACGTCCTACGAAATTGAAACCTTAATCAATTCCTACAATGAAATGGTGGACAAATTGGAAGAATCGGCTGAAAAATTGGCACAAAGTCAACGCGAAATGGCGTGGAGAGAAATGGCAAAACAAGTAGCCCACGAAATTAAAAACCCATTGACACCTATGAAGTTATCGGTGCAAAGTTTTCAGCGAAAATTCAATCCAGATGACGAAAAAGTAAACGAAAAAATAAAAGATTTTTGCGATACCATGGTGCAGCAAATTGATACAATGAGTGCCGTAGCATCTGCATTTTCTAATTTTGCATCGATGCCGGCGCAACAAAACACCCAAATAAATGTGGTGAAAGTGGTGCAATTGGCTTTGGATATTTTTAACGAAGATTTTATTCAATTTCAATCTACCGAAGAAGAAATCATAGCAGTTTTTGATCAATCGCAAATTATTCGCATTATTAATAACCTAGTTAAAAATGCCATTCAAGCAATTCCATCATACGAACCTTTTCCTCGCATTTTGGTGAAAGTTGCGCGCAAAAACGATGCGGTTTTAATAAGCATTTCTGACAACGGAACCGGAATTGCAAACGATATAAAAAATAAAATTTTTGAACCAAAATTCACCACCAAAACAAGCGGCATGGGGCTTGGCCTGGCAATGATTAAAAACATGATCGAAGCTTACGGTGGTACTATTCACTTTGAAACCATGATTGATAAAGGCACCACGTTTTATGTGCAATTACCCATTACTAATTAAAAATGATACCATAATGCTATTTGAAAACATTTTAACAGAGAAAAACAATGCTGTGGCGACCATTACCATAAATCGTCCCACAAAATTAAACGCTTTGAACAAAGCAACTATCGAAGAACTGCACCAAGCATTTAAAGAATTTGAAAGCGATAAAGAGGTGCGCGCAATTATTATTACCGGCTCGGGTGAAAAAGCATTTGTTGCAGGAGCAGATATTTCTGAATTTGCAAGTTTTAACACATCCGAAGGATCTGAATTGGCACGAAAAGGACAAGAATTGCTGTTTAATTTAGTGGAAAATCTAGAAACTCCTGTGATTGCTGCCGTGAATGGATTTGCTTTAGGAGGCGGATTAGAGCTGGCAATGGCTGCACATATTCGTATTGCATCAGACAATGCTAAAATGGGCTTACCCGAAGTGACACTAGGTGTGATTCCAGGATATGGTGGCACCCAACGCTTACCTCAGCTTATTGGTAAAGGCAGAGCCAACGAATTAATTATGACCGCACAAATGATTGATGCGCCCACAGCATTGTCTTTTGGATTGATAAACCACATGGTGGCACAACCTGAATTAATGGATAAAGCCCAAGAATTAGCTTTGAAAATTGCTAAAAACTCACCAACGGCAATTACACAAGCAATTAAGGCAGTGAATGCAAACTTTAAAGATGGCGTAAATGGATTTAACACCGAAATTGATCGTTTTGGTTACTGTTTTGGAACAGCCGATTTTAAAGAAGGAACTACTGCTTTTTTAGAAAAACGCAAAGCCGATTTTAAAGGAAATTAAAGTAAAAAAAACAAAAAAATCCTGTATCTTTTTACGATACAGGATTTTATATCTAAACCAATGATTTAGTTTGTTTTCATTTTTTCTAAGGTTTTGTTGTAGCCTTCTTCTACATCCTTACCTACTTCTTTTGCTTTTTGGCCTACTTTGTCGGCACCTTCTTCTACTTTGTTAGCGGCATTGTTAATACCGTCTTTCATGTCGTTTGCTGCTTGGTTTACTCCTTCTTTTAGGTTTTCCCAAGAATTTTTAGCTTCATCGCGCACTTTTATTGCAGCAGCCTCGGCTTTTTTGTCGCCTTTTTCAATAGCAGCTTGTACGTCTGCTTCGGCTTTTTCATACTTCATTTTTGCTTCGTCAAGCTCTGCTTGAACCGCTGGATCTACAACCATTGTTGTATCTTCCGTAGTCACAGTAGTTTCGGTATTTAACGAATCAATTGTGGTTTCGGTTGTAGTGGTGTTTTCTTTTTTACATGATGCAAATGCTACCAATCCGGCTACAACAGCTGTTAATAAAATGCTCTTTTTCATATTTTTTGATATTTTGAATTTATGTAAAGTTACAAAAAAATAAATACATCAAAATACCAACCGCTTTCTAAGCACTTTTATTCGCCATTGTAATTAGGGTTATTATAGAAATTCATCTGCCTTTTAATGGCGTTTTTTCTACGCTCGATGTATCGCGAGCTGTTTTTTGCTTTGTAAACTCTTGGATTGGGAAGAATGGCTGCAATAGCGGCGGCTTCGGCTTTGGTAAGATTTTTTGCTGGTTTTTTAAACCAATGTTGCGAAGCTGCTTCGATTCCATAAATTCCATTGCCCATTTCAATAGAGTTCAAATACACTTCCATAATGCGTTCTTTGCCCCAGACAATTTCGATTAAAACCGTAAAATAGGCTTCTAAACCTTTTCGCAAGTAACTTCTTCCCGGCCAAAGAAAAACATTTTTGGCGGTTTGCTGGCTTATGGTGCTTCCCCCTTTTATCTTTTTTCCTTTTTGATTGTTTTTATATGCTTTTTCAATCGCTTTTACATCAAAGCCATTGTGGGTGGTAAACTTACCGTCTTCGCTCGCAATTACGGCTTTTTGTATAGGAATTCCCATTTCATCGATTGCAATCCAATCGTGTTTCCAAACCAAATCTTTGTCGCCGCCCATTTGTTCAAAAGTGCGAATAAACATTAACGGCGTAAAGGGCACAGGAACAAATTTAAAAAGCACCACTAATCCTATACTAATACCGAAAAAGTATAAAAGTACTTTGCCTATGAATCTTAAAACTTTCTTAATCATAATACATAAAAAAAGGGATGTAAATATACTCCCTATTTTTTATTTTTTGCTCTTTTATTGTTGATCAGTTTCACAACAAATGGAACAGTTGTTATTATAATGATAATAAGAATAATATACTCAATATAATGTGTTAGATCAAACCCATAACTGTCTAATAGAAAGCGATACAAATAATGTCCGGCAAAAATCAGTGAAAAAGCCCATGCAATCGAACTAATGATATTGTAGAACAAAAACTTTTTAAATTCCATATTAGCCACACCTGCAATAATAGGTGTAAAGGTGCGAACAACGGGTAAAAATCGGGCAAAAATAATGGCACGACCGCCGTGTTTTTCAAAAAAAGCTTTCGATTCTAACAAATACTTCTTTTTAAATAGAAAACCGTCTTCTTTCTGATACAAATAATTGCCACTTTTAGAGCCAAACCAATAGCCAAACAAATTACCAATGATTCCTGCCAAAGCAACCAACGAAGCCACTCCTAAAACATTTAAAAAATCACTCTCAATAACCACTACTTCGCTTAACAAAGCTTTGCTGTAAATTCCCGATAAAAAAAGCAAACTATCGCCCGGCAAAAAGAAACCTGCAAGCAAGCCCGTTTCTGCAAAAACAATAAACAAAACAACGTACAAGCCAATTTTATGGCCCGCTATTTCTAAATTTATGTAGAATTCAGGATTGATTAAATCGCCCCAGTTAAAATCTTCCATTATGAATGAATTACGTAGTATTTTTTCGAGCGTGAAATTACTTAATATTTTTTAGTTTTTAGGGATAGCATTCACATAAAAACAAAACTTTAAGGAATTTTTATCATTTAGAATTTCGTAAATTTAGCGTCAATTAAAAACAAATGTTTACATGAAACGAATTTTAGTAGCTACATTATCGGTTATTGCTTTGAATATGAATGCACAAGAACAAGTTCTCACTAAAGAATTATTATGGCAATTAGGCAGAGTAAACCCGGTTGGCATCACAGAAAAAGGCGATTTTTTAATTTATAAGGTGGGATTTCCTAATGTGGATAAAAACACAATGGAATATAAAACCTATCAAATTTCAATCGATGGAAAGAATGCAAAACTGCTTGAAAGTGCGGATGGTTTGATAAAAGACAGAAATCTTTCGCCCAACGGAAAATTCAAATTATCTGCCGAAGAAGTAAAGGTAAACAAGGTTTTAGGAAAAGACCGCTATCCGGAATTAAAAGAAGCGAATGTGTATGTGTACGACGGTTTGGATTACCGCCATTGGGACAAAGACAACGATGGATCTTTCAACCACGTTTTTGTAACAAATCTGGAAACCAACGAAAAAATCGATTTGTTGCAAGACGAACCTTATTACAGTCCGCAAGCTCCGTTTGGTGGCGATGAAGATTATATTTGGCATCCAAGCGGAAAATCGGTGATTTATGTATCTAAAAAGAAAGCAGGAACCGCCTATGCTATCAGCACCAATACCGATTTGTATGAATATCATTTAGACACCAAACAAACCGATAATTTAACCAAAGATAATTTAGGATACGATACGCACCCAACTTTTTCTCCTAATGGCGATTTAACGTGGTTGCAAATGAAAAACGATGGTTATGAAGCCGATAAAAACGATATTATTGTACGCCATAAAGGCATTGATATCAACTTAACCAGTGGTTGGGATGGCACTGTAAACAGTTATGTTTGGAGCAACGACGGTAAAAAAGTATATTTTATTGCACCCGTTGATGGAACAAATCAGTTGTTTGAAGTAAATTTCCCGGGGCTCACACGAATTGCAATACAAGTAAAACAGTTAACCAATGGGGTGTTTGATGTTGCAAGCATTGTAGGTTTTGCGAATGATAAAATAGTGGTAACCCGCACCGATTTTAACTCGGCAGCTGAAGTCTATTCATTTGATTTAAAGAAAGAAACTTGGAATCAAATAACGCATGTGAACGATGCAACGTACAGTAAAATTGCCAAAAGCAAGATTGAAAAACGCTATGTAACAACAACCGACGGTAAAAAAATGCTGGTTTGGGTGATTCTTCCACCAAATTTTGATCCTAACAAAAAATATCCGACTTTATTATATTGCCAAGGTGGTCCACAGTCTATGGTATCGCCTTTTTATTCATTTCGATGGAATTTTCAGTTAATGGCAGCAGAAGGGTATGTCATTGTAGCGCCCAACCGTCGCGGTTTACCAGGTTTTGGTGTGGAATGGAACGAAGCCATTTCAAAAGATTGGGGCGGACAAGCCATGGACGATTACCTTTCTGCAATCGATGCTCTTTCTAAAGAAAAATATGTTGATAGCAAACGCCTAGGAGCGGTTGGTGCAAGTTACGGTGGCTATTCGGTTTATTATTTAGCAGGCATACACGAAAACCGTTTTAAAACATTTATTGCGCATTGCGGTGTGTTTAACTTACACAGCATGTACGGAACAACTGAAGAAACTTTTTTCCCTAATTGGGATGCAGGCGGTGCGTATTGGGATGCTGAAACAAATAAAGACATTGCAAAAACCTATTACCAACACAACCCCATTTTGTTGGTAAAAAACTGGAACACGCCTATCTTGATTTTCCACGGTGGTAAAGATTACCGCGTGCCGATTGGTCAAGGGCAGGAAGCATTTGCAGCGGCACAGTTGCAAGGTATTAAAAGCCGATTTGTTTATTTACCCGATGAAAACCACTGGGTGCTGAAACCGCAAAATGCACTAGTTTGGCAAACGGAGTTTTTTAAATGGTTGAAAGAAACGTTGTAGGTTGTAGGTTGTAGGTTAAAAAAAACTTTGTCAAAGTTTGGAACTTTGACAAAGTTGAATAAATATCAAAAAAACCTTCAAAATTAATTGAAGGTTTTTTGCTTTTGTTTAAATGAATAATACTTTTCAAAGGCTACATTATGGACTTCTTTATTTTCAAATTCCATAAACTCATCATAACCGTATTTTTCGCCCAAATTATCAAATTCTTTTGAAAGTCTATTGGATTCAGGCTGATTTTTACTTTTTAATGCACTCCGCTCATTAAATATTTGTAAAGCTTCTTCCTTGTTTACAAAAGTAGTTTTATCTAAGTTTTCAGTAATCCATTTTTCAAAATTTTTAAAATCGTAATTTTGGATAGACTTTCCCATTTTTTCAATGAAATAACTACCGAGATACATTTCTTTAATGTAATCTTCAGAGCAATAAAACTTTAAAGCTTCTTCTTTATACTTTTCATAAGCCGGATCATTCTTTACTTTATCTTCCCATGTTTGCGCTTGTGAAGATAAACCACTAAAAATTACAATTATTAGTAAAAGCATTTTTTTCATAAATAGAGTTCTTTAAAATTCATTTGTAAATAAACGTATTTTACATCTAAATTAGTATCAAAAGTTTGAAAAATTTGGAACTTTGATTATCCTTCAGGTTTAAACTTGATGATTTTTTTTAATTTTACTTTTATTTTTTTTTATAAATCAACCATGAAAAACATATTTTTACTAATCCTCTTTATTCTAAATAATATTTGTTTTGCTCAGAAAATTATTCTAAGCAATCCAAATAATAACACTTTATTATTGGATTTTGAAAACCCTATTGATTTTCTTACAAATGATATTGATTGCAGAGAAATAAGATTCGAAGCACAAAATGCAGATCTTCATGTAATTGACAATTGCAAATTATCAGTTAGACCAAAAATTAAAGACATTGTAACTATTAATGTCTTTTTTAAAGATAAATTAATTGCTAAAAATGTTTATTTAGTAACCTGAGTTCGATTAATCAGAACATTGTTAACTGATTTGTTTTTAGTTCATTATATTGTATTGAAGGTTTTTTAGGAAAAAATGAATAAGCAATTAGACCCGAAATAAGGTTTGTAAGAAAGTTTCCAATAGATCTATGTCTTGAATGTTCAATTTGACACATATTTTTCAATTCATCGTTAACTGTTTCAATAACAGAACGTTTTCTCAATAGTATTTTGTCAGACAAGGTCATTAAACAGTTTTTCATATTGTTTTTAAGTTGTGTGATTAGATGAACACCATCAACAAATAATATGTCTGCAATTTTTTTAGAGATATACCCTTTATCTGCAAAGAGTTTTCCGAAAATCCCTTTGAGAAATCCTTCATTTTTAAGAGGTTCACGGTCATCTACATTGGCTTGTGTAATAGTAAAGCTTAGAATTTCACCCTTTTCATTGATAATTAAGTGAAGCTTGAACCCATAGAACCACCCCATAGTGGACTTGCCTACGGTAGCTATATCTTTGAACACTTTATTGTTTTTGATTCGCTTGTTTTTACAAACCCTTACTGGAGTGGAATCAACAAATGAAATACCTGTACAATTGCCCATACAGCAGGTTTTTAAAAACATTGTGAGCGGAAGTATGTTGGATTGCATAAGCTCTGTAAATCTATTGTAAGACACTGTTTTAGGAAACTCAGCTTGCATATGTTTTTGAATATAGAAAATGTAAAAGTGCTTAAAGCATCTGAAACCGCTCAAATGAAAAAGAATCATAATACTTATTATTTCACTGGGTGACATCATTGGGGGTCTTTTAGATTTGTTTCCAATACTGTTTTTTTCAAGAAAAGGAAAAAATTGCTGGCAAAATTCATCAACAAGACAAAAAATTTCTGTAATTTTATCGAAATTAACCATAAGAAATAGTTGTTTAAATATTTAACAATCAGATAATTAAATATACAACTATTTCTTTTTTTATACAATATATTTATCCTAAATAATAATCGAACTCAGGTTAGTAGAGACCATTAAACCTGAAATAGAACTGATTTGTCCATATACAAATGGTAAATCTAACTATAATTTATCAGAAAGATTAATGATATACTTAGACAAGTATTCAATCAGCATGCAGCTAAATATTGTCCAATATGAAATGATCGTTGTTAGTAAAAATAATATATTACTTCGTAAAACTTATAATTCCAGAGTTTTTAATGAAGAACAAAAAAAGATTATATCAACGCTAAAATCTGGAGACTTCATAATTTTGAAGGACATTCATATTGAAAGTCCAGAAGACAATAGTTCATCTTTTGAACCTATCAATTTTAGAATATTTGAAATATAATATAATTAAACTTTGTCAAAGTTTGGAACTTTGACAAAGTTGGTCACAATAAATCAAAATTATCAATCAATATCTGTAACAAATTCCATAAATTCGTACTTACTATTAAAATATTCAAATAACAAATATGTTTCGTATAAAATTAAAACCATTTTTTGCGGCGGTATTAATTGCTTTAGCTGCAACTTCAAATGTATCGGCACAAGACGATTTAATGAATAAAGTAAAAGCAAATCAAAGTGCCAACAGTAAAGCTCATTTTACGTTTACCGATGTAATTAATTTAGAAAACACTTCGGTTAAAGATCAAGGTTCTTCTGGAACTTGCTGGAGTTATTCAGGAAATTCGTTTATAGAATCGGAAATGATTCGTATGGGTAAAAAACCCGTAGAATTGGCTCAAATTTTCACAGCTCGTAATGCATATATCGAAAAAGGCAAAATGTATGTAAAAATGCACGGTGCAGTTACCTTGGGCGAAGGCGGTGCTTTTCACGATGTAATGAATATGTACAAAAAATACGGAACTGTTCCTCGTTCGGCATACACTGGATTGCAAGAAGGACAAACACGCAACAATTTCTCTGAAATGAGCAAAATGACTGAATCGGTTTTGGCATCGGTTGTTAAAAACGATAAGCTTTCAGAAAATTGGTTAAACGCATACACAGCAGTTATTGACAGCTATTTAGGGGAAGCTCCGAAAGAGTTTATGTATGAAGGAAAAAAATATACCCCAAAAACGTTTGCCGATGAAGTAGTAGGGATCAACCCAGATGATTATGTAGAAATTTCTTCTTTTCAGGAATATCCTTGGTATACAAAATTCACTTTATTAGTACCAGACAATTGGGCGTTTGACCAAGTTTGGAACGTGAAACAAGATGAATTGGTAGAAATTGTTGATCATGCTTTGAAAAACGGATATACAGTTGCGTGGGGTGGTGATGTTTCTGAAAAAGGATTCAGTTGGAAAAATGGTGTAGCCTATATTCCTGAAATTGATTTTGCTCAAATGACTGCAGAACAAAAAGCAGATATGTTCAACGGACCAAAGCCAGAGAAAAAAGTAACCGATGCAGACCGCCAAAAAGCATTTGACAATTATGAAACCACTGACGATCACGGTATGCACATTGTAGGTATTGCAAAAGATCAAAACGGTAAAGAGTATTATATTGTTAAAAACTCTTGGGGGTTATCAAACGACTATAAAGGCTATTTGTATATGACCAAAGAGTTTATGAAATACAAAGCCACCGATATCATGGTGCATAAAAATGCATTACCCAAAGCCATTACTAAGAAATTGGCTATCTAAACAAAAGTTAAATCGAAAGAAAGAGATGTTTTCCGCATCTCTTTTTTTATTTTTGTAAATAAAAAAATGAAATGAAAAAAGATACCATTATTCAAGCCGCTAAAGATTCTTTGTCTTTGGCAGCAGAAGAAAAACAATTAGTAAACGATTTAAAACCTGAAACTATGAAAGATGGAATAACGTCCGTTGTAAACGATGCTTCAATTTACATGGAAAAATTCATTGCTATGCTTATAGATGCAATTCCCGCAGTTGTAAAAGCAATACTTTTTCTTATTGTAGGTCTATTCATCATTAGAACCGTTTTAAAAATTGTAAAAAACCGATTTGAAAAGCGCAATGTAGATGTGTCATTGAGAGGTTTTTTACTATCGATTATCAAATTTATTTTATATGCTTTATTGTTTTTATCGGTTGCCGCTAACTTAGGTTTCCAAACAACCGCTATTTTAGGAGCATTATCTGGTTTGGTTTTGGCAGTAGGTTTAGCGTTGCAAGGATCGTTATCAAACTTTGCAGGTGGCGTGTTGATTTTATTATTCCGACCATTTGAAGTAGGTGATTATATAGAAAATTCAGCTGGAACAGACGGCACAGTAGATAAAATAGATTTATTGTACACTACCTTAACCACAGCACAAGGGATTAAAGTTTTTAGCCCGAACGGGGCGTTAGCAAACTCGGTGATTCGCAACTTTAGTAAAATAACCAATCGCCGTTTTGAATATCTTGTGGGTATTAGTTACGAAGACAATATCCAAACCGCACAAAGAGTGATTTTAGATATTTTAAACAATGATCCACGCGTTATTAAAGAACCCGCACCCGATGTTTTTGTAAGTGAATTAGCAGATAGTTCCGTAAACTTAACCATTCGTGCATGGGCAAGCAAAGACGATTATTGGGCTGCACGCAACAGCTTGCAACAAGAAATAAAAGTTGCTCTAGACAAAGCAGGTATCAATATTCCGTTCCCTCAGCAAGAAATGCGTATTATTGGCGAAAAACCGGAAATAAAATAACCCAATTCATAAACCTAAACTATTCCGTTATAGATTGGAGTTTTTTAGGGTGGTAATGAAGAAAAAACACAAAGTTTACAACTTGTAAACTTTGCGTTTTTTTTTAGAAGGTGTAGCCAATCTTAAAGTTCAATGCCGTGTTTTTATTTATATATAAAGTATTAAACACAAAATCATAATTAACTTCAACCAGGATTGAATTGAACAATTTAGCTCCCAAACCTGTATTAATACCACCAGCAAATCTATCTAAAACAATTAATCTTAACCTTCTAGCTTCTTCAGGAGAGTTGATTTTATATTTAATGGGATTATTAATTCCTACACCAAACTTACCATAAAATTGAATATTTGGAGATGACATAAAATATTGCTTAGCACCTATTGAAACATACAAAGATTTATAATCAACGGTATGATGCCAATTCTCTCTCACATATTCTTCAATAAATTCACTTTTGAAAGTGTGTAACTTACCATTGACGTAAAAACTAGTTGGGTTTATAGCAAACCTGTTAAACATAAACTCTAACTCGGGCATAACGGTTAAGCCATTATGTGTTTTTTGATCAATATTTGATAAAAAGTTTAAATCCATAGTGTGCATAGAATAGCCTACAAAAAAATTAAATAGAACCTTTTGTTTCTTTAACCTATTAAATGATATTCCATTGGCTTCTTTAAAATAGTCTTCTAAATTTTCTTGTGTATATCTTAAAGTAAAATAATCATCTAAATTGTTGTATTTGTTATTCTTTACATCGTGCAATAATTGCACTTTAAAGTCATTATTTTCATTTATGGTATAATTTTTACCACGATACTTTTTATATATTAAAGTAGTAATTTCGTTATCGCCACGCTGATAAAAATAGCTTGCAACTCCATTATGAATATATCTATATAATGTGTATTGACCATCTACTAAGCGTTGTAAAAAATCTTCAGTTTCGACTAAATTTAAATTTTTATTAAAATCAAGATTTCCAATTTCATAGCGTACACTTGGATCGAATTTAAATCTCTTTTTTACAAAATAAACAGCTCCATAACTAATCTCGTTTACAAACTTGGTCTCCATCTTAATTTGTTGATTGTCTTTTTTAATATAAAATTCTGATGGAAATTTATCGGCTCTTATTTCAGAAATTTCGCCCTCAATCTTATTACCAGACTGGTCAATGTAATAGCCTAACTCATATTTGGTCTGACCTAATATACTAGTTGATATCAGAATCAGCAAAAAAGTAAAAATATTTTTCATCATCATGTTTTTATTTTTCTTGGTTTAATGCGTTCCAACCACGGGCTTTTAGTGCCAATTTAGTATTCTCGCGGGTTATTAAATGTATGCCTTCGTTTTCGGCTGTTATATGTCCTATAATTGATAAATGCGGGTTTCCTTTGATTTTTTCAAAGTCGTTCATAGACACTGTGAACAATAATTCATAATCTTCGCCGCCGTTTATAGCAATGGTGGTACTGTCTAAATTAAATTCTTCGCAAACGTTTATTAACTGCGGGTCAAGAGGCAGTTTGTCTTCGTATAAATTACAGCCTACATTCGATGCTTTACAAATATGCATGATTTCAGAGGAAATACCGTCTGAAACATCGATCATCGATGTTGGTTTCACATCTAATTTCTGCAAAAGCTCTTTAATGTCGGTACGGGCTTCTGGTTTTAATTGGCGCTCAATTATGTAAGAATAATCTTCTAAATTGGGTTGGTTTTGCGGATTTACCAAAAAAACTTGTTTTTCACGTTCTAACACCTGCAACCCCATATATGCCGACCCAATATCACCAGTTACCACCAATAAATCATTTTCTTTGGCACCTGAGCGATAAGTGATTTCATCTTCGTTTGCAGCTCCTAAAGCGGTGACACTTACCAACAAACCTGTGGTGCTTGATGTGGTATCCCCTCCTACTAAATCTACTTTATAAAAATTACATGCTAAACGAATGCCTTCATATAATTCTTCGATTGCTTCTAACGGAAATCGGTTGGAAACTGCGATAGAAACCGTAATTTGCGTGGGCACAGCGTTCATCGCACAAATATCGGATAGGTTCACAACCACTGCTTTATATCCTAAATGCTTCAAAGGCATATAACTTAAATCAAAGTGAACGCCTTCTATTAATAAATCGGTTGAAACGACTGTTTTTTTCGATTTAAAATCTAAAACGGCAGCATCATCACCTATTGATGTTAGGGTTGATTCTTGTTGAATGGAAAAATGCTTTGTGAGCTGATTGATTAAACCAAATTCACCCAATTGTGCAAGTGGTGTTTTGTTTTGATCTTTATTTTCTAACATTGCTTGTTTTAATTAGTAAAGACGGTATTTCTACCGTCTTTTATGATTTATTGTTTTACCGAATCTACTGTTTGTGTGGCAGAATCTCTTAACATTTGTTGCTCTTGTTGCATCATTTCAGCTTCGGCTTCTTGTTGCTGTTTATAAGCATTCAAATAGCGGTTGAAATGTTTTTCAAACGGTGCAATTCGCTTGGTGAGTGCAGCAACCGTAGCGGTATCTTTATGCAATTTGCAATTATCAATAATACGGTATGCGGTTTCAAATGCGTTAATAATGTCCATTCCAAATTCGCGCTGTTCGTTTAATTTCATTTCTTTATAGAAATTCAAATTTTCTTCGGCTTTGGTAAACAATTTAGTTGCAAGTGTTGCCGCTTTGTGCTTTTCGCCCAACACGTAATACAAATCTGCAAATGGCTCCACAGCAAAATAACTCGCTGTTCGATCGTTTGGCAAATAATATTCTATCGGGAAATTTTGAATTGCTAAATCCACAATTTTCTTAGCTTTTTCTGTTTTACCTTCTTTCACCAACTGTGTAGCCAAACGCTCTAAGTTGATTCTAAAATTCATTGAATTTTTGCGGGTTTCCGGATCGTGATAAATATTTGGGCTTCCAAAATTACCCCAATACCAGTTGGTTACTGTTTCATACATTTTATCGGTATCAATAGAACCAATATACAATGGATGCATATCGTATGTACGTTCTGCTTTCATTGGAACCAATTTATATACCAGACCATTTAACTGCAGATAATCTTTCATCCACAAGAAATCTTCGTCTGTGATAGATCCTCCTGTAAAATAAACAGGTCTGTCCCAATTGTTGTTCGCAATGATATCGTACATAATAATGCGCATACGATATAAAGCATTTGCTTTCACATCAATAGGAATTTCATTTACAATTTCATCAGCATATTGTTGGGATATGGTTCCATTTTTCAGAACCTTTTCTTTGTCAACAGGCAAACTGAATTTATTGGTTGGAATACGGGTAAGGAATGTTCCTCGTTCGGTTTCCATTTTTCCTCTTGGATCGTCTGATGCAATGAATTCTAAAATAGTATTCAAATCAAAGCGCTCATCAACAGTTGGTGCAACTGCCGCATAATACATGTTTTCACCAGCATATTGTTTGTGATTGAATCGAATTTTCAAAGGTTCTGATTGATGTGCTTTTACTTTCATTTGGTCAATATACCATTCCGCTTGCAACAAAGTGGTACAAACCACACGCACATCGGTACGATATCCTTCTACTTCTTGCAAATACCAAAGCGGGAAGGTATCGTTATCGCCAATAGTAAATATAATTGCATTTTTATCTAATGAATCTAGATAAGCTCTACCTAAAGCTAAAGCGGTATATTTATCGGAACGGTCGTGATCGTCCCAATTTTCAGATGCCATTAATACCGGCGATGCCAAAAGCGTAACACCTAAAACCAACGGTAAGGCAATTTTTGCGTTTATTTTGCTTGATAAAAATTCGTATATCGCATACACACCATAACCTACCCACATAGCGAAAACCATGAACGAACCTACTACTGCATAATCGCGCTCACGAGGTTCAAAAGGGCGTTCGTTTAAGAATATTTTTAATGCAAAACTTGTAAATAAGAACAATGCCAACAACACATAAAACGTTTTTGGATCTTTGCGGTAGTGAAAAATAAATCCAACCAAGCCCAAAATAAAAGGCAACATATAATACACGTTTCGCCCTTTATTGTTCAGCATATCGCTGGTTAAATTTTCTTGTGAACCTAAACGAATTTCATCTAAAAACTTAATCCCCGAAATCCAGTTTCCATTCATTCGATCATTATAACCTTGAATATCATTTTGTCGGCCTGCAAAATTCCACATTAAATAGCGTGTGTACATATATCCAAACTGATAATTGAACATAAAACTCATATTATCAAAGAAACCGGGTTTGTCAATATCAATATATTCGCCCATTTGTCTCAAAATATCATCGTATTCACGCAACGACATTCTTCCAGACTGCACTTGAGCTTTTAACTGCGATGCCATTTCCATTAATTGAGGTTCTGAAGCAAACTCAGGTTTCAATTTAAAGTCAATCGGTTTTGTATAAGTCATGTAGTTCACAGCCATATCGGGCTCCCAAACACGCGGTAAAAATCCTTTAAAGCGGCTGGAATAGTTTGGCTCTGACCCTTTTCCATCGGTAACCATAATGTATTTGCCCGATGTTTCATCGCGTTCATAATTGGGTTTACCGTCTTTGTAAGGTTTTGAGGGATCTAATGCATCGCCAGCTCCGTATTTAATGGTAAAATAGGTATCGTAAAACAACGAGCGCGAACCGTATTGCTCTCTATTGTAATAAGCTAATAATTCAGCTGCATCCGACGGTTTGTTTTCATTAATTGGAATTTGAGTGTTCGCGCGTATTGGCAACATTAACCAACACGAAAACCCAATAAAGATAAACATCACACTTAGTATCAAGGTGTTTGCAAACTGTTTTTGCTTTTGGCGAGTAAGTTTTAATCCAATAACAAATAACGAAACTACGATTGCAAATGCTATGATAGAACCTGCGTTGAACGGAAGTCCAATTGAGTTTACAAAAAAGATTTCAGACTTTCCGAAGAAAATCATGGTATATGGAAGTAGAAATCCAAAAACAACCAGCAAAATAGCTACCACTACAATATTTGCAATGATGAAATTTTTAACAGTTACCTGCGGATATTTTTTAAAGAAATACAAATAACCAATGGAAGGTATTGCCAATAATGCCATAAAATGCACACCGAAAGACATTCCTATAACTAATGAAATCAACAACAACCATTTGTTGCCTCGGGGCTCATCAATCGCATCAATCCAACGCAAACCAAGCCACAGTAATAAAGCCAACATAAAAGTTGCCATGGCATACACTTCGGTTTCCACCGCGCTGAACCAAAAAGTATCTGAAAAAGTAAAGGTTAACGCACCAATTAAACAGCTGCCTAAAACTGCGATTACGGTATTGTTTGATAATTTTTCGGTACCTATTTTAACAACTTTCATTAAAATATTGGTTGCCGACCAAAACATGAACAACACAGCAAAGGCACTGGAAAGAGCCGAAACCATATTTACAGCCGCAGCAATTTTATCGGGAGAACTGGCAAACGTTGAAGCCAATGCTCCCAGCATTTGAAAAAGCGGTGCACCAGGCGGGTGACCCACTTCTAATTTTGCAGAAGTAGCAATGTATTCGCCAGAGTCCCAAAAACTAACGGTGGGCTCTAAAGTGATGGTATAAACTGCAAGTGCAATTAAAAATGCAATCCATCCGATGATGGTATTCCATTTTTTAAAATTGATTGTCAACATAATAGCTTTTTTTTGTACTTTTTTAGTAGGAACTACAAAGAAAACGTTTTTTTTTTATTGATGCGCTTTTTTAGATTTTTTTTAAAAAAATTCTACGATTTTGTTGCACTTTTCTTTTTTTGTACTACATTTGCACTCGCAATATTTAACCAAATACGGTTTTTTATACTGCACAAGTTTTATTGGCCTATGGTGTAATGGTAACACAGCTGATTTTGGTTCAGTCGTTCTAGGTTCGAGTCCTAGTAGGCCAACAAATAAGACTTCTTTACACACAATACCATTGGTCTATGGTGTAATGGTAACACAGCTGATTTTGGTTCAGTCGTTCTAGGTTCGAGTCCTAGTAGACCAACAAAAAACATCCTTTCAAGGATGTTTTTTTATTTCTAGCCAAAATTCTTTAACATTTATTCCTACAATTATTCTCATTTAGAAAACTTTAAACTACATTTGCTAGATATGTTTAAGTTTTTCAATATTACCACATTATTATTATTCGTGTGCTTTTTATTTGCACCCACAATTTCTTATGCCTTAAACAGCGATATGGACACTTATTCTTTGATAGTGAATGAAGAAGAAGAAACACAGTCTAAGAGTAAACCGAAAAACAATAACAACAACCTTAACGAAGAAGAGGAAAAAGAAATAAAATACCACTTTTTTTGCAATGCAAAGGTTTTGTTTAGTTCAAAAAAAGCACTTAACAGCTCTTTGTTTTTATGCAGCCAACAGCTTCGTAACATATTAGTTTTTAAAATTCCTTCACCACCTCCTGAACCACAACTATAATGATCGCATTTGGTATTTTGCACAGGAACAAAATGCTAAAATTATACATGTAATTAATTATAGATTTTATGAAAAAAAGTATTAAAGCAGAGTTGTCTCAGAACTTTGCACCTGGTTTGGTTGTATTTTTAGTTGCCTTACCTCTTTGTTTGGGCATTGCATTGGCATCGGGTGCACCGCCATTGTCTGGGATTATTGCCGGTATCATTGGTGGTATTGTGGTGGGGTCTCTCAGTAATTCCAACATATCTGTAACCGGACCTGCAGCGGGTTTAACTGCCATTATATTAACCGCCATTACGGATTTGGGAGGCGATGTAAAAGCCTTTGAATTGTTCCTTTGTGCAGGATTAATCGCAGGTATTTTGCAATTGATTTTGGGTTTTATTCGTGCAGGAAGCATCTCTAATTATTTTCCAAATAATGTCATCGAAGGAATGCTTGCCGGTATTGGTATCATTATCGTTTTAAAACAAATACCACATGCATTTGGAATAGATACAGATTATGAAGGAAACCAAAAGCTTTTTAACGGAGGAATTAACTTAGAATACTTTAAAGAATTAGTTCAGTATTTTAAATCATCAATTGATGATATTCACCCAGGAGCTGTTGTTGTAACCATTGTTTCGATTGCTATTTTGCTCACTTGGGAACGCGTTCCGATATTAAAACGCATTAAAATGTTGCCAGGAGCATTGGTGGCTGTAATAGCAGGTATTTTATTGAATCAGTTCTTTGTGGCAACAAATAGTTTTTTGGCTATTGGTGCCGAACATTTAGTACCCCTTCCGGTTCCGCAAACTGTTGAAGATTTTAAAAATTTAATAACACTGCCCAATTTTAGTGGTTTTACCAATCCAAAAGTCTGGGTAATTGGCGCAACCATTGCTGTAGTGGCATCTATTGAAACCTTATTGTGCATTGAAGCTTCGGATCGATTAGATACCAAACGCCGCATCACCGATACCAATTTAGAGCTAAAAGCACAAGGAATTGGCAACTTAATAAGTTCGTTAATAGGTGGTTTACCAATGACATCGGTTGTAGTGCGCAGTTCTGCAAATGCCAACGCAGGTGCCACATCTAAGGCATCGGCTATTATTCATGGAGTATTGTTACTAGCTTGTGTGCTATCCATTCCTTTTTTATTAAATTTAATACCGTTGGCAACATTGGCTGCTGTATTAATTTTAGTGGGATACAGATTGGCAAAACCTGCAACTTTCAAACATTTCTGGCACAATGGCAAATATCAATTCATACCTTTTGTGGCTACTGTTTTAGCCGTAGTTTTCACCGATTTATTAAAGGGTGTAGGTATTGGTTTAGCCATTTCGATTATTTATATTTTGCAAGGAAATATGAAAAGAGCGTACTACCTAAGCCGTGAAAAACTGAATGATGCCGATGAAATCACCATTCAATTAGCCGAAGAGGTTTCGTTTTTAAACAAAGCGGCCATTAAAAAAACCCTTAAAAACATTCATCCCGATTCAAAAGTGATTATTGATGCCCGCAATACATCCTATATCACTACTGATGTTTTAGAAATGATTCAAGATTTTGCAAATGTTCGCGCAAAAGAAGAAAACATACAAGTAGAATTACTTGGTTTTAAAACATCTTATCGCGATTACGAAAACGACCAAAACTCGCATGTAGTAATCAATCACAAAAAAGCAATGTAAGTTGAATTAGCACAATAATTGAATATACTATCAAAGTAATATTTTATTGTGCTAAATTTAACTATAACTCCAACACATTAATAGTTATTGACTATTTAAGTATTTTGCACCACCAGAAAGTACAATGGCATTCCTAAAGTAATATTCATAGGGAAAGTAACTGCCAATGCCATTGGGAGAAACAATCCCGGATTGGCTTTTGGTACAGATATTTTCATAGCGGCGGGTACGGCGATGTAAGATGCACTTGCCGCAAGAATAGCAAAAATAAAACGGTTAGAAACATCAGGGGTAACCCAAGCGCTTATCCAGGCGACCAAACAGCCGTTTATCAGTGGAATAATCGCCGCAAACAAAATAGGAAACCAGCCGAAAGAGAAAAAAGATTTTAGCTTTCGTCCGCTAGTAATTCCCATATCTAGTAAAAAAATGGCTAAAAACCCTTTGAATAAATCGTTGGTAAATGGTTTAATACCTTCCGCTTGTTTAACATCTGCTAAAAAGCCAATTGCCAAACTTCCTAAAATAAGCAACACACTTCCGTTGGTAAATGAATGTTTAAGTGCGGTTCTTTTTTTGATTTCATTGCCTTCCTCTTTCCCAAAAACCGAAATGAGTACCAATCCCATAATAATTGCCGGAGATTCCATCAGTGCCATAATGGCTACCATATGACCGTGCAAGGTCAATTGCTGCGCTTCTAAATAACTTGCAGCCGTTACAAAAGTGACGGCACTTACCGAGCCATAAGCTGCTGCAATAGCTCCTGCATCATAGAGCGATAAGCGTTTCTTTAAAATAAAAAATGTGTACAGCGGAATCACCAGCGATAAAGCAATTCCGAAAAGCATGGACCAACCAATTTCTGCTGTAAAATGCTCGTGCGATAATTCCTGACCGCCTTTGAACCCAATAGCAAAAAGCAGGTATAAAGAAATAAATTTGGAAGAGTTGGGCGGTATTTCCAAATCGCTTTTCACCATTACAGCTATTACCCCCAACACAAAAAACAACAGTGCAGGATTGGTTAAATTTTCTATCAATAAATCAAAATTCATTCGTATTTGTTTATATAGTTGATTTTTTAAAGTTATTTTTCATAACCACGCGTCTTCTTACAGAAAAAAACAGGCGTAATGAATTAATTGTTGATGTAACTTTTTTAATTATTTTTTATGGAAACATTTTTGGTTTTATCAGACTTTGTCAAGTCAAAATTAAAGTTGGTATTTAAAATAAATCCATTGTTATATTGGAACACGTTCTGGTTATTGATTGATCTTCCATATTGCACAATTTGTTTGAAGTATCCTGCTTCTATCCTCAAATTTTTATTGAAATGATAACCAAACAAAAGCCCTGTTCTGTTTTGGTCAAAAACATTAGCATTCACATTTTTACCAAATCCAACAAATAGTTCATTATATGCTGCTAAATAAGGTGTTTTATCTTGTATTTGTTTACCTTTTAGCGGCATTTGCAAACGAATCATATAGCGCATTCGGTGTAAAAGTGGAAATTCATCCTCACTATTTACTTCCGCCGAAGAATACCTGCCCACAAATCGTTGTTCCAACATGAACCGGTGAGAGAAATCGACTATTGTTTCTTTGTGTGAAAGCTGAACCATTTGAAATAAACGGTGTTCTGTAAAATCTCTACCCAAACCATTTAAAGGAATATCGCCATAAGGATACGTTTCTATCCAAGCATAACCCGCTCTAAATAAAACTCTTTGGTTTAGGTGATAGTTTACCCCTACTCTTAACAAACCTTGTTGCCACTCTTCAATCATATCGTTCCTACGCCATTGATATTCAGTATGTACTCCAAACTTTTCCGACAACTTAAAAGTTCCAAAATAATTGTACCAACCAATTGTGTTCCGATCACTTAATCTGTTATTTTGTGAATATGCCCGATGAGAAAATAAAACGATTGAAGCTGTTATAATGAAATAAAAAATACGTGTCATTTATAAAAAGATATAGGTTGGGCTAGTGAACCCAACCTTGTTATAAATTTATTTCGCTTCTGGATTGTATGGTAAAGATGATTTATGTACAATAATTCGTAGTTTTCCGTCTTTTCCCTTTCTAAAGACCCACGTTTTATCAACCATCACTTCTTTTCCGTTTTTGTCTGTTACCCATACATTGCCCATTGTGATAGCAACTGATCCATAAATTTGAATACCCTCATTATTATTTCCCGCATTATCATACCTTGCTTTTACCCAAGGTGCTAAAGCAAAACCTTTGTCATTAGGATAATCTGGATCCCCTCCAATAAAGTAAGACAGTGCTCCTTTTTTATCATTTCGAAAAGTTTGATCACCAAAAGCTAATGTTGGTTTAAAAAACACCTTTCCTTGATCATAGTTATATGCTTCGGAAAGCACTTGGTTTGCATACGCTCGGTAATCTCCTCCCTCTTCTTTTATTTGCCCTATTCGCACTAGCGCATCACACCAAGCTTGTTGGGCAGCATTCACTTCCTCATAAGTAATGATGTTCTGAGCACCTTCTTCAACGTAAACTAACCCCAATTCATTGATTACTTTCTGTACTTCCTCACTTGTTTGAGATGTGGTTGTGTTGATTTCTTCTTGCTTTTTTTCATTTTCTTGTTTGCATGAGCTCACAATCCCCGCAAATACAAGCAGTCCTAAAATTAATTTCTTATTCATATTAAGTAATATTATGTTTTGCCTACTTCTTAAAACGGTGTTCGGCTTGTCCGCTTTTAAATTTCTAATTTTTAAACAATATCTTTCTACCTCTTCACAGCGCGGCTGAGCCTGTCGTTTAACGTAATTCCCAATCCGTGGTTAGGTAAGCGTTCGGCTATAATGATGTCCAAATCCATTGCATCTAAACGATGCAAAGCAGCATACAAATTTTTGGCAGCTTCTTTTACATCGCCTTTAGGCGAAAGCGTTTCGCAGTGTACTATTTCTTTTCCTTCCAAAACATTTCTAAACACCAAAATACCCATTTTTTTCCCGGCATTTTTTGCCACCTCCGCTGCTATATTTTCCGTAAGTACCGCAGGCGTTTTAGGGGCATAATGTTTTGAAAGCATTCCCGGTGCATCGGGCGTGGTATCGTTGTGAGTTATGGTTTCTATTTTGCCAATCATCTGTTCTATTTCTTCTACCGATACCGAACCGTGCCGGTACAAAACAGCTTCATTGCCCCGAAATCCAACGATGGTAGATTCTACTCCGTTTGCACAATTTCCACCATCTAAAATAACGGGCAGTTTGTCTTGAAAATAATCCCAAACGTGTTGTGCAGAAGTAGGACTAATGCTCCCAAAAGGATTGGCGCTAGGTGCTACCAACGGAAAATCTAATTGCTCCAATAACGCCAATGCAACTAAATGCTGCGGAATTCTTACCGCCACAGTATCTTTTCCTGCCGTTACCAAATCAGGAATATGCTCCTGCTTTTTCAATACTAAAGTGAGGGATCCCGGCCAAAATTTTTCGGCTAAAATTTTTGCTCTTTGCGGAATTTCTTTTGCTACTTCTTTTAATTGTTCTGATGAATGCAAATGCACAATTAAAGGATTGTACAACGGTCTTTTCTTAAGCTCAAAAATTTTTTTAATGGCTGTTTCGTTGTAAGCATTTGCTGCCAAACCGTAAACCGTTTCGGTTGGGAGCGCTATCAACTCATTATTTTGTAATGCTTCTATTGCTTTTTGAATATCTTTTGTAATCATTTTTCTTCATTAAGGATTGCAGAAGTCGCAATACATAGGATCTTCCAGTTGCTTTTGATGCGGATATTTTTCCTCAGTTTGATAATCACATTTTTTACAAGAATAAATGTAACTCAGCGTACTTCTGGTAGAAAAACCACATAACTCGCAAGGCAAGCCTTTCACGGCTTCAGTAATGTCAAAACCCGGTGTTTGGCAATTGGGGCAGTTGCGTTTGATTTTTTCTACCAGCTTTTTTGCGGTTTTTTCTATCACCCTCATTCTAGTAGGATTGTACATTGCTCGCATATCGGTTTCTACAAAGGCTTTTTCGTATAGTTGTTGAAATTCTTTAAAACTATTGAGCAGTGTAGTTTCATCTGTAATTCCTTTTACCAAATGCGTAGCATCCTGCGCTTCTTTTCTAATAATTAAGCCATGCTGCGGAAAACCTGCTTTGGCAGCAAACTCCAACAAATCTCTTTCTGTTGCCACTTCCGCCCCTGCAAAATTGGTTTCCAAACTTATTTCTCGGGCTATAATTTCCAGCTTATTTTTTTCATCCAACAACACCAGAAACTCTTCGTCTGCCGAAGCAAAAAACACACTGGGATGCGCTCCAAACGAACCTTCGCTGGCAATAACCAAATCGCAGTTTTCCAAACTCATCGCTGCTCTGCATTTTTCTATTACTGTAGTAATTGGATCGTTTTCGCGTGCTACTTCGCCTGTAAATGTTCCTAAAACATCTGTATCAAACTGCTGCGAAACAATACATTTTACCCCAAAAGCTTTTTCAAAAATGGGGGCAATCACCTTTTCTTTTTGATGTTTGGTGGCAATAAGCAGGGTTCTTCCTTCAAACATATTTATTCTTCAATAAAAGAAATATGAATTTCAGATGATAAATGCAGCCTCTTATGATGCTGTTGCGCCCAAGTGAAAATTTCGTTCAGCCGTTGCAATTCTTTTTTTAGCTCCGGAATTCTGGCTACCGCAGTTTCATCATCTTTGCCAAAACGCTCCATACTGCTGAAATTTTTATGCTCGTGAAACCTGATTTTGGTGGTAAAAATATTCTGCAAAATTTCTTTGGCTTCTTCTGTGGTAAAGTTCCCTTCTATAAGGGTCAATTTTTCTAAATTATTCATTGTCTTTATTATTTTGGGGTGAAAATTTTTGGATACAATCTGCTCCGATAACAATAGCCAGCACAACAAACAAGTAGCTGTAAATGGTATTTTCGATGAATATTCCCAGCAACAGCACCACAGTCATTAATACTAATGTTAGGGCAAGACTTAGATTTTTAGTTATCATAAAAATTATTTTAAATGATTTTTATTGTCCCTGCCCCAGAGAATAAGCGGCTTTTTCATCAAAGTTGTACAGATTCTCAGTTTTAATGGTATCCACTTCCTGTTCTAAGGCTTTTTGCAATATTTGAACTATGTGTGCTTTCTGAATTTCCTGATTTTCGGCAGGTTTAAATCTGCATCTCCAATGATCGGTGCAAAACGTTTCTTTAAAACCATCGGGCCACACTTTAATACCTCGGTTGGTAATCATTGTAAGTTGAATGCCTTCTGTTTCAATTTTTTTTATTTTATCTGCCAATTCATTAGGGTCTGTGCCGCTCCAATGCACGAAAACATCTACTCCCGCCAATTCTTTTTTTGCAGAAGGTTTTCTCTGGTATTTTGGAAGATTCATTACCGCATTGTTGGCATAATGCACCGGTTTTAGCTGAGCTGGTTTTTGTCCCAGATTAGCAATTACGGCATCGGCAAACGCTTGGGTTCCTACTTTTTGCTTACTGGTTTCATCGCTGAAAATATCTTGGGTATGAATACCGTCTTCCAGCGTTTTCAGCCAAGCATTGTGTACTTTTTCGGCTACCCCGTTTTGTCCGATATGGTTCAGCATCATTACCGCTCCCTGCAATAAACCCGAAGGGTTGGCAACGTTCTGCCCTGCAATGTTAGGTGCAGAACCGTGAATAGCTTCGAACATAGCACATTCTTCGCCGATATTTGCAGAGCCCGCTAAACCAACAGAACCTGTAATTTGTGCTGCTATATCGCTGATGATGTCTCCGTATAAATTTGGCATCACAATTACATCAAAATCTTCTGGTGTATCTGCCACTTTTGCGGCACCTATATCAACAATCCAGTGTTCATTTTCAATTTCGGGATATTCTTTTGCAATTTCATTGAACACCTGGTGAAACAATCCGTCAGTTTGTTTCATAATATTATCTTTGCTAAAGCAGGTTACCTTTTTGCGGTTTTGCTGTTTTGCATATTCAAAAGCATATCTTACAATTTTTTCGCAACCCGGTCTGCTGATGAGTTTCAAACATTGTATCACCTCATCGGTCTGTTGATGTTCAATTCCTGCATACAGATCTTCTTCGTTTTCTCTCACAATCACCATATCCATTACCGGATGTTTGGTACTTACGAAAGGGTGCAGACTTGTGCAGGGTCTTACGTTGGCGTACAATCCTAAAAATTTTCTGGTGGTTACATTCAGGCTTTTGTATCCTCCGCCTTGAGGAGTGGTGATAGGGGCTTTCAGGAAAATTTTATTTCTTCTGATAATATCCCAGCTTTCGGAAGAAATTCCAGAAGTATTTCCAGACAGATATACTTTCTCGCCAATTTCTATTTCATCAATTTCCAATTGTGCTCCTGCTGCTAAAATTATTTTCAGGGTTGCATCCATAATTTCCGGACCTATACCGTCACCTTTGGCTACTGTAATTCTTTTCATTGTCTAATTTTTTAGATTGTTATTTCTAATGACAAATTTGAGAAATGCAATTCATAAATTTTTATTTATTTTTGTAATGTTTTATATAAATATATTTTATGAATTACACGTTAAATCAATTGCAGATATTCCTAAAAATTGTACAAACAGAGAGCGTTACCAAAGCTTCGGAAGAGTTACACCTCACGCAGCCAGCGGTTTCCATCCAACTAAAAAACTTTCAGGATCAGTTTAATATTCCGCTTACTGAGGTCATTGGCAGAAAAATTTACATTACCGATTTTGGCAAAGAAATAGCCAAAGCAGCCGAAGTAATTATTCAACAGGTACACGCCATTAATTATAAAACGATGGCTTATAAAGGGCAACTTACAGGCAGATTGAAAATTTCTGTAGTATCTACCGGAAAATATGTAATGCCTTATTTTCTAAGCCAATTTATGCAGCAACATCCCGGAATTGAGCTGGAAATGGATGTGACCAACAAACAAAAAGTAATAGAAAGTCTGGAAAATAACGAGGTAGATTTTGCGCTGGTT
Organism: Paenimyroides aestuarii; assembly: GCF_024628805.1. Classification (NCBI taxonomy): domain Bacteria; kingdom Pseudomonadati; phylum Bacteroidota; class Flavobacteriia; order Flavobacteriales; family Flavobacteriaceae; genus Paenimyroides; species Paenimyroides aestuarii. Next base: position 1,427,496 of record NZ_CP102382.1, on the reverse strand, counting down.
TCCATATTGCCTAAAAATTTAAGCATTGAAAAATTAGACTTGCTGCAAAACAAACTTTTCTTGGTAGGAAATGCGCAGCGAAACGTGGAAATTCAGGCAAACGTAAAAGATTTTTTTGAAAGTCTGCCTTTAATATTTCGGGAAAAAGGTTCGGGAACCCGACAAACAATGGAAAAATTTATTAACCAAAACCATATTTCTGTACTCAAAAAAATGGAGCTCACCTCCAACGAAGCGGTAAAACAGGCTTTGTTAGCAGGTTTAGGGTTTTCAATAATGCCACTTATAGGAATCAGAAACGAGCTGCGGAATAAAGAGTTACAAATTATCCCAATGAAAGGCTTACCCATTAAAACCAACTGGAGCCTCATCTGGCTTAAAGAGAAAAGACACAGTCCGGTTTCTGAAGCATTTTTAGAATTCCTGCAAAAAGAAAAAGAAACTATTGCCCACGACACATTTAGGTGGTATGAAAAGTATTAATAAATATCTAAATATCAGTATATTAAAAATACAGATTGCTTTTTTGTTAAATTAAACACTTGATAATCAAATAATAAACACAAATATTAATCAAATAACAGCATTAAAAGTGTATTCACTCCAATCTGTTTCTTCATTAAATAATAAAATGATGAGACCGAATAATAAACAAATGAAAAACACTTTTTTACCAGTTATTCCTTTTTTTTTGTATAAATTCGCTAAAAATATCTATTTATGTGTAACGATTTAAATACAAGTTTTAGCAAAATCATCCAAGGTAATAAAGAGTGGGTAGATTTTGTAAAAAACGATACATCAGGGCGTTTTCAGCAATTAGCAAAAGGACAAAACCCGGAAATATTATGGATTGGTTGTGCAGACAGCCGCGTACCTGCCAACGAAATTACAGGTACTAAACCCGGAGAAGTTTTTGTACACAGAAACATTGCCAATGTGTGTGTGCACTCAGACATGAACATGCTTTCGGTATTAGATTATGCGGTAAACGTTTTAAAAGTAAAACATATTATTGTTGCCGGACACTATGGTTGTGGTGGAGTAGCTGCATCATTGAGCAGTTCACAATTCGGAATTATTGACAATTGGCTGCAACATATTAAAGATGTGTATCGTTTAAATGCAACAGAAATAGACAGCATCACGGATTTGCAACAAAAAACCGATCGTTTGGTAGAACTCAACGTGCAGGAACAAGTTACCAATTTGTGCCGAACATCGATTGTTCAAAATGCTTGGAAAAATGGGCAACCATTGGCAGTGCATGGTATGGTGATTAATATTGGTTCGGGCGAATTAATCGATCAAAACTGCACCTATACAAGCAACGATGCTTTAAGCGAAGTGTTTTCGTATAAATAAGAAAAAATCAGGCTAAAAACCTGATTTTTTTTTACTTTAAACCAACCTGCATCAGCTTGGTTACATATTTTCCAATCACATCAAATTCCAGATTTACTTTGGTTCCTACTTTATAGGTTTTAAAAAGTGTGTGTTCCAATGTATAAGGAATGATGGCTACGCTAAACGTATTAATCCCCGAATTCACAACCGTTAAACTGGTTCCATCAATCGTAATGGATCCTTTATCAATTGTTACATGTTTTAATTGTTCGTTGTATTCAAAACTAAAATAGGTACTTCCACCCACTTCTTCTATTTTTGTAAGCACTGCGGTGCCATCAACATGTCCTTGTACAATATGACCATCTAAGCGTGCATTCATAGGCATTCCGCGTTCCAAATTCACCAAATCGCCTTCTTTCCACAAGCCAATCGTGGTAACATCAACAGTTTCTTTAATAGCAGTAACTTTATACACATCCCCAGCAATTTCAACCACCGTTAAACACACACCATTGTGTGCCACACTTTGATCAATTCGCAATTGTGAGGTAAAAACACTTTCTATATAAAGGTGTAGATTGGTTTGGTCGTGCGTTATTTTTTTGATAACTCCAAGAGTTTCAATAATACCAGTAAACATAAGTAGAATAATTTTACTAAATTTGTAACAAAATTAGCAATAATTAGCACAACGCATGTTTAAAAAAGACGAAAATATTATATTAGGTATTTCTATTGGCGATATGAACGGCGTTGGTCCTGAAGTAATCTTAAAAACTTTTGAAGACCAGCGCATGATGGAATTTTGTACGCCGGTTGTTTTTGGAAATGCCAAACTGTTATCTTTCATAAAAAAGGTAGTAAACTGCACCACAAATATTCATGGAATTGACGCATTAGATCAAATCCAAAAAGGAAAATTTAATGTATTGAATGTTTGGAAAGAAGGGGTGAATTTAGATTTTGGAACTTTAGACGATACGGTGGGTCAATATGCCATAAAATCGTTTATCGCAGCAACCGATGCCTTAAAAAACGATGAAATCGATGCTTTGGTAACAGCACCAATCAATAAATACAACATTCAATCGAACGATTTTAAATTTCCGGGGCACACCGATTATTTAAATCAAGAATTAGAAGGCAATGCATTAATGTTCATGGTGAGCGATGCCATTAAAGTGGGGTTAGTAACCGATCATGTTCCTTTGCAAAACGTGTCGCAGCACATCACCTCCGATTTAATCAAGCAAAAAGTACGCACCATTAACCAATCATTGATACAAGATTTTAACGTGATTAAACCACGTATTGCTTTGCTTGGGCTAAACCCGCACAGTGGTGACAACGGCATCATTGGTATGGAAGAGCAAAATTTCATTATACAAACCGTGAAAGAATTGTTTGATGAAAATATTATTGTGTATGGTCCCTATTCTGCCGATGCCTTTTTTGGATCGGAACAACACAAAAATTTTGATGCCGTAGTGGCATGTTACCACGATCAAGGATTAATTCCTTTTAAAACCCTTACCTTTGGAACAGGAGTAAACTATACGGCAGGTTTAAACAAAATTCGCACATCGCCTGATCACGGCACAGCGTATGACATAGCGGGCAAAGGAACTGCCGATTGCACATCGTTTAAAAATGCAGTGTACACCGCTTTAGATATTTACAAAAACAAAAACGAGTATTTGCAAAGCACAGCAAACCCTTTAAAAGTTTCAACTATTTAACAACAAAAAAATAGTGATAACTGTTTGTAATTAAATTATTTTTATATCTTTGCACGCTCAAATAGATGGCTATGATAAATGAAAAAGATTTTTTAATTCAGTTTTCTGGATTAAAACAAGGAACACATCGATTTGAATACACTATTGAAAATGATTTTTTCAATCTATTCAATTACAGTGAATTTAACAGCACTAACCTACAGGTAACTGTAGATTTGCTAAAAAAGCAAACCATGTTAGAGCTCGATTTTTCACACAAAGGCACAGTAAATGTACCTTGCGACGTTACAAACGAAGATTTTGATTTACCTATTGAAGGAAATTTAAAAATTTTAGTGAAATTTGGCGACACATTTAATGATGAAAATGAAGATTTATTAATTTTGCCCCACGGAGAATTTCAGGTAAATGTTGCACAGTATATTTACGAAATGATTGTACTATCGGTTCCGTACAAAAGAGTACATCCCGATATTGCAACAAACGACGAAGAAGAATTAGGCGACGATTTAGATTTTTTAGATAGTGATGATTTAGAAATGATAAACGAAGACGATTTTTCAGAAGACGAAACAAACGAGAGCGAACCCGATGAAAATTCGGACAATAATAAAGAAACAGACCCGCGCTGGGATAAATTAAAAAAACTATTAACGGATAAATAATATTGTAAGATGGCACATCCTAAAAGAAAAACCTCGAAAACAAGAAGAGATAAAAGAAGAACACATTACAAAGCGGTGGCTCCAACAATTGGAACTTGCGCAGTAACTGGTGAAGCACACTTAATGCACAGAGCATACTGGCATGAAGGAAAATTATACTACAGAGGACAAGTTTTAGTAGATAAAACCGAAGCTGTAGCTTAATTTATATTAAAAATAGCAAAAAAAGCTCTCGCAATGCGAGAGCTTTTTAGTTTAAAACCAATGCAAATTACACCCAAAAAAGCTTTTTTTGATTAAAAATGATGCTATTTGCTATTTTTTTTGTAATTTTCACCACTTTTTCAACTTTTTTGAACATTAAGTTAGTCCCTTATGACAAAGATTACAGCAGCCATAACAGCGGTTGGTAAATATGTACCAGAATACGTGTTGTCTAATGAAGTATTAGAAACAATGGTTGATACAAACGACGAATGGATCACATCGCGTACAGGTATCAAAGAACGCCGAATCTTAAAAGATAAAGATAAAGGCACCTCCTTTATGGCAATTAAAGCAGCAGAAAACTTAATTGCAAAAACCGGATTGGATCCTAAAGAAATCGATTTAATTGTAATGGCAACCACCACACCCGATATGCCCGTAGCATCAACCGGTGTGTATGTGGCTACACAAATTGGCGCAGTGAATGCCTTTTCATACGATTTGCAAGCAGCCTGCTCTAGCTTTCTTTATGGTTTATCAACAGCAACAGCCTATGTGGAATCGGGCAGGTATAAAAAAGTGTTATTAATAGGTGCCGATAAAATGTCGTCTATTATTGATTATACCGACCGTGCCACTTGCATTATTTTTGGCGATGGAGCCGGTGCAGTTTTATTAGAACCCAACACAGAAGGTCTTGGTTTACAAGATGAGATATTAAGAAGCGACGGTATTGGTCGTGAATTTTTAAAGATTGAAGCCGGAGGTTCTTTATTACCGCCATCGGAAGAAACCGTAAAAAACAAACAACACTTTGTGCACCAAGACGGAAAAACCGTTTTTAAATATGCCGTTTCTGGCATGGCAGATGTGAGCGAGCAAATCATGCAACGCAACAACCTAACCCACGACGACATTAACTGGTTAGTACCGCACCAAGCAAACAAACGCATTATTGATGCTACCGCACATAGAATGGGTTTAAATGAAGATAAAGTATTGGTGAACATTCACAAATACGGCAACACCACATCGGCAACTTTACCCCTATTATTAGCCGATTTTGAAAACGAACTAAAAGAAGGCGACAACTTAATATTGGCGTCATTTGGCGGCGGATTCACTTGGGGTGCTATTTACCTTAAATGGGCTTACACAAATAATAATTAAACATAAAGAACAACAAATTTAGAATTATATGGATATCAAGGAAATTCAAAATCTAATCAAATTTGTAGCAAAATCAGGAGCTACTGAAGTAAAATTAGAAATGGACGATTTTAAAATCACCATTAAAACAACTACTGAAAACGATACAGCAGACAACGGAAACTATGTACAGCACATTCCGGTTTCTATGCCGCAAATGCAAGCTGCTGCACCCGTAGCAACACCAACGCCTGCTGAAGCACCTGCCGCGCCTGCTGCAGAAGCAACAGATGATTCTAAATACATCACTGTAAAATCACCAATTATTGGAACATTCTACCGCAAACCATCGCCAGACAAACCTGCGTTTGTAGAAGTGGGAGCTTCCATCAAAGCAGGTGACGTATTGTGTGTAATTGAAGCTATGAAGCTTTTTAATGAAATTGAATCAGAAGTATCAGGAAAAATCGTAAAAGTTTTAGTTGACGACTCTTCTCCAGTAGAGTTTGACCAACCATTATTTTTAGTTGATCCAGCTTAATAAACAAGGTTTCAAAAAACACATTGTTTCATTAAAACTAAAAACAAATGTTTAAAAAAATATTAATTGCAAACCGCGGCGAAATCGCTTTGCGTGTGATTAGAACTTGCAAAGAAATGGGTATTAAAACCGTTGCGGTTTATTCCACTGCCGATGCAGACAGTTTACACGTGCGTTTTGCAGACGAAGCAGTATGTATTGGACCTGCCCCAAGTGCGCAATCATACTTAAAAATGTCGAACATTATTGCAGCTGCCGAAATTACCAATGCAGATGCTATTCACCCGGGTTATGGTTTCTTGTCTGAAAATGCAAAATTTTCGGATTTATGCCAAAAACACGGTATCAAATTCATCGGTGCATCGCCCGAAATGATTGATAAAATGGGCGACAAAGCCACTGCAAAAGAAACTATGAAAGCAGCGGGTGTACCAACGGTTCCCGGATCAGACGGTTTGTTAGAGTCTTTAGAACATGCAAAGAAAGTGGCCAAAGAAATTGGCTATCCAGTTATGATGAAGGCTACTGCCGGAGGTGGTGGTAAAGGTATGCGCGAAATTTTTAAAGAAGACGAACTTCAAAAAGCGTGGGAAAGTGCACGCCAAGAAGCAGCGGCAGCTTTTGGAAACGATGGAATGTATATGGAAAAACTAATTGTTGATCCACGCCATATCGAAATTCAAGTAGTGGGTGATTCGTACGGAAAAGCATGTCACTTATCAGAACGCGATTGTTCCATTCAGCGTCGCCACCAAAAATTAACAGAAGAAACACCATCGCCTTTCATGACAGATGAATTGCGTTTAAAAATGGGTGAAGCAGCTGTAAAAGCGGCTGAATACATTAAATATGAAGGTGCGGGAACCATTGAGTTTTTAGTGGATAAAGACCGTAATTTCTATTTTATGGAAATGAACACACGTATTCAGGTAGAGCACCCTATCACCGAGCAGGTAATTGACTATGATTTAATCCGCGAGCAGATTTTGGTGGCTGCCGGAGTGCCTATTTCGGGTAAAGATTATTTACCGCAATTACACTCTATTGAATGCCGTATTAATGCCGAAGATCCATTCAACGATTTTCGTCCGTCACCTGGAAAAATCACCACATTGCACGCTCCAGGAGGGCACGGTGTTCGTTTAGATACGCATGTGTATTCAGGATACACCATTCCACCTAACTACGATTCAATGATTGCGAAGTTGATAACAACAGCGCAAACCCGCGAAGAAGCAATTAGCAAAATGAAACGTGCGTTAGACGAGTTTGTGATTGAAGGTATTAAAACCACTATTCCTTTCCACCGCCAGTTAATGGACAATCCAGACTATATTGCCGGAAACTATACCACAGCGTTTATGGAATCATTTAAAATTCAGAAACCTGTAGAAAACTAATATTACAAAAGCCGAGTGTATGCTCGGCTTTTTTTATTTCTTTTATGTATTTTCCTTTTGTTATAAAAAACAGTCTCTATACGTTTGTAAAGAGGCTGTTGGTTTTATTGCTTATTGCTCGGGCAAGATGCCCGCGCCAGCGTAGGGAATAAACAAGCTGTTGCGTTTGCATTAGCAAACACAGTATTAATGTGATTAATATGTACAGCTTGTTTTTCATTATTTGGTTATTTTAATGCACGGATTGCAAATCCGCGCGATCGGGTACTTTTATAACAGATTTAAAAATCCTACTCTAAAACATACAAAACATTATTAGAATCATGCAGGTATATTTTACCTTGATGAAAAACAGGTTTATCAAATTGTCCGTCATTTTCTAAAGGAAAACTTTGAACAAAATCGATCTCTGATGTTTCTAAATCGATTGCCCCAAACTTTGCCTCTTTACCTCTTCGTGATACAAACCAAAGCTTGTTGTCATAAATAGAGTTGATACTTGGAAGTAAATCATATTCTTTGTTTTCTTTAAACTCTTTTTGGAGAATTATCTCTCCTGTTTTAGGGTTTAATACCTGATAAACATGTCCGTATCCGTACATTAATTTATCTTCTTCATTAAGATTTTTTGCTACAACAAAATTATTTTCATTAGTTACCTCATATTGGTTTTGATACAAAATAGTTCCTGTTTCAATATCCAAACCTGTTACCAATTGATAATGATTGTCTTTATAAGCTATAAAAAACAACACATTGTCAATTACTTGTACAGAACCAACGATTTTGAAGCCTTCGGGTAAGGTGTGTTTCCAAAGAGATTCACTAATATTTTTTAGAGACCAATAGGATATTATATTCTTGATAGTATATGATTTTCCTTCCGTTACAATAACACCGTTTTTAACATATACACTTATGTCTTTATCAAAAGAAATTGTTTCAATTGTTTTTCTACTATTCAAATCATAAATTGCAATATCGTCACTTGATAAATAGAATAATAATATTTTATTTTCATTACTTAAGTTTTGACGTAAATCATTTGAATCTGTATTTATCTCAACAAAATCATCATAATTATCTCTAAATACTTCCAATATACTTTGACGATATCTGTAAACTGTTTGTAAATCATTAAACAGATAATAGTCATCAGATACATGTATTCCTTCTATTTCATCATTTTTGTGTGAAGATTGTGTAAATATTCTTTTATTCACCAATAGAATCTTCTTTACATTTTCTATTTTATGTTTCAGTATCATACTATTTTTTAAAGATTAGGTACTAACTCAAATATCTCATCAAACTGAGATAATATTTCCTGCTTCAGTTTAATAGCATTTGGATTTCTTACTCCAGGTAGTAATTTCTTTGCTAAGTTATCGTCCAACTCAAGGTTCTTAACCCGATAGCGCGGATTTGCAATCCGTGCCTATATCTACCCGATAAACACTACCTCAACTTCCAGATCATTATCTAAATCTGCATAATTACGTGCCGAACTGAAATAATAATCTTCTGCATTTACAACCACTTTCTCTTTTACCGGATTTTGATGAATGTAATTTATCTTCTCTTTTATAAATGAATTAGAATAAACAGATTCTGCATGGTAGCCATCTTGCCAAACTTTGTATTGCTGTGGTCGTTTTAAATGTGCGCAAGCTTCGGTAAAATATTTTAACATCCATTCTCTTCTGCTTTCGGGCTCATTTATTATGGTTTCTATTATTCTTTTACTTGTGTACTTTTTAAAATCTCGCATTATTTCTGCTAATGTTAAGATTCCTGCACTTTTACAAAGCAAATGCAAATGACTGTGCATTAAAACATAAGCATAGATTTCTAAACCTTTATGTTCTTGACAATATCTTAATGCATCTATAATTACATTTTTTTGATTTAGCCGTGTAAAAATATCTACCCAACCTACTGTTGTTATGGTTATAAAATAGGCACTGCTACTATCTGTTGCTTTGTATTTTGTTGACACACTACACTTTTATTTTTTATTTAGCGCACGGATTGCAAATCCGCGCGATCGGAGTAGGCTTTACCCTTATACACTTGGTAAATGTTTTTTTCTTCTGTAATATGACCAATGTCTTTTAATGATGTCCCAATCCCTTTTTCCTGTTCCGCTTTTTTTAGAGCTGCATCTTCATCTTTTATTTTTTCTAAAACCGGGTCTGGGTAATAAGAATCATCACTTATGCGTTCTTTTTTGATGAGTTTGCCTGTATCTGTATTGATGATATAACGCCAACCTCTTTGCCATTGGTCTGGGGCAATGTCATTGAATGCTTGTATAGTCCATAAGCGGGTTTTTTCATTAAATTCATACCATATATTTTCAGCATTTTCTCCTGTACGTAGATTGAGAATTCTTTTTTCCTGTAAAAAAGTGGTTAGTTCTTTTTGTTTATTTAGAAACTCTAAGACTTCATTATAACTAAATTTTCCAAATTTTTTGTCCTCATCTACTTCTTTAGTTAGTATGCCGTTTTCATCATAATACCGCCAAATGCCTATCTTTACATCACTTCTTCCGTTGTATATACCTAAATATTTGCCGTAATATTTTAACTCACAACTTTCTTTATAGTATTCGTAATGCGTGGTATAGAAAGATGGTTGGGAAAGCAGCACATCATAAAACACGACAGAACCATAATAAGGCATAAATTCAGTGCCATCCTCTAAAAGATAACCATGTTTATTTTCTTTAAAATTAGAATAACGGTTACCCCATAAGTTAAAATCAAATTTTTTAAAAAATTCTTTATTTTCCATATTCTCAGTATTTTTTATTAATCCTTTTTGTGCCATGCAACTACTTAGGGTTAAAGTAAGAATTAAAACTATATATCTCATATTATTTGATATTTGTATTTGCCTTTTTCCATTGCCAATACCATAATAGATAACGGTTTTTTGGAGTTCTTTGAATCTTTGCTATTGCCGTTGGGTCTTTCTTTTGGGTATCTGTAAGATTGTAGTAAGCCACCATACCCGATGGCGCGGATTTGCAATCCGTGCCTATATCTACCCCATAAACACTACCTCAATTTCCAGATCATTATCTAAACCAGCATAATTACGTGCCGAACTGAAATAATAATCTTCTGCATTTACAACCACTTTCTCTTTTACCGGATTATTGTAACATTTGAAATATTATCAGTTCCTGCATCCCGATAGCTCGGATTTGCACCTTAAATCAGCGCCATCAGATTATATTTTATTTGTAAATACTAAAGCGAGAGGTAATATAAATGCTATAAACCAAAATAAAGCATTAAATACTCCGTCAATCATTAAAGTTTTATCCATACTCCCAAAAGTATCCTTTGGCTCTCTTTTATATAATTTCACAAAAATGAAATAAAAAATTCTATATATACCCCATTGTAAAAGAGGTATTTTCAATGCTTCTCCACCTTTGACATTTGTATTTTGTAGAATATCCCCTAAAGCAAATAGAACTATACAAGCGAAAAGAAAAATAAATTGATACTTTTTATCAACTAATATTTTTCTGTTAAACAAAAAGATATATAAGATAATTTGCCCACTAAATATTAAAAAGAAATCCATAAAAATAATTTAATCAAAAGAATTATATATGGGATCAAATGTCAAAAGCGCAACCTTCTAACTCGTACCATATACATCCAATACAATTTTTAAAAACTGCTTTATTGCATTTTAAACAATTTCTTACATTATTCTACTCCAAATCTATAAAATTAATAGCAAACACTGATTGTAAAGTTTTACAACAATACCACCTCCATACGTTTGTAAAGAGACTGTTAACCAGATGAGCAAATTTTATTTTTTGTAAAAATAAAATTTAAGGATAATTATTATAGCTGAAATCGGTAGTAAATAGAAAATTATCGTGTAAAAAGCCCATGGACTATTAATAAAACCCTCCACTTCCAAAAAATATAAGAAGAAAGCATAACCAAAAAAGTGAGGAATCATCTGGAAAATAAGATTGACTACACCACGTATTTTTTTTAACTTTGTATTTGTTAACCAAAACCCTAACAACAGTAAGACCATGGGAATCAATAAAGTATAAATATAAAACATAATTTCTCTTTTTTTAATTGGCAATATCGCTATACACTTCATGCTGTAACCCCCCGTTTCCGCGCGAATCCCTTTGCGTGGGTCATAATTTAAAATTTTGAAAAACGAAAAACCGTCTAACAATCCTTTTTCATCTGCATAATCTGGAGCGCTACTATATTTATAATCTTCGGGTCGTTGTTGCCAATTCCCGCTCAAGAACCGCGCCATAGGGCTTACTTTTTAGTATTTAAGGATACTTTTTCAAAAAATAAAATCTTAAGATAATTCATGACACCCGATGGATATTTCATTAATTTAAGTGGTATTGCATTATTTAATTCATCAAAATTTTTATAATGTAACCCCATTATTTTGAAAGCAGTTTTATTTTGAGCATTAACCAAATAAACTGTTTTATAACTTCCTCTTGTCCCTATTTCTGTTAAAAGAACCTTTCCTATATAATCTTCTAAATTTAAAGTTCTTCCGAACGGTTGTAAAATAGAATAGTATTTTAACTTTCCGTCCATAATATTTATAATTTTTATATGTTTAAGAAAATTAAGTAAAAAATAAAAGAGGATGATAAATAACAATAAGATAAACGTTTCGTTCATCTTGAACGTATAGTTTTTTAAACCTCTTAAAATCAAGATACTACCAGGTATAATCAATATAAATGTGAATATTCCCCAAAAAATTGCATCTCCCGAAAACTTGCTTTTTATCATCATATAAATTTTTAAAATAGTGCATTCACCCAGCTTTATGAACCAACATTTTCATCTATCGTATCTGAAATTGTTTTAAATTCACAGTTTTAAAAGGTAATAATTATACGTTTCAATCCATATATCAACAACACCCCTAACCCTGCTGAAATACCTCAAGAAAAAAAAGAAAATAACTTACAATTCACGATACCCTCTATCACTAATACTATTTTGAACTAAAACCATCTGAATATACTTCATATCCCACAATCATTATTTTATCGCCTTTTTTTTCCATTCGTATGGTTTCTTTAGCTTCATGATGTGAATAATCTACTTTATAATACAAAGCATATTGCGATTTAGGTTTTGATCCTTCCAATACAAACGTTTTCCAGTCTTGAAGTTCCTTACTTTGAAATTCGCCTAAACTTTTTATCTTTAAAAACATCTTTTGCAAAGAGTCTGATGGTGTAACATTAAGGAATTTTTCACTAAATAATTGTTCCGCTTCTTCAAACTGAGATTTTTCCATCAAAACATACAATCTTTCAGCAATCACCTCTGCATCCTGTTTATCTGATATTCTATTTGAATATGTTTTATTAAAATTACATCCCGTTAAAATCAACACCGAAATGGAAATAATACCAAATATTAAGGATTTTATCATCTAATTATTTATTTGTGTGAAATAGTTCATATTTGTTTGCTTCATTTTTTCTGTATATTAAAATTTCATTTGAAAATAGTGGTTTATAAATAGAATCGCCTTTAACCAATTTCTTATCGATATGTATCTCCGAAAGAACATTAAAATCAGGTGTATTGTTAAACTTAATGAGGTATCTATTATCTCTTATTTTTTTGGTTTCATTGATTACTCTCATTAAAGTGTTTTGATACATATCTTTATCACGAATATAATAACGAGTAAAGAAGAAAACAAATACAGCTATCAACAAAAACACCAATCGTTGAATATTTATAAGATTTTATTTCATTTTGTTAATCTATTGATGTGATTTTATAGAGATACAAATAGCTTCCGTTACGCTTCCTAAAAACAAAGAAATCTTTACTAAAAATGGGTTTAAAAATAGCATCTCCTTTTACAATTAAGTCTTTGTTTTTAGAAAATTGTGGGTTTTGAATTCCAGACAACATGTTAGTTTCACCAGTATTTTTGAATTGAATATTTATATATGTACTATCTCTTGTATTATATATAACTTTTTCTACAACATCAGTAAATGAACTGTGATACATATCTGTAGTTCTTATTGATTTTACTGCAAGAAACCATAGCATTATAAGCAAAACAATAAATACAAATCTTTCAAAAACTATTTTTCTCATTAGTAAAATTTAAGGTTGTAAGGCATTAACTACTCTAGGTTTTCCATTAAAACCGACACCTAATTCTTGCATGAGACTGCTTTTCCGTCCGAATCCTTTCGTAACAAACTTAATAATATCATTTTCCGTTTCAAAAAAGTTGAATTTTAACTTTTGCTGTTTGCTTTATACAATAAAAAAATCATATAATAATGCGCTATGCCAAAAGTAAAAAATCTTTGCCTTTGCATACCAATTAAAGAAGATTTGTTTAAGTTTTTAAACTGCCTTTTTTTTACTTTTTAATCGATTTTTTTTAAGTAATAACTCGCCTTTGCTGTGCAAAACAATTTCTACCAACTTTTTTAAACACTTATAAGCAATTTCAAATTACAAAAAGCATAAATTACCATTCCTTTAAAATTTTTATTTTTTGATTAAAAATACTTCTCAAAAACTTTGAAAACAGAATAAAAAGTTTATCTTTGACCATTATTAATTTATTTTTTATTATTACAAATGAGAACAGGTACAGTAAAGTTCTTCAATGAATCAAAAGGATTTGGATTTATTACAGACGAAACAACAGGTCAAGACATTTTCGTTCACATCTCTGGACTTAAATCAAGAGAATTAAAAGATGGAGATGTAGTGAACTACGTTGAATCTGACGGAAAAAAAGGAAAAATCGCAACTGACGTTGTTGTTTTATAATATACGTTAGTACAACATATATTTAGTTCCAAAAAAAGAAACACTTGCTTGCGCAAGTGTTTTTTTTATTCGCACAGTTTATTTATAACCATTATAAATTACTACAAAACCGTTAAAATGCTATACAAAGCAAAACAATTGGTTTTTTATACGCTATGAAAAAATTATATTTGAAGTTTGAAAATTTAATGCACCAAACAACATGCAATCAAATCAATTAGATTTAATCCCAATCCTTATGCAGCTTGGGCTGGCAGCGGGTTTTGTTTTTGTTACCATTATAATTTCAGGTTTTTTAGGTCCTAAAAAAGCATCGAAAAATAAAGACGTAAACTTCGAATGTGGTATCGAATCGTTCGGTAATGCCCGCGTTCCTTTCAATGTGCGCTACTTTTTGGTGGCCATTCTCTTTGTTTTGTTCGATGTAGAGGTTATTTTTATGTATCCGTGGGCCGTAAATTTCATGGAATTAGGCTGGGAAGGCTTATATAAAATGGGCATTTTTATGTTCCTATTAATTGTAGGCTTATTATATGAGTTTAAGAAAAAAGGATTAGAGTTTGAATAAATGCAGTAAAAATTATGAGTAATCCATCAAACATAAAACAAGTTGCTCCGCCCGATGGTTTCGCTGGCGAAGGTTTTTTTGCAACAAAATTAAGTGAAGTGGTAGGTTTAGCGCGCGCCAATTCTATGTGGCCGCTGCCTTTTGCAACTTCATGTTGCGGCATTGAATACATGGCTACCATGGCTGCTACCTACGATATTGGCCGATTTGGGTCAGAACGTATGAGTTTCTCTCCTCGCCAAGCCGATATGCTTTTGGTAATGGGAACCATCGCTAAAAAAATGGCGCCTATTTTACGCCAAGTGTACGAACAAATGGCAGAACCTAAATGGGTGATTGCCGTTGGCGCTTGCGCAAGCACCGGTGGGGTTTTTGACACCTATTCAGTTTTGCAGGGTATCGATAAAGTAATTCCTGTTGATGTATATGTGCCAGGTTGCCCACCGCGCCCCGAACAAATTTTAGACGGTATTCTAGAGCTGCAAAACATCGTTAAAAACGAATCGGTTCGCCGTAGAAGCAGCGAGGAATACAAAGATTTATTAAACTCATACAACATTAAATAACATGAGCTTAACAAACGAAATCATTCAGCAAACGCTAAGCCAACAGTTTACCCCTAAGGTAGAAAATTTTCATGTTTTGCACGATATGTTGGCATTTGAAGTTAAAAAAGAAGCATCCTTTGAAGTGATTCAATTCTTAAAAGAAGATGCCTCTATGAACTTTAATTTCTTAACCGATGTTTGCGGAGTGCACTATCCCGATTATGAAGAAGACCGCCAATTTTGTGTAGTATATCATTTACACAATTGGTTCGATAATATACGTGTTCGCGTAAAAGTTTTTTTACCGGCAAAAAATCCCGAAGTGGAAAGCATTGTTTCGTTGTATCCTGCTGCAAACTGGCAAGAACGCGAAACATTTGATTTTTATGGAATTGTATTTAAAAATCATCCACAATTAAAACGCATTTTAAATATGGATGAAATGCAATCTTTCCCTTTAAGAAAAGAATTTCCTTTAGAAGATCAAGGAAGAACCGATAAAGACGACCGTTTCTTTGGTAGAACTGGTCCTAATTGTTAATACGAAAACGATGTCTGATTTATTATTAGTTCCGGAAAAGCGATTTGAAAAACAAATCAAGGAAACCAAAGAAAAAGATGGTGTAGAATTATCTATTTTAAATTTAGGACCCACACACCCTGCAACCCACGGAATTTTTCAGAACATTCTTTTAATGGATGGCGAAAAAATCATCGATGGCGAAGGAACCGTTGGATACATTCACCGTGCCTTTGAAAAAATTGCAGAAAACCGTCCGTTTTATCAAATAAACGTTTTAACAGATCGCTTAAATTACTGTTCATCGCCCATCAACAATACAGGTTGGTGGATGACGGTTGAAAAAATGTTGGGTATCGAAATTCCAAAACGCGTACAATATATGCGTGTAATTATTATGGAATTAGCCCGAATTGCCGATCATATCATTTGTAGTTCGGTAATGGGTGTTGATACCGGCGCTTTGACTGGTTTCTTATACGTGATGCAATACCGCGAAAAGATTTATGAAATCTACGAAGAAATTTGCGGTGCACGCCTAACGACTAACATGGGAAGAATCGGAGGTTTTGAACGTGATTGGAGCGAAACAGCTTGGAGAAAAATCGATGAATTTTTAGCAGAATTCCCAGCGGTTTGGACCGAATTTGAAAACATGCTTACCCGCAACCGAATTTTCATGGATCGTACCATTGGTGCAGGTGCTGTTGATGCCGAAATGGCAATGAGTTACGGCTTTACAGGCCCTAACTTACGTGCTGCTGGTGTTGATTACGACATTCGCGTGGCGAGTCCTTATTGTTCTTACGAAGATTTTGAATTTGATATTCCGGTTGGGCAAAATGGCGATTGCTACGATCGTTTTTGTGTGCGAAATGCCGAAGTTTGGGAAAGTATGAAAATCATCCGTCAGGCGTTAGAAAAAATGCCTGCTGAAGGTGGCTTTCACGCTGATGTTCCCGATTACTATCTTCCTCCAAAAGAAGATGTGTACAACAATATGGAAGCCTTAATTTACCATTTCAAAATTGTTATGGGCGAAATTCCGGTTCCAAATACCGAAGTGTATCATTCAGTGGAAGGCGGAAACGGCGAATTAGGCTTTTACCTGATAACCAACGGAAGCCGTGTACCTTATCGCTTGCACTTCCGCAGACCTTGTTTCATTTATTACCAAGCTTTTAACGAAATTGTGAAAGGGCGCAGCTTGTCTGATGCCATTATTACGCTTTCAAGTATGAACGTTATTGCTGGTGAATTAGATTGTTAGTATATGGAAACTTTAGATAAAAAATACCATCAAGATATAAATATAACTCCGGCGTTAATGGAACGCATCAACGAGTTAAAAAGCCATTATCCCGAAGGAAAACAAAAATCGGCATTGTTGCCCGTATTGCACGAATTGCAAGATGCACACGACAATTGGTTGAGTGTGGAATTGCAAAACAAAGCTGCCGAATTTTTGAATATTACACCTATTGAAGTGTATGAAGTGGTTACTTTTTACACCATGTTCAACCAAAAACCGGTAGGAAAGTATATGTTGGAATTCTGCGTAACATCTTGCTGCGCCATTAATAAAGCCGAAGATGTTATGGATTATACCTGCGAAAAATTAGGCGTAAAACCCGGACAGGTAACAGCAGACGGAATGTTTTCTGTAGTGGGTGTACAATGTTTAGGTGCTTGTGGTTATGCTCCCATGTTGCAATTGGGCGATTTTTACCACGAACATTTAACCAAAGAAAAAGTAGATCAGCTGATTGCCGATTGTAAAGAAGGAAAAATAACCTTACACGATAAATAATACCATGGGACAAAAAATATTATTTGATAAAATCCATATTCCGGGTATCAAAACATACGATGTTTATCGCGAAAATGGGGGCTATGCTTCTGTTGAAAAAGCATTGAAAATGAACCCCGACGATATCACCGAAGAAGTGAAAACTTCTGGTTTGCGTGGTCGCGGTGGTGCAGGTTTCCCTGTGGGTTTAAAGTGGAGCTTTATCGATAAAAAATCGGGAAATCCACGCCATTTGGTTTGTAATGCCGATGAATCGGAACCCGGCACGTTTAAAGACCGCTATTTAATGGAATACATTCCGCATTTATTAATCGAAGGAATGATTACCTCATCGTTTGCCTTAGGAGCAAACCTTTCGTATATCTACATTCGTGGTGAATATATGTGGGTTTTTAAAACCTTGGAACGCGCCATTAAAGAAGCATACGCTGCGGGTTGGTTGGGTAAAAACATCAAAGGATCGGGTTATGATTTAGACCTTCACGTTCATTGTGGTGGTGGCGCTTATATTTGTGGCGAAGAAACCGCTTTAATAGAATCTTTGGAAGGTAAACGTGGGAACCCACGTATCAAACCGCCTTTTCCGGCAGTTAAAGGTCTGTGGCAAAACCCAACAGTTGTAAACAACGTAGAATCAATCGCCTCTGTGCCATGGATTGTACTGAATTCGGGCGAAGATTATGCTAAAATTGGTTTAGGAAGATCTACCGGAACCAAGCTATTCTCTGTTTCGGGTCATGTTAAAAAACCTGGGGTTTATGAAATTGAAATGGGAATTACCGTTGATGAATTCATGAATTCTGATGAATATTGTGGCGGAATGATTGATGATCGTCCGTTGAAAGGATTAATTCCTGGCGGTTCATCGGTGCCGATTCTCCCGCAACATTTAATTTTTAAAACCGCAAACGGTGAAGATCGTTTAATGACGTATGAATCGTTGGCAGACGGCGGTTTTGCGACAGGATCTTCATTAGGTTCAGGCGGATTTATTGTTTATAATGATACGGCTTGTATCGTTCGAAACACATGGAATTTCTCTAGGTTCTATCACCATGAAAGCTGTGGGCAATGTTCACCTTGTCGCGAAGGAACGGGATGGATGGAAAAAATATTGTGGAGAATTGAAAACGGTCAAGGTACAGAAGAAGATATTGATGTATTGTGGAGTGTTCAAGCAAAAATTGAAGGAAACACCATTTGTCCGTTGGGCGATGCGGCTGCTTGGCCAGTTGCTGCTGCCATTCGTCATTTTAGAGAGGAGTTTGAATACCACATTCGTTTCCCAGAAAAAATAAAAAACAGAGATCATTTTGTAAATGAACCTTTTGAAAAAGTAAAACATTTAGTAGCAAAGGAAACCCTATAAATTTAGTTTAATGTTCAATGTGAACTGGTATATGTAAATTAAGCATAACCCTAAACTTGAAACCTTAAACCTTAAACTAAAAGAGAAATGAAAGTTACAATAGACGGAATAGAAATAGAAGTAGAACCGGGAACCACCGTGTTGCAGGCGGCTCGCATGATTGGCGGTGATGTAGTGCCACCTGCCATGTGCTACTATTCAAAATTAAAAGATACAGGCGGTAACTGTCGTGCGTGTTTGGTAGAAGTATCAAAAGGCAGCGAAGCAGATCCGCGCCCAATGCCTAAAATGATGCCTTCTTGCAAAACAGGTGTAATGGATGGTATGGAAGTAAAAGTAAAAACTTCGGAACGCGCATTAGATGCCCGCAAAGCGGTTACAGAATTTTTGTTGATCAACCACCCATTAGATTGCCCTGTGTGCGACCAAGCTGGTGAATGTGATTTGCAAAACCTTTCGTTTAAACACGGGTTAGAAAAAACGCGTTTTAAAGAAGAAAAACGCACGTTTGAGCCTGAAAACATTGGCGATAAAATTCAGTTGCACATGAACCGTTGCATTTTGTGCTATCGTTGTGTGCACACTGCTGAGCAAGTTTGTGGCAGCAGAAACCACGGCGTACTAAACCGTGGCGACCACGCACAAATTTCTACCTATATTTCGGCATCGATTGACCACGAAATGTCTGGAAATATGATTGATGTGTGTCCGGTGGGTGCATTGACCGATAAAACCTTTCGTTTTAAATCGCGTGTTTGGTTCAACAAACCGTTTAATGCCCACAGAAACTGCGATAAATGTTGCGGAAAAACAACTTTGTGGATGTTTGGAAACGAAATTCAACGTGTCACGGCTCGTAAAGATGAGTATCATGAAGTAGAAGAATTCATCTGTAACGAATGTCGTTTTGATCATAAAGAAGTATCGGATTGGGTGATTGAAGGTCCAAGAAAATTTGAAAAATTCTCAGTAATCAATCAAAACAACTATACCCGTAAAATGGATACTGTGAAAATTGCTACCGAAAAGCAGATTTTAGAAGGTCGTGAGCAAGACCGCAAAAAAATCAGTATGAAAGAAGTTCCATATAAAAACACAGAAAACAGCTAATTATGGAAGAAGCAATTATTATAGAAAAAAGTGTAATCATTGTAGCTGTTTTTGCAATTACAATGCTTTTTGCCATGTATTGTACGTTGGCAGAACGAAAAATTGCCGCATGGATTCAAGACCGTAGAGGTCCAAACCGTGCGGGTCCGGGTGGAATGTTTCAGCCTTTAGCAGATGGTTTAAAACTTTTTGCAAAAGAAGAATTCATGCCCAACACACCCAACACGTTTTTGTTTGTATTGGGTCCGTTTATATCAATGACTATGGCGTTGATGACCTCGGCAGTAATTCCCTGGGGTGATACCTTAGAAATTGGCGGTAGAAAAGTAATCTTACAAGCTGCTGATATCAATGTGGCCATGTTGTATGTTTTTGCTGTGCTATCGGTAAGTGTGTATGGCATCATGATTGGTGGCTGGGCATCAAACAATAAATATTCGTTGATTAGTGCCATGCGTGTAGCTTCGCAAATGATTTCCTACGAAATTGCGATGGGCTTGTCTATTGTGGCATTGTTAATGATGCACAGCTCTATGAGTTTACGCGATATTGCAGCAGGTCAACACGAGATGAATTGGAATATATTTTACCAACCAATTGGTTTTTTAATCTTTTTAATTTGTTCGTTTGCAGAAACCAACAGAACCCCTTTTGATTTAGCAGAATGTGAACAAGAATTGATTGGTGGTTACCACACCGAATATTCGTCTATGCGAATGGGCTTCTTCTTGTTTGCAGAATATGCCGCAATGTTTATATCTTCTACCCTACTAGCTGTTCTTTATTTGGGTGCTTACAATTATCCGGGGATGACTTGGGCAGCAGAAAATTGGGGCGAAAATGCAGCTAACGGTATTGGTATTGCTGTATTGTTTATAAAAATATGTTTCTTTATATTTTTATACATGTGGGTGCGTTGGACCATTCCGCGTTTCCGCTATGACCAATTAATGAATTTAGGCTGGAAAACATTAATACCGTTAGCCATTATTAATATCGTTATCACAGCGGTTGTGTTATTATTAAAAAGCTAAAAATTAAGAATATGTCTATTCAAAATATATCCTTATCAGGCCGAAAAAAACAGGTTTCTAATAAAGAAATGACCTTGGGCGAGCGCTTATACATTGGTGCAATTGCCGGCGGAATGGCTACTACGTTTAAACATTTGTTTAAAAAGAAAGTAACCATTAATTATCCTGAAGAAACCCGTCCGTTCAGTCCGGTGTATCGTGGGCAACACATGCTTATGCGCGATGAAGAAGGCAGAGAACGTTGCACTGCTTGTGGTTTGTGTGCCTTATCATGTCCGGCAGAAGCAATTACTATGAAAGCTGCCGAACGCAAACCCGACGAAAAACATTTATACAGAGAAGAAAAATACGCCGAGATATACGAAATTAATATGTTGCGTTGTATTTATTGCGGTTTGTGCGAAGAAGCTTGCCCTAAACAAGCCATCTACCTTACCACCTCTAAAAAAATTGTAAAGGCAGACACCAATCGCGAACATTTTATTTTTGGTAAAGAACAATTGGTTATGCCTTTAGATCAAGCTATTAACAACACAGCAAAATCAGAATAAAAATGATAGAGATTTTATTTTACATTCTTTCGGCTGTTACTTTAGGAAGCGCGTTTTTAACTATTCTTTCTAAAAACCCCATTCACAGCGCCATTTGGTTGGTGGTTTGTTTTTTCAGTGTTGCTGGTCATTATGCATTGTTGAACTCGCAATTTTTGGCAATGGTGCATATCATTGTATATTCTGGTGCCATCATGATTTTAATGTTGTTCACCATCATGTTAATGAATCTAAATATTAGCGATGAAATTGCCAAACCCGTTGTTACCAAAATCATTGCTACAATTTGTTTTTGCTTGATTGGTTTCTTTTTAGTGAGTTCGTTAGCACAAACAGCTCCGGCACTAGAAACCTACACCCAAACAGGAGTAGATTTTCAATCGATACAAGTATTGGGCAAAGCTTTGCTTAATGAATTCGTAGTTCCGTTTGAAATGGCAGCAGTTTTATTGCTTATGGCGATGATTGGTGCCGTATTAATATCTAAAAAAGAGAAAAAAACAGCATAATATGGAACATGTTTTACAACAAATTGGTATAGACCAATACATTTATCTAGCCATATTATTATTTTGTATTGGAGCGTTTGGTATTTTGTACCGCAGAAACGCAATTGTAATGTTTATGTCGATCGAAATTATGCTGAATGCAGCAAACTTGCTTTTAGTGGCTTTTTCCAATTACCACGAAGATGCCAACGGACAAGTTTTTGTATTCTTTACAATGGCGGTTGCCGCAGCCGAAGTGGCAATTGGTTTGGCAATTTTGGTAGCCATCTACAGAAACATTGGATCAATCGATATTGATAAACTTAAAAAATTAAAAGGATAGCATGAGTACAACTATATTACTACTTACATTGATTTTCCCTTTGGTTGGTACATTAATCAACGGATTTTGGGGCAAACATTTAAGCAAAAAAGTATCGGGTACTATTGCAACAGTAGCGATTGCTGCTTCGTTTGTAACTTCATGCTTATTTTTCGCTTACATTCAAGATGCAGCACCTGTAAAAGTGGTGTTATTTGAATGGATGAAATTCAATTATTTTTCTATTGATTTCGGATTTTATTTCGATCAATTAGCTGCTCTTTGGTTGTTGTTCATAACAGGTATCGGAACATTGATCCATCTGTATTCAACAAGTTATATGAGCCATGACGAGCATTTTTCTAAATTCTTTACCTATCTGAATTTCTTTGTTTTCTTCATGTTGATTTTAGTCACAGGAAGCAACTTAGCAATGATGTTTATTGGTTGGGAAGGCGTTGGTTTATGCTCTTACTTATTAATTGGATTTTGGTATAAAAATCAAGATTACAACAACGCCGCTAAAAAAGCATTCATCATGAACCGTATTGGTGATTTAGGCTTTTTGGTTGGTATTTTTGTAACCGGCTATTTATTTCACACGCTTGATTTCGTTGCCTTAAAAGAACAAAGCTATTTAGCACCTACTCTAGGAATTGCAACCATGGCATTCTTTATTGCAGCAACAGGTAAAAGTGCGCAATTACCGCTATACACTTGGTTACCAGATGCAATGGCGGGACCAACACCTGTTTCGGCATTGATCCACGCAGCTACAATGGTTACCGCAGGTATATTTATGATTACCCGCTTAAACTTTTTGTTCGATTTAACGCCCGATGTGCAACACATTATTGCAATTATTGGTGCAATAACCTCGTTAGTTGCAGCAACTATTGCGCTGGTACAAAACGATATTAAAAAAGTATTGGCATACTCTACTGTATCGCAATTAGGTTTAATGTTTTTGGCATTAGGCTTAGGTGCGTACGAAGTTGCCGTTTTCCACGTAATTACACACGCGTTCTTTAAAGCATGTTTGTTCTTAGGTTCCGGATCGGTTATCCACGCAATTGGCGGCGAACAAGATATGCGCCACATGGGTGGATTAAAGAAACACATGAAAATCACGTATGCTACATTTTTTATATCCACTTTAGCTATTTCAGGTTTTCCTCCGTTGTCAGGTTTCTTCTCTAAAGATGAAATTTTATTATCGGCATTTCACCACAATACGGTGTTATGGGTTATTGCAAGTTTAGCATCGATATTAACTGCATTTTACATGTTCCGCTTGTTGTTCTTAACCTTCTCTAACAAATTCAGAGGCACCAAAGAACAAGAAGATCATTTACACGAAAGTCCGTCTGCAATGACCATGCCTTTGATAATTTTGGCAGTATTGGCAGCAGTTGGCGGATTAATCAGCCTTCCAGGAAACAGTTGGTTGAACGAATTTTTAAAACCGGTGATTAAAAACAGTGCTACATTACACCACCATGAATTAGGCACAACTGAATACATCTTAATGGGATTGGCTGTTGTTGGTGCATTGGTTGGTTTAATGGTTGCCTACTTTAAATATGTTAAAAACAAGCAAGTTCCTGTTAATGATAACAATGTGTCGGGCTTACAAAAAGTGCTTGTAAACAAATATTATTTAGATGAAATTTATCAATCATTAATTGTTCATCCATTGAATTTCTTTGGATCATTCTTCAAAAAACAAATCGATGGATTGATAAACGGGGTGGTTTTAAGCTTTGGGAGAATTCCAGCAGAACTATCTTATCAAGGTAAAAAAGCACAAAACGGAAACATTGGTCTGTATTTATTTGCCTTTGTAATTGGTGTTTGTGGCTTGTTGTATTATTTATTTATGTGTTACTAAAATTATGGCAATGAATTGTATTATTATTTTACTTATTTATGTTTTGGGAGCAGTTGCTACGTTGGCATCAAACTCTAAAAATGCAGCTAAAATTGCTTTAGTAACCAGTTTGATAAACGCCGTAATTGCATTGATTTTAACAGGCGATTATTTAAACGGTGGCAATATCTCGTTTACACAGCAATGGATTTCAAACCCAAATGTAGCTTTATCATTTGTGGTGGATGGTTTAAGCTTAACCATGGTGCTATTAACAACGCTTTTGTTGCCAATTATTATTTTGGCATCGTTCAACACCTTATATTCTAAAGCAAACCAGTTGTATGCTTTGGTTTTGTTTATGGCATTTGCAATGGCTGGAACATTCTTGGCACAAGATGGTTTGGTGTACTATATTTTCTGGGAATTAGCATTGTTACCTATTTTCTTTATTGGATTATTATGGGGAAGCGACGATTGGAAAGTACGCAAACGCGTGATGGTAACCTTTTTTATCTACACTTTTGCAGGATCACTGTTCATGTTGGCGGCTTTTGCTTATTTGTATTCAGTAACAGGAAGTTTTGCTTGGGCTGATCTTTCTAAAGCAGTGCTATCAACCAAAGAAGCAAATTATATTTTCTTGGCATTTTTCTTAGCTTATGGAATTAAGATTCCTGTTTTTCCTTTCCACACATGGCAGGCAAACACCTACGAAAAATCGCCAACAATTGGTACTATGTTACTTTCGGGCATCATGCTAAAAATGGGTATCTACTCTATTTTGCGTTGGCAAATGCCGATTGCAGGAAATGTATCCGAAAATGTTTTAAAAACAGTTATTGTACTTTGCATCATCGGTATCATTTATGCTTCGTTGATTGCTTTACGTTCTGAAAATTTAAAACGTTTATTGGCCTATTCGTCAATGGCACACGTTGGTTTAATCGCTGCCGGCGCTTATGTTGGAAATAGCACGGGTTATCAAGGTGCGATTATTCAGATGGTAGCCCACGGTTTTGTAGTGGTTGGCTTGTTTTATTTAGCCGATATCATTTACAAAAGATACGACACCTATCAAATTAAGGAAATGGGCGGTATTCGTTCACAAGCTCCTAAATTCACCACTTTCTTTTTAATTGTATTATTTGCATCGATTGGTTTGCCGGGAACTTTTGGATTCATCGGAGAGTTTACCCTATTGTTTGCCTTATCAGAAAAAGAATTATTATACGCCATTTTTGCAGGAACATCGATCATTTTGGGAGCATATTACATGCTAAAAATGTTTCAAAATGCCGTGTTAGGAAGTACTGAAAACAAAGTTTTTGCCGAAGTAACTACTAAAGAATATATGGTTTTGGCAATTATTTGCGTGGTTTTAATTGGTTTGGGAATCTATCCAAAATTACTAACCGATTTATTTATTCAATAGAACATAGAAAAATTAAACTATGAGTACATTAATAGCTTTAGCATCTTTAGCGGTTCTTATATTAGTATTAGAAATTTTTAACCTGCGCAAAACCATTGTACCTCTTACTTTGATTGGTTTGTTGGTGGCTTTAGGATTAAATATCTGCGATTACAACACCGTAGATTCGTTTTATAATAATATGATCGTGGTAAACAAATCAACGGTTTTGTTCAATTCGTTATTTATTGTTTTAACGTTTTTTATAGTGGCTTTGGGTCAATCATTTTACAAGGAACAATACGATAAAATATCAGATTACACCTCTTTAAAAATATTCTTATTGATTGGTGCATACTGTATGGTTTCATTTGGAAACTTGGTAATGTTCTTTTTAGGATTAGAAATTTTATCGATTACCTTATACATTTTAGCAGGAAGCGACCGAACAAATATCAAAAGCAACGAAGCCGGAATGAAATATTTCTTAATGGGATCTTTCGCTTCAGGATTTATTTTGTTCGGAATAGCCTTGATTTATGGCGCAACAGCTTCGTTTGACATGGATCAGATTCTTTTGGCAAGCACACAATTGGCTATGCCAAAATGGTTCACGGTTGGTTTCACATTAATGTTGGTTGGTTTGTTATTTAAAATAGCTGCCTTCCCATTCCATTTCTGGGCTCCGGAT
Organism: Paenimyroides aestuarii; assembly: GCF_024628805.1. Taxonomy (NCBI): domain Bacteria; kingdom Pseudomonadati; phylum Bacteroidota; class Flavobacteriia; order Flavobacteriales; family Flavobacteriaceae; genus Paenimyroides; species Paenimyroides aestuarii. The sequence continues at coordinate 1,401,296 of NZ_CP102382.1, read as the reverse complement.
GTGTATCAAGGAGCACCTTTGCTTACCACCACCACCATGAGTACCTTGGCAAAAGTGGCTGCCGTAGCTGCGTTTTACAAATTAAGCGTAGTATTTTTCCCTGCCATGCCAACAAACTTTGTAAACTTAATTGCCTTTTTAATTGTAGTAACATTGATTGTGGGTAACGTAATGGCATTGAAACAAACCAACATCAAACGTCTTATGGCCTATTCAGGTATTTCGCATGCCGGTTTTATGTTAACGGCAATTTTGTTGGGTAAAACCGCCGAGCCTTATTTATTTTATTATATGGCAGCTTATGCAGTAGCAGGTATTGCAGCGTTTAGCGTTATTTTATATGTTTGCCAAGATAAAAAAGAAGAATTGGTTATGCATTTCCGCGGATTTGCAAAACACAAACCAGTGTTGGCAGTAACCTTGTCGTTGGCCTTATTATCAATGGCAGGAATACCTATTTTAGCCGGATTCTTTGGAAAATTATTCTTGTTTACCGAAGCCTTAAAACAAGGTTTCTATATCACAGTTATCATTGCTGTAATCACATCAATCATTAGTATTTATTACTACTTTAAGGTAATCATCACCATGTTTACCTATAAAAATGCAGATGCACAAACAGTTTATCCAAAAAACCTTGTGTATGTAACGGTTGCTGTAGCAGCCATCATCATTAATCTAATTATCGGATTTTGCCCATCATTAATAATAGATTTATTTTAGTTAATTGATTACTTTACTAAAGGTTGATTTGAAGTTCAAATCAACCTTTTTTTATATCTTTAAACACTCATACTATATTTCTGAAACACAGAAAGCTTAGATGATTTTAGGCTTTTAACTTATTGAAAACGTAACACATAAATGGTATTTTTATACCGAAATTTGTGTACTACTATTTTTATCATTATAATAGGGATATTAATTGCTAATTTAATACTGATATGAGAAAAAAAATTATTTCTAGCTAATACTGTGATAGCTTGCGCGGCAAATGGGTTTGCTTCTAATGAAGTTGTAAACCCTCTAGAAGGTCTAGAGATGAATCCACCTTCAACTAATTCTTCAGAAAAAGAAACTGAAAGTTTAGAAGGGGGGTATCGTATTTGTTCTACAGTTGAATATAAAAGCCTCGTGGGCATTTACCAAACGGATTACACAGGTATAGATGGACAAGTTTATACCACCACCACTTGGTATTATGTAACAACCGGTGCATGTACAACTTGTATGTCTCTAGGACACGGAGGTACATCATCTTCAACTTCTTGTTGGGGTTACGGCTGGTAGCGAAATTGTTAACTGAACGATTAAAATCAAGCGATTGTATTAACATAATTATACAATCGCTTAAATATTGAATAAATTATGCTTAAATATACATTAACGTTTTTTTTCTTAATAACCGTAAATTCGTTTGCACAAAAAATACAAGTAGAGTATTTTGAAAACAAAATTGTAAAAAATCCTGAAGAAATAAAACAACTTCCTGCACCTGTACGGAAAACTTTTGAACGTAATATGTTTTCTTATACATTAACTTATGCAAATGGAATATCATTATATGAAAACAACGACTTCTCAAAACTAAATAAAACTGAGACAAGCACTGAATTAGTTAAGTTAGCGAATGGTGAAGAAATCACACAAGTTATCACATTTGAGGACACGTCTAGAATTTTCAGAATTTTTGAAAAAAGATTTTTCAAAGATTATATTGACAGAAAAATATATGCCGAACTATTTGTAAATGAAAAAAAGCAAATTGTAGATAATTTCTTTGATTGGCAATGGGAAATTACAAACGAGCAAAAAGAAATAAGTGGCTACACCTGTACAAAAGCAATATCAAAAATTAATGGATATCATTTTGAAGCTTGGTTTACCGATGAGATACCCATTAGTGCCGGTCCAGAAAAGTATGACAGCCTGCCAGGTCTTATCCTTTACGTGAATACAGGTGCTTCAGAATTAGTTGCTAAATCGGTGAAATTCATTGACAACCCAATCAATATACAAAAACCAACTTTTACTGGGCAAACCTACACTTTTAATGAAGTTTACATGAAACCTAACACACCTAAACCTCAATTTAAAAACATAATAGAAAAAGACCCTAATAATAGCAATATAACAAAACAAACTATTACATATTAATTTCTAGTTGAAAAGCATTTACAAAATACTTTTATCATTATTTATTAGCTTGATTCCCTATATTTTTTATGGGCAGGAAATTAATGGCACTATAACAGACGAAGGCGGCAACAAAATACCTTTAGTTACTATTCAACTAATAAATAACACAACCAATAAAATAATCACTTATACCCAAACAAACAGTTTGGGTAATTTTACTATCGCTACAAATAATAATGCCTTTCCGCTAAAGTTAAAAGTACAGCATTTTTCTTATGAATCTAAAGAATTAATTTTAGATACAAATGAGTTCTTAAATGTCGTATTAGAAGCAAAAACAAATGAGCTTACAGAGATAATAATAGATACAAAAGCGTATGATGTAATTAAAAAAGGTGATACCCTGCAATATAATTTAAAATCACTATTAAATGGTTCCGAACTAAAACTAAAAGATGTAGTTAACAAATTACCCGGATTAGCAATTGATGAGGATGGAAAAATAAGATACAACGGAAAAATAATTGACAATTTGTTGTTTGATGGCAATGAATTTTTCGATAGAAACCACCAAATTGCAAATGACAATATTACCGCCGAAATGATTCAAAAAATAGAATTGCTTACCAATTATAAAAATTTATCAAGCATAAAAAATTTTGATGAAAACGGTAAAACAGCCTTGAATATTGGCATTAAAGACAACTTTAAAAACAAATTCAAAGGAAACATTACATTAGAAGGTGGGTTTAAAGAACGCTACAATTTACACGGCAACCTTTATAATTTTGGCGAAAAAACAATGTTTAATCTGGTAACAAATACCAATAACATTAATTACAGCGTTTTATCGGTTAAAGATTATATGGATACCCGAAAAATGAATGGAAAGCGAATTATGAGTGAACAATTCTCACAAGGAGGTTTTTCTACCTCCGATTTAGATCTACCTTCTTTTTTATTCGCAGACGACCATGTAAAATATAGAAAACTAACCAATTACACCTTAAATTTCTCGCATAAATTTAGCAACAAGTCAAAAATAGAATTTATATCTATTTTCAACTTATTAGATCAAACCGAAGAATCAATTAATAAGCAAGTATTTTTCGATGGGCAATCAAGCAATATTGACAGGTTAGATAAAATAACAGGTTCATCAGCTTATGCATCAAATATATTAAAATACGAAGTTAAGTTAAACAACGATTCGTATTTTAATGTAAATGGTTATTCGTTATGGTCAAAAGATAATCAAAATCAATTTTTAGAATCTACTTTTTTATCAAGCGGTGACCAATTATACTTTAACAATGATTTAAATTTTAAAACAAATAAATATGGTATAAATGCTATTTATAAAAATCCATTAACTAAAAATTTATTAATAGATGTTGTAGCTTTTTACGACAATAATTCCACCAATACAAAAAAAGGCTTTCATTCATCTGAAGTGTTTTCATGGTTTGATATTTTAAATTCTAACCTAAATCAAAAAACAAATGTGAAAAGCAGTGATATTGGAGTTCAAGGTAGAATTTCGTGGAAATTAGGAAGTGATAAGTTAATTTTTAGAACATACTTAGGTCGTTCGAACGAGCATTTAAATAATAATTTAGATGATTTAAAATCTTATCAATTAAATGATGATTACAACAAATCCGAACAAATACTTGGTGTTCAATATCAAGGTACTTTAAAAAAACCGTTGTTTAACTATAGTTTAGGTTTTCAATATAATTACACCAATCATTCTTATTTACTTGGTTCTAAAAAAGCTGTAAGTGCTATTTTACCCAATTTTAGTATTTCTCGTAATTTAAATAAAAATTTATCCAGTTATTTTGCATATAACGCAAATTTAAACGGATTTTCGATACTGAACTTCCTATCAAACAATTTAGTTGATGATTACAGATCTTATATCTTGCCATCACTAGTTGCCCCTGAATTAATGATAACAGATTCTTATAATATTGGATTAATGTACAATATTCCTGAGAAAAATATATTCTCTTCTCTTTCACTTTCCCATAGTAGTGATCGAAAAAAGTTGGAGAGAACATTTAATAACTTAGAATTAGTCACTCAACAAAATTTTCAGTACATAGAAACAAATAAAACAACATCTGGAAACTTTACATTTAATAAAAAATTTCGAAATATACCATTTGGCTTAAATTTCAACACTTTTGGTAGTGTTTCTATGCTTGAAACCTTTATAAACAAAGAAAAAAGCGAAAATGAAAATTATAATATATCTTCAAAATTGTATCTGCAAAGTTACTTTAAAAACAATCAACTAAATTTTAATGCAGGTATTAATTATGTTAGTAATACTAGTAAAAATAGTACTGCTTTTTTTTCGAACTTATCAAAACTAGAAAGAATAACACCTTTTGCAACCTTAACAGGAGTAGCATTAAATAACAAATTTAATTGGAGTATAGATTCTCAATACTTTATTTTTAAAACTTCTTCAATACAATCTCAGAATATTTTTGATTTAGGGTTTAGAACACAGTACAACTTCAGTAAAAAAGTACAATTTTATTTAAACGCAAAAAACATATTAAATATTCGTGATAATAACACTAAAAACAACTTAATGGCAACTCCAAATTTTTCACAAGAAATGATAATGCATTCTTTATCGGGATTTGCAAATTTTGGTATCATATTTTCGCTATAATTATAAAAGAATTACGGTACTAAAGGTTGATTTGAAGTTCAAATCAACCTTTTTTTTATATCTTTAAACTATGAAATACCCCGAAAGATACCAGCCTGAAAACAAGCACTCCTTTTCGAGTTATTGGAAGGCTACTAATGATAATTTATTACCGCATTTACTGCCCAATGATTCTTTGGAAGAAAGCGAGCAACTTATTCCGCTGTATTTCCAGGTTGATGAATTGGGCGATACCGTAGCAAAAGAGTATTTCAGCAACAAACCGTTTAGCGCGGCTATTGCAAATTTGCATCGTGATTTTTCTATGTATCCGTCCAACAAAGAACATCTATCTGAAGCCGCACAACAACTTTTTAAACAGTTTACCGATATTCCAACTTGGGTAGATTTTGATTTGATTAATCAGGCAGCATCTTACTGCAACCGCAGCGGAACACCGGCACTTTCGGTTTTGCGCAATTATTGTTTAATGGGCGGATATGAATCATCGGCAATCAACAAACCACTCATATTTACAAAAGCTTTGCACAAAGGTGCTGTGAAACGCTTGGCAGACACGGTTGATTTTTGGATGTTTGTAACCGAAGTAAACGGATTAAAACCCAAGCAAAAAGGTATCTATTCGGTACTTACCACCCGACTGATTCATTCGTTTTCGCGCTTACAAATTGAACAATCACCTGATTGGAAATCCGAACTTTGGGGCAGACCCATTAATTTGTGGGACATGTTGGCTACCAATTTAGGCTTTTCCATTGCCTTTATGGACGGATTATCAAAATTGAAAATTGCACCAACAAATGAAGAAATAAACGCTGTTTTGCATCTGTGGAAATATGTGGGCTATCTTTTGGGCATTCCGTTTAATTTATTGCCTGATACTGGCGAAGAAGCTGCTAAACAATTGTATTTATGGAGCAAAACCCAAAAAGGCATCGATCAAGACTCGAAAGATTTGGCTTGGGCTTTATACGAAGAACCAAAATTGGTAAGCTTTACCAATAATTCGCTTATGAAATGGTTTGTGCAAAAAACAAACATTGGTTACAATGAAGTTTTATTGGGCAGTGAAAGCCGGTCTGCATTGGGACTTCCCTACTCTAAAGCCAAATATTGGATTTTATTATTGAACCATTTCAATCATTATTTAGATAAAAAAGCGAAAAGCAATTCAAAATCATACATCCAAGTGGCACAAAAAGGCAGGAAAGAGCAAGTAAAGATCTGGGATTTGTATCGCAAAGAAAAAAGGGAGTAACTTCTTACACTACATTAAGCAGATACCGCAACTATTTCACGAACTTTACTAAAAAATCAGTTTCTATGGAATTAGGAATATCAATGTTTGGCGATTTGAGATTGCATCCCCAAACACAACAGCGCAAAGCACCTCATCAACGGTTTACGGAAATGTTAGAACAAGTGCAACTGGCAGATGAAGTGGGTTTAGATGTTTTTGAAATGGGCGAACACCACCGCGCCGATTACAGCGTAACCAATCCGCAATTGTTTTTAAGCGCCGCAGCGGCTGTTACAAAAAACATAAAGTTAGGATCGGCTGTAACCGTTTTAAGCTCTAGCGACCCAGTGCGTTTGTTCGAAGATTTCAGTATGTTAGACCAAATTTCAAAAGGCAGGGCACACATTATGGCAGGTCGCGGTAGTTTTATAGAATCGTTTCCGCTTTTTGGCTTTAGCTTAGACGATTATGATGCCTTGTTTGAAGACAAACTAATGCTTTTGTTAGATATTGTTGCTAAAAACGGTACCAATATCAATTGGAATGGCCGACTAACACAGAGTTTGCAAAACGTAAATCTACATCCCAAACCATTTCAAGACCAACTGCCCGTTTGGATTGCCGTGGGTGGAACGCCCGCATCAGTACTTCGTGCTGCACGATTGGGATTACCCATCATGTTTGCCATTATTGGCGGTATGCCCGTAAATTTTAAACCTTTGATTGATTATTATAAAGAAAATTATCTGGCAGCAGGTCATGATGTAGCAAAAATGCAAGTAGGTATTAATTCACATACTTTTTTAGGCGCCACCGGCAGTATAAAAGATGATTATTTTCCGTTCTATGCAGCCCAGATGGATCATATAGGAAAAGAGCGCGGTTGGGCACCATTTAGCAAAGAAGTATTTTTAAACACCACCCAACCAGAAGGAGCTTATTTTATAGGAGAACCCAATGCGGTGATCGATAAAATTTTGCAACAGCACGAATGGTTTGGTCATACCCGCTTCGTAGGACAAATGGATGTGGGCGACCCAGACCACAATATGCTTATGAAATCGATTGAATTATTTGGAACTAAAGTAGCTCCGGAGGTAAGGAAAGCTTTGAAATAAGATCGAATCGCTACTAATAGAAATATTAGTGGCGATTTTTTTTATACAACTCAATTATTTTGGGAACTAACTTCGCTTAAAAGATCATCTTTTCAATCGATTCGATTGAGTGTGGGTTAATTGTAATTATTGATTTTTTTGAGGTTTAAAAAAAATAAAAATTCAAAACAATAAATGTTTTAGCACAAACCTTTTTATATATCTTTAAAATAGTCCTAACTTTATGTTTCCATAACAAATACGTTTCATGAGCCTATTATTTCAACCTTTAGAACTACAAAATCATACATTAAAAAACCGCATGGTGGTTTCGCCCATGTGCCAATATTCTGCTGAAAATGGCTTTGCCACCAATTGGCATTTGGTGCATTTAGGCCAGTTTGCAATTGGTAAAGCAGGCTTAATTATGCAAGAAGCTACAGCAGTGGTTCCTGAAGGACGCATCACCTACGGCGATTTAGGTCTTTGGAACGATGCGCAAATTCCGGCATTAAAAAACATAGTTGATTTTGTACACTCGCAAGGGAGTTTAATAGGAATTCAACTGGCTCATGCAGGCAGAAAAGCATCTACCAACAAACCTTGGATCAACCGCAACCAATTTTTACCCGAACATGAAAATGGCTGGCAAACAGTTGGTGTTTCTACGCTACCTTATCACCAAAAAGACCATCCACCGGTGGCTTTGACCAAACAAAATATCCAAGAAATCATTCAGGCATTTAAACAGTCGGCACAGCGTGCGGTTACTGCCGGGTATAATGTGGTGGAGTTACATGCAGCTCATGGCTATTTAATCCATCAATTTTTTTCGCCCTTAATTAACAACCGTTCCGATGAATACGGCGGAAGTTTTGAAAACCGAATTCGTTTTCTTCTAGAAATAGTTGAGCAGGTACAGCAAGTGCTTACCAATCAGTCGCTATGGGTACGTATTTCAGCGACCGACTGGGCCGAAGGCGGATGGACGTGTTTTGAGAGCGTGAAATTGGCCCATATTTTAAAGCAGAAAAATGTGGAGGTTATTGATGTTTCAACAGGTGGTGCGGTGGCGCATCAACAAATTCCGGAACATGAAAATTACCAAGTTCCTTTTGCTAATCGCATTAAAACCGAAACAAATATGATTACAGGTGCGGTTGGTTTAATTACCCATGCAAAACAAGCTGAAGCTATTTTGCAGAAAAAAGAAGCCGATTTTGTTTCTATTGCGCGAGGCTTTTTACAGAACCCGCATTTGGTGTACGATTTTGCCAACGAGCTGAATGTTGCCATTGATTGGGCGCCCCAATATGAACGCGGAAAAGAATCGTTTTAAGCAACAACTAAACCTGTATTTTATTCCAAGCAATCACTTGCACGCCCGGAGAATAATGCACTTTAAACGGCAAAGTGTTTAGATCTAAATTGCCCAACACATAGTTGGTTTCTAATTGATACAAATCAATATGATATAACGGCCATGGAATATGGTGAATATCGTATCGATATAAACTTTCATTGGCATCAACATACAAGCAATAGCGCTCGGTTAAAAAACAATCTAAGTCGGTTTTGTTGGTTATTTCGTTTTTAATTTGATATTTAGCTTCAAACGAAAATTGTTTCTTATTAAACGCTGATTGATAAAAATCTTTGTTGTTCCGATACATATCGGCATGCTCATAAGGCAAAACCGACAATAATTTTGAAACAGCTACCGAAATGATTTTACTAGCTTCGATACTTAAAAAATATACGCCGGGAATATCGTCTTTCACCACATAGGTTCGCAGATTGATTTCCTCGAAATTAGAAATCGGTGCAAATGCAGGCAAAAATCGTGGTCGGATTTTTTCCATGCTAAAAGCCACTAACGAAACATAGGCTTCGTCATTAAACAAATCAAGGGTTAAACCATCGGGAATTAATTCTAGCAACACATCTGCATCTATCTTCCAATGAAAAAACAAAGCACGGTTCCACTCTTGGTAAAAACTATATCCATGCTTGGGTGGATCCCAACTGCGGTGATGGGTTTGTTTTAGTATTTTTTTGATTGATAACCCCATATTATTTTCGGTGTTTATCGTTTAACAAATCATCGGTAAAATGCTTGCGCTGTTTCTCTGTAGAAAATTTGTTGGCATTGTATTTCTGAGATTGATTCCGAGGAATTGATAACGAGTGCCACTTGTTGTTTTGAATCATTTTACCAATAAAAACAATTTGTCCCACATGATAAGGATAATGCGCTAGTTGGCGGTTAATAGCCTCTTGCACCGTGTGCCCTTCATTTCGAATATAGACGATTGTGCTTAAATCAGCATCCGATAAGCTGTTCAGGGTGGCAAACAAACGGTTCCAGCCAGCTTCCCATTTTTCTAGAACCTCTTGGGCAGACTTTAAGTCATTTTCAAATTCGGAATCACGGTTACGCCATTCTTTTTCGCCATCGGTTATAAAAAAATCAGTCCATCGTGAAAGCATATTTCCCCACAAATGTTTTACTATAATGGCAATGCTGTTGCTTTCCTCATTAAATTGCCAAAAAAAATCGGTTTCATGCAGTTGTTCAAATGTTTTATCACCCAACTGTTTGTAATAAGCAAACTGTTTTTTTACACTTTCTATAAATGTTGATTCCATAAGGTTTGATTTTAAAATAGTGACAATTCTTCTTTTCCTGGATATGGAAGATTCAATTTAAACGCATCATTTAACTGCTTTATAAAATGAGTAGCCAATAAAGGTGATTCAACCTCGGTGTTTTGATGAATAAAAAAATACAGTTTTTGCAAACCGTTTTCGCGCCAATCTTTAAGCACCGAAAGCCAATCGTTTAGTCTTTCGTAATCGGCAGCGTTATTGGCACCTACATAGCGCACAAATGCTGTGTTGCTTGTTAACCGCATATGCAGCATATCACGCCGACCAGCAGTGTCAACAATAATATTTGCTACATGGTGCTGTTGCAACAAATTGCAATATGTATTGAAAATAGTTTTATCGGCAAACCATTCTTCATTGCGAACCTCAATTGCTAACGGAAAACCTTTTGGAAATTCTTCGATAAACTGTTGCAATCGGCTAAAATCTTTTGGTTTAAAATTTTCGTGCATTTGCAGAAAAATCATTCCTAACTTGTTTTCAAAAAACGCCAACGCATCTGTAAACGCCAATACTTTTTCGTTGGTGTTCAACAACCTGCTGTAATGACTGATTGATTGTGGTATTTTAGGAAAAAACTTAAAATTTTCAGGAGTTTTAGCATTCCAAATCTGTACTTGTTCTTTAGAAGGTGCGCTGTAATAGGTAGCATTCAGCTCAATACTGTTGAACTGTTGCGAATAATAGGTTAATTCATCTTTTGTGCCTCTGGGATAGAAATTCTTTAAATCGGTTTTGTTCCATTTGGCACAACCTACAAAAACTTCAAAATCGCTTTTAGGAGTATGTGCTAAAACCGTATAGGTTTCGGGCGCAGTGGGCGGCAAGGTAAAATCTATTAAAGACGGATCGGCAACTTTTCCAAATTTCATTTTTATTTAAAGATACGTATTTTATAAAAAAATAGTGAAAATAATTATGTATAATTACAAACTGATTTTTTAAACAAATTTTAATCTCTTTTCTGGATGGAAAATGAATATAAAGCTTTAGCCGATTCATATGAAAATGCGCTATTCTCTTTTACCGACTATAAAGTTGGCGGGGTTGGCGGAAGCAAGCTTCCTATTAGCGAATATATTATTGAAGTTACTTACAAGAATATGACAATAAAGATGCGCAATGAATTAGGTAATTATAACTTAGGGACTGTTGATTTGATATTAAGTAATTGTAATTTTCATTCATTTGAAATCACCTCTCGAAATCATTTTATGAGTTTATTTTCTCGGAAAAAAGAAATGCTGAAAATTTCATGTAACAACCTCTCGTTCAGAAACACCCTTCAAGAAACAGTTATTAATTGTGGTTTAGAAAAAATAGCTAAACAAAATGCGTTCGAACCACATATTGAGTCAAATTATAGCGATGGCAAATGGAAAGTGGCCAGTAAATATCATTTAGAATTTGAAGATAAAATTGGTGCTGCAAAAGCGTTGATTGATTTTTATAAGTTATTAATCGATTCTATCTAAATTTCACAAAAAAACCACTCGGCTGAGTGGTTTTTTTATTTATTCAGTAAAATCGCATCGATTACATAGTTGTAATTCAACAAATCGCGATCGTCTTCATCATATACTTTTTCCCATTTAAAATCTGGCAGTAAAATGCGTGTGGCTGCTTTTCCGTTCCAATCCACTTTCAAACCATGCTTTTCTAAAACTTCCACGATTTTTTTTGCCACTTCTTTGCTTACAGCATCACTTTCGTTATTAACTTTTTGAAAACTAATATACAGTCCTTCGCCACGAACGGCGCGTTCTAAATCTTGACCGTGATAAAAGCAATATCCTTCCGATTTTTCGTCGTTGTCAATTAAAGTGCGTTCTACTTCTACCACTTCATATTCCCCGTCATCAATCGTAAATCCGGCATAGTGCAGTGCAATGATTTTTTTTTCCGCCAACTCGTCAAAAGCAGCAATTAAACGTTGGGTTTGGGTATCTTCACCCCAATTTTTACTTTCGTTCAAAAGCGTTTCATACTCTTGGTTTATTTGTTCGTGTGCCCATTCTTCCGAAATTTCATCTTCAAAACCATTATCCTCTATTTCTTCGATAATATTGGCTTGGATCTCTTCTAAACTATAAAATCCAGAACGTACTTGTGTGTAAATCGAATCAAAAATAAATTGCTGATCTTCAGACATACTTTGTTTCATACAAATTTGCTTTAAAGCCTTTAACTTTTTAAAATTTTACTGTACGAATATATCAATTCCTTTTAAATTTTAAATATACTGAATGCTTTTTTTTATCAATTTTAAGACAAAAAATTTGTTTTTTAAAGTTTTAAAATGATTTTATTTACCTAACCCTTATTTATAAAGGAAGCTGTACCTTTGCAAATTCTTAATAAAACGAAGCTATGAACAAAGGATTGATTGCTTTGGCTTTTGGCGGTTTGGCCATAGGAATGACGGAGTTTACCATGATGGGTATTTTGCCTGATATTGCCAAAGACCAACAAATAGAAATTACGCAAGCGGCTCATTTTATTGCGTTGTACGCTTTGGGAGTGGTGATTGGCGCACCTGTCTTAACATTGTTTACAGGAAAAATTGCACCGAAAAAAGTATTACTTTTCTTAATGCTGTTGTTTGTTTTTTTTAACGGATTGTTTGCTATTGCTCCTGAATATTACACCCTTGCCGGTAGCCGGTTTTTATCGGGCTTGCCCCATGGAGCTTTTTTTGGTGTGGGATCGGTTGTGGCAGCGCAATTAGCAAAAAAAGGAAAAGAAGCACAAGCAATTGCCTTTATGTTTACCGGAATGACGATTGCCAACTTAGCCGGTGTGCCATTGGGAACGTATATTGGTCATCATTTCTCGTGGCGCATTACCTATGCAATTATTGCTTTGTTGGGTTTGGTCACTTTTGCCAGCATTTATTTTTGGTTGCCCGCTTTAAACAATACTGCAAACGGCGATTTAAAACAGCAATTATCCTATTTTACACGCGTCAAAGCATGGCTTATTGTAGCTATTATATCTATTGGAACTGGCGGCTTATTTGCTTGGATTTCCTATATTGCGCCAATGGTTACAAAGGTGGGCAAACTTCCTGAAAGTCATGTTCCTATTATTATGATTTTGATTGGTTTTGGAATGTTTATCGGGAATATTTTAGGCGGAAAATTGGCCGATGCTTTTTCACCTACGAAAGCTGCAATTGGTTGCTTTTTAACGATGTCGGTTACTTTAACGGTTGTTCATTTCACGGCTCATATTGAATCGTTGACCTATATAATGGCATTTTGCACGGGGTTGGTAGCCTTTACTATTGGTTCGCCTTTGCAAATGATGCTGATTACGTCGGCAAAAGGTTCCGAAAATATCGCAGCTGCTGCCGGGCAAGCTAGTTTTAATATTGGCAATACATTAGGGGCATATTTTGGAGGCATTCCTATCACTTTGGGCTTTGCTTATAATGCACCCGTACTTGTGGGTGTGGGGATGGCATTTACAGGAGCTTTGCTTGCAACTTTATATCTTAAAAAATTCTTAAATCAATAATCTGCTTTACCCTTTTTGTAGAAAAAAGGAACACTTTTTAAATATTTTTTGGATACCGAAGCACTAAAAATCATGAATTTGGCACATGGCACAATCATTGAACTTTGTTAGGTGTAACATTAAATATTTAAAAGCTATGAAAAATGTTTTAAAAATCTTTGGAATCTTATGTTTATCAATTTTTGTATTTACAGCATGTAGTGATGATGACGATCCTGCAAACAATGATTTCTTTATTGGTCGATATAATGGGAATGTGAGTTACGTAAATAGTGATGAAACAAAATCGAATGATAATGGAAATGTTCAAGTTGTAAAAGTAGGCGATAAATATAACTTTCTATTTTCAGACGGAATACCAGATATTACTGGTGTTGAAATCGAAAAAAACGAAAACACTGCTGTTATGATTGGATCAACAGAAACCCACTATATCCGAATCAATGCAAGCAATCTAACCATATTGTATTTAAAAGATGGTGCTACTTGGACAGCTGATGCGGATAGATAATACCCATTAATCAATTTTTGAAAAACCCAACAAAACGTTGCTAACTTAACGCTTTGTTGGGTTTTCTTTTATAAACAAAAGCAGGAATAATCTTAAGCTTCTAAATTGTTTTTTATGCTTTTCAATAAACGCTTTTCAAAGTCGGCAATAATATTTTTAGCCCAGAAGTTTGCATAAAAATTCATTTTTGAATTGATGGTGTATTCGCATGATAAAACAACTTTGGTTGTAGTATTATTGATAGGTATTAATTCATAACTTATTTTTCCGAATTTAAAATAATCACTTTTCATTATATGTAAATCCGTGGGTTTATCTCTTAATTCTGACTTATCTAAATGAACTTGAAAACTCACAAAATGATTTTCCTTTAATTCTTCGACACTTTCGTATAACTTTAAATCATCTGTAAAATATCCAATCCGATACAACAAACTATCTTTGCTAAAAATTTTAGAGTTTATGGGTGTAGGAATTCCAACAGTTTGAAAAAATCCATTTCCATATACGATTGTATTAATAGGTTGTACTTCTAGCAAATTAGGAAAAATAGCTGATGCACTTTTATGAATAATAACAGAATGGGTTTCTTTAAAAACCTGAGACTTATTGGGAAAGATATTTTCTACCGGGCTTAAGATCAAAGGTAGTAGAAAAATGGAATATATTTTTTTGTTAACTATTTTATCTTTTAGAAATGCACCAAGTAAAATTCCTAAAACACCAGCTGCAATAAAACAAGGAATTCCCATAATGAATAAACAAAAAACATCTTCTAAACCTGTAAGGTAAGTGGTGATTAAAAACAAAAAAACACTTATAATGGGGTATAAAAATAATTTTAAGGGTGATAAGTACAGTTTGTTCGATGAAAACAAAATTGGAAAAAGACCTATTAGTGTAGGAATTATCCATATAAATGTGATACTGAATAAATCATACAAACCACTTAAATGATCCATATCTGAAAGCAATCTAAATGCAATACCGTATAAAATTCCTAATACAAACCCCGCATATTGCGAAACATTTTTTATTTTCATTTGTGCGATTTATCTTCTATTCAAATTTCTTCCCAGAGCAAAGCAACTTATGACAAAAGTTAAAACAGCTGGTAAAACCCATTCTAAATTGTATCGCGCCATTGGCAAGGCATTCAACAGATTGGCTAAAAAAGTTTCTTCTGGAAACCAACCGGCTAACACCCGCACAAATGAAATCACCATAGTAACTACCAATGTTATAAAATAAGGTTTTTGGTTGGTGATTGTTTTTCCAAAAAGCAATACCGATAATATAAGAACCAAGGTAACCGGATAGATGAAATTCAACAAAGCTGCCGCATATTCTATTATGGTATCAACACCTGTAATGGCTAAGAAAATAGAAATTAAGGTAATAGAAATAACTCCTTCTATATAACCCAATTTTCCTTTCGTTAAGCGTTCAAAAAAGTTTGCCGAGCCTGCCGTTAATGCAATAGCTGTTGTTATACACGCCAAAAGCATTAGTAAAGAAATTAAATACATGCCGTTGCTACCAAAATACTGAGTAGCAATGCTTATTAGCAAGGAAGAACGTGTTACATCGGATGCATTGGCTTGAGCATGTGCACCTAAATAAAACAAACCGCCATACACCAACAGCATACAAACTGCAGCCAAGAGCGCCGATTTTACCACTACGTCAATTTTATCCTTTGTATGCGTGTATCCTTTGCGATTGGCACCTGCAATTAAAAGTACGGCAAAAATCAATCCTGCCAATACATCCATGGTTTGATATCCTTCTTGAAAGCCAACATAAAAGCGGTCTTCAATCACCGTGGGCAAAGTGGCTAAAGTGGCTCCCATAAAAAGTCCTGGAAGAATTAGTAGCACTAAAAAAAACAATAAAAGGGGCGCAAAAATCTTTCCTAAAATTCCAGTAATTTTATTGAGTGAAAACGATGCCACCATTACCGCTCCAAAAAACAACACACACACCCAAACCGGCTGCGCTGTTGGTATGATAGGCTGAATGGCAACTTCAAAAACCGACGCCCCAGCTCTTGGCAAAGCAATTAAAGGGCCAATACAAAGCACATTTATTAACGATAAAATATAGGCCAATTTCACGTTGGCACGTGCGCCCAAATCGGTGAAATAATTTCCAGAAACAGCTACTGCAAAAATTGCCAATACCGGCGCCAAAATAGCAGTAATCGAAAATCCGGTAAAGGTAAAGGTCCAATCTGTTCGGGTTTGAAAACCTAAATAGGCAGGCAATAATAAATTTCCTGCACCAAAAAACATAGCAAATAACGCCATCCCTAGAAAAAGGATGGTTTTACGTTTTCTTACATCCATGAATTCTCCAATTTATTTTCATTTTTTTCAAACATACTTATTTTTTTTAACAAAACATTATGTTTTGTGTTATAAAATTCAATTTTTACAATCATTAAAAACAACTACTCTTGTTCAAAATCTATCAAAGAACAAAATTTCATGTTAAAAGAAATTATGTTCCTATTCAATCAATTACAACACAATTGTGGTAAATCACACACAAAATTGTACATTTGCACAAACAATTTTTTTAGAAAAATGTACAGAAGTCACAATTGCGGCGAACTGCGGTTAGCCGATGTAAATAAAGAAATTACCCTTGCGGGATGGGTTCAAAAATCGCGAGATAAAGGTTTTATGATTTGGGTTGATTTACGCGACCGATACGGCATCACCCAATTAATTTTTGATGAATCGCGCACTGAAGCAGCTGTTATGCAACTTGCCAAATCATTAGGCCGTGAGTTTGTTATTCAGGTTAAAGGTACGGTGATTGAGCGTGAATCTAAAAACAGCAATATTCCAACGGGCGAAATCGAGGTTTTAGTGAAACAACTCACAATTCTAAACGAGTCGCAATTGCCGCCATTTACCATTGAAGACGAAACCGACGGTGGCGAGGATATTCGTATGAAATACCGTTATTTGGATATTCGCAGAAACCCGGTTAAAAACAGCTTATTGTTTCGCCACAAAGTAACGCAAGAGGTTCGAAATTATCTTTCGAATTTAGATTTCTGCGAGGTTGAAACGCCTTATTTAATTAAATCTACACCCGAAGGGGCGCGCGATTTCGTGGTGCCTTCACGTATGAATCCGGGTCAGTTTTACGCTTTACCACAATCGCCACAAACCTTTAAACAGTTATTAATGGTGGGCGGAATGGATAAATATTTCCAAATTGTGAAATGTTTCCGTGACGAAGATTTACGTGCCGACCGCCAGCCAGAATTTACACAAATCGATTGCGAAATGTCGTTTATCGAACAAGAAGATATTTTAAATGTTTTTGAAGGATTAACACGCCATTTATTAAAGAAAATCCACAACATAGAAATTGAAAAATTCCCACGTATGACGTTTGATGAAGCGATGAAAACATACGGGAACGACAAACCGGATATTCGTTTTGGAATGAAGTTTGGCGAATTAAATGCTGTGGCTAAACACAAAGAATTCTCTGTATTCAATACAGCAGAATTAGTAGTTGGCATTGCCGTTCCAGGAGCAGCAACCTATACCCGTAAAGAAATCGATGCATTGATTGATTGGGTGAAGCGTCCGCAGGTGGGTGCATCGGGCATGGTATATGTAAAATGCGAAGCAAACAATCAGTACAAATCATCGGTAGATAAATTTTACGATCAAGAAGATTTAGCAAAATGGGCAGCAGCAACCAATGCTAAGGAAGGCGATTTGATTTTGGTTTTGTCAGGTCCGGCAAACAAAACGCGTGCCCAATTATCGGCATTGCGTATGGAATTAGGAAACCGCATGGGCTTGCGCAAACCCAACGAATTTGCACCTTTGTGGGTGGTAGATTTTCCGTTGTTGGAATGGGACGAAGAAACCGAGCGGTTCCACGCGATGCACCACCCATTTACATCGCCAAAACCTGAGGACATGCACTTGTTAGACACCGATCCGGGTAAAGTTCGTGCAAACGCTTACGATTTGGTACTGAATGGCAACGAAATTGGTGGTGGATCCATCCGTATCCACGACAAAGAAATGCAGGCTTTAATGTTTAAACACTTAGGTTTTTCACCAGAACAAGCTCAAGAACAGTTTGGCTTTTTAATGAACGCTTTCCAATTTGGTGCACCACCACACGGAGGTTTGGCTTTTGGATTGGATCGATTAACAGCTATTTTGGGCGGTCAAGAAACCATTCGCGATTTTATTGCATTCCCTAAAAACAATTCGGGTAGAGATGTAATGATTGATGCACCTGCAATGATTGATAACGCACAATTGGATGAATTATCAATTATGCTGAATGTAAAAGCATAGTTTTACTAAATATCTCAATAAAACTCTCAGCAACACGCTTGTTGAGAGTTTTTTTTTTTTTGAAAAGAAACGTTTTTCTGCTACCAAAAAAATATCAGGAAATTTTAGAATTAAAGTTTATAGAATAAAAAAACCTCATCGTTTGATGAGGTTTTTTGTTTCCAAGAGCGGAAGACGAGGGTCGAACTCGCGACATTCAGCTTGGAAGGCTGACGCTCTACCAACTGAGCTACTTCCGCATGCACGATTTTTAAATCTTCGTTTGATTTTCCAAGAGCGGAAGACGAGGGTCGAACTCGCGACATTCAGCTTGGAAGGCTGACGCTCTACCAACTGAGCTACTTCCGCATGTACGATTTTTAAATCTTCGTTTGATTTTCCAAGAGCGGAAGACGAGGGTCGAACTCGCGACATTCAGCTTGGAAGGCTGACGCTCTACCAACTGAGCTACTTCCGCATATACGGTTTTTAAATCTCCGTTTGATTTTGTGCTTGCAAATATAGCCATTTAAAAATATTCCACGCAAATTTTTTTGTAGTTTTTTTCTGTCATTTCATTTCGCTTTTGTAATGTGTAAATAATCAGTTTTTTACAGATTATAAATCAAAATAAAATGACTAAAAAGTACCCGTAATGCATTATAGAATTGCCACAGATGCACAGATTATTATATTGCTTTTAGCAAATCATAAAAATAATATATCTTTAATAGAATGTGTTGCATTCAATTATCTGTGAACATTCATACATAGTAGCATTAATTTGTAAAATTACATCTGTGTATCTGTGGTATCAAAAACAAATATCTGAATATCATTTTGTTATGTTTTTTTGGAGTAATACAATACGAGCTAAAAAGGTTTAAAAATTAAATTGTTAAATGCTGTTAAAATCAATTTAATATAATATTAACATTAATTAGTTCGGTAACTGCCGAACTAAAAGTATTTTTGTAAAAATTTATTCAACATGCGGCAGCTTTTAGCGTTAGATCTCTTTAAAGAAATATCCGAACATTATGAGGTTTATTATAAACTACCGCCTTTAACTGCCCGTATTTACACGCTTTTTATCTTTAACAATTGCAAAGACGGCTTAACTTTTGATGAGCTTGTAGAGATTTTTCAAGCAAGCAAAAGTTCTGTTTCTACCAGTTTAAATGTTTTAATAGAACACAATTATATCGAACAAATAAAAAAAGAAAACGAACGCAAACGTTATTTTAGAAGCAACCGAAATTTATTTTTAAAACGTTTAGATGATGTTTTAAAACGCTTAAAAAACGAAAAAGAAATCAATATAAAATTAAAAGAATACCGACAGTCAACTTGCAGAGATTTGTTCAAACAGGAAGCTTTTGATGTGTATATTGACCATTTAAGCGACGTGACCCAATCAATAGAGAAAACAATTCAAAACCTAAAACTCCATATTAAACCAAATGAAGAATAATTCCCTAAAAGCCCTATTTATGGTGCTAATTGGAACAGCAACAATTGGTTGTTCCAAAAAAGAAGAAGCGCCACAAGCAGCTGCCCCTGCTTTGGATGTGGTTGCTGCAACTACCAAAGATGTGGTTGGATACACCACTTTTCCGGCTACTATACAAGGAAAAATAAACAACGATGTTCGTGCAAAAATTCAAGGTTACATTCAAGAAGTCTATGTACATGAAGGACAAGCGGTGAGCAAAGGACAACCATTGTTTAAACTAGAAGCCAATATGTTGGCTGAAACAGCAAACGCAGCCAAATCGGGCATTGCGGTTGCTCAGGCAAATGTAAATGTAGCTCAAGTTGAGGTTGATAAACTGATTCCTCTGGTTCAAAAAAACATCATTAGCAATGTGCAGTTGGAAACGGCTAAAGCCAATTTGGCGTCGGCAAAAAGTGCGTTGGCACAAGCAAAAGCTAACTATGGTAGTGCAAGTACCAATGTTGATTATTCGGTGGTTCGCGCACCAATAAGCGGAATTGTAGGACAATTACCACTAAAAAAAGGAAGTTTAGTAGGCCCAACCGATCCAACGGCTTTAACCACCATTGCAGACATCAGTTCGGTTTATGCTTATTTTTCTATGAATGAAAAAGAATATTTTGAGTTTTTAAATGCAACCCCCGGAACTTCTTTATCCGAAAAGATTAAAGATTTACCGGAGGTGGAATTGCAATTAGCAGACGGAAGTATTTATTCTGAAAAAGGAAAAATTGAAACTGTGTCGGGGCAAATTGATGCCGCAACTGGAACGGTCCAATTCCGAGTAGCCTTTTCAAATCCCAATAAATTATTGAGCAACGGAAACAGCGGCACCATTCGTTTACCTAAAAAATATACTAATGTTTTGGTCGTGCCTGAAGTAGCCTCGTACGAACAACAAGGAAAGGTGAATGTTTACAAAGTGGTAAACGACACTGCTGTATCAACAGTGATTGATGTGGTGGATCGTGTGGATAACATGATTATCGTGAATAAAGGCATTAAAACAGGCGATGTTGTAGTGGTGAGCGGCGTGGGAACTTTAAGAAACCAAACAGCCATTAAGCCTAAAAAAGCCAATTTCGACACTATTGTAAATGCTATAAAACCTGTTTTTTAATAGAAAAATATCATGCTAAAAACTTTTATTGAAAGACCCGTATTATCTACGGTTATTTCTATCCTAATAGTCATTTTGGGTGTTTTGGGTTTGACCGTTTTACCGGTTACTCAATACCCCGATATTGCACCACCAACTGTTCAGGTAGCGGCTTCGTATCCAGGAGCAAACGCCCAAACGGTTCTAGAGAGTGTTATTGTTCCCATTGAGGAGCAAATTAATGGTGTGGAAGGTATGGATTACCTAACTTCTACTGCTAGTAACGATGGTTCGGCATCGGTTCAAATTGTTTTTAAACAAGGTATCGATCCTGATATTGCTGCCGTAAATGTTCAAAACCGGGTGGCGCGAGCAACGCCTTTATTGCCTGCTGAAGTTACGCGATCGGGTGTTACCACTCAAAAACAGCAAACTTCATCGTTGATGTTTTTGTCGTTTTATTCTGAAAATGAAAACTACGATGCCACTTATATTCAAAATTACATGAATATCAACATTATACCCGAACTTAAAAGGGTAAATGGTGTGGGCGACGCAACTGCTTTTGGGGCAAAAAACTATTCCATGCGTGTGTGGTTAAACCCTGTAAAAATGGCTGCTCACGGTTTGGTACCTGCCGATGTGAGTGCAGCAATCAACGAACAATCATTAGAAGCTGCAGCGGGTCAGTTGGGGGAAAACTCTGGAGAATCGTTTCAGTACATCATTAAATACAGCGGTAAGTATAAAACCGAAACGCAATATGAAGATATTGTGATAAAATCAATGGATAACGGCCAAGTGCTTCGTTTAAAAGATGTGGCTGATATTGAATTGGGTGCACAAACCTATGGCGGATATTCAGAATTGAACGGAAATCCGGCGGTTGCAATGGCAATTTATCAAACACCGGGATCCAATGCGCAAGATATTATCAACGAGATCAAAAAAGAATTAGCTACCATTGAAAAAAATCTACCGGAAGGCATTAAATACAAAATCAATTTAGACTCCAATGAATTCTTAGATGCATCAATCGAAAAAGTGGTGCACACCTTAATCGAAGCATTTATTTTGGTATTTATTGTGGTGTATATCTTTCTACAAGATTTTAGATCTACTTTGGTGCCTTTAATTGCGGTACCGGTATCAATTATTGGAACTTTTTTCTTTTTGAATTTGTTTGGATATTCCTTAAACCTTTTAACGCTGTTTGCGCTGGTGCTCGCCATTGGTATTGTGGTGGATGATGCCATTGTGGTGGTAGAAGCTGTGCACGCAAAAATGGAAGAAACTGGCGAAGATGCCACAACTGCTACAACAAATGCAATGAGCGAAATATCGGGGGCAATTGTTTCCATCACCTTGGTAATGTGTGCGGTGTTTATTCCGGTTACGTTTATTACCGGACCAACAGGGGTTTTCTATAAGCAGTTTGGAGTAACGCTAATTGTAGCAATTGCTATTTCGGCTGTAAACGCTTTAACATTGAGTCCGGCGTTGTGTGCTTTGTTTTTAAAACAACACACCGATGCGCATGGCAAAAAACAAAATTTTGTGAAGCGATTTTTTACTGCCTTCAATAATGCGTTCAATGCAATGACTAATAAATATGGTAAATCGTTTCAATTTTTGTTCAAACACAAATGGGTGACTTTTATCATTTTGGCAGCTTGTTTAGGCGGAGCATACCTTGCAAACAAAACCATGCCGGCAGGATTTGTACCAAGTGAAGACCGCGGATTTATTATGGGTAATGTGGAATTACCCGCAGGTGCGTCGGTTGACCGTGTGTATAAATTAGAACGAGAATTTAGTAAACAAGCCGAAAAAATTCCGGGTATTGAATCGGTAACTGTTATTTCAGGTCGAAGCATTATTTCTGGTTCAGGATCTAACTATGGTTTTATGTTGATAAAAATGGAACCTTTTGCAAAACGTACTACAGATGATAAAGCAACTGATGCAGTAATCGGTAAATTGTTTGGGTTAGCAGGGAAAAACTTCCCAGAAGCCAAAATGATTTTCTTTCAACCACCAAGCATCCCCGGATTTGGTTTTTCAGGTGGATTTGAATTGAAATTACTAGACAAATCGGGGGGTGATTTAAAAGAATTCGATAAAACTACTCAGGCATACATCAACGCGCTGATGCAACGTCCGGAAATTATGTATGCACAAACACCTTTCAACACCAATTATGCACAATACGAAATTAAGTTAGATATTGTTCGTGCCAAACAATCGGGGGTATCGGTGAGCAACATATTTTCTGCTTTGCAAGGATACATTGGTGGTAATTACGTGAGCGATTTCACCCGTTTTGGTAAACAATACCGCGTGATGTTGCAATCATTGCCTGGCGATCGTAAAAATATTTCCAATCTAAACGGAATGTTTGTTCGTACGGCTTCTGGGGCAATGGCACCTTTAAGTCAGTTTGTAACCTTAGAAAAAGTATATGGTCCGCAATCGGTCAATCGTTTTAACTTGTTTACATCGGCAAACGTATCCGGAGCACCAAAGCCTGGTTATTCTTCGGGCGATGCCATCAAAGCCGTTCAAGAAGTTGCCGAACAAAATTTATCAACCAATTACGGAATAGATTTTACTGGATTAACCCGTGAAGAAATCAATGCCGGTTCACAAACTATCTTAATTTTTGCCTTGTGTATCGTTTTTGTTTATTTCATTTTGGCTGCACAATATGAAAGTTATATGTTGCCTTTTGCGGTAATTTTATCGTTGCCAACAGGTATCATGGGTGCTTTTATATCCCAAAAAATCGCTGGTTTAGAAAACAACATCTATTTCCAAATTGCACTGGTCATGCTCGTGGGATTGCTCGCCAAAAATGCTATTTTAATTGTAGAATTTGCGTTGCAGCGAAGAAAACACGGCGAAACTATTTTACAAGCAGCTATTGATGGAGCCAAAGCACGTTTACGCCCGATTTTAATGACCTCATTTGCCTTTATTTTAGGGTTGATGCCATTGGTTTTTGCAGGCGGTGTGGGATATATTGGTAACCGTTCTATTGGAACCGGTGCCGCATTTGGTTTGTTGATAGGAACTGTTTTGGGAGTGTTTGTCATTCCGGTTTTGTTTGTAATTTTTCAAGCATTACAAGAGAAAATTAAACCTGTAAAATTCGATCAAAAAGCAATTCAAGAATAATCATGAAATCGCACTAAAAACTTAAAGTTTGCGAAAGCAAACACCATTAAGAAATAGCGATTCCATATGATCCAAAAAAAAATAATATTTTTCATATGAAAATTATATATAAAACAACTTTTGTGGCAATTACGGCTGTTTTGTTGCAGTCTTGTATCGCTACAAAAGAATACCAAAAACCAGAAGTTTGGAACAACGCCTCGTTCAATACAAACGAAGTGGTGAAAGACAGTGCGGCAGAAAGTGTAGTGCCATGGCAACAGGTTTTTACCGATGCATTGCTGCAACAGCATATACAAACTGCTTTAGAAAACAATTTAGATATTCGTGTGGCGTTAGAAAACATCAATCAAGCGCAATCGTACCTTTCGCAAGGCAGAATGGGTTATATGCCCACATTTACCATCGGCACAAACTATACCCATTCGGTAAACTCGATCAATACACAGTTTGGTAGAATTTTAGGGCAACGTCAGCGATTGGATCAGTTTGATATTACCGGAAGCTTAGGCTGGGAAGCCGATATTTGGGGGAAAATTACCAGCAAAAAATTGGCTGCCGAAGCCACCTATCTGCAAACGGTATCGGCACACAAAGCTGTGAAAACGCAGCTAATCGCTATGGTTGCATCGACCTACTACAACTTATTGGCTTTGGATGCACAAAAGCAAGTGGCGCTGCAAACCATTGAAAACCGCAACAAAAGTTTAGAAACCAATAAAGCGTTAAAAGACGCCGGTCGCGTAACAGAAGTTGCCGTGAAACAAACCGAAGCACAAGCGTTAAGTGCGCAAGCTTTGTTGTTGGATATTGAGAACAACATCAAGCAACAAGAAAATTCGTTGAGTATTTTAAAAGGTATGTTTCCTCATGCCATTGAGCGTGCTGCTTTTTCAGATTTGCAATTAAATGTAAACATAACCGAAGGTGTTTCTATTCAAACATTAAATAACCGTCCTGATGTGGTGGCTGCCGAACTAGGTTTTAGAAACGCTTTTGAGTTGACAAATGTTGCTAAAGCCAGTTTTTATCCAACATTAAAATTAACGGCAAGCGGCGGATTACAATCGGTTGAGTTTGAAAAATTGTTTGATCCTACGTCGTTTTTTGCAAGTATTGTTGCCGGAATTGCACAACCTGTTTTAAACGGCAGACAAATCCGTACGCAATACGAAATCAGTTTGTCTAACCAAGAAAAAGCTTTTTTAAATTATAAGCAAACGGTTTTAGATGCCAGCAAAGAAATTTCAGATGCGCTGTATGCCATTGATATCAACAATAAAAAATTAGTTTTAAAGCAGAAAGAAGCTGAAGCTTATTCCACGGCTGTAAATTACTCGCAAGAATTGTTGAACAATGGTCTGGCAAGCTATTTAGAGGTTTTAACCGCAACAGAAAGTGAATTGAATGCGCAGTTGAACATTATTACTACGCAATACAATCTATGGAATGCCAACATACAGCTATACAAAGCGATGGGGGGTGGTGTAGAGTAATTTTTTCTATTTATATAAAGTGATTAATGCAGCTAATTTTGGCTGCATTAATTTTTTTTGAACATGCTACAAAGGTTGAATTTTATGTTTTTTTGTTTTTGTATCTTTGAAAGAAAACAACATGCGATTTCTTTTGTTTTTATTATTTTTTCCTTTACTCGCTTTTTCGCAAGAAACATTCTCGTATAAAAGTAATAAACAACAGTTTTTTAACCTGCGTCCGGGCACCGATAAAACATTTCATTACATTCAAATGGATAAACAAGATATTACAAACAATACGCTGTTTGTGATTGATGAAACAACAGAAAAATTAGTAATTCCCGAAAATGGATATTATGAAATATCGGCAACATTTCATTTTAATCCAAGCACAAGTATGATAAAGATGAATAGAGGAGGTGTGAATTTTGGCGTTGTTCAAATTTTCAATGGGGTAGAAGCATACGTTGCAGCAACCCGAAAATCGTTTGACCAAGACAATCAAGATGAGTTTTCGCGGATAAACGTGTACCCAACCATAGTTTATCTGCAAAAAGATGCGGTGATAGCAGGTGCAATTAGCGCTGGATTGTTAGGAAACCCGTTGCTGAGCTGTGAATTGGGTTGCAACCGAAAAAATAAAAATTGCACCTCGTTTGCAATGACTATAAAATTAATAAGCGATCAAGATGGATTTCAAAGATATTATTAAGTTTTTTATTTTGTTGGTTGGATTTAACGGATTTGCACAAGAAAAATCGTTTTATATTCGAAGCATCCGAAGCATTCATCTGGAAAACACGCCGTCGGTTCTGCAACAATTAAAGTTTCAGCCGGTTGATGTGGTGTACAATAAAATTACCCAATTTTTAAACGATAAAATTACTATTTCGTCATCGGGTACGTTTGAAGTTTCTGCCTTTGCAAACATCAATCCGGGTGTAATGGGCAGTTCGTCTAAAGACAGTATTCACATGGAATTGTATCTGATTAAGAATGCACAAATGCCCACCGAAGAAATTTTGGGTAAAACCGAATTTAGATTCAGCTACGGAAATTTTGATGTGGCAGCCGGACTTTTAATCGTCCCAACCGAAGTACAACTGCAAAAAAACGATGAAATTTCCCTTTGGGTTCAGATTCTACCAACATCAACTATCGATATCAATAAAAGTCCGAAATACGATCACGTAACCAAACCCACCGGAATGCAACAAATTGCGGGAATGCGGATTGAGAAGCTTTTATAACAAAGGCGACAGCAACCTGCAAATCGAAGCAAATGCTTTGTAATACCATTTTTCATTTTTCCAGATTTCGGCTGTAAACAGTGTGCTTCCTAAAATATCCTTTTCAAATTGCTGGGTTAATTGTTCGGCAATGGTTTTGTCTAAAACAACCGCCGAAAGTTCGAAATTAATTAAAAAACTGCGTGCATCTAAATTGGTGGTTCCAACGTAGCTTAACAATCCATCGATACATATTGTTTTGGCATGAATAAAGCCTTTTTCGTACAAATAAACCTTCATGCCACGATTCAAAAATGGTTTAAGGAACGATAATGATGCAGCCTGAACTATTGCGGAATCACTTTTGGAAGGAAGCATCAACGAAACTTGTACTCCTTTTGAAACAGCCACCAACAAAGCGGTTTTAAAGGATTCGGTAGGAATAAAATACGGCGTGCACAGCTGGATGCTTTTTTGTGCTGCCAAAATACTTAATATCATAGCTTCCATCACATACGGAGGCGTATCACCGGGCGATGAAAAAGCAAACGTTACGGGCAATTTTTTTTCAAAAACGGTTTGAACTTTTGGCAGATAGTTATCATTCAAAGCAAACGATTTTTCTGAAATACTTTGCCAATGCAGCCAAAATTGGGCTTGCAGCATTTTAGTTGCATCGCCTTGAATTCTTATCGCCGTATCACGCCAATACAGGTTAAATTTATTTGGATTGATGTATTTATCTGAAATATTAATGCCCCCAACATATCCGATAACTCCATCAATAACAATGATTTTTCTATGGTTGCGGTAATTGCTGTTTGCCAAAGACGAAAAGCGTACAGGCAGAAAAACTTCCAATTGAAGGCCTAATTGCTGATAAAAATTTTGCTTTTTTGCCAAATCGGTCGATCCAAAATCATCAATAATTACACGAACTTCAATACCTTGCTGTGCTTTATCAACCAAAATATCTAAAATTTGCTTGCCGATTTGATCTTCCTCAAAAATATAATATTCTAGATGAATATGATGTTTTGCTTGTTGCAGATCCGCCAACAAAACAGCAAATTTTTCTTCGCCGTTTGTCAAGAGCGCTGCTTGGTTGTTTGATGTAGGAATTGATGTTTTTGTGTGCACCAAATATTCAAACACATCATTCAAATGATTGTCATAGGTTTCGGTAAGTTTAATTTCGTTTGAGATAAAAGGGGCTAAATCGCTCCAGCGTTCTTCAAATCGATTTTTATAGCGACTGTCTAATCGCTTAAAATATTTTTCTTTTTTAAATTTCTGTCCGAAAAAGTAATACAACAACACCCCACCAAGCGGAATAAAAACAATGACCATTAACCACGCAATCGTTTTTTCGGGTTTGCCGTTTTCTATTAAAATGGTGATAAACGCAGTGGTGTTTAACAAAGTTAACGGAATCCAATACCATTCTTTAACAAATTCCCAAATTGTAAGTAAGTTTTCCATAACTTGTTGTTGTTTTATTCTAAATTAGCTAATTGTTAATACATTTGCAATGAATTTTTTTACAAAATGGTTTAAAAAACCTACAACAGAAAGCAACACACATCAAATGAAAAAATATTTAATTGTAGGCCTAGGAAACATTGGTGCCGAATATGTGAATACGCGCCACAATATTGGTTTTAAGGCAGTAGATTTTATGGCAAATGAAGCCGGAGCGGGTTTTGAAACCGTGAAATTGGGAGCTTTGGCACAGATTAAAGTAAAAAACAAAATTTTACTTTTGCTAAAACCCAACACATACATGAACTTGTCGGGTAAAGCGGTGCAATATTGGATGGATAAGGAAAAAATTGCCAAAGAAAATGTTTTGGTTATTACAGATGATTTAAATTTACCATTTGGAACCATACGCATTAAAGCAAAAGGGTCAGATGGCGGACATAATGGTTTGAAGAATATTCAGCTGATTTTGAATAGTTCAGAATATCCGCGTTTGCGTTTCGGAATTTCAGATGAATTTAAAAAAGGACAGCAGGTTGATTATGTGTTGGGCGATTGGACCGATGAAGAAACAACTGCATTAAAAGAACGTTTAAACGTGGTTTCGCAAGCGGTGAAAGAATTCGCTTTGGCGGGTTTAAACAATGCAATGAATAATTATAATGGCAAATAAAAATGAAAAAAATTTTATCACTACTTACAATCGCTGCTTTGGCAACAAGTTGTAACACTGTAAAAGGCGTAGAATCTACCAATTGGTTAGGCAAAAAAGTAACGATGGTTTCTGTTGCGCCCGAAAATGGAAAAGTATCAGCAACACGCGAATTTGAAAAAGGCTTGAATTTGAATGGCTTTGAGCAGTTATATCCGCAAACTAATTTCAACCCTGAAACGGTTTTGATACAATACAGCTACGATCGAAACAAAGCCAAAGAAAATTATGCCGACGATTTTTACAAAGAAGAATTGTTTATGGAAATTCCGGCAAAAGCCTTTAAAAAAGAATATAAAGACGAGGATTTGCAAGATGTAAAATTAGTTTATGGCAAGCATTGTTATTGCAAAGGCGAAGCAGGATATTACAAAATAACACAAGGCACGTTGAAAGTAGATCATGCAGAAAAACACACCAAAGTGAAATTATCTTTCAAAGCACCTCACAGCTCTGTAATAGAACAAGTTGAGTTTGTTGTAGAATAAGTTCTAAAGTGTCTGGAAAAGACACTTTTTTTTATCTTTATCTTTATGAAAAAAATTGTTGCACTTTTTATAATAGGATTTTCCTGGGCAGGATTTTCTCAGACTACTCCTGAGCCAATAGTCAGCCAAACAGACTTTTTAGATGAAAAAGAGCCTGAGAATCAGAATAACGACAGCATTTTGATTGGAAATACTGATGAATACTTAACAACTACCGGCAAAACCATACAGCGATTTGTAGCCGACAATTTCAGCTATCCAGACCAAGCTTTAGATGAAGGAATTACAGGGACAATTTACGTAGATTTTGTAGTAGAAAAAAACGGTACCGTTCAGCAAGCTACTATTAGCAAAAGCGTTTGTAAAGAATGCGATTTGGAAGCGCTTCGCGTGGTTAAAAAAATACGACTGAATCCCATCTTAATTAATGGAAAACCAGAACGTGTTCGGTTCAGAATTCCTATTCGATTGGCTTTAGAATAGTTTTTTAAGAAAATATAATGTACCTTCGCAACCATAAAGAGAGGTGTCCGAGTGGTTGAAGGAGCAAGCCTGGAAAGTTTGTATGTAAAAAAATCTCATATCTATCTAGTTTAGTCCATTTGGAGACCAAATAAAGGCATAAAACAAACCTAAAACGCACATTCAAAAAAGATTATAATTGATGTGATATACTTATAACGACTTTTCAGTAGGGATGAAATAGTTTGGAGAGCTGTCTTTCAACGCAAAGAAGATAAACGTGTTTTAACTTATCCATAATTCATCTGAAAAGATAATCGAGGTGTCGCCAAGCAATGAAAATAGAAACATTTAAAAATCAAATATAAAAATATCTTAAAAAAAAGCTCTCTAGAAAATATACTATTCTCATATTTCCAACTTTGAATCTATAAATCAAGACCGATTTATTTAGCTTTTAATATTTAAACAATAGACGAGCAAAAGATTTGACTTCAAAATCTTAAAGCTTTTTGGCATTTTTAATTAAACACTTTAAAATGAAAAACAAGTTTTTACTAATTGCCCTAATAACATTATTTGTTTTTTCTTGTAACAAAAACAAGACAATGAATAGTCAAGAAGACTTAGTAATTGATAAAAGATTTAAGGTTAATCTAAATATAAAAAAGGATACTGCTTTTAAATTTCTAAATACTTTACCTGAAACATATAACTTTTTAGATAAGGTAATACCTAATGCAAAAAAATCAAGCAACGTACATTTTAATTGTGGCAAAGATGTTGAGGCGACTGAACATTATTTCTCAGTACTAAATAAAGTTGACGCTTTTAAAAAAGGAAATGATTCTTTGTATATTCAAATAGGTACCGCAGATGGTTATTCAGGTTATGGATTAAATTTGGTAATAAGTGGTAATTCTTACACATCAAGGTATTATAAATTCTCTGATATGCTTGCCTATGATGATAAAGAACCTCAACACAAAACACTTTATCAAAACCTTGTTTTGGACAAAGCGAAATATAATTTAAATGACAGTATTTACGGATTTATCAGTTTTAAGTCACGATATATCGATGAACGTAACGACACTTTGTATGTAAGCGCAAAAGGTCATTTTAGAGGAATAGTTAGAGAAGGTGAATTTTAATTGAATACTCATTTTTTAAACTCTGTTTGTTTTTCACTATTTTTGTAGGCTGAAAACCATAGAGTCATGATTCAAAATCCAAAACGATATACCATTACGGCAGCTTTGCCATATACCAACGGACCGATACATATTGGGCATTTGGCGGGCGTTTACGTTCCTGCCGATATTTATGCTCGTTTTTTGCGCCAACAAAATAAAGATGTTGCTTTTATTTGTGGAAGCGACGAGCACGGTGTGGCTATTTCCATGAAAGCCAAAAAAGAAGGCATTTCTCCGCAAGAAGTGATTGATAAATACAACAAAATCATTAAAGATTCTTTTCAAGAATTTGGAATTTCGTTTGATAATTATTCGCGTACTTCGGCTAAAATTCATCACGATACGGCTTCTGAATTTTTTAGAAAATTGTATGACGAAGGAAAGTTTATCGAAGAAGTTACTGAGCAGTTGTACGATGCCGAAGCAGATCAGTTTTTGGCAGATCGTTTCGTAACCGGAACATGCCCAAAATGTAACAGCGAAGGTGCATATGGCGATCAATGCGAAAAATGTGGAACATCGTTAAACGCAACCGATTTAATCAATCCAAAATCAACCATTACGGGCTCTACTCCTATTTTAAAGGAAACTAAGCATTGGTTTTTACCTTTAGACCAATACGATGCGTTTTTGCGTGAATGGATTTTGGAAGGGCATAAAAACGATTGGAAGCCAAATGTGTACGGACAAGTAAAATCGTGGTTAGACGATGGTTTGAAACCACGTGCTGTGACCCGCGATTTAGACTGGGGAATTGACGTGCCTGTGGACGGTGCCGAGGGCAAAAAATTATATGTTTGGTTTGATGCGCCTATTGGCTATATTTCATCGACCAAAGAATGGGCTGCCCGAGAAGGAAAAGATTGGGAACCTTATTGGAAAGATCAAGATACCAAATTGGTGCATTTTATTGGAAAAGACAACATTGTGTTTCACTGCATTATTTTCCCGGCAATGTTAAAGGCAGAAGGCAGTTATATTTTACCTGATAATGTTCCGGCAAATGAGTTTTTAAATTTAGAAGGAAATAAATTATCTACTTCTAAAAATTGGGCTGTTTGGTTGAATGAATACTTGGTTGATTTTCCGGAAAAACAAGATGTGCTGCGCTATACTTTAACGGCAAATGCGCCAGAAACCAAAGACAATGATTTTACATGGAAAGATTTTCAAGCAAGAAACAACAACGAATTGGTTGCTATTTTTGGGAATTTCATTAACCGTGTGGTGGTTTTAACCAATAAATATTACAACGGAATTATTCCTACACCAAATGCATTTAACGAGGTTGATGAACAAACATTGGCTGAATTAAAAGCGTATCCAGCAGTGATTGAAAGCTCGATTGAGCGTTACCGTTTCCGCGAAGCTTTGGGCGAGTTGATGAATGTAGCTCGTTTAGGAAACAAATATTTAGCCGATGAAGAGCCTTGGAAACTGATTAAAACCGATGAAGAGCGTGTGAAAACACAAATGTATGTAGCGTTGCAAATTGCTGCTGCATTATCTACTTTGGCAGAACCTTTCTTACCATTTTCGGCAGCGAAATTGAAAAATATGTTGGGTGTTTCTGAACCGATTGCTTGGAAGAAAATTGCAGAAACATCAGATCTAATTCCGGCAGGTCATCAAATTGGTCAGGCAGAATTATTGTTTGCGAAGATAGAAGACGAAGAAATACAAAAACAAATAGATAAATTGGAAGCTACAAAATTGGCAAATGCAGCCGAAGCAAAAACTGCTGAACCCCAAAAAGAAACTGCGCAATTTGAAGATTTTACAAAGATTGATTTGCGTGTAGGAACGATTATCGAGGCTGAAAAAATGCCAAAAGCTAATAAATTATTAGTTTTAAAGGTTGACACGGGTATCGATGTGCGTACGATTGTTTCTGGAATTGCAGAACATTTTACACCAGAAGAAGTAATTGGCAAGCAGGTTACTGTTTTAGTGAACTTAGCACCAAGAAAGTTGCGTGGTGTAGAAAGCGAAGGAATGCTTTTATTAACCGAAACCAAAGAAGGTAAATTGGTGTTTGTAAACCCAGATGAAGCCGGTGTTTATAACGGAGCAACGATTGGATAGCATTCCATCATCAAAAACACAAAAGCCGTCTCTCACTAAAAATTAGAGGCGGTTTTTTAATGCGCTTTTTAAATACTTCCCTCGTTTTATAATAACAAACAATGCTTTTCAGCTCAGAATGCACTTTACAGATTTCGACTACCTTAGTTGCTTTTGTAGTGATTTTAAAGTACAAACTACTTCTTAAGAAGAAAAAAGCCAACTTATGCAGTTGGCTTTCTCTTTAATTTGCTAAGATATTTATCTTATTGTCTTTTAATTCTAATGTTCCCGATTTAATTGGCAAGTAAAAAGTATTATTGTCAATTTTTTCAAATCGGTTTTCAAATTGTGGTTCAAATTGTAAATTGTTACCAGCAATTTTAATTCTTCCTTCGATTAATAAAGAAACAATTGGTGCGTGGTTATTTAGCATTTGAAACTCACCATTTATTCCCGGAACCGACACTGCGGTAACTTGACCTTTAAATAGTGTAGCTTCTGGAGAAACAATTTCTAAAATCATATTTTTTAGTTTTTAGCTTTTAGTTTTTGGCTCTTAGTGGCTGTGCACTGCAAACTTTCTACTAAAAAAATTATTATGATTCAGCTAACATTTTTTGACCAGCTTCAATTGCATCTTCAATTGAACCTTTTAAGTTGAAAGCTGCTTCTGGTAAATGATCTAATTCACCATCGATAATCATATTAAATCCTTTAATTGTTTCTTTAATATCAACCAACACACCAGGAATACCAGTAAATTGTTCTGCTACGTGGAAAGGTTGTGATAAGAAACGTTGTACACGACGTGCGCGGTGAACGGCTAATTTATCAGCTTCTGATAATTCTTCCATACCTAAAATCGCAATGATGTCTTGTAACTCTTTATATTTTTGTAAGATAGCTTTAACGCGTTGTGCACATTCGTAGTGCTCTTTACCTAAGATTTCAGGAGTTAAAATACGAGAAGTAGAATCTAATGGATCTACTGCCGGGTAAATACCTAGCTCAGAAATTTTACGAGACAATACCGTTGTTGCATCTAAGTGGGCAAAAGTTGTAGCAGGCGCCGGATCTGTTAAGTCATCCGCAGGAACGTAAACCGCTTGTACCGATGTAATAGATCCTGTTTTTGTTGATGTAATACGCTCTTGCATTGCACCCATTTCAGTTGCTAAAGTTGGTTGGTAACCTACTGCAGAAGGCATACGACCTAATAATGCAGACACCTCAGAACCAGCTTGTGTAAAACGGAAGATGTTGTCAACGAAGAATAGTACGTCTTTACCTTGACCGTCACCAGCTCCGTCACGGAAATACTCAGCAATTGTTAAACCAGACAAAGCTACACGTGCACGTGCACCAGGTGGTTCGTTCATTTGTCCGAATACGAAAGTTGCTTTAGAATCCATCATTCCGGCTTTATCAACCTTAGTTAAATCCCATCCTCCATTTTCCATAGAGTGCATGAAATCATCACCATATTTAATAATACCAGATTCTAACATCTCGCGCAATAAATCGTTTCCTTCACGAGTACGCTCACCAACACCAGCAAATACAGATAAACCTCCGTGACCTTTTGCAATGTTGTTGATCAACTCTTGAATTAATACGGTTTTACCTACACCGGCACCACCAAACAAACCAATTTTCCCCCCTTTTGCATAAGGTTCGATCAAATCAATTACTTTGATACCTGTAAATAAAACTTCAGATGATGTGGATAAATCTTCGAATTTTGGAGCAGGACGGTGAATTGGCAAACCGTTTTCACCAGTTTTTGGCAACGCTTCTAAACCGTCGATAGGATCACCTACCACGTTGAATAAACGCCCGAAAACTTCTTTACCAATTGGCATTTGAATTGGCGAACCCAATGCCACAACCGTGGTTCCACGGCTTAATCCGTCTGTTGAATCCATAGAGATTGTACGAACGGTATCTTCACCAACGTGCGATTGAACTTCTAAAACTAATTTTGATCCATCGGCTTTAGTAACTTCTAATGAATCGTAAATTTTCGGTAATGCAGCAGATGTAGTATCAAAAACTACGTCAACTACTGGTCCGATAATTTGTGCAACTTTTCCTGTAACTTTAGACATTGCTTATGTATTTATTTAACAGCTAATTATCAATTGTGAAAAAACAACTTTTTTCGATGTGCAAAGATAGTTTTTTTTTGGAATAATTAAAATGTATTTCGGGTTTTTTACTTTTGCTTTTTAATAGCTTGAAAACTGGCTTTTTAATTGCCACTAAAATAGCTTCTTAACCTTAAAGCCAGCAAGTGCATGCCACTCGTTTCAAAACAGTATTTCTTTTTAAAACATTTGCTGTAAAACTATATGAATATATGTTCCTTTTTAATAACTAACCGTATAAACCTCGTTGGTTGTAGAACCGTTTTCATTATAATTTACCGACATCCGAGTTGGGTAGCCATCGATAATATGTGCTATCGGATATGAATAAGTTTCAGAGGAATTGTATGTTGTTCCATTGAAAACAGCAACTTCTGTAACTGTGATGGGATTGTTTTCGCCAAAAAAATGCAAATCGAAATCGCTTAATAACAACACCCACTTTGGCGAAGTTATTCCGCTTAAAACACCTTTATCACTATTATAACTCGCTGTGGTTGTGGTATTTTCATCGACAATTTTCACGACATTGCCTTTATTGTCGTAGGTAAACGTAGTTAAATCCCCATAAAAATTAAAATTTAAAACTTGCCCTTTATCGTTAAAATTCACCAAAATATAATCATTATCTTCATCGGCTACTTTTGCTTGGGTAGCACTTGGATAGGTAATTGTATAGGAATTGGTCTCCGTGCTTATTGGGTCATTATAAATCGTCACAAACTTAGTTACCTTTCCACTGCTGTCATAGGTAAAAATGGTTTCGGTGTATGCTGTTTCAGAATCTTTATCAATAACTTTCACCAATTGTCCGGTGGTACTGTATGAGAACGATAAATTGGTATCTACACTAGTTATTGATTTGGGTAATTTTTTTACTTCTGCAATATTGTCATCGTTTTTACACGAAACAAAAATTGCAGCGGTCATTAAAACAGCGGGTACTAAACTCTTTTTCATAAATAATTTTATTCTGTTGCTGGATATACTAAGCGAATGGGTTTGTAATAAGTAGTAACGCGTTGGTTGATATCCGCTGCTTTTACTTCAATAATATAATCGCCCTCGGCATAGGTTTCGGCAGCTGATTTCGCAGGTAAAATCACAGTTTGCATTTGATCTATCTGTGTATAATAACCTTGCAAGTCGAAATGTTTTTGCGGTACGGTAAACTCTTGCGGTAGAAAATCTTTTGAGTATATTTCATACGCATATTCATACACACCTGTTTGATCTGTAAACAAGAAACGCATTGTTAAATCTTCTCCAAATTTGAATTCCTTATTATCCGGAATATTTGTAATTTCGATCGTTGGTCCAACTGTATCAGGATCTTCCCTGTCGCAGCCTACAAGCGTAAAAATAGTTGCTAATAAAAAGACTAGACTTATTTTTTTCAAAAATTTCATAATATATTTCATTTAATCTTCAAAGATAAACGATTAATTTTATTTTTTTTATTCTTTGGGAAAGAATAGTAGGTAAAACAAACAACTGCTACATTGTTGTAAATATATTATATTAGACGACAAAAATAACGTTTTTACTTGTTCGTCGATTAATTTTTTTAGTGTGACTATCTTTTAAAACATTGTTAAATTTATACCAATTTTATGTTACGAATTTATTGTCTGACTAATTCATGAGTATATTGGTTTACCTCCCTTTTTTTAATAGAAATTTGTATTAATATTAGGCATTTATGATGAGCAAGAAAAATCGTTGTTATAGAATTTCAAGTATTCGTATATGTTGCGACAAATGTATTCATATCTTGTAATGCACTTAATTGCTCTTTTGCGGTTTCCGAACCACTCCTCCCTTATTATTAACCTGAGTTCGATTAATCAGAACATTGTTAACTGATTTGTTTTTAGTTCATTATATTGTATTGAAGGTTTTTTAGGAAAAAATGAATAAGCAATTAGACCCGAAATAAGGTTTGTAAGAAAGTTTCCTATAGATCTATGTCTTGAATGTTCAATTTGACACATATTTTTCAATTCATCGTTAACTGTTTCAATAACAGAACGTTTTCTCAATAGTATTTTGTCAGACAAGGTCATTAA
Organism: Paenimyroides aestuarii; assembly: GCF_024628805.1. Lineage (NCBI taxonomy): Bacteria > Pseudomonadati > Bacteroidota > Flavobacteriia > Flavobacteriales > Flavobacteriaceae > Paenimyroides > Paenimyroides aestuarii. The sequence goes on along the minus strand of NZ_CP102382.1, from coordinate 1,364,002 downwards.
ACAGTTTTTCATATTGTTTTTAAGTTGTGTGATTAGATGAACACCATCAACAAATAATATGTCTGCAATTTTTTTAGAGATATACCCTTTATCTGCAAAGAGTTTTCCGAAAATCCCTTTGAGAAATCCTTCATTTTTAAGAGGTTCACGGTCATCTACATTGGCTTGTGTAATAGTAAAGCTTAGAATTTCACCCTTTTCATTGATAATTAAGTGAAGCTTGAACCCATAGAACCACCCCATAGTGGACTTGCCTACGGTAGCTATATCTTTGAACACTTTATTGTTTTTGATTCGCTTGTTTTTACAAACCCTTACTGGAGTGGAATCAACAAATGAAATACCTGTACAATTGCCCATACAGCAGGTTTTTAAAAACATTGTGAGCGGAAGTATGTTGGATTGCATAAGCTCTGTAAATCTATTGTAAGACACTGTTTTAGGAAACTCAGCTTGCATATGTTTTTGAATATAGAAAATGTAAAAGTGCTTAAAGCATCTGAAACCGCTCAAATGAAAAAGAATCATAATACTTATTATTTCACTGGGTGACATCATTGGGGGTCTTTTAGATTTGTTTCCAATACTGTTTTTTTCAAGAAAAGGAAAAAATTGCTGGCAAAATTCATCAACAAGACAAAAAATTTCTGTAATTTTATCGAAATTAATCATAAGAAATAGTTGTTTAAATGTTTAACAATCAGATAATTAAATATACAACTATTTCTTTTTTTATACAATATATTTATCCTAAATAATAATAATCGAACTCAGGTTATTACATTCAGTCATATGATGATAAAACCTTTTTGAAACAACTTTATTTTTAACAAAAAAGATACGTCTGTTTACTTTATTTTTTTGTTGATACCCAAACAACGATTGATTTTCCCGGATGTCTGCTTAACCATTTTCCCATATTTTTCTTTTCAAAATAGTCATGCGTATAAAAAGAATATTGAAAAGGCTGCGGATGTTTCTTTGTACGGGCATTTTTGTAAACACTACTACCACTGTAATATGCAAAATCTTCTGGTTTATAGTTATTTAATTTTTCGTTGCTTACATTTACATCGTCAATCCAAATGGCATATTTGTTTTTATTTTTATATTGTTCCAATTCTTTTTTGCTGATTTTCATTTTATCAAATCCTTCTTGTTGTTTAAAAAGAAAATCATATTGTTGCAATTCTTCTTTGGTGAAATCTTGATATTTTTTAGAAAACAGTATTACATCATTAATATTTTCTACAGCTCTAAATCCGTCATCTAAACTTCTTTTTGTTTCATAAACCGTAATTTCTACATCTTTAAAATATTCGGCATCACTAACTTTTGTATCAACAGAAGTAAAACTGCGGTTAACATCTTTTTTAACTTGAAAGGGATTTAAGTTTTTGCCCACATTGTTAAACTGCGATACATTGTATTGTTTAGTTGTGTTTGTTTCATTTACTTTTGGTTCTTGAAAAGCAACTTCTTCTTTCACACAAAAAGAGTAGAATAAGAAAGCTGATAATACAATCGCTCCCGCCACAAAAAAGGTGCTTTTAATTTTCGATTTGGTTTTGTTCATCATAATTAATCGGTTTTTAATGAGTAAAAAATTAAAGTTGCTTGCCAAATAACTGTTTTTAAACAAGCTTTCTTTTTGCAACAACAAATATTGATACTTTGTTTTATTGCTTATACTATTCAATGTAGCTTCATCGGCTAAAAATTCGTGATTTAACTGAATCGCTTTTTTGTACAGATACAGCAAAGGATTAAACCACATAAAACAAGTAAGTGTTTCTACAAAAAGAATGTCAATAGAATGTTTTTGTTTGATGTGATGGTATTCGTGCAGCAATAATTCTTCTTCAACTTCGTTATTTTCGAACTGACTTTTATCTACATAAATTGTGTTTAAAAATGAAAACGATGTGTTTAAATTTTCAACCAAAACAACTGATACATTTTTATAATTTGATGTGCTATTTTTTGATTTTAATCGACTGAAATAAAGCAAGTTTCTAACAAATCGAAAGGCAAAAAAGATAAAACCTGATAAATAGATAAAACCTAAAAAATACGGTAAATAATTGATGCCATTTTCTGCAATCTGATTGTTTAAAATGATTTTCTGTGGTGTAAAACCGTTTAAAATTGGTTGTTCAATTAATGATTCAGCAGAAATTACGGTTTTGTATGTATAGGTGTAACTACCATAAAAAAAAGCAAGTACAATAGACAGTATTAAATACCAACGATTAAAATAGAACGCCTTTTCTTTTTTTAAAAACAGTATGTAAAAAATGTAAAATGAAGCAAGAGCCGTTGTTGATTTTATAAAAAACTCGATCATTTTTTCTTCTTTAAAAGTTCACTATCTATGATTTTCTTTAACTCTTCTAATTCTGCTTCAGATAAATTGGTCGATTTTGTAAAGAACGACGCAAACTGCGAGGCCGAATCATTAAAAAAATTCTTTATCAAGCTGTTTACATGTTTGGAAAAATAATCTGTTTTTTTTACCAACGGATAATATTCGCGTGTTTTGCCCACTTCGTTGTACGCAACAAACTTTTTATCTATCATACGTTTTAAAAGCGTAGCAACTGTTGTGTTTGCAGGTTTTGGATTTGGATATTCGTTTAAAATATCTTTCATAAAGGCTTTTTTAAGCTTCCATATATATTCCATTAATTGTTGTTCGGCATTGGAAAGTGTCATTGTAAACTTTTTTTATATCTACAAATGTAGAACAATATTTCAATTCTACAAATGTAGAGATGTAAAATTTTTATATAACACAATAAAGCTGTTTAATCACAAATAGTCTTTATCTTTGTACTTTAAATAAAACGTTATGGGGAAAGAAACGAAAGAAGGTTTATACCAAGGAATCATTGAAAAAGATGAAAAAGGAAATTATTTCTGCGGGCCTTATTTGTTGGATTATAAAATGGTGGAAGCAGATTTTAAATTGGGCGATAAAATCAGTATTAAAAAATTGATTAACAACCCAAGCCACATGAGTTCTGAATTGTATCCAAAAAAATCAATAAAATTTTCGCTTGCAAACGGCGATAAACCAAGTAAATAAAAACATCCATCGCGCAAACGATGGATGTTTTTGTTTGATCTTTATGCTTAAAATTTTTCTTCTTTAATTAAATTTCCATTTTCGAAATATCTCTTTTTGATTAATTTTCCTGATTCATCAAAGATTTCCCAGATACCTTCTGGAGTTTTATCAATTAAATTACCTTTTGTTGAAATTTTGCCATTTTTATGATAACCATAAATTTTGCTTTTTAATTGTCCGTTAATATAATTCCCATCAACCTCTAATTTACCATTGTCTTTCCATTGCTTAAAAGATCCATGTAAAATATCATCAACATAAAACGATTCTAATTTAAGTTGGCCATTTTCATGCCATACTTCGCTTTTTCCTTGTTTTTTTCCTTCTTTAAAATTTGATCTACCTTGCATTTGACCATTTTCATAAAAATATGTAAATAAACTGTCTTGCAAACCATTTTTCCAATACGAAACTTCATCTAAATTACCGTTCTTAAACCAATGTTGCACTTTGCCTTCTGTTTTTCCATTTAAACGATAAGATAGTGAAGAAACATTTCCATTTTCAAAAAACCAAGTTATTGCTCCGTTACCATTTATAAAATCTTGAATAAATTCTGTTTGTCCATTTTTATAATATCGTTCCCAATTATCATTAAAAGTACCATTTGTGAGTTTACCATTTTGATAGATCTTCCCATTTTGATATTTCTCAATATAATCACCATCTTTTAAATAAACATGCAAAATAGTATCTTTTTGATGGATACTATATTTGATAACATCTCCCATCTCATTATATTTAAAAACAGTATCTACGTGAACTTTATTCTTTAATCTACCCTTTTCAAAAAGTTTTCCATTTGTATAAAATAAGTGGTAAACCCCATTTTCCACGGTAGTTTCATCAGTTACTGGAATCCAAGAAGCTTTACCTGAATCTTCATCAATCCAATACGCCCAATTCTCATTTCTTTTAGATTCATCATTAATATCAGCCTTACTACAACCAATAAGAATATAAACCGTTAATAAAAATAATATATTGTATCTAAATAAATTCATCATATTACTAATTTATTAAAAAACACCTACAAGAATGAATATCTTGCAGGTGTTTGATAAGTATAATGTTTGAAACTACAACTCCGTAACCCCCATATTCCAAAGGGTAAACGCTTGGATATCGGCATTTTCGTTAATGGTTTGTTGTACCGATTTTCCTGCGCCATGGCCTGCATTTACATCAATACGGATAAGCATGGGGTTGTTGCCGGCGTTTTTTTCTTGCAATTCTGCTGCAAATTTAAAACTGTGTGCCGGAACCACGCGGTCATCGTGATCGCCTGTGGTAATCATTGTTGCTGGATACGAAACGCCTGTTTTTACGTTGTGTACCGGTGAATATCCTTTTAAATACTGAAACATTTCGCTGGAATCTTCAGCCGTTCCGTAATCATAAGCCCAACCTGCACCTGCTGTAAATGTGTGGTAGCGCAACATATCCAACACGCCAACTGCTGGTAAAGCTACCTTTATTAAATCTGGGCGTTGTGTCATGGTGGCACCAACTAATAATCCACCGTTTGATCCACCGCGGATTGCCAGTTTTTCGCTAGATGTGTATTTTTCTTTAATTAAATATTCGGCAGCTGCAATAAAATCATCAAACACGTTTTGTTTTTGCATTTTGGTTCCGGCATTGTGCCATTTTTTACCGTATTCACCGCCTCCACGCAAATTCGCTACGGCATAAACGCCGCCATTTTCTAACCAAACAGCATTGGCCACACTAAAACTTGGTGTTAACGAAATGTTGAAACCTCCGTAAGCATACAACATGGTTGGGTTTGTTCCATCTAGCTTGGTTCCTTTTTTATAGGTAATCATCATGGGCACTTTTGTACCGTCTTTTGATGTATAAAAAACTTGTTTGGATTCGTAATTGCTTGGGTTGAATTTTACTTTTGGTTGTTGATACACTTGCGATGTTCCCGCAGCAATATTCATTTTATAAATGGTACCTGGAGTAATGTAATTGGTGAACGAATAGTACAATTCTGTGGCATCTTTTTTATCGCTGAAACCACTTGCGGTTCCCAAGCCGGGCAATTCAATGGTACGGATAAATTTCCCCGAATAATCAAATTGTTCTACCACCGAAACGGCATCTTTCATATAATGCGCAAAAAAATAACCTCCGGCTTTTGATAAATCCAATACATTATTTGCTTCTAAAATGAGGTCTTCCCACGCATCTAAGTTCACAATTTTTACTGCTTCTACCACCATTAATTTTCTGTTTGGAGCATTCAGGTTGGTTTCAATATAAATTTTTCCATCTTTTGAATCAACTACTGAATAATCATTATCAAAACCTGTGATAACGGTTTGAACTTGGCTGTTTGCTTTAGTAAGATCTTTAATATACAATTCGTTGCCCGATGTGGCATTTGCAGCTGTAACAATTAAGTATTTCTGATCGTTTGTAACATACCCGCCCACATAACGGCGTTTGTATTTTTCGCCAAAAACCACTTGATCGTTTTTTTGAGGTGTATTTAATTGATGGTAATATAATTTGTGTTGATCGGTTTTGGCAGAAAGTTCGGATCCGGTTGGTTTGTCGTAGCTTGAATAGTAAAAACCTTCGTTTTTGTACCAGCTGATTCCCGAAAATTTCACATCGACTAGTGTATCACCAATTACCGATTTGTCTTTTGCATTTAAAACAATGATTTTGCGCCAATCGCTTCCACCTTCTGAAATGGCATAGGCCACTAAGCTTCCATCTTCGGTAAACGAAACATCGGCTAATGAGGTGGTTCCATCTTTAGAAAATGTATTTGGATCTAAAAAGATTTCTTCTTTGCCCGATTGGTCTTTTCGATACAAAACGGATTGATTTTGCAAACCATCGTTCTTAAAATAATAGGTGTAATCGCCTTCTACAAAAGGGGCGCCAATTTTTTCGTAATTCCATTTTTCGGTTAATTGTTTTCGCAATTGATCGCGATAGGGAATTTGATCTAAATAAGCAAAAGTTACTTGGTTTTGCGCCGTAACCCAAGCAGCAGTTTCGGCAGAGCGGTCGTCTTCTAGCCAACGGTACGGATCTGACACTTGGTTGTTAAAATAGGTGTCTATAACTTCCTTTTTTGCAGTTTGGGGATATTTCATTGTTTTATTTTGGGCATTTACGCTTTGTGAAAAAATAACTGAAGCGATAAAAATAGAACATACTAATTTTTTCATGATGGTATTGTTGATGTTCTGCAAAATAAAAAAACTTGCCGAATTGGGCAAGTTTTTGAACTTTATTTGTTGTACTGTATGGTCATTATACTACCCGAAATCATCATTTTTGTAGGATAGTTTGCGACGTTATATTCATAAGTTACATTGTATTCTTCGTTATCTTCAGGAGATTCATCATCGGTATAACTTACTTTCGTAGCATTATTTACATAAAACGATTCAAAATCTAGGAAATAATCCATCACCCAACGCGGTGTTTTGATGTTTTTTAAGAATCCGTTTTTAGTGTCGTATTCATATACTGTTCGGTAATCATCGCCCGCTAATTCTGTTAAATTTCCTGCAGCATTGTACGTGTACACTTCCCATTCGGTGTTTAATAAATATCCTTGATTGTTGATTTGAATGCTTTCACTTCCTTCGCTTGTTTCTCCATTAGAAGTGCGCGAATAATTTAAAGTAATTGTGTTGCCTGATTTTGCAAATGTGTAAACTGTGTTGGCATTGGTTTCAGAGCCATTAAAATTTGTATAATCTGTTTCAACCACTTTAGAAATTTCATTTCCTGTATATTCAAAACTATAAGTGGTGTTGCTTGAAAACTTGAAGCTTCCTGTATCTACATCGGCTGTTTCAGTAACCTTCACCAATCTATTTTGAGCATCATACATAAAATCGTATCCGTTTGATTCTTCATCAATGGTTAAACTCATTTTAGCAGGCAGGTATTCAGCTGCTGATGCATTATCTGCTACGTTGTCATCGTTGTTACAAGATGTAACTGTTAATCCGGCTAGTACTAAAGTTGATAATACTATTTTTTTCATAGGTATTTGTATTAAATGAATTAAAATTATTTTTTAAGGTATTCCACTTTTATGTAATAATCTTCGTTTGAAAACAATATTTTTTCGGGAAAATTATCACTGTTGTATGCATAAGCAATTGTTTGGATGCTGGTTTCTGATGATTCCAAATCTTTATAGTCGATTTTTACACAATTGTTAACCAAATATAAAGAGTGCTCTTCAAACAGATACATATACAACCAATGTGGTGTTTTTACATTTTTAAACACACCGTTTTTTGTGTCGTATTCAAACGCATATTCATCGAAAGGATTGTTTACTTTCTTTATATTTCCTGCAACATCATAAGAAATCGATCCACCCTCATAGGTTATTAGCCTACCTTTGTCATCAATTGTAAAAGCATCTGTAGGCTCTGTATCATCGCCATAAGAAATCATTACATTATTTCCTTGATATGTAAAGCTGTAATTGGTTGTATAGGTATTTTCAGTGGTTACTTCTTCTACTTTTGCCGAAGTTACTGCATCACCGGTATAGTTTATAGTGGTAGTAATGGAATAGTGCGTACCGCCTTCTTTCACCTGCGTGATTCTGTTTTGAGAGTCGTAGTTAAAAGTGACAGGTCCGCTCTCGCCATATATTTTTTCAGGAAGATAAACAGCAGTTGTTGTTGCTTCTTCTTCCTGATCTTTTTCACAAGAAGTAAATGCAAAACCAGCTAATAGCAGTAGCGAAAGCATTAATTTTTTCATAAGTATATTTTCTAAATTTGGTGCAAATATAAAACTCCTTTCTAAATAAACAAGAAAGGAGTTGGTTTGTACATCAAAAAAATTACTTAAACACCAATGCGATACGGTTTTTAATCTTTGCCAAAGTTGTTTTAAAGCTACAGAAAAAAACTACTTTTTCACCAGTTTTTTAACCGCTGTGCCTTGATGGGTTTGCAAATGCAGCATATACGTGCCACTTGCTAAATGTTCTACGTTTAATTGTATGTCGGTTTCGTTGTTGTAGGTTTGGGTGCTTAATTGTTTGCCTGCCACATCATACACCGTGATTTGCTGTATCTGCATATTTTCGGTGTTGGTGATGTTTACAACGCTGCTTGCCGGGTTAGGGTATAGATTAAATTTTGAAGCTAACTGCTCGATAGTACTCAACGCAATTACCTCTGGGGGCACCACACTCATTGCCGTAATTTTGATGTTATCGTATCTTTGTGAAGAATATCTGTTAATAGTACTGTTACCAATAAAAGTTTCCAACACCAAACGTTCTAACTTATAATCTTGCATTAACTTGGTTGATGTAGGGTTGGTTACCAAGCCACTGCTGGAAACCTTGTTAAATTGTGGTATATGCATATAAATTTTATTGTTGGTATAATCTAAATACATAATAAGCGTTACCCAAGTATTAAACGGAAAATTAGAATATTGCGCAAAAATTTGGCTATTGTAAGGATTGTCTCTATCTGTAGCCGCGTTAAAAGTACCATCATCCTTACTAAGTTGTATAAATATAAATTCATCTTGTGGTTGGTAAAGCGACATGTCTTTTAACAACAATCTTATATTACTTATAGCGTGTGCACCTGGAATTTTATTACCTGTAAAATAATCTATTTCTATTTTAATGACATCGTTGCCTGCGGTGCGGTTGTCAATTAACGTATTCAAATGGGGTTTAATTAATAAATAACGCCCTTGAACCATAGAGTAAGGCGTAGTAAAATCTAATACCTTGCCCCTGTTGGTTTCGTTTACTATGGTAAAAACACTGTTGTGTTGTGCGAACACACCTTCTGTTAACCAACCGCCTTGCCCTGGTATTTGACCCGTGGGGTCGGTACCTACATTACCCCAGTTGTAACTGTCAAAGGTTTCATTATACAATACTTGAGCGGTTAATAATGTGTGGTATAGTAAAAGAGTGCCAATAATTAAAATCTTTTTCATAAAGAATATTTTAACAGTTACTTATGTAAATATACGCAATCATTTTACATTTTTTTATGATAACCCAAAAAAAGAAACCAATACAAATTGGCTGCTCTGAGTGTTTTTAATCTTTGCCAAAGTTCCAAACTTTGGCAAAGTTTTTTTAAAGTTACTCGAGTACAGATTGCTATTTTTACAAAAATTTATTTTACATTCTACAGCAATACAAAATACATTATACAGAAAAACAAAACTATTTCTTCACCAGTTTTTTAACCGCTGTGCCTTGGTTGGTTTGCAAATGCAGCATATACGTGCCGCTTGCTAAGTGTTCTACGTTGAATTGTATTTCGGTTTCGTTGTTGTAGTTTTGGGTACTTAACTGTTTCCCTGCAACATCATACACCGTGATTTGCTGTACCTGCATATTTTCGGCGTTTGTGATGTTTACGACACTGTTTGCTGGGTTGGGATATAAATTAAAATTTTCTGCCAAGAAATTCTCTGCAGTTAACAAGTGTGGTGGCACGCTTTTTAATGCCGTTATTTTGATATTATCAAATTTTAAAAAGGAAGGTTGTTCTTGAACAGCATCTATATTTTTTCCTATATCAAGATTTAGTTCGGTTGGCGGATAATTACTCATCGTATCTGGTGAGGTTAGCTTATCAAAAACATCTACTTTTTTTACAATTCCCAATTTAGGTATCTCAACATACGCTTTGTTATTATCATAATCAATAAAAAAAAACAGTTGATACCATTGGCTATCAGGTATATACAAAAAATTATTAGTTGGGGTCAAATGAAACGGAGAGTACGATACTAATCCATTTGAGCTTACACCCCTTAAAAGCCCGTCAAAATGATTATAAAGAAACCCAGCCAAAATTTTTGGTTTTGTGGTATAAAGAATTATTGTGCTAACTACCGCAAAAGGGATTGAAGGATTACCCGGATAGTTTGGTACAAATATTTCAATTTCAAACTTCAATACATTATTCCCTTGCGTACGCTGGTTCCAAAGCACATCAAAATCTTTTTTGAACATTCTGTTACTACCATGGCTACCTACCGGTCCAGTTATAATGGTTAACACTTTTCCTTTATTGGTTTCGTTTTCTATTTGAAAATTTGCTGCTGTAGCATTTGTGTTCAATGAGCCAAATAAAGTATGCCATCCGCCTTGACCAGGCGTCTGACCAGAAAAATCTGTTGCAACATTTCCTAATGTGTAGTTATCAAAGTTTTCGGTGTATAAAACTTGGCCATCTATATAACAACTATAAACAAACAGTATTATTGTGAATAGTATTTTTTTCATACTAGCATTTTTAAATTAAATAACAAATGAGGCTGTCCAAAAAGTTTGGGCAGCCCTTTTTTTGTTGTGTTTTCTCTAAAAAATTCGTATTTTAGAGTTGAACAAAAAACCCAACTATGGCTAAGGTAACATTTAAAAATCAAACAGGCAACTCTCCAGAACTTTTCCCTATCAATATTTTTGATTTGATTCCAGAAGACCACCCCGTTCGGTTGGTGGATTCGGTGGTTAATCAATTGGATATCAGCGATATTACAAATCTTTACTTAGGCGGAGGTTGCTCTGCATATCATCCGAGAATGATGATTAAAGTGTTGTTTTACAGCTATTTGTCCAACATTTATTCGTGTAGAAAAATCGCCAAAGCCCTTACCGAAAACATTCATTTTATGTACATTTCGGGAAATTCTACGCCAAATTTTAGAACCATCAACGAATTTAGAGGGAAAATTTTGAAGGAGAAAATCAAAGATTTGTTTGCCGAAGTGGTGAAAATGCTGGTAGAATTGGGCTACATCAGCCTTGATATTCAGTATATTGACGGCACAAAAATAGAGGCAAAATCCAATAAATACACCTTCGTTTGGCGGGGTTCTGTGGAAAAGTACAAAGAAAAATTAGAAGTTAAAATCAATACGATTCTTTCAGATATTGAAAACAGTATTCAATCAGATAATCAAGAACTTAACAAGGAAGAACTGCCCAAAAAAATCAATTCCGAAGAACTAAAAGAGAAGTTATCTGAATTGAACAAAAAACTAAAAGAACCTACCAAAAAACAGGCAAAAGAGCTACAAAAACTTCAGGATGAGCATCTTCCAAAATTAGAAAAATACGAAAAAGACCTAGAAACTTTAGGCGATAGGAATTCTTACAGCAAAACCGACCCCGACGCTACTTTTATGCGGATGAAGGAAGATCACATGAAAAACGGACAGCTTAAACCGGCTTATAATACGCAGATTTCAACTGAAAACCAGTTTATTACACACATCTCTATCCATCAAAAACCTGGTGACACCACCACTTTAGAATCTCATTTGGAAGGTTTTGAAAATGCTTACAAAAAACAAAGCAAAGAAGTGGTTGCCGATGCAGGATACGGAAGTGAGGAGAATTACGAAATGCTTGAAAATAAGAGCGTTACAGCGTATGTGAAGTATAATTATTTTCATGCAGAACAGAAAAAGAAGATGGAAAACAATCCGTTTTTGGTTCAGAATTTATTCTATAACCAAGAACAAGATTTTTACGTTTGTCCGATGGGTCAACGAATGGAAAATATAGGCAAAGGCAAACGAATTTCGAGCAACGGATACGAATCGCAAGTGTCTTATTATCAAGCTAAAAACTGCAACAATTGTCCGCTTCGAGGGGAATGTTTCAATGCAAAAGGCAACCGAAAAATAGAAGTCAACCACCGATTAAATGAATTAAAACACAAGGCTAAAACATTATTAACTAGCGAAGAAGGTTTAAAACACCGAAGCAAACGCCCGATAGAAGTAGAAGCTGTCTTTGGTCAACTCAAAAGCAATAATAAATTTAACAGATTTACATTCAAAGGATTAGAAAAAGTAGAATTAGAATTTCTACTGATGGCTCTTGGACATAATTTTAGAAAAATGGTGGCTAAAGGAGCGACTTCTAAGAAAATTGTTGTAAAAACCGCAAAACGAGGTTCAAAAATGATTTTTGAAATTGAAATTTTCATTTTTAAGCATCAAGAATTTTCTTCAACTAAAAATAATCATCAAAATTTTCACTATCAAAAATTAGCCGCATAAAAAAAAGACTGCCCTTTTTGGACAGCCTCATTATTTTTTTATAAGCCTATAGATATAACATGACCAGATGTCATCCATAAATTGGCACCCATTCCCATATATAAATTAATTTTATGCGATGGGTAACCAAAGAAATATTCTTCATGAGACCACTCAAATTCATAGTCCACCTCGCGGGAATCGCACCAAGTACCAGGACCGCCATTCTGCACCCAAAATGTAAAAGGTGATGGTGCAATTGAAGGATCAGTTTCATGGTAATAACGCAATTTACCAACGTTTCCTTTACCAGGAACAAAAGCATTGGTTACAAATGTGTCCTCCCAATAAGTATAAACCGACGGATCTTGAATTGTTTTGTTTTGCACCTGAATAAAGCCATTGCCCACAACACTTCCGTTTGATTTTAATATTATTGTATATTCATAAAAAAACACTTTGCCATAACGCGCTAAAACCGCTTGTTCTTGAGGTGTGGCATTATTCGAAATATCAAAAAAACGGTTTTCGGGATTCCAACCTGGACTTGACCCTGGGGTGTGAGGATTCACTGGACAATGATCTGCATAAGAGCTTATAGATACTTCGGAATGATTTATAGAAGAACCGTCTAAAATAATAGGTTCTGCCGCAATTAATTCACCAATTTCATTACCGTTTTGGTATAGGTTGGGATAGTTGCCGTTTGTAAAATCGGCTACTAACCCAGGTGGGTTTAGTGATGCTTGGTAAGCATCATGATATTGACCGTCATTAACACCATCATAGTATGCCACACCAATATAAGGGGTTAAATGTAACTCAAAAATACTATAACCCTCACCAGCTGTATGATTCGATATTGTATAAGTTGGTATAACATCATTACGGTGTTTAATATCCCACGGAGAATAATAATTATCACCTACTATTGCTGGAATTCCAGATCCTGGATTATAATACCCCGGATTATTAGGATTATAACTATTAGTTTGGTATTGCGAACCTGTTTCAGCATTTTGCTGATCCAAATCGTCAACAATTGTGTCGGTTGTACATGCCGTAAGGGTTAGTCCTATTACCCCCCCCCCACAAAATTTTGCTTAATTTTGTCATAATTTCTATATTTTTAATTAGTTAGATTGTAAATATAACAAAATAATTAACACCTTGTTAAATAAAACAAAAAAAAGCTAAAAATTTCTTTTTAATTTTTTGAGTATTTTTGATGGTTTATTAATGGAAACGCTGTATAAAAGAGGCTGTCCAAAAAGGATAGCCTCTTTTTTATACTACTAACTTTTCAACATCATCAATAAAGTTAATTTTTTGCTTTTCTTGAAATAAAGACCGCTGATAGCATCTAAATTCGACAAAAATGACAAGTTTAGAACCAAAAATACGGCGTTTGAATACCGTTTTTCTTCCCTCAACTGCTACTGCCACCATTTTTCTAAAATTATGCCCAAGAGCCATCAGTAGAAATTCTAATTCTACTTTTTCTAATCCTTTGAATGTAAATCTGTTAAATTTATTATTACTTTTAAGTTGACCAAAGACAGCTTCTACTTCTATCGGGCGTTTGCTTCGGTGTTCCAGCCCTTTCTCGCTCGTCAATAAATTTCTCGCTTTTTCTTTAAGCTCATTCAAACGGTGATTGACTTCTATTTTTCGGTTGCCTTTCGCATTGAAACATTCCCCTCGAAGCGGACAATTGTTGCAGTTTTTAGCTTGATAATAAGACACTTGCGATTCGTACCCGTTGCTCGATATTCGTTTGCCTTTGCCAACATTTTCCATTCGTTGACCCATCGGACAAACGTAAAAATCTTGTTCTTGGTTATAGAATAAATTCTGAACCAAAAACGGATTGTTTTCCATCTTCTTTTTCTGTTCTGCATGAAAATAATTATACTTCACATACGCTGTAACGTTTTTATTTTCAAGCATTTAGTAATTTTCTTCGCTTCCGTATCCCGCATCGGCAACCACTTCTTTGCTTTGTTTTTTGTAAGCATTTTCAAAACCTTCCAAATGAGATTCTAAAGTGGTGGTGTCACCAGGTTTTTGATGGATAGAGACGTGGGTAATAAACTGATTTTCAGTTGAAATCTGCGTATTATAAGTCGGTTTAAGCTGTCCGTTTTTCATGTGATCTTCCTTCATCCGCATAAAAGTAGCGTCGGGGTCGGTTTTGCTGTAAGAATTCCTATCGCCTAAAGTTTCCAAGTCTTTTTCGTATTTTTCTAATTTTGGAAGATGCTCATCCTGAAGTTTTTGTAGCTCTTTTGCCTGTTTTTTGGTAGGTTCTTTTAGTTTTTTGTTCAATTCAGATAACTTCTCTTTTAGTTCTTCGGAATTGATTTTTTTGGGCAGTTCTTCCTTGTTAAGTTCTTGATTATCTGATTGAATACTGTTTTCAATATCTGAAAGAATCGTATTGATTTTAACTTCTAATTTTTCTTTGTACTTTTCCACAGAACCCCGCCAAACGAAGGTGTATTTATTGGATTTTGCCTTTATTTTTGTGCCGTCAATATACTGAACATCAAGGCTGATGTAGCCCAATTCTACCAGCATTTTCACCACTTCGGCAAACAAATCTTTGATTTTATCCTTCAAAATTTTCCCTCTAAATTCGTTGATGGTTCTAAAATTTGGCGTAGAATTTCCCGAAATGTACATAAAATGGATGTTTTCGGTAAGGGCTTTGGCGATTTTTCTACACGAATAAACGTTTGACAAATAGCTGTAAAACAACACTTTAATCATCATTCTCGGATGATATGCAGAGCAACCTCCGCCTAAGTAAAGATTTGTAATATCGCTGATATCCAATTGATTAACCACCGAATCCACCAACCGAACGGGGTGGTCTTCTGGAATCAAATCAAAAATATTGATAGGGAAAAGTTCTGGAGAGTTGCCTGTTTGATTTTTAAATGTTACCTTAGCCATAGTTGGGTTTTTTGTTCAACTCTAAAATACGAATTTTTTAGAGAAAACACAACAAAAAAAGGGCTGCCCAAACTTTTTGGACAGCCTCATCGGGCTTTTTTTTACTTTAAAATATTTGGCGAATTTGTTCTATAACCTCCCTTTGATTCGTCTGATGTTCTTATTATATCCCCCCATTTATTGTCAAAAATTACCCAATATGCTTTTTCATAAAAAACAGTATTAGATAAGGTAACTTTCCTTTTACTATTTAGTTTTTCTAGTAAATCTTCATTACAACATTCTCTTACCGAAAAAACCTGATCTAAATCACTTAATAGAGGGTATAATTTTTCATCAATATATAGATATCTATTTGTATTTTTAACAAAATAATTATCATTAAAAATATAATTATCCAAGTCACAAAGCATTAATTTATAGGCTTTACTGTTGTCTGTTTCCATGGAACTAATTATAAAATATACATCATCTTTATTTAATAGATTTGGGGATTTAATTACATTCCTAAACCAAAGCTGAACTGTATCAGGTACTACATAAATTATTTTTTCTTCATTGATTTCTTTTTTTAAAGATACACAGCCATTTACTATAATTGCTATAAAAATTAAATATACAATATTTTTCATTTTGGTTTATTTAACTTAATATAATCATCTAAAACTTGTTGTCCTATTCCACTCGTGTCATTTGTTGTACCAACATTTACTCCACATTCATTATTTGAATTCGTCATATGTATAGCATTTCCTCCTTCTTGACTTCCTTGATAAGAATCAATTGCATAAATATTAAAACTTCTATCTTTTGAAACATTATAATCAGCCTCCGAAGTACCAGGTAAGTTTGTTCTTCCCGTTTGGTCTAAATTATGAGTATGAGCTTGTCTTAACAATAACTGATCATTTTCGAACCCAGGTACCTTAGGGGGTAAATCTACCTCTCCATTTCTACCAGGTTCTCCAATTATAGTAGATAATTCTCCTTCTGCATAACCATTTATATCTTCAGAACGATTTAACTGGAAAAGTACCTGTCTCTCTTTTGTTTGATCATTGATAGTTTCTCTGTTTATAGTATTTAAGTCGGTATTAATTTTATTATTATTTATTTTAACTATTCTACTTTCTGCTTGTAATTTATTTGTTGCTGACTGAGACATTGTTCCTCCTTCAGAATTTTTTATTTGTGCCCAAGATTGTCCTTTTATTATTCTAACATTATTAGTTTTTGCACCATCTTGTCCCAAAACAATACCAGTTCTCCAATCAATATACCAATCATCAGGTTTCATTCCATCGGGGTCAACAAAATAAATAGGATTATTAAAAGCGTATACGTAGGGACTAAATCTTCTCATCTGTTCCGCTAACGGATCCACATTCAACCAACGCCCAATTGCTGCATCGTAATTACGTGCGCCAAAATCATATAAATCTAATCCTAATTCATCGTTTAACTCTTTACCGCCGTAAGCGTATTTATATTTGTTTACAACGCTGTAATCAGGTAAATCGTCTCCTTTTTGTTTTAAACCAAGAGGATAGTAATTATTCTCTTCGATAATCTCATTCGCCGGATTAATTGTTCCGTCTTTGTTTAAATCGGCATATACCAACCTATTGTTGCCCAAATGGTCTTTGTAAATATAGTGATAAACATAATTACCACCATTGTTTTTAACATATCCTTCTGCATGCGGAAGATTCCAATGTTTTTATAAAACAGCCTCAATACGTTTGTAAAGAGGCTGTTGTTAGTTTAATGGCACGGATTGCAAATCCGCGCGATCGGGTATAATACAGCCTCCATAGGTTTGTAAAGAGGCTGTTGGTGATTTATTTGTTACACTTTTTAATATTTTTAATTATGTAATCAAAATACTTTTTAGATTGCTCTGATTTTACATTACTATATCCAATGTTTATAATAGTATCTGTATAATTATAATAATATCCATTTTTGTCTTTACCTTCGATTATTGTTGGAAGTCTATTATTATAAAAAAAATCATTCAGGTACACAGAATCACTATTTATTTTCTTCATAATACTATGATAATTTTCTCCTGGAACCCCACTATCATTTGTTAAATATAAATACTCTTTATTAAAGTGAAATTGGTATATATTATATTCAACTCCATCAAGTGATTTAATTTTAACTTTTTTATTATAAAAAATTTTATAACATATTTTACCTCCTCTATCTTCGTATCTAATACTTTTAAAAGTATTGCAAGAGATAAATAACAAGCTTAAAATACTTAAAACATATTTATTCATACCAATAAGGTTTTATTATTTCATTATTTGGACCTAACATCTTTGAACCTGCTGGCCCCAAATATCTACCGGTTTCTGCCTCTCTCTCGCGTCCATAATGTGTTCTTAAAGGCAAACCTAATTCACTTCTTATTAAATTCTCTCTATAAACTGCCTGCCATTCACTTTTCTTTATACCATTTTCTAACGTCCTATCTAGTTTACCCCTATTTGAGTCCAAAGCATGCCCCATTTCATGTCCAAAAATAATTTCTTTTGAGGTTAAATCTGAAGTTGTCGCCGGTATGAGCATATCTTTTTGGTTCCAACTAATAATACCGCCTGAACCAATTCTACCTAGTTCATTCATTTTTTTTGAAGATTCAGTTGCTTTACTTGGATCTGCAAAAGGTTCTAAGGTAGGTGTAAATTTATTATCATCACCTGCTTGTATATAAAAATTGTGATTAGAATGATCTAATTCTTCAATCATTGCAGCAGCTGTTTGTGACGCTTGTAAGGTTTGCATAGCCTGTAAAGCTGATTTAATAAACTTATCATTACCTGTATATTTAGTTTCTTCATTATAAGTATAGGATTCTTTTGTCCCTCGAATAATAATGGTTTCTGCCTGCATTCCATCAGGATCAACTAAATAAATAGGATTGTTATAAGCATAGTTATAAGGTGTCCATCTTCGTGAGTTCTCTGCTAACGGGTCAATGTTCAACCATCTACCAATAGCCGCATCGTAATTACGTGCGCCAAAATCATATAAATCTAATCCTAATTCGTTGTTTAGCTCTTTACCGCCAAATTTGTATTTATATTTGTTTACAACGCTGTAATCAGGTAAATCATTTCCTTTCTGCTTTAATCCAAAAGGATAATAGTCACTCTTTTCAATAATCTCGCTTACTTGTATAACACCGTCTTTTGCATATTCTAATGTAGGGTGGTTTCTAAAACCATCACGGTATGTTAAACGTACGTTTCCTAAATGATCTTTGTATTGATAGGTATAAAGGTATTGATTATTTTTAAATTCTACATAGCCTTCAGGGTGTGGAAAAAACTTTAACACATTATCTGTATATTGAAATCCTTTTACATAATCGGTAGTTACTAACGCACCACCGCTGGGTTGTACTTGCTTTTTTAATCTGGTGCCTATGATATAACAACAATGAGTATTTTATTATAAAACAGCCTCAATACGTATGTAAAGAGGCTGTTGTGTTTTTAAAGGCACGGATTGCAAATCCGCGCCATCGGGGGCAGCTCTATATGGTCCAAACGCAGGAAGCGTTACAACCGTAAATATTCCACTTATGTAATTATACATTGTTTCTTTGGCTCTGGCAGTTTCACCAGTTGCATTTATTTAAAGGCACGGATTGCAAATCCGCGCCATCGGGTGTAACAACAATGAGTATTTTATTATAAAACAGCCTCAATACGTATGTAAAGAGGCTGTTGTGTTTTTAAAGGCACGGATTGCAAATCCGCGCCATCGGGTTTCTTCATTGCGGCAACTATTGGCAATATCGTTATTTTAAAGGCACGGATTGCAAATCCGCGCCATCGGGTTTCTTCATTGCGGCAACTATTGGCAATATCGTTATACCCTTGGTGCTGTAACCCAAACGGGTAATAGTTATTCTCTTCCAGTATTTCGGTTGCAGGGTTAATTGTTCCGTTACCGTCGCAATCTGCATAGCTTAACCTTACACTCACTACGTTCGGGTCTCTTCACCGAAAGCTTTCTAAAAGCTTTGTCTCGTGAATCTAAATGATCTTTATATTGATAAACGTAAAGATACGAATTTGTTCCGTTTGGTTTTACATAACCTTCTGCATGCGGAAAATTTCAATATTTTGTAAAATAGCCTCAATACATTTGTAAAGAGGCTTTTGGTTATTATTATTGCACGAGCAATATACTAGAGCTAGTGAAGGTTGCTTATTCATAAACTTTTCCTTCACATTCCCAATAATAAGTTAAAATAGTGTCTTTTTTATGGATATTAAAAGACAGTTCTCCACCTTTTTTAATAATTGTATCTCCTATTGAAATATCCTTATAATAAGTACAAAACCATCGATTTTCTTGCTTATATAAAGTGTCGTTACCTGTTTTCAAACTCACACCTTCAATATCAAAATTATAAACTGATAACGAATCATTCATTTTTTTTACAATCAATAAGCATTCAGGCTTTCGATAACTTTTTGCCAATGAACTACAGTCAACTTTTTCGCAAGAGAAAAAGATAACAAAAAGACACATAAAATAGTATTTCATAATCTATTAAAATTTAAACTTCTTAACATAGCCTTTAGATACACCCGTACCTCCTCCCCATCCGAGACCTAATCCTATACTTTTAGTTGAGACACCAGATGCCTCAAATCTATATCCTTGCGGTGTCAATCTAGCGGATTTTGAATAACTTCCTGTAACTCCTAAACCGCCAAAATAGCTTTTATTTGTTCCTCCTAATCCCCCTAAAACGTCAGTATTACCTCCGTAATTGTCATGAAAATCAAATGAACCTCCTATACTAATCCTTGGCTTTCCTAACTTACCATTAAACCCAAAATCGGCGCCTCCACCACCAAAAATAGCAAACTCATCTTCTTTTCCATTACCAACAGCAAAACCTGCATTAATATAAAAACCTCCAAACAATCCAGTATTTACACTAGCATTTATTGACATACCCATAGCATCAGGTATCCAAGGTCCATATTCCCCAGAACCATAACCTGTAACAGCTGAGTTGTTATATAGAAAATCATAAATCCCAAAATCTACATTGCGGTTCCACCATTCAACAGCATGCCTAAATCCAGAACTTGAGTAAGCATTTGTTAAATCAGCGGATAAATTACTTTTCCAGCCTGATTCAGCTCCACCGCCTCCGCCTCCAGCATTAGTTTGTTGCATGTACATAACGCCTTCCATCATGTACATTCTATTTATTTTTTTTCCAACTTGAGTTATTGTTGAATCGCCATCAATAATTTTCCACAAGTTAGAATCACCATCAAACTCGATAGTTGCTCCAAATAACTTATTTTCTTTTCTATATTCCTCAGCAGCATCCCAAGTTTCAAACAATCCCGACGGATCGCTAAATAACACCGGGTTATTAAACCCATAACGGTACGGTGTAAAGTCAGGTGCCAGTTCAGCCAATGGATCAATCACGTTAAAACGTCCTAACGCACTGTCGTAGTGTCTGTAATCAGTTTCGGTTACATTAAGCGCAAAACTGTCTTCGTATTCTTTGTTTAAGAACTTATATTTATACCCCTCTCCCGGTAAATTGTTGTAGCCTTCGTGTTTTAAACCAAATGGGTAATAGTTATTCTCTTCTACAATTTCATTCGCCGGATTTATGGTTCCGTCGTTATTTAAATCGGCATATACCAATCGGCTACTCACTACGTTCGGGTCTCTTCGACGAAAGCTTTCTCAAAGCTTTGTCTCGTGAATCAAAATGATCTTTGTATTGATAGACGTAAAGATACGAATTTGTTCCGTTTGGTTTTACATAACCTTCGGCATGCGGAAAATTTCAATATTTTGTAAAACAACCTCAATACGTTTGTAAAGAGGCTGTTGTTAGTTTAATGGCACGGATTGCAAATCCGCGCGATCGGGTTAATATGCATCTCCTTCAGTTCCTAATACAGTTTTGTTATAATCAGGACTCACTCGATATATGGTTATATTTGAACTATCTATATCATAGGATCTGATTCTAAAATAATTATATTGATTTATAGCTGACTTATTCTTTTTTTGAAAATTAGATGCTAAATAAATATAAATGTTTTCTGATGCTGCTTTGTTCTTTAAACTTGAACATCCAAAAAGAAAATATAGTAAAATTAAAATTAATAATTTACCTTGTTGTTGTTTTAAAGACACCTTTTTCATTATATTGTTGATTATATTTTTTGCTATAAATAAAATGCGGAATTTTTTTGTAAGATGCATTTGCTTCATCATACTCACTAGATAAGGAGTTGTCTGGATGTCCATGATAGTGATATTTAGCATACCTACTTTTACCTAGGTATGGTTGTGTGCTTCTTAAATGTTGCCAACGTATTAACTCATTTTCATTGTATCTAACAGAATTTGATGTATCAAAAGTATTCCCTTTGTGGGCTTCAACTAAAACGCCTGTAACTTGATTACTAAATGGTTTCTCTGTTAATCCATATCCCGTAACCTCAACCCTCACTAAATGAATATAGTCAACTATAAAATTCTGAAAATCTGTTTCAGTAGGTTGATTTGTTCCATTGACATGAATTACATTATTGTTCTGTTCAAAATTTATTCCATCTTTTAAAATACCTTTGGCTATATTATCAATCAATACATCTTTAATGTTTCCTTTTTTATCTAATCTTACAATTCTGTCAGTATTATTATTAATATTTTCATTATCTACAACAGTAAGCGATCCGTCTTTATTTTTCTTATAGTCAGTTTCAACTCCATCCGCATGCGGACTCACAAAATCTTCATCAATAAAATTTTCCCAATAGGCTTCCCCACTGGTCATTCCCCAACTTGCAATTGCCCCCACACTTACAAGATCTCTACCGTAACTGTCAAATCCCCATGACTGCATTCCGTCAGGGTCAACAAAGAATATCGGATTGTTACTTACATACAAATACGGTTCCATAGTTTGTTCCGCCAGCGGATCTACATTCAACCATCTTCCAATTGCAGCATCGTAATTACGTGCGCCAAAATCATATAAATCTAAGTCTAATTCGTCGTTTAATTCTTTACCGTCAAACTTATACTTCTCTGCTGCTTCGCTTCGGTTACTGTTTACAACTTCGTTATACCCTTGGTGCTGTAATCCAAATGGATAATAGTTATTCTCTTCTACAATTTCATTCGCTGGGTTTATGGTTCCATCGTTATTCAAATCGGCATATACCAATCGGCTGTTGCCTAAATGATCTTTGTATTGATAAACGTAAAGATACGAATTTGTTCCGTTTGGTTTTACATAACCTTCTGCATGCGGAAAATTTCAATATTTTGTAAAACAACCTCAATACGTTTGTAAAGAGGCTGTTTGGTTTTTATTACTTACCACACGAAAGATTCGTGCGGTAGCGGGGTTATATGCACGGATTGCAAATCCGCGCCATCGGGTAAACATAATTACCGGCATTGTTTTTAACATATCCCTCTGCATGCGGAAAGGTTTGTATTACTTTTGGGAAAACAGCCTCCATATGTTTGTAAAGAGGCTGTTGGTAAAAGTGAACTACTTATTTTCAAAACTTAATTGAATAGTTTTTATCAGATTTCCATCTAAATCTAATGCGTATATTAAATCTTGTTTTTGTTCTGATACAAATAACTTATTAAGTTGCTTAGAATATGAAAGATTACTTATATGATTTCCAGACTTACTTTTATAAATTTTTTTTGAAGTACCTTTTCTAAAATCCACCAAATTAACTTGATAATAAGAACTATAAACTAATTCAGTGTCATTAATGTAATCTGCTTTTGAAAAACCGTTTAGACTTTTCAATGAATCATTTTTAAAAGTTATCATACTAGTATTTTTTACCAGATCGTCATAAAGAAAAACACCATCTTTTCCATCTAAAAATGAACTAAAAGTAAATTTATCTTTCTGCATATAATTAAGATGGTTCATCTGATATGCATTGAAATTTGTAAGTCTCTTAATAAGATTATTTTTAATATTTAATTCATAAATATCAAAACCGTGTGGGGCTTTCCTTCCAATTGAAGAATAGTTGCCATACTCCTTTGCTCCTAAAAAAATCAATTTGTTTCCAGCCGGTGATAAAACAGCTTCTGTTTTTAATAGCGAATCAGTTACAATTAGCTTACCGCTGTTTTCTTTAACATTCCACACACCTATAGAAGTTAACAAAGAGTTAGGGTAATCGGTAGCGATAAAAACTATTGAATCTCCTTCTTTACTATATCTGGGTGCATAATATGACAATGAATCATTCTCTAATATTTTTTTTACATTTTTTCCATCTGTATCACATTTGTAAATAGATGTTTTATCATCTGTTTTCCAAGAAAAAACTAAATTGTTACCCAAAGGGTCAATATCGAATGTTACTAAATGTCCTATTTCTTTAGTATCTGAATTACAATTAAACATTGTAAAACAAATAAGTAACATCACGATTTTTTTAATATTTTTTTTCATATTAGTATCTTATATTAGTCATTATAATATGCAGAACTATTGTTTTTTTAAAAACACCTACCATCCTCCATCTGCTCAAAATCTCCCGGCTTTGAACATATACCTTAAACACCGAGCATAATTTTCCATCATTCATCTTTGCATTGCTCAAAGTAACTGATCCCTGATCCACTTTGTACAGCTGATACCCAAAAAATAAAAACATCTTAAAAACAAAAAAGCCCTACATTTCTGTAAGGCTTTTTGTTTGTTGCTCCCCCTCTTGGGCTCGAACCAAGGACCCTCTGATTAACAGTCAGATGCTCTAACCAACTGAGCTAAGGAGGAAACTTAAATTTTAAGTTTCTATTTGCAATAAAAAGAAGTGTTGCTTTTGCAACTTTGCTCCCCCTCTTGGGCTCGAACCAAGGACCCTCTGATTAACAGTCAGATGCTCTAACCAACTGAGCTAAGGAGGAAGGTGTGTTACCTTTATTGCGTTGCAAATATAGAACGATTTTTCGTTTCTACAAACATCTTTTTAAAAAAAATAGCATTTTTTTTATTTGCCTGTTATGGCTTTAAAAATGTCGTTTCCGTTTGCAAACAACAGCAAAGCAATAAGTATAACAAAACCAACTGTTTGTGCATATTCTAGGAATTTATCGCTTGGTTTTCTGCCCGAAATCATTTCGTATAATAAAAACAATACATGCCCACCATCTAACGCTGGAATTGGCAATAAATTCATTACACCTAGCATTATGGAAAGAAATGCGGTGATGCTCCAGAAGTATTCCCAACTCCATGTGTTTGGAAAAACATCATAAATTGCTTTAAAACCTCCCACACCTTTATAAGCACCGGTATCAGGGTTCACAATCATTTTTAACTGCTTACCGTAACTTACTAATTTGTCTTTTCCTTTTTCTAAGCCTATAGGAATAGATTCCAATAAACTGTAATGATCTGTATTTAATTTATAAAGTCCCAATTTTTCAGCATTTTCTAAACTAATCATCGGTGCATAGGCAATGTTTAGTTCACTGTTTGCGTTCACTTTCAACTGAATGGTTTCAGGTTTTTCGTTTCTTAATATTGTTGCTGGAATTGTTTGGTTTTTATACTTACTTAAAATGGGTTTTACTTGATCGGCAAATTTTATTTCTTCGCCATTAATACTTGTTATGAAATCTTTTGGTTTTAAAACCGCTTCATTTATAGAACCATCTTCAACTGCTGACACAATAAAAGGAACCCTTGGCAATACAAAGCCTTTTTCTTGTTCGGATTTATTTTTTATCATTTGGTTGATAAAATCAACTGGCAGCACAATTTCTTTTTCTTGTCCGTTTCGTTCTACTAGAATTTTTTTTGCTGTGGTTAACTTTTCATTTACTTCGTTAAAACGGTCAAATCGTTCTCCATCAATAGAAATGATTTTGTCTCCAGAAACCATTCCTGCCTTTAATAATGGATCTGAAACAACCCATACACCATCTTTTAAATCTTCATTTGCAATATATTTATCGCCATAGAACCATGTCATTCCAATATAAATCATAAATGCCAATATAAAGTTTACAGTGACACCACCCAACATGATTATTAAACGTTGCCATGCTGGTTTGGAACGGAATTCCCATGGTTGTGGTTCTTGTTTTAGTTGGTCGGTATCCATACTTTCGTCAATCATCCCTGCAATTTTCACATAACCGCCCAAGGGCAACCAGCCAATTCCATAAACGGTTTCGCCTATTTTCTTTTTGAATAATGAAAATTTCACATCGAAGAACAGGTAGAACTTTTCTACTCGGGTTTTAAATAATTTTGCCGGAATAAAATGTCCCAGCTCATGCAATACAATTAATAATGATAAACTCAATAAAAACTGTGATAACTTAACTAATATGTCCATTAATTATAATACTTTTCTATTTTTTGATGCACAAATGTAAGCTTTTCGCTGTAGTATTTTGCACACATTTGGTTCATTTTAATTTTTTATAATTTTTTTATGATAGGTTTTTTCGGGTGTTTGAATTTCTAACAGATAAGTACCACTTGCCAATTGCTCGGAAGGATAGGGATTGCTGATGTTTTTTGCTACCAATTTTCCGTTTATCGAATAAATATTCATCGCCAAAACCGTTATATCTTCGGGAATGGCTACTTCAAATGATGTTTTTGATGGATTGGGATACACTTTTATTTCAGTTGGTTGCGGATTTTCGGCAGTAGTTAACCGCACGGTATTGTCTTTTGAAACAATATCATTGAACGGATTGATTGTAACCAATTCAATCATGCCTACGCTGGTATCTACAATAAACTGTTGGTTGTTTTGTGTGTGTTGCAGCACCACTGTTTCGGTTGCGCCATTGTTGCCTGTGAATTCTAGGGTTACGGGCATTTCAAAAAAAGGAACGCTTGCGTGTGATGTGGTTTGGTTTAATGTGATTTTGGTTTGTGTAGTTGATAATCTTTCGGCATCTACCTGATACGAAGGATAGCCCTGACCATAAATCCAATCGTTAAAAAACTCCGTAAGATCTTTGCCTGAAACCGCCTCTAGATGTTGTTGCACTTGGGTGGTAACTGCATAATTATACGCAATTGCAGGATCGTTTAAAAAATTGCGCATTCCTTGAAAAAAATCTTCATCGCCCAACACATAGCGCAACATGTGTACTGCCATTGAACCTTTATTGTAGGTTAATCGTCCGCTGAAAATTCGGTTGGCATCTAACGCTTGGTTGTTGGTTAAATATACATTTCCTTCGGGAGATGATGTGATGCTGTTTATTTTATTGCTTTTCCAATTGGTGAATGCGTTGGAACCGTCTAGTTCTTCTACAACCAAACCTGCCATGTATTCTGCAAAACCTTCGTTGATCCAAATATCATTCCAACTGCCACACGTTACTTTGTTTCCAAACCAATGGTGTGCCAATTCGTGGGCAATTAATCCGCGCGAAAATCCACCCATAAAAGAAACCGTGGTGTGTTCCATGCCGCCGCCCCAACTAAACTCTGCATGACCATATTTTTCCGTATGAAAAGGGTATGTTCCAAACAACCTTTCAAACAAATTCATAATAGGAATTGTAACTGCCAATTGGCTCACGCTTGTTGAATAATTCTCTGGATACAAATAGTTTACCACCGGAAATATATTGGGTGCTGTGCCTGCAGATTGATTATAAATTTGATAATCGGTTACCGCGATTGCCACCAAATAGGCCGGAATGGGGTAATTGTGTTTAAAATGCGTGGTTTTGGTGCCGTTGGAATTGCTAACTTGCGACTGCTCTACCCCGTTTGCCACTGCCACCATGGCTTCTGGAGCGGTGATATACACATCAATCGAATCTACTTTATCGTTTAGCGATTGTTTGCAAGGCCACCAATCTCTGGCGCCAAAAGGTTCGGAAAGCGTCCAAATAATGGGTGTGTTGTTGTGATAGCTCTGCGTGAAAGCTTCGTTGCCCGTGGGAGGAACGCCCGAATAGGTAATTTGCACTTCGCTTGTTGTGCCAGCCGCAACGGTTTGTGGCAATTGAATCACCAATTCATTGTTTGCTTGGCTAAAAGCAGCTGTTTGCGTACCTTGCGTTACCGCACTCACCGTAAGTGCATGGCTTAAATCGAACACAATGGTTTGCAAATTTTGGTTTGCCACAAACTGGGTAGTTACCGTTCCACTGATGTAGTATTGTGTGGGATCCACAGTAAATGCTAATGTATGATGCTTTACATCGTAATTCAGCGTATTGGGATTTTGCTTGAAAGCCAAACGTTTTTCTGCTGCTTGTTTTTCATACAAGCGGTATTCGTCTTGCGTATTTGCTGCTATTTGAGCCACCGCAGACATGGTAAACAAACCAAATGCCAGAGCAAAAAATGTACTTTTCATAGTTTTTATATTTTTAAGAAAATAAGTGTTTAATATCGGCAACGTTAAACGATTTTTGTTTTTCATCGATAGAAATTATAGCACTTGCCACTGATTTCTTTTTGTTTTGTAAAGTAACTATTTTTTCTTCAATTGTATCCTTACAAATCAAACGATAAGCCATTACTTTTTTCTGCTGTCCTATTCGATAACTTCTGTCTATTGCTTGATTTTCTACCGCTGGATTCCACCATGGATCTACAATAAAAACATAATCGGCCTCGGTAAGATTTAGTCCGGTTCCACCTGCCTTTAGACTAATAAGAAAAACGCGCACCTCTTGGTTGTTCTGAAAACTTTCTACTTTTTCTTGACGGTTTTGGGTGCTTCCGTCTAAGTATTCATAAACAATTTGTTCGGAATCTAAACGTTCTTTAATCAATTGAAGCATTCCAACAAACTGTGAAAACACTAAAATTTTGTGGTTACCTGTTTTTTCTTTTATCGTTTCTGTGAGCGTGTCTAATTTAACCGAATAATTTCCATAGCTTTCTTCTTCATTGATCAAGGCTGTTGAATTACATATTTGGCGCAGTTTGGTTAACCCTTCTAGGATATACATTTGCGAGTTAGCCACGCCGTTTTCTTCGATTTGATTTAAAATATATTCTCTGAATCGGTTTTTAAAGGCGTCGTAAACTTTGCGTTGTGCGGTATCCATTTCGCAGTAGATTACACTTTCAATTTTTTCAGGCAATTCGGGGGCTACTTGTTCTTTTGTTCTTCTTAACACAAATGGGTTTATAATTCTGCTGAGTGTTTTAGAAACTTCCGCATCGTTTTGCTTATCAATATAATCTGAAAAATCCTTTCGAAAATGAGTCATTGTACCTAACAAACCCGGATTTACGAAATTTAGTTGCGCATATAAATCAAAGGTATTATTTTCGATTGGGGTTCCTGTAAGCACTAATCTGTTTTTGGCATTTAATAAACGAACAGCTTTGTATCGTTTAGACGCCGGATTTTTAATTGCCTGGCTTTCGTCTAAAATAAGATAATTAAAGTTGATCTCTTTTAAAAATGTAACATCATTTAACAAAGAACCGTAGGTAGATAAAACTATATCGTATTTTTCAATATCTTTTCTGTGTTCCATTCTATTACTCCCCACAAAAGCTAATGCTTTTAATGACGGGCAAAACTTTTTAATTTCACTTTGCCAGTTAAAGATAAGCGAGGTTGGGGCAATAATCAACGTGGGCGCTGCTTTTTTGTCTTTGTTTTTTAAATATTGTAAAAAGGTAATTGTTTGCAGTGTTTTTCCTAAGCCCATATCATCGGCCAGACAACCTCCCAATTTGTTTTCATCTAAAAAAGCCAACCAATTTAAGCCTTCGTGCTGGTAATGGCGCAGTGTGGCTTTGATTTCTTTTGGAACCTTAACATTGGGAATGTTTTTTATGTTTAAAAGGCGTTGCTTTTTTTGATAAAGCTCTTCAAAAAACGCTGGCTTGTTGTGTAATTCGTTATAAAGTTCATCGATAATTCCAAATTGATAATTTGATAGCTGAATACTGTTTTTCTTTACTTCTCCTGTTTGAAAATACAGTGCAAATTTCTGCATCCACTCTTTAGGCAGTATGCCTGTGGTGCCATCTTTTAACAACACGTAATTGCTTTGTTTTATAAATGCTTTTTGCAAATCTTTTAAGTTTACAGATTGTTCGCCAAATTTCACGTCTATTAGCACATCAAACCAATCGATATCTGATTCTAAACGAATAGAAATAGTGGGTTTATGCACATTAAACTTAAATGATTTTAAATTATTGGCACCAAAAACAAGTATATCAAGACTTTTCATTTTTTCAACCACTGTCATCAACCAATAATTTTCTAACAATTGTTCTGGTTGCAGATAAAAAACAGCATCTTGCTGTGCAAAATCGGGATGTAGTTTTCTAAGTTCTTCTAAGAAATTATCTTCAAAAGCTTCGTTGCGACTAATTTTTTTTAATTGACCTCCTTCGGTTCGAATGATTGCTTCGTTGGAATACAAAGGAATTAAATCGTCGTTATATTTCACAAAAGGTTTAAAAACCACATATCCTTCTGCGATATCATTGATATACAGATGCTTTTCAAGGGTTTCTTCGGCTATTTTTATCTTTGAATTTGTTAATTCACTAAACGATACATGGTAATCTTTGCTTAAAGGTAAAACAATTTCTTTGTAAAAATAATCCCCATTTTTTTTGTAGAATTTCATTTCAGGATGCTCTGCAAAGTGCATTAAATCGAAAGACAATTTAGGGGTTTGTATTGGATACACTTTAGTTTCTAAAATAACAAACAACGGTGTTACGAGAATTTTGGTGCTGTTTATTTTATATTTTGTTCCTGAAAGTTCAACTTTCACCTGTAGTTTGTATTGTTTTTCTTCAGAATTGGCCTGAAAATGAAGCTTAATGGGATCTGAACAAATTTCTAAAGGCGTTAAATTTTTTCGGGCATACGAATCTAATTCGTGGCGTAAAAAAAACAAAGGTTTGTTGCTGTCTTGAAAAAACGAGTTGAAAATCTCTATTGCCTGTCTTCTTGAACCAATGTTTCGTTCGTTTAACAACCTTTCTGTTCTAATGGCATCCATAGCAAACTGAAAGTCGCTACTTCTTGGAAATTCATCGATGATATGCTCTAAATCCTCAGAAAAAAGCCTTTTAATTTTAGCTGTAAAATCAGTTTTTTCTTTATTGAATTTCCCTTTAATACCGTAAAAGCTTACATAATTTTTTTTTGAGTAGTACGAATTATAATCTACACACAAAGCTAAGCCCGTGGGCTCTTCCTGAATATTTTGCGCTGGTAAATTTAAACGAGCTGCTGTTTCTGCATCCTCTGCATATCTAACAAGGGCATTGCTGTATTTATCAATTTCAACAAACGGTTTTGGCTGTAAGAACACACCATTTGAAGAAAGTTTTACATCAAAAAATTCTTGGTAATCATCATTAGTTGTAAGTCCGTACAAAGTTAATTCTTTTTCTATTTTTTGATTGATAAAATCATCGCTAAAAAAATTAACTCCGTACTTATTTGCAAGATCTTTAAAAACTAAAAGCAAATGCTCGCAAAACACTTGTTGTTTGGTGCAATTACAAGTGGTTTTTAATTTATTTTGATCTTTAATCAAAATGATTTCTTGTACGTATTTGCTGGTGTTCCAAGAATTTATTTGAGTTTTTATATGGTAAAAATTCAAATCGATATAATGAACCCATCCATTTGACATGGTGTTTTTTGTAACTCTTTTTTTAAGCTCTTCTAAATTAAAGGAACCTTTGGTAAGCGTCACATCTGCATGTTCTAACTCTTTAGCATTTTCTTCAACGTTTAAAAAAACTGTTTTAGTAGATAAAGAGCCGCTATCTAGTCGCTGTGCCAAATCTTCAATACTCGCAATAATGTGCTTGCAAATACCTTCATAATCATACGGGCACGAACATTCTACGCGGTAAATATCATTCATTTCATTCAACTCAATTTCTATCACATAAGGATAATTTGAACCACCTAAATATTCATAAATAAAACAATCATCTTGTTGTGCTACAAAATCAGGTCGTACGTAAAATGCGTTATTTCTAGAAGCATCGGTACTGAAAACTTGGATAAATTTTGCGAAACTGTTCCTATACATTTTTTAATTCTTAAATAAACAAAGGTATTAAATTGTATTACACATAGATATTTTATATTAAAAGAGTTTACAACCCACACATTTTTTATAAATTTGCCTTTTAACAATTTTTTTACTTATGTTACAGATAGCTTATATTAGAGAAAATCAGGAGAAAGTGGTGAAAGCCCTTGCAAAAAGAAATCTTGATGCTGCTGAAATGATTCAAAATGCAATCAACCTTGATGAGGAAAGAAGATCTACCCAGGTTGAACTAGACAACATCTTGGCCGAATCCAACAAGCTATCCAAAGAAATTGGCGATTTAATGCGCAATGGCGAAAAATCTAAAGCCGAAATCTTAAAGGAAAAAACCGCACAGCTAAAAGATAAAACTGCCGATTTAAAAGAGCGTTTGCAAACGGTAACAAACGATTTAACCAATCAATTGTACCAAATACCCAACACGCCAACCGATATAGTACCTGAAGGCAAAACACCTGAAGACAACTTAACCGTTTTTGAACAAGGCGAAATTCCGGTTTTGGCAGAAGGAGCTTTACCGCATTGGGAATTGGCAAAAAAATACGACATCATCGATTTTGAATTGGGTGCAAAAATTACGGGTGCAGGTTTTCCGGTTTACAAAGGAAAAGGTGCCAAATTGCAACGCGCCTTAATCAGTTATTTTTTAGATAAAAATACCGAAGCAGGTTATAACGAAGTGCAAGTGCCGCATTTAATTAACGAAGCGTCTGGTTTTGGAACGGGGCAATTGCCCGATAAAGAAGGACAAATGTATCATGCTGTTGCCGATGATTTGTATTTGATACCAACTGCCGAAGTGCCTGTTACAAACCTTTACCGCGATGTGATTTTAAACGAAAGCGAATTGCCTATTTGCAACACGGCATACACACCTTGTTTCCGCAGAGAAGCTGGAAGCTATGGTGCACACGTACGTGGGTTGAACCGTTTACACCAGTTTGACAAGGTGGAAATTGTGCGTATTGAACATCCTGAAAAATCGTATGAAGCCTTAGACGGAATGGTGGAACACGTAAAAAACATCTTAAACGAATTAAAATTACCCTACCGCATTTTGCGTTTGTGCGGGGGCGATATGGGCTTTACATCGGCCTTAACGTATGATTTCGAAGTGTTTTCAACCGCACAAGATCGTTGGTTGGAAATTTCATCGGTATCAAATTTTGAAACCTTTCAGGCAAACCGTTTAAAATTGCGCTTTAAAGGCAAAGACGGAAAAACACAGTTGGCGCACACTCTAAACGGTTCATCGCTGGCATTACCACGTGTTTTGGCAGGTATTTTAGAGAATTACCAAACACCAGAGGGCATTGCAATACCCGATGTGTTAAAACCATACTGTGGATTTGATAGAATTGACTAATTAGCCACAAAATAATATCCGTTTAAGAGTACTTTCTTAAACGGATATTTTTGTTTTAAAGGATTTTGTTAAGTTTGAATCACTAATAATTACGTTACCACTCTACTGGCTTTCTATAAGTTTTCCCATCTACTTCAACAACATTTTCCATAAGCGCCTTGTTCCATTTAGGTTTGTGTTTTTCCATTTGAAGATAGTTAATATTCAATTGCACAATAGAATTTGTGTACTTGGTAGGTGGAAACATAACTAACAATTCTTTTTTATATATATTTTTGATTAGTTTTAATGGTGGTAAAAAGTCTGAATCACCTGAGATTAAAATAATTTTTTGACACTCATCATAATGACAATTTTCAATCATCTTTATAGCCAAATTAACATCCGTTTGTTTTTCTTCCCAATGCATAAATGTTTTTCCACAGCCGTCATCAGCTCTGCAAATAATGGGTTTATCTTGATATTTTCCGTAATGAATTTTTAATTTTTCACCATTTATTGCTTTATTACATCCCATCAACATATTTTGCCTTGTCATTTTACCTTTATTCTTTGGTCTAGCAGTAAAATAATGAACCTCAAAAATTTCTTCGTCTTCCTTTAAAAATTCGCCACAAAGCTTTACTAAATCAATCCAGTAAAATTTTCTCCAGTCGGGCTTATGTTTTGACATTTCTTTTATACCGTAGTAAAAGTTAAATCCATCAATATAAAAACTTACTTTTTTCATAATTATACAAATATAAAAAAAGCCTCTTTAAGGAGGCTTTGGGCCGAAATGATGAAACATTTCGGGATGCGTTATCATTACATATGAATGATGATGCAAATATAGTAAAAAAAAATAAATTAAAGAAATGTTTTTTATTTTTTGTAACCACTGAAAAACAATCATAGTTAAACAAAACTTGCTGATATTGAAAATATTATTGTATAGTTCCTAATTTAAATGATTCTTCAGCCACTGACACCGATACTATAATATTTTTGTAATCTATTTTGGTTTGGTTTTGAAGTAAATGCTCACACATAATGTATATGTGATATAGCTCTATAATTTATTTCAAAAAATATTCCACAACCTTTATGGATATGTAAATAAAACTTTCTCTTTCCAAACAACCAATAACCACTTCAAAAAAAACGCCACTCAGAGTAAATATAGTTTTTTGTACCTTTGCCAATAAGTTATACAACAAACCATGATTATTTACAACGTTACCATAAATATAGACGAATCGGTTCACGACCAATGGCTGAACTGGATGCAAACCAAACACATACAAGATATGCTGAACACCGGTTGTTTTAAATCGGCACGTTTGGTGAAGGTTTTGGTTGATGAAGACATGGGCGGTGTTACCTATTCTGTGCAATATCTCGCTGAAACCAAAGAAGCATTAGCCGATTACAAGGAAAACCATGCGCCGCATTTACGCAATGAAGGATTGCAACTTTTTGCCGATAAAATGCTTGCTTTTCGTACCGATCTTGAAATAATCAGCGAACATGAGTAGTGCGGATAACGTTCGGGCAAAGAAACATTTAGGACAACATTTTTTAAACGACGAAAGTGTAGCTAAAAATATTGCCGATGCTTTAACGCTAAACGGATACACAAAAATACTCGAAATTGGTCCTGGAATGGGCGTATTAACAAAGTATTTGTTAGAAAAACCTGTGGAAACATTTGTGGTTGAAATTGATACCGAATCGGTGGTTTATCTGGAAAAACATTATCCAAAATTGCACGGACATATCATTGGCGAAGACTTTTTAAAATACAATTTAAAGAAAGTTTTTAACGAAGATCCGTTTGCCATCATCGGAAATTTCCCTTACAATATTTCCACTCAAATTGTTTTTAGGGTTTTAGAAATGCGCGATCAAATACCGGAATTTGCCGGAATGTTTCAAAAGGAAGTTGCCGAGCGTATTTGTGAGAAAAAAGGCAGTAAAACCTACGGAATATTATCGGTTTTGGCACAAGCGTTTTACGACACCGAATATCTCTTTACTGTATCGGAACACGTATTCACACCGCCGCCAAAAGTAAAATCGGGCGTAATGCGTATGATTCGCAAAGAAAATTACAGCCTGCCGTGCAGCGAAAAACTGTTTTTCACAGTGGTAAAATCGGCGTTTAACCAACGCAGAAAAACCTTGCGAAACAGTTTAAAAAGTTTTATATCAGAAGAAATAAAAAACGATGAAGTATTTAACCTTCGTCCAGAACAATTAAGTGTAGAAGCATTTATTGCACTCACTCAAAAAATAGAAGCGTATGGAATTTAAAATCAGTAAAGAATTTATCCAAGAAATTGAAAGCTTAATCGCCGAAAAAAACGAACGCGAAGTACTTCGCCGTATCGAGGATATTCACTTTGCTGATGTTGCAGAGCTCATCAACGAATTAGACGGCGAAGACGCTGGCTATCTTTTCCGTATTATTGAATCGGAAGTGAGTTCTGAAATTCTATTAGAGCTTGATGAGGAAGTTCGTGAAAAAATCTTAAACAACCTTTCTGCTAAAGAAATTGCTGAAGAGCTCGACGAAATGGATACCGATGACGCGGTGGATATCATTTCCGAACTTTCGGAAGAGATGAAAGACGAGGTAATTTCTGAGTTGGAAGATTTTGAACATGCCAAAGACATTGTAGAGCTTTTGCGCTACGACGATGATACCGCGGGTGGATTAATGGCGAAAGAATACATCCAAGCAAATGAAAATTGGAATGTGTTGACCTGTATTCAGGAAATTCGCAAACAGGCAGAAAACGTTTCGCGTGTACACTCTATTTATGTGGTTGATGATGAAGACCGATTAAAAGGTCGTTTGTCTTTGAAAGATTTAATTACCTCATCTACCACCACACAAATCAAAGATATTTACATCCCAAAGGTTGATTTTGTAAAGGTGGATACCGAAGACACCGAAGTTGCCCGCATCATGCAGAAGTACGATTTAGAAGCAATCCCGGTTGTTGATGAAACCGGACGTTTAGTTGGGCGTATTACCATTGACGATATTGTGGATGTGATTAAAGAAGAAGCTGACCGTGACTACCAAATGGCGGCGGGTATCTCGCAAGATGTTGAGGCTGATGACAGCATTTGGGAATTAACAAAAGCACGTTTGCCTTGGTTGCTATTGGCTTTAATTGGAAGTTTTATTGCCGTAAACGTTGCTCAAAGCTTTAGCGATGCCATGGATAAATACCAAACTTTGTTTTTCTTTACCCCTTTGGTTGCCGCAATGGCAGGAAACGTGGGTGTGCAATCATCGGCAATTGTGGTTCAGGGTTTGGCAAACAACAGCTTGTCGGGTTCGCTGTGGAAACGCTTGGGCAAGGAAATGCTTTTGGCCATGCTAAACAGTACCATTTTGGCTGTTTTACTATTGTTGGCAACGCATTTTATCATGGGAACCACTTATGAAATATCTTCAACCATTGTATTGGCATTGGTAACTGTAATGATTCTTGCCAGTTTAATTGGTACGTTTATTCCGATAACATTGGATAAATACGGCATTGACCCCGCTATTGCAACCGGACCATTTATCACCACCAGCAACGATATTTTTGGTATTTTGATCTACTTTACCATTGCAAAAATGATTTTAGGATTTTAGTAAATCTTTTACCACAGATGCACGGATTAAAATAGATAAGAAATAACAATCCCAATGGTTTATTTCATTGGGATTGTTTTGGTTTACTGATGAACCATTGGTGATTGGCTGGCTTTGCGTTTTCCTCTGAAAAAGAAATAGAGGTTTATAAAAAGCATCACACCTAAGTAAATAGAAAAAGCACCAATTTTATAACTCAGTTTTTCAACCAACAACTGATAGGTGTCGTTGTAAAGGTTCATTTGTAAAATCATTAATGCAAAACCAATATTCAGCAGATAAAACCCGGTTTCAAACAATTTGTTGGTGGCAAAAGCTATTTCTTCTCTGCCTTTAAAAATATCCAACATATAAATTTTGCTATTTTTAAATAATGTTTTCGATACATAATAGGTTAAAAATAATGCTATTGGCAGATACACTGCGTAACCAATTAAAATTTTAGTAGTTTCCATAATTTCAAGTTTTAAATTAATTTTTTAATATAATTTGTGAGTAAAATAATGTTCAAATAATGCATACCGGCAATAATCAATACAATAAGTGCTGTTTTTAGGCTAATGATTTCTACTAATTGCGAAAAACGCTCTATTTTTTCCCAAGAAATAATCGTCATGGTGCAATAACCAATGTTTAGCAAATAATAACCAATCAACAGTAAATGATTGATTTTTTTACACAAGTCTTCGTGGTTTGGAATTAATTGTGCCACAAAAATATTTCCGTTTTTATAGCAAATATGCCCTACTTTAATAATGATAAAAAAAGTAATTGCGAAATAAATGCAATAGGCAAGAATGTTGTAGTTCATAACAAAAGATTTTTAAAGGCTTTTTCCAAATTATGATATTCAAACGTAAAGCCATTTTCGGTTAAGCGTTTAGGAATTACGTTTCTACTTTTCAAAACCAATTCCGGTTCGGTTTGAATGATCTTTGCCCCAATTTTCAACATAGTTTTCGAGATTGGAATTCCAAATGGAATACCAACTGCTTGCCGAAGTTTCTTCATAAAATCGATATTTCGTTCGGGTTTGGGAGCAACCAAATTGATGTTTCCTGTCAACTCTTTATCGATGATAAAAGCGATTGCTCTGGCAAAATCCAATTCGTGAATCCAACTAACAAATTGATTGCCGTTTCCAAGCTTTCCTCCAAATCCCAACTGCGTTAATCTTTTTAAAGGGATAAATGCACCGCCTTTTTTGCCCAAAACAATTGATGTTCTAACAGCGGTTTTCAACGTTTTATTGGTTTCAACATCGTAAAAAATTTTTTCCCAAGCCTTGGCAACGTTCATTGAGAAATCATCGCCAATTTCTCCGGAATATTCATCCATCTGTTTGTCTTCGGAATGTCGGTAAATAGTCGCTGTTGATGAATTTATAAAATGCTTTGGAGGGTTTTCACACTTTAAAACTGCTTCGTTCAACGCCTTGGTACTATCAACACGTGAAGAAAGTATCGCCGCTTTATTTTCTAGAGTGTATCTGCAATCAACTGATTTTCCTGCTAAATTTATCAGCACATCGGCGTTTTCCAATACCATTTCCCAACCTGTAAGCGACTTCGCATTCCAATGAACATATTCTATATTATTTTTTTGCTCAGATTTTCCACGCGTTAGCACTATAATTTCTGCATACGATTCTTTGAAAAAATCTATTAATACGGTTCCTAAAAAACCGGTTCCAGCTGCAATGACCATTTTTTTCATATCAAAAGTTTTTATTGTGATAGTTCATTATTTGAACGACTATAAATTAGTATAGATAAATACACTGCCAAACAAGGTGGAACACTGAACAAAAAATATGAAAAGCTATCTTGAAAATTTAATTCACTGCCTATAAACCATAGGGCAAAATACCCAACTACTGCCGTTAAATAAATTTGATAATGCATATACTTTGGGAATTTTATCAGTAGAAAAATACCTAAAACAACTTGTACAAAACCAGTAAACATCGTAGAAAGTAATGCATACATGGCGAATCCCCCATCCCTAATAATCATTTCCATTAAAAGAAGCACCAACGGCGTTCCTATTGCTATGGTATTAATAATTTTTATTGCTTTCATAATTTATATTATTTTAAAGTTTCAGAAATATTTGAAAGTTCTATTTAAAAAAAATGCTTTGTTTTACTTCATAATTTTAACCACCAACTTTGCCAACCAATTGTCTTTGTATTCGGTCATTTTATCTAATACGTTATCAGCTTTCAACACAAAATCGTACAATTTACTGGTTTGTTCCACAAAGTGTTGTTCTTCTTCTGATGTATTCGTTTTGATAGTAGAAACATCTTTTAAAACTTTTAAGGCGGGTTTCACTTCCCTTTTACTGCGCTCCTTTGCAATTTTCACTGCCAATTCGTCTAAATCTTTCTCGGCAATAAAAAACTCTTTGCGTTCGCCCGGTTTGTATTCTTTGTAAACAATGCCCCAATCCATTAAAGCTCTTAAATTCATTGATGCATTACCGCGCGAAATCTGTAATTCTTCCATGATGTCTTCCATAGAAATGGGTGCCACAGAAATCATTAACAGCGCATGAATCTGTGCCATGGTTTTATTAATACCCCATTGCGACCCCAAAGCGCCCCACGATTGCACGAATTTATTTTTTGCTTCTTTGAATTCCATGGTTCAAATGTACAACAAAGTTTTTAAACTTTCAAAAAATAATGAAAGTTTGCTTAAAAAATATTTTAAATCAATTGAATGAAATTTTTTGTCTAATTTAGTTTGATAAATAAAGGATTAAATACTTAATGAAAATACTACACCTTGATAAAAACCATCCGTTGTTGATTGAACAATTAACAATTGCTGGTTTTCAGAACGATGAAAACTACTACGCCCCAAAAGATGCTATTGAACAAATAATTCATCAATACGATGGGATTGTTTTGCGCAGTCGGTTTAAAATTGATCAGACGTTTTTAGATGCAGCTACCCATTTAAAATTCATTGGAAGGGTTGGTGCCGGTTTGGAAAATATCGATTGTGAATATGCCGAAAAAAAAGGCATAAAACTAATTGCAGCACCCGAAGGCAACAAAACTGCTGTTGCTGAGCACGCTTTGGGAATGCTTTTAAACCTTATGAACAAGTTGTCGTATGTAGATAAAGAAGTGCGCAGCGGCATTTGGAAACGCGAGGAAAACCGAGGTATCGAAATAGAAGGCAAAACCGTAGGAATTATTGGTTATGGAAATATGGGAAAAGCCTTTGCCCAACGTTTAAAGGGTTTTAACTGCAAGGTGATTTGCTACGATATTAAACCAAATGTTGGCGATGCCCATGCAAAGCAAGTTTCGCTAGATTATTTACAAACGCATAGCGATATTTTAAGTTTACACACGCCCGAAACGCCCGGCACACATCACCTCGTTAACAAAGAATTTATAGCTGGTTTTGCAAAATCGTTTTGGTTGATCAACACGGCTCGGGGAAAATCGGTTTGTACTGATGATTTAGTCGATGCTTTAAAATCGGGCAAAATTAAGGGTGCTGGTTTAGATGTATTGGAATATGAAAAATCATCGTTTGAACATATGTTTTCTGACAACGAATTGCCCGATGCTTTTAAATATCTTATAAGTGCTGAGAATGTGTTGCTATCACCACATATTGCCGGCTGGACTATTGAAAGCAAAGAAAAGCTGGCTCAAGTGATTGTTGATAAAATTATTGATTCGTTCCCAACTTCTAAAAATCTTGAAAACACAATCAATCAAAAGGAGTTAAAGGAAAACGAAGA
The DNA here is from genome assembly GCF_024628805.1 of Paenimyroides aestuarii. Classification (NCBI taxonomy): domain Bacteria; kingdom Pseudomonadati; phylum Bacteroidota; class Flavobacteriia; order Flavobacteriales; family Flavobacteriaceae; genus Paenimyroides; species Paenimyroides aestuarii. The sequence continues at coordinate 1,323,985 of NZ_CP102382.1, read as the reverse complement.
AAAATGGCATACCGGACCAAGTACTTCTAACACATCGACCAATTACCACCAACGGCAATATGCATCTAAGTACCATTCACCCAACCAATACCATCAAGAAGCTTACAACAAAAAAATTCTCGCAGGTGTTTTAGCCATAATTTTAGGACATATTGGCATTCATAAATTTGTGTTAGGATATACCACAGAAGGCATTCTTTTGCTTGTTTTGGGCTTAACAGGTTATATAACTACTTGTATGTTTATTGGCTACTATATGCTGCTGATAGCCTTTATAATTGGTCTTGTTGAAGGCATTATTTACCTTACTCATACCGATAACGATTTCTATGAAACCTATATTCTGAATAAAAAACCATGGTTTTAAACGAAAAAAAGGTGTTTTGAAACACCTTTTTTTAATCATCGCTGCTGCGTGCACCTGTTAAAATCATTATGTAGTAAAGCAATGTTCCTATTGATGCCAATGCGGCTACGAGGTATGTTCGGGCAGCCCATTTTAAGGAATCTTTTGCGCCGCTATATTCTTCTCTACTTACCATGTTTTTAGTTTCTAACCACTTCAGCGCTCGGTTACTTGCATCGTATTCTACCGGCAAGGTGATAATAGAGAAAAGTGTGGTTAATGAAAACAAAACAATACCGATTATCAATACCGTTGGACTGTTGTATAACTGCAATAGGAAAATTCCACCTAATAAAACCCATTGCACCGCATAAGAAGCCACGTTTACCACAGGTACTAATTTAGACCGCATGGTTAACCAACTGTAAGCGGTTGCATGTTGCACTGCATGCCCCACCTCGTGTGCTGCAACTGCGGCTGCGGCTGCATTGCGCTGATTATATACTGCTTCACTCAAATTAACGGTTTTGTCCATTGGATTGTAGTGATCGGTTAACCTACCTGGTGTAGAAATTACTTTTACATCGTAAATACCGTGATCGTGCAACATTTTTGTGGCAATCTCTGCCCCACTCATTCCATTACGCAAATGAATGCGCGAATACTTTTCAAATTTATTTTTTAGCTTCCACCCTACATACCAACTGGCAAGCATGATGATACCCATTAATAATAATCCCATATCTTTTTGTTTTTAATACATCGTTTATAGAAAATATACTAGCAAATTCTGAGCCAAATACAGTAGCTGTCAAAATGACAAAAGGAGCCTAAGGCTCCTTTATCAAATATTTAACTTTTACGAATTATTTCAACGTTTTCTTAACTTCCACTTCTTGGAATCCTTCAATAATATCGTATTCTTTGATATCGTTGTAGTTTTTAATCTGGATACCACAATCATATCCTTTCGAAACTTCTTTCACATCGTCTTTAAATCGCTTCAATGCATCAAGAACACCTGTATAAATTACAACGCCTTCACGAATTAAGCGGATTTTAGAATTGCGGTAGATTTTTCCATCGGTAACCATACATCCTGCAATTGTTCCCACTTTTGATATTTTGAATGTTTGACGGATTTCTGCTGTACCGGTAATTTCTTCTTTCAATTCTGGCGACAACATACCTTCCATTGCATCTTTAATATCATCGATGGCATCGTAAATGATCGAGTATGTTTTGATATCGATTTCTTCTTTGTCTGCAATTGTTTTGGCATTACCCATTGGGCGAACGTTGAATCCGATAATAATCGCATCAGAAGCCGAAGCCAACAATACATCCGACTCGGTAATTGCTCCTACGCCTTTGTGAATAATGTTGATTTGAATTTCATCGGTTGATAATTTAGAGAATGAGTCAGACAATGCTTCCACAGATCCATCCACATCTCCTTTTAAGATGATGTTCAACTCTTTAAATTCTCCTAAAGCAATACGGCGACCAATTTCTGCCAATGTAATGTGGCGTTGTGCACGAACTGATTGCTCGCGGATTAATTGGGTACGTTTTGCTGCAATGGCTTTTGCTTCACGCTCATCTTCAAACACACTGAACTTATCACCTGCTGTTGGCGCGCCATCTAATCCTAAAATGGATATTGGACGAGATGGACCTGCCTCTTTTACAGAGTTTCCACGCTCATCGTGCATGGCTTTAATTTTACCGTGGTTTTTACCTGCTAACAAGTAATCGCCAATCTTCAATGTTCCGCTTTGTACCAAAATGGTCGAAACATAACCGCGTCCTTTATCCAAGAATGCTTCTACAACGGTACCAACTGCCATTTTGTTAGGATTTGCTTTTAATTCAAGCATCTCTGCCTCTAACAATACTTTTTCTAACAATTCCGGTACACCTTGTCCAAATTTTGCAGAAATATCTTGTGATTGATAGGTTCCTCCCCATTCTTCAACAAGAAGATTCATTGCTGCTAATTTTTCTTTAATTTTTTCTGGATTTGCTGTTGGTTTATCCACCTTATTAATTGCAAAAATAATAGGAACACCTGCGGCTTGTGCATGCGATATGGCCTCTTTTGTTTGTGGCATGATATCGTCATCGGCAGCTACTACAATAATTGCAATATCGGTAACTTGAGCTCCACGTGCACGCATCGCAGTAAACGCCTCGTGACCTGGTGTATCTAAGAAGGTGATTTTCTGACCACTTTCTAGGGTTACTCCGTATGCACCAATGTGCTGCGTGATACCACCCGACTCACCTGCAATTACGTTTGCTTTACGAATGTAATCTAATAAGGATGTTTTACCGTGATCTACGTGCCCCATCACCGTTACAATTGGTGCGCGTGGTTGTAAATCTTCCGGTGCATCTACTTCTTCCACAATCGATTCTTCAATATCGGCTGTTGTAAATTGCACTTCATATCCAAATTCATCGGCAACAATTGTTAAGGTTTCCGCATCTAAACGTTGGTTCATTGTTACCATGATACCCAACGACATACATGTTCCGATTACTTGGGTAATTGGCACATTCATCATTGTTGCTACCTCGCCAACTGTTACGAATTCGGTAACTTTTAATACTTTTAAATCGTCGTCTGCGCGTGCTTCTTCCTCTTTTTTACGGTGCAATTCACGCTTGTCTTTACGATATTTCGCAGCTTTGGATTTGTTTTGTTTTCCTTGTAAACGCTCTAAGGTTTCTTTGATTTGGTTTTTTACTTCCTCATCTGTAGGCTCTACTTTTGCAACCGGTTGATTTTTGTTGCCAAAGTTTCTGTTTCCACCACCGGAGTTGCGGTTGTTGTTAAATTTAGAATTTCCGCCTTGGCCGCCTCGGTTTCCGCCTTGTCCTTGACGATTCTGTCCGCCTGGTTGCCCTGGTTTGTTTCCACCACCTTGTGCGGAAGCACCAGCAGCTGTTCCTGGTTTTTCGATTCGCTTGCGTTTGTTTTTGCTGGCATTGCTATTTGCACCGCCCGCTTTACCATCTTTCTTCGCGTCTTCTTTTTTCTTTTTAGGCTTATTGAATTGCGATAAATCAATCTTTTGCCCTGTGAAGGTGGTTCCAGAAAGTTTTTGGTATTGTGTTTTAATTACTTCAGACTCTTGTGTTTCATCGGTCGAAGTATTTTCAGCTTTATTGGTAGCAGCCGCTGCTGGTTTTTCTGAAGCTTTTTCAGCAGTTTGTTCTGTTGCTGGTTTTGCTTCTTCGGTTTTTGCTTTTGGCTGTTGCTTTACTGGTTTTTCGCTTGCTTTTGGTTGTTTTTCTTCTTTTTCAGAAGGTTTCACAACGTCTTCAGCTTTTGTTTTTGGTGCACTAACAGGATCTTTCTTGTCTTCAGAAGGTGTTTTTGAATCGGCCGTAGTTGCTTTTTTAGATGTTCCTTCTAAATCAATTTTTCCTACGGTTTTAATAGCAGTTACTTTAGCAGCTTTTGCTTTAATAACTTCTTGTTCGCGTTTTTCTTCTTCTTCTTTTCTACGTTTTTCCTCTTCTTCTTTTTTACGCTTGTCTTCTTCTTCTTTTTTGCGTTTTTCTTCCTGCTCGCGCTCTATACGTAGTTCTTCTTTTTCTTTTTTCTTTTCTTCGCTTACTTCTTTCGAAGCTTCTTTTTTCCCTTTATCGGCCGAGAACTGCTTGTTTAAAGCTTGATATTCGTCATCGGAAATCTTTGCATTTGGAGAGGCTTCAATTTCAAAACCTTTCGTTTTCAAAAACTCCACGGCTCTATCGAGAGAAATATTTAATTCTCTTAAAACTTTGTTTATTCTTATTACTCTTTTTTCAGACATACGATCCTTTTAGTATATTTTTTGTGCGTTGTGTTGTTGTTTGTGTGTTTAGTTAGTCTTCAAATTCAGCGCTTAAGATGTTTAAAACTTCTTCTACGGTTTCTTCTTCTAAATCGGTTCTGCGAACCAATTCTACCACGCTATGTTTTAATACGCTTTTTGCAGTATCTAAACCAATTTTAATGAATTCATCGATAACCCATGCGTCAATTTCATCAGAAAACTCGCGTAATTCCACATCATCTTCTTCTAAAACTTGTGTTCCTTCTCTAATTACATCTATTTCGTAACCTGTTAACAAACTTGCCAATTTTATGTTCTGACCGCCTTTACCAATTGCCTTTGAAACTTCGCTGATATCTAACAATACATTGGCGCGTTTTGTTTGCTCGTTTATTGATATATTGTTTATTCTTGCCGGGCTTAATGCACGTTGAATATACAATTCTGCGTTGTTGGTGTAACTGATTACATCGATATTTTCGTTTCCTAATTCGCGCACAATTCCGTGGATACGTGAACCTTTAACGCCCACACATGCACCCACTGCATCAATGTTTTCATTATAGCTATCAACTGCTACTTTTGCTTTTTCGCCTGGTATGCGCACTACTTTGTGAATGGTGATGATACCGTCTGCAATTTCGGGAATTTCTTGCTCAAATAATTTTTCAAGAAACAATTCCGAAGTTCTGCTCATGATGATTTGCGGCTTGTTGCCTTTCAACTCTACGCTTTCGATGATTCCTTTTACTGTTTCGCCTTTTTTGAAATAATCCGATGGGATTTGCTTCTCTTTTGGCAAAATAATTTCTTTGTTATTTTCATCGATCAATATCACTGCTTTTGGGCGCACATGGCTTACTTCGGCCACATACACTTCGTTCACCATGTCTTTAAATTGCTTGTAAAGGTTGGTGCTGTCGTGTTCTTGAATTTTGGTAATAAGGTTTTGGCGTAATGCTAAAATAGCACGGCGACCCAATTGAAACAATTTTACTTCTTCTGAAACCTCTTCACCCACCTCAAAATCGGGTTCAATTTTCTGTGCTTCTTTTAAAGATATTTCTGAATTTTCGTCTTCAACTTCTCCATCGGCAACAACAATTCGGTTTCTCCAAATCTCCATATCTCCTTTGTCGGGGTTGATGATGATGTCGAAATTATCGTCTGACCCAAATCTTTTTTTCAATGCATTTCTAAAAACATCTTCTAAAATTGCCATAAGGGTAACTCTGTCTATATGTTTAAAATCTTTAAATTCAGAGAACGAATCAATTAATGCAATATTATCCATGAAATTATCTATATTTTTTTAAAATGATATAACTACTACTGCTTTTTTGATGCTAATGTACGGAATTTCAGCGGTTTTAACAACGGTTTCTTTACCCTTACCTATTTTTTTAGGCTCGCGTGCTTTCCACTCTAATTGTACTGCTTCTTCGTTGGCATTCATCAACTTAGCTTCTATTTTTTTGTCGTCATCGGTGGTTATTTCCAATGTTCTTCCGATGTTTTTTTTATACTGGCGTGGAAATTTCAATGGTGCTGTGGCACCTGCCGATGCTACTTCTAACGAAAAATCCTGTTCTTCACGGTCTAAATTATGTTCTATACTGCGGCTTACATCGATACAGTCTTGCAAATTCACACCGTTATCGCCATCAATCACCACCGAAATTTTATAATCTGCCGAAATAGAAAAATCTATTAAAAAAAGCTCTGGATGTGCTGCCAAACCTTGTTCTAATAAATCGTTTACTTTGCTTTTAAAATCCATGTTTTGTATAAAAAGAGGGGACAATTACGTCCCCTCATTATTTAGTTTAACAATAAATAACCTTGCAAATATACAAATTTTATTTAAGTTATTCATTTTTTTCTTATTTATTGATATTTTAAGTATATTTATAAATTGAAGAAAACGATTTATTAACCCTAATAACTTACCAAAATGAAAAAGATTTTAGTTCCCACCGATTTTTCTGAACAAGCGGCTATTGCCTTAAAGGCAGCTGTTGGAATCGCAAGAAAGTCGAACGCTGAAATTATTTTATTACATATCATTGATTTGCCACATGAAACCATGGATATGATTCAGCCTGGCTACGATTTGCCCGAAATTATGTTTTTTAAAGAACATGCCGAAACAAAACTTACGCAAACATCGCTTTCTGAAGAATTAAACGGTTTAAATGTTTCACAAATTTTAAAATTGGGCCGCACTTTTAGTGAAGTCACCGAAGTGGCAAAAGCCAACAATATTGATTTAATTGTGATGGGCTCACACGGTGCAAGTGGTTTTAAAGAATTTTTTATTGGATCGAACACGGAAAAAGTTATTCGTACATCAGATATCCCCGTGTTGGCAATTAAAGGAAATGATACCGAAATTAGTTTCGACAAAGTAATTTTTGCAAACGATTTTACAGAAGAATCTACTGCAGGTTTTCAAAAAATTATTGATTTCTTAAAGTTGAATGGTTCTACTCCGCACTTTTTGATGGTGAATACGCCGAACAATTTTAAACCAACCCATGTGGCCGAAGAAATGGCGCACGACTTTCTAAAACAATTCGATTTAGAGAATTATGAGTTCTCGATTTATAACGATATAGATATCGAAAAAGGAATTTTAAATTTTGCCGAACGTACAAATGCCGACTTAATTGCAATGGGAACCCACGGCAGAAAAGGCTTTGCACGATTATTGAACGGAAGCATCAGCGAAGATTTAATGAACCATTCGCCAAGATCGATCATTACTTTTAAATTGTAATATCACGAAATATAAAAACCAACACAAACTATTAATTATCAATGTGTTAATTCATCACAAATGCAGTATAAACACCTTGAACAACCAAAACAAATGAGTTGCTCTGAATGTTTTTAATCTTTGCCAAAGTTCCAAACTTTGGCAAAGTTGTAGTATTACAGAAAACAAAAAAAGCTAAAAATTCATTTTAGCTTTTTTTGTTCTTGTATAAAATCTTATTTCATTTTCTGCAACCAATTGCGCATAGAAACTTCTTCGTTGATAATGTTTCGCAATTCAGCAATTGCCACACGGTCTTGCTGCATGGTATCGCGGTGGCGAATGGTTACAGTTTTGTCTTCTAATGTTTGGTGGTCAACCGTGATGCAAAACGGCGTTCCCAAGGCATCTTGGCGGCGGTAACGACGACCAACAGCATCTTTTTCATCATAAGCCACATTGAAATCCCACTTTAATTCTTCAATAATTTCGCGGGCAACTTCTGGTAAACCGTCTTTTTTCACTAACGGTAAAACTGCTGCTTTGGTTGGTGCTAAAACACTTGGTAGTTTTAAAACGGTACGCGTGGATCCGTCTTCCAAAGTTTCTTCTTGCAAAGCTTTTGAGAAAACTGCCAAAAACATGCGATCTAGTCCTACCGATGTTTCTACTACATACGGCACATAAGACGAATTGGTTTCATTGTCAAAAAACTGCAACTTTTTGCCCGAATGTTGTTCGTGTGCTTTTAAATCGAAATCGGTACGCGAATGTATTCCTTCTAATTCTTTAAATCCGAATGGAAAATTAAATTCAATATCGGTTGCTGCATTGGCATAATGTGCTAATTTTTCATGGTCGTGAAAACGGTAGTTTTCGTTTCCTAAGCCCAATGACAAATGCCATTTTAAGCGGGTTTCTTTCCAATAGTCATAGTGTTGCATTTCTTCGCCTGGTTTTACGAAAAACTGCATTTCCATTTGTTCAAACTCGCGCATACGGAAAATGAATTGGCGCGCTACAATTTCGTTGCGAAACGCTTTACCGGTTTGTGCAATTCCAAACGGAATTTTCATACGTCCGGTTTTTTGCACGTTCAGAAAGTTCACAAAAATTCCTTGTGCTGTTTCGGGACGCAAATACAAATCCATCGCCGTATCAGCAGAAGCACCTAATTTGGTGCCGAACATTAAATTGAATTGGCGTACATCGGTCCAGTTTTTAGAACCTGTTTCCGGATCGGCAATTCCCAATTCTTCAATCAAGGCTTTTACATCTTCTAAATTACCTGAATCTAATCCAGCTGCCATGCGTTCTAAAATGGTTTTCTTTTTGGAAAGATACTCCACCACACGCGGATTGGTTGTGATGAATTCTTCCTCGTTAAAAGCATCGCCAAAACGCCCTTTTGCTTTTTCGATTTCTTTTTGAGCCTTCTGCCATAATTTCTCGCAATAGTCTTCGATCAACACATCGGCACGGTATCTTTTTTTGGAATCTTTGTTATCAATCAACGGATCGTTAAAGGCATCTACGTGCCCAGAAGCTTTCCATGTGGTGGGATGCATAAAGATCGAGGCATCAATCCCCACAATATTTTCGTGCATTTGTACCATTGATTTCCACCAGTACTCGCGAATATTCTTTTTTAACTCTACTCCGTTTTGTGCATAATCATACACAGCACTTAATCCATCGTAAATTTCGCTCGACGGAAAAATGTATCCGTATTCTTTTGCGTGCGAAATTACATTTTTAAAAATGTCTTCTTGTTTTGCCATAGTGCAAAAATAGTAAAATTGAAGTTTATTAAAAATTTGTGCAACAATTCGTTGAACACAATTGTTTTTTATCGTATTTTAACGCAAAGGTACATAAACTTGTTGGTAATGTGGGCAATTATCGATGTTTTTGGTTTATTTTATCCGCAACTTTGTTATGGTTGTGATGCTGTTTTGCAGAAGCAAACCGATATTTTGTGTCCTTCTTGTTTGTTGCATTTGTCTTTGGTTCCGGCGAGTGTTTCTAGTTCCAACGAAATGAAACGCAGGTTTTATGGCAAACTGTTGGTGGAACATTGCGCGGCGGTTTTATATTTTTCGCAAGAAAGCATTACTCAAAAACTGCTTCACGAATTAAAATACAGAAACAAACAATCCATTGGCTTTTTTATGGCGCAATTGGCTTTAAAACAGCTAAAAAATCAAAGCATTTTTAATGAAGTTCAGGCTATTGTGTGCATTCCTTTGCATAAAACGAAAGAACGCAAACGCGGTTATAATCAATTAACGGTTTTTGGAACCGCATTAAGCAAACAACTAAACATTCCGTTTTACAAAGATTTTTTGATTAAAACCACTAAAAGCAAAACACAAACCAAGAAAAATATTTTTCAGCGCGCTAAAAAGAAAGCCGAATTTAAGGTGAACCCAAAATATCATCGCTTAGAACAGTTGCATCTTTTGTTGGTTGATGATGTAATGACCACCGGAGCAACTTTGCAAAATGCGGGAAAAACCATACTGCAAAATTCCAACCATAAAATAAGCATTCTAACAATGGCATATACACGCTGAAAAAATCAAATAAAAATAGTTACTTTGCAGGGTAAATTTAAGTACATGAAATTGCTACGATATTTTTGTTTTTTTTCGATACTAACATTGGTGCTTTTTACCAATTGCGCAAAACGCGGAACCATTAGCGGCGGTCCGCAAGATTCGTTGCCTCCGGTGATTTTATCCTCTTCGCCCGATAATTTCAGCACGCATTTTAAAGAAAAAATCATTCAAATTAATTTTGACGAATATGTGAAGCTGAACAAAGTAAACCAACAGTTGATTATTTCGCCACCAATGGACACACAGCCCGAAATTACTCCGATGGGCTATCCCAGCAAATTTATTAAAATCAAGATTTTTGATACTTTAAAACCAAACACCACCTATAGTTTTAATTTTGGCGAAAGTATCCAAGACAATAACGAAGGGAATCCGTACACGAATTATAAATATGTTTTTTCTACTGGAGATTATATCGATTCGTTAAAACTTGCTACTACTTTTGAAGATGCTTACAACCGAAAATCAAAAGGTTTGGTGAATGTTCTTCTATACGAAAAAGAAGGATTTACCGATTCTACTATTTATAAAAAGAAACCTTTGTATGTGGCCAATGCAAAAGACAGTGTTTCCCAAGCCGATTTGGAAAACTTGAAAAGTGGCAGTTATTATCTTATTGCTCTGCAAGAAAAAAACAGCAATTATAAGTTCGACCCTAAATCAGATAAAATAGGTTTTTATCCAACGCCCATCACCTTACCAACAGACAGTGTGTATCATTTAAAATTGTTTTCAGAAGTAAAGCAAACCACTGCCTATCGACCGTCGATGGTGAGCCAAAACAAATGGTTGGCGGCTTATGAGGGCGATACAAAAAACTTAGAAGTGGCGGTAAAAGGTAACAACCGCACCATTGCCTCGCGTTTTAACAAAGTGCCCGGAAAAGATTCTCTTTATATTTATACTCCACTAGAAAAATATGACTCGTTGCAGTTTCAATTCAAATCGGGCATTTATGAAAAAACACATACCGTAACGCAGCGAACCGTGAAACCAATTGATACACTTCAGATAAAATTCACTAAAACAGGAACTATTCAATTTAGAGATACGATTTCGTTTACCACCAACACACCTTTTAAAAACATTTCAAAGGATTTAATTCAGGTGATAGGCAAAGATTCGCTTCAGATGCCCTTTTCGATTAAAACCGATAGTTTAAACAATGCCATACAAATTTTGTTTGATAAGGTGGAAGATGAAAAATATACGGTGTTTTTAAAACCAAACAGCGTTACTGATTTCTATGATAATGCTTTAAAAACCGAAATGGCGCAACGTTTTCAAACTGGAAAATTAACCGATTATGGCAATATTGCTTTTACACTTTCGGGAACAGTCAACTATCCTATTATTTTTGAACTGTTAACCAAAGATGAAAAGTTGTACGATTACCTTTATATAACCGAAGAAAGCTCGATTGAATTTCGAGCCATTGAACCCGATAAATATTTTGTGCGAATTATTGAAGATGCCAATGGCAACAAAAAATGGGACACCGGAAACTACCTTGAAAAACGCCAACCCGAAAAGGTTATTAACTTTCAAAAAGAATTTGACATACGAGCCAATTGGGAATTAAACGAGACATTGATTCTTCCATAAAATAAAGCCCCAAATAGTTTTTAACTTTTGGGGCTTTTTGCTTGTTGCACTGCTCTTTTTAAAAATTAATATCTGGTTAAGGCAGCAAAACCATTAAATTCAGTGAGACTTTCTTTGGGAAGAAAAACCACATCTCCTCCAAAACTGCTATTCAAATCAATTAATTCGTCATAAAGATCATCAACTACATTGGTGTTTTCTTGTGTATCGTTTGAAATGTATGTAATTTGATCATCAACAATGAGCGCTGGTTGAAATAAGTTTTTTTCGATGTATAAGGTTTGCACTCGGCCTTCTTTAATGGCACGGTAAATTTCATTTGTATCGCTTATGAAGCGGTTAGATGAAACTGCCTTTTGCAAATCAGCCTTTCGCTTTTCATTTTGCTCGGAAACATATTGCTCCATGAGCTCCCAAGCATCTTCTACAATAGCATGAGCACTTTCAGAAGCTCTGCTTCTAACCAACACTTTTGGAACAATTATTTGCGGTTTATCTGCTATTTTTAAATACTCGTGATAGTTTGGTTCATCGGTTGAAATTAATACCGGCAATGCATTTTCTTTCTGCACATCGTTTACCGCTTTGTCCACCTGGTTAAAAAATTCGGCAATAAGATTATCTATTTTACCAGCATCGGAAGGTTCGGCATTGTTTGATGTTTGCAAAAGCACATTTTCAAACGGGAACGGTGCGTCCCATTCTTTAACAACTTTATCGTTTGATGCTTCTATTAATCGGGCGTCTTCTTTGCTTAACACCAACACATAATAGTTCACTTGGTGGTGTATGTTCCGGATTAAATCGCGCATGGCAAATCGGTTTCCTACCGCTACACGGTCTTCTACATCAATGGGCAACCTTATAAATTCTGCTGTTTGGTGGTTTACAAACAATATCAAACTTTCTAGGTTTTGCCTGTGATCAACACTATTTGCCAAATCATGTATGCGATCGACTAATTCATCCACTTGTTTTTTAGGAGCAATTTCGAGTAATTTGCGTTCCGCTTCTTTGATTAAGTTTTTAAGAACCAACGGATCTTGTTCATTTTCAGGGAATGTTCTGTGGGTGTTTAGAAGAATGGTTACACAATTTTCTGCATGCACATTTCTTAATTGTTTCAATTTCGTTTCCATAGGCTTATAATTTTTCATTTATCCTAAATTTACGAAATTCTTTTTAAGCACACATTATCATTCAATTAAAATATTGAAAATCAAATATATATTTTAAAGCATAATGCTTTATTTCATTTCAAATTTGTCGGCATCATTTAAAAAAGCAAATTTTACTCTCGCTTTTTGCAAAGATTCTTTTTCAAGAATTGCTGTTTTTGTATATTGATCTTCAAATGGCTCTACCACCATATTTCCCATACAATCAATGATTTGTGAATGCCCAGAATAGTACACTCCTTCCGGATCGGTTCCGCAACGGTTTACTGCCACCACATAACTCATGTTTTCAATAGCACGAGCTTTCAGCAAGGCATCCCAAGCATTGATTCTGCGGTCGGGCCATGATGCTACATAAACCAATATATCATAATTTTCACCAACGATTCTCGAAAATATAGGAAAACGCAGGTCATAACAAACCAACAAACAAATGTTCCAACCTTTGTAGGATACAATTAATTTTTCATTTCCTGCCGTGTAAACCTTTTCTTCTCCCGCAAGGGTAAACAAATGGCATTTATTGTAAGTTTTATAAGATCCATCGGGGAAAACAAAAAACAAACGATTGTAGTACTTGTTGTTTTCTTTAATCACCCAACTACCGGTGATGGCAGTTTGCTTGCTCATGGCTAATTTTTGAAGGGTTTGGAATGTGGTTCCTTGCTCCTCTTCGGCCACATGTTCAGGTTTCATGGTAAACCCAGTAGTAAACATTTCAGGGAGTACTATTAAATCAATATCTGTTGGCATACTTAAAATTTCAGTCTGCACAAAGTTTAAATTGGTTTGTTTGTCTTCCCAAATGGTATCAAATTGTAGTACGGCTGTTTTCATACTTAAAGATACAGCTATTTTGTAAGTTAAACAATCGTAAGTGTAAAATAAAAAAATCCGAACTATAAAGTCCGGATTTCGTATTAAAACATTTATTATTTAATTATTTTATAGATGCAGATAAGTATTCACGGTTCATACGTGCAATGTTTTCTAAAGAAATTCCTTTAGGGCATTCTACTTCACAAGCTCCGGTGTTTGTACAGTTACCAAAACCTTCGTTATCCATCGCTTCCACCATGTTTAATACACGTTCTGTTGCTTCAACGCGACCTTGTGGCAGTAAAGCAAACTGCGAAACTTTGGCAGAAACAAACAACATTGCCGATGAGTTTTTACAACTTGCCACACATGCACCACATCCAATACATGTAGCAGCATCGAATGCTTTGTCTGCATTGTCTTTACGAATAGGTAATGCGTTGGCATCTTGCGTGTTTCCTGATGTATTTACAGATACGAAACCACCTGCATGCTGAATACGGTCAAAAGAACCGCGATCAACCACTAAATCCTTAATTACAGGAAATGCTTTAGCACGGAATGGCTCGATATAAATAGTATCGCCATCTTTAAACTTACGCATGTGTAATTGGCATGTTGTTACGCCACGATCGGGACCGTGTGCTTCTCCATTGATAAATAATGAACACATACCGCAAATACCCTCACGACAATCGTGATCAAAAGCTACAGGATCATCTCCTTTTTCAACTAATTCGTTGTTTAAAACGTCTAGCATTTCAAGGAATGACATATCAGGTTCAATACCGCCGATTTTATAATCGACCATTTGACCTTTATCTTTTGCGTTTTTTTGACGCCAAATTTTTAATGTAAGATTCATCTGATTCGAATTTTTACAATAGAGTACGATAAAAGACCTAAATCTTTCATCGTTACTCCAATATTATTTATAACTACGAGTTACCATTTTAATGTTTTCATATACTAAAGGTTCTTTGTGAAGCACTGCTTCGCGCGGATTTCCTTTGTATTCCCAAGCTGCCACATACGAAAAGTTTGCGTCATCGCGTTCTGCTTCTCCTTCTGCAGATTGGTGCTCTTCACGGAAGTGACCTCCACATGATTCTTCGCGGTGTAATGCATCTTTTGCAAATAATTCGCCCAATTCTAAGAAATCGGCAACGCGTAATGCTTTTTCTAATTCTTGGTTGAATGATTCTGCAATACCTGATACCTTCACGTTTTTATAGAAATCTTCACGAAGTGCGGCAATTTCTTCCATTGCTTCGTTTAGTCCTTTTTCATTACGAGCCATACCTACTTTGTTCCACATAATTTTTCCTAATTTTTTGTGGAAGTAGTCAACCGAATGTGTTCCTTTATTGTTCATAAAATGATCAATCATAGCACGTACATTGTTTTCTGCTTCTACGAATTCAGGTAAATCGGTAGAAATTTTTCCTGTACGAATGTCATCTGCTAAATAATCGCCAATGGTGTAAGGCAATACAAAGTATCCGTCTGCCAAACCTTGCATTAAAGCCGAAGCTCCTAAACGGTTGGCACCGTGGTCAGAGAAGTTTGCTTCACCAATACAGTAACATCCTTCTACAGTTGTCATTAAGTTGTAATCAACCCAAACACCGCCCATTGTATAGTGAACTGCTGGATAAATCATCATTGGAGTTTTGTATGGATCTTCATCAACAATCTTGTAGTACATTTGGAATAGGTTTCCGTATTTGTTTTCTACTACTTTTTGTCCTAAATCATACACCAATTTTGCATCGTTTTCGTCTAAATTGTGAATACGTGCTTGTTCTTTTCCGTAACGCTCAATTGCAGCGGCAAAATCTAAATAAACCGCTTCACCAGTAGCATTTACACCAAAACCTGCATCGCAACGTTCTTTAGCCGCACGCGAAGCTACGTCGCGAGGTACTAAGTTTCCGAATGATGGGTAGCGACGCTCTAAGTAATAATCTCTATCTTCTTCAGCAATTTGAGTTGGTTTTAATTTTCCTTCGCGAATTGCTTGTGCATCTTCTAATTTTTTAGGAACCCAGATACGACCGTCGTTACGTAATGATTCAGACATCAACGTTAATTTTGACTGATGATCACCTGTAACCGGGATACATGTTGGGTGAATTTGCGTGTAACAAGGATTTGCAAAGTAAGCTCCACGTTTGTGTGCCTTCCAAGCTGCTGTTACGTTTGATCCCATTGCGTTGGTAGAAAGGTAGAAAACGTTTCCGTAGCCACCTGTTGCAATCACCACTGCGTGTGCAGAATGACGCTCTATTTCGCCAGTAACCAAGTTACGAGCAATGATTCCGCGGGCTTTTCCATTCACGATTACCAAATCAAGCATTTCGTGACGGTTGTACATTTTTATTTTTCCACGGCCAATTTGGCGGTTCATTGCAGAGTAAGCACCTAACAATAATTGCTGCCCAGTTTGTCCTTTAGCGTAGAATGTACGTGAAACTTGTGTTCCACCAAATGAACGATTGTCTAACAAACCACCGTATTCACGAGCCAACGGCACACCTTGCGCCACACATTGATCAATAATGTTTACAGAAACCTCTGCCAAACGATGCACATTTGCTTCGCGCGCACGGTAATCTCCTCCTTTTACGGTATCGTAAAACAAACGGTAAATAGAGTCGCCATCACCTGCATAATTTTTTGCGGCGTTGATACCACCTTGTGCAGCAATAGAGTGTGCACGACGAGGTGAATCTTGGTAGCAAAATGCTTTTACGTTGTAGCCTAATTCGGCTAATGTTGCTGCAGCAGAACCACCTGCTAAACCTGTACCAACGATAATAACGTCAATATTTCTTTTGTTAGCCGGGTTTACTAATTTAATATGATTTTTATAATCAGTCCATTTTGATGAAATAGGACCTTGAGGAATTTTATTATCTAATGCCATAATCAATCTTCTTTATATGATTATTTAATGAAGTGAATGTAAATTGGAATAATTGCAAACAATAAAGGAACAATGATTGCAAAAAATTTACCTAAACCGTTAATTAATCCGTTGTATTTAGGATTGTTCGCTCCTAATGACTGAAATGCACTTGCAAATCCGTGTAATAAGTGAAAGGCCAAAACTGCCATTGAAAACACATAAAACAAGGTAAAGATTAATCCATAAGAAGGATCTTTGAAAAAATCGATGGTGATTTTGTATAAATCTTTGTAACCTTCGGCAAACTTTACATCGGTATCTTTAATGTAGAATTCTTTGTTGTTTCTAACTTCAAATTCACCGCCTTCTACTTGCTGTTGTGCAACAAATCCACCGTTTGTAGTATTGTAAACCACCACTTCCATTTTTTGACCGGTCATTGGCACGGTTTGCGAAACGGTTTGTTGTTGTAAAGGCATTTCAGAAAAATGCATTTTTGCCCAGAAATTTACCATGTGCGTGGCAATAAAAACAAGTAATAATGTTCCTAAAACCGCCATGTTTCTAGATTGCCATGTACTATTTGCTGCTGCATTGTTTTTTACATATCCAATTGGACGAGCCTTTTTGTTTTGGATGGTTAGCATGATACCATCAATCGCGTGGAATAAAATTGAAAAATACGTTACGTAAGATAAAATTTTTACCGCCGGATTTGTAGTCATAAAGTATGCATATTGATTGAACTGTAAATCGGTTCCAAAAATCAATTGCAAGTTACCTGCTAAGTGACCCACCAAAAACAAGCATAAAAATAACCCTGTAAGAGCCATCCAGTATTTTTTACCGATAGACGACTTTAATAGTGCAGATTTTGCCATAATGTAATGTTACTAGTTGTTTTCTTCTTAAAAAATCACACAAAAATACAGCTATTTATAAAAACAAAAAACATGTTAATTGTTTAATTTTACTATTTATAATCAATTTAAACAATTTTGACGTTTGTGTGAAAAGGTTGCTATTCGTAGGTTTTGGGCATATCAGCATCTACCACAACAATAAAATCTGCTTTTTTGAGATGCTCTTTATCTACCTTTTCTATATTTTCTTGTTCTACTACGCTAATTGTTAGTACTTTTTTGTTGGGATTGTATTGATTGATATACCATCCAATTCCTTCAAAATAATCGCTGTGATATGATCCGTTTAAATGCAAAAAAACAGTGTTTGCTTTACTTTCTTGCAATAAGAAATGAGCCATTGTTGCATCTTTTATGGCTTGTGATTTTGGGAAATTTTCGTTTGCATGCATGCTGTCATCAAACATTTTTAGCATTTTAACGTAGCCAGGCAGATTTTTATCATACGGAAAAGGCAAAGGCGCTATCCACGATTTTTCTTCTGCTGACAACGTATCCAAAGCTTCTGCTCCTTTTTTGAAAACCATGCTGGCATAGCGGCGCGGAATATTTGTTGCGATGTACTTAATTTTATTTTCTTTAGCGAAATTCAACAGCGGTTTGTAATCGGTTTTATAATTATTCCACAAACGCATTTGTTTTTCAAACGCTTCTTCATCAAGCTTTCCTTCTACATAATTTTTAAGAATTTCTGCCTGATCGCGTTCAAACATTTCAGCGCCAATGATTAATTTTTTAGATTTATCGGCATGTAAACTTTTTGCCACTTTTACTTGCAAATAATGCGCAATGGTATTGTTGTGCAATTCGCCAAACAAAACCACATCTGCTTTTTGAAGTTTTTTACTCATTTTTTTGAAAGATACTTCTTTTCCTTCTGAAGAGAATATCTTGTAAGGTTGCACTTGGGCGTTTATGGTTGCAACAAATAAAATTGCAGCGATGGAAAGAATTTTTTTAATATACATAATTTACAAATGATTTTTTACAAAAGTAATCATATTAAAACCTTAATCAATTTGTTTGCAGATAAACCTTACTTTTTCTGTACCACAAAATAATCGTTTAAACTGTAACAAGAAGACAAATCGTTATAATATTCCGGAAATTCTTTTTTTAATTTTTGGAATTTAGATGGATACCCATCAAAAGCAAGCTCTTCCATTCTTAAACACAATGCTTTAAACTTATCGTTTCGGGCATTTTGATATGCCTTTTTATAATATTTTTGTGCCAGCAGTCTGTTGCGGTATTCCACCTCATCTATGTAAGATTCTTTTTCATAGTCTTCGCCCCAACCAAAAGAGCGCGTAGAAGAAAAACGTCGCATCATCCAAGAATTCCCCTCATCTGCCATATTGTAATAGCAAGTGGCAATTATAAAATAATAATAATCGCGATCGGGATTTTGATTATCATTTGCCAATTTTTCAAATTTTATTAAATGATCTACAACCGATAATTTAGAAACAATGAATTTTTCTTTATGTAGGATAAAATTTGGGGTATATTTAAAATCATAAAACGGATTTTGATCAAACATATAATATCCTTCATCAAAGCTGCTACGTTCCCAAGCGTTGTAATTTTCTTCCCAATATGTATCGCCCATGCCTTTAAAAATATTGTAAGCTTGCTGTAAATTATTTTCGCGCAGAAATTTTGTTCCCAGCAAGTCATTTAACTTCATATAATCGGTTTTTAGAACGCTGTATATTTTATCATTGTACGGTGTAGTGGGTTTGGTATTAACGTTGTTAAGAACTTGTTGCATTTGGTTGGTATCAAAAACAAAGTCTAAATAATCAAAGTAGCTGTAAAAATAATCTAAATTCCCGGATGTTTTTAAGCGGTTTCCACGCCAAAAAGGTTTATCATAATACATATTGTTTTCATCTGCAATTTTATCGGCATATGAAATCAAAGCTAAACCGTCGGTAAAATTATCTTTATATTCTAATTCTCTTCCCAAAGCAAAAAGAAATTTTACGTTAAAAAGCTGATTTAAAACAATGTTTTCTATTTCTTTTGTAACAACTGCTTTTCCTTTTTTTTGAGCAGCAATCAAACAAAGTGCTTTAATTTGCATTAATTCTTCAACAACTTTTTCGTTAGGGTGCTTTTTTTGAAAAACAGCTATTTTATTTAAACATTCATTGTAAGCTTTTGTCATAAAAAGTAGCTGAATTTCGGCAGCTTTCCAAAGCAATGGATCGTGTACTTTGTTGGCATTTGCGTTTTTAACAAAACTTAAAACTTCTTTTGCGTACAATCTATCTTTTTCAGACCTTGCAAGCAATGTGTTCATAGTTTCTTTTTGTACATTCTCTCCCCAAAGATTATATTGTGTTGATGGCAAATAATTGGTGTAATAAGGCGTATAGATCCAATCTTCCAGCTTGTTTATTTCTCTTAATAATAAGGCTTCTAAAGATTTAGATGTAGGGTTTAGTTTGTAAACAGCTTTTAAATTTTCTAGATTTCTATCCACCTTTTGAATGGATGCATACGCGTAAATAGCTGCTTTCTCTGTATTGCTTTTTGCTTGATTTAAAGCTTCGTTAAAATTAAACTGCTCTTTAAAATAATAATATGAAGCATATCTTTTCCCTGCAGAATTTTCGAAAACATTTGCTATATCTACAAAAGTACATTTGCTTGTAAAACAGTAGAAATACAAACTCCAATAATACAAATAGTCTTTTTTTGCGGTTTTAAAATAGGTATCAAAAAGGTTTTCAATTTTGTGCAAATCACCATCGTAATACGCCAATCTAACTATCAAAAAAGCATATTTTTTCTGCAAAGCAGCGTCTTTCTCTTTTTGTAATTCTTTTTCAAGTTTATTTATAAGTAAACTTCGTTTTGATTTTATTTCTTGATGTTGCAATTCCCAAGGATCACTATCGAACAAAACACTATTAAACGGCTCTGCCATTTTTGCGTTTCTTAAATAGTTTAAAACATTGAACTGCTTATTCTTGTATAAAAATTGAATAAACTGGTTGGTTGATTTTTCGTTTATATCATGATAATCACTTTCTTGTAAAAAAGATGCTATATGTGGAATAGCTACTTTTTCACCTGTAAAACCATACCAATCTAGTACATTTTCAGTATAAACATTCTTTGAATCTTCAAATGATGTTAAATTAGAATGATAGCAGAACGATTCGTAACCCGGAACATTGACGTAAGTTGGCAAGAAAAGAGAAAAACGAATATCCTCGCCGTAAGGAGAAAATCCACAAGCCCACGTTTTTAAAACGCAACTAAAGAAAACGATTGTAAAGAGCTTCCAATTCTTCATCTTTTCTGTTTATAAAAGTTTCGCCATTCAAATCGAACAACGTAATGGTGGTATTATTTTTTATCTTCAAATACTTTTTTAATAAATCTGCTGCTTTGTTTAACTGTTCCAAGGTAACGGTTTCACACTTCACCTGATCACCTTTTCTAAAATAAGTATCATAATTTACAACAGTGTCTTTAGTAATTTCATACCACATTGGTTCGGTTTTCTTTGCGAATTTGGCAACGGTTTCTTCGTTTATATCAATTAAACCTGCAAACCTATTGTTTTTATAAAGTTGTGTCCATCCAAAAATAGGCAAAGCAATATCGGTATGTAAAGGATATTCTTTTTTGTTCTTTAAATACTTTTCTAGTTCATTGGTATCTAAAATAGCGTTTTTACTTTTCTCTTCTAGTGGTTTTATAAGGTTATAACACATCAAAGTTACTTTATCTACTGGTGGCACGCCCATAATATCGGGATAAGCATAAGGATACAACCTTAAAGTACAACTTACTGTTTTTTTAGATTTGGTTTTGATTTGTTTTAGCAGATAAAAATATTTGTCTTTGGTAGATTTTGTCCAATCACAATCGATTTGAATTTCATTAAAAGTAATATCAGGCTTTTCGTTGAACGATTCTTTTAAATATTTATCTACCAGAAAAACAATATTATCTGCCAATTTATCTAAATCTTTTTCGGTATTGTACTGATAAATTTCATTTTTTATAAAAATAGTAGGTACAACGGTTAAAGAATCTTCAGTAACTCTACTACCTAAACTTGGGCGGTTCTTGCTATATGGGAAGTTACCCACGGTTTCACTATAATCAACCTCAAAAAACTTAAAGTAGATTTTTTTAGCGTCTAGTTTTTTTACTTTTTCAAAATCAATGTCGTAACCTGCATCATTTCTCCAATAATAAAAAGCTCGTTCCATTTGTCGTTTCTCATTGCACGATATAAATAAAACCAAAACCCAAAAAAATATAATTTTTTTCATAAAGACGCCTCGTTGTATCATTCAAAAATAATAAAATTTGTCAAGCGATTTTAAGTTGCTCGTAAAACTTTGTATCTTTGAGATACAATTATTTAAAAAAATCAATCATAATGAAATATCATCAAATAGACCGCAACCTTTTTATAAAAAACCGTAAAAAGTTTGTGGCTCAAATGGCTCCTCAAAGCATTGCCGTATTTAATTCGAACGACATTTATCCGGTTTCTGCCGATTCTACTTTACCTTTTGCACAACATCGCGATATTTTTTATTTATCGGGCGTAGATCAAGAAGAATCTATATTGGTGCTTTTTCCTGATGCATTTGAAGAAAAACACCGCGAAGTGTTGTTTTTGCGTGAAACCAATGAACATATCGCTATTTGGGAAGGTGAAAAACTAACTAAAGAGCGTGCTTTTGAAGTGTCGGGCATCAAAACGGTTTATTGGTTGTCTGATTTCCCTACTATTTTTAGAAAAATGATGGTGGAAGCCGAAAATGTGTACATTAACAACAATGAACATTACCGTGCATCGGTTGAAACGGAAACGCGCGAGGATCGATTCATAAAGAAATTAAAAAACGATTATCCAGCACACCAATATATGCGAGCGAACCCTATTTTACAGCGTTTGCGTTCGGTTAAAGAGCCACAAGAAATTGCCTTGATTCAGCAAGCTTGCGATATTACCGAGAAAGGTTTTCGCAGAATTTTAGGTTTTGTAAAACCTGGCGTTTGGGAATACGAGATTGAAGCTGAATTGGCACACGAATTTTTACGTAATCGCTCTAAAGGATTTGCTTACACGCCTATTATTGCATCAGGCAACAACGCCAATGTATTGCACTATATCGAAAACAACCAACAATGCAAAGACGGCGATTTAATTTTGTTTGATACCGCAGCTGAGTATGCGAATTATTCTTCAGACTTGTCTAGAACTATTCCTGTAAATGGTAGATACACACCTCGTCAACGCGAAGTCTATGATGCGGTTTTGCGTTGTAAAAAAGCGGCTGAAAATTTATTAGTTGCTGGAAACAATTGGTACGATTACCACAAAGAAATGGGCAAGATTTATACCTCAGAATTATTAGGTTTAGGCTTGTTGGACAAAGCCGATGTGCAAAACGAAAACCCAGACTGGCCGGCTTATAAAAAGTATATGATGCATGGAACGTCTCACCACATGGGACTTGACACGCACGATTACGGTATTTTGACTGATAAATTTGTGGAAGGTATGGTGTTTACAAACGAACCTGGTTTTTACATTCCTGCGGAAGGTTTTGGCATTCGTTTAGAAGATGATTATGTGATTCAGAACCAAGGATTACCATTGAATTTAATGAAAAATATTCCGTTGGAAGCTGCCGAAATTGAAGATTTAATGAATAGATAGTTTTTAAACTGCAATTTATAAACCAAACTCCGACAGAGTTCAGAACTCTGTCGGAGTTTTTTATTTTCAACATATCAAAACAAAAAAATCCCGATGACTTAGTAACCAGCATCGGGATTTCAACTTAAAAAATAAATAGTTATGTTATGACCAGCGTTTGTTTCCATAAGCTTCGTATTGGTATGCATAAATTCTACTCCATTTATCGTACTGAGATCTGCTTAACAGATTTTGAATTTTACGATCGTATTCGCGGTCTAGCATACGCAATTTTTGCTGTGGATTTCTATATTTTCTGATAATGTATCGTTCTTCGTTTTGTTTGTCTTTTAATAAATCTACCAACATGCGTTCTTGGCGATTTGATAAATCTAAACGAGAAAAACTATAGTTTCCGTATCTGTTGTTATATTGTTGGCTGTAACGGTTTTCTTGATATCTGTGATCATCGGTTCGTTCCATTTGGCGTTGCTGTGCAAAAGTGCTTAAACTTAGTGTTGCCAATGCTATTGTAAATATTGCTTTCATGATTTCTATTTTTTTATGATTAAACTTGTTGTTTGCCTTGCATATCCCAATTGCTGTGCCAAAGTTTAAATTTATTGGTAAATATTTTTTAATTTATTGGTAAACAGTGTTTTATAAACCAAAAAAGCATCAGAAATCTGATGCTTTTAATGTATTTACGTTTTATAATCTTAATACGCTCTGGCGTCGTTACCTTCTACAAAGTTAACTTTACCAATTATTTTTTAATTGATATTTATTATCATCATAAAACTCTAAAACCTTTGTTTCTGCATTATAATGAAAATCATTTTCAGCAAATTTTCTATTTACCTTTTCATAAGACACCCAAAATGAAGCATTTGTTTGTCTACGAACTTTAACGTTTCTGATTACATAATCTCGTTCATAAAAATTGTAATAATCATTAACAGTATTTATAGCTTCTTGTTCAGAAAATGTTTTACTAGATAATGTTTTTCCTTTAGGTTTGTATTTAATTAACTCTTTTTCAATTTCCGATTTTTGCTCCTCTAAACGTTCTATTTGTTTTTTATAATTTTCAATATCTTGACTTTGTACTGCCAGGGTCATATTTTGATTATCTATTTCAAATTGAAGAGAATTATTTTCTTCTTCTAACTGTTTATATTTATCTTTTGGAACACAGCTAATTAGTAGAAAAACAAAAGGAATTAAATAAATTTTAGTATTCATTAATATTATTATTTTTTAAATTTACTTTCAATTATCTGAAACACTTCTTCCCAATCAATCCTATTTTCAGGAACTTCTTTTTGGACAATCTTTACAAATTCATACAATGTTTCTTTATCCGCCCAATTTTTTGATAAAAGTTGGTTTATCCATAAAGAAAAAACACCGTCATTTAATGTTGTGCCTAAATCATTTTTAGGAATTTGATAAATTGGAGTACTTCTTCCGTCTTTAAGAAAATCAACAGAATCATCATTAACTTCAATTGTTATCATACTTACCTTAACTTTTAGTAATTATACTTTTTTCTTTCGTTATAAATGCGAATATCTTCATTGTATTTGTTAATGGTTTCGTCAATATAAGCTGATGTTTGTCTTATTATTGTGTTAATTTCTGGATCTGCTAAATCATAATCTTCTGTAATTAACTTATATAATATATCGTTTATACCATTAATAGAAGGGTGGTATTTTTCCTGATTAATTTTAATACCTTCTTTTATTCGGTATAATTCTTTTCTTAAAGTTCGTATTTTTTCATAGTTTTCTTCAGCAATTTTCATTTTCATCAATGGTAATCTACTCATTTCATCTAATGAAGTAGCTTTAAAACCTGTATTTACAAAAGGTTGATTATTTATAAATCTTTGAGAATAAGTATAGTTTATGCTCAATACGGCAAAAATGATTAGGAAGTGTTTCATAAGAGGTGTGTGTTAAAATTATTTTTTAGTAAAAAGAATAATAAAATTGTTGGTGTCAATAAAAAATACTTTATCATCATAAATTTTGAATAAAACAGTTTTGTTTACATCTGCTTCAGCATATACATCAAGGTGTTTTTTGTCTTTTGGAATTGTAATTTTAAGTAATTTATAGATTGAGGATAAATTTGTAGAATACTCAAAATTAACTAACCTATTTTTTGTGTCAATAATTATTTTTGTAGGGTAATAAATTTTCTCGCCTGTTTTTATAAAATCTCCATTTTCTTTGAGAGCAATTTCTGTTGCATAAATGTTTTTTACAAAAATAGGCTCCTGTGCTCCTGCTTTAAAAGCAAATAGCAGTATAAGTATAATGAGTAGTTTTGTTTTCATATATAGTGAATTTATCATAATCACAAATTAACTCAAAAAAAACATCTAGGTTTCTTGTGTTTAGTTCTTAATTATGTATATTTGGTTCTAAATAAGAATTTTTATGAAAGCTGTAGGAAATAAAATCAGAAAAATACGCGAGTTAAAAGGTTTTACTCAAGATTATATGGCATCTCAATTGGATATTTCGCAACGTGCTTATTCTAAATTAGAAAAAGAAGAAATTAAACTGGATTGGCAACGCATTGAAAGAATATCAACTATTTTAGAGATAGACCCTATTGATTTGGTTTCTTTTGATGATAATCTGGTTTTTCACAATTCTACACAGTCTGGTAAAATAAATACGATCAACAATCATTTCCCTAATGAGTTAAAACAATCTTATGAAGACCGCATTAAACATTTAGAAGATGAAGTTGTTTTTTTAAGAAGTTTGATAAGTAATAAAGAAAATTAATTTTTGAGGTAAACAAAAAAGCATCAAGATTTTCACTTGATGCTTTTTTATAATTACTATGCGAAACCACATCTAGTGCGGTTTGACAAGGATTTTTTTATAATCTTAATACGCTCTGGCGTCTTTCCCTTCCACAAAGTTCATAAACGCTCGGTTCACAACGCGGTTTCCGCCTGCTGTTGGATAATTTCCGGTAAAATACCAATCACCCAAATTATCCGGACAAGAAATATGTAAATTCTCTACCGTTTGAAACATTACTTTTAAATCGGCTTTTACCGTTTCTGGGTGCAACATTTCAGAGATTTTATCAGAAATTTCTTCGTCGGTAAACGGCGCATAAATTTCTTTTACAAAATTCACCACTTCTTCATCGGGCAAATTTTCTTGCTTTTTACATTTCTGATACACTTCATCAATTACATGATACATGTTACGATCTTTCAACAATTCTAAAGTGGCGTTAAAAGCAATCAAAGTTTCCATTTTTGCCATGTCGATTCCGTAACAATCGGGATAACGAATTTGTGGAGCCGATGAAACTACGATGATCTTTTTAGGATTTAATCGATCCAACATTTTTACAATCGATTTTTTCAAGGTAGTTCCGCGCACAATACTGTCATCAATCACAATCAACGTATCGGTTGGTTTCACAACGCCATAAGTTACATCATACACATGTTCCACCATATCATCGCGGTTGCTGTCGTCTGTAATAAACGTGCGCAATTTGGCATCTTTTATGGTGATTTTTTCTGAACGGATGGTTTTTGATAAAATTTCGTTTATTTTTTCAGGAGACAATTCATCTTTTAAAGCTAAAATTTGTTCGGTTTTTTGCTTATTTAAAAATTCTTGTGCCCCTTCCACCATTCCAAAATAGGATACTTCGGCGGTATTAGGAATATAAGAGAACACGGCATTTTCTACATCGTTGTTCAATTCCTTTAAAATCATAGGCATCATGGTTCTCCCCAACATTTTTCGTTCTTGGTAGATCGATGCATCATTTCCGCGAGAAAAATAAATACGTTCAAACGAACAAGCTTTTCGTTCCAAAGGATCTAAAATTTGTTCAAAAGAAACCGCACCATTTTTCTTGATAATAATTGCTTTTCCGGGATCTAATTCTTTAATATCGGTAAAAGGAACATTAAATGCTGTTTGAATCACCGGACGCTCTGATGCTACGGCAACAATTTCATCGTCTTCGTAATAAAAAGCGGGACGAATTCCTGCCGGATCACGCAACACAAATGCATCGCCATGCCCCAACATTCCTGCCATTGCAAAACCGCCGTCCCAGTTTTTAGATGCTCTGCGCAAAATACGTGCAACGTCTAAACGCTCACCGATTACTGGTGATGCATCTTTTTTAGACAAGCCTTCTTTATCGCGAACATCGAAATACAACTCTTCTACTTCATCGTCTAAAAAATGACCAATTTTTTCCATCACCGTCACCGTATCTGCCATTTCCTTTGGATGTTGCCCCAAACGCACCAAATCATCAAACAAAACCTTTACGTTGGTTAAGTTAAAGTTTCCGGCCACAATAAGGTTGCGATGCATCCAATTGTTCTGACGCAAAAATGGGTGCACGCTTTCTATGTTGTTTTTTCCGAAAGTTCCGTAGCGTACGTGCCCTAAAAACACTTCCCCTAAATAAGGTATGTGTTTTTTTAGTGCATCTACATCGTTTGCCAACTCGGGCATTAATTCCAATTCTTCATTGATACGCCCGTTTATTTGTGCAAAAATATCTTGAATAGGCGACGTTTTGTTAGAACGCACTCGGCTAATGTAGCGTTCGCCTGGTTCCATATCTAGCTTAATGCTTGCCAAACCCGCACCATCTTGTCCGCGGTTGTGCTGTTTTTCCATTAGCAAATACATTTTCTGAATGGCATAAAAGCTAGAACCGTATTTTTCTTTGTAAAAAGAAAGCGGTTTTTTTAATCGTAAAAATGCAATACCACATTCGTGTTTTATAGCGTCGCTCATATATGTTGTGTGTTGTTGTTAAACCAAAAAAAGCCCACAATTTGGGCTTTCTGTTGTTATTGTGTTAGTTCTATATCGAACTGTGTTAACATTTTAAATTGTTGCAAACGTGCGTTTACTTCTTCTTTTTCTAATTGCTCCATGCGCTCGGTTCCGAATTTTTCAACACAGAACGATGCCAAATTGGAACCGTGAATAATCGCGTTTTTCATGTTGTGGAACGAAACAATTCCTTGCTGTGCTAAATAGCCTGAAAAACCACCAGCAAACGTATCGCCTGCTCCGGTTGGATCAAACACTTCTTTCAAAGGCAGTGCCGGTGCAAAAAACACTTGGTCATTGTTGAAAAGTAAAGCGCCGTGTTCACCTTTTTTAATCACCACGTATTTTGGTCCCATTTCGTGAATAATTTCTGCTGCTTTCACCAATGAATATGCTCCTGAAAGCTGGCGTGCTTCTTCATCGTTAATGGTAAGCACATCTACACGTTTTAAAACTTGTTTTAGTTCTTCCAAAGCACAATCCATCCAAAAATTCATAGTGTCTAAAACAACTAATTTGGGTTTTGCGGTTAACTGATCTAAAACACTGATTTGAATGTTTGGATGCAAATTTCCCAGCATGATTACATCAGAATTTTTAAAATCTTGCGGAACCACCGGATTAAAATCTGCCAAAACATTTAATTGTGTATCCAACGTATCGCGCGAATTTAAGTCGTTGTGATACAAACCACTCCAAAAGAATGTTTTGCCATCTTTTACTACTTCAATTCCAGAAATATCAATATTTTTGCTTGATAATAAATCTAAATATTCTTGCGGAAAATCGTTCCCAACTACAGAAACGATGGCTGATTTTACATTAAAATGTGCGGCTGAAAGTCCGATGTAAGTTGCAGCACCTCCAAGAATTTTGTCGGTTTTGCCAAAAGGTGTTTCAATCGCATCAAAAGCAACCGTTCCTACAATCAATAATTTGTTCATATAGTTGTTTGTAAATGATGATGCAAAGATAATACGAAACCTACGAATACGCAAACCTGTTTGTTATTCATTAACATAGATTAATCATTGTTTTCTTCATACCATTCATCAATCAACAATTTAGTTTCTTTTGATGCCTGAACCGCCAAAAAATCGCAGCGTTCGTTCATTGGGTGGTTGTTGTGCCCTTTGATCCATTGAAAGCTCACTTTATGTTTGCGGTACACTTTTAAAAATCGTTGCCATAAATCGGGATTTTTCTTCCCTGCAAAGCCCTTTTTTTCCCAACCAAAAACCCAACCTTTTGCAACAGAATCTACCACATATTTAGAATCAGAAACCACCAAAACCGTTAAATTGTCTTTTGTTAATGCTTCTAATCCCACGATTACCGCCAACAATTCCATGCGGTTGTTCGTGGTTGTGCGATATCCTTTTGATAGTTCTTTGTAATGTTTGGTGTTGTTTAAATGAAGGATCACACCATATCCACCCGGTCCCGGATTGCCTCGTGATGAACCATCGGTATATAAAAGAATTTCGGGCTGCATGTAATTTAGTTTGTTGCAAAAATACAATTCTATTTTGGCATTTTTTTTGTTAGTTTTGATAAAAATTTCTTTATGAAAACACTTCTAACACTCATTACACTTCTAAGTTTTTCTTTAGGCAACGCCCAATATTTGCAAAACGACACCATTTATTTTGATATACCAAATGATACCATTGCCCGACTTTGGGACAGCAATGATTACAATCACACCGATATCGATCTAAAAAACAAACGAATTATTAACGATTATTATGTTTTTGAAGAGGATCTTATTTTTGCGGTTGATGATTCTTTATCGTTTGAAATTGGCAGTTACAAAAGAAACGATTTGTATTTGGAAAAACACTACAAATTATCAAAACCATTATTTAACCGATTAGAAATAACCGAAGTTGAAAGTAAAAAATCGGCAAAGATTCGCACAAAAACCGATCACCTTATTTTTGATGATCCACACCATATTTTAACCGATGTGGTGAAACTTTGGGCTACCGAAAAGTGTATTCGCCGCTTGCTGAACCGCGAAGAAGCCGAAGGTTTTATAGGGGAACTACTTATTGGTGTGGGTTCCTCGTTTTAATCATTCAGCAGCTTTTCAATCACTTTTGGAAAATGTTCATACTCTAGTTTATGTACTTTATTGGCAATATCTAAAGGGGTATCGGTTACCACAACCGGCGTTTTTGCCTGAAAAATCACAGCACCTTCGTCGTAATGTTCGCTCACATAGTGAATAGTGATGCCTGTTTCACTTTCTTTATGGGCAACAACCGCTTCGTGTACAAACGACCCATACATGCCTTTGCCGCCAAATTTGGGCAACAATGCCGGATGAATATTTATTATTTTATTAGGATACAAAGCCACAATTTCGGCAGGAAACAATAATAGATATCCAGCTAAAACAATTAAATCGGGCTTTAATTCATTGATTCTATCAAGCAAAACACCCTCCTCATTTTGTTTTTTTGTAATTACTTCGGCAGGAACATTTAATTTTTTGGCACGTTCCAAAACAAAAGCATCCTTTTTATTGGTAATGATATGAAAATTGCACAAAATATTTTTATCTCTAAAAAAACAAATAATATTTTCAGCGTTACTACCCGACCCAGAAGCCATTAAAACAATGTTTTTCATACAATTACAAAAATTTTTATTGTGTTTTAAAAATAAAATAATTAAATTAACCACCACAAAAGTCGAAAAAAATATCCAAATAAAAATTATTTTTTTAACTTCGCAGTTACAAAAACAATTAAATGTGTGGTTATAAACGAAAGTTTTATATTTTTGCCACAACAATTAAACTTAAAAAATAGAAAAGATTATGTCAGACATTGCATCAAGAGTAAAGGCAATTATCGTTGACAAATTAGGAGTTGACGAAAACGAAGTTGTAACAGAAGCAAGCTTCACAAATGATTTAGGAGCTGATTCATTAGACACTGTTGAGCTAATCATGGAGTTTGAAAAAGAATTTGATATTCAAATCCCAGACGATCAGGCTGAAAACATTGCTACTGTTGGTCAAGCTATCTCTTACATCGAAGAGGCTAAAAAATAATAACTAATAAGCCTGCGTGGTACTATTATTGCGCAGGTGTTATTATTTACCTTTTTTTGGTTAAGATTAAATTTTAGATTAAAAATCTATAAAATTATAGCAACCCAATGTTTCCATTATCCTGAAACTTGGGTTTTATTTTTTTAATTAAAAATACAAAGTATATGCAATTAAAGCGTGTTGTTGTAACGGGTCTTGGAGCATTAACTCCTATTGGAAACAATCTTCAAGAATATTGGGACGGCCTTGTGAACGGAAAAAGTGGCGCTGCCCCTATTACTTATTACGATACTGAAAAGCATAAAACCAAATTTGCTTGTGAGGTAAAAAACTTCAATGTTGAAGATTTTATCGACAAAAAAGAGGTGCGTAGATTGGATAAATTTGCTCAATACGCAATTGTTGCCAGTGACGAAGCCATTAAAGATGCTGGAATTACATTGGAAAATGTAAACAAATACAGAGTGGGCGTTATTTGGGGAGCAGGAATTGGAGGTTTGCAAACTTTTCAAGACGAAGTGATGAATTATGCCGCTGGTGATGGAACACCGCGTTTTAATCCATTCTTTATTCCAAAAATGATTGCTGATATTGCTCCGGGACACATTTCTATGCGAAATGGTTTTATGGGACCAAATTACACTACCGTTTCTGCATGTGCTTCTTCGGCAAATGCATTGGTAGATGCTTTCAACTACATCCGTTTAGGAATGTGTGATGTGATTGTTTCAGGTGGTTCAGAAGCAGCTGTAACCATTGCAGGTATGGGCGGATTTAACTCTATGCAAGCATTATCAACCAGAAACGAAAGTCCGGAAACCGCTTCAAGACCATTTGATGCTACTCGCGATGGATTTGTTTTAGGCGAAGGTGCAGGTGCTTTGGTATTAGAAGAGTACGAACATGCTGTTGCTCGTGGTGCTAAAATCTACTGCGAAGTTGGCGGTGGTGGTTTATCTTCTGATGCGTATCACTTAACTGCGCCACATCCTGAAGGAATTGGTGTTATTGCCGTAATGGAAAACTGTTTGCGCGATGCCGGTTTAAAACCAGAAGACGTGGACCATATCAACACACACGGAACTTCAACACCGCTTGGAGATGTTGCCGAATTAAAAGCAATTAAAGCAGTTTTTGGCGATCATGCTAAAAACATCAACATCAACTCTACTAAATCAATGACTGGTCACTTATTGGGTGCTGCTGGTGCTATTGAAGCAATTGCTTCTATCTTGGCGATGCAAAACGGAATTATCCCTCCAACGATTAACCACACAACGGTAGATGAAAATATCGATCCATCATTAAACCTTACTTTAAACAAAGCACAAAAACGCGATATTAAAGTAGCCATGAGCAATACTTTTGGTTTTGGTGGGCACAATGCTTGTGTTTTATTCAAAAAAATATAAAAAACAAACCGTGAATTGGCTTAAAAAAATAATATCAAAAAAATCCCCTATGAACAATAGTGGGATTTTTTGTTCTGCCATCACCAAAATAATCGGGTACAAACCCAAAAAAATCATATTGTTTGAAACTGCGTTTACCCACAGGTCTTTAAACAAAACCACCCTTACAGGCGATGCGCTTAATTACGAACGTTTAGAATTTTTAGGCGATGCTATTTTAGGCTCCGTCATTGCTGCTTTCTTATACAAAAATGCCCCAAAAGGCGATGAGGGCTACTTAACACAAATGCGCTCCAAAATTGTGAATAGAGCGTATTTAAACAGCGTTGGCAAAAAGCTGCAATTGATTCATTTAGTGCGATCTAAAGCTAATGTAGCCAATTTTGGAGATAACATCAACGGAAATCTTCTAGAAGCTTTAATTGGCGCTATTTATATTGATGCCGGATTTGCCGTTTGTGAAAAATTCATCTATAAAAACATTTTAATAGATTTTAAAGATTTAGGCTATCTGGAAAACAAAATCACCAGCTACAAAAGCTTATTCATTGAATATTGCCAAAAAAATAAATGTACGTTTAGGTTTGAAAACTGCGAAGACAATGGCAAAGACCCAGTAAAACATTTCTGCATAAAATTATACTTCAACGATGTAGAAATTGCACGTGCACGTGCAACCAGCAAGAAAAAAGCAGAAGAAAAGGCTGCCCAACGGGCGTTTTTTGCATTGCAAAAAGAAATGCAGTAATTGCTAGAAGCGTTAAGCACTATTTTCGCAAACAAAAGCCACTACTCCATCTCGCACTTTATTATGCATAAAAAGCATTTTTTTGATGTTTTTCAGCAATTCATTTTGTTTTCCGCTAAAAAACAATAATTTAGCGATACATAAAAACAAAATCTTATGAAAAACACTCTGCTTTTTTTAGTTACTATCGCATTGTTTATTTCTTGTAACAAAGACGACCAAGCACCACAAAAAGCAGCACCGCAACAACAAATACCACCCCAACAAACAGCTCCGGGAATGAAAGGAAAACCAAAACCAGCAAACCAACCACCAGTTCAACGTTGCGATATTTCGGTTGGTCAACCATTACCATAATTAAGTTTTAGGCTTTAGCTATAAGACAGATTTATAATTATAACCTGAGAGGTTTTAAAAACCTCGTATGTTTTTTTGTTATATTATATGCATTTAAAAAAAATATTCGGATATCTTTTTATAGTAATTGCAATTGTTTTTACTTTTACCTTCATTGCACTTCTGCCTCAATTTATGAAGGTATTATTTACTATGTTTAAAGCTGAATCTAATAGTTATGAAATTGGACACAGCGTAGGACACATTGCTTTTTCGGTTAAACCGTACTTTTATGGAGCATTGGAATTCGTTGGACTAAACAACCTTAACAAGGGTAATTTTCAACTTCGCTTGCGTTAGGGATTGCAGCGGCATCCTTTTATCGGTGGCTGAGGCACTCGAAGCCCCGATAAAAGATATAGCGAAAAGCCCGACCGGCTCACTAAAAAGCCGGGAACGCCTAAACACAAACATCTTTAGCAATATGAAATTATAGTTGTTGGGAAACATCTACTCTATCTATTAAAAGTATTTAAGCTTTTTATTTTAGCGAATTAATTAAACTGTTTGTACAAAACACTATCTTTATAGACCTTATTCATATAATCTGATAACATTTTAATTACACAAGCGATGCGTTGGTCGTTAAAGCAAAATCCCGATTCTCAAATAATTCAGCATTTAAAATCCACATTAAATGTAAGTCCGCTTATAGCTACATTGTTGGCGCAGCGAGGTGTGGACTCTTTTGAAAAGGCCAAAAAATTTTTCCGACCAAACTTGGCAGATTTGTACAATCCGTATTTAATGAAAGATATGGATAAAGCCGTGGAGCGAATTGAAAAAGCTATTAAAACCAACGAACGTATTTTGGTTTTTGGTGATTATGATGTGGATGGAACTACGGCGGTTGCATTGATGTCTTCGTATCTGAAAAGTTTTTATCCTGATGTGGACACCTATATTCCCGACCGCTATGCCGAAGGTTACGGAATTTCAAACCAAGGAATCGACTATGCCGAAGACAACGGAATTTCGTTGATAATTGCGTTGGATTGTGGTATAAAATCAATCGATAAAATAGAATATGCCAACCAAAAAGGAATTGATTTTGTAATCTGTGACCACCATTTGCCCGGCGATGAGGTTCCAAATGCGGTTGCGGTTTTAGATCCCAAACAAAAAGATTGCAATTATCCGTTTAAGGAATTGTGCGGTTGTGGTGTGGGTTTTAAGTTGATACAGGCTTTGGCAGCAAACCGAGGCGAAACCATTGAAGATTTAATTCCGTATCTAGATTTGGTGGCAACAGCCATTGCAGCCGATATTGTGCCTATTGTAGATGAAAATCGAATTTTGGCTTATTTTGGTTTGCAGGTGATCAACAGCAATCCGCGACAAGGTATTTTGGCAATGAAAAAACAATTTGCCATTAAGGAGTTCACCATAACCGATGTGGTTTTTAAAATTGCTCCGAGAATTAATGCTGCCGGACGTATAAAACATGGTAATTATGCGGTTCGATTACTCACAGAATTTAATTTAGAGGAAGCCATTGAGTGTGCCAAAGAAATTGACGAATTTAATAACAACCGGCGCGTTTTAGATCAACAAATCACCGAAGAAGCCTTGCAACAGATTCTTGAAAACAAGGAAGAAAACACTTACACATCAGTTGTTTATCATGAAAGCTGGCACAAAGGTGTGATTGGTATTGTGGCTTCCCGTTTGATTGAAACCTATTATCGTCCTACGTTGGTTTTTACGAAAAGTGGCGATTATCTGGCTGCTTCGGCAAGATCTGTTAAAGGTTTTGATGTGTATGAAGCATTAGAGAAATGTTCAGAACACATTGTTCAATTTGGTGGGCACATGTATGCAGCGGGTTTAACGATTAAAGTTTCTGAATACGAAAATTTCAAGGTGAAGTTTGAAGAAGTTGTGAAATCAAGCATCACAATCGAACAAAAATCAGAAGAAATTGAGATTGATGCCATAGTTGATTTTAACGAATTTGACGAAAAAACACTTCGTATTTTGAAACAGTTTGAGCCGCATGGCCCTGGAAACATGACGCCTGTCTTTTTTACATCGAATGTTTTTGATACAGGAAATGCGCAATGTATCGGTAAAAATAACGAGCATTTACGAATGTTTGTAAAGCAAAATCACACCCAAGCTTTTCCTGCAATTGCCTTTAAAAAAGGAGATATGATTGATGCCATTCGCAATTTAAAATTGATGAATTTGGTGTATTCATTGTCGGAAAACCATTGGAAAGATAAAATTTTTGTTCAATTGCAAGTAAAAGATATCAGAACCCAATAAATTCGTAGAAAACTATTCAAATTATTACCTATTTTTGCAACTGCAAATTTTTAATCTTAAAACAAATTTATCTATGAGAGTAGCTGTAGTTGGCGCAACCGGAATGGTTGGCGAGGTCATGCTGAATGTTTTGGCTGAACGTAATTTTCCTGTAACAGAATTAATTCCGGTGGCATCTGAAAAATCGGTTGGTAAGGAAATAGCTTTTAAAGATAAGAAGTATAAGGTGGTAAATTTGCAAACAGCCGTTGAAATGAAACCCGATGTGGCATTGTTTTCAGCAGGTGGAGAAACATCGCTGGAATGGGCACCAAAGTTTGCCGAAGCGGGCACAACTGTAGTCGATAATTCATCGGCTTGGAGAATGGATCCCTCCAAAAAATTAATTGTTCCAGAAATTAATGCAAACGAATTAACCGCAACCGATAAAATCATTGCCAATCCAAACTGTTCCACTATTCAATTGGTAATGGCGTTGGCTCCGTTGCATAAAGAATACAAAATTAAGCGTGTGGTTGTATCAACCTATCAGTCGATTACCGGAACGGGCGTAAAGGCGGTTCAGCAGCTAGAGAATGAATACAAAGGCGAAAAAGGCGAAATGGCTTACAAATACCAAATTCATAGAAATGCGATTCCTCATTGCGATAGTTTCTTAGATAACGGTTACACCAAAGAAGAAATGAAACTGACCAACGAAACCAAAAAAATCATGGGTGACGACAGCATTAAGGTTACGGCTACGGCAGTTCGTATTCCGGTTGTTGGCGGGCACAGTGAAGCAGTGAATATTGAGTTTGAAAACGATTTTGATGTAAATAAAGTACGTGCTTTACTGCAAAATACACCGGGAATTATGGTACAAGATAATTTAGATACTTTTACTTACCCAATGCCGTTGTACGCGCAAAATAAAAACGAGGTTTTTGTAGGAAGAATCCGACGAGATGAAAGCCAAGAAAACACTCTAAATATGTGGATTGTTGCAGATAATTTACGAAAAGGAGCAGCAACCAATACCATACAAATTGCCGAATATTTGTTAGAAAACCAATTAATAGGTTAAAATATGTTAATCCCATATAAAAAACTCTTGATTCGTCAAGAGTTTTTTTTCCTTATACAAGCCTAAATATTTTATAGAATTAACTATTTTTTTAAGATTAATGAAATATGTTTGTCACTTCACACTTTTTTTAGTTGCTCTTTAAAAAATTCACTACGTCTTCTGTCCACTGGTTTCGGTATTTTTTCAAATAGTTTTCGTGACCAGCAGATGAGTAGGTCTTTAATTTTTTAGACCCTGCTAAATTATTATATATTTCATCGATTTCTTTTTTACTGACATTTTTATCCTTTTCACCAAACAAAAGCAACGTTGGGCAGCTAATATGTTTCGCATATGTAGCTGGGTTGTGGCTAAAAGCCCAAAAATTATTTTGTACGCCACCCCAAAAAACTAATAACCCTGCCATTGGAAATGTTGGAACATTCATATTAGAAAAACGTGCAGCCACAGTATCATACATTGTTCCAAAAGGACATTCAAGGATTATTGCTCTTGGTTGCATATCATAATCTTTAATGGCTTTCATAATAGCTACTGCCCCCATTGAAGTGCCAAAAAGATAAATTTCCTTTTCTCCTTTTGATACAAGATAATTGTATGCGGTTTTAACTTGTTCGGCTTCTTTAAAACCAATTGTTGTTGTGTTTCCCTCAGAACCACCACTTCCCATAAAATCAATAAGAAATGTATTGTAACCTAAACTATCAAAAATTGCAGCTTTATCAAGCATCGATGACTTTTCACCGCCGTATCCATGAAATAGAATTACCGTTCCTAGTGCTGCTTCTACGGGGCAGTACCAACCTTCCACTTTTTTATTGCTTTGTAATTGAACCGTTTTAAATTTTAGAGGTTTTGTATCGTTTGTTGGTCTTGGATTATTTACACCAAAAAATAGTATCTTTAATTTTTGATTGAAACTTAATTGATCTGGCCTTTGCGTTTTTTCGAAGTGGGCATCTGAAAAGTGCGTAAATTTATAAGAATGAACAATTGCTATTAAGTTCATCACAACAAAAACAATAATAGCACCCCATCTTAGTTTCTTTCCTATTTTCATTATTCTTATTTTTCAAAAAAATATATTCAATGGTGAAATGTAGGAAAAAAATCGATCAAATGAAAGTTGTTGATTTATTTAAAAATCACACCTCATTAACCCTTCTTAAAGGAATCAACAGGCAAAGGAACAAAGTCGGTTTCGCCGGGTATTTTAGGAAATTTCTGCTTTTGCCACATTTCTTTAGCTGTTTCTATTTTTTCTCGAGAAGAAGAAACAAAATTCCAATAAATAAATCGTTCTTCTGGAAGAGGTTCCCCACCAAACAAATAAACTGTTGAACCGGCTGTAATTTCAAATTCACATAAATGGGCATCTTTCGTAATAAGTATTTGTTTAGAACCAAAATTGGTATCATGATGGGTTATGTTTCCTTCTAAAATATACAAGCCGCTTTCCCCATACAATCGGTCTTTTAAATGAACTGTTTGGTTTTTGTTGGCTTTAATCTCTATCATATACAGTTTACTATACACGGGAACCCCCGACTTTTTGTCTTCAAACTCACCTGCTATCAACTTAAAATCTAAATCATTTTCTTGCCAAACGGGTAAATCCTTAGCTTCAATATGCACAAAATTGGGGTCCATATCTTCTAAATGCTTTGGTAGGGCAATCCAAATCTGCAAACCGTGCATTGTTTTATCAATTGTTCTCATAAAATCGGGCGTTCTTTCGGAATGCACCACACCTCTACCGGCAGTCATCCAATTCACAGCACCAGGCTCAATCACAATATCGTTACCCAAACTGTCTTTATGCTTCACAGCACCTTCAAATAAAAAAGTCAACGTGGATAAACCTATGTGCGGATGAGGTCCCACATCTAAATTTTCATCGGCTTTCATTTGGGCAGGTCCCATGTGATCGATAAAAACAAATGGCCCAATGTGCCGTTTTTGTCTAAATGGCAATAATCTTCCAACTAAAAAATTACCGATATCGGCTGCTTTTTCTTCAAAAATAAAATCTATGTTTGACATGTTCTTTAAAATTCTTTTCATAAAGATACCAAAATTCAGCGGTATCATTTGTTAATCTGTATTAAGATTAGGTACAAGGTTTTAATAAATCTACAAAAAGCATTAATTTTGCATAAAATTTCATGGAATGATTAAAATAGGAAAAATAGAATTGCCCGAACATCCGCTTTTATTAGCGCCTATGGAAGATGTGAGCGATCCGCCTTTTCGCCGTTTATGCAAAATGCATGGTGCTGACATGATGTATTCAGAATTTATTTCTTCAGAAGGGTTGATTCGTGATGCCATGAAAAGTAAAATGAAATTAGATATTTTTGATTACGAACGCCCAGTTGGTATTCAAATTTTTGGGGGTGATGAAGAAGCGATGCAACTTTCAGCAAAGATTGTAGAAACCGTACAGCCCGATTTGGTAGATATTAACTTTGGATGCCCGGTAAAAAAAGTAGTTTGCAAAGGTGCAGGTGCCGGTGTTTTGAAAGATGTTGATTTAATGATTCGGTTGACCAAAGCGGTTATCAGCGGCACCAACTTGCCTGTTACAGTTAAAACACGATTAGGCTGGGATGAAACATCGATAAATATTGATGAAGTGGCCGAACGTTTGCAAGATGTGGGTGTGCAAGCTTTAACCATTCACGCCCGAACTCGTGCACAAATGTATAAAGGACACAGCGATTGGACACATATTGAACGAATTAAGAACAACCCACGTATTAAAATTCCGATTTTTGGTAATGGAGATATTGATTCGCCCCAAAAAGCAAAAGAATATAAAGAGCGTTTTGGACTAGACGGAATGATGATTGGGCGCGCTGCAATTGGTTATCCTTGGATTTTTAATGAAATAAAACATTACTTAAACACGGGTGAAATTTTGGCTCCGCCAACAATGAAAGATCGCTTGGAAGCTGCAAAAAACCACTTGATTTGGTCGATGGAATGGAAAGGGGAACGCTTGGGAATTGTAGAGATGCGCCGCCATTACACCAATTATTTCAAAGGCATTCACGGATTTAAAGCACATCGTCAACGGTTGGTTACAGAAGATGATCCGAGCCAGTTACTTAAAATTTTCGACGAAATTGAAGATTTTTATAAAGATTATATAGTGGAACTATTATAAAATGTCTCGATATTTAAACTTTGCCAAAGTTTGAAACTTTGGCAAAGTTGTTTAAAACTCTACCGTTTAACTGCTTCACAGCAGTTGATTAACACAAATTACTGTGGTTCACACCAATTTATTTCACATTTTACAACAATACAAAATACATTATACAGAAGAACAAAACTATTTCTTCACCATCTTCTTAACCGCTGTGCCTTGATGGGTTTGCAAATGCAACATATACGTGCCGCTTGCTAAGTGTTCTACGTTTAATTGTATTTCGGTTTCGTTGTTGTAGTTTTGGGTGCTTAATTGCTTGCCTGCCACATCATACACCGTGATTTGCTGTATTTGCATATTTTCGGCGTTGGTGATGTTTACCACGCTGCTTGCTGGGTTAGGGTATAAATTAAATTTTTCTGCCAACTGCTCGTTTAAGCCAACTGTTACAACAGGCACGGTATTTTGTGCCGATATATTTATATTATCAAACCTTGTGGTTGTAGCATTTACTGGGACAACATCTGGATATTTAGATTTAAGAAACATTAACTCTACAGGGCTGTCATCATGCTCTACACCGCTTAAATCAAAATTATAACCGGCGTTTTCTACCACCGTATAGTTTATAGAAGGTATGCTAAAATATATTTTATTGCTGTTATAATCTATATAAACTTCTAAAGTAGTCCACGTATTAACAGGTAATTGAATAGGGGTTTTGTTTAACATAAAAACCGACCCTACAGCACCAATACTATTATTATTCCTATTACCAATACTACGAGAAATGTACCCCACCTCAGGGTTTATTGCATAGGTTACCAACCTGCCTTCTTTACTAAATAAATGTATACGGATGATTGTCCAGTCATCAAAACTTGTGCAAAAAACATCAAACGCCAGTTTCAACACATTGTTCCCGGGGGTACGCTGCTGCCAATAGGTTTTTAAATCGGTTCTATACAAAAAACGTTGCCAGTCTCCCACCAAGTTCATTGGCGGAATTTCTACTACATTTCCTTTATTGGGTTCGGCTATTATTTGATAATCGGTATTTGCCCCTGCAGCAGGGTTAGGGCTAAAACTACCTATTACACTTTTGGTGTACCAACCGCCTTTACCGGGTATGGCACCGGTAATATCGGTACCTACATTACCCCAGTTGTAACTGTCAAAGGTTTCATTATACAATACTTGGGCAGTTAGATTATAAACGCCTAATAAGGTGGTTATAATAAGCAGAAGCTTTTTCATAAAGAATGTTTTAACAGTTACTTATGTAAATATACGCAATCATTTTACAATTTTTTATGATAACCAAAAAAAAGCAACCCATACGAAGTGGTTGCTTTGAATATTTTTAATCTTTGCCAAAGTTTGAAACTTTGGCAAAGTTGCTTTAAAACTCTACCGCTTAACTACTTCACAGCAGTTGATTAGCAGAAACTGCTGCGGTTCACACAGATGTATTTTACATTTTACAACAATACAAAATACACTATACAGAAAAAAAACTACTTTTTCACCAGTTTTTTAACCGCTGTACCTTGGTTGGTTTGCAAATGCAGCATATACGTGCCACTTGCTAAGTGTTCTACGTTTAATTGTATGTCGGTTTCGTTGTTGTAGTTTTGGGTACTTAACTGTTTCCCTGCAACATCATACACCGTGATTTGCTGTATTTGCATATTTTCGGCGTTGGTGATGTTTACAACACTGCTTGCTGGGTTAGGGTAGAGATTAAAGTTTTCTGCTAACTGCTCGGTGGTAGCTAAAGTAGGTACCGTGTTTTGAGCTACTAAATTAATGTTATCTATTTTTGGGGTGTAAAAAGTACCATCAACATCGCCGGACTTCATGTAAAAAAACTCTAATTCAACAGGGCTGTCATCAGGCAAGGGGTTGCCCTCGGTATCTAAACCACCCAACTCTAAAGTAAATGCAATGTTTTTAACATTCGTATAGTTTAAAGTTGGTATGCTGAAATACGCTTTGTTGTTATCATAATCTATATACATTTCCACAGTAATCCAACTGCCCATTGGTGGCGGTTGCAAGGGGTTACCAGGACTTACCACTATTGCTTCTTGACTTCCTCCAAAATTAAAATTACCCCTAGAAAAATCAAAACCAGCCATAAAACGATGATGATCAGGATGATATGAAAACCTGGTCAACCCTCCTTCCTTGCTGTATAAACTTATACATATTGGATCAGATGGAGGAGTGGAACTTATATAACTATCATCTACATACAAATCAAAACTGCACTTAAAAACATTATTACCTGCCGTGCGTTGTTGCCAATAGGTGTTTAAATCGGTACGGAATAAAGTACGTGTCCATTCGCCTTTTTTGGTAAGGGGTCCTATTTGTGCAACATTCCCTTTGTTGGCCTCGGCTACAATTTTATAGTCGTTATTGGTAAGCGGCGTATTGTAGATAGGTTTATTTTCGGATTTGGTAAACCAACCGCCTACACCAGGTACCGTGCCGTTATAATCGGTGCCTATATTTCCCACAGGATAATTGTTAAAATTTTCGGTGTAGAGTACTTGGGCAGTTAAGTTATAAACGCCTAATAAGGTGGTTATAATAAAAAGAATCTTTTTCATAGTTCTACGTTTTTAACAGTTATCTATGTAAATATAAGCAATCATCTGCTATTTTTATAATGACTTACAAAAAAGCAACCAATACAAATTGGCTGCTCTGAGTGTTTTTAAACTTTGCCAAAGTTTGAAACTTTGGCAAAGTTGCTTTAAAACTCTACCGCTTAACTACTTCACAGCAGTTGATTAGCAGAAACTGCTGCGGTTCACACAGATGTATTTTACATTTTACAACAATACAAAATACACTATACAGAAAAAAAACTACTTTTTCACCAGTTTTTTAACCGCTGTACCTTGGTTGGTTTGCAAATGCAGCATATACGTGCCACTTGCTAAGTGTTCTACGTTTAATTGTATGTCGGTTTCGTTGTTGTAGTTTTGGGTACTTAACTGTTTCCCTGCAACATCATACACCGTGATTTGCTGTATTTGCATATTTTCGGCGTTGGTGATGTTTACAACACTGCTTGCTGGGTTAGGGTAGAGATTAAAGTTTTCTGCTAACTGCTCGGTGGTAGCTAAAGTGGGTACCGTGTTTTGAGCTACTAAATTAATGTTATCTATTTTTGGGGTGTAAAAAGTACCATCAACATCGCCGGACTTCGTGTAAAAAAATACTAATTCAACAGGGCTGTCATCTGGCAAGGGATTGCCCTCGGTATCTAAACCACCCAACTCTAAAGTAAATGCAATGTTTTTAACATTCGTATAGTTTAAAGTAGGTATGCTGAAATACGCTTTGTTGTTATCATAATCTATATACATTTCCACAGTAATCCAACTGCCCATTGGTGGCGGTTGCAAGGGGTTACCAGGAC
This sequence comes from Paenimyroides aestuarii, assembly GCF_024628805.1. Classification (NCBI taxonomy): domain Bacteria; kingdom Pseudomonadati; phylum Bacteroidota; class Flavobacteriia; order Flavobacteriales; family Flavobacteriaceae; genus Paenimyroides; species Paenimyroides aestuarii. The sequence continues at coordinate 1,280,908 of NZ_CP102382.1, read as the reverse complement.
TTACCACTACTGCTTCATAAATTCCTCCTTCATAATTAAATCTACCCCTAGAAAAATCAAAACCGGCACGAAAACGATGATGATCAGGATCATATAAAAACCCGGTCAACCCTCCTTCCTTGCTGTATAAATTTATACGTATTGGATCAGATGAAGGAGTGGAACTTATATAACTATCATCTACATACAAATCAAAACTGCACTTAAAAACATTATTACCTGCGGTGCGTTGTTGCCAATAGGTGTTTAAATCGGTACGGAATAAAGTACGTGTCCATTCGCCTTTTTTGGTAAGGGGGCCTATTTGTGCAACATTCCCTTTGTTGGCCTCGGCTACAATTTTATAATCGTTATTGGTAAGCGGCGTATTGTAGATAGGTTTATTTTCGGATTTGGTAAACCAACCGCCTACACCAGGTACCGTGCCGTTATAATCGGTGCCTATATTTCCCACAGGATAATTGTTAAAATTTTCGGTGTAGAGTACTTGGGCAGTTAAGTTATAAACGCCTAATAAGGTGGTTATAATAAAAAGAATCTTTTTCATAGTTAACTGTTTACTCTATATATATTTTTACTCCACGAGGTTGTCTGTTAGGTTTTGGCACCCAAGGACCGGTAAGAGCCGGAATTTGAACCCACTCATCATAAAAAGGTACGGTAGTTATTTTGCGAATCCCAGTGCCGCTGCCTGGGGTAGCAGTACCGAACAACTCTCTAGACATTTTGCGATGTTGAGGATCTGGACCTGTAAACGTATCGGGATTAACAACAATTTCTTTTGTGCTTACACCACCCGGTATATCGTGATATAATAAAACGCTGCCAAAAGGCATATCTGAAAGTCCCATTGGAGACCAATCTCCATTCGCAGTAACATTATTTTCTAAGGCTAATACATAATAAGCATCGGGGTCAAAATTATACATATCGGTACCAAACTCTACTTTGTAATAAAACACTTTGCCATACGCGCGCAACAAACGTTCTTCTGCACCCGTGCCAGGAGGTGGCGGCGCAGGTAATGGATACCCTAACTGCATAGGTTGTACAATATTGTTGTTTACAATATCAAAACCAATACTGTTTAAATTATAATTAATACCAACGGGTATGTTTACTAACGGGCAATGATCTTCATCGTGGTGCACCCACAACTCGTGTGTGTACCAACCTATTCTAGGCACTTGTGTTAATACAATAGGATTTGCTTGTACATAATCGCCGTATTCATTTCCACTGGCATAGAGATTGGGATAGGCACCACTTGCCAAGTTATAAATACCTGAGGGAGTGTTATAAACACCATCATTCGCATTATCATAATATGCCAAACCTATATAAGGAGTTACCCGAACATGTACACCGTCGTTCATAGCACCGCTGTATAATTCGTACTTAACTTTATACAAGGAATCGATGTCCCATGGCGACTCATAAGAATCAGACATGCTATAAGTTGCATACTGTGAACCGGGATCAGAAGGATGCCCTGAAGCGCTTGCATGACCATTGTCCTCAAATACGCTGTCGGTTGTACATGCCGTAAGGGTTAGACCTATTACCCCCCCACAAAATTTTGCTTAATTTGCTCATAATTTCTATATTTTTAATTAGTTAGATTGTAAATATAACAAAATAATTAACACCTTGTTAAATAAAACAAAAAAAAGCTAAAAATTTCTTTTAGCTTTTTGAATATTTTTGATGGTTCATTACTCCTGCTTTTCGTTCATTTTTCGTTCCAGTTCCAATTGCAATTCTTCAATCACTGGGCGAACGGTGCTTTCGGGCAAATCGGCAATTCGTATATACATTAATCCGTCAACCGAGTTGTTAAACAGCGGATCTACATTAAAAGCCACTACCCGTGCGTTTTGCTTGATGTATTTTTTTATTAAAACCGGCAAGCGCAAACCGCCTGGTTCTACTTCTTCAATCAGCTTGTCGAACTTATTCAAATCGGCTTCGGCTTCGTTAAAAACAAAATCTTTGTCGGCATCTTTCAACTGTACTTTGTATTCCATTTTGGGCTGCACATATTGCGCCACGTAAGGATCATAAAAATGCGATTTCATAAATTCAATCATCAATGATTTACTGAAATCTGAAAATTGGTTGCTAATGCTAACTCCACCAATCAGGTATTTGTGTTCGGGATAGCGCAAAGTGGTGTGTACAATACCTTTCCACAATAAAAACAGCGGCATGGGTTTTAGCTGGTATTCGCACACAATAAACGCACGACCCATTTCTATTGATTGTTCCATCATGCCGTATAATTCGGGTTCAAAACGAAACAATTCGGTTAAGTAAAATCCATTAATACCGTGCTTGGCATAAATATCTTTTCCAATCCCCATGCGGTATGCACCTGCAATACACTTGGCATCATCGTCCCAAAGGAACATGTGTTTGTAAAAGGTGTCGTATTTATCTAAATCAATCGATTTATTAGTACCTTCGCCCACTGCTCTAAAGGTAATCTCGCGCAGCCTGCCTATTTCTCGCAGAATATTTGGTATTTTTTCGGCATCGGTCAAAAAAACCTCATAATTTTTGCTTTGCAGCAAACGTTCATCGCCCGTGCGAAGTGCTTCAATTTCTTGAACCATTAAATCTTGCAACACCGGGCGTTCTATTTCTTTGGGCGGCGGCGTGGGCAATTTAAACGATGGAATCTTTATATATTGCTTTTTATCATCTTTGGTGGTGTTGGCCAAAAGATAAGTTTTGGTACGCAAAAATTTACCAAAATTTTCTATCGAATCACCATGCTCGTTTTGTTCGGCAACCGTAATAGGCTTGCCAATTCGCACACGGATCACTCGATCTTTTTGGGTTAATAATTCCGAAGGAAGTTTTGCTGTTTGCAACGTTGGGTTGATTTTAGACAACATATAGAACAGCTTACTATTTTTAGCATGAAAATAAATAGGCACCACTGGCACCTGCCCTTTTTTTATCAATTTCAAAGCACCTTCTTCCCAAGGTTTATCAACAATTTTATCGTCTTCTTCAAAATTAGACACTTCGCCTGCCGGAAAAATTCCCAATGGTTTGCCTTCGCTTAAATGGCGCAATGTTTCTTTTAATCCCAATACGCTCGACTTTGAATCTTTGTGATTTTCAAACGGATTCACAGGCAAAACATACGGTTTTAAAGGTTCAATACGGTGCAATAAAAAATTGGCAATAATCCTAAAATCCGGATCGCGCTCCCGCATTAATTTCAACAATAAAATACCATCGATGCCGCCCAACGGATGGTTCGATATGGTTATATAGGGCCCTTGTTTGGGTAAACGTTTCAATTCTTCCGGGTCAATTTCAAACTCTATCTGAAATTCTTCTAAAATAGCGTTTAAAAAGGTTACGTCTTTTAAGTGTTTGTTTCGGTTATATATTTTGTTGAGTTGAGATATTTTTAACACCTTCATTAATAACCAACCAGAAAAAGTACCAATAAACCCGTACTTATCTAATTTTATTACGCGCGCAATTTCTTTTGCGGTTACTAATCCCATTTAACTATTTTTTTGCAAAGATAACAATTCATTTCACACCTTTTTAAAACCTGATTATTTATCAGTTGGTTTTAAATTTAGGTTAAGGTTTTAAATATACTAAATTTTTCGTGATGATTTTTTATTTTAGGAGCAAGATAATTCTTTCACAAAAACAAAACAAGTCGTTAAATATGTTTTTCTTCAAAAATGAAATATGTAATTTTGGCAAAACACCTACTTATATATGAAGATTTTATCATACAACGTAAATGGTATTCGGGCAGCTATTTCTAAAGGATTTTTGGATTGGTTGCAGGCTGCAAACCCTGATATTATTTGTTTACAAGAGATTAAAGCCACGCAAGACCAAATTCCGGTTTTAGAAATCACAGCAGCGGGATATCCGTATCAATACTATTTTTCGGCAGAAAAAAAAGGCTATAGTGGTGTGGCTATTTTATGCAAAACCGAACCTAAAAATGTGGTTTTTGGAACAGGAATCGATTATATGGATAAAGAAGGAAGAAATGTTCGGGCCGATTTTGATGATTTTTCGGTGATGTCTTTGTATTTGCCGTCGGGAACAAACAGTGATCGTTTAAGCCATAAATTTCAATACATGGCCGATTTTCAAAACTATGTAAACGCTCTTAAAAAAGATATTCCACAGCTGATTATTTGCGGCGATTACAACATTTGCCATCAGGCAATTGATATTCACGACCCTATTCGCAACGCAAAAGTTTCGGGTTTTTTACCAGAAGAACGCGAATGGCTAGATACATTTATGAAAAATGGATTTTTGGATTCGTTTCGAATGCTAAACCCTGAACCACATCATTACAGTTGGTGGAGCTATCGTGCCAATGCCCGAAACAACAATAAAGGTTGGCGTATTGACTATCATTTAATTACCGAAAATATGAAAGACCGTTTAAAGCGTGCTTATATTTTGCCCGAAGCAAAACATTCAGACCATTGTCCGGTTGCTATTGAAATTGATTAACAAAAACATTTAGAAATTATGAAAAAAATAATCTTGGCAGCATGTTGTTTGCCTTTTTTAACAAGTTGCGTTACCCGAAAATTGTATAACGAGTTAGACGCCAAATATAAAAATTGTGCCGAAGAATTGGAGCGATTAACTGGCGAAACTACCGATTTAAAAGCACAATCGTTTGATTTGGGCACCAAAAACCAATCTTTGCAAGCACGTTTAGAAGAAGCTGTTGCCGAACGCGACAGGCTAAAAGTGACCTACGAGCAATTGCAAAAAGACTATAACAGCTTAGAAAAAAACAGTGACCAAGCAATTAAAGCCGAAATTGAACGTTTAAACAATCTGAAAAAAGAATTAGACACCAAATCATCGCGTGTTGCAGAGCTAGAAGGAAAATTGGCTGCCCAAGATAAAAATCTTCGCAAATTAAAAGAAACACTTTCAAAAGCTTTGTTTGAGTTTGAAGGTAAAGGATTAACGGTGGAACAAAAGAACGGCAAAGTATATGTATCCATGGAAAACAAATTGCTATTTCCGTCGGGCAGTTGGACCGTTAGCAACGAAGGTAGAAATGCAGTGGAACAGTTAGCCGAGGTTTTAGCAAAAAATCCAGACATTAGTATTTTGATTGAAGGACACACCGATAACGATAAAATTGTTGGAAATTTGGGCGGTGGCGTTACCAACAACTGGGATTTGTCAACCAAGCGTGCCACAGCAATCGTGAATATTATTGAACAAACCAGCGGCATCGATAAAAAGAATTTAACCGCAGCCGGACGCAGTGAATATGCACCAATAGCCACTAATTCATCTGTGGAAGGCAAATCTAAAAACCGACGTATCGAGGTGATTCTAACTCCAAAATTAGACGAAATATCTAAATTATTAAACGAATTATAAACAGAAATCCCGGACTTTAAACCGGGATTTTTTACAATTATTTTTCATGAACGAACTACAACAACACTTTCAAAGTACTATTTATTCATTTGGATTTAATCTTTTGGAAAAAACCGGATTAAGCAGCCAAGCAGCCCATTATGTGAATACGCTGTTACTGCTTATTATTTTTTCAATTGTTTTGTATGGTATTGATTTTTTACTCCGTAGAATTTTAATGATTATACTGATAAAAACCATCCGCAAAAGCAAAACCCGCATCGATGATTTTCTAATTCATAACAATGTACTTAAAAATCTTACGCATTTAATTCCGCTGATTATAGCAAAGCAATCATTACCGCTTATCTTTACAGGTTTTCCACAAATTACATTCTTCACTATTAAAATAGTAGATGTGCTTATTATCATAACCTTTACGGTGTTAATAAAATCTATATTTTATACCTTAAAAGATATATTACACAGCCGCAAACGTTTTTCAGACAAGCCTTTAGACAGTTACTTTCAAGTAATTGCGATTTTGCTTTATATGATTGGTGCCATTTTAATCTTTTCAGAACTTACCGGGAAGAATCCAACAGGTTTGCTAACCGCATTAGGAGCTGCATCGGCAATCATCATTTTGGTTTTTAAAGATACTATTTTAGGTTTTGTAGCCAGCATTCAGGTTTCATCAAACGATATGGTTCGGGTGGGCGATTGGATCGAAATGCCAAAATATGGTGCAGACGGGGATGTACTTACCATTAACCTTAGCACGGTGAAAATACGCAATTTCGACAATACAGTTACCACCATTCCTACCTACGCTTTAATTAGTGATTCGTTTAAAAATTATCGAACCATGCAAAAGTCGGGCGGTCGTAGAATCAAACGGTCACTGAATATAAAAATGGGGTCGATTCGCTTTTTAGATTCAAACGAAATTGAAGATTTAAAACGTATCAAACTTATTAAATCATACATCATTGAACGCCAGCAGGAAATCAACACCTATAATCTGAACCACGTTGATGATCCCACAATGCTTGTAAATGGACGCCGAATGACCAATATTGGTTTGTTTCGGGAATATGTGAAACGCTATTTATTGAACAACAGCAATATCCATAAGCAATTTCATTTAATGGTGCGCCATATGCAACCCACCCAACATGGTTTACCCATTGAAATATATGCGTTCACCAACACGGTTGATTGGTTAAAATACGAAGGCATTATGGCAGATATTTTTGATCATATTTTGGCGGTGGTGCCCTATTTTCACTTAGAACTTTTCGAACTACCAAGTGCCGCAGATATACACGAGGTGCTTTTAGCACAAATTAATGAAAACAAAAATGGTTAGGTGGTATTAAAAAAAACAAAGCGGGGAAAAATCCCCGCTTTTTTTGCCTAAAACATAATGTTTTAACTTTTACTATTATGGTGATAAACTTATCGTTTTACCACTTTAATGAATTGTGATGCTTTTGCAGTTTCAACCTTCACTAAATACGTTCCTGAACTTAGGCGCGATAAATCGGTGGTTACTTCAATAGCATTGAACTCATTGCTTATCACTTTTTGCCCAGTTAGGGTAAACACTTCTACCTTGGTAATAGCTTCGTTGTAGCTAATATGCAACGCGCTATCAACCGGGTTTGGATAGTATTTCAAATGGGTTAAGTCTAACTCTTGCGTGCTTACAGAAAGTATAACTGTAACTGCTGTAGGCGCACTTCCACAATTGTTAGGGTTTACAATAATTCCATAATAGGTAGTATTGCTCATCAAAAAGGTGCTTGGAGCAAGCTCGTTAATCATTTCCATGGCATCATTTGCAGATGCGTACCATTTCACATTCGGTTGGTTCATTACCAGATCAGATACCTTTGCCGGGTAAGGAAACGTTTGTGTTGTTTGACCTGTTGGGCTGTTTGGCACCGGGCTCACATTCACAGCTACATTGGTTCTTGTTGATATACATCCTGCATTTTCTCGTGCAATGTAATATGATCCTGAGGTTAACACAAAACTATTTGGTAATGGTGTGGTAGCTGTATTGCTTACATACCATACATAAGTTGTGGTTGGTGTGTTCAAATCGCCAATCTGCGTGCCATTACAAGCAGTGATAGAGGTCATCGTTGGTGCGGTAACATTTACTACTTGAACAGGAACAGCTACGCGTACCGATTCACAATTGCCAATAACTTGCTGTACATAGTAAGTACCGTTTGATACTTGCGTAGTTCCTGACAATGGAATCATTGATTGTAATGAACTGTACCAGTTTAAACTTGCAGAAGGATCTTTTCCTACTACTAAATCGTTCAACGTACTGTTGCCACATACTGTTTGGGCGGTTGCCGTTGGTGCAGGTACTGCTGCCGCTACCGTTACTTGTACTGCTTGGCGTGGTGATTCACACGTTCCTGTTAACGAGCTAATGTAATATGTTCCCGTTGCCAATAATTGGCTTGCCGGTAATTGTATCGCACTTGTTGGGCTGCTGTACCATTTTAATTGGGTGTAATTGAACCCGTCTATGGTCATGTTTTGTACACGGGTGTTGCTACACACATTTAACTGTGTGGTGGTTAACGGGGTTCCTTGGTTCAAAGTAATTTGAACTGCCGTACGTGTACTGCTTTCGCATGTCCCAACGGTTTGTGAAGCATAGTAAGTAGTACCATTTGTTAATACGGTTGTTGCAGGCAACAACATACCTCCTGTTGAAGCACTGTACCATTTGATAGTACTTCCGGTGATTACAACATCTGCCAATGTTGCATTTTGACCAATACAGAAGCTTTGGCTTACTGCTACTGGAGGGTGAACAAACGCCGGTTCTACAATAGTATATGATTCTGTTTTAGAACATCCGTTCGCATCGGTAACAGTTACAATGTAAGTTCCTTTAGCTAAACTACTTAAGCTGGTGCCGCTTTGACCATTTGACCATAAATAGCTATAAGGTGCTACAGCACCACTCGCTGAAACGGTAATCGCTCCATCGTTTTGTCCGAAACAACTGATGTTTGTTGCTGTTCCAGTGATTGCCAATGCCGTTGGTTGTGCGATAGAAACACTTGCGGTTGCTTTACATCCGTTGGCATCGGTGATGCTTACCGTATAGTTACCCACGTTTAAGTTGGTTGCCATATTGCTCATCATTCCGTTTGACCATAAGTACGTATATGGTGCGGTTCCCCCGGCTACGCTTACTGTAGCTGTTCCGTTGTTTGCCCCGTTACATGTAATGTCGGTTTTTGAAACAGTTCCAACTATCGGAGCAGGTTCGGTGATGGTAAAGTTCTCGGTGATGGTATTTCCTGTGTGGTCGGTTACTAACACACTATACATACCTGCCGAAAGTCCTGTTGCGGTAGCAGCAGTTCCTCCACTTGGTGACCATTGGTACGTGTAAGGTGCATTTCCACCTATTGCTACGATGCTTGCGATTGCGTCTGATCCGCCATTACAACTTACGTTGGTTTGAGATACAGACTGAACCATCAATGGAATAGGTTGTGTGATTACAAAATCTTCTGTTGCGGTACAACCATTTGCATCGGTTACTGTTGCAGTGTATGTTCCTGCAGTTAAGTTTGTGATTGCTGCGGTGGTTGCTCCATTGCTCCACATATATGCATATGGTGCTGTTCCGCCACTTGCCGCCACAGTTGCTGAACCGTCATTACCTCCAAAAAGGGCAACATTGGTTTGTGCAGCGTTTGTTGCTACCAAAACGGTAGGTTCTGTAATAACAAAATCTTCTGTTGCGGTACAATTGTTGGCATCTGTAATGGTTAAGGAATAAGTACCCAGCGCTAAATTGCTTACAGAAGTACCAGTGTCTCCTGTAGTCCACAGATAGGTGTAAGGAGCCGTTCCGCCTGTTGGCGTGATATCAATTGTTCCATTGTTTGAACCATTACAACTAATGTTGTTTACAACTGCGTTTGAAAGTAAAGCATCAGGCTCGGTGATAGTAACTGTCTCGGTAACCGTACGGCTTATTCCATCGGTTACTGTTACGGTGTAAGTACCTGAAGCCAACCCTGTTAAAGTTGGAGTGGTATCTCCGGTATTCCATAAATAGGTTATAGGAGCTGCGCCGCCAGTTACTACAACTGATGCCATTCCCGTAGTTCCACCCGGACAAATATTATTACTTTGTGTAGTTGTTAAAGTAGGTGCAGGAATGTCTTCGTAATATACGTCGTCTATAGACACACTAGACCCCGTAGTACCCCCATTATATGCCAACCTAAAACCAAAATAATCATTAGTTCCTGCTGGTAATGGCACAATATATTCTTCATAAGCAACTTGATTGGGCGAAAATGTTGCTAACACAGTTGCTCCTGAAGTTGAAGTATTGCTTGGCATAGAGAGAATTTCAAGCGTGTTAACATACGTAGTAGCGCTTGTTCCGTAAGTCTTAACTGAAAAGCGTATTTGTTTAGCTCCGTTTCCTAAATTATTCGTTTCAGGTGAAATCATAACAAGTTCTTCCGCAGCATTTGTTGTAGAATTTGTTCTGTACATTCTAAGATAATTTGCACCTGACTGAGGTGCGCTTGATGCTAAGTTGTGGGTATAAAGATAACCCGTCGAACCTACATCATCAATAAAACTCCAACAAACTGGAATAGAAGGATTTGTAGTTGATCCTACGACAGTGGTATCGAAGTTTTCATAAAAATCATTCACATAGATATCACAAAGTGTTTGGAATTCTCTAGGAAAAGTAGTCCAAATTCCTGAAGATGTTCCACAGATACTTCGAACATATACAATATAATTACTTGCAGATGTTAGACCTGTTATATTTACACTAGTTCCTGTGCCCGTAGTTACACCTGTTTTTTCCAATCCAACTGTTCCTGAACCCGGTGCCCCAGATGTACGAATCTCGTATTCATAACCTGTTACTCCCGTAGCTAAAGAAGCATCCCATGAAATTGTCGCAGTTGTAGCTGTGATGCTATTAACCTGAAGATTGATTGGGAAAATACAAGGAGATAAATTTTCATAATGAACATCGTCTAAATTAATATCAACGGATGTTGTGGTATTATTATGAGCTAATCTAAAACCAAAATAATCATCAGTTGTTACCGGTAAAGGAACTATATACTCTTGATATCCTGTATGGTTTACAATTACTTCTTGAAGAACCGTGTAAGTAGAAGCGGCTGTAGTTCCGTTAGATCTTACTATTTGCAAAATATTGCTCGCATTCGTATTAGTAGCCATTGCAGAAAAACGCAACTGTCTAGTACCATTACCTAAGTTAACTGTTTCAGGTGAAATCAATACTACGTTTTCAGGTGCGTTCGTAGTTGAATTGGTTCGATACAATCTAAATGAATTAGGGGCAGATTGTGCTGTAGCCGCTTCTACATAGCCATAACCTGTTGTTGTTACCTCGTCTAAATAACTCCAGCAGCTTGGGATTGAGGTTGTAGTTGTGCTACCTGCAGGTGTTGTATCAAAACTTTCCGAAAGCTGTGTACTTACAATTCCACATAACGTATAAAATGTAATAGGTATTGGTGTCCACTTTCCGTTTGCTGTACCGCAAATACTACGAACATACACCGTATAGTTTAACGATGGATTTAAACCGGTTGCCGTTACTGAGGTTGTTGTTGCATTTGGTGTTGTACCCGTTGCTCCTAGCCCTACTGCTCCAGAGCCTGGAGCTCCTGATGTTCGCACTTCATATTGGTATGCTGTCACAGAACTTGAAGTAGAACCTGTCCAAGATATATCGGCTGAAGTCTGTGTGATATTTGATGTATTAACACCCGTAGGGTAAAGACAAGCGTCAAAATCTTCATAATATACATCATCAATATTAATATCAACAGTAGCTGTTGCGCCATTATGAGCCAACCTAAAACCAAAATAATCATCAGTTGTTACCGGTAAAGGAACTATATATTCTTGGTATCCCGTATGATTAACCACAATGCTTTGTATAATTGTAAATGTTGAAGAAGAAGAGGTTCCGTTTGATCTAACAATCTGTAAAATATTAGTAGCGTTGGTATTAGTAGCCATTGCATAAAAACGAAGCTGCTTGGTTCCATTTCCTAAATTATCAGTTTGTGGTGAAATTAAAACCAAATTCTGAGCATTATTTGATGTTGAATTTGTTCTATAAAGCCTGAATGAATTTGGTGCAGATAATGCTGTTGCAGCTTCCACATAACCATATCCAGTAGTTGTTATTTCATCAATATAACTCCAGCAAGAAGGAATACTAGCGTTTGTTGTGCTACCTGTTGCTGTAGTATCAAAATTTTCTGATAAATTGGCTATTGCCGCTTGTGAGACATTCACCACATTTGTTGTCGCTGTAGCGGGCCCATTTGCACATGTTACAACAAATCTATAAAAAGTTGTTGCCGTTTGATTGGTTACTGTATGATTTGCGCTATTTGCACCTGCAATATCAGTCCAAGGTCCAGTTGCAGAAGGCGCACTTTGCCATTGATAGGTGATTCCACCTGCTTTTGTAGCACCTGTTGCAAATAACGTAAAAGGGTCGTTAATACAAGTTCTTGTGGTAACTGTTGCCACCCCTGAACTTGGTGTTCCCGTACAAGGTGCTAAACTAGTTATTACCACTGTACCGTTACCGGTAACGTCTGGGTTTGAAACAAAACCAGGTTCACCAAACATAAGGGTAACACCACTTGTTACACCTCCGGTATACGATGAGCCGCCGCCGCCGCCGCCAGCACATGAACCACCTCCAGAACCGCCGCCGCCGCCATAATAGCCACCGCCGCCGCCTGCTCCATTTCCAGTTCCAGTGCCACCAGCACCCCCGAAGCCTAAAGTTCCAGGACTTCCATTGCCATGAGTAGTATCAGTACCACCAGCACCGCCTGCTGTTTGGGTACCACCCTTACCTCCTCTAGTAGGGTAAGAGAATGGATCAGGAATACCTCCTATTAAACCACCACCGTTACCACCAGCAATAACATTAGCGACACCATTACAGGCTTCATAACCTGCAGCGCCACCGCCGCCGGCAACTATCACTCTGTCTGTCAATGCAGTACCTCCAATTCGAATATCTGAAGCACCGCCACCGCTACCACAAACAGCACCACTACTACTTCCAGAATTTCCTCCACCATTAAATCCTCCAGGAACGTTAAGACCTTCTAATGCTCCTTTACCCCCTACGTACACATTTAGTATAGTTGTTGTAGTTAACACTAAATTTCCTTTACTATACCCTCCTTTACCTCCAAGTTTAGCAACAGGAGCAGCAGAACTCGTACCGGTGGTTCCTCCTCCATCAGCCCCCCACATTTCGATTTCATAAGTTCCAGCTGGAAGTGTAACCGTTTGTACCGCACCGGTATAAGAGTACGTTTGTGCTTGCGCTTGAAATAGTTGGAAAACAAAACCCAATAGCATAATTATAGAAGTTTTGCTTCTAGGCCATGGAATTTTTAATCTTGATAATTGCGTATTTTTTTTCATTTTATTGGATTATTAATTTTTAATTAAAATAACCCTCAAATATAATAAAAAACAATACCTGAAATACTTCGAAGCACTATTTTTATATTTTTAACATTTTTGCGCAACATATTTGAAATTAAAAACAAAAAAGCGGGGAAAAACCCCCGCTTTGTTTGCTTAAAACATAATGTTTTAACTTTTGCTATTATGGTGATAAACTTATCGTTTTACCACTTTAATGAATTGTGATGCTTTTGCAGTTTCAACCTTCACTAAATACGTTCCTGAACTTAGGCGCGATAAATCGGTGGTTACTTCAATAGCATTGAACTCATTGCTCATCACTTTTTGCCCAGTTAGGGTAAACACTTCTACCTTGGTAATAGCTTCGTTGTAGCTTATATGCAACGCGCTATCAACCGGGTTTGGATAGTATTTCAAATGGGTTAAGTCTAACTCTTGCGTGCTTACGGTAACTTCTACCGTAACGGCTGTTGGATAACTACCACATCCATTATTACTTACCAAAATTCCGTAGTAAGTAGCCCCTGTTTGCAATAGTGTACTAGGTGATAACTGTCCTACTTGGTCTATCGCATCATCATAGCTTGCAAACCAGCGCACATTTGGTTGATTCATCACTAAATCAGACACTTTGGCTGCAAAAGAGAAACCTTGTGTGGTTTGACCCGTTGGGCTGTTTGGACGTGCGCCTACATTTACAGATACTTGTGTTCTTGCGGAAATACATCCCGAATTTTCTTGGGCAATGTAATATGTTCCTGAGGTAATCACAAAAGTGTCTGCCAAAGGCGTTGTACTTACATTGTCGGTGTACCATAAATAACTGATTGCAGGGGTGTTCAAATCACCGATCTGCGTGCCATCACAAGTTGTGATAGAGGTCATCGTTGGTGCGGTAACATTTACTACTTGAACAGGAACAGCTACGCGTACCGATTCACAATTGCCAATAACTTGCTGCACATAGTAAGTACCGTTTGATACTTGCGTAGTTCCTGACAATGGAATCATTGATTGTAATGAACTGTACCAGTTTAAACTTGCAGAAGGATCTTTTCCTACTACTAAATCATTTAATGTGCTGTTGCCACATACTGTTTGGGCGGTTGCCGTTGGTGCAGGTACTGCTGCCGCTACCGTTACTTGTACTGCTTGGCGTGGTGATTCACACGTTCCTGTTAACGAACTAATGTAATATGTGCCCGTTGCCAATAATTGACTTGCTGGTAACTGCGAAGTACTTGTTGGGCTGCTGTACCATTTTAATTGGGTGTAATTGAACCCGTCTATGGTCATGTTTTGTACACGGGTGTTGCTACACACATTTAACTGTGTGGTGGTTAACGGGGTTCCTTGGTTCAAAGTGATTTGAACTGCCGTACGTGTACTGCTTTCGCATGTTCCCACGGTTTGTGAAGCATAGTAAGTAGTACCATTTGTTAATACGGTTGTTGCAGGCAACAACATACCTCCTGTTGAAGCACTGTACCATTTGATAGTGCTTCCGGTGATTACAACATCTGCCAATGTTGCATTTTGGCCAATACAGAAACTTTGGTTTACTGCCACTGGAGGGTGAACAAACGCTGGCTCTACGATAGTATATGATTCTGTTTTAGAACATCCGTTCGCGTCGGTAATGGTTACCGTATAAGTTCCTGATGATAAATTACTTAAACTTGTACCACTTTGACCATTTGACCATGAATAGCTATAAGGTGCTACAGCACCACTTGCTGAAACGGTAATCGCTCCATCGTTTTGTCCGAAACAACTGATGTTTGTTGCTGTTCCAGTGATTGCCAATGCTGTTGGTTGTGCGATAGAAACACTTGCGGTTGCTTTACATCCGTTGGCATCGGTGATGCTTACCGTATAATTACCCACGTTTAAGTTGGTTGCCATATTGCTCATCATTCCGTTTGACCATAAGTACGTATATGGTGCGGTTCCCCCGGCTACGCTTACTGTAGCTGTTCCGTCGCTTGCCGCATTACATGTAATGTCGGTTGACTGCGAAATAGTAGCTATTAAAGCGTCAGGCTCGGTGATGGTAAAGTTCTCGGTGATGGTATTTCCTGTGTGGTCGGTTACTAACACACTATACATACCTGCCGAAAGTCCTGTTGCGGTAGCAGCAGTTCCTCCACTTGGTGACCATTGGTACGTGTAAGGTGCATTTCCACCTATTGCTACGATGCTTGCGCTTGCGTCTGATCCACCATTACAACTTACGTTGGTTTGAGAGACAGACTGAGCCATCAATGGGATAGGTTGGGTGATTACAAAATCTTCTGTTGCGGTACAACCATTTGCATCGGTTACTGTTGCAGTGTATGTTCCTGCAGTTAAGTTTGTGATTGCTGCGGTGGTTGCTCCATTGCTCCACATATAAGTATATGGTGCTGTTCCGCCACTTGCCGATACAGTTGCTGAACCGTCATTACCTCCAAACATTGAAACGTCGGTTTGTGCAGCGTTTGTTGCTACCAAAACAGTAGGCTCTGTGATAACAAAATCTTCTGTTGCGGTACAGTTGTTCAGATCGGTAATGGTCAACGTATAGGTACCGGGTGTTAAATTGCTTAAACTGGTTCCGGTATCGCCGGTACTCCATAAATAGGTATATGGGAATGTTCCTCCGGTTGGTGCAATGTCTATCGTTGCATCGTTTAAGCCATTACAACTAATGTTGTTTACAACTGCGTTTGAAACTAAAACATCAGGCTCGGTGATAGTAACTGTCTCGGTAGCCGTGCGGCTTAATCCATCGGTTACTGTTACGGTATAAGTACCTGCAGCCAATCCTGTTAAAGTTGGGGTGGTATCTCCAGTATTCCATAAATAGGTTAAAGGTGCTGCGCCTCCAGTTACTACAACTGATGCCATTCCATTGGTGTCTCCCGGACAAATATTATCACTTTGAGTAGTTGCCAAAGTAGGTGCAGGAATTTCTTCATAATATACATCGTCAATAGAAACTGCAGAGGCTGTTGTCACCCCATTATATGCAAGTCTAAAACCAAAATAATCATCCGTTCCTGCTGGTAATGGTATAATATATTCCTGATAAGTAGATGTAGAAGGGTTTATGGTTGCCAGAACTGTTGCATTAGCCGTAGATGTTGTACTATCCATTGCCAAAATCTCAAGTTGATTTACGTATGTAGTAGTAGAATAAGATCTAGCCGAAAAACGCAACTGCTTTGTTCCATTTCCTAAATTATCTGTTTCTGGTGAAATTAAAACCAACTCTTGCGATGCATTAGATGTTGAATTAGTCCTATACATTCTCACATAATTTGCACCTGATAAAGGACCACCACTTGCTAAATCATAAGTATAAAGGTAACCTGAAGAAACAACATCATCAATAAAGCTCCAACAATTTGGAAGAGATGGAATGGAACTTGAACCTGGTGTAGTTGAATCAAAATTTTCATATAAAACTGTTGATACTCCACAAAGTGTTGCAAAGTCAAAAGAATTTGGATTCCATCTTCCTGCTGAACCAGAACACACACTTCTAATATACACCGTATATGTTGTTGACGGGTTTAAGCCGGTGACATTAGCTGTGGTAGTAGAAGCACCTGTAACAGTTCCTGTTGCTGCTAAGCCCGTTGTTCCAGAACCAGGAGCTCCACTAGAACGTACTTCATACTCATATCCTGTTACGCTTGGATCTATAGAGGCTGTCCATGTAAGAGTTGCTGTTGTTTGGGCAATATTTGTTACTGATAAATTTGTAGCAAAGAAACATGTTTCTAAATTCTCATAATAAACATCGTCTATATAAGTAGTTGGATAATTTGATGTTGTTCCTCCATTATATAATACCCTAAAGGCAAAATAATCATCGGTAGTTGCTGGTAAAGGAACGACAAATTCTTTATAGGCAACATCAGTTAAATCAAAGGTAGCTAATACGGTTGCAGATGTAGTTGCGGCTGCCGGTGATGAAATATCATTCAAGCGTACCACTTGAAGCCTTCCAGGAGTAGAAGCAGAGCTCATTCTTGCATAAAAACGAACTTGTTTCGTTCCATTCCCTAAATTATCAGTAGTTGGCGATATTAAATACAAATACTGATCTGCATTTACAGAATTATTATACATATAGAAACGGAAAGAATTACTTCCTGATCTTGAATATGTAGTAGAATTATAAGTATATCCGTATCCTGTTCCAGTCATATCATCTAAATATGTCCAACAGCTAGGAGGAGAAGGATTTGAAGAAGAACCAGAGGTTGTGGTATCAAAATCTTCATATAAAATAGTTGCTACAGTTTGCGCTACTGAAACCACGTTAGATGTCACAGTATTTGTAGTATATGTACATGTAATCACAAAGCGATAGTCACTTGCCACTGTTTGGTTGGTAACAGTATAAGTAGCACTTGTTGCTCCTGGAATAGGTTGCCATACACCTGTACCTGCATCTGCACGCTCCCATTGATACGTAATACCACCGGCTTTTGTTGCACTAGTAACCGACAAAGTAAAAGGTTCGCTAGAACAATTTCTAGATGTTGCTGATGCTGTACCTACTACTGGCGTACCTGTACAAGGTGCCATTGACGTAATGATAACCGTACCATTTCCTGTAGTATCTGGGTTAGGCACAAAACCTGTATCCCCAAACATAAAAGTAACTCCCGTAGAAACTCCTCCTAAATAAGAAGAACCGCCGCCGCCGCCGCCTTGTGATGATGATGAGTTTCCTGTAGCACCGCCACCGCCGCCATAGTAGCCACCGCCGCCGCCGCCACCGCCGGATTTAGTAGTTGAAGTTCCTCCAGTACCTCCAATACCTAATGCACCGTCAGTTCCTGCTATGTTACCTGTACTTCCGTTTGCAGTTCCTCCAGCAGTCTGTGAACCACCATCTCCATGATAGGTGTTACCACCATCATCACCGGTGATTCCTCCACCGTTACCACCAACGTAAGTAGCAAGATAAACACCACCACCACCACCTCCGGCAACCATTATTCTGTTTGCATAGGTAGTATTTTGTGTTGTTCTAATATCTGTTCCGCCACCACCACCAGCTGCACGATATTGAGCAGCATTTGAATAGTTATTTTGACCAGAGTCACCTCCGCCATTCCAACCTCCTAAATAGACATCACCAACAGAACCATTGCTGGCATCTGTTCCTTTTCCACCCACATAAATATAATAGGTAGTTGGAGTAGTTACAGTAAGAGTACCTTTAGCGTACCCTCCTTTTCCTTCATTGTTTATTTGAGAAGTTTGAAATCCTTTACCCCCATCAGCTCCCCACATTTCAATTTCATAATCACCTGCAGGAAGGGTCACGCTTTGTACCGAACCTGTGTAATTAAAAGTTTGTGAAAAACTAATGGATGTAGAGAAAATTAACCCAAATAAAAAAAGTAAAGAGGTAGTGTTTAGCCACCGTACCTTAAACCATGTTTGTTGTGTAATTTTTTCCATTAATCAAATTTTTAACAATTAATAAATAAGTTAGTTAATCGTAAATATAGAAAAAATAAACAAAAAAACCACTAAAATCCTTCTTTAAATGATTTTTTAACAAAAAAAAGGTTTTTTCGCATTATTAAATACGAATTGTTTATTTTTTATAAAAACAAAAAAGCGGGGAAAAATCCCCGCTTTCTTTGCCTAAAACATAATGTTTTAACTTTTGCTATTATGGTGATAAAATTATCGTTTTACCACTTTTATGAATTGTGATGCTTTTACAGTTTCGACCTTCACTAAATACGTTCCTGAACTTAGGCGCGATAAATCGGTGGTTACTTCAATAGCATTGAACTCATTGCTCATCACTTTTTGCCCAGTTAGGGTAAACACTTCTACCTTGGTAATAGCTTCGTTGTAGCTTATATGCAACGCGCTATCAACCGGGTTTGGATAGTATTTCAAATGGGTTAAGTCTAACTCTTGCGTGCTTACGGTAACTTCTACCGTAACGGCTGTTGGATAACTACCACATCCATTATTACTTACCAAAATTCCGTAGTAAGTAGCCCCTGTTTGCAATAGTGTACTAGGTGATAACTGTCCTACTTGGTCTATCGCATCATCATAGCTTGCAAACCAGCGCACATTTGGTTGATTCATCACTAAATCAGACACTTTGGCTGCAAAAGAGAAACCTTGTGTGGTTTGACCCGTTGGGCTGTTTGGACGTGCGCCTACATTTACAGATACTTGTGTTCTTGCGGAAATACATCCCGAATTTTCTTGGGCAATGTAATATGTTCCTGAGGTAATCACAAAAGTGTCTGCCAAAGGCGTTGTACTTACATTGTCGGTGTACCATAAATAACTGATTGCAGGGGTGTTCAAATCACCGATCTGCGTGCCATCACAAGTTGTGATAGAGGTCATCGTTGGTGCGGTAACATTTACTACTTGAACAGGAACAGCTACGCGTACCGATTCACAATTTCCAATAACTTGCTGTACATAGTAAGTACCGTTTGATACTTGCGTAGTTCCTGACAATGGTATCATTGATTGTAATGAACTGTACCAGTTTAAACTTGCAGAAGGATCTTTTCCTACTACTAAATCATTCAATGTGCGGTTGCCACATACTGTTTGGGCGGTTGCCGTTGGTGCAGGTACTGCTGCCGCTACCGTTACTTGTACTGCTTGGCGTGGGGATTCACACGTTCCTGTTAACGAACTAATGTAATATGTGCCCGTTGCCAATAATTGACTTGCTGGTAACTGCAAAGTACTTGTTGGGCTGCTGTACCATTTTAATTGGGTGTAATTAAACCCGTCTATGGTCATGTTTTGTACACGGGTGTTGCTGCATACATTTAACTGTGTGGTGGTTAACGGGGTTCCTTGGTTCAAAGTGATTTGAACTGCCGTACGTGTACTGCTTTCGCATGTTCCTACGGTTTGTGAGGCATAATAAGTAGTACCATTTGTTAATACGGTTGTTGCAGGCAACAACATACCTCCTGTTGAAGCACTGTACCATTTGATAGTGCTTCCGGTGATTACAACATCTGCCAATGTTGCATTTTGGCCAATACAGAAACTTTGGTTTACTGCCACTGGAGGGTGAACAAACGCTGGCTCTACAATAGTATATGATTCTGTTTTAGAACATCCGTTTGCGTCGGTAATGGTTACCGTATAAGTTCCTGATGATAAATTACTTAAACTTGTACCACTTTGACCATTTGACCATGAATAGCTATAAGGTGCTACAGCACCACTTGCTGAAACGGTAATCGCTCCATCGTTTTGTCCGAAACAACTGATGTTTGTTGCTGTTCCAGTGATTGCCAATGCTGTTGGTTGTGCGATAGAAACACTTGCGGTTGCTTTACATCCGTTGGCATCGGTGATGCTTACCGTATAGTTACCCACGTTTAAGTTGGTTGCCATATTGCTCATCATTCCGTTTGACCATAAGTACGTATATGGTGCGGTTCCCCCGGCTACGCTTACTGTAGCTGTTCCGTCGCTTGCCGCATTACATGTAATGTCGGTTGACTGCGAAATAGTAGCTATTAAAGCGTCAGGCTCGGTGATGGTAAAGTTCTCGGTGATGGTATTTCCTGTGTGGTCGGTTACTAACACACTATACATACCTGCCGAAAGTCCTGTTGCGGTAGCAGCAGTTCCTCCACTTGGTGACCATTGGTACGTGTAAGGTGCATTTCCACCTATTGCTACGATGCTTGCGCTTGCGTCTGATCCGCCATTACAACTTACGTTGGTTTGAGATACAGACTGAGCCATCAATGGGATAGGTTGTGTGATAACAAAATCTTCTGTTGCGGTACAACCATTTGCATCGGTTACTATTGCAGTATATGTTCCTGCGGTTAAGTTTGTGATTGCTGCTGTGGTTGCTCCATTGCTCCACATATAAGTATATGGTGCCGTTCCGCCACTTGCCGCCACAGTTGCTGAACCGTCATTACCTCCAAACATTGAAACGTCGGTTTGTGCAGCGTTTGTTGCTACCAAAACAGTAGGCTCTGTGATAACAAAATCTTCTGTTGCGGTACAGTTGTTCAGATCGGTAATGGTCAACGTATAGGTACCGGGTGTTAAATTGCTTAAACTGGTTCCGGTATCGCCGGTACTCCATAAATAGGTATATGGGAATGTTCCTCCGGTTGGTGCAATGTCTATCGTTGCATCGTTTAAGCCATTACAACTAATGTTGTTTACAACTGCGTTTGAAACTAAAACATCAGGCTCGGTGATAGTAACTGTCTCGGTAGCCGTGCGGCTTAATCCATCGGTTACTGTTACGGTATAAGTACCTGCAGCCAATCCTGTTAAAGTTGGGGTGGTATCTCCAGTATTCCATAAATAGGTTAAAGGTGCTGCGCCACCAGTTACTACAACTGATGCCATTCCCGTAGTTCCACCAAAACAAACATTATTAGATTGTGTGGTAGTAACTGTTGGTGCCGGTATATCTTCATAATAGACATCGTCTATATAAAATTGTGCGTAGCCCGAACCAGAAACTTCTGGAAATGAAAAAGCAAAGTAATCATCTGTTGTAATAGGTAATGGAATTGTAAAAGTTTCCCATCCTGGACTTGCTGATGATAAAGTAATACTCTGTATCAATGTTTTAGTTGCTGTCGAAGTATTTCCATTGATTCTATAAACATCAATTTGTGGGGCATTCGGATAAAAATAATCAAGATAAGCAGAAAAGCGAATCTGTTTTGCACCATTTCCTAAGTTATCCGTTTCAGGAGAAATAATTAAGAAATCACCCGTACCAATATCTCTTGAAATACCGAAACTATTACTACCGGTTTTTGCAATATAAGAACTAGCTCCTGAATACGACCATGTATTTGATATGGTATAAACGCGAGACCAACACTCTGGTAGTGGTCCGGATGTCCAATTGGCAGTTGGCGTTGTTTCAAATCCTTCAAAAAAGTTACCTGTTATTCCGCATAAAGTTCTTGCACGTACTGGCCCATAAAAAGCTGCACTTGGTCCGGTTGCACAAACTTGTTTAATATAAATATCATATTCTGTATTAGCGGTTAAAGTAGATAACGCTTGTGTTAAATTAGTAGTCGTGATAGAAGTTCCTGTTCCTAGAACAAATCCTTTCAATCCATATTCAATTATGTAAGAAGCACCGGTTCCCGTCCACGACAAGTCTATTGCAGTGGAAGATGATGCAACTGCACTAAAATTACACACATAACCACAATTTGCGGTATTAGCTGTAAATCCAAATTGTGCGTTCGGACGGTCCATAGAAGTGCTTGGTCCGGATAAAGAACTACAAACGGTTGTAACATCATCTCTGAAATATCTAACAAATGTTTTTGTGCCAGTCATGCTTGTATAAGTAGATGATGCGTTTCCATTATTTGCCCAATTTGTATTTTGAGCACAAAATTCTACAACGATATTATCACAACCGTTCCACAAGATGGGTGTTGTAAAAGTAAAAGTATTCCAACCAGTTGTTGCCGTATAAGGGCCAAATGTTCCTGAAGCATTTGCTCCATCAAAAAAAGCATCGCTAGACAATGGGTCGGTTTTACTTGTAGTATAAACTTTCACGTTTACATTACTCAAGACAGGTACCGAATTTAAAGCAGTAACATTAAAGGCCACGCTATTTATGTAAGAGTTCGCTGTGGCTCCTGCTGATGAAATTTCAGCTGCCTCATATAAAATTTGAATTTTATTGCCATAATAATAATTGGCAAATACTGCCGGATAACCAGTTGATGAATTGCTACTTGTTCCTGATCCAATTGTCACTGTTTGTGAGTAACCGTTAAAGATCGAAAAAAATATAAGCAATGCAACGAACGCATCCGAAATACGTTTAAAAACGGGCAATAAAGTATTTTTTTGCATTTTTCACATTTTTAAAATTAATAATTATTTTAGGTTCTTAATATTTTGTTAAGAGTAAAAATATGAAAAAAAATTATGAAGAAAATATTTATTTAATGTTTTTTTTCTAAAAAAAATTAAAATTCCCCCTTTCAACTGAAAAAAAGGAGGAACATTCATTTAAAAATTCAAGGTTTTATCTTTTGCGTACTTCACTTCATAACCAAAACGTATCTTTTTTGTTTCGTTGGGTTTTAGGTTAACTTCCCAAGTAAGTTTACCTTTTTCGGCGTCGGTGGTTGCGTTGCCTTTATCGGTAAGGGTAATTTCAATATCGGTATTGCTGCTAATTGGTATTTGGTCTTCTACAACGATACTGATGCTTTCTTTTTTATTGTTTCGAACCGAAATTTCATAAACAAAATCTTGTACTTTACGCGATGACAATGTTTTGGTGCCCGATTTATCGTTGATCAACGTGCGAGTAACCGATATATTTTGATCTTTACCTAAACTCAGTCGCAATTCGTCATCGTTGGCATTTGCGTTTACATAAGTTTTGCCCACATACATTCCTTCAAAAACTACGTTGGCTTCACCTGGCAAAATATTGTAGTCGCCATAGTTTTTCACTTTTGCGATTAAATAGGCATTGGTGTCTAGTTTTGGTGTGGTGATGTAGCTGTAAGTTGCCGGCAACTTGGTGTCTTTTAAAGCTACGCTGTGCTGTTTGCCATTGCTTAAAATAGTGTATGGAATATCAATATCAAACGTGATGTTTAATTGTGATTCGCTGATTTGGGTGTAATCGCTCATTGTAGATTTTCCCACAGCAATATTTAACCCTGGAACTTGCCCTTGTAGGGTTTGAATCATATCTGCATTTGGTCTTCCCTCAATTCTTTTAGAGGTTACTGATGCTACCGAAGCTTCTGACATTTCCTTATTTCGATAAGCATTCGGATAATAATAATCTAAAAACCAAGGTTGCAGTTCGGGTGCAAAGGTGTTTTGATTGGCAGGTCCGCTGGTTAACGATAGTTTTACGTTTTTCCAATCAACGCCTGTGTTTTGTTGCACCTGTGCTTTGTACAGCATTTGTATAGGTTCGTTGATTTTATCAATTCGCATTTCGTAGCTTGGTTGCCACGTGGATTGGTTTGTTAAATACGAAACTTCTAAAGGAATCATACCGGCTGTATTGCTCATTACGTTTATAATGAGCTTGCCCTGACTGGTTTTTTCGGTGGTGGTTTCGTTAAAGGTTAATTTTCCTTTTAAAATATTCAACTCTTCGAACAAGGTTTTTTCTTGATTTTCTAATTTATTGATCGAATTAGCTAGTTCGTTGCGTTTGGTTTTATAAAAGTCTAACAGCTTTGTTAATTCAGCAACCGAAAAATTCTGTGCATTGCTCATTGACTGGTTTTTATCTAACAATTCCACAGATTTTCGCTCGGCAGTTAGTTGATTTTGCAAGGTTTTCAATTCCATTTCTTTCTTGGCAATTTCTTCTTTTACTGGCTTAACTAAGGGCGAATCTTGATTGTTGTCGTATTCTTCAACATAGGCATTGGTAAATTGAACCGACATGACCGTTACATTTTTTGGCACACCAATTTGCACCGTGCTTTCGTTTAGATAGTTGGCTACATTGGTAATTACAATTTCTGATGTACCCGCCGGAATTTGTGCCGATGCCTTATGCTTTAGCTCTGCAGCATTGTTGTAAACACGAGCCGATTGAATTTGCGCTTGTGTAAAAACAGGTTTTTGTGCGCTTGCGGTGATGCTAAAAACAACAGCAACCGGGAATAGGATATTTTTCATAAACAACATTAATTAATTAAAATAATTCTTTTCAAGGATGTTTCCTTTACATATTAAAGAGTATCAAAACACGCAAAAGGTTGGGACAAGGTAGCAAATATTTTTATTTTTTTTAATTGAATAAAAACTTGTATGTAGATAGAACTACAATAATACCTACAAGATTTCTAATTATTTTTTAAGACAAAATGATTTTTAAATTAAAAAATTAAGAGTTTACTAACATTTATAATATCTTTTTTAACAAAAACAGAGCATTTGATTAATTAGTTTCGCATCGAACATTTAAAACAATCTTTTCATGAAAAACTTAAAATTAAAAATGCTTACAGCAGCAATTACATTAACAGCAATTTCTGCTTCGGCACAAGAAGAAAAACCCGAACAAAAAAAATGGAACTTTGGTTTTCATTTAGGAAGCGATCAGTATTTTGCTTCAAAACCTAAGCCAAACCCTCATAATTACAAATTTGAAAATACAAATAGCTATAAACTAGGTGTTTTTACAGAACGCAACCTTAACGAAAAAGAATCTATTTTAATTGGTTTTAACTACAATGTATATTGGTTAAAAAGTTACAGTCAATATAACAATTACTATCCATCTTCTACCAGTAGCATAAATTGGTTTGCCGATTTAGATTTACAGTATAACAGAAACATCGGAAATAATTTTAGATATTTTGCAGGTGCTAATATTTCGTTTCAACGTGGACATAGCAATTATTCGGGTGGCGGATTAGGTAGAGAAGATATATTTAAAACCGAAGGAAAAGCAACCGATTTTAATTTGGGTTTAAACACAGGTATAAAATATGTACTGAACCCAAAGAGTAAATTTAAAATTGAACCTTATGCAATGATTGGTATTAATGCTTTTAAGAAAGACAAAGAAGAATCTATATTTTACCCTAACATTCAGCAAGAAAATTCGTTAAGTAACTTTCAAACCAGATTTGGTATAAACTTTAAATTCTAATAAACAAAAGAGGTCTTTTTTTGACCTCTTTTTCTATTAAAACAATGCCGAAACCAGCTCTTCTATTTTTGACACCAACACTATTTGTATGTTTTTTGATGAATAGGTGATTTTGTTATATTTTGATACAAATATTTTAGCAAAACCTAATTTTTCGGCTTCCTGAATGCGTTGATCTACCCGATTTACCGGACGAATTTCACCTGATAATCCCACTTCGCCCGCAAAACAAATATCTTTTGAAATGGCATCATCTTCGTTTGATGATAAAATCGAAGCTACAACCGCTAAATCAATCGCCGGGTCATCAACCGAAATACCACCGGTAATGTTTAAAAACACGTCTTTCATCCCTAAACGAAAACCCGCCCGCTTTTCCAATACTGCCAAAATCATGTTCAAGCGTTTTAAGTTGTAACCAGTGGCGCTGCGCTGTGGTGTGCCGTAAACCGCAGTGCTTACCAATGCCTGAATTTCAATCATTAACGGACGCATGCCTTCTAAAGTTGATGCAATCGCCGTCCCAGATAATTCTTCTTCTCTGTTCGATAATAATATTTCAGACGGATTGGAAACTTCGCGCAAACCCGACCCCAACATTTCATAAATTCCTAATTCGGCAGTTGATCCAAAACGATTTTTTAAGGCACGTAGAATTCGGTACACATGATTTCTATCGCCCTCAAACTGCAACACGGTATCCACCATGTGTTCTAAAATTTTGGGTCCGGCAATGTTTCCATCTTTTGTGATATGACCAATTAAAATGACTGGTGTTGCTGTTTCTTTTGCAAACTTAATGAGTTCGGCAGTGGTTTCTTTTATCTGAGAGATGCTTCCTGCCGAGGCCTCGATATAATCGGTATGCAAGGTTTGTATCGAATCGATAATCAATACATCGGGAGCAACAGTTTCAACCTGCTTAAAAATTTGTTGGGTGTTGGTTTCGGTTAAAATATAACACGAATTGTTGTTTGGATTGATGCGTTCGGCACGCATTTTTATTTGTTTTTGGCTTTCTTCGCCCGAAACATACAGCACTTTATAAGGCAATTTTAACGACAATTGCAGCAGCAAAGTACTTTTACCAATGCCGGGTTCGCCGCCCAATAAAATCATAGATCCGGGAACAATACCTCCGCCTAAAACTCGGTTTAATTCCTGATCCAACGTGTTTAAACGAATTTCTTGGGTGCTGTCTATTTCATTGATTAACAATGGTTTTGCTGCGCGTTTAATTCCTGCGGAAGATTTGGTTTGCCACGCCACTTTTTCTTCTTTCTGAATTATTTCTTCCACAATAGTATTCCATTGTTTGCAAGCAGTACATTGCCCTAACCATTTAGCGAATTGCGTACCACAAGATGAGCAGAAAAATGCTGTTTTTACTTTTGCCATTTTTTTAGCTTTAAGTTTTAAGCCGTAAGCTATAAGCACTAACTTAAAACTATTAAAAAACGAATTTACAAATTATTTGGGTTTGTTAACGACATATTTTGACATGAAAAATAAGGGAATTTCAAGTAAAAGTATTATTGCACCTTCAGCTGTTCAATATTTTCAAGTGCTTGATATTTCGTTTCTTCGTCACCGTACTTTGCTACTAATTCGTAATATTTAATAGCATTCAATTTTTCACCTTTCATTTTGTAGGCCTGAGCAATATTGTTTAAAACGATATAATCCTGTGGACTGATCTGCTCTGCATTTTTTAGATTATAGATAGCTTTATCATAATTTTTCATCAACAAAAACGCGATGGCTGTAGTTGATAAGATTTCCACATTTTTTGGATAATATTTAAGTGTAGTTTCTCCTATTGTAATCATATTTGGGAGTAAATTATCGTTTTCAGTATCATATAATTGTACTAAATATGATTGCACAGTTTCAAGCAAAACACGTTCTCCGTCTTCATTCTTTAAGTCTTCTGTCCACAACCATTCATTATTATTAATCACTGAATATTCAACGGTCTCAACAATTGTTTTCGTGAAGTTTGCATAGTCTTCTATTTTACCATATGCATAAATTTTACCAAATCTCATATCTAATCTATTGGGAAATTTGCGTATTCCTTCATCAATGGCTACAAATGCTTTGTCTAGCTTTTCTTTATTATACGATACGTTAGAAGTGAGATACCCAGCTACATTTCCTAAACTATCTATTATTTCATAAGAATTTTCATCTACAATATTTTGTTGCAAAGAGACAAATTCATTTTTACTCACAGAAAAGTAGTAATTAAATTCTGACGTATAAAGTTCTGGATCATTAGCATTCGATTTTCGCCAGTCTATCAGTAGTTTTTGTAACTCAATTGTATCATTTTGATTGAAAAGGAGTTTAAACTTATCATATTTATTTTGTCCCAAAGAAATCGAAGAAAAAAGTATTGAAGTAAACAGCATGAAGATGCAACGCATAAGTAATATTTTTATGTTTAAAGTTATCAAACATAGAAAGAAAACAAATAATTAAAAAAATTTGACTACAATTTCCCCTTATTAACAATCGGTAACAATAAAAAAGACAAGCCACCTAACACAATCACCAAAACGGTTTGTGTGGTCCATAAAATCCAGCCGAAAGCGGTTCCGGCGGTTAGTGAGATGCCGTAAAGTGCCAATATTTTTGCAATAAGCAAGGGGAATGCTCCAAAACCACCGTTGGTAAAACTAATGGTTAAACTGCCCACTACAAATGCAACCATTACAATCCCTAACGATATTTCGCTGGTTTCGGGCAAGGCTTTTGTTCCAAAATAAAACGTAAGTACAAAACCAATCCAAATAATGATTGTGTGTAGAAGAAACGGCACACGATGCGGCATTTTAAAAATACTTAAAACACCTTCTGCCAATCCGCTGATTTTTTTTCGGATAAAAACAAAGATTTTCCAGTTGGATGTATAAAGCAAATACAAACCAATAATTGCAACTATTGCAAGAACACCACCAATAACAACCAATTGCTTAACAGGAATTTGCTGTGCAATAAAACCGGTTAGCTGTTTGTATTGCAACAGCAATGCGGTGGCCACAAAAAGCAAGAGAAAAACCAAATCTATGATGCGCTCTGCAATGATGGTTCCAAAACCTTTATCGAACGGAATGTTATCGTATTTCTGCAAAACAGCTGCCCGAGATAGTTCGCCCGAACGAGGAATGGTTAAATTTAAAAGGTATCCAACAGAAATCGCCATGAAATTATTCCAAAAACCCGATTGATAACCCATGTACTGCAAACTATACTTCCACCGATAAGCACGCGATGCATGGCTTATCTTCATAAAAAGCAACGACAAACCAATGTAAAAGTAATCGGCAGCTGCAAAATAGCTTTTCATTTCGGTGATTTGTGCAGGCGTAAATTGGTTATAGGCGTAATAAACCAAAAAAACTCCCAGCAAAAGTGGGAGTGAAATATTTAGTATTTTTTTTAGCGATTTCAAGCGTTTATTTCAGTGAATTATTTTCTTCGTTTGGAAAAATAACCCAAGGTTTAAACGTTTTAGCGTCTTCAAAAGGCATCAAGGCATAGGTGATTACAATAATAATATCGTCTTTTTGTACCCGGCGCGCTGCAGGTCCGTTGAGTGTAATTTCGCCGCTGTTTCTTGGACCAGGAATGGCATAGGTTTCAAAACGTTCGCCATTATTGATGTTCACAATGGTTACTTTTTCACCTTCAATAATATTTGCAGCTTCCATTAAAGCAATATCAATCGTAATACTGCCAATATAATTCAAATCGGCACCTGTTACTTTAACACGGTGGATTTTAGATTTTAAAACTTCTATTTGCATGGCGCAAAGTTATAAATTTTTAATTTAATGCAATGTTATCAATTAACCGAATACCTTCAACGTGCACCACAATAAAAGCGCGGTATTTTGTATGGGCGGTTTTCTGGGTAGCGGTTTTTAGTGAAACTTCATCTGCTATCACAAAATATTCCAAGTCAAAATCAGCTTCGTTGGCAAAAGTTTCTTTTACAAATTGTTCGGCTTGCACAATATCTTTTTCAATAAAGAGGCTTTTTGCAGTGTGGAGTGTTTTATAAATCACCGCCGCTTTTTCTTTGGCTTGGGCAGACAATCGTTCGTTTCTTGAGCTCATTGCCAAACCATTTGCTTCGCGAAAGATGGGGCAACCAATCACGTTGATATTCATCTTATTTTTCTCAACCATTTTGCGGATAATTTGCAACTGCTGAAAATCTTTTTCGCCAAAGTAAGCATTGTTGGGCTGCACAATTTCAAACAATTTCTTCACGATGGTTCCCACGCCGTTAAAATGCCCCGGGCGGTTACTGCCTTCCATTTCATTGTCTAAACCATCATAATCAAAACTTTTGGCTACGGTATTTCCTTCATAAATATCATCAACACTAGGTGCGTAAACAATAATTTTATCCGACAATGTTTCTAAAAGCGCCACATCTCTGTCTAAAGTTCGGGGATATTTTGCCAAATCTTCGGCATTGTTGAATTGGGTGGGATTAACAAAAATACTTACCACTGCCACATCGTTTTCGGACAAAGCTTGTTGCAACAAAGACAAATGCCCATTGTGCAAAGCACCCATTGTGGGAACAAAACCAATTGTTTGCAACGCTTGTTTTAAGGGTTGCAAGTACTGTGATAACTGGCTTTGTGCATGAAATACCTTCATGGTTTAAAAAGTTTAGTGCTTGCAAAATTAGCACATTCCTTAACATCGTAACACATTTTTTCGTAATTTTGCTTTTTAAAAAGCATTTTAAATTTAATTAAAGAAGAATGAAAGACAAGAGGATATTATATGTATCATCTGAAGTAGTGCCTTATTTACCTGAAAATGAAGTTTCACAAGCTTCGTTCGACACTCCAAAAATGATTAATGATTTAGGCGGGCAAATCCGTATTTTTATGCCAAGATACGGTAGCATCAATGAAAGAAGACATCAATTGCACGAAGTGATTAGGCTTTCGGGTATGAATTTGGTTATTAATGACATGGATATGCCTTTAATTATTAAAGTTGCTTCGATACCAAAGGAACGCATTCAGGTTTATTTTATTGATAACGATGATTATTTTAAACGCAAAGGTACTTTTGGCGATGAAGAGGAAACATTGTATGAGGATAACGATGAACGCGCTATTTTCTTTGTGAAAGGTGTTGTTGAAACCATTAAAAAGTTAAATTGGGTACCCGATGTGATACATGTACAAGGGTGGATGGCATCTCTACTGCCGCTTTATATGAAAAAATATTATAACGATGAGGATATCTTCACCGATACAAAAATCATTACATCTGTTTTTTCATCTGGATTTGAAGGTAAATTATCAAAAAACATGTTTGAAAAAGTGGCTTTTGATGAATTTAACAAGAAAGATATTACTGCCTTAAAGGATGCAACTTACACCAATATCATGAAAAATGCTATTGATCACTCTGATGGTATTGTGATTTCTTCGGAAGACATTTCAGAAGATTTAACAAATTATATACAAAGTTCAAATAAACCTTTCTTACCTTTCAACGCAAAAGAAAAAATGAAGGATTTCTATCCCGAATTTTATCTTCAAAAGGTTTAATTTAGTGCATTTATGAGAAGAAAATCGATCGCGCAATTTGTAGTACTTTCGGTACTATCTGTTACGGCAATCTCGTGCGAGCAAGACTTTACCGAAATGGGAGCTGAAGTTATAGACAGCGACCAATTTGGTTTTGAAAAATACCTTGTTCAAAATATTGAAACCACAAACAGCGAAGCAGGTATTGCCAACACCCGCAATTTGCCTTTAAACAATTTAGGCGTTTACACTCACAGTGCATTTGGAAAAACAACAGCACACTTTGTAACGCAAATTGAAATGAAAAACAACAGCGATTTAACATCGTTTGGTGAAAATCCGGTGCTGGATTCGGTGTATGTATATATTCCGTTTACCAGTTCAGTTTCTGCAACCGATTCAGACGGAAATCGTTCGTTCAATGTTTCAGATGTGTATGGCAATGGTAAATTTACATTGAATGTTTACGAAAACGGATACTTTCTGCGAACAACCGACCCGAATAATAATTTTGAAACGCAATTTTATTATGCAGATGAAAAAAATATATTCGACCAAAATAAAAAAGGATTAGCTGGAAGCAATCGTTTGAACAATTCTACCAATACAGCACAAAATACCGAATTTGCTTTTAACAAAAACGAGATTAAACTATATGCTTATAATGCAGACGGAACCCCACAAATGGTTGATGGTAAGCAAAAAGTAAAAGAACGTTTGGCGCCAGGGGTTTGGTTAGATCTAGACAAGAATTATTTTCAAGAAAAATTCTTTGCAAACAATAAATACAAATCCTTATTAAATAACGGACTTTTAAAAGAATATTTCCGTGGGTTGTATTTTGAAGTGGAAGATAATTTCAGCCAAAATGCATTGGCACAATTGAACTTAAGCCGCGGAAAAGTAGTTTTCGTTTATAAACAAGACGGTGAAATAGACGCCAACACCAATCAGCCAAAACGCGAACGCAAAACGTATGAGTTTCGTATTGGTTATGATGATAAACAATCTGCTCCGATAACAGCAACCACCGTGAATTTATTAGAAAACAATTTCGATTTAGATAATAATTCGGTAGGAAATCTGTGGATAAAAGGCGGCGGAAACAGCACATTTGCAACTCTTTCGCTATTTGGAAACGACGCCGATGGCAGCGGAAAAGCAGATGAATTAGAAACTATTATCAACAATAAATGGTTGGTGAATCAGGCATTGCTCACCTTATATGTGGATCATTCTGCAATGGGATTAGATACCATCGCAGTGCCCAAACAACTGTATTTGTATGATTACAAAAACAACAAAGTAATTGCCGATTATTTAAGCGATACATCAACTACCGGAAAACCAATTTTTGGTGGATTCTTAAACAAAACAAACAAATCGGTACACAAATACCAATTTAGAATAACAGATCACATCAACAATTTAATAACAAAAGATTCTACCAATGTACCTTTAGGATTGGTTGTTGCAAGCGACATTTCGTTAACAGCAATGAATCCATTAAAAGCTACAACGAAAACAATACCCTTAACCGCTACTATGAATCCGTTTGGAACAATTATTCACGGGCCAAATGCATCAAACAGCGATTTAAAAATGAGATTGGAAATTTATTACACTAAAGAAAATTAATTATGTGTGGCATTGTAGGTTATATAGGCACAAAAGATGCTTATCCAATAATAATAAAAGGTTTAAAGCGATTGGAATACCGCGGATATGATAGTGCTGGAGTGGCATTGTTTAACGGCGAACAATTCATAGCAAGCAAAACCAAAGGCAAAGTTTCTGATTTGGAAGAAAGAGCCCAAGCAGAAAATACTCTAAAAGGGTCAATGGGAATTGGTCATACACGTTGGGCAACACACGGAGTGCCAAACGATGTAAACTCTCATCCTCACTTTTCAAACTCAGGCGAGTTGGTGATTATTCACAATGGTATCATTGAAAATTACGAGCCATTAAAACAAGAATTAATCAATCGTGGTTATACCTTTAAATCGGATACCGATACCGAAGTTTTGGTGAATCTTATCGAAGATATTCAAAGAAACAAAGGCTTAAAGTTAGGAAAAGCCGTGCAAGTAGCATTGAATCAAGTAATTGGTGCCTATGCAATTTGTGTGATGGATATTAAAAAACCCAATGAAATTGTAGCAGCTCGTTTGGGCAGTCCGTTGGCAATTGGTATTGGCGAAGGTGAATATTTTGTGGCATCTGATGCTTCTCCGTTTATTGAATACACCAACAATGCGATTTATTTGGAAGACGAAGAAATGGCAATTATTCGTTTACACAAACCTATCAAAATCCGAAAAATTAAGTCAGATAGCGAAGTAAGTCCTTATATTCAAGAGTTGCAATTGAACCTAGAGCAAATTGAAAAAGGAGGTTACGATCATTTCATGTTAAAAGAAATTTACGAACAACCACAAGTTATTCGTGACACGTTCCGCGGGCGTTTGCTAAGCGACCAAGGATTGATCAAAATGGCAGGAATTGAAGATAACTTAGCAAAATTCATCAACGCAAAACGCATTATTATTGTGGCTTGCGGCACATCATGGCACGCTGCACAAGTCGCAGAATACATGATTGAAGAATTTGCACGCATCCCTGTGGAAGTGGAATATGCATCAGAATTTAGATACCGAAATCCTATCATCCATACAGACGATGTGGTACTTGCCATTTCACAATCGGGTGAAACGGCTGATACCTTGGCTGCTATAAAATTAGCTAAAGAAAAAGGAGCGTTTGTATTTGGCGTTTGTAACGTAGTTGGATCGTCCATTTCTCGTGAAACACATGCAGGTGCTTACACACACGCCGGTCCTGAAATTGGTGTGGCGTCAACAAAAGCTTTCACTACACAAATTACCGTTTTGGCTTTAATTGCATTGCGTTTGGCAAAAGCAAAAGGAACCATGTCGCAACCCGATTATTTAAGAAACTTAATAGAATTAGAACTGATTCCTGAAAAAGTACAAGAAGCTTTATTGGAAAATGATCGTATTTTGGAAATTGCACATATTTATAAAGATGCAGCCAATTGCTTATTTTTAGGTCGCGGGTTTAATTTCCCCGTAGCTTTAGAAGGTGCTTTAAAATTAAAGGAAATTTCATACATTCATGCAGAAGGGTATCCGGCTGCCGAAATGAAACACGGCCCTATTGCTTTGATCGACGAAAACATGCCGGTTATTGTAATTGCGCCACAGCAAAACCACTATGATAAAGTGGTGAGCAATATACAAGAAATAAAAGCCCGCAGCGGAAAAATTATTGCATTGGTATCAAAAGGAGATCAACAAGTTCGCAATTTAGCAGATCACATCATTGAAATGCCTCATTCAACCGAGGCTTTAACTTCGATTATTGCGACTATACCTTTGCAATTACTATCGTATCACGTAGCTGTTTTACGCGGTACCAACGTAGATCAACCTAGAAATTTAGCCAAATCGGTTACTGTTGAATAAAGTAAAAAAAAACTTGTTTTTTTTAAAAAAACATTTTACCTTTACAAAAGAAGCTTATCTCTTCCCAAAAGAATAAGTTTTTTCATAAGTGTTTTTTTTGGTTAATATTAAGTGGATTTGTCTTTGGCAAATCCACTTTCTTATTTTGTTTGGGTGGGGGAATTTAGGAATTCATTATCTTTTTGCAGATGAAAGTTATAAACACCTTCGTTGACGCATAGCTTCACAACTCTAAATCATCATAGACCCACAAATTCCTAAGCCAATCAATAGGTATAGACCGGCCAAAATAAACAGCACTTTGGCTGCTTTGGCTGATTTGAATTTCACGATCACCCCAATAAGGGCAAGTACAATGGGCGGACCAAACATTACCAGGAATATTATGGCAACAAGTCCATCTAGGTTCACTTCTAAAAAGGTCATCTCTTATAATTTTGTTTCGTTTTGTAATGCTTTTAATCGTTCTATTTTATCATCTCTATAAAAAAGATTCATAGTTTCGAAAGGAATGATGGTATTATCCTTATTTACGATATGTACACATGATTTTTTTATGGCTCTCACATCAAAATTATGGGCGTCTATAAACTGCATAATAATGATTCTAAACAAATTGTCATAGCCAAGGTTGGGTGCTTCTACAAACGGCAAACAACAAAGCAATTGGTGCAACTTATCAGATGCTTTGTCGGTAGAAGTTCCAGTACTAAAAATTTCAAACATTTTTTGATGCAGCGCTTCATCTTGCTCAT
Source organism: Paenimyroides aestuarii (assembly GCF_024628805.1). Lineage (NCBI taxonomy): Bacteria > Pseudomonadati > Bacteroidota > Flavobacteriia > Flavobacteriales > Flavobacteriaceae > Paenimyroides > Paenimyroides aestuarii. The sequence goes on along the minus strand of NZ_CP102382.1, from coordinate 1,245,507 downwards.
ATACAATCGTGTTTTTACTATTGTCTAGCAAATCGGTTGGGTTGATGTAGCGGGTGAGCGGTAGGTTGTTTCCCTCTAGTTTCAGCACATATCCCATGGCCAAAGCATCTGGATTACACGGGACAGGAATGATATCATCTGGACTGAAAATGGTTGATTGTTCTAATATTTTCCTTCTGACCTCGGTGAGCGTAATTCGGTCGGTTTCATGGTTGAAATTATCCAATCTACCCGCAATTTGTGTGGGTTGAAATGTGACACCTCGCACACATTTTTGCTTTAGAGCATAGTCAATTATTTCGCCCATTTCATCATCGTTCAATCCTTTTTGCAGCGTGACAACCAAGGTGGTAGAAAGGTTGAGCTCATTGAGATGTTCCAAGGCTTTTTCTCGGATTTTCTTTAAATTGGCACCCCGCAATTGATACAAGGCTTCTTCTTTGAATGAGTCAAATTGCAAGTAAATTTCAAAGTCGGGTGCATAGGACTTTAGGCGTTTGGCAAAATCAAAATCTTTGGCAATTAAAAGTCCATTGGTGTTTACCATCAAGTGTTTAATGGGCAAGGATTTAGCATAATCCAAAATTTCAAAAAATTGAGGATGCAGTGTTGGTTCGCCTCCGCTTATTTGCACCACATCTGGCTCTTTTTCATTCGCAACAATGGTGTCTAACATGGTTTTAACTTCCGCTAGGGTTCTATGCCTTCCGTATGTGGGTGAAGAACCTGCATAGCAAGTGGGACAGGTTAAATTGCAACGATCCGTAATTTCAATAATCGTTAGACAAGAGTGCTGCTCATGGTCTGGGCAAAGACCACAATCATATGGGCAACCATAATGCGTTTTGGTATTGAATTTATATGGCGTTTCTGAAGGCTTGTTATAGTTTCTGATGTTTTTATAATAGGGGATATCGTCTGCAATGAGCACGCGCGAATTTCCATGTTCTGGACATCTTTTGAGCATATACACCTTTTCGTCTTCAAACACAATTTTGGCATCAATACGTTTTAAACATTCAGGACACAAACTGATGGTATAATCGTAATAAGTATATTTTCTAGTAGGCATTTTTAATTAATTTTTTTAAGGTTGGTGCATAATAAATCCAGCAAATGACACAAAGCCATTGAATGCTGCTGAGTCCAAATACATAGAACACATTTGGTTTCAGGAATTCAATCCCAAAGCGAAATCCAAAGTAGGCAATCATAAATAATTGGAATAATAATCCGTTTTTTCTTTTCGTAAAATTGGATATTTTTTGAAGGAAAAAGACCAAAAATAGCAAGAAAATAATTTCATACAAAGCAATTGGATGCCGAGACAAACCATCACCTAAATTCATCCCCAAAAAGAAATGAGTTTCTTTGCCATAGGTAAATTCGTTGGTTCCGCTCAAAAAACAACCGATTCGGCCAATGATAATTCCCAAAATGATGGGATAGGTAAATAAATCGCCCGATGATTTTTTTTCATGAATGATTTTCTTTGCCAATTCCACGCCCAAAAGTCCACCAAACAAACCGCCCATAATGGTTTTTGTATTCAGCAATTGCAATAGATTATCGGCACTGACGGCAATCATAGGATTTTCTAAAAACCCGAAAAATCTTGACCCCAAAAAAGCACCAAAAATTGCCCCTAAAATGATAGACAGTCGGTTTTTGCTAGAGATGCTATCCGGTTTGTGTTTGCGCAAATAAACATAAAACCTGAACGCAATAAAAAACGCCAGATACTCCAGGATTAGATGCACATTGAGTTTTATCCCAAAAACGGTGGGTTCAAACGGTAAGGTCAATAGGTTTTATTTGAATTATATTTTACTAAAGTAACATAAAAAATTGAATGGATAGGAAGTTTTTTTAGGCTTTATTTTTACAAAAACTCCATTTAATTTTAAAACAAAAAATCTGGAATACGCTGCTTTAGTAAAGCATTTGATTTTTTAAAAAAAAAGCAAATTAATTATTACTATTCCGAAAAGAGAATATTAGCTGACATATTTTTATAGTTTGGTTTTCTTTCCTTTTCCGTCAAGTTTATATTCAATTCCGTTTTCAATTAGTAATCCTTTTGTTTTTTCGGAGTTCTTTTCTTTTCCGTGTTTTAAATCAATATCAATGATTTTTCCATTAAAATCTTTTGTGATGTCGTCAACTACAGAATGACCGAAAACCATTTTTTTTGCTTGATAAAATGAAAGGATTTTGTCTAATTCGTTTTCCGTTATTTTATCGTAATATTTGTAGTCCATCGCTAATCCACGATACCAAAATATCCCTTCTCGTCCTATTAGAAAATTTGCTTTTTCATCTTTTTCGGGTTTGTTGTATAAATCTTTATCCCAGTTATTTCTTGCAATTTCATTGATTTGAGAAAAAGTAAGGTTAAAATCTAAAATTTTAGGACTTAATCCTGCGTGAACGAAAATATAATCTCCGATTTTCTCAATTCCGTTTTTGGAATGCAACCATTTTCCAAGTTCTGTTTTGTCAGAATACATAAAACTAACTGCATTTTTATTGTTTTCCTTCTCATAAATGAGTTTAGCAACTTTTACATACTTTCTGTCGTTGTATTTATACCTACCTTGAAAATTTAATAATTCGTGGTTTCCTAAAATATAATGAACTTTGCCACCTTGTTTTTCTGCCTGTTCTTCCAATTTGTAAATCAACCAGAGAACCGGAACAACATTGTTCCCTCTATCCACAAAATCGCCAACTAAAACCAAATGTCCATTTCCAAATATCCAATTGAAATTTTTGTCAATAACCTGATTGTTCTGTAGGAAACTTGAAAATCCGTCAAAATTTCCTTCTACATCAGAAATTGCAATTAATTTTTCGGGAGTTTCGTATAGAAACGGATTTCGTGTTATTGTATCTTTTTTGGTAAAATAGAATCTGTCTAAATCGTTATTATTTACTTGAACGAGAATAGAATCTGAATTTTTAAAAGTCTTTTTGATTAAATTATTAGTTGAATCAACCCGATAAATTGATGAGTTGACTAAATAAGGCCCATCTATTCCGTCAAGTTCATATTTTTCTTGTTGGTTAATAAATATTCCAAAATCTCTGTCTTTTTGAAAGAGAGCCCGTAGTCCAGACCAATTGTCATAGGTTCCATCTTGATGTTCCACACGAAAACCAATAATTAGAAGTAAAAGAAAAATTAAACCTATAAAAATTAGTATTCCGCGAAAGATGAATTTTAAAATTTTCTTTATTGACAGTTGTTTCATTAATATCCAAAGGTTTACAAATTGGCTTTTTCTAGAGCATTTGACTAGAAAATTAATCAAGAGTGGTCAGCTGGTTTTTTGGTTATGAGGGCGAAATTTTACTCTTTTGAGTTAAGTATTTCAAAGTCATACAACGCAATTAAGTCTATTTTGTGCGCCCAAATTTCTTGCGTGTCAGTTCCTGGGAAAGCTCCAACAATGCTTGTATTTTCAAATTCATTATTGAAATAATATTTTATATCAGCTTTATACGTTAATGGAATATCTAGGTTATTTCTTATCTTGAGAAGTGTTTTGTAATCACTATCTTCTTTTCCATTATTATAATATGCTCCAACAAACAGAATATCCACTGTATTTTTTTTAGGATTTTCAGAAAAAACTTTGTCATGTTTGTCAAAGGAATACATCTCTTCATAAGGTTCACTACTTATGATTCTATATTCAAATTTATTTTTAGAAGTTTCCTTTAATTCAAGCGTTAATTTAGTCCACAATGGAATGGTGTATGCACCATATTCGGTGGGCAATTCTTGAATTTTATTCTCTGTTTCTTGAGCAAAAACAAATTGAGTAGCCAAAAACAGTAGTAAATACAATTGCGTTTTCATGAGGTATTTTTTTTAACTTAAACTTAATTACAAAAATCTGTTATTTCTAAAAAAAGGGCAGTAACAATTAAAAAGTTAAATATAACGAAAATTTTTTACCCTTAAATTTAAACCAAAGTAACCCATTTGTCGTTATGGATTTCAGCTATGATTTGTATTCGTTCATTTTTTCTTTGAGTAAGTTGAATAGTTTGTTAAAATCTGTTTTTAAGGCGTTTGAGGAAATACTAATGGGCGAATCCGAGGTTTTATAATTCATTTTCATTGCATTTTTTTGGATTGGATTTGAAATCTTTTCCATAAACGCTTCAGGATTTTTAAGGACAATCGATATAAACTTTTGATTCATGACCTGAGTGCTCGAAATTTCTTGAATTTCACTCCATGGAATGAACCCAATTGACAAGCCACTTGTATTGTCAATAATTCCGTCTTGATTAATGATAAGTCCAGCTTTTTTGTCAAACAATTTGCGAAAAATCATTATTCCTATAAAACCAAAAAACACTATAGATAACAATCCAATAACATAAATTACTACTGAATTTCCTAAGATTGGATTGTTCAGCTCTGGTGGGTTTACTAAAAACCAAACACCAAGGATTACAAAAATTATGGAACCAATAAATGTGCGTGTCATTTTGGTTTTGCTAAGCGGAATTTCAATTTGTTGTTGGTTATTCATTGGTAGATTTTTAAAAATAGTTTAAATGATGGTTTTGTAGATAATTAGCAGTGAGGCAACTAGCATCAATGATTTTCATATTCGAGTATCAATTTTTTTAAATTTTTGTCAAAATATTTTTTTTGTTTAACAACGTCTGTTCACCAAGCCAATAAAAATCTCGTAATTGTTTGGAACGAATTTTTTCTTTGTCAGATTCAGAAACACAGCAAGGACAACCTTCAATTGTCGATTTAAAAGGGTAAATCGAAAAAGTAGTGTATAGGTTTTCAATAGCTATTTTCAGTTCTTCTGTCATTTTTTTGGGATCTTTGTTTAAGCTGACCGCTACGCTTTTCGGGCTTTGCTTTCGGGCGGCTAACTAGCACGAAACTGTAAATCTGTACTAAACTATATGAAGCACAAAATTTCATTTAACCACTGAGTCACCACTTTTGAGTAGGCTTTGTTAGCAAGCTTTTTTACTTTAATTTTTTTACAAATCCATAAGTTGGAACAGGCGTTTTTCCGTTTGGAATTTCACTAAATGCCTTGTAAATAACATAGTCCTTGTTCTTTTCAATTCCATTAAAAGCTTTGATAATCTCTGAATGAACTTTTTCATACTCTGCGTTGGTTTTCACCGTATCTTTTAAGTCTAAGTTGGTCACATACTCAATCATCGGGAAATATCCTTCTTCAGTTCCTTTTGGATAAATTGACAAGATTTGTGGTTTTGAGTCAATTGCTTCAAGTGTCATTGGAAATTTATATTTAGAGTTTATTTCTTTCATTACTTTTTCATAAAACCCTTTCATTTCCTCTTCTTTTTGATATTGCCAAAAATTATTGACGGGATTTGCCACTCTTGAGCTTAGAAACATATTGTTCGCAGCATTAATCAAATATCCATTTTCATGTTCCACTTTGGCTTCAGAGTACAATTCAGGGGCAGTTTTGTCATTGACTTTGTATTGTCCGAAATGAAGGATATTGAGCTTCCAACCATCTGGATAATTTCCATAAATGTTGGTAACAATAAATTCGTCAAGACCGCTTTTGGAAATTAAAAGGGAAATGAACATTTCTTCGTTCAAGGCTTGATAATTTACAGTATAGTCATTCAGTCCGCTAACTCCTGACACAATAGTATTTCCAATACCTGTTGTTGAATTCTTTGTATGAAATTGATTTAAAACTTTATAGTCAGTAGTAGTAATCACACTACTTGCTTGTTCAAGCAATTGACCAATGTTATCACCACTTTTTTCTAATAGCTTATCTGACATTATTGATTTCAAAAGTTCAATATTATTTGTAGTAACGGCCTCCAAAACTTTTATGTCCAACGTTTCAATTTCATTTTTTAGACTTTGTTCAATGTTCTCGTCTTTCCAAGTTCCTGTAGTTCCAACATTACAGCTTTGAAGTACAAAGACTGTTAGAATTGTCAAAACAATAGTTTTTATTCTTGTCATTTTGTTCTTTTAAATGGTGGCTAACTGCTTTCGGCTTTGCGATGTTGGGAAATTCAAAATGCAAATACCCAATAGAATTCAAATGCTTAAATTTAGCACTATTTTACAAAACCGCATGCATCTGTTTCATCACTCAAAAATAGAAAAAAAATGGAATCTTGCTTTATACAAGTACGAAAAAAATTCCCTTTCAAAATACTTTTCAAAAAATAAACCTCGCTTAAAAAAGCTTAAACGAGGTTGGATATTCTATTTGTTTTCTGAAAAATGAGAGTTGTGCAAGGTTTGCCGTTGTGGGCGGTATTTTTCAGCGTGTAGTTGTTTTATCGCCCATATTTTTCCTTTAGTTCGAGTTTTTTAATTCGAGAGGTTATTGCTCCTTCTTTTCTTTCGAAAATATGAGCAAGTTCTTTTACTTTTTTACCTTCACAAAATAACAATTCAAGTTTTTCATCATCTTCTTCTGTCCAAGGTTGATAGGCATTTTGGTGTGTTGCTCTAATTTTTTCTATTGAATATTTTTTTTCTTCAGTCTTTGGTTGTTGAAGTTCTTTAAACTTCAATAGTGCATTTCTAAACGTATCCACAAAATCCTTTAAATCTTCTTCAAAAATCATAACTCTATGATGTTCCGAAGTATTGTCAGTTTTTTTCTTCTCTGAAATAGTTAGATACAAATCTCCTTGTTCACTCTTTTTTATGTCAAAAAAGTAGGTTCGATTTCCTTTTACTATTTTATCTGTATGTAATTTATTTTTGTTCATTTTGATAAATCTTCAATACATTGCTCTCTGATTTTCCAAAGCTCATCAAGAGAGTAATTTATGTTGTTATTTTCATTGAGCCAATTTATTAAATAATCTTTATGTATTTGAATTTTGAAATTGTTAATCTCATTTGGCTGGATTTCTGTTTCAAAAAGTAAGTCATTTACGAAGCCTGCTGACGAAGAATTTTGTTTAGTATAATCGAAAATTTCATTTTCGTACTTCAAATAGTTGTGTGCTTCCGGTATATACTTCAGATTATTTTCTAATAAAGTCTTTTGAACTTTTGGCGTATTGTGAGGATTCATCTTGAAAATTCCGAGTATCAGTTGAATGTTTTTAAAATCATTTTCATTGGCTAACTGTTTTAATACAGCGTGTTTGGTGCTACAAGTTCCTTTTTTCTCTATGAAAATGCTTTTTAAATCCTCTTTGTTTGAATTTCTTCCGTAACTCAAATTTTGAATATATTCAGTGGCTCGGTGAAATGTTAAGATATTTTGTCTTAAAAATGCTCTTGAGATTTCCCCGTGTGGTTTTATGTCAAAATTCGGAAGTTTTTTCATAGATGTGTGTTGCTTTAAAATGGCAGTAACGTTTTGCATGTATGTGTAGTTGCGTGGTTTAGCACGTAACTTTGCAAGTACACACCAAACTGAAAATCCTCGCGGATTTTCAGAAGTAGGCGACAAGTAGCAATTACTTATAGCGATTGTTGGGTTATCGTTTTTTTTAACTCTTTTCTGGAAACATAATGTTCAATTCATTAAGTGAACAGGGTTTATTTCCAACATTTTTTCCAACAGCAAAGTTTTCAAATTTCAGTTCCTTACTATCAATAAGTTTCTGTAAATAATCAGTTTCGAAGCCTAGCTGTTGTAATTTGTCTTTTCCTATTTTGACATCCTCAATATTGTCTAAAAAATAGTTAGCATATATTTGTACTCTAATTAGTCTTTCGTTTTCGTAAATGTTCGGACTTTCTGGTAATATTGATTCAGAGAATTCAATAGCTTTCTCAAAATCTCCATTAAACAACAATGTTGAAGCAATATCAGCTTTTAAAATAAATGAATCAGGATAATTCTCTAAAATTCTTTTTTCGGTTTCTAAAGCTCCTTTAAAGTCTCCCATAAACATAAGACCTTGAGATTTTAAATAGAGAGCTTTAAAGTTTAGTGAATCTCTTTTTAAGCATTCTTCAAGAAGATTCATTATTTCAAAAAGATTTGGATTAGAAATGGTTTTGGAGTGAGCTAAACGAAAATATAATTCTGCATTATTTGGATTTTCGTTTATTAAGGTATTCAATAGCTTATTTGCACTTTGAAAGTCATTTAATTCTTGATAATTGGTTACTTCTTTCAATTGAGAATTCACATCCATACCCTGATTTTCATTTCCGTTTTTTCCTTTACAAGAAAAAAGTAAAAAGGTCAGAATTATAATTGTTATTTGTTTTGTCATTCGTTTTCTCAGAATGTCTTACGACGGATTGTGGTTTTGCGATGGTGGGGAAATCGAAGAACCAAACTTTCAACTTATCACCCAAAGTAGCCGAAGCCATTTTTTATTTGCTAATATATATAAAAAGCAAATACAAATGGCGAAGGCGATATAGAATTACCAAAAGTTCAAATATAGCAAAAATTTCATTAGAATTCCTTCAGCCCCGCTTTTGGCAATACCGTGTTAGGCGATTGTGCTATTATTCAGGTTTTATTTTAACAATTTTGTTGTCACGCAAAATAACCAGTTCGCTGTTTTTCATTTTCTTAAATTCTAAAAGTTTTTCATATACTTTTTCAAGTCCTTTTAGTATTTTATTTTTTTCGTCTATATGTTTTTCAGTTGTTGTCATAGTATTTTTTTAAAAGATTAAACTTGTCTATGTTTACAATATTAAGTGAAGTATCAAATTGTTTATCCGCTAAAAGTTCGTGTTTCACTTCCGAGTTATCAAAAATAAATGCTCCGTCAACGATTGGAAGATAGATGTCGAACAAATTTTTAATTCCTCTGATATATCTTCTTTCGATAACTTCTGGCTCGATGTTATGTCCACCTTCCGAAACCCTAATTTTCACACGTTCTTTAGCTAGTTCAATGTTTTGAAGCCAAAAGAATAACAATGTTACTCGATAACCTTTATCTTTTGCTTCGATGATTTTGTTCTTATAACTTTTGGTTGATAAAGTCGTTTCAAATGCGAAATTTTCGTTGTTAGAAAGTAGTTCGTTGATTCTGTTTAGCATTATTCTACCTGCTTCAAACGAAACTTTTTCAGGTTGAAAAGGGGAAAGTCCTTTTGCAATTTCGTCTGCATTCACAAATTCTTTACAATCTAAAATCTCAGGTAAAATCGTAAATGAGGCAGTCGTTTTTCCTGCTCCGTTGCAACCTGCGATTATGTAAAGTTTTTTGTCAGTCATAATCGCAAATTTACAAAATATTATGTTTGATATGGAAGTTTAGATGTGGTATTTTTAACCTACTAACACCAACCTAATTGTGTTTAAAATATATAGTAGAAAAAGTCCTGCTAAAATGTAGAGCGAGGATTTGTTCACTTTTTTAGTTCCGAATTTCTGTACACAAATTCGGTCAATAACAATAATTATCAATGCAGGAATCAATAGCATTGAGGCATACATTCCCGTCATTTGGTCGTTCATACCAGAACTTGACACAAATAAAATCAATCCGATAATACCGATAATAGTCAATACAATTCCAAAGACGTAATATATAGTTAGTTTTTGTGGAAAATTTCTCATTTTAGTGTTTTTGAAAATTTTAAATATTCTCTGATGATGAAAAGCCAAACAGGAAAATATGTTGCTATTGCTATTAGAATGGTTTCAGTGTAGGCTATGTCGTTTTGGAATATAGTTAACCAAAAAAAACTGCTCATCACAATTGGAAGTACTAAAAAGGATAAAGTAATTCTTGTTTTTGATTGGCGGAATTTCCAGTTTAAGTTTAAGAAAATACCAAGAGTCGAAAGCGAAATGAAAAGTGCAGATACAACCGCTAAGATTTCAGTAAAAAACGGCATATAACAATTGCGCATTTCTATTTCAGAGAATTTTGAATTTTGCCAGCTAAAAACCAAAATAAAAGCAAGTAAAAATGTTGTGAAAATGCTGAATATATTAATACGAAGAAATGTTTTCAAAAGTTGGTTTTTCATCTGTTTATATGTCGTTTCGGTTTGTGCAAAGTGTTGGTTTAGCATATCGCCTAACGGTTTTGTGTATGGCTCGTTGCGGGAGATCTGCGAGGATTTTCCGCCGTAACCGAAAGATAGCAAATTGCAATGAATTCCGATTAGGAATTCAGCCGCAATGAGCTATACACGGTGTTGTAGCACGTTTTTATTATTCAACTTTTCTTTTATTTCCACAATTCGCACACATTTTTGCTTTTGGTGTTCTATATGGTTTTCCGCAATTTTCACAATCAGGTCCGACTTGTTCAAGTGAGTGATGCATAATCGCATTCGGTTCAGTTTCTCCAAATCCAGTCAACTTATTATAGTATTCCAATAATTCTTTAAATCTCTCCTTTCTATCCACTTTTGCTATTTTAAATCCTTTTGAGTATAATTTAGAAGCGATAGCAAATTCTTCTTTGTCCAACATTGGAATTTCCATTTTGCATCTCCAGCAATATTTAATTTCCATTTTATTCGATTGTTTGATGTTTTAAAACAAATTCATCGAATAGTATTTGTTCAGTTTGTTTTTCAGTTGACATTTCAGATAGTTTTAAATCACTCATTCCTCTTGGTGAATAAAAAAACGTTTTCCAAATCGGTCTATGTTTAATAAAAACATTTTTTCCTCCAAATTCATCGTGAGTATAGATTCCAACCCAAAATTTTGAGACGATTAAAATTCCTATTGTGAATATTGTAATTCCTATTTTTCTTTTCAATTCGGGAATAGTTTTTTCAAATGTGCTACAACGGTTGGACTATGAACAGTTGGGGATTTTACGCCCTAACTTTTCGGTTTAGCACCGACCTTTGTTTTATGTTTATACTTTCGTTTTATCACTTAAGCCCCAATTACTTATAGCCATTGTTAGCAAACGTTTTATAGTTTTCAAATAGTTTGAGATAAAAATAAGCCATTTCTTTAGAATTAATTTGTCCATAGTTTTGCCGCCCACCTGTAAACATCAATATCTCTTTATTTTTGATGATTTCCTTCCTAAAAACCACATAATCTATTTTGTTTGAATAATCATAGACTTTCTTAATAATTAGTGTATTTTCATCTTTATACTCTAGCTGTACGAAGTTTTCAGCAGAGCGTAAAAAAGCAATTTGCTCAGATAGTTGCGTATCATATTTTTTTTGAAAATCTACTTTTTTATTTTTATCAATATTATTTATTGCGTTCCAGAGTTTTTCTGCTTCATTTCCAATTTTTATTATCGAAACCAAATCCCAATTCCCATCAATTTTTGGCGTGTAAACTTCATCCATACTTATTGTGTCTAAAGAATTTATAATGCCTTTATGTATATTTTTATAAACTTTTTTATCCAGTATAGATAACCCGTTTTTGTAATGATTCCAATCTAATAAGTTCTTATTAAAACTAGTATTATATAGGTTTTTAGCAACCCTTAATTGAGAAATAGCTAAATCTAACAACTCTTGTTCTGACGCATCAAAACCAAGTGTCTCATTTTCCTTATAGAATATAGAAAAGGTACTACTTTTATTGGAATACTTAAAATATAGTGTACATATGGCTCCTCTATTAGATTTGAATATAATACTTTCTTTATCAGAAAAATATATTTTACGGTAAAGTTCTGTATGTTGTTGTATAAATTTTTTGGTTGTTACACTAGAGGAGTCCGTCGTTTTAACAATATGTAACTTACCTTCAAAACCGATATACCCTTTGTATGGAATATTATTTTCAAAGTTATAATGAGAATAGTTTAACGAATCACTATCGATAACCAAATCACACAAATGCCACTTAAAAACATATGTACCATTACTGTAATCAATGGAATAGTTAAATGGTAGTGCTATATCATTATCAATGCCAGTTAGATGATATGGAATATTTGCTTGTGTTTTTCTAACAACACTTATAGAGTCTAAACCAATTGTGTCTTGAATAGGTTGACTTATTTCAATTTCTGCTACTTTATTTTCAATTAAACTTTTGTTTTTACAATTAAATAAAAGTAACAGAGAAAAAATTGCTATTATGGAGTGTTTCATTCAATGTTTGCTAACGGTTCGGGCTTTGCGTTCGGGCGGGTTTCGGAGAACAAAGCTTCAATTTATTACTAAAGTTCAATTGAAAAACTGCCGTTGAATTTTGCACTGCACCCGCCATTTCGCCAAACCGATGTTGTACGTAGTGTTTTTATTCAATTAGTAATTTTTCGGTGTATTCAGTAACGAAACTTCTTAAAAATCCATCTATATCTTTTTGTTTCCAACCATCTTTTTTTAGTTCTTTTTTACGTTCAAGATATTCGTTAGACTTTATGTAAGCTTCAAATTGTTTTTCTTTAAGATTCTCATACTCCTTGAAGTTTAAATCTTTGGACTTTATATATTTACCTTTTTCAATTTCAATTATTATATAATTTTCATAAGTTGAACCATATCCCATATGAACATAATTAATTAATTCTCCATATGGTAAAGTAAGTAGACCATTGAACCAATCAATTTTCCGATCTTCAGTTTTCGGAAAGACTTCATTTATCACACTTTTCCATTCTGTATCATCGGATTTTTCATTCCAAATTTGAATTTTTATGTCTTTTACGTAAAGTTGATTTTCAATTATTTCGAATGTTGCAACATAGCCTCTCCATAAAGCTGTTGACATTACACCACCTTTAGGTCGTTTATCTTCATTCTTTTCAAAATATTTTTCAAGTGGATTTGTGAGTAAAGAATATTCTTTGTTATTAAATACGATTCTGTCAGGATATTGTGCAGTTGCAAATACCTTAGCAAAACTAAAAACAGACAATAATATTACGAGTATAATTTTCACGAGATTTGTTTTAACATTACGTACAACGGTTTGGGTATTGCCGAAGGCGGGGATTTTTGCACCCAAGGTCAATAGAAATACCTCAAGCCAAATATATGCAAAAATTTCTAAATACGCACTTCAGCCCCGCTTTTGGCAATACCTTGTTAGCGGTTCGGGCTTTTGTTGTTATATTTTAAATACTTTTTCAATTATTTCGTCAATTTCTTTAACTGATATTGCACCCCGTATGCTACCGTCTTCAACTACGGTTTGTTTGTCTTCCGTTACTATAAGTGTTCCATTTTTTCCACCACCTTCGTCAAAAGGAAGTATTCCGTTTTCTTTATACCAAGTATATTTTTCTTCCCAACGTTGTTTGTATTCTTTGTCGTGTAACATTCCGCAATGTTCCCAATAATAAACTTCGCCTGTATCATCGTTTTCAATAGTAAAGTCGGGAAGTTTCTCTACTTCTTTAATGAAAAGTTTTTTCTCGTAAAGCGGATTTAGTTTCTTGTCGATTAAACGCTGATAAATCAATAATTCACTTTTAGAGCGTAACATTTTTCCGTCACTTGCTTGGTGAATTAAATTCTTCTCTAAATATTGACCTTCTATGTCAATTAGTTCGGGATTGTTGAATAAATTAGTTATTCTTTTTAGTGCGTCTGATTTTGCTGGCGAAGCAAATCCCTTTATGTCAAATGCATTCCCTTGAATGAGCAAAATTACTTTGTCCTTTTGTCGTGTTAGCGCTGTGTAAAGCATTTCTCTTGACAACAAGAAACAAGGATTAGGAATTACAATAAAAACTTTACCAAATTCACTTCCTTGTGCTTTGTGAACTGTCAACGCATAAGCCAATTCAAGAGGATTATTTGCTTCTTCGGAAAACTCCCAACCTTTAAAAGTGTATTTGTAGCCTTTCTGAGAAGTAAATTCTATCTCTGTGTTTTTGGGTCTTCCTTTAAAAGTCATTTTGGACGTTTTGAATTGTCCAATTACCATCCCGATTTCGCCATTTGCAACGTAATTCAATGAACCGTCTGGCCATACTTCATTTCTACGACTATTAAACAAATTGATGATTTTGTCGCCATATACAATTTCTTCTAACCCAATTGGTGCAGGGATTTTACCGTATTTGTTACGGGCATATTCAACTTTGTCTTTTCTGAATTGCTTATGTATTTTTCTATTTAATGCTCTAACGCCAAAAACTTTTTCTCTAACAGGCGATAAAATCTGCCAATGTTCTGCTGAATTAGCGGCTTCTCTGAAGTTAAAATATCTACCATCAGAAGAACCTAAAGTTTTATTAAAAGTTTCAACGTCTTCAATGGACGACATTCCTAATTCTGAAACTAAAACTTCTTCAAATTTCTTTTCAAATTCCGTTTCGTTTTCCCAATATTCTATTCGTAGATAATTTGAATTAGGTGTTGTAATTATGTGGTTTATGATACTGTCCGCTCCAGGTTCTAAAGATTCTCCGCTAAACCATTCTGCAAGTTGTAAATCTTCTCTTTTTGTTCCGCCTTGTCTGCGTTTTATAGTAAGCTCTGCATAACCTTTACCAATTCTTGGAAACGAAGTTTCAATTCCTTCAGGTTTCAAATAGTGAATTATGTCAAGAAATGGACGACCTGCACCTATTGGCGGTAATTGTCTATGGTCACCAACTAAAATGAAACGTTTTACTCCTTGTAAACAATCTAAGGTAGTGGCTAACATTTCTTCTGTAAGCATTGATGCCTCATCAAGAATAACTGTTGCATATTGGTCGCAATGTTCATTTGAAAAAACATATCGTTGCACTTCTCCGTTGTATCTTCCGTAGCCAGAAAGAAATTGTGCCAATGTTTTTGCGGTAACATTTATGTCTTTAGCAACTTCTTCCATTCGCACTCTTGCTTTACCTGTTGGGGCAAGCAAAAGAACTCCGTTGTCTTCCACTTCTTTTTGTCCTGCTAAAATGGTAAGCAACGTTGTTTTTCCTGTTCCAGCGGGACCAATCAATACAGAAAATCTACTTTCTGCAATTTCTTTCAATGCAGCGGCTTTCTCTTTTCTTGCCTTTAATTCTTGCTCATCGGGTTTACCTTTGGTAAATGCTTTTAAAGCATTATCTAATAAAGAACTCCAATCTGCATTTAATTCAAGTCGTTTTGCACTTACTCGTTGAGTGATTTTTTGGTTGATGATTTCCCTTGTTTCTGAAAAACGTTTTAATTGATACGCCCTTTCTCCGTTTTTCATTTCTTCCAATGTAATTGTGTCCGCGAATACAGTTTCGGCTAAATCAAAATAATCGCTATTAATATCACAAGCTGGCGAAATAGATAAACTTCGAATTTGTTTGATTATTTCTTTACGTGGCAATAAAGTGTGTCCAAGTATAGATGCAAATTCTAATTGTTGTATCGTTAATGCTCTTATGCGATTATTTTCAAAAGGGTCTGAATACAAAATGTCGTTTGGTAACAAATTATCAGTTCCCTTTTTTAAGTATAATCCTAAATCAATTGTTCCTAATGCTATTGGTGTAGCCGTTAATCGCAAATCCTCGTAAATCAAATATGGATTATTGATATATTCTTCGTCTTTTCTGCCAATTCCTAATTCTTCTCTTTCTTCGTGAACAAAAAGAAATTTCGCTTGCTCAATATTCAAGTCAAAACGACTTAGTAAGTGTAGAAACTGAATACGAGTTGGCGTTGCTCTGGTTTTTAATTGTTGATACAGTTTTTTGCTGTTAAATGGAATTAATGCAGCAACCGCATCTGATAAAATACCTTTTGCATTGTCCAATGCTTTTTCAAAAAGAAGCCAAGGATTTTCCTTATCGTCTTTCAGTTGGTTAATGATTTCCGCAGCAACAAAATGACCTTTTTCAATTCCAAAAGCACAAAGTGCTGAACCCATTCCGGGATAAGCACCTCTCAATTTTTCCAACTCGGCAATTTCGTTGTGAATCCATTGAATTTTTAAAGTGTTGTTGTCCCCAATTCCTAATTCTTCCGCTTTTTCTAATGATTTTACACACTCTAATAAGACTCTAATTGCACTATCATTACTTACGTGTTCGGCTGCATACGAAAATTCAAAACGTTTGTCGTTTGGGACAATAACCGCTATTTCTGCAATATCAAAGTCAATATTTTCTTCTTGATATGAAATCGCTTCGTGATAAGGCAGAAGGAAACCATTTTTACCGTCATTTCTAATGGAATGCAAAATCATATGTTCCCAATATGCCGCAGAAAAATTTTTGTTGCTTCCTTCATATGCATCGGAAGGAATGATATTGTTAATTTTTCCAACGCCTACTAAAACTCTTCCCGATTCTTCTACAAACGGAGTTTGTTTAGCGTAGAAAAAAACAAGAGAATGCTTTGGCGATAAATGTTCAAAAAAAGCATTTAGTAATGCTTTCTGATTATTTAGTTCTTGAACCCAATGGTCATTTCCGCTTGTTGCCCAATCAAGTTGTGGTTCTCGGCTTTCGTCAAAATTCAAGTCATATAAACTTGTTTTCTCTTTTGCATTTTCTTTTAGCATCCAATGATAGGGAACTGCTGCTGCTGAAAAAGCTGGGAATTGAATTTTTGTCGGCTTTAAATGTCCGTGTGTTGTTGGCGAACTTTCTGCGTATGGATGTCGCAAGGTTTTGTAAAAAGCGAATGACGACATAAATGTTGCTCGTTCGCCAACACAAACAGGATATTGCTCTTCGTCTAAGTCTTTTAGGAATTTTCCTTTTGTGCTGTCTTCCAACTCGTCATTTCTGTTTAACGCACAGTTTTTTAAAATAAGACAAGCACCATTGGCTTTCGGATTATTGCAAACAGAACCATTCCACGCATTGTCGTGCCAAGGCACACGAATTGAAAGGTGTTTTAAAATGTATCTTGGATTGTGTTTCACGTTTTTGTTAATTGTCTGTAATTTGTTTGTTGTAGGGTCGTTTTAGCCTGACCGCTAACGGTTTCGTATAACCGCAGTTACGGCCAAATTTAGTGAAAAATTTCAAACGAGGCACAAACTTTAGCAATTCCGAGTGGATTCGGACGTAGTCGAATCCGCAGTAATTGCGGTTATACATTGTTGTGTGCCGTTTTTTTTTCATTATTTTTCAATTCTTTTGATAAAAAATATCCGCCAACTATTCCGTGAATTATTCCAAATATTCCATAAATCCAAAGTTGATAAATCGAATATCCAGCAAGCGATTCCAATATTCGTATTCGCTCAAATTCAAACGAACTTATTATTCCGATAACTAATGCTTTAAAGTACAATATTAAAATCCACGAAACAAAAAGAGCAAAAAATGATATTCCGAAATATTTTTGTTTTTCTTTTCCAACATATTTGGTCAAATATTTAAAAGCTAATATTCCGATTAATGGTATCGAAATTATTGTCGTAATCCATTCAATCCAATCTCTTTCAATTGTGTACCAACTTGGGATTTCTCCAATAATAGCATAAAAAACGAAAAGAAAAATCAGTCCGAAAAAGTAATATTTGGTTATTAAAAATTTGATATTTTTCAATTCAGCGTTCAGTTTTTCTTAAATGGCACACAACACAAATATATACGAAAGTTTCTTAATTAACAAAAAATAAAATATGAACCCACAAATAGCTGTTAATAAACCATATAATCGACAACAAACATTTACAATCGACTACAAATGTTTAACAACCGAATAAAATTTGCAAGCTGTCGCAACTTTGTACCAAATCATTATTTAATCATAAATTTTATACGCCATGAGTACATTACGTAACAACGTTCGCTTAATCGGGAGAGTAGGCAACACACCAGAAACCAAAACTTTTGACAATGGTACAAAAGTAACCTTATCGCTTGCAACCAGTGATTATTATTACAACGATAAAAAAGAAAAAGTGGAAACCACCCAATGGCACAACATCGTTGCATGGGGCAAAACCGCTGAACTGATTCAAAAATATGTTGAAAAAGGTAAAGAAATTGCCGTGGAGGGTAAACTTACTTATCGCACCTACGAGGATAAAGAGGGCATCAAGCGCAGCATTACCGAAATTGTAATCAGCGAAGTGCTGTTTTTTTTAAATCAAAATCCGTAGCGCCTTATAGCATTTCCAAAGATGCACAGATGATTACGAATAAATGAGCGCAACTTATAAAGCGATGCATCTTATAGAATACATCGTATTCAAAATCTGTGAAAGTTTCATTGATAGTAACATTCATTTGTAAAACTAGATCAGTATATCTGTGGTAAAATCAAATCACTGCATATCATCGTGTTAAAAGTTATTTAGGTCATACCCTACGGGTAAAAACCAAAAGAAAATCCCTCTCACCGGGATTTTCTTTTTTTATGAAAATTAGCTTTAAACCTGTGATGCTGCTCGCAATCAATGCTTTAATTTATACACCACACTCCTCCCCTTTTTGTGGTGCAGAAATCATACTATTTTCTTGGAAAAACAAAACAAAAATTTCCTTTCAAAAAAAGATTATTTTTATTTGTTTTAAATAAAAACAATGGTACTTTTGCATCAAATTTTTTAAAGATGAAAAGATTACTACTCCTTATTCCTGCAGTTACAGTGGCTTTTGACGGGAATGCACAACAAACCGACTCTATCAAATCTGACAACTTAGAGGAATTAATCATTGAGGCATATATTCAAAAAAATGTTCATTCGGCAAACAAAATGCCTTTGAAAGACATTGAAAATCCACAGGTTTATAATGTAATCAACAAAAATATTTTAAAACAACAAGCGGCTACTACTTTTAGCGATGCTTTGAAAAATGCTACGGGTGTTTCGCGCCTTTGGGAATCTACCGGTCGTGGTACAGATGGTGCAGAGTTTTACACCATGCGTGGTTTTTCTACGCAGCCCCGCTTGCTAAACGGTATGCCGAGTTTTACCAATGGAAGTTTAGACCCCGCAAATGTGGAGAGCATCGAAGTAATCAAAGGTCCATCGGGAACCATGTATGGTGGCAATATTGTATCGTATGGTGGATTGATCAATATCACTACTAAAAAGCCTTACGAAACTTTTGGCGGCGAAATGGGGTATATCAATGGCTCCTACGGATTAAACCGCGTGACTGCTGATATTAACACGCCTTTGAACAAACAAACTTTCTTGCGTTTAAACACTGCGTACCAATACCGCAACTCGTTTCAAGATGCCGGTTTTAGCAAATCGCTGTTCTTTGCTCCATCGTTGAAATTTGTGGCAAATGACCGTTTAACTTTCTTTGTGAATACCGAAATTAAAAGTTCAGAAGCTGCCAATGCACCCATGATTTTTTTAAGCCGATACAGTCCGTTGTCGTTTCAATCGATCGATTTATTCGAACAAAACTATAAAAATTCCTACACCAGCAACGATTTGACCATTAAAAACCCTACGTTTAATTTTCAAGCATACGCGGTGTATCAATTGGCTGAAAACTGGACATCGACTACCATTTTTTCTAAAAATAATGCTAAAACCAGCGGTTACTACCAATATTTGTGGGATGCTGCCAACGGAGACGAATTCACTCGTTTCATAACAAAAGGGGAAGCGCAAACCAACACTACCGGTATTCAACAAAATTTTGTGGGAACTTATACTATTGGTTCGGTTAAAAACAAATTGGTTGCCGGTTTAGATTATTTTCAACGAAAATTCTCTGTAGGCGGTACTGGTTGGGCTTCGTTTGGAACGGTTTCTTTGGTAAATCAAACAGATACAATGATTGATGCCAACGATAATGCGCAACAAACCATGTTGACTACACCGCATGTTGATGCTGCTTTAGTAGGAACATCGGCAGCACTACAATCTGCAGAAACAAAAATTTACAGTGCCTACGCGTCCAACGTCATTGAATTTTTACCAAATTTATCGGCAATGTTGAGTTTACGTGTGGATCATTTTACAGGAAAACCAACTGCTTATTCCACAGATGAAATCGAAGGAAAAACCACCTTATCACCCAAATTAGGAATTGTTTACCAACCTATTAAAGACCAATTATCGGTATTTGGAAACTATATGAACGGTTTTCAATACTTAGATGCTGCTGCGGTTGATATCACAGATAATGAAGGAAATGTAACCGGAAGAGAAGTACGCTTTTTTGACCCAGAACAAGCCAATCAATGGGAAATTGGGGCAAAAGCAAGCTTAATAAAAGACCGTTTATCGGTTACAGCAAGTTACTACGACATTAAAGTAAAAAACAAATTAATGGGCAATGGTATTGATGCCACCCAAGCAGGCGAAGTGCAAAGCAAAGGTTTTGAAGTAAGCGTATTGGGAAGCCCGATTGATGGTTTAAACATCATTGCTGGTTACAGCCACAACAATAACGAAGTGATTAAAGATGCGGAAGATTCGGGTTATTTAGGTTTAAGAACCGAAGAAGCAGGTCCTGAAAATTTATTTAACTTTTGGGCAAACTATACCATTCAGCAAGGTGCCTTACAGCATTTTGGATTAGGTTTTGGTGCTAATTCTGCAAGTGAATTATTAACGCTTAATCGCACAAACATTGGCACATTTGCTTTGCCGGGCTATACGGTTTTCAATGCTGCTTTATCATACAACACTGAAAAATACAGCGCTGTTTTAAAAGTGGACAATCTTACCAATGAAAAATATTTTATAGGTTGGTCAACAATCAACCCACAATTGGCACGTTCTATTTCGTTAGGTTTAAACTATAAATTCTAATGACTAAAAAGAAAGACAAAAAGCCCAAAAGCAAATTCAAGAAATTAATAGGCAAGTTGCACCTTTGGTTCGGCTTGCTTATTGGTGCTATTGTATTTTTTATTTCTATCACTGGTGCATTATATGTTTTTAAAGATGAAATCGAAGGCTTACAACGCAAAGAATATGTACAGCATCATGAACCCAACCATGAAAATAAAGAAAAACTTCCACTAAAGCAATTAGAAAACTTGGTGCAACAACAAGTGCAGGAACAATACCCAATTCACTGGGTAAATATTCCGATAGATCGTGCGCTGTCGTATCAATTTTATTATTTTGAACGAAACGAGCACGCTTGGAACTATTTCGATGAATATCCTGTTTACAAAGTGGCGTATGTAAATCCATACAACGGAAAAGTTTTGCAGGTGTACGATGAAAAAAACAGTTTTTTCAACATTGTGAAAATGTTGCATTGGAGTTTTCTGTTGAATTCTGATTGGGGAAAATGGGTAACGGGAATTCCTGTATTGATTTTTGTTTTTATGCTGATTTCGGGCATCATTCTATGGTGGCCAAAAAACAAATCGGCTCGTAAACAACGCTTCTGGTTCAAATGGAAAAACGTGAAAAGCTGGAAACGAAAAAACTATGACCTGCACAATATTATTGGTTTTTATACTTCGTTTTTTGCGCTTATCTTTTCTATTACCGGCTTGTTTTACGCGTTCTTTTTCATTCAAGCAATGATTTATGTGGTTTTTTCGGGCGGAAAAACACAATATCCCGATTTTTCGCACATTACCACCACAGCACCTGCATCATTGAGAACCGATACCACTTTAGATAAAATCGCCCAAAAGGTAGAAGAACTATACCCCGATGCGTATATGTTTGCTTTAGATTTAGGTCATGAGCACATGGACGATCACGAACATCCCAACTTTGAAGTGTTTGTGCGCCACTTGTCCTATTCCTACCACAAAAACAGTAATTTAATTTTCGATGAAAACTCGGGCGAATTGCTACACACCCGCAACCCCGAAGACAAAGATTTTGGCGAAAAAATGGTAAATGCCAATTATGATATTCACGTAGGATCAATCTTTGGTTGGCCCACAAAAATCATTGCTTTTATTGTGAGTTTGCTTTGTGCCAGCTTGCCTGTTACGGGGTTTATGATTTGGTATGGCCGCAATAAAAAGAAAAACAACACTAAAAAAGTGCACAACAAAACCATCTAACCAAACCCTAATTAATCATTTAAAGCGATTTTTTCATTGTTATGTGAAGAATCGCTTTATTTTTGTAGTTCAATTTTTTGAGCTATGAAAAAAATACAATCTATACTTTTTTTGGTCTTTTTGCTGTTATCAATCCACAGTTTTGCACAAAACATTCAATTGAAAGGAAAGGTTACCAACGAAAAAAAAGAACCAATTACCGATTTAACGGTGTATCTATCCAAAGTAAAAGATTCTACATTAATCCAATATGCCACTACCGATGCTTTGGGCAGTTTTGCTATGGATTTAAAAGCGGTGGAAGAACCCTCTTTCCTCACTTTTTCAATCATTGGTTTTAAGGATAAAATCGAAAAATTTGACCAATTAAATCAATCAAAAGATTTAGGAGAAATCGTAATGACAACCGATTCGGATTTGCTTTCGGAAATTGTGATTGTGACCGATGCTCCGATTCGGGTGAAAAACGATACATTGGAATTCAACGCTTCATCGTTTAAAGTACGCCCGGATGCCAATGTGGAAGCATTGCTGAAAGAATTACCCGGAGTAGAAATTGATGCCAACAAAAAAATAACGGTAAACGGAAAAGAAGTAAGCCAAATTTTGGTAAACGGCAAACCATTTTTTAATACCGACGGAAGCATTGCCTTGCAAAATTTACCTGCCGATTTAATTAAAAAAGTTCAAGTTACCGACTTTAAAACCAAAAGTGAAGAATTTTCGGGCAGAAAAGCAAAAAGCGACAACGCCAGCATTAACCTTACCATAGACGATGATAAAAACAAAGGTTTAATGGCGAAATTAAGTGCAGGTATAGGAAGCATTATTGATGACAGCAACCGATACGAAAGCAGCGGTTTGATTAATTATTTTCAAGGAAATCGGAAAATTTCGGTTTTAGCATCGAGCAACAACATCAATTCTGAAGGTTTTTCTATGGATGAATTGTTTGATAATATGGGCGGCGGTCGCAGTCAGTTTTTAAGTTTCGGAAGTCGCTCAGGCGGTCCATTTGGCTTTGGAAGCGGCACCGGAATTACACGAACCCACATGGCTGGTTTTAACTATTCAGATCAATTTTTTGAAGATTTGGAAACCAATGCCAGTTATTATTTTAAAGATACCCAAAACAAAAACAACAACCGCTCACGCGTTATCAATTTGTTGCCCGATGGCGATTTTATCACCGAATCGGTATCACAACGTTTAAACAACAACACCAACCACAATGCAGATCTTCGGTTAGAATATAAACTAAACCCTAGTACTAAAATATTTGTGAGCCCAGTTATCACGGCAAACACCAATGAATTGGCATCAAACAGCACCTCAGCATCTACCGACGGAGAAGGAAATTTATTGAATGAAAACACCGAAAAATCGTTTTCAACAACCGATAGTTTCACTTTTAAAAACGCAATAGAATTCAACAAAAAGTTTAATGACAAAGGAAAAAACCTCAGCGTAACGCTCGAAAACGACCATTCTAAAACAACCGGCTTGGGCAATACCAACTCTGCAACGCTGTTTTATCAAGACGAACGCCCAAATGATATTCGTAACCAAGAAGAACAATCTAGAAGCACCGATGATATATATACTATCACCACAGAATATTCCCAACCTATTAGCGAAAAAGCGTTTATTGATTTTGGTTACACTTTTGAACACAACAACCAAACAGACCGCCTGAACACTTTTAATTTTAACGAAAGCACCAATACTTTTACCGATTTTAACGACCGATTGTCTAATGAAACCAACACCAATATTGTAACCAATACACCTTATGTGGGCATGAACTTTAATTCAGACAAAATAGATTGGTTTGTGAATTCTGGAGTGAATATCGCCAATTTCAACGCGTCTGCTTTTTATATGAACAACAATTATTCGGTAGATAGAAAATTTGTAGCACCTTACATTCGCAGTAATTTTAGATACAAATTAGACAAAAGCAAAAATTTTAATGTGGGATACAACTACAATGTAAACAACCCCAATGCAACCCAAATATTGCCTTACGAACGCTTAAACGATCCTTTGCAAACCTTTATTGGAAATGAAAATTTAGATCAGGTGCGCTACCACTCGTTGCGTTTAGGTTTTAGAAATTACAATTTTCAATTGCGCTCGGGATGGAGTGTTTTTCTAAACGGAAGTTATTACGACTCACAAATTGTTTCGTTTACGCTTTTCGATGAAAACCGCAAGCGTACCACTACTTATGAAAACGTTGCGGGTGCTTTTAACGCCAATTTGTTTTTTCATTGGAACAAATCGCACAAATTCAATGAACACACCATTCGCTACGGAACAGGCACGCGACTTTCGTTAGACAAACAAAAGGGATTTGCAAACGGCGTGTTGTATGATGCAAATGGTTTCACGTTTACGCCAAACATTTATGGTTCTTGGGACTATGGCGAACTGTTCACCCTAGCTCCTTCTTACAATGTATCGTTTAACAACACCAAATACACCAATTTTCAACTGCAAGAAACAAGTTTTGTGCGCCACAATTTAATGTTGCAAACAACGACCTATTGGCCTGAAAATTTCACTTGGGGAAATGATTTCAGCTACACCTACAACAGCAATATTGCACCAGGTTTTCAAAGAGATTTCTTTTTGTGGAACACCGCCATTTCATATGCCTTCTTAAACAAAGCGTTAACAGCCAAAGTAAAAGTATATGATGTGTTGAATCAAAACATTGGAACTTCCCGCACTATTAGCCCCACAGCAATTATCGACCAAGAAAATACGGTTTTAGAGCGCTATGTGATGTTTTCAGTAACATGGAAGTTTAATAAATTTGCTAATTCTCGAAACAATAAAAACAGAGGAAGTTCGCATATAATGCCAGGCAGAATGCGGGAATTGTAAAACAATCCGTATCTTTAAAAATGTTAAAAGTGTGTGAAAATATTTTGCACACTTTTTTTTACATACTTTTTTTAACACTTTTGCGTTAACTCTACATTTAATTGAAACATTTATGAAACATCTTTTAGCCATTTGCGCCCTCTTGTGCAGTACGTTTTTATATGCACAAAAAATAGAAGTAAAAGGAAAAATCACCACCAGCGAAAAAAAACCCATTGAAGCAGCAACGGTTTACCTATCCACCGTAAAAGATTCCACTTTAATTGATTATACCATTACCGATATTTCGGGCGATTTTTCGATTCCGATAAAAAAAACAAACGAACCTCTTTTCTTAACGGTTTCCTATTTGGGCTACGAAGATTATGCTAAAAAATTAGAAGATTTAAAAGAATCTTTGAATTTAGGAACCATTTCGTTGCAAACCGCCAGCGATGTGTTAGATGAATTGGTAATTACAACCGATGCCGCACCCATTCGGGTAAAAAAAGACACCTTAGAGTTCAATGCTGCTTCATTCAAAGTGCGACCAGATGCTACTGTAAAAGAGCTTTTGGAGCAGTTACCTGGTGTGGAGGTAGATGTGGACGGTAAAATAAAGGTAAACGGCAAGGAAGTGAACAATGTTCTAGTAAACGGAAAACCATTTTTTGGTGCCGATGGAAAAGTAGCTATTGAAAATTTACCGAAAGACATCATTAATAAAGTACAAATTACCGATACCAAAACCAAAGAAGAAAAAATTACAGGCTCTAAAGCCACAAGCGACTCCAAAACCATTAATCTTACCATCGATGAAGACAAAAACAAAGGTCTTTTTGGTAGATTTATTGCCGGATATGGAACAGATGACCGGTACGAATCATCGCTCTTATTCAATTATTTTAAAAATGATTTTAAGATAAGCGTTTTGGGTTCGTCGAACAATATCAATTCTCAAGGTTTTTCAACCAACGAAATCATGGATAATATGTCGGGTGGCAGAAACAGTTACTCTACATGGAGCGACGATGGATCGTTTTCTATCAACGGTTTCGATTTTGGTGGTCAGAGAGGAATCAGCCAAACCGATATGATTGGGGTGAACTACAGCGATAATTGGGGCAAAAAAAATAAAGTGAGCATGAACTATCTTTTTAACGAGGTAGAAAACAACAACGAAAACAAATCACGCATTGAAAATCTGCTTCCTAATAATAAATTTGTTACCGAATCTGCATCCGACCTTAAATCGAAATCGGCCAACCACACCTTCAATTACGATATTGAAATGGAATTGGATTCTCTAACAACACTTACCATTGTTCCTATTTTAAAAAGAGGCATCAGCACCACCCGAACCAATAGCGCAAGCGAAACTAGAAATGAATTGGGTACCCTTTTAAACCAATCAAATAGCAAAGATTTTTTAAACGTGGATACTTACAGTTTTGAAAACGAATTGCTAATTGCACGCCGATTTAAAAGAAAAGGAAGAAGCATTAGTTTAGGTTTAGAAAACAGAAACACGAACAACGAAACCTATCAGTTAAAGAATTCAGCGGCTCTTTTCTTTCAATCACAAGCTGAAGATGATATTCGAAACCAAGAAATACAGTCCACAAAACATACCGATGAATATACCATTAACGCCGTTTACCGAGAGCCTATTAACAACACTCAATCCTTAATATTCAGATATACATCAACTTGGACAAACGAATACCAAGGCAGAGGTACTTTTGATTTTAATAATATGAGCAATGATTTTTCTGTTTTTAACGATTTACTTTCGTTTTCGAATAGCTTAAAAGGCACACGAGTAGCTCCAAGTGTGGGCTATCAAATCAATATGGATAAAGTGTGGTTTAATTTATCGGCAGGAACTACTTTTAACAACTACGATGTATCTTCCTTTTATAACAACGTTCATTATTTAAACAACAGATTTGATATTTTGCCAAAAATCAATGCAAGTACCAGTATCGAAGTTGGAAAATCAAAACGAGTTTATGCCAATTATTCTTACAACGAAAGCAGCCCTTTTTTAAATCAATTGTTAGAATACGAAGATTTATCCAATCCGTTATTTATATCAAAAGGAAACAAAGATTTGCAAACTTCCCAAGAACACAGTATCTATCTTAATTTCAACAACTATGATTGGCAATCCAGATCGGGTTATTATGCATATGCCGGAGGTTCCTTTAACCCACGCTCAACGGGAACTACGCAATCGTTTGATGAAAACTTCGTGGCGAGATCAAGCTTCATAAATGTATATGACACCTATAATTATTGGTCGGGAATTAGTTATAACAAAAGTTATAATTTAACCGATAAAAACAAATTGTCTATAAGTGCGGGGTTCAATGTAGATGGCGATTTGAACAAAGGATCTTTAAACGAAGTGGCTTATACAGCAAATAGAACCAGCTTTGGTCCAAGAGTGAATGTTACTTTAGATTTTGATAAGAAATTAACCATTCAACCCAGCTATACCTATAGCATTGACAAAACCAATTATAAGAATTTCACCATTGATCAAGCCAATTTTTTCAGGCACAAAGCAGGTTTAATGATTACGTCATACATGCCTAAAAATGTTGTTTTTGGAAGCGATGTAATGTACCAATACAACTCTAACCTTTCCAGCGCTTTCAGAAAAGATTTCTTGCTTTGGAATGCCAGTTTAGGTTACAACTTTTTTAACGAACGTTTTTTGGCGAAAGTAAAAGTATATGATATTTTAAATCAAAACCAAAGCATTCGAAGAATTGTTTCACCAACAACTATTTCAGACACGCAAGACACCATTTTAAGACAATATGTAATGTTTTCTTTAACCTATAAATTGGAACGATTTGCAGGAAAAAAGAAAAGCAACCACTTCATGATTGAAGAGTGATAAAGCAAAATTGAAAAAGCCCCAAAGAGTAACTTACTTTTTGGGGCTTTTTTTATATTGTGGCTTCGTTGATTGCTTGTATGGTTTCGTCTAAATCTTCATACGATAACGCATCGGTAATAAACCAAGTTTCATAGCTTGATGGTGCAATATAAATACCGCGCTCTAGCAAATCGTGAAAGAATTTTTTAAACTCAGGTGTATCGGCTTTTGAAGCGTCTTCGTAATTTTCAACATTGTTTTCACAAAAGAAAACCGAAATCATTGACCCTACCCTATTTATAGTGAACGTTTTTTTGTTGGCAGTTAAAACTTTGCGAATACCCGCTTCTAAATACGCTGTTTTTGCTTCTAATCTGTTGAATAATTCGGCATCGTTATTAATTGCCTGCAACATCGCTAAACCAGCCGCCATTGCCAACGGATTTCCCGATAATGTTCCTGCTTGATAAACCGGCCCAACAGGTGCCAAATAATCCATAATTTCTGCGCGGGCAGCAAATGCACCAACAGGCAAACCGCCACCAATTACTTTTCCAAAGCAAACAATATCTGCTTGTACCTTAAACAACTCTTGTGCACCACCTTTTGCCAAGCGAAAACCCGTCATTACTTCATCAAAAATCAACAACGTTCCGTTTTTATCGCAAATCGCTCTTAATTCTTGAAGAAAATTATTCACAGGCGGCACACAGCCCATATTTCCTGCAACCGGTTCAATGATAATCGCTGCGATTTCCTCTTTATTGGCTTCAAACAATTCCTTTACAGAATTCAAATCGTTGAAATTTGCCAACAAAGTGTCTTGTGCAGTTCCTTTGGTAACTCCAGGGCTAGAAGGCACGCCAAATGTTGATAAACCACTGCCTGCCGCTATTAAAAACGAATCGGAATGTCCGTGGTAACAACCGCGAAATTTGATGATTTTTTCTCGTTTGGTATAGCCTCGTGCCAAGCGAACCGCACTCATACACGCTTCGGTTCCCGAGTTTACAAATCGAATTTTATCGATATTCGGCACCATCGAAACAGCCAGTTTTGCAATTTCGGTTTCAATGGCGGTAGGCGTTCCAAACGATGTGCCCAACTTGGTTTTTTCAATCACTGCATCAACAACTGGTTGGTATGCATGACCCAAAATCATTGGCCCCCACGAGTTGATGTAATCTATATAGCGTTTATCGTCTTCATCAAAAAGATACGCGCCAATGGCTTTTTTAATGAAAAGAGGTGTTCCTCCTACCGATTTAAACGCACGAACGGGAGAATTAACTCCTCCCGGTATATATTTTATTGCTTCAACGAACAATTCGCTGCTTCTTTGATAATTCATTATATTTTGTTTCAAGTTTTTTATTTACCAATAGTCAAATCAGCTAAGTAGTTTTCAAGGTCAATAGTTCTTTGTCTAATTAAATCAAGCTTTTTTTGAGCTGAAATAGGAATCCACATTGTTCCTTGCATATCAGAATAAATCTGGATTGAAAATTCAATTTCCTTATCTCTGTATTCAATCCATTCTCTTTGAGAAATTTTTAATTTTTCTTTTTGTTGAACTGTCAAAATGCTCAATAATTTTTTATATTTCATGTTCAATTCAGCATCCCATTTTGTAGTTGCAGAATTTATACAATCTACCATTCCTTTAGTTGTGTAATTTTCCTCTAAATCAAAACAATCTTTTAATTCTTTATCAATTTGATGAATATTGTTTGTCTGTCCATAAATCATTACAGAAAAAACAATCATTAATATTGTAAAGAATTTTTTCATCTCAAAAGCCGATTAATTCACTTTCAAAATCTGTCCAATAGACAGAGCATTGCTTGACAAATTATTGATACGTTTTATTTCATCTACAGACGAGTTGAACTTTTGGCAAATTGCAAACAACGTATCGCCTGCTTGCACAGTGTAAGTTTGTGCCTGACCTCCGAAATTTGTTGCTACAATTTCCTCTGCTTTTTTTACAGCAAACGCGTGGTTTACGCCTAAAACTTTTTGATCAAACTCATACAATTTGTAGCGTTCAATAATATCTATTAATTTTTGTGGATAACGAGGATCGGTTGCGTATCCGGCTTTTTTCAAACCATTTGCCCATGCATGATAGTCGCTTTTATCTAATGTGAACAAATTTTTGTAGTACACTCTATTGGCTAAAAATTCTGAATGGTCGTTGTACGAATCCATTGCCGAGGCATATTTTCTAAAACATTCATTGGCCTTATCGTCAGAGTGTGAAACGGTTTCGCCTGTCCATTCTTCTTTGCACTTAATTCCAAAATGGTTATTGGCAGTTCGGCACAATGTTCCATTTCCTGAACCCGATTCTAAAATACCTTGTGCCAGTTTTATACTTGCAGGAATTCCGTAAATTTTCATACTTTGCATAGCCGCATCGGCATACAAATTAATATAATCTTCGATGGTATTTTTTGAAACATGGGTCTTAGAAGTGGCAACTAATGTTTCGTTTTGCTGTTTCTCAAGTAATGGTTTTGCAGGTTTTGCAGGTTTGGTTTCTGCTATGGGTGCTTGTTCTTTTTTAACCTCTGATCGGGTTTTCACCACCACCTTTTTCTTTTTATCATCACCATTTCCGTATTCTTTGGCAATCTTTTCTCTTACTTTGGTTGAATGTGCTGCGTTGCAACTCATTAAAATCAATCCTGTAAATAGTACAGATAAAACTTTCTTCATATTTCAGCGATATTAGATTGAAGTCCTTGCAAACCTCCCGTATGAATTATTAATATTTTTGAATCAGATTTAAAATAACCTTTTGATATTAAATCGATTACACCAAAAAACACTTTCGATGTATAAACAGGATCCAAAGATATTAAATATTTTTTAAAAAATTGTTTCATAAACTGTTTCAATTCATCATTTATCTTTGCGTAACCTCCAAAATGATAATCAGTTACCAAATTCCACTGGCTGTTTTTGGCGTGTTTTTTTATATCTTCTTGTAAAAAATCACCTTTTAAAGCCGGAAAACCAATGGCTTTTTGATGCGGTTGTAAACTGTTGATGATGCCCGAAATGGTGCCGCCTGTTCCCACGGCACAACAAATAATATCGAACATTTTATCTTCTGAAGTTAAAATTTCTTCGCAGCCTTTTACCGCCAAATCATTGGTTCCGCCTTCGGGAATCAAGTAAAAATCTCCATATTTTTGCTTCAAATCTGCCAAAAAAGGCTCGTTATTTTTATCGCGATATTGTGTTCGGGTTACAAATTGAAACTGCATGCCATTTGTTGATGCCTTTTTCAAGGTGGGATTTTCCAGGTATTTTTCCTGCAATTCTTCACCTCGAATCACGCCAATGGTTTCAAATCCAAAATCACGCCCAGCCGCAGCAACTGCCGCAATATGGTTAGAATACGCGCCGCCAAAAGTCAATAATTTGGTATATCCCAAACGTTTTGCTTCTTCCAAATTATATTTCAGCTTGCGGAATTTATTGCCCGATATTTCAGTGTGCAATACATCTTCTCTTTTCACATATACTTCGATGCCATAACTATTCGGAACAATTATTTTTTGGTTGAAAGATGCTTGTTGTGGTGTAATCATAGGGTTGCGTTGATTACAACAAAAGTACAATAAATTTGAATTAATTAAGTTCCTGTAAGGTTTTCAAACCTTGTAGGTCTGATTAAAACTTAATAGTCGAACAAATTATATTCATAGGTATCGTAAAAAAGCAAAAAAACTTCGTTTGTTGAGGTAGTTCAATTGTTGTTCATTAGCATAAGCCTCGCGTTCAAAAGAAATATTTCTATAGGCTTTTTTTCGATTTTTATATTGAATCAATCTGATAAAAAATTCAAATCCATACCAGATAAAAAAAGGAAGAATCAATAATTCTATCTGCTGGCGCAAATGTATCTTTTCGTGATTTACAAAGGTTTTATGTGTACGAAGATATTTTTCGCGCGCAAAAATAAACGGATAAACAGTGATCCCTGAAAAACCCTTTGGTACCCAAAATTTAGAAATGATTAATCGCATGGAGCAAATTTATCATTTTTTATGAGATGATGCATGTTTGATGAATTGACAAACATAGTTGTTTTAGTTTCAATTGAAAACCGCTTTACTTCTCAACAACCAGACTAATTTATCAATCACCAAACATCCAGTATCAAACACGAAAAACAAAAAAATTCACTAATTTTGTAATCATGAAGAAAGAGTTAATTGAAGGTGAAGATTATTATCTTTCCCCACAAGGGTTTCGCGTGTTCACAGCAAAATATCTCTTAGACCGAGGTTTTTGTTGCATGAGCGGATGCA
Organism: Paenimyroides aestuarii; assembly: GCF_024628805.1. NCBI lineage: Bacteria > Pseudomonadati > Bacteroidota > Flavobacteriia > Flavobacteriales > Flavobacteriaceae > Paenimyroides > Paenimyroides aestuarii. The sequence continues at coordinate 1,213,652 of NZ_CP102382.1, read as the reverse complement.
AGCATTGCCCTTATGGATTCAGCAAATTAATCGATCAAATAAAGAAAAAAACAAAACCAAGAACTATGACGTTTCAAGAAGAAATACTTCAGGGAATTCCGGCAACCTTGCCACCAAAAGCATTATACGACGCTACCATTAATCACGCACCAAAGCGTAAAGAAATATTAACAGCAGAAGAAAAAACATTAGCGTTGCGCAATGCGTTGCGTTATTTTGAGCCGCAACACCACGAGACGCTGATACCCGAATTTAAGGAAGAATTAGAAAATTACGGCCGCATTTACATGTACCGTTTTCGTCCGAAATACCGCATGTATGCGCGCGATATCAACGAATATCCCGGAAAATCGTTGCAGGCAAAAGCCATACAAATGATGATTCAGAACAATCTGGATTATGCCGTGGCACAACATCCGCACGAATTGATTACTTATGGCGGCAACGGAGGTGTTTTCAGCAATTGGGCACAATACCTGTTAACCATGAAATATTTAGCTGAAATGACTGATGAGCAAACCTTAGTGATGTATTCTGGGCATCCAATGGGCTTGTTTCCGTCGCACAAAAATGCGCCAAGGGTTGTTGTAACAAATGGTATGATGATTCCGAATTATTCCAAACCAGACGATTGGGAAAAATTCAACGCTTTGGGTGTAACACAATACGGACAAATGACTGCTGGATCGTACATGTACATTGGTCCTCAAGGAATTGTACACGGAACTACAATTACGGTTTTGAACGGTTTCAGAAAAATTGGTAAAGAACCAAAAGGCAACTTGTTTGTAACATCTGGATTGGGCGGAATGAGCGGTGCACAGCCAAAAGCGGGAACTATTGCCGGCTGTATCACGGTTTGTGCCGAAGTAAACCCAAAAATCACGAAAATTCGCCACAGTCAAGGTTGGATTCATGAAATTATCGAAGATTTAGATCAATTAGTCGATCGTGTTCGCAAAGCACAAGCGGCTAAAGAAGTTGTTTCTATCGCATATTTAGGAAATGTGGTGGATATCTGGGAAAAATTTGATCAAGAAAACATACATATCGATTTGGGATCGGATCAAACTTCATTGCATAATCCTTGGGCGGGTGGCTATTATCCCGTGGGAGTTTCGTTTGAAGAAGCCAATAAAATGATGGCCGAAGAACCTGATTTATTCAAAGGAAAAGTACAAGAAACTTTGCGCCGACACGCAGCAGCCATCAACAAACACACAGCAAAAGGCACCTACTTTTTCGATTACGGAAATGCCTTTTTACTGGAAGCTTCGCGTGCCGGAGCCGATGTGATGAATCCGAACGCAACTTTGGGTCGTGAGTTTAAATATCCATCGTATGTACAAGATATCATGGGTCCCATGTGTTTTGATTATGGTTTTGGCCCATTTCGTTGGGTGTGTGCAAGCAACAATCCCGAAGATTTGAAAAAAACCGACGATATTGCTTGTGAAGTTTTAGAAGAAATGATTAAAACCTCGCCTGCTGAAATCCAACAGCAAATGAAAGACAATATTCAATGGATTCGCGGTGCGCAAGAAAACAAATTGGTGGTGGGTTCGCAAGCACGTATTTTATATGCCGATGCCGAAGGACGTGCCAACATTGCCAAAGCGTTTAACGATGCCATTGCAGCAGGAAAAATAGGTCCGGTTGTGCTGGGTCGCGATCATCATGATGTATCAGGAACCGATTCGCCTTATCGCGAAACATCAAACATTTACGATGGTTCTCGATTTACCGCCGATATGGCAATTCACAACGTAATTGGCGACAGTTTCCGTGGGGCAACTTGGGTTTCTATCCACAACGGTGGCGGTGTTGGCTGGGGCGAAGTAATCAACGGAGGTTTTGGTATGCTTCTTGATGGTACTTTAGAAGCAGAACAACGCCTAAAATCGATGCTTTTCTGGGATGTAAACAACGGAATATCTCGCAGAAGCTGGGCACGCAACGAAGGTGCTGTTTTTGCAATTAAACGTGCAATGGAAGCGGAACCGTTATTAAAAGTTACATTGCCCAATTTAGTTGATGACAACCTATTAAATTAAGATATTATGAAACTATTTAAACTAATACCTTTATTATTGCTGTTTGTTGTGGCATCGTGCAGTTCGGTGCACGTTGCTACTGATTACGACAATACGGTAAATTTCAGTCAGTTTAAAACGTATGCTTTTATGAAAGACGGTGTTGCTAAAATGAATATTTCCGATTTAGACAAGAAGCGTATCTTGAAAGCAATTGATGAAGAAATGACCACCAAAGGATTCACCAAAAGTGAAAATCCCGATTTGCTGATTAATTTGTTTACTGATGCAAAAGAAATTGTAAATGTAAACACTTTTAATGGTGGTTGGGGCTGGAACAACCCTTGGTGGGGTTGGAACCCATGGATGATGGGTCCTGGTTTTCAATCGGTATCTACATCAACCCAAGGAATTTTATATATCGATGTTTTAAAAGCTGACAATAAAGAATTGGTTTGGCAAGGAAAAGGAACTGGTTATCTAACCCATAAACAAAGCAAAAAAGAAGAGCGCATCAAAGAATTTGTGTCAAAAGTTTTAGAAACGTTTCCGAGATAAAACCCATATAAAAAAAGCCTCGAAAAATAAAATTTCAAGGCTTTTTTTATACCGTTTGCTTACATTCCGCCGTCATAAGGAACTTCTTTTTCTTGAAAAATAATTCCAAAGGTTTCTAATTCTTTTAAAACAGGTTCGTAAACTTCTTTTGTAATAGGCATTTGCACACCCGGTGTGGTGATTTCGCCGTTCAATATTTTTAATGTTATGATTCCAACGGGCAAACCTACTGTTTTTGCCATTCCTGTTAATACCGCATCTTCGCCCAAACATACCATGGTAGCATCTATTTGAAGCGTTTCGGCAACATTAGGCATGGTATAGCCAAACTTGTGATACATCACAATCATGTCTTTATCATCGGGTTGCAAGGTCCATTTTTCTGCAAGAATTTTTTCCATAACCTGCGCCGGAGTGGCATTTTTCAAACCTACCTTCTTATCATTATTAAACAAATCCAATGCTACAAACTTGTCCCAAACCGTATCGTCTTGTTCCACATTTAACGTTAAACGAAATTTCACTTCAACCGAATCGGTAGGATGATAGTACAAAAATGAATTGATAAACTCGCGATACGACATGTTTTCTGAATCTTCAATCGTGTAGGTATCATCTGTCACGCCCAACTGCACCAACATATTCCACGCACGCGAAAAACCAACCCTGCGCATGGTTCCTCTATAAATGGTATGTGCTTTTTCTAAACCATAAGCTTCGCGATAACCTAAAGAGTCACGGTTTGCATAGGCTTCAAATCGGCCAAAACCTTCGATTTCTAAAAATTCGGTACGTTTAAAAATACGTTGATAGGGTATATATTTATAAGTGCCTTGTTGCAAAAACTTTGCAGCACCACCTTGTCCGGCAACCACCACATTACGAGGGTTCCACGAAAATTTGTATTTCCATACATTATCATCCGATTCTGGAGCAACCAAACCGCCGCAGAAACTTTCAAAATGTACCGGGTTGCCGCCTTTTTCACGAATCTCGTCTAAAACTTTCATAGCACTCATGTGATCAATCCCGGGATCTAATCCACATTCGTTCATAAAAATCAACCCTTTTGCTTTCACCTCGGCATCCATTTCCTTTAATTCATTTGAAATATAAGAAGCCGTTACCAAATGCTTCCCGTAAGTTAAGCAATCGGCTGCGATGATTGGGTGCAAAAAAGCAGGCATCATAGAAATAACCACGTCGGCTTTTTCGATTAATTTGGTACGTTCTGTATCGTTATTAAGATCTAAAGAAACGGCAAATGCATTGGGGTTGTCTGCAATTTTTGCTTGGATCGATACAATGCTTTGGTCGGCAATATAAAGTTTAAATTGATGGGTTTCTGTGCGTTCTAATAAATATTTAATTAAGGAAGATGTGGATCTACCCGAACCAAATAACAGTACATTTTTCATTTATTATGATTTTTATCGTGCTAAAAGTACTAAAAATATTGGAGTAGATTTATTAAAACAACAAAAACGTGAGATTTAAGTCTCACGTTTTTCTTATAAATGACTATTTTAATTCATTATTTTTTTATAAATTTTATAAACGAAATAGAACAAGATAATCCATAAAATCATTTGAATTATAGGCCATATTGATAAAATAAATTCCATAATTATAAAGTTTTTAATTAACAAGGTAATATAAGTTTATAGGTAGTTGCTTGAGACCATACACCAAAACCAAGTCCGGCAGTAAAAGTTCCGCTGACAAAAAACATTACTACCTCTTTGAGACCAACCACCTTGCCCCCATGAAACACCTAAATGCCAGCCCGATAGTCCACTACTTACACCTGTTACGGCACCGTCTTTGACTGTTATCCAAAAATTTAAACTATAAGTTGGCCCCAATTGAAATAGAAGCTGTATACATTCCATCTCCACAAGGTGTAGAAGATGTGGCTTTTTCGAGATTTATTGGTGTTGCTGAAGATTCGCAAATTCCGGAAATCGTTTGTTCAAATTCATCCAAAGAACTGAAATGATACTCTGCTTCAGGTGTACCTGCTTGATTATAATCAATTGTACCGCAATTATTGTTTATAATTTCAGTAATTTCACTTTCTGTACTACTACTACTTTTAGCTTGTAGCATTGTGTTTGTATCATGCTCTAGCAATAGTTCATTTTCAGCCTCACAAGCTGTAAATACTGTAGCTAAAATTATTGTTCCTAAAAAAGCTACAGAAAATTTCCCAAAATTTTTTAAATTATTTTTTTTCATTTTCTTGAAATTTAATTAGTTAAACAAAATTTGTACAAAATTAAAAAAAAAAAAACGTAATGCTATTCAATCAATTTATGTTAAAATAAGATTAATTTTAACATTAAGGTTTAAATTGTCACTTTAGAGATTGTTTTTGATAAAGTTTTGTACATTTGAAAAAAATACTAAAATGACTAAAAAATTAGTAACCTTAGCTGCTTTTTTTGGATTTGTAGCGATAATATTAGGAGCTTTTGGCGCTCATGGTTTAAAAAAAGTTTTATCGGCAGAACAGTTGGTAAGTTTTGAAACTGGTGTGCGCTACCAAATGTATCACGCTTTATTTTTGCTACTTATTGCACAATTAAACGTGCTAACCGAAAAAAACAAACGCACCATTGGCATTTTTACCACCATTGGCATTTTTTTGTTTTCAGGGTCGATATTTTTACTTGCCACACAGCAGTTATCGGGTATTAATTTTAGCTTTTTAGGTCCTATCACTCCCGTTGGTGGTTTATTTTTAATTGTAAGTTGGTTTCTTACTGCTTTTTATTCAATGAAACAAAAAAGCAATTAATAAAAAAAATTATAAATTTATTAGTAAGTTTGTATGCAAATTAAAACAACACAAGATTTAAACATGAAGGTTTCAAAATCAATCGATTTAGATAAGTACGGAATACAAAATGTAGCAGAAATAATTTACAACCCTTCGTATGACGAATTATTTAAAGCAGAAACAAACCCCAATTTAAAAGGTTTTGAACGCGGGCAGGTATCGGAACTTGGCGCTGTAAACGTAATGACTGGTGATTTTACAGGTCGTTCTCCTAAAGATAAATATATTGTAAAAGATGCGGTGACAGAAAACACTATTTGGTGGACTTCTGACAATGCTAAAAACGACAACAAACCTATTTCGCAAGATACTTGGGAAGCATTAAAACAAAATGCTGTGACTGAGTTATCAGGTAAAAAACTATATGTGGTTGATGCTTTTTGCGGTGCCAACGAAGACACTCGTTTAAAAGTACGTTTCATTATGGAAGTGGCTTGGCAAGCACATTTTGTTAAAAATATGTTTATTCGCCCAACAGAAGCTGAATTAGAAAACTTTGGCGAGCCCGATTTCGTGGTAATCAATGCATCTAAAACTTCGTTTAAAGATTACAAAGCACACAACCTTAATTCAGATGTATATATTGCGTTCAACTTAACCGAAAAAATGCAATTAATTGGTGGTACTTGGTACGGTGGTGAAATGAAAAAAGGTATGTTCTCTATGATGAACTACTACTTGCCATTACAAGGAATTGCTTCCATGCACTGCTCTGCAAACAAAGGAAAAGAGGGAGATGTGGCAGTTTTCTTTGGTTTATCAGGAACAGGAAAAACTACTTTATCAACAGATCCAAAGCGTGAATTGATTGGTGATGACGAGCACGGATGGGATAATGACGGTGTTTTTAACTTTGAAGGCGGATGTTATGCCAAAACAATCGATTTAAGCAAAGAACACGAGCCTGAAATATTTGCAGCAATAAAACGTGATGCATTATTAGAAAATGTAACACTTGATGCAGAAGGAAAAATTGATTTTAAAGACGGATCTGTAACACAAAACACGCGTGTTTCATACCCAATAGATCATATCGAAAATATTGTAAAACCGGTTTCTAAAGCAGGTCATGCTAAAAAAGTAATCTTCTTAACAGCAGATGCTTTTGGAGTGATGCCTCCGGTTTCAAAATTAACTCCCGAACAAACAAAATACTATTTCTTATCAGGGTTTACAGCAAAATTAGCAGGAACAGAGCGCGGTGTTACACAGCCAGAACCTACTTTTTCGGCTTGTTTCGGTAAAGCATTCTTAAGCTTGCACCCAACAAAATACGGTGAAGAATTAGTAAAGAAAATGGAAGAGCACAACGCTACCGCTTATATGGTAAACACTGGTTGGAACGGTACCGGAAAACGTATTTCTATTAAAGATACTCGTGCTATTATCGATCGTATTTTAGATGGATCTATCGAAAAGGCAGAAACTACCGTTGTTCCAATCTTTAATTTAGCAGTTCCAACAGGTTTAGAAGGGGTTGATACCAACATTTTAGACCCTCGAAACACGTATGCAGAAGCTTCTGAATGGGAAACAAAAGCTACCGATTTAGCGAAATTGTTCGTATCAAACTTCGAAAACTACACAGATAACGAAGAAGGAAAATCATTAGTTGCGGCGGGTCCACAATTATAAACTTCATTAAAATATTAAATAAAGCTCAACAACTGTTGGGCTTTTGTTTTTTAGGGTTCTTTTTATATATTTGTTCACACTTTTGAAAGAAAATGAATCAATCAGAAAAAAGCTTATACAATCCCGGATTACACAAACTGCTTACTTTGCAGGTTAAAAACCAAACGCTTTTAACTTCATTGGAAAACTTTCAGGAATTTTCAACAAATCTTATTAAAGATTTTAATCTGGAAATCGTAGGGATATCGCATCATTCCTTTGATTCAAGTGGTTTCACCATGGCTTTTTGCTTGAAAGAATCGCACATATGCATTCATACTTGGCCAGAATTTGAACAATTAACGCTTGATATCTATCTGTGTAATTATTTAAAAGACAACACCCAGAAAGTAGAAGCATTAAGCACTGCCTACAAAAAATTTTTTGATGCCAAAGTGTTAAACGAAACAAATGTGTACCGCTAATGAATGCAAAATATCAATGTGCGAACTGCCACAGTGTTACCGAAATTGCGTACACTAAATTAAAGCCGCAAACTTTTGCATGCCCGGTTTGTTCTTCAATATCACAGATCAACCAAACCACAACGGAATATGCCGGAAAAATAACGGGTTCTTTTAAAGATGTATATGCGTCACTAAACGAAATTGTGACCTACAACGGACGAACATATCACATCGTGGGTATATCAACCAAACAAGAAAAAGGAAGTTATGTTTCGTGGAATGAATATATTTTGGCTGATAAAAACGGTGATTTGATATTTTTATCGCACGGAAGCGATTTCAATTCGTATTTAACAGAAGTGCCACTTACCAAAGAAATGGAAGAGCAGGCAAAATTAGGCGGAACTCTGAAATACAAAGGTTCATCATTCGATTTTGATTTTGCGCAATATGCTGTACCTGTTGCTGCACATGGTGTTTTCTTCAATAATATTTTAGAAGAATCATACAATAGAACATTTCAGCACAGTTATAATCAAAGCCAATTTTTATCGGTTGAAAAATATGGCGATGTCACTGAAATTTTCTTTGGTGAATATTTAAACAAAATAAGTTTTAGAAAACTTTTTGTAAAAGAACGCGAAAGCATCTACAAAAATAATAATGTTTTAAAAAATTTGGTTTTGTTTGCTGCATTGATTGCGTTGGTTATTGGTGGCTTGCATTATGTTTTAAATTATAACAATATAAATTCAATTTCATACATCAATAGTATTGTTAAGACAAATTCCACAAGCAGCCAATTTATAAGTCCGCCATTTGAGGTGAAAGGAGATGACAAAAAGGTAAAGCTTTCATTTATATCAGAAGTTACCGATCCTGATATTACGTTAAATGTTTCATTGGTTAACGAAAAAACAAATGCCACGCATTTAACCGAGACATTTAAACACTTTAATAATTCACAAAACCATGCATCGGGTAACGAAGTTACTTTTTGTGGTATAGATAATGGTTCGTATCATTTGGCATTTCATTATAATTTTTATAAGTATAAAACAGAAAACTCTTACGATATTGACTATAAAATAACGATTGGCGGTGTTAGTCAGGTTTGGTTGTATATTTCTGTTATAATTACTTTCGCATTGGCATTTGCTTACTATTACACTGTGATCAACAGAAACCATGCGAACGAATTGCAAAATTTCAACAATGTTCACAAATATAAAAACTACGAAGTTTTAAAATATGCCGGAATAATTTTAGGATTATACATTTTTGGAAATTATATGTTCATATCAAACTTAACTTGTAATTCATCAAAAGTAAACACCGAATTAGAAAACGCCAATTACACAGGCAACAGAGTACATTATATAGCAAGAACCTATTCATCATCGGGAGCTTCCCACAAATAAACGATTATGCAACAAATTTTAAACGGAATAACCAATTCGGCAATCTACTCTATATTAGGGATAGTGATTTTATTAATTGCTTATTTAATTGTTGAAAAAATAACTCCAGAAAATTCGTGGAAAGAAATAGTAGAAAATAAAAACATTGCGCTTGCTATTGTTTTTGCAGGATTTATCATTGGAATGGCTATGATCATTAGCGCAGCCTTACATGGATAAAAACAAACGTTTTCAACTTTTTCTGCTGGTCGCGGTTTTTATTGTATCAACCTGCGGTTTGGTATATGAATTAGTAGCAGGCGCCTTAGCCAGCTATTTATTGGGCGATTCGGTAAAACAATTTTCTTTTATTATTGGCACCTATTTATTTTCAATGGGTGTTGGATCTTTTTTGGCAAAATACATCAAACGAAATTTAATTGATCGTTTTATAGAAATTGAACTTTTAATTGGCATCATCGGCGGGTTAAGTTCGGTTGTATTGTTTGTGCTTTTCCAAAGAATATCACATTTTCAGTTTATACTGTATTTCAGTGTGTTTTTAACCGGATGTTTGTCCGGAATGGAAATCCCCATTTTAATGAACATTCTAAAAAACCGTGTAACCTTTCGCGAATTGGTTTCAGATGTTTTTACGTTTGATTATATTGGTGCACTGATTGCTTCGGTTCTATTCCCCACTTTATTAATTCCTTATCTGGGTGTTATGGGAACATCATTGGTTTTTGGAATTGTGAATATCTTGGTAGGAATATCGCTTTGTATCTTTCTAAGAAAAGAAATTTTTAATCTGCGAAGCCTGCAAATTAAGGCTTTTTTTAGTTTAGCTTTATTGGTTACTGCTTTTGCTTATTCCAACGATTTATTGAAATATACCGAAAACAATTTGTATCAAAACAATATTATCTATAAACAAAGCACGCCGTACCAACGAATTATTTTAACCGAAAGTTCAGGCGAATATCAGCTGTTTTTAAACAACAATTTGCAGTTTAACACCAAAGATGAATACCGGTATCACGAAGTGTTGGTGCATCCGGCAATGGCTGCAGCTCCGGCAATATCAAACGTTTTGGTGTTGGGCGGTGGCGATGGGTTGGCTGTTCGCGAAATTTTAAAATACAAAAACGTAAAAAAAATAACGCTGATTGATTTAGACGAAGGAATGACCAATTTGTTTAAAACCAACGAAATATTGCGCAAACACAACCACAATTCGCTAAACAACCCAAAAGTTACCGTCTATAATGCCGATGCTTTTATCTGGTTGCAGCAAAACACCGAGAAATACGATGTGGTGATTATCGATTTCCCAGATCCTTCTAATTATAGCTTAGGCAAATTGTACACCACCTATTTCTACAAAACATTACACAAAAGCATGACACCAAACAGCGTGGTAACCGTTCAAACCACTTCACCATACTATGCACCAAAATCGTATTGGTGTGTGCACGAAACAATTGGTTCTGTGTATCCAAATATCAGTGCTTATCACACCTATGTACCTTCTTTTGGTGAATGGGGTTTTGCAATTTTTTCTCCTAATAATTTAGTTCGATTGAACAAGGTTTACCGAAAGTTAGACCATTTAAAGTTTTACAATTATAATCTTGACGAGTTTAGTAAGTTTTCTGAGGATATGAAGGCAGATAATATTGAAATCAACCGTTTAGACAACCAATCTTTAGTTCGATATTTTGATGAAGAGTGGAGCAAAATTTAATTGGACGCGTCGCCATTTTTTAAAGGCTGGCTTATTGGCATTGGTTGCCATTCCATTGGTACAATCGTGTAAAAAATCGATTGAAAAGCTCATTTTTAAAATAACAGGAACCAATCATATTCTAGGGCATCGTTTACGAACGGGAGATTTTCCAAAACCATCCAAAACAATCACTGAAAATATTGTGATTGTTGGCGGTGGAATCTCTGGATTATCTGCTGCACGTTGGCTTTCTAAAAACAATATTACCGATTTTAAACTTATTGAAATGGAAACCGAATTAGGCGGAAATTCATTAGGAAAACAAAATCAATACAGCAAATATCCAATTGCGGCACATTATCTTCCATTACCAAATCATTCCAACAAAAATTTGATCGATTTCTTGTATGAAAGCAACATCATTACTGGTTTTTCAAAAGATGGAATTCCCGTTTACGATGAATCGCAATTGTGTTTTACTCCGCACGATCGTTTGTTTATTCATAATTATTGGCAAGAAGGCATTATTCCAAATTACGGACTTTCTGAAAAAGATCAGCGTGCTTTTGAAATGTTCGATAAAAAAATGCAGTTTTATAAGGCTGCAAAAGGAAAAGATGAGGCATTTGCGTTTGATATTCCGCTGCATTTATCTTCAAAAGACGAAGAATTTACCAAATTAGATCAATTAACATTTAAAGATTGGTTGCTGGCGAACCATTTAAACAATGCGGAACTTTTTACTTATTTGAACTATTGTTGCAAAGACGATTACGGAATTGGTATTGACAAAGTTTCGGCTTGGGCAGGAATCCATTATTTTTGTTCACGAAAAAACGCACAAAACGAAGTATTAACCTGGCCAGAAGGCAACTATTTCATTGCAAAAAAGTTTCTACCTTACACAAAAAGCAAAACGCACAAAAATGTGTTGGTATATTCTGTAAAAAGCGCTGAAAACAAAGTAGAATTGCTTGTTTATGACGGTGAAGCAAAAACATCGACCAAAATCATTGCAAACAAAGTTATTTTGGCAACGCCGCAGTTTGTAAACAAATATATTTTAGAAAACAGAACCGGAATTTCTAAAAAGTTTGAATACGCCGCATGGATCACCGCAACATTGGCCCTAAAGAAATTTCCCATTGGAGAAGGCGCACCACTTTCGTGGGACAACGTAATACACAACGGTTTTGGATTGGGCTATATTTACAACCAGCATCAAATGCTTAACCAATATCAAACGCCTTTTTCAATTACTTATTATGCTGCTTTGTGTGCTGATGATTTAAAAACCGAACGAAAAAAATTACTCACAAACACCGATGATTACTGGAAAAAAGTTGTTTTAAACGATTTGGAAAAAGCACATTACAATATATCTGCCGAAGTAATTTCTTTGGAATTGCATAAAAAAGGGCACGGAATGATTAGTCCGTTTCCAAATTTTATTTTTTCCGAAGAAATAAAACAGGCAGCACAACCCATTGAAAACAAAATCTATTTTGCCCATTCTGATTTAAGTGGAATATCTATTTTTGAAGAAGCTTTTTACCAAGGCATTAAAGCCGCAAAAGAATTAATTAATGATGCAACCATGGATACATAAAAAACAAACCGACATTGTTTTTATTTTACTCCCGCCTTTTTTCATAGCACTAATGGTGTTGCTTTTTAATGAAAAATTGACAGTGATTCAAGATAATTATTCGTTTGTAACATGGTTAATATTTATTGTTTTTATAGATGTTGCGCACGTTTACGCATCGCTTTTTAAAACGTATCTCAACAAAACCGAAGTGTCCAAACACAAAAAGCTTTTTATAGTTGTTCCGTTTATTTGCCTCGTGTTAAGCATAGCTGCTTTTATGGTTAGTAGAGAATTTTTCTGGAGCATTTTGGCATATATCGCCGTATTTCATTTTATAAGGCAGCAATACGGTTTTATGCGATTGTACAGTAGAAACGAACCTAAAAATAGGCTGAAAGTATTGTTTGATAAAATTGTAATTTACAATGCAACCGTTTTTCCTATGCTGTTTTGGTTTTTAAATCCCGATCGAAATTTTAATTGGTTTGTAAGTAATGAATTTTTGCAAAGCAATCAACCGCAACTAACAAAAGTGCTTTTTATCTGTTTTGTGATTATTTTTACCGCTTATTTGGTTTCGGTGATATACGGTTTCGCTAAAACAAAACAATTGAATGTTCCTAAAAACCTACTTATTCTAGGCACTTATATTTCTTGGTATTTAGGAATTGTGCATTACAACAATGAACTTATTTTTACTGCCTTTAACGTGGTTTCGCACGGCATACCCTATATGGCGCTGGTATATTTTAGAGAAATCAAACACCATAAAAAAGGAAGTTTTTACCTGCCAACTTTTCAAACAAAATATTTACTAATTGTATTTCTATTGATTTTATTAGGATTGGCATTTTTAGAAGAATTAATCTGGGAACTAACCGTTTGGGAAGAACATTTTCACTTTCCAGAATTTTACTTATCAGACCATTTGCATGTTATATGGATCCCCCTTTTAACGTTACCACAATTAACCCATTATGTTTTAGATGGATTTATCTGGAAGTCTAAAAAATAATTTCTTAATCTACATTAACGGTTCTCTATATCTATTCATCTACATTTGTTTAAACAAAATTAAAAAGCAGATAATGAAAAAGATAGCCCTATTTTTTGTTGCAACTCTATTTTCGGCAGCATCATTTGCACAAACAAAATATAATGTTGATGCATACCATTCGTTCTTGAATTTTTCGGTTGGTCATTTAGGAATTTCGTTTGTAGATGGCAAAATGGATAAATACCAAGGTTCTTTAGAAATGAAGAATGAAGATATTACTTCTGCAAAATTCAATTTCACAATCGATGCAAGCTCAGTAAACACAGGTGTTGATGCTCGCGACAATCATTTACGTTCGGCAGATTTCTTCAATACCGCAAAATATAACGATATTAAATTTGTATCAACATCGGTTAAAAAAGATGGTAAAAACTACAAATTACACGGAAACTTAACCATTAAAGATGTTACAAAGCCCGTTACTTTCGATTTGGTTTACGGCGGTTTATTGAAAGATGACGGCCAAGGAAATCAAAAAGTAGGTTTTCAAGCAACCACAACTATAGACAGAACGACATTTAACATCAACTATGACCCTACTGGTATGGGTATTGCAAAAGAAGTAAAATTCATTGTTCATTTAGAATTCACAAAAGCAAAATAATTTTTTCATAGTAAGTAAATAAATAAGTAAACAACAAACAACCAGAAAACGCATCAAGCAATTGATGCGTTTTTTATTTGGATATCGTATTATATAATATTATACTTGTTAAAAATTAATTCAATAATCAAAAATATAAAAAATATTTTTAATTATGTGCAGTTTATTACTGTCTAATTTCTTTATTTCTTGTTCCAATGAAGAACAAACAACAAGTGTTGACCAAGCAAAAGTAGCGTTTGTAACGCAGTCAAAAAACAGTGGAGTTACAAAAGCTGCTTATCGATTATTAACCCCAGAAGAAAAGTATTTTATTTGGAATGAAAAGGATGATTATGTTATAACGAATGAACATTTAACAACAGAACAAACTGGTTTTATGAATGAATTGAAAGTTGATCTAAGCAGTAATGTCTTTTTACATAACTCAACAGATAATATTTCATTTAAAAGTAAATATGATAATAGTAAATTAGAAATTTTTCAACCTATACCGGGCTATTACTATTTTGTAACATTAGCTAGTATGGCAGATAATGGAGAATGGTCATCAATATCTGCACGAGGTGCAGCAAGTTTTTATGATAGTTTAGTTTTTCTCTTGGGGATACTAATGATGGAAACTATTGTACATGTAATCTAGGATCAATAGTTAACCCTATGAATGAAGATTTAATTATAAAAAAACATCATCAAATTGCGGTTGTACTTTAATGAATATTAAAGATAGCATAATTAAACTAAATAATAAAACACAGTTAAAAATGAAATTTATTCCAGGTTTAAATAGAAAAGGGAATGTGTCACAAGCAATTGTAGTAGAAACCAATACGGCGGAACCTTTCCATGAAATTATTATTAAAGCTAATGTAGAATGAAACAATTTTCAAAACCTCAATTTATACTATTAAGTATTGTTGTACTAATTGTAATGATTGGTTCAGGGCCTTTTTTAAATACATTGTATAGGTTGTTTTTAACAAGTATATTTTTCTTGTTATCATCGTTTTTTTTATTTACTAAATCGCCTTTTTCAAAAAAAACAACCTCAATAATTATTTTTCTACCTATATTATTGCTATTTACAGGTATGTATATTTATGACTTGTTTTATGACGAAGGTTTTACTGGAAAGCCATTTTTTTGGAATTATTTATTGGTTGCGGTTTTGGTGTATGTAAATAATGTTTATAAGATTTCTAAAACTAAAATAATTGCTTTTTTTATACCTTTCTGTCTAGTTTTAACAGCTTATGTATATTATTCAAGGACAGAAAACGAAAAAAGTAAAATTGAAACTTCACAATTAAAAAGGGTTACTTTTTTAGACGAAAAAGGGAATGAAGTTCCATTAAATTCTTTTCAAGGGAAATTAACTTTATTGGAATTTTGGACTACTTCATGTGCTCAATGCCCTGGCAGTATTGCAAACTTTCAGAATTTGGCAAATCAGTATAAATCAAACAAAAATATTGATTTTAAAGTAGTAAATATCAATTTAGGACAACGTCACAATCAAGATAGATTCAATAAAATAGATTCAACAATATATTTGAATAAATTATATACTGATAAACAAATTTATAAAAAGCTAAATTTTAATGTAGCGCCTACGCTATTAATTATGAATGCTAAAAATGAAGTTGTTTATTTTGGCTATCCCAATTTCACTAGGTTCACTCAAAATTATTTACCTAATATTATTGAAAAAGAGTTAACAAAAATGTAACAAAAAAAGCGCTTTCAAATCCGAAAGCGTTTTTCTATTATATAAGACCTATAAACTAAAAGTTTACAACTTCATTAATAATCTAATTTTAAATGGGGACTTGTTACAATATTTTGCATGTTTCGAATAAAATTCTCTAACTCTTCCATACGCGAAACGGTTTCTTTTACCCCATTTTCGGTAAGCTTATAGTATTTACGAACCCGACCATCTACACGATCCATTTCTACATCTAAAAAACCATCTGCCTCCATCTTGTGCAATGCCGGATATAAAGCGCCCTCGGTGATATTCATTTCACCTTGGGTGATTTCTTTCACCTTTTGAGTGATTTCGTAACCATACATCTTTCCATTTTGCTCTAGAAGTTTCATAATAATGGTGTTTAAACTTCCTTTGTACAATTGTTGTTGCTTTTTCATATACTTATGAATTTTAGGTATAACAAATATACATCATTTTTTTATGCATCCAAATATTAGGTATAATTTTATTTTGAAAATGATAAATATCATTAGTAAGCCATTGTAATTTTGTATTTTTGCAGAAATTCAATCAAAATGTCAAAATTCAATCCTTTAAAGGTTAAAGAAATACGAAGAGAAACACCATTGGCTGTTTCGATTGTTTTTGATGTTCCCGATCATTTAAAAGCAGATTACACATTCAAATCGGGACAATATGTAAACATCAAAACCCTTATAAACGGTGAAGAAGTTCGCAGGTCATACTCTATTAGTTCATCGCCAAAAAGCAACGAATTGCGAGTAGTGGTGAAAGCGGTAGCAAACGGTGTTTTTTCTACCTTTGTTACCACCCAATTGCAAGTGGGCGCTGTTTTAGAGGTGGCGCAACCAGAAGGCAAGTTTATATTAGAAAACCCAAATGCTAAAATAATTGCAGGGATTGCTGCCGGAAGCGGTATCACACCAATTATTTCGTTGGCCAAAGATGTATTAGAAAATGCTGCCGATACTACTTTTATATTGGTTTATGGCAACAAAACAGTAGAAGACACCATCTATTACAACGAAATCGAAGCTTTAAAGAACCACTATTTAGGACGATTCTTTGTACATTACACCTTTACAAAAACGCATCCAGAAGGTGCTTTATTTGGAAGAATTGAACGATCTACCATTAATTTTGTTTTTAAAAATAAGCACAATGAAAAGCATATTGATGAATATTTTTTGTGTGGTCCTGAAGACATGATCCAAAAGGTAACAAGTGTGCTAACCGAAAACGGCGCGCGCGATGAGCAAATTCACTACGAATTATTTACAACCAGCTCCACAAATGGCGAAATACCTGTTTCGGGTGAAGGTATGGTAAAAGTCACTGTTTTGGTTGACGATGTTGAAACAACATTCAACATGCCACGCACCGAAAATATTTTAAACGCTGCTCTCAAACACGGAATCGACGCTCCTTATTCGTGCCAAGGCGGAATTTGCAGTTCATGTATGTGTCGCACAGTGAAAGGATCGGCAGAGATGAAGACCAACCATATTTTAATGGATGATGAGGTGGAAGAAGGTTTGCTTTTAGCTTGCCAGGCTTATGTAACTTCAGACGAAATTTATGTTGATTTTGACGATGTTTAAAACATATTTCAATTAGATAAACCAAAAGCAGGATTTTTTAATCCTGCTTTTTTATTAAAATTTCACCTAACTAATAAATAAACAAATGTTGCTGATGTTGTTAATACAGTCAAGCCAATAAATCCACTTAAGTTTTGCTTTGATAATTGTTCTAAATTATAGTACCTGCTAACAAACGGAAATCTTATAAACGACTCTATAATTTTAATAATTTTACATAGGAAGTTGAAAAACTTATCAAACAATAATTCTTCAAGAACGTTCATCTAAAATTAACTATGTTAGGCTCTACAAATCAAAACCTAAATCGGTTCGATAGTATTTTTTATCAAAGTTTATTTTTTCAACATTTTGGTATGATTGTGCCAAAGCTTCTTTAAAATTATTTCCGTAAGAAGTGATAGCAAGCACACGTCCGCCGTTTGTAACTATATTTCCATCTTTTTCAGCCGTACCGGCATGAAATACAATTGAATTTTCTACCTGATCCAAACCTGTAATTAGTTTTCCTTTTTCATAATCTTCAGGATATCCGCCCGAAACCATCATTACGGTTGTTGCCGTGCGCTCATCGATTTCCAAAACAGCCTGGTCTAAAGTTTGAGAGGCTACAGCCTCAAATAATTCCACCAAATCAGATTTTATTCGGGGGATTACCACTTCCGTTTCTGGATCGCCCATACGCACATTGTATTCAATTACAAAAGGATCATTGCCTACTTTTATCAAGCCAATAAAAACAAAACCTTTGTATGCAATCTCATCGGTTTTTAAACCGCTAATTGTTGGTTTTACAATGCGTTCTTCTACCTTCTGCATAAAAGCATCATCTGCAAATGGAACCGGAGAAACAGCACCCATTCCACCTGTGTTTAAGCCAGTATCACCCTCGCCTATTCGTTTATAATCTTTTGCTGTGGGCAATATTTTGTACGACTTTCCATCGGTTAATACAAAGCAAGAGAGTTCTATTCCGTCTAAAAATTCTTCAATAACCACTTTCGATGATGCGTCACCAAACTTGGCATCTACCAACATATTGCTTAATTCTTGTTGAGCTTCGGTTAAATCGTTTATTATTAAAACACCTTTTCCGGCAGCTAAACCATCGGCCTTCAACACATAAGGTGGTTTTAATGTAGTTAAAAAGTCATGACCCGCATTAACCGTATCTTTTGTAAAAGACTGGTATCTGGCTGTGGGAATATTGTTCTTTACCAAAAATTGTTTTGCAAACTCTTTACTTCCTTCTAATTGTGCGCCCTGTTGTGATGGACCAATTACAGGGATATTTGCTAAATCCGAATCGTTTTTGAAATAATCATAAATACCTTTTACCAACGGATCTTCAGGCCCAACAACTACCATTTCAATAGTATTTGACAAAACAAATTGCTTAACCGCATTAAAATCTGTGGGGTTTATTGCTGCGTTTGTTGCAATTTTACCAATTCCAGCGTTTCCAGGTGCCACAAATAGTTTACTGCATTTTGCACTTTGAGTTATTTTCCAAGCCAAAGCATGTTCTCTACCGCCCGACCCTAATAGTAAGATATTCATAATAATAAAGATGTTTTGTTTTTTGAATTACAAAAATAAGATTTAAAATAGAACTAATATGCCTTTTTCTCGCCTTTCAATGCATTTTTAATGGTGAGATAAATTATTTTCAGGTCCAAAAGCAACGACCAACTTTCCATATAAAAAATATCATATTTAATACGGTTGATGATATCGGTATCGTTTTCAATTTCACCTCGGTAGCCATGAGTCTGTGCCATGCCTGTTATTCCTGGTTTGATAAAATGGCGTGCCTTGAATTTATTTACTTTTACAGCATATTTTTCAGTAAAGTTTAACATGTGCGGACGTGGTCCTACTACCGACATATTCCCAATAAACACATTAAAAAACTGAGGCATTTCGTCTAAACTCGTACGGCGAAGAAATGCTCCAACTTTTGTAATTCTGGGGTCGTTTTTTATAGCTTCTGCAATATCGGCATGATCGTTTACAAACATCGATCTAAATTTATAACAATTAAATTCTTCATAATCTAAACCGTGTCTTTTTTGCTTGAAGAAAATAGGCCCTTTGGATTCTAATCGTATTAAAATAGCGACTAATGGCGTTAACCACGACATGATTCCTATTATTACTAATGAAGAAAAAACAATATCAAAACCACGTTTTATAAAATAATTCAACGGATCATTTAGCGGAGTGGTTCGTGAAGGCATCACCGGAATTACACCGTAATAATCTACTTTTAAATTGGCTGATAGCAAGTCCTTTTTTGAAGGCAAGAACTTTAAAAGTTTTAAATTATTATCCACGTAATCAATAAAATAACCCACTTGTTTGGTTGTTGTTTTTTCTAAACTTAAATAAATTTCGTCTATTTTATTTTCTTCGCAGTAATTTATTATTTCTGATGGATGCGACTGAATCAGTGAAAATTGGCTGCTTAAGGCATATCCGTAATCGGGATTTGTGGTAACAAATTTTACAAAATTGCTTGTTAAATCATCATGACCAACAATTACAATTTTACGGAGATTTCCTTTATAATATTTTCGAAATAATTTTAACAACCAAAAAACCAAGTATTTTGTCGCAACAATAATAAAGCCCGAAAAAAGCAAATAGTAGCCTAAAACGCTGTAAGTTTCTGTTAAAGTAAACAAACCGTTGAGTGCGAATACGTTGAGCGCAAATAAAAAATATTGTTTAATTATCTTCTGCGCGATTTGTATAAGTTTTGTAAAGCGATAAACTTGATAGAATTTAGTGATAACAGCAGTTACAATCCAAGAAAAAGAAAGGTATAAATAGAAAAATACCGTTTGGAAAGAGATCGGCAACAGTAGCAATGCCAATGCAACCAAAACAAACAAATCGAATGTGATGGTAATGGGTCTTAAATACTTAGAATATCTACCTATTTTTCGTTGCACTAATAAATGTATTTAGAAAAATCTTTATGTTCTTCTTTTTTTAATTCTTCTGCCGAAAGCGTTCTAAAATAATCAAAAGTTCTTTGTAATCCTGTTTTTCGGTCTATTTTTGGTTGCCAATTTAATATTTTTTTGGCTAATGAGATATCGGGTTGGCGCTGTAACGGATCATTCTCCGGCAGCGGCTTATAGGAAATTTGCTGCTGTGTACCTGTTAATTGTATGATTTCCTGTGCAAATTCATTGATAGTTATCTCATGGGGGTTTCCAATATTTACGGGCAAATGGTAATCGCTGAGCAACAAGCGATAAATTCCTTCAATTTGATCATCTACATAACAAAATGAACGGGTTTGGTTGCCATCCCCAAAAATAGTTAAATCTTCTCCGCGCAATGCTTGCCCCATAAAAGCAGGTATCACTCTACCATCGTTCAAACGCATTCGGGGTCCATAGGTGTTAAAAATACGCACGATTCGGGTTTCTAAACCATGAAAGTTATGGTATGCCATGGTGAGCGATTCTTGAAACCTCTTAGCTTCGTCATACACGCCACGCGGGCCAATTGTATTAACATTTCCATAATAATCTTCGGTTTGCGGATGAATCAATGGGTCGCCATACACTTCAGAAGTAGATGCGATTAATATACGGGCGTTTTTGGCTTTTGCAAGGCCTAATAAGTTGTGTGTGCCTAACGAGCCTACTTTTAGTGTTTGAATTGGAATTTTTAAATAATCAATTGGACTGGCAGGCGATGCAAAATGCAGAATATAGTCTAAACTTCCGGGTACATGCACAAATTTTGTTACATCGTGATGATAAAACTCAAAATGTTCCTCTTTAAACAAATGCGCAATGTTTTTTAAATCGCCAGTAATTAAGTTATCCATCGCAATAACATGCATGCCTTCATTTAAAAAACGATCGCACAAATGCGAACCCAAAAAACCCGCGGCTCCTGTAATTAATACCCTTTTCATAGTTCAACTATTTTGTGTAAAATTAAACTTTTATGTACGAAAAAAAAATGGTTACACTTTATATATTAAATAGAGCACGCAATCCTTCAACAATTTGTACTCCAAAAAGAAACCGGTTTCTATTAATATTCTAAAAAACAAAAAGTTATCCTAAAAAAACTTGTTTTTTAAAACATTTTGAATACACTATTATTATTTTTTTTACTATAAGATCAATATCTGTTTCTAACTAAATATATTTATTTACAAACCATGATTAATCTACAAATACGTTAAAATGTTCAATAATAAGCAAAAAAAATATGGCAGATATTTTGCTACTGATAAAAGGATACTATTAAAAAAATGTACAGGTAGCGTATAAAATTTAAAAAAAAACGACTTCAAAATAAGGAAGTCGTTTTAATTATTAAAAGTCAAATTCTTCAGGAACACTTTGCGTTGGTGGTGCAAGGCTGTCTCGTTTACTGCTTCCGCCAATAACAGAGTCGGTAGCAGCGCGTTTCCAGCAATCAACCAACACACTTATGTTTGCTGGTCGTTCAAACTCTTCATCTGAAACATAAAGATCTTTATCGGCATAGCATTTCTTCATAAAAATACCCCAAATTGGCAACGCCATGGTGGCACCTTGCCCGTAAACTGTAGATTTAAAATGTGCAGCACGGTCTTCATTGCCCACCCATACACCTGTAACTAAGTTGGGCACCATACCAATAAACCATCCGTCAGAATTGTTTTGTGTGGTACCTGTTTTTCCAGCAATTGGATTTTTAAATGCATACGGATATCCAGTCATGGTGTGGTATCCGGCACCTCCTGATCCTGTATAACGCAATCTACCACCCGAACCACCTTCTGTTACGCCTTCTAATAATTTTATGATGGCATAAGCGATGTCTTTGTTCATTACATCGCGGGTTTCTGCTTTTGACTCGAACAAAACAACGCCGTTTTTATCGGTAATTTTATTCACAAATCGCGGTTTCACATACACACCTTGGTTGGCAAATGTGCTGTATGCAGCTACCATATCGCTCACTGTAATTTCTACCGCACCCAAAGCAATTGCCGGAGAGGCAGGAATATCTGATTTTACACCTAAATCTCGGCATAAATCAATGACCGCTTTCGGACCCACGCGATCCATTAATCGAGCTGTTACTGTATTTAGCGATTGTGCTAAAGCATATTTCATAGTCACTGAACCGTAGTATTTGCCGCCTGAATTTTTAGGCGACCACGGACGCTGAATTCCATAACGACCTTTTGCCATTGTGAAAGGACCGTCGTAAATGTAATCACAAGGGCTCATTCCCAGCTGGTCAATAGCTGTTGCATATACAAACGGCTTAAAAGTGGAACCTACTTGGCGGGCTCCTTGTGCCACGTGGTCATATTGAAAATGCTTATAATCAATTCCGCCCACCCATGCTTTTACGTTTCCGGTGATTGGATCCATTGACATCATTCCAGATTGTAGAAAATGTTTATAATAAACAATCGAATCACGAGGTGTCATGAGCGTGTCCTTTTCTCCTTTCCAAGTAAAGATGGCCATTTTGGTTTTCACGTCAAACGATTTAATGATATCGGCTTCATCTTTCCCTTGTGCGCTCATTTGTCTCCAACGCTCAGAATTGCGCATGGCACGGTCTATAATTCTTTTGGTTTCTGATTGATTAATTTGGATAAACGGAGCGTTTTTGTTACCCTTTTGTTGTTTAAAGAATTCTTTTTGAAGATTTGAAAGATGCATTTCCACCGCCTCTTCAGCATATTCTTGCATACGGGAATCGATAGTTGTATAGATTCGCAAACCATCACGGTAAATATCGTAGGTGGAACCGTCTTTTTTAGGGTTTTCTTTCACCCATTTACGCATATAATCCCGCAAATATTCTCTGAAATAGGTAGCATAACCTTTTGTATGGGTTTCAGGTGTGTATTTAATTTTTAAAGGCTTTGCTTGATATTTTTGCTTTTCGGCTTCGGTTAATTTACCATTTTTTGCCATTTGTGCCAAAACAATATTTCTACGTTTTTCTGCACGTTCTGGATTAAAACGAGGGTTGTATCGAGAAGGCGCTTGAAGCATACCTACTAAAACCGCAGCTTCTTCAACTGTTAGGTTTTTAGGTTCTTTGTTGAAATAAATGTTTGCCGCAGATCGAATTCCATAAGCATTACTTACAAAATCTACGGTATTTAGATAATAGGCGATGATTTCGTTTTTGGTGTATTGACGTTCTAATTTCACGGCAATTATCCATTCTTTTACCTTTTGAATGACACGAAAAAGTTTATTGCTTGATCCAGAGCTGCCATGAAACAAGTTTTTTGCAAGCTGCTGAGTAATGGTACTTGCTCCACCGCTTGATCCTGCAGTGAAAACAGCACGCATGGTTCCTTTGGCATCTATACCCGAGTGGGACCGAAAACGCTCGTCTTCGGTTGAAATTAATGCATCTACCAAATGTTCGGGTAATTCTTCGTATTTTACAGGCACACGGTTTTCTAAGTAGAACTTACCTAAGGTTTTTCCATCTGCAGAAATAATTTCGGTTGCAACGCTTGATTCCGGATTTTCTAACTCATCGAAACTAGGCATTGCCCCAAAAATCCCCCAATTTGCAAAAGCAAAAATTAGCACAATAAAGGCAATTCCTGCTCCAAATAATTTCCAAAATAATCGAAAGTATCTTTTATTGGTTGATATTTCTTTCTTTTTAGGGTCATCTATTTTTTCCATAATATCTTATGCAAATTATTGTAATTGTAAACCAATATCGGTGATTCCGTTTAACACAGCATCTCCTTTCACTTCATTTACTTTTCTAATTGCGTGTTGAATTTCCACTTTATACACGCCTTGTTTTTTAAACGATGTTTTTTCGCGCCAAATTAAACGATGTTCTTTCACATCGGTAAAACCACTTCCTAGCATGCTGCCATCTGCATTTGCCATTTGGTATTGCAAGGTATCAACAATTGCATCGCCTTCGGGAGGTGTGGTTTTTATAATCACATACAAATTGCTGTATGGATATTCGCTGGTGGTGCGAACATTAATATACGCATTTCTCTTAGCAACTGTATCTAATGATTCAAAACTAAATACCACCGGCTCACTTTTTTCCCAACCATTTGGCAACGATCTATATTCGTTAAAAAAATCGGCATTATTGCAACTTGTCACCGCCAAAACAGCTGATAAAGCAACAAATTTAAAGAGGTTTCTTTTATTGTTTATTATCATTGGAATTTCGGTTTTGTTTAGGCGCATTGTTTTTATTGGGTTTTCTATAATTTTTTTTCCTCGGCTGATTTTGATTATTTTTTACGCTTGTTTGATGAGCTGGTTGCTGATCGTTTTTAGTTTTTTCAGTCTGATTGTTTTGTGACGATCGGTTTGGTGCTTTTGAACCATTCGCGTTGCTATTGTTTTTGTTATTGCTATT
The DNA here is from genome assembly GCF_024628805.1 of Paenimyroides aestuarii. Lineage (NCBI taxonomy): Bacteria > Pseudomonadati > Bacteroidota > Flavobacteriia > Flavobacteriales > Flavobacteriaceae > Paenimyroides > Paenimyroides aestuarii. Next base: position 1,189,020 of record NZ_CP102382.1, on the reverse strand, counting down.
TCTATTTCTATTATTATTGTTATTGCTATTGCTATTGCTATTGTTATTGTTATTGTTATTATTATTGCTATTGTTATTGTTATTGTTATTGCTATTGCTATTGTTATTGCTATTGCTACGAGTTGGTCTTTTTTGAGGCGCGTTTGAAGCAACTTTGTTATCTGTTTTCTTCTTGTTTCGCTGCGGTCTTTTTTTGCGTTTTGGCTCGTCGAATCGTGATAAACTATCTTCTGCAACAACACTTTGTAAAGATGCTGTAACGGCTTCTTCAAACACATATTCTTCGATGCTTTCAACCGTTTTTCCTTGCTTGTTTAAGGCAATGATTTCTTTTACTTGCTCTACTTCAATTTTGTACCAATTGGCACTGTTTGATGGGTATGCAAACCACATGACTTCCTTAAAAATATCAATTTTTTGACAAATAAGTTCACCGGTCTTAGTTTGAAGACGAGTTTCAGCATCGGGCATCCCTTTTAAAGCATCTAAATAAGTGTCTAATTCATAATTTAAACAACATTTTAGTTTACCACATTGTCCGGCCAACTTTTGCGGGTTAAGCGAAAGTTGTTGGTAACGTGCTGCTGCTGTGTTTACACTTCTAAAATCGGTTAGCCACGTGGAACAACACAATTCGCGCCCACAAGAACCAATTCCTCCTAAACGAGCAGCTTCTTGGCGGAAACCAACTTGCTTCATTTCGATTCGAATACTGAATTCGCGCGCAAATTCTTTGATGAGCTGACGAAAATCAACCCGGTCATTTGCTGTGTAATAAAAAGTAGCTTTTGAAGCATCGCCTTGAAATTCGATATCAGAAATTTTCATTTCTAATTTTAGTTCAATCGCTATTTCGCGTGCACGAACTTTCATAGGTTCTTCGCGTTTGCGAGCATCGCTCCAAATATCAATGTCTTTTTGACTGGCTTTGCGGTATATTTTTAAAGTATCTCCATAGGGATCTACTTTTTTCTTTTTCATTTGCACCTTAACTAGTTCACCTGTTAAAGTTACCACACCGATATCGTGTCCTGGGCTGGCTTCTGTTGCTACAATATCGCCAATTTGTAAGGGTAATTTATCCGTGTTTTTATAAAAATCTTTTCTACCATTTTTAAAACGGACTTCTACTACATCAAAAGGTTCAAAACCTGACGGGTAATGCATATTCGACAACCAATCGAACACGCTTAGTTTATTACAACTATCGGTTCCACAAGAACCATTACTACCACAACCTTTTGGAATGCCTGAATCGTTTGTTTTAGTAGAACAATTTGTACATGCCATATATATTGAGCAACTTTTGTTGCTGATTTTAATTAATAAAAATTTGTGTAAAGATACTAATTTTCGCTGTGTATTATATACTCTTAACGTTTTATAAACGAAACAGCAATCTAAGATATAAAAAAAATGTGATGACGAATGCATACAGAATAAAAAAAGCTGCCTTAAAAAAGACAGCCTATTTGTTTGCTACATTTCTTTTATAATATAAACATATACCGGAAAGTGATCGCTAAAACCTGGTTCTCCACTTAGTTGGTTTCGCAATGGATAACCTTTATACTGCCCCGATTTTTGTACGAGAAAAGGCTTGTTAAAAATTCCTGCTTTCCAATATTGATAGGTTGTATAATCTTTTCTTAATAATGGTTCGGTAAATATAATTTGGTCAAAAATATCCCATGCATCGCGATAAGCAATCGTTCCCTGCCCATCTTTATACATTTGATACATAGGGTTAAAAACCTCGCCTTTTTTCACATCTTCTTTCTTTCCTTTTGCATCTAAAACCTCTTTTACCGATTTGTTATAAGGTCCGTCGTTTAAATCGCCCATTGTAAACACTTTTGCATTTGGATTGATTTTGTATAACGAGTCGATGATTTTTTTGTTCAATGCAGCCGCAGCTTCGCGATTAGGGCTGCTTTTCTTTTCACCTCCTGAACGCGATGGCCAGTGGTTTACGATAAAGTGCATTTCTTCGCCATCAAACAAGCCCGAAACCAACAATTGATCGCGCGTGTATATACGCTTCCCTTTGCCATTGTTGCTGTCTTTGTATTTAGAATCGGTGCTGTCATAAATATATAATGGTATATTTTTAGAGCTTGTGGGTTTAAAATGTTTGGTTTGATACAGAAGTGCCACATCAATACCTCGGCGATCTGGTGAATCGTAATGAATAATGCCATACGAAGCACTCTTTAGTTTTGGCATGTTTACCAAATCTTCTAAAACCTTGCGGTTTTCTAACTCACTTACACCCAAAATGGTAGGCATATTTGGGTTTTCATCAGTCCCGATTTCAGAAATAGCCCTGCTTAGGTTTTCCAGTTTTTCTTGGTATTTTTTAGAACCCCAATTGCGTGTACCGGTTGGTGTCCATTCTTCGTCATAAATTTTTTCATCGCGTATAGTATCAAACAAGTTTTCTAAATTGTAGAAAGCTACCGTATGTACCATGTATGATTTTTGCTGAGCATGAATAAAGCTTGAAGTTCCCAGCAATGTTAATAAAAGTAAAAATCTAAATGTAGTGCCCATATTAAGTTTATATAAAGTTTTCAACAAACGTGCATGCAAAATTAGTTAATATTTATAAAATAACTACATTTGCAGCGTGTTAAGTTTAGTTTAAACTTACAATTTTTTAAATAGTTTATTTTTAGTTTTTTTATGAAAAAATTACTCTTTAGCACTTTTTTAGTGTTAATTACCCTAACAACTTGGGCACAAAGTACAGCGTTACGCGGGGTGGTGGTTGATGCAAAAACACAGCAACCTTTATTCAAAGTAACAGCAAGTTTATTCAACACCAATTTATCTGCCACAACCAATGAGCAAGGTGAATTTGTAATTGCCAACCCAACTCCGGGCAATCAGGTGCTCTACATTGAATTTACTGGTTATGTTCAAAAGCGATTTATTTTGGATATAACAAACGAATCAGACATTGATTTAGGTACCATTTATTTAGAAGAAGATGTAACTTCTGAACAACAATTAAGTTTAATTACCCTTACAGAAAATGATTTGGGCGATGACAACTCAGGTTCAGAAACCACATCGGGTCTTTTGCAAGCTTCGCGCGATCCATTTCAACAAGCAGCCGCTTTTAACTGGGGGCAAGCACGTTTCAGAATCAGAGGTTTAGACAATGAATACGGTAATATCTTTATCAATGGTATTACCATGAACAAGCTTTTTGATGGCCGTCCGCAATTTTCTAACTGGGGCGGATTGAATGACGCTACTCGTAACCAAGAGTTTATCAATGGATCAATGCCAAATGATTACACTTTCGGAGGAATTTTGGGTGTACAAGCAATCAATACCCGTGCGTCTTTTATGCGTCCAGGAGCGCGTGTATCTATTTCCGGTGCCAATACCAACTATAGCGGCCGCGGAATGATTACCTATGGTTCAGGAATGAATAGAAATGGCTGGGCTTATGCAGCATCGGCATCTTACCGTATGGCTAAAGAAGGCTTTTTTGAAGGAACAGATTATGATGCAAAATCATTTTTCTTAGCCATTGAAAAGAAAATTAACAGCAACCATAGTTTAAATTTATCGGCTATTTATGCACAAAACAGCCGTGGTAAAAACGGGCCTAACACACAAGAGGTGGTTGATTTAAAAGGATTCCAATACAATTCTTATTGGGGATGGCAAAACGGGAAAAAACGCAACTCACGCGATAAAGATGTGGAAGAGCCTATTTTTATTTTAAGCCATTACTGGGACATCAACGAAAAAACAAGTTTAAACACCAATGTGTCGTATCAATTTGGAAAGATTTCAAACAGCCGATTAGAAAATAATGGGGCAAACAATCCAGATCCTACATATTACAAAAACTTACCAAGTTATTATTTAAACTTTCACAATACCGATGGAAGCAGCCCAATCTGGACACCCGATTTTGCAAATGCAGAACGCAACAGAATTGATTTCTTAAACAATTCACAAATAAACTGGGATCGTTTATACCTTCAAAATGCTTCAAAAGGATACGCAGTAAATGCTTTGTATGCCGATGTGATGCAAGACAACCAATTTACAGCAAACACCTTGTTCAACACACAAATTTCAAATGCAATAGGGTTCAACGCTGGTTTAACATACCGTAACTTGCGTTCAGAAGGATACCAAGAAATGCTTGATTTGCTAGGTGGTGCTTATTTAATTGATAACGATTTGTTTCTAAAAGAAGAATTTTCGGCTTCTGATTTAAACAATCCAAACCGCAAAGTTTACGAAGGCGATAAATACGGTTACAACTTTATCATGCATGCAAATGTGGTTGATTTATTCACACAATTTAGATTCAACTATGGTAAATTAGGTTTTTATCTAAGTCAAAACGCATCGTACACAGAATACCAACGCGAAGGATTGTACAGAAACGGTTTATATGCAGATTCATCATTTGGAAAAGGTCAAAAAATTTCATTTGAAAACTATGGTTTCAAAGGGGGAGCAACGTATAAATTAACCGGTCAGCATATTTTTAATATCAACGCTAGTTATTACACACAAGCTCCGTCAATTCGCAACAGCTATTCAAATATTCGTATCAGCGATGCAACTGTAAACGGATTAACCAATGAAAAAGTATTTGGATCGGATATTAACTATATTATCCGTACACCAAAATTAAAAGGACGTGTTGGAGCATATTTCAACGAAATTAAAGATGCAACAAGAACTTCATTCTTTTATGCAGATGGTATCGATTTAGAACTAGACGATGAAACAAGTAGCGATTTCGTTGCAGAAATCACGCGTGGCATTGATAGACAAAGTATGGGTATGGAATTGGGAGCAGAATACCAAGCTACAAAAACCATTAAAGTATTAGCAGCTGCAAACTTTAGCCAATCAATCTATTCAGACAATGCAAACGTTTACCTAAATGTAGATGGTCGTCGTGAAAACGGTTTAAGTCCAATTGTGAACTACGGTACAAGTTATATTAAAAACTACCGCGTTGCAGGTACGCCACAGCAAGCTTATTCATTGGGAATTGAGTACCGCGATCCAAAATATTGGTGGATTGGTGCCAACGCAAACTTCCTAACGGATATTTATTTAGATATTTCGCCTTTGCTACGCACAAACAACTTTTTTAGCGAGCCCGGTCAAGGCGGTGCTGCTTTTAATGATGTAGATACCAACGTAGCAAAACGTTTGTTAAAACAAGAAAAATTAGACGATGTTTTCTTGGTAAACCTTCAAGGAGGAAAATCATGGAGAATCGGTGGTAAAACAATTGGTTTCTTTGCAACCATCAACAACGTGTTAGGTTTAGAATACAAAACAGGTGGTTTTGAACAAGCACGTAATGCCAACTACCGCGAATTATTAATGGACCACGCAAGCGGAACACGCACATTTGGACCTAAATATTTTTATGGTTTCGGCAGAACTTATTTCTTAAATTTATACATGAACTTTTAATGAAAAGTGATATGAAAAAAATAAAATTTTTATTCCCAGTAGCTGTAATTGCCTTGGTAAGTGTTTTTGCAGCTTGTTCCCCAGAAGACGAACAGGAATTACCCAAGCTAAACAAAGCTATATATTTTGAAGATTTCGAATGGTTTACTCAAGGAAATTTAGACCAAAACACATGGACCACCAATGTTGTAAAAGGAACAAAACCTTGGAAATTTGAAACTAGAAACAACGATTCCTATTTATTCTTTTCGGCTTTCGAATCTCCGAAAGAAACCGCAAACGACAGCTGGATTGTATCAAAAGACATTAATATTGATAATGCCAATGTGAAGCGACTTACGTTTATATCAACGCAAGGTTTTGTGACAGACAGCACCAATAATAAATTAGAACTTTATGCCATACATAACATAAGCGAAACGAGTGCAGACACCGTAATGCTTAAGTTTAACAAACCAGTTCTTAATCAAGGCAACTTTAAATGGGTAAATTCTGGAAACATAAGTCTTTCCTCTTTTAAAGGTCCTATTAAAATTGCATTTAGAGTTACTGGAAGCGGAACCGATACAAACGCAGATGGTACTTATGAAGTAGATAACATTAAAGTTTTTTAATTTTAAAAAAAGATGAAAGCAATTAAATATACCTTTGCAGCTCTTACAGTTGCTGCATTATTAACAACAGCCGGATGCGCGCACAGCGACGATGTTTCGGCTCCGGAAATAAAATACCACCAAGCTACGCCAACAATTACTTTAGAAGAATTGTATGCTAAAGCAAACACAACTGTGCAACAATATACCGAAAAAGATGTATTAGAAGCCTACGTATCATCAAGCGATGAAGGCGGAACATTCTACAAATCGGTATCATTACAAAATTTGGAAGGCACCAAAGGATTTTCAATTTCGGTGGATATGTACAACATTAGCAACGATATGGCTCCTGGACGTAAAGTATATATCTATTTAGAAGGTATGTATTTTTCAATTGTACACGGATCATTAGTTTTAGGCGATTTGTATGAAGAAACAAGCGTAGGCAGAATGCGCCCACAAGATTTCTACAAAAAAGTATTTCCTTCTGCAGAAGTGGTTGCCGAAGAAGATTTGTTAAAAAGCATTACATTGGCAGATCTTAAAAGCGATAACTATATCAATACCTTAGTAGAAATTGATCAAGTACAGTTTAGCGACGATGCTATTGGAACAACATTTTACGACCCAAGCAATGTGTTGGGTGGTGCAACAAATCATTTGATTGAGGACGCTTCTGGATCAATGATTTTTAGAACCAGCGAGTTCGCAAAATTTGCAAGCAAAGTTGTTCCTGAAAACAATGGAAAAATTCGTGGAGTGCTTACAAAATTCAATAGCGATTATCAATTTATGGCACGCACATTTAATGATATTCAGTTAAATAATCCACGTGTACGACCTGTAACAGCAATTGGCGGTACCAGCATGGTATTTACACCAACGGTTAACGAAACCTTTGAAAGTTTTGAAGTAGCTGCAACTGCCAGCACATTCCCGCAATATGGTAATGATTATGCTTTAGGCGGAAGATATTGGGCGGTGAAATCATTCCAAAATAATAAATACATCCAGTTAACCGCTTTTGGAAACAACGCTTCCACAACAAAAAGTTATTTCATTGTGCCTGTACAATTCAATGGCAATAATAGTTTATCGTTTGATACCAAAGATGGTTACTATAATGGAAATGTTTTAAATGTATATTATGTACCGGCAGCAAACTATACGTATGGCGACTATATAAACACAACAAACTTCACAAACATTACCACGCAGTTCACCTATTCAAGTGGAACAACAAATGGCTATGCAGCGAATTTCACGCCAAGTGGCAGCTACCAATTCCCAAGTTCTGTAACAGGTAATGGTTTCATAGTGTTTGAATATTCAGGTAACACATCGGTAACATCTACTATTCAAATAGATAATATTTTGTTTCAATAAGAAATCTATTCAATTTTTTTAAAACGCCTTCTAAATTCAGAAGGTGTTTTTTTTTATTTCATCCACAATTTTTCATAGCTTTACCACAACACATACATAAAGAAAATGACCATACAGCTTGCACAACCCAAAGATTTAAGCAGCATTATGCAAGTGATTGATGATGCCCGGAAAAATATGCGCGCCAACGGAAACCATACCCAATGGATCAATGGATATCCGTCAGCGGCAGTTATTCTGAATGATATCAACCAAAATATAGGATACATTTGTGTAAACGACACCAAAATGGTGGGTTATTTTTCTTTTTTAAAGGGCGATAATCCGGAACCGACTTACAACGTTATCGACAACGGAAAATGGCTGAATAATGAACCTTATGGGGTGATTCACAGATTGGCATCAAACGGAGTGGCTAAAGGAGTTGCCAAAGCTTGTTTTGATTATTGCTTAGCGCAGATTAACAACATTCGAGTTGACACCAACAACAATAACCTACCGATGCAAAATTTCTTAAAAAAATATGGTTTTGTGTATTGCGGCGTTATTTATGTGGCAGATGGTTCTCCAAGAGATGCTTTTCAGATAATTGTTTAGGGCACTATTTTTATCAAAAGCAAATTATTTAAATTAGATTAAATTCAAACTATGATTTTTTGTAACAATTGTTACAATATCGTTTCATAATTTTCGTTTATTTTACTAAAAATATCAACAAATGAAAAAACTAATTGCCCTATTATTCTTAATCTCTAATTTGGGATGGGCACAAACGAAAGTTTTCAATCAAAAATTAGAAAAAGCCAAAGCCGAACATAAAGAAATATTGCTCTATTTCTCTGGTTCTGATTGGTGTGCTCCTTGTGTAAAGTTTAAAAAATTTATGGTAAATACCGATGAATTTCAAGCTTTTGCCACGAAAAACCTGATACTTTACAATGCTGATTTTCCGAGACAATCTAAAAATAAATTAGCAAAGGATGTGGAAAATGAAAATAATGCATTGGCAGAAAAATACAATCCTAAGGGATTATTTCCTTTGATTTTATTGTTAGATGCAAATGGTAATGTTGTAAAAAAATGGGAAGGCTATCCTAAAGAATCCCTTACAAAATTTATTGAAAACCTAAAGAATTAATGCTTTACAAAAAGAATCTGAAGTTGATGGGAAATCGATTTGAGATTTCGGTGATTGGTCACGACGAAAAAATGGCCGACCACCAAATAGATTTGGCTGTAAGTGAAATTCAGCGTATTGAAAAACTACTCACCACTTTTTCTAACGAGAGTGTTACTTTCGAAATTAATGAAAATGCAGGCATAAAACCGGTAAAAGTGCCGCAAGAGGTATTTGATTTAATCAGCCGTTGCCAAACGATTTCAAAAATTACTCAAGGTGCTTTCGATATTAGTTATGGTGGAATTGATAAACGTTTTTGGAATTTCGACTTAAAAATGACGGAACTGCCCAATGCAAATGATGCAAAAAAAGCGGTATCACTAATTAATTACCAAAACATTTTGCTGAATCCGGCTGATAAAACCGTTTTTTTAAAGCAAAAAGGAATGCGAATTGGTTTTGGCGGAATTGGAAAAGGGTATGCGGCAGAACAAGCAAAAAAAGTACTCATAAAAGCAGGAATTAAAAGTGGTATTGTAAACGCTGCTGGCGACTTAACCACTTGGGGATTTCAGGAAAATGGCGAGCCCTGGACTATTGGCATTGCCGACCCTAATAAAAAAGAAGCGCTTTTTTCATCTTTTAAAATTACAAACACGTCTGTGGCAACTTCGGGTAATTATGAAAAATATGTAGTCATTGCCGGTAAAAGATATTCGCATACCATAAATCCTAAAACAGGTTTTCCGGTTTCGGGCATTAAAAGCGTAACAATTATAGCTGAAAACGCCGAGATTGCTGATGCACTTGCTACACCGGTTACGGTTTTAGGAATTGAAATTGGATTGGATTTTATCAATCAACTACCGAATATTGGCTGTATTATTATCGATGATTTTAACCAAATTTATCATTCAAACAATATTAATCTTTCTTAACAATGAAAAAAATAATAGTGGTATGTACTTTAATTGCTTTTGCCGGATGTGCCGAAGTAAAAGAATACCAAAAGGAAAAAATAAATGATTCAGATATGGAATTGGCTTCTAAAAAATCTGAAAAATTTGAGAATACCTTTATGCTCTATCGCGAAGGCAGTTCGGGAGCAAACGGAGGAAAAACAGGCGGCGGTTGTGGCTGTAATTAATAGTAATTTGCCTACAAAATGAAAAAACGATTAATAGCAGCTGCTTTTGTAACTTTAGTATCGGGAACCACTACTAAAGCACAAGAGCAAACATCCGATAGTACGGTGTATAAAAAAACAAAACTTAAAATAGAAGAGGTAAATTTTATTTCGAGTTATTATTCACAAAATGGCAATAATTCTGCAGTAACCGGAGGATTGGGTACTGAAAAATTAACCGATATTGCCACTACAATTGACGTAAAAGTCTCGAGAACAGATCGCAAAAACCGTAAGCAACTTATCGGTTTTGAATTGGGGGTAGATAGTTATACATCGGCATCGTCTGATAAAATTGATCCCAATACAGTGTCATCAGCTTCCTACCAAGACGTACGCGTATATCCGTCTTTGAATTTCAGTTCTGAAAACGAACAAAAACGTCAAATTATTGCGACTGGTATTTCAGCTTCTACCGAATATGATTATTTTTCGTTAGGTGCCAATGTGGGTTATACCAAATATTCTTCAAACAAAAACACAGAATTTAATGTGAAAGCAATGGCGTTTTTTGATACATGGAAAGTAATTTTACCAATTGAACTTCGGGATAATCCAGACCCTGAATTTAAAAACGGTGATCAAAAACCACGTACTTCATATAATTTAGGATTTACACTTTCGCAAGTAGTGAACCGAAACTTTCAGATGGCTTTTCTGTTAGATTTAGGTTATCAAGAAGGTTTGCTGGCTACGAAATTTAACCGGGTATATTTTAACGATCCTGGTGCAACTGTCAAATCAGAAAACTTGCCCAACACCCGGTTTAAAATTCCTCTGGGTCTTCGCGCCAATTATTTTATGGGTGATCAGTTCGTGCTACGTAGTTTTTATCGATATTATTGGGACAATTGGAATATTCAGTCGCACACTGTAAGTATTGAACCAACCCTGAAACTAACTGCGTTTTCATCGCTTTCTATTCCATACAGATTTTACACTCAAACCGCTGCCGATTATTTCCAACCAATTTATCAGCATCAGTTAGGTGATGAATATTTTACAAGTGATTATGATTTGTCTGCTTTCTCAAGCCACATGATAGGTTTAGGATATAAAATAGTAGATTCCAATAATGGTTTGTTTCATGTTAAACAAATCAATAGTTTAGAGGTTCGTTATGGATATTACAGTCGAAGCAATGGGCTAAATTCGCATATTATCACATTAGCAGTAAAGTTTAAGTAATTTTTAAACCGTTTTAAAAAATAGATTTTGAAACGGTTTTTTTACTTTTTTAAAATCTATTCCTAAAGGAGAAATCACTTACTATTTCGCACTTCAAGCGACCTAATTGGGAATGGAATATTGATGTTATGTTCTTTGAATTTTTTATGAATTAATTTAATGGCCAAACCTTTGAATTGTGCAATTTCGATAGCTCGTCCTGATTTTGATTGAAACCGGACTTCAAAATTTATAGACGAATCGGCAAATTCATAATAAAAAAAGGGCACTTTTGTTCCTGGCACATAACAAGGTAATTCGCTTTTAATGGTGTTTACCACCAAATCTTCCACAAATTGCAAATCTGAGTTGTAATCAATACCACACTGTAAACTAATAATACTGTTTTCGGTAAGCGAATAGTTTTTCAATGTGTTTTCTATTAAAAGTTTATTGGGAATTGTTAATATATTACCATCGGCCAGCAACAAAGTCGTTACTCGAAGGTTTATTTCTTGTACTTCACCGGCATATCCGTTTGTTTCAATCCAGTCGCCTATTTTAATCGTTTTGATAAAGGATAAAACAATGCCTGCAAATGTATTGCTTAAAGTGCTTTGCAAAGCCAAACTGACTGCCAAACCTATTAAACCTGCGGCTCCTAATAAAGCTTTAATGAAATCGCTTAAATTCATTATAGACAACATAAGATACAAACCACCTAAAATAGTTGCAAACGAGGTCATGTTTGCAATCACGTTTCGGGCAGAATGCTTAATATTGCGCTTTAGCAAGATTTTTTCTGTAGCTTTTTTTACTCGGTTTGAAAGATAAAACGACAGCAAACAAACCAATAATGCCAAAATAATATTTGGAGTATATTCAATAATATCCTTTACTAAATCTTCTATGGCAACAGTTGCTCTATTCAAATATTCGTTCACTTCTAAAATTAGTTTTTATAGTTTTATATAGTTTATGCAAGTTGCTTTTTCTGATTGTGCACAGCCATTTGATATGCCGCAATGACTTTATGCTTTTTTAATAATTCAAATATAAAATATCTTAGGGTAATTTTCCTAACTTTTTGTTTATTGGTTTTTTAAAATTATTTATCCACTTCATAGTAGCCAACAAAGGTTAATTCCATTGGCTCAATTGGTAACACTCCATTAATATGTTATATAACTTCCAATAAGGACTTGTTCTGTTTGTTGCACAAAAATTAATTGATTGAAAGGTAATTGCGATTTAAGAACAGTTATTTCCTCATAATATTCCGTTTCATAATCTCTACCAATTATAGAAATAGTAATAGTGTCTTTGATTGAATATTTTGGAATGTTAAGCTTGAATCGTCCTTCACCATCACTTAAAACACCATAACCGCCATCAAAAATTAAAGTTACTGAATAATTCTTCACAGGCTTCATGGTGGTTTTATCAACCACAATACCCCGAATCACATACTGCAAAGTATCACTGAAAAAAGGATCGGTTTGAAACAATTGTTCATATTCAGCAATCGATTTTTGAGGGGGTTTTTGCACCGAACACGAAACCACTAAGCCAGCAACCAACAATCCGTAAAAAGCATTTGAAATTTGTTTGTAATTGAAATGATTAGTGGAAGCAACCAATAATGGTCGGTTTAATTGTGATTGTTTGAACTTCATGCATTTTGGTCGCTCTTTTTGATTCACCAAATTATGTAATTCAGTATCAGAAAGATTTGTTGCATCAAAAACCTTTTCACTGCAAAGTAAGCACAATTGTTCTCTGTTTGAAATAAATTCTGAACTCCACTCCTGCTTTTCACAAGGTTTAGGAATAGTTATTTTAATTGATTTTTTCATAAAATCTATTATTTTTCAACTTCGTAATAACCAATATAAATAGGTTCAGGTTCTTTTAAAACAAAAACTTTATTTAAAGGAAACTCTTCTTTTCTTATCTCAAATGATCCTTCATAATGCTCTTTATAAACAAAAACATAAAATTGATTTCTACGTGCATCTATTTTTAAGTACATAATATCAGAAAGCTTTGATTTAGGTATTACCATTTTAAACCTTCCTAATGAATCTACTTTAGCAAATTGTTCATATTTATTTGTATAAATGGTTACATCAGCATTATCTATAACATCAAGGTATTTGTTATCAATAACGATTCCCCTTATCACATATTTCAACGTATCCTTAAAAAATGGATCTGTTATAAACAATTGTTCACATGCTGAAACAGCATTTTCAGTTCTTTTTTTAACACCGCATGATACTACCAAACCAGCAACCAACAATCCGTAAAAAGCATTTGAAATTTGTTTGTAATTAAAATGATTAGTGGAAGCAACCAATAAAGGTCGGTTTAATTGTGATTGTTTGAACTTCATGCATTTTGGTCGCTCTCTTTGATTCACCAAATTATGTAATTCAGTATCAGAAAGATTTGTTGCATCAAAAACCTTTTCGCTACAAAGTAAGCACAATTGTTCTCTGTTAGAAATAAATTCTGAACTCCACTCCTGCTTTTCACAAGGTTTAGGAATAGTTATTTTAATTGACTTTTTCATAAGCAAGTTATTTTACTCTCCAATTCTAAAATACGCGTAATGAATGGCGTAAAGTATTAAATATAACTCAATTTCTTCATCCGTTATAAAATTTAGAAAAGAAAAACTGATTTCATCTAAATATGATTTCCAAAAAGAGTTTTTTAATGAGTGCCCAATTAACTCATTATCTCTATAAAACTCGATTTTGTAAAAAAATGAAAAAGGCTGCTTTATATAATATGAAGTGATTTAAACTTATTTTGTAAATAATAAAGGGTTGACGAAATTTGTGTTGCAAAACATATTCATTTCAAAATCAACCCTTATGTACAGTGTACTGAACAAAGATATAATAAAAAAAGAAATAGTACCTTATTTGCCATTAGCAAAACGAGGTTTTCAGGCAACAGTTCCTTTGGAAGAAATAGTAAATGCTGTACTTTACAAACTTAAAACAGGAGTTCAATGGCATCAACTTCCAGTTAAGGCATTATTTGAAGAAAATGTATTAAGTTGGGAATCGGTTTATTATCATTATCGAAAATGGTGTAAGGCAGATATTTTAAAAAAAATCTGGACAAGCATTTTAGAAAAAAACAAATCAAAATTAGACCTTTCGAATGTAGATTTTGATGGTAGTCATACCTCTGCAATTAGGGGTGGTGAAGAAGTAGAATATCAAGGTAGAAAGAAACGTAAAACCACTAACTCATTGTATTTAAGTGATAAACAAGGAATTCCATTAGCCATTTCAGAACCTGTAGCTGGTAACCATAACGATCTTTTTAACATAGAAGTTCAGTTTGAAGTGATAACGGGAACTTTAGAGCAAGCAAAAATTCCAGTTGAAGGACTTTTTTTAAATGCTGATGCGGGCTTTGATTCTAAAGAATTTAGGTTGTGTTGTGAGAAAAAAGAAATACATGCAAATATTTGTTTCAATAAAAGAAATGGCGATACAGATAGAGATGAATATTTTGACCAAGAACTTTATAATGAGAGATATAAAATAGAAAGAACAAATGCTTGGATGGATAGTTTTAGATCCATATTAAATAGATTCGACACAACAGTTACAAGTTGGCTAGGCTTTAATTATTTAGCATTCATCGTAATTGCTCTAAGAAAATTTAATAAAATAAAAGTTTAAATCACTTCTATTTATGTCCATTATATATCCAACAAAAACTGTTCTTATTTTGAACAAATTCATAAGAACTTGAAAGGTTGTTTTCTATAAAGACAATTTTACTAAATCCAAAACCATGTTTTAGATAGAAAATCAACTGAGTGTTTCCAAATGCATCGATCAAATGGTAGCTTTCTTTACCCAAAATCCATTTACGAATTATATGGATTTTAAAAACCAATTGATTGGCAATATAAAATGCATTTCTCTTGTTTATAGCGATTGTTTCCATAAAAAAAAACCTTTATCAACTAAGATAAAGGTTTTTTTATTATATGTTAAACATTTTATTCCATATATAAGCGAACTGAGTAATAATACAGAATACAAGCATTACCTCTAATAAATACTTAAAAAGAATTAGTTGATTACGTTCTTTATTTAAATTCATTGCATCAAAAAATCTAGTAATTACCATACCTATACACAAAAATAATATCATAAAAATATCATTTAATTCAAATGTTTCAAGCATTAAACCTAAAACTAATAAACTCACTCCGAGTATAGATAACAAAATTTCATTCTTTTTAGAAAAAACTGTTAACGGCTTTAATCTTGTATACATAAAGTAATCAAGTATAAAAGCAAAAATTAATAATATTAAGAAGCCTATCATTTTAATCAATTTTAATATTTAGTATCTTATTTCTACACCCAAACTTTGGGTACCCTTTATTCCAAGAGATTCATAACCTTTATCAAATAAGATAAAGGTTTTTAAAATATGTTTTAAAACGTATCAACTATTACGTAAGTCTTACTAAATTTAAAGATACTCGTATCTAATTATCTTTCTGCTTTCAATGGAATAGAATAACTTATATCTCATTCCCGTATCTCCGAAATACATTACATAAGTAACAATAAAGATTTTATTTACATTCTTTGTGTCTTTAATTTCATAATCATCAATTGTGATCTTTTCAATCTGACCATATTTTTGAGTTACCTCTTCAAACACACCGAAAAAAGCTACGCTCATTTCTTTATTTAAAAATACGTTCTCTAAGTCTGATCTTTTTTCCTTGTCTAAAAAATCATTTCTTAATTCTAATAATGATTGTAATCTTATAAAAAAAGACTTTTTATAATCAAAAGACTTATCATCATTAATAATGATTAATTTATCAAAATCATTAGCTTCATTATACTTCAAGAAAAACTTAAATGCCAAATTATCATAAAAGACATTAGCATGATCTTTTACAGGCTTTTCTAATTTGAAATACAATGAAACACTGTCATTTATAATAGAATCCTTTTTAACAAAAGACACAGAAATTGAATCATTAACAGAAATAGATTCAACTGATTCTTTTTCACTTGAAATAGTATCAGTTTTCTTACAACTAATAATAGACAATGCGAAAAGGGCAATAAAAATTTTATGATAGATCATAATATAAAAATAAAAAAGAGGCATTTTATGCCTCTTATATAGTAATTAAAAACGTATTAATTATTCAATGCTTCGGCACCACCAACGATTTCTAAGATTTCGTTTGTAATAGCAGCCTGACGTGCTTTGTTATACGTTAATTTTAACTGATCGCGTAAATCTTTCGCATTATCGGTTGCTTTGTGCATAGCCGTCATACGTGCGCCATGTTCTGCTGCATTAGAATCTAAAACTGCTTTGTACAACTGTGTTTTTAACGATGTAGGAATTAAATTTAAAATGATTTCTTCTTTAGAAGGCTCATAAATATAATCTACGGTAGCGTTTGATTCTGCTTCAATTGGTTTTAAAGGCAAAAACTGTTCGGTTTGTACAATTTGTGTTGCTGCATTTTTAAATTGATTATAAACCAATTCTACTTTGTCATAGCTACCTTCAATAAAGGCATCCATAATTTGTTGGGCAACTGCTTCTACATTTACAAACGTTAACGCATCGAACAAATCACTGCGGTTTGCAAAAACGGTTTCGGTTTTTCCAACTAAATCATAACCTTTTTTACCAATTGTTAATACATCTACTTTTTTACCTGCATAGGTGGTATCAATTAACGTGCGCGTAGCTTTAATCACATTGGCATTAAATGCACCACACAATCCGCGGTTTGATGTAATCACAACTAATAACACATTATTCACCTCACGCTGCGCTGCATAAACGCCCGCAGCATCGCCTTCTAATGTAGAGCTGATGTTTTGAATTAACTCGGTTAACTTTTCTGCATACGGACGCATAGCGGTAATCGCATCTTGCGCCTTTTTTAATTTTGCTGCAGAAACCATCTTCATTGCAGAGGTAATCTGCATGGTTGATGACACCGAATTGATTCTGTTACGTATTTCTTTTAAGTTTGCCATTTTTTTAAAATGTATATGGTAAAATTGTATATTGTAAAGGCATCTATATGAGCTTGATACATTTTACAATATACAATATACTTTTAAAATTAGTATTTAGACGATACTTCTTTTGCTACTTTTTCTAATGTAGCTGTAGCTTCGTCAGACAAGTTACCTGCTTTTAACGCATTCAACGTATCGCGGTGCGATAAGTTTAATACTTGTAAGAATTCTTTTTCGAACTCTTTTACTTTTTCCACAGGAACGTTGCGCAATAAGTTTTTAGAACCTGCATAGATGATCGCAATTTGATCTTCTACCGTGTAAGGATCGTTTACTGTTTGTTTTAAGATTTCAACGTTGCGTTTACCTTTCTCAATTACGTTCATTGTAGCAGCATCTAAATCTGAACCAAATTTCGCGAAAGCTTCTAATTCACGGAATTGTGCTTGGTCTAATTTTAATGTACCAGCTACTTTTTTCATTGATTTAATTTGCGCGTTACCACCCACACGCGATACCGAAATACCTACGTTAATTGCCGGACGTACACCAGAGTTGAATAAATCAGACTCTAAGAAAATTTGTCCGTCAGTAATCGAAATTACGTTGGTTGGGATGTATGCAGAAACGTCACCAGCTTGTGTTTCGATAATTGGTAAAGCAGTTAATGACCCACCACCTTTAACGATTGGTTTTAATGATTCTGGTAAATCGTTCATGTTTTTAGCAATTTCATCGTCACCGATTACTTTTGCAGCACGCTCTAATAAACGAGAGTGAAGATAGAAAACGTCTCCAGGATACGCCTCACGACCTGGTGGACGACGTAAGATCAACGACATTTCACGGTAAGCTACCGCTTGTTTAGATAAATCATCATAAACGATTAATGCCGGACGACCTGTATCACGGAAATACTCACCAATTGCAGCACCTGCCATTGGCGCATATACTTGCATTGGAGCAGGATCTGATGCGTTTGCAGCCACAATGATTGAATAAGCCATTGCGCCTTTTTCTTCTAATGTTTTTGCAATGTTTGCTACTGTAGATGCTTTCTGCCCCACAGCAACATATATACAGAATACTGGTTTACCAGCATCGTAAAATTCTTTTTGATTTAAGATGGTATCGATACAAACAGTAGTTTTACCAGTTTGGCGGTCACCAATAACCAACTCACGTTGCCCACGACCCACTGGAATCATTGCATCGATTGCTTTGATACCTGTTTGCATTGGCTCAGTTACCGGCTGACGGAATACAACTCCTGGCGCTTTACGCTCAATTGGCATTTCGTATAAATCGCCTGTGATAGGTCCTTTACCATCAATTGGATTTCCTAAAGTGTCCACCACACGTCCTAACATACCTTCACCTACTTTGATAGATGCGATACGACCTGTTCTTTTTACAGTAGATCCTTCGCTTACACCTGTAGATGGACCAAATAAAACAACCCCAACGTTATCTTCTTCTAAGTTTTGAACCATTGCTTCTAAACCGTTCTCAAACTGAACCAACTCACCATATTGTGCGTTTGCCAATCCGTGAACACGTGCAATACCATCACCTATTGTTAAAACGGTACCAACTTCTTCTACAGATCCTTCTGCTGTAAAACCAGATAATTGTTTCTTTAATATTGCTGAAATCTCAGCAGGATTAATTGCTGCCATGCGTTTGATTATTTTATCACGTTAAACGTGTGTGATTTTAATTATTAAATTCTCTTTTCAATTGACTTAATTTGTTGGCAATAGATGCGTTGTATTGCATATCGCCCAAACGAATGATAAAGCCGCCAATTATGTCTTTATTTACTTCGTTTACAATGCTTACTTCTTTGGTAGAAAGCTCTTTTACTTTTGCCAATACTTGTGCTTCTAATGCTGGTGTTAAAGGCGTAGCTGTTGTTACATAAGCCACTTCAGTTCCTTTTAACTCATCAAATAACGTAGCATATTGTGCTGTAATTGCTTCTAAAATATCTAAACGCTTGTTTTGTGATAAAACCGAAAATAAGTTTTTAGTATCTGCGTTAGTCGAAGCAAAAATTTCGTTTAAGGCAGCTAATTTAGATGCTCCTTTAATTACCGGATTCTCTAAAAATAACTTTAACTCACTGCTTTGTGCAATAGCATCGGCTATGGTTTTCATATCGGCGCTAACCACTTCGGCATTTCCTTTTGCGTTAGACACGTCAAGAATTGCTTTAGCGTATCTTAAGGCTGCTCTTGTTCCCGTCATAACGTGTTATTAATTTAATTTAATATCGTTTAATAATGATCCAACCAATTGCTCTTGCGCTTGCTTGTCTGCTAATTGCCCTTTTAATAATTTTTCTGCGATATCGATTGATAAAGAAGAAACCTGATTTTTAATATCAGCCATTGCAGCATTTTTCTCGCTTTGGATAGATGCTTGTGCTTGTGCAATCATTTGTGCACCTGCAGTTTGAGCTTCTTCTTTCGCTTCTGCAATCATTTTGTCTTTCATTTCGCGTGCTTCTTTTAACATTGCATCGCGCTCTAAACGTGCTTCAGCCAATAATTTTTCGTTATCTGCTTTTAAGTTTGTTAACTCTCTTTTTGCGTTTTCTGCTGCTGCCAAAGCATCTGCAATTCCTTCTTCGCGAGCTTCTAAAGCATTAACGATTGGTTTCCAAGCAAATTTCCCTAATAAGAAAATAATAACTAATAAGATGATTGCTTGCCAAAAGAATAAACCTAAACTAAAATCGTTGATTAACTTTTCCATTATATCTTAAATGTAACTTTTAATTTTTTACTGTAATTTTTTGTTTAATTAAACAATATCTGCAACCAACCGTTACAGATATTGTTTTTTTTAATTAAGCTCCTAAGATTAAAGCACCGAATGCTAAACCTTCTAATAACGCTCCGATGATGATCATTGCAGTTTGGATTTTCCCAGCAGCTTCTGGCTGACGAGCGATTGCGTCCATTGCAGAACCACCAATTTTACCTAAACCGATACCTCCTCCGATAACGATTAAACCAGCACCTACTAAATTTGGAATTGTCATGATAAATGATTTATATATAATTAAACAAAATTTTAATACTCTTTAATATCTTTCTATTAATGATGATCGTGTTCTTCTACAGCCGAACCAATGAACAATGACGATAGCATGGTAAAGATAAACGCTTGTAAGAATGCTACCATTATTTCTAACACTGTTAAAAATGTAGTTAACAAGAACGATACACCTACTGCTCCCGGCGTTGTTAAAGTTTGTTTCATTACAAACGCCACTGCAATTAACCCCATTACTACTGAGTGACCTGCTGTGATATTTGCAAACAAACGAATCAATAACGAGAATGGTTTTGTGAACATACCTAACACCTCAATTGGTGCTAAAATAATTTTCATTGGCCACGGCACACCTGGCATCCAGAAAATGTGTTTCCAATAATCTGCATTTCCACTAAGGTTTACATATAAGAATGTAAACAATGCCAAACATACGGTGATAGAAATGTTTCCTGTAACGTTTAACCCTAGCGGTGTTAATCCCAATAAGTTCAACAAGAAGATTAAAAAGAAAACCGATAATAAATACGGCATGTATTTTTTGTATTTTTTGTCGCCAATATTAGGGCGAGCCATTTCATCGCGCACATAAATTACCAATGGTTCTAGCACACGTGCAAATCCTTTTGGCAAATTGTTTGGTGATGATTTGTATGTTTTTGCTAATGCGGTAAATCCTAAAAACAATAATACGGTAGCTAATAACAAACCTACAACGTTTTTAGTGATAGAAATATCGAATGGTTTTTCTACTGTTGGATGGTCGTGTGCATCTAATTTTAAATCACCTGAAGCATCTGTTTTATAAATTTTACCGTGGTGGTATTTATAATGTTGCCCGCCGTTTTCTACAACTGCACCTTTGTAAACAAAATCTTCGGTTGACATAAAAACTTTCAAACCATTATCAATTAAGATAACAGGCAACCCAAAACCATAATGTTTGTGCGCTTCTGCATTTCCAAAAAATGAATAATAATGATCATCCATTAAGTGATGCGCTGTATAGGCTTTTACAAATTCTTTGGAACTTGGATCCACCGCAGCATGTGTATCATGGGTATCATGAGCATCATGCGTTGCATGCGACGTTTCTGTAGCAGCAGCGTGCAAAGAATCGTTTGTAGTAAACACTGGTTTTTCGGCATTTGAAACCAATGGCATCAAAGCAAATAAAGCAGCTGTTAGTAAATGAAGTGATTTTTTAAGAGTCACCATACCGGAATTAAATTTTTTATGTTTCAAAAATTTTGTGCAAAAATACAATAATTATCTTTTCGGCACAGAAGTATTTCAACTTTTTTTTATTTATTATTTTTCGACGGATAAATTTGATTTAAAACGCGATATGTTACATATACATCAAAGAATACAAACAGAAAAAATACAGCTAAATAATTGTATTTAAAAAAGTTAGAAGTATCGCCCGATTGCAACGCCGGATTCAACACTAAATAGTTCACTAAAATTTTCAGGGTTAAAAATCCTAAAAAAACAAAGCCCAAATTGTTTGGCATTGCATTCCCTATACCAACTACACCCAAAACAATGATTGCTGAAAGCAAAAATTGCAACGCGTATATTTGCCAAAGGTGCATGTGGGCGGTATCCCAAAAAGGTAAATCTTTTGAAATGGAATTTATTAAAAAATGAAGACCCAAGGCGATTAATGCCAAAACTAAAAGCTGGCCAAGATACGGAAATGCTTTACCCATTTTTATTTAATTTGTTAACCTGACGAATCACTTGATACATTGCCAGAAAAATTCCGAGCAAAGTTACACTTTTTGTTCCCCAATCGTTATATATTAAGTACTTTTTATCTAACCAATCCCCAATTCTGTAAAACACATAAATGGTTGCACCCATTTGAAAGGGTATCGTTGTAAAAACCATCCATTTACTCGCTACACTTGGTTTCTTCATTTGGTGTTATTTTCCTGCATCTTTAATATATTCTTCCCAATTTTTCTTGATAAGCACCACGCCATAATCATCGGTACTTATCAAAACAGGA
Organism: Paenimyroides aestuarii; assembly: GCF_024628805.1. Lineage (NCBI taxonomy): Bacteria > Pseudomonadati > Bacteroidota > Flavobacteriia > Flavobacteriales > Flavobacteriaceae > Paenimyroides > Paenimyroides aestuarii. Next base: position 1,166,963 of record NZ_CP102382.1, on the reverse strand, counting down.
TTTTGTTTGATGCCATAATCCGATTCTAATTCCAAATACATTTGTGCCGATTTGGCAATATTTCCAGATTTCACGCCGTGCAGTACAAAGAAAATAGTGTTGTCGTTATACATATCGGCACTAAAAACCAAACCGGTATGGCGGCGGTCATTGGCATATTTTTCCAATTTATCTTTCAACGCTTTCCCTTCTTCGGTGAGCGGATACGTGGCGGTATAAATCATTTTTATGTTTTTAGACAAATCGCGTTTAAACTGCAATCCTTGTAATTTTGGAAGATCTTTTGCAATAATGCGTTCTGCTTCTTTTCCTTCTTTTGTGGTTGGATATGTTAAAGCCACAAATTCTAATGCATCGCGGTAGTTGCTTAATCCGCGCAATTTACCAATGGTCATTGCTTTTAGCAATTCATATTTACTAACAATGTTATCGCCAATCACTGCCGGAATTTTCGCATCTAGTTCTTGCAAGGTTTCATAATAAGCACCATTGGCATATAGTCGGTAAATTTTATTGTATTCTTCTACCGGCGATCCATCGGCAGTAATTACTGCATTAGGGTTCAATGCCACTTGGGTGTAACGGGAATTTGGATGATTGGTTTTTAAATCTTCCAGCATTGCCTGTGCTTTTGCAGGATCAATTTTTAAATAAATTTTATATAAATGATATTTTGCTGGCTCAATTAAACCTACTTCCGGATTTATAGAAAGCAAGTGTTCTAATTTACCCGCTGCCACTTCATATTCTTCTAATCGGTCGCTGTACAAGAGTCCTAATTGATAATAGGCATTGTCGCGTTCGGTTTTAAGGCTGCTTAATTCTTTTTGATCGGTTGGAATTTGTTTTAGATAGAAATCAACGTTGTATCGAGCCACCGCAGGATCAAACGCACTTTCCTCATCGGGTGTTGCTCCGTTTTGGTTGGGTTGCTGTGTTTGCTGATTGGTTGATACCACACTAGGTCCACTACTCGATGCCACAGACGACCAGCGCCAATTATCGGTCAAAGCACGGTTGCCCCATTTTTGGGTAAAATTGCTTTTTCCTTGCTGCACGGTATTGGTATTATAGAAATAAAAGTTTGATGCAGTTCCGGTGCTTGGAGCCATTCCAGGTGTTTGCGGGGTGTTTTGCGAAGCCACTTGCTGGGCTTTGGCATCATCGGCTTTTAGTTTTTCGATTAATTTTTCGATTTCTTGGCGGCGTTGTGCATCATCTTTTCCAACCAAATTCAAGATACTATCGTTTGTTCTTGCGATTTTTTCATATCGAACAATATCAACCAAATTGTTTCTTTTGCGTTTTACTTGTACATATTCGCGCGACATGGGATTCATATAAACCATTGTGGAATCATAATACATACCGGCGGTTTCGAACTGCTTTTTTTGATAGTAGATATTTGCCAGTTTATTGTAGTTGGCCACTTTAACGTATTCATTGTTTTTGTTTACTTTCAAAGACATGTTATAGTCTTTTATTGCACGGTCGCTTTTGTCAAAGGCTTCATGCATCACTCCTAATTGATGAAAAATAATATCGGCATACGCCCTATTTTCCCGATCGTTTAATAGAGATAAATATTGACGAACAAAAGCAGTGGTATCAATAGTAGCAATATCTTGGTTGGCAAACTTCTCTGCATGAGCGTTTATTACCAATGCACGCGAAATTCTTCGGTTGTAATCAATTACATCCTGAAAGTTTTTAACAGCATCTGTTTTTTGACCGGTTTTGCTGTTCAATTGCCCTAATATATAAGTATATCGCGCTTTTTCATCGGTGTCATTAGTTAGTTCAATGGCTTTTTGTAAAGGAATTTTAGCAGAATCTAAGTGTTCTAAATGCATGTATCCTTGGGCTAAGGTGGCATAGGCATCTGCTTTGGTTTGCTTACTGAGTGCTTCTTCGCTGTCGCGGAAAATCTTTTTTAAATTTTCGATTGCCAAACCGTAGTATTCCAATTTTAAATTGGTTTTTTCTTTCCAAACCAATGCATCGTAAAACAAATCACTATCCGGATATTTTAAGATGATGTAATTAAAAGCTTCCACTGCAGGCACAAAGCGTAAATCTTGGTATCGTGCTTTTCCCAAAAGCATATACACCTCATCCATCTGTGGATTGTGTTCTTTGCCCGCCACATTTATAGCGTGTTTTTGTGCTGCTTTTACGGCTTTGTCTTCTGCGCGTTGAAAATGCGGATTTTTTTCTGCCGCACCTGTAATAATTAATGCTTTTTCATCTTTCTGAGCAGGTTCTACGGTTATGATATTTGAAAAATCATCTACATATTTCTTTTTCAGTTCCATAACTCCGCGGTCATATGCAACCGTTCCGTTATACAATACATTATATTTGGTGGTGGTGGCATGAAAGCGCTTATTTGCAAAACCTGCTTTTTCGGTAGAACACGCAATGGCTACCAAAATAAGCAGCAAAACAGGTACATATTTAAAGAAAATACTTTTCAATGGATCGATTTTTTTACAATAACTATAAAAACACAGCTTTTCGTATAAACAAACTGAATTTTGTTGTTATTTATATAGAAATTAAACTTAATGTTCTGTAATTTAATGTGTAAAAATACTAAAAACAGAATATATTTTTCGCAATAATGAAAATTTAAAAAAAATCGCCCCATTTGAAGGGGCGATTCTTCTTCATAGCAAATTTTTTGCTAATGACTTTAATCTAACCAAAAACCAATTTATTGCTAAATTTTATGAAAAAATTCTATCAAATATATTAATTAAAAATACATTCAACAAATTTTGACAAATCTTTTTAAAATAATATCCCTTATTCGGTTTCAAAAGATTTCGTTTACCTTTGTACTTTTAATTTTACAAAATGAAAAAAGATATTGATTTTCCTAAATCCGAAAATGTTTTTTTGGCTGCTATACCCGAATGGAACGAAGATTTTCAAGAAAAAAGTTGGTATGTTTATCTGGTAAACAATACCAACAAAACGTTAGAAATGGTTTTAGCTGTGTCGCGTGCGTATGGCACTATAAACAATGAGCTGCGAAAAACCGGAACGTTTCGTCATGCTTTTAAAGAAGTTGCCCCCCACACTTTAGTTAAAATTGAATTACTAGAAAACAATGTGCTGCAGTTAAACAACGAGTTTGCCGTAACCTATTTCTTAGACGATAAAATGTTTGATAAAACGTTTGTTTTTAAAACCAACACCATAAACGATAAAGCTTTAAGCGACATTCCCGGAACAGATTTACGAGGGGTTTTGTTGAAGTAAAAAAAGCCAGATTTTTAAAAATCGGGCGTTCCTTTATGCTTCTTTCTGTTTTCTGTTTGATATTAAAGACCATATAACCGAGATAGCCAATACCGAACCAATGATGGTTAACGATACAGAGGAATCGAAATGATAATAAGGCATAATAATCATTTTTACTCCGATGAATGCCAAAATAATTGCCAAACCATAATGCAGTTTAGAAAACATATCCATGGAATTGGCTAATAGGAAATACATAGAACGCAATCCTAAAATTGCAAAAATGTTCGATGTATAAAGTATAAATGGATCGTCTGGGGCGATGGCAAAAATAGCAGGAATGCTATCTACTGCAAATACCAAATCGGTGATTTCTATTACAGCTAAAGCTACAAACAGTGGCGTAACCATTTTTATGCCATTTTCTACCGTAAAAAATTTATCGCCGTGAAAATCTTTTGTTACTTTAAAAAACTTGTGCACAATACGCACACCGATGTTTCTTGACATATCTGCTCCTTCTTCCTCGCCATCATGATCATCTGAAGCCCATGATTTGATACCTGCAATAATCAAGAAAATACCAAAAACGAATAAGATCACGTTTAACTGGCGCGGTTCACCCGTTTCGGGATCTATTCCTAAAAATGGTAAGGTTACATAGGTTAATTTTATCAATTCAACTCCTGCAAAAATAAATATGGCTCTAAAAAACAAAGCGCCTAAAATGCCCCAAAATAGCACTTTATGTTGATAATCTTTGGGTATCTTAAAGAATTTGAAAACTAAGATAAACACAAACAAGTTATCTACCGAAAGTGCTTTTTCAATCCAATATGCTGCTTGGTATTTGGCAAAATTATCGGTGATGCCATAAGGTTTGTCTAACACCCAATAAACAACGCCGCTAAAAACCATGGAAAGAGCTATCCAAACAATGGTCCATGAAAGGGCTTCTTTGTTGGAAATGGTATGACTTTTTTTGTTGAAAACACCTAAGTCTAGCAAAAGCATAATTACCACAGCAATTGCAAAACCGCCTATTAACCACGGATGGTTTATTAAATGATCTTCTGGAATATTTTTCATAGAGTATTAATCTAATTTATCGGTCAGCTTTTTAAACACTTTTTTGGGTTCTTTATTGTTGTATAACACTTCATAAACGGCATCAATAATTGGTGTTTTTGCCTTTAGTTCTGCGTTCATTAAATAGGCACTTTTTGTAGCATAATATCCTTCGGCAACCATATTCATTTCCATTTTTGTGGAAATTACGGTATATCCTTTTCCAATCATGTTCCCAAACATACGGTTTCGTGAAAAAAGCGAATATCCAGTTACCAATAAATCCCCCAAATAAGCAGAATCGTTTATGTTGCGTTTTAATTTATGAACTTTTTTAATGAATTTTTTCATTTCGCGAATGGCGTTGCTCATCAACAATGCTTGAAAATTATCGCCATAACCCAAGCCGTGTGCCATACCTGCCGCAATTGCGTATATGTTTTTAAGCATAGCTGCATATTCGGTTCCCATTACATCGTCTGTGGTTTTGGCTTTAATGTAGTGGCTGCGCAAACTTTTGGCTATCACTTCGGCCTTTTGCAAATCGCCTCCAGCAATGGTAAGGTAAGATAAACGCTCTAAAGCCACTTCTTCTGCGTGACATGGACCTGCTAAAACCGCAATGTTTTCGATAGGAATATTGTAGGTTTCCATAAAATGCTGACCAACAATTAAGCCGGTTTCGGGAATGATTCCTTTAATGGCAGATACAATGATTTTACCTTCTAAAGAAACGGTTAATTTTTCCAACTCGCTGCCCAAAAAAGCCGACGGAATTGCGAAAACAATATAATCTGCATAATTAATTGCTTCGTTGATATCGGTTGTTAAAATTAATTGGTCGGTATCAAATTCAACCGAACTTAGATAATTAGGATTGTGCTTATTAACTTTTAGTTCTTCAATTGCAGCTTCATTGCGCATATACCAAGCAATTTCGCTTAGGTTATGACATAACATTTTAGCAATGGCTGTTGCCCAGCTTCCGCCACCAATTACTGCAAACTTAGGATCGTTAATCATTTCTATTTGTTTGATTTGCAAAAATAACCTTTTTTGCCCTTTTTGTTTATTTAATATTTTGTTAAGTATTTTTTTTGGTTGGATACAATAATAGAACGTTTTTCTGCGTTTTACTATTGATTTTTAATTTGATTTTAATAAACTTAAAAAGCGACGTCGGGTTTGATAGTCGCTTTTTTATCTTTTTAAAGATACACTTTTTAATTATTTCTTGTAAAATAAATTGTGGTCAATATATTCCCAAACTTTGTGATCAATCATTGGTTTGATATTTTTTTGTTCTTTGATGCTTTGACGAATAAATGTGGACGACAACTCGATTATAGGAGCATCTATTTTGTGGATATTCTCCAAATTCATCCATTCATCGGGCACCTTATCAGCTGAAATTCTTGGATATACATACAACTCATAATCGTTTAAAATCAATTCAAAATTTTTCCATTTTTTAAGCGACTTTAAATTATCCTCACCCATTATCAATGAAAAAACATGGTTGGGAAATTTTTCATGCAAATGTGCCAGCGTGTTTACGGTGTAATTAGGCTGTGGCAGCTTAAATTCTATATCGCTTGGAACTATTTTATCGTATCCTTCCGTAGCCAAATGCACCATTTGCAAACGATGATAATCAGGCAATAATCCGGCTTTTTTCTTTAATGGATTGTGCGGTGTTACAACCATCCACACCTGATCTAAATCGCTGTTTTCGGCCAGATGATTGGCAATGATTAAATGCCCCACGTGGATAGGGTTGAATGTGCCGAAATACAAACCTACTTTCATTTTTTACTTATTTATGAAGTTTAAAACCAACTGGCAAGCTTCTTTTTTTGCTGTTTCTAGGTCGTGATTTTTTAAAATAACGTCGAATTCGGGCGCACGAGAAATTTCTCGTTCGGCTTTTTCTAATCGCATGGCAATTTTTTCATCGGTTTCGGTTTGGCGAAAACGCAAACGGCGTTCCAATTCTTCGACTGATGGCGGACTTACAAAAACTGCTAATGTTTGGTTGGGGTATTGCTGTTTAATGTTTAAACCACCCACCACATCAATATCAAAAATAACGTGTTTGCCTTCTGCCCAAATACGTTCAATTTCTGTTTTTAGCGTGCCGTAATAGTTATCTTTATATACTTCTTCAAATTCAACAAAAGCATTTTCTTTGATTTTTTGTTGAAAATCTTCGGCCGAAATAAAGTAATAATCTTTACCGTTTATCTCGCCATTGCGCATATAACGAGAGGTTGCCGATATAGAAAAATCTAAATGCAATTGAGGTTGTGTAAGCAAATGTTTTACAATGGTTGTTTTACCAGAACCAGATGGTGCCGAAAAAACAATCAATTTTCCTTGTTGTGCAGTCATTTATACGTTTTTAAAGAATGTTTAAAACCTGTTCTTTGATTTTTTCTAATTCGTCTTTCATTTTCACTACCAATTTTTGCATTTCGGCATGATTTGATTTGGATCCCATGGTATTGATTTCGCGCCCCATTTCTTGAGCAATAAAGCCTAATTTTCGTCCGGCATGCTCTTTGGCATTCATGGTTTCTACAAAATAATCTAAATGATTGGTTAAACGCACTTTTTCTTCGTTAATATCTAACTTTTCAATATAATAGATGATTTCTTGTGCGTAACGGCTTTCATCAACAGCTACTTCTAATTCTTTTAAATTTTGTTGCAAACGTTCTTTCACGTTGGTGATGCGCTCTTCTTCATACGATGCCACCTCATGCATCGCAGTTCTAATATTTTCTATTCGTTGCGCAAAATCGTTTCCTAACTTTTCTCCTTCTTGTTGGCGAAATTCGTTGATGTTTTTTATGGCTTGGTGCAACACTTTTTCAATTTCTTTCCACTCTTGTTCATCCAATTCGCAGCGTTCTACTTTTAAGGCATCGGGCATACGAACGGCCATTTTCATTAATTCGGTTGCATCTGCATCAGGAATAATGCTTTTCATTTGGGCAATATATGCTTTTACAATAGGCGCATTTATAGTGGACGATGTTTCTTCACCGGTAACTTCGATATAAACCGAACATTCTACCTTGCCACGTTCTAATTGTTGTGCTATTTGATTGCGAATTTCTAACTCTTTTTCTCTATAAGGTTGAGGCAAACGCACGTTTAAATCTAAATTCTTGGAATTTAATGATTTAATTTCTACCGTAATTTTCTTTAATGGCAATTGCACCGATGCTTTACCAAAACCTGTCATTGAATAAATCATACCGAATTATAATAAAGGTGCAAATTTAGTAAATTGTATCATACATTGGTTAATTTATTGTAAAACAAAAAGCTGCCTTTAAAAAGACAGCTTGTGCATTGTATTAGTTATGCTTTTTTCACACTATCATGCGCATGTGTTTCAACGCCGTTGTTCCAGAGGGTTAGAATATCGGTTGCAACTGCGGCACCACTTCCGGCAGCAATTGCGAGTTGGCTGCGATGACCTGCCAAGGTGCCGGCAACATATACATTTTCCATTACTAAATGGTCGGTATTTTGCAATTGTAAACGGTTTTTTTGTGGTAAGGATTTTTGATGAGAAATCACATAATTTTGCAGAAATCCATCAATTGTGAAAGGATTGCTAGAGTTAATTGCTACCACTATAAGTTTGGTTTCATAGATATTTTCATTGGTAGTAACCAAAAAATGAGCGCCTTGTTTTATAATGGAAACCACTTTTTCATTGCCAATTTGCACAATTTCGGGGTACAAAAAGCTTAAGTTATTTAAAGTTTGGTGTAGTAAATCGCTCCCTAAAGTTCCTGGGGCAAGTCCATACGCATTGTTGAACAAAGCATCTTGCAACATTGATGATTTTTGATGTGCAATAATGCCTATTTTTTTATCGGCCACAAACGCTTTCTTACGGGCAGAACCTAAAACCAAGGCACACGAAACCCCCGAAACGCCGCCGCCAATTATTAAACAGTCAAACATTTTATTTGTTTTTGTTGTCGATTGCCTTCGAAGTATTAAAAATAAGCAGCAAAATTACCGCACACAAAATGGCAATAATACAAATTAATGCAACAACACTTTCGCCTTGAAACAAGTTGTTAAAATCTAATTTTGTAATGTTTAATACAATCAAAGCAATAGCAATAGCTATAACTATGTATGTAACGTATTTCATTATTGATTTATTTTGTTGAATAGAAAACGAAAGTACAAAATAATTAATTAGATAAACAAGCCTTTAACATTAGTAGCGAATAATTTAACAGCAATTGCCAATAAAACCACCCCAAATACTTTGCGAATTACTCCTAAACCATTTGCGCCAATCAACCGCTCTATTTGTCCGGAAAGCTTCAAAACCACATAGACCACAATTATGTTTAACACCACCGCAAATACAATGTTTATTGTTTGATATTCAGCACGCAACGCCAAAAGAGTGGTCATGATTCCTGGGCCGGCAATTAAAGGAAATGCCAATGGAACGATAGAGGCTGTTTTTGGCTCTTCATCGCGGTACAATCGTATGCCCAAAATCATTTCTAAGGCAAGAAAAAACAAAACAAAAGCACCGGCAACAGCAAACGAATTTACATCAATTCCTATTAATGTTAAAATGCTTTCTCCCACAAACAAAAAGGCAATCATGATACAAGCAGCCACAATAGATGCTTTTTCGGATTGAATCTTTCCTACACGCGAACGCAGATCCACAATAATCGGGATAGACCCCAAAATATCAATCACTGCAAAAATAATCATACCTGCAGTAAAAATCTCTTTAAAATTAATTTCCATAGCCTTTTCAATTTTTTGCAAAGGTATTTATTATCAACCAAAAACAACGAATGTTTCAAATGATAATTTTTACCTTTTTGGTAACATCTAGAAACTATTAAATAATTGTAACTTTGCACTTGCAAATGAATTGATTTATGTTTCAGATTGGAAAAACAATAGTATCAGACGATGTTCTTGAAAAAGAATTTGTTTGTAACCTAACAGCTTGTAAAGGACAATGTTGTGTGGATGGCGATGCAGGTGCCCCTTTAGATAAAGACGAAACAGCTATTTTAGAGGAAATATACCCTGTTATTAAACCTTATCTGCGTGCAAAAGGTATTGCAGTAATAGAGGAAAAAGGTACCTGGATAGTAGGCGAGGATGGCGATTTGGAAACCCCGCTCATTGACAATAAAGAGTGTGCTTATGTGATTTTTGATGGAAAAACCGCTTTGTGTGGCATTGAACAGGCTTATAACGAAGGATTGATTACATGGAAAAAACCCATTTCGTGTCATTTATACCCTATTCGTATTAAAGAATATTCACAGTTTTCAGCAGTAAATTACAATCGTTGGCATATTTGCGACGATGCTTGCGCATTGGGTAAAGAATTAGAGGTGCCTGTTTATAAATTTTTAAAAGAACCTCTAATCCGTAAATATGGCGAAAGCTGGTATGCCGAATTAGAAACCGTTGCTACCGAATGGCAAAAACAATCACTTAATAAAAAGTAATTGTTCGGGATAATGAATAATGGCTCCGGTGCTTTTAAGCAAATCGCTGCCAATAATTCCGTGCACTTTGGGCAATTTGTATTGGGTTAAAGCAAAATTTACATGCGTAAGATCCAGCAAAATTAAGTCGATGCCGTTTTTTTTCCATTTGCCTAATTGTATGGTGTTGTTGGTAGAAATTTCGGCATGCATATCGTTTGAGCCCGCACCCGAAGCCTTGGCTTTATGTGCTTTTGACAACAACTTAAAAAAATCTTTTTCGTTGGAATCGATACACGTGTTCGATGCACCTGTATCAATCAAAAACAAGCCTTTAATGCGGTTTATTTTTGCTTGAACATACAAGTGATTGGATTTGCGAATGCGAAACGGAATGCTAAAATAATTTTGCTGTTCTAATACAGTTACAAGATCGTTCATTAATTTAATATCTGTTGAAAAGCAAAAATAGGTAGATATAATTTAACCACATAGAATTTATCTAAAACAGTGATAGTTTAGTTAGAAAAATCTAGGCATTCTTTGTGGTAAGAAAGAAAATTAAAAAATACAAAATGATTTTAATTGATACACACACCCATTTGTATAGTGAAGAATTTGAAAACGACCGCACCGAAATGATGGAACGCGCACTTGCAGCTGGTGTAAAACATTTTTTTGTTCCGGCGATCGATGCTTCTTATTATAATGGTATGCAACAAATACAACAGCAATATCCGCAAAACGTTCATTTAATGATGGGCTTGCATCCCTGCTACGTAAAACCTGAAACTTTTGAAGAAGAATTGGCTTTTGTTGAACAAGAATTAGCAAAAGGAACCTATGTTGCCGTGGGCGAAATTGGTGTGGATCTATATTGGGATCAATCTACCCTAAAAATTCAGCAACAGGCTTTTCAAACCCAAATTCAGTGGGCAAAGAAGCTCAGTTTGCCAATAAATATCCATTGTCGTGATGCGTTTGATGAAGTTTTTGAAGTATTAGATCAAGAGAAAAGCAACGATTTATTTGGAATTTTCCATTGTTTTACGGGCGATTTTAAACAAGCAGAACGCGCCTTAAATTTGAACATGAAACTGGGAATTGGTGGCGTTGCAACTTTTAAAAACGGAAAAATAGATCAATATTTAAATCAAATTCCGCTAGAACATATCGTTTTAGAAACCGATTCGCCTTATTTAGCACCGGCACCCTATCGCGGCAAGCGCAACGAAAGCAGCTATGTGGCATTGGTTGCCCAAAAATTAGCAGCTATTTACAATCTATCAGTAGAAGAAATTGCAAATCAAACAACAAAAAACGCATTAAACATTTTTAAATTGTAAATTGGAAGTATATTTGTTTCAGTTACGAAAATAAATTCAAACTATGTCTAAATTCGATTCGATACGTTTTTACCACGATGAGGAAGTGCAAAAAGTGCTTCAAAATATCGCCCATCATCCGATGCTAAAATCGTTGATAGATTATACATTTCCAGAATATTCAGAAGAACAGGTTCAAAACCTGTTAAACAACATACACAGCATTCGCGATTTTCAGTCGAAAATCATTTATCATACCTTGCAGCAAGTTTTAAAAAACACCTCTGAAGGACTTTCAAGTTCGGGGTTTGATAAGCTAGACGACCACACATCGTATCTTTTTATATCCAACCACCGCGACATTTTGCTTGACACCAGTTTCTTAAATATTTTGTTAATGGAACACGGAAAAATCATGACAGGTTCGGCAGTTGGCGATAATTTGGTTCAGAAGCAGTTGTTTATGGATTTAGCAAAACTAAACCGCAATTTTATCGTAAAACGCGGACTTTCGCCTCGAGAACTGTTAGAAAGCAGCAAGTTGTTGTCGGAATATATGTATCATTTGCTCAAAGAAGACAACCGCTCGGTTTGGATTGCACAGCGCGAAGGCCGCACCAAAGACGGCAACGATGCCACCCATCAAGGCGTTTTAAAAATGATTGGAATGGCGTGTAATGAGGAATCGATGATGGATTACTTTAAAAAATTGCGTATTGTTCCCGTTTCTATTTCTTATGAATACGACCCTACCGATAAGCTAAAAATGCCGCAACTAATGGCAAAAATGGCAGACGAATTGTATATTAAAGACAAAAACGAAGATTTTTTAAATTTAATGAGTGGCGTTGTGGGGCAAAAAAAACGTATCCATCTGCATATTGGCGATGTGTTAGATACGGATTTAGACGTTATTAAAAACGAAACAACCAACGTGAACAAGCAAATCCAAATGTTATCGAAAGTAATCGACGAGCAAATTATTGCCAACTATAAATTGTGGCCCACTAATTATATTGCTTATGATTTATTGAACGATACCAACCGTTTTGCAAACGAATATACCGAAAAAGAAAAACAACTTTTTTTGCGTCGCCTAGAGCTTAAAGTTGATAAATGCAACGAACCAATGGTAGATACTTTTTTAGAAATGTATGCCAACCCTGTTGTAAACAAATTAAAACTAAGCCATGCATAAACAAGCCATTCTTTTAATTTATACGGGCGGAACCATTGGTATGGTAAAAGATTTTGAAACCGGTGCTTTAAAAGCTTTTAATTTTAACCAGCTTTTAGAACGCATTCCCGAATTACAGTTATTAGATTGCACCATTGATACCTATTCGTTTGAAGATCCGATTGATTCTTCAGACATGAACCCCGAGCATTGGATCACCATTGCTGAGGTTATTGAAAAAAACTACCAAGATTTTGATGGTTTTGTGGTTTTGCATGGATCAGATACCATGTCATATACCGCATCGGCATTGAGTTTTATGCTGAGAAACCTTTCAAAACCAGTGATATTAACTGGGTCGCAACTGCCCATTGGCGATTTGCGTACCGATGCCAAAGAGAATTTAATTACCGCCATACAAATTGCTTCGCTGCATCAAGATAAAATTCCTGTTATAAAAGAAGTTGGTTTGTATTTTGAATACAAGCTGTATCGCGGAAACAGAACCACCAAAATTTCAGCCGAACATTTCAATGCCTTTACATCGCCCAATTTACCGCATTTGGCAGAAAGTGGCGTTCATTTAAAAGTCAATGAACATTTATTAGACGATTTTTACGAATCGAACCAATTAACGATTCAAAAAGAATTAAATGACGATGTTTTTATCCTTAAAATTTTTCCAGGCATCACTCAAAGTGTTTTAGAAGCTGTTTTAAACATTCCTCATTTAAAAGCAATTGTGTTAGAAACCTTTGGTTCTGGAAATGCACCCACACCGTTTTGGTTTATTAATTGCTTGCAAAAAGCCATTCAGCGCGGCATTAAAATTGTAAATGTAACGCAATGTTGGGGTGGTAGTGTGGATATGGGCAAATACGAAACAGGAACGGCTTTAAAACAAATTGGTGTCATTTCGGGGTACGATATCACTACCGAAGCGGCTATTACAAAACTCATGGTGTTGCTGCCACAAAATTTATCGGCACCAGCATTTTCAAAAGCTTTTCAAACACCTATCTGTGGCGAATTAAGTTTAGAAGAATAACTTTCGCAAAAGAATTAAGCAACAAAAACAGTTGTGTTTTTTTCTGAAAAAAAGAATCTTTTTTTTATAGCACAAACATAGTAAATCGCTTTAAATCAACAGGTATTGAAATAAAAATATTTCTATATCTAAAAAATAAAAGTACTTTTGCCAAAATTTTAGAAAACATGAAAAAAACAATCTTAGCAGCTGTGTTTCTTTTTGCAGCACAGTTGGGCATGGCACAAGAACAGCCTGTAGAAGAGCAAAAGCCAGAAATTGAAAACAAAAACATGGTAAAGCTGAATCTTTTAGCGCTTACTGCCGGAAATATTTCCTTACAATACGAACGTTTAATTACTCCAAAAACCACAGTGGGTGCAACAGTAAATGTGATGCCTTCTAAAGGATTGCCTTTTTCAAGCTCTGTGGAATCGTTTGTAGATGACCAAACAACAAGTGCGCAATTAAAACAAATAAGCATCTCTAGTTTTTCTGTAACACCTGAAATTCGTTTTTATTTAGGCAAAGAAGGATACAAAGGTTTTTATATTGCACCTTTTGTTCGCTACGGAAAATATAACGTAGATTTACCTGTAAACTATGATTACGAAGGTAAAGAAGAAAATATTATGGTAAATGGAGAGGTTAAAGCTTTTTCAGGCGGATTTGCTATTGGCGCACAATGGCGCGTGTACAAAGATTTTTATTTAGATTGGATGATCATGGGACCACACTTTGGTTCGGCAAAAGGAACATTAGAAGGTAAAAGATCGTTGAATCAAAGTGAGCAAGATGCTATTCGCAAATCTTTAAGCGATTTAGATATTCCGGTGGTTGATTTTGATTACGAAGTAAACGATTCTGGTGCCAAAGCAAAACTAGACGGTCCTTGGGCTGGAATCCGCGCATCAATCGGTATCGGTTATCGTTTTTAACCGAATAAATACTATATAAAACCAAAAATCCCGGGCAATGCTCGGGATTTTTTGGTTTATGTTTTTAACTCTGTCAAAGTTCAAAACTTTGACAGAGTTGTTTAAGCTTTTACTCTACACGTTTGTACCAAGTGCCGTCTTCAAACAATATAAATTCGATACCGTTGGTTTTGGAGTAAACCAAATGACCGAAAGCTTCACCATCTAAAACACTTTGCTTTAGCAATGCGGCATTTTCGTATGCTTCTCCATTAAATTCTATGGTGGTAAAACTATCTAATTTTATACCACGTATAAAAGACCTTGTTATTGTATTATCAATATATTCTTGTATAACTAAGTTAATCTCTGTTGGGTTTCTCTTTTCAAATAAAATTTCATACTTAAAATTATTAAACTGTATATAAGAAATTAATCGGTTATACTGGACTCTGCTACAATCCTCGCCTCTGCCTCCTCCTTCATCGAAATTTTCTGTAATTTTTGATAATAATCCATTGTGGATATTATTGTTATGATCTATCCACTTTACAGTTTGGTTTAATTGGTAAGGTACTAAAGCTTTTTCGTCTTCAGTTAAAGAATAAACAGTTAATGTTTCTTCGCATTTGCAACCAACTGCAATCACGGTTAGTAATAGTAAAAATAATCCCTTTTTCATAATATCTACCAGTTATTAAATAATTCATCTAAATTAACAGATGTAGCATTAGTATGCTGATTTTTTATATTATCGCGCCAACCATTCCAATTGGTTGAACCATAAACGATGATTCTAATTGTATTTTTAAACTCTGTCAAAGTTCAAAACTTTGACAGAGTTGTTTAAGCTTTTACTCTACACGTTTGTACCAAGTGCCGTCTTCAAACAATATAAATTCGATACCGTTGGTTTTGCTATAGATTAATGTGCCAAGATAAACATCCTCATCTCCATAAGCTGTAAGTTTTATAGCATCATTGAATGTTTCGTTATTGAATTCAATAGTTGTGAAACCAAAATGACTCACATCAACTCCAAAACCGCGTTTAGGTATTCCATTTACGCTTTGCGAAATATTCAAATTTATATTATTTGGACCTCTCTTTTCGAATGAAATACTATAATGTTCATTATTAATAGTAACAAAAATATTTATTTCTTCACTTTCAAAGCTTTTACAGTCATAATCTGATATTTCTTTTACTGAAACCGTTTTATCAGAAGTAGTTCCGCTAAAAGTGTCTCCATTATTATTTTGCCATTTTATAACAGTTTGTGCTTGATAAGGAAGAAAAGCTTTTTCTTCAGTAGTAAAATTGTAAGTAATGGTATCTTTATTAGTACAACAACTACTAATTAAAGTAATTAATATTAAGAATAAAAAAAAATTTTTCATGACATTCTAATTAATTCCAATTAGCAAACAATTCATCTACATTGCCAGATGTAGCATTAGTGTGTTGGTTTTTTATATTATCGCGCCAACCATTCCAATTGGTTGAACCATAAACGATGATTCTAATTGTTTTATTGTATAGTCTAATACTCTGTCTATTGGTCTGTCAGGAAATGCTGTTGTTAGTACTAGTAACATAAAATGCCAACTAGATTTTTATAAATTTCATGCAAATAAACAAAAAAAAACAATATACTGACATTTTTTTTAAAAATATAAAAATATTTTATATACTATAGTAAAACGTTATAAAATCAACAATATCCCTGTTGCATTTTTTTAATAAGATATATTTTTTTGTATTGGTAACGTATATTGTATTGCTATTATTCGTCTTGTATGATAATAAATCAACTTATCACACTCGCTAACAATTTGTTAAATAGTAAAAAGCTGTTTTAATTGTAAAAACATTCTATATATTTATACCGAATAATTAATTAAAATATTTAGGAAAATGAAAAAAATTACTTTATTAGCAAGCTTGTTGTTAACCACATTAACGGTAAGTGCACAAAACTATTATACTTTTACAAAAAGCACTGCTACTTATACAGACCTTACAGGAGCTACAAGTTTAACAAATAATACTATCTGGGATTTTGATTTTTTTGGACCTATTGCAAGTCCTTTTAATATAGATATTTTCGGACAAACCTATAATACAATTAATTTTGAGGACGATTACTTTTATCTCGAAAGTTCAACAAATGCTAATTTATATAGCGAATTATTTCCAGCTTATGCCTATATAATGGATCGTAACGTATCTGGTATAGGTAACGGTGTATCGCCCATTTCATATAAAGTTGAAGGGACTTCAGGAAATCGTATTTTAAAAATGGAAGTGAAAAATGCCGGATTAGAGATGGAGTTTGATGCTACTGGCACCACTAATTTATTTTTAAATTATCAAATTTGGTTTTACGAAGCAGATAAAAGTATAGAATACCGCTATGGAAATCACAACGTAACAAATGTTGCCTCTTTAAACGATGAAGGCGTTTCTTATATATTTCTTTCGTATGAAGATAGTAATAATGTAAAAGGCGGTTTTATTGATGGAACTATCACAAGTCCAACTTACACTGAAGTTACAAACCCCACATCTAACCCTACAAACCTAAACGCTTTGCCCGCACCAAACACGGTCTATCGTTTTGCATTAAATCCTTTAGCTGTGAAAGACCAAGAGAAAATTGAATTTTCCATGTTTCCAAATCCAACAAACGATGTGTTAAACCTAACATTTCCTGAAGCAGTAAATAAACCCTATTCTGTTTACGATTTAATGGGGCGCGAAGTTTTAAAAGGATCTTTAAACAATATTACCCAAGCACAAATTAATGTGAGCACGTTACAAAAAGGTTCATACATATTACGCATTGCAGGGAGTACGCAGAAATTCGTAAAAAACTAAACAAACAAAATATATCTTTTAAAAGCAATTCAATAACTGGATTGCTTTTTTACTTGATTTAATTATCCAAAATCGCTTTGCCAAAGTTCCAAACTTTGGCAAAGCTTATAAATCGTAACTAAATTAAATACTACTATTTAACCTAAATTCCTTAAATTCGCACATTGAATTTAAAAACAGTATCATGAGCACCAAATTCACAGAGTATAAAGGATTAGATTTACCCACCGTAGCAAGCGAAATGTTGCAGTATTGGAAAGATCAATCCATCTTTGATAAATCGGTTACTTCTCGCGAAGGCAACCAGCCTTTTGTGTTTTTCGAAGGTCCGCCTTCTGCAAACGGAAAACCTGGTATTCACCACGTGATGGCTCGTGCTATTAAAGATATTTTTTGCCGATACAAAACTCAAAAAGGGTTTCAAGTTAAGCGTAAAGCGGGTTGGGATACACATGGTTTGCCTGTTGAATTAGGCACTGAAAAAGAATTGGGTATTACCAAAGAAGATATCGGAACAAAAATATCGGTTGAAGAGTATAACGAGGCGTGTAAACGTACCGTGATGCGCTACACCGATTTGTGGAACGATCTTACCGAAAAAATGGGTTACTGGGTAGATATGAACGATCCGTACATTACCTACAAACCCAAATATATGGAAACCGTTTGGTGGTTGTTAAAGCAAATTTACAACAAAGATTTGCTGTACAAAGGTTACACCATTCAACCTTATTCGCCAAAAGCAGGTACAGGCTTGTCGTCGCATGAGGTGAGTCAGCCGGGATCATACCGCGATGTGACCGATACTACTATTGTTGCACAGTTTAAAACCATCGAAAATTCATTGCCCGATTTCTTAAAAGGCTTTGGACCAATTGATATCATGGCTTGGACCACAACTCCGTGGACTTTGCCAAGTAACACTGCATTAACTGTGGGGCCAAAAATCGATTATGTGTTGGTAAAAACATTCAACCAATACACCAACCAGCCCATAAATGTGATTTTAGGAAAACCTTTAGTTACAAAGCAGTTTGCAGGAAAATTTGTAGCTGTTGAAACCGAAGCGGAATTAGCAGATTATAACGCAAACGATAAAAAAATCCCGTATTTCATTGTTAAAGAATTTAAAGGAATTGATTTAGTGGGTATTCGTTATGAGCAGTTATTGCCTTATACCTTGCCGTATCAAAACCCTGAAAATGCATTCCGAGTGATTGCAGGCGATTTCGTAACCACTGAAGACGGAACGGGTATTGTGCACACGGCACCTACTTTTGGTGCAGACGATGCCAAGGTTGCCAAAGAAGCAACTCCAGAAGTGCCGCCCATGTTGGTTTTAGACGATGCCGGAAACCCGGTGCCATTGGTAGATTTGCAAGGACGTTTTGTTCCTCAAATGGGCGATATGGCTGGCAAATATGTGAAAAACGAATATTACAACGACGGCGATGCACCTGAAAAATCGGTCGATGTGGAAATTGCCATCCGTTTAAAAGAAGAAAACAAAGCCTTTAAGGTAGAAAAATATGTGCACAGTTATCCACATTGTTGGAGAACCGATAAACCAATTTTGTATTATCCATTAGATTCTTGGTTTGTTAAGGTGACCGAAGTGAAAGATAAAATGTTCGATTTAAACGAAGAAATCAACTGGAAACCTAAAGCAACAGGCGAAGGGCGTTTTGGAAACTGGCTGAAAAATGCCAACGACTGGAATTTATCACGCTCGCGTTATTGGGGCATTCCGTTGCCAATTTGGCGAACCGAAGATAAAACCGAAGAGTTAATCATAGGTTCGGTAGAAGAATTGGTTGCCGAGATAGAAAAAGCAATCGCAGCGGGCGTTCAAACAGAAAATCCGTTCGATGGTTTTATGGTGGGCGATATGAGCGAAGAAAACTATGATAAAATCGACTTACATAAAAATGTGGTGGATGGCATCACGCTAATTTCTCCATCGGGCAAACCAATGAAGCGCGAAACAGATTTAATTGATGTTTGGTTCGATTCTGGTTCTATGCCTTATGCGCAATGGCATTATCCGTTTGAAAATAAAGAATACATCGACAATCACCAAAATTTCCCTGCCGATTTTATTGCAGAAGGGGTTGATCAAACGCGCGGTTGGTTTTACACCTTACACGCAATTGGCACCTTGGTTTTTGGTGAAAAAGCCTATAAAAATGTTGTATCGAACGGTTTGGTTTTAGATAAAAACGGTGTAAAAATGTCTAAAAGTAAAGGCAACACTATTGATCCTTTCCAAACCATTGAAGATCACGGACCAGATGCTACGCGCTGGTACATGATTATGAATGCCAATCCGTGGGACAATTTGAAGTTTGATTTAGACGGAATTACAGAAGTGCGTCGTAAATTCTTCGGAACGTTGTACAACACCTACTCGTTTTTTGCTTTGTATGCAAATATTGATGGATTTACTTATAGCGAAGATGAAGTTCCTTTGGCAGATCGACCAGAAATCGACCGTTGGATTTTATCGGAACTAAACAGCTTGATAAAAACCGTTGACGAAGCCTATGCCGATTACGAACCAACAAAAGCTGCACGCGCCATATCCGATTTTGTTCAAGAAAACTTGAGTAACTGGTATGTGCGTTTATGCCGCCGCCGCTTCTGGAAAGGCGAATATGCACAAGATAAAATTGCCGCTTATCAAACATTATATACGTGTTTAACTACAGTTGCAAAACTATCAGCACCAATCGCTCCGTTTTTTATGGACAGGCTTTACAAAGATTTAACACAAGCAACTGCAAAAGAATCATTTGAATCTGTACATTTGGCCGATTTTCCTTCGTTCGATGCATCGTTTGTTGATAAATCGTTAGAAAGTAAAATGGAAAAGGCACAAATTGTATCATCTTTAGTATTATCATTGCGAAAGAAAGAAATGATAAAAGTGCGCCAGCCGTTGCAAAAAGTAATGATTCCTGTTTTAGATGAAAATCAAAAGGCAGAAATAGAAGCAGTTGCCGATTTAATCATGGCAGAAGTAAACGTAAAAGAGATAGAATTGCTCAATGATGCATCAGGGATTTTGGTGAAACAAATCAAACCAAACTTCAAGGCATTGGGACCACGATTTGGAAAAGAAATGGGAAATGTAGCAAAAGCGATTCAGAATTTTACGCAAGAGCAAATTAATGACATAGAGAAAAACAACGAAATTTCTTTGGAAATATCAGGAAATGTTGTTAAATTAACAAACGAAGACGTAGAGATTTCTTCACAAGATATTGAAGGTTGGTTGGTAGCAAATGCAAACGGAATTACAGTGGCTTTGGATATTACCTTAACCGATGAATTGAAGAAAGAAGGAATTGCACGCGAATTGGTAAACAGAATTCAGAATATCCGTAAAGATTCTGGGTTTGAAGTAACCGATAAAGTAACAATAAAAATGCTGCCCAACGCAGCAGTACAAGAAGCCGTTCATGCAAATATAGCGTATATTAAAGCCGAAACCTTAACCGAAACGCTTGAATTTACTGATGATTTGATAAATGGTATAGAAATTGAATTTGATGATATAGTAACCAAAATTAGTGTTTCAAAATAAATGAATTAGTTATGGAAAAGGAAAACGTACAAGTTCGATACTCAGATGCTGAATTAGCAGAGTTCAAAGAAATCATCCTTAAAAAGATAGAAAAAGCACAAGCCGATTTAGATTTAATTAAAAGTGCTTATATGAACGATTTAAACAATGGTACCGATGATACATCGCCTACATTTAAAGCGTTTGAAGAAGGCAGCGAAACCTTGTCTAAAGAAGCAAATTCGCAATTGGCTACCCGCCAAGAAAAGTTTTTACGCGATTTGCGAAATGCTTTGGTGCGCATTGAAAACAAAACTTACGGAATTTGCCGTGTAACCGGTAAATTAATCGAAAAAGAGCGTCTTAAATTGGTTCCACATGCCACAATGAGCATGGAAGCTAAGTTGCAGCAACGATAGAAAAAAAGAGGCTGTCCAAAAAGTTTGGGCAGCCCTTTTTTAGTTGTGTTTTCTCTAAAAAATTCGTATTTTAGAGTTGAACAAAAAACCCAACTGTGGCTAAGGTAACATTTAAAAATCAAACAGGCAACTCTCCAGAACTTTTCCCTATCAATATTTTTGATTTGATTCCAGAAGACCACCCCGTTCGGTTGGTGGATTCGGTGGTTAATCAATTGGATATCAGCGATATTACAAATCTTTACTTAGGCGGAGGTTGCTCTGCATATCATCCGAGAATGATGATTAAAGTGTTGTTTTACAGCTATTTGTCCAACGTTTATTCGTGTAGAAAAATCGCCAAAGCCCTTACCGAAAACATCCATTTTATGTACATTTCGGGAAATTCTACCAAATTTTAGAACCATCAACGAATTTAGAGGGAAAATTTTGAAGGAGAAAATCAAAGATTTGTTTGCCGAAGTGGTGAAAATGCTGGTAGAATTGGGCTACATCAGCCTTGATGTTCAGTATATTGACGGCACAAAAATAGAGGCAAAATCCAATAAATACACCTTCGTTTGGCGGGGTTCTGTGGAAAAGTACAAAGAAAAATTAGAAGTTAAAATCAATACGATTCTTTCAGATATTGAAAACAGTATTCAATCAGATAATCAAGAACTTAACAAGGAAGAACTGCCCAAAAAAATCAATTCCGAAGAACTAAAAGAGAAGTTATCTGAATTGAACAAAAAACTAAAAAGAACCTACAAAAAACAGGCAAAAGAGCTACAAAAAACTTCAGATGAGCATCTTCCAAAATTAGAAAAATACGAAAAAGACCTAGAAACTTTAGGCGATAGGAATTCTTACAGCAAAACCGACCCCGACGCTACTTTTATGCGGATGAAGGAAGATCACATGAAAAACGGACAGCTTAAACCGGCTTATAATACGCAGATTTCAACTGAAAATCAGTTTATTACCCACGTTTCCATCCATCAAAAACCGGGGATACCACGACTTTGGAATCGCATCTCGATGGTTTTGAAAATCTCTACGGAAAACAAAGCAAAGAAGTGGTTGCCGATGCAGGATACGGAAGTGAGGAGAATTACGAAATGCTTGAAAATAAAACGTTACAGCGTAATGTGAAGTATAATTATTTTCATGCAGAACAGAAAAAGAAGATGGAAAACAATCCGTTTTTGGTTCAGAATTTATTCTATAACCAAGAACAAGATTTTTACGTTTGTCCGATGGGTCAACGAATGGAAAATGTTGGCAAAGGCAAACGAATATCGAGCAACGGGTACGAATCGCAAGTGTCTTATTATCAAGCTAAAAACTGCAACAATTGTCCGCTTCGAGGGAATGTTTCAATGCAAAAGTAATCGCAGAATAGAAGTCAATCCACCGTTTGAATGAGCTTAAAGAAAGAGCGAGAAATTTATTAACGAGCGAAGAAGGTTTAAAACACCGAAGCAAACGCCCGATAGAAGTAGAAGCTGTCTTTGGTCAACTCAAAAGCAATAATAAATTTAACAGATTTACATTCAAAGGCTTAGAAAAAGTAGAATTAGAGTTTCTACTGATGGCTCTTGGGCATAATTTTAGAAAAATGGTGGCCAAAGAAGCGACTTCTAAGAAAATTGTTGTAAAAACCGCAAAAAGAGGTTCAAAAATGATTTTTGAAATTGAAATTTTCATTTTTAAGCATCAAGAATTTTCTTCAACTAAAAATAATCACCACAATTTTCACTATCAAAAATTAGCCGCATAAAAAAAGACTGCCTTTTTGGACAGCCTCATCTATTTTTAAGCTTTACAAATCAAAAACAAAAAAGCTGTTTTTCATTGGAAAAACAGCTTTTTTTTTATCCATTTTCATTACTAAAATCGGTAACCAATATTGATACCTGCGTTCAATTCAACGCCCATAAACTCATCGGCAACTTCTTGCTTAAAGTTTCTACCAATGTTTACAAATGGTGCTACTGTAAAGGCATCGTTTTTAACCAATTTGTATCCGCCACCTACACCAATAATCAACGAATTCATGTCAACGGTTTGTCTTTGATAAACTCCTTGTGCAATTTCCACATCGTGTTCGTAATCACCAAAACGGTATTTTAAAAACGGTTGTGCATAAAAGCCCGATGCGTGCTCACCTTCTTTTCCACCAAAATAAAAACTATAATTTACAGCAATCGCATTGGTGTTGAATTGTTTAAACTTTCCTTCTTTTTTGTTTTGTCCGTAGTAAGAAAAACGATCGTTAATCAATAAATCGGCACCGATTGACTGATCTTGATCAATAAAATGTTCGTATCCAATTTCAACTGATTGATTTACAATGGTATTAAAAATGTTTAATTCTACTTCGTTTAAAGCTTGTGCTTGCACGCCTAGCGTACTACCCAAAGCACAAACTGCTAATGCTAATCTTTTCATAATCATAATATTTCTGGCAAAGATAACAAATTCGGCATTAATTTCTTCCTTTTTCATTGGGATATAAATCGGTCAGGGCATCGCTTTGCCAATATGCTTTGGTATCCACATTCAAAATAGACAGTTTTCCGGTAAATGCTGCGCCTGTATCCACGTTCCACACATTTGCAAAATTCATGGGAGCCGATGCCCCAAAGCGAATCACGGGTGTGTGCCCCACAAATATTTCTTTGTATAGCCTTAAACGTTGTGGATAGCGCAGATTGTTCGGGCTTAAATTACCATCAACTGCCATGGCTGTTTCCCAAAGCGTGCGATCCCACCAAAACATTCCTCTAAAGTATTCAAATGTAACGCCTTTCAAATGGGTAAAACCGGCATGTATAAACAGCCTGTTTTGGTCATCGATATAATATTCCTTTAATTGCTGCAAAAATGCGATGTGTTTTTCAATAACCCGCAACGAAATATTTTGATAGGCCTGAACGGTAGCTTCGCCACCATGAAAACGCCACAATTCGTTGTCGTCTTCTTTTTTTAACCATTTCAGCAGCATTTCCTCGTGATTTCCTTGCATAAAAACACACGAATACGTTGCCGATAAATCCATCAAAAAATCTAAAACAGCGGGTGTTTCGCTCCATCCATCCACATAATCGCCTAAAAAAATCAACTTATCATTGGTAGTGACATTTGCACGGTTTAAAACCTGTTGCAATGCTTTTAAGCCACCGTGTATATCGCCAATTACAAATGTGTTACTCATTTTGGGTTTCGTATTTTAGCTTACGCAAAATGCGCATTACTTCTTTAAAAGAGGCATACAAAAAAGAGTATTTACTGTTTTTAAATACGCTTTTGTGAGTGATAAGCACCTCTTTGGCATTATTAAAACCGTGAAGATAACACAACATAAACGAATAACAAAGATTTTGCAAATCGTTTTGCTCAATTGTATGTAAGCGTTTGTTGTTTTTTAATTTATTTAAGATGGATGTGTAATAATTGTATAGATGATACAAATGGCGTTTATCAATTTCGGGCGTTTTAAAGATGATTTCCGATGTAATTTGATAGGTCATTGAATCGCTAAAAATAATTTTCTGCACGCTAAAAGGAATGTAGCGGTTGTTTTTACGGAATCCAATTTTCACATATTCTGTTATCACAAATTCATTTTCAGTATAGCTAATGGAAACTTCATCCAATGCCGAATAAAAAATCTTAACCTGTTCATTAATTAATTCAATATCAACTCTAGAAAGATAGGTTTCGCCTTTCTTAACTTTTTCAACTCCCGCCCAGCACACCGTGAAATATTCTTTAAAAACTTGGTACTTTGGTTTCATATCCGGATGTGTTTGAGTCATAAAATACAACACGCTATCAATAGTATTTTTTAAATTGGTGACCGAAACTTTTAAGATACTATCAACAATTTCACTGTTGTTTATTTTAGGCGGAAGATATTCCGGATGCGATATACTGCCAATGCGCGAAAAAGACGCTTCTTCGTAGATCGTATAAATGCGCTTTTTAAAAAAACATTTTCCTTTTTTGGGAAAAATACTCACCAAGCCCACCACCATACCGTTTTCTAAATGTGGAAAAATTACATTTTCATATTGAATTTGCGGCGGATTTTCTAAATAAGCATTAATTAAATTCTGAATATGGCTGTCATCGTAAAAGTCGGTTCCCACAATAAGGCTTTTTTCATCTTCAATTCCAACCAAAATAAATGATAAATTGAACGGATTTGAATTAGAAAGTGAACAAACATTCTTTAAAAATTTGGCTTTTCCTTCTAAAGTGTGTAAGTTTAGCTGTTGCTTCTTATCAAAGAAGCTATTCTCGGCATGATGCGCTAACAAGTTTTTAATTAAAAGCCGTTTATTTATCACAATTGGTAGTTTTATCTTAAAATTATAAAAAGAAAATGATAATTGATACTTAAAACAAATGCCACATGATGTATTTTAACCATTTGTTAACAAGTTAAGCAAATAAATTTTAATCAATTTGTAACTGAAAAAATAATATACACAAAACTAAATAATGGAAGCAACAACAGCCACTACTGACATTCGCTCAATAAACGACAAAATAGAACGTGAAAGCGCGTTTATTGACTTGCTTATTGCCGAAATGAACAAAACAATTGTGGGGCAAAAACACATGATTGATCGCTTACTAATTGGTTTGTTAGGGCAAGGACATATTTTATTGGAAGGTGTTCCCGGATTAGCTAAAACATTAGCAATTAACACCCTTGCCAAGGCGGTTCACGGATCGTTTAGCCGCATTCAGTTTACCCCAGATTTGTTACCTGCCGATGTGGTAGGTACTATGATTTACAACGTAAAAGTTAATGACTTTAGTATAAAAAAAGGACCGGTTTTCGCTAATTTTATTTTGGCCGATGAAATCAACCGTGCGCCTGCAAAAGTGCAATCTGCTTTGTTAGAAGCCATGCAAGAAAAACAAGTTACCATTGGCGATACCACCCATAAACTGCAAAAACCATTTTTGGTAATGGCTACGCAAAACCCAGTGGAACAAGAAGGAACGTACCCGCTGCCAGAAGCACAAATGGACCGTTTTATGTTGAAAACCGTGATTGATTATCCAAAATTAGAAGAAGAACGTTTGGTAATCCGTCAAAATTTAGCAGGAACCGTTCCAACGATTAATCCGGTGGTTAGTTTAGAACAAATCATTCGTGCACAAGAAACGGTGAAAGAGGTTTATATGGATGAAAAAATAGAAAAGTATATTCTAGACATCATCTTTGCAACCCGCTATCCGGAACAATTCAAATTAGAAAGTTTAAAACCTTATATAAGCTACGGTGCATCGCCTCGTGGATCTATCAATTTGGCAACCGCAGCAAAATGTTATGCATTTATCCGCCGCCGCGGTTATGTAATCCCAGAAGATGTACGTGCGGTTGTTTTAGATGTACTGCGCCACAGAATCGGAATTACTTACGAAGCCGAAGCAGACAACATTACAAGTGTGGACATCATTAACAAAATTGTAAACGAAATCGAAGTGCCTTAATATTTTGTTCCAAGTTTAATGTTTCAAGTTAAAGCAACCTGAAACAAAGAAAACTTTAAACCTTAAACAAAGAAATGGAAACAAAAGAAATATTAAAAAAGGTTCGACGCATTGAAATAAAAACCCGAAGGTTAAGCGACCATATTTTTTCGGGCGAATACCACACGTCTTTCAAAGGCAAAGGAATGTCGTTTGCAGAAGTGCGCCAATACCAATATGGCGACGATATCCGTGCGATTGATTGGAATGTTACTGCGCGCTACAATGAACCTTTTGTAAAGGTTTTTGAAGAAGAACGCGAGTTAACACTAATGTTGATGGTGGATATCAGCGGTTCGCAAGACTTTGGTTCAACCGATGATTTTAAACGCGATGTTGTTACCGAAATTGCCGCAACATTAGCTTTTTCGGCAACTACAAATAATGATAAAATTGGTTTGATTTTGTTTTCGGATCAAATTGAACTATTCATTCCACCAAAAAAAGGAAAATCGCACATTTTAAGAATCATTCGCGAGCTGATTCAATTCCAACCCAAAAGCAACAAAACCAATATTTCGCAAGCGTTTGAATATCTTTCTAAAGTATTAAAGAAAAAAGCAATTGTATTTGTTTTGTCTGACTTTATGACGAAAGATTACGAAAAAATTTTGCGCATTGCTGCAAAACGCCACGATATTACAGGTATTAAAGTAACAGACCAGCGCGAAAACGATTTAAACAATGTGGGATATGTTTTAATGCAAGATGCCGAAACAGGCGAAAGTTTATATGTAAACACCGGCGATGCCCAGCTGCGCAAAGCATACCGCGACCATTACCAAGATTTAGAAGATTATTTCACAAAAACATTCACACGCAGTGGTGCCGGGATCATTAAAACGGGTACACACGAAAGTTATGTTAAAAAATTATTGGCTTATTTTAAAGCACGCTAGTATGAACAAAATAGTAGTTACGTTATTGTTTGGTTTTATTGCTTTTGCAGGATTTGCACAAGTAACGGCTAACGTAGATTCTACCCAAATAAAGATAGGTTCAGCGTTTCACCTAACTATTAAGGCAACTGCCAGCGAAAGCAGCAAAGTGGTTTTTCCAAACCAGCAAAATATTGGTCCGTTTGAAGTGTTGGAACAATCGAAAACCGACACGGTAACAAACGGAAATACAATCGAACTTACTAAAAAATACACCTTAACACAATTTGATGCTGGCGAATATGTGGTGCCTCGTTTATCGGTTTATATTGATGAAAAGAACCATCAAACCGATTTGTTCAACATTAAAGTGAACAATGTGCAGGTTGACACCTTGAAGCAACCAATGTACGACATTAAAGCCCAAGTTGGTGGCGAAACCGATACCGATAAGTTGTGGAAATACCTTATTGCGTTGCTGGCGTGTGTGCTTGCTGGCGTTGCCACCTATTTTCTGATTAAATATTTACAAAACAAAAATTTAACCGAAGAAGATCTGTACAGAACACCGCTTGAAAAAGTAAGCAAAAAATTGCAATTGTTAGATTCAAAACGCTTGGTGCTAAATGGTGATGTGAAATCGTATTATTCAGAAATGACCGATGTGATTAGGGATTATATCGAGGAAGTGTTTGAAATTCCTGCAAAAGAATCAACCACATCCGAAGTTATTCAAATGCTTTTTCAAATCATTAATTCCAAAAAAATACAATTGAGCAAAGAAACGGTTCACGATTTAAAACGCGTGTTGCAAACTGCCGATTTGGTGAAATTTGCAAAATCGGAACCTATGATGAGCGAAATTGAACAAGACCGCAAAACTTCCGAAGTGATTTCTGTTTCTATTGATAAAGCCATTCCACGCTTTTCTGAAGAGCAATCACAGCGTGTAAAACTGCGCGAACGCCGTTTCAAAAAACGCAAACAAATGCGTACACTAATTCCTATTGGTGTAACTGTGTTGTTGCTTTTAGTTACGGGAATTGTGTATGTGGCGCAAGCAATTCGCTCGGGTGTAGAATGGAGTGTTTTGGCATCCAACAAAAGTTTGTACAACCGCGAATGGGTCACCTCAGACTATGGTTTTCCAACAGTTATCATAAGTACGCCCGAAGCATTGACCCGCGTACAAATGCCGCAGTCCGATAAAGAAAAACAGCAATCACAAAGCAGCGTATTTGCATATTCAAACCTAAACACGCAACTCATAATTGCTGTAGGAACAACAGCTGTTCAAACCAATGATTCATTAAGTTTAGAACAATTGTTAAAATATAAATTAGAAATTGTTGGCAAACAATACGGCGCAAAAGATATCACCTACAATGCAGAGGAATTTACAGAAAAAGGTGTTCGTGGAATTAGAGGTACGGGAACATTAGTTGCTCAAAACTTTGTGTCGGGCGAAGCCATTAAAATGCAATACGATATGTATGTTTTTGTTCAACCAAATGGCATTCAGGAAGTGGGTATTTTATATAAAGAAGGTGATGAATACGGTGCAAAAATAGATCAACGAGTTATTGAATCCATTCAACTAAATGTAGCAAATCCAAATGAGTAATATAACCTTTTTAAATCCGCACTTTTTCTGGTTGTTATTACTTTTACTGCCATTGGGCTGGTATTGGTTCATCAACAGAAAAAACGAGAAAGTTCCTGTAAAAATCAGCAGTATTCAAGGTTTTAAAAACCAAAAAACACTGCTCACCAAGCTTTATCCGTTGCTTTTTGTATTGCGGGCAGTGGCTTTTGCAGCGCTTGTAGTGGCTTTGGCCCGACCACAAACCATTGACAAAAGCACCAAATCTAAAATTACAAACGGTGTGGATATTGTGTTGGCAACCGATGTTTCAGGGTCGATGCTTTCACGCGATTTAAAACCCAATCGTTTAGAAGCCCTAAAAACAGTAGCTGCCGATTTTATTAAAGACCGCATAGACGATCGTTTGGGAATTGTGGTTTACGCCGCCGAAGCATACACCAAAGCGCCAGTGACCAGCGATAAAAATTTGCTTCTAAATCAATTGGCCGATATTAAATACGACCGCATTATTCAAGACGGAACAGGCATTGGCGTTGGTTTGGCAACAGCCGTAAACAGGTTAAAAGAAAGCAAAGCAAAGAGCAAAGTAGTTATTTTGATGACCGATGGTGTGAACAATTCGGGCTTGATTGATCCGCAAATGGCTGCCGATATTGCCAAAGAATACAAAATTAAAGTTTATACAATTGGTATTGGCACCAACGGTATGGCAGAAACACCCGTGGCAATATTACCGAATGGCGATTTAAAATACGACCGCGTAAAGGTGGAAATTGATGAAGCTTTAATGAAAAGCATCGCTCAAAAAACCGGTGGGAAATATTTCCGGGCTACAGATACCAAACGATTAGAAAATATTTACGACGAAATTAACCAATTAGAAAAAACAAAAATCGATGAGCAAAAGTTTGTACAGCGCACCGAATTGTTTCGTTCGTTGGTGCTTTTAGCGTTGGGATTATTAGTAATAGAATATTTATCAAGAAAAACAATATTTAAAGGATTCGTGTAACATGTGGGGATTAGATACACCTTTTTATTTCTATTTACTGCTATTAATACCCGTATTGATAGCCGTATATGTATGGAATACCATTTGGAAGAAAAAGAAAATTGCCGAATTTGGTTCTGGTAACTATTTAAAACGTTTGGCACCCGAAGCATCAACCACCAGCAAACCGCTGATAAAAATGGTCTTGCTTGCCGTGACGGTATTTGCATTGATTATTGCTTTGGTAAACCCAAAATTTGGAACAAAAATAGAAACCGTGAAACGCCAAGGTGTTGATATTGTTTTTGCAATGGATATTTCAAAAAGCATGTTGGCAGAAGATCTTGCACCATCGCGTTTGGGAAAATCAAAGCAATTGGCATCGCAAATAATAAACAATTTAGCATCAGACCGGATTGGAATTGTAGGTTATGCCGGATCGGCTTTTCCAATGTTGCCCATCACTACCGATTACAGCATGGCAAAAATGTATATACAAGATATGAACACCGAAATGGTTTCAAGTATGGGAACTGCCTTGCGCGAAGCTATTGAAGTGGGAAGTAATTATTTTGATGATCCAAAAACCAGCAAAGTAATGATTTTGATTTCTGATGGAGAAGACCACGGCGAAGGAATCAGCGATGCTGTTGCGATGGCAAAAGATAGAGGTATTAAGATTATTACAATCGGAGTTGGAACACCAGATGGTGGACAAATTCCAATCAAACAAAACGGAAAAATCATTGATTATAAAAAAGATGTGGATGGATCTACCGTGGTTACAAAATTAAACGATGCCACTTTAAAAGAAATTGCTCAAAGCACTGGCGGCGTTTTTATTTATGGAACCAAAACAGATGAGGTGGTGGATTTGGTAGATCAAACCTTGCAAAAAATAGAAAAAACCGATTTTGAATCACAACAAATTGCCGATTTCCAATCACAGTTTCAATGGTTTGTTGGTTTGGCTTTATTGCTGTTGATTATAGATAGTTTGGTATTGGAACGCCGAACCGCATGGGCAAAGAAAATTAATTTATTTAATGAAAAATAACATGAAACACTTTTGGTATGTCATTATGATACAATTGGTTATGCTGAATGTTGTTCAAGCACAATCCTATAAATCGCAATTAGCAGCAGGCAATCAAAGTTTTGGTGTGAAAAATTATACCAAAGCAGAGCAAACCTACCGCAAAGCTTCGGCAAAAGAAAAACAAAACACCGCAGCTTTGTACAATAAAGCAAATAGCATTTACCGCCTACAATCAATGAACGAAGCAGTGGCATCATATCAAACCGCATTAAAATCGGCAAAAACCAAAGAAGAAAAACATCAGATTTTTCATAACATGGGCAATGCCTTTATGAAGTTGAAAGATTACGGAAGTGCGGTTGAAGCTTATAAAAATGCCTTGCGAAACAATCCAAACGACGAAAAAACACGATACAATTATGCGTTAGCGAAGAAAATGCAGAAAGAAAATCCTGATCAGAATAAAGATAATAAAGACAACAAACAAAATCAGGATCAAAACAAAGACAAAAACAAGCAGGATAAAAACGACGATTCAAACAAAGACCAGAAAGATCCAAACAAAAAAGACGATCAAAACAAGGATAAAAAAGACGATAAAGGCGATCAAGATAAAAAAGACCAACAAAACAAAGGCGGAAAAGGCGATCAAGACAAAGAGCAACCAAAGCCCAACCCGCAGCAGCAAAAGCAAAACCAGTCTAAACAGCAAATGGAAAACATTTTAAAGGCTTTAGACGAACATGAAAAAGGCGTTCGCGAACGCATTCAAGGTCGTGAACAAAAAGGCAAACCAGTTACAACACCCACTCAAAAAGATTGGTAAAAACTATGTACGCAAAACACTTCTTATATACGTTTTTAGCTTTATTCACAAGCATAGCTACTTGGGCACAGTTTCAGCTGAAAACCCAAGTGAGTAGTCAGTCTATTGGTATTAATCAAGTGATCGAGGTGCGTTTTGTGATGAACGGTGACGCAGACGATTTTAAACGCCCATCGTTTGAAAATTTCGATGTGGTGGGCGGCCCCATGCAGTCTGTAAGCCATACGTGGGTAAACGGAAAAAGCAGTATGGAGAAAAGCTTTTCGTTTTACGTGCAACCCCAAAAAAAGGGAACTTTAACAATTGGCGCTGCATCGATTGTTTTTGAGGGAAAATTATATAAATCGCAGCCTGTAACTATAAAAGTGGGCGATGCCGTGCAAGAACAACCGCGCCAGCAACAACGCCGCCGCGATCCGTTTGCCATGTTCGATGAAATGGAAGAAGAACTTTTTGGCAGACAACGACAAAGACAACCCCAGCTACCTAAAAACATGGGGCAAGGTATTCATTTAGTTGCAAAACTGTCTAAAAATAGTGCCTATGTAAACGAACCTATCACGGTGGAATACGGTTTATATGTAAGCGATCAAGCCGGATTTAATACCATGTTGGTAAAAGAAATGCCAAAGTATCAAAATTTCTGGAACCACATGATTGAACAAAAACAGCAGCCAATAACTCGGGCAGAATTAAACGGAAAAAGCTATCGCTACATGCCTTTGCAAAAAGCGGTTTTACTGCCTCAAAAAGACGGCACCTTAAAAATCGACCCATTAGTTGTGGAATTAGACGAACAATACTTAACCGGACGCGTTGATGTGTTTGGCACGCCCGAAATTGGTTTAAGAAAAAAAACCTATTCTTCCGGCACAAAAACCATCCAAGTGAAACCTTTGCCTTTAGACAGCCAACCAGCAGGCTTTACAGGTGCAGTAGGTGCTTATAACTTTTCGGTGACAGCCAATAAAACTGCTGTAAAAGCAAATGAACCTTTAGAGCTTACAGTAAGCGTGCAAGGAAAAGGAAATTTAGATTTATTAACCTTACCAAAACCCGTGGCGCCCAATGCGTTGGAATTATATGATCCCGAACAAATCAACCGTGTCAACAAAAGTATATCGGCAGGAATGGAAGGTACTAAAGCCGAAAAATATGTGATTGTGCCGCAATATAAAGGCACATACACCATTGAACCGATTACTTTTTCGTATTTTGATACCGCTTCAAAAACCTATAAAACCAGCACATCGCAACCTATCACCATTGAAGTAACCGAAGGACCCGAACTGCCTACAAACGCTTCACTGAACAACAAAGCAGAAGTGGTAAGCAGCAAAACAGAAATACAACCTTTGAACAAAAATATTGAATGGTTTAACGGACATTTTATTACTCAAGACAAATCGTTTTATGCGTGGTGGTTAGCGCCTTTATTGCTTTTGCCCATTGTGTTTTTAGCTAAAAATGTATCCGACAAAAAAGCAGGTGATGTGCGTGGAAACAAACTAAAAGCGAACAACAAATTGGCTAAAAAATACCTGTCGGCCGCTAAAACCCAAATCGGAAATAAAGAAGCTTTTTATGAAGCCTTGGAACGATGCCTGCACAATTATTTAAAAGCCAGATTGAAAATTGAAACCACCGAAATGAGCAACGATACCATTACTGAATTGTTGCAAAATCATCAAATCAATGCGCAAGATATATCAACCTTTTTATCGATAAAAACCACTTGCGAAATGGCTCGATACGCACAAATGGACATTCAAACCATGCAGAACGATTACGAAGTGGCAGTGCAATTGATCAATTCAATCGATAAACAAATAAAAAAGTGATATGAAACAGTTAATGATGCTTTTTTTTAGTTTTTGCTTTTCATTGGGTATTCACGCTCAAGAAAACAACGATGCGCTTTTGAAACAAGCACTCAATGCTTTTAATGAAAAAGAGTATGCTGCTTCGGCACAAATTTTTGAGAAGCTGGTAAAAATAGATTCTTTAAATGCTGCGTTGCATTACAATTTAGGAACATCTTATCTGCGTATGCAAAATACCGCATTAAGCATTTATCATTTAGAAAAAGCGTTGAAATTGCAACCAGATTACGAAGCCGCACGCATTAATTTGAACTTTGCCGAAAAGCTTAAAACCAAAGTCACAAAAGGCAATTTGCCCATACCGCAGCAACAAATGCTGTACAGCGTTTTTAATTTTTTAAAACCCAATGCGTGGGCTTACCTGGCAATTGCCAGTATGTTTTTAACGGTTATGGTACTTGTGATTTATCGTTTAAACAGCAATGCAACCGCAAAAAAAGCACTTTTTACGTTGAGTATTTTTACTTTGGCAATTAGTATCGGAAGTTATTTTATATCCAAAAACCAATCTGATTATTTGTTGATGCACCACTACGTGATTGTAAAAGATGCCGATGCCGTATTGATGAATGAACCCCGAACAGTTGCCAAGGTTTCAGCTACATTAATCGAAGGTGAAAAAGGATTTATACAAGAAGCCACCAATCAATGGATTAAAATTCAGCTACCAAACGATACCCTTGGATGGATAGAAAAAAATAAAGTTTTGCAGTATTAGCGTTTAATTATCAACCAACTAAAACATATTGTCATCAAAAATTACGCAGTATTTTATGCTTTTTCTTTGTATATTTATACCAATAAAATGGTATTTATGAACAAGAAATTACTTTTTGCCGCAACACTGGCAATGTGCAACAACTTCCTTACCGCACAAGTACTTTATTCTGAAAACTTTGACAACCTTACAGTTGGTGATGTAAGTACTGATCTCACTGGGCAAACACCCGGGCAAGGTAATTGGTACACAATATATGATAATTCTTCACCAAACGCTACCCCTAACTGGTTTCAAATACAAACAGAAGCTAGTAAAGGTAAAGTTATAACGCTTCAATCACCTGCACCACCTATTTTTGGTAACACCGCTTTACAGCAAAGAAATATTGACCAATTAATAAATAACCGTACACAAGGAAACGATGTAATTAAATTTGAAGTGGATTTTTATACAGGTTCACAAAATAATGAAACTATACATAAACGTGTAATGGTTTCTTTAACTAATAATAATAATAATAATATGGCAAGCTCTCGTCAAATTGCTAGTTTTACTTTTATTTCAAATACTGGAGAATTTTACGGTGGGATTAACAACGGAAATAGTGGCATGGCTTACACACAAAAAGTTGTCTTAGGTAAAAACAAACAAGATTTATTCTTATCTTTTAATACTTGGGTTAAATGTATTTTTTATGCTAATTATACAAACAAAAAAATTTATTTCGAAATACCTTCTTTAAATATAGTAGTTATGAACGATTTTTTAAATCTTGATAGTGATCCTAAGCCTCTTAATAAATTCATTCCTAAATCAATTATGATGTTTTCAGATAATAAACAAGTAACCACTACTAATAAATTTGATAACATTATAATAACAGCTTTAAACAGTGTACCTTTAGGTGTAAGCGAATTTTTAGATGATAAGTTTAACATTTTTCCAAACCCAGCTATCGACATTGTACATATTACAAACACGGATCACATTGCAATAGATAAAATTTCGGTTTATGATGTTAGCGGTCAGATTATAAAAGAAGAAAGCTACACTGCCGAAAGCGATATACAGTTAAACGTTGAAAGTTTACAAAGTGGTACTTATTTATTAAAGTTAAAAACCAAACATGGTACAGCTATTAAGAAAATGATAAAGCAATAAACACCAACCAACTAAAACATATTGTCATCAAAAATTACGCAGTATTTTATTGTATATTTATACCATTAACCTATAAAAATGGTATCATTATGAACAAGAAATTACTTTTAGCCGCAACATTTGCAATGTGCAGCAACTTCCTTACCGCACAAGTACTTTATTCTGAAAATTTTGACAACCTTACCATTGGTAATGTAAGTACTGATCTCACTGGACAAACACCTGGTAAAGGTAATTGGTACACAATTACAAGTGGTACAACTGCACCTGCTAACGCTGGTGATTGGTTTCAAATTCAAAACGAAACAAATAAAGGTAAAGTAATTACTATACAATCGGTTCCTTTAAATATAATTAGTGTTTCTTCTATTCAACAACGAAATATTGATGTTTTAATAAATAACAGAACTACTGGTAATAATGTTATAAAATTAGAATTAGATTTTTACACAGGATCTCTAGTCACTAATTCTCCTATACTTCCTAAAATTTTTTTCGGTTTCACTGATAGAAATGATGCTATTTATTCAATAACCAAACCTATAGGATCTCTAAGCTTTCTTGCTGATACAGGTGAATTAGAGGCAAGACATTTATCATCTAATTCATCTATAAAAATTAAAAAGTTAAAACCAAATAATCAACCACTGTTTCTGCCGTTTAATACTTGGGTGAAACTAGCTATTTACTTAGATTATCCTAATAAAAAAATATATTATGAAATACCTTCATTAAACACCATTTATAAAGATGATTTTTTAGAGTTAGATAATGATCCTAATTATTTTACAAAATATACACCTAAGTCAATTCAAGCCTTTAATAATGTAGAAGGAGCTGTAATTGCAACCTATAAATTTGACAATATCAAAATAACCGCATTAAATAATGTACCTTTAAACGTAAGCGAATTTTTAAATGATAAGTTTAACATCTTTCCAAACCCTGCTACCAACATTGTATATATTACAAATACTGATAACATTTTAATAGATAAAATTTTGGTTTATGATGTAAGCGGTAAGTTAGTAAAAGAAGAAATTTACACTACCGAAACCGATATACAGTTAAACGTTGAAAGTTTACATAGTGGTATTTATTTATTAAAATTAGAAACCAAACATGGTACAGCTATTAAGAAAATGATAAAGCAATAAACACCAACCAACTAAAACATATTGTTATCAAAAATTACGCAGTATTTTATTGTATATTTATACCATTAACCTATAAAAATGGTATTATTATGAACAAGAAATTACTTTTAGCCGCAACATTGGCAATGTGCAGCAACTTCCTTACCGCACAAGTACTTTATTCTCAAAACTTCGACAACCTTACGGTTGGTGATGTAAGTACCGATTTAACCGGACAAACACCTGGGCAAGGTAATTGGTACACAATATATGATAATTCTTCACCAAACGCTACCCCTAACTGGTTTCAAATACAAACAGAAGCTAATAAAGGTAAAGTTATAACGCTTCAATCACCTGCACCACCTGTTTTTGGCAACACCGCTTTGCAACAAAGAAACATTGACCAGTTAATAAACAACCGTACACAAGGAAATGATGTAATTAAATTTGAAGTGGATTTTTATACAGGTTCACAAAATAATGAAACTATACATAAACGTGTGATATTTGGAATTCGTAATAATAATGCAAATCCTGCAAATTCTTTTCCAATTGTTAATTTTACATTGGTTTCTAATACAGGAGAATTTCTCGCAGTAGTTAACAACGGCCACAGTAACATTTATACATCAACACAAGAAGTTAATCTAGGTAAAAACAAACAAGATTTATTCTTACCTTTTAATACTTGGGTTAAATGTATTTTTTATGCTGATTATACCAACAAAAAAGTTTATTTCGAAATACCTTCTTTAAATATAGTAGTTATGAACGATTTTTTAAATCTTGATAATAATCCTAACCCTCTTAATAAATTTATTCCTAAATCAATTATGATGTTTTCAGATAATAAACAACTAACCAGTACTAATAAATTTGACAACATTAAAATAACCGCTTTAAAAACCGTACCAGCACATTTGTTAAGCACGGATAACTTTTTTGCAGAAAAATTTAACATCTTTCCAAACCCAGCTACCGACATTGTACATATTACAAGCATGGATCACATTGTTATAGAAAACATTTCTATTTACGACTTGAATGGTAAGATTATAAAAGAAGAAAGCTACACTGCCGAAAGCGATATAAAGTTAAACGTTGAAAGTTTACAAAGTGGTACTTATTTATTAAAGTTAAAAACCAAACATGGTACAGCTATTAAGAAAATGATAAAGCAATAAACACCAACCAACTAAAACATATTGTCATCAAAAATTACGCAGTATTTTATGCTTTTTCTTTGTATATTTATACCATTAACCTATAAAAATGGTATTTATGAACAAGAAATTACTTTTTGCAGCAACATTTGCAATGTGTAGCAACTTCCTTACCGCACAAGTACTTTATTCTGAAAACTTTAACAACCTTACAGTTGGTGATGTAAGTACTGATCTCACTGGGCAAACACCCGGGCAAGGTAATTGGTACACAATATATGATAATTCTTCACCAAACGCTACCCCTAACTGGTTTCAAATACAAACAGAAGCTAGTAAAGGTAAAGTTATAACGCTTCAGTCACCTGCACCACCTATTTTTGGCAACACCGCTTTGCAACAAAGAAACATTGACCAGTTAATAAACAACCGTACACAAGGAAACGATGTAATTAAATTTGAAGTGGATTTTTACACCGGAGAGCAAAATAATGAAAATACGCATAAACGTGTAATGGTTTCTTTAACTGATAACAATAGCAATATCATGACAAACTCTCGTCTAATTGCAAATTTCACTTTTATTTCAAATACTGGAGATTTTTACGGTGCAGTTAATAACGGAAATAGCAGTATGAATTGGGCAGAAAAAGTTTCATTTGGTATAAATAATCAAGAATTAACACTTCCTTTTAATACTTGGATAAAATGTGTTTTTTATGCTGATTACACCAACAAAAAAGTTTATTTCGAAATACCTTCTTTAAATATAGTAGTTATGAACGATTTTTTAAATCTTGATAATAATCCTAACCCTCTTAATAAATTTATTCCTAAATCAATTATGATGTTTTCAGATAATAAACAACTAACCAGTACTAATAAATTTGACAACATTAAAATAACCGCTTTAAAAACCGTACCAGCACATTTGTTAAGCACGGATAACTTTTTTGCAGAAAAATTTAACATCTATCCAAACCCAGCTACCGACATTGTACATATTACAAACATGGATCACATTGCAATAGATAAAATTTCGGTTTATGATGTTAGCGGTAAGATTATAAAAGAAGAAATTTATACTACCGAAAGCGATATACAGTTAAACGTTGAAAGTTTACAAAGTGGTACTTATTTATTAAAGTTAAAAACCAAACATGGTACAGCTATTAAGAAAATGATAAAGCAATAAACACCAACCAACTAAAACATATTGTTATCAAAAATTACGCAGTATTTTATGCTTTTTCTTTGTATATTTATACCATTAACCTATAAAAATGGTATTATTATGAACAAGAAATTACTTTTTGCAGCAACATTTGCAATGTGTAGCAACTTCCTTACCGCGCAAGTATTGTACAGCGAAAATTTTGACAACCTTACCATTGGCAACCTTACCACCGACTTTACAGGGCAAACACCCGGGCAAGGAGGGTTGTATGGTATGTCACATACAACAATCCCTTATAGTGCCATACAAATTAAAACAGAACCCAATAAAGGGAATGTTTTATATATTGATACAGATAGTTACAACGGTAACGTTGGGCGTATGGTTGAAAAACGTGATTTAGATATAGTATTTAACCAACGTACGCAAGGAAATGATCTTTTAAAGTTTCAGTTTGACTTTTATACGGGTAAGGACATACCTACAGATTCTCCTCAAATAGTAGAGATCAATATTCACTCGGCAAAATACTTTTTAGGGGGTTTTCGTTTTTATGGTAATGAAAAAATTTTGAAGGGAAAAAGACCACAAAGTACCTATAATAATGGTTTCATGGAAAAATTTATTGGTAAAACTTACAATACCGATTTAGTATTACCTGCCAATCAGTGGGTCACCTTAGCAGTAACTATTGATTTTACTAACGCAAAAATATACTTTGAAATTCCTCATTTAGGCATTGTATATCAGTATGACAGCCTTCCTTTTACTTTTACAGACCCTACATCAACTGATGAACCCAATACCAATGGTACACCCGTACTTCTAAGAATCGGGCAATCATATATAAATACTAATGATCCAATATCCATGTATTATATGTACGATAATTTTAATTTTTCAGCTATAAACACCCCTCCTACCCCTACGGTTAGTGTAGCAGAGGTTTTAAGCAATAGTTTTAACTTATTTCCAAATCCAGCAAGTAACACTATAAATATTACAAATAGCGACAATTATTTTGTACAAAATGTAAAAATATACGATACAAGCGGTAAGCTGTTAAAAACACAACATTTTAACAACCAAAAAGAGGTTCAGCTGAATATAGAAAGTTTAACAAACGGTATCTATCTTTTGCACATACATACAGATAAAGGTGTAGCAGTTAAAAAAGTGGTGAAAAAGTAAGTTGCTCTCAATTATTATACCTATTATTATTGAATTCTTGCTCATGTAACGTTTTAAGCAATATTTCAAGTAAATCTAAAAATAATGCATCTCATTTATAATTTGTAAAAATTAAATCATTAGTACTTCTAATCTAAAAAATTTATAACGAGGATCTGGGGCAAAAAAACAATGATTATCATGTTGTTAAAACTAATTAGATAATGCACTACGGAAAGTATTAAAGCGCGGTAAGCTTCGGCTTACCATTTTTATTTTATAACTTTATAAAAACAAATTCCTATGACAGCAAACACCACCGCAGCACTCCTACATACTTTACAATCTAGCTTTTTAAAATGGCGCGATTTTTCTTTAAACGATCGTATTTCGGTTTTAAAAAACATCAAAGAAAAGTTGCTGCAAAACAAACACGAATATGCACATGCCATTACCACCGATATGAACAAACCCATAAAATTGGCCCTTGCGGAAGTGGAAAAATGTGCGTATTTATGCGATTATTACATAGAAAACGCGTCTGCTTTTCTAAAAGACCAAGAAGTAAAAACCAATTGGAGCAAAAGCTATATCACGTTTCGTCCGTTGGGCGTGCTGTTGGGTGTAATGCCTTGGAATTTTCCTTTTTGGCAGGTTTTTCGATTTGTGGTTCCTAGTTTGCTCACCGGAAACGTATTCCTTGTAAAACACGCCAGCAATGTGCCTTTAAGTGCCAAAGCTTTGGAAGATGTTTTTAATGTGGATACGATTAATTTCCCTGTTTATAAAAATCTTTCTGTAAAAAGCAGTGAAGTTGCCGCTGTAATTTCACATCCAATTGTAAAAGCGGTTTCGTTAACCGGTAGCGAACATGCGGGAAGATCGGTTGCCGAAACAGCTGGCAAACACCTTAAAAAGTGTGTGTTGGAATTAGGCGGAAGCAATGCATTTATTGTTTTGAACGATGCCGATTTGGAATATGCTGCTGAAAAGGCGGTTAGTGCACGCATGCAAAATGCCGGACAGAGTTGTATTGCATCCAAACGATTTTTAGTGCAAGAAGCCGTTTACGAACAGTTTGTTGATTTATTTCAAAAGAAATTAAGCACTTTAGTCACAGGTGATAAATATGATGAAACGGTAACATTCGGAGCAATGGCCCGAGAAGATTTGGCGGAAGAATTGGAAAAGCAGTTGCAAAAAAGCGTAGCAAAAGGAGCAACAATCATTGCAGGCGGCAACCGAAAAGGTGCGTTTTTTGAACCTACTTTGGTTACCAATGTTACGGTTGATATGCCCATATTTGCAGAAGAAACCTTTGGTCCGTTGGCCGCGCTCATTCCTTTTAAAACCATTGACGAAGCTATTGAGCTAAGCAATAATTCAAATTTTGGTTTGGGTGCAAGTATTTTTACTGATAATCCGGAGCAATTAAATCATTATTTGCATTTGTTTGATGAAGGTGCTTTATTTATCAACGAAATGGTAATTTCTGATCCGCATTTGCCGTTTGGAGGCATTAAAAATTCAGGTTACGGACGCGAATTATCGCATTTTGCTTTGTATGAATTTGCAAATATTCAAACAGTGGTTGTAAAATAATAATTTAATCTGTACTGCATTATCTAAATAAATTTCAAAACCTTACCATTCAAAGATTTTTTTTATTACCACAGATGCACAGATATAATTTTACAAATTAATGCTAACTAATTCAATTTTCACAGATTTTGAATGCGTTGCATTCAAAAAAGATGCATAACTTTTTAATTTGCTTGAAGTAATAGTTAATAATCTGTGCATCGGTGGGAATTCTATAATGCATTACGGATTAAATAATATTTTTTGCTAAAGTTCATTCAATCGTTTTCCCTCATCCTGTGCATAGCGCGCATGTTTAGCTTCGCCAATAATTTGTCGGCTATAAATACTGTTGTGTCCTGAAAGCAGATACGAAACCACGCAAGCTATCGCAACATATACGCCGCATTCAGCACCAAAAAGCTCCATCGCCATGATACTGCATGCAATAGGTGTGTTTGTGGCACCGGCAAAAACAGCAACAAACCCCATTCCGGTTAAAAGCTCTATGGGCATGGGAATAAAAAGGCTTAATGCATTTCCCAGCGTAGCTCCTATGAAAAAGAGCGGTGTAACTTCTCCGCCCTTAAAACCGGCTGAAAGCGTAATGACGGTTAATAGCATTTTTAAGGCAAAATCATAAGCAGGTACTTGTGATTCGAAAGCCTCCACAATGGTAGGAATACCTAAACCAATGTATTTTGTGGTTCCCAATGCGGCTACTAATAGCGCCACAATGATACCGCCCACAAACGGTCGCAAAGGTGGGTAGCCAATTTGTTGCTTAAAAACCCCACTTACTTTATGAATGGATTTGCTGAATATCCAAGCACATATACCAAAGGCAATTCCGGCAAGAATGGCATAGCACACATTTAAAAAAGAAATTTCGGGAATAGAAGAAATGTGGTAATGCGTGTGGGGTGTTTGCCAAAGTTTTGTAACTAAATCAGCCAAAATAGCCGTGAGGAAAGCTGGAAAAAGTGCATGATATCGAATACGGCCAATCAAATAAAACTCCATGGCAAATAAAGCACCGGCTAGCGGCGTGCCGAATACCGAACCAAATCCGCCAGCAACAGCTGCTATAATCAGTATTTTTCGATCAGATGGTGTTAATTGAAAAGGT
Organism: Paenimyroides aestuarii; assembly: GCF_024628805.1. Taxonomy (NCBI): domain Bacteria; kingdom Pseudomonadati; phylum Bacteroidota; class Flavobacteriia; order Flavobacteriales; family Flavobacteriaceae; genus Paenimyroides; species Paenimyroides aestuarii. The sequence goes on along the minus strand of NZ_CP102382.1, from coordinate 1,123,833 downwards.
TTGCTGAACTGGTCGGCGATGGCACCAGCCATTTGCAACGCAGTGCCTTCACGCCCGGCCGAACCACCGAAAAAGTGCGTAGCAATGGTTCCCAAATACACAAAAACCGCCATTTTAAACGGTATTTTTTCTTTGGGTTGATGTATGGTATCAATCAATAAATTGTTTCCTGCTTCTACATTTTTCCCATAATAATGATAGAGCATGCCAATGAGCAAACCGCCCAAAGGCAATAAAGCAATAAGCCATATATGGGTTTCCCGAAACTGGGTAGCCCATTCTAGCGATTGCAAAAATCCTGCAGAAGCCGAGCCTATAAAAACACTAATTACAGCGCAAATCATCATCCATTTTAAAATATAAAAAACGGATGGCTTTTTTCTGAAAAAAACTTTGGATTGAAAAACCCACTTTTGGCCAATTGACTTTTGCTTATTTCTAGACATATTTTTCCTGATTAAATGTTTTGTATTTAATTAATCAGGCGTCATCAGCTTCTGAAAGCGGTTGGGTAAGGAAGAGCACCATTTCCTTTTTTTATGCAACAAATATATACTTTCCTTTTTAATTATGCAATTTCGGTTTTGTAAACTACCCGAGTTCGATTAAAACCACATGGACACACAGATAAAAATTAGTAGTTTGTAGGTGATTATTAGTTTTATTTCTATTAAATTACTTTATTGTAATATATTGATTGGAACGCTGTAAGGTACTGAATTTTGTAGATCTTCTTTTTATTAATTACCTAAAGGTCTAAAAAAGTTCCGAGAGAATCTCGACCGATTTTACTTGTTTAAAACCTGCAATATGAATTTCGTAATAAGTAATTAACAGTTTCAAAGCCGTTCTTCGTTGGTCATTTGTAAAACTACTTTTATGATGAGAAAGTGTCATTTGCAACAAATTTCTAAACAAAGCCGTTTCGGTTTCATTGAAACAATTGGGGGTATAATGCATTGTGAAACTGCCTTCATGGGGGTTAAAGTAAATGGAACGTTTGTCTGAATCATCAGGAAAAAAACCTAAATATTTGGTGATATTCAACAGAAACCACAGATGGAAATCAGCAGTAAACGAATGTTCGTCAAACCAAATTAAAGCGGTTTTTAAAAATAGGAAAAGTTCGTTATTGGGCTGATCGTCTTTTATACTATGGCTTAAAACTTCTGCCAAAAAAATACTAACGCTGTTTTTATAAAACTCTACTGAGATGGTTTGGTAGGGATACATTAATTTTAATTCTTTAATGTATTCCAACGAAGCCTTGTTTTTGTGCACCGCATCAATATGCAACTGATTGAGTGGCTGAAAATAGGCACTGTTTAAATTTTTACTTTTTGCAGAAAAAGCATTGCGGATAAAATAGGTTTTAAGTCCAAAAAACTGAGTAAAACATTTTACCACCAAGCTTTTTTCTTGATACCGCAACGCATTTAAAACGATAGCTTCGGTTTTTACAAGCATTAACGAATAATCATTACTTTTTTAACAGCGTCTAAACTTCCGTCTTGCGATGAAATAAAAATCATATACACACCCGAAGGCACTTTGGCACCTGAAAAACTAAGTGTGTTCCAAGTAACGGTTCCTCCTAACGATTTGGTTTCATAGACTAAATTCCCTGCAACGTCGGTAATTTTTACATTTGCATCGCTTACCAATCCACTTATTTTTACATCGCCTGTAAAGCCCGGTTTCACGGGGTTTGGATACACTTTGATAGCATCTAAATCATCGGCTGGTGTGGTGGCAAAATTCTTTAAAGACACAATACCTTTGCGCGAAACAAAAAACACTTCGCCGGTTGCCCCATCAATACTAATGCTTGTGATATCATTACTTGGTAAAGGAGAATTTTCCGGAGTGAAATTATAAATGGTTTCGTAGGTATCTGAAATTAAAAACACTCCCGATTCTGCAATCGAAACCCATTTGTTATTAGAGCCATCTACGGTGATATGCAAAATGTTTTGCTCGTAAAACAATTCTTCTGCTTGTCCTTCTTGTTCAATTACAATATTGGTGGGCGAAAGTTGCGGACTGGTTAAAAACTGGTCCACGTTTTTAATAACTCTAAGCCCTCTTAAAGTACCTATCCACAATTCATTTTTATAATCTAAAGCCACTGCTTGCACGTTGATATCAGGCAAATTGTGTGTGGTGGTGATTTGCATGGCTTTGTTGTTTCGGGTTTCGTTAAAAGCGTATAAACCTCCTAACCTACTGCCAAACCATTTGGTGTTATTATTATCAATAACAGGCATTAAGAAGCTACTTCCAATGGGGCTTCCTCTTAACACATTGGATGCATATACATCTAATTGATTGTTTTTATCAATAGTAACCAATGTTGCAAAATCGGGTATGGTATTGGTCATCCATCCTGTTCCATTTCTGTCAAAAGCCACGCCAAACACCCGCACATCATTTTCGATTAATGATTGCAATGCATCGGTGTTTTGATTGTTGTAAACCGTTAATTGTTCTTGGTTAATGTCCCAAACACCCAAACCATCGTGAAAAGTACTAATGTATGCTAAGTTAGGTTTTTGCGGATTAAAACTGATATTGATAGTTGCTCTTAAACCGTTTAATTGTTCGTTGGTAATATGCTGCCATGTTTGCATATTTTTAAAGGTGCTGATGCCATATTTAGTTAAACCATTGGGTCTGTATGGATCCATATCAACCCCATATCCGCCAAAAGTAATCCACAAATCTTTGTTATTCACCACAGCCGACGACACATTGTTGCTCAACGGACCACTTGGTGAAATATTTTCGCTTTCTTTTGTATCTGCAGCTACTTTTAAACATCCGTTTTGGTTAGTTGCCACAAAATAATCGCCGTTTGAAAAGGTAGCATCTGCCACACCGCCTTTTTCAGATAGCGAATAGGTAAATTCATTATAAACAGCCAAATTGGTGGTTCTTAAACGTGCTGCTTCGTGTGTAACTTCAATTAAGACATCACCCGAAACAGAAAACTTTTTAAATCCGCCCCAAACCTCATCAACGCTTGTTATGACATTTGCCGCAGAAATGGTGTTCAACGACAAATCTTCTTTCACACCTATCAATTGATTGGTGTAAGTGGTAAGTTCCACCCAATTATCAAAATCGATTACTTGCCAATTATTATAATCGATTAAATTGGTATTCATCGATGCCTTTTTTAATCCTTCGTTTTCAACAGTTGCATACATTTGATTGTTGAAAATAGCAATGCCTTTCACGTTTGCCATTTCACCACCAACTGCCACATAATAAGTGTCGCCAAAATGATTGTCGTTTAACCGCACAGCAGTGATGCCATAACCTGTTGCCAAATATGCAAAACCGCCGTGGAATATAATTTTATTGATGATTTTTTGGTTGTCGGGAATATTGGTTTTAGAAAAGATATCGTTTAATTGATAAATTTTGTCGGCAGCCAAATCTATAATGGCTACTTTACCGTTTTTGCTACCCACGATAAGTTTTTTGTAATCTTTTGCGTATCCCAACGTGTTAATGCCATCGATTTTTAAACCATTAATGGTATTATAAATATCGGTTTCCTTTGTACTTTCATTGTATGCAAAGACCGCATTGTCTGTAGCAATATATATATTTTGGTTGTCTTTTTCAACAGCTGTGGTTTCTTGATAAGAGTAATAACCTTTCCACAATTGATTGGTTTGTGCAACTGAAACAAACGACACTAAAAAGAAAAAAAGTTGATAATAAAATTTCATATACATGTGATTTCAAAGATTGAAACGTTTTTTTTATAAAAATAGTATAATTTAGTATATGTATTGCAACGAAATAGAAAAAGCTTGCTTTGTTAAAGATGTTGTAATTTACTTAGTCTTGTATTAAAAACCACTCGTTATTGGTGGTTTTTACACAGAATAAATGAAAATATGCTTTGAAAAAATCTTTAAAATCAAAATATTATGTATTTAATTAGTTATATTTACATGTAAAAAAATAATAAACACATGAAAAAATTAATCTTATTTTTATGTATATCATTTGCAACACTTAGTTGCTCTGATGATGATACAAAAGAAGAAAATATACTTATTGGTAAGTGGAAACTTTCTAAAATCAGTTATTTTGATAGTAATGAATATATGCCAAAAAATGATGAATATGTTCATTATACTTTTACAAATACTAATAATTTAATTATTGAAAGCAATGTTAACCTACCACAAGAAGATTTATCTTTCCAATTTACAAATCCCACAACCATTCCTTATTCTTTTCATCAGGATAATGAATTTTTAATGGAAAAAGTAGTAAGATTGGGAAATCAGTCTAATAGCTATCAATTAGGAACTTATGGTTTTAGAAAAGAAGAAAATACTTTACGTTTGTATGAATACGATGGTAAAGTAATAAGGTTTGAAAAAATACAATAAGACTATGAAAAAACTACTTTTCCTCTTTATACTATCAATAGCAATAAGCAGATGCTCTGAGGATGACAACACTGCCAAAACAACTGCTTTAGAGGGGAAATGGTATTTATCGTACGTTTCTGCTATTTCTAAAATAAAGTCTATAAATTCATTACCTTTAAACTTAGATGAAAAAACAATATATCAATTTACAAACAATATTTATGTTACATCATCAAATCAATTTGTAGAAAAAGGTATTTTTACCTATAAAAGAACTAATGATTCTACTATTGTAGAATTAATACCAGACAATCCTGATTATCTAAAATCTACATATTCTTTAAAGTTTAGCAACAATAATTCTATCGTTGAATTTATATCACAAAATGAACCTTCAATATATTTTGAATTAACAAGAATACAATAAAAAAACTCCCGATTTATAAAGTCGGGAGTTTGTATTTTTACTTCAATGCCTGTTCTATATCGGCAAGTAAATCATCGATATCTTCCACGCCAACGCTTAAACGTACCATATCATCGGTAACGCCTATTTCTGCACGTTTTTCAGCAGGGATTGAAGCATGTGTCATCAACGCCGGATGATTGGCTAACGATTCTACGCCACCCAAAGATTCTGCCAACGTAAACACTTTTAGCTTTTCTAAAAACGAGATAGCATCGGCTTTTATACCTGATTTAAACGTAAACGAAACCATTCCGCCAAAGCCTTTCGGCATTTGTTTTTTAGCTAAATCATGTTGCGGATGTGATGCCAAACCAGGATACAACACTTTATCAATCAATGGGTGTTGTTCTAAAAACTCGGCTACTTTTTGTCCGTTAAAACAATGACGTTCCACGCGCAAATGCAAGGTTTTAATTCCACGCAAAACCAAAAAACATTCTTGCGGACCTAAAGTGGCTCCGGTTGCAAACTGCGTAAAATGCAATTGTTTTCCTAATTCTTCATCTTTGATAACCAAAGCGCCGGCAATCACATCGGAATGACCGCCTAAATATTTCGTAGCAGAGTGCATCACAATATCAGCACCCAAATCCAAAGGTTTTTGCAAATAAGGCGTTGCAAATGTATTGTCAACTGCAAAAAGCAATTGATGTTGCTTGGTGATTTTGGCAATTGCTTCGATATCAGCCAACTTCATTAACGGATTTGTAGGTGTTTCAATCCAAACTAATTTGGTTTTATCGTTGATTTTTGATTGAAACAACTCTAAATCATTCATATTTATAAAATGGAACTTTATGCCTAAATCTTGATAAAACCGCGTAAACAAACGATACGTTCCGCCGTATAAATCGTCCATCGCAATTACCTCATCATTGGGTTTCAACAAACGCATTACACAGTCTATCGCCGCCAAGCCCGATGAAAATGCCAAACCACGCGCGCCATTTTCAATACTTTCTAGGGCATGTTCCAAAGCAGTACGCGTTGGGTTATCGGCACGGCTGTATTCGTAACCGGTGTGAACACCCGGGCTAGTTTGAGCAAAGGTTGATGTGTGATAAACAGGCGGCATTACGGCTCCTGTACTTGGATCGTGGTGCTGCCCGCCGTGTATAACTTTTGTGTTAAACTTCATAATTTTGTACTTTTAAAAATAAGCGTAAAGATACCATTTAAAACCGACTAAAATTTATAGATTTGTCTTAAAAAAAGAAGAATTGTTCAGAATGAAAAAAATTATACTATTCATTTGTTTATCAATAGCTTTTGTGGCTTGCAAAAAGGCAAACCCTTTAAAAGTAACCCAAAAAACATATAGTTTAAAATCGGCTTTGAATTGTGTGCCCAACAATTGCACCTATGCCCATATAGAAGTCCCTTTTTTTTGGGGCAACAAAGTGGTGGCAAAACCAATAAACGATAGTATTTTTAAATTTGTTCAAGAAGAAATACGTTTTCAAGACGATAAAACAACCGCGTCTTATGACACTTTGGTTCTTAATTTTATCAATCATTACAATGAAATTTTTAGAACCTATCCCGAAAATGCCTTGGCATGGGAAGCAAGTTTTAAAGCAAGCCACCAAGCCGTTTCTCATAAACTGTACCAAGTGGTCTATGATTATTATATGTTTAAAGGTGGTGCACACGGATTGCAACAAACTAAAGTATTTGTGTTTGATACCAACACCGGAAAAATAGTGCCTCAAAAAGAGTTATTTGTTAATTTGGCAGGATTTAAAAAATTTGCCGAAACCGAGTTTAAAAAACAAATGAATATTTCCGGAAATTTGAACGATGCGGGTTTCACATTTGAAAACAATCAATTTCATTTACCCAATAATTTTTATCAAACCCAAAAAGAATGGATTTTACACTACAATCCTTATGAAATTGCACCGTATGTGCAAGGAGCAACTGTGATAAAACTCCCGAAAGAAAAAGTGAAGCGCTTTTTAAACCCTATTTACTTTAAAAATTAATTATTTTGAGTGTTTATAAAAACCTGTTTAAAACCACTTTAATCTACGGAATAGCAACTGTTGTTCCTAAAATGATTGGTTTTTTTATGGCACCACTGCATATTGATTGGTTGCCTAAAGATGCCTATGCCGATTACACTTTGATTTTTTCATGGATGATGTTTTTCAATGTAGTGCTTTCCTTTGGAATGGAAACGGCTTTTTTCCGATTTTACAACAAACAAGAGAACAAACAAGAGGTTATTAACAACACCATACTTTTTCTAATGGCGGTTTGCGCTGTATTCTTAATAGGTGTTTATAGCTTTAAAAGTTATATCGACACTTATTTTGGAATTTCACCAATTGTGGTCAGCTATTTAATCTGGATTTTAGTGTTAGACAGCCTGGCGGTGATTCCGTTTGCAATTTTACGTGCAGCACAACGCCCCATAAAATACAGCTTTATAAAAATCGTCAACGTTTTGGTGAATACTGCCTTAACCGTACTATTTTTATACATCATTCCCAAATCATTAGAAAATAATCAAGCACTGTGGATCAATGATTATTACCAAACAGATTTTCAGGTTGGGTATTTGTTTTTAGCCAACATTGTGGCTAGTTTGGTTACGCTTTTGCTGCTTTCTAATTATTATTTTAAGCTGCAGCTAAAGTTCAACAAATCACTTTGGAAAGAAATGGTTACATACAGTTTTCCTGTGATGATTGGTGGTTTGGCGTTTGTAATAAATGAAACATTTGACAAAGTTTTTTTAGAAGAATTACTGCCAAAAGATTTTGTAGATTTAGGATTGGCAAGTTACGGAGCCATTTATAAAATTGGTGTATTCATGGTATTGTTTCGTATGGCTTATTCGTTGGGTATTGAACCTTTCTTTTTCAGCTATGCCAAAAACGATGATGCACCTGTAAAATATGCAACCATCACCAAATATTTCATTATTTTTGGAAGCTTCGCTATGCTTATTATTGTTGTTTTTGCCGATTTAATCAAGCTGATTTATATACCCAAAAAAGAATATTGGTTTGCAATGGAAATTGTTCCATACATTATTCTGGCAAACCTGCTGTTGGGTATTTACACCAATTTATCTGTTTGGTACAAAATTCAGGACAAAACAAAAATGGGTGCGTATATTTCGGTTTTTGGAGCAATTGTAACTGTTCTTTTTAATTTTATTTTAATCCCAAAAATCGGCTTAATTGGATCTGCCATAACCACTTTAGTTGCTTATGCAATTATGATGATTATTTCGTTTGTATTGGGGCAAAAATCATACCCCATTCCTTATGATAAAAAAGCAATCGCACTTTATTTAGGAACCGCAATTTTGTTTTCTTTTGGATATTTTTACAATTTTCGAGAAAATTATTTTATAGGAATCACATTCATTCTTATATTCGTAGGATTGATTTATTATAACGAAAAAATAATGATTCAGCGTATATTAAAATCTGTTTTAAAAAAATGAAAATAAATATTATTAACAAATCGCAGCACGCCTTACCCAGTTATGAAACCATTGCTTCGGCTGGCATGGATTTGCGTGCAAACCTAACGCAGCCAATCGTTATCGAACCAATGGATCGTGCCCTGATACCAACAGGTTTGTTTATGGAATTGCCCATTGGCTACGAAGCACAAGTGCGACCGCGCAGTGGTTTGGCATTAAAAAAAGGAATTACCTGTTTAAATTCACCAGGAACAATCGATGCAGATTACCGTGGCGAAGTGGGTGTTATTCTTGCCAATTTATCAAAAGAAACTTTTGTAGTTGAAAACGGTGAACGCATTGCACAAATGGTGATTGCTAAGCACGAACGTGCCGAATGGGTAGAAACAGAAGAATTATCAACAACAGCACGCGGTGCAGGCGGATTTGGCAGCACTGGTGTAAAATAAAATGTTATCCTACAAGGTTTTAAAAACCTTGTAGGATTATTCAGAAATCAAATACCTATAAGGTCTGTGAGACCTTGCAGGAAACTAAAAAGAAATTTATAAAATGAAAATAATCGTACCAATGGCAGGTCGTGGTTCGCGCTTGCGTCCACATACCTTAACAACGCCAAAACCATTAATCCCAATTGCTGGCAAACCCATCGTTCACCGTTTGGTGGAAGATATTGCCAAAGTAATCAATCAACCAATCGATGAAATTGCGTTCATCATTCACGAAAGTTTTGGTAAAAACGTAGAAAAGGATTTAATTGCCATTGCAGAAAAATTAGGGTCAAAAGGAACTATTTATTATCAAAACGAAGCATTGGGAACGGCTCATGCCATTTTGTGTGCCAAAGAAAGTATGCAAGGACCGATTGTGGTTGCGTATGCTGATACCTTGTTCCGTGCCGATTTTACGTTAGATGCAGCTGCAGATTCGGTAATTTGGGTAAAGGCGGTGGAAGATCCATCGGCGTTTGGTGTGGTTCAGTTGAATGATAAAAATGAAATTGTAGATTTTGTTGAAAAACCAAAGGATTTTGTTTCTGATTTGGCAATTATTGGAATTTACTTCTTTAAATCGGCTGAAAATTTGCGAAGCGAATTGGAATATCTTTTAGATAATAACATTGAGAAAGGCGGCGAATATCAGTTAACCGATGCTTTGGAAAATATGAAACAAAAAGGTTTGCGTTTTGTTCCGGGTAAAGTTGATGAATGGATGGATTGCGGCAACAAAAATGTAACGGTTGATACCAACAACCGCATGCTGAACTTTTTGCATACCGATGGCGAAAACATGGTAGCTGCTTCGGCTACTGTTGAAAATTCAACCATTATTTCGCCTTGTTATATTGGCGAAAATGTTGTGCTTAAAAATGCAACAGTAGGTCCAAATGTTTCACTGGGCGATAACTCGAAAGTGGAAAATGCTACTATTAAAAACAGTTTGATACAAACCAACGCCACCGTGAAAAATGCCGACCTAGACAATGCCATGATTGGCAATTTTGCAAGCTTTAACGGTAAGTTTACCAACATAAGCATCGGCGATTACAGTGTGTTAGAATAATCATAAAAAAATCCGTTTTCGCGGATTTTTTTGTTTCTTTATCGTTTTAATTTCAAGAATGAAACAATTTTTAATCATATTAAGCATTGCGGCTTTTGCGGTTTCGTGTAAATCGTCTAAGAAAAACACACCAGCGCTGGAAAATCAAGCTGAAAATACTGCGGAAAAAATCATTGCAACTCCCGCACCTGAAAACACATCAAAAAAAGAAAACAAACGCGCTGTTCAAGAAATGGCTTTGGCACATTATGGCTTGTTTAACGATTTTAACACATTAAGCATCAATGCAGATGTGGATTACAAAGACAAAAACATGAGTCAATCGCCTAGAGCGGATATCAGAATAGAAAAAAACAAACAAATTCTAATTGCTATTAAAATGTATGGAATCACAGGTGCGAAAGTATATTTAACACCAGAGCGTGCCAGTTTTTACGAAATTGTAAACGGCACACATTACGATGGCGATTTTCAGTTTATTTCAAAGTTTTTAGGAACCGATGTAACCTACGAAAATGTAGAAAATATGTTATTGGGCAAAGCTTTTTACAATTTAAATACCTATGATTATTCCCAAACAAAGAGCAATGAGTTAGAATTAAAGTTGAATCAATTTTTAATGCGATTGGTGTTGGGTTCAAAAAACCAAATTTCATCAACGGAGGTGCAACAAAACAAAAGTGCCGATAAATTGGTTATTCAATATCCATCGTATCAATCAAGCGAAAACATCTATCTTCCAAAGGAAATAAAAATTCATGCCATGCGCAAAGACGATGTGCAGATAACAATTGATTACAAGAAAGTATCGGTAAATCCATCGATTGATTTTAAATATAAAATACCAAGTAATTCAAAAGCTATAAAAATTTAATTATTTTTGAACAAAATTCAAGCTAATGCGTCGCATTTTATCCATCATACTATTACTATTTTTATCATTCAACACGTTTGCCCAGCAAGATTATCAAGCAGAACAACGCAAGCTGGAAGAGCGTAAAGCAGCCATTTTAAAAGAAATTAAAGAATTTCAGAACTTGCTGAATACCAATAAAAAGCAGGAACGAAATATTTTGAGTGAACTAAATGAGCAAAAAAAGAAGATTAAACTCCAAACCGAGTTGATCAATAATTCGCAAAAGCAAATTCGAACTTTATCGAATGATATTTACGTTAACACACTGGAATCGAACAAATTAAAACGCGAATTAGCTGTTTTAAAGAAAGATTACGCAAAAACCATCGTAAAATCATACAAAGCACGTTCCGAGCAAAACCGCATCATGTTTATTTTATCGAGCAACAACTTTTTGCAAGCTTACAAACGCATGCAATACATTAAACAATATGCGAAATACCGCAAATCACAAGGCGATGAAATTCGAGAAAAATTTGAAGAATTAGAGCGTATTTCTGCCCATTTAGAATTGCAAAAAAGCAAACAGCAAAAGGTGGTCGCAGAACAAGAAGGGCAACGCAAAGAATTAGAGGTTGAAAAAGGCAAACAAACCGAATTAATGAATTTGGTGAAGAAAGACAGTAAAAAATACTCGGATCAAATTCGCAAAAAACAACAGGAAACCAAAAAAATAGATCAGCAAATAAAAGCGATTATTAAAAAGATTATTGAGGAAGAAAACCGTAAACGCCGAGAAGAAGAAGCACGAAGAAAACGAGAAGAGGAAGCACGAAACGCAAAATCGGGTACTAAAACAACATCAAAACCGACGGTTACCACAACAAGTGCTGCAGGAAAATTTGATATGACGCCGGAAGAAAAAGCGTTGGCAACAAGTTTTAGCAATAACCGCGGACGCTTGCCTTGGCCGGTAGAAAAAGGATATATTTCTACGCGTTATGGAACGGTTAAACATCCAGAATACGATATTGAATACGAAAGCCACGGAATTGAAATCACAACCGAAAAAGGAGCAGCTGTTCGCAGTGTTTTTGAAGGAGAAGTCACTCAAGTTCAAGTAATTGGAAATTCAAGAACGATATTTATTCGTCATGGAGAATATCTTACAGTTTACAATAATTTATCATCAGTAAGTGTTTCAGTTGGTCAAAAAGTATCCACCAAACAAAAAATTGGAACTGTATCAAGTAATCATGAAGGTGTTGCAATTCTTAAGTTTATGATAAGTAAAAATGAGACCATTAACAATCCACAATCGTGGTTAAGTGGAAAATAGTGAACAAAATGAAAAAACCTTTTAATCTGCAAAATTGGATCAATGAAAACCGTGGCTTACTAAAACCACCGGTTGGCAATAAGAATATTTATACAGAATCGGGCGATTTCATTGTGATGGTGGTGGGCGGACCAAATGCCCGCAAAGATTATCATTACAACGAATCCGACGAGTTCTTTTTTCAATTAGAAGGAACTATTTCCATTGCTGTTCAAACCGAAAATGGCAAAGAGGTAATGCAGTTGAATGCCGGCGATGTGTTTCTGCTGCCAGCTAAAACACCACACTCGCCTATTAGAACCGAAGGGTCTGTTGGGCTAGTAGTTGAAATGAAGCGGGTGGATCCAGATGCAAAAGACGGTTTGCTTTGGTATTGCGACCATTGCAATGAAAAATTGTATGAAGTGTATTTTCCGCTGGAAAATATAGAAACCGATTTTTTGCCTCATTTTAAACATTTTTATTCTTCCGAAGAACTGCGCACTTGTAAAAAATGCGGAACGGTAATGGAAACAGACCGTCGATTTATTGGTTAATCCATACCTTTTTAATATCTTACAAAAACTATAAAAACTAAAAATATTATCTAAAAGAACAATGAATACAATTTTATCACAATTAGGTTTAAACAACACCAACTTAGGATCGTCAACAGGTTCTCAATGGTTTGCAAATGGCGCTATAATTGCTTCACATACGCCAGTAAATGGCTCATTGATTGGGGAAGTGAAAACATCTTCTACAGACGATTACGAAAAAGTAATGAGCACTGCCGAAAAAGCTTTTAAAGAATGGCGATTAGTACCTGCACCAAAGCGTGGCGAAATAGTGCGCCAAGTGGGAGATGCTTTGCGCGAAAACAAAGATGCTTTGGGCAAATTGGTATCTTATGAAATGGGAAAAAGCTTGCAAGAAGGCTTAGGCGAAGTACAAGAAATGATTGATATTTGCGATTTTGCGGTAGGTTTATCTCGTCAATTATACGGATTAACCATGCATTCAGAACGCCCTATGCACCGCATGTATGAGCAGTATCATCCGCTGGGAATTGTAGGGATTATTTCTGCATTTAACTTTCCGGTAGCCGTTTGGGCTTGGAATGCCGCTTTGGCTTGGGTTTGTGGTGATGTGTGCGTTTGGAAACCAAGTTCAAAAACACCATTGTGTGCAATTGCTTGTCAAAACATTATTACTAAAGTATTCGAAAAAAATAACGTACCAGAAGGCGTTAGCTGTTTAGTTACTGGAAATGCTTCGGGCGATTTAATGAACAACGACAAACGCGTTCCGTTGGTTTCTTTTACAGGATCAACTCGTATTGGTCGTCACGTATCAAAAACAGTTGCAGAACGTTTTGGTAAAACGATTTTAGAATTAGGAGGAAACAACGCTGTGATTGTATCGGAACATTCCGATTTGAATATGGTGTTGGTAGGAGCTGTTTTCGGAGCAGTTGGAACCGCAGGTCAACGTTGTACATCAACCCGTCGTTTAATCGTTCACGAAAGTGTGTATGATAAAACCATCGAAACATTGAAAAATGCGTATGGACAGTTGAAGATTGGTGATCCTTTAGATGCTGCCAATCATGTGGGACCGCTTATCGATACAAAAGCAGTAGAAGATTATTTAAAAGCGATTGAAAAAGCAAAAACCGAAGGCGGTAAAATAGTTGTAGATGGCGGTGTGTTAGAAGGCAGTGGTTATGAAAGTGGTTGCTATGTAAAACCATGTATTATCGAAGCTAAAAACGATTTTGAAATTGTTCAGGAAGAAACGTTTGCACCGATTTTATATGTAATGAAATACAGCACCATTGAAGAAGCGATTGCAATGCAAAACAATGTTCCACAAGGATTGTCATCGGCAATTTTCACAAATAATTTACGCGAAGCAGAATTGTTCTTGTCACACGCAGGATCAGACTGTGGAATTGCAAACGTAAATATTGGAACATCGGGTGCAGAAATTGGAGGTGCTTTTGGTGGCGAAAAAGAAACAGGCGGCGGACGCGAATCGGGTTCAGATGCTTGGAAAGTGTATATGCGCCGACAAACAAACACCATTAATTACGGTACAGAATTGCCATTGGCACAAGGAATTAACTTTAATTTATAAAATAATACAGCACATGAAAAAATTATTTATAGCAGCAAGCATTTTGTTATCGGTACAATTTGCATCAGCGCAATCAGCAGATTTTAAGAAAGATGTAATTGATTATATTAAATTATCAGGTTCGGCATCACAAATGACGGCTGTTTTAGAACCTCTTTTAGATCAAATGTCTGCTGAAGATCGTACGGCATTTAATAAAGAACTTCAAGAAAAATTACCAAGTTTATATGATAAGATGGCAGAATCATTGATGAAATTCTACACGCATGAAGATATCAAAAAGATAAATGAATTTTACAATTCACCTGTTGGAAAGAAAATTCAAGAAACTACTCCTAAAATCACCCGAGAATTAATGGAGGTTGGTCAATCATGGGGAATGTCTGAATTACAACCAATCATAATGAAGTACATGCAGTAAAAATCAAAGCGAGGTTCTCAAACCTCGTTTTTTGTTGTAATAATGTTAAGTTTTTTCTTCGCTTTAAAAAAAATTGTACTTTAGTCTCTGTTTTTTAAAATATTATAAATAAAGATTATGAAAAAGATGATTTTTGGAACAGTAATGTTCTTCGCAATACAAGTAGGTTTTGCACAATCACAAGATGCACAAACATTTGTTAGCAACATGGGTGTTAAAGCACAAATTGAAGGTGCAAAACAACAAATTTTACCTGCTATAGACACAGCAAAAGTAGATGAATTTACAAAAGAGTTTGATGCAGTAGCAAGCAACTTTATTACCGATTTCACAAAATTAGTTGATGAAAATTACGACGCTACCGAAATAAAAGATGCCAACAAAAAATATGCGGAAACAAAAGAAATGACGCAAATTGCTCCAAAAGATGCAGCAGCTTTTGAACAAAAAATCAATGCTTTACAGGCAGAAGTAGGCATGACCATGCAAGGTTTGGTTATGAAATATGCAAGCGAAGAAGCAATGCAGCAAGCAGAAGAATAAGCAACAGCAAAAAAGATGAAAAGAGGCGTAAATGCCTCTTTTTTTATGTGTAATTTTGAAAAAACATGATTCGATGAAATGTCCGTGCTGTTCCTCTAAACTATATGCAGAATGCTGCGAACCTTATCACAGTAAAACTAAACACGCACCCACTGCCGAAGCCTTGATGCGCTCGCGTTTTTCTGCATTTGCCATTCCCAACGGCGATTATTTAATGAATACCACTTTACCCGCAAAACGAAAGTTTCATACCAAAGAAGAACTTCAAGAGTGGGGCGAAAGCAATCAGTGGGTCAAGTTGGAAATTGTAAACATTCCTAACATAAATCAGGTGGAGTTTAAGGCTTTTTATATAGATACAAAGGGAAACCATCAAGTGCATCACGAATTATCGGTGTTTCAAAAAATAAAGGAGCGATGGTTTTATGTTTCAGGCGTATTTCTAAACGACAATTAATGTCTTAAAACAAATGTATATTTGAAATGGGAAGAAGAAACGAAACCAATCGATTGGCTCATAAGAAAAAAGTTGACCAAAAGAAGCAAAAGGCCAGCAATGCCTCAACGCTTCGTAAAGAAAAATTGAAACAAATTCAACAACAATACAATCAAGCTAACCAAAAATTAAAAGAAGAATAATTATGAAAGTATTGCACACCGCCGATTGGCATTTAGGAAAGCGTTTAGATGGTTTTTCGCGATTTGAAGAACAAATTGAAGTAATGAACGAAATCGTGGAAATTGCTAATCGCGAAAAGGTGGATTTAGTTTTAATTGCTGGTGATTTGTTCGACGCTTTTAACCCAGCGGTTGATGCGGTTGATTTGTTCTACAAAACCCTGAAACAACTTACAAATAATGCAAAACGCCCAGTAATTGCCATTGCCGGCAATCACGATTCGCCCGACAGAATCAATGCTCCTGATCCATTGGCACGCGAATGTGGAATTATATTGCTGGGTTATCCAAACGAAAAGGTCAATTTGTTTGAATTGGATCATTTTAAAATCACAAAATCTGTAGAAGGATTTATTGAACTAAAAATAAATCATATCGAATTTCCCATTCGAATTATTCATACGCCGTATGCCAACGAAATGCGCTTAAAACAATATTTCGGGGAAGAAAAAGAAGCGCAATTAAACCTCGTTTTAAAAGAGCAATGGACAAAAATTGCCGATGAATTTTGTGATGAAAAAGGCGTAAACCTGCTGCTTTCGCATTTATACATGAACAAGCGCGGCACTGCCCTTTTGGAAGAACCTGAAGGCGAAAAACCCATAAAAATAGGCAATGCAGATATGGTGTTTTCTGATTGTGTTCCGCCTCAAATTCAATATACGGCTTTGGGTCATTTACACGCATTTAACAATATTGGCACTTCCGAAAAACCGATTGTGTATGCCTCATCCCCGCTTTGCTACAGTTTTAGCGAAGCTGGTCAAACCAAATATGTATCCATCATAAACGCAAAACCCAATCAAGATATAAATTTTACGAAAGTTACTCTTACAAAAGGAAAAGCATTGATTCGAAAGACTTTTCAATTGGTTGATGATGCTATAAATTGGCTATTGAAACACCCAGATACATTGGTAGAGTTGACCATGGAAACCGATACTTTTTTAACAACCGATGAACGAAAAGCGATATTTCAGGCACATTCGGGCATTGTACATTTAATTCCAAGGGTCAAAAATGTGGATATTGATGCAATTTCAGCAAAAGAAATCAACCTTAATCAAGATATAAAAGGGTTGTTTAAAGATTATTTTAAGTCGAAAAATGCCCAACAAGAACCCAACCAGGAATTAATGGATTTGTTTAACGAAATTTTAAATGAATAATTATGATCCCCATTAAACTGACCATAGAAGGCTTGTATTCGTATCAAAAAAGACAAACCATTGATTTTGAAAACCTGATAAACGCAGGTTTATTTGGGATTTTTGGTGCGGTGGGTTCGGGTAAATCGTCGCTTTTAGAAGCCATCACGTTTGCATTGTATGGCGAAACCGAACGCTTGAACAAGCAAGATAAACGCTCGTACAACATGATGAATTTAAAATCGGACACAGCGTTTATTGCGTTTGATTTTTATAATTATGAAAACAAAATATTTCGAGTAACGCGTGAATTTAAACGCAATTCCAAACGATTTGATGATATTAAATCGCCAACCGTTGTTTTTTATGAATGGATAAACGACCATTGGATTCCATTAAACCACAGCAACGCCCAAGAAATTGTAGGCTTGAGTTACGACAATTTTAAGCGAACCATTATTATTCCACAAGGCAAGTTTAAAGAGTTTATTGAATTGGGTGCAAAAGACCGAACCCAGATGATGAAAGAGATTTTTAAATTGCACCGATTTGATTTGCAGGACAAAGTATCGCTTTTAAACAGCAGAAATCTAACAGATTTGAATCAGTTGGAGGGAAAATTGTCGGGTTACGATGAGGTTTCCGAAGAACATATTACTGCTTTAAATGAAAAATGGCTTGCAGAAAACGCTCTTCAAACGCAAAAGCAAAATGTTTTTAAAACAATTAATGATAAGTTGCAACACTTAAAAAACATAAAAACCGATTTTGAATCGTTGCAAAACAAAAGAAAATTGTTTGCTGAGCTTAAAGTTCAAAAGCCCAAAATCGACCAAAAAAAGACTGCATTAGAATTGTATCAGCGCATTTACACTGCGTTTCACCAATTGCTTATTGACCGCAACAAAACCGAACAAGAAGCAAAAGAAAAATCGGATCGATTGGAAAACGGCAAAAATCTTTTGAAAAATTCGGAAGCGGAATTGCTTCAACTCGAAACCGCAATTTCTAAAATAAAACCATATATAAATGATTTGCCCAATAAACGTTTAGAAGAAACCGATTTAGATTTCATTGCAAAAATACTTCAGTTTACACAAGAGGTAAATCAATTGCAAAACCGTACAAAAAACGGCGAAGCAAAAGTAGCTGAAATGGAACAAGTTGTAAATCAACTAAAAGAAACGATAAAGCAAACGGAAAATGATATAACCCTTTTGGCGAAAAACCAAATAGAAACGGGTGTTTTGATCAATGTGGGTGATTGGTTCAGCAAAAAACATCAATTGGAAAAAGAACGGCTGTTGCAACAAGAAAAAAAACAGTTCTTAAAAAGCGAAATGCAACAAATTGAAACCGAATTACACAATGAAAAAATTGTGGTTGCAACGTTTGAAGAAGACATCAAGCATTTAAACGAAAATCTTTTGCAGCAAAAGAAAACACTTCAAGCAAAATTGCAATCGTTCCAAGTGCAGCATGAATTGGCGCAATTTGCCCACAATTTACACAATGGAGAAGCTTGCCCACTTTGCGGATCATTGGAACATCCTGAAATTTTGACTTTGAACGATGTCACTTTTCAAATCAACGAAATTCAAAAAGAAATAGATACGCTTGAAGAAAAGCAGAATAATGCCGTTGAATTTGCAAATAAAGCCCAACAAAAAATTCAAAAGTTAGCCATGATTCAAGAGCAATTTTCAAGAGAAAATCAGCAATTAGAGGCACTACAACTTCAAATGGATCAGCATCATGCCGCGTTTGATTGGGAAGATTTTAATGCAGATAATTATGAAGATTTTCAACAGAAAAAACAAGCCTCTTTAAGTGTTTCTAAACAAATTGATAGCAAAAATAAATTCATTGCAGATCAACGGTTAAATTTAGAAAGTCAACTGCAAACAGCGCAGAAATATCGAACCAAATTAGAAGAATTCAAACTAGAAGAAACAGCAAAAAAGGCACATATCAATCAGAATTTAAGCAATTTAAAAGTGCTTGTTTTTACCGATTTTGAAAGATGCTCTGTTGAAGAAATCGAACAAAAATTAAATGATTTAAAAACGTTCAATCAAAAAATTGAAAATGATTTCAATGCTTATAATAAACAATTCAATGAATGCCATACCCAAATTCAGGTTCAAAAAGCGGCTAATATATCGCTAGAGAAAGATGCAATAGCGCTTCATAAAAAGCTAGAAAATCTCAATGATCTTTTCAAAAAGCAACTAGTTGAACAACAGATTGAAAGCGAAGAAAAAGTTGTAAAAATCCTTGATTTGAATTGGAATGTGGAAGCTGTTCGTGCCGAAATAGAAGCGTTTACTGTGGCATATAAAACATTGAACAATCAAATTCAAGAATTAGAAACGAAGCTCAAAGATGAAGTTTTCAATGCAAACGACTATCTGCAACTCGAAAAAGCTTTTGAAACTGCCGAAATAGAATTAAAAACAGCGACCGAAAATGTTACCAAAACCAAAGCAGAAATCAATCGATTAACCAAAGCTTTTATCGAAAAAAAGGAATTGTTAAGCGCATTGGATCAATTGAAAAAACGAGCAGAAAACTTAAAAACAATGACTAATTTGTTTAAAGCGGCCGGTTTTGTTCAATATGTATCGTCGATTTATTTGAAACAATTATGTGAAAATGCCAATGTGCGTTTCCGAATAATGACGCGAAACCAATTGAGTTTGCAGGTAAACGAATCAAACGATTTCGAGGTAATTGATTATTTAAACGAAGGCAGAACCCGAAGTGTGAAAACGCTTTCGGGCGGACAAATGTTTCAGGTTTCGTTGAGTTTGGCCTTGGCTTTGGCAGAAAGTGTGCAAACAAACAGTGTTGCCAGCAAAAACTTTTTCTTTATCGATGAAGGTTTTGGAACGCAAGACGCAGAATCGGTGAATATTGTGTTTGAAACGTTGAACAATTTGCACAAAGAACATCGCATTGTGGGAATCATATCGCATGTTGAAGAACTGAAAGAACGCATTCCTATTGCTTTGCAAATCACAAAATCTGCTGAAAACGGCAGCGAGATTGCAGTTTTGTGAAAGCGGTAGGTTAAAAAAACACTAATCATTTGTAACATTTCAAAAAAAACCATACTCACTAACAAACAACACTTAAAAACAGCAGTATCATGATAGAAATTAAAGAGCTTCACAAATCCTACCAAATGGGTAAAAACGCATTACATGTTCTGAAAGGAATCAATTTTAATGTAAAAGAAGGTGAATTTGTTTCTATTATGGGAAGTTCGGGTTCGGGTAAATCAACATTGTTGAATATCATCGGAATTTTAGATGAAGCCGATGAAGGCTCTTACATCTTAGACGGTGTGCCCATTAAAAACCTCAACGAAACCATTGCATCGCAATACCGCAATCAATTTTTAGGTTTTGTTTTTCAATCATTTAATTTAATTAATTACAAAACGGCATTGGATAATGTGGCTCTTCCTTTGTATTATCAAGGTATGGCTCGAAAAGAACGCATGGAGCGCTCTATGCATTATTTAGAAAAAGTGGGCTTGGCAAATTGGGCAAAACATTTACCCAATGAATTATCGGGCGGACAAAAACAACGTGTGGCAATTGCCCGTGCGTTGGCTTCCAACCCAAAAGTGTTGCTTGCAGATGAGCCAACAGGGGCTTTAGACACCAAAACATCGTATGAAGTTATGGATTTAATCCAACAAATAAACGATGAAGGAAAAACCGTTTTGGTGGTAACCCACGAACCCGATATTGCAGACATGACCAAGCGAATTGTTTTTTTAAAAGACGGGCAAATAGAATCTGATAAAATTGTTAACCAAGTAAGAGCATCGCAATATGTTTAGTATTGAACGCTGGCAAGAAATATTCGAAGGATTAGCTAAAAACAAGCTGCGAACGGTGCTTACGGGCGTTTCTGTGGCTTCGGGTATTTTTATCCTCGTAATTTTGTTGGGTGCCGGAAACGGTATTCAAAACGGCATTCAAAAACAGTTTGAACAAGATGCTGTAAACCGAATCAGCGTTTGGGCAGGTGTAACTCAAAAAGAATACAAAGGTTTGGGCGTGGGCAGAAATGTGCAGCTTCGCAATTCCGATTATGAATATACCACCCGTTTATTTAAGGATTATATCGATAGAAAATCGGCTGTTTTTTCGGTTTGGAATGGAAACATTGTGTATAAAGAAGAAACCGGAAACTATCGGGTGGAAGGGGTGCACCCCGATTATCAGTTTATCGAAAATGCATCAATTACAAAAGGGCGATTCATCAATCAAAACGATATTTCCAACTTTGAAAAAAATATCATCATTGGCCAAAAAGTGGCATCAGATCTTTTTAAAAAAGGAGAAAATCCTTTGGGGAAAGAGCTCAATGTTTCGGGAATGATTTATAAAGTTGTTGGTGTTTATACCGATCCGGGCGGCGAACGAGAAGAAAGCCGCGTGTTTATCCCTATTGCTACTGCCCAAAAAGCTTATAGTGCCGGCGACAGTATTCGCAGCATGGCATTTACACTTAGAAAAGGTGCCGATTTTGATAACGCTGTAGCAGAATCACAAGCTTTTACCAATGAACTTAGCACGTTTTTAAAAGCGCGCCACAATATAGCACCCGACGATGAAGGTGCATTGGTGATAAACAATTCGTTAGAACAAGCCAAAAACATTTACATTGTTACCGGCGGGGTGAAAGCCTTTTTCTGGTTTGTGGGTATTTGTACCATCATCGCAGGCGTGGTTGGTGTGGGCAATATCATGCTGATTATTGTGAAGGAACGAACAAAAGAAATCGGAATTAGAAAAGCCTTGGGAGCTTCGCCATTTTCTATCATAACCATGATTTTGCACGAAGCAGTTTTTATTACCGTTATTGCCGGTTTTTCTGGATTAATAGCAGGTTTGTTGGTTTGGGAATTCATTGGCCCGTATGTGGAAGCCGACTTTTTTACCCGCCCCGAAGTGGATTTTAACGTAGCTATAACCACATTGATCATATTAATTGTTGCCGGAGCTTTCGCAGGATTTGTTCCTGCGTATAAAGCTGCAAAAATTAGACCTATTGTTGCATTAAGAGGAGAATAAATATGTTTAACCGAGATAAATGGAATGAAATCATTGAGGCGCTTTCAGCCAACCCTTTTAGAACACTCATCACGGCGTTTGGTGTGTTTTGGGGTATTTTTATTTTGGTAATTCTGCTTTCTGCAAGTCAGGGTTTGCAAAATGGAATCAAAAGGCAAATGGGTGGTTTATCTACCAACACCATGTTTATGTGGACACAAGCTACATCAAAACCTTTTAAAGGCTTGCCGCAAGGCAGAAATTTCAACTTTAAAAACGGTGATGTGGATGCTATTAAAAGAAATATCAATGGGCTGTTATATGTTTCTCCCCGTAACCAGTTAGGAGGATTTAGAGGAAGCAACAACGTGGTTCGCGGCACTAAAACAGGTGCTTATAACGTGTATGGTGATTACCCAGAGTTTATTTTGCAACAACCAATGGACATTCTTAAAGGGCGATTTATTAATTATGGAGATATTGCAAACAAACGAAAAGTAACCGTGATTGGGGAAGGCGTTATTCGGGAATTATATGAACCGGGCGAAGAAGTTTTAGGCTCGTACATAAAAGTACAAGGTGTAAATTTTTTAGTAGTAGGAGTATATAAAAGCATTTCGAATATGGGAGGCGATGCAGAAGAAAGTCAAAAACAACTTTTTATGCCTTTTACTACCTTTCAGCAAGCGTTTAATTATGGCGATGTAGTGGGATGGATGGCAATTACTGCCGATGATCAAACACCTATTACCGATATTAAAGCTAATATTTTTGATTTGTTGAAAAACCGCCACACCATTGATCCGGCCGATGAAAGAGCCATTGGACATTTTGATTTGTATCAAGAATTTAAAAAGATAAATGGGTTGTTTTCCATTTTAACAGCGGTTTCATACATTGTAGGAATTTTTATATTGGGTTCGGGTATCATTGGTATTGTAAACATTATGCTGATTATTGTAAAAGAACGCACCCAAGAAATTGGCATCCGCAGAGCATTAGGTGCCACACCCGCTGTAATTATCAAGCAAATTCTTACCGAATCGGTAGTTTTATCGCTCATTGCTGGTATGGCAGGAATCATTTTTGCATCGGTGGTGCTGGCATTGATCAATTTTGGATTGGAACAAGCACCCAATAAAGACCAAATACCAATTGTAAACCCAAGCGTACATTTAGGCGTAGTGGTAATTGCATTATTAATACTTGTTTTTGCCGGACTTTTAGCAGGATTAATTCCCGCAATTACAGCCATTAAAGTAAAACCAATTGATGCCTTAAGAACAGAATAAATCTATGGATCAAGCAAAAATGAACAATATTTTAAAAGGAGAAGAGCTGGCGCAGTTTGCACTTTCCATCTTCTTGTTTAGCCAGCTAGAATTTTCTTGGTGGTTATTTCCTGCTTGCCTTTTATTGCCAGATATTTCCATGTTTGGTTATTTGATAAACCCGAGAACAGGCGCATTTGTTTATAATTTGTTTCACCATAAATTGATTGCGATTACACTATTGATAATAGGATTTTGGTTTAATCAGCCAGCAGTATCATTAGCAGGAATTGTCCTATTTGGACATTCGGCAATGGATCGGATGTTTGGTTACGGGCTAAAATTCGATGATCATTTTAAGCATACACATCTTGGTTGGATAGGTAGTAAAAATAATTAAACACATAAACGATAAACGATTAAATAAAAAATAGATATGAAAAAAGGTTGTACCATTTCCATTTTAGTTTTTTTAGCAATAGCTTTTGCAGGTGCATTATTTTGGTTGTATCAAAAAAATGCACAACCGCCAGTGGTGTACGAAACCGAAAAAGCCGAAATACGCTCTATATCTAAAAGTACAGTTGCCACCGGAAACATCAACCCAAAAGAAGAAGTGCTGATTAAACCAAACATATCCGGAATTATAGAAGAAGTATATGTAGAAGCTGGCGACTATATTAAAAATGGCGATTTAATTGCAAAAATTAAAGTGGTACCCAATGTATCAAGCTTAAACTCGGCAAACAATCAAATTCAAACAGCAAAAATCGATTTAGAAAATCAAAAAAGAATCTACGAGCGCCAAAAAACCTTGTTTAATAAAGGGGTTATTTCTGCCAATGATTTCGATACTGCCGAAACAGCTTATAAACAAGCCCAACAATCGTATAGCGCTACTGTTCAAAATGCAGAAATCATTCGAACAGGAACTACCAAAGGCATGAGCAATATCGCACAAACCTTAATTAGATCAACTGTTTCGGGTATGGTGCTTGATGTGCCTGTTAAAAAGGGAAATCAAGTAATTGAAGCAAACAATTTCAACGAAGGAACCACCATTGCAAGTTTGGCAGATGTGAGCAACATGATTTTTGAAGGAAAATTAGACGAATCGGAAGTAGGTAAAATCAAATTAGGGCTTCCACTAGAAATTACGGTGGGTGCCATTGAAAATAAAAAGTTTGATGCTGTTTTAGATTATATTGCTCCAAAAGGCGTGAATGAAAACGGGGCAATGCAGTTTCCCATAAAAGGTACTTTGGTTAATAAAGACACTACTTTTATTCGTTCTGGATTAAGTGCAAATGCTTCGATTATCCTATCAAAGGCAGATGATGTTTTGGCAATAAAAGAAGGTTTGGTGCAATACGACGAGAAAACCAAAAAATCATTTGTGGAAGTTATGGTTGCAGATCAAAAATTTGAACGTAGAAATGTAGAATTAGGAGTGAGCGATGGCATTTATGTGCAAATTAAGAAAGGAATCACCAAAAACGATAAAATAAAAGTCTGGAACCAGGTTAAAAAGTAGTTGAATCGTTGATTTGTTATATTAATTAATCGGTTAAACAAATCACAGTTAAACAACTAAACAATATTAAAGCATGAAAATACTATCAAAAATAATTATTGCAATTTGTGTATTTTGGACAGGAAATTCGTTTGCCCAAAAAAAATGGACGTTAGACGAATGTGTGAGGCACGCCATGGAAAACAACGTATCTATTAAACAAATTGAATTAGACAACCAGCTGGCAAATATTGATGAAAAAGATGCTTATGGAAGTTTTTTGCCCACCTTAAACGCCTCAGCATCTCATTCATGGAACATTGGTTTAAACACAAACATCACAACGGGTTTGCTAGAAAACCAAACTACCCAGTTTACGTCGGTTGGTGCCACAGCGGGCATTGATCTTTTTCGCGGATTGCAAAATCAAAACCGCTTTCGCAGATCAAAATTGGCAGTGATTTCCTCGCAATACCAACATTTAAAAATGGAAGAAGATGTGGCTTTAAATGTGGTAAATGCCTATTTGCAGATATTGTTTAACAAAGAAAACATTAAAGTTCAAAAGCAACAATTCAGTGCCGATAGTTTGCAATTGGTGCGTTCGCAAGCTTTGGTTGATGCTGGAATGATTCCCAGTGGCGATTTATATGATATGAAAGCAACCTTAGCCACCGGAAAACAGCGAATCATCCAAGCAGAATATGCGTTATTGGTTTCTAAAATGAGTTTGGCACAACTGCTACAAATGGAAGATTTTAAAGCGTTTGATATTGCCGATGTCGAATACGAATTTCAACCCAATTCTATTTTCTTTGAAACGCCCGAATCGATTTATCAACAGGCAAAACAAGAACGTACCGAACTAAAAATTGCCGAAAACAATGTGAAAATTGCCGAAAAAGATGTTGACATTGCCAAAGGTGCTCGCTTGCCTTCATTGGTTGGTTTCTATAGCTTTAGTTCGCGTGTTTCCTATGCCAATGTGCCCAATGGATTAGGCGGCGTGATGGCACCACCTCCATTTTTTGAACAATTAGATATGTTTAAAGGTCATAATTTTGGTCTGCAACTGAATATTCCAATTTTCAATGGATTTTCTGCACGAAACAATATAGAACGAACAAAAGTAAACTTAGAAAAATCGCGTTTGGCTTTAGAACAAACTGAATTAGACTTAGAGCGAAACATTTATACTGCTTATGCCGATGCAAAAGGTGCGTTAGAAACCTATCTAGCAACCCGAGAAATGCTTAAATCGCGCGAGGAAGCATTTCGCTATACAAAAGAACGCTACGAAAATGGTATGGCAACAGCTTTTGATTACAACCAATCGCAAACGCTTTTGGTGAACACACAATCTGATTTATTACGCACCAAATACGACTATTTATTCCGCACTCGTATATTAGAATTCTACTTTGGAATTCCAATCATACCAAATGAAACAGAATAATGAAGAATAAATTAGGAGCATTAACTTTGTTTTTTCTTTTGCTTCTTTTTAGTAATAAATCGTATGCTGAAGGTCAAAATGGAATCACACAAATAATGAATTTAGCTGATTTTCTTTTAGTTGTTGTTCAGCTTATAGTTTATACTTTTTTTGGTGGTATTCTTATACGTTTTATACTACATCATTTTAAAGCTAATATTCATAACAAAAGTTTAATAGCATTTTCTTTATCTTTTTTAATGGCTGCGTTGGTTCTGGCTATTTTAAATTAAGAAAAAAACCTACAAGGTCATGCAGACCTTGCAGGTTCTAATATCAAATTGCTAACAAACTACAACGGAATGTTTCCGTGTTTGCGGTCTTTATCTAATATACATTTCCAATCGATTAATAAAGTCTTGAAACGCCACAGCTTCTTCCTGCGGAACTCGTTTAGCTAACTCAACAGCTCTTTCTTGATAATCATTTAGCTTTGGTCCCAGTTTTTCTAGCGCTTGTGAATCATTATTTGCGGTTGCAGTGCGATAATCTTGTACAAAATTACTGTATTCTTTTGCAAATTGATCTGCTTCTACATACTGAAACGATGGTACATTTATTGGCTCATCCGTTGGTGGTTCTGGCACATTATTTACACTTTCTACCGGCGGATCAACCATTGGTTCTTGCACTTTATTCTCTTCTTTTTTACAAGCAGTAAAAACAGCTACTGCTAATAATGGATAAATTAACTTTTTCATGATTTTCCAATTTTTTATGATTTAATAAATGTACTAAAAAAATACATGCATTGAAAAAAAAAAAAGACACAGCGTTGAAGCCATGTCTTTTAAAATAATTTGTTTTGAGGGTATATTACATTCCTTTAGCTAATTGCTCGCTTAATTTAGTAACATACTCTTGCCATAATTTAACATCCTCAGCTGTTAATTTTCCAGCTAATTCAGCTTGTTTTTTACTCCACTCAGTAGCTTTCGCTTGTAATTCTGTGATTTTAGCTGCGTCTCCAGATTTAGCTGCATCCATTTGCTCTTTTATAAATGCAGTATATTCTTCTGCCATTTTTTGAGCTTCAGGAGAACTAAATTTAGGCACTTCTAAAGTTGTTTCAGTAGTAGTTGTTGTAGTTTGCGTTTCTGTTGCAGGATCTACAGTTGTTTCTGTTTCTGTTGTTGTTGTTTCTTCAACTGCAGCTTTTTTTTCATCACAAGATACTACTAACATAGCTGATGCGAACACTGCTGATAACACTAGTTTTTTCATATACGAAATTTTAATTGTTTAATCAAATGTAATTTTTTTTTTTGAAAAGCAGGTAGCTTTTTAATGCTATTTTTCAAGAAATATTCTAAAACCCTTTAAAAACTACTCTTCTACATACAAAACAAGTCCTTTGAGATAAGATCCTTCGGGGTGAAACATGTTTACAGGATGGTCTGGTCCTTGCGAAAGCTTGTGCAGAACTCGTACCTTTCTGCCCGACTCTATAGCAGCAGCAGCAACCGTATGGTAGAAAAGTACATCATCTATTACTTGCGAACATGAAAAGGTGAATAAGAAGCCTCCTTTAGCAATTGTTTTTAAACCTGCACTATTTAATCGTTTGTAAGCTTGTGTGGCGGTGTGTTTGCTTTTAATGTTTTTTGCAAATGCGGGCGGATCTAACACAATAACTTCATATTGGTGTTTGTTTTCTTTCAAGAATTCAAAAACATCTGATGCAATTGCTTGGTGGTTGCTCGCTGGAAAGTTTAATTCCATATTTTGTGCTGCCAGTTTCACAGCTTTTTCTGAAATATCTACCGATGTAACTAATTGTGCGCCTGCATGCATGGCATAAATAGAGAATCCGCCGGTATAACAAAAAGTGTTTAAAACTTTCTTACCTTTAGAATAACGTTGTAATAATTTTCTGTTTTCGCGTTGATCTAAAAAGAACCCCGTTTTTTGACCTTCTACCCAATTTACATGAAATTGTATGCTGTTTTCTTTGGCTATTGTTTGGTCGTTGGTTCCAAACAAATGAAAATCGGTTCCGGTTTGTGGCAATGTTTGCGCACTTTTGCAATAAATGGTTTCGCAAAAACCAGGAAAACACTTTTGAATGGCTTCAGAAATTTTTTGCATATTTAGATAAATTCCTGTGGAGTGTGCTTGTACCACGAAATTTTTATTGTAATAATCGATGATTAAACCCGGAATGCCATCGCCTTCGCCATGAATCAATCGAAAGGCGTTTGTTTGCTCTATATCTAGAAGTTTTAAGCGCAATTCCCAAGCTGCTTGGAAGCGAATTTGCCAAAAATCATCAGAAAAATACTCATCGGCAAACGTTAATATTCGAATTGCTATGCTGCCTTTATCGCTATAAAACCCTGTTGCTAAATGTTTACCATCGTAAGTGGTTACATCAACTGTTTGTCCGTCTTCCAATTCATCACTTACCCCAAAAACGGCTCCGCTAAAAACCCACGGATGCTTGCGCAAAACCGATTTTTCTTTTCCTTGTTTTAATATAACTTTTGCAAATTCCATTGAATTATTTTTTGCAAAAATACTAAATACATTGCTTGCTTGGGGACAATGTATATTTATTAAAGCAAAAAATCCCGGAATTTCCGAGATTTGTTTCTATTTTTCAGGTTCATTTGTTGCATCATTTTCAGAAGCTGCGTCACTGCCTTCTTCATGATTTTGCTGTTCGGTTTGCAATTCTTTCGGCAACTCACTATCTTTTGGTTTCTTTCGATAAAGGTATCTGTTGTAATATTTTTCAAACAGAGGTGTTGAAGCGTTGTCTTCGCCTAAAACAAATCCATAGGGGCGTAATCCTTCCACATTATCAAAAATAATTTTTAATATAGCCAAAATAGGAATCGCTAAAAACATACCCGCAATTCCCCAAATTGATTCGGCAATTACGATCCCAAATAAAACCACAAAAGAGTTTAGTGCTACTTTTGAACCGATTATTTTAGGTGTAATGATGTTTCCATCGATCGAATTCACCACAATTACCGCCACAATCACCCACAAAGCTTGAATGGGTTCGCCAGTTGCCAAGGTGACAATAGCTGCTAGGACTGTTGCTGTAAAAATCCCGATATAAGGTATCAAGTTCAAAACTCCACACAAAACGGCAAATAGCAAAGCATATTTAATACCAATAATACTGTAAGCAATAAACATGAGCGCCGACACGGCAAACACTTGTATCAACAACCCAAAAATGTATTGTTTAATGATTAATTGAATTTCGGTGACTACTTCTTTTACTTTTTTATTGTATTTGGGTGGAAAACTCCAGATTAAAAACTTCACCAAATGGCTTCGGTACAATAAAAAGAAGAAAATTGCCAAAAACACAAATGTGGAGGAAGCCAGCATTGATGTTACCGATGTTACTGCTGTGCCCACCACTCCTGATCCGCGTTTTAAAACTTCTTCGGCATTTTTTTCGATATAATTGATTTGTTCTTCTTCTGAAACTCCAAAGCGATCATATACAAACGTTTGTGCTTTATGAAACAAATCGGTAATTTGTTCTTGAAATTCTGGTAAATCTTCGGTGAATTGTGCCATTTGCGTGCCTATAAAATAGAACACGCCCAAAACTGCTAAGCTAAACAGTATAGGTGCTACTAACGAGGATACAATTCGTGGAAATTTTAATTTCCGCTCTTGAAAATTGGCCAAGGGCAATAGCAGCATAGATACCAAAAAACCAATTACCAAAGGCACCAAAACCGATTTTCCCAGAATGCAAATGTACACAATAGCGATTAAACTAAACAAAACACAAGCCAACCGAATTACAAAAGCAACTTTTTGTTTGGGTGGTTCGTTTGTATAGGCAAAATGGTCGTTTTCTTCGTGATTTTCTTTTTTCATAGCTTTTATTAAATAACCATTTCAGGAATTGTTCCTTCAATAATCAAGTTGGCTTCGGTTGCTTTCACGATATCTTCTACCGAAACACCCGGAGCACGCTCTAATAGTTTAAAACCGTTTGGTGTTACTTCTAAAACAGCCAATTCGGTTACAACTTTTTTCACACAACCAACACCTGTGAGTGGTAGTGTGCATTTTTTTAATATTTTTGATTCACCGGCTTTGTTCACGTGCATCATGGCTACGATGATGTTTTCTGCTGAAGCAACCAAATCCATAGCTCCGCCCATACCTTTTACCATTTTTCCGGGTATTTTCCAATTGGCAATATCTCCGTTTTCAGAAACTTCCATTGCTCCTAAAATGGTTAAATCTACATGTTGCGAGCGAATCATACCAAAACTTGTAGCTGAATCAAAAAAAACAGCTCCTGGCAAAGTAGTGATTGTTTGTTTACCTGCGTTGATGATGTCTGCGTCTTCTTCTCCTTCAAAAGGAAAAGGCCCCATGCCCAACACACCATTTTCTGATTGAAATTCTACATTCATGCCATCAGGAACATAATTTGCAACCAATGTGGGAATTCCGATTCCTAAATTCACGTAATATCCGTCTTGCAATTCTTTAGCAATTCGCTTTGCAATTCCAATTTTATCTAATGCCATAATTAATCTCTTTTGCGTACAGTTCGTTGTTCAATTCTTTTTTCGTAGTTCGCTCCTTGAAAAATGCGTTTTACATAAATCCCCGGAATGTGTATTTGGTTTGGATCCAATTCGCCAGCGGGTACTAATTCTTCCACTTCGGCAATGGTAATTTTGCCAGCACCTGCCATACAGGCATTGAAGTTACGGGCTGTGCCTCTGAAAATTAAATTGCCGGCTTCATCGCCTTTCCATGCTTTTACGATGGCAAAATCGGCTTGATAAGCTTCTTCCATTACATACATTTTTCCATTGAATTCACGTGTTTCTTTACCCTGAGCCACTTCTGTTCCGTAACCAGCTGGCGTAAAAAATGCGGGAATACCTGCTTGAGCAGCTCGGCATTTTTCAGCCAATGTGCCTTGAGGTGTGAGTTCAACGTCTAACTCGCCACTTAGCATTTGACGTTCAAATTCGGCATTTTCGCCTACGTATGATGCAATCATTTTTTTCACCTGACGTTTTTGCAACAGCAAGCCTAATCCAAAATCGTCAACACCTGCATTATTTGAAATACAAGTTAAACCTGTAACGTTCTTGCGAACCAGTTCAGCAATGGAATTTTCCGGGATTCCACTTAAGCCAAATCCACCAACCATAATGGTTTGATTATCTTGCACATCGTGTAACGCTTCTTGTGCATTTGCAACCTTTTTATTAATCATAATTTTTTAGATTGTTTGTGGTATAAAAATAGGGAAAAAGATGCCGTTTCGCAACAACTGAACATCTTTTTTGAAATTTTATTAATTGTTGGTTCTATTTCTATTTTAGAAGAAATTTTATTGGTTTGTTTATGACCGCAAAGAATGTTTCAAACATCTTCTAGATACTGAATCTTCTGAAATAAAAGCAATTTTCTTTTTCTTGAATCTGTCGTTTAATCTGTAAAGCAAAATCATTTAGTACTGCTTATTACTGGTGTGCTTCTCTACGAATGTAATAATTTGTTTTTCAAATTGTTGTGCAGAAAATTGTTGTGCATGTTCATGTATGGCTTGGTAGTTCCAATTTTTTGCTTCGAATATTGCAATGCATGCGTTTAAAGCTTGTGCACTTTGCTCTTTAAAAAACAACCCGGTTTGATGGTTGATTACTGTTTCTGTAATCCCGCCTTTTTCATAGCAAATAACTGGCGTGCCGCAGGAGTTGGCTTCAATGGCTGCAATGCCAAATCCTTCTACACCCATTTGTATGAGTGCTTTGGCATTTTGCAAATAGTATGATAAAACGGCTGCGTTTTGAAATCCCAAAAATTCTATCTGTGAAGAAACAGCTTTACTTTTTAAATGATTCAACTGATCGCCATCGCCAATTACGATTAGCTTTTTTCCATTTGTATTGAATGCTTCAATCACTAAGTCAAAGCGTTTTATCGTTGCTATTCTGCCTGCAATCACGTAAAAATCTTGCTTAATAGTTTTAAGAGGAAAAGCACTTAGGTTTACGGGCGGGTAAATTACCGTGGCTTTGCGTTGATAATTTAGCTGAACCCAATTTTGCACAAATTTAGAATTGCAAATAATAAAATCGGGGTTTTGCGCTTGTTTAAAGTCCCATTTTCTAAATAGGGGTAAGAGCCATTTTATTAAAGGATAGGCTTTTTTAAAATACAAAGGTGCATCTTGCCAAATATAATTAGAATTAGGAGCCTGAAAATAGCTGATATGAATTTGCTTTTTATTGGTTTTTTGAACACCTTTTGCTACGGAATGTGAGCTGGAAATAATTAAATCTACATCATTTGAAATCATTATTTTCTTTATTCCGAAAAAAAAGAAAGGGTAAGAGAAGCGAAATTTTTTGCCTAAAACCTGCAAGAAGGTAGTTCTTATTTTTTGCTGTTTTGGAAACATTTGTTTTAATGCATCTGCTTGCATTACATTTACTAATGCATGTATTTCATAGAAATGCAACGCTTGTTCTAATGCTTGAATTACTTTTTCGGCACCTCCATATTTATCTAACCAATCTACTACTAATGCTTTTTTCAAGAGTATTTATTTTATAGATTACAAAAATAGTATTTAATAAGGAAATAAATACAACGCCTATTTGTCGGTCTAAAATATTCTCGGTTAAAAAACTTATGGCTACAATTAGCAAAAAAGTTTGATACATAACCGAAGAATTGGGGTAAAAATAGAGCAACATCCAAACGAATAAGATCAATCCTAGAATTCCGAATTTAAGCATTTGGTCAAAATACTGATTGTGGGTATTGTAGGTAACTTTTTTAAAATCTTCATAGGATGTGTACGAAAAACCATCATAGCATTTGTTTAATTGTTCTTGCACCTTATCTGCACCAACACCCAACAGCCAATTACTTGCGATTAAATGCGTGGCACAATGCCAAATTCCGTATCTGTAATTTACCTCATGGGGCTTTTGCTTATGATTTGGCAGTATCCATTCTTTTTCAACCACTTTTATATAGCGCTCTTTTATGGGAGAAAACCAGAACAAAGCCCATGCAACCAAGGGTAAAATCATCAAAATACTCCACTTTACTCGTGCTTTTTTTATGGATTTAAAAAGGGTGAACAACAAGCCCAATATATAACAAACTAATGCCATTCGTGCTGAATAGATATAAACCGAAAATAACAAAAAACTCACTCCAAAAAGGTTTAAAACGCTTATTTTTTTTGCATCAACCATTTTATGAGTAAGCCACAAAGCCGCAAAAACAGTTAGTAACCCTAAATATGGTAAATGCAAAGTTGTTGCTTCCTGAAACATATTTCTAAAAATAGGGTGGTAAAAATCGTTTTGTTCCCAAGCTTTGTTCCAGCCAAAATTAAACAATTGAACCCATCCTAAACCATTCAAAATAAAAACCGACAGGCTATAAAGCAGTCCAAAAGTCTGTATAAACTTTTTAGTAATAAGTTGCTTATTTACAAGAAAACCCAAAGGAAAGATTAGAAAAGGTAAACTTTTTATGATTGATTTGCTAAGTTCTTTAAAATCAGTAGTAAATGGGATGTATAAAAAATACATTATACAGAAAAAAGAAAGAATAATAAAGGTGGATGTGTGTAGCTTTAAAAATGTAAACGTGTTGTTTTTCCATGCATTAGCCATTGCCAAAACAAACCAAATGATCATTAACAAAGAAAAATGATTCAGTTTAAGCAAAGGAAACAGTCCCAAGGCGCAAGTACATGCATAAAAAATTTTAGCTAAACGCATCTAATTCATTTTTTAAAATATGAAGATAGTTTGTTTCTTTTAAATAAGCTTGTGCACAAAGTGTTTTGTTTAAAGCTTGTTCGGGGTTTTGAAGTACGCTTATGATTTGTTGCTTAAACGCGGCGGCTGTTTCTGCATGAAAAAACATTTTATCTGTTAAACCAATACCCTCTGCACCAATGGATGTACTTACCAGTGGAATTCCGTTTACCAACGCGTTTACCGATTTTACCTTTACGCCGCTGCCATGAAACATTGGGTTTACAAATACATTCGCTTTTTGGTAATACTCTTTTAAACAAGGTGTATTCACAATAAACGATACGTTTGCCAAGTTACTGTATTTTCTGTGCACTTCTTGATGATTTTCTTTTAATGAACCAACGATATAAAAATGATAATCGGGTAGTGCATTTTGCAATAATGGATGTACGTTTTTTAAAAACCAATCCAATCCAAAAATATTATTTTGCATAAAAAGCGATCCCATAAAAACCACATTGTTTCCTGTCTTTTTAGTTGGAAGTATGAAGTTTTCATTGATAGGAAACGGCATAAACGTACTTTTTTGGAGTAAATTTACTTGTGTTAAATCGTCTTTTGAAATAAACCACAGTTTATTTACTTTACTAAAAACCAAATTGGACAGTTGCTTTATTTTCGATGCTTCGATTTTGTAATAACATTTTTCTTTAAGGCTACTTGCGCTTTCCCCAAGTACCTTAAAATAATGATGCTCGATATTATGAACTCGAACCACACTGTTTTTATATGATACAGACCGATTCACTAAAAATGGCCAGCAAAATTCGCTCTCTAAGATAATTAAATCGTATGATTGATGAACTTGAATATTTTTTAATGCCTTACGACTAAGCATTTGCAAGGGTTGGTTGCTGAATAGTTGGTACAGTTTATTTTGCCTGCGCGCAAAAAAGAATCGTTTGGTGTACAATGCCATTTCATCTATTTGCTCTTTTGTAGGGTTGATCTTGTCGGTGGCAATTAAATCAACTTCATGCCCCAATGCGTGCAACCCTTTTATTCGCTCCCAAATATCAATAGCTCCTCCAAAAATGGGCGGGTAAGGTATAAATCCACTAACTACTGCTATCTTCATTTTTGTTTGAATTGTATTTGTACTCAAAAACATTGGTCAATGCCAAAAAAATCCATACATCATATTTCACGTGATAAGTGATATAAATTACACCGGCCATAATGGTGAATGCTAATGGAATCTTTAAAAAGTAAAAATCAATGTTTTTAATTTTATTCAGGTTAAAATAACGCTTTATAAAGAATTGGTAAAAGAAAATTAAGAAAAATATTCCTCCGTACATCAATTCATCAAAAAAAGCAGTCTTGGTTGATAGCGCTTTTGTAGTTGATAAATAACCGCGAACTTCTTGTAAATTAAATTCATCAACTATACTCGATTCTAAAATGTATTCTAAAACCTGCGGAAAATAGGTAACAAAACCACTCCACCCTACTCCAATCGGGCATAGCACAAATACCAACAACGAAGCCGTTATTGAGGAAAAACGGGTGCCGAAAGTACCACTTGTTGTAATTTGCTCTACAATAATTTCCCGCAGAACAAAGCCTAAGAACCCGCCTACTGCAACGGTGATTATTAAAGTTACGATAAAAATATTTCGCAAATATTTATTGCGTTTTAAATAGGCCAATGTTAATGGAAGTACAGAAATTAACACTAAAAGCAGAAATCCTTTGGATTGACTTACGAATGCATAAGAAAAAAACAAAAAAGCACTTTGAAAATAAACCAACCAGCGCCAAACCCCTTTTATTTTTAAATAGTGAATTAAAAAAACGGGTAAAAACATAAAAATTACCAGAATGGTTCCTGTCCAGCTTTCTTCGGGAGTTAATAACCGCACGCGCCAATATTTTTCAGGCAATGTATGAAACAGCGGAAAAAAGGGTTTTGGATTACCTAGGTAATAGATTTCTAAAGCAATAAACGCCACCAAAAAAAGTTGTGTGAGATAAACCGCAGAAAATAAATTATTTAACGAATGAAAGTTATTGCTTAAGTACGAATAAAAAAACTGATAAGTAATGAGTATTACAATAGGATAAACACTCATTTTCAATGTTTTTAGGATAATATTTTCTTCTAAAATAACAAATGTTTCATAATGAATGTAAGTAACTGCTATAAAAACAACCGATATAAGGAAGCAATAGAGCAAAAACTTGATAAAGGCTTCTACATATTTGCTTACAATAATATGTTTGTTTGAAAGGATATAAGCAAGCATAAAAGGCGATAGCAACACAATGGGCGATCTACCAATTTCGCCCACATAGTTGTATAAAGGGAAATCTTGGTAAATAGCTGCAAAAAACACTATTAAATATATAATTACTTGCTTATTTAAGGTCATTTATGGTTATTTTTAATAAAGCATTCGCTAATTTAAACTTTCCTTTTCGCAATCGATTCAAAATAAGTAAAATACTTGAAAAATAAAATCGCATATTTAACCGATAGTGGTTTGCCACAAATTTCTTTCTGCTTTTAAACAATTCTATTTCAGAAAAATAGCTCTTTTCATTCTTGTATGATGATCCAATAGAAGCACCTTCTTTATGATATACCACGCTTTCTTCACACCAATCAGCAATGAAGCCGAATTTTTTGGCGCTCTTCACCCAATCCAATTCTTCGTAGTATAAAAAATATGTTTCGTTTAGCAATCCCACTTTTTCAATAAACAAACGGCTCACAAAGATTGCTGCCCCAATGGGATAATCAATCTTTGGCAATGATTTTTTCTGTGTATTTTTTGGTAAACCTTCCCCAACATGCTCACTGATATAATAGCGCTCATTGAATTTTCCGCCTACCGCCTGAATGGTATCCGGCTGGTTAAAATACAATAATTTTGAACCTAAGATAGCGGTGGGATGTGTTTTATGATAATTGAGCAATGCTTCTAAACTATTTGGTGTTACAACAGTGTCATTGTTTAAAATCCAAAGATAGGCACAATTTGTCTGCTGCAAACTAAACCTAATCCCCATGTTATTCCCCGCAGCAAAACCCTGATTTTTTTTACTTTTTATAAGGATTAATTCTTCGTTTTGATACGTACTTTGGTTTTCATCAATAAAAGAGATGCTGCGCAAATTGTTTTCGAAAGCAAATTGTTGCAATAATTCAAAGTTGTTCATTGTTTCGGAATTATCCACAACAACAATTTTAAAACTGCTGGCTGTTTGTAGCTGCAATAATGAATGGATACATGCTATAGTATCTGAAGCACCGTTGTAATTTAGCAAAACAATATATACTTCTTCTTTCATTATTTTAAATATTTTGATCCTCTAGCAAACAAACACAATGTAATAAAAAGCTCTACTATATAAAGCGCTGCAAATGATCCACTTAAATTAAAAAAATAAGTCAACAAACTGACTGAAAACAATGTTAATAAAAGTCCGCCTATTGATATGAATGCGATGCTTTTATTTTGTGAATTATAAATCAACGCTTGATAAAAGGGGATGTTTAATGCAATAATTACAGGCAAAAAAAGTAAAAATCTACTTAAATGCAACCCTTTTTGTACGTTCTCTGGCACATTGAAATATTGGGTTACATAAGGCATTGCGATAAAAATAAAAAAAGCTGATAGTGTTAATAAAAATACATTTAGAAAAAGCATTTTACTAACATAAGTCTTTGCTGCTTTCAAGTTTTGTTGAGCTTCAAAGCAAAATCTTGGAAAAGTAACATTAAAAAAAACTCCCAAGTAGCTGCGGTAAGCGGTTAGAAACAAATCAATCACTTTGTAAATACCCGAAGCGGTATTTCCTAAAAGGGCATCAATAATAAATATTGGTGCTTGTGTGTACGCCGTAATGCTAAAGTTCGACAGTACAATTGCTTTATTCTGGTTCACAAACAGCCATACGCGTTTAATATTTGTGATTGTTTTCGGTATTCTAAAATAAAAAAAAGCATAAAACAAAGCGTTGCAAAAACCCAATAAGCCAACAATGTATATGTAATGCTGTGGTTGCTTTATAAATAAATAAACCACCCCTATGTAAATGATTTTTGTGGCTATGGTGATAAAGTTGATTATTTTAAAATTTTCATTTGCCTGATACACCCACAAAGGATTAAAATACCAAGCCAGCATCCATGTTAATCCCCAATAAAAAGCGGTATCTGCTTTAAATAACAGAAAACATATTATTAACAAAAGAGTTATAAAAACAGTGCAATACAGTCTAAATGTATAATTTAAACCAATATATCTTTTTTTATAATGGTATTTCAATCGATGCGCACTCAACTCTTTTACGCCAACTAAATTAGCACCAAACTCAATCAAAATACCAATTAGGATGTATAAAGAAGTTGCAACCCCAATGACACCCCATTTAGCAATTCCAAAAATCGGAATCACATAAAAGCCAACTAAAAACGGTGCCAGCAAACTTATAATTTGACTCGCACCATAGGTAAAAAGATTTTGTATTGATTTGGTTTTATTCAAAAATCAGGCTTTAAAACTTTTAATTTTTGAATTAAAATAAGCAATTAAAATATAACAAACCACAAACAAAAATGGCAGTGTTATAAAATACGGCAAAAACGGACGAACGGGAATGTTCATCATTTTTGTTGCCAGATACACTACTTGCTCTTGTTCAATCAGTTGCACATCCACAGCGTTTAATTGCTTTAGCAATGCTTCTTTTGCTGTTAACATATCTGCCAATTCAGGATATGCATTCATTGTTATATCATTCACTTTATTTTCACTACCTAAACGTTCAAACAATCCATTTACTTGTTCAATAGACCTTGAGATTTCGGTGCGTTTTGCTAACGTATTTGCTTTTTCAATATTTTTTCTTTGATTAAAATAGGTATCGCTATTCAAATCTTCCAGAACTTTATCAATTGTTAAATCGGTATTTCCTAAACCATCGGTATAAACCGTTAATACATGGTATTTATAATTTTTAGAAGCCAATTTACTTTTAGAGTACTTCTCCATGTCAATTGCGCGGTCGCTTAACACTTTAAAAGCTTCAAAATGAACCGGGTCTGTTAAAATGTAGTTATATGCATCGTAGATAGGCTCTATTTTAAGATCATATACCTCATTGCCAGCATTCAACGAAATAAGTTCTTTATTTAATTTTAAGCGGTCATAATCTTTAATCTTTTGGTTTAGGTAGTCAATACTTCCAAAATTAGGAACCACTATCAATTCATGTCGCAATCTGCTTGATTTGGATGCGTTCATATAAATACCTAACCCCACTCCCACAGCAATAAGCACTAAAAAAACGTACCATCTTTTCTTAACAAAACGCAGTAAGCGGTAAATGCTATATAGCATTTTATTGTAGAAATTACCCGCTCTGTTTGCCATATATTTTACATCTACCTCTTGTTCTTCAAAAGATGCGTCTTTATTAGCTTGTTGATTCATATATTAACAATTAAAAATTTGTTCTAATATTTTTAGGGTTATCAAGTATGTTGGTTTAACACCCGATGCGCCTAATCCGCCCGATGCCAAGGTGCTGCCTGTTTCCAACGGATTATCAGAAGCATAATACGCATAACGTACCTTTACATTTGGGTGGATGCTTTTTCGTATTTTTGATGCCGATTGTATGGCTTTTTGATAATGTGCTCCTTCCATTTCCAAACCAATCACGCGCCATGTGGAATCGTGAAAAAACTTTAATAAATCTTTGTTTTGCAACGATGTTCCCAAAACGGTAATCATTGATCCTCCGAAAACTGGAATATCGTTTCCTTCAAACATTTCTACGGTCAATTCGTTTTCAAACGGGTAATTATCGCCTGTTCCTTCGTTGATATGCGCTGTAGGAATCATAATATCGCCTTTATCGCCTACCAAAATTCCGGCTTTGCCCATTATAGAAACCGATTCCACGTTCAAATGTACATCTTTTTGAAAAGGTTTCAGTAATTCGTCTATGGTTTCATAAGCTTGCTCGCCAAATGCATAATCCATTACAATCAAAACGGGCTTTTCATCATTGCTTTCCGGAACCTTATATTTTTGAAACGCTGTTTGTTCAAACTTTATTTTAGCGGTATCAAAAATCTGCACGTCTATGTTGGTTCCCGAAGTGTCTGGTAAAAAAAGCATTCCTTGATTCGTGGCACGTTCGGCTACTAAAGCGCGCAAATCACTGTTTCCTTTCTTACTTAATTCTTCAAAAATTTCGTTTTGGTTTTTACCTTTCAACTTTTGTTGCAGCACATTTTCGGCAAAAATCGAATTCATTACACTGTGCATATTCGCGCTAATGATGTGCAACGGACGGTTTAATAACTGTAAACGTTGCAATTCGGTTTTTATTTTGGTTGCCCAAATTTCTCCGTAAATATGATGCCCCAAACGCTCTCGCAAAATTGGGCTAAAAGTAATGGTTCTTTTGTTGTTATCCAACACTTCTTCCAAAGCAATTTTCCCTAACCAATAAATTACGTGTAAAAACCGATCCGGATTTTCATCGGTGGCAAATGCATCATAAATAGCGTTTATTTCGGCAAAAGTTCTTCCTAAAATTATAGAGGTATGCGAAATGGCAATTTCGCGTTCGTTGCGCTCTAATGGCTCGGCTTTTAGCACAGCCTCTTGTAGTTTTAACCAATCGCGCGAAACATTGTCGTCATCGTCTATTAAAATACGGTCTTTAATTTTGTGCGATTCCACAAACATAAAGGTAAGGTGCGTTAACACATCATAAATATCCGATCGTCCACGGGTGATTTCGATATTCATCTGTTCGTAGTCGATCCGGTAGCAATTTCGGCGGCGTTTTGGCGGCACAATGGCTTTAAAGTGCGATTGTGAATAGCCTTCGTCTGATGTGAGGTTGATGTATCTACACTCTTCAATTCCCACAGGTAAACGCTCTATTACATAAAGCAAACCGTTTAGTTCTACTTTTTCATCGGCGATTGATCCATAAATTTCCGGACGTAAAAGCAATAAAGCCTCGCGCAAGGTTTCGCCCGAAACACCCATTGGCTTATAAAAACCGCGGTTAAACAAATGGCGCATGGTGATGTACAAACGCTCTACCGCTGCCGATGATTCTTGTGCCCGTGTTCTTGTTATGTATTTTATTTCTGTCATTTTTTTGTTTCAGGTTTAAAGTTCAATGTTTATAGTTTCTTATAAAATTGAGTTTATTTTAATTGTGAGCTTGATGCTTATTAATCTTAGAATTTGTAATAGCATCTATCTCTTCCTTCTCAATATATATATAATGAGAATTACCATAATAACCAATGAAGCTATAATCGAAATGTAATTCCAATCATATCCTATAAATTCAATTTTCTCGTTCAT
This sequence comes from Paenimyroides aestuarii, assembly GCF_024628805.1. Taxonomy (NCBI): domain Bacteria; kingdom Pseudomonadati; phylum Bacteroidota; class Flavobacteriia; order Flavobacteriales; family Flavobacteriaceae; genus Paenimyroides; species Paenimyroides aestuarii. Next base: position 1,082,360 of record NZ_CP102382.1, on the reverse strand, counting down.
TCAATCACAAAAAATATTCGATAGCTTTTAACCGTTCAATTTTTTTAGAATTAATTCCACAATATACATTTCTACAATATACATTACTACAATCATACAACAACATTCTAATTTGATAAAATCAACCCAATTGCCGGATCTACTATTTCTTTTGGTGCATTTGGATTTCTTGGCTGAAAATGATCGTTTGGAAACCATTCGCCGTGCATGTATCGAAACGAAGCCGTTTTTTCTACTTTATTGTTCATCACATCGGGCTGGTAACGAAAATCTTCAAACAATTGGTCGCCTTTTACAAAATTTGCTGCTCTAAATTGATTATTTTCGGTCATTAACCATTCTACTGCAACAAAAATACCATTTTTTGGAATTTTAATATTGTGTTTTAAAACGTTGATTAAATTTTTCTTGGTGCCGCGTTTCACCTCAGCAATTATGGGCGCTACCAACAGGTCATCGCTTGGGCAACCGTATTCATTCATTCGTAAAAATCGAATTTTGATGGTGGCTGCCGCAACGGCACTTTTGGTATAAACAATTACTTTATCAATATATTGAACCGATTTTATTTCGGCATTGTTTTCAAAAAACCGACCATACATATAAGGAACGTTGCCTGGCGTGAAATACATGTTTTCATAATGTGCATTGCCAATGGTGTGATGAAACGATTTTTCGGGCAAAACCAGCAATGCAGGTTGTGGAATTTCGTAAGCTTCTAATATTACATTTGTGGTTTTTGATGCTTCTTCTTTAAAAATTGCATGTCCCGAAGCATTGAAAATCAACGTGTCTGTTGCCAATGCCGTTGGAATATAGAACATGCCCAACGAATCGGTTGTAGCGCCGTCGCTTCCATCTAAAACTCAAATGTTTGTCAGTGGCAACGGTTTGTTTTCGGTGTTCACCACCTTGCCGCTGATTTGTGCAAACACACACATTGGAGTTATTAATAAAAGAAACAGCAACTTTTTCATACGCTATTTTAGTTTGTGAATAAAATCGGCAATTTTACGGTCGTTTGCCAAACGCGGCAATTTGTTTTGTCCGCCCAATTTTCCTTCTGATTTCATGTATTCGTTGAAACCTCCATTTGGAACTTTGGTAATTACTAAAGTACGCAAAATACTACCAACAATTAAATCGTCGTAATAAACATTTTGTTTTCTTAACGCAGCATCGATCTTTAAAGCGAAATCCTCTAAATTGCTTGGCTCTTTTTCAAATTCAACCAACCATTCGTGATAAGGCAATCCGCTTTCGGGGTTAATTTGAGGCGCAACGGTAAATTCGGTAACAGTGGCATCGCTTTCGTTTAAAGCTTGCTGCATTGCTTCCTCTACTTCTTTGCCAATTACGTGTTCGCCAAAAGCCGAAATGTAATGTTTTATGCGTCCCGTGACCACAATTCTATACGGTTTTAAATTTGTAAACATCACCGTATCGCCAATATTATAGGCCCACAAACCGGCATTTGTACTAATAATGATTACATAATTAACGTTTAATTCCACTTCGCCTATTGTGTATCGTTTGGGATTTTCGGTATAAAATTCGTCGGCTTTGATAAACTCATAAAAAATACCTGCGTTTAAAAGCAACAACATTCCTTTTGCTTTTTGCGAATCTTGATAGGCAAAAAAACCTTCGGATGCCGGATACAGTTCAATACTATCTACTTTTCTGCCTATTAATTGTTCGAATTTTTTGCGATATGGTTCATAGTTCACGCCACCATAAATAAACAAGTTGAAATTTTTAAACAAATCGCCTACTTTTTTATTTGAAACCTGAATCAATCGATCAAAATACATCTGCACCCAAGAAGGAATTCCCGAAATAACTGTCATGTTTTGATTTTTGGTTTCTTGAACAATCGCATCCACCTTTGTTTCCCAATCATCGATACAATTTGTTTCCCAACTTGGCAAGCGGTTTTTTTGAAGATATTTTGGAACGTAATGCGCGGCAATACCTGACAATCGTCCGACTTTCACTCCGTTTTTCTCCGTCATTTCAGGACTTCCTTGCAAAAAAATCATTTTTCCATCAACAAAAGCGGCTTTTTTGGTTTCTTGGATATAAAATAAAATGGCGTTTCGAGCCGCTTCGATATGATAAGGCATGGATTCTTTAGTAATAGGGATATATTTTGCACCGGATGTGGTACCCGATGTTTTTGCAAAATAAAGCGGTTTGCCCTTCCATAGAACGTTTTTTTCACCGGCAACTACTTTATCCACATACGGTTTTAAGGCTTCGTAATCGCGTACTGGAACATATTTCGCAAAATCTTCGTACGATTTTATGGCATAAAACAAATGGTCTTTTCCAAACTGTGTGTGTTTTGCTTGCTGAATGAGTGAATGAAAAATTTTCTGCTGGGTTTCAACAGGTTTTATCATCCATTTTTGCTGTTGCATAACAACAATGTTGGCGAATATCTTGGCAAAAAATGATTTTAAAGACATGGTTTGTTTTTTTTATTACAAAAATCGCATTTACTGCTTGAATAAAACAATAAACTGTGCAAAAAAAGTTTCAATTGAAAATATTAACAGTATTCGGTGTTAAAAATTACAAAATAAAAAAATAAGTTCGGTTTAAAAAGTTATATCTTTGCTTATAATTAATTATAATTAAATATAATGAATTTTTTAGCAGTGTTTTTAGGAATGGTTAGTCCGTGGCAAATAATTTTAATTGTCGCTGTGATTTTATTAATGTTTGGTGGACGAAAAATTCCGGAATTGATGCGTGGTTTAGGTTCGGGGATTAAAGAGTTTAAAGACGCTACGAAAGATGACGAAAACAAAGATCAATCTAAAAAAGAATAATACACAATGGGAAGATTTGGTGCAACAGAAATAATATTAATAGTAGCTGTTTTATTATTACTTTTCGGAGGAAAAAAGATACCAGAATTGATGAAAGGATTAGGTTCGGGGATTAAAGAATTTAAAAACGCTACCAAAGACAATAGTGGAGCAACTGTAAATCCGAATAAAAAGAACGATTCAGAAACAAAATCAGAATAAATGTAAAGATGCTTTTAGCATCTTTTTTTATTTAGCAAATAATTCCAAATGGTTTTGAACTAACGAGTTTTTGCTTATCGTTACAGTTTAGCCATTCGCCCAAATTAAATACCCGCCTGAAAAGCTTCAGACGGGTATCCCTTATAAAACATAATAAAAACACTACTTTCTTTTAATTCTGCAACCGTATAGAGCGATTGCTCTCTTTTTCATAACAATTCTTTTTTTGAACAATTTTTGTTTATAAGGTTATTTTCTTTTTCATAAAGTATATTACAAATGAAAGACCAAAACCACATTTATAATCAAAAAAAACAAACAATTAATTCAAATAATTGACATTCAATGAATTAAAAAATAATAAATAAAATTATTTATTATTCAAATATAACATAAATATGTTACAAAACTGTGTTTTTTTTCCCGAATTGAGTAATATTTCCACTATTTTCTCATTTCTATCGTTTTTAAAGAATCATGCTAAGCTGCAAACGCTTTTTTTGATGATCCACCTCGAGCACTTTTACCTGCACATGTTCGTGTAGTTTCACCACCTCGTTTACATCCGAAACAAAACCTTCTTTCAACTGTGAGATATGCACCAAACCGCTTTCTTTAATACCAATATCTACAAAACAACCAAAATTGGTGATATTGTTAATAATGCCGTTGTACACTTTGCCCACCTCAACATCGTTTATCGATTTTAGAGAAACATCAAATTCCAAAACTTTTGCTTTTTTGCGCGGATCTAATCCCGGTTTCTCCAATTCTTTCAACAAATCGGTTATATAAAGCATTCCAAATTGTTCTGAAATATAGTTTGATGGATTGATTTTTTCGATAGCCGATTTATTTCCGATTAAGTCATTGGCATTCATTTTTAAATCTTTTGCCATTTTTTCAACTAAATTATAAGCTTCTGGATGCACCGCGGAATTATCCAGCACAAAATCGCCTTGAACAATTCTAACAAAAGCAGCCGCTTGCTGAAAAGCCTTTTCGCCCAATCGCGGTACGTTTTTCAACTCTTTTCTATTGGTAAAAGCGCCGTTTGCTGCTCGGTAATTTACAATATTTTCTGCCATCTTCTCGCCTATTCCCGAAACATAACTCAATAGCGATTTGCTTGCCGTGTTTAAATTAATGCCCACTTTGTTCACACTGCGAACCACCACTTGATCCAATTCTTCTTTCAATAAGGTTTGATCCACATCGTGTTGATACTGCCCTACTCCTATTGATTTTGGATCGATTTTCACCAATTCTGCCAACGGATCTTGCAATCTACGCCCAATTGAAACAGCGCCGCGAACAGTAACATCATAATTTGGAAATTCCTCTCGTGCAATTTTCGATGCCGAATAAACCGATGCGCCTGCTTCGCTTACCACAAAAACCTGCAAAGGTTTGTCAAACGCAACCTTTTTGATAAAAAATTCGGTTTCGCGACTTGCCGTTCCGTTGCCAATGGCAATGGCATCAATTTTATAGGAGTTTGCCATTGAACGTACTTTTTTGGTAGCCATGGCAATATCTTTTTGAGGGGCATGCGGAAAAATGGTTTCATTGTAAAGTAAATTTCCGTTTTCATCGATACAAACCACTTTACAGCCGGTTTTAAACCCAGGATCGATTCCCATAACACGCTTTTCGCCCAATGGTGCCGACAATAACAACTGCGATAAATTTTCAGAAAAAACTCCGATTGATTGTAAATCAGCTTTTAATTTGTATTCTTGCAACACCTCGTTTGACAAAGTCGGCTCTAACAAACGTTTGTATGCATCGGCAACCGCTTTGGATATTTCTGTTGCCGTTTCGTGATTTTTGTTTTTAATTACGGTATCTTCTATAAATGTAAGAGCTTCGGATTTATCAATGCTTACATTAAGCTTTACAAAACCTTCATTATTTGCACGCAACATAGCCAGCAATCGGTGAGCTGGCGCTTTAAACAAGGGTTCGTTCCAATCAAAATAGTGTTCAAATTTCTTTGCCGCATCTTCGTCTTGTTTTGCTTTTACAACTTTAGTCGAAATTTCTGCATGGCGCTGAAATTTGCGTCGAAGCGCTTTTCGAACATAAATATTTTCGTTGATCCATTCGGCAATAATATCGCGAGCGCCTTGTAAAGCATCTTCAGAAGAAAAAACTTTGCTGTTTAGATATTTTTCAGCGGTATATTCTAAATCATCTACATTTTGCGACATAATCATTTTTGCCAAAGGTTCTAATCCGGCTTCTCGGGCTGTATCGGCTTTGGTTTTTCGCTTCTTTTTAAAGGGAAGATACAAATCTTCGATTTCAACCAAATCAAAAGAATTCTGAATTTTATCCTTTAAAAAATCGGTTAACTGACCTTGCTCTTCTATCGATGCCAAAACAGCTTCTTTCCGTTTGATAATTGTTTCAAATTGATTGTTCAATTTAGCAATTTGTTCAATTTGAACTTCATCTAAATTGCCCGTAGCATCTTTTCTGTACCTTGCAATAAATGGAATGGTGCAATCTTGTGCTAATAATTCTAAGGTATTTTTAATGGATTTCTCGGAAACGGCAATTTTTTCCTTTATATATTGAATGGTTTGCATGGCATGAATTTTATAGTGCAAAAATACTATGTTTCGATCAATCTATTAAAATAAATAAAATTTTGTTTTACAAAATAAATTATTGTTATTCAAAATTTATAACTTTGTATCAAAATTAAAATACAAAGATGCGCATAGTAACATTTTCTAAAATAAAACTATTTATTGAAAAACATGCAGATGCAGATGTTGCCCTACGCGATTGGTATTTTAAAACCAAAAGAAGTGATTGGAATAATTTAAACGAACTAAAACAAACCTTTGCAACTGCAGATTATATTGGCAATAACAGATTTGTTTTTAATATTAAGGGAAATGATTACCGCTTGGTTGCCATTGTAATTTTTGCATCGAAAAAAGTTTATATACGTTTTATTGGAACGCATGCAAACTACGATAAAACAAATTGTTTAAACATTTAAGTATGAGAAGTATTGAAACACAAAAAGAATACAAGGCTGTTTGTATGCGTGTGGAAGAATTATTAAAAAAGGTGGGGAACGAAACATTACCCGACGATCCTAATTTTATAGAGTTAGATTTACTTTCGGATTTAATAGCCGATTACGAAGAACAACACGAGCCTCTATCACAACCTACGTTGGTTGATGTGATAAAATTAAGAATGTACGAAAAAGGTTTAAACCAAAAACGCTTATCTGAATTGTTGGGTGTTAGTACTTCGCGCATTAGTGAATATCTTAACGGGAAAAGCGAACCGCCTTTAAACGTGGCGCGCGATATTAGTGTAAAATTAGATATAGATCCGGCTATTGTTTTAGGAGTATAAAAATGACAAAAATTCTATTTATTTATCTGATAATTGTGAATTACATTGCTTTTAGCTTGTATCATTTAGACAAGCAGCGGGCAATTAAGGGCAAGCAGCGTATTTCTGAAAAAAACCTATTAACAATTGCAGCTTTAGGAGGAACTTTAGGTGCTTATCTGGGTATGCAGAAGTATCGACATAAAACCAAAAAACTGAGTTTTCAATTGTGGTTTTACGGTATTTTAATTTTACAGATTATTTTCTTTTTTGCTTTTTATAAGAAGAGGTTTTTTGTTTGATTTAAGGATGGCGCTTTTTTAATCTTCAAAAATATTAAAGTCTTTCTTTATAATATCTAAAAATTCATTAACCGAAATCAACTCGTCAATTGTAGGATACAATTCTAAATATCTTTCTGGATTACTATAATGTATTTCATTAAAATCTTTGTCATCTTTTACTTGAATATAATAACTTACACCGTCAACTGTAGTACTTGATGTTTGGGAAATATAAAATTTACCCATTTCTAAAATTATTTCAGATTTAGATTTCATCTTGTAACTAACAGCAGAAGCTGTTGGTATATATTGAATATTTGTATTTAAAAGCTTTAAAACAACATACTCCAAATTATAGAAAGATTTTAATTCAAATTGTTTAATTACAATTTCATGGGAATCTTTTGAAGTTTTTTTAGCAACAGTGTAATAAAAATCTGCTTTAAAATCTTTCTTATGTTCATCATAATAAATTCTGAATAATTCTAAACCTGTAGAAATCTCATGTTTTTTATAAACACGAATTTCACTTTTAGAAAATGGTATTGTATCAACTTTTAAAATTCTTTCTAATTTAGAAAGATATGATCTTTCACTTTCAGAAAATTTCTGACAGAAACCTGAAAAAGAATAAAACAAGAAAATTAATACAATACAATTTTTCATTAACTACAAGCAATTTTATTTACACGGGTTTCATGACGACCGCCTTCAAATTCGGTGGTTAAAAAAGCATCAACCATTTCTAAAACTTGCGGAATAGCTGTAAAGCGAGCCGGAATAGAAATAACGTTTGCATTGTTGTGTTGGCGTGCTAAAACAGCAATTTCTTTTGTCCAACACAAAGCACAACGAACCCCTTGATGCTTGTTGGCACTCATGGCAATCCCATTGCCCGAACCACAGATTACAATTCCAAAATCAACATTATTATCTTCTACATCTTGGGCTACTTTGTGTCCGAAATCTGGGTAATCAACAGAATCAAACGTGTCGGTTCCGTAATTTACTACTTCAATTCCTTTGTCCCGAAGCATTTGCACAATGGCTTTTTTGTATTCCGGACCTGCATGATCGTTTCCTATTGCTATTTTCATATCGTTTAGTTGTATTGTTTGTGCAAAGATACTTATTTTGAATGATTGGAAGAACATCTTTATTAAGATAGATCGTGAAACGAAAATCATCATTTAATACAAATTTCACACTTCATCACCAATATTTTTTATATCTTTAATAAGTATTTTAAGCCCATTGTGCTTAATAAAAATAATATATGACAAAGAAAATTAAAAAATTCCATAAAAAACCAGGCAAAGACTTCTCTGGAAAAATTTTAAAATTGTTGGCTCAAAACAGTTCTAAAATATTCAACTATAAACAGATAGCTGCTGTTTTTGAAGTGACTGATACCAAAGGCCGAAACGAAATTATTAAAGAGTTAAAATATTTGGTCTCTAAACAAAAAATAGAGGAAGTAGATCGAGGCAAATACCGCATTGTGGAACAATCGAGCTATTTTGAAGGAACTATTGATATGACGGCTCGAAAAGCGGCTTATTTTGTTTGTGACGAATTCGATGAAGATCCATTTATTCCAACAAACAACCTCAACAAAGCGCTTCATGGCGACAAGGTGAAGGCTTATGTTTACAACAAACGCAAGGGCAAAAAACCCGAAGCCGAAGTTATTGAAATCCTTGAACGCAAACGCGAAGAATTTGTGGGTGTGATTCAAATCAATGGTACTTTTGCCTTCGTGGTTACTGCAAACCCGAAAATGTATGTGGATTTGTTTATTCCCAAAGAAAAATTTGGCGATGCCGAAAACGGTGACGTGGTTTTGGTTAAGATGAACGATTGGCCCGAAAAAGCAAACAATCCGTATGGTGAAGTGGTTAAAGTTTTAGGAAAACCGGGCGAACACAACACTGAAATGCACGCTATTTTGGCAGAATATGGTTTGCCAACAGAATTTCCGGTTGATGTGGAAGCTTTTGCGCAGAAATTAGACACATCAATCACCGAAGAAGAAATTGCCAAACGCCGCGATATGCGCGATGTGTTAACGTTTACGATTGATCCACGCGATGCAAAAGATTTTGATGACGCCTTATCGTTTCAGATTTTAGAAAACGGGAATTACGAAATTGGCGTTCATATTGCCGATGTTTCGCATTATGTGCAAGAAGGAACCATTCTAGATGAAGAAGCTTATAACCGTGCCACATCGATTTATTTAGTGGATCGTGTGGTACCGATGCTTCCTGAAGTATTATCAAATTTTGCGTGTTCCTTACGACCAAATGAAGAAAAATATACCTTTTCAGCCGTTTTTGAATTGAACAAAAAAGCCGAAATTGTAAATTCATGGTTTGGCAGAACGGTTACGTATTCCGACAAACGTTTTGCGTATGAAGAAGCGCAAGTGATTATTGAAACCAAAGCGAATACAATTCCTGCAGAAATATCATTGACCAACGAAACTCAGACCATCGAACAACCAATTGTTGATGCGATTCTTACAATGGATGATTTGGCTAAAAAACTCCGTGCTAAACGAATGGCTGCAGGTGCTATTTCGTTTGATAAGGTTGAAGTGAAATTTCATTTAGATGAAAACGATGAACCAACAGGCGTATATTTCAAGGTTTCAAAAGATGCCAATCATTTAATTGAAGAATTCATGCTTTTGGCAAACCGCAAAGTATCCGAATTTGTGGGCAAACAGAAAAAAACCTTTATTTACCGTATTCACGATGAACCCGATCAAGATAAATTGTTCAATTTGCAATCGGTGATTTCTAAATTTGGTTACGGCATCAATTTTAAATCGAAAAAAGATATTTCGCAATCGCTAAATAAACTGTTAAGCGATGTGCAAGGTAAAAAAGAACAAAATTTGGTAGATACACTGGCAATTCGCAGTATGAGCAAAGCCGCCTATTCCACTGAAAATATTGGGCATTATGGTTTGGCATTTGATTATTATTCGCACTTTACCTCGCCTATTCGCCGTTATCCAGATGTTATGGTGCACCGATTGTTGCAAAGTTATTTAGACGGAGCCAAATCGGCAGACGAAGAAGTGTATGAAGAAAAATCGGTACATTGTTCGCAAATGGAAAATTTGGCTGCAAATGCGGAACGCGACAGCATTAAATACATGCAGGTAAAATACATGCAAGACCATAAAGACCAAGAGTTTTTGGGTGTGATTTCGGGCGTTACCGAATGGGGAATTTATGTAGAAATCGTAGAGAACAAATGCGAAGGAATGGTGCGTATTCGTGAAATTAAAGAAGATTATTATACATTTGATGAACAGCAATATGCCTTGGTGGGCGAAGTGACCAAAAACCTGTTGCAATTGGGCGACGAAGTGATTGTGAAAGTAAAAAATGCCGATTTGGTTAAAAAACAATTAGATTTTACGTTCATTAAAAAGGTACATGCAGAATAAGTTTCAAACCAGCATTATTGCTTGTAAGTTTCATTTGCAATTCAGCCAAAATCGCAACCTTTACAGCCAATTCGCATCTTATTAAATAATTTTATTGTAAATTTGCCTTAACAGCTACTTAAAATGCCAATACCTTAATTGGCATTTTTTTATAACTAAATGGACAATTTTTTAACAGGAATATCGCTTGGTTTTTTTCTCAGTTTCATGATTGGGCCTGTTTTTTTTATTTTGATTGAAACCAGCATCACCAAAGGATTTAAAGCGGCGCTAACGTTTGATGCCGGCGTGATTATTGCCGATATTTGTTTTATTTTAATCGCTTATTTCAGTAGTTTTCAGTTAATTAACCGAATAAAAGACGATCCGGCACTTTTTCTTTTCGGTGGAATGATTATGATTACTTATGGAATAATCTCTTTTGTTCGATTGCAAAAATTAAAAAAAGCCGAAATTCATATCGAAGCTACTAACTACAAAAACAATTACTTTTCGTTGTTTGCAAAAGGGTTTTTATTGAATTTCATAAACGTTGGTGTGTTGGGCTTTTGGTTGGCAATTATTATCACCATTGGACCGCAATTGGAAATGAACCATGGAAAAATGATTAATTTCTTTGCTTTTGTAATTGGTGCATATTTACTTACAGACATATTTAAAATGCTTTTAGCCAAACAGTTAAAAAACAAACTAACCCCAAAAAACATTTTAAAAGTTAAAAAAATCAGTTGTATTATTTTAATTGTTTTCGGAACAGTCATCATGTCTAAATCGTTCATAAAAAACGAACCCGATTTTATTAAAAACAACATTCCTATCGCTACTCCTTAATTTTTTTCCTTATTATTCCAACCTTTTCTCCTAAATTTACGTCTTACTTATAAAATATATTCTCAATGAAAAAAAGTGTAGCAAAATTATGCCTTGCAGGTATTTTATTTTTTGGAGCTATTTCGTGCAGCTCAAATGACGACAATCATGTGCATCAGGAAAGCCAATTAGAAAAATTTAAAGGAACATGGACCGGAACATTCACGGGGGAAGACGAAGGTACTTGGAATGCAACTATCGACGAAACCGGAAAAGCAACCGGAAAGTTATTTTCAGGTAACCTTACTTTTGATTTAATCGGGCAGGTGGATAAAGAAGGAGAAATAAATGCAACATATACCAGCGGTAGCACCCAAGTGGGAACTATGGAAGGCATGATGAATGAATCAACTGCAGCGGGTAAATGGGAAAGTCAATTAGATGATATAGAAGGCACCTGGACAGGTACTAAAAACTAAAAAGTCAGCTTTTAAGCTGATTTTTTTATGCTGTCACTTTGAGTAACTTTTTTTGTGATGAGTTCTCGAAGCCGAACCGACGAGCTTTTCACTTTTTACCACATAGGCACAATAGAATAAAATAGGTTTAAGGTTTACATAGTTTGCGCCAACGGCGAAACACATAGCTATGTATTCAACTGCTCTCCGAAGTTTTCAACTTCGGAGCATAAAATATAATAATTAAAGTGATCAAATGATTTGCCCAAAGGCGGGAAACTTTGAGCAGCAGCGCTTTTTACTTTTTACATAACAAATGCCAATTCCTCTTCTTTATCCAAATTTTCAATAAACAAAGCAGGCGTTTTACCTGAAATTACCTTAAACAAACTGGCAAATGTTTTGGGGTGCAAATTACCATAGATAACCGACAGTTCTTTAACCGTTTTTTTTCGTAGTTCTTTATCTACTTTTAAATCGGTAATTGCTTGTTGTATGCGCAAGCTGTTTATATAAGCATTAAAACCGCTTTTATGCCCATTTAAAAGAGGCGAAAGCGTGCTGCGGGTGGTGTTCAGTTCTTTCGCCAAGCCGTCTAAATTTATTGCTTTTAAAAAACCTTTTTCCTTTTCAAAACGCTCTAAGCCTTCTAGCAATCGCTGCTCGGTTGGCGATAAAACAATAGGTGGTTTTGCGATTGGTGGTGCTTCGGTTATTTCTGGTGTAGCTTCATCGAAAACTGGTATTTCTTCTATTGGATGTGTGGCTTCGCTATTGGCAGCAGCTGCTTCTTTTTCTATTGCTTCAACAAATTGTTGCTCGGGCAGTGCCTTGTCATCAACTTCCACAATATCTTCAGCAGTCATTGCTTCACGCTCTTTTGCGGGCATTGGGCTTTCATTTGGTTGCTGTTTTTTTCTATTTCTTCTTTTCCAAAACAAATAAACAGCGATTAGTATTAAAACACCACCTAAAACACTGATCCATAAATTATATTTATTTACAAGCTTTTTCCATTGCGAGCTTATTTTTTTGTTTTCTAAATCTTGGTGTAAAACACTTGTAATGCTTTGCTGTTCTTTTTCAAACTGTTGGTTTAAAACCGTAAGGCTATTTGTAGCATTTAATTGCAACTGCGGTTGATTGGTTTCATTGTAATAGGCAATTAAATAATCATACGTTTCACGCAACTCATAGTTTAAAAAGTTTTTCTCCTGAAAAAGGGTATCTATTTTTGTGAAATACACCATGGCTTCTGCTTTCTGGTTTTGTTCCCACAACATTTTTCCCAAATACAAATATATAACGTGTTCGTTGGTAAAATCGCCGTTTTGTTTAATAACGGTTAGTGCGTTTGTAAAATGCTCATTGGCAACCACATTATTTTTCTGCAAAAAAGCCAAACCGCCTTTTACATATTCTAAATAAGCGTTTTCTAATTGTTGGTGTTTCGGTTTTAAAAGTTGAATAGCTTGTTCACTTTCTTGTATTGTAGCACTTAGTTTGTTTATATCTTTTAATTGCCAATAGGTTTTACCTAAACAATATAAGGTAAGAACGTAACTTCTTTGATGATTGTACTCTTTTTTAGTTTGGTAATAGTCTTTTGCTTGTGTAAAATAAGTAACCGCTTTGGCGTAATGTCGTGTATGGTTATAAATATTTCCAATATCTATACGCACCGCATTCAAATTATACAAATTATTTATTTCTTCGTTAAAAGCTTCCGACTCTATGGCATAGTACAACGCATTTTTAAAATCGCGTTGTTTATAGTAAAACACCGTACTTAAATTTAAATAATCTCCTTTAATGCTGTCGTTGTTTATTTTTTGCACCAGAGGGTGCATTTGGTGCAACAATATAGTGGCTTCGGCAAACGAAACCAAATACGTCTTTTTATTTAATGCACGGTATTGTTCTAAACGGTTGTTTTCATTTCGGGCTTTTTGATAATACACCTCTAAATAATCTATTTTTTTTTCGTTGGAAGTGCTATCGTTTTGAATTACTTCCCAAAGATTTTTATAGGAATCGGCGGTTGTTTGCCCCAATGAGCAAAACGGCAACAGAAAAATAATCCAGAAAGGGAATAAATTATCCAATTGAGGGAATAAATTATCCAATTGAGGGAATAAATTGTCCAATTTTTTTAAAAACATGTGTGCTTTTTTTCTAACCGAACAAAAATACAAAAAAATACAGCTATCATCCAAAAAAACACACAATACATTGATTATCTAATATATAAAACAGCAAAACAATCTTTTAAAAGATGGAAAAATAATCCAACGAGGGAATAAATCGTCCAAAAAAGGGAATAAATTATCCAATTGGGCAAATCTGGACTATTTACTCCCTTGTTGTTTGAAAATCGTTTCATATTTGTAACCGAAACAAAAGCTACCCGGGCAGCGTTATTAAAAAACTCCGAAAACAATGAAACGATTTTTTTTATATGCTGTAGCAATTACTGCTTTATGCAGCTCGTGCGAAACAGAAGACGAAACATTCGCAACAGAAACAAACAACCAACCGAATGCCTTGCATCACGCAAAAGGTGTTGAGACAAACGATTACCAAATCTATCAAAGCATTTTAAACAGCTTTGTATATAACAATGAACAAACCTATCAGAACAATCTGCTGCTGTTTGAAGCACATGTGAATAGGCTAATGCTTCAATACATGCCCCAAGAAACAGATGGGTATAAAAAAATAAACACTGAGCAATTGTTTGTATTAGAACAAGCCGATGCCCATTTTATAGAACAACTGGCTTATACCAAAGCAACCAAGCAGGCAATTCACGACATAGTGGGTAACAATTTTAACAGCGAAACCGCACGGTTAATAACCAACCAAAAAGAACGCCGCTTAGTAGAAACTTTAGTCGCTTTGCACAGCAACGGTAATGGGGATGATAATGATGATAAATTAAATGGCAAAAGGACAATTGCTTTTGCCTATGGCGCGCAATACAGTTTTACCCAAGCGGTGTTGTATGCGGGGGCAATAGAGCTTAAAGAAAGATAATGAAAAACTCCGCCAGAGTTTAAAACGCTGACGGAGTTAAAAAACTGAAAAAGAATTATTTACCTATTTGTTTCGGAGAGCCGGTAGTCGCGAATACCGGTTTTATGAAACAAATTAAAACCCCGATTGCAGCGGGATACCTGCAAAAAATTATTTTTAACCTGCAGTTTATAAAACAATAAAAACAAAACTGCTTAAATTTAAACAGAAGATATGAAAAATATCAAATTATCAGTAGTCGCTCTTTTTGGAGCTGCAATTTTATCATTAGGTTTGTATGCGTGTAGCAACGACGATGCTACTACAACAAGTAACACAACAGAGCAGACAATGGCTGAGAAACCTTTTGCTGATTTAAAAATTATTCCTAGCTTACCTGGTTTTGGTTTAGTATCCTCTTATGCAGGCCCTTGTGTATCTGCACCTGGTTTTTGCATTGAAAGAGTTACTCCAGGTACAGGTCCTGTATTTGGAATAGGAAAATTGGATAATAATATGCTAAGATTAACTATGAGCATGGAAACATACCAAACAAATAAAGAATATTTATCGGGAGATATTTACGAAGTTGGTGTTGACTTTGCTTTAAATGAAGAAATATCAAAAGAATTGGGTTTTGATATAGAAGTAATTATACCAAAACAAAAAGTAAATGTAGTACAGGAAAATAGCGATATGTTTTATATTGATCTAAGTATAAAACATAATTATGATGCTGAAGTAATCATGAATGATTTTATGCTATATAAAGCTGTTGTAGAATTCCCAAGAGTAACTTCATTAAACGAAAATGAAAAACTTACAGCGAAAAGCTTTGCTTTGATATCTTATTCTGATTTAATTAATCCAACCTATATTTATGATGGAGATGAATATAACGATTTAGGATTAGGAAATGATATTGAAGCTGGTGATGGTATATACACATCTAATAGTTTATACGAAGTTGAAGAAACTAATTTTGATTATCAAAAATTAAATATCAACGTTTCTTCAAAATTTACAGCTTTAAATTTATTGAAAGAAGAGTTTGAAAATAAGACCCTTTCAGAAAGAAAACCAAAACCAAAAAGAGGTGGCGGATGGAGAGGTGCTATAATCGGTGGTGCAATAGATTATCTTTTAGGGTGTGATTTTAAAACTACTACTGAAGGAAAAAGTCTTTTAGGTTTTTCTTGCGAAAGTGGTTGTATCGAAATCGATTGTTAACTCCTGACTTTAGAATAATAGTAATAACCAACAGATAGATTATATTTGTTGGTTATATTTTAATTACTATATATATGGTAAAATTCACATTAATAGATTTATGGATATTTTTAAAAAAACCTAATGACAAACAAATTCAACTGGGTATAAGAGAAAAGGTTTATTTTATATTCATTTTATTTACTATTAAAATCATTGTTGTATTTTTTTTTATTTTGCCTATCTTATATCAAATTAATAAATTGCTAAATATAGCAGATAATAATACAATTGATATCGAGTCATACTCCACACTAAGAACATTTTTTGGATATGTTCTAATTGTGCCTTTTATTGAAGAAGTAATCTTTAGATATTTTTTACGTTACAAAGGAATTATTACTTCATTAACTAGTCAACAAAAATGGCAAAAAAACTTTCCCTGGATAGTATATTTTTCTATTATCTTATTTGCTTATATACACATTGGTAATTACACAAACAATAATCTGTTATTTTACATTCTTTCCCCATTAATAGTATCTTCTCAATTAATAATGGGTATATTGGTTACTTTTATAAGAGTTCGATTGAGCTTTTTTTGGGGAATATTGTATCACAGTATGTGGAATTTTTTAATTTTATCAATTCCAGAAAGTATTTTGTCTTAGATAAATCTATTCTTAAATTTTTTTTTAAATAAATATCTTTTCAGAACTCTCTTACATTATAATATTTTAACCTTTCCTAATGAAAAAATTAACAACATTAGCATTATTGCTAACTGCAACCCTACAAGGCTTTGCAGGCGAAATAAAAATAACAGCAAACCTTACAGGCTTTACAGATACTGCTGTAGTATATTTACTTAGTGGGCAAACACCTATTGCCTACCAAACATTGACACAAGGCAAAGTAGAACTTACAGCCGAAGTTTCCGAAACTCCTGATACATATGCTATATATGTAGTAGAAAACAATCAACCATATTACACCATGTTATTTGTAGCTAATGAGACCATAGAAATAAACGCAAATAAGAATGATTTTCCCTATGCCGTAAAAGTAACTGGTTCTAAACATCATGCTATAAAAGCAAAATTAGACGAGCTGCAAATGCCAATTCACAAAAAAGGAGAAGCTTTAAAACAGGAAATAACTGCTTTACAACAAACTACCGAATGGCAAAAGCCCGAAATACAAGAAAAATATGTTGGTTCTCATGGGTTGGCAAACCAACTTACAAAAGAGTTAAAACAAGTAGAAGCTGATTTTATTTTAAATAACTTTAATAACGCCTATACGTGGACATTACTGCCTTACAACACCACTGCTTTCGATAAAACATTTTACCAAGCAGTCTATGATAAAATGACTACCGAACAAAAACAAACCCCATTAGGCAAACAATATTTATTAGCATCACAAAGCCAGCGCTTAACAAAAGGAGATACCTATATTGATATTAATTTGTTAGACAAAGATTTAAAAACAGTAAAATTAAGCGATTATTTTAATAAAGATAAAGAATATGTTTTGGTTGATTTGTCATCGGTAAGCTGTCCTGATAGTAATAAAGCTTTCTATATTACTAAAACCTTTGCGGATAGAATAAGTGAAAAACTACAAGTAGTGAGTGTATTGCAAAGTAACGATGCAGAAACTTACAGTCATTTTGGTAAATTAAGTACTGATAATTGGTCAATGCTTTATGCAGAAGATTTCACAAGAACCGATACTTATATTCAATACCAAGAAAATGTTACTCCCACTTTTTTATTATTCAATAGAAACGGTAAATTAATTGATCGTTGGGTTGGTAGTGCTGTTCATCAGCAAAAGTTAGAAAAGTATTTGGGTAAATAACTTGGGGAAGGTGTATTGCTAAAAAAGCAGGCGTGCATTTGTATTAAAACACGTTAGGTTTTATGTAAAACCACGTGTGCTATCTTATAAAACCATACGTGGTTTTTGTATAAACTACATATCCCACACTACCGCAAGACCCGAGCGAAGCGAACTGATGAAGTAATCTTTCGTGTGGTGGTAAGCAATAATCCCGCTAGCGTTGATTTAAAGTTGCAATCTATGCGTTAAATAAATAAAATAGAGGTATGTCAACAAAGTGTAAATTAACAAACCCTAATAGTGTATATTTCACAAACATAACAACAGTAGGTTGGGTAGATAAAGTCACAGATTGCACTCGAGGCTTTAGCCGACTGAACGAAGTTAAATCCGCGACATCGAGGTTAATATTTATACCTTAAACAGTTTTTCTACTGGAACCATTGACTTTAGTTTAGCACCGAAACGTGTACAAAATTAATTATTTACAATTAAAACATTCTGCATTACATTTGCAGAATGTTTCTTTAAATTTATAAAATATGAAAAAGATATTTATCCTTTTAATGAGTAGCCTTTGGTTAATAAGCTGTACATCTGACGATTTTGAGCCTAAAGAAGAAGTGAACCGTGGTACTGTTGAAGTTGATTTTAAAGGCGAAAAATTAAATTTTGGTTATAAGTCATACAATGGTATCGTTACAAACCAAACAAATGATACAGTTGCATACACCTATTTTGCTAGATTAGATAAAGACGATATGAATTATTATGATATTAAAGTATATGCGTTTTTGACTAAAGATAAAGAATTAGACCATTTAGAAATGAAATTTATTCCTGTTGAAAACGGCTCGGGATCGGGGTATCACTATTCGTACGAGGAAAACCCAATGGTTTATAGTAATGTAACTTATAATCCGGAAACCAATTGGTTAACTGCCAATTTTGAAGGGTATTTATATTATGGTAGAATGGATGATTCTACTCCCATACATTTAACCAATGGTAAAATAAATGTACCTGTTAAGGGCTTAGGTATAGAATATGATAAATGGTAAGTAATACAAGTAGCGTTTTTATAAATTAGAAAATAATAATAAAGCTCCCTTGATAAATATGATTATTAAAAATTAAAAAATATGTATAGATTATTGTTTATACTAGTTAGTATAGTATTCGTTAGCTGCGAGAAAGATGATTAAGTAGAAGAAGTAAACCGTGGTACCATCGAAGTAGAAATCGAAGGTGAAAAGTTTAAATTTGGCGAAAAATCGTATACCGCTCATCAAATAAACATAGATAATAATACACGAGATACTACTGCTTACTTCTATGAAACACGAATTTCTAAGGGCTATCAACATTATGATCAACTTGAAGTATATGGTTATTTAAGAGAAAACGGTGCTATTGATAGTTTAAAGATTGTTTATACGGCGTTACGCAATGGTATAGGAACAACTTATAACTACAATTATCCAGGAAATCCATTAGTGATTAGTAATGTTAACTATAATCAACAAACAGGATGGTTAACAGCCAATTTTGAAGGGTATTTATACCGTGCCAACACTTTGAACGATATTAAGGTTTTTTTAAAAGACGGTAAAATAAGTGTGCCTTTGAAAGGGTTGGATATACCGCAAAACTATACACACGCTCGCGCTTCACAGCCTACAATTTCAGAATTGAAAAGAGAATGATATACTCATTTTTCTCAAAGTAGGAAGATAGTAAGAAACAAAAAAATAGCTACAAATAGCACATGCTGTATTACTTTTGCAGCATGTTTCTTTAAATTTATAAAATATGAAAAAGATATTTATCCTTTTAATGAGTAGCCTTGGGCTAATAAGCTGTACTTCTGACGATTTTGAGCCTAAAGAAGAAGTGAACCGTGGTACTATTGAAGTTGATTTTAAAGGCGAAAAATTAAATTTTGGTTATAAGTCATACAATGGTATCGTTACAAACCAAACAAATGATACAGTTGCATACACCTATTTTGCTAGATTAGATAAAGACGATATGAATTATTATGATATTAAAGTATATGCGTTTTTGACTAAAGATAAAAAATTAGACCATTTAGAAATGAAATTTATTCCTGTTGAAAACAGTTCAGGCTGGCATTATTCTTATACATACGAGGAAAACCCAATGGTTTATAGTAATGTAACTTATAATCCGGAAACCAATTGGTTAACTGCCAATTTTGAAGGGTATTTATATTATGGATGGGAAGAAACCGAACCTGTACATTTAACCAATGGTAAAATAAATGTACCTGTTAAGGGCTTAAATATAGAATATGATAAATGGTAAGTAATACAAGAAGCTTTCAATAACGATAAACTTTTCACAACATCAAAATGAAAAAAATCCTACCTTATGTATTAGCCATTTTAGGCATCTTTTTAATTGTAATTAGCATTGTTTACAGTTAATTAAAATGCCTGTTTTCTTTTTTGAAAACAGGCATTTTTAAATTGTTAAACATATTGTTAGGTGCTACTGCTATTCAGTTTACTGTGTTTTTTACTGTATGCAAAATAGATGATTAGCCCTAAGCCTAACCAAATGGCTAAACGTTCCCAGCTTTCAATAGGCAACGAAGCCATCATTACCAAACACACAATAATTCCTAAAATAGGCACTACGGGCACAAATGGTGTTTTGAAAGGACGTTCAATATTGGGTTGAGTTTTGCGCAGAACCAAAATTCCAATACAAACCAAAGTAAATGCAAACAAGGTTCCGATACTTACCATGTGGCCTAAATCGGAAACGGGTACAAAACCTGCAAAAATGCTTACAAATACCATAAAAATTAAATTGGTTTTCCAAGGAGTTTGTCTTTTTGATAATTCTGAAAACATTTTTGGCAATAAACCGTCTTTACTCATTGAATAAAACACGCGGCTTTGTCCTAACAACATTACTAAAATCACCGATGTGTATCCGGCAATAATGGTTACAATTAATGCAGTGTTTAAAAAGTGATACCCCGTTTTTGCAAAAGCTGTTGCTACGGGTTTTGCATCGTTTTTAAATAGTAAATAGTTCTCTAAACCTGTTAAAACATACGCAAACAAAACGTATAACAACGTACAAATTACCAAAGAACCAATGATTCCAAATGGCATTCCTTTTTTAGGATTTTTAGCTTCTTGCGCCGCAGTACTTACAGCATCAAATCCAATAAAAGCAAAAAACACTACACCTGCTGCACGCATGATACCACTCCAGCCGTATTGCCCAAAATATTCGCTCGACAAAAATTCCGAAAACGAAAGTTGCCCGCTTTTAACCATTTCTTCGCCCACATTTGTAGGAATGAAAGGTTGGTGATTGGCTGGATCTATAAATTGCCAACCCAATGCGATAAAAATAATAACCACAGATACTTTTAAGATAACTAAAATATTGTTTACCCTTGCCGATTCTTGCGTTCCACGCATAAGCAAAAGCGATAGCAAACACACAATTACTATAGCAGGTACATTGATCATTCCGCCTTCAAAAGGTCCTTTGAGAAACTGCATGGGCAATTCTAAATGAAATATTTTGAGCAATTCATTAAAATATTGCGACCAGCTCACAGCAACGGTGGCACTTGCCAAGGCATATTCCAACACCAAATCCCAGCCAATAATCCAAGCAATGAACTCGCCCATTGTGGCATATGAATAGGTGTATGCACTACCCGCCACTGGCAACATCGATGCAAACTCGGCATAACACAAGCCTGCAAATGCACAACCTAAAGCAGCAATAACAAATGAAATAGCAACGGCAGGACCGGCATTATCGGCAGCGGCAATCCCCGTTAAAGAAAACAAACCGGCACCAATAATAGCACCCACGCCCAATGCCACCAACCCCCAAGAACCTAAAGTTTTTTTCAGCGTTCCTTCGCCTTGTTCGTTGGCTTCTGCGGTTAATAATGCAATTGATTTTTTTGAAAACATTCCCATATATCGGTATTTTTTTATTTGTTAAAATTTACTTAAAATCAAATATAAATATTTTTTGTGGAATTGCAGAATGGCTCAACTGTTTAATTAAGTTTACCTGTCGTTTTTGAATTACTTTACCACATACCAACCGGTATCTTTTGCATATTTTAAAGTGAATTTTTTGGTAATAAATGCAGCATTCGGGTTGCTGTCTGTTTGAGCTGTTGCAAATGGCGTCGCAGTTTTTATAAGCTTTGCCGTAGCAGTTGCTTTTGTTTTGTTGTTCAATTCCAGTTGCACATCCGAATCTTCTTGAATGGTAAAAAGATAGCTTTTCACCTCTGCCCTATTCTTTTTTTGCTCCACTACATATGGCGATGCTTCTGCGGTTAATGCAATATTTACAACCGAAACCGAGTCTTTAGAAAGCCATTTTTTAGTGGTTTTCACGGTGTTCAATGTAATTAAATTTTGGGCGGCTAGGCTTTTTAGTTGCGATAGTTCGGCAGCATCTTTCCGAATATTGAATTTATGTTCACCAAGCTGAAAGTTTGTTGTTTCAAAATAGGGATATTTTTCGGTATGACTTTCAATTAAGTTGGTAGCTTTCTTCACCGATAACGATTCTGAAGAACAAGCAGCAATAGCTATCAGTAAAAAGAATAATGCAATTTTTTTCATGGTATGATTTTTAAAGATAAATATAGCAATTTGGAAATTATTTGTAATGAGTTAAATGCAATACTCTTGCATTTGTTTCATCAATAATAATTACAAATGTTCCTCCTATAGATCCAAACGGCAAAGTTCCTGATATTATATAATATTGTTCTATTTTATGAACTTTATAAGGTTTTTGCAATTCAATTCTCTCTTTACCATATTTTCCAACTACTATTGGCTCTATTACTTGAATTGCCATCTCTTCATTCTTAATTAAAGGTTTCACACCAACGTAATTAGGATTCTCTTTTTCGATAGCCAATGCTAAATCAAGCTCTTTTTGTGCAAACTTTTTCCCTGTATCCACACGATTTTCTTGTGCCTTAACTATGCAGTTGTTCAATAGGACGAAAGAAAATATAATAACTAACTTTCTCATCGGATAAATTTTAAAGATAAATATAGCAATTTGAAAAACACAAAATATACTAAAACAAAAAAACCTTCAAAATTGAAGGTTTTTTAAAGAGGCATCTAGCGGATTCGAACCGCTGTACACGGTTTTGCAGACCGTTGCCTAGCCACTCGGCCAAGATGCCATTGTGTAATGTGTTTGCAAATCTACTACAAAAAATTAAATATCAAAACCTAAAGCACAAAATTATGCCCGGTATTCTTCCATAACAATAGTAACTTGCTGTACATCACCACCAATAGGCGGATTTATTTTTGAAACTTCTAGCAAAATTCGCGAAACCATGGGCAATTCATCAAAAATACGCACAATGATGCGCTTGGCAACATGTTCTAACAATTTAGAGCGTATGGCCATTTCTTCCTTTACAATTTGGTTTAAATGCACATAATCTACCGTATCGACCAATTCATCTGTCGCTGCAGATTTTCGCAAATCGGCTTTAATTTCTAAATCTACACGGTAATCCGAACCTATTTTGGCTTCTTCAACCAAACAGCCATGGTTGGTGAAAACACGTATGTTTGTTAAGCGAATAATTCCCATATCTTTTGTTTAAGGTTCAAAGTTACTAACTTTTCATCTGTTTTTTTATGAACTTTAAACTTTAAACTTTAAACATTTTCTATCTTTGCATATAAAGTTAGAAAAACAATGTCAACAAAAGAAAAATCACTGAATTTTATAGAGCAAATTATTGAAGAAGATTTAAAAAATGGTTTGCCACCAAATAAATTACGTTTTCGTTTTCCGCCCGAGCCTAACGGATATTTGCACATTGGGCACGCATCATCGATCTGTTTAAACTTTGGTTTGGGATTGGATTACAACGCACCTGTTAATTTGCGTTTCGATGATACCAACCCTGCAAAAGAAGAACAAGAGTTTGTTGATGCCATTAAGCGCGATGTGGAATGGTTGGGTTTTAAATGGGATAAAGAACTATACGCTTCTGATTATTTTCAGGAATTGTATGATTGGGCGGTTCTTTTAATCAAAAAAGGAAAAGCGTATGTTGATAATTTATCGGCAGACGAAATCGCAAAACAAAAAGGAACACCCACGCAGCCCGGAGTGCATTCACCAAACCGCGACCGTTCGGTGGAAGAAAACTTGGATTTGTTCGAGCGCATGAAAAACGGCGAGTTTGCCGAAGGCGAATATATTTTGCGAGCAAAGATAGATATGGCATCACCTAATATGCTAATGCGTGACCCAATTATGTACCGCATCATCAATGCATCGCACCACAGAACAGGCGCTAATTGGAAAATTTATCCAATGTATGACTGGGCTCATGGAGAAAGCGATTATATCGAACAAATTTCCCATTCGTTCTGTACCTTAGAATTTTTACCGCACCGCGAATTGTATGATTGGTTTTTAGATCAGATTTATGATAACGAAAAAGTTCGACCAAAACAGCGCGAATTTGCCCGTAGAAATTTATCGCACACAGTGGTTTCCAAACGTAAATTATTACAATTGGTAAACGAAAAACACGTAACCGGTTGGGACGATCCGCGCATGAGCACCATTTCTGGTATGCGTCGCCGTGGATACACACCTGCTGCCATTCGCAACTTTGCCGATACCATTGGAATTGCAAAACGCACCAATTTAATCGATGTGTCGCTGTTAGAATTTTGTGTGCGCGAAGATTTAAACAAGATCACCGATCGCGTAATGGCTGTTTTAGATCCAGTGAAATTAGTAATCACCAATTATCCGGAAGGACAAGAAGAATGGTTAGATGCTGAAAACAATCCGGAAGCAGAAGAATTAACCTATAGAAAAGTTCCTTTTTCAAAAGAATTATATATTGAACGTGAAGATTTTAAGGAAGATGCCGACAAGAAATTTTTCCGTTTAACCTTAGGAAAGGAAGTACGTTTAAAGAATGCTTACATTATTCAAGGAGAAAGCGTTGTGAAAGATGCAAACGGAAACATTACCGAAATTCATGTAACCTATGATGCAGATTCTAGATCGGGAAGCGGAACAGAAGCATCTAAACGCAAGGTGAAAGGAACCATTCATTGGGTTTCGATTCCGCATGCTGTGGAAGCCGAAGTGCGTATTTACGACCGTTTGTTTACACACGAAAATCCTGATGGAAACAAAGAAGTTGATTTTAAAGAATACATCAATCCAGATTCTTTAAAAGTGATTACAGGCTATGTAGAACCTAGCTTAAAGACGGCTGTAAGCGGCGATAAATTCCAGTTTCAACGTTTGGGTTATTTTGCTGTTGATAAAGATTCAACAACAGAAAAATTGGTGTTTAACAAAACCGTAGGATTGCGTGATACGTGGGCAAAAATTGAAAGTAAAGAGTAAGTTTTTTTATAAATGAATGAAAATCCCAGCTATAAGTTGGGATTTTTTGTTTGTAAATATAATTTTACTCATTTCTAATTAAGCCTGCAAGGTGCTATTTGACCTTGTAGGTATGAATTATTGAAAATATAGAGCTACAAGGTTTATAAAACCTTGCAGCATTAAAAAAAACAATTATAAAAATACAGTTATAAAAGCACGGATTGCAAATCCGCGCTATCGGACTATATTCCAGAGCTGTTGCTCTAATATTTTCTTCTGTTCTTCCGACATTGAAATAAGCTTTATTTGATTAGGGATTTTTAGTCCTTAAGAATCCACTAAAATAGTAAACTTTTAGATTTTAAACATTATGCTTGATGTAAAAATGAGTGCAGAAAATAAAATAATCTGAAAGGAACTATTCGTAGAATTAAAAAATAACCTATCTGCTTTCAATACCCAGACGTATCTTGTCAAGTTTACCGTTTACCTCTTGGGCTTCTCGACTTTTGCCTAAAACCCTGCCGTACTTCAAATCCCAATTTATTGTGGAAATATCCAGCTTGGTGCTGAATGCAGACTGCTTGCCGTTTACGGTAATCCTGCACATAACCGTAACTTTTCCGTTTTTCTTCGGGGGCATTCTTTTTAAGGTAGAAAAGAACCTTAAACGTTGTTTTTTTTGTCGTTTCCATACTCACAATTCTTAATGATAAAATTAAACCTATGTGAACTACGGAACAATATGAAAAACTATGCAAAAAGTTGAAATACAGATTTTTATAACGATTATTTCGGATATTTAAAAGTAACGTTTTAGTAACCTTACTTTTGCCTAACCTCGCTTTTTTCTGCTTTTTACCTCATTACCAAAAAATCAAAAAACGATTGTAAAGCCTTTATTTACAATCGTTTTCCCTGTTATTAATCTTTGATGTATTTTTACTGAAAATTTATTTTAAAAAAATCTGTGAGGTATTCATAATAATGAAAGATTTTTCTAAACCTCATCTAACACTTCATCTGTCAATCGGTATGGAGCTTCTTCGTCAAATTCTTTTTCCCATTTGGCCACCACCACTGTTGCCAAACAGTTACCGATAACGTTTACCGATGTTCGTGCCATATCCATTAATTCATCAATCCCTAAAATAGCGGCAATGATGAACACCGGCAATCCAAATTGCTCGGCAGTGGCAATTAACACAATCAATGAAGCACGCGGAACAGCCGCCACCCCTTTTGATGTAATCATTAAAGTAAAGGCAATTCCTATTTGCTGTCCAATATCTAAATTCATACCTGCGGCTTGTGCCACAAATATTGATGCCAGTGACAGATACAACGATGTGCCATCTAAGTTAAAACTGTAACCCGTAGGTATTACAAACGATACAATTTTTCGTGGCACACCAAACTTTTCCATAGCACTCATGGCTTTTGGCAAAGCAGCATCGGAACTTGTGGTGGCAAAAGCAATAGAAACAGGTTCTTTTACTGCCTCGATAAACTTTTTTATAGGTATTTTTAAATAGAGCATGACCGGCACAAAAACAAGCAACATAAAAAGAAGCAGTGCCAAATAAAGAGAACCTAAAAGCATGAATAGGTTTTTAAGAATATCTACGCCTAAATGCCCAACTGTGTATGCCATTGCTGCTCCTACACCTATTGGTGCAAAATACATAATGAGGTTGGTGAATTTAAACATGGTTTCCGACAAGCTTTCAGTGAAATCAACCAAAGGTTTACGTTTTTTTTCTTCAACCATTGCTAAGCCAATTCCAAAAATAACCGAAAAAACAACTACTTGCAGCACTTGGTTTTCATACATAGATTTCACGATGTTTTCTGGAAACAAATCGTAAATAAAATGCGCAAATTTGTATATACCATGCACATTTTCTGGTAAATGTTCTAAAGCTGCATCGGGTGCTTTTGTTGCCGGAAGTTCTTCTTGAGGCATGCTTTGCAAATCGATCCCCTCACCTGCTTTGGTAATATTAATCACTGCCAACCCAATAAAAATGGCGCATGATGTGGCACAAAAGAAATAAAGCATTGATTTCCATGCCATTCTTCCCACTTGTTTTAAATCTGAATGTCCTGCTATTCCATACACCAATGTTGCAAAAATAATAGGAGCTACGATTGTTTTTACCAATTTTATAAATCCTTTGCTCAATGGCTGCAAGGCTACTGCTGCATTGGGAAAATCGATTCCAATAAAAACCCCTAAAATCATACATGTTATAATCCATGTGGTGAGGTTTTTTCTTGCAAAACCATTTAATATCAGCATAAGAGCTACTATCCAACGAACAGCAATCATAAAGCTGGGCGAAATGGCTAAAACATCAAATTCGTATAAAAAAGTAATAATTATTGCTAGTGTTACAAAAACTGTAGTTAATATTCCTAATTTGCTTTTAAACATGTGTGTTTGGTAAAATGTTGAAAAGCAAATATAAATAGATTTTTTGGGGTTATTAATCTACAAGCAATTAAATTTTAACCGGTTGTTAACAGCTTTTTAAAAAAAATTGCGTAACTTTAATTCTAAATAAATCATTAATTAAAAAAATAAAATTTGTTATGGGAAAAACAGGAAACACATTAGTAGCGATTTTAGCAGGTGCAGCAGTTGGTGCTGTTGCTGGCGTTTTATTGGCACCTGAGCAAGGTGAAAAAACGAGAAAGAAAATCTCTGACGGATTCAAATCAGGAACAGACGATTTGAATTGCAAAATGGATGAATTGAAAAATCAAGTGAAGAGTTTAATTTCTTCTAGAAAAGGAGATTTTGAGTCGTCGTTCAATTCCTTATTAAACAAGGCTGATGACAAAAAAGAAGATGTCATTGCTAGTTTAGAGCGCAAGTTGGCTGAATTAAAAGGACAAGCTTCTAATGCAGTTGATAAGGCAAAAGATATGACTAACAAGGCTGCAGACAATATCAAGTCTGAATTAAAGTAATTTATGGGTTTGAGTGAAGAACTAAAAAATAATCTTCATGAAATAAAGTCTGAAGCCAAAGCTTACTTAGAAACCAATATCGATTATTATTCGTTGTTAGGTTTCAAAGTATCAGCAAAAGCTACAGGCTTTATTTTAAAAATTTTTGCTTTAAGTTTATTTGCTGTTTTATCACTGTTTTTCTTGTCATTTGCTGCAGCATTTGCCATTGGAAAAGCTTTAGACAGCAACACATTTGGTTTTTTAATAGTAGGAGGATTCTATATTTTGGTTGCAATTATAATTTATAATCTTCGCAAATCAATTATTGATATTCCTGTTCTTAAAAAATTTTCTAAAATCTTTTTTGACTAGTGCTTATGAAAACAAAATACACCTCATACGAAGAAGTTAACAAAGAACTAGAGATTCTTAAACTTGAACGCGAAATCAGCATTCGGAAGATAGGAGTTAATGCAGAAAATACTTTAGAACTTTTTTCGCCTAATCGATTAATTACGCAAGGTTTAACTTCGCTTGGCAATTCGGTTAAGCATTCTAAAGGCATTAAATCCTTAGTTTTATCAACAGTTTTTAAATTTATATTTAATAAGATATTTAAAAAATAACACCGCTGATTAGCGGTGTTATTTTTTTTATTCTTCGGTGGTGCTTTGTGAAGGAAAATCGGATTGCGGAGGGATATTTCGTTTGGGTTTATAACCTTTCTCTTTCATCGACGATTTCTTCATTGCCTCGCCTACTTGATTACTTGCCGTGAACGATGCCACCATATTGTTGAGCATATCGCTACCCGCTTGTGGTGAATTAGGCAATAAGATAAGGTTTGAATTGTTTTCTGCACCAATTGATTGTAAGGTATCATAATGCTGCGTTACCACAATTAAAGCCGATGCTTCTTGCGAATTGATTCCTACTCTGTTCAATACATCAACCGACTCTACCAAACCACGGGCAATTTCGCGGCGCTGATCTGCAATACCTTGTCCTTGCAAACGTTTCGATTCTGCTTCTGCTTTTGCTTTTGCAACAATTCTAATACGCTCTGCTTCTCCTTCATATTCGGCAGCTGTTTTCTCACGATCGGCAGCATTAATGCGGTTCATTGCATGTTTCACTTGCACATCTGGATCAATATCGGTGATCAACGTATTAATAATATCATAACCATAAGTTACCATGGCATCGTTCAATTCGCGTTTCACAGCTATTGCGATATCATCCTTACGCTCAAAAACATCGTCTAATTTTAATTTTGGAACTTCAGCACGTACCACATCAAAAACATATGAGGTGATTTGATCATGTGGATATTCTAATTTATAAAAAGCTTCGTACACGCGTTCCTGTACCACTTTAAACTGTACCGAAACCTTCATTTTCACAAACACATTGTCTTTTGTTTTGGTTTCAATAATCACGTCTAATTGTTGAATGCGCAAATTTAGCCGACCTGCAACGCGGTCAACAACCGGGATTTTCATTTGTAAACCCGAATTTCGGATAGATTGGTATTTTCCGAAACGTTCTATAATCACAGCTGTTTGCTGTTTTACAGTAAATAAGGAAGATGCAATTATAAAAATAATTACAGCAGCAATAATGTAAAGTGTAAAATCCATTTTGAATTGTTTTTTTGGGAAGATATAAAAAAAACCTCTTTTTTCAAAGAGGTATAATTGCTATTTTTTAACAAAAGATAATTTAACGGTTCCCCCTTCTAAAAGGCTTAAATATTGTTCATATTCTGGAAATTGAGCTTTTATAATCGGTATATAAGCCGAAATATCACTTTGTATTTCCATCGATGTCTCGGTTTGCGCGGTAATTGTTCCGTTTATTTGATAGCCCAAAACGTTTAGTGAAACATTGTTTCCGCTTTGTTGAAAAGCATTTGCATATTCGGTAACTGTACAATTTGCTGTTTCGTGTCTAAAAAACACCGCACTGCTGGCTGCAGTAAACTCTAAATAGTCTTTTGGGCAGCTTTCTGTGTGTGGGTAATCTAAGGTATATAAAGGAGCTATTTTTACCAATTGAATGGTTGTTGGTTCCCATTTACCTTGAGTACTGCTCACTGGTGGGTCTTCTTTTTTATCATCGGATCCGCAAGAAGCAAAAAGAATGGCCGAAGCAGCTATAAAAAGAAAAAGGATTTTTTTCATAATTTACTGATTTATATTGAAGTAACTAAGGTAACAAAAAAAATCCCATTTTTAGGGAATGGGATTTAGAAAAATTTAGAAAAAAATTGTTGTTGTTGATATGAAAAAAATATCATAATGTAATTAACACTTGGGCATTAGTTAATCACATTTCAAAGATAGAACTAATATTTTAATTACAAAATACAAAAGTGTTAAAATTATTATTTTTTAAAATTATTAATTGCATTGTGCAATCTTTGAACAGCTTCATCTTTACCTAATAAGGCAATAATTTCAAACAAATCAGGACCTTTCATGGCTCCAACCATCGCTATACGAAGAGGTTGCATAATTTTGCCCATTCCTAATTCGTTTTCCTGAATCCAATTTTTTACAGCCGTTTCAATTTCTTTTGCTTCAAAAACTTTAACATTTTCTATCACAGAAATAATTTGTTGCATGAAGTCAGAAGTATCTTCTTTCCAATTCTTAGCTGCTTTTTCTTCGTATTCTTTAGGTGTAACAAAGAAAAAATCGCTTAAATGAAACAAATCGGTAGTTAAATTTGCACGATCCTTAATTAATCCAATGATTTTTTCGATTTTATGATCGTCAACTATAATTTGTTTTTCGTTTAAAACCGTTTTTAAATAAGGCAACAAGTCTGCGTTTTCTTTTTCAATGAGGTATTGATGGTTGAACCATTTGTTTTTTTCAGGATCAAACTTTGCACCCGATTTATTTACACGCGATAAATCAAACAATTTGATTAATTCATCCATTGAAAATAATTCTTTGTCGGTGCCATCGTTCCAACCTAAAAGTGCTAAAAAGTTCACAACCGCTTCAGGAAAGAAGCCTTGTTCCCGATATCCCATTGATTTTTCGCCAGATGCTGTTTCCCAATCTAACGGAAAAACAGGGAATCCTAATTTATCGCCATCTCGCTTAGATAATTTGCCGTTTCCAACGGGCTTTAATATCAATGGTAAATGTGCAAATTCGGGTGCGTCCCATCCAAAAGAGCGATACAATAAGTAATGCAATGGCAAAGAAGGCAACCATTCTTCTCCTCGAATCACATGTGATGTTTGTTGCAAATGATCATCTACAATATTGGCCAAATGGTAAGTGGGCATACCGTCAGATTTATAAAGCACTTTATCGTCTAGCAAACCGGTATCAAAAGTAACTTCTCCCCGAATCATATCGTTTAAAGTTAATTTTTCTTCGATGGGCATTTTAAAACGAATCACATACGGATCGTTGTTAAACAATCGTGCTTCTAATTCTTCATTGGTCATATTCAGCGAAGTGTTTAAAGTTTCGCGAACCGAATGATTATAAATGAATGTGTTACCGTTTGTTTCGGCATTTTTTCTAAGGGCGTCCAATTCCTCAGAAGTATCAAAAGCATAATAAGCAAAACCTTTATGAACTAAATCAAGTGCATATTGTTGGTATAAATCTTTGCGATCGCTTTGGCGATAAGGTCCAAATTGTTCGTTTACGCCTACGGTTTCATCGGGTTCAATTCCCAACCATTTTAAAGCTTCAAAAATATATGCTTCCGCACCCGGCACAAACCTGCTTTGATCGGTATCTTCTATCCGCACATAAAAAACACCTTGGTTTTTCTTGGCAAATAAATAATTAAATAGCGCAGTTCGCACACCGCCTATATGCAGCGGACCGGTGGGGCTTGGGGCAAATCGAACACGTACTGGTTTTGTCATCTTCTTCGTAATTTTTTCC
This sequence comes from Paenimyroides aestuarii, assembly GCF_024628805.1. NCBI lineage: Bacteria > Pseudomonadati > Bacteroidota > Flavobacteriia > Flavobacteriales > Flavobacteriaceae > Paenimyroides > Paenimyroides aestuarii. The sequence continues at coordinate 1,050,572 of NZ_CP102382.1, read as the reverse complement.
AAAGATAAAAAGTTGTCGGCGTTTATTGGTACATGTTTTTTGTTTTTATTCGCAGCTTTAAGAAAAATTTTTAATTTTCAGCCTTCCTTCTCGGCTCCAAAACCTGTTCAATTCCCCATTGACTTAGCATGTTGAAAAGCGGTCGCAAACTTTCGCCCTTATCGGTTAAGGTATAAATGACTTTGGGCGGCACTTGTGCAAACACTTCTCTATGAACCAAGCCGTCGCTTTCCAATTCGCGCAATTGTACGGTCATCATGCGTTTGCTACAATCGGGCATCATGCGTTGCAATTGCCCAAACCGATTCACATCAACAGAAATAAAATACAAAATCAAAGGTTTCCATTTGCCTCCAATGAGTTTTAGCGTTGCACTCACAGGACAACCACCATATTTTTTGATGTTTTCGACCATATTGGCAAAGCGTTCAGATTTTTTTTCTTCTTCTTTCATTTTTTATGTATTGATTTTCAGTAATAGTTACTTTTTTTAAACTATCTATCAAAAATGTAACTACTTGATTTAATTGATATTAGTATGCAAATTTGCAAAATAATTTTTAAATCAAGATACCCATGTTCAAAAAAAGAATTTCTGTTAAAAAAATAATGTTCACCGCCATTTCGGCAATGGCATTAGTCAGTTGTTCCACATCAAAAATGAATAATCATTCTAAAAATCAAAAAAGTATGAAACCAGTGTATGAAATCGCCATTAATCAGGCAAAAGACGGAAATGTTGAAAATTTCCTTAACACAAGAGCCAAATTTGTAGACGTTTTGGGTAAAGAAGAAAACACCTTAAACGAAGGCAAATGGCAACCGTTTTTTACGGTGGATGAAAGTTTGAAATTGGATGAAATTTTAGTCGGAATGACCCATTGGAACTCGATGCAAGGATTTGGCGAAACGGCTATGAAATTGTTGCCACAACAGGTTTCTAAAGATTATTTTGCAAGCTTCAATCCGTTGGCTTATGGTTTGTTAGAAACGGTTGATGGCGAACCATTTGATATGGAAACCATTAAAAAACAAGGCAATGTGATTGAATTTGCTATCAGAAAAGGAAAAACTGCCGATGCTTTTGGAGCCAAAAGAGAAGCGTTTTTCAAATCGCTTGAAAAGTATGAGGGCTACAAATTTGCACGTGAATTCAAGTTTTATGAATTGGGTGAAAACGGAATCCCCAAATTAGCCGAAAACACGCAAGCGGTGATTATTGTTTGGGAAAATTCAGAGCAATTTCAAGCAGCCGCAAATCCGATATTTGGCTCTCAAGAATATGCAGATTTTGCCAATTTAATCGAGGTGCAGTCCTATTTCGCAACCTTCGCAACAAAGTAATTAATTCGTAATCAAATTTTTAAACTAAAAATACGAGCCTGTTATTGGGCTCGTATTTGTGTTGAAAGACTTAAAATTTAAATCAACTGAATTGATGATTTTTGAATGATGAATTTTGAGTTATGAATTATGAGTGTTGAATTAATTCCAATCATAAATCCCAAATCCGAATTCGGCAATTATTTTTAACAGAGCGCTCCTCTGGAGCTTTTTCACATATATATAATTTGTTTCACCACCCAAGATTCATTATTACCCATTCATCAATACGAAATCATAAATCAAAATTCATCAATCGCCATTCCAGCTCCGTAGGAGCCTAACTGTTAATAACAAACACAGATAGCATGGGAAAGCTCCGTAGGAGCGACCTGATAATCAATTCTTCAAAATAATTCCGAATTCATCAATCCGCAATCAAGATTCTGCCATCATCAATCTGCAAACTACAATTATATTTAACAGACCGCTCCTACGGAGCTAGGAAATATTCGCCTCTTTGAGGCTATTAACAGGGCGCTCCTCTGGAGCTATGCTTCATACTAACTTTCGATTCTATGAACAGAGCGCTCCTCTGGAGCTATCCTAAATTTATATAATTTGTTTCACCACCCAAGATTCATTATTACCCTTTCATCAATCCGAAATCATAAATCAAAATTCATCTATCCGAAATCCTCAATCGCCATTCCAGCTCCGTTAGGAGCCTAACTGTTAATAATAAACACAGATAATACGGAAAAAAGCTCCGTAGGAGCGACCTGATAATCAATTCTTCAAAATAATTCCAAAATCATCAATCTGCAATCAAGATTCCATCATCATCAATCCGAAATCCACAATTATATTTAACAGACCGCTCCTACGGAGCTAGGAAATATTCGCCTCGATGAGGCTATTAGCAGGGCGCTCCTCTGGAGCTATGAAATTTTCGCCTTATTTAAGGCTATGAAAAGACCGCTCCTCTGGAGCTATGTTTGCATACTAACTTTCGATTCTATGAACAGAGCGCTCCTTTGGAGCTATGCTGCATTTATATAATTTGTTTCACCACCCAAAAATCATAAATCAAAATTTACTAATCCGCATTCATCATTCCTCAATCCGAAATCCTCAATCGCCATTCCAGCTCCGTAGGAGCCTAACTGTTAATAACAAACATGAATGTCACAGAAAAAGGAAGCTCCGTAGGAGCGACCTGATAATCAATTCTTCAAAATAATTCCGAATTCATCAATGCGCAATCAAGATTCTGCCATCATCAATCTGCAAACTACAATTATATTTAAAAGACCGCCCCTTTGAAGCAATGCTTGTGATGAATTTCCAACTCAAAACTCACTACTCAAAACTCCCTACTCATCAATCCTAATTCCGAATTCATCAATCTAAGTTCCGCAGTCGCTATTTCAACTTCGTAGGAGCTACCTGCTCAACCGTAAAAACAAAAAGCAACAGCGTTTCCACCATTGCTTTTATTCATTATAATTTCAATTCAAATGATTACTTCAAATTTCCCTTGAAAAAGTGCTCCAATTTTTCAAACGGAATCATATCCAATTTGTCATACAAGTCGGTGTGCACGCCATTCGGAATAATCATCAATTCTTTCGGTTCAGAAGCGGCTTTATACGCATCTTCACTAAAGTATTTGGAATGAGCATTTTCACCTGCAATAATGAGCATTGGCCGTGGCGAAATCTCTTTGATGTATGTCAAAATTGGCATATTCATAAACGATAAACTGTTGGTCGCTGTCCACGCACCATTGGAATTGATAGAACGCGCGTGAAAACCTCGTTCGGTTTTGTAGTAATCATAATATTCTTTGACAAATTGTGGCGAATCATCGTTGGTTTGTCCTAATCCGTTTTCGGGATACGTTGGCGTGCCATTGGTGGCATCTTCCCAGCGTTGCAAACTCATTTGTGTTAACATTTTGGTACGTTGTTCGGGCGTTGTACTTCCAAAATAACCTTCGGCATTTACCCGCGACATATCGTACATACTGGTTGTTGCCACTGCTTTTACACGTTTGTCAACCGCTGTAGCGTTCAAGGCAAAACCACCAAATCCGCAGATGCCGATAATCCCCAACTTGTCTCTATCTACATTTTCTTGTAAACCAAGAAAATCGATAGCAGCACTAAAATCTTCCGTATTAATATCTGGCGAAGCCACATTACGAGGTTCACCTCCACTTTCGCCGGTATAGGATGGGTCAAATGCCATCGCCACAAAGCCACGTGCAGCCATTTGATTGGCGTACAAGCCAGATGACTGCTCTTTCACTGCACCAAATGGACCACTGATGGCCAAGGCCGGTAAATTGTTTCCGCCGTTTTTGGGCAGGTATAAATCGCCTGTTAGTTCAATGCCGTAACGATTTTTAAAGTGTACTTTGGTGCGGGTGACATTTTCATTGAGTTCGAAGGTATAATTTTCTGTGTGGTTCATTTTATCTGAAGTTTTATTGATTGTTGATTGTGCATAGCCCAAGCCTGAAAACAGCAGTGCTAACACCGTGATAACGCTTAATTTTTTCATTTTTTAAATAGGTTATTGTGGAGAAATTTTCACTGTTGCCGCTTTAGCCTCTTCGCGAATCATTGAGCCGAGATATGGGCTATTGCTGTATTTTTCGCGATAGGCGGCATCTATTTTCGATTGAAGTTCTTCCTTGTTATTAGCCGCCTCAAAGACAACATCTTTCACCATTCCTGCAGCGTGAATTTGTCCTGCTTTTTGCTGAATGGCAGATTGGTACCAGCGACCCATTGTACCGTTGTAGGCACGCACATACAATTCGCCTTCAACCACCACTTCCCAAATCCACGTAGGTGTGCCATAGGTTTTTCCATCGGCTCTTAAAGGCGATATTTTCAAATCGTCGGCGGTATTGATTTTGTGTAATATTTCAGTTTTAAATTGTTTCATTTTGAATTATTTTTTTGGTTGATATTGTGCATCCGTAACGGCTTCTTGCCAATCTACAATGCCTTTTTCTGTATTGGGCACGATATAAATTTGTTGCAAACCTACTTTTGCACTGGCTCCATGCCAATGCCTTACGTTGGGCGGACATTGCACCACATCGCCTTTTTTGATGGTTTCAACAGGCTGTCCTTCAATTTGATGATAACCCACACCATCTGTGATGATGAGGATTTGTCCCGATGGATGGCTGTGCCAATTGCTGCGTGCACCTGGCATAAAATATACGTTTCCTGCGGCAGTGGTAAATACTGAATCCAGCTCAAATCCAAAATTGTGGGCATTTCCTGTAAACAATTCAGATGGCCCTTTTTGTCCTTTTGGAAAAATGGCGTTGGTGGTCATTTCGTCTGTTTTCATTTCTTGTTCTTTTGTTGTTTGCTGGCAGGCGAAAATTCCCATAACGGCGATAATCGCTACCAAAAATTTTGTGATACGTTTCATATTAATCCTCATTTATAAGGTCTATTTGTTTGATAATTTTTGCTGGTGTTCCGCCGACAATCACATTATCGGGCACATCTTTAGAAACCACTGCACCAGCTGCCACGATTGAGTTTTCGCCAATTGTTACGCCTTGTAAAATGGTGGCATTGGCACCAATCCACACACCTTTTTTAATATGGATAGGTTGTGATTGTAATCCTTGTCGTTGGCTAGGTTGTATGGAATGCCCTTCGGTGAGCAAATTCACATTGGGGGCAATAAACACATCGTCTTCAATAGTGATGCCCCCCCAAGCCAACATTGTGCAGTTAAAATTGATAAACACATTGTTGCCCAATAGGAGGTGTTTACCATAATTGGTATGAAATGGTGGAAAAATAGCGACTGTTTCATCTACTTTTTGACCAACCAATTCACTTAACAAGCTATTAATTTCTTCAGGATTTGCCGTTTGATTGATTTGTTGACATAAGGCGATGGATTTGTAGGATTCTTCCCGCAATACATGCCTTTCTGGATGGTTGGGTGCAATGTGTGCACCTGCTCTTAATTCTTTAAATATGTTATGTTCTGACATTTGCTTTGAATTTATATTACAAAATTACACCAAGCAAATAGGTTTTATGTTACATAAATATCGCCATACATGTCAAATATTACGTATTTTAGCAATGAGAATGAATGATATAATAGATAAATGAAATTTTTTTATGGTAAACAGGTCGCTCCTCTGGAGCTATGCTGCATACAAACTTTCGATTCTATGAACAGGTCGCTCCTCTGGAGCTCACGACTCCCAACTCAAAACTCAAAATTCAGCAATCCTCAATCGCCATTCCAGCTCCGTAGGAGCCTAACTGTTAATAACAAACATGAATAGAAAGGGGAAAAGCTCCGTAGGAGCGACCTGTTAATCCCAGCTTCGTAATTTGTAATCGAACAGAAATCTTCCATTGATTTGCTAATCATTACATTAAAAAAATATTATACATTTATATTTACCAAAATAGAAAGCTATGGCAAATACCTATTCGCAAATTTATATTCAAATTGTTTTCGCTGTTAAAGGTCGTGAAAATCTCATTTCACCAAAAAATAGGGAAGAATTACAACAATACATTACCGGAATTGTTACAAAACGTAATCAAAAACTGTTCGCTATTTATGCGATGCCTGACCATGTGCATATTCTTGTAAGTATTGCACCTGACATTTCTGTTTCAGATTTAGTAAGGGACATCAAGGCAGGTTCATCGAAATTTATCAATGATAGTAAATGGATGAATGGAAAATTTAATTGGCAGCATGGATTTGGAGCGTTTTCCTATTCTAAAAGTAGCGTTGATAATGTTGTGAAATATATTTTAAACCAAGAAGAGCATCATAAAAAGAAAAATTTTAAAGAAGAATATTTAGATTTTTTACAAAAATTTGAAATTGATTACAACGAAAAATATTTGTTTAATTGGGTGACTGATGAAAAAAATGAGAATTAGGTATTGTCAAGACGCACCTGCAGCGCTAGGAACTGTTCGCCTCTATGAGGCTATGAACAGGACGCTTCTACGGAGCTATTTCAGATTTAATTAATTTGTTTCGCCACCAAAGATTCATCATTCTACATTTATCAATCAACAATCAAAACGCATGTTTTCAAACAAAGGACAATTTTATGGAGATACAGACCATTCAACATATTGAAATAAGACAAGAATCTGATTTCCCCACACAATTTTTCCGTTTGTACCACACCCATTTGTTGTGCGAAAAAGGGAAGATTTCATTTTTATTCAATGACCAAAAAATGGAATGCATAGAAGGTGAATTTTTATTCTGGTTTGCCGAAAGTCGCTTATCTGGATTAGAATTTTCACCCGATTTTAAAGCCCAAGTCTTGTTGGTAGAAAAAGCCTATTTAATGGACAATGTCCCTGACCAAAGTTGGAGCATCGACGCCCAATTACATTCGCGTACCTATCCTGTGAAAACGGCCCTAACCGAAGTAGACAGAACCCGCATTCGCACTAATTTCCAGCAGCTATACCACCAATTTACACAAGAAAATCATCGGTTTTACGAAGAGATGCTACGCCTACAAACACGACAATTTATCCTAGAAATGTGGCATACATTTGCCAACGAATACGAACGCCGAAAACACAGTTTGCAAACAGGGAATCTGTACGAACGTTTTATGAAATTAATTCCAGAACACTGTATGACACAGCGACAAGTGCAATTTTATGCCGACCAGCTGCACATCACACCAAAACACCTTAACTATTTATGCAAAACACATTCTGGCGTAACAGCATCGGCGTGGATACAGCGGTTCGTAAAGGAACGCATCATTATTTTATTGCAAAATAAACACCTCAATAGCACAGAAATAGCTCACCAAATGGATTTTAGCAGCAATTCATTTTTTACCCGATATGTGAAAAAACTTTTGGGCGTTACACCCACAGAATTTCGAGAACGAATGGAAAGATGAAAAATTGTAGATGTATGATTTAACTCCGAAATCTGAATTCCTCAATCCGAAATCCAAAATCCGCAATCATCAATCAAGATTCTTCAATCCCAATTATTGACTTTTTAATTTCTTCATAAACGCCGCCATTTGCGGTCCCAATTCCTCAAAAAGCGGATGCTTTCTATTCTTCAAAAGCACTTCCGTAAACAGCTTCAGCCCAATGACAAATTCCGTAGCCGTCTTTTCCTCTTCAAAAACCGACTTCGATTTTATGCGATCCACAATGTCAAAAATATCATCGTGATTCTCAAAATCAAACTGTAATTCCTCTTTCCGTTTCACCCCCGATTTATCCTCCAACGCACTTAAAATCAGACTATATGTGTAATTTTTTTTATTCATTTTTTAATTTTTTTGGGCGTGTCCCCGGCGCAAATAATCCGATGATAACTTCAAAATTCACGTCGCCGCCGGGGTCGGGCTATCCGCTCTATCTTTTGCTCCGCTACGCTCCACAAAAGGATGCCGCTTCTATCCCTCACGCAAATTCCTTTAACAATATTCAATTATTAAATGTTAAATTAGATAGAATCATATCCCAATTCGTCATTCAAAAATCATCAATCCGAAATCCACAATTATTTTTAACAGAACGCTCCTACGGAGCTCAGAAATGTTCGCCTTATTTGAGGCTATTAACAGGGCGCTCCTCTGGAGCTATGCTTCATACTAACTTTCGATTCTATGAACAGAGCGCTCCTTTGGAGCTATGCTGCATTTATATAATTTGTTTCACCACCCAAAAATCATAAATCAAAATTTACTAATCCGCATTCGTCATTCCTCAATCCGAAATCCTCAATCGCCATTCCAGCAGCGTAGGAGCCTAACTGTTAATAACAAAAACAGATAATACGGAAGGAAGCTTCGTAGGAGCGACCTGATAATCAATTCTTCAAAATAATTCCAAAATCATCAATCTGCAATCAAGATTCCATCATCATCAATCCGAAATCCACAATTATTTTTAACAGACCGCTCCTATGGAGCTCGGAAATGTTCGCCTCTTTGAGGCTATGAACAGGTCGCTCCGCTGGAGCTATGTTTGCATTTTCGATTCTATGAACAGAGCACTCCTCTGGAGCTATCCTAAATTTATTTAATTTGTTTCACCACCTAAAATTCAACAATCTGCATTCATCCATCCTAAATCCTCAATCGCCATTCCAGCACCGTAGGAGCCTAACTGTTAATAACAAAAACAGATAATACGGAAGGAAGCTTTGTAGGAGCGACCTGATAATCAATTCATCAGAATAATTTCAAATTCATAAATCCGCAATCTATATTCCATAATCATCAATCCGAAATCCACAATTATTTTTAACAGAACGCTCCTACGGAGCTCAGAAATGTTCGCCTCTTTGAGGCTATTAACAGGGCGCTCCTCTGGAGCTATGCTTCATAATAACTTTCGATTCTATGAACAGAGCGCTCCTCTGGAGCTATCCTAAATTTATATAATTTGTTTCACCACCCAAGATTCATTATTACCCATTCATCAATCCGAAATCATAAATTAAAATTCATCAATCCGAAATCCTCAATCGCCATTCCAGCTCCGTAGGAGCCTAACTGTTAATAACAAACATGAATGTCACAGAAAAAGGAAGCTCCGTAGGAGCGACCTGATAATTTATTCTTCAAAATAATTCCAAAATCATCAATCTGCAATCAAGATTCCATCATCATCAATCCGAAATCCACAATTATTTTTAACAGAACGCTCCTACGGAGCTCAGAATTGTTCGCCTCTTTGAGGCTATTAACAGGGCGCTCCTCTGGAGCTATGTCACATACTAACTTTCGATTCTATAAACAGGGCGCTCCTCTGGAGCTATGCTGCATTTATGTAATCTGAATCCCAACTCAAAACTAAAAACTCCCAACTCAAAACTAAAAACTAAAAACTCACCACTAAATTGCATCAATCTTAAACGAGGTCATTGTCAACGAGCCCGCCACAGGTTTGTCATTGAATAAGGTAATGCTATCATTTTCTTCTTTCAAAGCCAAAGCATACAACATCGGCAAATAATGTTCGGGCGTAGGAATCGCCAAGTCAAAAGCCGTTCCTTGCGATTTAAAATCTATTAATGGTTGGTGGTTGCCATTCAAAATGTATTTTTTCATCGTTTCGTTGGCTTCCGTAGCCCAATCGAAGGCAAATTCTTCATTCAATTTATTCCAAGCTACTTTTCGCAAATTATGCACCATATTACCACTGCCTATAATCAATACGCCTTTATCACGTAAACGATTGATTTGTTTTGCCAAAGCATAATGGTACGATGCAGGCTGCGTATAATCTATACTCATCTGGATTACCGGAATATCGGCATCGGGATACATATGTTTTATTACGCTCCACGCACCGTGGTCCAATCCCCATTTATCATCCAAACCTACTTCGGTAGTAGTAATCAGCTGTTGGGTTTCTCGGGCAAGTTCTGGATTTCCGGGTGCGGGATATTGCACATCGAACAAAGCCTGCGGAAAACCCCCAAAATCGTGAATGGTTCTGGGGTTTTGCATGGCTGTTACAAACGTACCGCGGGTTTCCCAATGTGCCGAAATACACAAAATGGCATTGGGTTTTTGAATTTCTCTACCCACTTTTCGGAATCCTTGTACAAATTCGTTTTCTTCGATGGCATTCATCGGACTGCCGTGACCCAAGAATAATACAGGCATTTTGGCTGTATTATTCATAGGTGCGGTCATTTTTTCTAAATCTTTTAATTTCATCGTTGCTCCAATTATAGGTAATATGGCCATAGATTTCAAAAAATCACTCCGTTTCATCGATTAATGAAGTGCTTTTGTGAGTGCTTCTTGCAAAGTCGTTGTCGGTCTGCCAATCAAGTCGCGTAATGTATTTCCTTCGTCAGATAAATCGCCATTTGCAGTTGCGGTATGCGTTCCGGCATAAAAAGCGGCAACAGGTTGAGGCATTCCGGCTTGTTCCAGTGCATTGGCAAATTCATTTTCGGGTAAATTCACGTACGGAATTTCCTTTTTGCTCACCACTGAAAGTGCGTTAGCATATTCCTGCATTGTAAACGATTCTTCGCCCGAAAGTTCATATGTTTTTTGCGTATGGGCATCTTCTGAAAGTACTACAGCTGCAGCTTCGGCATAATCTTCTCGCGAAGCTGAATTGATGCTTCCATTGCCTGAAGCTCCATACAAGGTGCCTTGTTTTACAGTGTCTTGGGCGGTTTCAGTATAGTTTTCGGTGTACCAGCCATTGCGTAAAATGGTGTAATCAATACCCGAAGATTTCAAGGCTTCTTCTGTTTGCAAATGTTCTGGTGCCAATGCCAAAGTAGATTGGTCTGCCTTTAACAAACTGGTGTACACAAGGTGTTTTACGCCGGCTTCTTTGGCTGCATTGATAACGGCTGAATGTTGCTCAAATCGTTTGCCAATTTCATTGCCCGAAATCAATAATAATTTGTCGATACCTTGTAAGGCTGTGGCCAAATTTTCAGGTTGATTGTAGTCGAATGCTCTCGCTTCAACGCCTAAGTTGGCTACTTTTTCTGGTGTTCTAACCAAAGCGACGATATTTTCTGCCGCTGTTTTTTCTTTTAACTTTAGTATGGCCCAATTGCCTAATTTTCCTGATGCTCCGGTGATTGCTATTTTCATTTTGATTAATTTTTATTGTTTAACAAATTGTACTTCTGCATTAATTTTAACTTCATTGCCTACCATAACGCCTCCAGCTTCAAGTGCGGCATTCCAGTTTAAGCCAAAATCCTTACGGTTTAATGACCCATTGATTGAAAATCCTGCTTTTTCATTGCCATATGGATCTTTCATAAAACCTCCAAATTCGGCTTCCAGACTTACTTCTTTTGTGATGCCTTTCATCGTGAGATTTCCCTTTATTTGATAGGCATCTTCAGCCAATTTTTTGACAGCTGTGCTTACAAATGAGATTTCTGGGAATGCTTCTACTTCAAAGAAATCAGCACTTTTTAAATGTGTGTCTCTATCCTTATTATTTGTAGAAATAGAACCTGCATCAATAGTAACTGTGATGGTCGATTGTGTGAAGTCTTCTCCATCGATTGTGGCATTGAACGTTGTAAATTCACCTTTTACATTTGAAATCATTAAGTGTTTTACTTTAAAGTTGATTTCGCTATGTGCTGGGTCTAAAACCCAAGTATTTTGTGACATAATTTTTAATTTTAGTATTGATTAAATAGTTAATAGTTGACGTATTATTGGGCTAGACCAATTTGTTTCATAAATGATTGGTTGTCGTAGAATAAGTATTCTTCGGTCATTTTTGAACCATCCCAATGTGCAATGGTCGCCATACGCAGTTTAAATTTTTTACCAGTTGGAGGAATGGTTTTGCCATCGCCTATGGGCATTGGTTCTGTAAACGTACCTTCCAGCTCTCCTATAACGGCTGTCCAATCGCCAGTGCCAAATTTTACAGGATGCTTTTCTATCCGTGTGTCTGGGGCGAATACAAACATTGGTTTTAAATCGTTGATATGATTGGGGAATAATCCCTCTGAAATGCTCCCATCTGCATTGTAAACTACGATGTCGTCTTTATGACTATGACTGAAATTTTCCCAATCTTGATTGGTATAATAGTTAAAGTCTAAGGTGTCAAACGCTACCAATCGTTTTTGTGTTATGGCTTCAGCATCTTTATATGCTTGTAGCTCGGTTTCTAATGCCTCAATTTTTGTTTGAAGCTCTGATGCATTGTTTGAACAACTTGTAAACAGTGTCACTGCAGAGGTGAAAACAATGGCTGCTAATCCTAATTTTACATTCATTTTCTTCATTTTTTTCTTTGTTTTAATTTGATAATACAAAGATGAGAAGATGACAGAAGAGAAAATTATACTATTCGGTAGTTGAATGGTAAGATTCGGAAATGGCGTGGTTTTGTTGTACAAAATTCACCCTAAACTCTTCGATTATAGGATTTAATCAAGATGAAATTTTAACAGACCGCTCCGCTGGAGCTTGGAAATGTTCGCCTCTACGAGGCTATTAACAGGTCGCTCCTCTGGAGCTATGCTTCATACTAACTTTCGATGTTATGAACAGGTCGCTCCTCTGGAGCTATGTCGGATTTAATTAATTTGTTTCACCACCCAAGATTCACCACCCAAGATTCATCATTCAAGATTCATCAATCGCCATTCCAGCTCCGTAGGAGCCTAACTGTTAATAACAAACACAAATAGTACGGAAGGAAGCTCCGTGGGAGCGACCTGATAATCAATTCATCAGAATAATTCCAAATTCATAAATCCGCAATCAAGATTCCGCCATCATCAATCTGCAATTATATTTAACAGACCGCTCCTACGGAGCTCGGAAATGTTCGCCTCTACGAGGCTATTAACAGGGCGCTCCGCTGGAGCTCGGAACTGTTCGCCTCTTTGAGGCTATGAACAGGGCGCTCCTATGGAGCTATTTCATATATATAATTTGTTTTACCACCCAAGATTCACCACCCAAGATTCACCACCCAAGATTCACCACCCAAGATTCATCATTCAAGATTCACCACCCAAGATTCATCATTCAAGATTCATCAATCGCCATTCCAGCTCCGTAGGAGCCTAACTGTTAATAACAAACACAAATAGTACGGAAGGAAGCTCCGTGGGAGCGACCTGATAATCAATTCATCAGAATAATTCCAAATTCATAAATCCGCAATCAAGATTCCGAAATTATCAATCCCGATTATTTTTAACAGACCGCTCCTACGGAGCTCGGAAATGTTCGCCTCTACGAGGCTATTAACAGGGCGCTCCTATGGAGCTATTTCAGATTTAAATAATTTGTTTCACAACCCATGATTCATAATTCCGCATTCTTCATTCATTATTCCACATTCATCATTCCGAAATCATCATTCATCAATCGCCATTCCAGCTCCGTAGGAGCCTAACTGTTAATAACAAACACAAATAGTACGGAAGGAAGCTCCGTGGGAGCGACCTGATAATCAATTCATCAGAATAATTCCAAATTCATAAATCCGCAATCAAGATTCCGCCATCATCAATCTGCAATTATATTTAACAGACCGCTCCTACGGAGCTCGGAAATGTTCGCCTCTACGAGGCTATTAACAGGGCGCTCCTATGGAGCTATGCTGCATACTAACTTTCGATTCTATGAACAGAGCGCTCCTATGGAGCTTTTTCACATGTATATAATTTGTTTCACCACCCAAGATTCATCATTCCTCAATCATTCCTCATTCATAATTCATCAATCCGAAATCATCAATCTACAATTCTTCAATCTAGGAAATGAGCGTATTACGCATTTCGTCACGGAAAGAACTGGGTGATTGTCCCGATTTCTTTTTGAAGACCTTTGAGAAGTATGAATTTTCGCTATAACCCAGCTCATAGGCAATTTCAGAAATGGTTTTATCGGTAGAAATGAGGAGGTTTTTAGCTTCGATGAGCTTACGCGTCTCGATGATTTCAGAAACGCTTTGTTCTACTATTTCTTGACAAATTAAATTCAGGTTTCGACTGGTCATAAACAATTTTTCGGCATAAAATTCTACGCCCACCGGTCGGCGATAGTTTTCTTCTAAAATGCTTAAAAAGTTGCCAAATGAAAGGTGTTGCGTTTTGTGATTGTCGTTTTCTGTTGGCAGCATTTTCTTGCGTTCTGCCTCAATCATACTCAAGAGAACACTCAACAATTGTCTTATAATGGCAAAATCGGGTTGTTTTTGCTGGTTTTCTTCAAAAATAAGTTCACTGATGCGCATCAAACGTTGGAAACACTGTTCCCGTTCGAATTGGATGTTAGCCTGATGGTGATACAGTGAATACAACTGAAAGGTGGTTTCGGGAATGAACTCGCTTTTAAACCGAATGCCCCAAATTTCACACTTTCCATCTACCGCTTTGGGCAATACTCGATGTACTTTCCCTTTGGTGACAAAGCTCACAAATGGTGCCTGAATTTCGGTGGTTTCAAAGTCGATAAAATGCTCCAATGCACCTTCAATCCCAATGAGTAATTCCTCAAAATTGTGGTTGTGTGGCTCGTTGGGTACTTCTGAAATTCGCTGCGCCTCTTCAGCATTTACCTTAAATATGTGAAAGAGTTGGTTCATTATACGTTTGGTAAACAAAAATTCTTTCACAAATATACGAAAGGCTTACAAACACTTTTAAGGTGTAGCTTTTTTAAGTGTTGAATTAATTCCAATCATAAATCCCAAATCCGCATTCCGCAATCAATCATATCCACCTAGACTCAATACCTTTGGCTTTCAATTCATCAAGAATATGCGGTTTGGCATAGCAAAGAACGGCCGATTTCAAATGGGGAAAATGCTTGGTGTCTTCTGTACTTTCAATGTCCCAATAGTCTTCATAGCCTTCGCATTCTAAACAGGTATTCAGATAAATTTCGTTGCCGCCATCTTGATAGATTTCTGTGATTTCTTTTGCGAATCGCTTCGGAATAGGCAGTTGTTTAAAATACTGCATCACCTCTGGAATGGGCTCAAAACGCTCTTCTTCGGTGTCGATTGTTCGTTGTTTGTACCATTTGATAAACTCATAAATATCGAACTTGGGTTGTAGCAGTTCTTTTTCATACATCAAAATTTGAATAATACAGAGCTTAAAATTGAAATCTGTAAACTCGATAATCTCTTCGTTAAGTTTAGGAATGTTGTATTTATCTGCCGGAATCTCAAAGAATTTATTGTGCCAGATACTTACGCCAAAGGGTTGCTTATCTTCGGGGCGCTGTAGTCTGCTTACCGTCCAAAAGCCTTTTAAAAATGCTCCTTCTACAGGATGATTCGGCAGAACAAACGCGTTTCCATCAAGGTGGAGTACGCCATCAAACAGTTGTGTGGGCGCTACTTTTAAACCATCAGAATGCCTGTAATGCAACATAATATTGCTGATAGCCCCGACAGATTCCATTACTTTTATACCCAAAGCATCCCAAACATAGGTTTTCTCAAAGGTATATTTTTCATTATTCACCACACGATTGGGTTCGCCCAAAGCAGCAATTATCTGTTCGAATTGAATGGGAAAGTGAATGGGTGTATTGTTAATTTGTAGCTCGTGTTTGGTACAGTAAATGTTCATATTAATTTATGATTTTTGATTTTTGATGGATGACCTTTTTTAAATTTATGATTTTTGAATGATGATTGATGATTTTAATCCGAAATCCGCATTCATCAATCAGAAATCCGCATTCCGAACACCTAACTTATTATTCTATTCCCCATACATTTCATACTGCTTTTCTAACCAATCTTGAAATGTTCTATCGTTTACGTTGATAATTTCATTGCCTTTCACAGGAATACTTACCTTAAATGCTTCTTTCACCCAATGCTGAAAGTTGTTGTTTATACCTTCGTACAGTTCATCGCCATATTCAGCTACAATTTCTGCTTCGGTTATTGTTGTATTCCCAACAAACCGAAACTGTTTTAGTGCTTCCTGAATGTTATGTTCCATAGGTGAAACGTGCATATTCGCCTGACTTATTTCTTTATAACCAATAGCTAAAAACCGTAAAAAGTCGATAAAATCTTCAGCAATTATGAACATATTATCGCCTTCTGAACCCAAATGGACAATCTTTTGATGGTCGTTATCATCTACCCAAAAGGCAAAAATATCGCCCGTAGCTCCTGCACCAAACACCCCAAACCGATGCGAAACTTCATTAAAACCGAACCAATGGTTAATGGTTTCTCCATCATCTACACGTAACTCAAAATCACCACTAATGGGATAGCCGTTTTGTTCTACCCAATGGCATAAGTGTTCTAATTCTTGAGGAGCTTTTATTTGCTCGGGAAAACTACTTTTCAATTGTTCAAATAGATTCATTTTTTTAGTGGTTAGTGGTTAGTGTTGAGTTTTTAGTGTTTAGTAACTCAAAATTAATAACTCAACACTCACAATTCAAAACTCATAACATTAAAGGCCATACTTCTTTTTCATTTCATCATACAATAGGTTGTGTTTTTGAATCAATTCGGTATAAAAATCATCAAAACCAATGTCATACAAGGTTAAACCGCCATAGGCATAGCAATCTTGCAAAAAACCATCGGCAGTGGCTTTTTCAGGCGGAATTTCATAAACTTCATCGGTTTTTCCTTCTATCCAATCGACCATTGAGCTGGCTACTTCGTGGTCGAGCATTGCCAATTTTCCTGTGTCTTTGCCTTGTGCAATTTGGAGTAAGGCATTTCCACCGCCATCTAAACCAATTGGATAGGCGTATTTCAGTAAGCCTTTATGGTAGAATAAGTTCTCAAAATGCATCGTGTTTAAATCGGCATAAGGGTCGTGATTTGCTAAGCCAAACAATGATTTTGTCTGGTACAACCAGTCCCAATCAGAATGTTTGGCAAGGTCTTCATAAAACGGATATTCGGTTTGTGTAAACCCATACTTGTCTGATTCATAAGCACCTTTTTTAGTATCGAATTGTTCAGCATCTTGCCACCAATACAGGTACAAGCCATTTTGTGTGGTTAAAAAGCGTTTATAATCTTCACAAAACTTGAATTGATACTGATTTTCATAGGCTTCAATTGCCTTCAAGGTTGCTGATTCATATGCAGTATTACCAAACAGAACATTGCCTTTTTTGTAGAGGTAAAAACGCTGTTCGAGTGTACCCAAATTGGGATGTTCGGGGAAGGACACACGAAATAAGGTTTCGCCCATAACAGCCTTATCATCATAGGCATTCACGCAACCAAAAAGGGCATTTGTTTCTATGGTATTCTCGCATACTTTTACTGTACCAGCAGCATCGATGTATTCGTTTTTTACGCGTATTTTTTGTGTTTGTTTACTCGTAACCTGATAGGTAAAACCCACCACCGTTGGCCCATTAATGGGTACATTCGTATTTTTATACGTCGCTCTGAAGCTGCCATCGGCTTGTTTGGTGTAAATGCCGTATTCAAATTTTTCTGCTTTCAATTTTTAATTTTTTTAGTGAATTAAACCTATTTTTCGGAAACAGAAACGAAGAAATTGGTATTCGTAAGGCACTTGTTGTTATCCGTTAAGTGATTTATGAATGATGATTTTTGATATATGATTGATTAATTAATTCCGCAATCTGCAATCCTCAATCCGCATTCATCAATCTAAAATCATCAATGGTCATTAACAGGGCGCTCAACTGGAGCTTTGCATTGTTCGCCTCTTTGAGGCTATTATCAGACCGCTCCTCTGGCGCTAGGTACAAACGCACTTTCGATTCTAGGAACAGAACGCTCCTACGGAGCTTGGAATTGTTTGCCTCTACGAGGCTATTATCAGAACGCTCCTCTGGAGCTATGCCTGTGATGAACTTCCAACTCAAAACTCACAACTCAACATTCACCACTAAAAACTCATCACTTAGCAATCCGAAACCCGAATTCATCAATCACCAATCATCATTCATCATTCCGCAATCCCAAATCATCAATTCGCATTCATCAATCCGCAATCCGAAATCATCAATCCGAATTCCGAAATCCTCAATCATCATTCCGAACTCTAAAATGTTTCCAGTTCTAAATCGTCAATGTGTTTGGTTTCTTTCCATATTTCGAGTTTTTTCGACTCTTTGTTGTGTTCTCTTTTTTCAATAAGAATGCTATCGGGATTTACCCATTTCATCCCATACTCAGGCTTAGTTTTTAAGCCTAATGAAGGGTTGAAAAGACGATAATCCAGTCCGTTTTGATTCATCATTATCACTTTGTTATACTTGCCGAAATACTTCTTGTAATCAAACTTTTTTCCTTCTAAATTGTACAATTCCTTCTTTCCTGGAATACCCGCTATCTCGGTTAATAAAGCTACTTGTGTAATCACTTCTTCATCGGGCGAATAGCCCCAAACACGCACCAATTCAACGGCATCAAACTTGGCTTTTAGCAGTATTTTTTTATCGGCATCGGCAAAACCATATTTATAGACCGGGCTGGTGGCCTTACTGCTCAACCCAATGGGAATTCGCCTTTTGGAGTACTTGTATTTTTTAACCAAATAATAGGTTTTACCATCTACTTTATTGTCTTGTGGCTGTTCGGTAAGCCAAAATTTTATGTCTCCTTTTTTGCCCTTTTCAATGGTGGTACAGGCATTCATCAACCACAACACAGTAGCAGTTAATAAGGCAATAGGTAAGAAAGCTATTTTTTTCATTGTCGTCACTTTTTAATTTAGGAATTAGGACCTTTTTGATATATGATTGATGATTTTTGAATTATGATTTTAATCCGAAATCCTCAATCCTAATTCCGCAATCATCAATCATCAATACCAATTATTTTTAACAGGCCGCTCCTATGGAGCTTTGAATTGTTCGCCTCTTTGAGGCTATGAACAGAACGCTCCTCTGGAGCTATAAACAGGTCGCCTCAATAAGGCTCTAATTTGTATGCTATACAACTCAAAATTTATTACTAATAATTAAACACTCACAATTCATAATTCATAATTCACAATTCATAATTCACAATTCAACACTCACAACTCCTAACTAAGATAACAGTTTCGCTTTCGCGGCTTTAAACTCATCTTCGTCGATTAAACCTTCGTCAAACAATTCTTTCAGTTCTTTTAGTTTCGATTTTAAATCGGTTGTAGGTGCTGGGTTTTCAGTCTGATTGGATTGCTGAATGCTTTTACCCATTTCCATTCCGGCAAAAAGTCCCATTCCCGCGCCGGCAGTTCCTTCGTTATTGGCGGCATCGCGCATTGCACGCAGCTTTTGCAATTCAGAAAAATCGATACCTGCCAATTTTGCGGCTTGCACATCGGCTTGCATATCGCTAATGCCGGCAATTCGCTTGTTGGTTTCGTCATCAAACGAGGTACCTTCAATCCTAAAATCGAGCAATTCAAAACCTAAATCCGCAAAAATCTGCACCGTTTTTTCCTGAGCATCTTTGGCAATTTGTTCGATATTACTATCGATTTCGGCATACGAAAACTTTGCATTCGCCAAAAAATTAGAAATAGGTTGGGTGATTCTCGATAAAAAGATTTCTTGCAAATGGTGCACGCAGTAAAACTCCTGTCCGCCAACCATTTGCTCAAAAAACTGACGGGTTTGGGTAATTTTTACCGAATAATTGCCAAAAGCACGCAAATTAACCGGAAAACCATACACAGGGTCGTTGTAGGTTATGGGAATACGTGTGCCCCAGCGAATGTTGACCATATCGGCTTTTCTGAAAAACCATAGCCCAACTTTGTGGTTGCTTTCAAAGTTGTACAACACCTTTTTTATAGAGGTAAGAAAGGGTTTGTTGCCCGTTTCCAGATTGTACATTCCGGCTTCTTCAAAAACATCAACTATTTTCCCCTCATACGTAAAAATGCAGCCTTGTCCGGGCTGCAAAATTAACTTTGAGGCATTCTTAAGTTCGTCACCACGTTCGGTAAAACGGTAAAATAACTCATTGGGATGCGGTTGCTCCCATTGTACTACCGACCGAAATTGGTTTTTTAAGCTTTCTTTTATGCCCATAATTGTTTAAAATTCAATATCGCCTGTTAATCCTTCTGTTTTACTTTCTTCTTCATTCACATTGGCAATAGCTACATTCCCTGCCTTAACCTTGTCAATAATACCAAAGCGGTAGGCGTTAAAGGCTTCATTGCCTTGTTTTTCTAGCTGTTCTTGTTCCCAAGCGGAATAATAATCATACATATAATTGTATAAATTTTGGTCGATGCCCAACTCGTTCAATTTGTCGCGTTGTGCGTGTATTGCGGTAGAATCTAACTTAAAACGGTCTTGCGCCATCGCTTCATTTACTGCCACTTCTAAGGCATACACCAAAGCAATGTATTGCTCGTATTCCGGAAAATACTTGTCCATCAATTCTTTGTGGTCCAAATCGGAGCTGTTTTCTTTGTAAGCTTTATACACATCGGCAGAATCCATCTCGTTTTGTTGCTGCATAAACGCCATACTTGCTTGCGAATATTGCCCGATGTTAAGGCCTTTATCTTCCAAAAACTGGGCAGCATCAACACCCTTTTGGGTAGCGATATTCATTTCGCGTTGCAAACGAATAAAAGCGCCGTGGTCTGGAATTACCTTGCGCCAATCTTCCTCGCCCGTAGCTTGACCTCCACCAGCAAACGGCCCAACGTTGGGATTGCTGAAAATTTCGGTGTATTTCATAATCAAATCTGGGTCAGACAATTTTTCGGTGAATTTCTCCATTGTGTCCTGCCAAACAGGTAGCTCCACACCCAAGGTTGCAATAACTTGTTCTTCAGGCATTCCGTGGGTTAATTGACCACAACCGGCAGCCCAATCTTCAAATGATATTCCGTTAATTTTCTCCATATTTGTTATGTTTTTGAATGTTTATAAATTCGTTTAATTCGTTTTGAAACTTTTCTCTTTTTGTTTGAACTTCCTCTTCAGAAAGTGTTCTTAAAGTTTGCAAACTTTCCAGTTTGGCGTTTTGATAGTTTTCATAAGCCGTTTGATAGGCATTCCACAAGTGTTCTGGTGCCGGTGGTCGCTCTGCTTGCAGCTCTGCCAAGGCACTTTGCATTGTCTTAAATAATTCTAAATTTTGATAGGCCGCAATGCTTTCTAATTGATGCACCAAATGCACATAATTGGTTTCTAAATCGATGGTATTTGTAGTGTTACAGGCATTGCAGGTAATGTATTGTGCCCTGAAAATTTTGGGGTTAATGCGCACAATCGCGCCACACTGGGTACAGTTATAGTCTTTATTTACATTGGGCAAAAGGTGCTGGTATTGCAACTCCGATAATTTCCCTTGAATATACAGGTCGTGCACCTCTAAGCGCTGATGCAAGTTGTTTTCGATATCGCCCACGCTTAGTCGCACCGTATACCAGGCGTCGCCTTCTTTTTTAAGCAAAGGTTCAACCTTGTGGTTCCAGGCATTGTCGATGGTATCTATCAGTTGAAAAATCTGGTTTTTTACTGCGCTCCAGGTTCTGAAAACCGTTTGGTAATCATAATCGGTGTCTTGTAATTGCTCGATAAGCAGCTGGGTGCTTTCCGTTAAGGTTTCATCAAACCGTTGTTGTGTTTTTTGCACAAAGCTTTCCCATCGGGTAACCAAAGCGGACTCGTTAGGTGACATTTTTAGGTTGCTGTAGGCGTTTTTATTCATCGGCTTTAATGCTTGTATCGATGTTCATAAACTTTGTTCCGCAATAATCGCAGGTGGTGAGATTGGTATCTTTAGGTCGTGCCGCACCACAGGAAACACAGCGTTTGGTATCGGTTTTCGATTCTTTTTTTTCGGTACCGTACTCTTTTTTGCTGTCTTTGGCAGTATTGGCAATTTTTGAGAATAAGTTTTTCATTTTTTACAAACTAAAGATTGAGGATTGAGGATTGCGGATTGCGGATTGCGGATTGCTGATTGCTGATTGCGGATTGCGGATTGATGATTGATGATTGATGATTGCGGAATTAATTTATCATTCAAAAATCATAAATCAGCAATCATAAATTATACGTCCTCAATTCTTAATCGCAGCAGTTAAAGTACAAGGGATAAAACAGCTAGTACAATCAAGACGATTCCTGCTGGTATTTGATATTTCATAAGTTTTAATCTCAATTGTTGTCCTTTTTCTTTGGCGGTTTCGTTTTTTTCTAAGACATACTGAGAAATCAATCCATAGCCTAATAAAAATCCTACCACAAATTGCACAACAGATGCCGCTAAACCAATCAACCAAACCAAGCTAAATGCGCTAAGGTGCAAAATCATTTGAATGATTCCGATAAGTCCCAACACCGCAAGCACAACACCAATCCAACCTTGGTATGGCGTGATTTTGTCAATAAGTTCTTTAGCATTTGGTTTTTTTGCAATAATTACAGGCGATGCTGCAATAATGCCACCCAAAAGGGCGATAATAGATAAAATCATAATTTAAGTTTGTTTGTTTTTAATTATTGCTGCAATTTATTATAACCAATGTTTTCTTTTATAAACTAATCAGTATTCGTAGTTATTGAATTGGTATTTGATTGAATAAATGGAAACTTAATTTATATCTTTGAAAAAGAGCAAGTTAATTTATTTAAGTAATGACCTTATGAGATTTGACGACATCATTCAACTTACTCGATCCATTTTCAATGCTATTACATCTTAAAATATAACTCCTAAAAACATCAAACAATATGATCAGTAATTTGACATCAATTGAGGAATTTTTTGAAAGTTTAAAAACATCTTTAGGAAACTATCAAAGCACTTTGAAGTATTATAACAAAGATATAAGACTTTGATGGGTTAATTGAAAAAAGGTGCCTATCCGTTTACCAAACCTAAAGAAGAGATGTTGCCTATTTTTAAAGCGCATCCAACTTATGAATCTGGTTTTTTAAGCGATAGCCACGAAGGTTTTTTTAAGGTTTTAAAATACAAACAATTGATGTAAAATGGCAGTTAATCTTATGTTGCTGTCATTTTTTTGTTAACAATGCACCTCTATAATTGCTAAAATATTATTTTTTCAGTACCTGTATGGTTACCGTAATCCATAATTAGTTATTACTTTTGAAAAGCTAAAACAACCCCAAACTTAATAGTAATTTTGAATCCTATAAAATCCCTTTTTATTCTCATTTGCATCCTAATGTCAACGGGGTTGCTTTTTGGACAAGATACTACGTTTTCTAAGGCAGATTCTTTATTACAAACGGGAAATCTTTTGGCATACAAAAATCAATTGGTTAAAATTCAAAAACAACATCAAAACACTGAAAATACAGAAATACGACTTAAAACGTATGTGAAATTAGTAGAATTCTACTCAAATTTTCAAGAAAATTCAGACTCTTTGATGCATTATTACTACCAAGGAATTGCCAAAGCCAAAGAAGCAAATAGTAAAGAGTTTATAGCCAATTTTAAGTTTCAATACGCCAATTATCTTACAACTAAAGGCACCTATGTTGAGGCTTTGAAATTGTTTCAGTCTATAGAAGATGAAATTATCCAGAAGGATTATTCCTTTTTACCCCATTTTTACGATGCTTACGCCAGATTGCATTATTACTTAAAAGACTACGACAATGCGTTTGCTTATCTTAAAAAAGAAGCCCAAATATTTGAAAAGCGTAAAATGACTAAAAACATCGCCAGCGTCTATAATAACTTGGGTATTTTGTATAATTCTCAGAGCAAATTAGATTCTGCGTTGTATTATCATGAAAAATCGCAACGTATTAATATACAGTTAAAAGATACCATTGGAATTGTAAAATCTTACAACAATATTGGGCAAAGTTATTTTAACCATCGATTAATAGAAAAAGCCAAACTACATTACGAAAAAGCATTAGAATATCCTGATAAATACATTACAGAAAGCCTGCTGAACAACTATGCAGAACTTTTAATTAATAATGACGAACACGCAAAAGCAGCATCGTTTTTAGTGCATTTAACCCAAAGTGAACACAAAAAAATTGCCCAAAGTGCTTTAAGTCAGTTGGTCACACTTTATAAAGCCCAACACCAATTTGAAAAAGCCTTGATGTATCAAGAACAACTGAATCAATTATCACAAGAACTTTTAGATGAAACCAAATTAAAGGAAATTGAAAGGTTAAAAATTGAATATAATACTGCACAAAAAGAAAAAGAAATAGAGAGCCTAAAACTCATTAGTGAAAGTCAGCAACAAGTTATTGACCGCAACAGATTGCTAGTGTTTATCAGTGTATTATTGTTTCTAATTTCAATTGTAGTGTTTATTTTATGGAAAGTAAACCAAGACAAAAGAGCTAAAATTTATGAATTGGAAATGAACAGTAAAGTGCTTCGTTTGCAGATGAATCCGCATTTTATATTCAATGCTTTAGCAGCCATACAAAGCAATATTTTGAGCAGAGAACACCAAAAAGCCTCTAATTATTTGGTGAAATTTTCAAAACTGCTAAGGCATCATATTGAACAAACCCGAAGCAGTAGCGTTTTGTTGCAAGACGAAATTCAAAGTTTACGAGATTATCTTGAACTTCAAAAAATGCGAATGAGTTCTCAACTTTCGTTTCATTTTGAAATAGACCAAAGCCTAAATATTAAAGAATGTTATATTCCGGCAATGCTTATTCAACCCTTAGTAGAAAACGCCATAGAACATGGTTTAGAAAGCGTCCAATCACCAGAAATTAACATTCGATTTATTAAATTTTCAACCTATATTGAATGTCAGGTAATTGACAACGGAGTGGGTTTTTCTACAACCATTCATCAAGAAAAATGGAAAGTAAAATCATACGCCACACAAATTATAAAAGAACGTTTGGCTTTGCTCAGTAACAACCCCAAAAAACCATTAACTTTGATCATTAAAGACCAAATGATTAATAATCAACCTAAGGGAACCATTGCAATTATTCAAATTCCTATCTTAACACAATCTTAAAAATAATGCTAAAAACATTAATCATAGACGACGAAAGCCTGATAAGAAATAGCTTGAAGATATTACTTTCTGAACGAAATGACATAGAAATCATAGGTGAAGCCAGCTCAAAAGACCAAGGTATAGCGCTTATTGAAACGCTAAAACCCGATTTGGTATTATTGGATATACAACTAAAAAAAAACACTGGTTTTGAATTATTAGAGCAATTATCAGACATTACATTTAAACTTATTTTTGTAACGGCATACAGTGAATATGCCATAAAAGCCTTTAAATACAGTGCGTTTGATTATTTGTTAAAACCGATAGATCAAGACCTATTAAACCAAACCATTGACCGGTTAAAAACTGAAATTATCACAACCAGCCAACAATATCAAGCGCTCAAGACCAATAAAGAATTTCATAAAATTACCATCAAAACCACAGAACACATATATCATCTTAATTTTGATGAAATTATATATTGCAAAGCCGATAGTAGTTATACGCGCTTTTACTTAACCAACGACCGAAGCTTGATGACCTCAAAACCCTTGAAAAATTATCAAAATTTATTGCCAGAGCATCAATTTTTTCGTTCACATCAATCCTATTTGGTCAACTTAAATTTTGTAAAAAAGTATAATAAGAAAATGGCTGCATTAGAGATGCAAGACCAAACTGAAATTCCAGTTTCGGTGCGTAACCGTTCAAAAGTTAATGATTTGTTTTAATATTTCTCCCCCCCACAAAAAACCACCCCCAAACGGTATATTTTACCATTTGGGGGT
The DNA here is from genome assembly GCF_024628805.1 of Paenimyroides aestuarii. Taxonomy (NCBI): domain Bacteria; kingdom Pseudomonadati; phylum Bacteroidota; class Flavobacteriia; order Flavobacteriales; family Flavobacteriaceae; genus Paenimyroides; species Paenimyroides aestuarii. The sequence continues at coordinate 1,024,995 of NZ_CP102382.1, read as the reverse complement.
GTTTAATAAGTTTTAATCCTTTGTGTGGGTGGTTTACATCTCCACGATAATAAACTCGGATCTACGGTTGGCTTGGTGTGCTTCTTCGCTACACTGCACTCCGTCGGCACATTCGTTGACTAATTGGCGCTCGCCATAGCCTTTCGATGTTAATCGTGACGAACTGATACCTTGGTCAATCAACCATTCTCTGGTCGATTTTGCGCGGTTCTCAGACAATCTGTCGTTGTACTTGTGCGATGCACGGCTGTCGGTATGCGAACGGATGTCGATTTTCATCGTTGGATATTCTTCTAATACCGCCAATACTTTTGCCAACTCTGCTGCTGCATCAGGACGGATGTTGTATTTGTCTAAATCAAAATAAATCGGATTCAGTTTTAATACTTTAAACAAGTCGTCGCCTACTTTTACAGGGGTTTTCACTGGTTCCAAAACAATGGTGTGCTCGGTTACACCGCTTTCATTGGGCAAACGCACCACGTCTTCTTGGGTCGTATAGCCTTCTTTTTCTGCTTTTAAACGGTAGGTTTCCCCACATTTGAATTCGTTGTTGAACACATAACCGCCGTTTTGGTAGCGGTTGCTGCTTTCTAATTCGCCGTACAAATTGTTGTACAACGTTACGTTGGCATCGCTAATAATGTTGCGGGTTTTTGCATCTACTACTTTTAAAAGTAGTTTTTGGATGCATTCTAGTTGCAACGGTTTGGTTTCATGGAAACTGTAAATATCGTCGTTGCCGTTGCCGCCTTCACGGTTGCTTGAAAAGAAGCCTTGTTTGGTGTTTGGGTCGATATAATACGCAAAATCATCTGCATTTCCGTTGATTGGTGCTCCTACGTTGTGGATTTCCCCAGGTTGGCTGTTTCTGTCTAATTTTGTGGCATATACATCAAGTCCACCTAGTCCTACTCTACCGTCGCTTGAAAAATACAATTCCCCACTTTCGGTTACAAACGGAAAGGTTTCTCTGCCTTCGGTGTTGATCCCCTCGCCCATGTTTACAGGTCCGCCAAAGGCTCCTGAGGGATGAATCGCCACCTGCCACAAATCCGATTCGCCGAAGCCTCCCGGACGGTCGCTCGCAAAGTACATTGTGGCTTCGTCTTGGCTTAAGGTGGGGTGTGCCGTGTTGTAGCCGTCCATATTGAACGGTAACTCGGTTATGTGCTCCCATTTGCCCTCCACGTTTTCTGCACGGTAGATTTTAAGCTTCGTGTTTTTGTCGGCATCGTATTTACGGGTACGGTTGATGTAGTTGTTGCGTGTGAAATACATCGTGTTGCCGTCTTTGGTGATTACCGCTGTGGATTCGTTAAGTGGTGATTTTACCTTTCCTTTCAATCGGGTTACTTTATCATCTTTGCTTGCCGTTTCGGCTACGCTGTACAAGCTGGTAAAGGCATCGCCTGTCCAGGTGTGTTCGCGTTTGTGCAAGCTGCCTGTGTCGCGCGCGCTGGTAAAGTACAACTGGTTGTTGTGTACATAGCTTCCGTAATCGGAATAAGGCGTGTTGATCTCCAAGTTCTTGATCTGGTCGTAGCGACCTGAATTGACTTGTATCTGCTTTTTAAGCGCGGCTTCGTTCTGGCGGATTTTAGAACGCTGCGTGTGGCTGCCGGCTTTGTTTACAAACTGGTCGTAATAGCGCTTTGATTCGCTTTCTTTGCCCACGTGTTGCAAGGTTTGGGCGTAGCGGTAATAGTACTCGCTGCCAATGTTTTCGCTGCCAAATTCTTTGAACAAGCGTTCGTAGTGCTTTTGGGCTTCGCCATAGCGTGCGTTAAAGTAGTAGGCGTTGCCTAACTTTTCTAGTACATCCTTCCCGGCATAGCCGCGGTTGGCTACTTTCTCGTAAATGCTTATTGCATCTACATAAGCCCATTGGTTGTAGTCTTTATCGGCTGTATTTAATCCCGCTTGTGCTTGTGCCCCCGTGTTCCCCAGCATAAAGGCGGTGAACAAAGCGGCTCTATATATCCCTTTTTTCATTTTTCTTTATTTTTAGAAGAAACGCGGCGAGTTCACGCGGCGGTATTTGTTAAACAATTCAAAGCGCATAAAAATCTCGTGTGAGCCGTTGTTGTAATTTCTCAAGGCTTTGATGTCGCTGTCGTAGCTATAGCCTATAAACAATCCGTCGGTTACCTGGAAGCCTGCCAAGGCACTCCATGCGGCATCCCAGCGATAAGCGGCTCCTAAAGTAAACTTCTCGTTGATTAAGAAATTCCCTGTGATATCGGCCTGTAAAGGTGCGCCTTCTACTGCTTTTAACAAAAATGCCGGTTTAAACTTCAACATCGGGTTCAACTCAAATACGTGGCCTCCCATTAAATAATAGTGCATCTTTTGCTGCATCGTGCTTTGTACGTTGTCGTCGTAGCGTGTGGTTTCTAAAAAATGGGGTGCCGATAATCCTACATACGTTTGTTCGTTATGCCAATAAACACCCGCTCCTATGTTTGGAGTGAATTGGTTGTTGATGTCTGTAAGGATCTGCGGATCGTTCGGGTTGTATTTGTTCAGCCTGGAATAAGCTACATTCAGCATATTGGCTGATCCTTTTAAGCCGAAGCTTAACTTGCTGCCGCGGTTGTTTAAATCTAAGGTGTACGAGAAATCTACACTTAAGGTGTTTTCATCGGTCACTCCTAACCTGTCGTTTACAAAGCTTACTCCTAAACCTACTTTACTCTCGGCTATAGGGGTGTTTATGGAAAACGAATTGGTCGTTGGTGCGCCTTCTAATCCTACCCATTGGCTGCGGTGCAAACCAAAGATGCTCAAGGCGCCTCTGCTACCTGCATAAGCCGGGTTGATGTTGATCGTGTTGTACATGTAATTCGTGTACTGGGGGTCTTGTTGGGAATGTGCTTTTGCACATCCCAACAATAATACTCCCAACAATAATCTGTTTATGTTTTTTGAAATATTCATATCCATTTATTATTCGTTATTCTCCAAATGTAAGTAGCCGGCTTGTTCGGTTGGATATTGGATTCCATTGCCTAAATCAAACGTGTACTTAACTACGTAATAATATGTTCCTGATGGTAATTTTGATTGCTTACTAACTGTGGCTCTTCCTTCGGAATATCCTTTGAAGGTGTTGCCTTGTGAGTTGTAATCTCTTGTGTGGTAAACCAATACACCCCAACGGTTGTATACTTCTACAACGTTGCCCGGGTAACAATTGATTCCTTTCAAAATTAACTCATCATTCATGCCGTCACCGTTTGGAGTTACTGCATTAAATATTTCTACTGGACACGATAAATGAATGGTTTGCGTATAACTGGTCTCATTTCCACATGCGTCTGTTGCAACCCATGTTCTTAAAATGTCATACTTCGCTTCACAATCGCCTTCTATCTTCTCATCGTATGAGCGAACACTTGCTGCTCCACAATTGTCAACGGCTGTTAAGATTTCTGCCGGTTCAAAGTCTTCGCATCGCATGAATACTTCTCTATTTGGCATAGGGCCTACAAATTCAGGAGCGGTGGTGTCTTCCACTGTTATCACTTGGGTGTGTGTAGTGGTGTTGCCGCACTGATCTGTTGCTGTCCATGTTCTTTCTAATGTATAACTATTTGGACATGAACCTTCTGTACGCTCTTCGTTGAAGCTTACCGTTGCTGTACCACAGTTGTCAACGGCTGTGAGTTCTGCTACCGCTGGTAACGAATCGCTGCATTCCAAGGTGATATCCATTGGTAAAACTTCTACAAATTCCGGACCGGTGCTGTCTTCTACCGTGATGGTTTGTACCAAATCGGTTTGGTTGCCTGCACAATCTGTTAACGTATAGGTTCTGGTGATGATATAGGCATTGCCTAAACATCCACTGCCTCCATTATCTGTGTCGGATACCGTTACGGTAACACTTCCGTTGCAGTTGTCGGCCTCATCTAAGATAGCTGCTGCATCTGCCGCTGGTATAGCACTCATACATTCTAATGTTAAATCGGATGGTGCAGTTCCTGTTGGCGCAACCGTATCTTCAATGGTGTAGGTGTACACCCAATCGTGGCTGTTGCCTTGGCAATCAGTAAACGTGTAGGTATAAGTTACATCACCTTCACAACTTGGAAGAGCTGAAACTACCGGGGCACTTGCCGTTAATACATTCCCGCAATTATCGGTTACCGTTGGTACAGCAGGTGCTACAATCTCTGAAGCACATGCTACCGTTGATGATCCGTTTGCAGGTAAGGTGAAGTCTTCTGCTTCAATGATATAGGTATATACCCACGTTTGTGTATGGTTGGCACAATCTTTATATTCATAATTGAAAGTTCTTGTGCCTTCACATCCGTCGTAGGTTCCTCCTTCGAAACTGAAAACCGGTGTTAATACATTGCCACAGTTATCGGTTACCGTTGGTAATACCGGTGCCACTGCTGCGCTTATACATGATACCGTTTCTGAACCATTGGCAGGTAGCGTGAAATCTTCTCTTTCAATGGTGAAGGTATGCGTCCAAGGGTGCGTATTTCCTTCACAATCTGTAAACGTGTAGGTATAAGTTATAGCGCCTTCACACGCTGGTTCTTGTGAAATTACTGGGGCACTTGGTGTTAATACGTTTCCGCAATTGTCTGTTACCGTTGGCACTGTTGGTGCCGTAATAGCAGATGCACATGCTACTGTTGATGCAGTATTAGCTGGTACGGAGAAATCTTCTCTTTCAATGGTGAACGTATGCGTCCAATCGTGCGTAGTTCCTTCACAATCTGTAAACGTGTAGGTATAAGTTATAGCGCCTTCACACGTTGGTTCTTGTGAAATTACAGGTGCACTTGGTGCTAATACATTGCCACAGTTGTCGGTTACCGTTGGAACTGTTGGTGCTGCTACATCGGACGGACATGCTACCGTTGATGATCCGTTGGCTGGCATAGTAACTACCGGGGCACTTATTGTATAGGTATGTGTCCATGTATATGGTGTTCCTGTACAATCTGTATAGGTATAGGTGTATGCTTTTGTGCCTGCACATGCAGGGTCTGCATCTGTATTTGTTAATACGCCCGTTAGTGCTCTGCCGCAGTTGTCAACTACTGTTGGAGCAGTTGGAGCTACCGCATCAGCCACACAAGCTACCGTTGATGATCCGTTGGCTGGTAAAATTACCGTTGGTGCCGAAATGGTATAGGTGTATTCCCAAGTGTATGGCGTTCCGGTACAATCTACATAGGTATAGGTATATACCTTGGTGCCTGCACATGATGGTGTTGCCGATACATTGGTTAAAAATCCTATTAGGAATCTTCCACAGTTGTCGGTTACCATTGGGGCTACTGGTACTACTTGTGCTTCGGATGCACATGATACCGTAGATGACCCATTTGCAGGTAGAGTCACTACCGGTGCACTTATCGTGTATTCGTAGGTCCAAATATGCGAGTAGCCTTCACAATCCTGGTATTGGTAGTTGTAAGTACGCGTTCCAGAACATCCGTCGTATGTACCCCCTATAAAGGAACTTACCGGCGTTAATACATTTCCGCAGTTATCAGTTACCGTTGGTAAGCTGGTTGGTGCTACTGCTGCTGATATACATGCTACCGTGGATGAGCCGTTTGCCGGTACACTGAAGTCTTTACGCTCTACTATATACGTGTGAACCCAATCGTGGCTGTTGCCTTCACAATCTGTGTAGGTATAGGTATAACTGATTATTCCTTCACATATCGGTGTGGGTAACTCGGTTACTACCGCAGCACTTGGTGTTAATACATTGCCGCAGTTGTCCGTTACTACAGGTAATACCGGTGCTACCGCGTCTGCAGGACATGCTACCGCTGACATTCCATTGGCTGGCATCGTGAAATCTGCACGCTCAATGGTGTAGGTGTAAACCCAATCGTGGCTGTTCCCTTGACAATCGGTATAAGTGTAGGTGTAGCTTATATCTCCTTCACATGAAGGTGCCGCTGATATTACCGGAGCACTTGGTGCCAATACGTTGCCACAACTGTCTGTTACCTCAGGTAATGCAGGTGCTACTGCTTCTGATATACATGCTACTGTTGACGATTCGTTTGATGGTAGTGTTACTGAAGGTGGATTAATCAACAAGTAAACTGTTGCATAATCACAAGCAACCGGATTGCCACTATCACAAATTTGGTAAACAAAACTATCAGGTCCAGTATAACATCCCGTTGCAGTATAAGTAAACGTTCCATTACTGTTGATTGTCACCGTTCCATGTTGTGGTTGCACAACTGCTATGGTGTTTATTAATTGCATATCGCCTTCTAAATCGTAGTCATTATCTAATAAATTATAATTAACTACTAAACTACAATCTATGAAGTATGCATCATCTACAGCGATAGTTCCGTTTATATTACTAACCGGTAATACTGTTACAATTACTGTAGCGGTGTCACATGCCTGTGGAGTTTCATTATCACATATTGTATATTCAAATGAATCTTCTCCAACAAATCCTGGGTTTGGTGTATATGTTATTGTCCCATCTAGATTTACAGTAACTGTTCCATTTGAAGGAGTAGTTACAGATCCTGGCGTAATTGTAAACGAGTCTTCTTGAGGGTCAAAATCATTTGCTAATACAGAAATTGTAATTGCTTGCCCTTCTTCGGTTATAACTGCGTCGTTATTTGCTACTACACTATTATCAGTTGGAGTAATTAAATCTTCCACATTAATAGTTACAGTAGCCGTATCACATGCTTGTGGATTTCCACTATCACATATTGTATATTCAAATGAATCTACTCCTACAAACCCTGAATTTGGTGTGTATGTATAGCTTCCATCCGGATTCATTACAAGCGAACCATTTGTAGGATTTGTATTGGATGTAACCTCTTGGTCATGACTTTCTACATCGAAATCATTGGTCAATACATTACCTGATACCGGGGTATCTACAAAGGTATTATTGATATCATCAATCGCATGTGTAGTGTTCGCTGGGTTTATTGTTAAATAAACTGTTGCGGTGTCACACGCTTGCGGTGTTCCATTGTCACATACGGTATATGTAAACTGATCTGGCCCTGAGTACTCGCCTGTTGGGGTGTAAACAAAGGTTCCGTCTGGATTCATTACTACCGTTCCGTTTTGTGGTTGGGTATTTGATGAAACCGTTTGGGTGTGTCCTTCTGGATCTGTATCGTTATCTAATACGCTGCCATTGATTGGTTGGTATTGATCTCCATTATACGCATCGTCATTTGCATACGTTGCATTGGTACTGCTTGATGGTACTACAGTAATTGTTACTTCTGCAGTATCACATGCTTGTGGAGTTCCATTATCACATACTTGGTACGTGAAGGTATCTTCTCCTACAAATCCTGGATTTGGTGTGTAAACGCCTGTTGTTGGATCAAATGTTCCGTTTGTTGGTGGCGTAACTACTGTTGGTGTTCCCAAAGTATCACCATTTGGATCGAAATCATTCGCTAATACATCAATTGTTACAGGTTGACCCTCTGGAGTGGTTGCTGTATCATCGTTCGCTACCACATCATTTGGTGTTCCTGGCACATTCGGACTAGGCATCACTTCAATGGTCAACGTTGCTGTAGCACATGCTTGAGGGGTTCCATCATCACATACTGTATAAGTGTGAACAAATGTTCCTTCAAAACCTGTTGCCGGAGTAAACGTGTACGTGCCGTCTGCATTTAGAACTAATGTTCCTTCTGCTGTAGTGGTGTTTGATGGTGTTACCGTTTGTGTATGACCTTCTACATCGTAATCATTGGTCAATACATTGCCTGATACCGGGGTATCTACAAAGGTATTGTTGATATCGTTCTCTGCAAAAGTGCTGTTAGCTGGGTTTATTGTTAAATAAACTGTTGCGGTGTCACACGCTTGCGGTGTTCCATTGTCACATACGGTATATGTAAACTGATCTGGCCCTGAGTACTCGCCTGTTGGGGTGTAAACAAAGGTTCCGTCTGGATTCATTACTACCGTTCCGTTTTGTGGTTGGGTATTTGATGAAACCGTTTGGGTGTGTCCTTCTGGATCTGTATCGTTATCTAATACGCTGCCATTGATTGGTTGGTATTGATCTCCATTATACGCATCGTCATTTGCATACGTTGCATTGGTACTGCTTGATGGTACTACAGTAATTGTTACTTCTGCAGTATCACATGCTTGTGGAGTTCCATTATCACATACTTGGTACGTGAAGGTATCTTCTCCTACAAATCCTGGATTTGGTGTGTAAACGCCTGTTGTTGGATCAAATGTTCCGTTTGTTGGTGGCGTAACTACTGTTGGTGTTCCCAAAGTATCACCATTTGGATCGAAATCATTCGCTAATACATCAATTGTTACAGGTTGACCCTCTGGAGTGGTTGCTGTATCATCGTTCGCTACCACATCATTTGGTGTTCCTGGCACATTCGGACTAGGCATCACTTCAATGGTCAACGTTGCTGTAGCACATGCTTGAGGGGTTCCATCATCACATACTGTATAAGTGTGAACAAATGTTCCTTCAAAACCTGTTGCCGGAGTAAACGTGTACGTGCCGTCTGCATTTAGAACTAATGTTCCTTCTGCTGTAGTGGTGTTTGATGGTGTTACCGTTTGTGTATGACCTTCTACATCGTAATCATTGGTCAATACATTGCCTGATACCGGGGTATCTACAAAGGTATTGTTGATATCGTTCTCTGCAAAAGTGCTGTTTGGTATTTCTACAATCGTACAATCTGTACATGTTGGGTCGATTGGTGTACATGTTGGACACGGCGTTGGATCGGTAGATTCACCTGTTACATCTGGCCCACTTGGTGGGGTTCCCGTTACAACAGCTAAGTTATCTACTTGTCCTGCGTTAATATCTGCTTGCGTAATAGCATAGGTAGCTGAAGCAGTTCCAGTATCTCCTGGTGCTAACGTACTTGGAGTTACCACAATGTTGCTCAACCCTAAAGTAGCGTCATCTATATGTACATTAGTTAAGGTTACATTTCCGGTATTGGTCACTTCAAAACTATAAGTAATGAGGTCTCCTTCGCTTGCCGTATTGTCTGCTCCTAAATCTAAAACTCCGTCTTTGGTTACTGCAATAGATGGCGCATCCTCAATTTCTACAATCGTACAATCTGTACATGTTGGGTCGATTGGTGTGCATGTTGGACACGGCGTTGGATCGGTAGATTCACCTGTTACATCCGGCCCACTTGGTGGGGTTCCCGTTACAACAGCTAAGTTATCTACTTGTCCTGCGTTAATATCTGCTTGCGTAATAGCATAGGTAGCTGAAGCAGTTCCAGTATCTCCTGGTGCTAACGTACTTGGAGTTACCACAATGTTGCTCAACCCTAAAGTAGCGTCATCTATATGTACATTAGTTAAGGTTACATTTCCGGTATTGGTCACTTCAAAACTATAAGTAATGAGGTCTCCTTCGCTTGCCGTATTGTCTGCTCCTAAATCTAAAACTCCGTCTTTGGTTACTGCAATAGATGGCGCATCCTCAATTTCTACAATCGTACAATCTGTACATGTTGGGTCGATTGGTGTACATGTTGGACACGGCGTTGGATCGGTAGATTCACCTGTTACATCTGGCCCACTTGGTGGGGTTCCCGTTACAACAGCTAAGTTATCTACTTGTCCTGCGTTAATATCTGCTTGCGTAATAGCATAGGTAGCTGAAGCAGTTCCAGTATCTCCTGGTGCTAACGTACTTGGAGTTACCACAATGTTGCTCAACCCTAAAGTAGCGTCATCTATATGTACATTAGTTAAGGTTACATTTCCGGTATTGGTCACTTCAAAACTATAAGTAATGAGGTCTCCTTCGCTTGCCGTATTGTCTGCTCCTAAATCTAAAACTCCGTCTTTGGTTACTGCAATAGATGGCGCATCCTCAATTTCTACAATCGTACAATCTGTACATGTTGGGTCGATTGGTGTACATGTTGGACACGGCGTTGGATCGGTAGATTCACCTGTTACATCTGGCCCACTTGGTGGGGTTCCCGTTACAACAGCTAAGTTATCTACTTGTCCTGCGTTAATATCTGCTTGCGTAATAGCATAGGTAGCTGAAGCAGTTCCAGTATCTCCTGGTGCTAACGTACTTGGAGTTACCACAATGTTGCTCAACCCTAAAGTAGCGTCATCTATATGTACATTAGTTAAGGTTACATTTCCGGTATTGGTCACTTCAAAACTATAAGTAATGAGGTCTCCTTCGCTTGCCGTATTGTCTGCTCCTAAATCTAAAACTCCGTCTTTGGTTACTGCAATAGATGGCGCATCCTCAATTTCTACAATCGTACAATCTGTACATGTTGGGTCAATTGGTGTACATGTTGGACACGGCGTTGGATCGGTAGATTCACCTGTTACATCTGGCCCACTTGGTGGGGTTCCCGTTACAACAGCTAAGTTATCTACTTGTCCTGCGTTAATATCTGCTTGCGTAATAGCATAGGTAGCTGAAGCAGTTCCAGTATCTCCTGGTGCTAACGTACTTGGAGTTACCACAATGTTGCTCAACCCTAAAGTAGCGTCATCTATATGTACATTAGTTAAGGTTACATTTCCGGTATTGGTCACTTCAAAACTATAAGTAATGAGGTCTCCTTCGCTTGCCGTATTGTCTGCTCCTAAATCTAAAACGCCGTCTTTGGTTACTGCAATAGATGGCGCTGGACAAACCGTTCCTGTTACAACTGCTGGAGAAGAATAGTTTCCTTGATCATCAGCAATTACATAACTGATTGATGTTCCAGTATAAGAGGTAACTGGTGTAAAATCAATTGCACCTGAAGTAGCATTTATAGTGAATGTTCCTTGACCTGCGATAGTCACCGAAGCTACTTGTGCCGAAGTTACTGGGTCAATTAACATTGTTGATAATGGATTGATTGGGTAAGTACCCGCATTATCATTAGAAACAACATTAAAAGTTACTACTGAAGTACTATTTGAAGGTGTACAAAATTCATCAGCGATTGCTACAGGAGCTATGGCAGCGTTTGGACAACGAGCACCTTCGCCAGGAGCTTGTATGCTCAAATTAGTATATTGAGAAGCGGTAACTGGACCTGTTGCTATATGTGGCTGAGATATCTTATACATATCTCCAGTTGAATTATTTGCAAAATACAAGTTTCCTAAGTTATCCATAAAAGCTGTACCAAACGAACCTGTATTTGTAGGATTTATTCCGTTAACTACACCAATTATAGTAAATGTGTTAGTGCTTGGTACAAATTTAAACAATCTAGCAGGGGTTTCAGTTACACCATAAATAATATTGTCAACTGGACTAAAAGCAAAATCATCAAAGTTTGTAGATACCGTAGTTCTTACAATTTTTGTAAGATAATCAGGAGATGAAGGATTTAAATCAACAGAAATTAATTCATTGGTATTTTTACTATGCGCAAATAATATTCCATCAGAAGATACATCTCCAGAGGCATAACCAATTGTGTTTCCTAAACCAGGAACATTTAAAAATTCAGTACTTCCGTCTGCTCCGATACGAACAATATTATTCGAATATTGACGAATTCCATACATATAATTATCTAGAACATTATATCCTACTGCATTGATAAATCTGCGAGTGGTTCCGTCTATTATCGGATCTTTTACTAAATTAACATCCGATGTTGCAATATCAATAGAATATAAACCTGTAATCCAATTTTGTGGAGAAGAAGCTGTATTTGTATTGGTAAAAATATACCCTAAACCGTTAGCACAGTCATAAGGAGTTAAACCGCTTATTACTTCTACAGTCACCGTAGCCGTATCACAAATAGTAGGATTTACAGCATCACAAATTGTATAGTCGATGGTGTATGTTCCCACAGGTGTGTTTGCCGCAACAGTTACATCTCCTGTAGCCGGATCAATTGACAATTGAGCAGTTGGTGTAGAAGTTAAGGTAACTTGTGACGGCACAAATGCTGTTCCATTTAGTAAATCATTTACATAAACATTTCCTACAACAGTTGGAGTTGAAGCTATTGGAGTAGGTCCAAATGCATCATCTACTGCGGTAATAGCAAGAGGTTCGTTACATTGCTGAGAATCTAATGTTACATTTGCATATCTAGTGATACAATTGCTCCAAGTAATTTTACAAGTGTACGTTCCGTTATATGAAGAGATGTAATTAGCAATTGGATAGCTTCGTGTATTTGAAACAACTGCTCCCTGCGGATTAGTCCATTCATAAGTAGCCCCTGCATAAAACGGCATCTCTAAATTATAAGGTGCGTTTTCGCAAGGATGTACTGTATTTGATGTTACTAATGCACCGATTGTATTAATTAATACTGAAGAATTAAACGTACCACCGCAAGCATCAAGTAATTGAAGTTCATAAACCGCATTTGACGTTAAATTGCTAATAGTAATATTCGAAGGTGCATTGTTTATGGCTGTCCATGTTGATGTTCCTTGTAATCTATAATTTAGCGTTAACGGCGCAACTCCGTTCAAGACTACGTTCGCTGATCCTGTTGACAATGGATTACCTGCTGCATCTTCACAAACCACACCTATCGACGAGGAAATAATTGGACCTGTTGACTGGTTTGTGATGGTAACACTGTTTCCATCTATAAAATAAAAGTCATCATTACAATAGGTCACTCTCATTCTTGTAGAGTAAGTACCTGCTGGAATGTTGCTAAATGTTCCTGAAATACTGCTACCGATTACACTGCCAGAGTTGTCTAAAAGCTCCACAATGCTCGAATATGCTCCGTTATAAATTTTAGTTGAAGTGATAGTTCCTCCTTGCGCACAAAACGATTGAGCGGTAGAAGTTAAACTTTGTTGCAATAGATGACTACCTGTTGCTGGTACACTTACAGTAGCTGTATTGGTTACTCCACAAGAGGTGTAAGAAATGGTATAGGTTCCTGGCACCACATTGGTCCATCCCCAGTATTCACCGTCTAAAACAGTTGCATTAACTCCAACGTTAGATGGACCCGCTGTTATGGTAACAACAGCATTTGCACGGTCAGGTAAATAACCGTTGATTGCTACAACAAGTTGGGTTGCTCCTGTCTGTGATAAAGGTCCGGTAGATCCACAGTGGTATTTTCTAAAAGCATGCGTAACCAATGTAGGTTGTCCTGCGCCAGAAGGATCATTCACAACTTCTGACAAGGTATCTCCACACTGATCAACATACGTAACAGTATAGGTTCCGAAAGGAAGGCTTGGAGTTGTCCAATTAGAATCTGCCGAAACGCTAGGATTCGTATAAACAATGCTTCCAGAAGAATTTGTAACCGTAACTTGAATTGGGTATCTCCAATAAGTTTTATTGGTTTCAGCATAAATAGTCATACCACTTGATGCACCACATCCACTTGTTGAAACAATTGCGTCAATCGTTTCATATTCTGGATAATCACCACTATTCAAATTATGTATATAAGTACTTACCAATCCACATGCATTTGTTGTTTCTACATAGTAAGTATGGCTTGGGCTTTCTGTATACACAAAATTCCCCCCTGTATAAGTACCATCAAACAATATAGCACCAGATGCATTGGTATCTCTTATTAAAAGATGTACGCCACCATATGCAATTAAAGTAGCGTCTGTTATTGGTGTTGATGTAGCCGAAATATTGGCAAACCAATAATATCCCTCTGCAGTATTGCCACCACAAACTTTCTTAGGCCTCCAGCTAAAATTAATAGCAGGAATACTTGGCGCAAGTGTTCGAGTAAAAGTAGCATAGTTATCACAAGCGTCTTTGATACGTATTTGATAGGTTCCAAAGGCCGACACATTAATAACATTACTCGGCGAATACGTACTTAAAGTATCGTCGTAATCAGGATTTGAGTTTTGAATAACTGAATATTCATATGGTGCATTTCCACCAACAACTCCGCTAATTGTAAAAGTTCCTCCCTGAGTGAAATTGGTACAAACATCAGATATTGCAATAGTAGCATCGGTTATAGCCACATAATTTTCTGCAACATTAATGTTTGATGTATTTGAATACACTACACTATTATCTAACGAGCACACAAAACGCACTTGATAATTGGCATTTGCTTGCAAGTTTGAAAATGTGAAAGGACTTGTTGGATTAACCGTTGATTGCAATACAGATCCGTTTAATAACAATTCAATAGTAGTGTAATTTACTGTATTGAATGTAGCTGTAATACTGCCATTACCTGCGCAGGTATTTGGCGAGGTATTAATAGTTGCAACAACACTTCCTGGTGCATCACATACTTGACCGAAACTAAAATTTGTTGCTAAAAAAAGGAAACTTAAAAGTATTAAATAAAATTTCTTCATAAGGCACTGGTTTTAAAGTTAAATCCATTCCTTAGATTAGGTGCATTGGCACCACCTCCATTTTCAGCAATACGTCTTGTTTTTTTGGCAAGATCTTTGCTTTCTTTTCCTAAAGAACAAATGTTGCTTGTCTTTACATTTTCAAAATCACATAGATTTGGTGTGATTGTTGTACTTTGTTTTTCAAGTAATGTGGCATTGCAACTCATCAATCCAAAATGGTTCGATGTGGATGCTTGCACACTTTTGCTCAATGGAAAATTAATTGTTAGGTTTTGGGCATGCAGTGCAAATCCTGTGAGTAAGGTAAGGATACACAATACATGCTTTGCCCTTTTAAGAACATAATTAATTCTCATAAAAGTAAATTTAAGTTAATTACTAAGGCATAAATGTTGCTGTGAAAAGAATATTTATACCCATTTTATTGAGAACAAAAGTAATTACTTCAAATGCAACTATTTGTAGAACTTGTTCTAGGTAAGCAGTAGAATTTGTTCTAAAAAAAATCCGCTTTTAAAAGCGGATTTTAAGGTTTTTTAAACTTCTTTATAAAGGCTGAATAGTTGTATAAGGTCGGATAGGTTTTCTACATCTAGTTTTTCAAAGATGCGGGTTTTGTAAGTGCTCACTGTTGATTTTTGCAAATCTAATGCTGCGCAAATTTCTAAATTACCGTATCCTTCAACCATTAAACGGGCTATTTCCAACTCGCGGTTTGAGAGTTGATCCATAGGGTTTATGGGCTTTCTGAAGAGGTAACTGTCGGTGATTTTTTCTTGGATGTATTTACTAAAATATTTTCCCGAATTCATCACGGTATGAATGGCGTTTTGAATTTCGGCTTCGTTGCTTAATTTGTTTAAATACCCACTTGCGCCGGCTTGCACATAACGAACGGCATAGATGTCTTCGTCGTGACCAGAAAATATTAATATTTTTAAATGTGGTTGCAGCTTTCGCAAGGTAGGAATTAAATTTAAAGAATTTCCGTCGGGAAATGACACGTCTAATATCAACAAATCTATGCTTGTTGATTCTATCTTTTTCATTACCTCGCTAAGATTGTCTAACTCATAAACCTCTGCATTGCTGTACATATCTTTCAATATGAAACCAAGCGATTTTGTAACCACACTGTGGTCATCAGCTGTTATGATTTTGTAATTCTTTACATTATTTTTCATTTTTTTCTAAATGTTTTCTATGATTAGCCCTATTGTTTTGATTCTTTCTTTTGTGTATCTAGAATTAAATTGAATGTTACTACGGTTTCGGTGTTGGGTTTACTGGTTACAGAAATTTTTCCTTGGAATAATTCCACTATTTCTTTGCACAAATTCAATCCCAAACCTGCTCCTAAATTCTGAACATCTGCAGCTATTTTGCCTTGATGGTAACTTTCAAATATATGTTTTAAATCTTTTTCGCTGATACCTGCTCCATTGTCTTTAATGGATACTTTTAAATTTTGTGTGTGTTCATCTATTTTTTCTATAGCTACGTTTGCAACTATTTCGCCCTTTTTGGTGAATTTATTCGCATTTCCTATAATGTTGTAGAACAACTGATGTATTTTCACACTATCGGAGTGCAGCATCACATCGTGGGAAATGGAATTGTTAATTACTAATTTATTACCATTATTGCTCACAAAATGTGCTAACGATTTTAATATTTCATCTAATTCTGTTTTTAGATTGAATGTGGTTTTGTTTAATGTTAGCTTTTTGTTTTCATTTTTTGAAAATTCTAAAATTTGATTCGCCATTAACGACAGTGATTGTGTGGTGGCTTCGATTGATTTTAATGATTCTTTTACGTCTTCATCTTGCACTTGTCTGCTAATTCCGCGCGTGTAAATAGAAATAATGTTTAATGGCGAACGTATTTCATGACTGATCATTCCCACGATACGGTTTTTAAAATTCAAGTTTTGCTGAATTTTTTGTTTTGCTTGTTCTAACCTTTTTTCATAACCAAATGCTAATCGGGTTAAAAATGCCAACAAAATAGAAATAAGCACCATTAAAAAAATCAATCCAATTACGGCGTAATTTCTAATTTTTTTATTGGCGTGGTATTGCTCTTGAAATTTTTTGCGGGCGTCGTTGGTAAACGATACCAATGCATCATTGTATTTGGTGAGCAACATATTGCTGTATGTGAGCAACTCGGTATTGGCATTAAAAAAATTAGTATCGTTTTTAGAATTTTTACGGTTTACAGCGGCCAATTTGCGCTTGTAATTTTCAAATTCCTTTTGATAATATTCATTGGTTGATTGGAACAAATTCTCTATTTGCTCTTCAATGCTACCTGAACTTACTTTTTTCCCATGACGAAGGGTTAACACCACGTTCGATTTTTCTTTTTGCACATCTACTTCTCCGGAAATTGCATTTCCTAAACGCTTAAACAATCCTTTGCGCTCTACGCTATCAACAGAAACACTGGTTTCCACATTTAAACTATCAATTACATCTTTGAATTGAATACTGTTTAGTTTAAACGCTTCTGCTCTAAAATCGATACTTGGCTGAATCTCAATCTTTCGAAGCGAATCGATCTTTGAATTGATGTTTTCTACTGATAACTTTGGGTTTTTATCTTTGCGCAAATACATAGAAAATCCCGCACTTTTATCGGTTGTTTTTACTAAATTTTGAATGTTTTTATTTAAGCTGTCTAATGCATCATTATACTTCACCAAATATTGTTCATCTTTGGTTTGAAGATACTGTTGTAAATTAAACTGCGCTGCAATATAATCGCTTTTTGTGCGGTCACTGAATTGCTTGGCTTGTTCAGAAATATGAATTTCGGCTTCTAACTCTTCCAGCTTTGGTTCGTTAAAAATTTCATTGTAAACAATTACAAGCAATAGTATCTGAAAAAAAATCACACTTACAACCAGCGTATAATGAACCGTTTTTCTGTATTTAAAACTACCGGTTGTAAAATTTAATTCATCAACTTTTTGTTCTTTCAAAATAATCTTTTTAATTACATTCTTACTCTTAATAAACTCTTAGATATTTAATTCTTAAAATATACGACTATTTTTTTATCAATACATTCTTTTATCGCTATCTTTTTAATTATTTTTCTAAAATATACACTTGGTGAGTGGTTTTGCAATTAGCGTGTATGCCATGTGGTTTCTAATGCACAAATATATAAATTAAAAATAATTCACCAGCGACTTAATTATTTATTCCTTTTTATGATATTGATTATGAGATTGTTTATAACAATTTTTTATATTTTAACATGAATAGTAATAAATATGATATAAATAACATAAATATAGTATATAATTTTCTGTTTCGTTGCATCAATTATCATAAATTTTTGATAGATTTTTATACATAATTCAGTAGAAAAATTAACAATTGCGCTTGATAAAAATTTTAATGTATTAAAATTCAGTTATTTGTGTCATTTTCATAAAATATAAAATCACTGACACGTTAAAAAATTTAACATATTTAATTCATTTTTTTAACATTTGATGACTTCGAAGGAAGCCTTCTGTTTTGGATGATGCTTAAAAATAGTTCGATGCTTCAAGACTTCGTAGGGTTGATTAACTGCTTTATAATTTCTACCAGTTAAACCAAGTTCCATTCTAAATTCGCTGCTCATTTTCCATTTATTTAGATCAATTGATTATGAAATGAATTTTTATACCTCTTGTAAACAGTATTCGTAAATAAAAAAATGCTGCAAGATTTAAAAACTGGCAGCATTTTAATCAATATCGTAAAATAAGAAAATAAGCTAATAATAATCTGATATTTAATACTTTATATTTATATCATATGATTTTAATAAAACTTCCTTTGTAAAAAAACCTGCATTTCAGTAAAATTATATTCCACTGCCTATCAGTTCTTCACTTGTAGAGAAGCTTTATAAATACGCAAATCTTCCCAAGTAATTGATTCAGGAGCATCGGCTTTAATTTCGGTTAAGGTTTTATCTTCATTCCCACTGAATAATTTTTGCAATTCTGCTATTTTCTTTTTTGACAATACTTCGCTGATTGCTATTTTATTCGCTGCTATTAATTTGCCCACATGTTGATAAATGGTTGCAACAGAAAGTTTGCGTTTATCGGCAATTTGGCTCACGGTTAATCTTTGTTGAAAAAGCTCAAACGTTTTGTCTATTGTAGTGGTTTTAGTAGGTTTTTCAATTTGTTTTAAATCATCATCTATAGCATCTTCCTCTGTAACATCTAACATTTGGGTGCGCAAAATTTCCTTAATCGCCGTTAAATGATTCAATCGGTATGAAACGGCATTTGTTTGCTTTAGATTATCGGTTGAGAAATCCATTTGCTTGCCAAACAATTCAATCATTTTATTCGTTTTAAGCAACTTTAAAACCATTTTTATATGTTGCTCCTCAAATACTCGTAATTGTTCCACAAAAAGTACAAAACCTTTCTTTTTCTTTGCTTGTTCCAACACAAAAAGCGTGTCGTATCCCAATTCATCCAATTTTGGATAAAAATAGGTATATGCTTTGGAAAAACGCTGCACCAAATGATCGGTTCTAAAATCGGTATCGGTAAAAATAGCGTGTAGTTCTTGTAAAAATTGCAATCCCACTTTTTTGAGATGCAACAGCAAACGTTCTTGTTTTTCTGCCCAAGCGCGATAAATTTTTCGGGTCGATTTTTTTTCGGGAATCCAAGTAGCAATCCATTTATAAAAATCATCATGTGCTTGCTGCCAATTGAATGTTTCGGATACTTGTTGCCATAAATATTCTAATTTGGCTTGCAATAATTGATCTTCCTGCCGAATAGCTGCATTCTTTTGGGTGAAAGACAGAATGTTTTCATCGGCCAAAATTTGGCGGATTGCAACTGGTTTTGATAGAACCAAACCATCTAAACTGCGCAAACGCGACAATGCCACATAAGCTTGCCCACTCATAAACACATCGTTGATATCAAGCACTGCTTTATCAAATGTTAATCCTTGCGATTTATGCACCGTTATGGCCCAAGCCAGTTTCAAAGGATATTGCACAAATGTTCCTAAAACTTCTTCTTCGATTTCTTTGGTTTGTTCATTGAGCACATAACGCACATTTTGCCATTCGTATTTTTCAACCGTAATTTTGACATTATCTTCGGGCAAAAAAACCTCTATTTCGTTTTCAGACACAAAAAACACCGTTCCGATTTTTCCGTTGTAATAGCGTTTTTCAAAACTTAAATCGTTTTTTACAAACATCACTTGTGCGCCTTTTTTCAGCACCAATTCGGGTTCTAACGGAAATAGTTTTTCGGGAAAATCGCCAATAATTTCAGGCAAGAAAACAAATTCTTGTGTTTTAATATGGCGCAGTTGTTGCTCATTTATTTCATCGGCTTTTCGGTTGTGTGTGGTAAGTGTGATATAACCTTTGTTTTTGTTGGTGTCGAAATGTTCATCAACTTGTTTTGCCAAAACCTCATAATCGGCAGGAGTGATGTTGTTTGTTCTAAAATTATTCAGCAACCGAATAAAATCGGCATCGTCTTGGCGGTAAATCTTTTTAAGTTCCACATAAACAGGAGGTTCTGTTTGCATGACCCAGGCGTTGAAAAAATAAATACCTTGGTAAAAATGCCTTAGAGTTTCCCATTCGTTTGGCTTCACAACAGGCGGCAATTGCCACAAATCGCCTATAAACAATACCTGAACGCCACCAAAAGGCAACGATGACCTGCGAACAAACTGCAATAATTCGTTCATGGCATCTAACACATCAGCTCGCAACATAGACACTTCATCAATCACCAGCAACTCTAAACTTTTGATAATAGACTGCTTTGATTCTTGCATTTTAAAATGGCGGGTAATAGTTTGTTTGGTTTCAAAATACAGCCCATTGTTGTTATTTTTAAAATCGGTAGTAGGAATATAGGATGAAAAAGGCAACTGAAAAAACGAGTGAATGGTTACCCCGCCCGCATTTAAAGCCGCAATACCAGTTGGTGCCACTACAACTGTGCTTTTGTGTGTGGTGGCAAGAATTTTTTTGAGCAAAGTGGTTTTACCAGTTCCTGCTTTTCCAGTTAAAAAAACATTTCGGTTGGTATGCTGTATGTATTGTAAAACTAATTCTGCTTCAGGTGTCATAAGTACTAATTTAACTAAAATGCTGATATATTGGAACGTGCGACAATTTTTTGTAATTTTTTTTTACTAAAATACAAAACTAATGACAACTATAACCATAAAAATAAACGAACGTACAAAAGCTGGCAAAGCATTAAAAAATTTAATTGAATTTTTTTCTAAAGAACACAAAGGTATTGAAATTGTTTCGGATACAAAAAGTGGATACAATGCTGAATTTGTTCAAAAAATAAAGAAAGCCGAAGAAAATATTAAAAGCGGGAAGTGTGTAGAAATAGATCCAAATGATGTATGGCGAAGTTTAGTATTGAAATAACTGATAAATTCCATTTTACAACTTCCCTAAATCTATCTTTAAAAGATGAAAGACAAAGCACCGTTTTAAAATGCTTGTTTCTGCTTGAACGTAGCTTTTAAAAGCAAAAAAAAGCCTGGAAGTTTCACTTCCAGGCTTTTTAAATATTCTAAACTATTACTTCTTATCCGCTTCTTTTTTAGTTTCAGTGGTAGTAGTTTCTTCTTTAGCCTCTACTTTTTTACCGGTTTTTTCTTCGTATTGTTTGTGTAACAATGCTAATATTTCTTTGGTTAAATCATATTCTTCTTTTGCATAAAGAACCGATGCTGCATCGCCTGTTCCATAAATATAGTCGTAACCTTTTTCTTTGCCGTAATCTTTAATGAATTTTTTCATTTTAGAAACCATTGAATCGCGTTCCACAGCACTTTCTTCTTGGAACTTTTTCATATAGTTTTGTTCTTTCTCTGTTAAAGTTTGCTGACGGCGTTCTAATTCTGCTTGGCGTTTTTGTGCCCATTCCATACCTTTTGATTGGGCATTTTTCTGAAGATCCAACACATCGTTTTGAAATTTACGTGCATCACTGTCTAATTCATTCTTCATTTTTTCGGACATGGTTTTAAACTTTACCTCGAAATCTTTGAATTCTTGGTAATCTTTCATTAAAACTTCCGTATCGATATAAGCTGTTTTTAAAGCCACTTTTTCCGCTGTTGCTTTTTCTGAATTCGCTGTTTCTGCCGTTTCTTTGTTACAAGCCACAACACTAAGTGCTACAACAGCCAACATCATTATTTTTTTCATATTACTTAATTATTTTTTAATTTCTATTGAAAATAAAATTTCAACAAAAGTATTTAAAATTATCGAATTTGTTTAATTATAGAAAATTTATATGCAAATATAAAAATCAATTATTTTTAATTATAAAAAATACATTTAAAATATTCGATTTAAGCCTCTTTTACAAAATTGGAATATAAAGACACATTTTACATAAACATCTTTTAAAATAACCTATTTAAAATTATTTTTTAAGAATATAAATGTGCGAAGAATACTCTTTAGAGAAAAATCCCTTTAAATTAGACAGTAAACCGATACAAAATGCTTTTATAAGGTTTTTGGATCCTGTTTTGTATTCTTCCGATAATAATGAAACATAAAAACTATCAAAATACATAGGTTTTATATGTATTAATTTGAATTGATGTTCTTCGGCTAATTGTTTTATGGATGTTTTACTAAAATGCCAAAGATGTCTGGGTACGTCCCAAGCTGCCCAATGTTGTTTATAATGTTTTGCATCATACGATTTAAAATTTGGAACAGCAATTATCAGTGTTCCATATTTGTTTAAATGTTCTTTAAAAAATTGAAAATATACATTCAAATCAGTTACATGTTCCAGCACATGCCATAGTGTAATCACATCAAATTTTTCAGCAGGCATTTCATCAATGGAAATAAACACATCCATTTTTTTAGATTGTGCAATACCACGCGCTGTTTTGTTGGGTTCTACTCCTACTCCATTAACTGCTAATTTTTGAATACCATATTTTAAAAAATCACCCGTACCGCATCCAATATCTAATACATTTAGGTATGACCGATTGGTAACATTACTTATTAAGTTCCATTTACTTTTTATGGTATGATTTTTTACCAACTGATACATTTTTTCAAACCAATTTCTTTTACCGTCGGTGTGTGAAATATAATTCTCACTTTTATAATATGCTCCCAACTGGTCAAATGCCGAAAATTTTGTTTGATACATATCATATTTTTTATGATAGATCAACTCAAAATCTTCTTTGGTTATACTGTAATCTTTAATGGTTTTGTTTTTCATAGTGCGAATATATAAAACACAAAACACCTTTGCAAAGGTGTTTTGTTTCACGTGGAACGTTAAATTATCTGCCCATGTGTATTAATAAAATAGAAATATCAGACGGTGCTACACCACTAATACGCGATGCTTGCGAAATAGTAACCGGACGAATCTTTTTCAATTTCTCTTTTGCTTCATAAGACATGGATTTGATTTTATCATAATCGAAATGTTCCGGAATACGCACATCTTCTAATCTATTGAGTTTATCAGCATTGTTTTTTTCCTTTTCGATATAACCAGAATATTTCACTTGAATAATTGATTGATCAACAATCTCTTTATCTAAATCATTTTCGCAGATGTATTGCTTCACTTTTTCAAATCGCAATATATCTTCATCAGTTATTTGCGGACGTGAAAAAACCTTAAACATTTTATCGGGTTGCTTCATTGGTTCGCTTCCTTTTATTTCTAAAATAGGATTTGCTTCTTTCGGCTGCACAGATGTTTCTTTAAAAAACTGAACGAAATGATCGGATGATTCTTTTTTGTATTCCATTCTTTTTAATCGATCTTCACCTGCTAAACCAATTTCAAATGCTTTTGGAGTTAATCTAAAATCTGCGTTATCTTGGCGTAAAAGTGTTCTATATTCCGCACGTGATGTAAACATTCGGTATGGTTCTTCTGTTCCCTTTGTAATTAAATCATCAATTAAAACCCCAATATATGCTTCGTTTCTTTTCAAAATTAAAGGTGCTTTTTCTTGCACTTTTAAAGCAGCATTTATACCTGCCATTAAGCCTTGTGCTGCTGCTTCTTCATAACCTGTAGTTCCGTTTATTTGACCTGCAAAAAACAAACCTTCCACTAACTTTGTTTCTAAGGTATGTTTCAATTGTGTTGGCGGAAAATAATCGTATTCAATCGCATAACCCGGACGGAAAAACTTCACCTTTTCAAAACCAACCACAGACCGCAAGGCATTAAACTGCACATCTTCTGGTAACGAAGTAGAAAAGCCGTTTACATACACTTCTACTGTGTTCCAACCCTCAGGCTCCACAAATAATTGGTGACGATCTTTATCTGCAAAACGATTGATTTTATCTTCAATAGAAGGACAATAACGCGGACCTAAACTTTTAATTCTACCGTTAAACATAGGCGAACGATCAAAACCTTCCCGTAACAAATCATGTACTTCTGGCGAAGTATAAGTCATATAACAAGAGCGTTGTTTGGTAAGCGGTTTTGTTTTATCTGAATACGAAAACTTTTGCGGATTTTCATCACCTGGCTGTTCTTCCATTTTAGAATAATCTAACGATCGTCCATCTACGCGAGGCGGTGTTCCGGTTTTCATTCTTCCAGCTTCAAAACCTACTTTTATTAAATCTTCAGTAATTCCAAAAGAGGCACTCTCTCCTGCCCTACCACCTCCAAACTGTTTATCTCCGATATGAATTAAACCGTTTAAAAAAGTACCATTTGTAAGGATAACAGTTTTTGATTTTATTTCAATTCCAAGGCTTGTTTTTACACCTACTATTTTATGATTTTCTATCAAAATTCCGGAAACCATTTCTTGGTAAAAATCTAAATTCGGAGTTCCTTCTAACATCAAGCGCCAGGTTTCTGCAAACAACATACGATCGCTTTGACATCTTGGCGACCACATAGCAGGTCCTTTGGAAACGTTCAACATTTTAAATTGAATAGCCGATTGATCAGATACAATTCCAGAGTAACCACCCATTGCATCGATTTCACGAACAATTTGTCCTTTTGCAATTCCACCCATTGCAGGATTACAACTCATTTGTGCAATATTCTGAAGACTCATTGTTATCAAAAGCGTCTTCATTCCCATGTTTGCAGCAGCGGCAGCAGCTTCTGAACCCGCATGCCCAGCTCCAACCACAATCACATCATATTTATCTTGAAATATACTCATTGTTCCACGTGAAACATTTAATTAATAAATAAAAAAATTATTGTTCCACGTGGAACATATTAATTTTTTCTTGTTCTTTTATACTCATTAATTCGGCTTCTTTATCTGTTTTATCTTTGTATCCGCAGTAATGCAAAACACCATGAGCCATCACTCGAAGTAGTTCGTTTTGGAGAGATACCTCGTATTCTTTTGCATTCTCTTCTACGCGCTCCATTGATATAAAAATATCACCAGAAATTAAGTCGCCAATACAATAATCGAAACTAATAATATCTGTTAAAGTATCGTGATTTAGGTACTGCATATTGATGTTGTGCAAATACGCATCGTCACAAAAAATGTAATTAATTTCACCGGCTTCTTTACCTTCCGATTCAATTATGGCATCAATCCAATCTTCATATTGTTGCTCGTTTTCTAACTGAAAATCGGTTTCGTAATTAAATATAACCATTATTAACGTTTAAAATACTTGCAAAGGTACAACGAAACTAAAAAAAGAGGATACAATATTGTATTAAAATATTTAATATATTGATAATCAATAATTTAAATAATAAATAAGCTAATTATCGCTTATAAATCAGCTATACCCTTTTTGGTTTTCAACAATACTATATTATAAAAAGAAATAAATTTTTAAAATTTTAAAAAAACTTTCTTCTTTATTATGCTTGTTAATATATAGCATAAGTTTTTAAAGAAAACACAGTAAATGTGAGTTATGAAAAGTTGTTAACACTGCCCTACCCTTCTAATGGCTTAAAAATCAAATAAATTTCTATTTTTTGTTGAAATAGAATACTTCTTGTTAACTAAAAATATTAATAATTTTTATGGTTAATAAGTGTTGATAACTGTGTTTCATTTGTCAATGAAGCGTGTACTATTTTCAATAATTTTTTTGGTATTGTTGATAAAAATTATGCCTTACCATTTTTTATGAAATTGTAAATAAATAGTTATCTAAAGTTATTCACAGTTATCAACACAAGTTATGAATATACAAATGGCGGTTATGAACACTTATTTATCTTGAAATATATCATACTATTTAAAATACTATCAATCAGTTATTTAAAAATATTATGTACATTAAATGAATCAATAATGGCAATGTTAAGAATTACTTTGGTACCTAGTGGCTGGTTGTTGGCATCGACCAAATCAACAATTTCGCATGAGAATTCTTTTTTAAACAAATCTTTGTATAATTGTAACCTGTTTTGAACGATTTTTGTTGCATAGGAGGTGTGTAAGGTGGAATGGTCTGTGTTTTTATTTGCGTTCCTCCCTACTCCATTGTCTGTAATGGCAATGATGATTGCATCTGTTTGTTTTTTTATAGTAATTTTTAATTGTTTGTCATCGTTTATATCCGACAAGCCATGAATTACTGCATTTTCTACAAATGGCTGTAACAGCATCACAGGTACTTTTGTTGTGGTAGTATCAATGGATTCATCAATTGTATAAGTGAGATTTATTGGCTGGTTGGTTTTCAAATTTTCAATAGCAATATACGAATTGATATAAGCCATTTCATCGGCCAAGGTTATGTGTTCTTTATTTACAATATCAAGCGTAGAGCGTAGTAATTTTGCAAATTTCGCAAAGTAGTTATTCACTTTAATTTCATCGTCAAACAACACACTGCTCTGCATATTATTTAAAGTATTAAAAATGAAATGAGGGTTCATTTGTGCGCGTAAGGCTTTCATTTCTAAATTTATAAGTTTTAAACGAATGTTAAAGTCTTTAGCACGTTTTGATCGAATGATATACAACACCAAAATGGTTAATAAAATAACTGCGATAAATACAAGTATTTTAAAGAAAGTTGTTTCCCAAAAATACGGTTTTATTGTAAATTGAAAGCTCTTACTATTTTTTGTTTTATCACTGTAAGATTGACTATAGGCTTTAAAAGTATATGTACCCGGAGCTAGTTCTTTAAAAAATAATTCATTTTCGGTAAATATTTTCCAATCATCTGGTTGATTATTTCTTGATAAGGAATAATACTTCACAAAATCAGCGGTATTATTCATTGTTTTTATAGAAGTTTGAATGCTTATATTATTTTGATTTCTTTTTAAAAATAAGGATTCTAAATTATTGATTTTATGGTCATTAACGGTGATATGATTAATTTCTATTTCACCCGAAATTTTTATATTGATGAAATCTTTTGCTATTGTTGTAATTCCTTGCTGCGTAATGATATAAAGGTTTTTGCTATCGGAAAGAATATCATTAATTTTACCTTTTATAATACCACTATCCAATGGTATTATCCTCGTTAAATGTAATTTTTTATTGTTGTAATTATAAACATATAATCCGGCATTGGTTACCACAAATAGCTGGTTTGATACAGAATCTTTGATAATTTTATAGATGTTGTCATTAGGAAGTAAATTTTGTAAAATTTTAAAATTTTGCGTTATCAAAAGCAAACCATTTGAATGTGTACCTACCAAAATTAAATCGTTGATATGATTAATGGTATTGGTAAATTTTATGGAATGCGATGCTACAAATTGTTTATTGTTTAGATGATAAATACCTAATTGTTCTTCGTTTGAAACAACCACCGATTGATTATCGGTCACCAAAATATTATTAAAGCGCAAATCGGCCTTTATTTCGTACAAACTTTTCGAAGTATTGTTTTGTATAATATTTTTCTGAATTGCATATATATCGCCGTTTTTAAAATAACTATCTCTAATACCTCCTGTTCTTTTATGGGGAATTAATCGGTCTTGAATGCCCAAAAATTCCAGCGAATTTTCTTGAATTTTATAATAAGCAATTTTGTTTGTTTGCACCGCAATCAATTGGTTACCCGAACGATAGATAGCAGATGTTTTATCATTAAACGTATGCAATTTTGTAGATTTATTTGTAAAATCAATTTGGAACACCTCATTTGTACTTGTTAATGCAATTAGCGAATGCTCATACAAAAACGCCGATTTAATATGGTAATTATGATCTCCTAACAGCTGATTATAACTGTATTGTTTAATTTTAAAAAACGATTTTGGAATGAATTGAACGGTATTTCCTTTAAAAATAATCCAAAAATTCTCATATTTATCAATGCTGATACTTTCAATAGTTTCAAAATTGTAGGGTAATGAAGAAATTTTTTGCGATAAAACTTCGTTATAGATACCTTTTTCAAAAACGATGCATTTTCTGTCAGCATTACTGTATATTTTATAAACATCATCGTTTTTTGCAGAAAGCAATTGCACCCGTTTTGAATTGAATCCAGCTATACCTGCAAAGATTGGTTGTGATTTTTGAAATGTAAAATTTTGTATTTCAAAAGGAAACCGTTTTGTAGCCGTATAATTTTCTTGTTGATTTTGGTGTATATTTACAAAATTAATGGAGAATGGATTAGAAAGTAGCGAATAATACCGTTCATTGGATGCAAACTTCTTTAACACCTTTTTTTGATCATTTAATAGATAAAATTCATTTGTTGCCGCATTTTTAAATACATAAGCCTGCAATGCATGGTGGTAATTAACCAAAACAAGGTTTTCTTTATCTGGGTATCTTTTGATTTCAAAATGTTGATTGGTTAAAAAGTAGCGACCATTTTTCAGATGCTCTGAAAAAAATAAAGTATCTTGTTTGGTAAATTCATAATATGCACTTTGTATATTTGCATTTTCCACTTTAAAAATTCGGTCTTTTTTAATATAATATAAACCCTTGAAATAGCCGGTAAGCCAAATGCGATCTTCAGAATCAATTTTAATATAAAAGATATCATTGGTGGGCAAACCGTCTTTCATAGAAAAATGTTTGTAGTATGTACCATTAAATTTATAAATTCCATTGTCGGTAGCCAGCCAGGTATAACCATTGCGGTCAAAAGCCACGGTATATGTTAACACAGATTCAAGTTCACGCACCGTGCGTATATTTTTTGTAGCATACTGCTCTTGTGCCCATAGTTGGTTAAAAGCGCACAAAAAAACAAGCAGTTTTATAAACTTCATTTGTTCAAATTTTAATAATTATAATCATGCAAACGTATTCAGCAGTAATTGTAGATGACGAAAAAACAAGTATCAATTTAATAAAATATTTCATAAACAAATACATTCCAAATATTCACATTGTTGGTTTAGCAGATACAGTTGATAATGGGAAAAAAATTATAAATCATTATAAACCAGATATATGTGTTTTAGATATTCAGTTAAAAAATAAAAATGTTTTTGAATTATTAGACCAGATTGATTACAGTGAAACCGAAATAATATTCATTACCGCATTTAGCGAATATGCGCTTAAAGCTTTCAAATATAATGCAATAGATTATATAATGAAACCTATTTCTATCGAGGATCTTACAACAGCTTTCGAAAAATGCATACAGCGAATTGAAGAACGCAAACTTTTTGAACAAAGCACACACAGTACACAAAACCATAACAGCAATCAAAAAAACGACACAATCTCTATTGTATCAACCGATAAAGTAGATACAATTAAGAAAGCAGATATTCTTTTTTGCAAATCAGATGGCCGATACACTACTTTTTATTTAAAGAACAATCGGCAAATTGTGGCCAGTAAAAATTTAGGCGAATACGAGCAATTATTCGCAAATGATTATTTTTTTAGAATACATCACTCCTATATTGTAAATCTAGACAATTTAATGCTTATCAGTAAAAAAGAGAACAATTATTTTTGTGACATGATCAACAATTACAGTTTACCAATAGCTAAAAGAAGAATTGAAAGCCTACGGGTTTTTATGAAAATGAATAAATAAGTGGTTTTTAAAACAAAAGCAATAGACAGCAGTTACCTCTTTTCTTTTGTATAAACAGTTCAAATAAAAGTAAAATCCTTTATTATTTTTGATATACTAACTCTTTTTGCAATACAGCATTCCTCCTTTTATCTCTGTGTGTTAGTGTAACCAAAACCACTTTGCAAACACTATTTATTTTGAAGCACCAATATCTTTGATAACTCATTTAGTAACAAAGCTGTTGCAGTATTAAAAAAGCATTTTTTTCTGAGTACCTTCTACATACCCTTAGAACAAATTCTACATTTTATCGCCACTAGTTACTTTGTTGACCGTCTATTACATAGATTTTGTTTAAAAAGATATAATTTTTAAATATTTGTTAAGTTTTTACATGTAAAATATAGTATTAATAACAAAATTAAGTAAAAAATAGCATAAACATAGTATTAATTTATCTGGAATAAGAACAAGACCAATAAATTTTGAATATTAAAAACATACATATAGGCACATTTATAAAAAAACTGTATGAGGAACGCAATATTCCAATAGACCGTGTGTGCAATTTTATGAAATGTGAAGAAGAAGATATTTTTGAAATGTTTCAATACAAAACGCTTGATACTGATAGATTACTAAGATGGTGCAAGCTTTTAGAATATGATTTTTTCAGGCTTTATTCACAACATTTAATATTATATACATCAAAAAAACACTTTGTAAATAAAAGTACATCGAAAAGCAGCCAAGTGCCACAATTTAAAAAGAATATATACACCAAAGAGATTATAGACTATTTATTAGACCTTATACGCACTAACCAAAAAACAGTAACTGAAATAATAAAAGAATATAAAATACCAAAAACAACTTTATACAGATGGATACAAAAATACCCAACCAACAGTTAAAAACAGGGCCAGATTTTGGAAAGATTTTCAGAGACATGGCAGCCAATAAAAAAATAGAAACTCCTTTAGATTTTGCCGAAAAGCAAAATTGGAGCAGTCTAGATGTAATCAAAATAAACGATATGTTTTTTGCTTCCAAACAAAATGATAGTCAAATGTTTAATCAAAGTCATCGCGCCTATGATGCAGCCTCTGTGAAACAAATTCTTAATTATCAAAAAAAGCATGGATTAAATAATTCTGAAATTTCCAAAATGTTCAAACTAAGTAGAAATACGTTAGCAAAATGGAAAAAAATGGATCTATACAGAAACAACAACTAGTGCATTGCACATTAAAAACACATGTATGTTGTTATTAAAAATCCTAGCAGATTCCTTTTTAAAACATACAAATTTAATATGAATAACAAACAAACCTTTAAATATTGATTAAAAATTCTATGAAAAAAAGTACCATGTTTTTTTTATGCTTCTTTTTTTCTTTACTGTTTCCAATGGCTTATGCAGCACCTCCAAACCACTCTTTTGGTGTGCCAAACCACACAGTATATGCAAAAAAACAAGCATTAAATATAGTTGAAACAAAGACAACTTCTTTTAACAACTATATGTTTTTGAAAAAAGCGTATTTGCACCACCATATGGCTTTTATGGTTGATACAAATGGAGCAATTACCCCTAATTTATTCGATAGCTTTAATAGTAAAAATACAAGCTTATGAAAAATGTTTATCTAACAAAATGGCTGTTTGCTTTATGCTTCACAGCCTTTATAAGTACTATTGGTATTGCGCAATGTAACATCAATAGTTTTACCGCAACACCCGTAAATGGTATTTGTACACAAGATGGACAAGTACAAATTGCCATTCCTGGTGCAGCTACCTGCAGTGGTGGGAACGCCGTTTCCGCAACCATTAGAGTAGCGGGCGGAACGACCGACTTAGACTTTCAAGTATTATCAACTACAGGTACAGCTACTTTTAGTAATTTAGCACCTGGTAGTTATGATATTCGGTTAATACAAAATGGTGTTACCGTGGGACCACAAACCGTAACGGTGGGTTCTAGCTACGTGCCTTTTACCGTATCTTTCGATGAAATACTTGGCGAAACCTGCCGGGCAACCGATCAGTTCTATGGACCCGATGGTTCGGTGACAGCAAGTGTAAACCGCCCTACAACGGGTACTTATACCTACGAAATTCAATCATTAGGCTTAACTTCTGGACCCATTACAGCTCAAACCTATACCTTTGATAATTTACCTTCGGGCAACTATGTATTAACCATCACCGAAAACGTGGCGGGCTGTTCTGCAGGTATCGGTTCTGGTTTTACCATCGACCCTTATACAGGGACTACTTTGCCAAGCGGTCCTTATACTGGGCCAGCTGGTTTTATGCTTGTGCAAAATGCAGATTGTTCTGGATGGTATATTAGAGTTGTTACTGTAGATGGAAGATTTTTGGGTGATAACGAAAACAGAAGTAGAATTTTGGGACCTAATGGTTCTTTAACCATTTCTTATGGAGGTAACACCTATAATGCAATTAGCGGTCAACTTCCTGAATTTAACAATAATTCAGTAGTTTATTTCGAAAATATTCCACCCAATACAACCGTAGTTTTTGAAGCAAATGACGGCTGTAACACCCGTACACAAAGCTACACTACGCCAGCAATAAATACAGATTTTTTATATCTAGATCAGCGTTCAACTTATAGCTCTGAAGTGTGTGGAACAGTAAATTATATAGTGGTTAATGAAAGAAATACCGGTGGAGTAGGTTGGGCTTATCAATCAAGTTATCCCGTAACTTATAATATTTATCACGAGCAACCTTTGGGTAGTGGTAATTGGGTTCAAATAAATCCTAATCAGAATTTTAATACTCATAATTCAGATGCAGGTCGAGAGTTTCCCAATACAACCTCTTTCCCTTTACCATATAATTTCATTAATGGTGAAAGTTACCGTCTAGAACAAGTGAATTCTTGCAGAACAATTACACGAGATTTTATTTTTAATGAACCAGCAGCTATAAACCCGCTGGATCAAGCTACTTTAGTCCCTAGGATTTCTATTTTAGAAGGTACAGCAGGTTTTGGGATAAATAGAGGTTCAAGCTATGTAGGTTTTGACAATATCTTTAATGAACTAAGTTTTACGATTAATCGGGTAGATGGGATGACCTCTTATACCTATCCAAATACCGATCCTTATAATTACGGAGATGAGCGAGATGGGGTAACCATTAATTTTCCTTATACCTTAACTCATAATTACAACTTGGGGTTTGTTAGGCCTTCGTTTATTAATTTGCCTTTAGGTGAATATGAAGTAACCATTACCGATGTTAGTTGTAATTATTCGGTGGTTCGTACAATCAATTTAACAGATCCCATTTTATATGATCCTGTATTTGAAGCCGAACCTGTATCTTGCGGATCGTTTAATGTAAACTATGATTTAGGTAGAAACAGAACAGGTGATTTCGGTTTCCTAGCAAACACCAGATTAAGAAATGCTGCTACGAATACTATTGTGGCACAAAGCGGTACTTCTAGTGCGGAAAGAGAAAGCGGTACGTTTACAAATATTTCTCCTGGTACATATAGGGTAGAGTATTATATAAGATCTGCTTCTATTTATCAGAATCATGATTTAGCAGGCATACCAAATAATACGTTTAATAACGGAAGTACGCCTTATTTATTAATTTCAGAAGATTTGGTAATAGACCCACTACCAGCATTAACATTTTCTACCACCAATTTGTTTTGTGATCCTTCGAACAGCAATACAGGCATCATCGCAATTCAAACAAGTGGTACACCAATAGGTTCTATTACCTATAGTTTGTGGAATAGTACAGCAAATCCTGATACCGATGCACCCTTACAAACATACAATACCACAGACTTAACAGAAACAGCACATGCTTTCCAAAATCTTGCAGCTGGTACATACGTTGTTCGTGTATTTACAGATTGTGGTTTTACCGAACAAACAGTAAATTTAGCAAATGGCAATACGGTATTCCCATCGCCATCGTCTAATCCGGCTACAGTTTGTGTAAGCGATAATCAAACTACTTTGAGCATTAGTTTGCCAAGCAGTACGTTTGATATTGAGTGGTATGAAGGCGCAACTTTAATCGGAACAGGAAATTTAGTTACAGTAAGCCCTACCGTTACTACTACTTATACGGTTAATTATGAACTTTCTGGTTCATTGGGTTGTACAAATCCTTTCCAAGCTTCTGAGGATGTTACAGTAACGGTAACACCTGATATCACTTTAGATGCACTACAAACAACAACTTGTGCAGCAGATGGATTAAGCTATACTGTTTCAGCAACCGTAAGTGGCACAGCACCTTTCACAGCAACCGGAACCGGAGCACCTGGTACATGGGTTGATAACGGAAACGGAACCTATACATGGACATCAGATGCCATCACAGCAGGAACAGATTACAACATTTCTATTGCAGATAGTGGTGTATGTGATGCTTTAGTTGTTGCAGGTGCTTCACCAGTTTGTTGTGTATTTGAAGTTACTTGCCCAACCTTCGCTGCTCAAAACGCACAATGCTATGCTGATGTTCCTACACAAACTAGCTACACCGAAGCCGAATTTGAAGCTTTAGGTAATGCAGATGGTGTTATCGGAGATATACCTTGTGGCGTAATCGAAATTACAGCAACCAATAGTGCAGATACAGGTACTTGTCCGCAAACAGTTACACGTACTTATACCGTTACGGAGTATGAAGACACCAATAACAATGGTGTACGTGATGCAGGAGAAGATACAGTATTAAACACGGTTGACTGTACACAAACATATAATGTACAAGACACCACCGCACCAACATTTGATGTGGCTCCACCAACCACTCCATTAACAGTTTCTTGCGCGAGTGAGATACCAAATGATTTGGTTGTTACTGCATCCGATAATTGCGATACTGATGTAGAAGTATTCATTCGCGATATAGAAACAGCAAGAAATTGTCCGGGTAATTATGTAATAGAACGTACCTATATAGCAGTAGATGCTTGTGGCAACACAACAGAATCTGCGCCACGCACAATTACCGTAGAAGACAACCAAGGACCAACTTTTAATGAAACTCTTCCTCAAGATCTAACACTTAGTTGTGAAGACAGCATACCGGCAGCAGTTACATTAACAGGTACAGAAAGTTGTGTATTTACCACAGATGCAGGATTTTTAAGCAATCCTTTAGCTAAGTTTATCAACTTAGGAGATGCAATGGCAGGCTACAACACGAATACCGGGTCACCGTACGGCGTTGTTTTCCAAAACTTACCGGTATTAAATTATATAGATACCCCAAGTGCATTAGACCAAACCTATTTTGCAGGAGTTACATTTAGTTTAGAAACCTATGTATTAGATCCGTCTTTACCAAGCAGTGTTATTACCACCGCAGGCAACGGTATCAGATTTTACAATGCGGGTTATAGAATTACTTTGTCTAGCCCACAATTAGCTTCTACAGAAGGTAACGTTCAAATGGTAGCCGGAGAAAAAGTGAACTTTAAGTCAAATGATCCAAATGCGAATCTATTTTTCGATAGCACATATAGTACCGATTATCCACACCCTGATTTTTATGTAAAACCAACAACAACCGGTTATGAAATTGAAAATAGAGGGGCAACCAATTTAAACTCGATTTATCAAATATTTTCAGGAACAGACATTACAGAGTTCGAGATAGAAAGTGAAGGCGTAACAAACGGAAGTACCTTTTTCTTGTATCTATTCAACCCATTAGTAGAAGCAGATTTTGAAGAAAATAGAATTGACGGTACATGTCCTGAAGACTATACATTAGAAAGAATATGGACATTAACAGATGCCTGTGGTAACAGTGATTCAGTTTCGCAAACCATCACCATTCAAGACACCACTGCACCAACATTTGATGTGGTTCCACCAACCACTCCATTAACAGTTTCTTGCGCGAGTGAGATACCAAATGATTTGGTTGTTACTGCATCCGATAATTGCGATACTGATGTAGAAGTATTCATTCGCGATATAGAAACAGCAAGAAATTGTCCGGGTAATTATGTAATAGAACGTACCTATATAGCAGTAGATGCTTGTGGCAACACAACAGAATCTGCGCCACGCACAATTACAGTAGAAGACAACCAAGGACCAACTTTTAATGAAACTCTTCCTCAAGATCTAACACTTAGTTGTGAAGACAGCATACCGGCAGCAGTTACATTAACAGGTACAGAAAGTTGTGTATTTACCACAGATGCAGGATTTTTAAGCAATCCTTTAGCTAAGTTTATCAACTTAGGAGATGCAATGGCAGGATACAACACGAATACCGGGTCACCGTACGGCGTTGTTTTTCAAGACTTACCAGTGTTAGATTATATTGACAATCCAAGCGATTTAGATCAAACATATTTTGCTGGCGTTACATTTAGTTTAGAAACCTATGTATTAGATCCATCTTTGCCAAGTAGCGTAATCACTACGCCAAACAAAGGTATTAGATTTGTAAATTCAGGGTACAGAATAAATTTATCGAGTCCACAATTAGCTTCTACAGAAGGTAACGTTCAAATGGTAGTCGGAGAAAAAGTGAACTTTAAGTCAAATGATCCAAATGCGAATCTATTTTTCGATAGCACATATAGTACCGATTATCCACACCCTGATTTTTATGTAAAACCAACAACAACCGGTTATGAAATAGAGAACAAAGGGACAACAAATTTAAACTCGATTTATCAAATATTTTCAGGAACTGATATTACGGAATTTGAGATAGAAAGTGAAGGCGTAACAAACGGAAGTACCTTTTTCTTGTATCTATTCAACCCATTAGTAGAAGCAGATTTTGAAGAAAATAGAATTGACGGTACATGTCCTGAAGACTATACATTAGAAAGAATATGGACATTAACAGATAGCTGTGGAAACACGCAAAGCTATACACAAAATATTTTTGTAACTGTAGAAGATTTCACTTTACCATCAAACGAATCGTCAACAGTAGCATGTATATCAGAAGCAGTAGCACCTGCATTACCTGAGGTAACAGACAGTTGTGGCAACGTATTGACACCAAGTGCTCCGGTAATATCAGCGGCACCTTCATGTGAAGGAGATATAAGCTACACCTACACTTACACCGATTGTCAAGGGAACAGCCACGATTGGGTTTACACCTACACCATTGAGCGTGCAGATTTCACGATGCCAGCCAATGGAATGTCAGCGGTAGCATGTCCTGCAGACGCGGTAGCACCGGTATTACCTGTAGTAAGGGACAACTGCGGCAATGTATTAACACCAAGTGCTGCGGTAGTAACCGAGTTACCCACACCGATATGTGAAGGAATAATCAGTTATACCTATACCTACACAGATTGTGAAGGCAACAGCCACGATTGGGTTCACACGTATATAGTAGAGCGTAAAGACTTCAGTGTACCGGCAAACGGCTCATCCACGGTAGCATGTATATCAGCAGCAGTAGCACCAACCAGCTTACCAACGGTAACTGATAACTGCGGAAATGTATTAACGCCGGTAAGTTCCTTTATAGGGGGTACATACGACGGATGTTCTGGAACGCGTACTTACAACTACCAATACCAGGATTGTGAAGGCTACTCGCATATTTGGACCTACGAATACACGATAAGTGCACCGGTAGTGACTCTACCTGCAAATGGGTCATCTACGGTATCATGTGCATCCGAAGCACAAGTAGTACCAGTAGCCCCAATGGTAACCGACAACTGTGGAAGATTCCTAATAGGATTTTTAACCAATGTATCGGCAACACCATCATGTGCAGGCACTCAAGGTATATACCTATACCTATGTAGATTGTACCGGAACGCCATACACTTGGGAATACACCTATACCATTTCGGCACCAACGGTAATTTTACCAGCCAACGATCATCAACGGTAGCTTGTGTGGCTGATGCGGTAGCTCCAACTGCTCCAACAGTAGTTGACAACTGCGGCAGAGCATAACGGGCGTATTAAACAAATACAGATGCAGACCCTGCATGTGCAGGCACAAAAGCATACACCTATACCTATACAGATTGTACAGGAACACCATATACATGGACACATACCTATACAATAAGTGCCCCGGTAGTTACTATGCCAGCCAACGGCTCATCAACGGTAGCATGTCCGTCCGATGTAGCAGCACCAACAGTTCCAACGGTAACCGACAACTGTGGCAATGTATTAGCACCAAGTGCACCTGTAATTTCACAAGAACCAACGTGTGAAGGCGCTATAACTTATACCTACACGTTTACAGATTGTGAAGGAACTACGCACGATTGGACGCATACGTTCACCATTGAAAGAGAAGATTTCTCCGTACCAGCTAATACTGCATCAACAGTAGCATGTGCATCTGCTATTACGGCACCAACAGTGCCAACGGTAACAGACAATTGCGGAAACGTATTAACACCAAGTGCCCCAGTAATTTCACAAGAACCAGCGTGTGAAGGCGCTATAACTTATACCTACACGTTTACAGATTGTGAAGGAAATACGCACCCTTGGACGCATACCTTCACCATTGAAAGAGAAGATTTCACGCTACCTGCCAATGGTTCAGAAACGGTATCATGTATAAGCGCAGCAGTGGCACCGGTATTACCAACGGTAACCGATAACTGTGGCAATGTATTAACACCGGTTTTCAGTTTCGAAGGAGGAACCTACGACGGATGTGAAGGCACAAGAACTTTCAATTATGAATATAAAGATTGTGCCAACCATACACAAACGTGGGTATATACCTATATCATTGAAGCAGAAGACTTCACCTTACCTGCAAACGGATCATCAACGGTAGCATGTGCTTCAGAGATTGTAGCACCTGCTGTACCAACGGTAACCGATAATTGCGGGAATGTATTAACGGCAAGTGCCCCGGTAGTTTCAGCTCTTCCAAGTTGTGAAGGCGATGTAACTTATACCTACACGTTTACTGATTGCCAAGGCAACAGCCACGATTGGGTGTACACCTACACCATTGAAGATACGGTTGCGCCAACAGGAACTGCACCATCCGATTTAACATTAGAATGTATGAGTGCTATACCAGCGGCAGATGCAGCAGCTATCTTAGATGAGGCCGACAACTGCAACGGAAGTGTTACCGTAACGGTATCCGACACAGATAATGGAGGCAGTGGATGTTTAGGCAATGCCTATATCATCACCAGAACCTATACGTTAACAGATTGTGCAGGCAACCAAACCGATTTGGTACAAACCATCACGGTAGAAGACAGCACCGGTCCGGAATTTGTAGAAGTTTTACCAATGGATATCACCTTGGAATGCAGCGATTCGTTACCAGCGGTAGCAGAACTCACAGCCGTTGACAACTGTGGTACAGCAACAGTAAGCTTTAACGAAGAGCGTACAGAAGGTTCATGTCCAAATAGTTATACATTAGAAAGAACATGGACAGCAACAGATCAGTGCGGCAACACCACTACACACACCCAAGTGATAACAGTGGAAGACACCACCGCTCCTGAATTTGTAGGCCCTATGCCAAATAGAGAAGTATTCATGCGATGCGAAGACTTTGAACCGGCAGAAATCTTAACAGCCGTTGACAATTGTGGAGCAGCAAGTGTTCGCTCATACGATGAGAAGATAGAAGGCGATTGTGAAGCGAAGTATGACATTTTAAGAACATGGGTTGCAACAGACGCATGTGGAAATGAGACCAGTTATACGCAAACAATTCATTTATCGTGTCCAGTAGAAATATTTAATGCAGTAACTCCAAACGGTGACGGCATGAATGATGAGTTAATTTTGAAAGGAATCAATTGTTACCCGGGCAACGTTGTAGAAGTATACAACCGTTGTTATTGTTGTATTTGGGTATACACCACACAAGAGATTACAACTCACAAGGCAACACCTTTAAAGGATATTCCGAAGGAAGAGCCACAGTTAGTAAGCAATCAAAATTACCATCAGGAACATATTATTACGTAGTTAAGTACACGTTTGATTTAGGCAATGGAATCCAATATCCAACCGAACAAGCCGGCTACTTACATTTGGAGAATAACGAATAATAAATGGATATGAATATTTCAAAAAACATAAACAGATTATTGTTGGGAGTATTATTGTTGGGATGTGCAAAAGCACATTCCCAACAAGACCCCCAGTACACGAATTACATGTACAACACGATCAACATCAACCCGGCTTATGCAGGTAGCAGAGGCGCCTTGAGCATCTTTGGTTTGCACCGCAGCCAATGGGTAGGATTAGAAGGCGCACCAACGACCAATTCGTTTTCCATAAACACCCCTATAGCCGAGAGTAAAGTAGGTTTGGGAGTAAGCTTTGTAAACGACAGGTTAGGGGTGACCGATGAAAACACGTTAAGTGTAGATTTCTCGTACACCTTAGATTTAAACAACCGCGGCAGCAAGCTAAGCTTCGGCTTAAAAGGATCAGCCAATATGCTGAATGTAGCTTATTCTAGGCTGAACAAATACAACCCGAACGATCCGCAGATCCTTACAGACATCAACAACCAATTCACTCCAAACATAGGAGCGGGTGTTTATTGGCATAACGAACAAACGTATGTAGGATTATCGGTACCCCATTTTTTAGAAACCACGCGCTACGACGACAACGTACAAAGCACGATGCAGCAAAAGATGCACTATTATTTAATGGGAGGTCACGTATTTGAGTTGAACCCGATGTTGAAGTTTAAACCGGCATTTTTGTTAAAAGCAGTAGAAGGCGCACCTTTACAGGCTGATATCACAGGGAATTTCTTAATCAACGAGAAGTTTACTTTAGGAGCTGCTTATCGCTGGGATGCCGCATGGAGTGCCTTGGCAGGCTTCCAGGTAACCGACGGATTATTTATAGGCTATAGCTACGACAGCGACATCAAAGCCTTGAGAAATTACAACAACGGCTCACACGAGATTTTTATGCGCTTTGAATTGTTTAACAAATACCGCCGCGTGAACTCGCCGCGTTTCTTCTAAAAATAAAGAAAAATGAAAAAAGGGATATATAGAGCCGCTTTGTTCACCGCCTTTATGCTGGGGAACACGGGGGCACAAGCACAAGCGGGATTAAATACAGCCGATAAAGACTACAACCAATGGGCTTATGTAGATGCAATCAGCATTTACGAGAAAGTAGCCAACCGCGGCTATGCCGGGAAGGATGTACTAGAAAAGTTAGGCAACGCCTACTACTTTAACGCACGCTATGGCGAAGCCCAAAAGCACTACGAACGCTTGTTCAAAGAATTTGGCAGCGAAAACATTGGCAGCGAGTACTATTACCGCTACGCCCAAACCTTGCAACACGTGGGCAAAGAAAGCGAATCAAAGCGCTACTACGACCAGTTTGTAAGCAAAGCCGGCAGCCACACGCAGCGTTCTAAAATCCGCCAGAACGAAGCCGCGCTTAAAAAGCAGATACAAGCCAATTCAGGTCGCTACGACCAGATCAAGAACTTGGAGATCAACACGCCTTATTCCGATTACGGAAGCTATGTACACAACAACCAATTGTACTTTACCAGCGCGCGCGACACGGGCAGCTTGCACAAACGCGAACACACCTGGACAGGCGATGCCTTTACCAGCTTGTACAGCGTAGCCGAAACGGCAAGCAAAGATGATAAAGTAACCCGATTGAAAGGAAAGGTAAAATCACCACTTAACGAATCCACAGCGGTAATCACCAAAGACGGCAAGACGATGTATTTCACACGCAACAACTACATCAACCGTACCCGTAAATACGATGCCGACAAAAACACGAAGCTTAAAATCTACCGTGCAGAAAACGTGGAGGGCAAATGGGAGCACATAACCGAGTTACCGTTCAATATGGACGGCTACAACACGGCACACCCCACCTTAAGCCAAGACGAAGCCACAATGTATTTTGCGAGCGACCGTCCGGGAGGCTTCGGCGAATCGGATTTGTGGCAGGTAGCAATTCATCCCTCAGGAGCTTTTGGCGGACCTGTAAACATGGGTGAGGGGATCAACACCGAAGGCAGAGAAACCTTTCCGTTTGTAACCGAAAGTGGGGAATTGTATTTTTCAAGCGACGGTAGAGTAGGACTAGGCGGACTTGATGTATATGCCACAAAATTAGACAGAAACAGCCAACCCGGGGAAATCCACAACGTAGGAGCACCAATCAACGGAAATGCCGATGATTTTGCGTATTATATCGACCCAAACACCAAACAAGGCTTCTTTTCAAGCAACCGTGAAGGCGGCAACGGCAACGACGATATTTACAGTTTCCATGAAATCAAACCGTTGCAACTAGAATGCATCCAAAAATTGCTTTTAAAAGTAGTAGATGCAAAAACCCGCAACATCATTAGCGATGCCAACGTAACGTTGTACAACAATTTGTACGGCGAATTAGAAAGCAGCAACCGCTACCAAAACGGCGGTTATGTGTTCAACAACGAATTCAAATGTGGGGAAACCTACCGCTTAAAAGCGGAAAAAGAAGGCTATACGACCCAAGAAGACGTGGTGCGTTTGCCCAATGAAAGCGGTGTAACCGAGCACACCATTGTTTTGGAACCAGCGAAAACCCCTGTAAAAGTAGGCGACGACTTGTTTAAAGTATTAAA
Source organism: Paenimyroides aestuarii (assembly GCF_024628805.1). Lineage (NCBI taxonomy): Bacteria > Pseudomonadati > Bacteroidota > Flavobacteriia > Flavobacteriales > Flavobacteriaceae > Paenimyroides > Paenimyroides aestuarii. The sequence continues at coordinate 982,992 of NZ_CP102382.1, read as the reverse complement.
ACTGAATCCGATTTATTTTGATTTAGACAAATACAACATCCGTCCGGATGCAGCGGCAGAGCTGGCAAAAGTATTGGCGGTATTGGAAGAATATCCAACGATGAAAATCGACATTCGTTCGCATACCGACAGCCGTGCATCGCACAAGTACAACGACAGATTGTCTGAGAACCGCGCAAAATCGACCAGAGAATGGTTGATTGACCAAGGTATCAGTTCGTCACGATTAACATCGAAAGGCTATGGCGAGCGCCAATTAGTCAACGAATGTGCCGACGGAGTGAAGTGTAGCGAAGAAGCACACCAAGCCAACCGTAGATCCGAGTTTATTATCGTGGAGATGTAAACCACCCACACAAAGGATTAAAACTTATTAAACACCCCCAAATGGTAAAATATACCGTTTGGGGGTGGTTTTTTGTGGGGGGAGGATAATCTTCCTTAATAAATCAAAATAAAATCAATTCACAAAATTGTATATTTGTCACTTAAAACAATTCAACTTAAAATAAATGAAAACAATTAACGATTTCGATTTTAATAATAAAAAAGCCATTGTTCGTGTAGATTTCAATGTGCCGTTAAACGATCAGTTTCAGGTAACCGATGACAATCGTATTGTAGCTGCAAAACCCACTATCGAAAAAATAGTGAACGATGGAGGTGTGGCGGTTTTAATGTCGCATTTAGGTCGTCCGAAAAATGGTCCGGAAGATAAATTTTCTTTAAAACATATCGTTTCAAAAATAGAAGAAGTTTTAGGCAGAAAAGTAACTTTTGTAAACGATTCGGTGGGAAGTGAAGTAGAAAAAGTAGTTGCAAATGCACAGCCGGGAGCTATTATTTTATTAGAAAATCTGCGTTTTTATAAAGAAGAGGAGGCTGGAGATGAAGATTTTGCAAAACAATTAGCCCATTTGGGTGATGTGTACGTGAACGATGCTTTTGGAACCGCACATCGCGCGCACGCCTCCACAACTATTGTTGCACAATTTTTCCCTAACGATAAATGTTTTGGTTTTTTATTGGCAAAGGAAATTGAAAGTATTGATAAAGTTTTAAATTCAAATGATAAACCTGTGACTGCTGTTTTGGGAGGATCAAAAGTATCTTCAAAAATCACTATTATCGAAAACATTTTAGACAAAGTGGATCACATGATTATTGGAGGTGGTATGATGTTTACTTTTATTAAAGCAAAAGGAGGGATGGTTGGAAATTCTATTGTTGAAGACGATAAAATGCAACTTGCATTAGAAATTTTGGAAAAAGCAAAAGCTAAAAATGTTCAAATTCACATTCCTGTTGATGTGGTTGCAGCAGACGCATTTTCAAATGATGCTCACACACAAATTGTTGACGCAAACAATATTCCAGAGGGCTGGCAAGGTTTAGATGTTGGACCAAAAACCTTAGAGCAATTTAACAAGGTTATTATGGATTCTAAAATTATTTTATGGAATGGACCACTAGGTGTTTTCGAAATGGAAAAGTTTGCGCCAGGCACCATTACATTAGGTAATTTTATTGCAGATGCCACCCAAGCAGGAACATTTTCATTAGTAGGTGGTGGCGATTCTGTGGCAGCAGTAAAACAATTTGGTTTAGAAGAAAAAATGAGTTATGTTTCAACCGGAGGTGGCGCTATGTTGGAAATGCTTGAAGGACAAACCCTCCCCGGAATTGCGGCTATACAAGGATAATCTCCTCTTTAACAAAAAAAATCAGGTTTTAAACCTGATTTTTTTTTTTTTAAACATCAACTCACAATTTTTCATAGCTTTACCACAACACATACATATAGAAAATGACCATACAACTTGCACAACCCAAAGATTTAAGCAGCATTATGCAAGTGATTGATGATGCCCGAAACAATATGCGCGCCAACGGAAACCATACCCAATGGATCAATGGATATCCGTCAGCGGCAGTTATTCTGAATGATATCAACCAAAATATAGGATACATTTGTGTAAACGACACCAAAATGGTGGGTTATTTTTCTTTTTTAAAGGGCGATAATCCGGAGCCGACTTACAACGTTATCGACAACGGAAAATGGCTGAATAATGAACCTTATGGGGTGATTCACAGATTGGCACCAAACGGAGTGGCTAAAGGAGTTGCCAAAGCTTGTTTTGATTATTGCTTTGCGCAGATTAACAACATTCGAGTTGACACCAACAACAATAACCTACCGATGCAAAATTTCTTAAAAAAATATGGTTTTGTGTATTGCGGCGTTATTTATGTGGCAGATGGTTCTCCAAGAGATGCTTTTCAGATGTAGACTAGGACTAGAGTTAATATATTGTTTATTTTAAAAAACCTTTATCAATTAAGACAAAAGTTTTTTTATTATATGTTAAACATTTTATTCCATATATAAGCGAACTGAGTAATAATACAGAATACAAGCATTACCTCTAATAAATACTTAAAAAGAATTAGTTGATTACGTTCTTTACTTAAATTCATTGCATCAAAAAATCTAGTAATTACCATACCTATACACAAAAATAATATCATAAAAATATCATTTAATTCAAATGTTTCAAGCATTAAACCTAAAACTAATAAACTCACTCCGAGTATAGATAGCAAAATTTCATTCTTTTTAGAAAAAACTGTTAACGGCTTTAATCTTGTATACATAAAGTAATCAAGTATAAAAGCAAAAATTAATAATATTAAGAAGCCTATCATTTTAAAAAATTTTCGCAAAAGTATGGATTTCTCGCAAAAAGAAAAGGCTTATTAATTTATAGCGAGAAATAGGCTAAAAAGTTTCCTATATAAACACCTTGGTTGTTTAATGTAAATTTATCTAATTCCGCATTTATGTCTGCAAATAAAGATTTTTCTCTTGTGTTCATGCTAGAATGACCAATTGTGAAAAATCCGTTTATTGTAGGAATACTGAAACCGCTGTCATCTGCTTCATATCCATAGTAAGAGCCGTATAATAGTTTTTTACCATCAAGCGAAAGCATATAAGTATAAACGTCGCGCATTCCAGCATTTTTAGGTTGATATGCTTTTTTGGTGGTTTCAAAAATTTGACTTTTTTGGTCTAAAACAGAGCTTATTACTAATGCATCATTATCGAATGTTTTGTACAAATCGCCAGATGCAGGAATAAAAGTAGACCATACTTGTTCGCCATTACCATTGAATTTTGAGAGCGTATGATTTTCGTTATTGGATATGGGCTTATTAAACAACGTGTTAGCTGTTATTAAATTTTTAGTAACAGAAATCTTGTCTGTGTAATGTAAAGTCATAAAATACACCTCATCATTAATAACTGTTATATTGCTTGGGTTTTTGTTTATGTTTGTTAGTGGATAGGGTACAAATGATTTTTCATTTCCAAAATAGGTGCTCCATAAGCGTTTTCCATCAAAGCTAAATTTCGATAAAAACACACTTGCAGTCGTATATATCTCACTATTGGTAACAGGTTGATAACTTCCTGCTGTTCCAAAATAGGTACTCCCTGATGTTTGTGCTAAATGCATTCCATAAATATATAATCCTTTTTCTGATGGGATTATTGCATTTATTCTTGAATCATCTTTTGCATAAAAGGTACTCCATACATGTTCTCCATTAGTATTAAGCTTGGTAATAACATCTTGATATTGCATAGAAGATTTAACGTCAGCAGTATCTTGAAAAAATGAAAGAGATAAAGTGTCTTTTTTAGATCGCTTATTTACGATATAAATATCATCATTCTTATCAATAGCTAAAGGCCTTGCATTTTGCGGAATATCATAAAAATAGGTAAACCACGCTTGCGAACCATCAGGATGAACCTTAGTGATAAAAGAATAGCCACTATAAACAGTTGCTTTTACTTCTGAATTAAATGCGTTTTCAGAAGCTAAATCTTTAGCCAAAGTTCTACCCGTAATTATTAAGTTGTTTTTAGAATCAAACTTTATTTGTGTGATAACTGTTCCTTTTTCCGAGCCTGGGATTTTATATATTAACTTTGATTTTGAACTTTCGCGATCGTATGCTATTACTTCATCAAAATTTTCACTTACAACGTATAAGTTTCCATTGTTTGGATTTACTTCTGATACAAAAGGGATGCTTAAAATTTTTCTAACTGCAGAGAAAGGTCTTTCAGGCTTATCAAAGAGCGGTATCATGCTTCCCCATGTTCTTTTGTAGGATAATTGACCATAGCCGTATGTAAAGTTAATTAAGAGAAATAATAGAATTGCTTTTTTCATTAGATCGCTATTTAAAAAGTAAAAATAACACTATTTATCTGTCAATAAAATATTATGTGAAACAAAAAAAGCAAGTTGCCATGTTGCAACTTGCTTTAATAGATAAAAAACACTCGTTCGTTAATGAATAATTAACTATTTTGAATGATGCTGCTAAATTACTGCAGTAGGGTAAACGAACGGTTATGTGTAAGTTATCTGTATATTATTTTAAAGTTTTTTATTCTTTTTGTTTTCTATATGCGTAATAAAAAACTATTGGAAGTATGGAAAAGGATAAAATTAAACACACAATCAATCCGCCTACAATCATAATTGCCAATGGTTTTTGTATTTCAGATCCCATTCCGGTTGATAATGCTGCGGGTAATAATCCCATCGATCCCATTAAAGCAATCATTACTACTGGGCGTATTCTGCTTTTCACTCCGCTTGCAATGGCTTCTTTTAGTTTCATTCTCTGTTTTAAATTTTCGCTTATAACGCCTATCAAAACAATACCGTCGATCGTTGCAACACCAAACAGAATAATAAAACCAATACCTGCCGAAATACCAAAAACTGTTCCTGTAAACCAAAGTGAGATAAATCCACCAATAAAAGCAAAAGGTAATGTTAACGATGCTATTGCGGTGTCTTTAATGTTGCCAAAATTGGTGTACAGCAATAATAAAATCAACACCAGCGAAACCGGAACAACCAATGCTAACTGCTTTGTTGCACGTTCTTTACTTTCAAATTCACCCGCCCATTCGGTATAATTTTCTTTCGGAAGTTTCACTTCTTTCGCAACTACTTTTTTGGCTTCGGCAATAGTGCTGCCTAAATCTCGTCCTTCAATGCTAAATCCTACACCAATATAGCGGCTGTTTCCTTCGCGATAAATAAATGCTGGGCCAGTCTTGTAACCAATCGTAGCAATTTCTTGTAAAGGAACGTTGTGTCCGTTGCTTGTTGGTATTAAAATGTTTGCAATTTTTTCAGGAGAATCTCTATAAGCTTCCTGAAAACGTAAAATTACATCAAACTTGCGGTCGCCTTCGTAAAACTGGGTAGCAGCTTGTCCGCCAATGGTCATTTCAACTACAGCCTGAACATCGGCGGTTTGAATGCCGTATCGAGCCATTTTGGAATCGTGCAGTTGAATGCGCAATTCCGGTAAACCAATGTTTTTATAAACGTTGATGTCAGTGATACCGCGCACTTTTGCAATAGACGCTGCCACTTTATTAGCATATTTTTCCAGATCGTATAAATCATCCCCAAAAATCTTTATGACTAGCGCACTTTTCACGCCGGCAACATATTCTTCCACATTGTCTTGAATGGGTTGACTAAATCCAAAGGTAATCCCTGGATATCGGTTTAATTTGGTTCGAAGCTCCTGAATAATGTCTTCTTTGGAAACCTTTCGGGTCCAATCGGCTGCGTCTTTTAGCTGAATATTAAATTCAATGTTGAAAAATCCGGTGGGATCGGTACCATCGTTCGGTCGCCCGGTTTGTGTTAGAATAAAATCAATTTCCTCACAATCTTTCTGCATCAATTGTTTCATTTCTTTGGTGATGCGGGTCGATTCTTTCAAATTCACACTATTCGGAAGGGTTGCACGAATATAGATTGCACCTTCGTTTAATTTCGGTAAAAATTCAGAACCATAGTTCATGAATTTGAACACACAAACGCCTAAAATTGCCAAGAAAATTCCTAAAGTGGCTTTTTTATATTTAAAAGCGGTACTGTATAAACCAAAAACTGTTTTTTGAAAAAAACGGGTAATGAAATTCTCTTTTTCTTCTATGTTTTTAGTGAATAATAGTTTGCACATTGCCGGCACGTAGGTTAAACTCAAAATTAATGAACCCAACAAAGCATAACCCAATGTAAACGCCAACGGAGAGAACATTTTTCCCTCTACCTTTTGGAATGAAAAGATAGGTAACAATGCCACAATTAAAATGATTAATGCAAAAAAGATATAAGATGCTACACTACCAGCACTTTTCTTAATAACGCCCATTTTGCTCATTTTTGCGAAACGTTCAGGGCCCACTTTGTGCGACAGCGTGGCGAGGGCAACGAATACGGTTTCAACAATTACGAGCGTTCCTTCGAGCAACAAACCAAAATCGAGCGAACCCATAGAGATCAAGTTGGCGGGCAAGCCTTGTATCTTGAGCATAATGATAGCAAACAAAAACGAAAGCGGAATAACCGATGCTACAATTACAGTAGATTTCCAGTTGTAAAGAAACACAAAAACGATTAACGATACCAAAAGCACACCTTCAACCAAGTTTTTTGATACGGTTTTCACGGTATTATCAACCAATTTGGTACGATCTACCACGGTTTCGATTGTTACATCGTCTGGTAAGGTGCGTTCGTTTAATTCAGTAATTTTGGCTCTAAGATCTTCTATCACTTTTGATGGATTTTCGCCACGAAGCATAATCACAATACCTTGCACCACATCATCTTGCTCATTGTATCCTACTTGTCCTAAGCGTGGTTTGTGTGATACCAACACATCTGCCACATTTTTTATAAGAATGGGGGTAGATCCATTGAGTTTTATGGTGATATTTTCTATATCCTCAATTTTATCCAACAAACCCACACCACGAACCACATACGCTTGATTTCCTTGTTCAATCACATCTCCACCTACATTTATGTTTGATTTGGAAACGGCTTCGTAAACATCTAACGGCGACAAATCGAAATTCTTCAACTCCGTAGGATTTATTTTTACTTCAAACGATTTTTTTTCCCCACCAAAACTCACCACGTCTGCAACGCCGGGAACAGAAAGCAGTTCGCGTTCAATAACCCAATCTTGAATAGCAGTTACTTCTTTCAGCGGAAGGTTGCTTTTTATGATATAGCGAAATATTTCACCTGTGGCTCCTGAAGGTGGTTCAATTTCAGCATCGGCACCATCGGGCAAATCCACGCCTGCCAGTTTGTTTGATACATATTGCTGTGCATAAAAGTCATCTACACCGTCTTCAAACTGCACGGTAACCACCGAAAGTCCAAAAAGCGAAATAGAGCGAATGTTTGATTTATGCGGAATACTGTTCATTACCTTTGAAACGGGAAGCGTAACAAGTTTTTCCATTTCCTCGGCACTGCGGCCTGGCCATTGGGTGATGATTCGGGCTCTGGTGTTGGTTACATCAGGAAACGCCTCAATGGGCGTTTGTTTCAGTGCGAAGATTCCTCCAAAAAGCAAAGCCAGTACCCCAAAAAGCACAAAAGTGGTGTTTTTCAAGGAAAAGGTTACGATGTTCTGTACAAATTTCTGCATAACTTATTGGTTTAATTCTTCAAAAATGATTAAAGCGTTGGTGTTTACAATTTTTTCATCGGCAGCAAATGTTTCACGAACGAAGGTGTATTCTTCATTGCTAGCGATTCTATTGATTTGCTTTGCAGCTAACGAACATTTGTTTTTGTAAACCACCACATACTCTTTGTTATTGCTAAATACAATTGCTTTATTTGGCACGGCAAAAGCTTCGCCTTGGGTGTTTTTTTTATCGATAATAATATCGGCACTCAAACCAGGCATTAAGTTCAATTCTTGGTTTTCAAGTATTACCCGTGCTTTTAAAACATGCTCATTAGCATCGAATACATTGTAAATTTTATCAATTCTTCCCGAATAGATTTTATCAGGATAGGCAACCGTTCGAACCTTTACAGGGTCGTTTTTATGAATATATTTTAAATTGTTGGCATAGATATTCACCATTACCCACACTTCTTTTAGGTTTGATATAGAGAAAAGCGGCTCTTGGTCATCTGCAGTGATTGCCATACCCGAACTCATATTTTTTTGAACGATGTATCCGTTTTTAGGCGCCAAAATTTGAAAAAAACCATTGCCTGTCCCGCGAAACATTTTTAAAGAAGCATTGATTTTCTCAGCTTCGATCTGCTCTGCTTTTAATGCGTATTCAATTTCAGAAACTTCGGGTTGCGATGCCATACCGTCGTTTAATAATTCTTTTTTGCTTTGCAATTGCTTTTGTAAAAGGGCTATTTGGTTCTCGTGTGCACGTTTTTCCTGCATTAAATCTTGGATTTCGTTCGATCGTACTACTCCTAAAACTTGACCTTGTTTTACATAGTCGCCCAATTCAAAATGCACTTTTTCAACAATTCCTTGCAGCAAACTTTTAAAGGCAACCAAATCGTTTTCGTTGTATTCTATTTTGCCCGATAAGGTCAATTGTTCTTGAATGGGTTGTTTGCTAATTGCCGTGGTTTGGGTGTTGGCGTGCAATTCGTTGCTTAAACAAAATGCTTTTTTCTCTGTAGTGGTTTCTAGAGTATCGTTTTCTTTTTTACAAGCCGTAAACAAAACGCCCCAAAAAAGGAGTAATAAGCTGTATTTTTTCATAATATTATAATTCTTTTCCTGTTAAATAATTTAGTTCTTCTAGGGTGTGCTGGTAATTTTCTACTAATTCGTTATAAGCTTGTTGTGCTTCGCGGTATGCTTGCGTAAAATCTAAAAACTCTAAAAGTGTAATTTGTTTGGTTTGTAGGTGTTTTTTATAATTCTCAATCATTTGTTCGTGCTCTTTTGTTTGCATACCCGACCATTTTTGTAATGATTGATTGATAATGCTTAATTGGCTTTGCAGTTGTTGCACAGATTGATCTAATGCTGTTTCTAATGCTTGTTGCTGTTTTTCTTGTTGATCTATCGTGTGTTTGGCTGCTTTAATAGCGCCTTTGTTTTTGTTAAAAATGGGTAAATCAACACTTACACCTACGCCCATAAAATCGCGCATAATGTTCCCGCCGCGGTCATATCCAATTTGAATATTTAGGTCGGGTATGCGTTTTGCTTGTTCCAAAAGCAATTGTTGGCGTGCCATTTGGGTTTCGTTTTGTTGTTGTTTCAGCTCTATATTGTTCTGCATTGCAGCTTGTTGCAAGTCTATCGGCAGATTTTTAGGTGAAAATGCCTGTTTTGGAAAACTTATTTGATTTATTTCAAGCGTGCTATTCTGTGTAAGCACTCTTAGTTTATGAATATTTTCTGTTTTTTCATTTTCTAATGCTACTTGTTCTTTTTGCAAAGCAATTAATTCGGTTTGCATACGGAAATATTCAGCTTTAGGAACGTTTTTTAGTTCGGTTTGGCGTTCGTATTGGTCACTCATTTGCTGAAACAACGCAACCATATTTTTTAAAAGCAGTTCTTCGGTTTGTACTTTATGCAGCGTATAATAAGTTTGGCGCAATTCTTTCTTTAGAGAACGCATTAACTCTTCAAATTCAAAAACGGCATTGTTTTTTTCTAACTGTTTTAAAGCCACACGCTTTTTGCGTTTTCCGGCCGTTTCGATAAGTTGTTCCAATTCTACTGTAACTTGTTGGTTGATACCGTATGTTCCAAATATGGGCGGTTGCTCTTCGATTTGATAGGTTTTCCAAAGATTCACTTCAGAAACAGTAAGGTTGGGATTTGGCCATAGTTTTTCTTGAACAATTTCGGCTTCGGCGCGTTCTATATTGTACTTGCTTGCTATTAATACATAGTTTTTCTGTAAAAACTGACTTTCTAAATCAGTTAATTGATAGGTTTGCGCCTTAACTAAAGACGTGAACCCTATAAAAAGGATGGTTAAATAAATTCTGTTCACTGTATGATACTTTTAGAAAGCAAAAGTATCGTTGGAACATTAAAAAGGGTTTTAGTTAAAATTAAAAGTAGATTAGAATTGGTTTTTAAAAGGCTAATTCAACAATAGTTCCCACTGGGTGATTTGCGCTCAAAGTAAGCGTGGCATTGTGCATTTGCAAAATAATATCTGCCATAGAAAGCCCAATACCTTTGCCTTGAAATTCGCCGGTATTGTTGCCGCGGTAAAAGTTCTGTTTAATTTGTTTTAAATCGCTTGCAGGAATACCGATTCCTTGATCAATAATTGCCAAAATTAAGCGGTTGTTTTTTTCGTAAAAACGAATGTTAACCAGTTTGTTGCCTGAATATTTTATAGCATTGCCCACCAAGTTGTTTAGGGCAACTTCAAGCATTTGTTCGTTTCCTTGCAGCGTGAGCAACGCTTCGTTGGTTACTTGTAAATCAACATCAATTTGTGCATTGTGATACAAAACAGCGTTTTCAATTACTTGCCAAACAATTTCATCAATACGCACCGATTTAAACTCAAAACTGGTTTTCACACCCGAAAGCAGCATCATTTGGTCTAATGTTTCTTGTAAATCGTTGGTATATTGTTTTAATTGATTAATAATTTGTTCGTGTTCTTCTAGGGTGCGTTTTTTGTTGTGAGCAACTTCCAAAGTTCCCAATAAGGCAGTTATTGGTGTTCGAAGTTCGTGCGAAACATAATCGATAAAGTTTTTTTGAATCGTGAATGTTTGCGAAATTTTATGGATAAAATGATTATAAGTTTCCATTAAATCATCAATTTCGGCGTATGTTTTCTTCAATTCAAGCGGTTGATTAAAATTGCGGGTGTCGCGCTCTTTAATTTGTGAAATAATTTTTAGAATAGGTTCATAAGCAATATGTCCTAAAAAAAGAGAAAAGAAATAAATAAAAGCAAGCCCAATTACCGATACAATTGCCAAAATATGCAACAAGGAAAGCATTTGCTCGTTAAATTCATCTTTTGGTTCGCGGGTAATCACCACAAAATCGCCTTGATTGTCATGGTAAAAAATACCGTTATAAAAAAAGTGTTCGTCCGTAAATGAATGGTTGTTGTTTGTTCGAACCATTTCAATAAAATCATTGGTGATGTTTTTATCGAACCGCATTTCACCGTTGAATTTTTTATTTATAGAATCATAGATGATGATGTTTTTCCGGGAGATGCTTTTCAGCAACATGCTTTTCACGTTTTCGTGTTCAAAAGTAGGCAGTTCATCTTGTTCTAAATAGTATAAAGCAGATAGAAGGGTTTTGTTTTCAAGCGATTGTATTTCCTTTTTTTCCATTTGGGTATAAAAAGAAAAATAGACCACTGCAGAAACAATAAGGATAATGACACTAAAGATCACAATAGAATACAAGGCAAGGCGGTGTTTTAATTTCATGTATCAGCTTTTAAACATATATCCAACTCCTTTTACGGTTTGAATATATTTGTTGTCTTCTTTCTCTATTTTATTGCGCAGGTACGATATATACACGTCAACCACATTGGTGTGATTGTTAAAAGTGATGCCCCAAACGGCATTTAAAATTTGTACACGTGTTACGGCCTTACCTTCGTTGGCAATTAGGTAGTTCAATAGTTTAAACTCGCGCGGTGAAAGTTCTGCTTCTATTCCGTTTACAAAAACCTTGTACTGATCAAGATCAATTAGCAATGCTCCGTATTCTTTGTTGTTTTCTACTTTCTCTTTTGTAAGTGCCGGATTGCGTCTTGTAAGTGCTTTGATACGCGAAAGCAATTCATCAAAATGAAAAGGTTTGGTGAGGTAATCATCTGCACCAAAGTCTAATGCCGAAACTTTATCTTGCACAGTGTTTAAAGCACTAAGCATTAAAATAGGGGTGTTGTTATTCTTATAGCGCAGTGTTTGCACCAATTGAATACCATCCATTCCAGGAAGCATCACATCGCAAATAATCAATGCAAATTCAATGTTTATGAAATGGTTCAACACTTCTTCGGCATTTTTGCAAAGCGTTACCACATAACCGTTTTCTTCCAATCCTTTTATTAAAAAGTCGCTTATTCTTTTATCATCTTCAACTACTAAAACTTGCATTTCAAGAAAAATTTATCAAATGTATGCTATAAATGTAAAAATAAAATATGGTAGGTTTTATTCTAACGTGTTTTTAATTTGTAATTAATTCTATTCTGAAGTGAAATTTCCGCGTGTTTGTGTAAATTTACAAAAATGAAGATCTGACGTTATGAAGTATTTTTTCTGTTTGATACTATTTTTCGGATTGCTTTTTGGTTGCAGTAAAAAAGAACAAACGCCAACAGCCAGCTTAAAGCCCTCGTTTGGAAATCGCAACGAAGTGGTTTTGGTAATTGACGACAGCTTGTGGGTGGGCAGTTTGGGCGATAGCATACGTGCACATCTTGCGCAAACCACAGCAGAAAGCACCACCACAGAACCCATTTTTGATTTGGTGCAATTAGATCCAAGTATTTTTACTACAAGAGCCAAAACAGCACGAAACATTGTGCTTTTTTCGATACATACCCAACATGAATTTTTGTTGCAGAAAAGCGTGCACGCCACACCGCAAAACTTCTTTTTTTTAAGAGCAAAAACAAAAAGCGATTTATTGGCGATGTTTAAAAAACGAGCCGATTCTGTTATTTCGGTTTTTAAGGCATCTGAATTAAATGAAGAAACGCACGAAGTGGTACGCACTTCTACCAAAGAATTAAGAGAATTGAAAGAGTTTTTTGGATGCACCTTAAAAATTCCGGATGATTATCATTTGCAAGTAAAAAGCGAATTTCCGTTTTTGTGGTATCAAAAAGATTTATCTTCGGGTAGTGTGAATTTAGTATTGTATGAATTTCCCATAGCCGAAATTGAAAACAACAAAGGTTCTGTTGAAGAACATCTTTTGCAAGCACGCAATTTTATTGGAAAGAAATTTATTAAAACCGCAAAAGATACTGCTTATATCACTACAAACACAAAAGAATATCAATTTGTTTCAAAAGAAAATATGTTGCAAATGCCCGCTTACAGAATTGTGGGCAGTTGGGAAACGGTAAACGACTACCTCAAAGGACCTTTTATTTCGTATGCCATTCGCGATGAATATTACCAACGCTATTTGTTTGTAGAAGGATACGTTAATAATCCTTTAAAAAACAAACGAGATCAAATTTTAGAAGTAGAAGCAATTATAAAAACCATAAATTTTAATGAAAACGGAAATTAAATCGTTCCAAGAACTTTCTGCTACCGAGTTGTACCACATTTTAGATTTGCGAAACCAAGTTTTTGTGGTAGAACAAAATTGTGCCTATTTGGATACCGATGGTTGCGATCAAGCAGCTACACATGTATTAATTTGGAACAATGATGAGGTGCTGGTGGCTTATGCGCGCGTAATTGCTCCTGGTGTAAAATACAAAAGCAGTAGCATTGGGCGTGTGGTGGTACATGCATCGTATCGGGCAAAAAATATCGGGCATTTACTAATGAAAACTGCAGTGCAAACTGTTTTTGATTTGTATAAAACCGGTCATATAACCATTTCTGCCCAAGCCCATTTGCAAAAGTTTTACAACCAGCATGGTTTTGTGACTTCTTCTGAAGTGTATTTAGAAGACAATATTCCGCATGTGCAAATGGTTCGCACCTAAAAATAACTACAAAAGGTTTTAATTTCTCAATGGCAAACGGTTTTTCGTTTGCTATTTTTTTTCGATTAAATTTTTCAAAGTTTCGATATGTTCTTTAAGCATTGAGATTGTTTCTTGGTAATGCTGAATAAGCGGTATTGATGCATTGCCCGTTGCTGGTAAACTTTTATTTTGCGCTGATTCATTGCTAAAAAACTCAAGTGCTGTAACTCCTAAAATATCTAAAATTTCATTTAAGCGTTCTAAAGTTAATTGTGTTTCCCCACTTTCAATCTTAGAATAGGCTCTTAAAGAAATACCCAATTTTTTTGCTAAATCTTCCTGAGTGTATTGTTTTTGTTTACGAAGTTGTCTCAATCGTTCATTTGCTTCCTTCATTATAAAATAGTGTTTCAGGAACAAATAGTTCCTTTTTATGTTAAAAATGTTTCAAATAAGAATTATTAATTCATATATTTACAAAAAATACGAATCAAAAGTTCTTGTTTTTATTATGTAGTCTAAGCTTTTTATGTTTTAAAGCTCAATTATTAGACCGTTTTTTTTAGAAAAGTCACATTTTACCTCTTTAAAAAAGATATATACGAGAAAATTATATAAAAAGAACAACTAATTGAAATTTTATTAACTATGAGAAAAATTACTATGTTGGCGGCCTTATGTGGGTCTGCTTATTTCGCAAATGCTCAAGTAGGTATAGGAACTTCTGAACCTGCTTCATCCACCATGTTAGAGATTAAATCTTCAGATAAAGGAGTTTTAATACCGAGAGTTTCATTAACGGAAACCGATTCTTTTAGTGGAGTCACAGGAACCGAAATCGAAAGTCTTTTGGTTTATAATACAGCCAATTCGGGTACGGGTAGTACTGCTGTTTCGCCCGGGTTTTATTATTGGACCATTCAAAATGGTACTACAACTGCACATTGGGAACGAATAGTTAACCAATCACAGTTAGACGAAGCTATTTCAAATATTACTGATGTGCAAGCCGATCTGAATAAAATTATCAATCTTTTAAAAGTAGCTTTTCCGGCAAATAATTTGGTTGATCCTGCTGTAACAGGTGATACGTTCGGAGGAGGCATGGTTTTTACTCCTGGAACAAATCCTACTATTGAATATGTTTACTTTGATGGAACAAATTATACCAAAAAAGATATTACCACCGACATTATTGCTATAATTAAAGGAAATGAATCTAAAACAAAAATTGTTACAATAAACAATAAACAGTACTACGTTTCTGAAAGTTATACGGGAACTGCCGACCCCGTAACTGGAACCGAAACTGGTGTTTATCAAATTGATGTTATTGGTGGTGTGGTAAACAACTTTAATGAATTTATAAATAGCACTGTTGGTGGTGGTGGAACAAATTATTCTACTGTTGAAGAATATATCGAGTATATATCTGAAAATGTTACAAAAACTGGTGAAACCCGAATTGTAATCGATACAAGTGTTACACCAAATCAAGCCTCTTTTGAACAATGGAACGGAACCACTTGGGTAACTGTTCCCAATACAGCTTTTAGTACAATCGTAAAATCAAATGAAACAATTACTACCTTAACTGCCGGTGCTAATGCTACTTATACCTACAAGAATGAAGCGGGTGTAGATGTTACAATCAATATACCAACAGCTGTTGTACAAAATTTAGATACCATTATTAACGCATCCACCAGCTTTAGTGGCTCCACATCCACAACATTAGTGCAATATATTCAAGAAATGATTGACAATACCGATCTGCCAGAAGGAATCGTTACAGCATCAATCACAGGAGGAAATATCATGTTTAATATCATCGATGCTTCGGGTACACCTCAGGCAGTTCCAGCAACAGCTTTCTCCGATATTGTAAAAGCTAATGAAAGCCTAACAACGCTTGCAAAAAGTACTAATAATTCAGCATATGTGCAGGTTACTGCAGATCCAAAGGCAGCTCAAAAGGTGGTTTATGAATACCTAACAGAGAATGCAACCATTAAAAATTATATGGATGTGACCGCTGATGTAGAATGGTCAATTGAGAATAATACAGATGTGCAAAATGCAATTGAAGATATTGTAAACAACTTATTAAATGAAGGTGGAAACGTTTATTTTACAAGAACAGAGATTGCAGCAGGAACTCCCGCAGGTCAATTGACAATTCCTGCATTTTCATTTTATACTATAAACAATACTACGGGGGTGAAGGAATTGGTTGATATAGCCCAAACAATTGTAAATGCAATTACCAATGCTACAGCAGTTCAAAAACAAGAAATTAAAAATCAATTAGGGGATGTTTATAATGAATCAACTGTTGTAAATACGGGCGATACATGGATTGATGGTGGTAAAATTTACACAGGAGTCTATGCTGCTACTGTTACTGGAAATACAGCGAATGTATCCACAATTACGATTATACCAGCCGCAGGAACAACCATTGGAAAAATAGTTAGCATTAAATTGCTGAACACTGATAACAGCCTAATAAATACTTCTACAACTGATATTGCTTTAACTGGAAACAATTTATCATTTAAAATTGGAACAGGTAATATGTATAATGTTTTGAGTACCTCAAACTTAAACGTAAAAGCAGTTGTAGAATTCTCTGCCCAATAATTTTTTAAATCAAACCATCTGTTTTTTCAAAGCAGATGGTTTTTCTAAACTAAATGAACTATGAATAATAAAATTATCTTTTTATCAGCTGTGTTATTTAGCGCTTTAGCATCGGCGCAAGTAAAAATTGGAGGAACAGATGGCACACCAAACCCCAATGCCATGTTAGAAGTAGAGGCAACTAACAAAGGTGTTTTGCTACCCCGCGTTGCATTAACATCCACAACCTCTTTTGCACCACTATCGGCACATGTTCAAGGTATGACTGTTTATAATACCGCCACAATAAATGATGTGGTTCCAGGTCAATATTATAACGACGGTAGCAAATGGAGCAGAATTGCAAATAGTACGGATATTCCCGCAGTAATAACAGCAAATAATGGTTTAACCAAAACTGGCAATAATATTGCTTTAGGTGGTAGTTTAGCAACATCAACAACAATTACCACTACTCCAAACAATGATTTAACCATTGCCACTACAGCTACCGGTATTACAGGAAAGTTGAAAGTTACGGGTTTGCCAGCAACAACTGCTGCACAATTACCTAGCGATAAAGTTCTTTTACAAGACGCAACAGGCATTCTAAAAACAGCAAACGCAAGCGATTTTGCCAAAACAAGAAATACGACCGTTTACCGAGCTGAAAACGACGGAGCTTGGAGTTTATTAGGTCTAACCATAGGAGGAACTAATTGGTCTAAAATCAACTTGCAAACAAGTGATACAAAGTTGGGAAATTCTGCACTGTTTAGTAATGGAAATTATACTGTGCCTTCAACGGGAATATACGCTATCAATTTTGAAGTGCAATTGGAAGGCGGAGTTGATTTAGGACTTCTTGGAGGAAGAAATCTTGCTGTTTTAAAAAATAATACGCTTTTGGAACAAAAGATGGTTGACGCCGTGCGGGTTTCTATTTTAGGAATTACCTTAGCTTCTGTTCCTGTGACCTCTACCTCTATAAATACGCTACACACATTAACAGCAGGAGATTTAATTTCATTTGGTGCGCAAGGTTCTGTATTAGATTTAGGTCTTTTAACAGATGGTAAAGTTTCTATTCATATTTACAAAATATCTGACTTATAGTTTGTGATTTTTCATCGTTTAAAAAGCGGTGATAAAGCTTACTAAACAATAATATGTTTTATGGATTTAACCTAAAATCATAAACTATGAAAAAAACTTTTATAAATATAGGTTTGCTTTTTATTCCCATTAGTTCTGCAATATATGCGCAGTCTTCAGAGAATATCATGGTAAATCACGGCGAATTGTATGTGTTGCCCAATACGGTAATTTCTACACAGTTTGATTTTGAAAATAAAACATCGGGAATAATTTTTAACGACGGGGAATTTCAGTTCTATAAGAATTATAATAACGACGGCTTGTTTACCCACTCAACAAACCAAAATACAGGTTACACAGTTTTTCAAGGCAGTCAGCAACAAACAATAAGTGGTTCGCAACCATCAAAACATTTTGATGTGCTTTTTAATAATGCCTCCACACCGTATTCATTTAATTTGAACAGCGATATGATTATTGATGGGGTAGGGAACTTTATAGAAGGCATTGTTCGTATCAACAAAACTGTTGGTGGGCAACTATTATTTGGCAATGGAGCTTCGCAAATGAATGCTAGCGACCGAAGTTATGCCGAAGGAATGGTAGAAAAGCAAGGTAACAATGCCTTTACTTTTCCCATTGGTAAATCGGGATTCTATCGTTTGGCAGGAATTTCAGCTCCTACAAATGAAGATCATAGCTATATGAGCGAGTATTTTATAGAGAACACCAATCAAACATATCCTCACAAAGACCGAACAGGAATTATTTCTGCTGTAAACAATCAAGAATATTGGACAATCAATCCATCTTCAGGAACAACAGGTTCGGTAATGGTTACGCTTTCATGGCACGATCAAACCACGCCAGCAGAATTTCACGGAACACAAGACTTGCATATAGTTCGTTGGGATGCAGCTCAAAACCTTTGGGTAGATGAAGGCGGAATTGTTGATAAAACTGCAAAAACAGTGACCACTCCCGTTCAGGTAGATGGCTTCGGAATATTTACACTGGGAAAAATCAAAGAGAAGTTCTTAAACCCAGGAGATGTAGTTGTTTATAATGGTGTTTCTCCTGACGGTGACGGAATCAACGATTATTTAATCATTGATAATATCGAGCATTTTCCGGATAATCAAGTCATTCTTTACAATCGTTGGGGGCGTAAAGTGTACGAAACCAAAAACTATAACAGTAAAAACAATGTATTTGTTGGCATCGCCGAAGGCAATGGAATTGTGGGCGGTGGGGAAAAACTACCTATCGGAACCTATTATTATGTGGTGGAATACTTGTACAATCGCAATGGAGAAAATCAATGGATTAAGAAAGTGGGATATATTCACCTCGAAAATCAAAACTAAACTAAAAAGCAATGAAGAGATTAAAAATCATAGGGGCTTTGTTAGCTTTAGTAAGCTTCTCTGCCAACGCACAACAAGATCCACAATTTACGCAATATATGTATAACACGGTAAACATTAATCCTGCTTATGCCGGCAGCCGTGGTTCGTTAAGTATTTTTGGTTTGCACCGCACACAATGGGTGGGTTTAGAAGGTGCACCAAAAACAAACGCCTTCTCTGTAAATACGCCCTTAGGAGATAGTAAGTTGGGGTTAGGAATAGGTTTTATTAATGATGGATTAGGAATTATGGACGAAAATACGGTAAGTGTAGATTTATCATATACGATTGATTTAAACAGCCGCGGTAGTAAATTTTCATTCGGTATTAAAGGATCAGGTAATATGCTCAATGTAGCTTATTCCAAGTTATTGACATACAATCCGAACGACCCTAATTTTCAAAACGATATCAGCGGACAATTTACACCGAATATAGGTGCCGGCGTTTATTGGCATAATGAAAAAAGCTATTTAGGGCTTTCTGTACCCAATTTTTTAGAAACAACTCGTTATGATGATAATATGCAAAGTACGATGCGGACCAAAATGACGTACTATTTCATTGGCGGACACGTTTTTGAGTTGAATCCCATGCTTAAACTTAAACCGGCATTTTTGGTTAAAGCAACAAACGGAGCACCCTTACAAGCAGATATCACAGCCAATTTCTTAATTAGTAACAAATTTACAATTGGTGGAGCCTATCGTTGGGATGCGGCTTGGAGCGGCTTGGTAGGTTTTCAAGCTACCGACGGTTTGTTTATAGGTTACAGCTATGATGGTGAAACTACTAAGTTAGCGAATTACAACAACGGATCGCATGAGGTTTTCTTAAGATTTGAATTGTTTAACAAGTATCGCCGTATCAACACGTCGCGTTTCTTCTAAAATCTACACACATGAAAAAAGGATTATCACTATTGGCCCTAGCATCATTGTTTTTTTTAGGGAATACCACAGCAAAAGCACAAGCAGGGTTAAAGCAATCTAACAAAGAGTATGAAAACTGGGCTTACGCAGACGCTATGCATATTTACGGAAAAATCGTAAAAAAAGGATATGTAACTCAGGATATCTTAGAAAAGTTAGCCAACACATACTACTTCAATGCAAAATATGCCGAAGCACAACCGTTTTACGAGCGTTTATTCACGGAATTTGAATCGGAAGACATAGCTTCTGAAGTATACTACCGATATGCACAAACATTACAGCATGTAGGAAAAAATGGCGAGGCCAAGCATTATTACGATCAATTTGCAGCTAAAACAGGATCTCAGTCACAGATTGCGCTAGTTCGCAAGAATGAAAAAGAACTTAAAAAACAGATTCTAGAAAACTCAGGACGTTATCGCAATATAGAAAACCTACCTATAAATACCCAATTCGCCGATTTTGGCAGCTATGTACACCATGAAAAACTTTACTTTACAAGTGCACGCGATACCGGCAGTTTTTCAAAAAAAATCCATACATGGACAGGTGGTGCATTTACCAATTTGTATGACTATCAGTTACCGAATGATACCATCAGCAAAAAATCGAAAATTAAAAAATTAAAAGGCGACATTAAAAGTAAGTTCAATGAATCGTCGGCAGTTTTAACAGCAGATGGGCAAACAATGTATTTTACTAGAAATAATATGTTGGAAGGTATTCGGGGTTATGATGCCGAGAAAAATACAAAATTGAAAATTTATCGAGCAGAATTGCAAAACGGTAGGTGGAACAATATTCAAGAACTGCCTTTTAATGGAAATGATTTCAATACAGCACACCCAACCTTGAATAAGGATGAAAGCATACTTTATTTTGCCAGCGATCGCCCAGGTGGTTTCGGAAATTCTGATTTGTGGAAAGTAACCATCAATGGCAATGGATATGGTGTGCCTCAAAATCTTGGTCCGGCAATTAATACAGAAGCAAGAGAAACATTTCCTTACATAAACAGCAATGATGAATTGTATTTTTCAAGCGACGGTAGAATTGGATTGGGTGGTTTGGATGTATATGCAGTAAAAGTTAAAGAAGATGGTGGTTTTTACGAAGTGCAGAACATTGGAGAACCCATAAACTCTAATACCGATGATTTTGCTTATTATATCGATTACAAAACCAAAAAAGGTTTTTTCTCATCAAACAGAACGGGCGGTCATGGCGGCGATGATATCTATAGTTTTGTTGAAACCAGAGCATTAAAGTTAGGTTGTGCTCAGGAACTGCTTGTTACAGTTTTAGACGCTAAAACAAACAATATTGTTACCGATGCATCGCTCACCCTTTACGATAAACTTTATAAAGAGTTAGGAACAGCAAACAAATACGTCAACAATGGCTACCGTTTTAATACTGAATATGAATGCGGTGCAACATATCATGTAAAAATTTCCAAAGAAGGATACATTACAAAAGAAGAAACGGTGATTTTAGATTCTGAATCTGGAGTAAGTGAACGAACAATTGCATTGGAACAGAAAAAAGTGGAAGTTAAAAAGAACGACGACTTGTTTAAGGTGTTGAAACTGAATCCTATTTATTTCGATTATGATAAAGACCATATCAGACCTGATGCTGCTTTAGAATTAGCCAAAGTGGTTGAGGTGTTGAAAGATTATCCGCGTATGAAAATTGATATACGTTCACACACAGATAGTCGCGGGTCCGATGATTACAATTTGAAATTATCTCAACGCAGAGCAAAATCAACAGCAGAATGGATTGTTGCGCAAGGAATAGATGTAACAAGAATCACCTACAAAGGCTTCGGCGAAACGCAGTTAATAAATACATGTATCAATGGTGCAAAATGTTCAGATACGGAACACGAAGAAAACCGGAGATCAGAGTTTATTGTTTTAGAATTATAACAAACTGTTTATGAATCATTTAAAAAAAGTAAATCTTTATTCGCAAAAAGATCTTCCTCCGTGCATTAAAAAAAAAGTGATGAAAAAAATAGCACTGATGAAGCAAAATCATAAAATAAAAAGTAAAAAAAGTCCTGAATAAAGGGCTTTTTTTATGATAGATTTGATAGCTTTTTTGAAAGAAGTTCGGCGTAATAGCAATTAACAACTAGTAGAAGATAATTCTCAAGACTGTGGTTTTGTTTTTCTTGGGAAGAATATTGAAAGTGTAATGGCGTATTTTTTTTAGGAAATCTGTTTTCGGCAAATTGCAGGTATGATAGCTGTATGAACTGTAAGGTTGTGAATAGTTGTTCCAACTGGTTTTTTAAAGCAATTAATTGCGTATTTCTTTTTTTTGAATTGCTTATTATTCCAATTAATCTTATTTTATGAAGGGTATGGGCGTCAAATTTTTTTATCAGTAGCTGTAAATCTACCGTATAACTTTTAGTAGAGGGAATCGAACCTTTAATGCTTTCTTGTGTTTTATTATAAAAAAAATTTAAGTGATTCCCAATAAATTCATAGCGCGTGTGAGGTATTGGCTTCATAGTATATTTTTTTAAAATAAAAAAGCTGTCAAATAAATTGACAGCCCTTTAAAATCATTGGTGTTTTTCTTTATACGAATTTTAGTTTTTTTTGCTGACATTTCATACGTGCTAAATTATAAAGAAGAACTAGTTACAGCAATAGGTAAAATACCTATTTTTATTCAATTGTAAGTTTTGTTTTTAGGTACTCTATAAAAGTTCTTAAAGCCATAAAGTGCTATAAGGTGTTGATTGTGATGATTTTATTTTTAATGCAATAAAGTATCGCACTCATCATACTGTCAAAACTATATTTATTCTGAATATTTTGCTTGTGGCTATTCACGGTTTTTGGGCTTATATATAATCTATCGGCAATTTCCTTCGCTTTAAGTCCTTCGGCGGTCCATTTTATAATTTCAATTTCTCTATCACTAAAAAGTTGATCCGTATGGTTTGGTTTCTGTTTTCGATCGTGGGCTAATAATTTATTGATTACCAAACGTAAGTTGTTTTCAAAATAAAATCCATCGTGAGTTAAATCCCACAGGGCATCTTCAAGTTCTAAAGATGAAATATTTTTTGTAAAATATCCTGCTATTCCTAAATCTAAAACCCGTTCAATTGCTGTTTCGTGATTTAAATGGCTTAATATCATAATTTTTATCGAAGGATATTGTGCTTTTAAAATTTTACAAGTTTCAAAACCATCCATTTTAGGCATTTGTAAATCTAACAATAGAATATCAACCTCATGATTTTTGATGGTATCTAATAACTCTATGCCGTTTGCTGCATCAAAAACAACTTGCATCCCCTCAAAACTGTTTATAAGCATTGCCAAACTTTTTCTAAATAAAGTATGGTCATCAGTTATAGCTATCTTCAACATAGTTATTTGTTTTAAATTTTATTTGAGTAGTGTTGCCCATCTGTTTAGGCGTGCATTCTAGCTCTGCGTTTATCTGCTGTACGCGTAAAAGAATATTTTTAAGCCCCATTCCTTTAGAATGCTTTACATGACTGTAAAAATCAAAAGGGCTGCCGTTATCATTCATTACAACATACACTTCCTCGTTTTTTAAAAACATCTGTACATCAATGTTATTTGCTTTTCCGTGTTTCACAGCATTGTTGGTCAATTCCTGAATGATCCGGTATAATTCATAACTCACCGCCGAGGGTATGTTGCGGGAATCAATAGTATAGGCTTCTGTAAACGTAATATTATGCAATTTCCCCATTCGTTCAAAATGGTTTTGCAAAGTAGTAACAATCCCATGACTTTCAATCGTAGGAGGCATAAGGCTGTAACTTATATTTTTAAGATTCATTGTGGACTGTTTTATGAGAACCAAAATGTCATCAAACAAATCTATTTTAGACAAATCTTTCTCTTGTTTTCTTAACAGATTGATATAATTCTGTAAAGCACTTAAATCCCCACTAATACCATCATGAAGATCCGAGGCAATACGTTGACGTTCCTTTTTTTCGGATAATAAAGATGCTTTCAATAAATTTTCAGACTCTTTTCGCTTCAAACGTTCCACTTTTGCCTGATGTAGAACAGCCAATAATATAACGCCAATTGCTAGAAAAGCCATCACCGAAGTGCCAATCCATAAAAAAAGCTCTACTTCTGCTGTATTTTGCATATTCCTACCGTTAAAAGAATTCGTAATACGAATGTAGCAATAATGTTAATTACCCAATATTCGTAAAAGAAAATATTATTAGTATATAGATAATTGCTTGCCAAAAACAAAAGCAGGGTAGTGCAGTAATAAATGACAAAACCAGAAACAAAGTAGAAAATAGGATTTGTTTTTAAAGGAATTTTTTTATCGCTTTTAATGAACTGTGTTAACCATAGCAGGGTAAAAGTAACCGTGTAAAAAGTCACAATGGTTTTGTTTAAGGCATTTGCCACAAGTTTACCATTCTCATGAGCTATTTTAAAAGAAATAAGGTAAAACCCTATAAATAAAAAAAGCATCACAAGTGATAGTATTTTATAACGCCCCTTGAAAACTTTTGTAAAGAAATATACAATACAGCCCATTTCCAACAAAGCGTATGCCTGAAACCAGTACGTAGTATCTATCTTTAAAACAAGTGAAAATAGAAATTCATATAAGCTGGCAAAAGCAGTTAAAACAGCAAAAGGAACAATTGCATTTGTAAAAACAAAAGTCCCTTTGGTTTTTTTTATAATCAAAACGGTTGCTGGGAGTATTCCACTAAAAAGTGTGATGTATAATAATGCAATCACAAATTAAGGTTTAAGTAACACACTTGTTGATGAACAATGTTGAGGACACGGCACAAGATTTTCTAAAATAATCCCGTTTGTCATATCTTCTCCTAATACATTCACTCCAACCAACACCAAGTTAGGCGTGCTTTCTGCGGTGTTGTAGCCATTGTAAATTCGGATTCCTATGCAATTTTCTTGCGCTAGGATACTCTCAATTTTGTTGCTGCCGGCAAAATAAGCTTTAATTTCTTTAGGGTAAAGGGTTTGATAGGCATGTGTAAAAGCAATAGCTTCTTCTAAAGTAATTACTTTTGATGCATTTGAATTAATTTCCATAGTATATGTTGTTTTGTTGTATTACAAATTTCTGTAATTAATTCAATTTATCAAACATTCCAAGCGTTTCAATATGGGGCAGAGTGAATAAAAAAAGAGGTTGTAGTGCGAACACTAGCAACCTCTTAATAACCAAAAAAAACACTTATGAAATCCAAATTTACGAATAAATTTAATACCACAAAACTTTTATGGGTTTTTTTTCAAAAAAAAAGCAAATAAAATTATTGGTTGCCATATGGCGATGTTTAAAACATTGAATTTCAACAGCTTAAAATTGTTGTTTTTTTAGCTTGAAATGAAAAATGAGCAAAAATTTGTCATTGAATCATAGTTAATCATTTATTAATTTTCATCCAAGAAACTAAAAATGTTGTACTTTGAAAAAAATACACATGAAAAGCTGATTCAATAAAAAGGAAATGATGGAAAAAGTTGTGTAGTATCTGAAAAGGTTTTTATAAAACAGGGTACGGAGATTAAAAAATTATTAGAATGTACTATTTAGTTGTACATTATTTGGTTGTTATCTGTAAAATAGTAAATTTACCCCTTAATATGTGTTGATGAAGAAAAGAATAGATAATAAAGTAACATTGTCCGATCAAGAAATAGTAGCATTGATAACAAAATTTAATCACTATTCCTATTTTGGAATTTTATACGATAGGTATGCCCAATTTGTATATAATAAATGTTATGCTTTTGTTGATAATGAAGAAGAAGCAAAAGATCTCACACATGATATATTTATTAAGATATTTCTTAAACTAACTGATTTTAAGGGAAAATCAAAGTTTTCTACTTGGTTGTATGCGATCACTTTTAATACCTGTGTTAATTATGTCAATAAAAACAAAAAGCAGAAATTTTATTTCTCCGATGAATATTTAGTAGAAGAAACCGAGGAAGATACTACCAATGAAGAGCTTAATCAATATGATCTTTTTGAAATTTCTTATACGCAATTGCAGCAAATTTTAAATACCATTCCGCCTACAGATAAAATGATCCTTATCATGAAGTATCAAGAAGATTTGTCAATTAAAGAAATCTCAGAAATTTTAAATGTGAAACTAAGTGCAGTAAAAATGCGTTTATCGCGTGCAAAACAAAAAGTTTTAGATCTGCATAAATAATTTTCTACCATATTATATAAAGAAAGCTGCCCAACATGTCTTCATAAAAACATTTGTTAAGCAATACTTACCTTCTTACCAGAATGCAAATACATCTATAATTTTATGCGAATACCATATTTAAGCTATCTGCAAAGTAGTTATTTATATGATTCACTTGTAGAACAAGTTCTACAACTAACACGTTTATGGTACTACAAAGACTTTTAAAGACTCTTCCTACATTTGCTTAAAGTATTGAATGGTTACAAACATAAGAAAAACACTAAACAATATAATTGTATCCATTTTACAGAAGCTTTTGCGAATTTCAACGGAATCATTCACAAAGCTTGTCATAAAAAATACTTATGTATGGATAATGATTAATTAAAAGTAAACAGCTTTAACGTACAGATAAAGGTTTTTTGTACCTAAATGTTTATAAGAACAGTTGATAATTAAACACTTATTCATACTTCGATTTTTTAAGTTGAAACGATTGTTCAATTTTAAAGTGTGAAAAGATGGAAAATATAGAAAAAGTTGCAGTTGTAGTAGATGATCATGCGTTATTCACCGATTCATTTACTTTGTTGTTAGAAAAAGTAGGGATTTTTGATGAAATTCATGTATTGAACGATGCAAAAATGCGAATGGATTATTTTTTGAAGAATCCACGCAAAGAAGTTTATTTGTTTTTAGACTATTATTTGGGCGATCAATTGGGTATTGAAATCGTTAATGAAATCCGTCGTGTAAATAAAAAGGTAAAAATAATTATTATAAGTAGCGTAACGCAAATAGTGGCCATTCGTACCATAATTTCGGCACGACCAGAAGCGGTTATATCAAAAATAGCAGGTTTTGATGTAGTTATTGATTGTTTAAATACCTTAAAAAAAGGAACATCTTTTTTCTGTCCAATCATTGCTAATATTTTAGAAGAAGCAAGCAAAGTGCAAGAAGTATTGTTAAGTTCGCGCGAAATAGAAATATTAGAATTTTTTGCTAAAGGCTATTCCGTAAATGCAACAGCAGAAAAGTTTTGTTTAAGCCGTCATACAGTGGTGGCGCATCGCAGAAAAATGATGAAAAAAACCAACACCAATTCCATTACCGAATTGCTATCGTATGTGCGTAAATCAGGTTTAATTTTAGATTAAAAACCGTTCCATAAATTTTTGTTGTATGCAGTGGGTGGTTATTATAGGTGTAGTAGGAGTGCTTTTGCTAACAAGTTGTGTGCTAACAGTACTTTGTTTTAAGCAAAAAAAGAAGCTCATTGATTTAAAAAAAGCAAAAAAGAGATTAGCAACGCATGCCGAAAGTCAACTTGCAAAGCGTGTAAAAGCAGAGCGTGCGGCTATGGCGCAAAATCTGCACGATGATTTAGCAGGAACTTTAGCAGCAATAAAAAACAATATCGATATAGCCCTACACACAAATAATACAGCGCAGTTAGAACAAGTCAATAAAATGGTAACCGAGGTGTATCATAACGTTCGAAATAAAAGCCATGAATTGCTAGAGCAGAAACCGGTTGCCAATTTAACATTTACCAATGAACTATTAAAGTTAACAGATACATTTTTTACATCAAACGCATACAAAACAGCAATCGAAATAGAAGAAGATGCTGTTAAAAGCATAAACACACATCAGCAAAACGAATTACTCCTTATTATAAAGGAAGCATTTACAAACATTATAAAACATTCAAAGGCAACCTGTGTATCAGTAACTTTGTATCAAGAATCACAAAAAATATATTTGTTAATTACAGATAATGGTGTTGGATTGCCAACACATATGTTAAGAAATGGTTACGGATTAAAATTAATAGAAAAAAGAGTAAAGGCTATAAAAGGAACACTAAATCTGAACAAACCCTTATTGGGAGCGGAGTTAGAAGTGCAAATTTATGTCAATAAGGTGTAAAAATCGAATTAAAATTTATTATTTTAGGATTGTTTATAGCATATTTGTGCTATAAATCAAAAAAAACTTTGAATTTAATTTTATTTTATTAGTACCTTTGCCTTTGATTAGAAAATAATTAGAATAATTTTAGAAAATAATTAGTTAATGTTATGAATAGAAAATTACTTTCAGTATCATTATTGTTATTTGGTATCAACGCTTATAGTCAGGTAGGTATTGGAACGTTGAATCCAAATTCCTCTTCACAATTAGATGTAACATCAGATAAAAAAGGGGTTCTCATACCAAGGGTAGCGTTATCTTCAACAACAGATGCAACTACCATTCAAAATGGTAATGTGAATAGTTTGTTGGTATTTAATACCAATAACGAAAACGATATACAACCAGGTTATTACTATTGGTATATTGATAAATGGATGCGTATTGTAAATGAGTCTGATGTTATTGCATTAGATAAAAATACAACAAACACTACCTTAACTGTTATAAACGGAGATTTAGTACTTACAGATAGTGATGGGAATACAGTTACTGTTCCTCTGTCAGCAATTAATATTCCAACTAATATAGTTACTTATCAAGGTAATCAATATTACCTTTCTGAAGAATATATTTTAAATGGCGGTTCAGCAGATGTTTCTACGTGGACAAGTGTGCCTCCAGGAGCTGTTTTAATAGATGTAGTTGGAAATGTGGTAACAAACATCCAAAACCAAGGCGATATCTATAGTGAGATCATCAACATCTTAGAACAAGAGAGCGATCTATTTGTAGACAACGGCGACGGAACCTTCACGCACACAGCAGTAGACGGAACGGTAATGACCTTTGATGCGAACACTTTGGATATGGTTAACAATAACGACGGAACCTACACCTTTACAAATGCCAACGGGGAAACCTTAACAGTAGATGTAGTAGGCGATGTGGTAACAAACATCCAAAACCAAGGCGATATCTATAGTGAGATCATCAACATCTTAGAACAAGAGAGCGATCTATTTGTAGACAACGGCGACGGAACCTTCACGCACACAGCAGTAGACGGAACGGTAATGACCTTTGATGCGAACACTTTGGATATGGTTAACAATAACGACGAACCTACACCTTTACAAATGCCAACGGGGAAACCTTAACAGTAGACGTAGTAGGCGATGTGGTAACAAACATCCAAAACCAAGGCGCTATCTATAGTGAGATCATCAACATCTTAGAACAAGAGAGCGATCTATTTGTAGACAACGGCGACGGAACCTTCACGCACACAGCAGTAGACGGAACGGTAATGACCTTTGATGCGAACACTTTGGATATGGTTAACAATAACGACGGAACCTACACCTTTACAAATGCCAACGGGGAAACCTTAACAGTAGATGTAGTAGGCGATGTGGTAACAAACATCCAAAACCAAGGCGATATTTATAGTGAGATCATCAACATCTTAGAACAAGAGAGCGATATTTTCAGAGACAACGGCGACGGAACCTTCACGCACACAGCAGTAGACGGAACGGTAATGACCTTTGATGCGAACACTTTGGATATGGTTAACAATAACGACGGAACCTACACCTTTACAAATGCCAACGGGGAAACCTTAACAGTAGACGTAGTAGGCGATGTGGTAACAAACATCCAAAACCAAGGCGATATCTATAGTGAGATCATCAACATCTTAGAACAAGAGAGCGATCTATTTGTAGACAACGGCGACGGAACCTTCACGCACACAGCGGTAGACGGAACGGTAATGACCTTTGATGCGAACACCTTAACCATGGGTAAAAACACAGACGGAACCTACACCTTTACAAATGCCAACGGGGAAACCTTAACAGTAGATGTAGTAGGCGATGTGGTAACAAACATCCAAAACCAAGGCGATATTTATAGTGAGATCATCAACATCTTAGAACAAGAGAGCGATCTATTTGTAGACAACGGCGACGGAACCTTCACGCACACAGCGGTAGACGGAACGGTAATGACCTTTGATGCGAACACTTTGGATATGGTTAACAATAACGACGGAACCTACACCTTCACTAACGCCAACGGGGAAACCTTAACAGTAGATGTAGTGGGCGATGTGGTAACAAACATCCAAAACCAAGGCGATATTTATAGTGAGATCATCAACATCTTAGAA
The DNA here is from genome assembly GCF_024628805.1 of Paenimyroides aestuarii. Classification (NCBI taxonomy): domain Bacteria; kingdom Pseudomonadati; phylum Bacteroidota; class Flavobacteriia; order Flavobacteriales; family Flavobacteriaceae; genus Paenimyroides; species Paenimyroides aestuarii. The sequence continues at coordinate 953,024 of NZ_CP102382.1, read as the reverse complement.
CAAGAGAGCGATATTTTCAGAGACAACGGCGACGGAACCTTCACGCACACAGCAGTAGACGGAACGGTAATGACCTTTGATGCGAACACTTTGGATATGGTTAACAATAACGACGGAACCTACACCTTTACAAATGCCAACGGGGAAACCTTAACAGTAGACGTAGTAGGCGATGTGGTAACAAACATCCAAAACCAAGGCGCTATCTATAGTGAGATCATCAACATCTTAGAACAAGAGAGCGATCTATTTGTAGACAACGGCGACGGAACCTTCACGCACACAGCGGTAGACGGAACGGTAATGACCTTTGATGCGAACACCTTAACCATGGGTAAAAACACAGACGGAACCTACACCTTTACAAATGCCAACGGGGAAACCTTAACAGTAGACGTAGTAGGCGATGTGGTAACAAACATCCAAAACCAAGGCGATATTTATAGTGAGATCATCAACATCTTAGAACAAGAGAGCGATATTTTCAGAGACAACGGCGACGGAACCTTCACGCACACAGCAGTAGACGGAACGGTAATGACCTTTGATGCGAACACTTTGGATATGGTTAACAATAACGACGGAACCTACACCTTTACAAATGCCAACGGGGAAACCTTAACAGTAGACGTAGTAGGCGATGTGGTAACAAACATCCAAAACCAAGGCGCTATCTATAGTGAGATCATCAACATCTTAGAACAAGAGAGCGATCTATTTGTAGACAACGGCGACGGAACCTTCACGCACACAGCAGTAGACGGAACGGTAATGACCTTTGATGCGAACACTTTGGATATGGTTAACAATAACGACGGAACCTACACCTTTACAAATGCCAACGGGGAAACCTTAACAGTAGACGTAGTAGGCGATGTGGTAACAAACATCCAAAACCAAGGCGATATTTATAGTGAGATCATCAACATCTTAGAACAAGAGAGCGATATTTTCAGAGACAACGGCGACGGAACCTTCACGCACACAGCAGTAGACGGAACGGTAATGACCTTTGATGCGAACACTTTGGATATGGTTAACAATAACGACGGAACCTACACCTTTACAAATGCCAACGGGGAAACCTTAACAGTAGACGTAGTAGGCGATGTGGTAACAAACATCCAAAACCAAGGCGCTATCTATAGTGAGATCATCAACATCTTAGAACAAGAGAGCGATCTATTTGTAGACAACGGCGACGGAACCTTCACGCACACAGCGGTAGACGGAACGGTAATGACCTTTGATGCGAACACCTTAACCATGGGTAAAAACACAGACGGAACCTACACCTTTACAAATGCCAACGGGGAAACCTTAACAGTAGACGTAGTAGGCGATGTGGTAACAAACATCCAAAACCAAGGCGATATTTATAGTGAGATCATCAACATCTTAGAACAAGAGAGCGATATTTTCAGAGACAACGGCGACGGAACCTTCACGCACACAGCAGTAGACGGAACGGTAATGACCTTTGATGCGAACACTTTGGATATGGTTAACAATAACGACGGAACCTACACCTTTACAAATGCCAACGGGGAAACCTTAACAGTAGACGTAGTAGGCGATGTGGTAACAAACATCCAAAACCAAGGCGCTATCTATAGTGAGATCATCAACATCTTAGAACAAGAGAGCGATCTATTTGTAGACAACGGCGACGGAACCTTCACGCACACAGCAGTAGACGGAACGGTAATGACCTTTGATGCGAACACTTTGGATATGGTTAACAATAACGACGGAACCTACACCTTTACAAATGCCAACGGGGAAACCTTAACAGTAGACGTAGTAGGCGATGTGGTAACAAACATCCAAAACCAAGGCGATATTTATAGTGAGATCATCAACATCTTAGAACAAGAGAGCGATATTTTCAGAGACAACGGCGACGGAACCTTCACGCACACAGCAGTAGACGGAACGGTAATGACCTTTGATGCGAACACTTTGGATATGGTTAACAATAACGACGGAACCTACACCTTTACAAATGCCAACGGGGAAACCTTAACAGTAGACGTAGTAGGCGATGTGGTAACAAACATCCAAAACCAAGGCGCTATCTATAGTGAGATCATCAACATCTTAGAACAAGAGAGCGATCTATTTGTAGACAACGGCGACGGAACCTTCACGCACACAGCAGTAGACGGAACGGTAATGACCTTTGATGCGAACACTTTGGATATGGTTAACAATAACGACGGAACCTACACCTTTACAAATGCCAACGGGGAAACCTTAACAGTAGATGTAGTAGGCGATGTGGTAACGAACATCCAAAACCAAGGCGCTATCTATAGTGAGATCATCAATATCTTAGAACAAGAGAGCGATCTATTTGTAGACAACGGCGACGGAACCTTCACGCACACAGCGGTAGACGGAACGGTAATGACCTTTGATGCGAACACCTTAACCATGGGTAAAAACACAGACGGAACCTACACCTTTACAAATGCCAACGGGGAAACCTTAACAGTAGATGTAGTAGGCGATGTGGTAACAAACATCCAAAACCAAGGCGATATTTATAGTGAGATCATCAACATCTTAGAACAAGAGAGCGATCTATTTGTAGACAACGGCGACGGAACCTTCACGCACACAGCGGTAGACGGAACGGTAATGACCTTTGATGCGAACACCTTAACCATGGGTAAAAACACAGACGGAACCTACACCTTTACAAATGCCAACGGGGAAACCTTAACAGTAGACGTAGTAGGCGATGTGGTAACAAACATCCAAAACCAAGGCGCTATCTATAGTGAGATCATCAACATCTTAGAACAAGAGAGCGATCTATTTGTAGACAACGGCGACGGAACCTTCACGCACACAGCAGTAGACGGAACGGTAATGACCTTTGATGCGAACACTTTGGATATGGTTAACAATAACGACGGAACCTACACCTTTACAAATGCCAACGGGGAAACCTTAACAGTAGATGTAGTAGGCGATGTGGTAACGAACATCCAAAACCAAGGCGATATTTATAGTGAGATCATCAATATCTTAGAACAAGAGAGCGATCTATTTGTAGACAACGGCGACGGAACCTTCACGCACACAGCGGTAGACGGAACGGTAATGACCTTTGATGCGAACACCTTAACCATGGGTAAAAACACAGACGGAACCTACACCTTTACAAATGCCAACGGGGAAACCTTAACAGTAGATGTAGTAGGCGATGTGGTAACAAACATCCAAAACCAAGGCGATATTTATAGTGAGATCATCAACATCTTAGAACAAGAGAGCGATCTATTTGTAGACAACGGCGACGGAACCTTCACGCACACAGCGGTAGACGGAACGGTAATGACCTTTGATGCGAACACCTTAACCATGGGTAAAAACACAGACGGAACCTACACCTTTACAAATGCCAACGGGGAAACCTTAACAGTAGATGTAGTAGGCGATGTGGTAACAAACATCCAAAACCAAGGCGATATTTATAGTGAGATCATCAACATCTTAGAACAAGAGAGCGATCTATTTGTAGACAACGGCGACGGAACCTTCACGCACACAGCGGTAGACGGAACGGTAATGACCTTTGATGCGAACACCTTAACCATGGGTAAAAACACAGACGGAACCTACACCTTTACAAATGCCAACGGGGAAACCTTAACAGTAGATGTAGTAGGCGATGTGGTAACAAACATCCAAAACCAAGGCGATATTTATAGTGAGATCATCAACATCTTAGAACAAGAGAGCGATATTTTCAGAGACAACGGCGACGGAACCTTCACGCACACAGCGGTAGACGGAACGGTAATGACCTTTGATGCGAACACCTTAACCATGGGTAAAAACACAGACGGAACCTACACCTTTACAAATGCCAACGGGGAAACCTTAACAGTAGATGTAGTAGGCGATGTGGTAACAAACATCCAAAACCAAGGCGATATTTATAGTGAGATCATCAACATCTTAGAACAAGAGAGCGATCTATTTGTAGACAACGGCGACGGAACCTTCACGCACACAGCGGTAGACGGAACGGTAATGACCTTTGATGCGAACACCTTAACCATGGGTAAAAACACAGACGGAACCTACACCTTTACAAATGCCAACGGGGAAACCTTAACAGTAGATGTAGTAGGCGATGTGGTAACAAACATCCAAAACCAAGGCGATATTTATAGTGAGATCATCAACATCTTAGAACAAGAGAGCGATCTATTTGTAGACAACGGCGACGGAACCTTCACGCACACAGCGGTAGACGGAACGATAATGACCTTTGATGCGAACACCTTAACCATGGGTAAAAACACAGACGGAACCTACACCTTTACAAATGCCAACGGGGAAACCTTAACAGTAGATGTAGTAGGCGATGTGGTAACAAACATCCAAAACCAAGGCGATATTTATAGTGAGATCATCAATATCTTAGAACAAGAGAGCGATCTATTTGTAGACAACGGCGACGGAACCTTCACGCACACAGCGGTAGACGGAACGGTAATGACCTTTGATGCGAACACCTTAACCATGGGTAAAAACACAGACGGAACCTACACCTTTACAAATGCCAACGGGGAAACCTTAACAGTAGATGTAGTAGGCGATGTGGTAACAAACATCCAAAACCAAGGCGCTATTTATAGTGAGATCATCAACATCTTAGAACAAGAGAGCGATCTATTTGTAGACAACGGCGACGGAACCTTCACGCACACAGCGGTAGACGGAACGGTAATGACCTTTGATGCGAACACCTTAACCATGGGTAAAAACACAGACGGAACCTACACCTTTACAAATGCCAACGGGGAAACCTTAACAGTAGATGTAGTAGGCGATGTGGTAACGAACATCCAAAACCAAGGCGCTATCTATAGTGAGATCATCAATATCTTAGAACAAGAGAGCGATCTATTTGTAGACAACGGCGACGGAACCTTCACGCACACAGCGGTAGACGGAACGGTAATGACCTTTGATGCGAACACCTTAACCATGGGTAAAAACACAGACGGAACCTACACCTTTACAAATGCCAACGGGGAAACCTTAACAGTAGATGTAGTAGGCGATGTGGTAACAAACATCCAAAACCAAGGCGCTATCTATAGTGAGATCATCAATATCTTAGAACAAGAGAGCGATCTATTTGTAGACAACGGCGACGGAACCTTCACGCACACAGCGGTAGACGGAACGGTAATGACCTTTGATGCGAACACCTTAACCATGGGTAAAAACACAGACGGAACCTACACCTTTACAAATGCCAACGGGGAAACCTTAACAGTAGATGTAGTAGGCGATGTGGTAACAAACATCCAAAACCAAGGCGATATTTATAGTGAGATCATCAATATCATTGAAGCTGAAGAATCTTTAACAGCAATGACACAAGATGTAAACACAGGTATTATCACATACACTCCAGAAAGAGGAACAGCGACTACAGCAAATGTTGTTAGTGCAGATGATGATAACCAAATAACTGTAGGGTCAGATGGAGGTGCTTATTATAAACCTTCAAATACCGTAAGAAGCATTGCTACTAGCAGTACAGTAGTAGCAGATGATGATACAATATTAATCGATGCGTCATCAGCAGCGTTAACAGTAACATTACCAGCTGCTAGTGAAAATAATGGTAGAATAATTATTCTACGTAAAATGGACGGAACAGGTAATATTATAACGTTAACAGAACAAGTAACTTTAGCTAACGGTGTAACATTTGATAAATTCAACGTACAAGGTACTATGCGTATTCAAAGTAATGGAACAAATTGGTATAAAATAGACTAATCAATTCTAATAATATGGATAAACAGAGGTTCGGCCTCTGTTTATTTAAACTTTGAAATAAATAAAACATCTACTATTATTAAAATTAAAAATAAAAGTTATGAATAAAATAACTAGAAATATAGCAGCTCTTATTGCATTTGGTATTGGAACTACAACAATAGGATTCGCACAAGTAACGCAACAAAAAATAGGAAATAATCCAACGATTATAAATCCTAGTGCAGTGATAGAAGTTGAAAGTGCAAATAAAGGTTTTTTGGCGCCTAGAGTAGCATTAACAAATACCAACAATTTTAGCCCAATCACTGGGTTAGCAGCAGCAGATCAACACACGGCAAACTCTTTATTGGTTTACAATACAGCAACAGCAGGCGACGTTACACCTGGTTACTATTACTGGCAAAAACCAACCGTAGCCGCACCTGGTAAATGGGTAAGATTAATTGATGCCCCAGCAGATGTTCGCCGGATTGGTACCAACCACATTTCTGAAGATGCTGGTGTAGGGAGTAATGGATCTACTATTCCAGGTAATGCCAATGTAGCTATAGGTCCAGGTGCTATGAATAGCGTATCGGTAGGTACACACCCATTTGGATTTACAGGCAACATTGCCATAGGTGGAGGTGATCAACTAGCAAAAATAACTGGCGCAGGAAACGTAGCCATAGGATATGCTAACTTACCTAACGCGACATCAGGAACCAATTTAGCAATAGGTGCTTTAAACTTACCCCAAGCAACTACCGCAGATGCAAACGTGGTAGTAGGTTCTTCAAACATGAGCGCAGTAACAACGGGGTCGTCTAATATTTCAATGGGTATAAGTAACTTAAGTGCTTTAACTACTGGAAGCAATAATCATGTTGTGGGAAATATGTCTTTAAGAGCTATAACTACTCAAAGTCAAAACTTGGCATTTGGGGCAGACGTTTTGCCTACTGCTGTTGGTAACAAGAATATTGGTGTTGGTAGCACTGTATTAAATACATTAGGAACAGGTGATGACAACGTTGGTTTAGGTGTTGCTTCGGGTGGCGCTTTAACTACAGGTAGCTATAATACCTTTTTTGGTACTGAAGCTGGAAATAGATTATTAGGTGCAGCGACAGAAAGATATAACTCAGGTGATTTCAGTTTATTTTTAGGCTCGCAAACCAAAGCAAAAAATACAGGTAACAATCAGCTAAACATCCAAAACTATATTTACGGAGAAAGCGGTAATTTAGCCTTTGGAGACTTTACAGGTGTGAATGCGTTACCAACTATAACTTCAACCAACCGTTTGGATGTAGTAACGGGTAATGTGCGTGTAAGACAGATTACTAATGCATATACTTTACAAACAGCAGATAAAGTTGTAGTTGCAGATAATTTGGGCGTATTGCGAACGGTTAACACTTCTGCATTAATACCTGCCACAACAAACAATTTATCTTTGACAGGAAAAAATTTAACGAGTACCGTTAACGGTGAGTCATCAACAGCTAATTTAGAACCTCTGGTTACAGCTGCGAATGGATTAACCGAAAACGGCACAGCAATTGAATTAGGCGGTACGTTAAATAGAGGTACGACAGTAGCAATCAATGGCCACTCATTAAATTTTAATAACACCATTCAACAGACGTCGGTATATGACACAGGAGGTCTTAGTCAAGAAGGTTTGTCAAATGAAGGAAGCATAATTATTAGGTCAGCAGATGCCAATACGAATGGTAGACAAACAAACTTATCTTTGCAGTCTTATGACGATAATGCAGCTCAAATATTTGCAGGCGAAGGAGCTACCAGATTAACAATTGGAACACATTATACAGCAGTACCAGCTCCTATTGTATTTACTACAAATCAAGTAGCTAATACCTTATCTACAGAAAAAATGCGTTTAACACCAACTGGGGAATTGGCTATCGGTGCCACTTCTGCACCATCCTTTACTGTAGGAGGAGCAACGATTCAGCCTAAATTGCACGTGGCAGGCGATATTTCTACAACTGGTAAAGTTTGGACAACAAACAGTGTGTATGCCGATTATGTGTTTGAGAAATACTTTGGTGGAAAATCTGAGATTAACCCTAATTACGAGTTTAAATCTTTAGACTACGTGAGAAACTTTATCAAAGCAAATAACCACTTACCAGGGGTTACTTCAATTGCTGATTTAGGCAAAGCTAACAATGGCTATACATTTGATATGACCAAGTTAACCATTCAAAGCTTAGAGAAAATTGAAGAGTTGTACATCCACACAATAGAACAACAAGATACCATAGAAAAACAGCAATCCGAAATCGAAGCGCTTAAAAAACAAGCCCAAGACACAGAAGAACGATTACAACGTTTGGAAAAATTGTTGTTAAACAAAAAAAACTAATTATGTGTTGCAATACTTTATCGATAGGATAAAGTATTGCAACTTTATAATTGCTCACATTAAATAATTAGTTATGACAAAAAACTACTTCACATATTTATTAGTATTTCTTTCCATTGTTTGCTTTGGCAATAGTTCCTTTGCACAATGTGGTTTTGTGGCAGGAGAAGGCTGTAGCAACACCGATTACAACAATGCCTTTGTTAATTCTACAAACAATGCTGCAACCATAGAATATGATAACTATACCTCTGCTTATCACGGTACTGCTGTAAGGCAGTACGATGGAACTTTTAAAGTTTGGGGACAAAATATGGCGAACAATGGAACAGACAATGTATTAAGTCCAATCACAATTAATGGAACCAATTTTCCTGCACTTGGTAATGCAAAAGTGTATAAAGTTACTGGTGCTTCCGGTGGTTCAAATAATCAATCATTTGTAGCACTAGCCTCTAATGGTTTATATGTTTGGGGTACAGAAGGTAGAATAATTGATGGGTCATTTACTACAAGTACTACATTTCAAAAGATAAGTGTTAATGGAAAAGCAGATGGGCTACCAACTGGTGTTTCTCCTACTGATGTAAAAATGCTTACCGGGACTATAAGAAGAGGTAGTACACAAATAGGAACATTATGTCTAGTAACTTGTAGTGGAGATGTATGGGTTATGTCGGCAAATCCTGAAATGAGAGGAAATGGAAATGCAGGAAATGCAACTACTTGGTATAGAGTTCAACAAACGAGCACTACTAATTTAACTAATGTTATTGTTGCAAGGGTAGCTGGTGGTACTGCTATGGCACTAAAAAGCGATGGAACCGTTTGGACTTGGGGTGAAACTTCATACTTAGGGAACAATACCGCTGCAGCTGCCAGATCTAGAGCAACACAAATGACTATTCCATCAGGAACCATTAAAATGATAGGTATAACACCAAGTACAAATTCTTCAACATTACAAGAGTCTGCATATTATATTTTAATGACTGATGGCAATTTGTACTCGATGGGATTTAATGATTACAGACAATTAGGTGATTGGTCAACATCCGAAAGAAGAACTTGGATTCAGCCAAGATATACATCATCTACAGGACCAGTGATGAACAACATCAAATGGATTAGCCCTAATGAACACGACGGAAGATATGCCGGTATCAATGTGATCAATAATTCGAATCAATTATACAATTGGGGATATAATGACGGAAGTATGCTTGGAAGAGGAACATCGGATGGTGCAGTGAATCCGGGTATTCCTAATGGATTAACTGTAAGTAGTATTGTTACTTCTGTACATACAGGCGGTCACACCACTATGATTACCGAACAATGCCAAACCAATTTTGGATATGTAGGACACCGTATTGATGGATCTATGGGTGCTGGTGGTGGTACTGATACAGATGAAACCAGCTTTACTTTCAATACAGCCTATGTCCCAATTTGTGCTTCTTCTGTTCCAAATATTACCTTAGAGCCTCAAATTAAAGGAAGTACCGGGAAATTTTGTGTAAATGTTGAATTTGATCTGGTTGCTATACCTACTGGCGGTACAGTTACAGCGAGCACAGGGCCAGTAACCATTACAGGAAATGCCACAACAGGTTATAAAGTTAAGTTTACAAGCGCAGGCACTGCTACAATTACCTACCAAACACCAGCAGGCACTTGCCCCGTGAGAACAATCACAGAAACATTTCAATCGGAGACTTGTAATTTAGTAAATGCTGTGGAAGATACCTACACCAATGTTGCTCCTGGAAGTGCAACAGCAAGTGTTATTGTAAATGACATTAACAATGCAGGAAATCCCGCAGTAATTGGTATTTCAGCAGGACAAGTATCCATTGCAACATCAGGAACTTGGCCAGCAGGATTTACACTAAATGCAAATGGAACTATTTCAGTAGCCTCAACAGTAGCTGCGGGAACATATACAATGAATTACACCATTTGTAACCAGACTTCAGGAACTCCTTGCGATACAGCGCAAGTAACTATAACGGTAGTTATAAATCCTTGTACTCCTTCTGCGGCCAACCCTGACTCTGACAGTGATGGTATTGCAGATGCATGTGACTTAGATGATGACAACGACGGTATTTTAGATATAGATGAGTGTCCAACAATTAATAACGAGCCACTCTATCATTTATTTGATGGTACAGCATCTAATACAACGGATGGGCTGTGGTTATATAAGCAGACAGATGGAGTGGGAACAACATATGTTTGCCCTGCAGGAACTGGTTGTCCTACAAATGGTGGCGTTCCTTATACAGTAGCAAACAATATCACCGCTACAACAAATTTAGCCTATGACGATGGTAAGTTTTACGTAATTAACAGTGCGGGGAGACTACTTTATACCAATAATATTACTACAGGAACCTTTACCGATCTTGGAAATGCAAATGTGGGAGGTGGTCAAAAAAACCTAGGGTATGATAATGGTGTTTTTTATCATTGGTTCAATAATTCAGGTACTCCGGTATTGTATTCTTCTACCGATCCTGTCACAAATAGCTGGACTAATATGGGAACATTAACTGGTTTAGCACTTACTTTCGCTGATGGAGGCAGAAACTATGCGTTGGTAGATATGGCGGTTCATGATGGCGTATATTACTTTATGTATTATTCTTCTTCAGGTACTGCTACAGAAACATTAGCGAATAGAACCAGAGTATATTCTTCTTCTAATCCTACATCGGCTACGCCAAATTGGGTAAATGAAGGAAGTGCAAATTTTGGAACGAATGTATTCAACATAGCATACGGATCTGAGGATTTACTCACTGTTTGCGACACTGATGGGGATGGTATCCCAAATTATTTAGATTTAGATTCAGATGGTGATGGTTGTCCTGATGTTATTGAAGGCGGCGCTAATTTTCAGGCAGGAGCAAGTTATATTTCAGGAAATAGATTAAATACCACCGTAAATTCGAGTGGTGTGCCAGCGTTGCCAACAGCAACACCTGCAATTACAGGCTATTCACAAGCGAGTGGACAAACAGTTAATCAATCGCAGACTGTAAATCCTGCTGCAGTTGCTGGTACAGCCACAGCCAATCAAACCATTGCTTCTGGATCTATCCCAACCGCCTTAACATTAGCGGGATCTACAGGAAGCATTCAATGGCAAGTGTCAACGGATAATGTAACATTTACAAATGTAGCAACTGGTGGTACAACTGCTTCTTACAGCCCAGGAGCATTAACAGCCACAAGATACTATCGTGCGGTTGTAACCAGTGCAGGTGGTTGTACGGCTATTTCCAATGTAGTTACGATAACCGTTGTACCTCCCTATGATTGTACCAATAAAACATATAGTCTAAGTGCAAATACAGGTGAAATAAGGGTTTTTGATACCACAACCGGAGCTTTGGGAGCGGTAATCAATACGACTCCACATCCTACATCGGTTCCAGCAGCACCCAATGGAGCAAATGCATTAGGGTTCAGTGATGTGACAAAAAAGTTTTATTATGTATTGAGCCAAAACGGAGGTCCTTCAGGAAGTAATATTTTTGTAAGTTATGATCCTATTACAGGAGCTTATCAAAACTTGGCTAGTACTACGGGACTTATTTACAGAGGAACAGTAACCAATGATGGTACAGGTTATTATGGAATTACGTCAAGCAATGTTTTGAAATATTATAATATCGCAAATAACACTTGGACAGATATTACAAGTAACTATGTAGATCAAAACGGACAATCACTAAATACTGTTTTAGCTACTTATACGGGCGGAGATATTGCCATGGACGGTAATGGCGACTTGTGGATATTATCCGGGACTGCTTTTGCGCCAACTGCTTATGTTTTCAGAATAAAGAGTGCAGTGCCTACAACCAATATGGGAAGTACACCTTTGGTATTAGAACAAATAGCTAAACAAGATATAGGAAATGGTCCAAATGGAATTTCATTCAGTCCAGCAGGAGAATTGTTTATTACCAATGCGACAACATTGTTTAGAATGAATAATGATTTTAGTATTTCATCGATTGGTACGATAACACCAGCAGGAGCTCAAGGAGATTTAGCAAGCTGTGCTACACCTTTAAACCCGTTCGCTGTTTCAGATTTTGGAGATGCACCAGATACCTATAAAACATTATTGGCATCAAACGGACCTCGTCATACAGTGTCTCAGTATGACGCAACTAATAACACAGCATCTCTTATGATTGGTTCTAACATAGATTTAGAGAATGATGGTTTTCCAAATACCAATGCCAATGGAGATGACACTAACAATATCAATGACGAAAACAGTGTAACTTGGCCAATATTATACAGTAATGCTACAGCATACACAGCAACGATTCCGGTTACTAATACTACCGGACTTGCAGCAACGCTAAGAGGTTGGATCGACTTTAATAAAAATGGAACTTTTGAAGCTGCTGAGTCAACTTCGGTTACAGTTGCCAATGGAGCAACAAGTGTTTCTCTTACATGGACAGGAATTTCTGGAATTTCTGCAGGAAGTACATATTTCCGATTAAGAATTGCACGAAACGCTTCGGATATTACTTTGCCTACCGGTTCTGTTTTTGGTGGAGAAGTTGAAGATGGAATATTTATTATTTCAGGACCAGGAGGTTGCTATGAAGACCCTAATACCAATCCAGCTGATAGTTTTACAAAAACAGGTATTTCTGATATTCTAGGATTTAATGGTGGAACAACAGGCTGGCCAGGAAATGTACCTAATGGTTTTATAGCAGTAGAGTCTAGAAGTAAAGGTTTTGTTATTTCACGTGTAAACCATGTAGGAGGTACAAACGGCACTCCAAACCTCACAACTGATTCCATTACGGCACCTGTTGAAGGGATGATTGTTTATGATCTGCAAGACAATTGTGTGAAATTGTTCGATGGATCAATTTGGAAGTGTATTGAGAAAGATTGTAGTTTTCCAACTAATTAAATTTTTTTAAGATGAAACAGTATTTTTTAATAGCAATAAGTAGTTTAGGTATCTACTCCAATGTAAATGCACAAACGGTCATCGAAGAAAAAACAGCCAGTAGTGCCTCTGCATTGTTAGATTTTAAAAAAGGAACTACAAACGGGATTATTTTACCAGCGGTAGAAACATTACCTACAACACCAGAAAACGGAACTTTTTTGTTTGATGCCAGATTTACTGAAAAAAAAGTAAAAATGTTTGAAAATGGTGCTTGGGTAAGTCTTTCAGAGGCTGGAAATACAACTACGTTGGTACCTTACAGTGGAACAGTTGATAACGGTAAAAAAACTGTGATTGGCGCAAAAGAATCTGATGCTGATGGCGTTTTGGTACTAGAGTCGGCTAATAAAGCTTTGGTTTTGCCACATGTCATGAATCCGCATTTAACAGTTAAAAGTCCTTACCCTGGAATGATGTGTTATGATACGGTGAGAAACGCAGTCGCTGTTTTTGATGGAGCTGTTTGGAATTATTGGAAATAATTCAAAAGATTTCCTGATAGAAGTAATTGTTGAACAATCTTTTAAAGATTTACAATAAAGAAAAATTTATGAAAAAAATATATATAACCACACTGTCTATTTTTTTAGGGATAAATAGTTTCTCCCAAACAGAATTAACAGTAAACGAGGGCGTTTTAAAAGTAGAGCCGGGCACGGAAGTATCTACCTACTTTGATTTCAAGAACGAATCAACGGGCGATGTTTTAAACGACGGCGATTTTTATTTCTACGGCGATTACCAAAACGAAGGTTTGTTCAGTTACACAACCAACAGCCGCACGGGCTATGTGGTATTTGAGGGCTTAATGCCGGGCATGCAACAGATTTCAGGAAGCTCACCCAGTAGCTTTTACGATGTATTGTTCAACAAAAGCGGGGCAGAACACAGTTTTCATTTAACCAATGACATTGCCAATGCCGGCACCGTAAATCTTTTAAACGGAGTGGTGTTGATGGATAAAGCCAATGGCGGTGCATTTGTCTTCTTAAAAGGTGCGAACCACATCAATACTTCCGACCGCAGCCACGTAAACGGCGAAGTCACCAAACGGGGCAACGAAGGGTTTAAATACCCTATTGGCGATGGAGGTTATTACCGTTTTGCAGGCATATCAGCACCCGTTCAAGAAGCAGAAATCTACACGGGCGAATACCTATTGGAAAATTCCAACAGCAAATACCCGCATGCCAGCCGCACCGGAGTCATAAAAGCCATTGACGACCAAGAATATTGGATCATCAACCAAAGCGTAAACACCGATAATTCGGTGGTTGTAACCCTCTCATGGGATACACGCACCACCCCAGCATGGTTAACAGCAAATCCTGATTTATTACACGTGGTACGTTGGGACGAAACCCAAAAATTGTGGGTAGATGAAGGCGGTGTGGTAAACTATGGCGAGCAAACCGTAAGCACACCTGTAAATGTAGATGGCTTTGGAATATTTACCCTTGGCACCATCAAAGAAGCACTGATCAACCCAGGTGAAGTAGTAATCTACAATGGGGTAACACCCGATGGCGACGGCATGAACGATTACTTCATTATCGACAACATCAACCAATTTCCAAACAACCACGTAACCATTTACAACCGTTGGGGAAGAAAAGTATATGAAACCCATAGCTACGACAGCAACGGCAACGTGTTCCGTGGCTATGCACAAGGCAATGCGATTGTAAACGAAGGCGAAAAACTCCCAAGCGGAACCTACTATTATGTAGTGGAATATTTATTCGACCGCGATGGAGAAAGCCAATGGGTTAAGAAAGTAGGGTATTTACACTTAGAAAACAACGACTAAAACTAAAAAGCAATGAAACAATTAAAAAAGATAATGGCTTTGTTAGCTTTGGTAAGCATTTCGGCAAACGCCCAACAAGACCCCCAGTACACGAATTACATGTACAACACGATCAACATCAACCCGGCTTATGCAGGTAGCAGAGGCGCCTTGAGCATCTTTGGCTTGCACCGCAGCCAATGGGTAGGATTAGAAGGCGCACCAACGACCAATTCGTTTTCCATAAACACCCCTATAGCCGAGAGTAAAGTAGGTTTAGGAGTAAGCTTTGTAAACGACAGGTTAGGGGTGACCGATGAAAACACGTTAAGTGTAGATTTCTCGTACACCTTAGATTTAAACAACCGTGGCAGCAAGCTAAGCTTCGGCTTAAAAGGATCAGCCAATATGCTGAATGTAGCTTATTCTAGGCTGAACAAATACAACCCGAACGATTCGCAGATCCTTACAGACATCAACAACCAATTCACTCCAAACATAGGAGCGGGTGTTTATTGGCATAACGAACAAACGTATGTAGGATTATCGGCACCCCATTTTTTAGAAACCACGCGCTACGACGACAACGTACAAAGCACGATGCAGCAAAAGATGCACTATTATTTAATGGGAGGTCACGTATTTGAGTTGAACCCGATGTTGAAGTTTAAACCGGCATTTTTGTTAAAAGCAGTAGAAGGCGCACCTTTACAAGCTGATATCACAGGGAATTTCTTAATCAACGAGAAGTTTACTTTAGGAGCCGCTTATCGCTGGGATGCCGCATGGAGTGCCTTGGCAGGCTTCCAGGTAACCGACGGATTGTTTATAGGCTATAGCTACGACAGCGACATCAAAGCCTTGAGAAATTACAACAACGGCTCACACGAGATTTTTATGCGCTTTGAATTGTTTAACAAATACCGCCGCGTGAACTCGCCGCGTTTCTTCTAAAAATAAAGAAAAATGAAAAAAGGGATATATAGAGCCGCTTTGTTCACCGCCTTTATGCTGGGGAACACGGGGGCACAAGCACAAGCGGGATTAAATACAGCCGATAAAGACTACAACCAATGGGCTTATGTAGATGCAATCAGCATTTACGAGAAAGTAGCCAACCGCGGCTATGCCGGGAAGGATGTACTAGAAAAGTTAGGCAACGCCTACTACTTTAACGCACGCTATGGCGAAGCCCAAAAGCACTACGAACGCTTGTTCAAAGAATTTGGCAGCGAAAACATTGGCAGCGAGTACTATTACCGCTACGCCCAAACCTTGCAACACGTGGGCAAAGAAAGCGAATCAAAGCGCTATTACGACCAGTTTGTAAACAAAGCCGGCAGCCACACGCAACGTTCTAAAATCCGCAAGAACGAAGCCGAACTTAAAAAGCAGATACAAGCCAATTCAGGTCGCTACGACCAAATCAAGAACTTGGAGATCAACACGCCTTATTCCGATTACGGAAGCTATGTACACAACAACCAATTGTACTTTACCAGCGCGCGCGACACGGGCAGCTTGCACAAACGCGAACACACCTGGACAGGCGATGCCTTTACCAGCTTGTACAGCGTAGCCGAAACGGCAAGCAAAGATGATAAAGTAACCCGATTGAAAGGAAAGGTAAAATCACCACTTAACGAATCCACAGCGGTAATCACCAAAGACGGCAACACGATGTATTTCACACGCAACAACTACATCAACCATACCCGTAAATACGATGCCGACAAAAACACGAAGCTTAAAATCTACCGTGCAGAAAACGTGGATGGCAAATGGGAGCACATAACCGAGTTACCGTTCAATATGGACGGCTACAACACGGCACACCCCACCTTAAGCCCAGACGAAGCCACAATGTATTTTGCGAGCGACCGTCCGGGAGGCTTCGGCGAATCGGATTTGTGGCAGGTAGCAATTCATCCCTCAGGAGCTTTTGGCGGACCTGTAAACATGGGTGAGGGGATCAACACCGAAGGCAGAGAAACCTTTCCGTTTGTAACCGAAAGTGGGGAATTGTATTTTTCAAGCGACGGTAGAGTAGGACTAGGCGGACTTGATGTATATGCCACAAAATTAGACAGAAACAGCCAACCTGGGGAAATCCACAACGTAGGAGCACCAATCAACGGAAATGCAGATGATTTTGCGTATTATATCGACCCAAACACCAAACAAGGCTTCTTTTCAAGCAACCGTGAGGGCGGCAACGGCAACGACGATATTTACAGTTTCCATGAAACCAAACCGTTGCAACTAGAATGCATCCAAAAATTGCTTTTAAAAGTAGTCGATGCAAAAACCCGCAACATTATTAGCGATGCCAACGTAACGTTGTACAACAATTTGTACGGCGAACTAGAAAGCAGCAACCGCTATCAAAACGGCGGTTATGTGTTCAACAACGAATTCAAATGTGGAGAAACCTACCGCTTAAAAGCGGAAAAAGAAGGCTATACGACCCAAGAAGACGTGGTGCGTTTGCCCAATGAAAGCGGTGTAACCGAGCACACCATTGTTTTGGAACCAGCTAAAACCCCTGTAAAAGTAGGCGACGACTTGTTTAAAGTATTAAAACTGAATCCGATTTATTTTGATTTAGACAAATACAACATCCGTCCGGATGCAGCGGCAGAGCTGGCAAAAGTATTGGCGGTATTGGAAGAATATCCAACGATGAAAATCGACATCCGTTCGCATACCGACAGCCGTGCATCGCACAAGTACAACGACAGATTGTCTGAGAACCGCGCAAAATCGACTAGAGAATGGTTGATTGACCAAGGCATCAGTTCGTCACGATTAACATCGAAAGGCTATGGCGAGCGCCAATTAGTCAACGAATGTGCCGACGGAGTGCAGTGTAGCGAAGAAGCACACCAAGCCAACCGTAGATCCGAGTTTATTATCGTGGAGATGTAAACCATCCACACAAAGGATTAAAGCTTATTAAACACCCCCAAATGGTAAAATATACCGTTTGGGGGTGGTTTTTTGTGGGGGATTAAATCAGTTTGGTGAAATTGAATAGCGGAGAATTTATGAATCAGAATTAATTAGAAAATACTCATCGGAGAATTAACTATCCTTAATGTTATTTTATAACATATTGTTGCTCTGTGTAATAAGCGTTTTTCAAAAAAGTATTAGATATTTTATAAAATTTCAAATTTTCATGTTGGTTTTTGATAGCTTAAATATGTTATATGTTGTTTTTTGTATAGCTTAAATTTGTTATTTTCAATAGGTTAGTGAATAATGTAGGTTCAATAATGATTAATTTTATGCTCGAAATGAAGATTTAGGAAAGAGTAAAACATACTTAAAATGAGTGTGTTAAAAAAATAATTATTAAGAACGATTATGAAAAAAATGGCATTAGCTACAGTTTTTTCTGTGGCATCATTGGGTGCGTATAGTCAAGGTCAGGTAGGGATAGGAACTAGAACACCTAATGCATCTTCTCAGTTAGAAATAGTATCGAATAGTAAAGGTGTTTTATTTCCACAAGTAAACCTTACTTCCACTACCGACAACACTTCTATTACACCAGGAAATATCAATAGTCTTTTTGTTTATAATACAGCAAATACTAGCGACGTTACACCTGGTTATTATTATTGGTATCAAAATAAATGGCAACGACTATTGAATGGAGAAGACGTAGCGGCGATTGATAACAATGCAATAGTGGCGCCAGGAACGGGGATATCGGTAGTTCCTAATGTGTCGGGAAATATAACTACTTACACAGTAAGTGCCAATACAGCTGGAATAACGTTGAATGGTGATGTAACAGGCGCAGCAAATAGTACAAGGGTAGAGAAAATTCAAGGAACAGCAGTTAGCAGTACCGCCCCAAGTGTAAACGGACAGGTTTTAACATATAATGGCTCTTTGAACCAATGGGAAGCCGTAACCCCAAGTTTAAGTGGAATGGCAGAAAGTGGTGTAGAAATACATGATGGAAAAGTAAAGTTAGGAGGGAATTTAACACGGGCAACTACCATTTCAAACAATGGAAATGCTTTTACCATTGCAACCGGAGGTAGTAATTTAGCAATTACTGGGCTTGATAAAAACAAAACCCAAGCTACAAACGCTACTACTGGAATTACACAGCATTTAATGGCTGTAAACCAAGATGGAACAGTAAAGGCTTTAAAAGCAGCAATGCCTAAATTTTTCTATATGCCATCGGTATTAGTGCCTACAGCAGAGAGTCAATTGGCTGGTCAAACAGGTGTTACCTATAATAATACCACACGAACCGGAACTATTAATCTTTATCAAATATACAGCACGCAATTTAGTAACCCAGTGATGAGTAGTACAGGTGCTGCTACACTTCCCGTTTTACCAGCTAGCGAATTGGGGTATCATGTAACATATGCCACACCAGGTGTTTTTACGATTAATAGCATCTCAGCAGCCGGACTTATGACTTACACGGTGAGTGCTTCTGCCAATATTAATAATGGCAGCTTTATAAATATTGTTTTTGCTGTTAAAGAAGATTAATCATGAAAAAGTATATTTTATATCTAGTTATTTGTTTCGTAAGCAGTTTAAATGTGCACGCACAAATAGAAACTTTAGAAGAAGCATTTAAAGCTGAATCAAAGCAAAATCAAGAATATTTAAGAAAAAGTTTACATGGTGAAAAATCATTTTTATATGTTAGCAAACAAGGTGAAATAGAAACTATTTTAAATGGTAAAGAACCTATTGATGTAATGGAATTGGAAGATGTAATTGCAATTCAAAAATTAAGATTAACAAACGAACAATTGCAGCAATTAAAGGTGTTAATCATCAATGTTCCTGCAGAAAGTTCCAATGAAATAGATTTAGAAGTGGCATCTCTTGCAAACTTAGAATACATCAATTTAAAAGGATATGACGAACAATCTCTAAAAAAAGTATCCGAAAAACTAAGTAACCAATTAAAAGAGAGTCGTTTAAAAAGTAAAATCCTTATTCAAAAATTAAATATAGACAGGTAGGAATGGCACATAAAAAGATTTATCTATACATAAAGCTCATTGCCTTGCTGCTTTTTCTATTTCAAGGCAAAAATCTATTGGCACAAGTGCAGAACAAACAAGCTTTTGGTTTGCGTACTTCTCCAAATTCACCAAATGGAGCACCAGCAGGGGGAATATATAACTTGCGCGGAGACTTCTTAATGATTGGAAACGCCAATTTATATGACAGAAGACTATGGAATTCAGGAACTCCAGAAGAAAATAACAGTAATAATTCCAACATGAGGTTTTATAAATTATCAGGAGATCCTAGTAATATATTGAATTCATCATCGGCTGTACTGGCGCACCCTTCGGGGTTTTCTCAAAATTGTTCTAAGATAGTTTATGCAGGTTTGTATTGGTCTGGGCGAGGTAATAATAATTCAAATCTCACACTAGGCAATGGTTTAGTTAAGAATAAGGTAAAATTGAAATTGCCGGGTGAAACAACATACACCGAACTTACCGCCAATGGAATACATTTTGGAGATTCTGATGTAGATGGCATTTATACCGCTTATGCGGATATTACGCAACAAGTCCGAAATCTTACAAACGCTTGGGGAACATATTCTGTTGCTGATGTTGCTACTACCGTTGGTGATGGTGGAGCTGTTGGTAATTATGGAGGTTGGGGAATGGTAGTAATCTATGAAAACGCGCAGATGAAATGGCGCGATATAACGATGTTTGATGGTTTTAGCTACATTGCTCAGGCTAATACGGGTGTTACAGATTATGGAGAATTAACCGTATCAGGATTCCGTGCTGCTCAAAATGGTAACATCAACGTTAAAATGGGAATGATGGCAGGCGAAGGCGATAGAGGAATTAGTGGCGATGTATTTGATATTCGCAATGCTGCTAACAGTAACTGGGTGCGTTTAAGCCATAGCGACAATAGTCCAAATAATTTCTTTAACTCATCTGTAAATACTGGCGAAAATACCCGAACACCCAATTATACCAACAATTACGGATTAGATATTGCGATGTTTGATTTGCCAAATAGTTCTAAGAACATCATCACAAACAATCAAACATCTACACGTTTTCGTTTTGGAACCAATCAAGATACCTATGCAATTTATAGTATTGTTTTTGCCGTGGATGCTTATGTTCCAGAGGTAGTTGCTGAAAATGCACCAGCAGTAAACACACCCCCGACAAACACCACTGTAAATCCTGGTCAGGACTTAGATTTTGAGGTGAAATTGTACAACAAAGGAACCGAAGCTATTAATAATTTTAAAGTAGAAATTCCGATTCCTTTTAACTTGCACTACGACAGTGCTACAATAATACCAGGAACCGATAGTACTATAAAAATATCAAACAATACAACAGTCACTTGGCAAAAGCCAGCTTGGGCTCCTGTGGGGGCTACACCACAAAACTATCCAGGCGGAACATTGATATGGGATGTGGGTACATTACCGTTAGACACTTCTATGGCCATTTTACAAGGTTCCTTGAAGTATAAATTAAAAACCACATCAAACTGTGCTTTTTTGTCAACAGTTGGTCCATGCGGATTATCTATACACGTTAACGGAACTGTTTCTGGGGTGGGAGCAACCTCGGGAACAACAGTCACTTCGAGACTAGTAAGCAGTTATTCGATAGGAAGTTGTGAAGGAGCTGATTATGATGATTTTGTGTCCACCATAAATGTGAGTCAAGCATTTATACAAAGTTGTGCTCCACCACCTGTTGAAAACGGCATGCTTCAATTTAAAGCATTTTGTTCGTTGCCTGGAAACGCATTTCCTCGTACTGATATCACCAATAGATATCCACTAGGAACCAAGTTTTTTACGGTGATTCCAACTAGTTATGATCAAACTACAAATCTTGTAACAGGCAATTTTCCAGTGAATACCGATGGCACAAAAAGAACGTTTTACGCAGTTGTTCCAGGTATGGCTCCTAATTGTTATATATCATTACAAACCTCACTACAATTAGTAACAACACAGCCAACCGTTCAAAATGTGAGCACTTGTCAAGGAAAAGCACCAGTTCTGCAAAACGCATTATCATCAACGGGTATTACCAACAGTTACCAATTGTATTATTTTGATTCAGCAACTGCAACCACACCATTAGCAAGCACACCCAATCCGTCTGCCGTTGGTACTTATACCTATTGGGTTGCAGAAGGAACTTCGGTTTCAGGAACTTTGTGCGTTGGTCCTAAAGTGTCTTTTACGATTACCGTGAATGCGTTACCTACGGTAGCGCAAAATGTTCCTAATATTAGTATTTGTGAAAATAACGATACACAAATAACGGTTGCTGTGGCCAATGCTACTACTTATACTTGGGAATATGCTTCAGCATCTGCACCTACGGTTTGGAATGTATTAACCAATGCTACTTTTAGTGGCGTTGTTTCGGTAAGCAACAACACCTTAAATATCACCCATGCTTCCAATGCTTTAAATGGAACAAAAGTGCGTTTAAAAGTGCTAAATAATGTGAATTGTGAAAATATATCCAACGAAGTATCCATACAAATAAAAAATTGTATAGCAATTACAAACCCGATGCTTCCAAATACACATAATAAGTAAAATATAACAGTAGATAAATAAGTAAGAAGAAGAAAAAAAATAGAGAAAACATAACACTTGGGCAAAAGTTAATGGAATTCAAATTTAAAGATATTCATATAGGACATCTTATTCTTCAATTGGTAAATGAACAAAAAATAGAGACAGACCGTATTCTGAAATTTTTTAAAATAACCGATGAAGAACTGGAAAAAATGTATCAATCCAAAAATATTGATACAGAGAGATTATTGCTTTGGAGTAAATTATTAGCGTACGACTTTTTTAGAATTTACACGCAGCATTTAGTGTTGTATGCACCGCCAACTTCCATCAATTATAAAAAAGAGAACAATTTTAAAAGTGTACCGCAATTCAGAAAAAACGTGTACACTACCGAAATTATTGACTTTTTTTTAGAGATGCTCGATAAGGGTGAAATGACAAAAAATGAAATTATAGAAAAATACAACATTCCTAAAACAACACTTTACAAATGGATAAAAAAATACAAAACAGATCAATAGTTCCTAATTATAAAAAAATTTATGTAGATTTATTAGAAAAAAAATATCCACATAAAAAGAATGATTGTGCCGCCTTTTTATCAAAAGAGAAGCTAACTTCAATGGATGTTTTGTTATTGAATGATTTAATATTTGGAAAAAAAATAAAGGAACAGCAAGATATTAACCAAAAGTATAAATCGTATGATGCAGCATCGATTGAGAAAATATTAAATTACCAAAAAAAGCATAATTTAAACGATAGTGAATTGGCACTACATTTTAAGTTGAGTCGCAATACAGTGGCAAAATGGAAGAAAATTTTTCAGCAGCAAACCGCTGAACGTTAGCGAAAACCCTTCCTATAAGACAGTATCTTATAATTTTTTTTAGGACATGTGGGAATTTATTTTTTGACAGATCTCTACCCCTAGAATGTTGATGATTGGGGAATGAAGCCTTGGCAAACTGTATATAGAGAAGAAATGCGTTAAATGAAATAAGCGCCGTAGGAGCGACTTCTAAAAAACAAACCAACAAATGAAAAATCTAATCATCATCATAATTCTTAGTTTGTTATCCTGCCAAAACAATGCACAAACTAAAACCGAAGCCAAACCCGAAATCAAAGCAATTTCCATTTCAATATTTGGCGGACGGAGCACAATCCAATCAAGAACCTACGTCATCACTAAAGATAGCGTGTTATATGATTTAGTAACTCACCACCGCGCCCAAAACATAAAAAAATCATATCCTAACAAAGCTCAGGATTGGGAAAATTTGCTAAAAAGCATCGATTTAGAAAAATTTAAAAATGCTAAAAACGGTTCGTCTTACCAAGAAACAGATGGCTATGATACCGAAATAACCATTACCACAACAAAAGAAAAAATCATAAAATTGAATGGCGAAAAAAGTGAAAGTTGGAGCAAGGCTTACCGTCAATTGATTTCCATCTATTTTAAAGAAGAAAAGAAATGAAAAACATATTGATAATCAAAATGCTACTCTTTACTCATTTTTTTGCTTTTTCTCAAATAATGGTAGCACCCAACGAAAATAGTGGTAGAACAAATGGTACCACCTACATTACTCATAAAAACGGAAAACTGGCAAAAGCGGGTAAATATGACAGCCACGGAAAAGAAACCGGCAAATGGAAATTTTATACCCTAATTGAAGATTTAGAAAGTATCGGTTACTATAAAAGTGGCCAAAAGCACGGTGAATGGAAAGATTTTTACGCTAATGGAAAAACCTTAAAAACGGGTAATTACGAAAAGGGTAAACGAAAAGGGGAATGTAGCCTTGTTGAGGCAAACTGTTCATAGCCCTTCAGGTCAACAATAGAACAACAAAATTATATATATGAGAAAAGTTACAAAAATATTAATCACTATTTCGATTGTTATTTCATTGATTAGTTGCGAAAAAGCATTAATAGTAGGAGAAAAACTACCGCAATCTAATGCTGCTTATGTGTGGGAAGTTCATTATAAAAACACAGATTTAGATGAAAAGAGAATTGCTTTAGAAGGTTATATCAGTTTAGAAAATTGGCGTGGAAGAGGCGATGAAAATTATTGTGAATTCGTAGATGAAACGGGCATGCATTTGATGTTTCTTACTATTCAAAGAAAATCCAAAAACAGTTTGAAAATTCAAGGTATAGGAAAAAACTTAGATTCAACTAATAAATGCAACATCATAAAAAAAACAGGGGGAACATTTTAGCCCCGCGGGGCTAAAATGTTCCCCCTGTTGGCGAAAAAATACCTTACTTTGTGGTTTCGACACTACAAAATAAAGATGGGACATTTAACGCTTGAACAAAGATACAAAATTGAAACTTACCACAGCTTAGGTAAACGAATTATTGAAATTGCCGACTATATCGGGAAAGACAAATCGGTTGTTTCCAGAGAAATCAAGAGAAATTCTGATGGCAGAAACGGCATCTATAAAGCCAGTTTAGCACATCGAAAAGCCCAAAAAAGGCATCAAATCAAGCCTAAAAAACTTACATTCACTCCAGAGGTTATAAGCAATGTAAAACAGTATTTAGCACAAGATTTCAGTCCAGAGCAAATGGTGGGAAGAGCCGTTTTAGAAGGAAAAAAAATGGTTTCTCACGAACGTATTTATCAGTATATCTGGAAAGATAAGCGAGCCGGTGGCAACCTATACAAACATTTGAGAACCAAAGGTAAAAAATACCGCAAAAGAGGTAGTTCAAAAGACAATAGAGGCTTGATAGCCAATAGGGTAGATATCAGCAAACGACCGCAAATTGTGGAGAAAAAAGAACGATTTGGAGATCTAGAAATAGATTTAGTTATTGGTAAAGATCATAAAGGTGCACTATTAACGATTAACGACCGAGCCACAGGATTACTTTTTATGGGAAAAATTGACAGCAAAGAAGCAAAAGCCGTAGAAACCAAAACCATAGAACTTTTAAAAGACTGGAAACCTTTATTACACACCATTACATCAGACAATGGAAAGGAATTTGCCAACCACGAGCAACTCTCAGAAAAGCTCGCAATTGATTACTTTTTTGCAAAGCCCTATCATAGTTGGGAAAGAGGTGCTAATGAAAATTTAAATGGTTTAGTAAGACAATATTTTCCCAAAAGTTCTAACTTTGAATCGATAACCCAAGATCAAATTAATACAGTTATTAATATTTTAAACAACAGACCACGAAAAAGATTTGGTTTCAAAACGCCTAACGAAGTTTTTGCTCTAAAAATGAACGAAAATAGACGAGTTGCATTTAAAACTTGAATCCACGAAATCAAAAAAGTAACAATATAGATTATGTTGATTTTGATGAAAAAAAATCTTATATTATTGATAATAAAGGAGATAAATTGTCTTTTGACCAAAAAATACTACTTTCTTTTGATATTAAGTACCCTAAAAACCAGGAAACAGGTCAGCATCCGGTTCATGTAATCAAAGACGAGGATACCAGCAGAGATATTAATAGAATACAGCGTATTGCCAAAA
The DNA here is from genome assembly GCF_024628805.1 of Paenimyroides aestuarii. Classification (NCBI taxonomy): domain Bacteria; kingdom Pseudomonadati; phylum Bacteroidota; class Flavobacteriia; order Flavobacteriales; family Flavobacteriaceae; genus Paenimyroides; species Paenimyroides aestuarii. The sequence continues at coordinate 926,921 of NZ_CP102382.1, read as the reverse complement.
AAGGAGATAAGTATTACTTGTTCTATTCTGAAAATATTAGGATTGATAAACTTTAATGAGCATATACCAAGTATATCATGAAAAACTTACTCACAATCATCGTACTATTCTGTATTTGCCATTTCGCTTTTGGGCAAGGAATTACACCCGCACCCAACGAAAATAGTGGTAGAACAAATGGTACTACCTACATTACTCATAAAAACGGAAAACTCGCGAAAGCGGGTAAATATGACAGCAACGGAAAAGAAACTGGCGAATGGAAATTTTATACCCTAAATGAAGATTTAGAAAGTATCGGTTACTATGAAAATGGCCAAAAGCACGGTGAATGGAAAGATTTTTACGCTAATGGAAAAACCTTAAAAACGGGTAATTACGAAAATGGTAAACGAACAGGCGAATGGAAAACCTACAATCAAAATGGAGAATTGGCGTCCGTTGAAAAATATATTGATGGAAAACAAATTGGCAAAACCGAATTGTATAACCAACAAGGAAAAAGCACCACCCAAAAAGCGTTAGACAATGAAATGAAGGATTTGATGACAGCCGAATTTCAAGAATTTTGCACATCGCTCCAGCAAAAAGATTTTGATCAAGCCGTTGATTTTATTTCCGAAGATTTCCTAAATGCCACTCGCTTTTCAAAAGATCAAATGAAAAATATGCTTCAAAGCAATTTCGATAATTGGGAAATCCTTCCTGATTTAAATGTCGTATTGAAAAAAATTGAAACGGAAAAGCCGAAAAAAATCATCAAACAAGCAAATAAATTGTATGGTGTTTTAGCAGCCACCATGCATTTTGAAATGACCGTTACCGGAAATTTTACTAAAAAAGAAATTGCAGAAACAGTATCTATAATAGAAATTATTGGAAAAGATCGATACAAAATCGGCGAAATATCGCAAACTGAACAAACAACGGTTATTCAGCTTACAGACAAAAGATTGGTTGCCGCTATTTACGATGAGGCAAGCCAAACAGTGCGCTTTGCAATGGCAGAAATGGGTTTGCAATATAGTTTTAAAGAATTCCTCCCAAAGGAAATAGTAGAAGAAATGAAACCCCAATTGTAAAAAAAAAGATATGAATGTAAGAATTTTACTGACCACCGCTATCTTGGTTGTTTCTATTACCTCCTGCACCACCAGTAGAAGCGTGACCAAAAATTGCGATGCGCAACCTCAAAAATTGAATATCGCGAACATTAACGGAACGTATGAAACCGAGCGTTTGTGGGATGAATTTTACGAAAACAAAACCACCAAAATAGATACCACCAAATACAGCGAAAACGCACAAACAAAAATCTACTTCGACGGCAAAAAATACATCACGGCAAGTGTGTATGATAATGGACTGAAGAAAAACGAAATTACCCTAAAAGCCAAAGTATATAAAGATTTTGTTTCTGTAAAAAAAAGACACAAACTTTTGCCGTTTTTTCCATTTTATTTTTACAGCAATGTACACAAGTTTGCATTGTATAACGATGCTGATAACAACCTTGGATTGTGCGGTTACGGAAGCACCACAATGGTGGTTCTTATCATGTCGGGCGGAAAAGGCGGCGACTATTCAGCGACATATAAAAGGGTGGAAAATGAAGAGTAAAATAGTTTTATTGGTACTGACTACTCTGTTGACTTTCACAACAAGGGTAACAGCGCAGAATAAAACATTAAAAGATACCGTTGTTAGCAGAGCAGATATTAAACCATCATTTATGGGAGGAAATAAAGAACTCTTTGATTATATCGACAAAAACTTGGAACATCCTAAAAATGCTAAAACAAGTGATATAAAAGGACGTGTCGATGTTTCATTCATCGTAGAAAAAGATGGGCGACTTACTAATATTCAAATAGAAAGAAGCCTTTCTAGAAGCCATAACAGAAAAGCAAAAAAACTAGTGCGAAAAATGCCTAGGTGGAAACCCGCTTTATTGGGTGGACAACCTGTAAGATTCAGGTTTCGCTTACCGGTAGTTTTTAAAACAGAAATAAACAATTAGCAGTATGAAAACAAAACCAAAAGTAAAGTCATCACTTCTTACTACGCTATTTGTAGTGGCGGTATTTTTGATAACTAACACAATAAGTGGAGGCATCAATAGCTTCTATTACACACTTTTCATTATTTTTTTTACTCCCATTATTTTTGGCGGATTTTTGTTTTTAGGATTTATTTTACAATTTATTCTCTCAAAAAATAGAATCATCAAATCCTTCTGGGTGTATAGTTTAGCTTCATTTTTATTTATTTATATAATTATATTTTTGACGTTACCAACATCTGAGGGTGATTTTCCGCATCAGTTAGTATTTATATTTGTAATAACGACCTCATTTTTCTATGCAATTTGTGCTTTATACTTAGAAAAAGACGAATAAAAAAAATAAGTAAATGAAAAGAACACTCGTATTTCTCCTCCTTATTTTAGTGGCAGGCATTCTCATTGAAGGCTGTTCTACAATTAATTTATCGCCCAAATTACTATTCAATAGCGGCAAATTCAGCCAATTTCCTACGTTGGATGATGGTTTACAAGCAGAAGGTATTTCAATCAATAGAATTACCCAATCAAGCAATAACGAAATTCGGTATTTTCCCGAAAAGAACTTTTTTATGGTTGTGGCATCCAGTAAAGCAGGGCATTTCAATCCCATAAAAATAGACAGCATGGGCAATAAAGTGTTTGGATTGAATATCAACGAAAACTACTTCAAAGGGCAAACCATCGAAATTATCAATTGCTTTTTGATAGCACCTAACCAAATTTGCGATTTTTCTTCCGAAAAACCAACAGCAGAACCTTTTACAGAGGTATTAAATAAAGAAAGTACATTTTCTGAAAAAGATTGGGTTGAACGATTTGGTAGTCTATACAGCAGCTCAGATATAGTGTTGTATTCTTATCGATCTGATTTACCAACTTCAAGTGTGGTCTATTTTCAAAACCAAGGCAAATGGATAAAATTGTACACATCTACCAATCATCATTTCATCTATGCAAACTCAAATCAAGTAGTATGTGAAATCAATAATAAAAAAATTCCGCACAAATGGCATGAAGAAATATATTTGAAAGATGTGCAAAAAAACACCTATTCCAACGTACATCGTTATTCAGATGAATACATCACACCATTCAATTCCGATGGTACATTCTTTCCCAACCAAACACTCAAGTACCCGCAATCAGCAACAATAAAAACATTAGCTTTCGCTAAAGAAACGTACACTTCGGAAGGTTATTATAACCCCGGTATTCCAGTTCAATTTTATGGCACTGGATATTATGCTCTAGAAATTGAAAACAGCGTTTTAAATTTTAAAACCGTTGCAAGCAAAGAAGCCTTTTTTGGCAAAGTAGAAACAGACCTGTATTTATTTGTTTTGCCAACTAAATATGCCAATCAAAGCGTTGTAAGTTTTTTAAGCTATGATTACGGCACAAATTATCATGAAAATGACAAAAAAGGAGTTTACGTTATTCGAAAAAATTAAGCAATTTCAACAAAACCTTTTCCTGAAAGGAAAAAAATCATAACCCAATGCAGCACATCGGGAAACCTAGCATCTATCACCTACTAGCAAACGTGGTATGTCACCTTTTTCTTTGCTTAAAAGATAAATAAGATAGGGTGCAAAAACAACAATACCCAAAACTGCAGCTGCAAGCCCCCAAATAATTGATGAGGTTTTAAAATGACTGCGCCACATAATCCATAAGCCCGATAGCATTAAATAGCAGCTAAAATCAAGATTGAATTGCCCGCTCCAATTCATGTTTTTTACATTCGTTAAAAATACACTTAATAAATCGGCACCTTCTTTTGGGAAAACAAAAAGGGTATAAATCAGCACAGTAACTGCCATGAATGCCAAAAGCATCTTTAAAAAATTAGAAGTATTCATTTTCTTATGAAATAGAGATATAAATTGTTGATATTGTTTTTTTTGTCAAAATGTTCCGAATAACTCAATAGGTAGCATAAACATTTTTTAAATTTTATAGGCCTAATTTTTTGCAGCTTTCCATAGCGGGCCAACTGCAATAAGCAATACCAAAATATTGATGAAAGCATTGCTCACATTTCCCGAAGTAATTGAACCTGCGCTGTCTAAGAAAAACCAAGCCAAAATACCAGCCAAAACTGCTTTTCGAACCTCATTGGGTGCTTTGTCATAAACCCATTTTTGCAAAAACCAAATACAAACACCCCAACCAAACAAAAATCCGCCTGTCAATGCACTCAAAAATCGGGTAGTGGGCGCCTCATAATTTTGTAAACCGTCTAAGGGAAGGCTTAGTAAATCCAAAGACCATCTTGCGGGCTCAGATGTGGGCAGCATCGTGCCCAAAAAGAAAATCGGACCAAACGAACCTATTACGATTGCAGTAATTTTCAGATAAAACTTGTGAAATCTTTGTGTCATTTCGCTCTAATTAAATTTTTCACCACAAAATTAAAGAAAGAGTAAAAGGCGTTTTAGTCGCAACCGTACAATTACATTCAGGCAAAACTTTTGGCAATTGCTTTCAAATTTTCAAAATATGCCGAAAGCCAAGTGTGATTAAGGTTTTCATGGTTGATTTGCAAGAAAAAATTCTCTAATGCCAAGCTAAAAATGCCATTTATTTGTTGTGCAGATAGCTGCAAGCCTAAATCTTTAACCCACAATTTTACAAACGCATCGCCCACTATTTGATTCGATTGATGCAAAACAGCCGCAAATGCAGGAATGTGTTGCTGAAAGCGCAATTGACGGTTAAAAAGCAAATCGGTTTTATGTGTTACCAATATTTCAACAAGATCTGGGTGGACTGATTGAGCCTGCTGCTCTTTAAGTGCAATAATTTTAGATTGTGCAACATGATGTTGTAAAAGCAAGTCCACAAATAAATCCATATCTGCAAAATGATGATAAAACGATGATTTACTTTTGCCAACTTTCTTAGCAAGTGGTTCTATTTTTAAAGCAGCTTGTCCATGTAGTGCAAAGGTTTCGTAGCCATGTGCAATCCAATTTTTTTGATGGTCTTCTATGCGTTGCATATCGTATCAGTTATTCCTTATTATTAATTCGTTCTTGAAGTTTTGATTGTATTTCCTTCAGGAATTTTACCTTTTTGCCAGCTATTCGCTGACCGAAAGCCGATGCTTTAGCCGATTCATTGTGCTTAACGCTCCAATCGGCCATTTCTATCAAAATAGGTAACAAATCCGCACCTTTTTGCGTTAAACGATACTCAAATTTCGATTTGTTGGTAGCAGAAACTTCCTTTATCAAAATACTTTCTTCCTCTAACATTTTTAATCGATTTGCTAAAATGTTGGTCGCAATTTTTTCTTCCGAAAGTAAAAATTCGCTGTATGATACCTTTCCTTTCCATATTACATCGCGAATAATCAGCAACGACCATTTATCGCCCAAAATATCAAGCGAACAACTTAGCGGACAATTTGATCTGTTTTTTTCCATAAAAAAAATAAAAAAAGCACTTGCGTTTTGCAATTACATTTATATCTTTGTACTTGCATTTTGCAATTACAAAAATACATAAAAATAACCGTTTACATAATGAATTTAATCAACATTTTAAACAATCGATATTCAACGAAATCATTCGATCCTTCCAAAAAAATAAAAGAAGACGATTTTAAGCAACTTCTATCATTATTGCAAATGAGTGCGTCTAGCGTAAACCTTCAGCCGTGGCATTTTGTAATTGCTTCTACGGAAGAGGGTAAACATAGAATGGCAAAAGGTGTACAAGGAAATTATAAATTCAATGAAGCCAAAGTGCTGAATGCCTCGCATGTGGTGCTTTTCTGCTCCAAAACGCGTATTGATGAAGCCTACAAAGAGCAAGTTCTTGAATCGGAAGCCAATGCTGGGCGTTTCCCCAATGAGCAAATCAAGCAAATGACCAAAGACGGCAGAACTTTGTTTGTAAATATTCATAAAGAACAATTAAAAGACGAGCAACATTGGTTGGAAAAACAAGTGTATTTGAACATTGGTCAGTTTTTATTGGGAGCAGCCGCTTTGGGAATTGATGCATGCCCCATGGAAGGCATTGATGTGCAAATTTTGGATGAAGAATTTGGATTAACCGAAAAAGGATTCACAGCCATTACTGCTGTGGCGTTGGGATATAGAGGCGAAAGCGATTTTAATGATCCTGCCAAAACACCAAAAGCCCGATTGGCTTTAGAAGATATTACCACACTTGTTTAATGAGAAGCAAAGTGTTTGGAACAATTTAAAGTTAAAAACACCATCTGATAAAAAGCAGATGGTGTTTTTGGGTTTTAGGCTTTGGCAATCGCCTCAATTGTTGCTTTGTTAAAAGCGGGTAAATCTTTTGGGGTGCGGCTGGTGATTAAATTTCCATCCACAACAACTTCTTGATCTTCCCATTGTGCACCGGCATTTTTTAGGTCGGCTTCAATTGCCCCAACCGATGTCAATTTTTTGTTTCGAACAGCTTCTGCATTTATCAAGACTTGTGGGCCATGACAAATGGCAGCAACCGGTTTGTTCTCGTTAAAAAATGTTTGTACAAACTGCAAAGCATCTTTATTGGTGCGCAATTTGTCTGGATTGATCACACCACCCGGCAGAACCAATGCGTCAAATTCATTGGCTTTTGCATGGTTTAGCTGCAAGTCCACTTGGTACTCTTTGGTCCAATCGTCACCCGATTTTGCTTTTACTTTACCATTTTTTGGCGATACAATCAACACTTCTGCGCCGGCATCTTTCAAGGCTTCAAGCGGGCTGGTCAATTCAATTTCTTCAAAGCCATCTTCTGTAAGAATGGCAATTTTTTTTCCTTTTAAATCATTCATAGCTTTAATTTTTTAAAATGAATCTACAAGTTAATGATATTTTACAAGCTAAAAAAGTGGATTTTTGTTAGGGGGAATATCTTATCAAAACCTTAACAAAAAATGTCGTTTTTAACTTTTGGAACGACAAGTGAAAATGAAAGGAATCGTTAACTTTGATAGGATGTAAAGAGGAACTATTTTGGAACGTATCGAAGAAAAATTGATGATATTGGCCGATGCTGCAAAATATGATGTGAGTTGCAGTTCTAGCGGAAGCAAGCGAAAAAATACCGGCGGAATTGGCGATGCATCTGCTTCAGGAATTTGCCATACCTACACGGAAGACGGAAGATGTGTGTCTTTGCTTAAAATTTTGCTTACAAATCATTGCATCTACGATTGTGCTTTTTGCGTGAGCCGTAAAAGCAACGATGTAAAACGTGCTGCCTTTACGGTGGAAGAAGTGGTAGATTTAACCATGAATTTTTACCGCCGCAATTATATAGAAGGATTGTTTTTAAGTTCGGGCATTTTTAAAAATGCTGATTTTACAATGGAACGTTTGCTGCGTATTGTGAAAAAACTGCGATTGGAGCAACGGTATAACGGATACATTCACTTAAAAACCATTCCCGGTGCCAGCGAAGAACTGATACAGGAAGCTGGTTTGTATGTGGATCGTATGAGTATTAATCTTGAAATGCCCACCGAAGCTGGATTAAAGCTCGTGGCGCCTGAAAAAAGTCATGATGCGGTGCGCAAACCTTTGCAATTTATCAATCAAAAAATTCAAGGATTTCAAAACGAAAAAAAACTAATCAAACACACGCCCAATTTTGTTCCTGCGGGGCAAAGTACACAAATGGTTATTGGTGCCACGCCCGAAAACGATTGGGAAATTATGAGTGTTGCCGATGAGTTTTACAAGAAATATCAACTTAAACGGGTGTATTACAGTGGATATATTCCTGTGAATAATGCAAACGAAACACTTCCACAAATAGGTTCGCGACCGCCATTGATTCGAGAAAACCGATTGTATCAAACCGATTGGTTGCTGCGATTTTACAATTTTTCATTGAATGAAATTCTAAATCCGGCTTTCACACAGTTAGATTTAGATATCGATCCCAAATTGAGTTGGGCATTGCGCAATCTGCATTTATTTCCAATTGATATTAATACTGCTGATTATCAAACCATAATTCGCGTTCCAGGAATTGGCAGAGGATCGGCAATGAAAATTGTTTCAGCCAGAAAATACGGTAAGTTGCGCGAATATCAACTCAAAAAAATGGGCATTGCGTATAACCGAGCCAAACATTTTATTACGTGTGCCGATACCATTGCGCCGTTGGGTTTTAAATATGCACCCCAAATAAAAAATACTATTTTGCAAATGGGTAGTAGTAAATACAAAGCGGAAATGGCTGAAAATCAATTAAAATTGTTTTAAAATGAATTATGTGTTCGATGGCAGTTATCTCGGATTTTTGTGTTGTGTTTTCGAGTGTTTCGAAATGAAAGAATGGAAGGCCGTACCGGTTGCCGAAGGTTTTTTTCAGCCCGATATATTCATGCCCGAAAGAACCATTTTTACGGATGTTGACAAAGCCAAACGCATTCAAAACGCATTGATTAATCAATTTGGAAAAGCCACAGCCGATGATTTTTACAAAGCATTTCTCTCTGAAGATACCGAAGCTTGGAATGCGGCTTTTTATATCATGGTTTCATTGTTTAAAGGAAATCATTCCATATTAGAACATTTTGGTGATTTAAAGGTTTTGTATTTTCATCAAACCTTAAAAAAAGTAAGCCGTGAACGCCACCGCATGAAAGCTTTTATACGTTTTAGCAAAAGCAGCGATGGTTTATATTTTGCAGTTATTGAACCCGATTTTAATGTGTTGCCTTTGATCTTATCATTTTTTAGAAATAGATATACCGATATGCCTTGGGTGATCTATGATGTAAAACGCAAATACGGATTTCATTACAATTTAAAAGGACTTTATGAAATTGTGATTGATAAACAAGAACAAACCGCTTTTCAAAACACCAATTTAACTATTGCTTTAGACGAACGCGATGAACTTTTTAAACGTTTGTGGAAACAGTATTTTAAAAGTACCAATATCGAAGCACGCAAAAACATGAAATTGCATGTGCAACATGTGCCGAAAAGGTATTGGAAGTATCTGGTTGAAAAACAGTAAAAAAAAAACAAGCTGCACAATCAAAAAATGGTGCAGCTTGCAAATTTGGGCTAATATAGTGGGCTAAACAGGAACTTTTCGGGCTTCTTCGCGTTCCCAAACACGGTGTTCTTTCATAACGGCAATCATTTCAGAAATCCAGTTTTTATCTTTGCTTTCTAAAAAAACACCACGGTCTTTTTCTACAAACGATTGCGCCAAAACATCTTCTGTTCCCTCGGCAAAAGCCAATGCTTTGCAATGACGATATGCTTCGTTGATAAAAGCAAAATAATCGGGATTTTTTAATAATTTTTCAGTTGCTTTTCCGCCGGGAGTGTACACTGCATCATATAAAACCGATGCATCTGTGGCATAGGTGTGTTGAATGTTTTCTGTACCACCTTCCATAAACTGAAACGTACCCACATGCGGTGCAATTAAAACCGCTTCAGCACCTTCTTTTTCTAACGCCTTTTTAAATGCATCAACACTGGCTTTAGAAGATCCTTCATCAAGGAGAAAAGCCACTTTGCGCGTGGCAATAGTTCCTTCTCCTTTTTTAACAGCCATGCTTAAAGGTGCAGATTTTTCCACTTCGGGTTTGTTTGGTTTTAGAGGATATTCCGGATGATTGTTTCGGGCAAATTGCAACGTTAGCTCATCTAATTGTTCAGGAACGCTGATTCCCAAATTACTACCTACTTGCATCGCTAAATGCTTGTCTATTTGATGCAGAATAGCTACTTGGCGTTCCCTGATTTTAGGGTCGTTCACCTTACTCAATTCAAACGAAAGTGCGTTTATAATATGATTTTGCTCGTATGATGTTTGCGATTGGAAAAACAATCGGGCTTGTGTGAAGTGGTCTGCGAATAATTGTGTTCTTTTGCGTTCTTTCACAGTTTCAATAGGTTCTTTGTGCGATTGATAACCTGTTTCGCCTTTCAACATGGCGTGGTACGGACAACCAGCGGCTTTACTGTTTGGAAAATAACTTACATCACCTTTTAAAATATCTTGGCGGGCAAAACCGTCTTTTTGATTATTGGTTTTTTTGTTGATGCTTCGATTAATGGGCAATTCATGAAAATTGGGTCCACCTAAACGGTAATTTTGGGTATCCATATAAGAAAAAATTCTGCCTTGAAGCAACGGATCGTTAGAAAAATCGATTCCGGGAACCACACGCCCCGGATCAAATGCAGCTTGTTCGGTTTCGGCAAAAAAGTTTTCAGGATTTTTGTTCAATGTCATGGTACCAACAATGGTTACTGGCACCACTTCTTCAGGTACTATTTTAGTTGGATCTAATAAATCGAATGAAAAGGAATGTTCGTCTTCTTCAGGAATCAACTGCATGCCTAAATCCCATTGCGGATAGTTTCCGTTTTCAATTGCTTCCCATAAATCCTGACGGTGAAAATCGGAATTGAATCCTGATATTTTCTGTGCTTCGTTCCATGCCACACCGTGTGTCCCTAAACGAGGTTTCCAGTGAAATTTTACAAAAGTGCCTTTTCCTTCTGCATTGACTAACTTAAAAGTGTGTACCCCAAAACCTTCCATCATACGCAAACTGCGAGGAATGGCTCTGTCTGACATCACCCACATAATCATATGTGCTGACTCGGGCATTAATGAAATAAAATCCCAAAAAGTATCGTGTGCCGAAGCTGCCTGCGGAATTTCATTGTTGGGTTCGGGTTTTACTGCATGAATTAAATCCGGAAAATTCATCGCATCTTGTATAAAAAACACGGGAATATTGTTTCCTACCAAATCGTAGTTTCCTTCTTCTGTATAAAATTTTACGCTAAAACCGCGTACATCGCGTGCCAAATCGGTAGATCCTTTAAAACCTGCAACGGTAGAAAAACGTACAAAAACTGGGGTTTGCACGCCTTTTTGTAAAAAATGTGCGGAGGTGTATTTTGATAAATCTGCATTCATTTCAAAAACGCCATGCGCCCCACTTCCGCGGGCATGTACCACACGCTCGGGAATACGTTCTCTGTCGAAATGCATCAATTTGTCCAGATAAATATGATCTTGTTGCAAAGACGGTCCTCTTTCGCCTGCTTTCAGGGTATTGTTGTTGTCATAAATAGGTACGCCGTCGTTGGTAGTGAGCACCTTACCGTTGTTATCCGTAATTTGTTGTTGCAACTGTTTGGTTTTTTGGTTTTCGTCGGTTTGCTTTTTTTCTTTTTTCATGAATTTATTATTTTGGGATTTTATATTTGGTGGGTCTGTTTTAGCAGCAGGTTTTTTTGATGCAGAAAAAGCTCTGAAAAAACTTCAGAGCTTTTGTATTAAAAGGCTAAAGGTTTAAATCGCCTTCTCTGCCCATGTCCATTTTTGCGCCTGTTAACGCGCTTGTTGCTACTTTGAAGAAAGTAACCAATTTGTTGGTTTTGTTGTCCCAATAGTGTGCCTCATTTGGAACTACTTTTAAGATGCGAATGTTGGGATCTTCTTTCCCTTTTTCAAACCAAGCTTCTACAAACTTGTTCCAATATTTTTCGATTTTGGCAGCATCTCTTGAAACTTCGCCAATGCCGTTGATACTTAAAAATTCATAGGATTTAACATCGGCAAAGGTCAATGATACTTTTTTGTTTTCCATTAAGTGTTGGTGGGTATCGCTGGTTGCCGAAAATAGAAACCATATATTGCCTTCTTCGTCAACTTCTTGACGGCTCATTGGAATGCTGTGTGGATAATCGGTGTGGTTTTGAAAAGTAGAAAGCATACCAATATCAATGGCATCTACCATGTTTTTTAACTTTTCAACTGCTTCCTTGTGGTTCAGGTTTTCTGTACTCATAGCTTTAATTTTTTAAATTGATTTTTTCTTTTTCAATTATAAAGATACAAATTAATAACATAAAAATGCTATTAATTTTGTGTTTCTATGAAGCACAGATGTGAACGGAACGATTATTTTTTTTCTAAAAAGAGGGTGTCCATATCTGGAATCTCGGCAAATTCGCTGTATGTTCCACCGTTCATATTTACGCGTAGTTCCATTTTATCGTAGCCCAAAAAGCGGTAAATACCCCGCATGCGGTTGATTTCATTATTGTTTGCAAGGTTATAAAAAACATAATCTATTTGATGCGGTGTTTTAGAAAAATCGGCAATGTATTTGCAAGCGGCTTTAATGCCTTCGATTTCAAATTCTTTTCCGCCAAAGGTGTTTTTTCCGTTAATAAACGTCACATAACCATCTTTTGAGAATAGAATACAAACAGTACCTCCTTGGGAATCGGTTCCCTTCCATTTTCCTGTAAGGCGCTTATCTTGAGCTGTACAGGAAAGGCTCAGCATTAAAAAAACAACGAATAAAAGTCTTAAGTTCATGTGGCGAGTAGCATAAATATGTGATGTCAAATGTAAACATAATATTAATAGAAAAAGCGCTTGTTGAATTTTAGGCATAAAAAAATGCTGTTTCCATTGAAAACAGCATTATTAGTGATTTATTTCTTTTTATCGGTTCTTCGTTTTAAAGGAATATCAGCGATATTGTTGTTCAACAACAGCGGATAATATTCAATTTTCACCGAACTATTGTCTAATCCAAAAGCTTTTTCTTCCGATAAACTGTTCTTGCGGATGAATGCATAACAATCGAGTACAAATTTTTCGTACCAAGGCAAATCATTGTCATAAGAAACCACTTTTTCGATGATGATGTATTTGTGGTCGGCAGTAATTTGATTTTTTCTTAAAGAGTGATACGTACTAAGTTTATTGAACTCTCCGCATTTGTTTAAATCTTCTAAAACTTTTTTAAACAACGGACTTATCTTTGGTGCAATGCGGAATCCTAAATAAAAATCGACACGGATAATTTTGTCTGAGAATTTTTTAATTTGATATTCCATTCCATAAGGTTCATCTAAAACATTTACATGCAACATCCAATAAACATCAGCACGTTTGGGACGTTTATAAAGGATGGAATAAATCACTTTCGATTCAATTTCGCTTTTAATATGTGCGTTGGTAAGATAGATGAGGTTGTTGGCATATTGCGGGATGCTTTCGTCATTGCTTAAATCTTCTATTACAGTGGTGTAATCTTCCAAACGAACAAATTCGGTATAATTCTTACGAATGCGTTTACCCAAAAACCAAATGGCCATAACACTTGCTAAACCTCCTGCCACTAAAAGCGACACATAACCGCCGTGGTGAAACTTATCAATATTTGCCAAGAAAAACGATATTTCAATCACGCTATATACCATTACAAACGCAACGATGATGAATTTACTGAAGCGTTTTAAAATCATATAGTAGGTAAGCAATATACTGGTTGCAATCATGCACATTACAATTGCCAAACCATAAGCAGCTTCCATATTGCTCGATTCTTTGAAATGCAACACAATCAATATACAACCAATGCAAAGCATCCAGTTGGTAGAAGGAATGTATAACTGTCCTTTTATAATCGATGGATATTTAACCAACACACGCGGCCAAAGATTTAAACGCATGGCCTCGTTTATCATGGTAAATGAGCCGGTAATTAATGCTTGTGCTGCAATGATGGCTGCCAATGTTGCTACAATAATTCCGATGGGAATAAACCATTGCGGCATCATTAAATAGAACGGGTTTTGAATAAACTCAGCTCCGTTTTCAAATGTTTTCAGTTTTATATCGGCATGTGAAAGTAAAAATGCACCTTGACCAAAGTAATTTAAAATCAATGTTGTTTTTACAAACAACCAACTTGCGCGTATGTTTTTTATGCCACAATGACCCAAATCGCTGTACAAAGCTTCGGCACCTGTGGTACACAGAAACACAAAACCCAGTACATAAAAACCTTCGGGATGTTCTTTTAACAGCAAATAAGCGTAATAAGGATTAAATGCTTTTAAAATTTCTGGCAATTGGATAATTTGCAATAACCCCACAATTGCCAACATGCTGAACCAAATAAACATAATAGGTCCGAAGAATTTTCCAATGGTTTTGGTACCATAACTCTGAAAAAAGAACAGCACCACAATAACAGCAATTACAAGCGGAATGGTTTGCAAATCGGGGTAATAAATTTTTAAACCCTCCAAGGCCGAAGAAATTGAGATAGGAGGTGTGATGAATCCATCGGCAAGCATGGCACTACCGCCAATTAAGGCCGGAACAATCAACCATTTTTTCTTTAGTTTTTTCACCAACGTATAAAGCGAAAAAATGCCCCCTTCTCCGTTGTTATCAGCTTGTAAGGTAAGCCATACATATTTTATGCTGGTTTGTATGGTAAGTGTCCAAAGCACACAAGAAACCGCACCCAGCACCAGATTTTCATTAATGGGTGCTTCGCCAAAAATAGCTTTCATTACATACAAAGGCGAAGTACCGATATCTCCATAAATAATACCTAATGTGATTAATAAAGCGCCGGCACTTACTTTATTTAGGCTGTGTTTTGCTTCCACTTAAATTGGATTTTTAATTAGATTTAGATTGATTTTTTTTATATTTCTTATATTTCACTAAAAACCATAGCCCAAAAATAAGAATAATTAAAAAAAACGGCCAAAGGTATAAAATATCTATTAACGAATCTACAAAATTTTCAAAACCACCGATAAACGCATTTTTGGTTTTGTATCCAATAGTGCGATCGGGCGATTTTGCGTGTGGGATTTCTTTAAAAATAGTAAGCGAAACGGAACTGTATCGCACTTGTCGATCATACAACCGCAGGCGGTTTTCTGAAAGCTCAATTTCTAATCGCACTTGGTGGAGTTTCTCTTCGATTTCTAAAATTTCGGTAACGTTTTTTGCTTGTTTCAACAACTCTAAATAGCGTGCTTCTAATGCCCTTTGGTTTTTTAAGCGAGTGGCTACATCCACGTAATCGCGGGTAACATCTTCGCGCTTAATTTCCTTTAAATCAAAATAAGCTACATCTTTTTCAAGAGAAGTAATAAACCCGTCGAAATGTTCCGAAGGAATATTAAGCTGAAAAGCAATTTGCGGATTGTTGAAAGTGGCATCAGCAATTTCAGAAACTACAAAACCTTTTAAAGCATTGGTTTCGCGAACCAGTTTATTTTTTTCTTCTTCTAAATCATCTACTTGATATTTAACCGTTGCCGATTTAATGATTTTTTTAGCAAAAGAAACTTCGTTCTGCACGTTGTTGTGGTTAGGTGTTGGCTCTTGAACTTGAGCCATTTCTTCTGAAGATAATTGGGCATCATACATCACATTATCCTCGCGTGGTTCATATTCTGGCAATTCGATCTCGGTAACAGCTACGGCATCTTCGGTAGCCGTTTCGTTGTTTTTACAAGCAGTGATCAACAAACTGTTGAAAGCAAACACCCAAAAAATATACTTTTTCATACCACATCTAGTTTAGGTAGTACTAAGGTATATTTTTATTGTGAATATCAAATAGAAAATAGAGCGAATAATTACAGGTTTGTTTTTTGTATTACTTTTTTTTGGCTCGATTTTTTTATAATATAGCATAACTTTTATAAAAAACAATATTTTTAATTAAAATTTAAAATTTATCTTCACAATCTAATCTTAAAATTATATTAAAATGAAAAAATCTATTATTGCCCTTATGGGCTTGTTTGCTCTTGTAGCTTGTAGCGAAGATTCTTATCAGCAGGCTGATAAAATGAGTGAAACTGGAAGTGTTGAAACTGGTTCGGGTGGAATGCAGACAAATTCGGTTGATTCCGACGTACCGGGTCATACAACACCAGGAATCCCCAATAATTCTGGGAATTATGAGTCTCCGTATTTAACACCTGCCGGAACGCTTAGTCCAAAGTACCATTTTATAAACAATACATCTAATACGATAGTTATTACTCCAAGTGTCGGATTTTATGTTTGGGGACAACCAGTTGATCCCTATTATGGTAATTATTTATCAAATCCGGCTAATTACCCGAATCTTTTTGCTGGTGGTAATAAATATGGGAATACCGTGGACTTAGATCCGATTATTTTACACCCGGGAACCTCTTTAATGCATGGTCCTGCTACTGGTGGTTTGCCAATAAATGGAGCAACAATGGGTACAGGGTTTTCATATTCTTCTAGCTTGATAACAACAAATGAAGTATTGGCAATGATGGAAATTGGTAAAATGCATCATCTGACTTATAGTATCTACCCACGTAATGCGGACCCTAAATCTGTTCCTCCGTTTACAAAAGGAATGCTGAAGCAAAAGGTAGGTCCGGATACGTGGGATTTTACTATGTTTCCTAATCACTGGAAAAATATAGTACCTCTTTCTATTCACCCTGACCTAATGTTTATAGCTAATTTAAGGGATGATCCTACAAGAGGTGAGTTGTGCCTTACTAATAGTCCAAATAAGCCTATTGTGCCAAGTGAGGTTTCGATTACAGATCCTTTTGGAGCAACTCATACATTATCTTATGTAACTGATTTAACCGACATATATGTTATTTACCAATAATATTATATAATTTTAAAAACCGGAGTAATTTCCGGTTTTTTTATTTTTAAACTTTCTCAATTCCTCTATTTTTTCATAGAGCAATTTATCTATTTAAATTTTGCAAAGTAAATAAAAAGCCACTCAATTAATAGTGTTTTTTTTATTTCACTATTAAATTAAATAATTTTAAAAACAATTAACTTTGGCACGATGTTTATTTATAATATAGAATTGATTTAAACTTATTTTGTAAATAATAAAGGGTTGACGAAATTTGTGTTGCAAAACATATTCATTTCAAAATCAACCCTTATGTACAGTGTACTGAACAAAGATATAATAAAAAAAGAAATAGTACCTTATTTGCCATTAGCAAAACGAGGTTTTCAGGCAACAGTTCCTTTGGAAGAAATAGTAAATGCTGTACTTTACAAACTTAAAACAGGAGTTCAATGGCATCAACTTCCAGTTAAGGCATTATTTGAAGAAAATGTATTAAGTTGGGAATCGGTTTATTATCATTATCGAAAATGGTGTAAGGCAGATATTTTAAAAAAAATCTGGACAAGCATTTTAGAAAAAAACAAATCAAAATTAGACCTTTCGAATATAGATTTTGATGGTAGTCATACCTCTGCAATTAGGGGTGGTGAAGAAGTAGAATATCAAGGTAGAAAGAAACGTAAAACCACTAACTCATTGTATTTAAGTGATAAACAAGGAATTCCATTAGCCATTTCAGAACCTGTAGCTGGTAACCATAACGATCTTTTTAACATAGAAGTTCAGTTTGAAGTGATAACGGGAACTTTAGAGCAAGCAAAAATTCCAGTTGAAGGACTTTTTTTAAATGCTGATGCGGGCTTTGATTCTAAAGAATTTAGGTTGTGTTGTGAGAAAAAAGAAATACATGCAAATATTTGTTTCAATAAAAGAAATGGCGATACAGATAGAGATGAATATTTTGACCAAGAACTTTATAATGAGAGATATAAAATAGAAAGAACAAATGCTTGGATGGATAGTTTTAGATCCATATTAAATAGATTCGACACAACAGTTACAAGTTGGCTAGGCTTTAATTATTTAGCATTCATCGTAATTGCTCTAAAAAAATTTAATAAAATAAAAGTTTAAATCACTTCATAGTATAACTTTTAAAAAAAACAATATTTTTAATTAAAATTTAAAATTTATCTTCACAATCTAATCTAAAATTATATTAAAATGAAAAAAATAATTATTACCCTTATGGGCTTGTTTGCTCTTGTAGCTTGTGGTGAAGATGTTTCGCAAAGCCAAACACCAGAATTAAACAAAGTAGTGCCGGGGACCGATCCTAAAGCAACAAGTGATTCAGGTGGAGTCAAGCCTTTTACGAGTGTCAATGGGTATGATTCTCCTTGGGATATTAATAATGTGGTACCGGTTCAACATTATTTTCAATGCCATTTATTTTCTCAACAAGGTGTTTATACAAGAGTAACCCCTTATATTGGTTTGGCTTATTACGATGGTGCGAATGATGGTACTTATAATGGGGTTAATTTAGCGGGTGGTTATCCAAATTTGTATGCTGGCGGTAATGAGTATGGAAATTACATAGCTGCCAACCCAATTGTTTTAACAGGTACTTCAAGTACACACGAATTAGCGGTATTTTCTGATTGGGTTACACCTCAAGCAAACGATCATTGTCCTGTTATACCAAGCGTGTATCAATACCCATACAACCCAGAACCTATTTTTTTTGATTTGGTAAATAACAACATGGTTAAACCCGCAGCATTGGGCTTGCCTCCCATTACACCACCACCATCTGCCACCCCGCAAGAGGTACAATTACTAAAAGATTTTGGAAAGGTAATGTATTACAAAATTGAATTTGGAAGTAATCCAACAGTATTTACAGATACTTTTTATGTTTTGGGATTGCAAGATGATAGTGGTGATGCAATACAAAATTCACTGTCTGTAACCGATACATTTGGCGGAGATTTATATTGGCATATTAGTTCTAGAGAAATTATTGTAGATCCTACAACTGTTGCTAATCCAGATTTTGTAGTTTCTGGCGGTGATATGCCAACAGCTGTTGGTTCATTTAGGGCAAGAACGTTTTATTTAGACGGATTTGTACGTTTATATATAGAGTAATAGTAATAAACACAATGAGGCTGTCCAAAAAGGCAGTCTTTTTTTATGCGGCTAATTTTTGATAGTGAAAATTGTGGTGATTATTTTTAGTTGAAGAAAATTCTTGATGCTTAAAAATGAAAATTTCAATTTCAAAAATCATTTTTGAACCTCTTTTTGCGGTTTTTACAACAATTTTCTTAGAAGTCGCTTCTTTGGCCACCATTTTTCTAAAATTATGCCCAAGAGCCATCAGTAGAAACTCTAATTCTACTTTTTCTAAGCCTTTGAATGTAAATCTGTTAAATTTATTATTGCTTTTGAGTTGACCAAAGACAGCTTCTACTTCTATCGGGCGTTTGCTTCGGTGTTTTAAACCTTCTTCGCTCGTTAATAAATTTCTCGCTCTTTCTTTAAGCTCATTCAAACGGTGATTGACTTCTATTCTGCGATTACCTTTTGCATTGAAACATTCCCCTCGAAGCGGACAATTGTTGCAGTTTTTAGCTTGATAATAAGACACTTGCGATTCGTACCCGTTGCTCGATATTCGTTTGCCTTTGCCAACATTTTCCATTCGTTGACCCATCGGACAAACGTAAAAATCTTGTTCTTGGTTATAGAATAAATTCTGAACCAAAAACGGATTGTTTTCCATCTTCTTTTTCTGTTCTGCATGAAAATAATTATACTTCACATACGCTGTAACGTTTTTATTTTCAAGCATTTCGTAATTCTCCTCACTTCCGTATCCTGCATCGGCAACCACTTCTTTGCTTTGTTTTCCGTAGAGATTTTCAAAACCATCGAGATGCGATTCCAAAGTCGTGGTATCCCCCTTTTTGATGGATGGAAACGTGGGTAATAAACTGATTTTCAGTTGAAATCTGCGTATTATAAGCCGGTTTAAGCTGTCCGTTTTTCATGTGATCTTCCTTCATCCGCATAAAAGTAGCGTCGGGGTCGGTTTTGCTGTAAGAATTCCTATCGCCTAAAGTTTCTAGGTCTTTTTCGTATTTTTCTAATTTTGGAAGATGCTCATCCTGAAGTTTTTGTAGCTCTTTTGCCTGTTTTTTGGTAGGTTCTTTTAGTTTTTTGTTCAATTCAGATAACTTCTCTTTTAGTTCTTCGGAATTGATTTTTTTGGGCAGTTCTTCCTTGTTAAGTTCTTGATTATCTGATTGAATACTGTTTTCAATATCTGAAAGAATCGTATTGATTTTAACTTCTAATTTTTCTTTGTACTTTTCCACAGAACCCCGCCAAACGAAGGTGTATTTATTGGATTTTGCCTCTATTTTTGTGCCGTCAATATACTGAACATCAAGGCTGATGTAGCCCAATTCTACCAGCATTTTCACCACTTCGGCAAACAAATCTTTGATTTTCTCCTTCAAAATTTTCCCTCTAAATTCGTTGATGGTTCTAAAATTTGGCGTAGAATTTCCCGAAATGTACATAAAATGGATGTTTTCGGTAAGGGCTTTGGCGATTTTTCTACACGAATAAACGTTGGACAAATAGCTGTAAAACAACACTTTAATCATCATTCTCGGATGATATGCAGAGCAACCTCCGCCTAAGTAAAGATTTGTAATATCGCTGATATCCAATTGATTAACCACCGAATCCACCAACCGAACGGGGTGGTCTTCTGGAATCAAATCAAAAATATTGATAGGGAAAAGTTCTGGAGAGTTGCCTGTTTGATTTTTAAATGTTACCTTAGCCACAGTTGGGTTTTTTGTTCAACTCTAAAATACGAATTTTTTAGAGAAAACACAACTAAAAAAGGGCTGCCCAAACTTTTTGGACAGCCTCATTTTAATTTTATAATTATGAAAACAAGAATATTTTATATAGCAGCAGTTTTTTTGTTCACGCACTTATGTACAGCACAAATATTATTTACCGAAAATTTCAATAATTATGCATTGGGAGAAGTAAGTACCGATGCTACAGGAGCGATACCTGGAAAAGGCGGTTGGTATGTGAGAAAAGCATACCCTAACAACCCTGCACCATGTGAAATTGTTGCAGAAGCTGGCAGGGGTAATGTATTGTCAATTGGCGGCAATATTAATAATTTTACGCAAGGTAATACTTCGAGGGTAATACAAAAAAACATCAACACCTTATGGAATGGCAGAACACAAGGTAACAATATATTAAAATTAGAATACGATGTTTATACCGTTAGTACTTCGGTTAGTACAGATAAAATGGGGGGGTATGTAGGTTTAAGCACCGCAACTAGTAACAAATATACAGTGAGCAATGTCATAGATAATATTGTTGCTGGAAAACCATCAGCTGTTAATGCTAAATTACAGACAGGGTATTACACACCTTCTGGTACACAGTACATTTATTTGGGAGTAAATAATACTCCTGAATACAATAATTTTCCTTACAATACTTGGATTTCAGTGCAGCTTTTTGTTGATTATGAATACGAAGCAGGTAATGTAATTGGTGGTAAAATATATGTTTACATACCCGCATTAAATATTTTAAAGGGAGCAAGTTTTACACATAATGAAATTATAGAGATTTTACATTTACATGGAGGAGGTACAGGTAATTTACCAGTGGCGGTAAAATATGATAATATTAAGCTAACTGCTTTAAACACCTTACCAAACTATTTAGGAGTAGAAAACTTTTCGGCTGAAAATTTTAATTTATACCCTAACCCAGCAAGCAGCGTGGTTAATATAACCAACACCGAAAATATGCAGATACAGCAAATCACGGTGTATGATGTTGCAGGCAAGCAATTAAGCACCCAAAAATACAACAACGAAACCGAAATACAATTAAACGTAGAACATTTAGCAAGTGGCACGTATATGCTGCATTTGCAAACCAACCAAGGCACAGCGGTTAAGAAGCTGGTGAAAAAGTAGTTTTTTTTCTGTAACTTCAAAACAACTTTGCCAAAGTTTGGGATATTTGAAAAAGTTCGACAAGCTGATTGAAGAAGTAGAACCAGGCGGTGTGCGCTTGCCGGTTTTAATTAAAAAATACATCAAGCAAAACGCACGGGTAGTAGCTTTTAATGTAAATCCGCTGTTTAACAATTCGGTTGACGGATTAATGTACATGCGAATTGCCGATTTGCCCGAAAGCACCGTTCGCCCAGTAATTGAAGAATTGCAATTGGAACAGGAACGAAAAATGAACGAAAAGCAGGACTAGTAAACCATCAAAAATATTCAAAAGCTAAAAATTTCTTTTAGCTTTTTTTGATTTATTTAACAAGGTGTTAATTATTTTGCTATATTTACAATCTAACTAATTAAAAATATAGAAATTATGACAAAATTAAGCAAAATTTTGTGGGGGGGGTAATAGGCCTAACCCTTACGGCATGTACAACCGACACAATTGTTGACGATTTGGATCAGCAAAATGCTGAAACAGGTTCGCAATACCAAACTAATAGTTATAATCCTAATAATCCGGGGTATTATAATCCAGGATCTGGAATTCCAGCAATAGTAGGTGATAATTATTATTCTCCGTGGGATATTAAACACCGTAATGATGTTATACCAACTTATACAATATCGAATCATACAGCTGGTGAGGGTTATAGTATTTTTGAGTTACATTTAACCCCTTATATTGGTGTGGCATACTATGATGGTGTTAATGACGGTCAATATCATGATGCTTACCAAGCATCACTAAACCCACCTGGGTTAGTAGCCGATTTTACAAACGGTAACTATCCCAACCTATACCAAAACGGTAATGAAATTGGTGAATTAATTACGGCAGAACCTATTATTTTAGACGGTTCTTCTATAAATCATTCCGAAGTATCTATAAGCTCTTATGCAGATCATTGTCCAGTGAATCCTCACACCCCAGGGTCAAGTCCAGGTTGGAATCCCGAAAACCGTTTTTTTGATATTTCGAATAATGCCACACCTCAAGAAAAAGCGGTTTTAGCGCGTTATGGCAAAGTGTTTTTTTATGAATATACAGTAATATTAAAATCAAACGGAAGTGTTGTGGGCAATGGCTTTATTCAGGTGCAAAACAAAACAATTCAAGATCCGGCGACTTATCCTTATTGGGAGGACACGTTTGTAACCAATGCTTTCGTTCCTGGTAAAGGAAACGTTGGTAAATTGCGTTATTACCATGAAACTGATCCTTTAATTGCACCATCACCATTTACATCTTGGGTACCAAACCTACAACCAAACGATCCAACTGTGTGGTGCGATTCCCGTGAGGTGGACTATGAATTTGAGTGGTCCCATGAAGAGTATTTCTTTGGTTACCCATCGCATAAAATTAGCTTATATATGGGAATGGGTGCCAATTTATGGATGACATCTGGTCATGTTATATCTATAGGCTTATAAAAAATAATTCGTAAATCTTAATAATTTAAGATTTACGAATTTGTTATTTAATTTAAAAATGCTAGTATGAAAAAAATACTATTCACAATAATCCTGTTTGTTTATAGCTGTTATATAGATGCCCAAGTTTTATATAACGAAAACTTTGATAACTACACATTAGGAAATGTTGCTACCGATTTTTCTGGTCAAACGCCTGGTCAGGGCGGATGGCATACTTTATTTGGCTCATTGAACACAAATGCTACAGCAGCAAATTTTCAAATAGAAAATGAAACCAATAAAGGGAAAGTGTTAACCATTATAACTGGACCGGTAGGTAGCTATGGTAGTAACAGTATATTCAAAAAAGATTTTGATACGCTTTGGAACCAGCGTACGCAAGGGAATAATGTATTGAAGTTTGAAATTGAAATGTTTATACCAGACTATCTTGGTAATCCTTCAATACCTTTTGCATTAGCTGGAAGTATCATCCTTTACACTACAAAGCCAAAGACTTTGGCAGCGTTTGGTTATAATCATTTTGACGGAAAGTTAACGGGTCAAAGTTCTAACGGTTTAAAGCCTGCCTTTCAATTTCCTTTAGCTGCAAATAGTGGTAATTTAAATATAAATAAAAACCAATGGTATCAACTGATATTTTTTATTGATTATGATAATAACAAAGCATATGTTGAGATACCTAAATTGGGAATTGTAAAAAAAGTAGATGTTTTTGATAAGCTAACCCCACCAGATACGATGAGTAATTATCCGCCAATCGAGCTATATCTCAGTATAGGAAAAAGTATAGATGCTGTTCAAGAACAACCATCCTTTTTAAAATACGATAATATCAAAATAACGGCATTAAAAAGCGTGCCACCACACTTGTTAACTGCAGAGAATTTCTTGGCAGAAAATTTTAATTTATATCCCAACCCAGCAAACAATGTTGTAAACATCACCAATGCCGAAAATATGCAAATACAGCAAATCACGGTGTATGATGTTGCGGGAAAACAGTTAAGCACCCAAACCTACAACAACGAAACCGATATACAATTAAACGTAGAACATTTAGCAAGCGGCACGTATATGCTGCATTTGCAAACCAACCAAGGCACAGCAGTTAAAAAACTGGTGAAAAAGTAGTTTTTTTTCTGTATAGTGTATTTTGTATTGTTGTAAAATGTAAAATAAATTTGTGTAAAAAAAGCAAACTGTAGTAGAGTAACTTTAAAACCTCTTTGCCAAAGTTCGAAACTTTGGCAAAGATTAAAAACACTCAGAGCAGCCAATTTGTATTGGTTGCTTTTTTTTGGTTATCATAAAAAAATGTAAAATGATTGCGTATATTTACATAAGTAACTGTTAAAATATTCTTTATGAAAAAGATTCTCCTTATTATAACCACCTTATTAGGCGTTTATAATCTAACCGCTCAAGTATTGTATAATGAAACCTTTGACAGTTACAACTGGGGTAATGTAGGTACCGACCCTACCGGTGTAATACCGGGTCAAGGCGGTTGGTTAACAGAAGGTGAGTTTGCGCAACATAACAGTGTTTTTACCATAGTAAACGAAGCCAACAGAGGTAAGGTATTAGACTTAACCACACCTTACTCAATGAGTAAGGAGCATTATTTCTTGATTAAACCCAATTTGAATGTGTTAATTGACAACCGCACCGCTGGTAACGATGTCATTAAAATAGAAATAGATTATTTTACAGGTAATAAAATACCAGCTGTACAAGCTTTAAGTAATATAAGGTTGTTGTTAAAAGATATGTCACTTTACGTACCCCAAGAGGAATTTATAATAATACAATTTAGTAAAGTTTATGGTTTTTTTGGTGCTCGAACGGATGCCACATCCTCGAATACCCAAAGCTTTGCACACTATCCTGTTTTTCCGTTTAATACATGGGTTACGTTAATAATGTATTTAGATTATACCAACAATAAAATTTATATGCATATACCACAATTTAACAAGGTTTCCAGCAGTGGTTTGGTAACCAACCCTACATCAACCAATTTAATGCAAGATTACAAGTTGCAACGTTTGGTGTTTCAAGTTTCTGTTGCTAGTAACGGTAACAATAATGTATATTCAAACCAAAGATACGATAACATCAAAATTACGGCAATGAGTGTGGTGCCACCAGAGGTAATTGCGTTGAGTAGCACCGAACAGCTGGCTGCAAAATTTAATCTATACCCCAACCCGGCAAACAATGTTGTAAACATCACCAACGCCGAAAATATGCAGGTACAGCAAATCACGGTGTATGATGTTGCAGGGAAACAGTTAAGTACCCAAAACTACAACAACGAAACCGAAATACAATTAAACGTTGCAAATTTAGCAAGCGGCACGTATATGCTGCACTTGCAAACCAAGCAAGGCACAGCGGTTAAGAAGCTGGTGAAAAAGTAGTTTTTTTTCTGTATAGTGTATTTTGTATTGTTGTAAAATGTAAAATAAATTTGTGTAAAAAAAGCAAACTGTAGTAGAGTAACTTTAAAACCTCTTTGCCAAAGTTCGAAACTTTGGCAAAGATTAAAAACACTCAGAGCAACCAATTTGTATTGGTTGCTTTTTTTTGGTTATCATAAAAAAATGTAAAATGATTGCGTATACTTACATAAGTAACTGTTAAAATATTCTTTATGAAAAAGATTCTCCTTATTGTAACCACTTTATTAGGCGTTCATAACCTAACTGCCCAAGTACTTTACACCGAAAATTTTGACAACTACACATTAGGTGATGTGGCTACTAATTTTATTATTCAAGGACAAGGAGGTTGGTATTGTTTACCGGGGTCTAATCAACCTGCGTCACTTGCTGCAAAAAACTTTCAAATAGAAAACGAAACCAATAAAGGAAAAGTGTTAACCATTACAACCGGACCGGTAGGTAGCCATGGTAATAACAGAATGTTCAAAAAAAATATTGATGTGCTTTGGAACCAGCGCACGCAAGGGAATAATGTATTGAAGTTTGAAATTGAAATATTTGTACCAAACTATCCGGGTAATCCTTCAATCCCTTTTGCGGTAGTTAGCACAATAACTCTTTATACCACAAAACCAAAAATTTTGGCTGGGTTTCTTTATAATCATTTTGACGGGCTTTTAAGGGGTGTAAGCTCAAATGGATTAGTATCGTACTCTCCGTTTCATTTGACCCCAACTAATAATTTTTTGTATATACCTGATAGCCAATGGTATCAACTGTTTTTTTTTATTGATTATGATAATAACAAAGCATATGTTGAGATACCTAAATTGGGAATTGTAAAAAAAGTAGATGTTTTTGATAAGCTAACCTCACCAGATACGATGAGTAATTATCCGCCAACCGAACTAAATCTTGATATAGGAAAAAATATAGATGCTGTTCAAGAACAACCTTCCTTTTTAAAATTTGATAATATCAAAATAACGGCATTAAAAAGCGTGCCACCACACTTGTTAACTGCAGAGAATTTCTTGGCAGAAAATTTTAACTTATACCCCAACCCGGCAAACAGTGTTGTAAACATCATCAATGCCGAAAATATGCAAATACAGCAAATCACGGTGTATGATGTTGCAGGCAAGCAATTAAACACCCAAAACTACACCAACGAAACCGATATACAATTAAACGTAGAACATTTAGCAAGTGGCACGTATATGTTGCACTTGCAAACCAACCAAGGCACAGCAGTTAAGAAGCTGGTGAAGAAATAGTTTTTTCTGTAGCTTTAAAACAACTTTGCCAAAGTTTGGAACTTTGGCAAAGATTAATTGAAACGCTCTGATTAAAACAATCAGGGTGTTTTTTGTATGGTGGCAACAAACTTTTCAAAAAGCTGTTGGGTTTTTGTTTCAATTTCTTGGTAGGGCAGGCGTTCTTTGGTTTGATAAAAAAACATCATCACATAAGGTTCTTTTAAATCGTTCAGTAGCAATTCTTTTTTCAACCGATAACATTCGCGCAAAACCCGCTTAAAATAATTGCGGTCAACGGCTTTTTTAAAATATCTTTTGGAAACCGAAACACCCATTTGTAAGGGCACTTCTAAATCTTTCACAGGCACATACACCAAGCGCAACGGATATTTGGTTACCGTGCGTCCTTCCGAAAAAAGCAAATCGATATACTTTTTCCGTTTCAATTTTTCGGTTTTGGGATAGGTGTGGTTCATAAAACAATTTCTGGGGCAAAAATACTGTTTTGTATCGGTTTTAAAACAATTAATGAAGCTATTTGCAGTTTTCCTTTTAAACGGAAATCAAGTTATATGAAAAAGAGCATTCGTGTATCTGTGGAAAATTAGTTCCTAAAAATAAAAATTATTCCTATTTTTACTAATTCATACAAAAACAAAACAACGATGAAACTTCATGCCATAGAAGCAGGAAATTTTAAACTAGACGGTGGAGCCATGTTTGGCGTGGTGCCAAAAGTGCTTTGGAACAAAACCAACCCTGCCGACGCGAACAACCAAATTGATCTGGCTGCCCGTTGCCTTTTGATAGAAGATGCAAACCGATTGATTTTGATTGATACCGGAATGGGCAACAAACAATCCGACAAATTTTTTGGTTTTTACAATATGTGGGGTGATTTTAGTTTGGAAAAATCTTTGCAAGAAAAAGGTTTTCATAAAGACGATATTACCGACGTGTTTTTAACCCATTTGCATTTTGATCATTGCGGTGGTGCCGTTTCGTGGAATGAAACACGCACGGGATATGTGCCTACTTTTAAAAACGCCACGTATTGGAGCAATGAAAACCATTGGAATTGGGCCACAAAACCAAACCCGCGCGAAAAAGCCTCTTTTTTATCAGAAAACATTTTGCCGTTGCACGAAAGTGGTCAATTAAAATTTATTGAAACATCAAACAACCCTTTGGAGCAGCACACCGATTTGAATTTTGGTGTATTGTTTGTAGATGGGCATACGGAGAAACAAATGATTCCGCATATCAAATACCAAGACAAAACCATTGTTTTTTGTGCCGATTTACTGCCTACTGCCGGACATATCCCGTTGCCTTATGTAATGGGATATGACACCCGACCTTTGCTTACTTTGGGCGAAAAAGAGCAGTTTTTAAAGCACGCCGCAGCAAACAATTATTATTTATATCTGGAACACGATGCCCACAATCCCATTATCACCGTGCAAGAAACCGAAAAAGGTGTACGCTTGAACCAAATTTTTGCAATTAACGATATTTTATAACAATGCACTGTAACATTTGAATGTGTTTGCATACCAACTTTTAAAATTAATACAAGTTTTATCAAATATGAAAATCAATAAATCTATTTATTTATCAGCTTTAGTAGCATTAGCGTTAACAAGCTGTAAAACAGCGCAAACATCTTATTTACAAGATTTAAGTACGTTGAAACCTATTACTTCTGCAGACCAACTTCCTACAAGAAAATCTGCTTTGCCAGAAGCTACCATGCAACGTTGGAGTCATTTAGATATTTTAAAAGATACGGTTCCGGGAATGTCGGTAGATCGGGCTTATCAAGAAATCATAAAAAACAAACCGGGTAAAAAGGTTTTAGTAGCGGTGATTGATTCAGGTATCGAAGTAGATCATCCAGATTTAAAATCGCAAATATGGGTAAATCCTAAAGAAATTGCAGGAAACGGTATCGATGATGACAAAAACGGATACATCGATGATATACACGGTTGGAACTTATTAGGAGCTACCAACGAAGAGCAGTTAGAGCTTACCCGAATTGTGTCGAGAGGCGATGACGGATCGGCAGAATACAAACGTGCAAAAAAAGAATTAGACGAGAAAATTGCCGAGTTAGAGCCTGTGAGAAAACAGCTTGAAATGATGGAAGATGCGCACGGAAAACTTACAAAATACCTTAAAAAGACCGAGTATTCTAAAGAAGATTTAGACAACATAAGCAAAGATGCACCTGCCGATGTGGCAAAAGCAAAAAACATTGGTTATTTGTTAATTTCTCGTGGAAAATCGGCAGCTGATTTTATTAAAGAATACGGTGATTACGTAAACGGACAATTAAAATACAACTTAAATGTTGATTTCAGAGGACGCAAAACAGGTGATGATATTTTTGATATTAACGATACCAAATACGGCGATAACGATGTAATGGGCAACCGCGACCATGCAAAACACGGAACCCACGTTGCGGGTATCATTGCGCAAACACGAAACAACAATATTGGTGGCGATGGTGTAGCATCAAACAACGTAGAAATTATGTCGGTTCGTGCAGTGCCAGATGGCGATGAGTACGATAAAGACGTTGCGTTGGCAATTCGCTATGCTGCAGACAACGGTGCTAAAGTAATCAACGGAAGTTTTGGTAAATATTTTGCACAAAACAGCCAATGGGTGATGGATGCCATTAAATATGCCGCTAAAAAAGATGTGTTGATTGTGGTTGCAGCCGGAAACGATGCAATGGATTTAAACCCGGAAGGGGAAGAAATTAAGCGTTATCCAAACGACCGTATTGAAGGAACAAATACCGAAGTTGCAGACAACTTTTTGGTAGTAGGTGCTTTAAACCCATCATTCGGCGAAAAAATGGTAGCAAACTTCTCCAACTTTGGAAACATTGACGTAGATGTTTTTGCACCAGGTGTTAAAATTTATGCAACCGTTCCTCATGCCGGATACGAATATTTGCAAGGAACATCAATGGCGTCACCAAACGCCGCAGGTGTTGCAGCAATGATTCGCTCGTACTATCCAAACTTAACCGCACCGCAAGTAAAACAAATCATGAAAGATTCTGGTGTTGCTGTTAACAAAGAAGTTATTGTTTCAGGCGATAAAGACGACAAACGCAACTTTAAAGATATTTCTACATCAGGAAAATTTGTAAACCTTTACAATGCTTTAATCATGGCAGATAAAGTTTCTAAAGGGAAAAAATAAAATTATAATTAATTTAGTAATTTAGCTGTTCTCTTTGGGGAACAGCTTTTTTCTTTTAGATTAAAAACAGGCTAATGATAAAATCAAAGTTTATCATTGCTACACTAGTTCGAGCAAGCTCTCGTGTCGGTAAAAATCTAATAGAACTATTACTAATTTGCAACAAACACTTAAACTTAAAATATGAAAAAGTTTTTACTTTTACTGCTTGCCGTATCAACTGCCGGATACGCACAACATAAAAATCCAAATCCGGGCTATTGGCAGCAACACGTTGATTATAAAATGGATGTGACAATGGATGTTGAAAATTTTCAATATTCAGGAACACAAGAATTGGTCTATACCAACAATTCCAACGATACCTTAAAAAAGGTTTTTTACCACTTATACTTCAATGCTTTTCAACCGGGAAGCGAGATGGATGTGCGTTTAGCATCGATTTCTGATCCCGATAAACGAATGGTAAAGTCGTTTAAAGGGCCAGATGGTATCGAAAAAAAGCAAAGTAAAATAGCTGAATTAAAACCCAACGAAACAGGTTTTTTAAAAGTAAACGATTTAAAACAAGACGGCGTTGCATTAAAAAGCAAAGTAGTTGGAACTATTTTAGAGGTAGAACTCGCAAAACCTTTATTGCCGAAAGCTAAAACCACTTTCACCATGAAATTCAACGGACAAGTGCCTGTAATGGTGCGCAGAGCCGGACGAAATTCAGAAGAAGGCGTGGCACTTTCCATGACGCAGTGGTATCCAAAAATGGCCGAATTCGATTTTGAAGGATGGCATGCCGATCCTTATATCGGGCGGGAGTTTCACGGTGTTTGGGGAAATTTTGATGTGAAATTAACCTTGGATAAAAAATACACCGTGGGTGCATCGGGCTATCTTCAAAACAAAAACGAAATTGGTCATGGTTACGAAGATGCAGGCGTAAAAGTATCAATCCCTAAAAAAGAAAAAAATCTAACATGGCATTTTATCGCTCCAAACGTACATGATTTTGCTTGGGGTGCCGATCCTGATTTTATCCACGATAAAGTGATGGGGCCAAACAATGTAGAACTGCATTTCTTCTATAAAAACGATGCTTCTATCAAAGAAAATTGGGAAAAACTGCAACCAGAAACCGTGAAATTGTTAGATTTCTTCAACAAAAATATTGGCGAATATCCGTACAAGCAATACTCGGTAATTCAAGGTGGCGATGGCGGTATGGAATATGCTATGTGTACGTTGATTACCGGAAACCGCAGCCTACCAAGCTTAATTGGCGTTACCGCACACGAAATGGCACACATGTGGTTTCAGCATTTATTAGCTACCAACGAAAGCAAACACGAATGGATGGATGAAGGCTTTACCTCGTTTATTTCTGATTTTGCGGTGAACCAAATCATGGATAAGAAAAATCAAGAAGACGAAAACCCGTTTCAAAGTGCTTACAACAACTATTTTTACATGGTAAAGATGAATGGCGAACAACCCTTGTCAACGCATGCAGACCGATACGACGACAATATGAATTACGGCATATCGGCATACAGCAAAGGTTCGGTTTTTATTACCCAGTTGGCTTACGTTATCGGTTGGGATAAAACCTTTGAAACCTTAAAACGTTTTTACAGCGATTACCGCTTTTCGCACCCAACACCCAACGATTTTAAACGAAGTGCCGAGCGTGTTTCAGGCGCTGTATTAGATTGGTATTTGGTTGATTGGACACAAACTGTAAATACGATAGATTACGGTATTAAAAACGTTGAGGTAAAAGACAATCAAGCAAATGTTACTTTGGAAAGAATCGGCAGAATGCCAATGCCTATTGATTTTTTAGTGATTTATGAAGACGACAGCACCGAAAGTTTCTACATTCCCAATACCTTGATGCGTTGGACAAAAAACAACCCTTACCCAAATATTCCTCGCACGGTTTTAAAAGGCTGGGATTGGGCTTACCCAACTTATGATTTTAAATTTGATACCAAAGGTAAAAACATAAAAGTAGTAGTTATTGACCCATCACAATTAATGGCAGATGTAAATCTTGTAAATAACGCAAAAGAAATGTAACGATTCTAAATATTAAACCGCAAAACCACTTCCAATTTATGAAGTGGTTTTTTGTATCAATTCAATTTATAGCAGTATAAGTTATAATATTGTTATTAATATGATAAAAATCATATTTTGTACCTATCTTTGCAATTAGTAAAATTTAAAACCCGAAAGTCATGATAAAAGTGTCAGAATCGGCTGCAAAACGAGCTAAAATGTTGATGGAAGATGACGGATTAAACCCCGAAACAGCCTTCATTCGTGTAGGAGTGAAAAGCGGCGGTTGCTCTGGATTAGAATACGAATTGAAGTTTGACCAAAATGCTTTAGAAAACGATAAAATTTTTGAAGATAACGGCGTAAAAATCGCTGTTGATAAAAAAAGCTTTCTGTATTTAGTTGGTACCACGTTAGAATATTCAGGTGGATTAAACGGAAAAGGGTTTGTATTTAACAACCCAAATGCAGCCAGAACATGTGGTTGTGGAGAGAGTTTTTCGCTTTAAAAATGTATAGTTTTTTTAGTTTCAGGTTTCAAGTTTAACGTTCAAAAACTTTAAACCTTAAACTTTAAACTACAACTTAAAACTTATTATGAGCAAATACACAGAAGAAGAATTAAAAAAAGAATTAGAAACAAAGGAATACGAATACGGATTTTATACCAATTTAGAATCTGAAACCTTTCCTGTGGGGCTAAATGAAGATATCATTCGGGCAATTTCTATGAAAAAAGAAGAGCCGGAATGGATGACTGAGTGGCGTTTAGATGCTTTTAGAATTTGGCAAGAAATGACCGAACCCGAATGGGCAAATGTAACTTACGGAAAACCCGATTTTCAAGCAATTTCATACTATTCGGCACCAAAAAAAGTAGATCCAAATAAAACGCTAGACGATGTAGATCCGGAACTTTTGGCTATGTACAAAAAATTGGGGATTTCTATCGAAGAGCAAAAGCGAATGAACAACATTGCAATGGACATTGTGGTTGATTCGGTTTCGGTGGCAACTACTTTTAAAGAAACTTTGAACGAGAAAGGAATTATTTTCTGTTCCATTTCCGAAGCCATAAAAGAGCACCCAGAGTTGGTAAAAAAATACCTTGGAACGGTTGTGCCAAAAAGCGATAATTTTTATGCAGCATTAAATTCGGCTGTTTTTTCAGACGGATCGTTCTGTTACATACCAAAAGGTGTGCGCTGTCCAATGGAATTATCCACCTATTTCCGTATCAATCAAGCCGGAACAGGACAGTTTGAACGCACGTTGTTAATTGCCGATGAAAGCTCGTATGTTTCTTATTTAGAAGGATGTACCGCTCCGAGTCGTGATGAAAATCAATTACACGCAGCTGTTGTAGAATTAATAGCAATGAGCGATGCCGAAATTAAATATTCAACCGTTCAAAACTGGTTTCCGGGCGATAAAGAAGGTAAAGGCGGTGTGTTCAATTTTGTAACAAAAAGAGGATTGGCCGAGAAAAATGCGAAAATTTCTTGGACGCAAGTGGAAACCGGATCGGCAGTTACATGGAAATATCCATCATGCATCTTAAAAGGCGATAATTCGGTGGGCGAGTTTTATTCAATTGCCGTAACCAATAATTTCCAGCAGGCTGATACCGGCACCAAAATGATTCATTTAGGAAAAAACACCAAGTCAACCATTATTTCCAAAGGAATTTCGGCAGGAAAATCCCAAAATTCATACCGTGGATTGGTGCAAATTGGTTCGCGAGCAGAAAACGCGCGTAACTTTTCGCAATGCGATTCGTTGTTAATGGGGAATGAGTGTGGTGCACATACTTTTCCTTATATCGAATCGAAAAATGCAACAGCCAAGTTAGAGCACGAAGCTACCACTAGTAAAATTGGTGAAGATCAAATTTTTTATTGCAACCAAAGAGGAATTCCAACCGAAACAGCAATTGCTTTAATCGTAAATGGATTTTCACGCGAGGTTTTAGATAAATTACCAATGGAATTTGCAGTAGAAGCCAAAAAACTATTAGAGATTTCGTTAGAAGGATCGGTGGGATAATAAAATTAAAAGTTATGGATCTTATTTTAAAAAATGTAAAGAAGAAAGATTTTCCAGTATTAAAATCATTGGCAAAATCACTTGGTTTTGAAATTGTTGAAAGAAAAGAGAAACCGTACAATCCTGAATTTGTAAAAGAAATTTTGGAAGCAAGAGAAGAATTAAAACAAGGGAAAGGTATAAAGATGACTTTGGAAGATATTGATAAGTTATGGAAATGATATTTTCAAGCAAAGCCAAAAGGGATTTAGAATTTTGGTCAAAATCTGGAAATAAACCGATTCTTAAAAAGATTTCTGAATTATTGAGAGCAATTCAAGACAATCCATTTGAAGGAATAGGAAAACCTGAACAACTAAAACACAGTCTTTCTGGAGTTTGGTCAAGAAGAATAAATCAACAACACCGTTTGGTTTATGAAATTGTTGATGAAAATACAATTGAAATATTAAATATCATTTCATTAAAAGGTCATTACGAATAAATAAAACAATCAAATGTTACAAATTAAAAATTTACACGCTTCGGTAGAAGACAAAGAAATATTAAAAGGAATTAACCTAGAAGTAAAAGCAGGTGAGGTGCATGCCATCATGGGACCAAACGGCGCAGGTAAATCAACCTTATCGTCTGTAATTGCAGGTAATGAAAACTTTGAAGTTACCGAAGGCGAAATTATTTTAGAT
The DNA here is from genome assembly GCF_024628805.1 of Paenimyroides aestuarii. NCBI lineage: Bacteria > Pseudomonadati > Bacteroidota > Flavobacteriia > Flavobacteriales > Flavobacteriaceae > Paenimyroides > Paenimyroides aestuarii. Next base: position 892,168 of record NZ_CP102382.1, on the reverse strand, counting down.
GGGGAAGATTTGGCAGATTTAGCACCGGAAGAGCGTGCTCATAAAGGTATTTTCTTATCATTTCAATATCCCGTTGAAATTCCAGGTGTTTCGGTAACCAACTTTATGAAAACTGCAATCAATGAAACACGTAAGGCAAATGGTTTAGAAGACATGCCTGCAAACGAAATGTTGAAATTGATTAAAGAAAAAGCTGAGTTGTTAGAAATCGACCGTAAATTCTTATCTCGCTCCCTAAATGAAGGTTTTTCGGGTGGAGAAAAAAAACGTAACGAGATTTTTCAAATGGCCATGTTGAATCCTAAAATTGCGATTTTAGATGAAACAGATTCAGGTTTGGATATCGATGCTTTACGAATTGTTTCAAACGGTGTAAACAAACTGAAAAATGCAAACAACGCAGTAGTTGTCATTACACACTACCAACGTTTGTTAGATTATATAGTTCCTGATTTTGTACACGTTTTGCACGATGGAAAAATCGTTAAAACAGGTGGTAAAGAATTAGCACTTGAACTAGAACAAAAAGGATACGATTGGTTGAAATAATATAGTTTAAATAGTTTAAGGTTTCACGTTTAAGGTTCATTTTCCAACTTTAAACAAACCAAACTTTAAACGTTAAACAAAACAAATAATGGATTTAAAAGAAAAAGTACTATCATCATTTTTAGCATTTGAACAAAAGGTAGATATCAATTCCACCTTGCACAATGTGCGTACAGATGCTTTGAAAGTGTTCGAAAATAAAGGATTTCCCACAAAAAAAGAAGAAGCTTGGAAATACACATCGCTAAATGCAATTTTAGCAAACGATTTCAATATTCTTCCTAAAAACGACAGCGCTGTTGAGTGGAAGGATGTAAAAAAATACTTTTTGAACGATGTAGATACCTATAAAGTAGTGTTCATAAACGGTGTTTTTTCCTCGCATTTATCCTCAACCACACACGATGGAATTGATGTGTGCTTAATGTCGTCGGCGCTCACAAAGCCTAAATATAAAATGGTAATCGATACCTATTTTAATCAAGCGGTAAACAAAGAAGACAGTTTAACCAATTTGAATACTGCTTACGCCTATGAAGGTGCGTATATCAATATTCCAAAATCGAAAGTGGTTCAAAAACCTATCGAAATTTTGTATTTCACCACCGGCAGTTCTTCCAATTTTGTGCAACCAAGAAATTTGGTAATTGTGGGCGAAAATGCACATGTACAGATAACGGAGCGCCATCAATCGTTGACAGATGTGGCTATGTTCACCAACAGCGTAACCGAAATTTATGCGGCAAAGCGTGCTATTGTTGATTATTACAAAGTTCAAAACGACGTGCAAACTGCAAATTTGGTTGACAACACCTATATCGAACAAAAGCAAGAAAGCCGCGTGTCGGTGCATACGTTTTCGTTTGGAGGAAACATCACCCGAAACAATTTGAATTTTTATCAAAAAGGCGAACGCATCGATTCTACTTTAAAAGGAATCACCATTATTGGCGATAAGCAGCACGTAGATCATTATACACTAGTGAATCACGAACAGCCAAATTGTGAATCGCACCAAAACTATAAAGGTATTTTTGACGAGCGTGCTACTGGGGTTTTCAACGGGAAAATTTATGTAGATAAAATTGCTCAGAAAACCGATGCTTTTCAACAAAACAATAATATTTTATTGACAGATAAAGCTACGTTGAACACCAAGCCGCAATTAGAAATTTTTGCCGATGATGTAAAATGTTCACACGGCTGTACCATTGGTCAGTTAGATGAATCAGCGATGTTCTACATGCAACAGCGCGGTATTCCTAAGAAAGAAGCCAAAGCACTGTTGATGTATGCCTTTACCGATGAGGTTTTATCATCAGTAGCCATTCCCGATTTACAATTAAAATTGCAAAAACTCATCTCCATGAAATTAGGAGTAAACATTGGGTTTGATATCTAATATAAACAAAAAAAAGACTTCTAAAAAGGAAGTCTTTTTTTGTAAATTAATGTTCGCTATCAGGCGGAAGCTCATTTTTTGTGCGGTATAATATCATTAATTCGTTCCGTTGTTTAATATTTAAAATCGTGTAAATAGCTTTTAAATGATACTTTACAGTGTTTTCAGAGATGAACAGTGCCGCTGCAATTTCTTTGTTGTTTTTTCCTTTTTGTACCAAATCAATAATCTCTAATTGGCGTTCGGTAAAATTAAAAGAATTAAGATCAATTTTATGGTCGCCTGCTTTATTAGCTAGTTCGGTTAGATGGTCAATTTTTTCAGAAAAGCGCTGGTTTTCTTCCACAATTAAAGCGTTTTTTTGTTTGTTGGATCGATACAATTGTATCAAAATAAAAACCACCAAAAATAGGATAATAGCTATGGAGAGAAGCAAAATTTGAATTTTCTGCTTTTTCTCTAGTTCCAAATGATATTCTTTATCTTTCAGCTGTTGTTCTAAAATTTCAATTTTGCTCCCCACATTGTTGGCATTGTAAACAGCATATACCGAGTCGCATTTTTTTTGATAATAAACCGCTTTTTCATAATCTTTATTCGTGCTAAAAACCCTTTTCATGATTTCATGCAGATAAAATTCATACTTGATATTTCCAAGTTTTTTAGCAATCAATAAAGCTTTGTTGTAAATAGCATCTCTCTTGTCGGTTTGTTTAGTGAAGTGGTACAGTTCAATAAACTTTCCGTAAACAATAGGCAATTCTTCCGGGTGATAAACCTCTGCAATTTTCAAAGCTTCGTTTAGTTTTTCTTCTGAAGCTTTATAATTTTTATCCATCAAGAAAAAATAACCCTCTTGGGTCTTCAAAAAAAGTTGCTGTTTTTTAGTCAAGCCTGCATAATCATTCTTTTTTAAATCACGCATCACTTCCTTTGCCTTATCAAATTGCTGCATATCAAAAAATACAAACGATTTTTCAGCCTTCACCTCTTGTAATCTGCTTTGTAGTTTGCTATCTTTTTCTGCCTCTTTCAATGCTAAATTAAGATGATGCAAAGCGTGTTCATACTTAAATAGTTTTTTGTAAATAGTTGATTTAAGTAAATACGCAGTAAATTTTTCTTCAGAAGTTAAATTTTTCTCTGACAGATAATGAGATAAAGATTGAATGGACAGCTCATAATCTTCATGCTGATTATAGTAGATAATTTGCTTTTTAAGCGAGTCTATCGGAATTTTATGGGCATAGATAAGACTGCTTAACAACAAAAGAATACATGTTATTAAGTTTTTCATTAGATTAGGTTGTAGCACAAAAATAGAAAATTATTGATTTATTTCACTATATAGTTTTTTATTTAACTTTTTAAACCGCCCTTACTGTCGTTTTTTTAATTTTTTTCGATAAAATACTGATTTTGAACAATTTGTGTTTACTACTACCCATTGAGTAGTAAAGAATTAACATAAATACTACCTACTAACTACCTGATTTATTGTGTTGATTAATAGAATTATACCTAAATTCGCAGTCGATATGAAATTCAAAAGGTCAATACACTCAAAGTCTGCAAATTCGGGTATTTAAAATGCAACTTTAGAGGACCTTAAAAATAACAACATGATAAAAAACTATTTTTTCTTTTTTATATTTTTTGGGCAATTAAGTTTCTCCCAAACAGAATTAACAGTAAACGAGGGCGTTTTAAAAGTAGAGCCGGGCACGGAAGTATCTACCTACTTTGATTTCAAGAACGAATCAACGGGCGATGTTTTAAACGACGGCGATTTTTATTTCTACGGCGATTACCAAAACGAAGGTTTGTTCAGTTACACAACCAACAGCCGCACGGGCTATGTGGTATTTGAAGGCTTAATGCCGGGTATGCAACAGATTTCAGGAAGCTCACCCAGTAGCTTTTACGATGTATTGTTCAACAAAAGCGGGGCAGAACACAGTTTTCATTTAACCAATGACATTGCCAATGCCGGCACCGTGAATCTTTTAAACGGAGTGGTGTTGATGGATAAAGCCAATGGCGGTGCATTTGTCTTCTTAAAAGGTGCGAACCACATCAATACTTCCGACCGCAGCCACGTAAACGGCGAAGTCACCAAACGGGGCAACGAAGGGTTTAAATACCCTATTGGCGATGGAGGTTATTACCGTTTTGCAGGCATATCAGCACCCGTTCAAGAAGCAGAAATCTACACGGGCGAATACCTATTGGAAAATTCCAACAGCAAATACCCGCATGCCAGCCGCACCGGAGTCATAAAAGCCATTGACGACCAAGAATATTGGATCATCAACCAAAGCGTAAACACCGATAATTCGGTGGTTGTAACCCTCTCATGGGATACACGCACCACCCCAGCATGGTTAACAGCAAATCCCGAGTTGCTGCACGTGGTACGTTGGGACGAAACCCAAAAATTGTGGGTAGATGAAGGCGGTGTGGTAAACTATGGCGAGCAAACCGTAAGCACACCTGTAAATGTAGATGGCTTTGGAATATTTACCCTTGGAACCATCAAAGAAGCACTGATCAACCCAGGTGAAGTAGTAATCTACAATGGGGTAACACCCGATGGCGACGGCATGAACGATTACTTCATTATCGATAATATCAACCAATTTCCAAACAACCACGTAACCATTTACAACCGTTGGGGAAGAAAAGTATATGAAACCCATAGCTACGACAGCAACGGCAACGTGTTCCGCGGCTATGCACAAGGCAATGCCATTGTAAACGAAGGCGAAAAACTCCCAAGCGGAACCTACTATTATGTAGTGGAATATTTATTCGACCGCGATGGAGAAAGCCAATGGGTTAAAAAAGTAGGGTATTTACACTTAGAAAACAACGACTAAAACTAAAAAGCAATGAAACAATTAAAAAAGATAATGGCTTTGTTAGCTTTGGTAAGCATTTCGGCAAACGCCCAACAAGACCCCCAGTACACGAATTACATGTACAACACGATCAACATCAACCCGGCTTATGCAGGTAGCAGAGGCGCCTTGAGCATCTTTGGCTTGCACCGCAGCCAATGGGTAGGATTAGAAGGCGCACCAACGACCAATTCGTTTTCCATAAACACCCCTATAGCCGAGAGTAAAGTAGGTTTAGGAGTAAGCTTTGTAAACGACAGGTTAGGGGTGACCGATGAAAACACGTTAAGTGTAGATTTCTCGTACACCTTAGATTTAAACAACCGTGGCAGCAAGCTAAGCTTCGGCTTAAAAGGATCAGCCAATATGCTGAATGTAGCTTATTCTAGGCTGAACAAATACAACCCGAACGATTCGCAGATCCTTACAGACATCAACAACCAATTCACTCCAAACATAGGAGCGGGTGTTTATTGGCATAACGAACAAACGTATGTAGGATTATCGGCACCCCATTTTTTAGAAACCACGCGCTACGACGACAACGTACAAAGCACGATGCAGCAAAAGATGCACTATTATTTAATGGGAGGTCACGTATTTGAGTTGAACCCGATGTTGAAGTTTAAACCGGCATTTTTGTTAAAAGCAGTAGAAGGCGCACCTTTACAAGCTGATATCACAGGGAATTTCTTAATCAACGAGAAGTTTACTTTAGGAGCCGCTTATCGCTGGGATGCCGCATGGAGTGCCTTGGCAGGCTTCCAGGTAACCGACGGATTGTTTATAGGCTATAGCTACGACAGCGACATCAAAGCCTTGAGAAATTACAACAACGGCTCACACGAGTTTTTATGCGCTTTGAATTGTTTAACAAATACCGCCGCGTGAACTCGCCGCGTTTCTTCTAAAAATAAAGAAAAATGAAAAAAGGGATATATAGAGCCGCTTTGTTCACCGCCTTTATGCTGGGGAACACGGGGGCACAAGCACAAGCGGGATTAAATACAGCCGATAAAGACTACAACCAATGGGCTTATGTAGATGCAATCAGCATTTACGAGAAAGTAGCCAACCGCGGCTATGCCGGGAAGGATGTACTAGAAAAGTTAGGCAACGCCTACTACTTTAACGCACGCTATGGCGAAGCCCAAAAGCACTACGAACGCTTGTTCAAAGAATTTGGCAGCGAAAACATTGGCAGCGAGTACTATTACCGCTACGCCCAAACCTTGCAACACGTGGGCAAAGAAAGCGAATCAAAGCGCTATTACGACCAGTTTGTAAACAAAGCCGGCAGCCACACGCAACGTTCTAAAATCCGCCAGAACGAAGCCGCGCTTAAAAAGCAGATACAAGCCAATTCAGGTCGCTACGACCAGATCAAGAACTTGGAGATCAACACGCCTTATTCCGATTACGGAAGCTATGTACACAACAACCAATTGTACTTTACCAGCGCGCGCGACACGGGCAGCTTGCACAAACGCGAACACACCTGGACAGGCGATGCCTTTACCAGCTTGTACAGCGTAGCCGAAACGGCAAGCAAAGATGATAAAGTAACCCGATTGAAAGGAAAGGTAAAATCACCACTTAACGAATCCACAGCGGTAATCACCAAAGACGGCAACACGATGTATTTCACACGCAACAACTACATCAACCATACCCGTAAATACGATGCCGACAAAAACACGAAGCTTAAAATCTACCGTGCAGAAAACGTGGATGGCAAATGGGAGCACATAACCGAGTTACCGTTCAATATGGACGGCTACAACACGGCACACCCCACCTTAAGCCCAGACGAAGCCACAATGTATTTTGCGAGCGACCGTCCGGGAGGCTTCGGCGAATCGGATTTGTGGCAGGTAGCAATTCATCCCTCAGGAGCTTTTGGCGGACCTGTAAACATGGGTGAGGGGATCAACACCGAAGGCAGAGAAACCTTTCCGTTTGTAACCGAAAGTGGGGAATTGTATTTTTCAAGCGACGGTAGAGTAGGACTAGGCGGACTTGATGTATATGCCACAAAATTAGACAGAAACAGCCAACCTGGGGAAATCCACAACGTAGGAGCACCAATCAACGGAAATGCAGATGATTTTGCGTATTATATCGACCCAAACACCAAACAAGGCTTCTTTTCAAGCAACCGTGAGGGCGGCAACGGCAACGACGATATTTACAGTTTCCATGAAACCAAACCGTTGCAACTAGAATGCATCCAAAAATTGCTTTTAAAAGTAGTCGATGCAAAAACCCGCAACATTATTAGCGATGCCAACGTAACGTTGTACAACAATTTGTACGGCGAATTAGAAAACAGCAACCGCTACCAAAACGGCGGTTATGTGTTCAACAACGAATTCAAATGTGGGGAAACCTACCGCTTAAAAGCAGAAAAAGAAGGCTACATAGCCAAAGAAGATGCAGTGAGCCTGCCTAATGAAAGCGGTGTAACCGAGCACACCATTGTTTTGGAACCAGCTAAAACCCCTGTAAAAGTAGGCGACGACTTGTTTAAAGTATTAAAACTGAATCCGATTTATTTTGATTTAGACAAATACAACATCCGTCCGGATGCAGCGGCAGAGCTGGCAAAAGTATTGGCGGTATTGGAAGAATATCCAACGATGAAAATCGACATCCGTTCGCATACCGACAGCCGTGCATCGCACAAGTACAACGACAGATTGTCTGAGAACCGCGCAAAATCGACCAGAGAATGGTTGATTGACCAAGGTATCAGTTCGTCACGATTAACATCGAAAGGCTATGGCGAGCGTCAATTAGTCAACGAATGTGCCGACGGAGTGCAGTGTAGCGAAGAAGCACACCAAGCCAACCGTAGATCCGAGTTTATTATCGTGGAGATGTAAGAATAATATATAAACAGGCTGGTTTTCCAACCAAAAAATCAGTCTGTTTAAAAATAAATGATGAAAAATTTCATCTAACAAAAAATATAAAAATGATGAAAAACAGATTACCTTTTATTGGAATTTTACTTTTTAGTGCAGCTACATATGCACAGGTAGGTATAGGAACTTTAAGTCCTAATAAATCTGCTCAACTAGAAGTAGCAGCTACTAATAAAGGTATTTTAATACCGCGTGTGCCTTTAAAAAGTATTACAGATGCAATGACCATTTCAAACGGAAATGTAGAGTCGTTATTGGTTTTTAATACCAATCCATCGGGCACCTTATCAAGAGGATATTATTATTGGATGGATAACAAATGGAACCGTATTATCAACGAAACCGATTTAAATGCGGTTATAAAAACAGTTGGTTTAGTAGATGGAGAAAACACTACGGTAACATCCAGTATTGATCCAACAGACCCAAACAAAACCAATTGGAAAGTGAATGTAGCAACCGCGAAAGGGGCAACAGCTGGCAATGCATCAACATTAGGCGTGGTAAAAGAAGCAGCTGTAAACCCTTCTGTATTGATTAGTCAATCGGGTGAATTGTCAGTAAACTTTGAAGCATTGAACGGAATAAAACAAGTAAACCAAGATTACAATGCCACGATAGGAGACGTGGTACTGTTTGCTGATGCAAGCGCAAATACGGTTACGATTTCGTTGCCCAATCCACAAAACAACAAAGGAAAAAAATTCACTATTAAAAAATATGATGATAACGAAAGCAACTTTGTGAATGTTTCTGGGGCTATTGAAGGAGTGCCGGGAGGTCTATATACCGCACTGCCTTATTCAGGTTGGAACTTTGTTTCAGACGGAACTGTTTGGAAAATCGTTGAAAAATTTTAAAAACAAATACATATTAAATAACTAAACTAATTTAGAATCTATTATCAAAATGAAAAAATTATTACTATCAGCATGTGTTGCTTTTGCAATGTTAGCAACAACAAATACGTTTGCACAGCAAGGTTTTGGAACCAATATACCAGATAAATCTGCAGCGGTTGATGTGGTTTCGTCGAAGCGCGGTATGTTAATTCCACGTTTAAATTTAGTAGCAACCGATAATCAATCACCTGTTACAGAAATTCCTGCACAGTCATTATTAGTGTATAACCAAGCTACTGCGGGCGCGGGAGCAACAGCAGTTACACCAGGTTTTTATTATTGGGATACCAATAGATGGGTGCGTATAGTATCAACCACATCAGAAAAAATCACCAAAGTTGTTGCAGGTACAAATGTACAAGTCGATTCTTCGGTTTCAGCAGATGGCATCACAACCACTTATACAGTTGGCGTGGCAGAAGGTACCCAAGGGCAAGTTTTGGTAACGGTTGAAAATCCAACAACAAATGAATTAGAATCAAAATGGGTAGATGCCTCTGCATTTATTAGCGGTGTAAACGGAATTACAATTACTCCCGTAACCAACCCAACTACGGGTGCTGTGACTAATGAAATTGGAATAGGTGGTACATTAACCGATACTTCGGGTACAGAAATTGTAACAGATCCAACTACAGGAAAAACATTAGCTATTACTGGTTTAGAAGTTTTAGATACAACAGGTTTTGATCCAGCAACACAAAACATCATGGTGATGGGAACAGATGGTATCTTAAAGCAAGTTGCTCCAAAAACGTTGATTGAAGATGCTATTGCAGCAGATAATTTAACAGCGAAAGAACTTTCAAGCGTTGGTGGAATTATTTCATTAAACGGTGCCGATACAGCCATTGCAAACAGCTTGTTAAAAGATGTGGAATTAGGAGTTAACAACCGATCAATCGGTCCGGAAAAATTAAATCCTGGAGCGGCAACAGTGGGTCAAATTGCAACAGTTGTTGACAATGCGGGAACCACCGAAGTGCAATACCAAAATCCTTCCACAGCAATTGGTAAAACGTTAACAACCGATAATATCATTGGCGTGGGGGCAGACAATACTGCCGCTTCTAATGCCACAGCCAACCAATTAGACGGTGCTGTACTTACACCAACATATTTAAAAATTAAGGACGATGCCATCACAGCGCAACAAATTGCACCAGATGCAGTTGGGGCTTCAGAGTTGGCAGATAATTCAGTAGCATCTGAAAACATTATTAATGGAGCAGTAGAAAATGCTGATTTAGCAGAAGGATCGGTATCAGCAAATAAAATGACATCTACGGTGACCGATGCAACAGGTGCAGTTACTGCAACCGCTCCGGCAAACACCGTTCCAACAGCAAATGGAACAGGAGGAGTAACCTATCAAACCATTGCAGCTGCAGCCGGTGAAGATTTAACAACCGATGGTAAAATTGTTGTAGGCGATAATACTTCTAATATAACTTCTTTAGAAAATGCCGTTTTGGTAGCAACCCGATTAAGTATTAAACAAGGTTCAATAGGCAATGTGGAATTAACAGATGGAGCTGTTACTGCAGATAAAATGCAATCTAAAGATGCAGCAACAGGTGCAAATGTAGATGCAGGGATGATTCCAACAGCAGATGGCTCAGGTGGTGTATCTTATGAAACAGTTGCAGATGCAGCAGGGAAAACCTTAACAGGATCTGGAATTACCGTTACTGCGGGAACAACAGTGGGAACAGATACTTCAGTAGCTAAAAGTGTATTGGCCGATGTAACCTTAGGAATAGCCGATAACGCCATTACATCTGAAAAAATACTAAACGGTACCATTGAGGCAGAAGATATACAAGCGCCAGGTTCTACAACCAATACAGGTGGTACAGTAAACCAAGTGATGGTTACCAATTCCAATGGAGAGGTTGCTTGGATTAATCAAAGTGCGTTAGCCAATAAAGATAATTACATTTTTGAAGCACCATTGGCAAAAGATGCAGGAACAGCAAATGCAAACGGCGGCACCGATTATGAGGTGAGTATTGCAACAGCTTCGGCTACTAGTTTAGGTGTTGTAAAACAATCGGCGGCTACTGGCGAAGAAATAACCATTGCAGCAGACGGCTCACTATCCGTTAATGAAAGTAATGTTGTTTTATCTGGCGATGTAACCGGACCTTTAAACGACACCAACGTAGCTGCAATTCAAGGAACAGCAGTATCAGCAACAGCACCAACTGCAAATCAGGTGATGACTTTTAACAACACTACAAACGAGTGGACACCAACAGCACCAACCAGTTTGGTTTTGGTGGATAATGGTATCAGCAAAGCTACCGATGGAGATATTATTTTAGGAGGAACATTAAACGAAGCAGCTACAGTAATTAAAACAGCAGGTGCATCGAACACCTTAGCAGTAGAAGGATTAATCGTTCCCACAGCAGCAAGCGAAGTGATGTATGCAGAAGGTGCAACCGGTGTTTTAAGAAAAGCTGTTCGTTCTATTGCAGTAGATGTTACAGCAAGCCAAACCGTAACTGCAATTGCAGGGTACAATAGTTTTGTACAAGAAATAACAATTTCAGCAACAATTGGTGCTTCTGAAGATATCGACATTACATTGCCAACACCTTCAGCAGATAACAAAGGTCAGGTTGTAAACGTTAAAATAGCAAATACTTCAGAACCAGATTACTATTTGAATATTCGCGAGACGGGTGGTACAACGCTTACTTATGGTAGTTTGCCGTATCAAGGTTGGATTGTAAAATCGAACGGCACCGCTTGGGAAGTTGTAGGTAGAAACTAATAAAAAAATCAATTATTGCTTATGTATAAAGCAAAAAAAATTCATATAGCCCTCACTTTTGCATTATTATTTAGTGCAAAAGGGCTCTATGCACAGCAAGGATTTGGAACCAATGAACCAAGTAAGGCTTCGGTAATCGATATGCAGTCCGAAACCAAAGGTTTGTTAATTCCAAGAGTACAATTAGCCTCTTTAACAGATTTTTTACCCGTTAAAGGAGAAACAGCTACAAATGTTGATAAAACCAATTCATTGTTGGTGTACAATACCGCAACTGTTGGGACAACCATCACACCGGGATATTATTATTGGACGACCGATGGAACAGCAATTAATAGTTTTTGGAAACGATTACTCGCAAATAACGATGCTTCGGCATTGGCATTGGCAGGCGATGTAACCGGAACGTTAGGAGCAAACGTTGTAGAGAAAATTCAAGGCATTCCCGTTGCTACTACCGCCCCAAACAACAACCAAGTCTTAACCTATAACGGAACAGCATGGACGCCTGCAGCTATTACACCTTCGGTGATTAGTAATAAAGCAGACCTAAGTGTAACAGACGGGATTAGAATTGCTTCAGGGTCTGGAACCGGAGCTTTGTTAAACGCAGCAACAGTTGGTATAAATGATAAAGGAATTGCGCCTATTAAAATAACTCCGGGTACAAATGGTCAGGTTTTAACAACCAATGGCTCAGGAAATGCCGTGTGGAGTGCACTGCCTTCCTCGGTATCATCTTTATCAGTTACTGCTCCCATTACAAATTCTGGAACAAGTACTGCACCCAACATAGGTATATCGAGAAATAGTTTAACCACGGCTTCAAGCAATGGGTCAGCAACGAATGCAGTTGTTATTACAAATGGATCTAATGCAGTTGTTAACGGAACCGACACAAGTTTACAAGTTAATAATACAGCAGCTTTATGGAATGCAAATCAATTAAGAGGACAGAATATATCAGCAACAACTCCCACAAATGCTCAAGTTTTACAGTACAATGGGGGAAGTTGGACGCCAGCTTCTCTACCAGCTGCAACCGTAACTACTGCAAATAACGGTTTAAATCTTAATGGAACAACCGTTGAATTAGGAGGAAATCTAAATAAAGCCACAACGATAACCCAAAATGCAAATCCTTTAACCATAGCAACTGGCGGAACAGCATTAACCATATCGGGTTTACCAACAGGTGTTACAGCAGATAAAGCATTAGTAGCTACAGCAACTGGCGTAGTAAAACAAGTAAGACAAGCTCCGCGTTTTTTTTATATGCCCGCAGTGATTTTTGATACATCTGCCAATGGTACTAATTTAACAAGAAATTTGTACGATGAATATGTGAAACAATTCCAGGGCGGACAAGCTGGTGCCGGAAGCACAACTTACAATATTGCTCATGGAGCAGCTGGTTACTCTATGCCCTATAATGGCGGAATCGTTGCGAGCACTGGAGCACCTGCAGATATTCCGGTATATGGAAGTAATGAATTATATTACTACATAACCTATTATGATACCGCTGTTTTTTCTAATTTAAGCATCAATGCAAGTGGTGAATTAACATACAGTATCATTTCAAATGCAAGTAACGTTTCCTATATGAATATTGTATTTGTTGTTAGAGAGTAACTGAATAATAATTAAGGCAATACATCTTAAAAAAGTGTTTTAAACAGAATTTTTTTACACTTTAATACAAGTAGGAAAAAAATAAATTTCACTTAAAAGTAATGAAAAAAAGTATGAATCTTTTTTCAAAAGCAAACAAAAAAAGCAGAATCAACGGGTTTTTGTTAACCATTTTGTTCTTTGTTATATCTGCGAGCAATGCCCAGCAACAACCAGTTTGTGCCACGCCAGGGTCAGATGGTGTGCAAGAATTTCCTGAGCCCAGAAACTCTTTTTTTCCAGGTATGGGGAATGATATTACAGTAAACGCAGGAGCAACCTCTTTTACATTAGATGCCATTCCATCTCCATTTTTGGTGGGTGGCGTTTTATATGACTTTGGAAATAATCAAATTTCTAAAGGCGATTTATTGCTTATTATTCAAATTCAAGGAGCAACTATAAATAGTGCGAATACAAACCTTTATGGATCAGGAAACGCCGCAAATAATGGTTCTGGATATCTCAATCTCAATAATGTAGGGCGTTACGAATATATGGTAGCTTTGAACAATGTAACGTCATCAGGTGGGGAATTAAGATTTAAAGCTGCCGGTTCAGGTGGCGGACTATTATATTCATACGAAAATAAACCTGCAACTACCTCTCAAGGAGTGAAACGTTTTCAAGTGGTTCGTTTAATGCAATATTCCGATTTAACCTTAACTTCCGACATAAAAACCACACCATGGAACGGAAGAGCCGGCGGGCTAATTGCTATTGATGTTGCTGGAACATTAAATTTTAATGGCAAAACGATAAATGCATCGCTAACTGGTTTTAGAGGTGGGTTTTTGCCTTCGCGAAGTATTGAAAATATACAATATACCGACTATCGATCTGCAATAGCAGGAACAAATAACCGCGGTAGTACAAAAGGTGAAGGAATCGCAGGTACACCCAGATACGTGTGGGATGGATATGAATACTTAGATCAAGGAGCCACATGGCAAGGTTACCCCAACGGTGATTATGCAAAAGGAGCTCCTGCAAATGCTGGCGGCGGCGGAAATGTGCATAATGCTGGCGGCGGCGGCGGCGGAAATGGTGGTTTTGGTGGTGCTGGTGGGTATGGTTGGCCTTTGGCAAACGAAAACCCTCAGACGAATAATAGAAATAATTTACTTAGTCTTCAAACGGGTGGTCGTCCGGGAGTTGCATTACCAAGTAATGTAAATAACGGATTGCTGTTTATGGGCGGTGGCGGCGGTGCTGGTGATGCAAATAACTCAGGTGATGGTGCACGCGGTGGCGTTGGTGGCGGAATCGTAATTATCACAGCCAATAAAATTGCGGGAAATGGTTTTATCTTAGCAAATGGTGGAAAAGGAGAGCCGGGAGCAGTAGCAAGTAGTGGAGATGGTGCTGGTGGTGGCGGTGCTGGCGGATCTGTTTTTATCAATGTAAAAGAACCCAGTACAGGCAATCTTTATATCCAAGCTAAAGGCGGTAACGGCGGGCATAGTACTACTGTTGATCTTCATGGTCCTGGCGGTGGTGGCGGTGGTGGCATTATTTATTACAATGCAAATGGTGCAAATGTTACGACCGATGTTACACCTGGAGAAGCGGGGCGTATCAATGCAGGACAACCCGTAAATGCGGCCAATTATGCAGATTTTCCAGCTGGTGCCAATAAGTTGCAAAACGGTAGTCTTCCCGGAACCTCGGGAGTGGTTTCTAGTTTTTCAATGAACGATTTACCAAGCTATTTAGCCGCAAGTGCTTATTGTTATCCTGCCCTTAGTATTGCAAAATGGAGAGATAGTCCATTAGATTCTATTCCAGCAGGATCTATGATCACTTATAAAATTAGAATTGACAATTCAGGCGGTGGTGCGAAAGGTGTGCGTGTAAACGATCCATTGCCGGCGTCATTTACCTTTGTTTCTGCTACTATTGATTTTGATACCACTACGGGTAATCCGCAAAGTATTAACAATATTGGAACTCCAACAAACCCTATTCTGGGTACTTTTGATTTGGTAAGCGGTGAAGGTGCTTATATAGAAATGAATGTACAAGTTCCTTTTCTAACTACAGAGGGAACCTATCACAACGGTGTGCAAGTTGGATACTTAGACCCAACAAGGGTAAGTGGGGCTCCCGAACGAATTATTTACCCACCCTTAAACGCAATTTCCGGTCAAAATACCACTTATTCCACAGGAAACGAAACAGTAGGCGGAAGCAATTACAATGCCAATCAAGAAGGGGAAGAAGTAATTGTGGTTCGACCAGAAATTGGTATTTCAAAAACCATTAATAATGCTTGTGCAGATACTGCTGGAAACATTTATTCTATTGTGCTTTTAAATCCAAATTCTTATACACTGACAAATGTTTCAGTGACTGATGTAATAGATTCTGAGTTAGATGTTTTAAGTGCAAGCGGATCGGGTTGGACCGTTTCTAATGTGGGCAATACATATACACTTACATTAAATACTTTGGCAGCTGCTACTGGTGCAACACCTTTTACATCGGCTCCTATAAACATTACGGTTCGCCCAAAAGCAACAGCAACAAAAAGCAATTGGTTAAATACCGCAACTGTACCCACTTCCAAGGGCGTTTCTAGTTCTTCGGTCATCATGTATCAACAGCCAACAACTGCAACTGCCTCACAAGTTATATTTGCTGGGCAATGTGATGATGGAATTTACTATATTCAAGGAAATCAACCAACAGTTGGTGTTGGTAAATGGGAGTTTGTAGGCGATTCTGGAACCGCTTTTTTCGAGAATCCAAATCAGCGAAACACGCGTATTCTAGGAATGCAACCGAACCAAACCGTGAGTGTGATCTGGAAAATAACTAATAGTTCTTGTGGTTCAGTAAGCAGTCCACCGCTATCATTCACCGCTCCTATTCGTCCAACAGCAACAATTAGTGGTGGTGGTACAATATGTTCAGGTGCTGCACTTGATTCTGCACCGGCTATCACAGTTTCATTAACTCCTGCAAGTGGTTACAAACGAATTAAATATATTGATGGTGGTGGATTTGAAAGATTTATAGTTTCAAGTAATAACGCTCCAACAATTGATATTCCACGAAATTTTGCAGGTACTTATATTTTGTTAGAAGTTAAGCAAAGCACTTCAAATTTAAGCGCAAACGATAGCGGTTGGAACTCTATTTGCCCGGGTATAGTTAGCGGAACAGCACAAATAAATGTAGTTACAACAGCCCCTGCCGGCGGAGTGATAAATTATCATGGAGGACCAGTGTGTAAAGGTGAAATTGTACCCATGTCTTTAGTGCTTACGGGCCATGGAGGAGTTGTTCTAGGTTGGCAAAGTTCTACTGATGGCAACACGTGGTCTGCAATTATTCCAGGAACTGAAAATGTTACTTCCTATAGCCCAGCTGTAAACACAAACATTTATTATCGTGCTACTATTGGAAGTATTGTGGTAAATGGATCACCTTGTTTTCCAAATTCTTTTTCTGGAATTGCTTATGTTCCTGTAAAAGATTGTAATGATATTTCTGTTGCCAAAACAATAAATAACAACACGCCAAATGCAGGCGATTCAGTTACATTTACTATAACAGCTACTAACAACAAAGAACAAAACGCAACAGGAGTTGTGGTACAAGACAAACTGCCTAACGGATATACCTATCAAAGCCATAATGCAGCTGCCGGTACAACGTACAATCAAACTACAGGTGTGTGGAACATTGGTGGTTTAAATACCGGTCAATCAAGAGTTTTATCGGTAGTTGCAACGGTAAATATGTCTGGGCAATATACTAACAAAGCAGTTATATCATGTAATGAACAAGAAACAAACTATGCAAATAATACAGCACAAGTAACACCTGTTCCTAATTGTGATGTTCGAAATATTTCACCTAAAACATCTAAACCTTAATTTTTCTAAGAGAGATGTTGTTAAAAATGAAAAATAATAAAAATATCGGTATGAAATACCTTTTTAAATTTATTCTAATAGTAGTTATATTGCTAGGAGGTGCTTCAACTATGCATCTTTTTGCGCAAACCTATACCATTACCGCTTCTGGAAACACGGTAAGTTTTCCTGTAGGTACATCTCTTAAAATAGAAGTTTGGGGAGCTGGCGGTCGTGGAGGTAGTAATGCAACCGGAGGCGGAGGCGGAGGTGGTGCGTATGCAGCAAGTACCGTAACAGTGAACCAAGCAACTGCTTATTACGTGAATATTGGAACAGGAAGTACCTCTACAGCCGCTGGAGGTGACTCGTGGTTTGCTCCAAATAATAATGTTAATAATGCTCTTGTATTAGCAAAAGGTGGAAACAGTGCTACCAATTCAACCGGTGCGACTGGCGGAAGTTATTCAGCAAGTTTAGGACAAGTAAGAAACAATGGAGGTCGAGGTGCTAATGCAACTTCCGATGGTGGAGGTGGAGGCTCTTCTGCTGGTGCAACAGGATTGGGAGTAAACGCTACCAACCAGTTTGGAGCAGTTGGACCTACAGGAAATGATGGTATTGGAGGAAACGGACGGGCTAGTTCAGACGGTGCGGGTTCAGCTGCCACCATAGGTCCAGGCGGAGGCGGAGGTGGTGCTCGTGGAAACAATGCAGGTGGTGCTGGTGCCAACGGAAGAGTAATTATCACCGTCTTAGGACCACAATCTGATATTACCACTACAGGTTCAGTTGAAGCATGGGTCGCACCAGAAAATGTAACCAGTATTGAAGTAGAAACATGGGGAGGCGGTGGTCGTGGGGGTAGTCGTACTTCTGGTAGTAATACTGGTTTCGGAGGCGGAGGCGGAGGCGGATATTCCCGCAGCCGATTAACGGTAAACCCTGGTACTACCTATTATGTAAATGTAGGCGCCGGAAGTACAACTACAGCAGCTGGTGGTGATTCATGGTTTTCCACTACAAATGTTACCGGAGGTTCTTTAGTACGTGCAAAAGGAGGTAACAGTGTGGCTAACAATGTAACAACGGGTGCTACTGGAGGAGCATCCACTGGAGGGACAAACCCTGCCATTGGAGATGTTAGACTTGCAGGGGGATCTGGTTTAAACGGAGGAGCTAATACAAGCGGTGGAAACGGGGGCGCATCTCCAAATGGGGGAACAGGAGGAAATGGAAAGCAGAACAATTCTTCAGGGAATGGAACAGACGGAAATCCTCCTGGCGGTGGCGGTGGCGGTGCTTATAGAGCAGCGAGTAGCAGTCCAACAGGAGGGAATGGTGGAGATGGAAAAGTTACCATTCACACATTTTATAATCTCTCTATAGCTAAAACAGTAACAACTACAACACCTTTGGTAGGTACAAATGTTACATTTACTATTACTGTTGTAAACAATGGAAGCAACACAGCTAATGGAATTGTGGTGACAGATGCTTTTCCTACAGGTATCACCTATGTTTCTAACTCTGCTTCGGCAACTTTTAATGCAGGTACATTAACTTGGAATGTGGGTACTTTAAATCCTGCGGCATCGGCAAGTATAGACATTGTGGGTACTGTGAATGCCTCAGGTAGCTATGCCAATACTGCGAATCTTACAGCGAATCTTGCAAATAATGGAAATAGCAGTAGTTTAATAACACTATTCCCACAGCAACCAACCGCCGATTTACAGCTTACAAAAGAGGTAAATAACACCATGCCACCTATAAGTGGGCAAGTAACGTTTACTTTAACAGCTTACAATGCAGGTCCGCAAAATGCAACAAATGTAAAAGTACAAGATATTTTGCCTTTCGGATTTACCTATGTGTCATCATCTGCTGGATATGATAACAATACAGGAATTTGGACTATTGGCACTTTGAATAAAGGTGCCTCACAAGTATTGACCTTAACAGCTTCGGTAAATGCATTTGGTAATTATTACAATCAAGCAGTGGTTTCAGCAAGCGAAGTAGATCCTAATTCAACCAATAATACTTCGGGCGTATCGGTATATCCTATTTATCCCATTATAGAAGTAGTGCTTCCTTGCGCCACAACAACGTATAATTTGAATAATATAACAGTTGCTACACCTCCTTCGGGCTCGCAAATTAGTTGGCACACAGCAAGTCCGGCAACTGCCAGTAATAAAATAGCTACGCCATCTAATGTACGTGCTGGCGAAAGGTATTTCGTAGCGTTTTATAATAGCTCAAGTAATTGTTATGGAGCAACTTCCGAAGTTCTTATTAAAAGGTCGTGTCTTATTACCAACCCAATGATTCGTCAACGAACAAAATAATTTCAAACCAAAACCAATCTAACTAAACAAAAAAAATCAGGTTTAAAACCTGATTTTTTTATTTTAAGAACGAGTGTGCTGTTGTATCTTGTTCATCTTCGTTGTTTGAAGCAAAAATGCGTAATTGTTTTAACCAATACGTAAATGCCACACAACAAATAATGATAAAAATCCAGTTAATAATGTTTGCAATCCACCAGTTGGTTAATTCTAATTTTGCAAACCAATCCATTGGTACAAACAACACATCAACGAATAAAAATTCAATACCTTTAAAGAATGATGTCCACATAATATTGTTATTAATTATTTATGTTTAATTTCAGTTTAATTCTAACTTTGCAACAAAAGTAAAAAAAATTATCAACAACTTATTTACAAAAATTAAATAATATCGTTAATGCTTGCAAATCTTTTTTCAAAAAGTAAACCAATTGGTTATGTAGTAATAGGTTTTATGCTTTTAGCTACTTATTTTCTACATTTAATAAGCGATTTGAAATGGTTGCAATCGCCCACAGCTATTATAGAAAAAAGCTTTTTGTTTGTAGCAGTAGTACTTTCGGTTTTGTTGATTCAATTCATCACTTTAAAAAACTATTTAGCGGTAAACAATTTATATTCATTGTTTTTGTATGCCTGCTTTTTAATTCTATTTCCCACCTTTTATGATGATTCCCAGTTAATCATTGCCAATTTATTGGTGTTGTTGGCCTTGCGCAGGATTATTTCGTTGCAAACATTAAATGAACCCAAATTAAAAATTTTCGATGCCAGCTTGTGGATTTTTATGGCAACTTTGTTTGAATCGTGGACTATTCTTTATTTCTTGATGATTTATCTAACCATTATTTGGTATGTGGGGCAAGATTACCGCAATTGGATTATTCCGTTCATCGCATTGCTTACTGTTACCATTCTTTTTTATACCTATAGTTTGTTTTACGATATCAATCTAGTAGCGTTTTGGACCGATAAATATGATATGAGTATCGATTTTAGCTATTTTGAAAATGTGTATCAAAATATTGCATTGGCTTTTTTGGCAACTATATCTGTATTGTTCACATTCTATCAGGTTACTAATTTAAAAACCATCGCAACTAACCAAATCACTCTTTATAAAAACATTGTGTTTTGCTTTGTTATCGGAGCTGCTATTTATGTGATATCGCCCGAAAAATCAAACGGTTTATTAGTGTTTACCTTTTTTCCATTATCAATCATCGGTGGAAACTTTGTGGCAAGTACAAAGGTTTATTGGGTGAAAGAAGCGGTTTTAGCTACAATTTTAGGTGTAAGTTTATTATTGTTTTTATTGAAATTATAGTTATATTTGCTAACCCTAAATTCAAAATTCTAAACGTGTTTTAGAATTTTAATGTTTTCTAATAACCCATGCACCCGGCATGGGTTATGTTTTTTTAATTATAGTTTCTCACCGTAAGCCAAATCGCCTGCATCGCCAATTCCGGGGATAATGTATTTGTGTTCATTTAAACAATCGTCTAAACTTGCCACCCACAAATGAATATTTTCAGGAAGATGTTTCTTTAAATACTCGATTCCTTCAGGTGCGGCAATAACTACGCAGATATGCATTTCTTTTGGTTGTTCTTTTTTCATTAATTGGTTTATCACTGCAACCATTGAATGCCCAGTTGCCAACATGGGATCCAACAAAAGCAAACATTTCCCTTCAAACGATGGTGCTGCTTGATATTCTACCAAAATTTCTGATGCTCCGTGAGTGCGTGCTGCCGATACAAATCCGTTTTCGGCTTCATCAAAAAAACTCATAAAACCGGTATGCAAAGCCAATCCGGCACGAAGTATCGAACACAAAACCACCTCATCTTTAATCAGCATGGTATCTTTTGTGCCAAGTGGTGTGGTTATTGAAGCGGTTTTGAAAGAAAGTTTCTTGCTTAATTCATACGCCATAATTTCGCCTATTCGTTCCATGTTTTTACGAAAACGCATCGAATCTTTCTGTACATTCACATCGCGCAATTGTGCCAAAAAATGATTTAAAATACTGTTTTGATCTGATATATAGTGAATATGCATAAGTTTACCAATGAAATTTTGTTGTTGTAAAAGTATTAAAACTATATTTGTAAATAAAAAATATAATCATGTTTGCAGAATTAGCTTTTCCTGTTTTTGAAAAAAGTATCCAAGATTACCATAAATTCGACGATGTAAATCAACCCATCGCAAACCCTTACGAAAAAGGTTCTATTGAGCATTTGCTGTATGCTAAAAATTGGGTTGATACTGTGCAATGGCATTATGAAGACATTATTCGCGATCCGCAGATTGATCCGGTGGCTGCTTTGGTTTTAAAACGAAAAATCGATGCATCGAACCAAGTGCGAACTGATATGGTGGAATATATTGACAGCTATTTTTTGGATAAATACAAAAACGTTCCAGTAAAACCAAACGCAAAAATCAATACCGAAAGTCCGGCTTGGGCAATGGATCGTTTGTCTATTTTGGCATTGAAAATTTACCACATGGAAGAGGAAGCTACCCGCTCAGACGCATCAGCAGAGCATCGTGCAAAATGTCAAGCAAAATTGGATGTGCTTTTAGAACAAAAACAAGATATGTTTACATCGATCAGTCAATTGATTGAAGATATTGAAAACGGCGACAAATTCATGAAAGTGTACAAACAAATGAAAATGTATAACGACGAAGAATTGAATCCGGTATTGTATCAAAATAAAAAATAACTACTTTTGAAAGACTTTCTTAAAAATAGAAAGTCTTTTTTACTATGAACAGACTTTTAAAAATAGCGCAGGTATTTATTTTTACCGTTTTGATACTTTTAATTGGCGTATTCATTTGGCAGTTTTTCGATGCATACGCGCAATTGCTTTTTATTCCGTTGGGCATTTTAAGTGTTTATTACCTTTTAATTTATCTTTTTGCCAAACTATTGCAGCAAAACCAATCTAAAATATGGTTTTATATAGGTGTTGTTTTTATGATTATTCCGTTGTTGGCTTTTTCATTGGCTTATAAACCTATGTTAGAATTTTCGTACAATATTTTGCAGATTTTCAATTAGAATGAAGCATATTTTAGTCATACGATTATCGGCAATGGGCGATGTTGCCATGACAGTTCCTGTAATTCGGGCGTTGGTTCAACAGCACAAAGATGTAAAAGTCACCGTGGTTTCTCGACCTTTTTTTAAGCCTTTTTTTGATGATATCGATCGGGTTGCTTTTTTTGGAGTTGATTTGGAAAACCGCCACAAAGGATTTTTTGGCATTTACCGATTATTTAAAGAGCTGAAAAAACTAAAAATTGATATGGTTGCTGATTTTCATAATGTATTGCGCTCAAAAATACTCCGCACTTTTTTTAAATCAACCGGAACAAAAACAGCTTTTACTGATAAAGGCAGAAAAGAAAAAAAGGAATTAACCCGATTAGAAAAAAAAGTATTAAAACCTGTAAAACCAATGGTTGAACGTCATGTTGATACGTTGGAGCAATTAGGTTTTAAGGTGGATTTATCAAAAATTTCTTTCCCGAAAAAAACGGTTTTGTCTGATGAAATTTTGGCAATAACTACCGAAAAATCAAACAATAAATGGATTGGAATTGCGCCTTTTGCTCAATATCAAACAAAAGTGTATCCAACCGAATTAATGCAAAAGGTTATTTTAGATCTTGCAGAAAATATAAATCACAAAATATTCTTGTTCGGTGGAAAAAATGAATTAAATGCGTTAAAAAACCTGCAACAAAACCTTGAAAATGTTATATTAGTTGCCAATAAACTCACTTTTAAACAAGAATTACAGTTTATTCCGCATTTAGATGTAATGCTTTCAATGGATTCGGGCAACGCACATATTGCAGCAATGTACGGCGTAAAAGTGGTTACGTTGTGGGGAAACACGCATCCCTTTGCAGGTTTTGTACCGTTTAACCAGCCGTTAGCAAACAGTTTGATTCCCGATTTAGAAAAATATCCGTTTTTGCCTACATCGGTTTACGGAAATAAAATAGTAGCGGGTTATGAAGATGTTATGCAAAGTATAATGCCTGAAGAAGTTGTTGCAAAAATTAGCACGAATTTATACGAATGAAAAATTTAAAAGAAAAAAGCATTGGGCTGCTGATTGATTTAATAAAAACACCATCGTTCAGTAAAGAAGAAGATAAAACGGCCGAAATTATTGACACATTCATAAAGAGTTTTGGCGTGGAAACACACCGCGAACTGAACAATGTTTGGGCTTTTAACAAATATTACGATCCGCTTAAACCTACTATTTTATTAAACTCGCACCACGATACCGTTCGTCCGAATATCGATTATACCCGTGATCCTTTTTTAGCAGAAATAATCGATGGAAAATTGTATGGTTTGGGATCTAACGATGCCGGCGGATGCTTGGTTTCATTAATTGCTACCTTTCTGCATTATTACGAAAAACCGAATTTAAAATACAATTTAGTAATTGCTGCCACTGCCGAAGAAGAAATTTTGGGCAGACACGGTTTGGAATTTGTGGTGCCAAAATTAGGCGTATTAGATTTTGCAATAGTGGGCGAACCAACGCAGATGCATTTGGCAGTTGCCGAAAAAGGTTTAATGGTTTTGGAGTGTAAAGCATCGGGAAAATCAGGACACGCCGCACGTAACGAAGGCGAAAACGCCATTTACAACGCTATTGAAGATATTTTGTGGTTTAAATCGTTTGAGTTTCCTAAACAATCGGAAATGTTTGGCCCGATAAAAATGTCGGTTACCATGATCAATGCCGGCACACAGCACAATGTAGTGCCATCGAGTTGTGATTTTGTGGTTGATGTGCGCGTTACCGATGCGTACACCAATGAAGAGGTTTTAGATATTATAAAAGCACATACCAAATGCGAAATTAAACCGCGATCAACTCGTTTACGTCCGTCGTTTATTTCGTTAGATCACCCAATTGTAAAAGCCGGAATACATTTAGGCAGAACAACCTACGGCTCACCTACCACAAGCGATCAGGCTATCTTAAAAATTCCGTCGTTAAAATTAGGACCAGGAAATTCGGCTCGTTCGCATACTGCAGACGAATTTGTGTATGTTCACGAAGTTGAAGAAGGTATAGATTTGTATATTAAGATTTTGGATGAGTTGGTGGGGTGAAATCAGATGGTGGTGAGAAATAGTATTTATTTCATCCCTAAAAACTTTAAATAGTTCCTTTTTTTATTAACCCTTTCATCCCAAATTCCATTTGCAGTTGCATGGGGTTCTTATTTAATATTAGTATCTTTGTACAAATTTTTCAAAATTTCTATGAAGTTCGATATCCAAAAAATACGCGCCGATTTTCCTATACTGCATCAGCAAGTAAATGGAAAACCTTTGGTGTATTTTGACAATGCCGCTACATCTCAAAAACCGCAAGTGGTGATCGATGCTGAAGCAAAATATTACAGCGAGATCAATGCCAATATTCACCGCGGCGTGCATCATCTAAGTCAGGTTGCAACAGACGCGTACGAAGCATCGCGCCAAAAAATACAAAAACACATCAATGCCAAAAACAGTTTCGAGGTGCTTTTCACAACGGGAACAACTTTTGGTATAAATCTCGTGGCAAACGGTTTTGGTCAGATCTTACAACCGGGCGATGAGGTAATTGTATCGCATTTAGAACATCATTCCAATATTGTGCCTTGGCAATTTGCCTGCCAGCGGTCGGGAGCAACGTTAAAAGTAATTCCCATGTTGCAAGATGGATCTTTGGATATGGAAGCGTATCAAAACCTGTTAAACGAAAACACCAAAATTGTAGCCGTAAACCATATATCAAATGCCTTAGGAGTAATTAATCCTATAAAACGCATCATTGAAAAAGCACACGAAGTGGGTGCGGCTGTTTTAATCGACGGTGCACAGGCAACACCGCATTTAAAGCCCGATGTTCAAGAGTTGGATTGTGATTTCTACGTTTTTTCGGGTCACAAAATTGGCGGACCAACCGGCACGGGAATTTTGTATGGTAAAGAAGCATGGCTTAACAAATTACCTCCGTACCAAGGCGGTGGCGAAATGATTAAAGAAGTTACGTTTGAAAAAACTACTTATGCTTGTTTACCGCATAAATTCGAAGCAGGAACACCCAATATAGCAGGCGGGATTGTTCTAGGGGTTGCTATTGATTATTTAAACGAAATAGGTTTGGACAACATTGCGGCTTATGAACACCAATTGTTAGACTACGGTACCAAACGATTAAACGAAATAGAAGGAATCACCTTTTACGGGACAGTTGCAGAAAAAACATCAGTTATATCGTTCAATATAGTAGGATTACATCCGTATGATGTGGGTGCAATTATCGATAAATTGGGAATTGCCGTGCGAACAGGTCACCATTGTGCACAACCCATTATGAATTTTTTCAATATACCCGGAACCATACGCGCATCTTTTGCCTTTTACAACACCAAAGAAGAAATCGATGCCATGATTGAAGCATTGAAAAAAGCGCAAATGATGTTATCATAATTTTGAAATCGAAAAAGGAAAACGAACAAAAAAACGTGAAACCTTAAACAAATCAAACCAAAAGCAAAAATGACAATTAAAGAAATACAAGAAGAAATAGTAGATGAATTTGCCCTCTTCGATGATTGGATGCAGCGATATGAATACATTATTGAATTGGGAAAATCACTGCCATTAATCAACGATCAATATAAAATAGAAGAAAATTTAATACGTGGATGCCAATCGCAAGTATGGTTGCACGCCGAAAAAAAAGACGATACCATTGTTTTTACTGCCGATAGCGATGCCATTCTTACCAAAGGAATCATTGCCATACTCATTAGGGTATTTTCAAACCAAAAAGCAGTTGATGTAATGAATGCCGACACATCGTTTATCGATGAAATTGGTTTAAAAGAACATTTATCGCCCACGCGTGCCAACGGTTTGGTATCAATGATAAAACAAATAAAATTATATGCAATCGCCCTTCAAGCCAACTAATATCATGGAAGAACAAATAGATATGAACGAATTAGGAGAAAATATCGTTCGCGTTTTAAAAACCATTTTCGACCCCGAAATACCTGTAGATATTTACGAATTAGGATTAATTTACGACGTGTTTGTAAACGAAAGTTACGAAGTAAAAATTCTAATGACACTAACATCTCCCAACTGTCCCGTGGCCGAAACCCTGCCTATGGAGGTAAAAGAAAAAGTAAGCTCTATTGACAAAGTGAAAGATGTGGAATTAGAATTAACTTTCGATCCGCCTTGGGACAAAGACATGATGAGCGAAGAAGCAAAACTAGAACTTGGAATGTTGTAAAAATGGAAGAAGAAATCATTAATAAAGTGGCACAAAGCAGCTTGGTGGTTTTTGATTTAGAAGATTACTTTCCTGCTGAAGAAGCTGTTGTTGTAGATATTTCGCAATGGCTGTATGAAGGTTTTGTTTTGAAAGAAAAAGAATTCAGAGCGGCTTTAAAAGAGGTTGATTTTACCGTGTATCAAAATAAATTGGTCGCACTCACTTGTAGTACCGATGCCATTTTACCCTCATGGGCATTTATGTTGGTATCCTCCTATCTACAACCATTTGCAAAACAAGTTAATCAAGGCTCGTTGACCGATTTATACCTCGCATTTTATCAAAACCTTATCAATACCATCGATTTTTCGGTTTATCAAGATCAACCCGTAATCATAAAAGGTTGTTCTAAAAAAGCCATTCCCGAAGAGGCATACGTGATGGCAACCCAAAAAATGATGCACCACGCACGATCAATCATGTTTGGCGAAGCGTGTTCGGCAGTGCCTATATATAAAAGAAAAAAAATAGAAAATTAGTTGAAAATTATGAAGAAAATTATTTTTGCGAGTTTTTTGCTTGCTTCACAAGTCTTTCAAGCCCAAGAAGCAGAGGTTAAAAAAGACACCTTGTGGACTAAAAAAGGAGTTATTGCCATTTTGGGCAGCCAGTCTAGTTTTTCACAATGGCAAGCCGGTGGTGCTAATAACGTAGCAATAAACGGATCTTTGAATTATGACATCAATTATAAAAAAGCTGATTGGGTTTGGGATAACAAATTCATTGCTTCGTACGGTATCAATAAAATCAGCGGACAAGATCAACAAAAAACCGACGACCGTTTAGAGATTAATTCCGTTTTGGGAAAAAAAGCAAAAGGCGAGTGGTACTACTCTGCGTTTACCAATTTCAAAACCCAATTTGATGTTGGTTTAAACCCAGATGATCAAACCGAACGAATATCGCACTTCATGTCGCCAGCATTTTGGCAAACAGGTTTAGGAATGTTGTGGAAGAAAAACGATAATTTTAAAGTAAATATTGCACCAGCAACTGCACGCTTTATTTTCGTACACAAACACTTTACCGACTTCAAAGAATCGTTTGGTGTGGAACAAGGAAAAAGCATGCGTTTTGAATTAGGTGCATCCGTAAATGCCTATTACAAAGTACAGCTCATGGAAAATTTCTCGGTAGAAAATATCCTTAATCTTTACAGTAATTATTTAGAAGATCCGCAAAATGTAGATATCGATTATCAATTAAATGCGGTTTTAAAAGTGAATAAGTATATTTCTACGAATTTAACCTTCCAAGCCCTTTATGATGACAACGCTTATAAAGGTTTTCAAACCCGCCATACATTAGGTGTAGGGTTAAATTATATGTTTTAATTTTTTTTTGTAAAAGTATTTTTCTAAATTTAACGAATTATTATATTAATTCAACCATTATGTTTAGAAAAATACTTTTCTTATTGCTTTTAACCTCTGCTACAGTAAGGGTATCAGCGCAGGATAACAGTGATCCAGGACCTACTTGTTTCGATGTATCAATTCGACCTGAAAATAATCCGTACTATTTAGAGAACAAAGATCAATATGTGGTATGTAAAGATCAGTTAGTTACTATTACCCCAACTATTGATGCTCCACTTAAAAGAACAAATCTGTATGAGGTAGAAGAGATTCCTTTTAATCCTTTTCCATATACAGGAACGGATATTCCATTTACAAATCTTGTAGATTATAGAGCAGATAGTGATATTGATTTGCCTTTTGATTTTTGCTACTTTGATGAAACTTGGAATAAAATTTCCGTACATTCTAATGGGTACTTATCATTTACCAACGGAACAAACCACAAAACACAATATCCTCAGGGAGGAAACACTCCTTCTTTTACACTTCCTGCTAATGCAGATGGTGTGACTAATACCATCATGTTTTGGAAGCATACGCATTGGATGACTGGAATGCAAGGTGCAATAAGATATGCAGTTTATGGAGAGGCGCCATGTAGAGTAGTTGTCATTACTTATTTTGAACAATTAGCATTTCAGTTAGATCCTAATGCATGCTTACCTGCTTTGATTCCTCCTCAAACTCACCAAATTGCTTTATATGAAACAACAAATTTTATTGATATAATAGTTACACAACACAATGGATGTCCGTTAACTAATGACGGAAATGCCATTTTAGGTATCAATAATGCAAATGGAACACAAGCTTATACGGCACCAAATAAAAATCTTGCTATTTATGATATTGTTCAACAGTCATGGAGGTTTAAACCGGCTGGAGAGCAATGGTATCGAATGGAATGGTTGGTAGATGGTGTGTTGCAAAGTAACCAAAATGCCCCTTTTGATGTGGTGATAGACAAAACTAAAATCATTACTGCTAAAATTATTCCTTTTGACTGTGATGGAGAGGATAAAGATGAAGATTTTGATAAATACGAAGTACGATTTAGACCTGCTATTGATCTGGATGAAATTGAATTGGATCGCTTAATTGTATGTGATAAAAATCAGAACACCTATAACTTGAATGAAATAGCACAAATGGTAAAAGATGGTCAGCCAAATGTGGATCCGGCAGAGTTAGATAAGCTTACCTTCTTGTATTATCCAACAGAAGATGATGCTATAAACAAAACAAATCGTATCACAAATCCTCGTGAATACCCAATTCAAATGGGTGAGAATGAATTATATGTGAGAGTAGAATCAGAAATTGCTAACTGTTTTGAAATTGCTAAAGCTTTAATAATAAAGGCGCCGGTTGAAGTTAAAACACCAGTTGATGTTAATAATTGTTTTGGATACGAACTACCTGTTTTAACAGATGATGAGTTTTACTATAAATTGGAACGACTTGATGAAGATGGTAACTTTGTAGTTAGTACATTACCACAACCTTCGGAAAAGCAAGTGATTGATGTGGTAGGGTATTACAGAGTTTCTATTAAAAAAACCAATGAATATGGATGTGAAGATGTTAAATCATTTATCTTGTTTGTAGAAAGCTGTAGTTTTCCTAAAGGAATTTCGCCAAACGGAGATGGTGCAAATGATTATTTAGATTTAACCTATAATAATGTACAAGAGTTGAAAATATACAACCGCTATGGAAAACTTGTATACGAGCATGGAAAAGGCTATAAAAGACAGTGGAGTGGTCAAGATTCTAGCGGTAAAATATTACCTTCAGGTACTTACTTTATGTATGTAAAAACAAAAGATAGTGAGTATCAAGATTGGATTCAATTAATGTATGAAGTGAAATAATTATAACAATTAATATTAATGAACATGAAAAATATAATATGTATTATCTTCTTAATTGTTTCGGCAAATGGTTTTGCGCAATCAGGAATTGCTAATGATCAATTGTTTTTAAAATATGAAGCAGCCTATCTAACATATCTAAACAATACTGATGCACAAGTGCTAAAAAAGTTAGATGATGATGAGTCTACTTTTTATAAAATGTTTATAAGTCCAAAGGCAATAAAAAGCTTTAAAAAACAAAAAAATCAGTCTAAGTGGTTGGAGAAAAACTTATCAAAGACACATTATAAATCTGTAATGGAAGCTCAAGAGGCATACAATGGCATTGTGACTGCTAAAAACAAGATGAATGATGACAGCAAGATATTTACTGAATTATTAGATGAACTTCTTAAAAAGTATGATTCTAAACTTATTTGGAAAACTTTAACAGAAAGAATGGACAAATAACCTTTGTTCCATTTTAATTACAAGTATAAAAGCCCGATAGTCAATTTCGGGCTTTTGTATTACTTTTTTATTACTGCTTACTCTTCATTAGCATCATTTTCGGTGTATTCCGGATAAAGAAAGTTATTATACGGAAAGCGGGTAATATGAATTTGCCTAACAGCTTCGTAAACCTTTTCGCGTAATTCTTCAAAATTTTCTTTTTCAGTAGCCGAAATAAATACAGTGTGTTCTTTACCTACTTTATTCATCCATGTTTTTTTCCATTCATCAATAGTGTAGTGCTTAGAGGTGCGCGCTATTATCAAGTCTTCTTCGTCAAAATATGCAGGTTTGTAAGCATCAATTTTGTTAAAAATCATAATTGTGGGCTTGTCATCGCTTTTGATATCTTTTAAAATTTGTTGTACCGATTCAATATGGTCTTCAAATTCAGGATGCGAAATGTCCACAACATGTAATAATAAATCTGCTTCGCGTACTTCATCTAAAGTAGATTTAAAAGATTCTACCAACTGAGTAGGTAATTTTCTAATAAACCCTACCGTATCTGAAAGTAAAAAAGGAAGGTTTTTTATAACCACTTTTCGAACAGTTGTATCCAAAGTTGCAAACAATTTGTTTTCAACAAACACTTCACTTTTTCCCATTGCGTTCATCAATGTAGATTTTCCTACATTGGTATATCCCACCAAGGCCACCCGAACCATAGCGCCGCGATTGCTGCGTTGCACAGCCATTTGGCGGTCAATAGTACGAATTTTTTCTTTCAGCAAAGCAATGCGGTCACGAACAATTCGGCGGTCGGTTTCAATTTCGGTTTCCCCCGGTCCGCGCATTCCAATACCTCCACGTTGGCGTTCCAAGTGGGTCCACATACCAGTTAATCGGGGTAACAAATATTGAAATTGTGCCAATTCTACTTGCGTCCTTGCGTAGGAAGTTTGTGCGCGTTGGGCAAAAATATCTAAGATTAAATTGGTACGATCTAAAACCTTACAATCTAATTGCCGCGATAAGTTTTTTTGCTGTGCCGGAGTTAATTCATCGTCAAAAATAACGGTGTCAATTTTGTGTTCCTTTGCAAAAAGCTCAATTTCTTCCAATTTTCCGGTTCCTACAAATGTTTTAGGATTGGGCTTATCCATTTTTTGAGTAAACCTTTTCACCACTTCTCCACCAGCAGTTTGGGTTAAGAATGCCAGTTCATCCAGATATTCCTGCAATTTATCTTCAGATTGATTTTGGGTAATAATGCCCACCAATACTGCTTTTTCATAATTAATCTCTTCTTTTTCTAACATTTTTTTATTTTTTGTAGTCTATATAATGCAAATTTATTAAAATAGCAGGTAAGAAACATGCCTAAAATTGGGCGAAGATTGTTTTTTTATAAATATTCAAAAAAATATTGATTATATTAAATTAATATTGTTATTTTAGTAATTTCTTAACAACGGCTGTTTAGGAAGAAATAATTGGCAATTATTATGCTACAAAAAATTAAAACTTATCTTTGTAATATTGAAATATAAATTTGTCCTTATGAAAATAAATAAGAGTATTGTTGCAGTAGTTTGTATTTTACTGGGGAGCTTAAAAGGTTTTGCCCAACAAGATCCTCATTATACGCAGTATATGTACAATCAAAGTATATTAAACCCTGCGTATGCAGGTATAAATGAATATATGTCAACCGGGGTGTTATACAGGTCACAATGGCTGGGTATGAACGACGCTCCTAAAACAGCAACCGCTTTTGTGCATACACCGGTTGCAAAAAATTTAGGTGTTGGTTTATCATTTATTAATGATAATATCGGTCCCGTAAGCGAAAATAATGTGTATGCTGATGTTTCTTATACCATCCGTTTAGGACAAGGTCATAGTTTGGCTTTGGGGGTTAAAGGAGGTGTTACTATGCAAAACATTGGCTTGTTTAGCGATATTAATAGTACATTACCTGAAAAAAGTGATATTGTTTTTGCAGAAGACAGTAGCGCTACTAATTTCAATGTGGGTGCAGGTTTGTTTTATTTTACAAATAAGTACTATGTTGGTTTTAGTATGCCTAACTTTTTGCAAAATACTTTTGTTGAAAAAAATAACAGAAAATTTGGTACCGATGTGGCGCACATGTTCTTAACAGGTGGATATGTATTTGATTTGAACAGAGAATGGAAACTAAAACCATCAACCATGTTAAAAATGGCTGTGGAATCTCCGGTTTCGGCAGATCTTTCTGTGAACGCTTTATACGATGAAAAATTAGAGTTTGGTGTAAGTTACCGTTTGCAAGATTCATTTGGA
The DNA here is from genome assembly GCF_024628805.1 of Paenimyroides aestuarii. Lineage (NCBI taxonomy): Bacteria > Pseudomonadati > Bacteroidota > Flavobacteriia > Flavobacteriales > Flavobacteriaceae > Paenimyroides > Paenimyroides aestuarii. The sequence goes on along the minus strand of NZ_CP102382.1, from coordinate 859,417 downwards.
GCTATGGTAAATTATAGAGTTACACCAAAATTAAGAGTAGGTTATGCATACGATTATGTTACTTCAGCGCTAAATTATTCAACAAGCGGATCACACGAAGTTTTCATTTTGTTTGATATTTTCTACAAGAAAAAAGTATCTAGTTCACCACGTTTCTTCTAATATGCAAATATAAATCATGAGAAAAATTTACTTATCACTTCTATTAATAGGTTCCTTATACACTGCACAAGCTCAAAATACGGCTTTCATCAGTACACCTCAAGAACGCTTAAAACACGCCGATGAGTTGTTTAAACGTTACGAGTTTACAGATGCTGTAGAACATTACAAAAAATTAGTGCGCGGAGAAAAAACCGATAGTTATGTAGTTTTGCAATTAGCAGAAAGCTATTACCACTTGTTCAATACCGTTGAATCTGCAAAGTGGTACGCAAAAGCTGTAGAACTAAACCCTAATCAAGAACCTGAAATTTATTTCAGATATGCACAAATGCTTAAGGCAAGTGGACGTTATGATGTTTCAAACAAAATAATGAAGAAATTTGCCGATTTAAAACCAGAAGATTCGCGTGCTATCGATTTTCTTAAAGACCCGGATTATATCCCCGCTTTAAGAAGCCAAGAAGCGTTGTTTACTTTTGAAGACAGCCGAATGAATCACTCGCAGTTTTCTGATTTTGGAGGTATTTTAACAGCAGATAACATCTTATATTTTGCGTCTGCACGAGATGAATCTAAAAAGAAATACGGCTGGAACAACCAACCATACCTGAATGTTTATGCAGCCACTTACATCGCCGATGAAGAAAAGTTTAAAGACATTAAGCCGGTTGATGAATTAAATACAAAACATCACGACGGACCCACTACTATTACCGCAGATGGTCAAACAATGTTTTTTGCTACGGAAAGTTTCCGTGGAGGAAAATATGAAAAAGACAAAAAAAACCGTTTGAAAAAAGGTAAAGTTAGTGTATATCGTGCAAAATACAACGGAAAACGTTGGACAGATGTAGAGCCTGTACCTTTCAACTCTGCAAATTATATGGTGAGTAATCCGGCTGTAACGCCTGATGGAAAAACCCTTTACTTTGCTTCAGATATGCCCGGATCAGTGGGTGATATGGATATTTGGAGAGTAGCTTTAAACGACGATGGAACCTACGGAACTCCTGAAAACTTGGGAGCAATTGTAAATACAGAAGGTCGTGAATCGTTTCCTTTTATCTCTGAAGACGGAAAGCTTATCTTTGCTTCAGATGCTCATAAAGGCTTCGGTGGATTGGATTTGTATATGTATGATTTAACAGATCCAAATGCATCAGTACGCAACATTGGTGACCCAATTAATACCGCAAAAGACGATTTCCATTTGTCGTATTATCCTGAAAAAGGAATTGGTTTCTTATCAACCAACCGTGTGGGACGCGATGATATCTATAAAGTACGCCCAGTGTGTGTTACTGAAATGGTAATCACTGTGAAAGACCAAAAAACTGGTGCTATTCTAAAAAATGCAGAAGTAGCTATTTTAGATTATGACAGTAACATCATCGAAACTAAATATACCGATGCGTATGGTATTGTACGATACGATACCGATTGTAACAAGGTTTTTGCTTTGCAAGTTGGGGCAGAAGGTTATGAAAGCAAAGACGTGGAACTTCAAAAATGGGGTAATGGTAAATATCCAATCGATGTGGAACTACGACCTATTGAAATGATTGTTATTCCAGAGAAAATATTATTAGGAGACATTTATTTTGAGTTCGATAAATCGAATATTACCCAACAAGGGGCTTTTGAATTGAATAAGTTGGTTCAGGTTTTACAAAGAAATCCAGGAATGATGATTAAGATTGAATCGCACACCGATAACAAAGGAAGCGATGTATACAACTTAAAATTATCAGACGAACGTGCTCGTTCAACCAGACAATATGTGATTTCTAAAGGAATAAATCCTGCCCGCTTAGAAGCTCGTGGATACGGTGAAAGCCAACCAAAAGTTGATTGCGGTGCCGACTGTACACCAGAGCAAGATGCAATGAACCGCCGTTCAGAATTCCTTATCATAAAAAAATAAATGTTATCAATTATAATGTTAAAAGACCTCATTTTTTGAGGTCTTTTTCTATTAAGTGAATTTTGGCACAGTACTTGTTATTTTATAAGTGTAATAAAACTAAAAACAATAAAAATGAAAATATTTAGATTCGCATTAATAGCAACAGCCATGCTAACCGCAAGTGTTAGTAATGCGCAATACAACAGTGGTAATGCAACTGTTGTTGCTCAGAATTATGATATTTCTGATAATCTAGATTTGCAGGCAGTAGCATCTATTTTTGGCGAATCTAGAGATTTAGAAGATTTTGAGCGTAGATTGAATGATCCGTCTGCACAAATATCCAACCTTGATTTAAACAATGATAATTATGTGGATTATTTGCGTGTGGTGGAAGTAGGAGAAAGCGATGTGCGTGTGATTGTAATTCAAGCAGTTTTAGGACAAGACCAATTTCAGGATGTAGCAACGATTGAAATGGAACGTCAACGAAACAGAACCGTTCAAGTGCAAATTGTAGGTAATTCCTATTTATATGGACCAAATTATATTTATGAGCCGTTTTTCTATTCGCCTCCTGTATTTTTTGATATGTTCTGGTTGCCTACTTATCGCCCTTATTTTTCACCATGGTATTGGGGATATTATCCAACCTATTTTTCATATTGGAGACCAATGCCGGTGTTTAGATACCACAGACACATATATTCACATATCGACCGAAGAAACAGATATTCTTATACCGATAACCGCCGTTTAGTTCGTGCAGACCGTATGGCTAGTGGTGTGAGAGGGAATTCATTAGAGCGTCAAAGTCCGAACAGATCTTTTGCAAGCCGTAATGAAAACATAACCAATCGCAGAGCATTAGAATCAACCAGAACTTCAAGAGTAAATTCATTGAGTAATGGATCTAATTTAAGAAGCGCAAACCGAAGCGAAGGTATTGGTAGATCGCAAAGTTTTAACCGCAGCAATACAAATACGAGCCGTTCTGCTGTGCAGTCTGGTAGAGAAAGAGTTTCAAGCGAAGCATTTTCGCGTGGTAGAGCAACAAGCAGTTCGAGTCGTACAGAAAGAGTTCGTGTGCAGAACAACAACTTTGAAAGTGGAAGACTTAATTCTTCATCCATTAGGAGGGAAGCAGCTCCAGCACGTTCAAGAATAGAACGTTCCTCACGCATCTCTTCACAACCAAGCAGAACTTTTAACCAATCTAGCTCAAGCAGAAGTTCGGCTCCAACCATGCGTAGCTCGTCACCAACTATGAGTCGTTCGTCGGCTCCATCAATGAGCAGAAGCAGTGGTTCAATGAGTAGAAGTGGCGGCGGCGGAAGAAGTTCATCAGGTGGTGGAATGACCCGAGGAGGTAGATAATCATAAAATTATTCAAAAACAAAAGAGTGTGCTTTTCAGTACACTCTTTTCGTTTTTAAAGCTAAATAAAACTAAAAATCATTAAATAGTTGCGTGTTTTCAATATATTTGTGAAATGCAAATCTTTAATAACACACATCGCAAAATAATTTTATTGCTGTTGGCACTGCTTATAGTTGTGCCTTGTTCTGTTAAGAAAGATTTTAAAATTTCTATGCAAATTGGGCATTCTCAGCACCATAAAACTGAAAATATTCGAATTGCATGTGCTTCGTTTGTTAGTTTAAAAGAACAAAGTGAAGCGAAAACTACTTTAAACCGGACAGTACCTAAATTACCTCTTAATTCAGGAGGTGCAATTCACCGTTTTTGCACTACAACTGTCATTGCTTTTGAGGTATATAATCAACAAAAGGAAAAAGTTCCTTCATACCTTCTTTTAGAGAGATTTCTAATATGATTAATCGGAATATGCCAGTCTATTAAAGACACGTTTCGTTTAATTAAATATAGAAATTATGAATAAATCCTTACAAGTGAGTAGTTTATCTGTTCTAATTCTTCGTTTGTGCCTAAGCGGTATTTTTGTTTCAGCGGGCATTTCACATCTATTAAAACCTGAAGTAGTAATTCAGCGCATTCTTGATGCTTCATATAACTCTTTTGCATTATTTTTTGGACACTTACATCTATTAGTTATTTTATCGGGAGTATTAATGCTGATTGGTGGTATTGTCTTGCTATTTGGTTGGGCTAGCCGATGGTTTTCTTTGATGTTGTTAATTATTCTTATCCCAATAACAATAACTATCCAAATGGGAAATGGGTTCTTTTATGGCCCTTTGTGGAAAAATATAGCATTGATTGGTGCTCTTCTTTTCTTTATTCAGAACAATCCTAAAATTACAGTATTTACTCAAATTAAATTATAAAAACATGAAATCTTACATATTTTTAATTGTATCACTAATCAGTTTTACAACACAAATCGCTTATGCGCAAACCTCTAAAAACATAAAGCAAACAGAAGAATCCATCAAGAAAAAGGGAAAGTATGCTTTGCTGGTAATGAAAAAGCAACATTTAAAAGCAGCTGTTGAAACAGGTGCGGAGTTTAAAGCAAAAAGCAGCAAAATCAGTTTTGAAATTGTTATTTGTGGCTCGCTAGTAAAAGAAATTTCGGAAGATAAAGAATTGCAAAGATTGGTTATAAAAGCGGTAAAAGAGCAGCAACTGCACCTTTTAATTTGTGGTTTGTCTGTTAAGCAGTTTCAAGTTAATAGTACGCTTTTGCCCAAAGAAGTGCCAATAACCACGAATGGACTTATTTATATTTTCGGATTGCAAGAACAAGGTTTTAAAACCATAATACTTTAAAAAAATGAACTCATTTAAAAATAATAATTTAGATAATAACGCAGGTTTGTTTACACTTACTTTACGATTAGTTGTTGGTTGGACCTATTTTTCTGCTTTTTGGCGACGTTTAATTTTAGAAAATAAATTAACAATTGATGAAGCGGGATATATTGGAGAAAAATTCAATCACTTTTTACCAAACGCTTTAGGTATTAAACCTCTTATTGAATATTTGGTAACAAATCCGGAACAATTGCACACCGCAATGGTTGCTTTTACAGTGATAGAAGCGATAGTAGGACTTTTCATTATGTTGGGATTGTTTACCAGACTAATGAGTATTGGTGTTTTTGGCCTAGCAATGGGTATCTTATTGGGTTCGGGCTGGCTGGGTACCACCTGTTTAGACGAATGGCAAATCGGAGTGTTGGGAATTGCAACCGGATTTACATTGTTTTTTACGGGTAGCGGTGTTTTTTCATTAGATAATTATTTTATCAGAACCCAAAAAAGTTTTACAAAAAAGCAATGGTTTTTATGGCTGGGTTCGGGTGCTTTTACTAAAATGAATTTAAAAGCAGTTGTTTTAGTGGGATCATTATTTATTTTTGGAATCACTTTATTTACAAACCAATATTTTCATGGAGGCGTTTTTGGCAAATTACATAATAAATCGGTGAAACCTAAAATTGAAATTACAGCCATTAAGCACGAGCAATCTTTACTAACTTTCGATATTTTTCGTGTGGAAGGTGCAGATGTTTATGGGTCTTTTTTAATTGGTATTGAAATATTGGATAAAGAAAATAAAGTTTTAAAATCGTGGACTATGGAACAACTTGCTAATTATCCCGCAGAAAATATACATAATTACTATGTTGCCAAAATAAAGACGGGTGCACATAGTTTAGTAGTTCCTTTAGGTGCAAAAGCAAGAATTTCATTAAATATTAAAGATATAGATATACCTGAAAAAAGTAGGTTAAAACTTATTGATATAAGTGGAATTGAATGGCAGCAGCCAATAAAATAGTTAAAAAAAGCAAATAAAACATCTGTTCTATTTGCTTTTTAATTTTTTTAGCTGAATAAAGCTTTTAATTCGGTGGCTTCGCTGGGTTGCATTTTGCCTGCTAAAACCAAGCTTAATTGCTTGCGGCGAAGGGCAGCATCGAATCGGCTTTTTTCCTCATCGGTTTCAGGGGTAATTGCGGGTATTTCAATCGGAGTTCCCATTTCATCAACAGCAACAAAAGTGTAAATAGCTTCATTTGCTTTTTGGCGGTTGCCCGATTCGCGGTCTTCTATCCATACATCAAGAAAAATTTCCATAGATGTCCTAAAAGTACGCGATACTTTTGCCTCTACGGTTACCACACTTCCCAATGGAATACTTTTGTTAAAAGCCACATTGTTCACTGATGCGGTTACGCAAACGCGGCGCGAATGTCTGCGGGCTGTGATGCTGGCTGCGCGATCCATTCGGGCTAATAATTCGCCTCCAAAAAGGTTGTTCAAAGGGTTGGTTTCCCCCGGCAGCACAATATCTGTTAATATCGTTATAGAATCTTTAGGTGTTTTGGGTTGCATATTCGTAATTTTTTACAAAAGTAGCAGAATTAAATCATATCAAAATAAAAAAAAGACCAATGCGGTCTTTTTTTCTGTATTTAGTTTTCAATAAAAATCCAAGCGTCTTTATTTACTTTTTCGTGTATTACTCGCAATTCTTGCTGTGCTTCTTCTTGCGTTGCATAGCTGTTGTAAACCACCGGTCGCATGTTGTGTTTGGACGTGGATAAATATTTTGCATGGGCATAACCTTTTGCTTTTAACTCATTGGTTAAAATTTGAGCTTTGGCTTCGGTTTTGAAAGCGCCAGCAACAATATGAAAAGGTTTTTGTTCTATTTTTGAAGTAACTTCGGCAACTTTTTCTTTAATAATTTGCGGTGTTTCAATAACAAAAGTGGCTTGTTGCAGTTTTTGTTCGATTTGCGACTGCACTTCTTTTTCTACTGCCAATTTTTTGCCTTGATACACTTCGTATTCCTGATAGGTAGATACAGAACTGTATAAACCAATCACAGCTGCCACAGCTGCTGCATAGCGCATCCACTGTAAACGTGGTTTATTTGCTGTAGCTTTTAAAGCCACAACTTTTGTATTGGTTTGTTCATCTTTCGTTAAAGCATTCGCCACAACCGCAGATAAACCAAAAGAGGATGTAAGGTAATTGGTAGATCCAACGGGTTCAAACTGCAATTTTTGTTCGCTGTTTAAAGAAAGCTCACCAATATTTTTTAGGTAAATAATTTGTTTTTCATTCAAGGCATTTTTCCAGCTGTTTACTTGCTCATAAATCAAAGCTACCGCCTGATTAAACGAAATATTTTCTTCTAAAGCAATATGGTTTGCCAATAATCCATCGTTTTGTTGTAACAAACTGTTAAACAAAATGGTTTTTTTGGGTGGAACAAATGCATGCGTGGTTTCATTGTATCTTGCAGATACTGCTTCGGTAATAAAAGCACCAAAACCAGGTACCGTTACGCATTGGTAGCGGTATAATAATGCGGAAATATGTTTTTCGATCATCATAAAGCAAAAGTAAAAAATCAAATACAGTTTAAAGAAAATTATTCACAAATGTTATCAACAATTTTTGTCTGTTGTTGATAACATTTTCAGTTGCCTTGATTTAAGTGTTTTTCAAAATTAAAAAATGATTTATATTTATAAAAGAATGATAATCAAAAAGTAAATGAACAAGGAAACGTTAACGGCTTATTTGAAACTATTGGCGTGTGATGGGATTGGGGTGCTGCACGCGCGGAAAATACTTGATGCCTTTAAAAATGCAGAAGCTGTTTTTAATGAAGAACAGCATCATTTTTTTGCCGATGGAAAACTTTCCAACACTATCGAAAAGGCGGTGAAAGCATTCAATAAACAGGAAATAGTGGAAGAAGAACTGCGTTTTATCGAAAAAAAAGGTATTGAATGTGTCGGGATTTTAGATGATGCGTATCCTGCATTGTTAAAAGAATGTTCCGATGCACCTATTCTGCTGTTTTATAAAGGTGATTTGTCATTGTTGCATAATCGTTGTTTGGCTGTTGTAGGCACTCGTAAAATATCAGCCTACGGAAAAGAAATTACCACAAAGTTGATGGAGCATTTGGAGCCTTACAAACCCACAATTGTAAGTGGAATGGCTTATGGTGTTGATATTGCGGCATACCATGAAGCCCGAAAGTTAAACCTGAATATGGTAGGAATTATGGGTACAAGTTTTAAAAAATTGTATCCAAGTGTGCACAAAAAATATTATGATGATTTATTTACAAACGGATTAATCATTTCTGAATATGCAGGTTTTAACACATTGGTTCCCGAATTATTCACTCGAAGAAATAGGATCATTGCCGGTTTGTGTAATGCAACCGTGGTGGTTGAAAGTGCAGAAACAGGCGGGTCGCTTTCAACGGCCTATTTTGCCAATGATTATGCGCGCGAAGTGTATGCAATTCCCGGAAAAATAACCGATGCGTTTAGCAAAGGATGTTTGCGATTGATTCATGAAAACCGAGCACAAATTCTTTATAATTTTGACCACTTAATTACCGATTTAAATTGGAATACAACAGATGAACCCAAGAAACAAGCGGAAGTTAAAAAACAAATCAACTTAAATGATTTTACCGATTTGCAGCAAACTATTCTAAAAATTTTGCAAAACGAAGCCTTACATATTGATGAATTGGCGTTGCAAACCCAATTGTCAATGCCGGTTTTAAATGCTGAATTAATGATGCTGGAACTAAACGGAATTGTTGTGGGTTTGCCAGGGAAAATGTTTAAAGTGAAAGAATAATAAACAACTCTGCCAATGTTTTAAACTTTGGCAGAGGTTTATAAGCTATAATAAAAATCTTAAAAAGAATACCCCAACTTCTCACGAACTCGGTTCAATGTTCCGTTAGCAACAACAGCGGCTTTTGCAGCGCCTTCTGTCAAGAAACGATCAACCTCTTCCAAGTTGTTCATGTAATAGGTATATTTTTCGCGTATGTCTTTAAATTTTTCGCAAATCAATTCAAACAAAGCTTGTTTTGCGTGTCCGTAACCGTAGTTTCCACCTAAATAATTGGCACGCATTTGTTCAGTTTGTTCAGGTGTTGCCAATAATTTGTAAATAGCAAACACGTTGCACGTATCTGGATTTTTAGGTTCTTCTAACGGAGTAGCATCGGTAACAATTGCCATAATTTGTTTGCGCAATTTTTTATCGTCTTCAAAAATATTGATGAAATTGTTGCGAGATTTACTCATTTTTTCGCCATCTGTTCCAGGAACAGTCATGATTTCTTCGGAAATTTTTGCAGTGGGCAACACAAATGTTTCACCCATTTGGTTGTTAAATCGCGATGCCACATCACGCGTTATTTCCAAATGCTGTAATTGGTCTTTACCAACCGGTACAAATTCGGCATCATACAATAAAATATCAGCAGCCATAAGCATTGGGTAAGTAAACAATCCGGCGTTTACATTTTCCAAATAACTCGATTTATCTTTAAAAGAATGCGCCAACGTTAAACGCTGAAACGGAAAAAAACAGCTTAAGTACCAAGTAAGCTCACAAGTTTGTGGCACGCTTGATTGCTTGTAGAAGGTAACACGATTGGTGTTTAATCCACACGCAAGCCAAGTTGCAGCCACACTATAGGTGTTTTCTTTCAATGTTTTTGCGTCTTTAATCTGTGTAGCCGAATGCAAATCGGCGATAAATAAAAACGTTTCATTTTCAGGACTATTTGCCATTTCAATAGCTGGCAAAATGGCTCCTAAAAGATTTCCAAGGTGTGGGGTTCCGGTACTTTGAACTCCTGTTAATACTTTTGCCATTATTTAAAATTAAATTTTTACAAATTTAAAAGTTTATAACGTTAGTTGTTAAAATTATTTATTTATTAATTTGCATTGTCTAACAAAAAACACATGGATTTTTTAAAAAAAGCAGTTTGGTTTTTCTGGAAACTTTGGTTTTACCTCATCATACTGATCGTAATCGTGGTGCTTTCGCCCTTTTTAATTGTTTCGTTATCAACCGATAAATTCTATCGATTCTTTTTCTTTTTGGCTCGAATTTGGGCGTTTGCAGTCTTTTACGGAACAGGTTTTAGAAAATCAATCGTTACCAAACAGCCATTCGATCCCAATAAAAGTTATATGCTTACGGCAAACCACACGTCGATGATGGATATTATGCTGATGTTGATTTTGGTAAAAAATCCGTTTGTGTTCGTGGGGAAGAAAGAATTGGCAAAATTGCCCATTTTTGGATATTTCTATAAAAAAGCCTGTATTTTGGTTGACAGATCAAGTGCTGTGAGCCGACAGAGAACCATGATTATGGCGGCGCAAAAGTTGGCAAGCGGTTTAAGCGTTTGTATTTTTCCCGAAGGTGGTGTTCCAAACGACGAATCAGTTGTTTTAGATGATTTTAAAGACGGCGCTTTTCGTTTGGCAATCGATTTTGAAATTCCGGTAGTTCCCATGACCTTCATCGGATTAAAAAAGATGTTTCCTTTTCGGTTTTTTGCCGGACATCCCGGAAATGTGTTGGTTTACCAGCATCCGTTTGTTGCCACGAAAGGATTAACCCAGCGCGATAAACCCGAATTAAAAGATCAAGTACGCGAATTGATTTTAAAACCTTTATTAAAACATGAAAAAAATAATCATTCGTAGCTTAATAGCAATTTTTTTATTGGTTGCAGCTGCTTTGTTGATACTTAAATTCGTTCGTCCGCAACATGAAATATCGCAAGATTCTAAAGACCGATTTGCTGAAAACATTCAAATTTCTAAAACGTTTTTAAGCCATAACCCTGAGTTTAATCAAGATATTGTTTTATTGGCAGATATGGCTATTAAAAGCCGCTACAACCGTTTTTTTGTGTACGATGTAAAGAACAACCGTGTTTTGCACAAAGGTTTGGTGGCGCATGGAAAAGGATCGAATACCGGAACCTACGGCGAACTGCAATTTAGCAATGTGGAAGGCAGTAATATGACATCGTTAGGAAATTATAAAGTTGGAGCAAGTTATGTGGGCCGATTTGGAAAATCGTACAAACTGCATGGTTTAGATCCAACTAATGACCAAGCATTTGCACGTTACGTGGTACTACATACCTATACGTTTATGCCGCACGAAGAACATTTAGTACCTATTATAAATAGCGAAGGCTGCCCAATGGTAAGCCAAGAAACCTTTAAAATTCTTGAAAATATTATTGATAACAGCAAAAAACCTATTTTGTTAAGGATTTATTATAAGTAACACTGTTTTTCATATAGAACTTGATTCAGGACGAACAAGAAGAGATAAACTGTGTAAAGTTTTCTATGTAGACACAAAGTCAGGAGACTTCGCGTAGTGGGGACTGCGCGTAGCGGGTTAACATTTAAGTTGCCCCTTTTTTTAGTATGTTATTAAAGATTTAGTAGCCTCACAGGGATTACTTTTCACTGTTTCTTCATCAACACAAAGTATTGTTTCACGGCAACTAAACAGCATCGAATTAGTTTCTTTATCAATTCCAAAGAATCTTGCAAAACAATTTTTATCCCCTTCACAGATAAAAATTCTAATTCCATATTTATTATCAATAAAAAGTTTATCATCAATTTTTTTAAGAGCAATTACTAAATCTTTGTTCATATTAGATTTCATACTAATATAATAATAGTTTGCTCCTTCGTAATATTCCTTTTGAATAGTCATATAATTAAAATATTTTTTTTTGTCTGAAAAATGATAATTCATTGTTTCAATAAAATCTTTTTCATTAACGACTATTTTTTGAGTTTCATTTTCAATTTTTCCAATTTCTAATTTATCAATATAAAGTAATTTTTCTTCATATTGTTGGGAAAATGATTGTTGAGAAAATGAATTAAAAAAAACAAGTACGAATATGATGACAAATAATTTTTTCATGCAATTAATTATAAAAATTGATTAAAGGTGTATTCAGAAGTTGTTGAAGAGTTTTTTTCACAATCTCTAGTAGCACCGAAAGGAAGTGAACAACTAGAACAATAACAGTTTGAACCATCATCATTAGCCATAGATTGACAACCTGGTGATGAAGCACAAGCTTTACTTTTACATGAGCAAGTTTTTCCTCCAATTTCAAATATTCCACCACCTTTGTAAGTTAAATTGATTTTAATATTTTGTTCCCCATTTGTACTAATTGTTCGTAGAAAGAACGCACGAGAATCTGTTTCTTCAATTGTAAAATCTGTAAATTCCATTGCAGCTTCAATGTCAAGAGCAGTGCGCCAGTAATTAACTAATTGATGAGGTGTCAGCTGATGAAATTCATTAGTATCTGCATCAGTAAATCCAATTACATTGTTAAAAGCAATATCATAATCTATCTCTGCAAAAGATTTAGATTGTAGATTGGTCTCATTAACAACAGAATCTTCAGTTGTAACTTCGTCTTTCTCACAAGAAACTGCAAAAATTGATAAAAACATTAAAAGTCCTACCGAACTTAATAATAAATAAATTCATCTTTTCATTTTGAAAATGTTTAAATAATTAATATTTATAAAAATAATATTTTTTTGTTAAAAAGCAATACTATTATAAAAATAATAATAAATTTTATTTTACGTTTGTAATACAAATCCAGTCAGTAGCAATATAATTAAGAACACACTCTTCTAAAATTCGCATGCTGTGTAGCGGTAAAATAATCGCAAAATATTTGCTGAATAGGTTCGTTGGTGTGCGATGCTTTGATGCCTAACTGAAAATACAAATCTAAAATTCTGTGCGATAGATTGGCAACTAATGTTTCGCCAAACTGATGAATTTCGGTTTGAACTTCGGTTGTTATTTTCTGCTGGTTTTCTAAAAGTGTTTCCATTTTATTGGCAAATAAATAGGTTTTGTTTTCTTCTGAAGAAAGATCGTTTCTAAAAGCTGTTAAATCTAACTGCGGTCTTATTTTTTCAGCTTCATCTAAAAAATGTGCAGCCATTCCCAAATAATTTACCAACAAGGTTAAATCGGCAAAAATGCGAAACGGAATGCGATCTAAAACTGCATCGGTATAAAATTCATTGTAAATAAAACTGTGATGGACATCAACCAAAACGTTATCAACCGTAAACGAAAACGTTCCGGTAGCCTGCATTCCCATTGCATTCCAATCGGCAATGATTTCCGCTTGATCTTTCGGAATGATAAAAGATCGAACCAATTCTTTACCATTTTCGTCTAAAACAGGTTGGTCGTTTTCTGTAACCACTGCGTTCAACGTAAAATGACTCAAATGTGGTGCGCCGGTAGCAAATGTCCATCTGCCATTAATCAAATAAAAATCGTTCAGTTTTTCGGCAGTTCCGCCAATAGCTCCGCTTCCGCCAAAGCATGTAAAATTATCTTTAAAAAGTTCTTTCGCAATATCCGGTTTCAGGTTGCGCGAAAAATAATTGGCACCTGCACACAATGTAACCATCCAGCCCAGACTTCCATCGATAAAAGCCAATGATTTTAAAAGTTTTAATCCGTTGATAAAGCTTAAACCTAAACCGCCATACCTCTTTGGAACCCAAATTTGCAGCCAACGTTCATTATAAATGTGCTCCATCACATCAGCAGGAATTTCTTTGGCTTCCAATAGTTTTTGTTGAATTTTGAAACTATCCATTGTTTTGCTGCTTTAAAATTTTGTACCAATTCATGTATCCAAAAATGGCAACCACAAACAAAAAAGCGGTTAATGTGGCATACAAATACAGTTCTTTGTGGATGAAAAGCGGCACGGCAAGAAAGTTGCTCATATTTAGCAGCACCCAATTTTCTATTTTGCGTTTCGCCATAAGCCACATTCCCGCCCAAGCAAAAGCGGTAACCAAAGAATCCCAAAGCGGCACATCGCTGTTGGTGTAATTGGTTAAAAAAATATAGAAAATTAAAAAAGCAGCAACTACGATGCCTATTGCTTTGTATTTCTCTGTGGTTGTGGTAAACGAAATGGGTGTTTCAGTTTGTTTTTTGCCAAATTTCCAGAACAGCCAACCGTAAACGCTCATTACCAGATAGTAAAAATCCAGCGTAAACTCAGCATAAAGCTTGGCGTTGAACTTAACAAACATCGCCAAAATAATACCGGCAATTCCAAAAAGATAATTGTGAATGTTGTTCCGTTGTGCTAACAACACTTGCACTACTGCAAAAAAAACGCCTAGCCATTCTAGCCAAGAGGTTTTTGATAAAATTTCCTGCATCATATAAATAAATTAAATGATGAGATGATAAAGTTACAATCCCTACGCCGGCATTATCCGGATCAGGTGCAGAACAAAGTTCATGGGTATCATCTCAGCCAATCGTAATCGGCACCCCATTGTTTGTTCAAAATTGATGATTTTTTCTGGATTGGAAAAGGATTTGATAAAAAATTCCCTTTCCGTATTGGAAAGGGAGATTTTTGTTAAGCATTTTGCTGTTCTTTAATATGTTGTTTAATGCGGTCTTCTAATTCTTCCTGAAGTTCCGGATTATCTTTAATGAGACCTTTCACCGCATCGCGACCCTGACCTAATTTGGTATCGCCATAGCTAAACCATGATCCTGACTTTTTAACGATTTCAAAATCAACAGCTAAATCTAAAATTTCACCTGTTTTTGATATTCCTTCGCCATACATGATGTCAAATTCAGCGGTGCGGAACGGTGGTGCCACTTTGTTTTTGATGATTTTAACCTTAGTACGGTTCCCCATTACGTTGTCGCCGTCTTTAATTTGGGTTGATTTGCGAATATCTAAACGAACCGATGCGTAGAACTTCAATGCGTTACCTCCTGTGGTGGTTTCTGGGTTTCCAAACATCACCCCAATTTTTTCGCGCAATTGGTTAATAAAAAACACCGTACAATTTGTTTTGGAAATAGTAGCGGTTAACTTTCGTAAGGCTTGCGACATTAAACGTGCGTGTAGTCCCATTTTAGAATCGCCCATCTCGCCTTCAATTTCGCTTTTTGGTGTCAATGCAGCAACCGAGTCAATGACTACTAAATCAATTGCTCCTGAACGAATTAGGTTTTCGGCAATTTCCAACGCTTGTTCCCCATTGTCGGGTTGAGAAATAATCAAATTATCAATATCTACCCCCAATTTCTGCGCATAAAAACGATCAAAAGCATGTTCAGCATCAATAAAAGCGGCAATTCCACCAGCTTTTTGTGCTTCTGCAATGGCATGTAATGTTAAAGTGGTTTTACCAGACGATTCAGGCCCGTAGATTTCAATGATTCTTCCACGCGGATACCCCATTACTCCCAGAGCTAAATCCAACCCTAACGAACCCGATGGAATAGCATCTACCTCTTCCACTGCACTATCGCCCAATTTCATTACGGTACCCTTGCCGTATGTTTTGTCTAATTTATCTAATGTTAATTGTAAAGCCTTTAATTTTGCTTCTTTATCTGCACTCATAATTTATTTCTTTTCTAAGGTAAAAATACCTTTTTTTATTGAATAATTAAATATAAAATCTTTTTTAAAACGCAATAAATATTTTGATGAACCAAAAACCTTTCGTACCTTAATTTATCAAAACAACATATTGCTATGAGAAATTTAATTTTAATGATGGGATTGTGTTCCATCGCGTTTTACAGTTGCAAAGATACAACTGATTCACGACAAAAAATGTCGTCTGAAAAAAAATTAGAACGAAAGTATGAAAAAGCACAATCATACACTTATACGAATTGGGTGCTGAAAAGCAGCGATTCGGTTCGCAAAGTTTTCAAAGAAAAATTCACTTCCGAACAGCTTGCAACTATTGTGGCGCTGAACCGAGTTGATAAAAGCACTTTTACTTCGGTTGACACCTTGTTGATTCCCGATCAGTTTGATGATGATTTTTTGGCATATGCTCCTTTTCCTTATACATTAAATAGTGCGAAAGAAATATCTAAATTAGCCATATTTTCCTATCCCATTCAAGCGTACGGTTTGTACGAAAATGGCGAATTGGTAAAATGGGGGCCATCAAGTATGGGTTCTAAAGAGCATGCAACTCCCACAGGTTTGTATTTCTGTAATTGGAAAGGTGAAGAAGTGATCAGCACGTTTGATGACGAATGGGTTTTGCGCTGGAACTTTAATATTGAAAACGAAGAAGGAATTGGCTGGCATCAATATTCCATGCCTGGTTATCCGGCATCGCACTCTTGTTTGCGTTTGTTAGAAGCCGATGCGAAATGGATGTATGATTGGGCAGACGAATGGATTTTGGCTGATAAAGAAACTGTAAAAGCAAAAGGTACACCTGTAATTATTTATGGAAGCTATGATTTTGAAGGAAGAAAACCTTGGTTAGATTTAGCAAAAAACAGTCATGCCAATGATATTTCTGCCGAAACGTTGAACGAAATTGTGAAAAAACATCAAACCAATATCCTAAAAGAACAGAAAAATAGGGCTGCTGTAACGAATGCTAAATAATTTATTCCGAATTCATTAACCAATTATTTTAACAAACGGTTTTTTTATTATTTTCGTAAAAAATTTGGAATGAAAAAAATCATTGTTGTATTGTCGCTAACATTGTTTTTGGCAAGTTGTAAAAAAGAAGTTGAAACCGATACGGTAGAGTTTGAAGAAGACACCACCGCGGTTGATCGTTCTATGGAAAATCAAATTGATTCTATAGCCATAAAAAGGAATGATTCCATTGAAATGGCTAAAAAAGATTCCATTGCAGCCGTAAAAAAAGCAGCAATAGAGGAAAGTAAAAAATCAAATAAATTCAGTGTTTTTAAGGGCGATGCGTATAGTTATTGGCCCATAAAACCAAGCGATTCACTGCGTAAACTTTTTTACAATACTTTTACGAAAGAACAGCAATACACCATTGCTGCGCTGAATCGTATCGATACGGATCATATCAAGACCCGCGACACACTTATTGTGCCCAACGAGTTTAAAACAGCGTTTATAGATTACAGCCCTTTTCCACGCAAATTGACCAATATAACTGAAGTTCCTAAAATAATCATTTTTTCGTACCCCATTCAAGCCTATGGTGTGTATGAAAATGGAAATTTGGTGAAATGGGGACCAACCAACATGGGTAAGAAAGCATCGCAAACACCTAGAGGATTGTTTTTTACCAACTGGAAAGGACGCAAAGTTCGCAGTACTGTTGATGATGAATGGATTTTAAATTGGAACTTCAACATCAGCAACCACGGCGGTGTGGGCTGGCATCAATATGCTTTGCCAGGATATCCCGCTTCGCATTCGTGTTTGCGATTGTTAGATGCCGATGCCCAGTGGTTGTACAATTGGGCAGACCAATGGGTGTTAACAGAAGACCGAAACACAGTAAAGGTAAAAGGAACACCAGTAATTGTTTATGGCGATTACAAGTTTGGCGTGAAAGGTATTTGGCACCAATTAGTGGAAAATCCGTCGATAACAACCCTTTCGAAAAGTGAGTTAGAAGCCATTATTGAACCTTATTTGGCTGAAATTTTTAATCAGCAAACCATTCGCGAAGCCTATAACGAAGCAAAATTAAACAACAAGCCTAAAGAAGATAGTTTGAAAATTGTGAAAGATAGTATGAAATAATTCATTATATTTACACTTATAACATTGTAAATAAGTGAATTATGAAAAAATATACTTTTTTGTATCAATTGGTCGTAGTGCTTTTCACAGCATGTTCATTAGTTTCTTGCCGGTATTTAGATGATGCGGTTACAACACCAATTACATCAAATTGCGATAAAAATGCAATCTTAGACCCTACACAATTCACAAATGTTACAACCACGAATTACAGCATTACCAATGTGGTTTTAAACGGCGATTGTTTAGAGGTTACTGTATCATCGAGTGGATGCAACCCTGACAATTGGCAAATGGATTTGATTGGCGCAGCAAGTTTAACCAATATTTATCCACCGATGTTTCATGCTAAAGTAAAATTAATTAATAACGAAGCATGCCAAGCAGTTTTTCAAAAAACACATTCTTTTGACTTAACCCCTTTTCAAATGAATAACCAAAATACCATTCAAATAAATATAGAAGGTTGGAACGGGAATGTTGTTTATCAATACTAAAAAATTAAAAATTCTATGATTTTCGTCATTTGAACTTTAAAAATTAAAATCATAACTTTGCAGCCAGATTCTTCCATTTAGAGTCTGGTTTTTTTATTCTATTTGATCACTTAATTGTTTATAGCATGCAACTGTACAACACCTTAAGCGCTGAACAACGCGCACAATTAATCGAAGAAGCGGGACAAAACCGTATCACACTTTCTTTTTATCAATACGCAAAAATCGCAGATCCCCAACAATTTAGAAATGAACTGTTTTTGGCTTGGTCAAAATTAGATGCTTTGGGCAGAACATATGTGGCACATGAAGGGATTAATGCGCAGATGAGTATTCCTGCTGAAAATTTGGAAGCGTTCAGAGAAACTTTGGAAGCGTATGATTTTATGAAAGGAATTCGGTTGAATGTGGCGGTGGAACAAGACGATTTATCGTTTTTAAAACTAACGGTAAAAGTGCGCAATAAGATTGTTGCCGATGGATTGGACGATGCTACTTTTGATGTTACCAATAAAGGAGTGCATCTAAATGCCAAAGAATTCAACGAAATGTTGAACGATCCCGATGTGGTTTTGGTAGATTTCCGTAACCATTACGAAAGCGAAGTGGGTCATTTTACAGGAGCTATAACGCCTGATGTGGATACTTTTCGCGAATCATTGCCTATTATAAACGAACAGTTACAAAATCATAAACAAAATAAAAAATTATTAATGTATTGTACCGGCGGCATCCGTTGTGAAAAAGCCAGTGCATACTTTAAACATCAGGGTTTTGAAAACGTGTATCAATTAGAAGGCGGTATCATAGAATACACACGCCAAGTAAAAGCCGAAGGTTTAGAAAGTAAATTTATTGGGAAAAACTTTGTGTTTGATCACCGTTTGGGCGAACGTATTACGAACGATATCATTGCGAATTGCCATCAATGCGGTAAACCTTGCGACACCCATGTGAATTGTGCCAATGAAGCATGTCATTTGCTGTTTATTCAGTGCGATGAGTGCCACAGCAAAATGCACGGATGTTGTTCCGATGCATGTTTAGATATCATACAATTACCCGTAGAAGAACAAAAACGCCTGCGAAAAGGACAGCAAAAAGGTAATTTAATCTTTAAAAAAGGAAAATCGCCTGCCTTAAAATTTAAGAAAGAACGCAATGTTTTTGAAGAAGTAGTTCCTGTAAAAGTAGCAACCGTAACCGAAATTCGCAAAAAGAAACACGAGCGAAAAATTTTAGTAGGTCAAGGCGAACATTTCTTTACAAAGGCTTCGGTAGCACAATTTACCATCACAAACAATGAAGTAAAAGTAGGAGATGAGGTGTTAATTGTGGGGCCATCAACCGGAGAAGAGCGAATGGTTTTAACTGCTTTTAAAGTGAATGGTACAGAAGCCAAAGTTGCACAAGCAGGTGATAAAATAACCTTTGTGGTTCCGTTCCGCATTCGTTTATCTGATCGATTGTATTTGATCAAAAAAGAAAATTAATCAAATTTCATAAAAATATTCTAAAGCAAGTTGGTAAATTACGAACTTGCTTTTTTTAATAAAATGATTTTAAGGATGAAAAAAATCTATTACCTAAAAACCTGCGATACCTGTAAGCGTATCTTACAACAAATTGATAACATACAAGCATTTCAATTACAAGATATTAAAGAAGAATTTGTAACAGAGAAGCAACTCGAAGAAATGTATAAACTTACAGGCAATTACGAAACTTTGTTTAGCAAGCGCGCAAAACTTTACAAAGAGATGGGGTTAAAAGATAAAAACCTTACCGAAACCGATTTTAAACGATACCTTCTAGAGCATTATACCTTTTTGGCACGGCCGGTGATTATTTATGAACAGCAAATATTTGTAGGAAATAATAAAAAAACAATCGATGCAATGCTTCAAAAAGTAAACAACAGTTAAGCATTTTTACGCTGCTGAAACTGGCTTTTTTCATATAGCGCATATATGGTATTTTGATGAAACAGCCTTGTTTTTAAAGAGCAAAGTGTTAGTTTTAACATAAATTTTTAAAAAATCAAGTTGTATGAAAAAATTATTTGCAGAGTTCTTTGGAACTTTTTGGCTGGTTTTTGGCGGATGTGGAGCGGCAGTTTTTGCAGCAGGCGTACCCGAAATTGGTATAGGTTTAGCGGGTGTTTCGTTGGCCTTTGGTTTAACCGTTTTAACAATGGCTTATGCAGTAGGGCATATTTCAGGCGGACATTTTAACCCGGCAGTTTCGTTTGGTTTGTTTGCAAGCGGTAGATTTCCCGCAAAAGACTTATTCCCTTACATTGTTTCGCAAGTGCTGGGGGCATCGGCTGCTGCGGCATGTTTGTGGTTTATTTTAAACGGAGCAGGTGCATTTAGCGTTGAAGGTGTAGGAGCCTTTGCAACAAACTTCTACGAAATGGAAGGATATGCAGGCAGAAGCTACAGCATGGAAGCTGCATTTGCAGCAGAATTTTTGTTAACAGCATTTTTCCTAATCATTATCTTAGGAGCAACAGACAAATGGGCAAACGGTAAATTTGCCGGTATTGCTATTGGTTTGGCATTAACATTAATTCACTTAATTTCGATTCCAATCACCAATACATCGGTAAATCCGGCACGTTCTACTTCGCAAGCGCTATTTGTTCAAGGCGAAGCGTTATCGCAATTATGGTTGTTCTGGGCAGCACCAATTGCTGGTGCAATCGTTGGAGGGTTAATCTATAAATTTTTACTTGAGAAAACAGAAGAGTAGGTTTTGATAAAGAAATAAGAATGGCACATAGTATACTTTAGCTTCTAATAAAATACTATGTGCCATTTTTTATAATATTTTCCAGCTTTCCTCACTATTTCAAAAATTAAAAATAAATAATTCACTTTTTGGTTAATTATATTAAAAAATGAGTATATTTATAAAAAATCAGTGTAAAATTACGAAAGGGCATACTGTAATAGCTGATTTTTAAGAAAATTTAGAAAATAGGGCAAATGAAAAAATACATCATTTTTTTGTTATTTTTTGGCATTAAAGGTTTTTGTCAAACAGGAATTAATACACGCACTCCGCACAGTTCTGCCGAATTAGAAGTACAGTCAGACACCAAAGGTTTCTTACCTCCACGATTAGCATCGGCAGCCATAAGCACTTTATCTGCTACTGCAGCCGAAGGACTTATTGTTTTTGATAAAGATAAAAAGTTGTTTTTAGGTTGGGACGGTGCAAAATGGCAAATATTAGGCAATGCAGTGGCAACCACTTCTACAAGCTTTGCATCGTGGGAAGTAAACGGAATCACTAATTACGGCTCGTCGCCCTTTGCTGCATCAGCTATAAATGCAAATCTTAGTAGTGCTGCATTGAGCAGAGGATCTGGTTTATCTACAACTGGTGGTGGTGCTAACGATACTTGGGGCGGTTCAGATTTTAATAGTTTAATACTTGCAGATGCAATCACGAATGGCGATTTCTTTGAATGTACCTTGAATTTTGTATCCGGCAAAACCGTTTCTTTTAATCAAATTAATGCTATGAATATTCGTACAACCAATACCGGATCCACCAATATTCAATGGCAATACAGTATAAATGGCAGTGCTTTTGTGAATATAGGAAGCGCTTACACTTTAACTTCTACGGCTGCTACGGGAAACAATATTCCAAATATAGATTTAACGCTTTATTACGATTTGCAGAATATTAATACAACTTCAACACCCACAATCACATTTAGAATGGTAGGTTTTGGTGGAACTGCTAATTCTGGCAGAACCTATATTAATAATATTTCAGGCAACGATTTAGAGATTTTAGGGTCTATTCAATAAATTCGGAAGTATTGATCGCAAAATAGATTGATTTCGTGTTGATAATAATTACAAAGAACTTTCACAAAGAAATCTTAAAAAGCAAACAATTCTATTGAAGATAAAAATGTTTTGGTTACCTTCCTGGTTAGAATTATTTTAAAACCGTATATCGCATGATTTGGAGTAAACAGCAACAAACAGATAAGGTCTTAAGTATTGTAATTACTTGCAGTTTTCTATTTTGGTTTTTGGCGAAAATTCCCTATTTATGGGATTATACTTTATTTGGTGTTTTCTATGAAATGGGTGCATTAATCACCATGATTAGTACCTTACTTATTACGTTTTATTTTTTAGTAAGATGGGTGATGAATAGGCTTTCAGTAAACAAAATGCATTTATACGTTTTTTTACTCGGAGGCATCACTTTGCTTATGATGAGGTTTGTTTATAGTATATCTTTTTCGGGTATTACACTTTTTTAAGACGGTGAATAAATTTAAAAAGTCCCACAAACGTAGGACTTTTTACAACTAAACTAACCAAAATAAATTTTCCTTTTCATAACTTATATCGATTAATCAATTAGTGTGCCAAAAATATTATTGTAATATAAAAACTAAAAATAATGCGGGTATAAAGTAAATTACAATGGTTCGTGCACCGTCGTAATCTTTTGCAATTCGTTGACCAAAAAGTAAGAATAACAAGGTGATACACGAAACAATTCCCGAGTATAACGCTATTTCTTTGTTGTCATTCATAGTTAAAAACCAAATTCCGGCAAGCGCTAAAATTCCGGCAATGATTTCCAGAATCAAGATAATTCCTAACGAAAACGGAACTTTATTTCCTAAAAAAGTATTTTCAAAATGCGATTTTAACCAACCAACATTTCCGTTCCAATCTGCGATTTTATCGTAACCCGATTGCAAAAAGGTAATAGCCAAGAACAATAAAATAAGTATTTCTGTAATGTGATTCATGTTGTTTAATTTTTTTTTGTAAAGGTAAAATTTATTTTACGGATTCTGTTCCAAATTCGTAAATCTTATCCGGAGTGATGCAATAATCTAAGCGAATATCATGGCGGTTTGTATCGGCAATTGTTGGTTCAGCATCAAAAAAAGACAATCCTATTTTTACCACATTGGGCTTGCATTTTGATAAAAATAAATCATAGAAACCTTTGCCATAACCCACGCGGTTTCCTGAAACATCATAGGCTAAAAGCGGTATAAAAACCACATCGATTTGCTCATCCACCACCGAAAAACCGTTTTGCGGTTCGGGTATGTTCCATTCGTTTTTTTTAATGGTGACATTGTCTGTTAGTAAAACATGCTGCATGGTTCTGTTTTCAAAATCAGATTTAGAAACAATCACATTTTTATCTTTTCCGTTTAAGATATGCAACAGATAATCGGTCTGAACTTCTCTATGCTCGTGAATCGACAGAAAAATATGATAATTCTCAAAATTCCAAATGGGTAATTTTAATGCCTGATTGGCAATTTTTAAACTGAAATCCTCTATTTCGTCTGTGCTTAAAGCACCTCGTAAACTTTTGTATTTTCTCCGTAAATCTTTTTTATTCATCTTTTAATTGGGTTGAAATATGATAAACCGCATCACCTTGAAACACAATAGATGCTTGGTTTTCACAAATAATGTATCCATCATTTGGTGCTAAAATAGGTTCTTCTACCAAACCGTAGGGGTCGGTAATTATTCCCAATGTTTCGCCTTCTTTTACAAATGTTCCGTTTGGAGTGAAATTGTGTAGTAAACCTGAGTATTGCGCCCTGATCCATGTAGAATTTTCAATATAAATCATTTTTTTATCGGGTTTTTCTACTGAAAAATTCTTGTGCAGCATTTGCAATTTATCCAAAAAGCGAACCGTACCTTTTATACCTTCTTCAATAATACTTGTATTAATATCCAAAGCTTTTCCACCTTCAAAAAGCAAGTATTTTTTGCCTAATTTATCACATGATGATCTAAAAGATCCATCAATATTATTGGAATACAGCAAAAAT
The DNA here is from genome assembly GCF_024628805.1 of Paenimyroides aestuarii. Lineage (NCBI taxonomy): Bacteria > Pseudomonadati > Bacteroidota > Flavobacteriia > Flavobacteriales > Flavobacteriaceae > Paenimyroides > Paenimyroides aestuarii. The sequence continues at coordinate 835,580 of NZ_CP102382.1, read as the reverse complement.
TGGGTAGAAAATGCATCGGCCAAATCATCTAACTCATGATTGTTGGGTTCAATACGAATTTGTGGGGCATTGAATCTACTGCGTCCTCCTGCATGAAAATCAATCACGTAGTCAACCGTTGGTATCACATCGTTCATAATGCGATAAGCAAATCTGCTTGCCAGCGAACCATTTGCCGAACCAGGAAACACACGGTTTAAGTCGCGCCCATCGGGAAAATCGCGCGATTGGTTCACAAAACCAAACACATTTACAAGCGGCATGCAAATAATGGTGCCACGTTCGGGATAATTAAGTCCTTTTCGAATAATTTGCCGAACAATCTCAATACCAGTTAGTTCATCGCCGTGAAGCCCCGCAGTGAGCAAAACTGTTGGGCCTTCATACACCGAACGCGAAACAATAATCGGAATTTTCAACTGGGTCATGGTATGCAGTTTGGCAATTTTTAACTCAATTGTTTTTGTTGCCCCAGGAATAACCGATTTACCTAAAATTTTAAGGTTGCGAGATGTAAATTCCATAGTTAAATTTTATATAATGGTTTTTAAAGATACTGTTTTAGCCCAAACAATTCCAAAAGTTAATGTAAATTTGTTTTGGAAACAATTATATGAGTACAACAAAATCAGATATTTCGTTACAATTACAAACCTTACCCAATTTACCAGGTGTTTATCAGTATTTTGATAAAGATCAAAAATTACTATATGTGGGCAAGGCAAAAAATTTAAAAAAGCGGGTGGCTTCTTATTTCAATAAAACCCACGACAATGCCCGTTTAAATGTTTTGGTTCGAAAAATAGTGACCATAAAACACATTGTGGTTAAAACCGAAACCGATGCACTGCTTTTAGAAAACAATCTTATCAAAAACCTGCAACCTCGCTACAATATCATGTTGCGTGACGACAAAACCTATCCATGGATTTGTATCAAAAACGAACGTTTTCCAAGGGTTTTTTCTACCCGAAATTTCATAAAAGATGGTTCGGAATATTTTGGACCTTATACCAGCGGCAGAACCATGCACACTTTGCTTGATTTAATTCGCGAATTGTATCCTTTGCGCAATTGTAATTACGATTTAAGCGTGCAAAATATAAAAAACGAAAAGTATAAAGTTTGTTTGGAATATCATATTGGCAATTGTTTGGGGCCTTGCGAAGGCAATGAACCCGAAGAAGAATACCTGCACAAAATAAAAAATATAAGGGAGCTTTTAAAAGGAAATTTCAAAGAAAACTTGAAAGATTTTAAGCAATTAATGCTGAAATATGCCAGTGAAATGAAGTTTGAAGAAGCACAAGCGATAAAAGAAAAAATGCAGGTTTTGGAAAATTATCAGGCAAAATCTACAGTTGTAAACCCTAAAATAAACAACGTAGATGTTTTTTCGATTGTATCAGACGAAACCATGGCGTATGTGAATTTTCTACAAATAGCTCATGGAGCTGTTGTGCGGTCGCATACTTTAGAGTTGAAAAAGCGTTTAGATGAAACCGATGAAGAGCTGTTGCCATTAGCAATTATAGAAATTCGCGAGCGTTTTAAACTGTTAACGAAAGAAGTTGTTGTTCCGTTTGAAATTGATTTAGGCGAAAAAATCACTGTTACTGTACCAAAATTAGGCGATAAAAAACAACTTTTAGAGCTATCTGAACGCAATGCACGCTACTACCGATTAGATCAATTAAAACAAATCAAAATAGTAGATCCAGACAGGCACACTAACCGATTAATGGCACAAATGAAAGCCGATTTGCGTTTAAGCAAAGAACCGCGACATATTGAATGTTTCGATAATTCAAATATTCAAGGGACTAATCCGGTGGCTGCTTGTGTGGTTTTTAAAGATGGAAAACCCAGTAAAAAAGAGTACCGCCATTTTAATATTAAAACCGTTGAAGGCCCCAATGATTTTGCATCGATGGAAGAGGTGGTTTTTCGCAGATACCGCCGTTTGTTAGAAGAAGGCGAACCATTGCCCGATTTAATCATTATCGATGGAGGTAAAGGACAATTAGGTGCGGCGTTAAAAAGTCTGGATATTTTAGGTTTGCGTGGAAAAATAGCCATTGTGGGTATTGCCAAACGTTTGGAAGAATTGTTTTATCCGGGCGATAGTGTTCCGCTGTACTTAGATAAAAAATCAGAAACTTTAAAGGTGATTCAGCATTTGCGAAACGAAGCCCACCGTTTTGGGATTACTTTTCACAGAAACCAGCGCAGCAAAAACGCCATAGACAGTGGGTTGACCACCATTCCGGGAATTGGTCCAAAAACCATGGAAAAGCTTATGATTCAGTTTAAATCAATTAAAAGATTGGCCGAAACCCCCGAGGAAGAAATCGTGAAACTAATTGGTAAAAGTAAAGCAGAAAAAGTGATTTCGTATTTTAAAAACACTTAAATCAAGCCGTTACCAATCGTTTTCTTCTATTTCTTTTGCTTTTTTATCGTTTCGTAAATACGCATCATTATAAGTTTGCCAACCTTTTTTGTTGTATTTTTCGTTGGGACTAAATGCACCAGCGCCCAAATCAAAATCGGCAGAAACATTCGGTACACGAAAATCGCCCCAATTGCAAATTTTGGCTTCCTTGGTTTCGTAATCTGTCCAAAAACCTTGATACATGTTGTTTATGTAGCTGTCGCGCGATAAATCCAAATCGTTATAAAAAACGCCATCGTTTTCTGTAATTTGAAACATGGCGTGATATGTTCCTTCAAAAACTCCGGAATGGCTGCGGTCTTTAGGTTCATTAAACTGATAAACACCCGAAATTATCCCTTGATATTTTGTGGGTAAACTCACCGAATTTTCATCAAGTTCTCGGTCTTTGATTCGTTTTATTGTTTGCAGTTTAATCGTTCCTGTAAAGTGTTCAATATTTTTGCCCACTTTCGATTTTCCTGTTACATGATACAAATCTGCATTGGATGGATCTTTCTCTACATTGGTGATTTTAATGTGTATGCGTTTGTAATTATCGCCAATAATTCCATAGACTGTATTCATTTGCAAACCCAAAATCACAGGCGAAAAATCGTAGCTGTTCCATTTTTCCAATTCGTTTTCATGTGAAATATACTCCTTTTCATCTAAAATGGTAGTGAAGCGGTTTTGAGCCATTCCCGCAAAGCTTGCACACAGCGCAATCACAACAAATAATATTTTTTTCATTCGGAACAATTTTTTGTAAAAATAGTACTTTTTATTGCAATCTATCTAAAATTGTTTGTATCGTAACCTTATAAAAACCATTAATTTACATTTGATTTCAATCTTTGAATCAAAATTTAATTTCATGAAAAGATCCATAGAAATTGCTGTGATTTCTGATACCCATTTGGGAACTTACGGATGCAAAGCCCAGGAACTTTTGCGGTATTTACAGTCAATAGATCCAAAAATATTGATCATAAATGGCGATTTTATCGACATTTGGCAATTTAAAAAAAGCTATTTTCCCGAAAGCCATTTAGAGGTGATTAAATACATTTTAAACTTGTCATTAACCAATTGCCAAGTGATTTATTTAACCGGAAATCACGATGAATTTCTACGAAAATTTTCGCCTATGACTTTTGGTAAGATCCAATTGGCCGATAAATATATTTTTGAAATTGATGGTAAAAAAGCATGGGTTTTTCATGGCGATGTGTTCGATTCTTCGGTGCAACATTCCAAATGGATTGCCAAATTAGGTGGAATTGGGTATGATTATTTGATTCGTTTGAACAATCTATCGAATTGGATTTTAAACAAAATGGGTCGCGAGAAATATTCCTTCAGTAAAAAAATAAAAAACAATATCAAAAAAGCAGTAAAGTTTATTGGCGATTTTGAGCAAACAGCTTCTGAACTGGCTATCGAAAACAGCTTTGATTATGTAATCTGCGGGCATATTCATCAACCGCAAAAAAGGGAAGTTGTCAATGCAAAAGGAAAATGTATGTATCTAAATTCGGGCGATTGGATTGAAAACCTTACCGCTTTGGAATACAACAACGGCGATTGGGAGATTTACTATTTTGAGAATGATTTACTGATTGATTTGCTGGATGAAACCGCAGAAAAAACAGCCGATTTTCCGTATGATTATCAAAACATTGAAGCCCTTTTTATATGAAAATATTGTATGCTTTGCAGGCAACGGGCAATGGACACATTGCGCGTGCCAATGTTTTAGTGCCAAAATTGAAAGAACATGCCCAAGTGGATGTTTTTATTTCGGGACAAAATGCGCAGTTACATTTTAAGGGCGATGCAACAAAAAATAAAGGACTTTCGCTTTTCTATTCAGAAAACGGAGGCTTGAATTACGCCAAAATACTTCGTAAAAATTCGTTGATGCAATTCGTGCAATCGGTGCATCATTTTCCGGTGCAACCTTACGATTTAATCATCAACGATTTTGAACCCATCACTGCATATTCCGCTAAACTTCGCAATAAAAAGATCATTGGTTTAAGCCATCAAAGTGCGGTTTTGCATAAATTGGCACCACAACCCGAAAAAAAGCACCGGTTTAGCAAGTGGGTTTTGCAAAAGTATGCGCCGGTAGAAAAATCGTTTGGTTTTCACTTTACAAAATATGATGAAAACACCTTCCATCCCATTATTCGCGATACCATTAAAAAGCTAAATTGTGCCAACGAAGATTATTTCTTGGTGTATTTACCTAGTTACAAAAACGAAGAGATTTACAAAGTGCTTTCGAAATTAAAACACGTTGATTGGATGGTTTTTTCGCCTTTTAGTAAAGTTTCAAAAAAACAAGGAAATTGCACTTTTTTCCCCATTGATGAGCAGTTGTTTACGTCCTATTTGGCCACGGCAAAAGGCGTTTTGTGCGGAGCCGGCTTTGAATTTCCCGCGGAAGTGTTGCACTTAAAGAAGATGCTATTTGTGATACCTATTAAAGGGCAATTTGAACAATATTGCAACTATTTGGCTTTAAAGCAATTAGGAGTGATGGGCGCTGAGGATTTATGTGTTGAAAAAATAGACACTTGGATTGCATCCAATCACATTGCGGCTGTTTCGTTTACAGATGAAACCGATCTATTGATTGAAAAAGTTTTAAATACCTGATTACAAATTGTTTTTCTTTAAATGCGGATAAATCTTAATGTACAATTGTTCTACTTTTTCGCGTGCCCAAGGCGTTTTTCGCAAAAAAGTCAGCGATGATTTAATACTTGGGTTTTTCGTGAAGCAATTAATGGGAATTTCTTTGCCCATTGCGGTCCATCCTTCAAAAAATTCTACCATTTCTTCGAGTATTTTTTGAAGCGTCATTCCGTGTAATGGATCTTTATTTGTCATAAATAATATAATAGATAAAGCTGCATTGAATTTTTCTTGTCATTCCGACGAAGGAGGAATCTGTTCTTATAATTGAAAAATTCTTCACTTCATTCCTCCTTCGTTGTAATGACAGATCGAGATTTAATGCAGCTTTACTTTATAAATTAATGTGTTTCAGTACCATCGATACCATGCGCATGTCCGTGTGCTAATTCTTCTTCCGTAGCGGGGCGAGTAGCCACCACTTCTACATCAAAGTTTAAAGTTTTACCAGCCATTGGGTGGTTTAAATCTGCAACCACAGCATGGTCGTTTACTTCTGCAACCACAGCACGGAATTGGTTTCCTTGGTCATCTGTCAGCGGCAACATTGCACCAACTGGTGGTAAGCCCGACTCGCTAAACATTTCTAAAGGCAACTGTGCCAAAGCATTTGGGTCAATAGGTCCGTAACCTTCTTCCGGAGAAATAGTGAACGATTTTTTATCGCCTGCAGCCAAACCATTCATTTCGTCTTCGAATTTAGGAATCATCATACCCACACCGTGTAAATATGTTAATGGATTTTCTGTTGTAGTTTCTTCCACAAATATTTTTTCGCCGTTTGCTTCAATCGTGTGCAATTTGTAGTTTACTGCAACTACGTGGTTGTTTTCTATTGTCATTTTTTTGTTTTTGTGAGATATAATTCTCGTTTACACAAAGATAAAGGTTTTGAATTTGCTACAAATAAAATGAAGCAAAGATTCCTTTTTTTAAGAATAATTTAAGGGTAGGGGATTTTTATTGGATGATAAAAAGTGTTATTAACTAGGATGTTTAAGATTTTTTGAAACAAGTAAACAACCTCGAAATAAAAAACCTACAAGGTCATGCAGACCTTGCAGGTTCTAATATCAAATTGCTAACAAACTACAACGGAATGTTTCCGTGTTTGCGGTTTGGTGTGGCTACTTCTTTATTTTCAAGCATTTTAAATGCTTTGATTAATTTGCGTCGGGTATCTTGTGGGAAGATGACTTCATCGATAAATCCGCGTTGTGCGGCACGGTACGGGTTCGCAAATTTTTCGGCATATTCTGCTTCTTTTTCTGCTAATTTGGCTGCTGGATCTGCTGCTTCGGCAATTTCGCGTTTAAAGATGATTTCCGATGCACCTTTTGCTCCCATTACAGCAATTTCGGCTCCTGGCCATGCAAAATTCATATCGGCACCAATGTGTTTAGAGTTCATTACATCGTAAGCTCCACCATAAGCTTTACGCGTAATTACAGTCACTTTTGGTACAGTAGCTTCAGACAATGCATATAATAATTTGGCACCATGAACAATGATTCCGTTCCATTCTTGATCGGTTCCTGGTAAAAATCCTGGTACATCAACCAATACTAATAACGGAATGTTGAAAGCATCGCAAAAACGCACAAATCGAGCCGATTTTATCGATGAATTCACATCTAAACATCCTGCCAAAAACATCGGATTGTTGGCTACAATACCAACCGATTTTCCACCGATACGTGCAAATCCTACAATAATATTCTCGGCATAATTTTTATGAATTTCGTAAAAAGAATCTTCATCGATTACATTGTTGATTACATCGTGCATATCATAAGGCTTGTTGGCATTATCGGGCACAATATTGTTCAATTGTTCGCGGATTTCATCACCCAATTCATAAGGCAAATCTTCTACCACTTCTTGATTGTTTTGCGGAATGTAACTCAATAGTTGTTTTACATCTTCTAAACACTCAATATCGTTAGCCGAAGTGGTATGCGCAACACCTGATTTGGTAGAATGGGTTGATGCTCCTCCTAATTCTTCTGCCGAAACGGTTTCGTTGGTAACGGTTTTCACAACGTTTGGACCGGTAACGAACATATACGAAGATCCTTCAACCATCATGGTAAAATCGGTCATTGCTGGTGAATAAACCGCACCACCTGCACATGGTCCCATAATGGCTGAAATTTGTGGAATAACTCCTGATGCTTGTACGTTTCTAAAGAAAATATCGGCATAACCACCTAACGAACGCACCCCTTCTTGAATACGCGCGCCACCCGAATCGTTCAATCCAATCATGGGTGCACCCACTTTCAATGCCATGTCCATTACTTTACAGATTTTTTCTGCATGTGTTTCAGACAATGCGCCTCCAAAAACGGTGAAATCTTGTGCAAAAGCATACACCAAACGTCCATTTACGGTTCCATATCCTGTAATCACACCATCGCCTAAATAATGTTCTTTATCTAAACCAAAATCTTTGGTACGGTGTGTGACAAATGCACCAATTTCTTCAAACGACCCTTCATCGAAAAAATATTCGATACGTTCACGAGCCGTTAATTTCTTTTTTGCATGTTGCGCGTCGATACGCTTTTGACCGCCACCTAATTTGGTTTCGGCTAATTTTTTATTTAAAATATCAAAATTTGTATTCATAGTTTTATTGTTCTTTTATGAGTGATTTTAAATCTTCTTTGCTTGGAAGTACGGTTTTGTATCTGCTTGCAAAAATATGCTCATTGTTTTCAGGTAGTGTGAACTCAACTACCGCTTCGCTTTTGTTCTGACAAAGAATAATTCCTATGGTTTTGTTTTCGTCTTCTAACCGAACTTCTCTGTCGTAATAATTCACATACATTTGCATTTGGCCGATATCTTGATGCTTTAATTCACCTATCTTTAAATCGATTAAAACGAAAGATTTTAGAATACGGTTGTAAAATACTAAATCAATCCAAAAATGTTTATCATCGAATGAAATACGCTTTTGTCTTGCCACGAATGTAAATCCGCTGCCCAACTCTAGTAGAAAATGTTCTAATTTGTTAATAATTTCTTCTTCAAGTTGATTTTCAGTGTAAGAAGAATGAGCTGGCAAACCAATAAATTCTAAAATATATGGATCTTTAATCGCGTCTTTTGGTTTTTTGATAATTAACCCTTTTTTCGAAAGTTCTTTTACTTTTTCTTTATCTCTGCTTAAAGCCAACCGAGTGTATAGTGCAGAATCGTACTGACGTTCCAATTCCCGTACACTCCAATTGTTTTTTACGGCTTCAATTTCGTAAAATTTGCGTTCATTTTCATCGTCTATTCGCAATAACTTTAAGTAGTGCGACCAACTTAAATGGAATTGTGCAGATATCGTCTGCGATTTTTCATTTTGCAATTCGTCAGACATTGTTTGACCTTTTTTAGAAATCCTCAACGCTGTTGAGGATATTGAATACGCTAAATAAAAAGACCGCATTCTTTCTAAATTCTGAACAGAAAAACCTCGTCCAAATTCTTTGGTTAGCACTTTCGATAACTCTTTTAAAAGTTGTTTTCCGTATGCGGCTCTTTCTTTTCCTCCCTGCTCTTCTTCAACAATCATTCTTCCTATCTCAAAGTAAGTCAATACCATTGTTTGATTAATGGCACGCACTACATTACTCCTTGCCGATTGCAATAAATCAACAATTTGGGAAAAGAATTTTGTATTTGAAAGATTGTTAGTCACTTTTTTCTGGCTATTTTATCAAAAATATCTCCATTGAATTAATCCGCAATTGTGGTATCTACTACAATTTCGTTGGTACTCTCAAAACTTTTTGGTCTGTGAAATATTGTTTCAAAGCTATTAAAGCTGCAACTTCGGCTTCTTTCGCTTGGCTTTCTTTGATGATTTCGGGGCTGTAATATTTCTTCACGAAATTGGTATCAAAATCGCCCGAAACAAAAGCATCGTGCTTACAAACAAATGTTCCAAATGGCAAAGTGGTGCTCACACCTTCAATTTTGTAATCTTGAATGGCTTGTAGCATCAACTGTATGGCTTCGTTACGATCTTTTCCGTAAGTAATTAGTTTTGAAAGCATTGGGTCGTAATAAATCGGCACATCCATACCTTGTTCAAAACCGTTGTCCACACGTACACCTTCGCCTTCCGGTAAAATATAAGTCGATAAATTCCCTACAGATGGTAAGAAATCATTCAAAGGATCTTCGGCATATACCCGCAATTCCAGTGCATGACCTTTTATTTGTAAATCTTCTTGTTTGATAGGAAGTACTTCACCACGAGCCACACGAATTTGCATTTCTACTAAATCGATTCCTGTGATTAATTCGGTAACTGGATGCTCTACCTGCAAACGCGTATTCATTTCTAAAAAGTAGAAATTTTTGTTTTCGTCTAATAAAAACTCAACCGTTCCTGCGCCCACATAATCACACGATTTTGCCACTTTTACAGCAGCTTCGCCCATTGCTTTGCGAATTTCGGGCGTTAAAACAGCAGATGGTGCTTCCTCAACCACTTTTTGGTGGCGACGCTGTACCGAGCATTCACGTTCGAACAAATACACTACGTTTCCGTGGGTATCTGCCATGATTTGAATTTCGATATGACGCGGCGAACCTACATATTTTTCAATAAAAACAGATCCATCACCAAAAGCTGAGGTTGCTTCGGAAATAGCACGTTGCATTTGCGATTCAAAATCGGCTTCTTTTTCAACTATTCGCATTCCTTTTCCACCACCACCGGCAGATGCTTTAATCAAAATAGGAAAACCTACTTCTTTGGCTACTTTCTTGGCTTCGTCGATATCAGTAATGGCGTGGTCTAGTCCAGGAACCATCGGAATATCGTAGGCTTTTACGGTATCTTTTGCTGCCAATTTATCGCCCATCACTTCAATGGCATGCGATTTTGGACCGATAAATGTGATGCCGTTTTTCTCTGCCAATTCGGCAAATTTTGCGTTTTCTGATAAAAATCCGTATCCTGGATGAATTCCGTCCACGTTCAACTCTTTACATACTTCGATGATTTTATCACCCAAAAGATACGATTGGTTTGATGGTGCTTCACCTATACAAACGGCTTCGTCGGCAAATTTTACATGGGGTGACTGGCGATCGGCAACCGAATATACAGCTACGGTTTTAATGCCCATTTTTTTGGCTGTTTTCATGACACGCAGTGCAATTTCACCGCGGTTTGCAACTAATATTTTTCTCATTGGATTATTCAAATTCAATTAATAACTGACCTTTTTCAACTGCCTGACCTTTTTCAACTGCAATTGATTTAATGATTCCGGCACGAGGCGAATCGAAACTGTTTTCCATTTTCATGGCTTCTAAAATCAATAAATTATCACCTTCGTTCACTTCTTGCCCAACGCTCACATTGATTTCTAAAATCAACCCCGGCATTGGTGCTTTTATGGCATTTATCAATTTAGTTTTACCTACTTCAAAGCCCATTTCTTTAATCAGTTGGTCTAAATGGTTGGCAATTTGTACTACATATTCATTGTTGTTTACCAAAACCTTATAGGTTTTATTGATAAAATCGGTGTGCACAATTTTTGCATGATACGATGTATTGTTGTGCAACACATGAAAGTTTTCCTGATCTAAACTCACTGCATCGGCTGCAAGCATTTGCTTTTCTGAAATTTCAAAGTTGTGTTCTTTGTTTACAGAGACTTTAAGTGTGTTATTCATTGTATGTAATTGTTTCTAAAGGGTAAAGTTATTTAAAAAAATACAATTATTTTAATTATAAGAGCGGTTTCATATAGAACTTTTTGATGTTTTAAATACATAAAATTTTATAGGAGCATTTCATTGCTTAAAATGTTTAAGCACCTCATCATGTTTGGTCCAATAAAATTTAATGATATATTAATCAGTGATTTGTTTTTTGTCACAGATGTGTAGATACAATTTTGTATCCTAGAAAAAGAAAAAAATCTTAAAAAGAATGCGAAAAAAAATTAGTTTACGTTTTGTGAGAATCAACTCTGACAAAATTTTAAACTTTGTCAGAGTTTTTTATTATTGTTTCTTTTTTAAATAATGTTTCAACAAAAAAGTGGTCGAACAATCGTGTTGTTTGATTTGTTCTGATTGCAGTTCTGCTTTGATATTGTTTGCCAGTACTTTTCCATATTCCACACCAAATTGATCAAAACTGTAAATATTCCAAATATAACCTTGCACGAATGTTTTGTGTTCATACATTGCCAATAAACTTCCCAATGATTTAGGGGTTAATTGGTCAATTAAAATGGTGTTTGATGGGCGATTGCCTTTAAATTCTTTATAAACAGCGTTTTTGTCGTTAGTTGCCTCGGTATGGTATTTTCCTTCTTTTCCGTTCATTAATGCTTCGGTTTGTGCAAAGAAATTTGCCATTAATAAATCGTGCAAATCACTTGGGTTAAATGCATTTACAAAGCCAATAAAATCGGTAGGAATAATCTTTGTTCCTTGATGGAATAACTGAAAAAATGCGTGTTGTGAATTCGTACCCACTTCGCCCCAAACAATGGTTCCGGTTTCATAATTTACAGGGTTTCCGCCGCGGTCCACACTTTTTCCGTTGCTTTCCATAACCACTTGTTGCAGGTAGGCGGGAAGCATTTTTAATTTATCAACATACGGCACAACGGCTTCGGTTTCAAAGCAAAAAAAGTTATTGTACCAAACAGATAGCAAAGCCAAAACTACAGGAATATTCTGTTTAAAAGGAGTTTGGGCAAAGTGCACATCCATTTCGTGGGCACCGTTTAGCAATTCTTTGAAATGATTAAAACCAATAGCCAATGCAGTGCTAACGCCTACTGCACTCCACAAAGAATAACGTCCGCCAACATAATCCCACATTGGGAAAATATTTTGGGTTTCAATACCGTAATTCACCGCTTCTGGAATATTCGAAGAAACGGCTACTAAATGATCTTGTGTTTTTAAATTGTTTTGCAACAACCATTGTTTAAAGATATTGGCGTTGCTTATGGTTTCTAACGTTGTAAACGATTTTGAAACAATTACCACTAATGTGGTAGCCGGATTTAGTTTGTTTTTTAACGATTGAATGCTGTCATTGTCAATATTTGAAATATAGTGTACATTCAAATGGTTTTTATAATCGGTCAAAGCTTCGGTTACCAATTTGGGTCCTAAATCGGAACCGCCAATACCAATATTGATTACATCGGTAAAAGGCAAGCCGGTAGATCCTTTTAAATGGCCTTTAATCACATTTTCTGTAAATAGCTGTATTTGGTCTAATGCTGCGGCAACTTCTTGATTTTGATTGTTTGTTAGTTGGCGTAAATCGGTATGAAGCACTTTTCTACCTTCGGTTTCATTGATTGTTTCGCCTTTTATTAATGCTTCAATTCCTGCTTTTAGCTGTACTTCATCTGCCAATTCTGTTAATAAATCAATGGTAGTATTGGTGATGCGGTTTTTAGAAAAATCAATTAAAAAATCGTTCCAAACAATATGAAATTCATTTATTCGGTTGGGATTTTCTGCAAAAAGCTGTTGCATTTTTACAAATTGCACTTCGTAAAAATGTTGTCGCAGCTTTTGCCACGCTTGTGTTTCGGTTGGATTAATTTTTAATAACGGCATTTTTTCTAATTAAATTTTTCTGTAATCTTATCATCGATTGCTTTTTTTACAGGTTGTATTTGTGCTTTGAAATGAGCAATATCGCTTTGATCCATTGCCAATGACGTTGGTAATTTTTGTTTTAACGGATCTACTTGTACACCATTTTTCCAAAAACGATAGCAAACATGCGGACCTGTTGCCAAACCTGTGCTGCCAACTTTACCAATAATATCGCCTTGATTAACGCGCTGTCCGCGGCGAACCAAGATTTTAGACATGTGCAAATATTGCGTGGTGTACATGTTGTTGTGCTTAACTTTCACGTAATTTCCATTGCCCGATGTGCGTCCGGTTTCTATTACCACACCTGCTGCGGTGGTCATGATGGGTGTTCCGTGCGGTGCTGCATAATCGGTACCGTTGTGTGCTTTGAAACGCTTTTGAACGGGATGAAACCTGCTTTTGGAAAATTTTGAAGTGATGGTGAAATATTTTAAAGGCGATTTTAAAAACATGGTTCGCATTTGCTTGCCGTTTTCATCGTAAAACTGAGTTTCGGTTTCGCCGGGTTGTTTGTACGGAAATCCATATACATCTTTGCCATCATAGTTAAAATATGCACCTAAAATTTCCTCGGTTCCCACATAAATAGAATCATTAATAAATTTTTCGCGCACGGATAATGCAAATTGATCTCCTCTTTTAAACTTAAAGAAATCCACGCTCCAAGCAAATCGCTTCGCCAAAGCTGTTGCCAATCCAGGGTCTAAACCTTCTTTTTGAATAGATTCTGAAAGCGATCCTTCGATTTCGCCTGCAATGGTTCGCACTTTATAGGAAACCGGATAATTTACTGTATATGCATGAATGGAATCTCGAAAATCAATAACCTGAAACCCCATATTATCGGGCTGATAAATAAGTATTTCTAATTTAGATAACGCATCCTTCGATTTTAAAAGCGTAAATGTTTTGCCGGCTTTAATTTTCCTAACATCAAATGAATCTTTTACTTTACTTACAATGTCGTGTATTTCAGTGGCATCGTAATTATGATGCGCCAAAATCATACCTAAATTATCGCCACGTTCTACTGTATCGCGTTCTATATGGTATTCGTTTAATGGAAAACCATACGCAAATTCGGGTATTGTTTCTTCTTTTTCGTTTTTAACCACTTCGGCAAATTCAGACTCGGACTGTTTCTTACCACACGAAAAAAGTACAGCAACAATGGTTATATATAATATGATTTGAAAACGTTTCATTACAAAGCATCTTTGCCCCAATTGGCTAATTCTTCTTCGCTCCACAATTCTGGAAAGAAAATTCTTCTTTGATATTGTGGCAACATGTATTTTTTCCAATCACTACCGCCTGTAGCTTCTTGCGGACCAGCTTCGCTTTCAATATATTTTTTGGCCGCATTAAAGTGTCCCATTACCCAAGTGATGTTCACCGTTTTGTCGTAATGGCGCATGGCTTCTCGCAATTCTTCGTTTTGTTGATCTTCCAAAGGAAGTTGTTTAAACGTTTGCCACAAGTTTGCAGTGTTGTATTTTTCCATGAAATCAATAAATTCCTTTTTATATTTTTTTTCGAATTCATTGATAAGGTATGACTTTTGACCGGTTTTGTAATCTTTTCCAGCTGCTTGCCAGTACATGTGCTCTAGGGCATGCTCATAAGGCGTGTTTCGGTCGATTGTATCGCGGTAACGGGCATCAATTAAATTAATCAAATCGGTTGAAGCAAACTCTATAAGTCGGTATTGTGCACTTTGAAAGCCACTGGCAGGGGTTAAGGTGTTGCGGAATTTAAGATACTGATCGGTATCCATACCATCGCGCATAATGGTGAAAGATGTGGTGAGCATATCAAAATAACGCGAAATTCTTCCCAAGCGGTCTGTAAAAAAAGTAGTTGTTAAATTTTCCGCGAAACAAACCTGCTCCATTTCCCAAAGAATCATTTTGAACAATAATTCATTTACCTGATGATACATGATAAAAACCATTTCATCGGGTAGGGTAGATCTTTGAATTTGCAAATTCAGCAAGGCATCGGTTTGAATATAATCCCAGTAGGTGATTGGCTTTTGCCATTTCATGCCTTCTAAATGGGTGTCTAATTTTTGGTTGATGTTGCTGAATTTTTCTTCTAAATCTTGAATTTTTTGCAGGCGTTCGGTTGAAATTTCCATTATTTTACGACTTTCAAATTGGTTTTTAAATTTTTGTATTGAATTAATTCTGCTTTTAAAGAACCCACAAGTAAGCTTGCCTGAATTTTTAACGGAACTTTGTTTTCATCGTTTGAAACCCAAAGAGTTAAACTTTCTTCTTCTTTAAAAACACGCCCCGACATTACATACGGACGAAACTTCATGGCGTTTACCGTACCAAATTTAGTTTTAATTTTTTCATAACCCATAAATTTTAGTTTAAATTTAAAGGTTTCGTCGTCAAAAAACATATCAATTTGTATGGTTTCGCCTACTTTCACGTTGTCTATTTTGTCATGATTACGCAAATAGTAAAAAGCAGAAATAACGTCTTGAATATTATCTGAAACATTGTATGTTTTTTGGCTTTTTGCTTTGTAATCTTTCAGTAAAATGGTGTTGTTGGCATTGTTTACAAAACCTTCTTGGTTTTTGGTGTAACCCCCTTCGTTGATTTTTCTGATAAAACGATACGGTTGCCCCGTGTTGATGTCAAAATAACTTTGGTAATCGTCTTTTACTTTAAAAAATGCTTTAGACAATCCAGTGGTGTAACCATCGCCTTTTGCGTGATATACTTTTTTTCCGTTGTAGGTGGTTTCCTTTAATTCTAATGTTGCAATACCTGCATTTATAAAGCCATACGACACTTGAAATTTAAAGTACTCGCCCGACTTAAAAGCAGATGATTGCCCGAATGTTAATGCGGTTGTTAGAAAAAATAAAATAGCTAAAATGTTGTTTTTCATATTCTTTTTCAATTTTGTTCGAAAGATACAAAACAATATCTGTTCCAAAGTTACTAAAAACAAAAAAACCCAGTTGTTTCCAACCAGGTTTTTATGCTATTAACCAACCAAAAAACTATAAATTATGAAAAATTTATTACACTCCAATAAGGTTATAGAAGCCTTATTTTTGCGAGTGCAAAGGTAGGTTTATTTTTTAAAACACTAAATATAAACTTTTATTTAACTTATATTTAACATTTTAAGACTTTTAATTAAAGAGTTCCACGCTTTTCTTGCTCTCTTTCAATAGATTCGAACAAGGCTTTAAAGTTACCAGCACCAAATCCACGAGCACCCATGCGTTGAATTACTTCAAAGAACAAAGTAGGGCGATCTTCTACGGGTTTAGTGAAAATTTGCAACAAATATCCTTCTTCATCAGCATCAATCATGATACCTAATTTTTGAAGCTCTTTGATGTCTTCTTTAAATTTATCCATGTGGTCTTTTAAACGCTCTGGAATGGCATCATAATAGGCCTGTGGCGGCGTAGATAAAAATTCTACTCCACGTGCTTTCATATCGGCAACGGTTTTAATAATGTCGTCGGTAGCTACTGCAATGTGCTGCACGCCTGCGCCTTCGTAAAAGTCTAAGTACTCTTCGATTTGTGAACGTTTTTTACCTTCTGCTGGCTCGTTGATAGGGAATTTGATGCGCCCGTTTCCATTGGCCATTACTTTAGACATTAAAGCCGAATATTCGGTGGTAATTTGTTTATCGTCAAACGAAAGGAAGTTTACAAAGCCCATAATATCTTCAAACCATTTCACCCAAACGTTCATTTGGTTCCAACCAACGTTGCCCACCATGTGGTCGATAAATTTTAAGCCAACCGGAGCTGGGTTGTAATCGCTTTCCCATTTCACGTATCCTGGCATAAACAATCCATTGTAGTTTTTACGCTCGGTGAATAGAAAAACGGTTTCGCCATAAGCAAAAATACCTGCTTGAATAATTTCTCCGTTTTCGTCAGATGATACGGTTGGCTCCATGAAAGGTACCGCACCGCGCTTGGTGGTTTCTTCATAAGCAGCGCGTGCATCTTCTACCCACAATGCAATTACTTTTACCCCATCGCCATGTTTTTTTACATGTTCGCCGATTGGTGATTCTGAGTTTAAAGCGGTTGTTAAAACAATTCTGATTTTATCTTGCTTAATTACATACGAAGCACGGTCGCGAACGCCTGTTTCTAATCCTGAATAGGCTTCAGACTGGAAACCAAATGCTGTTTTGTAAAAATGAGCTGCTTGTTTGGCATTTCCTACATAAAATTCTACATAATCTGTACCTAAAATAGGTAAGAAATCTTGTGCTCCTTCAAATATTTTTTCTAATCCGTATTCTACAGATTTTAATTCTTTTGACATAATAATTGCTGTATTTTGTTACTATTGTTGTTTTATTCTTGATTTAGTGAATCTTGTGGTTGATTCAATGAATCGGTATAAATATAAATGCTGTCTTCTTCTGCTTCGTAATCCCATTCTTCGTCATCAACTCTTGATAATGTATCGTTTTTAGATTTGTTCATTTCATCTCTGATTGCTGAGAACATGAAAGAACCGGTAATGACTAAATACACCACAAAAGACAAAGTGATGAGTCCGTTTATAACAAGTGCAATAATGTTGATGATGCGTGCCGTATTTACATTTTCTCTACTGTTATGAGAATATGTTTCTGGATTTACTAGGTACTCTTTTAAACTTTTATTGGCGCTAACAAGTCCAATTATTGAAAGTGCCAAGCCAACAAACGAAAGCCCACAGCAACCAAAAAGAATTGCCATGCACAAAGCAACAATTGCGAGCACTAAAGCACTGGGATCGGCAGGTAGTTTTCTTTGAAACATTTATATTTTTATTAATCTAACCATGATTGATAATATTGTTCATCGGCAATTTTCATTGCTTCTTCGGTAACCATCAACGGCTTGAATGTATCAACCATTACGGCTAATTCTTGTGTATCTACTTTGCCAATGCTTCGTTCCATTGCGCCCGGGTGTGGTCCGTGTGGAATTCCTGCTGGATGCAAAGAAATGTGTCCGGCTTCGATGTCGTTTCGGCTCATAAAATCACCATCTACATAATACAATACTTCGTCTGAATCAATGTTGCTGTGATTGTAAGGCGCCGGAATAGATTCTGGGTGGTAATCATACAAACGCGGCACAAATGAACATACTACAAAGGCATCGGTTTCAAATGTTTGATGCACTGGTGGCGGTTGGTGAATACGTCCTGTGATGGGTTCGAAATCGTGTATTGAAAAGGCGTATGGAAAATTATATCCATCGTATCCAACCACATCAAAAGGATGAGTTGCATATACCATATCAAAAATTTCGTCTTGTTTGCGAACTTTGATCAAGAAATCGCCTTTTTCATCGTAGGTTTCCAATTCTTCCGGGCGGCGAATATCGCGTTCGCAAAAAGGGGAATGTTCTAATAGCTGACCAAACCAGTTGCGGTAGCGTTTTGGTGTGTAAATGGGTCTGCGCGATTCTACAATAAACAAACGATTATCTTCTGTGTCGAAATCGATTTTATAAATCACTCCGCGCGGAATCAATAAATAATCACCGTATTTAAAATCTAAATTTCCTAATATGGTGCGCAATTTACCGGTTCCTTTGTGAATAAAAATCAATTCGTCGGCGTCGGTATTTTTATAGAAATAATCTTGGGTTTTGTTTGTAGGTGCAGCCAAAGTAATGGTGCAATCGCTGTTTGTTAAAACCGCTTTACGGCTTTCTAAAAAATCGGGGGTAGGAGGCACTTGAAAACCACGCAAACGGTAAGACTGTATGTTGTTTTTTCGGGCAATTTTTGGTGCCACGCTATAAGAACCCTTGATTTCTTTTACTTGCGTAGGGCGGTGCTCATGATACATGTTTGACGACATGCCATCGAAACCAACCGTGCCAAAAAGCTGCTCGTAATAAAATCCGCCGTTTGGTTTGCGGAATTGTATGTGGCGTTTGTGCGGAATTTTTCCTAATTTATGATATAAAGGCATAGTTTATTTGTTTTTAATTAATAAATAAAAGCATAGCATTGCCTTCTTCATTCGGGGTTGCGTTTAATGAAGTATTTAAGTTTTGATAATAATCCTTGCCATGTTTTCATACCTAACAAATATAAAAACTATTTTTTTGAGATGTATTAAATTTAAGAAAAAATAAAAAGAATCATTTAAAAAAGAACCTCATTTAAAACCAAAAACCCAAACTAAACCAAGTGTAATGCTTTTTTACCTCGGGCGAATAGGATTGTTTAATTTCTAATGGACCAATAACTGTTTGAAAACCATAACCCAAAGCATACCCCGATTTTATGGGCTGTTCTAACCAATCGTTGTACTGAAACATGGCGTTTTGCAAGTGCATATAATTGGCGGTGAAATTGAGATGGTGTTTTTTATAGAAACGGTAATCCACTCTAAAAAGGGCTTTTAGATAGGTGTTGGCATTTAAACTTAAAAAATCATAGCCAAAAAAGGGTTTGATGTTAGATATTGATTGAAAACCGTATCCGCCTAAAAAATAATTCAGGTTTGTGGAAGGCAAACTGCCAATGGTTAAGCCCACGTCTGCTTTTGCTTCAAAGGAAATGCGATTAAAAAATGTTTTTACAGTTCCCAATTCGCCATTGATTTGTGTAAAGGGTTCAAAATTTTCGTTATAGTCTGACGATAAAAAAGTGTGTTTAATTTCTGCGTTGAAATTTAAACCTTGGGTGGGGAAATATTTATTGTCGTACGTGTCTAAAACGAGGTTAAAATACGAGCTAACATAGTGGCTGTTGTCTAACCAATTTTTGCTGAGGTTTACATTGCTTATATCCACAATCTGGTATTTGTGTTCTAAGCCCAAGCCAATAAGAAATTTATTGTTGTAATAATTTTGCAGATATAAGCGGTTGGTTAAATCGGTAAATTTGGTGCTGAATGTTTCTAATGTGAAAAACTGGTCGGTAATAATGGGTTTTTCGTCGGTTAATACATTGTATTTGAATTTATTAAGCCTGCTTTGTGCACCAAAACTCCATCGTAATCCATTGTCTATAAAATAATTAAAATTGTATCGCACATTGTCGCCAAAAACAAAATCCAGCGAAGCTACATCGTTTTTAAAAAGAAGCTTTTTTTGGGTTATATTTACTAATGCGGCACTTTTATACAAATTGTCAAAATGCAAACCAAATTTTAGAAATCGGTTAATGGTATTTTCCTTTAGATGCAACACTAAATAATCGCCTGTATCGTCGCCTTTTTCAAAATGATAATTAATACTGCTGAAATTTTGAGTGGCATTTAGATTGGTGATGCCGTGTTTTAATTCGTTAAACGATACACATTGTTCTTTAAAATAGCCCAATTTTCCAAAAACATAATCTTTGTTATAATTTTTTAAAGCGTTTATTTTTACTTCTTTGATAGCCAAATCATCGTGTAATAAATATTCAGGAAGTTTCTTTTTTGTGTAACCATTGCTGATTTTTTGTAAGTCTGCCGTTTTTTCTCGGGCAGCATCGATTCCTTTTTGAATGATTTCGTTTCCTTTATCAAAAGTTACAACAGAGAAGTTTGAAATATCGGGTTTCATGTAAATATCAGTGGCATTTTTCTTTTCTTCCATCCCTTGATACATACTGTAGTTGGCAATTTGCATTAAAATATCAAAAACGCCTTTTATTTCGCTGCGGTCTTTTTTGCCGTCTTGCACATCCACACCAATAATTACATCTACACCTTTATCGCGTAATTCTTTTATAGGATAATTATTAACCACGCCGCCGTCTATCAACAAACGATTGTCTATTTCAACAGGCGTGTATAAAGAGGGAAACGCGCCACTAGCCAAAATACTTTGTGCCAAATTTCCTTTTTCAAGCACCACGGCTTCCCCTGTAACCACATCGGTAGCCACGCAAAGAAAAGGAATGGGCAATTGCGTAAAATCATTTTCATAACGCACATGCGCCAGCAACTTGTTTAGTAAGTTATAGTTGTACATGCCCTTTGAAAGCGAAACGGGACTTCCTATTTTGAATTGATCAAACGGAAGCTGCAATGCATAAATTTCATCGTTTCTTTTTTCATAAAACGACTTGGAATTTCTAGGGATATAATCTTGTAATAGCGCATCGGCATCAACCGATTTAAAGATAGAATCTAACTGATTGGCGGTGTATCCCGATGCATACAAACCACCAATTATGGCGCCCATGCTGGTACCCGCAATATAATCTACTTGTACACCTTCTTCTTCAAGTACTTTTAAAACACCAATATGTGCCAAACCTTTTGCACCACCACCACTGAGAACCAACCCAACTTTAGGACGCTGATTTTCTTGAGGAAAAGCGGAAAGGCACAAGCAAAATAAAAAGCTTGTAAGAATAAATTTAAGCATCATATTTGGCTATTTTATAATATACTGATTTCTTTAGTGTTGCTCAAATTTAATTAAAATTAAGGAATAATTGGTTTGGAGTGGGATGAAAAAAATTAATTTTCAGGGGTTTATATCTAAAAAGCTTTCTATTTTCTCTGTTGATACTACTCGGTTTTTGGGTGAAGAAGTATATGAAAACGGAGGTAAAGATACATCATGTTCTTTTGCAGCATCTTGGTAAAAAACTTCTTTTGTTCTGTGGTCTGTTTCTACTAGATTAAAAACCGTATTAAGCAATGGTTGTTTAAGTAATAGGCAAATGGTTTTTAAGATGGTGTCTTGATACACAATGTTTACAGGTTCATTTCCATCTGTAATCTGGTCTTTTTTGGCTAAATGTTTTACAGGATGTCTGTTTTTTCCGATTAATCCACCAAGGCGTAGAATGGTAGCGTTAAATGCAGCATCTGTCAAAAAAACATCTTCGATACTTTTGAGTAGTTGTACCTTTGGAATAGTTAGCTTTAAAGCACTTGATTCTTTTACAATTCCTTCACAATCTTGATAAATGCCAGTGGAACTGCAAACTACGACATTTTTAATAGCGTGTTTTTTTAATACATCGGCTAAAGGATAAAAAACAGCAACGGCTTGCGGGGTTAGTGTACATATCAAAACATCTACATTTTTAAAAAAATCTAAACTGCCCGATACACCATTTAGTGACAACACTACTGTAAAAGCGTTCAAACCTTGCGTTTGCAAAAGCTCTTTTTTTTCATTGGTAGTTACCGAAACCTTTACCGTATGATTTTTGCTTAATACCTTTGCCAATTCGGTTCCTAACCACCCCGCGCCTAAAATTGCTATATTCAATTTATTTTAATTTTCTTAGTTTATATAAATCCAATCTTCGATCCTTTTTAATACGCACACTTCCCAATTCGTGTAGTTCTTTTAAAGCGTTTAATTCCACATCAACAATCAACGTCATTTCGGTATTTGGTGTAGCTTCGGCTTTGACACCATTATTTGGAAAAGCAAAATCAGATGGAGTGAAAACGGCTGCTTGCCCGTATTGAATATCCATATTATTTACTTTTGGAAGGTTTCCTACACAACCGGTAATAGCCACATAACACTCGTTTTCAATAGCACGAGCTTGGGCACAACTACGCACGCGGGTGTATCCGTTTTGCGTATCGGTTAAATAGGGAACAAAAAGAATTTCCATACCATCATCGCTCATTAGTCTGGAAAGTTCCGGAAACTCTACATCATAACAGATAATAATACCTATTTTTCCGCAATCGGTATCAAACGTTTGTATCACATCGCCGCCCTGCATTCCCCAATACAGTCGTTCGTTTGGTGTGATATGTATTTTTCGGTACATTTCGGAAGATCCATCGCGTTTGCATAAAAAGCCTACATTATAAAGTACATTTTCATCTAAATACGGCATACTTCCTGTGATGATATTGATATTGTATTGAATGGCGAGTTCTTGAAAACGTTTTTGAATGGTATCGGTATATTTTGCTAGTTCACGTATGGCTTCCGATTCAGATAAATGGTTGTAATCGGCCATAAGGGGTGCCACAAACAATTCAGGGAATGTTGCAAAATCACTTTCATAACCCGAAACGGCATCGATGAAAAATTCTGCCTGATCAAAAAATTCCTCTAAATTGTTCAAAGGCCGCATTTGCCATTGTATTAAACCTAAGCGAACCACGCTTTTTTTGGTATTGATTAATACAGGTGATTTATCGTATGAAATATTGTTCCACTCCAGCAAAACGGCATAATCACGCGAATCGCGATCGCCTTCTAAATAGTTGCGAAGCAATCTTTTAATGTGGAAATCGTTATTAACCTGAAACGAAATAACAGGATCATGAATTTCCTTTGTTTTTACTTTTTCAAGATATTGCTTTGGAGTTAAATCTTTGGAATAATTATGGTAATTTGGAATGCGACCGGCAAAAATAATCGATTTTAAATTGAGCTGTTCGCACAATTCTTTTCGTCCATCATACAAACGTCTTCCTAGTCGCAAACCACGGTAATTGGGGTGAATGAACACGTCTATTCCATACAAAACTTCCCCGTCAGGATTGTGTGTGTTAAACTTTCCATCGGTTATAATATCGTTGTATTTATGGTTTGAAAGAGCAACACTTTCATCAACAATTAGTGACAAAGCAGCACCCACAACAACATCATCTACTACAATAACGATTTGCCCTTCAGGAAAAATCTTTAATAATCGTCGAATTTCTTCTTTTTTCCAATACGGATCATCAACACCTTCTTCGTATGCTTGCAGCATTGAGTTCTTTAATCCGATATAATCTTCAATTTCTAAATTTCGTAGTTCAACTTTGTTAATTTGCATTTTTTTCAAAATTTTTTTTTAAGATAAAGAAAAAGCAGCAACTTTTTCTTAAATAAAACTAAAAATAATCTGATTTTGAAACTAAAAAAGGTTTTAAATTTTAAAAAATATTTGAATTGATTGATTTGTAGGTAATTGAAAGGCTTTTTGTAATCTATTTCTCAAAATAAGTAAACTGCTTTTAAACAAAAAAGTCTGCATCATTTAAATAATACAGACTTTTTTAGGTTTTTAAAGTAACCCTTAAAACGTGTAGCCCAACTTCACACCAGCTTTAAATACGAAGTTATCAAAATGGCGGTTATCGATGCCACCTTTGCCACGCACTTCCCATTTCCAATTGAAACCAACCGATGGGTCGATACTTAAATTTTTACTAAGATGTATTTTGTATCCAAGATTGGGGTTAAAAATACTCCAGAAACTGTACTTTCCTTCAAAATTTTCTCCATTGATCATTTCGTCGAATTTGATTTGTCCGTGTGTAATAAAGTTTTCTGCATAGAAACCTTCTCGAACTCCTTTTTTGAAATAGGTGCGGCTACCCAATTCAACCACAAACCCTTCTCCAGTGCTTTTTAAATAATTGTTGTCGTATTCCACTTGTCCGTAACTAACATTCAACAAGCGCGATGTTAAGCGTTCGTCTTTTTTAGCTTCTTTTGTGAATTCTATGCTAACACCGTATTGTGTAGGTTCGGAAAAGTTGTAGTTTGCAGAGATGGTTACCACATCTTTTTGTTGTTCTTGGGCAAAAGCACTTGTTGAGATTAGGGCTAAAAGGTAAATAATTCTTTTCATACTATTTTGTTGTTTTATGATTTGTTAGGGTCAACCCAAATTGCGTGCCAAAATTTTGTTAAAACTAAAAAAACTACTAAAAGTAGTAGCTTTAATAGATTTAATTTTTATAGTGTATCTTATTTAAGAGGGTAAAAACTCTTTGTTTTAAATTCTTCTGTTACATACAATTGTTGTATTTTTCAAATAGTTTGTCGAAGTTTATTTTTTCTATTTCTAAATGTTTTGGAGCACCATTTTGTTTTATGAAATTCCACTTTGCTTTTTTGTCGATTTGCATTGGCTGAATTTTTTCACTTAATTGATAAATTTGTCTATTCGTAAGGTTGAAAAAGACCTCACTATATATTTCAAATTTTGAGGAAGGAAATTTTTTATTTAGGTTGTATTCAGTATCCCATAAGTATAAAACTTCGTTTTGATTAATTTCAATAATGTATAAGTCACTCTCGTCATCATACTCTGGTGCTATTGCAATTTTTTTAGCAGTAATTAGACAAGTGTCAACCGTTCCTTTGACTATAATTGTATTTAGTTGTTCTAAAAATGACTTACATTTTTTTCTTTTTTTGTAGATTTCATATGGTGCAAAAAAGACAAATGCAAATAGTAAAACGGCAGTTGTTCCTGAAAGGAAAAGCCAAAAACTATCAGTAACTTTAAAAGAAATATATATTAAAACTGTTCCCAAAATTGTAGCTGCAACAAAATGATGGAGTTTAATTTTACTGCTTTTTTCTTTTTCTTTCTGCAATTTCAAGGTGTTTAATATTCGTAGTTCGTCAGGGTATAAATTCCTTGTCTTAAAGTGAATATTCATGATACTAATCTGTGTATCTGTGGTAAAAATTACTCTTTTATAACAATTTGCATGGTTTCGCGATTAATTTGCTGCAAAAGCACTGCTTTGTTTGCAATTACTTTTTCAGCAGCTTCGGGCGTGAAATGTCGAATGGTATAAAGCGATACATTTTCGTTGTATGTAATCTTGAAATTGTTGTCTAAATCTTCTAGAATGTGTTCAAAGTTGCCAAATTTATCTTCCACGCAAACCGTGAAACTAATTGCCGCATTTTGTATAACATTTACTTTTATGTGTTGATCGGCAAACAATTTAAAAATATCGCTTACTTGGTGTTCCATAATAAACGAAAAATCTTTTGAAGCAATAGAAATAAGTAATTGGTTTTTCTTTACAATAAAACAGGCAGTGTGAGGTTCTAAATCGGCACCTTTAGAAACCGATGTTCCCGGCAAGGTTGGGTTTACAAACGATTTAACAAACAAGGGGATTTCTTTTCTTTGTAAAGGTTGTAAGGTTTTTGGGTGAATGACCGATGCTCCGTAAAAAGCCAATTCAATGGCTTCGTGATACGAAATTTGGTTCAATAAAACAGTGTCTTCAAAATATCTTGGATCGGCATTTAAAACACCCGGCACATCTTTCCAAATGGTTACGCTTTCGGCATTCAAACAATAAGCAAAGATCGCAGCCGAATAATCAGATCCTTCTCTGCCTAAAGTAACCGAAAAGTGATTGGGATCAGACCCTATAAAACCTTGGGTTACATAGAGTTTTTTGCCTTGTAATTGATTGGTGATATTTTGTTCGGTTGCTTTCCAATCTACCAAACCATCGCGGTATGTGGTGTCGGTTTTAATCAAATTACGGGCATCAATCCAAATGTTTTCAATGCTTTGATCGTTAAAAAAATAACTTAAAATGGTAGTAGAAATAATTTCGCCATACGAAACAATTTGATCGTACACAAAATTGTAATTGGGCGATTTGTTGGTAGAAAGGAAAAATTCCATTTCTACGAATAAAACACGTACTTTGTCAAAAACCAAATGGCTTTTATTTTCAAACAATTCATTCAGAATTTCTAAATGGTAATCAGAAACAATTTGTAGGGCGTTTTTTAGCTCTTCGGGTTTCTTAAAATAAGCGTTCACCACATCTTCCAAGGCGTTTGTGGTTTTGCCCATTGCCGATGCAATGATTAAACTATTGTTGAAACCAACGGTTTTTAATACATGTAACACGTTGCGAATTGCTTGCGGATCTTTGATAGACGCACCACCAAATTTGAATACTTTCATTTTGCTTATTAGTAAATTAGGTTCATAAAAAAATAGAATTGTTTTGTTTGTTTGCGGCAAAAATAATGAACCGTTTTCATTGAACAATAACTACATTGCAAAAAACTTAAAAGAAATGGGTTTATATTTACATTTTACCGATATTTGTACCAGTTTTACAATAAAAAATGGAAGAAAGATATACTACTTTAGGTGAATTTATAATAAAGAAGCAGCAGGATTTTGCGTATTCTTCGGGTGAATTATCTCGGTTAATGAACTCTATTCGTTTGGCATCGAAGATTGTGGCGCAAAAAGTAAACCAAGCAGGTTTGGTAGATATTACCGGAGCTTTCGGAAGCGAAAACATTCAAGGCGAACAGCAACAAAAGTTAGATGTTTTTGCCAACGAAGTGTTTATCCAAACGCTTATTAACCGCGAAATTGTTTGCGGAATTGCATCGGAAGAAAACGATGATTTTATTACCGTTTGCGGAGCCGATGGCAACAACAATAATAAATATGTGTTGCTGATGGATCCTTTAGATGGTTCATCAAATATAGATGTGAATGTTTCTGTTGGAACTATTTTTTCTGTGTATCGTCGTATTTCAGAACCAGGAACACCGGTTACCCAGGCCGATTTTCTTCAAAAAGGAATTCACCAAGTGGCAGCGGGTTATGTGATTTATGGTTCTAGTACCATGTTGGTTTACACAACCGGCAATGGTGTAAATGGGTTTACGTTAGATCCATCTTTGGGAACGTTCTTTTTATCGCATCCCGATATGAAAATAAGTGCTAACGGTTCTATATTTTCTGTTAACGAAGGAAATTTCAATCAGTTTCAGCAAGGGGTAAAAGATTATATTTCTTTTTGTAAGGATGATTCCAACAAAAAACCATACAGCGGTAGATACATTGGCAGTTTGGTAGCTGATGTGCACAGAAATATCTTAAAAGGAGGTATTTATATGTATCCCGGAACCACATCAAAACCCAACGGAAAATTGCGTTTATTGTATGAATGTAATCCTTTTGCCATGATTATTGAACAAGCGGGCGGAAAAGCAACCGACGGGCACCAACGAATTTTAGAAATTGAACCCACCGAATTGCATCAACGCGTGCCAATTTTCTGCGGAAGTAAAAATATGGTTGATAAATTAGAAAGTTATTTGTAAAATATTAAATAGTCTGAAGAAATTCAGGCTATTTTTTTTAAATTAGCAAGAAGATTAATCAGGAAAATCATGGAAAACAAAAGTATATCAAAAGCAGTAATTCTAAGCGTGTCCATTATAATAGGTCTTTTTTTGTTAGGCTTTTTTATATTTAAAGGACTTAAAACATTTAGCGACAAAGACCGCGTTGTAGCCGTAAAAGGACTCGCAGAAATGGAAATGAAAGCCACTTCTGCTTGGGTTACACTAAGTTTTTCGTTTTCGGGCGATGATTTAAAAGGCGTTATCAACCAAACAGAGGTTAAAAAGAACAACGTTATAACTTATTTGGAAAGTATTGGATATGCAAAAGATGCAATAAAAGTGAACAATTTGAATGTTACCGATCGCCAAACATACTATTCCAGCGAATGGCGTGATGGCAAAGAAGTTCAAATTAAAATTGATCGATACACAGCCGCACAAAGCCTTTCAATAAAATCTAATGAAGTAGAAGAACTGGAAAGTAAAGCATCGAAAATAGAGCTTGATTTAATTAGTAAAGATCTAACATCAAAAATATATGTTGCATACACCTTTCCCGAACTAAACACGATAAAGCCAAAGTTAATAGCAGAAAGTACAAAAAACGCCCGGATTGCAGGGGAGCAATTTGCAAACGACTCGCAGGCGCAATTGGGAAAAATAAAAACGGCCTCACAAGGACAAATTTCTATTGTGGGTAATTATAGATATTACGATGGCGAAGGCGCTGAACCTTCGGAAAGCCCCAAAGAACCTTATATGCAAAAAGCAAGAGTGGTGAGTACCATTGTGTTTTTCTTAGAATAAAAAAGGATAAAAAAGAAGCTGTCCAAAAAGTTTGGGCAGCCCTTTTTTTGTTGTGTTTTCTCTAAAAAATTCGTATTTTAGAGTTGAACAAAAAACCCAACTATGGCTAAGGTAACATTTAAAAATCAAACAGGCAACTCTCCAGAACTTTTCCCTATCAATATTTTTGATTTGATTCCAGAAGACCACCCCGTTCGGTTGGTGGATTCGGTAGTTAATCAATTGGATATCAGCGATATTACAAATCTTTACTTAGGCGGAGGTTGCTCTGCATATCATCCGAGAATGATGATTAAAGTGTTGTTTTACAGCTATTTGTCCAACGTTTATTCGTGTAGAAAAATCGCCAAAGCCCTTACCGAAAACATTCATTTTATGTACATTTCGGGAAATTCTACGCCAAATTTTAGAACCATCAACGAATTTAGAGGGAAAATTTTGAAGGAGAAAATCAAAGATTTGTTTGCCGAAGTGGTGAAAATGCTGGTAGAATTGGGCTACATCAGCCTTGATGTTCAGTATATTGACGGCACAAAAATAGAGGCAAAATCCAATAAATACACCTTCGTTTGGCGGGGTTCTGTGGAAAAGTACAAAGAAAAATTAGAAGTTAAAATCAATACGATTCTTTCAGATATTGAAAACAGTATTCAATCAGATAATCAAGAACTTAACAAGGAAGAACTGCCCAAAAAAATCAATTCCGAAGAACTAAAAGAGAAGTTATCTGAATTGAACAAAAAACTAAAAGAACCTACCAAAAAACAGGCAAAAGAGCTACAAAAACTTCAGGATGAGCATCTTCCAAAATTAGAAAAATACGAAAAAGACCTAGAAACTTTAGGCGATAGGAATTCGTACAGCAAAACCGACCCCGATGCTACTTTTATGCGGATGAAGGAAGATCACATGAAAAACGGACAACTTAAACCTGCCTATAATACGCAGATTTCAACTGAAAACCAGTTTATTACCCACGTTTCCATCCATCAAAAACCGGGGGATACCACGACTTTGGAATCGCATCTCGATGGTTTTGAAAATGCTTACAAAAAACAAAGCAAAGAAGTGGTTGCCGATGCGGGATACGGAAGTGAGGAGAATTACGAAATGCTTGAAAATAAAAACGTTACAGCGTATGTGAAGTATAATTATTTTCATGCAGAACAGAAAAAGAAGATGGAAAACAATCCGTTTTTGGTTCAGAATTTATTCTATAACCAAGAACAAGATTTTTACGTTTGTCCGATGGGTCAACGAATGGAAAATATAGGCAAAGGCAAACGAATATCGAGCAACGGACACGAATCGCAAGTGTCTTATTATCAAGCTAAAAACTGCAACAATTGTCCGCTTCGAGGGGAATGTTTCAATGCAAAAGGCAACCGAAAAATAGAAGTCAATCACCGATTAAATGAATTAAAACACAAGGCTAAAACATTATTAACCAGCCAAGAAGGTTTACAACACCGAAGCAAACGCCCGATAGAAGTAGAAGCTGTCTTTGGTCAACTCAAAAGCAATAATAAATTTAACAGATTTACATTCAAAGGATTAGAAAAAGTAGAATTAGAATTTCTACTGATGGCTCTTGGGCATAATTTTAGAAAAATGGTGGCAGTAGCAGTTGAGGGAAGAAAAACGGTATTCAAACGCCGTATTTTTGGTTCTAAACTTGTCATTTTTGTCGAATTTAGATGCTATCAGCGGTCTTTATTTCAAGAAAAGCAAAAAATTAACTTTATTGATGATGTTGAAAAGTTAGTAGTATAAAAAAGAGGCTATCCTTTTTGGACAGCCTCTTTCACTTATTGTTTTAATGTAAAGATCCATTTCCAACTTAAAATCCTCTAAACTATATTCCATTACCAACAAACTAAGCGCTTTATTGGTAATAGCCCGAATATCGCCTACAAATCCCAAAGCCGATGCAAATTTTTGCAAAATGGCTTTCTGTTCAGGACCCAAAATATGGTTAATAAACACAATATGCGCCAGATCAAACAAGCGCTCAATGCGTCGTTCCTGTAAATAAGGAGGATTTACGGGATATTTTGTTGGATCTTCTAAAATCGATTTAAAATCTTCTTCTGTAATATCCAGTTTACTTGCCAATGCTTCAATGAATTGGCGTTCTGTTTCCGTGTATTTTCCATCGCTAAAAGCAATGCGTACAATCGATGCAAAATGACCTTTATTTCTTTCTTTTAATCCGCTATCATAAATATCCTGATACGACATATATTTTTATTTTAAAATTACCTATTAAATTTAACTATTAAATAAAAAATATGCAATTATTTTCTTACATTTATCATAATTTTAATACATTTATCTTACTATAAAAATATTTTAAATACCCAAATATATCTTTCGTTTAAATTTTTAGAATTGTTTTTTTTATGTAATTTTGCACTACCAATTTCTGTTAAAAAAAACAAAATAGTTCCTTTTTTCAATATATGAAAAACCAAACAAAGCTTAATAAGTATGACAAAGCCTACTTAAAAATTGCAAAAGAGTGGGGGCAGTTATCTTATTGTCAGCGAAAAAAAGTGGGTGCCATTATCGTTAAAGATAAAATGATTATATCCGACGGATATAACGGTACGCCATCGGGTTTTGAGAACTGTTGTGAAGACGAAGAAGGAACAACCAAATGGTATGTGCTACACGCAGAAGCCAACGCCATTCTAAAAGTTGCCAAATCTACGCAATCGTGCGATAATGCAACACTTTACATTACAATGAGTCCTTGCAAAGACTGTAGCAAGTTAATTCACCAAGCAGGTATTGTGCGTGTGGTTTATCAAAATAGTTATAAAGATTTAGCTGGTATCGATTTTTTAAAGAGAGCTGGAGTGGAAGTGGTTCAGATAGAAGATTTAAGCTCTTTGTTGTATGAGTAAGAAAAATTATTTATGGCCTTTAATAACAATGGGTTCCTTGGCAGCCGGTATTGTTTTAGGCGGATTTTTTGCTAAAAACGGTGCCCCCTTTTCTGTTAAAGAAGAAAAAGGGCGCGTGAAGCTGAACAAACTTATCGACTTGATTGAGCAGGAATATGTGGACAACGTAGATACCGATTCCATTATCGATATGACGGTTAACAATATCCTTTCGCAACTAGATCCACACTCTACCTATATTTCAAAATCAGAATTTGATGAGGTTCAAAACGTGATGAAAGGTTCCTTTGTAGGTATAGGAATTAATTACCATATTTTAAACGATACTTTAGCGGTTGTAAAACCTTTGCCAGGCGGTCCTTCAGACAAAGCAGGACTAAAACCGGGCGACCGAATTCTATATGCCGAAAAGGTACAATTGTTCAATCAAGGTCTTTCCAACGATTCTATCGTAAACCTCTTAAAAGGAAATGCCGGCACAAAAGCACTTTTAAAAGTTTATAGAAAATCTACCAATAAAACCTTTGATGTTGAAATTGCACGAGGAGAAGTGCCTCTAAAAAGCGTGGATACTGCTATAAAAATTGATAGCGAAACAGGTTATATCAAAATAAACCGATTTTCAGAAACCACCTATTCCGAATTTAAAAACGGCTTGCAATCATTGTTGAACCAAGGGATTAATGAGTTGGTGCTAGACCTGCGCGAAAACGGCGGCGGGTATATGGAACCGGCTATCCAAATTGCTGATGATTTCTTAGACGGAAACGAAATCATTGTGAAAACAGTAAACAAAAAAGGTAACGTAAAAATCACCAAAGCATCGAACAAAGGGCTGTTTCCTAATAAAAAACTATATGTTCTCATCAATGAAAATTCGGCATCTGCAAGCGAGATTATTGCCGGAGCCATTCAAGATAACGACCGGGGAACAATCGTTGGCCGACGTTCTTATGGAAAAGGTTTGGTGCAACGCGAAATGTATTTAGGCGACGGATCTGCCGTTCGGTTGACCACAGCACGTTATTACACGCCTTCAGGTAGATCGATTCAAAAACCCTACAACGATGGACTAGATGAATACAATAGCGATCTAAGTAACCGTTTCAAATCAGGTGAGTTGTATTCTAAAGACAGTATTCATTTAGCAGACAGCCTTAAATTTAAAACAATAAAAGGCAGAGTTGTTTTTGGCGGTGGTGGTATTGTTCCAGATGTTTTTGTGCCGTTAAAAAACAAACACGGGGAAGACGCTATACAGCTTTTAATGAAAACATCGTTGGTAAGCTACTATGTTTTTGAGCAAATCGAAAAAGAACGTGCCGTTTTGGAAAAACTATCGCCCAAACAGTTAGCAGAGCGTATCTACAACAACCCAAAATATTTTAATGAGCTAAAAGCACATTTAAAAACAAGCGGACTTACATTTAACTTAGACCGTCACAAAAACAATATCATGTTTTACTTGGTTGCCGAATACGTGTACCAATTATACGACGATAATGCATATTACCACTGGATTTTACAACAAGACCCCATGATACAAAAAATAAACACCTTGCAATAAGGTGTTTTTTTTTCGGGTTTATTGAAAAAGTCATTTTTGTATATTTGAGGAAACAATCAAACAGTTATATGAAGAGATTTTTTCATTTATTGCCTTTTTTATTCGTTCTGAATTCATGCGGATTGATTATCGTAAACGGCTTTTCAGACGATTATAATAATTTAAAAGAACAACACAAAGCCAATGATTGTTTCTTTTAAACCCAACCAACCTGTAGATAAAAACCGCATTTTTGTTATTAATCCGGTTGAATTACGCACTGAAATAAAAAAATATCCTAAAGCATTGGTTTATACATTTGCAAGTGGTTGCTCGTCTGAGTTTTGTAAACCTTTATATGTTTATGAGAATTGGGCCCAAAAAAACAATTACAAACTTTTTCTGGTAATGGTAAGTTATGCCAATTTAGATTATACTTTGCAAGAAATATATGATTCGCAATTATATGTTATAGATAGTCATTACTTTAAAGAATCTCGCTTTAGAAGCTATGTTTCTTATTTTGAAAATGAATTACAAGGTTTAGACAGATATGCAAAAGATAAAACAATAGGGAATTTATTCTTTTTTGAAAATGGTGTCTTTATTAAAAATCTGCGCGAGTTACCTAGGGAATAATTAAGAAAAAACCGTCTCAAAACTAAGTCTTGAGACGGTTTTTTATAGCTGTTTGAATTTTAATCTAAAAACTCACAACCAATACTAATCATTCAGTTTTAAAACAGCCATAAATGCCGATTGTGGTATTTCTACGTTACCCACTTGGCGCATACGTTTTTTACCTGCTTTTTGTTTTTCTAACAATTTTCGCTTACGGGAAATATCACCACCATAACATTTTGCAGTAACATCTTTTCGCAACGCTTTAATGGTTTCACGTGCAATAATTTTTGCACCAATTGCAGCCTGAATAGGAATGTCGAACTGTTGACGAGGGATTAATTCGCGTAATTTTTCGCACATTTTTTTTCCAATATGATAGGCGTTGTCTTCGTGAATTAAAGCCGAAAGCGCATCCACATTTTGGCCGTTTAACAACACATCCAAGCGTACTAATTTAGAAGAGCGCATACCAATTGGGTGGTAATCAAACGAAGCATATCCTTTTGAAACCGTTTTTAATCGATCGTAAAAATCAAATACAATCTCTGCCAAAGGCATATCAAAATTCAATTCAACTCGGCTTTCTGTTAAATAAGTTTGGTTGGTTATTAATCCGCGTTTTTCAATACACAAACTCATTACTTGTCCCACAAAATCAGATTTGGTGATGATTGTGGCTTTAATAAAAGGCTCTTCAACACGGTCTAATTTCGATGGTTCTGGTAAATCAGACGGGTTATTAACCACAAACGGAGTATCAGGTTCTTTTTTGGTGTATGCAAAATACGAAACATTGGGAACGGTTGTAATCACCGTCATGTTAAACTCACGCTCTAAGCGTTCCTGAATAATTTCCATGTGCAACATTCCCAAGAATCCACAACGGAAACCAAAACCTAAAGCCGCCGAACTTTCTGCCTGAAAAACCAACGAAGCATCATTTAATTGCAATTTTTCCATCGAAGCACGCAAATCTTCGTAATCTTCTGTATCAACAGGATAAATTCCAGCAAAAACCATCGGTTTCACGTCTTCAAAACCGGTAATCATATTTTTGGTAGGGTTTACCGCATCAGTAATGGTGTCACCTACTTTTACTTCTTTTGCTTCTTTAATTCCCGAAATCAAATAACCAACATCGCCTGCAGAAATTTTCTGCTTTGGCACTTGGTTTAATTTCAACGTACCCACTTCATCGGCATAATATTCATTGCCCGTAGCCATGAATTTGATCTTTTGATTCTTTTTAATTTCTCCATTCAAAACACGGAAAATAACTTCAATTCCACGGAACGGATTGTAATGCGAATCAAAAATCAACGCCTGTAAAGGTTC
The DNA here is from genome assembly GCF_024628805.1 of Paenimyroides aestuarii. Classification (NCBI taxonomy): domain Bacteria; kingdom Pseudomonadati; phylum Bacteroidota; class Flavobacteriia; order Flavobacteriales; family Flavobacteriaceae; genus Paenimyroides; species Paenimyroides aestuarii. The sequence goes on along the minus strand of NZ_CP102382.1, from coordinate 800,709 downwards.
GTCTGGATTTCCTTTTGGTGCCGGAATTTTCTCGATAATAGCTGCCAAAATATTTTCAACACCAAACCCAGTTTTACCCGATGCATGAATAATATCTTCTAATTTACAACCCAATAAATCAATAATATCATCACTTACTTCTTCAGGGTTTGCAGATGGTAAATCAACCTTATTCAACACAGGAATAATCTCTAAATCGTTCTCTAATGCCAAATAAAGATTTGAAATAGTCTGTGCCTGAATACTTTGCGCTGCATCAACAATCAACAATGCACCTTCGCAGGCAGCAATTGATCGAGAAACCTCGTATGAAAAATCTACGTGTCCCGGAGTATCAATCAAATTCAAGATATAATCTTCGCCTTTGTATTTATATTCCATTTGAATGGCATGACTTTTAATCGTAATACCACGTTCTCTTTCAAGGTCCATATTATCAAGCAATTGCGCTTTTTCTTCACGAGCCGTCACCGTTTGTGTGGCGCCTAACAAGCGGTCTGCCAAGGTACTTTTACCGTGGTCAATATGGGCGATAATACAAAAGTTTCTAATATTTTTCATTGGTGTAAAATGTCTAAAAATAATTTTTCTTTGGGCGTGCCGTTCGTCGTTCCTCCTTCGTCGGGCTATATGCTTCAAGTCCTCATTCTTGCGGGCTTTCCGCTTCTATCCCTCACGCAGTTTCCAAAGGCTATAATGTGCAAATATAGTTTATTTTTTTGGTAGATTTTTACGGTTTCATTTTTTAATAAAACAATTTTTAACATGAAAAATTAATAAAAAATCGTATATTTATTTCATTACTAATCAATAAATTAACCTTGTTATGAAATTTAAAGCAACTTTTTTTATGATATTGCTGTTTTCACTTACTGAAAGTGCAAAATCGCAAGCAATGCAGCAATATGTATTAGTCGAAACGGATCATTCCTTTCAAGACGCATCTGGTTTGCCATCGAATCTAGTGAATATGTCTATGCCTGAAAAAATCAAAACTACAGGCTCTGAATATGTAAACGAATCGTTCAGTGAAGCAACTGTAAATAATGGCTCTCAATTTTTTGATTTAAGATATAATAATTATACCGGCTATTTTGAATATAAAAAATCTGCAACGGAAACAATTATTATAGCAAAGGAAAAAAATAAAGAAATACAGTTTAAAGATGGTAGAAAATATGTTTTGAAGAATATTGTAGAAAAAAAAGAACAAAAACCAACCTATTTGCTGGCTGTGGGCAATTCTAGCAGTGCTGTAAAATTATTTAAAGAAGAAATTGTAACCTATATTGCTTATCAAGAAGCTTTAAATAGTTATCAAGAACAAAAATTACCAGAATATAAATGGCAAAAACCTTTGTATTTTATAGAACATGAAAATACTATAACTGCTGTTCAGAAGAGTAAAGACATAGAAAAAATGTTTCCTGCTCATGCCAAAGAAATCAAAAAATTTATTAAACAAAAAAACATCGATTTTAATTCTGATGATTTAATTTTGGTTCAAAACTATTTGAATTCGATTCTTTAAAAGAAGCATAATAGTAGAAAAAAAATGGAATGGTCAAATTACCTTTCAGATGAGATAAATTAGAAAAGGCTTGGATATTAAAAACCAAGCCTTTTCTAATACAAATGATATTATAGCTACTTCTTAATGAATTTATGTGTAGTAGTGTGTTTATCCGTTTTAATAACCAAAATGTATGTGCCTGTGGTTAAATCAGCAACATTTATCTGCTGGTCAATTATACTAGAATTTTGGTGAAAAACCGTTTTAATTAATCTTCCGTTTAAATCAAAAATATTAAATGTAACGGTTCCGGTATCTTTCGTAGAAAAGGCAACATTTAAAACACTTGTAGTAGGATTAGGATAGATTTTCAAATCGTTTAAAGCCAATTCTTCAGTGCTTAAATTTGGATCCCACAAAGTGAACTTTTTAGAAACGGTATAGAAAATGTTTCCAACTGCTTCAATTTTTATTCGCGCCTCATACGTGCTGGTTAAATTGGTTGGTATAGTAACTGTTGCAGACCCGTTATTGGGTACGTTGGAAGCAATAGGCGTAAACGTTAGTCCTGCATCTGTTGATACTAAAATGTTTACATTGGTAGTATTTATATTATTTGCAGTGGTACCTGCCACATTCCAAGTAATTGTTTTGGTAGAACCCATAAACCATACTGGTTCGGTAGTGTTTGGGTTGTTGTTTGGTGCTGTTATTACAAAAGGTCCAGTATTGGCAACTGTGATTGTTGCGGGTTGGGTGTACACCACTCGTGCACCGTTTGCATTATTATCACGAACGGTTGCCACAAAACTGTATGTTCTTGCAACCATTGATAAACGTTCCCAATCATTACTTACCACACCATTTGTATTGGTAGTACCAGCTAAAACAGTTCCTAAATTAGGAAACGAGCGGTAATTATTCGCAGTAGGTGGCACAGACCTAAATGCGGGACCGATAGTCGTGGTTGCACTAGGTGGTTGCGAAGTTATTTGTGGATTGTTTTGTTCAAATGCATAGGTTAGAGCATCGCCGTCGGCATCGGTAGCTGTTACACTCAATATAAAAGGTGTTCCATAAGGAATGGTTTTGGGGGTTAATGGCGTTACAACCGGCGCTGCATTTGCAACAGTGGTTTGCTGCGCACACGTAGCAGAAAGTAAAAAAGTTTGCATTTCGCGAATACTTACATAATGATAATAAGCATCAACGTTGCTTTGCATGTCGGGTGGGCAAATACCTGCATATGACATAATGGTGCTTCCGCTCCCTGTTTCTACGGCTGTAGAGTTGTTTCTGTTAAATTGGCAAGAGTTATTAAAGGTATGGTTTGCACCAAATTGATGTCCCATTTCATGGGCAACATAATCTACATCATAGGCATCGCCCACTGGTGCGGAAGATCCTGTGATTCCGGATGCTTTGCTCCATGAACTACATACCGAACCTAGTGCTGCCAATCCACCTTGACCCGTACTAAAAGTGTGCCCTATATCGTAATTTGATGAGCCAATTACATTATCTATAACCGTTTGGCTTTCATCAATTAAAAAATCGGCATCATTATTCGAGAAGTTATCAGATGTGATAAAAATAATATCTTTATTATTGGCAATAAGATTTAGGTGCACGTTGAGCTCTCTCTCAAAAATTTGATTTAAACGGGTTAATGAAACATTCATGGCTGCCAACACGATATTTTTCTTTTGATCTACCGTTGTGTTGGGTGTGCCAGCAGGAGCATTGTTAATGTGAAAAGCTGCATATTCTATCGTACATGCTAAAGCCAATCGGTAGGTTCTTCGTTTGTTATCTAAGCTGAAAGATTGAATAGGATTTTCTAACGAAGTAATGGCATCGTCAAAATGATCTCCAGTCACCAGACATGAAAAATTGCTTTTTGGTAATTCTAAGTTGTTTCTTTGATAAGCAATAACGTTGTTTAAATCGGTGGTATAATTATCAATATAAAAAACAGATCCATCGGTTTTCATTCCCATACCATGTAATCCAAATATGTCCGAAATACTAATACTAATACTGTTTCCTGGGTTTTTTATATCAACTGCTTTTAAACTTCGAATGTTTTTCACGGTTGATGCCAATTCTGATTCCATTGCTGGATTGTCGTAAACCCAATAATTAGAAAAATTCCCATTGCCATCGGGAAATGCCAATACTAATGGAGAAGGTTCATTAGACAAGGGCGGCGCGTCTTTCACGCGTTCAAACAAATTTTTTACATCCAATTGATAAATTTCAAAAGTATGTGGAATGTGTTTTCTCACAAATTTTTCTTTTTCCGAAAAATTGCGCTCTGAAGCATTTGAAAATGCATTAAACTGGGCAAATAGGTTTCCGGTACATAAAAGCACCACGAAACAAATCATTTTGTTGTAAAATTTCATGCGGTAGAAATATAATCTTTTCAAAAATAGTAACTTTATTTGTAGCAAACATATTCGAGGCTGTTCAATTTTCAAAATTATTAACCTACATTAAGAACCATAATTCGCTACTTTATGTATTTTATTAATAACTTTGAAGAAAAATTCGATAAAATGAATGTTTTTCATTCGGCACAATCTTTTAAATCTTCCCAAAAAACCATTGTAACGCTTGGTACTTTTGATGGTATGCACATTGGGCATCAGGCTATTTTGAACAAATTAAAATTGCAAAAAAAAGCAAATGGTTACCAAACTTTGGTGCTTACATTTTTTCCACATCCGCGAATGGTTTTAAAAACCGATCACCAAATATCGTTGTTGAATACCATTGAGGAACGCATCAAACTGATTGATCATTTTGGAATTGATTATTTGGTGGTACAAGAATTTACCCAAGATTTTGCCAATTTATCGGCCGAAGAATTTGTGAAAACCATTTTGGTAGATCAGTTCAATATCGGAAAAATCATTATTGGATACGACCACCGTTTTGGAAAAAACCGTTCTGCCAATATTCACGATTTAATAGAATTTGGAAAAAAATACCATTTTGATGTGGAACAAATTTCTGCCGAAGAGTTAAACGATGTTTCCATAAGTTCCACCAAAATTCGCAATGCACTAAAAGTGGGCGATGTTGCTTTGGCAAAAAACTATTTGGGCTATCCGTATATGCTTTCGGGCAAAGTGGTTTCGGGCAAGCAATTGGGAAGAACCATTGGCTATCCCACAGCTAATATACAGATTGCTGAAGATTACAAACTCATTCCCGCAATTGGCGTTTATGTGGTGGGCGTTACTGTTAAAGGTAAAGATTATTTCGGAATGTTAAGTATAGGCACAAACCCCACAGTGGGCGGAATTGAGAAAACAATCGAAGTGTATATTTTTGATTTTAATGATATGATTTATGAAGAGGAAATAACCGTACGTTTTTTAACTAAAATTCGAGAAGAAATCCATTTTTCTTCGGTTGATGTATTGATAGAAGCATTAAAAAACGACGAGATTTTTTCTAGAAACTTCCTTTCAACAATGGAATAATTATGTGGAAAAAAGCATTTCAAAAAATAGATAATTCATCGTTGGTAGTTTTCCGGATTTTTTTCGGAATCATTTTTCTGGCTGAAGCTGTTGGCGCCTTAGCATTGAAATGGGTTGATCGCAATTTTGTTGATACCACTACTAATTTCACATTTATTGGCTTTGAATGGTTGCTGCATTTGCAAAACGAAACCATGTATGTAGTTTTTGGTTTAATGGCAGTGGCCTCAGTAGGAGTGATGCTGGGTTACAAATACCGATTTTCTGTTATAGCACTGACGATTTTGTGGAGTTTGGCTTATTTCGGACAAAAAACATCTTACAACAATCACTATTATTTAATGTGGCTAATTGGTTTAATTATGTGTTTTTTACCTGCAAACGCCAATGCTTCTATCGATGCGAAACAAAATCCATCTATAAAAAAGAACTACATGCCCCAGTGGATTCGATTGGTTTTTATCATCCAAGTAAGTTGTGTGTATTTCTATGCCACCATTGCTAAGTTTTACCCAGATTGGTTAGATGGAACGGTAACGCGCAATATGTTTTCTGGAATGAACAATGTGCCCGAAACCGTGCAAATTTTATTCAAAAAAACCGAATTTCAGCTTTTTATCGCCTATATGGGTATTGCTTTTGACGGATTGATTGTACCGGCATTGCTTTGGAAACGTACCCGTTGGTTTGCAATTATCGCATCGCTGATATTTCACATATTCAATTCAATAACCTTACAAATTGGCGTGTTTCCGTATTTTGCATTGAGCTTTTGTGTGTTCTTTTTTCCGCCTCATCAAATTCGGAATTTCTTTTTTAGAAAAAGACCAAAAGAAGATTACAGCGAAGAAACAACTGCCGATTACAGCACTATTTTTAAATACTTTTTCGTTCCGTATTTAATCATTCAGATTTTATTGCCCATTCGGCACTGGTTTTTTAAAGACGATGTATTGTGGACCGAAGAAGCACATCGATTAAGCTGGCGCATGATGTTAAGATCGCGAACAGGAGAAACATACTTTAAAGTAATCGATAAAAAAAACAATGAACGCTTAGCGTTTAGCAACACAGAATTATTGAACCAAAAACAGCGTTCGCGTTTAAATGCACCCGATGTGATCTGGCAAATGGCACAGAAAATTAAAGAGCATTTTAAAGAACAAGGAAAAGATGTGGCCGTGTATGCCGAACGAAGCAATGTAAGTATCAATATGCACCCAAGTAGCCGATTGATTGATCCTACTGTTGATTTAACAACCGTAAAATGGAGCCATTTTAAGCATCATGATTGGATTTTGGAACGAAAACTTCCGAAAGATCCTCCTTCGAAAAGGCACGCAGTTCAAAACCTGAAGCGGTTAAAACACCAAAAGTAAAGTACTGAATCCAATCGCCTAAATTGATGTATAAGGCATTTGGATTGTTTTTCAAGGGAAGTGTCATGGGTAAATGGCGGTGACCAAAAATAAAGTAATCGGCAAATTGTTCGTTCACCTTTTTGTTGGCGTATAAAATGAGCCATTCGTTATCTTCGCCTAAATATTTAGCATCGTCATCCCCTGAAATCAGTTTGTTTTTCACCGATAGATATTCCGCCAAACGCACTCCAACATCAGGATGCAACCAACGAAACAACCATTTTGAAAACCGGTTGGTAAACACTTTTTTCATGCGTTTGTAACCTTTATCACCCGGACCCAAACCATCGCCATGACCAATAAAAACAGTTTTGTTGAATATTTTAAACACTTTAGGTTCATGAAAAACAGGAATATCCAGTTCTTCTTCAAAATAGTCTTCCATCCATAAATCATGGTTTCCTACAAAAAAATAAATGGGCAAACCGCTGTCGCGCATCTGTGCCAATTTTCCTAAAATTCGTACGAATCCTTTGGGAACTACCTTTTTATATTCAAACCAAAAATCGAACAAATCGCCCACGATAAACAATGCACCTGCATCTTTCTCGATAGCGTTTAACCACTTTAAAAACAAGGCTTCGCGCGGAAGGCTTTTTTCACGAGTGGGCGCTCCGAAATGATGATCAGACGTAAAATATACTTTTTTATCTTTAGGAATTTCGAGTGTAATCATGTTTACGAATTGTCAGAAGCAAACCATTCGGCATACGAACTTTCGGTTTCTTGTAAACGCAAAGAGAATAACTTAATATTTTCGGGCAAACGGTTTTTGATACGTTCTGCAAAATCAATCACTAAATTTTCGCTTGTAGGTTGGTAATCTACCAAAATCACATGATGGCCGCGCTGTTCCAATTCTTTCGCCAGTTCCACATGAGGTGTGTTTTGGTTAAAAACCGTTGCATGATCAAACTGATCTACCACTTCTTCTTTAACAATAGCTTTTAAATCGGTAAAATCGATTACCATTCCGTATTTCACATGGTTTTTATCGGTAATAGGTTGCCCAATAACGGTAACCGACAGTTTGTAGCTGTGTCCGTGAACATTTCTGCATTTCCCGTCGTAACCATAAAGTGCATGACCGGTTTCAAAAGTAAATTGTTTAGTGATTCTGATAAAACTCATGATGCGAAAATTTTTAGCAAAATTAGTGATTTAAATTTTAATACCTGATACAGCTTGGCTAAAAACCACACATACACAGATTACCACAGAATTTAATAAAGTATGCTGGATGAGAAGCTGAATCAAATTCGGCTTGACAAAAGCTGTCATTCCTACAAAGGAGGAATCTTAAGCAAAGATTCTTCACTTCGTTCAGAATGACAACTTTTATATTATTTTCCTTTAAAAGCATGCAATGCATTCACAGTAAAATCAGATAAAACCAATTTGCCCGAAATCGCAGCGCGTTCTTTTAAAAGTGTATCCCAATTTTCGGTTCCTTCCCATAAAACTTTTTTCATTTCATATAAAGCTTCCGGATTGTAACTGCTTAAACGGGTAGTGAATTGTTCCAAGGCTTTATCCATTTGTGCGGCATCGTCAAACAATTCTGTGAATAATTTATTGTCAAAAGCCCAATTGGCAGTTTTCCAATTTTGGGCGTCTAAAGTCATTTCGGCTAAAGCAGGTTTTCCAATTTTGCGGCTCACGGCAGGTTCAATCACAAACGGACCAATACCAATTGCCAGTTCTGATAATTTAATCGAAGCGTTTTTGGTAGCAAATGTATAATCGCAGGCTGCTGCCAAACCAACGCCACCACCCACAGTTTTTCCTTGAATGCGTCCCACAATAATTTTGTTTGATTTTCGCATGGCGTTTATCACATTGGCAAACCCGCTAAAAAATTGTTCGCCTTGTTCCAGATTATTCACTTGCAACAATTCATCAAACGATGCACCTGCACAAAATGCTTTTTCGCCTGCACTTTTTAGTACAATAACCGCAATATGCTGCTGGTTATTCAAGTTGTTTAACGTGTTTGCAAGTTCTGCCAATTGAGAGCTTGGAAAGGAATTACTTGCCGGATGAAAGAATTCCACCACAGCAATTTGGTCTTTAATTGTAGTTGTAACGTATGCTGATTGTTCCATTAAAAAAATTGTTTGTTAATACAAATATAAAGCATGTTGGCAATTTGTGATTTATTTTTGATAAATATGTACATTTGCACCGTTTTAAAAGCACAAACATGTTTAAATATTTCATAACCTTATTTAGTTTTTCTTTTGCGGTATCGGCACAGCAAACAAATACGGTTTACTATGCAGCGCCTTATTTGCAGATTGAAGATGTACAGAAAAAAGCAGTTGCTGATGCCAATGATTTTGGATACAACATTTTAGTTCACCCAAAAGAACACTTTGTGAAAGAAGGTTTTTTTATGTGGGTAGATGATCAATGGTATGAAATTTTAAACAGTAAGGATCTTTTTATACCTTATCAAGATTTTAAAACACTTTTTACCATATCGAAGGATAACAAAAATCCTTTAAAAATAAAAGACGTTAACGATGTGGTTTACCTTTTTCCGATTGAAGCACTTGATAGTTACATTGTTTCTCCGTCTGATTTTGTAACACTTTCGCAAACCATTCAAAAGCAAAATGTGATTACTTATACCAAGCCTGTTGAGGTGATTGCAGAGAAAAAACCAGTTGTTTTAGATGTGATCGATGTGGTGGAAGTACCAAAAGAAGAGGCTCAAACTGTAATTGAAAAAGAAGAAAATACAGTAGTTTCTGTAAAAGAAGAAGGAGCTGTGGCAGCAGAATTACCAAAGCTAAATGGCAACGAACAGGTTTTGATTACCAGCGAAAACCCACAATCGGTTTTGTTAGACGTGATGGATGTGGTTGAAGTAGTAAAACGTGAAGAAATACCCTTTGATCCAACACAAAATACCGTTGTTGATAATCAGCCTGAAATAGTGGTGGAAAAACCAAAAGTTGAAGAGCAGATTACAGAGGAGGTTCCTGTGAAAATTGCAGCAAAAAACACACTGATTATCCCAAATCCAAGCAACGATTACGAAATTGCGGTGAACGAAGGTTTTGACGGAACGGTAACCGAATGGGTTGAAATGATTGATGCAAAAGGAGGAAAAACGGCATACCAGCAAGCGGTTGACAAAGGTTATAAAGGCACAGAAGAAGAGTGGATGAAAATGCTTTGGGGGCGCGAAGTGGATGTGGAAATTGCCAAACGCGATAAAACCACAGCAATTGTAACCGAATGGATTCAGTCATTGAAAACATCGAAAGGAAGCTCGCCTTACGAAATGGCCTTAAAACACGGTTTTTACGGAACATTTACTGAATGGGTAGAATCAGTAATAGGAACCGATGGTGAAAAAGCCTACGAGCATGCAAAAGAAAAAGGTTTTGAAGGAACATATAAAGAATGGATCGAACAACAATTGAACCAATCCAATCAAGAGGTATTGCGAAAAGAGCAATTGTCTAAAACACAAATGTTTGTGGCACCAAATGTATTAATGCCATTGCAAGCAACAGCAAATGAGCCTCTAACTTTTGATTTATACGATTACTACAATCAGTTTTATGGCGCGCCAATGGTTAGTAGTGCCGGAGAAAACAACAATGCTTTAGAAATAAAACCTACAGATTTGGAATATCAAATTACGTGGTTTGAAAAAGATAAAGTAAAAATTATAGAACTAACCAAAGAAGGTGTTTTAAAATACCAACCGTTAGAAGGTGTTTTGGATACCAATACCAAACTAAATGTGCGGTATGTTTTGAAGTAACAGCATCCTGCAAGGTTTTTTAAACCTTGTAGGTATTTAATAAAACCTACTGATTTTCCCGCATCGCCTTATAATAAGCGGCACGACTTAAAGGCTCGTATTCATTGGTTTCGCCCAGCATAACCAAATTATCGTTGGCTGCTTTTCTAAAACTATAATTTGCTAAATTTCCGGTGCGTGTGCAAACCGCATGAACTTTAGTCACGTACTCGGCAGTTGCCATTAAAGCAGGCATGGGGCCAAAAGGTTGTCCTTTAAAATCCATATCCAACCCTGCAACAATCACTCGGATTCCCGCATTTGCTAAATCATTGCAAACCGTTACGATTTCATCGTCAAAAAACTGCGCTTCATCAATCCCAATCACATCACAACCATCGGCCAAAATACGGATGTTTGCAGCAGCAGGAACGGGAGTAGATCTAATTTCGTTTCCCTGGTGCGAAACCACCAATTCGTCGTCATAGCGCGTGTCTACAGCAGGTTTGAAAATTTCTACACGCTGTTTGGCAAATTGTGCCCTACGCAATCTACGAATCAATTCTTCGGTTTTTCCCGAAAACATAGACCCACAGATCACTTCGATCCATCCAAATTGTTCTTTATGATTTACAGGATTTTCAAGAAACATTTTAGCAAATATAAGTTGTTTAAAACAGTTTTTTCTGTTACTTTGTATCTTGCAAATTTATCAAAAAATAATTGGTAAAAATTTAAAGTTATGAAGAAAATCATTGAATCAGATTTAATAAGTATTGCACACAGAATCTTAAAGTTAAAAGATAAATCCGAAATTTCTTCGCTATTGAAAGAAACTGAATTGTTGCATAATAAATTGATTTTGTTGCAGTTTTATGAAGATAATAAGTTTCGATTGGATCCATCAATCACTCCTGAAAAATTGTTAGAAGAGGTCACTGAAGAACCATCAAGCAGTATTTTTTTGAGCGAAGATAGGAAAGATGATGTGGTTTCTTTTGAAGAAGAATTAATTACGCCGATTGAATTAAGCGTTACAAATGCAGCTGCTATTGATGCCGCACCTCCGGTTGAAGATTCGGTTTTGAAGATACACGAATTGGAAAGCGAAGAAGAACCAGAAATTCAAGAAGATGATGTGGTGGAGTTTACGCCATCGCTTCATGAAACCATAAAAACTATTGATGCTATCGAGGAAGAAATAAAAAACGTGGAACAGCTAAATCCTGTTGAAGACGCAAAAGAAGCGGTTGAACGCGCTACGTTAGAGATTGATCCCGTTTTTTCTATTCCGCACAACGAACTTTTTAATACGAATGATTCCAACGAAAAAAAGGAAGATACGTTTAAAGGATCTCAACACTTTGTAACCAATCAGTCAGCAGATAAATCGACAGAAAATTACCGTCAAATACCTTTAAATAAATCGATAAACGATGCGTTTGCCAATAAAATTTCGATTGGTTTGAACGACAGGATAGCCTTTGAAAAAAACTTGTTTAACGGAAGCAGCGACGATTTAAACCGAGTGATTTCGCAATTAAACACCATTGAAAGTTACGAAGAAGCCAAAGATTTTATTGATGATCTAGTGAAGCCCGAATTTAACAACTGGAACGGAAAAGAAGATTACGAAAACCGTTTCATGCAGTTGGTTGAAAAAAGATTTTTGTAGTAAGTTTGATATACACAGATGAAAGATAAATTTAATCCAAAAAGGGTGATAATTCATAAACCACATTGAAATAATGTTTTGATTTCTTAGAAAACATAGACCATTTTTTAAGCTATGCTTAAAAACTATGAGCAACTAAAAAGTCTTTATAAAAGCTATATTTTCTATAAGTCTATGTGGTGAAAGATTATTTTAAAGATAGATCCGTGCATCTGTGGAAAAAATAAAAAAAGAAACTCAACAAATGAGTAAATTATACATTGTGCCAACGCCCATTGGCAACTTAGAAGACATGACTTTTAGAGCCATCAAGGTCTTAAAAGAAGTCGATTTAATTTTAGCAGAAGACACACGCACCAGTAGTAAATTGTTGAAACATTTTGAAATTGCTACACATATGCAAAGCCACCACATGCACAACGAGCACCAAACAGTGGAACATACAGTGCAAAAATTAAAAAACGGACAAACCATTGCCTTGATTTCTGATGCGGGAACGCCTGCTATTTCAGACCCCGGATTTTTATTAACGCGTGCTTGTGTAGAAAACGATATACCTGTGGAATGTTTACCGGGTGCCACGGCGTTTGTACCGGCATTGGTAAACAGTGGTTTGCCAAACGATAAATTTGTTTTCGAAGGATTTTTGCCTGATAAAAAAGGACGACAAACACGCTATTTGGCATTGGCAGAAGAAACCCGAACCATGATTCTGTATGTATCTCCGCATAAACTGCTAAAAACATTAACAGAGTTTGAAACCTATTTTGGGAAAGAACGCCAAGTTTCGGTATCGCGCGAATTATCAAAACTGCACGAAGAAACCATACGCGGGTCGGTAGAAGAAGTGTTGCAACATTTTGAAACCAAACCACCAAAAGGCGAAATAGTTGTAATTGTAGCAGGAAAGCAAAAAGAAAAAAAGAATAAAAATGAGTAGCCATAAAATCACCACCACTTGGAAAGGAAATATGCAATTTGAATCGACCAATCCGGGCGGTTCGTTAATGATTGATGCAGCAGAAGAAGTGGGCGGAACAAACAACGGATTACGGCCAAAAGCGTTAATGCTATCGGCTTTAGCCGGCTGTTCGGGCTTGGATGTTGCATCGCTGATTAAAAAAATGCGATTAGAAGTCACCGATTTCAACATTGAAACCCAAGGTTTTTTAACCGATACCGAACCACAGGTTTATAACAAAGTTATGGTTACCTATCATTTCTATGGAAGCAATTTAAACGAAGAAAAACTAAACCGCGCTGTTCAACTTTCAGTGGAAAAATATTGCGGCGTTATGCACATGTTCCGCAGTTTTGCCGATGTGAAAATTGAAACGGTTTTTCATAAGATTTAAAAAAAACAAAGGTTTCACCAATTTTTGGACAGCTTGATCAATATACAAAAACATTCAGCATCATCCTTAACCTGTGAATATTATGAATTCAATAAAAATCGGGCGTTCCTTTATGCTTCTTTCTGTTTTCTGTTTGATATTAAAGACCATATAACCGAGATAGCCAATACCGAACCAATGATGGTTAACGATACAGAGGAATCGAAATGATAATAAGGCATAATAATCATTTTTACTCCGATGAATGCCAAAATAATTGCCAAACCATAATGCAGTTTAGAAAACATATCCATGGAATTGGCTAGTAGGAAATACATAGAACGCAATCCTAAAATTGCAAAAATGTTCGATGTATAAAGTATAAATGGATCGTCTGGGGCGATGGCAAAAATAGCAGGAATGCTATCTACTGCGAATACCAAATCGGTGATTTCTATTACAGCTAAAGCTACAAACAGTGGCGTAACCATTTTTACGCCATTTTCTACCGTAAAAAATTTATCGCCGTGAAAATCTTTTGTTACTTTAAAAAACTTGTGTACAATACGCACACCGATGTTTCTTGACATATCTGCTCCTTGCTGAAAGATTGTTAGAAAATGCAGGAAAATTAAATTTATCTAAAAATGAATTGAGGCATATAAAACATTATTATCAAATGACATAATTGGTAAAGTCGCTAAAGACGGAGTTGAAATGTTATCAGAACTTATTATAAAATTTAAAAATTACAAACTATGACAGATAAAGAAATAATTGAAAAAGCAACTAAAGCCTTAAAGGTTCTAGATTTATTAGCAGAGTATAATTATATTGGAGTATACTAGGAAATAAATCCTGATATTGAATTTGAATACACCGTTCATTTTAGTTTTAATCCTCCTATATGAGGAGCAGGTGCAACAGTAACTGTAGATAGAAAAACCCATACATTGTTAATGATTATTACAAAAAGTGGGTTATATAATGTTCCCGAAGAATTGCAATAATTATAACCAGAAGTCGTCTCACAACTAGAGACGGTTTTTTTATGTAATTTTCTTGCATAAAAAAATGTTATTTTGCTTATATATACCTTATATAAAGATGGTTATACATAAATTTCAAACATTACAATCAACGTCAAACCACACTTTTACCTTATTCGTTTAACGACTTTATTTCAGAAAGACATCCCGTTCGGGTAGTGGACCAAGTGGTTGAATCTATCAATATTCAACCTTTGTTAAAAGCATACAGTAAAGAGGACAATCCTGACTATCATCCAAAATGCTCTTAAAAGTAATGTTGTACGCCTACATGACCGATATTTATTCTTCCCGAAAAATAAAATTAGCTATCAGAGAGAACATCAACTTTATGTGGCTAACGGGAATGACTATCGTTGATCACAATACCATTAACTGAGCACAAACATCAACCGAAAATCAAATCATTGTTAATTACACCATCTACCAAAATCCAACAGATACAAAGACATTAAAACCACATTTAGAAAACCTGAAAGAAACCTTTGGCGAAGCAATCTTTAAAAATATAGAAACAATCACAGCCGATACGGGGTACGGAAGCGAAGAAAACTATGATTACCTTGAAAAAGAAGAGCTAACGCTTTATGTGAAGTACAATACTTTTGACAAAGAACAAGATAAAAATTACCAAAAAATGCACAAAACATTCAGCAAAGAAAACCTTTATTACAACCAAGAATACGATTATTATGTGTGTGGGATGGGACAAAAAATGCACAAAACCCACGAAAGCACAAAAACAACACAAGCCAGATACACACAGTATTTATCACACTATCAGGCTGGAAATTGTCAAGGATGTCCGCTTCGGGGCATTTGTTTTAAAGCAAAAGGAAATTGGAGCATAGAGCGAAACAACAACCTTGAAAGGCACAAAGAAAAAGTGCGAAATCTGCTTTTAAATGATCGGGAACATCAAAAACAATCGAAACAGCCAATGGTGTTTCTCTTCGTATTTCTTTAACCTTTAAAGGATTGAATTTTGACATTTTGATTGAATTTCTGCAAAAATACAAAATTACAATGGCTTACTAATGATATTTATCATTTTCAAAATAAAATTATACCTAATATTTGGATGCATAAAAAAATGATGTATATTTGTTATACCTAAAAGTCATAAGTATATGAAAAAGCAACAACAATTGTACAAAGGAAGTTTAAACACCATTATTATGAAACTTCTAGAGCAAAATGGAAAGATGTATGGTTACGAAATCACTCAAAAGGTGAAAGAAATCACCCAAGGTGAAATGAATATCACCGAAGGCGCTTTATATCCGGCATTGCACAAGATGGAGGCAGATGGTTTTTTAGATGTAGAAATGGATCGTGTAGATGGTCGGGTTCGTAAATACTATAAGCTTACCGAAAGTGGGGTAAGAGAAACCGTTTCGCGTATGGAAGAGTTAGAGAATTTTATTCGAAACATGCAAAATATTGTAACAAGTCCCCATTTAAAATTAGATTATTAATGAAATTATCAGTAGAACAAATACACTTCATTGAAACAGCATTGATTGTAAAATGTAATTTTAAAGATTTTGATGATGTTAGAATGGAACTTACCGATCATATAGCATCAGAGATTGAAGTTGAAATAGAGAATAATAGGTTATTATTTGATACTGCATTTGTAAAAGTAATGACGCGTTGGAATCCAATGATTTTACCAAAAAGCTGGAGTAGATATGAAAATGTACCTTATATGGTTTGCAAGCTATGGAAATCGTTAGATTGGAAATATAATTTTAGTGCAATTCCTTTTACATTAATACTTACGGTTGGAATTATGTTTTTACAAAGAAAAGAAGTAGAAGTAGGTTTCTTAATATATTTTATAGAATTTATAGGTGTTTTGTCATGCTTGTTTTTGAATTTTAAAGCAAGAAAAAATAAATTTAAAACAACTTTAAGTATTTATGCAACAGATAGATTATTTACCTATTCCCTTCTGTTGATTTTGTTTATTTCTATTGCAATTGGTTTAAATGTTTACGATGGAGACACAAAAAGTCAACCTTTATTATGGGTAATTATTCATACAACAGTTATTTTGTCATTAAGAAGCATTTTAATGTATAAAAATGTAAAAATAGAAAATCAACTCTTAAAAGTAATGTAATGAAGTTATCAGTAGAACAAATAGAACAATTATTCACTTTTACTAAAAAACACTTTGTAGAACATTACGATGTGCAGGTGGAATTAGTTGATCATTTGGCAAATGCTATTGAAGATCAATGGAAAGAAAACCCCAACATTTTGTTTGAAGACGCTTTGCAAACCGAGTTTAAAAAGTTTGGTGTTTTTGGATTTACAGGTTTGGTTGAACAGAAACAGGCGCAATTACATAAGTATTACAATAAAATGCTTTGGAATGAAGTATTGAGATTTGTGTCTATTCCTAAAGTTATCATAACTGCAGTATTTTATTTAGGTATTTTTTATCTTTTAAACTATTATACATACTGGGCGGAAAATGTATTGTTAGCAATTATGTTTATATCGTTTCTTTATTTGACAATAGACGGATTTAGGTTTATGTTAATAATTAAAAAGGAACAGAAAAACAAGCAACGCACTTGGCTAATACAATCTGTGGCACAATCGGTTTTTTCTTTGCCAATTATTGGATTTGGAGGTTTTTATTTTAATATGTTTGGTCATTTTTTTGAATCTTCGAATGAATTATCCGTGTTAGGTATGCATTTTCTATCATTATTCTTTTTGCTTCATTTTATACTTTTTCATGTATTTTTCAAAATAATAAAACCCAAGTTTAAAAACGAAATAAGACAAACCGAAAAACGATTTCAATTTGTTTAAATTTGTAAAAATGTAACGTATGAATCTTTTTACCTATTATAGAATAGCGTTTGTATTAAGTTTTATCATCTTAATGGCGGGGTCGGTATTTAAAGTAACCCACATGGAGGTTGGCTTTTTAAACGGAAACCATTTAATCACCGCTGGTTTGCTTTCATCTGTTTTTTATATTGCTTTGGCGTATTTTATGATTTTTAAATCCAAAAAAATGCCTGCTGGCGAAAAATTAATCTGGGTAATTTGCTTCGCTTTAGGGTTTATTGTAAACGTTGGATTTATATCGTTTGCAACTGCTTTGGTGTTCTTTTTTGTTGGTCCCAAACGTTTGTTTTTCAGCAATAAAGAAAACATCTAGGATTGCACTTAATCAACAGACGTTCCAATAGCATTCACCGATTGATGCAGGTACAAATCTTGTTCAAAATCTTTTTTTACTACAACAGCACTCTTAGGAATGCTATCGTGCCAACCATTTTCGCCTAAAAAACTAAATGCTTCAAAAGGAATAAGTCTGCAAAAACTTCTTTTTATAAAAACACTATTTGCGGGTTGTTCTCCGTCTACGGTAACTACTTTGGTTCCTGTAATATATTTTCCTATGGATCTGCCTTTGGTTAATGTTTCAACACAAACATAATAAAACAGAAAAATAATTATACCAAACAGCCTACTTATTAGTTCATTGTCCAAAAAGGAGATGTCAAAATTAAATAACACTGATAATATTCCAATAAGGGCACCTACAATAAAACTTACAATAATAACTGCAATAAAATCAATTAAATAATTGGCAAAACGCAACCCTTTGCTTGCTTTGCTTTTCTGAACAATATCTGTTGTATTCATAAAATATTTTTTCCAAAAATAGAAAAAGCTCTTGAATAAACAAGAGCTTCACCTATTTTTAATATGCTAAATTCTAAAAACTTGCCTTAAATTGTTCTAAAAAGCGCACATCATTTTCAAAATACATTCTAATATCGCCAATTTGATACAAAAGCATTGCCATGCGCTCTAATCCCATACCAAAAGCAAAACCTGAATATTCCTCTGGATTAATGTTCGAGGCTTTTAATACGTTGGGATCCACCATTCCGCAACCCATAATTTCCAGCCAACCTGTTCCTTTGGTAATGCGGTAATCGGTTTCGGTTTTCAAGCCCCAATAAACATCTACTTCGGCGCTTGGTTCTGTAAATGGAAAATACGAAGGGCGCAAACGAATTTTCGATTTGCCAAACATTTCTTTTGTGAAATACAATAGTGTTTGTTTTAAATCGGCAAACGATACATCTTTGTCTATATACAATCCTTCTACCTGATGAAAAATACAGTGCGAACGCGACGAAATGGCTTCGTTACGGAAAACGCGCCCGGGCGAAATGGTTCTAATAGGCGGTTGGTTGTTTTCCATATAGCGCACTTGAACCGATGAGGTGTGCGTGCGCAACAAATAATCAGGATTCATTTGCACGAAAAAGGTATCTTGCATGTCGCGGGCAGGATGGTGTTCAGGGAAATTCAAGGCTTCAAAGTTGTGCCAATCGTCTTCTATTTCTGGACCTTCGGAAACGTTAAAACCAATGTTCGAGAAGACATCAATCACCTGATTTTTTACCAACGATATGGGGTGGCGCGCACCAATTTGCACGGGTGTTCCCGGACGAGTTAAATCGCCATAAATCCCAATTGCATCTTCTTTAGATTCCAATGCATCTTGTATGGTTTTAATTTTGTTTTCTACGGCATTTTTTAAGGTGTTTATTGCCTGTCCAAATGCTTTCTTTTGCTCGTTTGGAACATTTTTAAACTCGGCAAAAATCTCATTAATCAAGCCTTTTTTAGAAATAAACTTAATTCTAAAAGCTTCTAAAGCATCTTTATCAGTAGTGGTAAAAGCTTCTGCTTCGCCAATCAGTTCTTTAATTTTATCTATCATTGTTTTATAAAACAGGTAATTGTTGCAAATTTACGCTTTTTGGGCGATGCTGAAAATTAGAAAGGTTAAAAATTAGTCAATATAGCCATTCTCTAAAAAATACTGCACAATGGCATCTTTCATTAATATGGTTTGTTCGCCTGCTTTTAGGTGGGGCAACTGATCTTTTACGGTATAATGTGGCCAACCGTCTGCATCATAGTGCGAAAATTCATAGTAGCCAAAAGGTTCCAGCAAACGGCAAATGGCTATGTGCATAATGTTTACTTTCTCGTCTTTCTTAAATTTTTTATTGAACTTACCAAGTTCTTGTATGCCAATTAAATAGGTGATTCCATCAACATCTAAAGCATCGCCGTCTGCAAATTGTTTGGATAGTTTTTCTACCAAAACGCTCCATCGCTCTTTTAGTTGTTCGTCTCGTGTCATAAATTTTTTATTGAGCTACAAAGATATTTCTTAATACCGAAACTGCTTTATATTTGTATTTTATTTTATAGTTATGATTGTTGTAGATTTAATAATTGCCGTTTTATTGGGCTATGCTTTGTTTAAAGGCGTGAAAAACGGTTTGGTGGTTTCGGTAGTTTCGTTTGTGGCACTAATCGCCGGAATTTATCTGTCGTTGCGTTTTTCGTTTTATGTTCGTGGTTTTTTAACAATACACACACAATGGAACCCTGAAACGTTAACGGTGGTGGCTTTTATGCTTACTTTTATTATTGTGTTGGTGTCGCTTTTTTTCTTGGGAAAAGCATTAACCAAAATAGCTGAAAGTTTGGCATTGGGTTTTGTGAATAAGTTGCTCGGTGCTGTTTTTGAAGGATTGAAAATGCTGTTGATTATATCGGTTTTTTTGAATGTATTCCAAAAGATTAATTACAACAACCTTATTGTGTCGGAAGAAACATTAGATACATCTGTTTTTTACAAACCTATCGAAAAAGTGGCGCAATACATTTTTCCTTTAATGGAACAGTGGTATCAATTGGCGTTAACCGAAACAATGGATCAAATAAAGAATATCGACACACAACAAAAAAAGTAAATGAGCTCATTATCCTACCGAAATGCAACCATAGAAGACCTTTCTGAAATTGTTGCCATATACAATTCTACCATTGCTTCCCGAATGGTTACTGCCGATACAGAAATGGTTTCTGTGGAGAGCAAACAGAAATGGTTTTACGAACACAACGTTTCCACACGGCCTTTGTGGATGGTGGAAAACAACCGCAATGAGTTAGTGGGGTGGGTGAGTTTTCAATCGTTTTATGGTCGGCCGGCATACAACGCTACTGCCGAAATTAGTATTTATTTGCATGAAGCACAACGAAAAAAGGGGTATGGCAAGCAAATTTTACAATATTGTATGGAAACGGCTCCCGAGTTTGGCATAAAAACCTTATTGGGATTTATTTTTGCGCACAATCACCCCAGTTTAAAACTTTTTAAAGATTTAGGATTTAGCGATTGGGCAACTTTGCCAAATATTGCAATGCTTGATGGGCAAGAGTTTGGGTTGAAAATTGTAGGAAAACGCATCGCTTAAGCCATTCATTTGTTCGTTTTTCCGAAACTTATGTGATTTTATTGTTAATATAGCATAAAAATGCTATATGTTATTGGTAGTATAGTAGAAAATCAGTACATTTCAACAGAAAATTTTAGTGATTTTAAAGTGTTGTTTCAACAGGCCCAATAAAAGTATTATGTATAAAATTACAGATGAACTCAATGAAAACGGTTTCAGCGTAAATTCGGTAGATGTTTTAATTAAAAGGAATAATGGCAGCCGTGCCTTTAATACCTTAGATTATTTTGTAATCTTAATTGCTGTTAGCGAAGCCCAATTTACCATACAAGGAATTGATTACAAGGTAAAAAAGGGAAGTCTTACTTTTTTAGGACCGGCAAAAGATATTGTGTTTTGTCCCAATTGTAATGCAGAAGGGAATGTGTATGCCTTAACATTTTCTTCTTCTTTTTTCGAACGATCTGCAAAAGACACCTTGTTGCTGCATTCTGATTTGTTTTTTAATACCGCTTTGCCTTTTGTTACCACGCAAGCTTCTATCCCTATTGATGAAGTTTTAAAATTGATTATAAACCGTTTGGCTCTTTATAAAACCAAACAGAACAATGGCTTGTATATTTCTGTTGCACACAATTGCGTAGAAGCGCTACTGCTTGACGGGTTGTTTTATGTAGATGAAAAAGTATGCGAAATCAACGATACGCGTAAGTTCACTTTTCTAGACATCGTAAACCGTTTCCGGGTGTTGTTGCAACGAAATTATCAAACAGAAAAGCAAGTGAGTTTTTATGCCGATTTGCTGCATATCACACCACGCCGATTAAGTGAAATGACAGAATCTGTTTTAGGGAAAAGTGCCAAACAAGTGATTATTGATAAAATAGTGGGTGAAGGCACTCGAATGTTAAAACACTCCAACTATACCGTTTCAGAAATAGCTTACCAATTAGGGTTTAATGACGAAGCAAACTTTAGTACATTCATAAAGAAATACACCCACAAAAATCCACGCATGATTCGGGAGGAAGTAAACACTGTGTTAGGAACCTAAAGAGTATCAATGTGTAAGGTTTTTTAATGATTATTTTTTTGTAAATAAATGATAATTGTCTGTTTTTGATCAGAATTATTTCGTTATATTTAACATATTAATTGTTAAACCGATTAATTATCGGACGTATGTTTATAAAAAACGGAATAGCGGTCATTGCACTACATTTTTTTAGTTTTGCGGTTCAGGCACAAAGTAGTGTAACGCTGAACGTGAACTTATATCCGATACAAACATTAGTTGTTAACGCAGAACAAAAAAGTGTAGATTTATCATACAACACCCGCGAAGACTACAAAAACGGTGTGGTTTCTGAACAAAAAGACCATTTAACCATATACAGCACAGGCGGCTTTCAGGTAAAAGTAAATGCAATTGCTGCTTCTGCAACCGATAAAACTTTTGAAAATATCGCTGTTTTGCCCACATCAGGTTCTCAACCTTTAAGCAACTCGCATGCGGTTTATACTCAAAAAAACATTTCCGAAACAGCACAGCCCATTATATCTGCTACCAAAGGAGCCATCAATAAAAATGTAAACATTAGCTATAAAGGTGCTGCCAATGACACTTTTGCTGATTTTGCGAACAGTAACTCGGTTATCAACAAAAGCTACACAATTGTTTATACGATTATTTCACAATAAACGACTGTTTATCAGTTTGTTGTGTATCAATTTTTTCTTCAAAATTTAATAAGGAATTCAAACAAGTAAAAAACTACAAGTTTTATGCATATTTTAATAAGTAGCATAAAAATGCTATGCGGTACTTTTGTATCCGAATTTAGAAGTAAGTATTTCCAACTATCAAATATAATAAAAAGAATTAAGCAACAAAATAAAAAATAAGAAAAAAATGAAAAAATTAGTAATTGCATCTTTAGTAGTTTTATGTGGAATCACAGCTCAAGCACAAACTGACAACGTAACTTTAAATGTGCGACTAAATCCTATTCAAACATTAGTAGTGAATCCACAACAGAAAACAGTTAATTTAGATTACACAACAAAGCAACACTACAACGATGGGGTATCTTCAAGACAAGAAAACCATTTGAATATTTTCAGTACGGGTGGTTTTGAAGTGAAAGTGAAAGCAAGTGGCTCTGAATTAACAAATTCTGGAACAGCGGGTCCTAATGGAAATATTGCTGCAGCAACAATCAAACTTACTGCTTTAGCGGGTACACAGGATGCGTTAGCAGATGCACAATACAGCCAAAACATTGAATTGTCTGCTACAGAAGGTGTTATTGCATCATCTACAAAAGGAGCAAGAGATAAAAATATCGACATTGAATACAAAGCTGCTGGGAACGATGCATATCTTGACAAATATGTGGCAAACCAAACCCCAACAACGTTTACAACTACAGTAACTTATACCATTTACGCTAAATAATAGCCTAAACAAATTACATATAAAAGTGCTGCATGATTTGTAGCACTTTTTTTAAATAATTTCTTTTCGTTTTTTTTATGAAAATAACAGCCTTTCTTTTAGTAACCTTTTGCTGGTGTTTTGGAGTTTTTGCCCAAACCGGTGTTTCGGTTTCGCCGCCCCGTCTTTATTATGAATCAGATGCCGGGCAAAGCAGTAGGCAAAAAGTAGTTGTTACCAATGTAAGTGCCGCGCATGTAATGGATCTTGCAGTGAGTTTGGGCGATTGGCAATACAATGATTTGGGCGAAAATATGATGTATGCGGCTGATAGTTTGGCAACATCGTGTGCGGGTTGGGTGAGCATTAGCAAAAAAGATAGTTATTTTTCACTAAAACCTGGCGAGCAAAAAGAAATCGAAGTAAACATTACGGTTCCAAACACTTTTAAAGACGATATTCCCGTGCACACGGCTATGTTGTATGTAACCCAAATGAATCCAATTGATGATGTGGACAGCCGCGGCGCCAATATAAAAGTAAGTGTTCGTTCGGGCATTAAATTGTTCCATAGAACCCAAGCAATTAAAAATCGAAAATTAGAAATAGAGAATATTCTGTTCGATAAAAAAAGCAATCAAATTGAATTGTACTTTAAAAATACAGGAAACATTTGGGCAGATGGTATTGTGTATCCGGAACTGTTAAACACGCAAACGGGTAAGAAAACAATTATTGATCATATAATCTTTTACACCATGCCGGCAGACAATCGCAAAATGATTATTGCATTGCCCGAAGCTATTGAAAAAGGAAAATATACAGCGACTATACTTATTGATTACGGCGATGAAAACACCATAGAAATGGGCGAATTAACTTTTACCAATGAATAGCAAGTATTTTTTTATTGTTTTAGTATGCTTTTGTTCATTAATCCATGCACAAAATTTGAATGTGGATAGTAACAACTATGCCAGTATTAACTCTTACAATGGTATTGTGAAAACTAATGCCTATAAAGTTTGGATTGATGGTAACGGCAATTTAAACTTACCCACATGGAGGGTTTCTGTGCGCGTGAAACAACCAATTAGCAACGGAAGCCAGATTTTTCCTGCAGATAAAATCAGTTTGTTGCCCACCACCACCTACGGACAATTCAACGGAGGAAATGTGCCTACAATTACACAAATTGGCATGCCTTTGCAAACTTTTTTACAACAAGGTCAGGAAGTTTTCTTAGTACCTCAGTCACAAGCAGGTTTGTACAATGTGGCGGCAGGTGGAAATCCGTATTATAATTTGCACATTCCTTTTGATTTAAAGGTAGAAGGCGGGGCTTATCTTTCACAATTTACTACTTGGTCTGAATTTGCAATGGTTTTAGAATTTAGATTTTACGATCATAAAAATCAAGTTAAGGGCATACAAGAGCGGTATTACCGATTGCAAATCGCTACTTTGAGCGGCACACCACCAACACCAACCAATCAATTGGCTATCAAAATAGCTTCGAATGCGGTAAATGGTTTGGTAGAATTAAAAACAAAGCAAGATTATTTGCAAGGCACCAATGCTACTTATGCAAATGGACTAATGGTGACTACAAATACCAACTATCAATTGAAAGTAGCTTCTTTGCAGCCACATTTTTTGTCGGTATCAAATAATACATTGCCTTTAAATACGATTAACTTGTCATTGGTTCCCACTTTAGGCAATCAAGCCGTGGTGTTTCCAGTTTTGTTAAGTGCAACTTCGCAAAAAATAGCAACAGGAGCATCAACCCAAGGGGCGCAGGTTTATTTTGATATGATGTATGCCACCAAACCAAACGATATCAATTTAATAAACGCAAAACCAGAACAATATACCACTACTTTGCAATACGAGATTGTTCCTCAGTAAAAAAACAAAATTCATGTTTCATTTCTTCCTAAAAAGGCTTTGGCTTTTGCTGTGCATGGTTGCTGCTTGCTACGAATTGCAAGCACAGCAAATTGTGGAAATGCATGTGGAAACAACAGCTGCAAAGGGAAGAGCCAATATAATTGACAGTACTGTTGCTTTAAAAAACAGTTCTGAAAATCCGTTTAGCGGATTTATACAAATTACCACTCCGCAAGGTTTTAAAAGCATTTCAGGATCAGAAATAGCGGTGCAACTGCAACCCAATGAACAAGTTTATATCCCTTTGAAAATAATCAAAGGAAAAGCTGCAACAGCCGGAACTGCAGAAATTGTAGTAACACTTTTAGATAATAACAACCAATTAATTGCAACGAACAGCGTGGAAGAACACGTGGAAGAGAATAACGCAATGAGTTTGCAGGCTGTTTCGCCCACTATTTTTCTAACTAACGCCAACGATTCACTATCGGTAAAAGTTCGGATAAGCAATTTGGGCAACAAACCGCAACAAGTTTTTGTGGTTTTTAGTATTCCGCAATTAACAAGTGAAAATAATTTTTTCGAGCAAACTGCTGTGATAGATGTTCGAAAAGATTCTGTATTCGATTTTAAATTTTGGGTAGAAAAATCACTTTTAGAAAAATCACAATTTACGGTAAACGTAGCAGCAATGCGCAGTTCAGAAAAAATATTGTTTGGAAACCTAGCTATAAATGTGCAAAATGTGTCGTCGGTAAAACGCTATGAAGACACTCAAAGTGCAACCTATTCGCGTTACTATCAAAAAAACACGCTTACAACCAGCTATCGAACCAGTGGATCAAACAGCAATGTGTATCAATTAATGGGTTCAGGCGATGTGGATTTACCTGCGGGTTATTTATCGGTAAACGGAAATATTTACAAAACCGATAGTCAAAACCAACCCTTAATCAGCAACACTTATTTGGCGTATCATTTAGAGCAGCATCAATTAAAAATAGGCAATTTAAGTCAGCCTTTAGAGATGCCTTTGTTTGGACGAGGAATTCAATTAGAATCGGCCAATAAAAATTTAAACAACCGTTTTGTGGCAGGATTTATCGATGAAAATTTTAATTTAATTGAGCAAGATGCCTTTTTAAAGCGAGGTTTTGGTGTGTATGCCTTGGGAACGTTTGGAGCCAACAATCCATCCAATCAAAAAAGTTTTAATTATGTTTTTAAGGAAGATAAAATAGAGGCTGCAACCCATCAGGTGTTTGGTGTGGAAAAAGCACAGTTTATCAACAATAATTGGAGTCTTCGGTTGAAAGCCCACGGAGGTTTTAGTCATTACAATCGCATCAATAAAAAGCAACCTTCGTTTGCGCTTGAAACGCAGTATAATGGTTCCATAAACAATATCCGCTTGTCTGGAAATTACTATGTT
The DNA here is from genome assembly GCF_024628805.1 of Paenimyroides aestuarii. Lineage (NCBI taxonomy): Bacteria > Pseudomonadati > Bacteroidota > Flavobacteriia > Flavobacteriales > Flavobacteriaceae > Paenimyroides > Paenimyroides aestuarii. The sequence continues at coordinate 774,396 of NZ_CP102382.1, read as the reverse complement.
AGCAGTGATTATTTTCCAGGAAATAGGAGAGGAGTGGTGCAAGTGCAACAAAATTTCATGAAAAACCTAAAGCGCGAACGCACTGTGTTTGCCAATATTTTTTATGCCGATTTTGCTCCGGAATCTTTCACGTATCAATTTAATATGCAAACCACCACATTTCGTTTGGATACGGGGTTTACCCTTCCGCGCGTAAAATCAATCGGGAAAAGCTTTGGTTTTCAATATTATAAAGAAACAAGTGATGCGTTTGCCTGGCTTGTGCCTAATGGTTTTTTGGCGATGGATGCTTTTCGTCTTACGCAGCATTTTAATTGGTTGAGTCCCAATCAAAAACACTCAATTATTTTGGGGATTGAAGAAGGTTTGCTAAAAATGTCTGAGAAAGCAAAGATGTATCCGCAGTTTAAGCTGAATAGTATTTACAGTTTTAAAGGTTTTAATGCCAGCGCAACTTATCAGCAAGGCAGTTTTTTTCTGTCTGAATACACCTCATTATTGGCGTTAAACAAAAATCAGAACGATTTCAAACGATTGTCTATCTCGGTTGCAACAGATCATAAATTCTTTTCCAACAAATTGATGCTGAGAAGTGGTATGGCTTATTTGAATGATTTCGTTTCGGGCGAAACACCTTCAGCTTTCCTAAATATGAATTATGCTCCAACAGATATGTATCGGTTCTTTTTAAATGCATCATGGTTCCGTTACAGCAATAACACTTTTTTTCAAACCAACACCCAATTTATTGTAGAAGCTGGGTTTAGTATGAATTTAGGTGGAAAAGCAGCTTCGGCAGGTAGAAAAGGAACACTTACCGCACATGTTTTTTACGATAAAAACAGTAATAATATATTTGATGAAGATGATGAGTCGGCACCTGATTTTTTAGTTACTATTAACAAAACAACTTTTAAAACCAATGCCAATGGAATCATTCAATACAAAAGTATTCCTTTTGGAACCTATAATTTGCAAGCTGTTTTTCAGAACGGATGGTTTGCCGAAAGCACCAATTGTGTCATCAATAATTACAGCAATGAAGTGGCTATACCCTTGCAACAAAACGGCACCTTAAAAGGAAAAATCAAGTATCAATACGATGAAAAATTGGTTAAAAATTTCGATTTTAAAACCGGAGGAATTATATGCATCATCACCAAAAATGGTCAGTTTATACAAAGAGTTGTTACCAATGATGAAGCAGATTTTGTAGCATTTTTACCCACAGGAAATTATGAAGTTACCATAGATACCCACTCTTTACCAGAACATACTTTTTGCAAAGAAGTAACTCAAAGCGTTCAAATTCAGTCTGGTGCGATAACTACCATCCCCGATTTTGTGATACAAGTACAACAAAAACAAGTAAAAGTGAAAAAGTTTGGGGGGTAAACACTTTGTAATTTTACTTTTTATGAATCAATCGGGTTAATTTAATGGATAAATCAGTAAGGATAATTTTAGCGTTTCCGTTGCGTTCAATATGGTAAATAGCGTCTTCGATTTCTTTGTAGATGTCTAAAATATTGTTTTCGTTGACAAAAGGGGCAAAATTCTGCAAGTTAAATCCCTCCACTTTGGGCTGCATATACACTAGTTTCGGTGTGCTGTAATTCAGTAATAACGCCTGACGAAAAAGCTCCATACAATGGTTTAAAAACTGTTTTTGTTTTTCTCTGCCAATGGCCGAAATTTCATCGCTCCATTTTATTAAATCGTTTACAACACGTGCGTTTTTGTTTGCTCTAAAAGCTGCTCGTACCCAAGTGACAAACCATTCATCAAAAGGATATTCGCTAGTGATATTGTACCGCAATTTTAGTGCTTTGTTATAATTGCCTTGTGCTTCTTTAGCAATTCCGTAAGCATCTGCTTCATCGCAATTTTCTCTATCAATAAGTGCTTGAAAAATTTCTTGTTCGTTCAAAGCAGTAAAATGCAGAACCTGGCAACGAGACACAATGGTTTGCAACAACGCTTTTTCATCTTCTGCGATTAATAGAAAAATAGTTTTTTCGGTTGGCTCTTCTAATATTTTTAGCAGTTTGTTTGCGGTTTCAGTATTCATTTTTTCAGCCATCCACACAATCATTACTTTATAACCACCTTCAAAAGGTTTCAAAGCTAATTTTTTTAGAATACTTGCCGCTTCGTGCACCGAAATGTTTCCTTGTTTTTTCTGAATACCAATAGCTTCGTACCAATCATTTACCGAACCATATAGGTTTTGTTTGATAAAATCATTCCACACAGTTAAAAAATCGCTACTCACAGGTGTAGATTTTACGCTATCGGTTGTTGCAACAGGATACACAAAGTGCAAATCGGGATGTTGCAAATGGTCAAACTTTAAATTGCAGGCAGCTGCTCCGCCTTCGTTTTCATTTCCTTGATTATTGCAAATAATGTATTGGGCATAAGCAATTGCCATTGCCAAAGTGCCGCTTCCTTCGGGGCCAATAAAAAGTTGGGCATGAGGAATTCTGCCTTTTTGTACACTATTCGTTAAGTGGTTTTTTAAATGGTTTTGACCAACGATTTCAGAAAATTTCATACCGCAAAAATAGGATTATTAAATATATTGGAGGAATAATTTTATTTTTTCATTGTTTTCTTTAATCAAGCGATACTAAAAATCCCCAATATTTGCTTTTATGGGAATCACCATAAATTGTTTTTTATATTCGTTGTCTTTTGTGGCAACATTCCAACGGGTTGATGCAATTACACGAACGGCTTCTTTATAAAAACTGTTTTCGGCCAAAATTTCTTTAGGTGAAAATTCAAATGCTTTGCCGTCTTCACTCACTGCAAACACCACATAAAAAACAAAATAAGGTTTGTTTTTAGCAGCTGCTGGTATATCTTCCTTTTTTACGTTGTTGTAATTGAAATTGTTGTTTACGTAATAGTACAAATCTTCGGTGTTTCCGCCGGCATAGTGGGCATCTTTAACAATGGGTTTATAAGGCAAAACCAATGTGTCTTGCGCAAATGCCGATAAATTATTAAAAAGTAAAAGTATTAAAAGGCATAGATTTCTCATAGTTGCTGTAGTTTTTGAAGGTTCTCTAACGCTTTACTGATTGATTTGATGTGATCGAACGTTAAAAGCAATCGCAAGCCGTTTTTGGTTTGTTTTTCTTTTAATGTGGCTAGTTTTGGATACAACTGAACAAACTGTAACACTTTGCGGAATTGTGCCGATTGATAATACATGGACTGTTGGTCGCTTACAAAATAGCCAATCATTTTGCCTTGTTTCAACACTAATTTTTCAATTCCAGCTTTTGATGCAATCCATTTAATTCGAACCGAATCTAACAGATTCAAGGCTTGTTTAGGCAATGCGCCAAAACGGTCAATCAATTTGTTTTGAAAAGCAATTAATTCTTCTTCGGTTTTCAATGTTGCCAGTTCGTTATACAACGTTAATCGTTCAGAAACATTATTGATGTATTCATCTGGAAACAAAATCTCGAAATCAGATTCTATCACAATATCTTTTACATATTCTTTGGTGTCTATATTTTGTTCTTCTTCGTATAAATCTTTAAACTCGTTTTCTTTCAATTCATCAATGGCTTCATTCATGATTTTTTGATAGGTTTCAAAACCAATTTCATTAATAAAACCACTTTGTTCGCCACCCAAAATATCGCCTGCACCACGAATTTCCAAATCTTTCATGGCAATATTAAATCCACTGCCTAAATCGCTGAATTGTTCCAATGCTGAAATTCGTTTACGCGCCTCTTCGGTCATTACACTGTAAGGCGGCGTGATAAAATAACAAAACGCCTTTTTATTGCTTCGCCCAACTCTACCGCGCATTTGGTGCAAATCGCTCAAACCAAAATTGTTGGCATTATTAATGAAAATGGTGTTTGCATTAGGAACATCTAATCCGCTTTCAATAATCGTTGTGGCAACCAACACATCAAATTCGCCTTCCATGAACGATAAAAGCAAGTCTTCCAACTTCTTCCCTTCCATTTGTCCGTGACCGATTCCCACTTTTGCATTTGGAACCAAACGTTGAATCATTCCTGCGACTTCCTTAATATTTTCAATTCTATTATTGATAAAATAAACCTGCCCGCCTCGTTCAATTTCGTACGCAATGGCATCACGAATAACTTCTTCGTTGAACCCAATCACATTAGTTTCGATGGGATAACGATTCGGCGGCGGCGTGGTAATTACCGATAAATCGCGCGCTGCCATTAACGAAAACTGTAAGGTTCGTGGGATTGGTGTTGCGGTAAGCGTTAGCGTATCAATATTTTCACCAATGGTTTTTAGTTTGTCTTTTACGGCAACTCCGAATTTTTGTTCTTCATCAATCACCAATAATCCCAAATCTTTAAAAACCACGTTTTTATTGACCAATTGATGGGTTCCAATGATGATATCAATTTTGCCTTCTGCCAATTCTTTCAAGGTTTCGGCTTTTTGTTTGGCGGTTTTAAATCGGTTTAAATAAGCCACATTCACAGGCATATCTTTTAAACGCTCGGTAAACGTTTTGTGATGTTGAAATGCCAAAATAGTTGTTGGCACCAATACGGCGACTTGTTTGCCGTTATCGACCATTTTAAAAGCGGCACGAATGGCAACTTCGGTTTTACCAAATCCCACATCTCCACAAACCAATCGATCCATTGGACGTTCGCTTTCCATATCGGTTTTCACATCAATAGTAGATTTTAACTGGTCGGGCGTGTCTTCGTAAATAAACGAACTTTCTAATTCTGCCTGCAAATAACTGTCGGGTGCACACGCAAATCCTTTCTCTAGTCGGCGTTTTGCGTACAGTTTTATAAGGTTAAACGCAATGTGTTTTACGCGCGCTTTTGTTTTTTGCTTTAAGGCTTTCCATGCACCAGAGCCAATTTTGTAAATCTTTGGTGGCGCCCCTTCTTTACCGTTGTATTTTGATATTTTGTGCAGTGAATGTATCGAAACATACACAATATCGTTATCGGCATATACCAGTTTTATGGCTTCTTGTTTTTTGCCTTCCACATCAATTTTTTGCAAACCGCCAAACTTTCCAATGCCGTGGTCAATATGTGTTACATAATCGCCCACAGAAAGCGTGGTTAGCTCTTTTAGCGTAATGGTTTGCTTTTTGGTGTAGCCGTTTTTTATGCTGAATTTGTGGTAGCGTTCAAAAATCTGGTGATCGGTATAACAAGCAATTTGGTTTTCTTTGTCGATAAACCCTTGAAACAAAGGCATAACAACGGTTTTGTATTGCTGAATGCTTTTGTTTTGATCTTTTAAGCTACTGAAAATTTCTTCGAAACGTTTGCTTTGCGATTCGCTTGAACAATACAGATAATTGGTGTATCCGTTTTCGGTATTTTGATTTAGGTTTTCAATCAATAAATCGAATTGCTTATTGAACGACGGTTGCGGATTAAAATGAAAATCAACCGAAAAATTAGGTGTAAAAAAGTTTTGCTGTGCTAGTTCAACCACCGTAAAATCATCGGCTTTTTGAAGAAATTCAGCCGAAGGCAAAAACATTTGTTCGGGGCTTAAATGCTGAACATCCTTATTGAGTTTATCGAACACTTCGGTTGCTTTCTGAAACATTTTAGTGAGTTGTTCCTTGACCAAAATGGTGTTTTGAAGAAACAAAACCGTATTAGGACTGATGTAGTTTAGAAAACTTTCCCGGTTTTCCTGTAAAAATTTATTTTCTACATTCGGAATAATGGTGATTTTTTTATTGGTTTCGATCGAAAGTTGGGTTTCCACATCAAAAGTACGGATACTGTCTATTTCATTTCCGAAAAATTCAATTCGATACGGGTTTTCATTCGAAAAAGAAAATACATCGATGATTCCGCCACGAACTGAAAATTCGCCCGGTTCCGAAACAAAATCTACCCGTTTAAAATTGTATTCAAACAACACTTCGTTCACAAAATCAATCGTCATTTTATCGTTAACGGCGATTTTCAACGTGTTTTTGTCCAATTGTTTGCGCGTAACCACTTTTTCAAACAACGCATCGGTATATGAAACAATTACAACCGGTTTTTTTCGTGCGTTCAATCGGTTTAAAACCTCGGCACGCAACAACACATTGGCATTATCTGTTTCTTCGATTTGATACGGACGACGGTACGATCCCGGATAAAACAGCACATAATCTTTTGAAATCAAATGCTCTAAATCGTTCAAGTAATAAGCCGCTTCTTCTTTATCATTAAAAATCAATAAAAAATGCTGGTCGGACTCTTTAAACAACGCCTGAATTTGAAACGACAATGCCGAGCCAATAAATCCTTTTGCATGAATTTTATTGCCTAACTTATTTATTTGTTGCTTTAGTTGTTGTGTTTTGGTTGCTTGTTCAAATACTTTTTTAATACTCATTATTCTTGTGGTAAGGCATTTAAAGTGGCACGTTTAATAGTGTCTATTGGTTGAATAAGTTGTTCTTCGCCAGATTCTTTTGGAATTTTTGCTTTTATTTCAAATTCATTGAATTGATACAAAATAGAATTCGTGTTTTTTTGAATATTAGCAAGCAAATGAATGATTTCTTTGCTGTTTAAAGGCTCTAATTCTAGCAACATATCCAAATTTTGAATATTGGTTTCAAGCAATGCCATTCGTGCTTTAGTTTCTGGTCTGTTGTACATTTCGGGTATGTTTTTTTTCAAAACAGCCGATTTTTCTACCAGAGCATTGGCTTTTCGGGTTAAATTTGCCAAACTGGCATTCGGCGCAATGGTGAGCTCATTCACATAGTTGCGCCAATCATCCCAACTGTTTAATTTAGAAGTAACCGCAGGGTTTGTAGCTGCTACGGTAAATTTCCATTTTTGGTGTATATTTTTAACCATAGAGTCTTGTGAAATCTTGCTGGTTGCATTTGGTGCTACAACAACCTCTTTTTTACAACTAATGGTAGCTGTTGTAAGCAGTATTAAAAGAAATATATATTTCATAAAAATGTTCTGTAAATCAAACTACAAAATTACTAATATTGGCGGAACGAATTCGTTTAAAAAACAAATATTAAGGTGCTTTTGAGGAATTTTTGCAAAAGATTAAAAAAAAATAGTTACAAAGGCTATCTTTGTAAAAGAAATTAAACAACATGAACGATACCAAAATACTAATCATTGGAGCCTGCGGCCAAATTGGCTCTGAACTTACCTTAAAATTACGCGAAATATACGGAACAGAAAACGTAATAGCATCAGACATTCGGAAAGGCGAACAAGACGTTTTTAAAACAGGACCTTTTGAACTAGTAGATGCTATGAATTATGAACAAGTGGAAGCTTTGATTGATAAATATAAGGTTGAAGAGGTTTATTTAATGGCAGCCTTGCTTTCTGCTACTGCAGAAAAAAATCCGGCTTTTGCATGGGATTTGAACATGAATTCGCTTTTCCATGTACTGAATTTAGCAAAAGAAGGTAAGATAAAAAAGATTTTTTGGCCATCAAGCATTGCGGTTTTTGGACCAACAACTCCAAAACAAAACACGCCACAATACACCGTTATGGAACCATCGACCGTTTACGGAATTTCTAAACAGGCTGGTGAACGTTGGTGTGAGTATTACTTTAATAAATATGGTGTTGATGTGCGCTCTATCCGCTATCCGGGATTAATTTCGTGGAAGACGCCTCCGGGTGGTGGAACAACTGATTATGCGGTTGATATTTATTACAAAGCAGTAGCAGAAAACAAATACACTTGTTTTTTAAGTGAAAACACCGAATTGCCAATGATGTATATGGATGATGCCATTCGTGCAACCATAGGAATTATGCAGGCTGATAAAGAACAAATAAAGATTCGGTCGTCGTATAATCTTTCTGCGATAAGTTTTACACCAAAACAAATTGCAGCAGCTATTGCGAAAGAAAAACCAGGTTTCGAGATATCTTATGCACCCGATTTCCGTCAGGAAATTGCCGATTCTTGGCCAAGTAGCATTAATGATTCTGAAGCCCGAAAAGATTGGAATTGGCAACATCACTACGATTTAGAACGCATGACCCAAGAGATGTTAGAAAATTTGTCGGAATAGTTTGGTTTAAAAAAAAAGTTTTTTTATCATTGTAAATTACAAAAAAATAGTACATTAGCATAAAAATACCTAAACTATAAATAATTAACTATGAAAAAAGTATTTTCACTTTTATTAATATGTTTACCATTAACATTCTTAGCTGTTTCATGTCACGAAGAAGAAGATCCGATTGTTAAAACTACACCATATTCAAAGTATAAAGGACCTTGGTCTGGAAGCTATTCTGGTGGTGATTCAGGAATTATCGAATTTAGTATTAAAGATGATGGATCAATTATTGGAACAATTGAGTCTGATAATTTTCCAGAGTCTGATATGAGTTTAAAGGGAAAAGTGACGATTGAGGGAGAAATTAACATAAGAATCCTTTATTTAAACCAGATTGATTGGGGAGGATTTGTAGGAAACATAACTGAATCATCAGGATCTGGAACTTGGATAAATACTTCAGCAGGAAATATCACGGGAACGTGGGTTGCAGGCAAATAATCAAATGAAATAAAATAACCAAAGGTGATGTAAATGAATGTTTACATCACCTTTTTCTTTTAAGCACTACTCTTTTTTTTAAGATGTAATTAACACCTTAGGGCATTAGTTTTTTAGAGAAGTATTTATATTTTTACAAACTAAATATTATATAATTAGTATAAAAATAGACCAATTTAGTAAAATATTGTTAGGAGCGTTTTTATGGCAAAAAATATACAAACAGAATTCAACAGTAAAAAGCTGTTTACTTATGTAACAAAAGAAAAAAAAGATGTGGCAAGTATATACATATATGCCATTCTTAGTGGTTTGGTGCAATTAAGCATACCTTTGGGCATACAAGCAATTGTAAGTTATGTGATGGGCGCAACCATGGTCACTTCGCTTTATATTTTAATAGGCTTCGTGGTTTTTGGAACTTTTTTAGCCGGATTTTTCCGTATAAGAGTGATGCAAATTATCGAAAAAATTCAACAAAAATTATTTGTAGAATATTCATTAGCCATCGCTGATAAATTGCCTAAAATCAATTTAGCATCTACCAAAAAATATTATTTACCTGAATTGGTGAACCGTTTTTTTGATGTACCTAATCTGCAAAAAGGGATATCGAAAATTTTGCTCGAAATTCCAACAGCTTTAATACAAATTGTTTTTGGAATTTTACTTTTATCGTTCTACCATCCATGGTTTCTAGTATTTGGAGCTTTGGTTTGTATTTTGGTACTTTTAATCTTTAGATTTACATCAAGCTCTGGTATTGAATCAAGTTTAAAAGAAAGTGATAAAAAATACGAGGTAGCATCATGGCTTGAAGATATTGCCGGATCGGTTAAGACTTTTAAAATCAATTCAAAAAGTCACACTCATTTGCGGGGTACAGATAATCGCATTGTTTCTTATCTAAATCATAGAACAAGTCATTTTAAAGTACTGCTTTTTCAATATTGGACCATTGTTCTTTTTAAAGTTTTAATTACCCTGTTAATGCTTTCCATAGGAACCTACTTATTGATCAATCAAGAGTTAAACATTGGGGCATTCGTTGCGGCTGAAATAGTTGTTTTAACCATACTTACAGCGGTTGAGAAGCTTATTAAAAGCCTAGAAAGTTATTACGACGTGATAACTTCGTTAACCAAATTAAGCAAAATTACCGAACTGCCCGAAGAGCATAATTCAGACATTGAAATTAAAAACAAAAAGAAAGGTATTGAAATGGCGTTTAAAGATGTAAGTATCCATTTTTACGACCAAAAGCCAATTATTTCCAACTTAAATTTTGAAATACAAAAAAATACCATAAATGTTATCAAAGGATACTTAGGATCGGGGAAATCTTTATTATTAAATATGATGGCAGGTTTTTATGAACCAACCAATGGAACCATCATGTTTGACAAAGTACCATTTAATAATATAGATAAAGCCGCTTTTAGAGAACAAACGGGTATTTATCTGGAAGATATGCACATTATTAAAGCATCTCTTTTAGAAAATATCACTCTAAATAAAGAAGAATTTCAAACGCAAGATGTGCTAAACCTAGCGGAAGAATGGGGCGTGGAAGATTTTTCAAGTCAATTTACACAAGGTTTGTTAACACCATTAAGCGAAACCGATACCGAATTATCATTTAGTTCGCGAAAAAAAATTCTGCTCTTGCGTGCCATGCTAGGCAATAAACGTTTATTGTTGTTAGAAGATCCTGTGGATGGAATGAACCAAGAGTTCATAGAAAAAATGATGAACTATCTAATAAAGATAAAATCAGAAACAACAATCGTTATTGTATCTGAAAGCAAAGAATTAGAAAGCATTGCTGACCATATTTTTTCTGTTCAAAATGGCAGTGTATTCCAAGTAAAATAAACCTATTTTAAAAATTAAAAAGCAACAGCACCAATGAAACCGAAATCTTTTGAAAATATATACCACGTACATCGAAATTCAAGAGTAAAAAGGTGGTTCTACATTTTTATGGCATTGGCTATCATTACCCTTTTTTTGCCTTGGACCCAAAATATTAAAACCGCTGGAACCGTTACTACGCTTTACCAAGAGCAACGACCACAGCAGCTAAATTCTCCCATTCCCGGACGTATCGTTAAATGGTATGTTAAAAACGGTGATTTTGTAAAAAAAGGAGATACTATTCTGAAACTTTCTGAGGTGAAAGAAGACTATATGGATCCCATGCTTATCGATAGAACTGAAGAACAAGTAGCGGCCAAAAAAGGGGTTCGTGATTTTTATGAAGCAAAAGTAGGTACAACAAACGCACAACTTGAAGCACTGAATAGCGCACGCGAATTGAAATTGCAACAATTAAAGGTAAAAATTCAGCAGTTAAATAATAAACTAGCTGCAGAAGAAGCTGAATTAAAAGCGGCGGAAAATGCGCTAACTTTATCGGCCGATCAATACGAACGCCAGCAAAAAATGTACAACGAAGGTTTGGTTTCGCTTACGCAATTTCAGCAACGAAGCGTATCCTACCAAAATGCGCTCGCGAAAAAAACAGCAGCCGAAAACAAACTGGCACAAACCCGTCAAGAAGTTATTGCAACAACCATTGAACAAAACGCCACTATACAGGATTATACCGAAAAGCTAAGTAAAATTCAGGGCGATCGTTTTCAAAGTATGGGACAAATTGAAAGCAGCTCTGGCGAAATTGCAAAGCTTGAAAATCAAATGTCGAATTACAAAATCCGTCAAGGGTTGTATCATGTGTTGGCATCACAAGATGGTCAAATTGTACAACTTCACAAATCGGGGATCGGGGAAATTTTAAAAGACGGCGAAAGCATCGGTTCCATTGTGCCTTTAAACGTTGATTATGCAGTTGAAATCTATATAAAACCTGTCGATTTGCCTCTGGTAAAACCCGGACAGCGTGTCATGTGTATTTTCGATGGTTTTCCTGCCATTGTTTTTTCAGGTTGGCCCAATACAAGCTACGGAACCTTTGCCGGAAAAGTAATAGCTGTAGAAAGCAATATTAATGCAAACGGACTTTTTAAAGCTTTGGTAGTTGAAGAAAAAGGCAAAAAACCTTGGCCTCCGCAAATAAAAATTGGTGCCGGTGTGCAAGGAATTGCTATTTTAAACGATGTGCCGGTTTGGTATGAATTATGGCGAAATATTAATGGATTCCCAGCCGATTACTATACCGTACAACCTGATAAATCTGAAAAGAAAGATGAAAAAAAGAAATAAATGGGTTGTTACCTTCTTAATGTTTTTCTGCACCTTTTTTGTTTTTGGGCAAGATACGTTGCGCATGAGTCATAAAGAATTTATTTCCATTGTAAAAAGCTATCATCCGTTGGCCTATTCGTATCGTTTGCAGAACCAAATAGCCGAAGCAGAAATCCAAAAGGCTCGTGGCAATTTTGATCCATTGGTCGATGGAAAAAATGGTTCAAAAACAATTGATGGCACACAATATTACAAAGAAACCAATGTGGGACTTGATATTCCAACTTGGTATGGTATCGAATTAAGCGGAAGTTACAATTACATCAATGGAGAAAAATTGAACAACAGCGATACAAAAGGAGGTTTGTATCAATTTGGAGTGACTTTACCATTGGCTAAAAATCTTTTGTACGACAAACGCCGTGCGCTGTTAGACCAAGCAAAATTTGCTTTAGAAATGACTCAGGCAGAACAAAGACTGCTTACCAACGAATTGTTGCTGAATGCCGATAATGCATATTGGAACTGGGTGCGGTTGTATGAAAACTATTTACTGCAAAGCCAAACGGTTGCTGTAAATGAGCAGCGGTTTATTCTTACCAAAAAAACCTACGAATATGGCGAAAGAGCTGCGATTGATACCACCGAAGTGGCTTCGCAATTACAAAGTTTTGTGGTGGAAAAAGAAAACGCATATCTTAGTTTTTTAAAAGCTACTCAAGAACTTTCATTGTTTTTATGGACCGAAAACCAGCAACCTTATAATATAGAGCAGTTAATCGTTCCTTCACAACGTATTACACAAGCAGAATCGTATGATAATTATGGTGTTTTGTTGGCTTTGATTGATCAAAGAAGCATGAACCAACATGCCGCTTTGCAGTACTATCAGCAAAAAAACAACATTTTAGAAAGCGAGCGCCGATTGAAAAAACAAAGTTTATTACCCAAATTAGATTTTACCTATAACTTTTTTAATAAAGAGAATTACCGGGCAGAGTTGATTCCTTTTTTTCAAAATAATTATCAATATGGTTTAAAGTTAGAAATACCGCTGTTTTTAAGACAAGCCCGAGCAGATTATAAAATTGCAAAGTATAAAATTGAACAGAATCAATTAGATATTGATTATAAACAGCAAGAATTACAAGCGAAAATTACGGCTTATAAAAACGAAGTTTTAAGTTATCAAACACAAATAAAGGTAATGCAAAACAATATTGAAAACTACAAGCGTTTGTTATATGCCGAAGAAATACGTTTCAGCAATGGAGAAAGTTCACTTTTTTTAATCAATTCGCGTGAAAATAAATTGCTAGAAGCCGAACAAAAACTCTTGGATTTGCGTTTAAAGTTCATCAACAGCTACAATCAATTAAAATGGTTTAATGAAAATTTTGAGGGATAATTTGTCCTATAAATGATAATTAAAAAGCTTTATTTATTCTATTGTAGGTTAAAAAAACACGAAAACATAATTGCTAATTTTTACACAACTATATGTATCTCACAAATAAAAGAAAGTAAGCTGTTTAAGTCGGTAAATACGAAAACATTTAGTTTAATCTGAACAAAATTTGCTAAAATTAAGCATTAAAAAAAGTTGCAATTGCAACTTTTTTTTAATCAGTTAAACGTTAATATGTTATATGCTTTAAAAGGCTTAGTTTCTACTCATTAACAAACGCAATACATACCAGAATAATAACATTAACGATGCAAACAATGATAAAGCTGCTGCAATGTATTGGTTGGTTCCAAAGTTGTTTTTAATTTGGTGGGTGTTGTACAAAATAGATCCTGATGCTAAAACAATCATTCCTACTGAAAACCATAAACCTAAATCGAAGTTAAAAAGCATACCGGCAACGATTGCACCTATTGCCACAAAAAATCCAATGGCTAAAATGCTTCGTAGAAATGAAAAATCAGCTTTTGTACTAAATACTACAAAGGTCAATCCTAAAACAAACTCCCTGTAATAATGGCTGCTTGGGTTAATAAATCAGTACCACCTGTATAAAAGATGGCAATATAAAGTATCGGCACAAATATTAATGCTTCAGCAATAATATACAAAAAATACCCTAAATATTGTTGAGGTAAGCTGGCGCTTTTGTATGTTATGTTTTGAGCAATATACGTTACTCCCATAAAGCCTCCTAAAAGCAACAACCACAAATATCCTTGAGTTAAACTAAGCATAAATGTTACTAAAGGCTCTATGCGCAAAAAAGCGGTTTCTAAAATCACAAACGCTACAATGCCCAACGCTAAGTTTAAGTAGGTTTTTTTGTAAAAAGTTGCTTGTTCTTGTTTGGTTGCTTCTGCGGCTAATTGATAAGTATTCATAAGAAATGTATTTTAGTTTTTACTATTTTAATGTATAAATATAAACAAGTTTTTTGTTGAAAAGAAAAAACTTATTTAAAAACTTTTTTGTTGAAAAGAAAAAACTTATTTAAAAACTTTTTTGTTGAAAAGAATTAAGAGACCTACTCCAACAGATATGGCTACGTCGGCAACGTTGAAAATAGCGTTAAAGAATGTAAATTGTTCGCCGCCCCAAAAAGGCAACCAATTAGGTAAATTTCCTCTCCAAATTGGAAAATAAAACATATCTACCACCTTTCCGTGAAACCAAGTTCCATAAGGTTCATCACTAAATAAAGTGGCAATTTGCCCATGACTGTCGTTAAAAAGCACTCCGTAAAAAACCGAATCGATAATATTACCAACTGCGCCTGCCAAAATCAAGGCAATGGCAACAATCAAAATTTTTGATCCTTTCTTTTTTACGGAATCATTCAACCAATAAATAATACCGGCTACTGCGATGATTCTAAAAACGGTAAGCAACAGTTTTCCGTAATTTCCGGGCAGTTCTACACCCCAAGCCATTCCTTCGTTTTCTATAAAATGAATACGGAACCAGTCTAAGCCCAACACCTCAAATCCACCATAAATGGCATAAGTAGTTTTGATATATATTTTTGAAATTTGATCAATGATAATTACTACAATCGCTAAGAATAAAGCCTTGTTAAACGACATAATATGCAAAAATTTTGCACAAATGTAAGTTATTTAAAACAAAAAACGCTCTTAATTAAGAGCGTTTTATCATTTTTTAAATATTGTTTGATAGGTATTGTTTATTCTAATCGGTAGGGATGCTTGTTCTTGTATGTAAAACACAACCCTGCCAAGTTAAAACCTACCAAATCTTCACTCGATTTTTGGGCGAAACGTATAATTTATCTCCTGGTTTAATATCGAAGGCCTCATACCAAGAATCTACGTTTTGCAACGGCACATACGAACGATACATTCCCGGAGCATGTGGATCAGTTTTTACTTGGTTTTTAATGGCTTCATCGCGCATTTTTGTTCTCCAGATGGTTCCCCACGAAATAAAGAAACGTTGTTCCGGCGTGTATCCATCAATCAATCCCGGACGGCCTTTATCTTGTAAATATAACTGTAAACCATCATACGCAGCATTTACTCCACCTAGATCGCCAATGTTTTCGCCTAAGGTAAATTTACCATCAACAAATGTATTTGGAAGCGGTTCTAAAGCCGAGTATTGATCTGCCAAGGCGCCGCCTAATCCTGTGAATTGTTTTAAATCGTCTTCTGTCCACCAGTTAACCAAGTTACCATCGGCATTGTATCGAGAGCCAGAATCATCAAACCCATGCGAAATTTCGTGGCCAATTACAGCGCCAATTCCACCAAAATTCACAGCCATATCGGCCTTGTAATCGTAAAAAGGCGGTTGTAAAATAGCGGCCGGAAACACAATTTCGTTGTTGGTTGGGTTAAAATAAGCGTTTACCGTTTGTGGCGACATGCCCCATTTGGTTTTATCTACCGGTTTGCCGTATTCTGCCATGTTTTTTGCAAAGCCCCAACGTGCCACGTTTTTCATGTTTTCGTAATACGTTCCAGCGTTTTCAGGTGCTTTAATCTCTAGTTTAGAATAATCTTCCCATTTATCTGGATATCCAATTTTCACGGTCGATTTACGCAATTTGTCAATAGCTCCTTGGCGTGTTGCTGGTGTCATCCACGGTAAATTGTTAATGCGGTTTTCAAACGCCAAAAACACATAATCAATCATCTCTTTTGCTTTTGCTTTCGCTTCCGGTGGAAATTTCTTCTCCACATATAGTTTTCCCAAAGCTTCGCCCACCGTTCCGTTTACCACTTGCAACGCACGTTCTTCAATAGGGCGCTGTGCAATGGCTCCGGTCAATGTTTTTCCGTAGAAATCAAAGTTGGCTTCGTCTATCGCTGTTGTTAAAACTCCTGTGTTTTTATTAATCAGCGTCCATCTTAAATAGGCTTTTAATTCATCAATACTTGCTGTTTTAAAGATATTTTCTAAAGTTTCCATGTATTTGGGCATTGAAACTACCACGTTGTCCACATTTTTTAATCCAGCTGCATTGAAATAGTTATTCCAATTTACAGAAGGTGTTAGTTTTTGCAATTCTGCAACCGACATTGGATTGTAGGTTTTTCTGCGATCGCGACGCTCCACACGGTCTAAACGTGCTTCTGCCATTTTGGTTTCTAAAGCCACAACTTGTGCCGCTTGTTTTTTAGCCGATGCTTCATCAATTCCTAAAAACCGCAACATACGGGCAACGTGTACTTCGTATTTCTGTTTTTTGTCTTGCGAATCGGCATCTTTTGAAACATAATAATCACGGTCGGGCAAACCAATACTTCCTGGTGAAATATTTACTACATTTTTGTTAGAATCCATGGCATCGGCATAAACATACATGCCAAAAAATCCTAAGCCACCTTCGGGCATTTTATCGGTAAGCAACGCCACCACATCTTTTGTGTTTTGTACTTTATTGATTTGATCTAATGTAGATTGAATAGGTTGAATGCCTAATTTGTTGCGTGTTTCTAAATCTAAATACGTTTTAAAAACATTCACCGCTTTCATTTGATCCGAATTTGGATCTAATTTTTTATTGTTAACCGCTTCTTTCAAAATGGTCAACGCATCGATATCGGTATTTTGACGCAATTCATCAAAACTTCCCCAACGGGTTCTGTCTGCAGGAATTTCGGTTTTGTCAAACCATTCCCCGTTTACATATCTAAAGAAATCATCACCTGGCTTCACGTTTTTATCCATGTATTCCAAGTTGATTCCGTGGTTTTCGTTTGATTGATCTTGTGCCTGAACTGTTGCAGTTGCAATCATTAATATTGTTGCAGGCAAGAACATAAATTTTTTATTCATTTTACAATTGATTAGGTATATATCCTTACAAAAATAAAAATATTGCCGAATTAATAGGTTGTTTTATAACTTATTTAACCGTTTTTAGTGGAAACGTTTTGTAATTTCGCACAAAATTGAAGTAATGAAGGCTATTTTTTATCGATACAGATACTTGTTTATAACCATTGGCGTATTGTCGGTTGTGATTCTGTTTTTGTTTTACAATGCTTTGAAACCAGAGAAACATTTACCTATTTATACACCTGCAATGGTAAATCCGGAATTGGTGGATAGTTTGGTGCAGCACGAAAACAATAAACTAAAGCATCAAATTGCCGATTTTTCGTTTCAAAACCAAAACAATGAAACCATTACGCAAAACGAGTATGAAAACGTAATTTATGTTGCTGATTTCTTTTTTACAACTTGCCCCACAATTTGTCCTAAAATGACCGATAATATGGTGTGGTTGCAAAATCAAATCAAAGAAATGCCCGATGTGAAGTTGCTTTCTTTTTCGGTTACTCCTGATATTGATACGCCTGAAGTATTGCGAAAATATGCCGATGAAAAAGGGGTGAACGATGCCAAATGGAACTTGCTCACTGGCGATAAAAAAGCGATTTATTATTTGGCACGACAATCATTTTTGGCGGTGAAGACCGAAACCACCGGAGAGTTGTATGATATGGTACACACCGAAAATTTTATTTTGGTGGATAAAAACAAACGCATTCGTGGTTTTTACGACGGCACCAATTTGGATACAGACAAAGACGACGGCACCAAAAACATGATGCAACTTCTAGAGGATATTAAATGGCTTCGAAATAAAAACTGATTTTTGATGCGCTTTTAATAGATGTTTAAAACGTTTTTAAAACGCTGAAAAGCATATTTCAAAAGTTAAAATATTTATAAATGTTAAGTAATTGTAAAGGGGAATTTTCCAAACATTGGGATTTCCCTTTTTTAATAAGTAGATTTGCAATCTAAAATAAATCTAAATAAGATGATGACGCTGGATTTTGTGAAAAAGGGTCAAAAAGCAGAAATCCTTTCAATAAACACTTTTAAGGTGCCCTTGAAACTAATTGAAATGGGTTGTTTGCCGGGTAATATTGTAGAAGTGTTGCAAATTGCACCATTGTCTGACCCTATATATATAAAAGTAAACGATTCTTTTTTAAGCATTCGCAAAGATTTGGCAAAAGAAATTGAAGTGAAAATGATCTAACAACGCATGAAACAACTAAAAATAGCTTTAATTGGAAACCCCAATGTAGGAAAAACCTCGGTTTTTAATGCGTTAACAGGTTTAAACCAGCATGTGGGCAACTATCCGGGCGTTACTGTGGAACGCAAGTCAGGATCGTTTCATTTATCAAAAGATACAAAAGCAAGTATTGTAGATTTGCCGGGTGTTTATTCCATAAATCCCACCTCAAAAGATGAAGAAATTGCTTTGAATGCTATTTTCGATGCCTCGAACAAAGATTTTCCGGATGTGGTGGTGGTGGTTGCCGAAGTTGAAAACCTAAAACGCAATTTGTTGCTTTTTACACAAGTGAAAGATTTAGGTTTTCCGGTGATTTTAGCTTTGAACATGGCAGATCAAATGGAAAAAAAAGGCATTTCTATTGATGTACCTGCGTTGGAAAAAGCGTTGGATACCAAAATTGTGCTCATTTCTGCAAGAAAAAAAGATGGAATAATTGCTTTAAAAGAAGCGGTATTAAACTATGAAACATATACAACCGACTCTATTTTTGACTTAAAAGCCATAGACGAAGCTTATTTTTCGACTTTAGAACAGTTGTATCCCAATGAAAATCCTTATAAAGTGTGGCTTACACAAACGGGCGTGTATTCTTTTGAAAACATAAGTCCGCTTGTTTCAAGCACCACCGATTTTACCAAATCAACAACCGAAATTAAAAAACTGCAACAGCGCGAAACCATTAAGCGCTATCAGTTCATCAATACTATTTTAAAGGATACTTATGCCATAGATACCACCAAAGCAACCGATATTCGTATGCGTTTTGATCGGGTTTTAACCCATAAAATCGGCGGATACGTGATTTTTTTCTTTGTATTGTTGTTAATCTATGGTTCTATATTTGAATTGGCAGCTTTTCCAATGGATTTTGTAGATGGTTTGTTTGCAGATTTATCTACTTGGGCTGCCGCTACATTTCCCGAAGGAAAACTCACCGATTTAATTGCCAACGGAATTATTCCCGGATTAGGCGGTGTGTTGATGTTTGTGCCCCAAATTGCGATTTTGTTTTTCTTAATATCTATTTTAGAAGAAACCGGCTACATGAGTCGGGTGGTTTTTTTAATGGATCGCATCATGAAACCCTTTGGATTGAGTGGCAAATCGGTAGTTCCGTTAGTGTCGGGAACTGCTTGTGCCATTCCAGCAATTATGAGCGCCCGAACCATTGAAAACCCCAAAGAGCGGTTAATCACTATGTTGGTTACACCATTCACCACTTGTTCGGCCCGCATTCCGGTATATATCATTATTATATCGCTCATCATTCCGCGCAGTTACATTTTTGGTATTATTCCCTTGCAAGCTTTTGTAATGACCATGATGTATGTAATAGGATTTTTAGCAGCATTAGTAGCTGGTTGGGTGCTAAGCAAAATCATTAAAAGATATAAAGATTCCTTTTTTGTGATTGAAATGCCCACCTATAAAGTACCTATTTTAAAGAATGTGTTTTTAAATATGTATGAAAAAGTTATTTCGTATATCGTTGGTGCCGGAAAAATTATTTTAGCATTATCGGTTATTTTGTGGTTTTTAGGTTCACACGGACCAAGCGATACTTTTGGAAAAGCCTCGCAAATAGTTAGCGGAAAACATATCAATGAAAATTTATCGGAAGAAGAATTGCAAAGCGAAATTTCGGGTTATCAATTAGAACATTCGTATATTGGAATTATAGGCAGAACAATCGAACCTGTTTTTCGTCCGCTGGGATACGATTGGAAAATAAGCATTGCGGTTTTAACATCGTTTGCAGCCCGTGAAGTTTTTGTAGGAAATTTAGCTACGCTATACAATTTAGGGGAAGATGCCACAGAAGACGAAGCCAAAATCATCAACCGAATGGCCAATGAAAAACGCCCTGACGGAACAGCTGTTTACACCCTTGCAACCGGTTTTTCGCTGCTATTGTTTTATGCGTTTGCCATGCAGTGTTTATCAACTGTGGCGGTTACCAAAAAAGAAACCAATTCGTGGAAATGGACCTTTCTTCAAATGGCTTTTATGACCACAGTTGCATACATAGCCGCATTTATAGCTTATCAACTTTTAAAATAACATCCATGCAAAATGTAATTGTTTATATCGCCCTGTGTATGGCAGTTGCCTTTCTTTTAAAAAAGTTTGTTTTCAAGAAAAAGAAGAAAGGCAACTGTGGCGACGGCAATTGCGGTTGTGGGTGATTTTTTTGTTGATTGTAAATGGTATTGCTGTATATTGTAGAGCTGTATCCATAAAATCTGTGTAATCTGTTATTAAATTAAAAGTTACTTACACAGTTTTGATGAAATTTCTTTTGAACGAGGATAATTTTTGTCAGCTGCAATTTTTAGAAATTCACAAGCATTTGTGTTGTCTCTTTTCGCTGCATAACATAAACCTATAGTAAACTCAATTTTTCCATCATCTGTTCTATTCGGATATTTAAGCGATTTTTTTAAATACATAATAGCCTTGTCATAATCTTTGTTTCTACTGTAATAATATCCTAGGTTAACGGTCTCTGAAAATTTATCAGAACCATTCGTAAGATTATTTTTTACTAAAAGCTGTTTTTTAGTAATTGTTGTAATACTGTTGTTGCTTTTCTTAGCGTAAAGCGCATTAGTCAAGGAATCAACTTTTAATCTTGATTCTATCGGAAATTTATCATTTTCAAATTTGACAAAATTTATCAATTTTTCTTTATTATAATTAAGAAAAGTTAATGAAAACGCAGCTTCTTTCAAAGCATTAATATCGCCATGAATTTTATTATAATGTTTATATGCATTAAAAATTTCGGTTGAATCTTTGTTTACAATCGCCATTTTTAAAAGTCTTTTGTAAATTTCAATATTCCAAGCTCGGCGATAGAAAGAAGACTTTAAATCGATATAAGCACTATCATTTTGTCCTCTTTTTAAATGAATATAATATTTGTAAAAATCCGCTTTTCCAATATAAGGATTTATCTTGTTCGCACGGTCGAAATATTTTAAAGCTTCGTCGAAATTATTTTCAACATAAAACAATGTTCCAATATATTCATCAAACGAAGCTGTAGAGGTTTGTAAAATATTTGGGAATTTAGGATCAAGTTTTAAAATATCACTTGCTTTCATCTTGGGTTTAGCTGTAATATCATTATGAACAGGATCCTGATATATTTTTGTTTCCATAAGCATTGTTTGGTAGCTATAATAGGTAACATATAATGGTGTTATTGCAAAAAGGATACAAATTATTCCCCAAAAGCTGTATCTAGGAAATTTGGAATCCTCAGTAGTTTCTTGAGCATTTCTTAATGAATTTAAAATACTAATTACTAATAGTAGAATAAATGCCAATTGCATAGTTGGGCGATAACGCGGAAAATTAAAAAAAGCGTCAATACCATAAACAATTAAAAGAAGTAAGGCTAATAGCGCAACTGTTTGTTTATCGTCAAATTCTTTTTTCTTAAAAAGTATTCTAAGATTAACAAATAATAAAGCAATAAATAACGAAAAATATAAAACACCATTTAATACTCCAGTTTCAGCAAATGTTTCCATGAAGTCATTATGCGGATGAAACGAAAAATGGTTCGTCTTTGGAGGTTCATAGGGTGTTGCTTCAATACTCCAATTTCCAATCCCGATACCTAAAACAGGATTTTTTTCTGTCATTTTTGCTGCATTTTTCCATAGAAAAAGCCTTACATCGCCAGAATTTATTTGTTGTAAACGT
The DNA here is from genome assembly GCF_024628805.1 of Paenimyroides aestuarii. NCBI lineage: Bacteria > Pseudomonadati > Bacteroidota > Flavobacteriia > Flavobacteriales > Flavobacteriaceae > Paenimyroides > Paenimyroides aestuarii. Next base: position 752,376 of record NZ_CP102382.1, on the reverse strand, counting down.
TCAACTGCTGATGTATTACCTAGTCTGCCTTCATCGTTAACATTCTTTTTAACAGAATTTGTGTACAGAAATGCAGCTATAAAAGGTAATAGTAAAAATGGTATTTTGTAAACTAAAAAATGTTTTGTGACAAGTTTATTTTTAAGAATATATATTGATATAACAAGAAAAATGATTATTAAAGTTAGCAATGAAGCACGGGCATTAATAAAGAATATACAAATAAGACTTAAAGATAATGAAACTGTTAGGAACCATTTTGCCAAAACGTGTTTGTAGTGTAAAATCGCAATAAACATAAATGGTAGTTTAGTAAGCAAACTAGCCGAAAAAATATTTATATTACCCGTATTGCCTCTCAGATATATTGAAATCTCGTTTGCTACGGTACTACTATTGGAAAAATTAATGTTACTAAGTGCTTTTCCAGCCTGAAGAAATGCAAAAAAACCTACTAAAAAAGCTATTTTAAAAATCAAGTAAAACCTACTTTGCAATAAAATGATGAAGTTTATAAAAGCCATTAAAAAAACAGCAAGTTGCGACAGCCTAAATATACTTAAATTTTGGTTGTTAGCGCATAAAGCAGAAATACAACACAGTGAAAAAAAAGCAATATATCCCCAAAAAATATAATTTTTTTTAAAAGATATTTTTATGAGATTCATTCTTAATTGTGGAATAAGAAAGATACAAGTGGAAACTACAATGTTTAATATATTCAAATAGAGATATTGTGACTCTGCAGTTCTTATACCTTTTGATGGGAAGAGTTCAATAATTAGATACCCAATCACAAAAAAAAGCGTCAAAAAATCATAAAAATTTAATTTATTTTGTGGTTTTGCTTCATCAAACATATTCATTTACTTTAAATTAGCCCCTTTGTTAGGCAGTAAGTTCTTCTTGCAAATCTAATATAATTTTATAATAATTTAACACTCTTAAGTTTAATGATGGTTTGGATTATATATTTGTTATAGTTTTTGGAGTCTGTAAGCTATAAGGTATAGTCAGTGAAAATTCTTGCTATTTTTGGTTGAAATGTTTACAACATTAAAATTCTTGCTTTTCAGCCCAATTTAATTCTTTTGGGAGATTGATATTGGATAATTCTATATGAAGCACTCTTCGTTTCTCATTGTTTGTTGTTTTGCCCGAACTGTGTAGCAACAATGGTTTCATAAGCATCACTCCACCTTTAGCAACATCGCAAGTTGTTTCTTTTTCATTTTTCCAATCAATGTTTTCTGCTCTGTAGATTCCTTTTGAATGAGAATTTTCAATTACCTTCAACGCGCCGTTTTCAGAATTTGTTTCATCCAAATGAATTCGTAGGGTTGTAATATTCTCTAAAACCGAAATTGGAGGTTGAACCGCAAATTGATTTTGCTTTTTGGTCCAATTAATAAAATTTTCGATTTCTGCTTTTTTATCTACCGAAATGGTTAAATCTTGATGGTAAGCCACATACCAATTAGATTTTTCGGGTTTGTCAAAATAGATGCTTTTCACAATGAAATAATCATTACCTACAATATGTGCAATCAATTTGCGAAGGTTATCATTAAAAACAAATGGAATCATCTCTGGGATTTCTTTCAAAACTTGCCTTATCGCAAATAAATCTACCGATTTTCTAAAAGTAGTTTTGGTTTGATCGGCTTTGTCAATGCAAGATATGATAGATTCTATTTCGGTATCAGTATAAATTCCCTCCACAATAGAAAATCCTTTGTTGTTTAAGCTATCTTTCGCAGTATTAAAATAGTTCATCATTATATTTCTCTTAATTACCCCAAAGCCACATCCAGCATCATCATTACAATAAAACCGCCAATAAAGCCAAGGGTGGCAATATCTCCGTTATCGCCTTGTTGGGTTTCGGGCACTACTTCTTCAATCACCACAAAAATCATGGCACCGGCTGCAAAGGCTAATGCGTAAGGCAAAATCGGCGTAAAAAAGCCAACAGCCAATGCCCCAATCACAGCCGCAACGGGTTCCACCAATGCAGAGCTTTGTCCGTACATAAAACTTTTGCCTTTGCTCATTCCCGCCCGGCGCAACGGAAATGAAACCGCCAAACCTTCGGGTAAATTTTGCAAACCAATTCCAATTGCCAACGTTAACGCCCCAGCAATAGTTGCTTCGGGTATTCCGGCAGCCACACCACCAAACAAAACACCAACTGCCAAACCTTCGGGAATGTTGTGCAGCGTAATCGCTAAAACCAATAAAGTTGTTTTTTGCCAAGGCGTTTTGGTTTTCACGCCTTCTGCTTTCGATTCGGGGTGATTCAAATGCAAATGCGGCAACACTTTATCCAAGCCAAACAAAAACAAAGCACCCAATGCAAAACCTACTGCTGCGGGAACCACCTTTATAAAACCCTCGCCTTGGCTCATTTTAATTGCGGGAGCCAGCAAACTCCAAAAACTGGCTGCAATCATCACGCCGCCTGTGAAACCAAGCATGCCGTCTAACATTTTTTTGCTAGGATTGCGAAAAACAAAAACCAATGCGGCGCCAATTGCGGTTAACGACCAAGTAAATAATCCGGCGAAAAGTGCTGCCCAAACCGGATCTACCGATTCAAAAAAAGCGATGAGTTGATCGAACATATTAAATTTTCTTTACAAATAAATTTTGAGCCACAACTTTAGAAAGTGTTAACTCGGTTGATTGAAAAAGTACCGTTACTGAATGGTCGAAATTTTCGTGTTTTAAAATTTTAAACGTGCTTCCAAGAGCAATTTTTTGTCGATCTAAATATTGCAAAAATGCAGGCGAAGTGTCTTTCACACCCACACACATATATTCGCTGTTTACTTTTGCCTCTGTGAGCAACTCTTTTTCTCGGTACGGAATTTCGCCTTTCGCATTTGGAATAGGGTCGCCATGCGGATCTTCTTTCGGATAATCTAAAAAAGCATCTAGTGCGTTTATCAATTTTTCCGACTTGATATGTTCCAATTCTTCGGCAACATCGTGCACTTCATCCCAATTAAAATGTAGTTTATCCACCAAAAAAACTTCCCATAAACGGTGTTTTCTAATAATCATTTTGGCTGTTTGTATCCCCAATTTAGTGATAAAAACGCCTTTGTATCGTTCGTGTGTAATTAATTTTTTCTCTTTTAATTTCTTTATCATATCGGTAACCGATGACGCTTTGGTATCAATTTTTTGAGCAATGGCATTGGTAGAAATGCCATTATCTTCGGTTTGCGATAAATGATAAATTATTTTTAAATAGTTTTCTTCGGAATGAGTAAGCATAGTTTCAAATAAATATCAAATATAAATAAATAATTGAATTCTATATTTAGATGTTTAAAAAATATTTTTAGATTTGTCTAAAAATTAAATAAAATGAAACTAATTATATTTTTCGTGGTGTTTATTTCTTTTCAGAGTGTTACTGCACAAGTTTCTTTCAAGGGAAAGGTGACAAATAATGGATTGCCTGTTGAAACAGTTGTTTATATTGAAGAAATTGATACGGAATTGCCTACAAACGCCGATGGATATTTTTATTATGAATTTGAAAAAGAAGGTTTGTATCATGCCAAAATTCAGAATGAAAATGGATTTATACAAGATTTTGAGTGGATGGTATCGGCTGATAATCCACAGTTTCATTTTATTTTAAACCAAGAACCAGTTGCTGATCAATTAGACGAAATTGTGATTTCGGGCAGTTTAAAACCTGTGCTTCGGTCTGAAAGTTTAATGCCGGTAGAGGTATATACACCTACTTTTTTCAAAAAAAATCCAACCCCAAATATTTTTGAAGCCCTTCAAAATGTCAATGGCGTAAAGCCGCAGGTTAATTGCAGTGTTTGCAATACGGGCGATATTCATATTAACGGCTTAGAAGGACCTTATACTTTTGTTTTAATTGATGGAATGCCCATTGTAAGCGGCTTGTCAACCGTTTATGGTTTGTCGGGTATTCCGAATTCGTTGATAGAGAAAGTAGAAATCGTGAAAGGTCCGGCATCGTCGTTATACGGTAGTGAAGCTGTGGGTGGATTGATCAATATCATTACAAAAAATCCGTTGTATGCATCAAAATATGCGGTGGATGTTTTTGGAACTTCGTGGGGTGAAATCAATACCGATTTGGGTCTTTCTTTAAAAGTTTCAGATAAAGTGCATTGGTTAATGGGGGCTAATTACTTTAATTACTCCAATCCCATCGACAAAAATAAAGACGGATTTACCGATATAACTTTGCAAGACCGTATTTCATTTTTTAATAAATTTACGTTTGATCGCAACTCAAAAAAGCAATTAGCAGTTGCCACTCGTTATTTTTACGAAGATCGGTGGGGCGGACAAATGAATTGGAACCGCAATTTCCGAGGAGGAACGGATGTGTATGGAGAATCGATTTACACCAACCGCTTTGAATTGCTTGGTTTATACGAATTGCCGTTTACCGAAAAAATTACCAGTCAGTTTTCTTTTACCGCTCACGATCAAAATTCCATGTATGGCGATACACCTTTTCTTGCGAAACAAAACATTGCTTTTGCTCAATTCTATTGGGATAAAACCTATGGAAAACACGATTTTTTGGTGGGAACTGCTGCCCGCTATCAATTGTATGATGACAACAGCGTAGCCACTTCAACAGCAGATGAAACATTTATTCCCAGTTTTTTTGTTCAAGATTCATATAAAATCAACAAGCTTTTCAGTGTGTTGGGCGGTTTGCGATATGATTACCACAAAACCCACAAAAGTATTGTTACGCCCAGACTTGCATTTCGCTATGAATCTAAAAAAGGAACTATTTTGCGTTTAAACACTGGCACAGGTTTTAGGGTTGTGAATTTGTTTACAGAAGAACATGCGGCGCTTTCCGGCGCACGAGAAGTGGTGATTTTAGAAGATTTAAAACCCGAACAATCGTTTAATGTGAATCTGAATTTCCTAAAAACCTGGATGTTGAAAGATGATTTAATGCTTCAAGCCGAAGCAGCAGCTTGGTACACTCATTTTACCAATTCCATTATCCCTGACTATGACACCAACCCCAATGAAATTATTTATAAAAATTTAGAAGGATATGCCGAAACTAAAGGAATCAGCCTAAATGTGGATGCAGTGTATGCCAATAATTTAAAAATGATGTTGGGGGTAACGGTGCAAGATGTGGGTAAGGTAGAAAAGGGTGTGCGTACCCAACAGATTCTTACTGAAAATTTTTCGGGCACTTGGGTGGTTTCCTACACTTTTAATAATGTAAACCTTACGGTTGACTATTCTGGAAATGTATATGGACCGATGCGTTTGCCTTTGGTTAGTGCATTAGATCCGCGTTTGCCTTATTCTAAAACCTATAGTTTACAAAATATTCAATTTACATATAAAGGTTTTAAGCATTTTGAAATCTATGGAGGTGTGAAAAATATTTTGAATTGGACACCCAACAAAAACAATCCGTTTTTAATTGCTCGTTCACATGATCCCTTTGACAAAAATGTGCAATATGATGCTAATGGAACGGCTTTGGTAACGGCTGAAAATCCGTATGGTTTAGTGTTTGATCCCACTTATATTTATGCACCAAACCAAGGTATTAGAACGTTTTTTGGAGTGCGATACAGCTTTTAAAATTGTGTTAAAAAATATTTATTTTAAGCAAAAATTTCACTATGTATTTGTTTTTCAGTATCTTTGCCTTTGTGTTAAAATTAAAAGGTGCTTTTTAACAATAAAAAAAGCCTATATTTGCCAGCAAACAACAATAATTTAAAACTATGTACACAGGTTTACAACACGCACATTCTTACATTGCCTATTTGGCTTTAATTTTGTTAATTGTTGCTTCGATCAATGCAATCATCGGAATGACATCAAACAAAGAATTTAAAGATGGCGACCGTAAAATTTCGTTATTTGCGTTAATTTTTACACACACACAATTGTTAATTGGAATCATACTTTATTTTGTGTCTCCAATGGTTCAATCATTTTCAGTAGCAATGAAAGATAGCACCTTGCGATTGTATGCTTTAGAGCATCCATTGATCAATATAATTGCAGTAGTTTTAATTACAATTGGTTGGTCGCGTCACAAAAAAATGACAACAAGTAAAGCAAAATTCAAATCAATTGCCATCATGTATGCCTTGGGAACCATCTTGATATTGTCTAGAATTCCTTGGAGCGCTTGGTTATAAAATTCAATTCTTAATTAAATAAAAAGAAAAGAATCCTCTTGTCTTTACAAGAAAAAAAGAAGTTTAATTAAATTACAATTTATGAAGAAGCATTTTTCATTAATTTTAGTAGGATTGGTAACACTAACGGCAATAATGAGCTACGGTGTATTATCAAAAAACACGGAGACGGATAACAACGAAAAAGTTGTGGGGAAAGAATTAGCGTTTGCAGAAGTAGCAACAGCTAACAGTTTGGGGAAAGATTCTTCTAAAATAAACGAAAAAGAAGCAGACTTAAAAAGCGAATTAGTTAAATTAAATGCCGAATTAGAAGCCTTGGAAGAGGAAGTAGAGGTGGTGCATGAAGAAACAAATGCTTCATATTACCACGACAAATTCAACGGTAGAAAAACAGCAAGTGGTGCCATTTTTAGCAATAAAAAATATACTGCGGCTCACAAAACACTTCCTTTTGGTACCAAAGTACGCGTGACCAATTTAAGAAATGATCGCGAAATAATTGTAGAAATAAACGATCGCGGCCCTTTTGTGAAAGGTCGAAAACTAGATTTAAGCAAAACCGCTTTTATGGACTTAGCAAGCAATAAAGGTCGTGGTGTTTTACCTGTTAAAATAGAAGTTTTACCAGAAAATTACGAAGAAAGAAAAAGCGAATTGCAAGAAGAGTTGAGTATCATTACTTCTATTCCAGAAGATTTAGATTTAAACGAATTTGCGCTATAACGTATTTTTTATACTAATATTAATGTGTTTGGCAAGTTGCAAAACCGCCAAAACAAACAAAAAAATAGAAACCTCATTGTTTAAAAATGAGGTTTTTGCTTGTTATTACCACGATAAATTCAATGGGAGAACCACTGCCAATGGAGAAATTTTTTCAAATAATAAGCAAACGGCCGCTCACAAAATCCTTCCATTTGGCACAAAAGTAAAAGTAACCAACCTTGCAAACAACAAAAGTGTTGAGGTGCTGATTAACGACCGCGGTCCATTCACAAAAGGCTTAGAAATTGACCTAAGCAAAAAAGCGTTCAATGCCATTTCCCACGATAAAAAAGCAGGTAAGCTAAAAGTGAAATTAGAATTGGTTAATCCACCCAATTAGCAAACGGATGATTGCTTAAATAAGAGTTGTAAAATCGCTTATCACCTGTAAGTTCATCGCCCAGCCAATCGGGTTTTTCAAAATGTTCATCGGTAGTTTGCAATTCAATTTCGGCAATAACCAAACCGGTGTTTAATCCTTCAAAAACATCCACTTCAAACACTGAATCGCCATTCAAAACTATATATCTGGTTTTATCGATGATGAAATCCTCACAAAGCAATAGCAAAGCTTCTGCCTCTTCAACAGCAATCTCTTTTTCCCATTCAAACCGTTTTAAACCATCGGCACTGCTTATTCCCTTTACCGTAATGAAACCTTTATCGCCTTTAATACGCACCCGAACCGTTCGGTTTTCGTTAGAATTCAAATAACCTTGCGTAATCTTATAGCTTTTTTTAGCATTCGCCAAAAAAGTAGTACTTTTAACGCTGAATTTTCGTTCAATTTCAAACATGATTTTTTTAAGTTTTACTAAAGAATCAAATATCGTAAAAAAGATTGTATGAGTTTATTAAAAAAGAACTTTACCTATAAAAACATTAGCGAAATCTTTGCGAAGTATATCGTAGAAGATCAAGTAATGTTGCAAGATAGCCTGTATTTTTTGTACGATTTGGTTCGATATATTCGTCCGAAAAATCCAAAACGTGTAGCAAACATCACCCTTCGCGAATTGTTGGATCATTTAATTGAATTTGATAAAGATCGAAAAACGTTAAGTGATTATTTAAAAAATATTCTTTCAGGAAGAAAGTTTCACTTAATGGCTTCAGACGCCGGTATTCTGCAAGATTCTGATTTTATATATGAAATTAGAAAGCGCATCTCGGCTAAAGTTTTGCCCTATCAGCCCCAGAAAGAAACATTAGAATATGTTTTAAATCAGGTGTTTTATAAAGAAAACGATTTTATTTGGATTAATAAAATACCACTGACCGAATTGGTAGAGCTGCTTGAAATTTTGCAAATAAAAGATATTTATCAGTTTGAAAAAGCCGATGAAGGTGCCATGTCTGAAATGCTTTATGCCATGGGATTGCTCACCCAACGAATGAGTGGTCGTTCCATGGAAACCAGTATTTTAAACATGATTCCTAAATACAACCATTTGGCGAGTCCGTTTTTAGGTTTCGAAAGTGAATTTTTAGAAATAGAAAGCCGCTTGCGCAAAGGCGAAATTCAGTTTGTTGATGCCAATGATTTAAACTATAAACAATTAGTTATTTTGCACAATCAATGTGTAGAGTTGGTGAAACATGCCTATAAAAACAGTTCTGTATTCGGAATTACGCTTAAAGTAAACCAAAGTTTATTGCGTATCAGGCAGCAATTAGATCGCATCAAATTTTTAATGGATTTATTAGTGGTTGATACCAAACAAGACCAACTCACCAATACCATTAAATTGTCACTCAGATTAATCGAATACAATTGCTATAAAAACAATGTAAGCAAACTAATCGCAGAAAGCACGCAAGTAGTTTCCTACGAAATTACACAATATACCGCCAAAACCGGAGAACATTACATTACCGAAACTGTTAAAGAATATTTTGGAATGTTCAAAGCTTCATTAGGCGCCGGGTTAATAGTGGGTTTTTTGTGTATCTTTAAAGTATTGCTGTCTAAGGCCGATACCAGCGATTTTGGATTTGCCTTTTTGTACAGTATGAACTATGCTTTTGGATTCATCGTGATTTATTTGTTAGGCTTTGCTTTAGCAACCAAACAGCCTGCTATGACAGCGTCAACCATTATTAAAGCGATAGAAGAAGGCCGCAAAAACCAATCGTCTGCCGAACAGCATACTGCTTTTGCCCGATTGTTTGCCCGATTGTTTCGTTCGCAATTTATTGCATTTGTAGGCAATGTAATTATGGCATTTTTAGTTGCTTTGCTGCTTATTTGGTGTATAGACAGTATTACGGGCATCAATATCACCGATACCAAATGGCACACGCTGCTAAAAGATGCCAGCCCTGTGCATTCTTGGGCAATTTTGCATGCAGGTATTGCAGGTGTTTTTCTTTTTCTTTCTGGAATTATTTCTGGAAATGTATCCAACAAAAACAAACACAACCAAGTGTATTACCGCATTCAAGAAAATCCATTTCTAAAAAGCACGATTGGTGCTTACAAATCGCATCGATTGGCTACTTGGCTCGAAAAAAAATGGCCGGGTATTATATCAAACTTTTGGTTTGGTGTGTTTATGGGCAGTACACACTCTATTGGAATTTTCTTGGGACTGAATTTAGATATTCGCCATATAACCTTCGTGGGTGGAAACATTGCATTGGGTGCTTATGGAGCCGATTTTCAATTGCCCACAGAAACCTGGTTATGGTGTTTGCTAGGATTGTTTTTTGTAGGATTTATGAACTTTATTGTCAGTTTTGGATTGTCTTTAGGATTGGCTTTCCGTTCCAGAAACATTCCTTTGATTGAAGTATTCGCGCTACAAAAGTCGGTTTGGCAACACTTTAAAAAACACCCTCTTCATTTCTTTTTCCCAAAGAGAAATAAGGAAAACTTGTAAATGAATAATAAATGACGGCAGCGCATCGAAAAATAATACATATCGATATGGATGCGTTTTACGCTTCGGTAGAGCAACTCGATTTTCCCGAATTGCGAAACAAACCATTGGCAGTTGGTGGTTCAGAAATCCGAGGTGTGATTTCTGCAGCAAGCTATGAAGCACGGAAATTTGGTGTGCGAAGTGCTATGAGCGGAAAATTAGCTATAAAAAAATGTCCGGAACTTATTTTTGTGAAACCCAGGTTTGATCGCTACAAAGAAGTGTCGCAACAAATTCGTGCCATTTTTTTAGAATATACCGATTTAGTAGAACCCTTGTCTTTAGACGAAGCATTTTTAGATGTTACCATCAATAAAAAAAACCTGAAAAGCGCTACAAACATTGCAGAGGAAATTCGCAGAAAAATTTTCGAAACTACTGGTTTAACAGCATCTGCAGGAATTTCAGTGAATAAGTTTTTAGCCAAAATAGCCAGCGACTACAATAAGCCCAACGGACAAAAAACCATTCGCCCCGAAGAAATCATTCCTTTTTTAGATGCTTTAGAAATTAAACGTTTTTTTGGAGTAGGGAAGAAAACCTGTGAAAAAATGTATCATTTAGGGATATTTACGGGCAGCGACCTGCGAATGAAATCAATAGACTTTCTAGAGGAGCATTTTGGCAATTCAGGACTACACTTTTATCAATTGGCACGTGGTATTAGCAATTCACCAGTAGTACCCAACCGATTGCCGAAATCAATTGGTGCCGAACGAACCTTCACAGAAAACTTCACCTCAATCATTCCTTTGCAAGATAAACTAAAAGACGTTTGCGAAGAAGTTTCTATACGCTTACAAAAACGCAATTTATCGGGGAAAACTCTTACCCTTAAAATAAAGTACAGCGATTTTACGCTTCAAACCAAAAGCACCACCTTGCCTTATTACATAAGCAGCTACGATTTGTTACTAGACACAGCCCTGGATCTGCTTGCAAACAGTGATTTAAAAACATCTGTACGGTTAATAGGAATTCAAATAAGCAACTTAAACATCAACCAAAAAAAAGCAGAGTATGTGCAATTAAAATTTCGGTTTTAAAGCAAAAAAGCTGCCCACTGTTTTGGACAGCTTCTTAGAATTGATTTTTAAATATTTCTACATTTTTTCGTAGTCTTGTGTGGTATTAGCTTTTGCTTTTTGAGCATTTACCACGTTTCCGTCTTTATCAAGAACTGCAACAACCACACTTGTTTTTGAAAGATCTTCAATAGTGTATGATAAGCTTGCAGAAGCTTTGAATTCGTTTGATGTTTTTTGACCAGCAGGAACAGGCTCCCCTAAGAAATTATTAGTAGCACGTACCACGTGATCATGAACAAAATTCATTGACCAAGCTGGTTCTCCTGAGTTGTTGCCAAACATAGCAGTAGCATTTGCTTGTTGAAACACTAAGCCATCTTCCAATAAATAAACAACATATTTAAGTTCTTGATCAATGTTTTGGCTGAATTTTAAGCTCACATCAACTTTACCGCTTGTTGCACCTAAGTTTGATTCAATTTTGATTCCGATTGGAGATCCTTCGTTTAAAAGTTTATATTTCTTTTGGAAAGTTTCAAATCTATCAGCAGAAAAGGAGTAAACCCCTGAAGCAGTTGCAGGAATAAAACTTTGAAACCCAGTTCCAGGAATGGTGGTATTTCGGTTAAAACTTAAATGTGGCCAACCTTTTAGTTTAATAGCTTTCATAAGATTGGTCATACCTGGTAAAACAAATGGATCTTTTACGCTGTTTGGGTTAAAATCACCGTGCACACCAACACCAATAACTCTATCTTTATAGTCAGAACCTTCTAATCCTTCAATTGCAACAGTACCTAGCGGACACCACATACAACTTGCAGAAGTAATATCTTCAACTAATACTTTTTGTTTGTATTCTCCTTTTGTAAAATCTACCTCTGTTGGTGTGTCAGCTGAATCATCAGAACCTGAACAACCAACAAAACCAATAGATGCTATTCCAAATAGCAAAGCGGGCAATAATTTTTTAGTAAACATAGAAATAAGTTAATAATAAGTTAATAATATGTAAAAGTAAAAAAAAAATAATAGTTACAAAATTCTTTATGTAATTATTTTATTCTTACTTTTGGAAATCATTTTTTAATAGAATCTTAAAGTATCATGAAATTACGTACATCATTATTAATTGTGTGTTGTTTTATAGCTACTATTGCTGTAGCGCAGAACAAACTCCCAAATGTATCCCTAAAAACATTAGATAACAAAGCAATCAATATAGCCAATTATAATAACTCATCAAAACCGGTAATCGTTAGCTTTTGGGCTACTTGGTGCGGACCATGTATTAGAGAGTTAGAAGCCATTAAAACAAAATACAGCCACTGGAAAAAAGACTATGGTGTGGAATTAATCGCTGTTTCTATCGATGATTCAAAAACCATTAATAGAGTAAAGCCTATGGTTGCATCTAAAAGCTGGAAATACAATGTTTTATTAGACACCAATCAAGACCTTAAAAGAACATTAAATGTTGTTAATGTTCCCTATACCATGGTGCTTTACAAAGGAAAAGTGATGTTTACTCACTCCAATTATACACCGGGTATTGAAAATATTATTGAAGAAGAATTGGTGAAAATTTTAAAAAAATAATTAATGAAAAAAATATTTTTTTTGGCGGCGTTCTTAACGTCGTCTTTCTTTTATGCGCAAATTCGTGTAGGTATTGAATCAAATAGTCAATATTACATAGACGATGAAAAAATTAAGATAGACGAAACAGAAGCGGAAGAAAGGCTAAGGTCGAATACCTATATTAAACTAGATTATTTTAAAAACAAATGGGAGTTTGGAACCCAGATAGAAGCTTACTATCCTAAAGCAATAATCAACTACAATCCAGATCTACAGGATGTACATATCGGTACCATTTACGCAAAGTATAACGATTTTGATAATGGTGTAAACATTACTTTGGGTCACTTCTATGAGCAATTTGGCAGCGGATTAATTCTGCGTTCATGGGAAGATCGTGCGTTAGGAATTAACAATGCGCTTTTTGGTTTGAATGCGAAATTACGATTAACAAAAAACCTTGACCTTACCACTTTAGGAGGTAAACAACGTTTTGGAATGGGATTTGACCTGTCTGAGAGCTATGTAGTGGGAACTAATATAGAATTTAACTTGTCAGACGCATTAAAATTTGAAAGTACCGATTTAAGGTTAGGTGCCAGCTATGTGGGTAGATTAGATGAAGAAAAAGTGGTTGACTACAATGGTGTGAATGATCTTATCAACGCCTTTTCAGGTCGTGTAAGCTTAGGGTTAGGTAGTTTTAACCTTAGTGGTGAATATATTCATAAGCAAAAAGATATCATTTTTGAAAATGATGATTATGTTGACGAAACATTTCTAGATGGGAATGCAATATTGGTAAACCTAGGATATAATAAAAATAACTTTGGATCTAGTGTGAATCTGCGTAGATTAGAAAACATGATGTTTTATTCTGAAAGAAAGTTTACCGGAAATGTATATAATAAAGGAGTGATAAACTATGTGCCTGCGCTAACCAAACAATACGATTTTTCGCTGCAAAATATTTATGTGTATCAAGCGCAAGGAGGGGTTAATTGGTTCGAGAAAAGAAATGGAGAAATTGGCGGACAGTATGATTTTTACTATGATTTTGTAGAAGGAACAACATTAGGAGGTGAGTATGGAACCCATTTGGCCGTTAATGGATCCTATTGGGCAGGTCTAAAATCATCATACAACTTTGATACCAATATCCTAAATGATGAATTTTTGCAATTTGGAGAAAAATACTATAAGGATCTGGCAATTGAAGTTAGAAAAAGATACTCAACAAAATTTCAAATGATTGCCATGTATATGAACCAATATTACAACGCACCCCTTTTAGAAGGAAAGTTTGATGATGTTAAAACAGATATAGCTAGTGTGGAAGGCTTATATAATTTTTCAGAAACAACCTCTGTTCGTTTGCAATTACAAAATATGTGGGCAACCGCAGATAAAGGTGATTGGGGAGCAGCGCTATTAGAGTTTGTTCCAAACACAATGTTTAGCCTTTATGTAACCGATATGTATAACTACGGAAACTCACATCCAGAAAGTCGTATTCATTACTACAGCGTAGGAGGAAGCTTCTCCAAAGGAGCAACACGTATCGCTCTAAACTATGGACGTCAACGTGGTGGTTTAATCTGCGTAGGCGGTGTATGTAGGTTCGTGCCAGAATCAAACGGATTAACCGTAAACCTAACAACCAATTTCTAAATAAAAAAAAGTCTGGAATTCATTTTTTAGACTTTTTTTATTGATTTCTAGGAAGATAAAAAAAAACAACGTAAATTTGCACCACTTTTTAGCAGAAGAAAAGGATTGAGCTAAAAAGTGAAAACAATAATCAATAACAACTTCTGTTTAAAACTTCATTTCAATCCTTAAATAAACAGAATACAAATTTATTATCAGACATGTCTGAACAAACACAAAACACAAAAGAATTCTTAGACACTTTCAACTGGGACAGTTATGAAAACGGTATTGATGCAGTAGATGCTTCAAACCTTAAAGAATTCGAAGACTTAGTAGAAAAAACATTTATCTCAACCGGTGATGAAGAAGTTGTAGAAGGTGTAGTAGTAAGAATCACAGACAGAGATGCAATTGTTGATATCAACGCTAAATCTGAAGGTGTTATCTCTTTAAACGAATTTCGCTACAATCCAAACTTAAAAGTTGGTGACAAAGTAGAAGTTCTAATCGACGTTCGCGAAGATAAAAACGGACAATTAGTATTATCTCACCGCAAAGCACGTACCATCAAAGCTTGGGATCGCGTGATTGCAGCTCATGACACAGGCGAAATCGTAAACGGTTTTGTTAAATGCAGAACAAAAGGTGGTATGATCGTTGACGTATTCGGTATCGAAGCATTCTTACCAGGATCTCAAATCGATGTGAAACCAATCCGCGATTACGATCAATACGTTAACAAAACCATGGAATTTAAAGTTGTAAAAATCAACCACGAATTCAAAAACGTAGTAGTATCTCACAAAGCATTAATCGAAGCTGATATCGAAATTCAGAAAAAAGAAATCATCGGTCAGTTAGAAAAAGGTCAAGTATTAGAAGGTGTAGTTAAAAACATCACTTCATACGGTGTATTCATCGATTTAGGTGGCGTTGACGGATTAATCCACATCACAGACTTATCATGGTCTCGTATCAACCACCCATCTGAAGTATTAGAATTAGACCAAAAATTAAACGTAGTAATCTTAGACTTCGACGACGAGAAAACACGTATCCAATTAGGTTTAAAACAATTAAACGCACACCCTTGGGATGCTTTAGACGCTAACTTAAACGTTGGAGATAAAGTAAAAGGTAAAGTAGTTGTTTTAGCTGATTACGGTGCATTTATCGAAGTAGCAGAAGGAGTAGAAGGATTGATCCACGTTTCTGAAATGTCATGGTCAACACATTTACGTTCAGCTCAAGATTTCGTTAAAATCGGAGACGAAGTAGAAGCAGTTATCTTAACTTTAGACCGCGAAGAGCGTAAAATGTCATTAGGTATCAAACAATTATCAAACGATCCTTGGACAGACATCACATCTAAATACCCAGTAGGTTCTAAACATACAGGCACCGTTCGTAACTTCACAAACTTCGGCGTTTTCGTTGAATTAGAAGAAGGTATCGACGGATTAGTTTACATTTCAGACCTATCTTGGACTAAGAAAATCAAACACCCATCAGAATTTGTAAACGTAGGAGACAAATTAGACGTTGTAGTGTTAGAATTAGATGTAGAAGGTCGCAAATTATCTTTAGGTCACAAACAAACTACCGACAACCCATGGGATGCACACGAAGCAGCTTACGGCGTAGGTACTGTTCACAACGGAACAATTGCAGACTTAAACGATAAAGGAGCAACCATTAACTTTGAAGAAGATGTAGTAGCCTTCATCCCAACTCGTCACTTAGAAAAAGAAGACGGAAAAAAATTGAAAAAAGGCGATACAGCAGATTTCAAAGTAATCGAATTCAACAAAGAATTCAAAAGAGTAGTAGCATCGCACACTGCAACATTCCGTGAAGAAGAAGAGAAAAACTTCAAAGCAGCAGAAGAAAAAGCAGCAGCAAACAACGCTTCAAACGAAAAAACTACATTAGGAGATATCGACGCATTAGCAGAATTAAAAGCTAAAATGGAAGGTAAAAACTAATACGTTTTTCACACATATTCAATCCCGTCATTTTCAAAAGTGGCGGGATTTTTTTTATGATATGGGCGTTCCCCTTCCATTCCGTTTCAAAACAAAGCTCAGAACCCACACACCATTTCGTACATCACAGAAAAATGCAAGCAAACAGGGGGCGGGCTATTCGCTACAATCTTTTTGTTCGCAAGCTCACAAAAAGGATTTTCGCTGCTATCCCTAACGCGGTTTTTATTGTATAATGTAAATTGTGTTTTGTAAAATTGTACAACTTTGCCAAAGTTCCAAACTTTGGCAAAGATTATTTTCACCTAGTTTAAACTTCAAAACCACACGCTGTCAAACAATTACAAAAAAGATTAAAAAACTTTGAAAAACCATTTGCAAAAGCCAAAAAAAGAGTAGTATATTTGCAACCGCTTTCAGGATAACGAAAGCCACGTTCATAGAAAAAAAGTAAAAAATAAATTTGGATGGTATAGAAAAAGGTTATTATCTTTGCAGTCCGTTCAAAAAGAAAAAGGGCGATTAGCTCAGCTGGTTCAGAGCACCTCGTTTACACCGAGGGGGTCGGGGGTTCGAACCCCTCATCGCCCACAAAAAAAACTTTTTCAAAAAAAAGCAAAAATAAATTTGCTGATTAAAAAATAAGTTTTACTTTTGCAACCGCTTTGAGAGAGAAGCGAAGATAAGAAGAATAAGTTCATAGACATATTGGATTAACAGAGAATTAAAGAGTAAAAGCTCTTGGATAACCAAGAGGTTTTAAACGACACATCAACAATATAAAAAATTATACGATGAAGAGTTTGATCCTGGCTCAGGATGAACGCTAGCGGCAGGCCTAACACATGCAAGTCGAGGGGTAGAAGCAGCTTGCTGTTTTGAGACCGGCGCACGGGTGCGTAACGCGTATGCAATCTACCTTATACTAAGGGATAGCCCAGAGAAATTTGGATTAATACCTTATAGTTAATAGCATTGGCATCAATATATTATAAAATATTATTGGTATAATATGAGCATGCGTCCCATTAGTTAGTTGGTGTGGTAACGGCATACCAAGACGATGATGGGTAGGGGTCCTGAGAGGGAGATCCCCCACACTGGTACTGAGACACGGACCAGACTCCTACGGGAGGCAGCAGTGAGGAATATTGGTCAATGGGCGCAAGCCTGAACCAGCCATGCCGCGTGCAGGATGACGGTCCTATGGATTGTAAACTGCTTTTGTACAGGAAAAACACTCCCATGCGTGGGAATTTATGACGGTACTGTAAGAATAAGGATCGGCTAACTCCGTGCCAGCAGCCGCGGTAATACGGAGGATCCAAGCGTTATCCGGAATCATTGGGTTTAAAGGGTCCGTAGGCGGCTTTATAAGTCAGTGGTGAAAGTTTTTGGCTTAACCAAAAAAATGCCATTGATACTGTAGGGCTTGAATATTTGTGAAGTAACTAGAATATGTAGTGTAGCGGTGAAATGCTTAGATATTACATGGAATACCAATTGCGAAGGCAGGTTACTAACAAATGATTGACGCTGATGGACGAAAGCGTGGTAGCGAACAGGATTAGATACCCTGGTAGTCCACGCCGTAAACGATGGATACTAGCTGTTCGAGCTTCGGTTTGAGTGGCTAAGCGAAAGTGATAAGTATCCCACCTGGGAGTACGGGCGCAAGCCTGAAACTCAAAGGAATTGACGGGGGCCCGCACAAGCGGTGGAGCATGTGGTTTAATTCGATGATACGCGAGGAACCTTACCAGGGCTTAAATGTAGTTTGACGTATTTGGAAACAGATATTTCTTCGGACAAATTACAAGTGCTGCATGGTTGTCGTCAGCTCGTGCCGTGAGGTGTCAGGTTAAGTCCTATAACGAGCGCAACCCCTGTTGTTAGTTGCCAGCGAGTCATGTCGGGAACTCTAGCAAGACAGCCAGTGTAAACTGTGAGGAAGGTGGGGATGACGTCAAATCATCACGGCCCTTACGTCCTGGGCCACACACGTGCTACAATGGCCGGTACAGAGAGCAGCCACTTGGCGACAAGGAGCGAATCTATAAAACCGGTCACAGTTCGGATCGAGTCTGCAACTCGACTCCGTGAAGCTGGAATCGCTAAATAACGGATATCACCATGATCCGGTGAATACGTTCCCGGGCCTTGTACACACCGCCCGTCAAGCCATGGAAGCTGGGGGTACCTGAAGTCGGTGACCGCAAGGAGCTGCCTAGGGTAAAAACCGGTAACTAGGCTAAGTCGTAACAAGGTAGCCGTACCGGAAGGTGCGGCTGGAACACCTCCTTTCTAGAGATGGTTTAAACATCTTTTACTCTTTAACTGTTGGTTCAAAAAAAAGCAGAATAAAAAATACAGAGTCTCGTAGCTCAGCTGGTTAGAGTACTACACTGATAATGTAGGGGTCGGCAGTTCGAGTCTGCCCGGGACTACAAAGTATTTTATTCAAAGGAAATTCTAGAGGTTAGCTAACCTTACAGTTACTGTTAACTATAAACTGTTAACTAACAACTACGATACGGGGGATTAGCTCAGCTGGCTAGAGCGCCTGCCTTGCACGCAGGAGGTCAAGGGTTCGACTCCCTTATTCTCCACAAGAAGCAATAAGCTGTAAGCTTAAAGCTAAAAGCCTAGTGCGTAAAGCGCGAAGCAAAAAGTTCATTGACATATTGAGATACATTTAAAAAGTAGAAAAGATATTAGAAATAATATAAAGCACATTTTTTGGTAGTACGTTATAAGAAATACGTTTTAGGTTTTCGAACCTATAAGCTATAACTTACAACATAGAACTAAAAAAGTAGAGCACAATAAGCAAAATAAGGGCGTATGGGGAATGCCTAGGCTCTCAGAGGCGAAGAAGGACGTGATAAGCTGCGAAAAGCTACGGGGATTGGCACACACGAGACGATCCGTAGATATCCGAATGGGGCAACCCGTCATGTTGAAGACATGTCATCCTGATAAGGAAGCAAACCCGCTGAACTGAAACATCTAAGTAGGCGGAGGAGAAGAAAACAAAAGTGATCCGTAGTAGTGGCGAGCGAACGCGGAAAAGCCCAAACCAAAGTTGTTACGGCAATTTTTGGGGTTGTAGGACCACGACATTTATGCAAATCGAATAAGAATCATTTGAAAATGAACCGCAGAGGGTGATAGTCCCGTATTGGTAAGAGATGTAATAGATAGTGGTATCCTGAGTAGGTCGGGGCACGAGAAACCTTGATTAAACCGGCGGACCATCCGCCAAGGCTAAATACTCCTGAGAGACCGATAGTGAACCAGTACCGTGAGGGAAAGGTGAAAAGAACCGTGAATAACGGAGTGAAAAAGAACCTGAAACCATATACGCCTACAAGCGGTCGGAGCCCATTCGTTGGGTGACGCGTGCCTTTTGCATAATGAGCCTACGAATTACCGTTGCTGGCAAGGTTAAGTAATTAAGTTACGCAGCCGAAGCGAAAGCGAGTCTGAATAGGGCGCATGAGTCAGTAATGGTAGACGCGAAACCGTGTGATCTACCCATGGGCAGGTTGAAGTTTGGGGTAACACCAAATGGAGGACCGAACCGGTTGACGAAAAGTCTTCGGATGACCTGTGGGTAGGGGAGAAAGGCCAATCAAACTCGGAAATAGCTCGTACTCCCCGAAATGCATTTAGGTCAGCGCTGAAAAAAGTTTAATAGAGGTAGAGCTACTGATTGGATGCGGGGGCTTCACCGCCTACCAATTCCTGACAAACTCCGAATGCATTAAATGATTTTCATCAGTGAGGGCATGGGTGCTAAGGTCCATGTCCGAGAGGGAAAGAACCCAGACCATCAGCTAAGGTCCCCAAATGTATGCTAAAGTTGAAAAAACGCGGTTTGATTGCCCCGACAGCTAGGATGTTGGCTTGGAAGCAGCCATTCATTTAAAGAGTGCGTAACAGCTCACTAGTCGAGCGATCGAGCATGGATAATAATCGGGCATAAGCATACTACCGAAGCTATGGATTGTACAAGGTACAGTGGTAGGGGAGCATTCTAAACTGGGTAGAAGGTGATTTGTGAGAATTGCTGGACTGTTTAGAAAAGAAAATGTAGGCATAAGTAACGATAATGCGGGCGAGAAACCCGCACACCGTAAGACCAAGGTTTCCACAGCTATGCTAATCAGCTGTGGGTTAGTCGGGACCTAAGGCACACCCGAAGGGGGACGTCGATGGCCAACGGGTTAATATTCCCGTACTTGTAATAATTGTGATGGAGTGACGCAGTGGTGAAAGTACCGCGAACTGACGGAATAGTTCGTTAAAGCACGTACCTATATCTTTAATAGTAAAATGCGTTAGAGATGGAGAAATGCGATAGTACTCGGAGCCTTCGGGCAAAGAGATAGTGTACCTAAAGGCTGTCAAGAAAAGCTTCTAAACCTAGATTATTAGAACCCGTACCGCAAACCGACACAGGTGGTCGAGGAGAGTATCCTCAGGTGCTCGAGAGATTCATGGCTAAGGAATTAGGCAAAATAGACCTGTAACTTCGGGAGAAAGGTCGCCACGCTCAGGCGTGGCCGCAGTGAAAAGGTCCAGGCGACTGTTTATCAAAAACACAGGGCTCTGCTAAATCGTAAGATGACGTATAGGGCCTGACACCTGCCCGGTGCTGGAAGGTTAAGAGGAGATGTTATCTTCGGAGAAGCATTGAATTGAAGCCCCAGTAAACGGCGGCCGTAACTATAACGGTCCTAAGGTAGCGAAATTCCTTGTCGGGTAAGTTCCGACCTGCACGAATGGTGTAACGATCTGGACACTGTCTCAGCCATGAGCTCGGTGAAATTGTAGTATCGGTGAAGATGCCGATTACCCGCAGTGGGACGAAAAGACCCTGTGCACCTTTACTATAGCTTAGTATTGTTCTTGGATAAGTGATGTGTAGGATAGGTGGGAGACTATGAAGCGGCGTCGCTAGGCGTTGTGGAGTCATTGTTGAAATACCACCCTTTGCTTATCTGAGATCTAACCCCGCGTTTCGGGGGACATTGCTTGGTGGGTAGTTTGACTGGGGTGGTCGCCTCCAAAAGAGTAACGGAGGCTTCTAAAGGTTCCCTCAGCACGCTTGGTAACCGTGCGTAGAGTGCAATGGCAAAAGGGAGCTTGACTGAGAGACCTACAAGTCGATCAGGTACGAAAGTAGAGCATAGTGATCCGGTGGTTCCGCATGGAAGGGCCATCGCTCAAAGGATAAAAGGTACGCCGGGGATAACAGGCTGATCTCCCCCAAGAGCTCATATCGACGGGGGGGTTTGGCACCTCGATGTCGGCTCGTCACATCCTGGGGCTGGAGAAGGTCCCAAGGGTTGGGCTGTTCGCCCATTAAAGTGGCACGCGAGCTGGGTTCAGAACGTCGTGAGACAGTTCGGTCTCTATCTACTGTGGGCGTTAGAAATTTGAGTGGATCTGATTCTAGTACGAGAGGACCGAATTGGACCAACCTCTGGTGTATCAGTTGTGCCGCCAGGTGCATCGCTGAGTAGCTACGTTGGGAAGGGATAAGCGCTGAAAGCATATAAGCGCGAAACCCACCACAAGATGAGATTTCTTTAAAGGGTCGTTGGAGATGACAACGTTGATAGGCTATAGATGTAAAGGCAGTAATGTCATAGTCGAGTAGTACTAATAGCCCGTATGCTTATGTGCTCTGGAAGTTGCTTTGTAAAGTATAGTATTAGTATTAAGATTTTAGTATTAAGTATTAAGACTGAAATAATATCTACAAATAAATAAAAGTATCGAAAATATGTTAACAATATTGCAGCAAAGCTGCGTTTAAAGTTGAAAGTTTAACGCGTTCAAGGTTAAAACCTGAAACAAAGAAACTTTAAACCTTAAACAAAAATTTAAGGTGGTTATAGCATCGGGGCTCACCTCTTCCCATTCCGAACAGAGAAGTTAAGCCCGATAGCGCAGATGGTACTGCATCTTCATGTGGGAGAGTATGTCGCCGCCTTTTTTTAGTAAAGCCTGTCTTTTTCAAGATAGGCTTTCTTTTTTTATTTACTACGTACCGTTCGCTTCGCTCGGGTGGTGCGGCGCAATTCGCAAGCTCGGGTCGCCTTTTTTTAATAAAGCCTGTCTTTTTCAAGACGGGCTTTTTTTTATTTACTACGTACCGTTCGCTTCGTTCGGGTGGTGCGGCGCAATTCGCAAGCTCGGGTCGTCGCCTTTTTTTCTACAATATACAGTAATACAATTTACATTATACATGAAGTGTGGCTAAGGCCTATTGTAAATTTGCATCATAACCATCGAACTATGGTTCGAGACAAGTTCATCTAAAAGAACTTGAAACTTTAAATCTTAAGCAAACCACAGATCACAAAATTTGCACTTATTTTCTTCAATATACAGCAGTACAATTTACATTATACAACTATATAATCTACCTAAAAGACCAATCATCAGCTAACCGCAATAGGGATTGCAGCCTTGTTGGAGCTCTTTGTTTTTTGCGAAAAAACAAAAGCGACGGCGGAAAG
Source organism: Paenimyroides aestuarii (assembly GCF_024628805.1). Classification (NCBI taxonomy): domain Bacteria; kingdom Pseudomonadati; phylum Bacteroidota; class Flavobacteriia; order Flavobacteriales; family Flavobacteriaceae; genus Paenimyroides; species Paenimyroides aestuarii. The sequence continues at coordinate 729,707 of NZ_CP102382.1, read as the reverse complement.
CCCGACCTGAAACGGTAGTGGAAGGGATTGCCCATATGTTTTATGTGCTTAACTCCTTCAAAAAATCAAATATTAAGTGGGTTTCATAGCCTTTGCGTAAAAGATAATCGGTCCATCTGCGTTTTTTCTTTTCAAGAGAAGTGTCGGTGAGGGTTTGCCATTTTTTTTCGGCTAGGTTGTAGAAATTGGTTAAATAATCGGTTTCTATTTCTTTTAAAGCTGTTTTAATGTTGTGTGAGGAAATATCTCTGAATTTCAGCTCTTGTTCTATGCGACGTTTGCCCCAATGTTTGAATTTGTGTTTGCCGCGCGCAAAGCTTTTTGCAAAGCGTTCTTCGTTTAGAAAGTTGTTTTCAGATAAATGGGTAAGGATGTGGTCTATGGCGGTTTGAAACATTCCCAGCGTTTTTAGTTTGGCAATAACTTCTTTGTAGCACCGATCTTGATACGAACAATAATATTCTAATTTTTTTATTGCTTCGTTTACCGAAAGTGGGTTTTTGTTCATTTTAATTTTTTTGCTAAAATAAAAAAAATCCCCATAGAGAGGATTTTACTATTTATCTTGTGTGTCTTCAGAATTATCTAGGTCTATATCAAGATCATCTTCGTCTAGTTCATTGAATTGATTCATGATTTGATCGATTTCTTCGTCGGTTAACTCTTCTTCCACTTCGATATCTTCTAGTAACGATTCAAAGCGTTTAATGCTTTTTTTCATGCGTTTGGCTAAGTCTTCGTATTCGCCTAAAAGTTTGTTGTATGATTTAATAATTGATTTTTGTTTTTTAAGCTGTTTGTTTTGAGCTTTTAATTTTTTCTTTAATTCGTCTTTTTTCATAATGATAGGTTTTTGTTTAGTAAATATATTAAAAATGCTTGAAGTATTTTTGATTTTTATGTTAAGTTTTGTGTTATAAAAAAGGGTATACTTTTTGGGTATATCCTTCTTAGATAAAGTAAAACAGGTGTTATTTTCTTTTTACATTTATTGCTGTAATCCCTTTTCTTTCTTGTTCCATGTCAAAAACAACTAAATCGTTTTCGCGTACTCTGTCTAACAAGCCACTTGTGTGAACAAAAATATCTTAATCACCATTTGCTTGTGAAATAAATCCAAATCCTTTAGATTCATTAAAAAATTTTACAGTGCCTTCGTGCATCGTTTCTATATATTAAATTAATTATTCGTTTACTTTTCCAAGTCGATTGCTCGAAAACCTTTTGGAGTCATTTCTTTTTTAAAACTAATTTTATCGTGTTTATTCACTGCGATTGTTGTTTGACCAATGTGGAAAAATATACTGTCGCCGGTTTTTTCTTCGGTAATAAAACCATAGCCTTTGTCGCTTAAATAAGTTACAATGCCTGTGAAAACAGCATGTTCATCTATTGCTTGGTTTTTTGCATTTTTTTGTGCTTTTGCCAAATCTTCCTCTTTATTTTGAAGGTGAGGTGGCACTGATGTGAAATTTCCGTTTATATCAACATATACAATCATATCGTCGAGGCTTTTGCCTTTATTGTTGTTTGTTTTACGGTCTTCGCGTCGTAATTGTTTGTCTTGTAATTTTTTTGTTTTTTTCTTATTATTTTCTTTTTTAGAAAAAGAATCGGCCATACTTTTATCGTTATTTTTAAGTTTATAAATAGGGTATTAGTTTGCAACAGTTAGTACCGGCATGGTAAACCCAATTAGTTTTTGAATGTTTTTTAGGTCTTTCTTTTGTTCGTCATCGCAAAAAGAAACGGCGGTGCCAGAATTTCCTGCTCTGCCGGTGCGTCCAATTCGGTGTACATACGTTTCGGGAACATTGGGCAGTTCGAAATTAATAACATGCGGCAGTTCGTCTATATCAATCCCGCGTGCGGCAATGTCTGTTGCAATTAAAACCTGAATTCGGTTGTTTTTAAAATCTTCTAGCGCTTTTTGGCGGGCATTTTGCGATTTATTTCCATGAATAGCGGCGGCATGAATGCCCGTTCTTTTTAGTTGTTTTACCAATTTATCGGCGCCGTATTTTGTGCGTGCAAAAATTAAAGAACGCTCAATAGATTGCTCTTGCAGAATGTGAACCAATAGATTTAGTTTTTCTGGTTTTTCTACAAAATACACCCCTTGTTTTACAGTTTGTGCGGTAGAAGAAACAGGAGTTACGCTAATTTCGGTTGGATTTTGAAGAAAGCTGTACGCAAAATTTCGTATTTCTTTAGGCATAGTAGCAGAGAAAAGCAAACTTTGTCTTTTAGTGGGTATTTTAGTTAGAATTTTCTTTACATCGTTCACAAAACCCATGTCTAGCATTCGGTCGGCTTCATCTAGTACAAATATTTCAAGTGAACGCAAATTGATGCATCCTTGCGCCATTAGATCCAATAACCGTCCGGGTGTGGCAATAAGCACATCGGTTCCTTTGTTTAATTGTTTTAGTTGGTTGCCTTGCGGTACACCACCAAAAATTGCCAAATGATTTATAGGAAGAAAATTTCCGTAGGTGCTGAAATTATCGCTTATTTGTATTGCTAATTCGCGAGTGGGTGTTAAAATCAGTGCGCGAATAGCATTTTTATTGGTTGGTGTTTTTTGGCTAAGTAGTTGTAAAATAGGAATAGCAAATGATGCTGTTTTTCCAGTACCTGTTTGTGCGCAACCAATCACATCTTTTCCGTTTAATATAGGTGGAATTGCTTGTTTTTGTATTTCGGTTGCATTGGTATATCCTGCTGTTGCTACAGCTTTTAGGATATTGGGTATAATGTGTAATTCTTTAAAAGTCATAATATATTGTGCCCGTGGGCTGGTATTAAAATGTTTTATGGGTTTTATTTAATCAATAAACGGAATTTATAAATCATAAAATTTCAAGCAAAATGTGTGTATGTCATTTAATATAAATCAAATGGAATATCAACCCTATGAAAGAAGTTTTTTTCATGAAAAATAATCGTTTTCAGTTTGCCAGTTGTGTGGTTCATAATATTATGGTATTGGTGGCAGCTGAAAAAAAGCAAAAACTGAGAGAAAAAAATGCTTTAAACTATTCAGAAAAGGCAATAGGCAGAAGCCTGTGATGTAAATAAAGTACAAATGTACAATAAATTATTTGATTTTCAGACAAATATACTTTTTATTTATTTTTTAAAGTGTTTTTTTTTAAATTGATAGATAAAATTAAAGTTTTAAATTAAATTTAGAAATTATTAAAAATGTTTTAAAAAAACAACCATGCATCGAATCACCTATCTGCGGAAAGTGCCTTTCACAAAATATTTAATATCCTTTTTATTGTTCGTGTCGGGATTGTATTTTTTAATTTATCAAAATATATTTTTTGGATTACTATTTGCGGTGATTGGATTTGGTTTGATGAAAACCGAAGGCTCGCAAATTGATTTTCAAACCCAGAAATATCGAAATATACAGTCCATTTTTGCAATCCACGTTGGCAAATGGAAGCCTTTACCTGTTTTTGATTATGTATCGGTTTTTAAAACCACAGAAGGTAAAAGAATTAGCGTGGCTACTGCCTCCACAGTCATGCGCGAAGAAATATATGAAGTGAATTTGTTTTATGAAAACAGCAAACGAATCACTTTTTATAAGACAACCAACAAAGAAGACGCATTTAAAATGGCAATGAACTTTCACCGCTCTTTGAATCTAAAAGTGCTCGATGCCACAAACGCTCAAAATGTTTGGGTAACTACATAAAAAAAGCCCAACTTTTCAGTTGAGCTTTCTGTACCTGAGGTGGGAATCGAACCCACACTCCGAAGAACACGAGTTTGAGTCGTGCGCGTCTACCAATTCCGCCACTCAGGCTTTTTGCTTGAAATTGTGATTGCAAATGTAAGTACATTTTCAAATAAAACAAATAAAAATCTAAAAAAATGTGAGCAACATCAAAATTATTTCTAAATTTGCACCCACAATACAACAAGCAATAATAACTACTAAATTAAGCAACAATGAGTTACTTTGAACCTGAAGCAAAAGTGTTTGCATGTTCGCAGAGTAAAGAATTAGCAGAAAAAATGGCCAAGCATTACGGAGTAGAGCTAGGAAAAGTTACCTTTTCGCATTACAGCGATGGTGAATTTCAGCCTTCATTCGAAGAATCAATCCGCGGATTACGCGTGTTCTTAGTATGCTCTACCTTTCCAAGTGCAGATAATTTAATGGAATTATTGTTAATGTGCGATGCTGCCAAACGTGCGTCGGCTCGTCATATTACCGCTGTAATTCCTTATTTTGGATGGGCTCGTCAAGACCGTAAAGACAAGCCACGCGTGCCAATAGGTGCTAAATTAGTAGCAAAAATGCTAGAAACAGCCGGAGCAACTCGTGTAATGACTATGGATTTACACGCAGACCAAATACAAGGCTTTTTCGAAAAACCAGTAGATCACTTATATGCATCAACCATATTCTTGCCGTATGTGCAATCATTGGGTTTAGAGAATTTAACCATTGCATCACCCGACATGGGCGGTTCTAAACGCGCTTATGCCTATGCAAAATATCTAGAAAGCGAAGTAGTGGTATGTTACAAACAACGCAAAAAAGCAAATGTAATAGACACCATGGAGCTTATCGGAGACGTAACCGGTAGAAACGTAATTTTAGTAGATGACATGATTGATACAGGCGGCACTCTTGCAAAAGCAGCCGATGTAATGATCGAGCGTGGCGCATTAAGCGTACGAGCAATTTGCACACACGCCATTTTATCAGGCAATGCCTACGAAAAAATAGAAAACTCATCACTAACCGAATTGATCGTTACCGATTCTATTCCGTTAAAAAAACAAAGCAGCAAAATACGCGTATTAAGCTGTGCCGAATTATTCGCAGACGTGATGCACATGGTGCAAAACAACACATCAATCAGCGATAAATTTATCATGTAATTTTTTATTAATTTTTATATATTCAAAATGAAATCAATTTCAATTAAAGGACAAGAAAGAGAAAGCGTGGGCAAAGTAGCTACAAAAGCCGCACGTAATGCTGGATTGGTTCCTTGCGTAGTTTACGGAGGAGAACAACCAGTGCATTTTACAGCTGAAGAAAAAGCGTTTAAAAACTTGGTGTACACTCCAAACGTACACACAGTTGCAATTGATTTAGACGGTAAAAAAATTGATGCTATTCTACAAGACATCCAATTTCACCCAGTGTCAGACAAAATTTTACACATCGATTTCTACCAATTACACGAAGATAAAGAAATCACTATGGAAGTTCCTGTAAAAGTAGTAGGAAACTCTAAAGGTGTAATGGCAGGTGGTGTATTGCGTTTAAACCAACGCAAATTAAAAGTGCGCGCTTTACCGGCAAACTTACCAGATTTCGTAGAAGCGGATATCACCGAATTGGAAATGGGTAACAAATTATACGTTACAAAGTTGCCAACCGAAAACTTTAAATTGTTACACCCAGACAACACGGTTGTTGCTCAAGTTCGTATCTCTCGTGCGGCTATGAAAGCTGCTCAAGAAGCTGCAAAAGCAGAAAAAGGAGCAAAAAAGAAAAAATAATTTCAACCTTTTATACACAAAAGCCTCGATTTTTCGAGGCTTTTCTTTTTTTATATTATTTCGGCAAATCCCTTTGGACTAGGCTTTATGTTAAAAAATTTATGCTTATAATTTCCAAAAAGGATTTCTACTGCACTTGAGGTTTTAGTCGAATTGACTGAAGGTAATCCCTTTTGTAAAATGAACCTTCCACAAAAACCAAATTATACTATAAGGTTTCACTTTATATTTTTTCGTTCTTTACATTCAATTTTTTTGTTAAAGAAATATATTTTTTAGTATTTTTATAAAATAACAACAATCAAAAACAATCGGTTATGAAACTTATAGTAATACTTATCTTTTTTGTAAGCTTAAACATTTACAGCCAAGATTATAAAGTAACTCAAAAATCCCACAGTGTATCAACAATTAAAGGAGATACAATAAAAACTCCGGTAAGTTTTATTTTATTTGGAATTGCAGACCACAGCAACTCCGAAAGTGCTCTTTCTTTTAAAAATAAGTTTGCAGTTGGTTTTCGGTTTGAAAGTTGCGTAGTTTTACCAACAGATTTAAAACGAGCGGAAGAAAACAACAGAGAAATAGCCAAACAATTAACACAAAAATTTGGAGTGGCATGGCTTAAAGAACTTCCTTTTTCAATTCCTGGAGTTGAAAATAGCTAACCCTTTTGGGCAGCAACCTGCAGAACACTTGGTGTTTTTCGACTAAAAAATAAAAAGCCATTCTCGGTTAAGAATGACTTTTTGTTGTTAGATGTTAAATATTTTTAAGGTTTTAATCTATTATTGGCTTCGAGATAATTCTTAAATGTTGAAAGATCCCTTAAAGATTCTGTATCATTAAATAAAACTTCACAGCAATGCATACCGCTAATAAACTTTTTTTCTCCGTCGGGAAATTCATAAATTGTTCCCCCTTTATCAGATATAAGATGATGGCTTACAAACCAAAATTTAACTTTTTGCGCATTATTCAAACTAATAATTCCATACTCTACACCGCTATTGCTTAAATTGGATTGCAACCAGTTGTTTTTCGGTTTTAAATCGGAAAAATCAAAATTTTCTTTTGCTAACCTTTCTTCTAAAAATTTTTCAGATTCAGAAGAGCATGATATGCACAATAGCATCAAACCAAAAAATACAGAATTTCTTACCTTCATTTACTCAATTTCAGAAACTCGAATCGTGTTTACCATCCCTTTTTCAATTAATGGCATTGAAGCTAAATTAATCGTGTAATCGCCTGGTTGCACATAATTGTTTTCTTTAGCAATTTGGTTAATGTCTTCAATCGTCACATCGGTACTTTCGTATTTGTCATACCAAAAAGCAGTAACGCCCCAAAGCAAGCTCAACTGCGTTAGCATGTGTTTGTTTGATGTATAAGCCAAAATGTGTGCATTTGGTCGCCAAGCCGAAATTTGGAACGCTGTGTAACCAGAATTGGTCAAGGTGTTAATTACTTTGGCTTCGATATCATTTGCCATAATGGCTGCGTGGAAACAGATTGATTTGGTAATGAAGCGTTTGGTTTTTATTTTTGGATCATTCACCGGTAGTTTAATTAAATCGGAATCTTCCACACTGTTGATGATTTGTGTCATCCGTTCAATAACTTGCACTGGATAATTACCCACCGATGTTTCGCCTGAAAGCATTACCGCGTCTGCACCATCCATTACCGAGTTGGCAACGTCGTTCACTTCTGCACGAGTAGGCGTTAGGCTGGTGATCATGGTTTCCATCATTTGAGTGGCAATTATAACCGGAATACGCGCATATTTTGCCTTGTGAACCAATTGTTTTTGGATGAGCGGTACTTCCTGCGCCGGAATTTCTACACCCAAATCGCCACGCGCCACCATTAATCCATCGCAATGCGAAACAATTTTGTTGATGTTTGCCACTGCTTCGGGTTTTTCTATTTTTGCAATAATCGGAATTTTGTGATCCGAATGTTCTTCAATCAATAAACGCAAATCCTCCAAATCGTCTTCCGTTCTTACAAACGAAAGGGCAATCCAATCCACACTTAATTTAATGGCAAATAAAGCGTCTTTAATATCTTTCTCGGTCAATGCCGGTAACGATACCTTAGTGTTGGGTAGATTAACGCCTTTTTTGGAACGCAAAGGCCCGCCTTGCACCACCACCGCTCTCACTTCGTGTTCGCGATCGGTATCCAAAACGTTGAAAATCAGTTTGCCGTCATCAAGCAAAATACTTTCTCCGGGGTTCACGTCCTGCGGAAAGCTTTTATAGGTCATATACACTTTTTCGGCTGTTCCTAAAAACTCTTCTTTAGTTGAAAAAGTAATGATGTCGCCTTTTTTAAGAACCACTTCGTCTTTCATCACACCTACGCGCAATTTGGGTCCTTGTAAATCGGCTAATATCGAGGTGTTGTACTGAAACTCTTCGTTTAGCTCACGGATAATTCGCACCTTGTCTTCGATATCAAAATAGTCTGCATGCGAAAAATTGATTCTAAAAACATTCACACCTGCTTCAATCATTTGTTTAATAATTTCTTTGGTGCTACAAGCCGGTCCTAAGGTTGCGACTATTTTTGTTTTTTTTCTTGGTAACATATTAAAAAATTAAATTTTTTTGTGTTTTTATACTTAAAGAATCCCAGTCCACTAAAAAATGCGTTGAAAGGTTCTTTATATCTTGCAGTTTTTCCAGCAATTCTTCGGGGTTAAAGAACAGATCTGCATTTTCGATTAAAATAAAAAAATCGATGTTTTTCCATTCGTTTACTAAATAATTGGTGGCAGTAAACAAGGTGTTTTCGTTGGTAAATAATGAATAAGGTTGTTCGGTGATGTTTTCAGAATGATTGGATTTGTTTTCTAAAAGCCGCCAAACCAAATGGTTTTTTGTGTCCTGAAACGCAAAGGTTCTAAAATAAGCCACGCCGGTGTCGGTAGTCAAAGAAATATCATCTGTTGCTTTTTCAAAACGAACCGATAAATGCCTATTGAGCAAATACGCCATTTTGTAATCGGGAATATTTGATTTTAAAGCAATAAGAATCGTTTCATCGTCTGCATCATCAATGAAATCTAACTTATGTAAAATTTCGTTTGTATTTTTTTTAACCATACTCATTCTTTAACAAAATTACAAAAATTATACGGTTTTAATGAAGCATAGTTGCGATTTAATTGTTTTTTAATGTTTGATGCGCTGTTTGTAAATTAAAAAAGCCTCTGCAATAGAAAGCTATTGCAGAGGCTTGCCAATAAAATTAAGGTTGTTTTTATCTTGAGATGCTTAAATTAAGAACTTCAAAACTTCCATTTTTCATATCAATATGTACTTTGTAAATTCCATTTGTTAGGTGTGCTACATTTGTACTTCCACCTTGGTTCGTTATTTCAAATTGGTGTACTCTTTGTGCTTGTAAATTATATATAAATACATCTGTACGATTTCCTGGGAATTCAACTACTGGAGCACTTTCAACTCGCATAATATTTAATACATCGCCTGTCGTAGGATTAGGTGCAATTTCAAATCCTGGCATTCCTGGATTGTGTTGGTGTGACACATCTAATGAAATATAAGTTGAACAACCACACTCATTACATGCGCGTACTTTTATTTGCCCACTTCCTGATAGGGGCGACCTTACAGAAATTATATTTGAATTAGCTGTTGAAGCTAATAATTCCCAATTCTGAGGTATATCCGTAGGAACACCTAACTGACTTACAAGTTGATAGTTACCAGGTAATATCCATTCGTAATAAGTTGCTCCCGTTGTATTAGGTGCAGTATAAGTTAGTGGGAAACTGAATTGTTGATTACCATTTGTTTGAATAACATTCCATCCTGCGATACTTCCTATCATGAATGGTGTTCCGGCATGGACATTTTTACTTAGTGTTACCGCACCACAAGTACTTGAATTAATCGTTACAAGAATGCTTTTAGGGTTTATTCCTCCATTATCTTTTACAACTAAATTTGATGTATTTTGACCTGAAACTATCTGCAATCCACTTACAGACCAATTGATAGTAACTCCTGCTAATTCGGGAATACTGTAGGTGTAATTAGCTCCATCGCATATAAAATCAGAACCTGTTATTTCACTTTCTCCACAGAAAATAGAACAATCTGTAACAAGCTGATTATTGTTAGAGTTTCGTGCAGCATTCAGTTCACTTGCAAGCCATTGTCCGTTTCTTGGGTTAAAAGTAATATGACGAAAATTATGATAGTTGTCATTTATTGGATTAAAATCAGTTGAAAAATTAGCAAAAGGAGATGAGTAGATTCCTGTGGGTGGAGTAGCGCCTACGTAGCTTGCACGTAGATTGTTACTGCCTATTGTATGAATGTATTTACCGATATCTAAGGCACTGGTTGTTGGTATAAAGTTAAACCGCGGTTTAATATTATAATCAACTATTCCGGTATAATTAAATTTAGTAATTTGGTCAACATTTGTATCATCATAAATTTGAAAATTTCCACCGCCAAAATGGCTAAATTCTGTTCCTGAGCGTGAATAAGCATCTTTATGAAAAATATTTGTATTGTCGTTAATCACAAATAAAACCTTTTGATGATAAGTTAAATCTGCATGATACACATGTTGCTGTAAACTTGCTGTTTCACTCATTGTTTTTGCCCATAAATCTAAGGTAAGTTTTTTCTTAGATGATATAGTAGCCTTTAACCCTGTTAAGAAAACATTCCAATCTTTGAATAACCAAGCTCCGTAAGCACCTGCAATGGGACCAATAGCGCTACCTATAACATCGCTTAATATTGTAGGTTTATTGCTAAAATGAATGTTTAATAAGTTGGCATTGGGCTGAACATCAAATTGTGTAGCACCACATTCGCTTCCGTTGCTTAAAGCAATATTTCTTGTCAATGTTGGATAACCTCCATTGCTATTCATTGCTCTTAAAGCTGTGTAGAAAGCATAATGCTCAGAGTTGTTGTAGCTATAATTACCCGCAACCCAATATCTTAAAAGTTGTTTTGAAGCGGGTTGGTCTAACATACCCACAACATTATTCATTTTGTTAATGAGATCTTTGGGTATTAGCTTTAAATTTAAAATTCTTGTACCCGATTTTACTTTAACATACATTTGCGTTAAGTGACGGTACATAAACTGGTAACTATCCGGAATGTTTGCTCCCTGATGTGGTGCATCGTGCGAAATAAACAAATTGGTTTCGTGTGCCAAACTGTTATTTTCCATATCGGTAAGTGCATACCGTGTTACCACACCGCCCATACTTTGCCCAATAATAACGTTAGGTTCATTGCCTTGTTTGATGCTGTTTACCCATTTTATGGCTTCTTCTAACGCATAAGCGTTGCGTTCCATATAATCCATACCGTTGATCCAATCTACATAAATAATGTCATATTCACGTCCTGCATTAAACAAAAGATTTCGTAAATCATTACTTCCAAATTCTACCCCATCTCTAAAAGTTCCAATATTTGTAGTCCCTTATTTACTTTCAGGGTCAAAAAGGTTCCCGATATCAAAACCTTCTACCACAATCAACGGATTGTTGATGATACCGTCGCCCGAACAACGGATTGTAAGGTTCAGCTCTCCGTATTCGCCTAAATGTGCTTTGGTTGCCGTAACTTTTCTAGTCATATTCCACATTCCGCAGTAAACACTTCCGGTAACAGGTATAGGGTTTTCCCAATCAACAATACCAATCACAGATCGGCTGTCAAGTGTTAGTCCGCCGGAAATCCTAATTCTGTACCGCCATTCTTTGTCGCCAGGGGTTGCATAGGTTACCGCAATAGGTTGATTAAAGGTAACGGTTCTGAAACCCAAGCCATCGCCAAAATCAATCTGTATGTTTTCAATGTTTTCAAGCAGGTTGCTTTTAAAAAGAGAAGACGGCAGCTTCACGTTCATTTCTTTTCCGTAAAAGGTTTTAAAGCCCGGGGCAATACCCACAGTATAATTTTCGGTATAAGGATTTTGCCCGGGTACATCTATCAAAGCTCCGGAACCGTTTACCATAATCTGTTCTTGCTGGTACGCATCTTCTTTAAACAAATTGTATTTAAACAGCATCCCCGATAAAATAACTTCATCGGTATTACGTGCAGACAACCATTCTTCTTCGTATTCGTCAGGGATTTGAAGGTTGTACAAACTTTCGTTGGTTTCATCCACAATACTTGAAAAAATGGTTTTGTAAATACTTTTAACCGTTCCGCCGTTCACATAAAGCGAATCTGGTAAGTCAGTACCGTTAAAAGTTTCAATATCCGTAAACGGAAAACCTGCTTCGTACAAAATACCCGTGGGCACTTTTGTTGGGTCTAACTGACCGAATCTCATCACCTGATTCTCAAAGAATGCGGTGCTTACCTCTTCTTGTGCATTTGCAGTAAAACAAATACACATTAGTAGTATTACGCTAACCTGTGTAATTTTTTCTTCATAATGACTTAATATTTAGAGTTAAAATTCTTTTCTATCCTGCCCAGCCTTCAAATACCATATCAAAACGCCCCTCGCGGATTTCTACTTTTTTGCTTTGCTCATTAACCGCATCAAACCAAAACGTACCCGATATTACATTGTTTGTTTTATCCAATTTGGTTATATGAAGTTCGCCTATATATTCGTCATTTGTATCATAAAATTGATAGTCATTTCTATCAAAAACTCTATACCCCCCAGAATGGTCACTGTTTTCTGCTTGTAAAACATATGTATTCCCTTCTTCGAGAAAGGTATTTGAACTATATACGACCACAGATTCTGTTCCGTTAGCAGTAATATTGTCATTGTTTTTAACTACATTAAATACTAAAGAAAAAGCATCATGGAAATATCCGCAATAAGGGTTACTACTGCCTGTTAATTGTCCTTCAGGTAAAAAAGCTTTACCATTAACCAAACAACCTACTTTGTTGGCACCTGTTTGGGTAGCAGGTGGCAGCTTTTCTATTTCGGTAGGTTCCGGTGTTGGTTGCGGAGCTTCGTCATCTTTGTAGCAGGCTATAATCAATAGAGCTACTGCAAATAGTAAAAATATTTTTTTCATAATAATTTATTATTTTGTTATTAAACTTTTCCCGCCCAGCCTTCAAATACCATATCAAAACGTCCCTCGCGGATTTCTACTTTCTTTCCTTGTTCGTTTACGGCATCAAACCAAAACGTACCCGATATAATATTTTTTTCTTTATCTAATTTGGTTATATGAAGTTCGCCATTTATCTCATTAGTAGTTTCATAAGTATCAAAATTAGGGAAATTTGTGATATCATAAATTGCTGACTGATTGCTACTGCTATTTTGTATTTTGTATTTTGTATTTTCTTCTAAAATTACATTAGAACTATATAAGGCAATTGATTCGGTTCCATTACCTGTTATATTTTCTTCATTCTTTACAATACTGAAAACTAAAGAAAGTTTATCATGGTAATACCCACAGTAGGGGTTGCTACTACCAGTTAGTTGCCCTTTAGGTAAAAAAGCCTTACCGTTAACCAAACAACCAATTTTATTGGCTCCGGTTTGGGTAGGTGGTGGCAGCTTGTCTATTTCGGCTATTTGCGGTTCTGGTTGTGGTGCTTGGTCGTCTTTGTTGCAAGAAACAAAGAAAGCAATGGTTGCTAATATAAATAGTAGTTTTTTCATAAAAGTAGTTTTAATTTGAAACGTAAATTAGTAAAAAAATAACTAAAAATCAAAACTTTAATAAAAAATTTTTTTTAAATCAACGTTTTATATTTATAACACTTGGTTTTATTGCTGATTTAGTTTAACGGTATATTATCCTGCCCAGCCTTCAAATACCATATCAAAACGTCCCTCGCGGATTTCTACTTTCTTTCCTTGTTCGTTTACGGCATCAAACCAAAACGTACCAGATATAATATTTTTTTCTTTATCCAATTTGGTAATATGAAGTTCTCCAGTGTATTCTGTATTAGTTTCAAAACTCTGAAAGTTATTTATCCTATTGATTCTATATGCACCAGAATGATTACTATTGTCAGCACGTAGAACATATATCATTCCTTCTTCAAGAATAATATCCGAACTATACACAGCCACTGATTCTGTACCATTTCCGGTAATATTATCCTCATTTTTAGTTATTCTGAATACTAAAGAAAAAGCATCGTGATAATATCCACAGTAAGGGTTGCTACCACCTGACTGCCCAACGGGCAAAAAAGCTCTACCGTTTAGTAAACAGCCTACTTTATTGGCTCCTGTTTGTGTTGCAGGTGGCAGCTTTTCTATTTCGGTAGGTTCCGGTGTTGGTTGCGGAGCTTCATCGTCTTTATTGCAGGCTATCATCAATAGAGCTACTGCAAATAGTAAAAATATTTTTTTCATAATAATTTATTATTTTGTTATTAAACTTTTCCCGCCCAGCCTTCAAATACCATATCAAAACGCCCCTCGCGGATTTCAACTTTTTTACCTTGTTCGTTTACGGCATCAAACCAAAACGTGCCCGATATAATATTTTTTTCTTTATCCAATTTGGTTATATGAAATTCGCCTACTTGCTCTTCGGTAGTGTCGTATCTATCTGATTTAGGCGATCTTTTTGTTATTAAATATCCTGCTCTTTGATCATTAATTTTTAATGAATATGTTTTACTTTCTTCTAAAATTACATTACTGCTATGAATAGCTATGGATTCAGTTCCTTCCATAGAGGTATTATTTTCATTTCTTACAATAGAAAAAGACAAAACAAAAGCATCGTGATAATATGCACAATAAGGATTTGGATTACCACCTGTGGGATTAGTGCCACTTGGCAAAAAAGCTTTACCGTTTAGCAAACAGCCTACTTTGTTGGCTCCTGTTTGCGTTGCAGGTGGCAGCTTTTCTATTTCGGTAGGTTCCGGTGTTGGTTGTGGAGCTTCGTCGTCTTTATTGCAGGCTATAATCAATAGAGCTACTGCAAATAGTAAAAATATTTTTTTCATAATAATTTATTATTTTGTTATTAAACTTTTCCCGCCCAGCCTTCAAATACCATATCAAAACGCCCGTCGCGGATTTCTACTTTTTTACCTTGTTCGTTTACGGCATCAAACCAAAACGTGCCCGATATAATATTTTTTTCTTTATCTAATTTGGTAATATGGAGTTCGCCCGTATGATTTTCAGTAGTTTCATAACTGTCAGGATTAACTATATTATTGTAATGTGTATAAACAGCAGAGTGATTACTTGCTGACACCTTTAATAAATATGTTCTCCCTTCTTCTAAAATTATATCGCTGTTATAAAGCGCGATAGTTTCAGAACCTAACATTGAAGTGTTATTTTCATTCTTTACAATAGAGAAGGCTAATACAAAATTGTCGTGATAATAAGCACAATAAGGATTTGGATTACCACCTGTGGGATTAGTGCCACTTGGCAAAAAAGCTTTACCGTTTAGCAAACAGCCTACTTTGTTGGCTCCTGTTTGTGTTGCAGGTGGCAGCTTTTCTATTTCGGTAGGTTCCGGTGTTGGTTGCGGAGCTTCGTCATCTTTGTTGCAGGCTATCATCAGTATAGCTACTGCAAATAGTAAAAATATTTTTTTCATAATAATTTATTATTTTGTTATTAAACTTTTCCTGCCCAGCCTTCAAATACCATATCAAAACGTCCCTCACGGATTTCTACTTTTTTACCTTGTTCGTTTACGGCATCAAACCAAAACGTGCCTGATATAATATTTTTTTCTTTATCTAATTTGGTTATATGTAGTTCACCTGTATGGTCTTCATTCGTTTCATAACTTTGGGAATTAGTTCTACTGATAATACTGTACACGCCAAAATGGTTTGTATTGTCCATTTTCAAACTATAAGTGTTATTTTCTTCCAAAATTATATCAGTGCTATATACACCAATAGATTCCGTTCCGTTTCCTGTAATATTATCCTCATTTTTAACAATCCTAAAAACTAAAACAAAGGCATCGTGATAATATGCACAATAAGGATTACTACTGGAAGGTAATTGTCCTTCAGGTAAAAAAGCTTTACCGTTTAGCAAACAGCCTACTTTGTTGGCTCCTGTTTGTGTTGCAGGTGGCAGCTTATCTATTTCGGTAGGTTCCGGTGTTGGTTGCGGAGCTTGGTCGTCTTTGTTGCAAGAAATAAACAATGCGATAGTAACTAAAAAAGCAGGGTGTTTTTCATAAGATTTTGCTTTGTTTAAGCTGAAATAGCTATTTTTTTATTTAAAACAAAAAAAATAAAATAATTTTTTAAAGAATATTTTATTTCTTTTTTAAGCATTTGTTTATAAAATGTACTATTCATTGGTAAATAACGTTAAAGCATTGTTGTTTTATAATTATGCCAATGCTTTAAACAGTTTCACTGTGAAAAGCGGGTATCGAAACGCCCGTCGCGAATTTCTATTTTTTCGCCCGTCCAAGGGTTTTGTATATCAAACCAAAAAGTACCTGAAACAATTTCGTTTTGTACATCAAATTTTGTAATCGTCATTTCACCAGTGTAGGTTGCAGTGGTTTTACTTCTCTCAATGGTATTACTATTAAAGTCTACAACATCTGCTCCCGCTCCGTATCCAGGATTATTACTATTTAGAATGTATGTATTATTACTTTCAATAGGTGAATTTCCAAGATTAGATAGAAAAATACTCCAAATTAAACTAGTTTTTTTTCTGCCTGTAATAACAAACCCATATCCGCCATTTACCCACTGGTAATAGCTGGTTACTTGGCTGTAGTCTTTGCAAATATACGGTATGCCATTCACGGTACATGCTAACATAACAGCACCGTTTTGGGTGGCAGGTGGTAGTTGCTCAACTGGGTTTACAGGTGTTGGGGTAGGGTCGTCGTCTTTGTTACAAGAAATAAAGAGAGCAATGATTGCTAATATAAATAGTAGTTTTTTCATAGTGGAAGTAATTTTAATTGGAAAACTAATGTGGTAAAAATTAACTGAAAATCAAAAAATTAATAAAAATAATAAATAAAATTTAATACTAAAGTGTCTTATATGAGTAATATAAGTTCTATTTGGGCGTTCCCGGCTTTTTAGTGAGCCGGTCGGGCTTTCCGCTATATCTTTTATCGGGGCTTTGAGTGCCTCAGCCACCGATAAAAGGATGCCGCTGCAATCCCTAACGCAAGCGAAGTTGAAAATTGCCCTTGTTAAGATCGTTTAGTCCAACGAATTCCAATGCTCCATAAAAGTACGGTTATTACTATTTTAATAACCGAAAAAGCAATGTATCCTACGTTGTATCCAATTTCATAACTATTAGACTCAGCTTTAAACATAGTAAGTAATACCTTCATAAATTTAGGCAGAAGTGCAATGAAGCTAAAGCTTAAAACAATTGCAATTACTATAAAAATATATCCGAAAGTCTTCTTAGTTGTCATCAACCATTCTTCTTACTTTTATTATATTTTGTTCATCTGTATCATCAAAATTAGTGTTCCTTGTTCCGTCAAAGCTTAAAATCATCACAAAATTATTTTCATTAATCAGCTTGATTGCACCTAAAATCCTACCTTTTTCATCATTGTCCATAAGAGCAATTAAATCAATTTCTATGGGATTTTTATCTGCATCTATAGAATATTTCAATTCCCCTTTCTTGCCATTATTCTTACCACCTTTAACGATAAAGTTTTTTCCGTCGATGAAATCTCCGTTAATTGTTATTGAAATATAGTTGTCTTCAGATAAAATTAAAGGACTTTCGTTGTTCCAAAAATCTATTGCTAACCAATTTCCAATAAAAACATTTGGTTCATTTTGTGCATTAGATGTTTTACTAACAAACAGAATAGCAATCAGCAAAAGTTTAAAAAAGTGTTTCATTATTTCTAATTGTAATAAAAAAAAACCTACGAGGTTTTTAAAACCTCGCAGGTTATAATTTATAAATCTGTCTTATAGCTAAAGGCTAAAAACTTAATTATGGTAATGGTTGCCCAACCGAAATATCGCAACGGTGACCTGGTTGTCCGTGTGCCGGGTTTGGTTTCCCTTTCATTCCCGGAGCTGTTTGTTGGGGTGGCATTTGTTGTTGTGGCGCTGCTTGTTGTGGTGCTCCTTGGTTGTTGCCGCTGCCTAAAAATCCACTACCTTGACCAGACGGTGCCGTTTGTGCTGCTTGCTGTTGTGCACCTTGTCCTGGAGGCGAGTTTAATGGCGCGCCCACTGGAATATCGCATCGGTGACCCGGTTGTCCATGTGGTGGATTCATGCCTGCTGCCGTTTTTGTATCGGTAGCAGCCGTATTGGTTGTGGTAGCCGGAGCTGCATGATCATGGTCGTGACCTTCACCTGGGGCATGGTT
The DNA here is from genome assembly GCF_024628805.1 of Paenimyroides aestuarii. Classification (NCBI taxonomy): domain Bacteria; kingdom Pseudomonadati; phylum Bacteroidota; class Flavobacteriia; order Flavobacteriales; family Flavobacteriaceae; genus Paenimyroides; species Paenimyroides aestuarii. Next base: position 711,821 of record NZ_CP102382.1, on the reverse strand, counting down.
GTGACCTGCATGCGGATCCGCCGGAGCAGTTTCTGTGGTTGTGGTAGTTTCTGTTGTGGTTGCTTCTGCCTTTGTATCTTTACAAGAAATCATTCCTAAAGCAGCAAATAATGCAATAATTGTTATTTTTTTCATGCTTAAAATTCTAATTAGTAAACAAATATAAGCATTTTGTTTAAAAAAATGCACGCAATTGAATACTTCCTGTGTGAATGGTTTTTGCGGTTTCGCTCGTTCGTCCTTGATAACTTATGTTGGCATCTAAATACTTGGTTAAATTGCGTTGAAATAGTAAGCGCCATGTGATATTTTTTCCGGGTTGCAAGCCTTCCAACATTTGATAAGCCACTGCCGATAACGGATTGCCCGAAAATTTGTTGTTGTAAAACGAAAATTCTCCGTTTAGTGTAAATTTTTGCGACGTACTCCAATTAAATGCCGTTCCAATGCGGTGTTGTTCCAATGTTTCTAAATCGCCTTGAACATTTTCTTTATCTTTCCATTCATAAAACAATTCCACACGTGCATTTTGCGAAAACAAATAACTTATTTTTGGATTCAGGGTGCTGTTGTGCAACAAATAGTTTTTAGAACCGTAGTTTTCTGATATGCTTTCTACTCGGTCTAATTTTGTGGTTAATTGTGCCAGCCACCACTTGTTTAACAAATGCTGAAATTGCACTTGATGCGTGGTGATTTTATTGTCTAAACTACCAAAATTCATCAGGTTTTTTGCCCGGTTGTTTATCAAGGAATAGATGGTTGTGTATTTTTGTTTTCCGCGGTTGAAATAAATAGAATTGCGAATATTTGCATTTTCTGCCACCAAATCATCTGATGAAGATCCAAATGGGTTCCACGCAATTCCGTTGCCATCTCTCAAAATGCTTCGATCGATTATAAAAGAAGATTGCAAATGAAACTGACTGGCAAATTTTTTAAAACCGCTTTCGTTTTGCCAAGTGCTAAAGTTAAAATTAAAAACTTGCGTTAATTTGGTTTGGTGTGTTTTTACAAAAGTTTGGTTGGGCAAAAACATCCGCACATATTCTGCCAAATCGGGGTAAGGCGCAATTTCAAACTCTTCCAATTCCTGAATTCCATTGCCATTGTAATCGTTCCACATGTGCGTTCCCAAGCCGGGATCTACCTTAATATATGTAAACTCTTGCTGTGCCACAGCTCCCGATGAGGTTTCGTAAATGGTGTTGGTTTGTATTAGGTTTTTTAAATAACGATCGTTGTAGGTAATGCGCGAATTTAGTGTGGGTTCAACCAAGCCGGTGTCGGTATATTTTAATCGACGGTAATTTGCATAAACAGACAAATCGCTGGTTTGGGTTTTAAAAAGCTGTGATTTTACATAAAACGAATGCGCGTTGGAAACATTTCGCAACACATTATTCTGCAACGAATCGTTTACACGGAATTTATAACCAATTTCCACGTATGTTTTCAAGGTGTCGCCACGACCAACAAACGCATCCATTTGCGCGTATTTTTGTGATAAGGTTTGAAATTGCTGTGTGGCTACATCTTTTACCTGATAATTTTCTAAATCTAAACGCGAACCCGCCCAATTTTTGTTTTTGGTATAAACCGCTTGTGTTTTGCTTCGGGCAAAATTGGTGTTGTAAACCGATCCTTTTGCAGCTAAAAAGCTGGTGTTGGTGTTAAACTGGAAGTTTTTATATTGATAGGTACCCATCAAAGATTGTTTGTGCCCAATGTAGCTGTTGCTGTATTCTAATCGACTGTATTGATAGGTTAAAGCGCTGTTTTCGTTTGGTGAAATTTTAGAGCCAAAAGTGAGTAATGATTGATTACCAAAAGTGTTTGACACATTCCAATCTCGATCAAATTCAATCGAATATAAACGTTCAATGGTCTTGAAATGTTCAGTTACCAACTGCACATTTCCAAAAACATCAATTTTCCATTTATTGTTTAAAACTCTGTGTGTGGCATTTACATTGGCGGCAATGCCTTTGTTGTCTTCATTGTCAATTGGCGAAAATAGGTTTTGGTCGTGGTTGCTAAACCCAAACTCAAAGTCAACCTGTGAAAAATCTTTTGGTTTGTATTGCCCCATAACGGTTGCCAATGTTAAGCGCATAGGAGCAATCAACTGAATTAAAGGTTCATAATCACCTTGTTGCACACCATCTATGGGTTCAATAAATTCATATATTTTACCAATACTTGCCGAGCTTGCCAAACGATAATTTCCGTTGCTTGGCCCCACATAGCTAAATGAAACTGCGTATAAAGTATCGGTTGGGGTGTTGGAATATTGATAAAATTCATAGCCGTTTTGATTGACTTTTTTGTACAACGTTTTGTTTTCAGAATACGTATCAGGATAGGCAGACGGAGCCATCATCAACGCCAAACTGTCTCCGGCTTGCTTCAGAATATCCACCTGCTCTTTGTTGAGGTTTTGCTGTACCGGTTGATTTTTAATATCGGTTTCATTATAAACATATCCGGCAATATTCCAGTTTTTGCGTTCGTGTTTTATACCGCCATAACCCAAAAATCGGGCATAATTTCTATCGGTAAACTGATATTCAACTACAATACGCATTTCGGCCGTAATTGGGAAAAGTGTAGTAAAGCGAATTTCACCTGAATTGTAATCAATCACATAATCATTTTGTTCGCCGCGGGTTAATTTACGTCCGTTTACAAAAACCGATTCCGACCCCGAAATAATCAAAATATACAATTGATTGTTACTTCCTTTTAATTTATACGGACCTTGATTGCCTTCCTGACCAATGAATTCGCTTTTTGCATACTGTCCGCGAACCAAAGCAGCTGCTGTTTCAATAGTGGTTTTGCTTTTGTCGTTTTCAAATTTTAAGGTACCTGAGATTCCTTGTACTTTTTTATTGAAATTTAAGAAGCGGGAAGCTCTGTTCTCTAAAAACAAATCGCCGGCTTTAATGCTCCAATTAGTTGAAAACAGTTCCATAAAAATCTGATCGAACTCATCCATTTTTTGAGAATAGCCGCCGTTTTGCAAAGGAACATTACTGTCTTGTAGCGATGCCCGAATTTGAACTTTATCTGATAAATTCCCCACAATCTGCAAATCGAGATTGGAATTGGTTACCAGATTTTGATTGTTCCCTACGGTAATTCCCCTTGAGATACTTCCGTTGGTATTCAAGCCCTCGAAAGGCGTAAAAGTATTTGCTTGTTTTTCGGGAACCGAGAATACATATGCCCCTTCTTTGTTGGGGATAACTCGTTTGGTATCGTAAAGTGCGTAGGTTTTGGTTAAAAAATCGGGATAATTGAGATACGAAACCGTTAATGTATCGTGTATGGGTTTTTTAAAAGTGATGCTAGCTTTGTTGAAATCTATTGAAAAATGAGCGGTGTCGATAGCAGTTCCTTGATTGTTGGTGATTTGAAAATAGTTTTTGTTTAAAGCCACCGTATCGATATATACAACAGTTGTCAATGAATCAACGGTAATTTTTTTTGTTTGATACAGCGTGTTGCGTTCCTGTGCATTGACCACAGAAAAAAACAACAAACACCATAGAACACACAAAAACTGCTTCATTAAAGATATAACTACAAAACATCAAAAATAGTGTATTTTGTGGTGAAAGTTTTAACTAAAGTCCATTTCCTTTGTTAAGAAATATCTTATTTGCACGGATGTTTTTTTTAATGAAAAAAATATTTGATAGAAACAAAAAAAAACTCCAAAACATGGCATAGTTGTACTGATTTTAGTTCTTTTTCACAAGAACCAGCCAATCATGTTCTATGAGCATATATCCTTGATCGTAAACAAAATAATAGGTTACGTTAGATTTTGTGGTGTATATGGAAGTGAACAACGAAAAATCGAAACCTAAATCGAGTAGTTTTTTACGGTTGATTTTTGTTTTCCCATCGGGATTGTTTTCGCATAAAATACGGTAATTTTTGCGAAGGGTATAGTTCACCGTTCGCATAAAATTGGTGGTATCTTTATTCAGTTTATTGTTGTAAGTGTTGCGGCATGAGTCGTTACAAAATTTTTTATCTTCACGCCCAATGATTTTCTCGCCACATTCTAAACAATTTTTGCCCATTTTTATTTTAAAGATACAAAAGTGTTTCTTTAAAATTAAAAAAAAATATTTTTTTTGATGTACTTTATTGCAGTCCTTATTGAAAGTCAAAAGTTTGAATTGCTTTAATATTCTTTTCTAAAGTATCAAAAGTGACATGTATATATTTAAAATTGGATAATGTTCTGTCGTCAGAAGCATTAAAAATTAAGTTATTCTCTATTCCTTCTCGCTTAATTAATCTTTCACTAATAAAATTTTTCGTATTGAATGTTTTATTGTAGTTTTTTATCGTAACATTTGTTCCATCAGTTAAAAATGTTTCATAATAGGTGCCTAAAAATTCCTTTTTAGTCCTTAGTTTTTCAACATGAATATTTAATGTGTAATCTGTCTTTACGGAATCAATAATAATAAACATATTCGTATAATCATTAGTATATTTCTTATCATATTCGAAAGACAATTTCTCTAATAAAGAAGCTTTTTTTCTTCCACATGAAGGAAAGTAATTAATGATTGTAAAAATCAATGTTAGATATAATAAAAATTTCTTCATTGAGTGTTTTTTTATTAATTCTTTAAATTGACTAGGATATATATGTTTATGAAATAAAAGAAAAATCTACTTCAAAAGCACTAAGTGCTGTTGCAGTTCATCGCGCACTTCCATGTAGTTTTTGTAATACAAACTCGAAAAAACGGCAATTGCTTTTTTGTCTTGAATCAAATAACAATATTCGTGGTATTGTGCTCGTTGTTTAAAATCGCGAATGGCAAAACCATCAATAGCATCCATCTGAAAAATCTTTTTAGTGCCAAATCCCAACAGTTGTTTTACTTCAATGGTGTTGTTGGAAATTTTTACAGTTGCCATGCGCAGGTTCATTTCAATAAAAAAGCCCCAAATAACAACAAACAAACTTACCAATCCGCACAGAACCAAAAATACCGTTAAGCCCCAATGCCAAGTGTCTTGAAACATGCGTAAAAATTTGTTGACAATAAAGGCCGTTAAAACCGGAAAACTTAAAATTAATAAACTGTAAAAATAGGCGGTGTTACTTAATTTTGACTGAACCATTTTATATTTTTTTTTCAAATTTAGCGTATAATTTCCAAAAGCTTTGCAGGTTTTCAGTATTAAAATCTTCCGATTTCCATTCGTTTAGTTTCAAATTGATTGTGGATTGATTTTGATTATAAGTGCCAATAAAAATTTCGTTGGATGTTAAAAACATTCCGTACTGATTGTTTAGGGTGTGCAATGTATCAATTTGTACTTGTTCAAAAAACAAAATGGTATATTCGGGCATATTCATACTTGCAGGCGCAGCAATTTCGTGCGTAAATTCCAAAGCAATAAACTTGTTCGAGCTATACATGGGAAACGTAATCAGTTCTAATCGCTGCATATCAAAAGTTCCTTCTTTAATATGATGAATGGCTTCGCGCGATATAAAGGGAATATTTGTAAAATTTTTTTGCAATTTTTTTTGACTTTCTTCCTTAAAATAGTCGTTAAAATTCAATATTTCGTTTACTGAGAGTTGTTTTGTCAGTAAATGTTCCAATGGTATGCTAAAATAATTAGCAATTTTTATAACGCTTTCTAATTTGGGTTCAGCACGCTGTTCTTCATACGAAGAAATATTGCCACGTGTTAAGCTAAATAGTTCTGCAAAAGCTTGTTGACTCAAATTTTTTACATTTCGTAACTTCTTTATATTGTAACCTATTTTACTCATTTCAAAAAAAATTAAAAAATTGCTAATTATATTTGCAAAAAGTAGTATCTTTATGCAAAAGATATGTGCAAGATACAAAATTAATTTACAATGCATTTTTTAAACGTCGAAAAATATATTTTAGATACCGGATATAGTATCAAATATAAAAGTAAAGAAGAAGGTATTTTCGTAATAGAAAATCTGGCAGACGGTGTTCAAAACTTAATCGTTGGTGTGGCCACACCGGTGTTAATTTTTGAGCAATACCTGTTCACTTTGCAGGCAGACAATTTACAAATATTTAAAAGCCTGCTTATGAAAAACAGAGATATTATTCATGGTGCTTTTGCACTTACAGATGATGGTTCAAAGGTAATCTTTAGATATACCTTGCAAATTCACAATTTAGATTTTAATGAATTTGATGCAGCATTGAATTCATTAAGCTTGTTGTTGAGTGAGTATTCTGAACAACTGATAAAATTTTCAAAGTAAAACTTTTACAAATAGTTTTTTTAAAAAATGATACAGTGAAAGTGGAATAAATAATTAAAAAATTAAAAGATATGAGTATTTTTAAGCGAATTTTTAGAATAGGTCAGGCCGAGATACATGCGGTGGTTGATAAAATGGAGGATCCTGTTAAAATGACCGAACAAGGAATCCGTGAAATGAAGCAAGATTTAGATCAAGCAATGGAAGCTTATGCAAAAGTGAAAGCATTGGCAATTCGCACTTTTAATGCGGCAGAAGAAAAAAGAAACGCAGCTGCCGATTATGAAAGCAAAGCCATTTTGTTGCTTCAAAAGCTTCAAAAAAACGAATTGGAAGCCGATTTGGCCGAACGTTTGGCGAAAGAAGCATTGCATTTAAAAAAGCAACATATAATTGAAGCCGAAACCTTGGAAAATCAAGCAAATGCACACGAAGATTCGGCAAACGAAGTGCACAAAAACATTGAAGTGTTAAAATACAACATCAACAAATGGGAAAGCGAATTGGCAACCATTAAAGCACGTGTTCGGGTGGCAAACGCAACAAAAATTGTAAACAAACAATTAGCAAAAATGGATTCAAACAGCACCATTAGCATGTTGGAACGAATGAAAGAAAAAGCTGAAGAAGACGAAGCTTTGGCAAAGGCTTATGGCGAAATGGCAAACAATCAAACCAATGCTTCAGACGAGATAGATCAAGCATTGAACAACCATTCTGCCGATGCCGATTTAGAGGCTTTAAAAAAACAATTGGGCATGTAAAAACAGTTGTTTAGCTATTAGTTTTTAGCGTAAAGTGTGTCATTCCGACGTAGGAGGAATCTCTAATGTTTTCTTCGTTCAATTAATAATTCAAAAGGATTAATAATAAATTAAAACATTTTTATGAAGCGATTTGAATATAAAACCATAGAAATTAAACCAAAAGGCACTTGGAGTTGGAAATTCGATATTGTTGAAATTGATAAAATTTTAAACGATATGGGCAGTCAAGGCTGGGAATTAGTGACAAAAGAAAGTTTAGACACTGGCGGAACATCTTACAGTTTTCATCTAACTTTCAAACGAGAAATATAACAATTATAAAAAATGACCGAACTTTTAAACCTTTTATTTCACCCCTTATCAAACGGAATCATGACCGTGCTTACAGGAATATCTTTGCTGTACTGGGTTTTTATGTTTTTTTCGGGTGATGGAATGGATACCGATGCAGAATTTCACATGGGTGATGTGGCCGATGGAGAAGTTGCTGCCGAAACCGATGCCGAAATGTCGTTCGGTTCTAAAGTAATGGAATTTATCAATATCGGTAAAATGCCTTTAATGGTAATCGTTACCCTTTTTAAATTCATCGGTTGGATTCTTACTTTGCTGTCTTCTATTTTTTTAGGATTAGCAAGTTGGGGTATGAAATCGGTTTTAATACTCATTCCGGTTTTTATAATTACCTATATCATCATGCATTTTGTAACCAAACCATTAGTAAAAATGTATAAAAATTTAGGCTACAACGGCGACGAATCGATTGATTTTTTAGGAAGAACCGGCACATTGAAATCAACCATTGAAAACAACAAGATGGGTATTTTAGAAGTTGTTATTCAAAATGATGTTTTTCGGTTAAATGTAAAAAGCTATCAAGGCATCCGCATTGAATATGGTGCCGAAGTAATGATTATCAAAAGCGTAGAAAACAATATCTACGAAGTAAAACCAAATATAACCCTACATAATATAAACTAACTTTTTTATCAATGAACAAATTATTAATTATCGACGGGCTTTCGGGCGTGTCTGGCGTAATTTTATTAGCACTTGGCGTAATTGTATTCCTAATCCTTTCGTTTTTTGTAGTACTAAGCATGTTCTACAAAAAAATTCCACAAGGAAAAGCAATTGTTCGTACAGGTATTGGCGGCTCTAAAGTAGCTTTTAACAAAGGAATGTATGTAATTCCGGTATTCCACAAAATGGAAATAATGGATATTTCGGTAAAAAAAATCGAAATTGGGCGTATGCAACACGATGGCTTAATTTGTAAAGACAACATTCGTGCCGACATTAAAGTAGCATTTTTCGTGCGCGTAAACAAATCGGTTGACGATGTCATCAATGTGGCTCAAAATCTAGGATGCGACCGCGCAAGTGAACCCGAAACGTTGAAAAGTATTTTTGAATCAAAGTTTTCAGAAGCATTAAAAACCGTGGGTAAAAAATTCGATTTTATCGAACTATATGAAGCCAGACGTGAATTTCGCGATGAAATTTTAAATATTATTGGTACCGATCTAAACGGGTATATTTTAGACGATTGCGCCATTGATTATTTAGAACAAACTGAATTACAGTTTTTAAGCGCAAACAATATTTTAGATTCAGAAGGAATTAAAAAAATCACCGAATTAACGGCAAAACAAAACATGAATGCCAATTTAATTCGTCGGGAAGAAGAAAAAGTAATCAAAAAACAAAACGTAGAAGCGCGCGAAGCCATTCTAGAATTAGAGCGTCAGTTGGCAGAAAAAGAAGAACGCCAAAAACGAGAAATCGATAATATCAAAGCACGCGAAGAAGCAGAAATTGCAAAAGTGCGCGAAGAAGAACGTTTAAAATCGCAAACCGTGCGCATTTCAACCGAAGAACAATTGGCTGTACAGGAAGAAAACAAACTGCGTCAAATTATTATTGCAGAGAAGAATAAAATCCGTACAGATGCCATTGAAACAGAGCGTGTAGAAAAAGACCGTGCATTAGAGCAAACCGAAAGAGAACGTATTGTTACCTTGGCACAGATTGATAAAGAGCGATCAATTGAAACCGAAAAAAAATCTATTCAAAATGTGATTAAAGAGCGTGTTCAGCTAGAAAAAGGCGTGGTAGAAGAGCAGCAAAATGTGCGCGACGTTGAAGTGTATCGCGAAGTGGAACGTAAAAAGCAAGCGGGCGTAATTGCAGCATCGCAAGAAGCAGAAGAGCGTTTAATTGCCACCGTAAAAGCAGCCGAAGCGTCTAAAATCGCAGCAGAGCAAGAAAAAGAGAAAAAAGTAATCGATGCCGAAGCAGAAAAATTAGTTGCAGAACGCAAAGCTCAAGAAGTATTGATCGATGCCGAAGCGAAGAAAGAAGCAGCTGCAAAAGAAGCCGAAGCACGTAAAATTATTGCCGAAGCACAAGCGAAAGAAGAAGCTGCCATTGGATTATCAGAAGCAGAAGTAATGATTGCAAAAGCCGAAGCCGAAGAAATTCAAGGAACAAAAACCGCTGCGGTTATCGAAATTAAAGCCGAAGCAATGCGTAAAGAAGGTTTGGCACAAGCCGAAGTTGTTCGCGAAAAAGCACTAGCAGAAGCTAAAGGTATTGAAGAAAAAGCCGAAGCTATGAAAAAATTAGACGGCGTTGGTAAAGAACACGAAGAGTTTAAACTACAACTACAAAAAGAAAAAGAAATAGAGTTGGCGCATATCAATATCCAAAAAGATATTGCATCTGCACAAGCCGAAGTATTATCTGAAGCGTTGAAAACAGCTAAAATTGATATCGTTGGTGGCGAAACCATGTTCTTTGAAAACATTGTTCGTCAGGTTTCTAACTCAAAAGGATTTGATCACTTAATCAACAATTCGCAACATGCGTTAGATATAAAAGAATCGTTATTGGGACCAGATGGAAAAGGCGATTTAGCAGAGAAAATTCGTGGCATGGCTGATAAATACGGTATTTCATCAAACGATATTAAAAACCTTACCGTTTCGGCAGCCTTAATGAAATTGCAACAAGCAGCAAGCAGCCAAAACAATGAAGAAGATGCTGGTTTTATTAATTCGCTATTTGGCTTGGCAAAAAACCTGGGTATATCAAACAAGAAGTTGTAGGTAAACTTTTCTGAAAGGGAATCTGTATCAACCCAAGGTATATTGATGAAGTAATGATAATCAGATTATGGCGCAATCCTTATCAAAATTGTACGTACATATTGTGTTTCATACCAAACACAATCAACCTCTGATCAGTCCAGAAATAGAGAAGGAATTGTATGCATTTATCGGAGGAATCATTAAGAAAAATGAATCAATTCCTATAAAAATTGGAGGAACAGAAGATCACATTCATATTTTGGCAGCAATGTCCAAGAATATCGCTTTAGCAAAATTAGTAGAAGAAATTAAACGAAACAGCAGTAGATGGATTAAAACCAAAGATGCTAAATTTCAAAGTTTTGCTTGGCAAGGAGGATATGGCGGGTTTTCGGTTAGTCAATCTGTTTTGGAACGTGTGAAAAATTACATTGAAAACCAGAAGGAACATCATAAAAAGATTTCTACTCAGGATGAATATGTGAAGTTTTTGTCGGAATATATGGTTGATTTTGATGAGAACTACTTGTGGAAGTGACTATATGCTGCCCTTTCAGGGCGAAGTCTAGATATTGATGTCAGCCCAAGGCGTTGCCTTGGGTTCACATAGAAAAGGCCTTCAGCCTTAAGAAATGGTAAGAATTTTCCCTGAAAGGAAAACATATAATAGCCCAATGGCATCGCCTTGTGAGATATGGCATCGCCTTGGGAGATAAGGCATCGCCTTGTAAGATAAGGCAACGCCTTGATAAACAAAATGAATATGCAAGAAAATCAAAACATACAGCTCGATTCTGGAACCTACGAAATCATTAAACGTCGGCTTCAGGCACAGAAAGAGGAATTGCTAAACCGACTGAGTCAGCTAAACAATGCACGCAAAGAAGTTTTCAACTCCACCAACTTTGTATTGAAAGCCAACCAGCGTATCGACACAGAAAATACCTGTGCGGCTAGAGGAATTGTGGCTATAGAAAATCTTTGTATTTTTGGGTATAATGTACATTTTGGTTTGCGAACCGAAATAAAACTGAACGATGTTTTTAGTATTTATCAATTTGAAAACAATCAATTTATACCCCAATCATTAGATTTAATAAACGATGCTAATTTTATAACCGATTATCAAAATCTTTATAAATATTACCGCGATTCTATCTTTTCAAAGTTCCGAAAAACTGAAAATTACTTGTACATGATTTTTCAAACAAGTAAAAGTGTAGATGACTTAAAGGCTTTTAAATGGTTGATCAAAGACGGCCAATTGATTTATCAAGATGATCGCAGCATTCATGAAGTAAAGCAACCTGCACAATTTGAATTTCAATGGATTAAAACCAATTTAGAAGACCGCCGCTTAGGAAAATTCCCTCATATTTCAATTTTAGATAAAGTTTTTATTGAAGCATTGCACGGCGATATAACTTTTAAAATTGAAGATAATACGGAAACAGGTAAAGGTGTTTTTAGTGAAAAAGTAACTCATTTAGACCAGCAATTAGACGATGCCGAATACTATTATGCCGATTTAGGTAATTTAATAGCCGTTCGCATCAAGCCGTATCAAGAAGATTTTCGGGCTTATGTTTTCAATTTGCGCACTAAAGAGGTGATCAATCTTCCATCGCTTAATCATTCAGCGATTTTGTTGCCAGATAATCAGGGAATCATTTTTTCAAACGGATATTATCTGCAAAATGGCACGCACAAAGTCTTCGATTCACAGCTGGAAAACGTTCAGTTTCTTCGCAAGATTGCATCGCCAAACGGAGAAGATTTTCTATATGTTTTTAACCATCGTGAAAGCAATACGTTCATTCTTATGTCGTATAATATTATTCAGCAAGCGGTTGAAACGCCCATTGTTTGTAACGGATTCACTATTTTTAAAGACGGTAGTTTAACCTATTTTAAAACCGAACCCGATGCAACGCGCCATCATCAGGTGCAGATTTGGGAAACGCCTTATATGGCTGTTTTAAAAGAAAACGAAGCACGCAAAAACGACCCTTTATACAAAGTGGGCAACAAACAAATTGTGCAGGCAATGGCAGAAGCGCAAGAAGTGATTCAGCTAGCAAACAAAGAAGATTCGTATGAAGGTTTATATGAAGAAATTCTCAAAAAAACCACCACCTTGCTCGATTCTTATTTTTGGATTAACGATGCTTCACTAAACGATTTAGGAACACCATTAAGTCAGTTAAAAGAAGTGGCCAATACGGCAATCGATGAATTTGTAAAAGTTCAGGCACAACGCAAACATGCAGATGAATTGTACCAAAATGCCCAAAAAAATCTCGAAGAACTTCTTTTTAAGGTAAACAGCACCACGGTTGAAACACTAGATCAATTGGTGCACTTGCTCGCAGTTGCCCGAAAGTTGCAAGGCGAATTTATCGACTTAAAAAATGTGCGGTATATGCCTTTGGAAAAAATCGAAGCTCTTACAGTGCGTTTACAAGAACTTGTGAACGATTTATCCAATCAAACTATTGAGTTTCTTTTACAAGACGAAGCTTTGTTGCCTTATGAGCAAAAAGTGGCAGCACAAAAAGAACAAGTTGCAGCTATTGAAAAAGTGTTTGCTACCAAAGCAGTAGAGCAAACAAATAACGAAATTTCATCGGAATTAGAGTTGTTGATTGACATGCTGAACAGTTTAAAAATTGAAGATGCAACACAAACAACAAAAATTGTTGAGAAAATATCGGTTATTTTTAGCTCCTTAAACGAAGTTCGTGCGCAACTTAGCCGAAAAATTCAAACCCTAAGAAATCAAGAAGCCGGTGCCGAATTTGCAGCACAATTAACCTTGCTAGAGCAAACAGTAACAAATTATTTAGAATTAGCAACATCGGCAGAAAAAACCGATGAATACTACACCAAAGTCATTGTTCAGCTAGAAGAACTGGAAAGTAAATTTGCAGATATTGATGATTTTGCTTTAAAAATTGCCGATAAACGCGATGAGGTAGTGAAAGCCTTTCATATCAAGCGCGAACAAATTGTATCACAAATAAACAAGCGTGCTGATGCCTTAGAGCAAATTGGTTTGCGCGTGCTTAAAAACATTGAAAACAAAGCAGAAACCTTTACAGCGAAAGAAGCTGTTTTAAGCTTTTTTGCTTCTGATTTAATGGTAGATAAAATACGGCAATTGGTGACCGAGCTAAAAACACTGAACGATATTTCGAAGGCTGAAAATTTAGAAAATTTATTAAAAAAAGCACAAGAAGACACCTTGCGCATTTTGCGTGATAAAAAAGAATTGTATGTAAACGGTGAAAACATCATTGCACTAGGAAAGCACCATTTTTCGGTGAACACACAAGCATTGAGTTTAACCTTGGTAAACCGCAACAACGAACTTTTTTATCATTTAACCGGAACCAGTTTTTACCAAAAGGTTCAAAACGAAGATTTGGTTAACTATAAAGATATTTGGAATCAGGAATTGGTTTCAGAAAACAGTGAAGTGTATCGCGCGTCATATTTGGCATATCAAACATTTTTGGCACGAAATCAAAAAGATTTTCAAGCAGAAAATTTCATTAATCAATCCGTAGAAAAAAAATATTCCGAAGGATATATTAAAGGCGTGCACAACCACGACGCTTTGCTTATTTACAATGCCTTGGCTGCGGTTGAAGATAAATTGGGCGCATTGCGGTATTCCATTTCCACCCGGGCTATTGCACAGTTGTTTTGGCATTCGCTGCAAGATACGGTACAACAGAAATTACAGGCCTATGTTCAATCGGCTCATTTGGTGTTGAAAACGTTTCCAAACACACCACACTATCAATCGGCAATTGTGCAGATACAAGCTTGTTTCGAGCAATGGGAAACCCATCTAGATCTTACCAAAATTGATAAAAAGCAAGTGGCAAATTACTTGTTTGAAACCTTTAGTTTGTATAATAAATTTGCAGTGAGCGAAACCAGCACACTTTTAAAACAAGATTTTTTAAGGGTTTTAAACGATAAAAGGTTAGCCGCCGATTTTCAGAATGATGTGCAAAACGAGCAGTTTTCTGCTACCGATCGCTATTATTTAATTTTAAATTGGTTGCATGCTTTTGTTGATGAGCATGTTGATTTAGAAAGCTATCGAAAATATATCGAAGAGGCAGCCGTTCTTTTATTATTTTCTACCGAAGAATACCAATTGATTTTTGCGAACGATGCTATTGAAGTAAACGATTTAAAAGGAAACCACAACAGCCTGCAAAACGGATTGTTTCAAATAGATTATTATGAATTTACAGAAAAATTAGCCGATTTCACACAGCACAAAGCACCTCGGTTTGAAGCATTCGTGCAATTAAAAAATCAATTGAGTTCATCGTATGAAAAATCGCTAAAAATAAATGAATTACAACCAAAAGTGCTTACTTCATTTGTGCGCAACAAATTAATCAACGAGGTTTATTTTCCGCTGATTGGCAACAATTTGGCAAAGCAATTGGGCACGGCAGGCGATAATAAACGCACGGCGCGCATGGGAATGTTGCTCTTAATTTCGCCACCTGGTTATGGAAAAACCACGTTAATGGAATATTTAGCAAAAACAATGGGGTTGCACTTTGTGAAAGTAAACGGTCCCACCATTGGGCATTCAATTACATCGATCGATCCATTAGAAGCCAAAACATCAGGTGAACGCGAAGAATTGAAAAAAATCAATTTATCGTTTGAAATGGCAGACAACGTGATGCTTTACTTAGACGATATTCAGCATTTAAGTTCGGAATTCTTACAAAAATTTATTTCATTGGCCGATGGGCAGCGAAAAATTGACGGGATTTTTGATGGTGAAAGTAAAACCTATGATTTGCGTGGGAAACGTTTTTGCATTGTGATGGCGGGAAATCCGTACACCGAAAGCGGTTCAAAGTTTCAAATTCCGGATATGTTGGCAAACCGAGCCGATGTGTATAATTTGGGTGATGTGATAGGCGATACCGAACATTTGTTTCATTTAAGCCTATTGGAAAACGCAGCAGTCGAAAACAAATACCTGGAAAAAATTGTGAGTAAATCGTTCACTGATTTTTATACTTTGGTTGATTTTGTGACGCAAAATGCAGAGCAATTACCTGATTTAGAAGGAAATTATAGCAAACAAGAAATCGATGATTTTGTGGCAGTAATGAAACATTTAATTACAATTCGCAATTTGGTGATTAAAGTAAACCAAGAATATATTCAAAGTGCTGCCATGCAAGATGCTTACCGCACCGAACCGGCATTTAAAATGCAAGGTTCCTACCGAAATATGAACAAATTGGTGGCGCAAGTAGTGCCTATGATGAACGAAAAAGAAATCAACGATTTGATGCTCACGCATTATGAAAGCGAATCACAAACGCTCACTGCCGATACCGAAAGCAACTTGTTAAAACTAAAAGAGCTTGCCGGACTACTCACAACCAATGAGAAAATTCGTTGGCATGAAATTAAAGAAATGTTCCGCAAAAACAACAAGCACGGCGGTTTGGCTAAAGATGATAAAGTGTTTGCCGAAATGCTGAACTTAAACGAAAATCTGGAAGGAATTATTAAGGTTATTAAAGAAAAATAAAGGAAGTCAATTGGCTTCCTTTTGGTTTTGTTTATAGAAAGCGATACACTCTTTTTTATTTCAGTTTCATTAGTCCTTTTTTGCGATTGGCAAACAAAATGTACTGTTTGTGTAGCCGGCTCTTTTTTGTATATATGTTAACGTGGCGGCGGATTTGACATGTAAGGGATTTCGAGGCACAAAAGCCGAATTTATTATTAAATTTTAATTGAATAACTGCCGTTGAATTTTGCACTTCAGCCCGCCTGACGCAAAACGTTTTATACGTTAAGAGCAGTTTTTTTAATCAAAATTCAAGTTCGTCAAAATCCTTAATTTCAGATAATCTTAAAATTTTTTTTATTTTCATATTTTCCAAAGTTTCTCTGTATTTAACATTGGAGTCATCATCGTCATATTTATTTAGATTATCTCTTGTTAGTTTCTTATTAGTCAAAAAATTTATACTCACTTCATATTGCGGAACTGGACCACGGCTTGAATACGAGTCGTAACCAATTAATTCCATATCTCCGTTTTGATACCTAAATGTGTAACCCCAATTCCCGTATCTTCCGTGACCATAACTGATGTGTAATTTTCCTTTTTTTATTTCAACATAAAGTTCAGGAGCAAAATATACACCGCCATCTTCATTCTCGGAAGAAAAACAATCGTAATTTTTTGAAGCTAATTCGTAAAAAGCTCCTTTGTTAAATAGTACAATAATACCTCTTCGATTTCGGTCTAATTCTCCACGGTATTCATCTTTTATGAATTTACTTTTGTCAGTTCCTTTAATAATAAGAACAATATCTTCCAATCCATCTTTGTTTAAGTCTCCTTTTATTTCGTCCCAACTTCCAGATGAAATTCCGCCTTCATACTTATGAATTACATATCCTTTTGGTATAAAGTCAGATGGATTTTTGTATTGTTTGACTTGACCAAAAACAGAAACTGTCAAAGTAAGAAATAAAAATGTTAGTTGTTTTTTCATTGTGTAGTTGTTATGTACTTGCCAATAACGGTTATTTATTAGAATAGTTGCGGTTTTGTATGCAAGGATTTTCCGAAGAAAAATGAGGCACTATAAATACTTAATGATTTTTTATTAAGCACTAAGCCGTAATTATTTTTATACAATGTTAGCATGTCGTTTTTTTGTTTATTAATTTTTACTTTTAAAATTTTCTACATAATTTTCTTTCGAATTCAGAAATTCATTAACTGAAACATATCGTATTTCAACATTTTCCATTTCAGTTTTTATTTGTTTTCGAATTCCGTAATTGTTTGATTCCAATAAGATAAATTTTCCGTTTTCAATTCTGTAGCGAATTACAACGAACTGCCCAATATCAATATCCTTATTTTCTGAATAGTCTTTTTTATCATTTTCCGAAATAATTGTTCGAGAGTGCTCTCCTCTTAATCCCCAAATCCACGATTTTAAATATACATTATTATCATTGCCAAGTTCTACTTTTTTAATTTTCCACTATTCGTTGTCCGATTTGCAAGAAGTCAGAAGTAAGATGATAAGAAATAATTTAATTATATATTTCATTTAATTTTCTCAATTTAAATTTTGATTATAAAAGTTGAATTTTCGTTTTTCGTACCGTTTTTTTCAAATGCACGCCATTGAGGCGGCGGTTTTGCGAAGTTCTTTTTACGAGCTTGCCTAGGAAGAGATTTTGCAAAACCGACTTTCTTGTTGCACCACTCAAAAATAGAAAAAAATGGAATCTTACTTTATGCAAGTACAAAAAAAATACTTTTCAAAAAATAAACCTCGCTTAATAAGGCTTTAAACGAGGTTTGAAACTCTATATGTTTTCTGATAAATGGGAATTGTGCAAGGGTTGCAGATGTTATACGACGCTTTTCATTTTTCTGTTTAATATTTCGAGTAGTTTTTGTTGCTTGATATTTAGAAAATCTTTATAAATAGAATATTGTGCGTTCGCTAAAGGTTTACTTATCTTGCTGAGAAATTTATAGAACCACATATTTGAAAAATTTTCTGTTGGCTTTTTCAGTTCAATAAATATTTGTCTGTTTGTCTTAATTCCGTAATAATAGTTATTAACTATAAAAAATGATTTCACATTGTTAAATTCAATAGTTTTAGATGAAGTTAAAACACTATGAATTATTATTTGTTTATCAGTAATTACTAAAAGTGGTTTTTTTCTTCCCAACAATAAAATTGATAAAACAATTCCAAAAGTAATTAATAAAAAAATTAAAACAAGAATTACACTCTTAAAAGGTTTTTCTTCAAAATCAACCATTTTGTCACCGAGAAATATTCCGAAAACAACAAACGTTGTAGATATAAATAAAAGTAAAAACGATGATAATTTGTTTGTATAAAAGTTTAATTCTTCCAAGTCAATTTTTGGTTTAATTATATAATACTTGTGTTTTCAAATATAGTCACAATATGTTGTATAGCGTTTTACCACTTTGCGAAGGCGGAGATTTTTAGCACAATAGTTCAACCGAAAAATTGCATTTTGGCTAAGCACTTTCTTGTCCTACGAAGCACGAAACGCCAGACTTTCTTATAAGTGATGTTACTACACGTACTTTATTTATTCGGTCAATTGTTTTTTTCGTTTTTCTCTGAACCATAATATTAGTCCAAGAAGAATTATCAACAAAATCAAGCTTGGTTCGCTCATCCTTTGAGTATCTTCTCCAAGGTCTAAGGATTTGTTACCTGATAAAACCTGTTCTTGTTTCTTTTTCAGCATTGCTTTTTGTGCTTCGTTCTCTACCACTAAATATGATGTTACAGGTGTCATTACTTTTGATATGAAACTGTATTTTACCATATTCAACCATTCTTTGTCTGAAATTTCAGGATGCAGGATTTGCGAAATCCATTGCCCCTGCATTGTCAAGGCAGATTGCCAATTCTTTTCTTTAATTTCTGTTTCGGAAACATCAAAAATATCCTTTCTCAAAATGATGCTTGGTTGATTATTGTTCGCTAAATAGGCAACAGAATTGTCCGTTAGCTTGTATTCCAAAACAGTTTCACAAAACATACATTCTCTTAGAATTTCAGGCAGTTCTTTTATTGGGTTTTCTGTCAAAGAATGCTCTCTTAAATTTCCTTTCTTGTCAAGATTGAAAAACAAGTCGCTTTCAGGAAAAGTAAATTTTAAGTCTGCAAAATCTTTGTCTAAAACAGCATTTTCAATACTGTCTGTCACTACTACAATTACAGGGTATGTTTTCGATTTATCTTGATAAGCATTAAACAAGGTTGTTCTTATTGCTCTGTCTAAATAATAACCGCCTTCAAAAGTTTGATTTTTATATTCTCCTTTCCAATATTTATCTAAAGTAGTGGTAGTTACATAGCTGTTTACAAAACTGATTTTTGCGTTTTCCGAAAGTGGTTGATTGGCTTCAATAACTTGTTCAATTCTTTTAATGAAATCGGTTGAATTACTGTTTTGGTTTTTAGAAGCGTTAACCAAAAAATGAAAATAGGGTTCACGTTTGACCGTTTTCAATTTTTGTTTTTGTCGGGTTGAAACGTAGGCTATATTTTCAGTTTCAATCTTTTCATAAATGGTTTCTTCAATGTTTCCTAATTCAATTATGTTGTTGTCAATGTTGAGCGTAATTGGCTCTTTATGTAAGAACTCTATTCCCGTTTTTCTCACTTCATCTTTTGCAAAAGGAAATACTCTAAATGCAACTTTATTCCCTGTCAAATAATATAGAATTCCCGGGTCTCTATTTTCATTTCGGATTTGTGAAAATATCCACATTGCTGATTTTTTCTCTGCTAAAATACCTGGCTCTTTTACGTCACCAACATAAAGGTAGTAATCGCTAATCCAACAACCTTCAGGTAAATTAATCGTTGTGGCATATTCAGAAAACCAAGTGTTTCCACTTTTGTTGGTTATTTCCAAGTCAACCCAACTTTTCCAAGCATTTTGAGATTTATCGTAAGTGCTGTTTGTGGAAATATTACTTAACTGAACATTGTCGTTTTGGATATTTTCAGGTCGTAAATCAAAAGAAGTGTTGCCAAAAAATATTTTTTCAACGGTGTTGATTTTAGAATCAGACAAAGTAAGGTTGTCCATAACCAACCAATTGAAATACGAAGACAAATAGGGAATTCCATTGCCAAATATTCCACCCCTGCTATCTCTGTGGTCTTTATGGCTTTTTATAACATTAAGCGTTTTTTGAAGCGAAACTTTATCAATGTTGTATTGTTTTGAGTAATCAGGGTTATATAAATATGAAAGGGTTTCATCTAAAACGCTTTTGTCTTTTAAATATGTTATGGTGATAAAAGCGGGAATTACCAAAAAGCTCAATAACGAAATTCCGATGATGATTTTTTTGGAAAGCTGTGTTTTTAGGTAAGTAAAATCCTTTGAAAGCTCGTTGATGTGAATAACGAAAAGTAGTAAAGGGGTTAGCATTAAAAATCCTGTCCCTATTGCAATAATTGCAATTACTGATAAAGGCAAAAAGGGAAGAAACACTAAAAAGAAATAGAATGTGTAGGCAAATGTTACACTTCTTCCGATGAACACAAATAGTCGATATAGTTTGTTTTCAAGGTTGGGTAAGCAAACCAATATGCCATTAACAACAGCAAGAATATAAAACCAAGCATTATTGAAATCTCCAAAAATCCCTGAATCACTCGGTCCGAAATTATTAAATAGGTGTCCGTTGTTTACTGCTAATCCTATTAATGGAAGCACTATAGCAATTGGAATTTTCCAAGCTAATTGGTATTTCTGCCATACTTCTGCCTTTTTGGTAGCTAGTATAAAAGCGCCCCGAATTAAGAAAAAGAGGAAAACTAAAGTAGCAGTAATAACAAGAATCACTATTGCGTGAACGCTAAAGTCCCTGTCAAATGGTTGCCATAATGGAAGAATGATTTGAGTAAATAAGTAACCTGCAATCGGAATTCCAATTGCAATTAAAAAGTTTATCCAAGCTTTATGTTCTTTGCTTTCAGGTGTAAAATGAGAAACCAAAACGAATAATGAATAGGCTAGTGTCGGCATTAGAAATGTCCCAACATATAAAAAGATGTTGCCCGAAACCATCCATTGAGGGATTGAAAATGGAATGATTTTGTCTAAATGGTAGCCGTATAGGTAAATGAATGGTATGTAGCAAAGTAGAGCTATTAAACCAAACCATACAGAAACATTCTTTTTCTTTAAAGTCAAATAAACAGCATAAGAAAAATTCAGTAAACCAAGTACTCCCAACGAAAAGCCAAAAGTTTTCCAAAGTTGGATATTGTCATCTTCCAATAATGTTTTTATGATATTAAACTGACCAAAGAAAAGGAAGAACAACACGACCAACGGTAGCGTGTTTATAACAAATAGCCATTTCGGATTAAGCAAATTTCGCATTGTATCGTTTGTGGATTAATAATTTCTCAATTAGTATGTAAGCTAAAATCAGGAAAGTCAGATTCGTAATTATGCCAATAGCTTCGTGTATGATATGTTGTTGGTTCAGAAAAATGCCTTTTGTCTGAGTCTGTACAATGATAGAGGCAAAAATCCTTGATGTATTTACAAATATCGTCAGTAGATAAGCTCCAATTAAAGCAGTCGGAATTGTAAGGATTTTGCTTAAAGTCTTGTCAAAGTGTTTTACTGTCAAGTAAGTAAAAAGAAGGAAGCACAAAACCCAAAAATTAAAACCCGAGCAAGATTTGTCAATAATGATGTTTAAGTTTTCGTGGAAATAACCACTTTCGGAGAGATAAATGGAATGTGAGCCTGTCAAAAGTCCAAAAAGTTTGTCGGTCGGATTGAGAAGAAAGGTTAAGTCGTTATTGTCAGCAAGTGTAAAACCAAATTTCAGCAATATGAAAAATCCAACTGCTGTCAAATAATATGGTATGTTCTTGTTTGTTTGTACTGTCATTTTTTATATGTGAGGTACTATAAAACGGCTTTTTGCAGATGAGGATTTTTAGCACAGAAACTGATTAAAATATCAATTGTTTAATTATACAAAAAAATTTATTAATATTTCTTCTGCAAACTTGCATACCCCCATTCGCTAGTTGCACCACTCAAAAATAGAAAAAAAATAGAATCTTATTTTATACAAGTACAAAAAAATTCCCTTTCAAAATACTTTTCAAAAAAAACCTCGCTTAAAAAAGCTTAAACGAGGTTTGAAATTCTATATGTTTTCTGAAAAATGGGAATTGTGCAAGGGTTGTCTGTATTGTGCGTTCTTTCTTAATTTTTCTTCTATTTATTTCTATACGGACAGTTCAACTTCTTTTTCAAGTTGATTCATTTTTGATGTGTCGTTCTAAAATGCCTGCCAACGTTGAAGTATTTGCATAGTTGGGAAATTAGGATTCCGTCAGCTCAAATTCAACAGAAAAGGTCAATAGAATTCCAAATGTTGAATCACTTCCTTCTCTGCTTCAATTACTCAAATACCCTTTGCCTGCCGTATTTATTTTATCCGTTTTCTAATTTCTGCCAATGTTTGGTCAATCAATAATTCTCCGTCTCTGAAAATTTCTTTCAATTCACCTTGTTTTTCTTGTTCCCAGGTTGCTTGGTCTATAAGTTTGTAAGTGCCATTTTCGAGTTCGATTTTCATTAATCCTTTTGCAGATTTTTTAGTTCCATCGTCAGTAACAGGGTCTTTGAAGATTTCTCTGCCTTGTCCGTTTACTTCACCGTAAGTTGCTTTCATGGCAAAACCAAAAGTATCTCTCGTATTGTATTGGTAAGTGTATGAACCAATTCCCAAAACTACGTTTGTTGAAGCAAAACCTTTCTTTTTAAGTCGTTCACATATTTGAGTTGCTCTTGCCACTGTAATGCTGTCGCCATAAATTGCACCAATATGGGGGTCTAATTCTTTGAATCCTTTAGCGTTTGTTGTACCACCAAATGTTTCCCAAAGCAATTCTATTACGCCTTTTTTCTCATTGTCATTTTTACCATTTGGATTGCCACAAATAATGTCAACAGGATCGCCACTGTCGGGTCGAATAACTACTTTTCCTTCTCTGTTTAATACTTCGTTTTTAAGTTTGGGTAAATATTCGGTAAGTACTTTCCATAAATCCCAAGTGTCAGAAACTATTGAAACAATGCCTTTTGGGTAAA
Organism: Paenimyroides aestuarii; assembly: GCF_024628805.1. Lineage (NCBI taxonomy): Bacteria > Pseudomonadati > Bacteroidota > Flavobacteriia > Flavobacteriales > Flavobacteriaceae > Paenimyroides > Paenimyroides aestuarii. The sequence goes on along the minus strand of NZ_CP102382.1, from coordinate 688,929 downwards.
CATCGCAAATCAATCTTTGGAAAGTTCCAATTTCATCTTCAATAGTTCCCATACACATTACGCTGTGTTCGGTGGCTGAAACTGAACCACCAATTAGTTCTTTTTCAGAATCAGCATTGTAATACTTTTCTAATAATGAGATTGCAGGAATGGTATCTGTTCCGCTAAAGCTCAAAAGGTGTCCACTAGCTGAAATTAAACTTGCCTCTATTCCTGCCATCCCTCTCATTGAAAAATCGTGACCTTGCCAATCTACGAATTCAGGGATTGATGAAGTTTCAAGAGCAAATTTGTCTAATACTTTTCGGTATTGTTTGGCAATAGTTGCAGATGTGCAAGGCATCCAAACCACCGCCGAAACCAAAGTTTCAAAATAATTAGTCAGCCAAAAAAACTCGGGCAGGGTGTTGTACATGGTAAACATAGGTACTCTCACAGGTACGCTTACACCTTCGGGCAATGCCTTTATTACCATCGGTATATATCCCAAATCGTGTAAATCTTCAATGTGTTTAGTGCCAACTTGATTTTCACCCAAATAATTATTTATGCGTCTTGAGTATTCGGCAACTACTTTTTCTTTTGGTTGTTTGAAAAAATAGGTTTCAAAGTCTTCTAAAATGTATTTTTTAATAAAATATTGCAGTCCAAAAAGCACAACATCATCTACTTCTTCAATACGACTTTTTCTGGGGGTCCAATTTGAGTAAACCAATGTCGTTCCGTTAGGGTATTGTCTTCTATGATCAACTTTGTAACCATCTGTTAATAGTAAAGGATTCATATTTTTTTGTTTTGGTTGTTAATACTAAATTATTTAATTCGTCAAATACTTGCTTTAAACCTGCTCTATCGTCTAAATATGCATTTGCATATATTTTTCTGCTTGTTGATTTATGGAAAGGTGGGTTTTCATTAATAGCATCAAAAGGAATATTATTTTCTTTAAAATAACCTTTTACAAAGTTGGCATCTTCTTGTCCTGTCCAACAAATCAGGTAGCAGTTTATTGATTTTAAATCTTGTAAAAGTTTGATTACATCATGGTAGATTCTTCCTTTTTTGTGAAAATCATAAACGGTATCGTCAAAATCGAAAGCTATAACCAAAGTGCGGTATTTATTATATTCCTCAATTAATCTGTTCGAGGATTTTTTAGTGTTGAGATAAAAGTCCATTGTTAATCTTTATTTGAGTTAAACAATCACTTTCTATGTTCTTGATCGAATCAGTAGTAAAAATTCGTTCAAAACATTTTAAATCATGAAAACCTTTGCTGAAAATACCGTGGCTAACTGCCAAATACAATTTTCCTGCATGTTTCTTTTTTAGTTCTTCGGCTAATCCAATGAAAGTTCCACCACCATCACAAATGTCATCAACTATCAAACAATCTTTACCTTGCAAATCATCAGCATATACTTTAAAACCTGTTAGCTTACCTGTTTTTACATTACGACTTTTACTGCATTCCACCACTTCAACTCCGCCCAAAAATTCGGACACTTTATAGATTTTTTTCAAAGCTCCACCATCTGGGGAAATCAATAAAACTTCGCTTCCAATTGCTTGAATTACTTGCTGAATAAATTTATGATTGGTAATCACTTCGCAATTATTCAAAACTGCTAGCGTAACTTCTGAATGAGCATCAAAAACAACAACTTTTTTGAAATTGAAAGTATTGATAATATCGGCATAAACTTTTACTGAAAGGGGTTCGCCTTTTATCATAACTCTGTCTTGCCTTGCTGCTGGAAAATAGGGAATAATCAAATTTTCTAATTTTGCTCCCATCCTTTTCAAAGCATCAACTGCCAAACACAACAACCCTAAATCATTAAATGAGTTAAGTCTATGAGTTATTGTAATGCTTTCAGATACATTAAAATTTGGATTTATTTTGATGTGTGGCTCACCACCTGAAAAAATAAAGTTTTCAAACTGTATTTCTTCGCCTTGTTTGGGCTTGAAATCTTTGTCTAAATTCAATATCATAGTTTTTTATTTTGTGTAAATTATACGCAAAGTTAGATTAAATATTTTAACTGCCAAATAATTTGTGTAAATATTACGCAAAATTAATCTCGAACAAAAATCCGCTCTTATGTAATTTGCTATATTTCTGTTTATTAAATCTAAAAAGTTTGGCTGGTCTGCCTTTTATTTTATTACCATATTTTTCCGTTTCCTCAATTATATCATAACTCAAAATTTTTTTTCTGAAATTTCTACGGTCTATTTCTTTATTCAATATGGTGCAATAAAGATTTTCAAGTTCAGAAAACAAAAACTCTTTTGGAAGCAAATCGAAACCAATAGGTTGATAGGTAAGTTTACTTTGTAATCTAAGCTGTGCAGTAGCTATAATTTCTTTGTGGTCAAAAGCCAATTCGGGAAGGTTATTTATTGGAAACCACTTAGCCTCTTCTGCATCGCTGTCGGCTTTCAATATTAGCTTTGTAGAGTTTATCAGTGCAAAATATGCGACTGAAACTACTCGAAATCTTGGGTCACGGTTAATATTATCGCCAAATGTGTAGAGTTGTTCTAAATAATTCACCTTTATTCCTGCTTCTTCTTTAAGTTCTCTGTTTACTGCGTCATTCAAGGTTTCGTTGTCCTTAACAAAACCTCCAACCAAAGCCCATTGGTTTTTTAATATGCCAAATTTTTGTTTAATCAGCAAAACATTCAACTTGTTGTCGGCATATCCAAAAACTATTGCATCTACTGCTAGTTTAATATTCTGTTTTAATTCCATTTTATATATGCGTATAATTTACGCAAATATATTGATTTTTTCGTAAATTTGTCTTTAGCAGGGTATCTAAAATGTCCGACAACGCCCCGAATCTAGCTAAAAAAGCTTAAGCAGATTTCGCTATATCGGTTTACGTATTGGTGCTGGTGGGGAATTTGAAAAACTGTCGCCCGATTTTACACGTCAGCCCGCCTTACGCAAAACCCGTGTTACCGGCTGGCTTTTTCTAGTTTGTCGTTTACAATATATTTTATTTCTCCTGTTCCAATAACTGTCACACCTTCTCTAAATTCAAAATGCATTCCTTCTGTCAAGCTACCTGCAAAATAGTCTAGAGATAATATTTTGATTTTTGCGTCAACTATGTCGCCAGGGAAAACTATTTCTTTATCAATAAATGTTTGTTGTCCCGAAGTCTGCATTTCAGTAAAGTCAAACTTTACTTGTGGTCTGTAACCGCTTTTTAAAGGAGTTTGTCTACCGCCTTGTTCGGTCGTCCTATATGTAAGTTTTGCAATAAAGTCTGTCTTATTAAACTCTTGTTCGTAGAAGTCAAGAATGTTTTTTAAGATATTGTCGAAGTTACTTTCATTGCAAAATCTTGTCGAAGTGTCAATGAGTTCAGCTATCGAACTTCCCGCTTCAACGTGCCAAGCATTTTGTCCGTTGAATTTTCTTGCGTCTATTTTCTCAACTGTCAGCGGTGAACCGAAATACTCTTTGAGTTCGTGAACAAAGTTAGCAATTTTGCTTTGGTCTTGTGTAGGCCAGTCGTTCATTGCGTTCAAAAACAGAGTTGCAATGTCCTTCAACTTGTGGTCGGTCTGGTCAATGTCAACCAAGTTCCAAAGTGTCGAATATGTTTCAATTTTGTTGTCCACTGTGTCGTTGTCTAAGCTTGCCGGTAACGTTTCGGGGCTCCTATGTTTGCAAAGTAATAAATTTGCAGATAAAAAGCAAAAGGAATGAGAGAACATTCGGGGCTTAATAATCTAAAAGATATATTCTCGCAAAGAACCATCCTCATTCCTTTACTTCTTTTAGAGTTTGAACAGAATGTAAAGAGTTTTATAAACATCTTGAATAACAATTTGGAGACAAAACGAAGGAAGATTTTGCTTTAATAAAATTTACAACGTATGAAGATATTAAAACAAGTTTTGGGAGTTGATGTTGCACAAGATGAGCTGGTTGTAGCTATAGGAACCCTCCATGAAGATTTAACAACGGAAACAAAAAATTATCAGGTTTTCAGTAATAACGAAAAAGGTTTTAAATCGCTATTACAATGGGTCGATAAAACGAAATCTAAAGACGTAGAAGTTTTTTTTGTGATGGAGTCTACGGGAGTTTATCACGAGCGTTTTGCTTACTTTCTTTATGATAAAGGAGAAAAAGTAGTGATTGTATTGCCTACTAAAATCAGCAATTTCATGCGTACTTTAGACATTAAAACCATCACCGATAAAAGTTGCTCCATCGCCATTGCACAATTTGGATTAAGCAGAAAATTATAAGAGTGGCAACCGTCAAATAAGGTTTACAAAGAGCTTCAGCAGTTGAGCAGGGAGAAAAACCAAGTAATCAGCGAGCGCGTGGTTTGTATGAACCAGCTTCATGCAGAAAAGGCAGAAGCTATGCCCAATATACGAACAATCAAACGATTGAAAGCAAGAATTTCATTGCTGGAAAAACAAGAAAAAGAAATCAACACCGATATGTTGAAAGAGGTAGAAAACAGCCAAGAAGCTAGCCAAGCAATACAGTATATGAGTAGCATACCAGGCGTGGGAAAAGCCACAGCCATTGCAATTTTAGCAGAAACCAATGGTTTTGAACTGATAAGAAACAAAAAACAGTTAACCAGTTATGCCGGGTTGGATATTAGGGAAAAGCAATCAGGCACATCGGTAAAAGGCAAGGCAAGAATCAGCAAAAAGGGCAACAGGAATTTACGCAAAACACTTCATTTTCCATCAATGACGGCAGTAAAATTGAATCAAGAGCACCGTGAATTGTATCAACGCATAGTAAACAAAACAGGAGTTAAAATGAAGGGGTTAGTAGCTGTGCAGAGAAAATTATTAGAATTAACGTATATTTTATATAAAACCAAAACATTCTACGAAGTCAACTTTGAAGAAAATAGGGCGAAAACTCAAATAGATTTCCACCCTATAGAAGCTAACTTGTAGTCGCTTTAATTTTTACAAAATTATAAAAAAACATTAGGTTTTTAACACAGAATCTTTGCGATGATGGGGCAATCGAAGCACGAAAGCCGATATTATTACTAAAGTTTAATTGAAAAACTGCCGTTGAATTTTGCATTTCAGCCCGCCTGACGCAAAACCCTTGTTAGCTGACGTATTATTTGGTCTTTGTTTTTGTTTTTGATTTCACTGTTTTGTTTTGTAATGATTTTCCAAAAATGGAATTGTGATTTTTGTTATCATTTATTGCTTCGACAATTGGGTTAATAGCATTTTCAGAAAATACAATTTTATGCGTTTTATCAAGTGTTTCAACCCAAATAAACTGATTAAATTCATTGTTTATTTTTGTTTCGTCGGGATTTTCAATTGGAAGTTTCTCGTCTGTAATCCAATTTAAATGTTTAAACACACATTTTAATTGATTGGAAGATAAATTATAATTTGATTGAGCTTTTATTTTGTCAAATAAAGATGAAAAATAGATAAAATCTCTTGGAGTTTTGCTCTTTAATTCTCCTACGATTTTATAAATTGGTTTACCTTCATCGTTTGAAATCTTCCCAATATCTCCCGCAGAAATCGCATTAAGAATTATATTAAATATACCGTTTTCAGTTTGGTCAATGTCAATTTCGCTACTTGAAAGCAAGTTTTCTTTTGAGTTATATCCGTAAACAGTATTGTTTTTCGGATTAAGAATTAAAACTTCTCTTGGATTTATGTCAAACATTTCTGGTAAAAGTTTTGACCATATTTCCATAAACTCTTTGTTCTTTTCGTTTGCTTTGATTTGTATAAATTTGTTAAAATCTTGAGTGGTTGAGTTAGCAACTTCGTTTTTCCCAGAAACCCTGTAAATTATTTCTCCTTTTTTTAAATTATACTCTTTAAAATCATTAATTGGAATTATTATTTGATTTTGTTTTTCAATTAGAAGATAAAAGAAATTTCTTGTTCCTATTTGAAATGATTGCAAATCTAAATCTACACCGACTTTAGCAACTTTGTTAAATTGCTGACAAACTAAACTCAAATCTATTTGATTTAGAAGGTCAATATTTTTCACATCTAATCCAATGTCTTCCAAAGTTCCAGTCTTTTTATCTTCTTTTATTCCGAGTAAAAGTATTCCACCATTTGAGTTTGAGAAAGATAAAATGTCTTTTGCGAAATTCCTCATAAAAATTTCGATACATTCTGTTAAACCATAAAAATTTAGTTCCATTTTATAATCATAAAGATTATTTTCTTTTGGAAATTTTCCGTGGTCTTTTAAATTCTCAATTGTTGTTGAAATTTGTTCTTTTAGTTCCTTTAAATTCATAAAAACTTGTTTGGTCGTTCTTTTCGGAAAATATGTCAGCTAACGGTTCGGGTATTGCCGAAGGCGGGGATTTTTGCTCCCAAGCCTAATAGAAATACCTCAAGCCAAATATATGCAAAAATTTCTAAATGTGCACTTTAGCCCCGCTTTTGGCAATACCTTGTTGTGCGATTGTGCTTTTCTTTCTGTCATTTTCGTATGTGTTTAAGATATACATAAAGCCAACATATTAATGCAAAAAAGAACATTACTAATCCTCCTTTAAGTTCATTTTTTATAAAAATCCCAAAAAACCGAAAAAAGTGCAGACTGATGCGATTAACGACATGGTAATTAAATCAAAAAGTTTAGACTTTCTTTCTTTTCGCTGGGCTTGTTCTATTACTATTTGGTGCTTTTCGTCATTCTTTTTATTAATGGCTTTTTGTTCAAGATTTATTTTTTTGTAAACGCTTGAAAATGGCTCAAAGTCATTATTGAAGCCTATGGTTTGAAATGTAACTTTTTCTGTATGAAATTCTTTTTGAGTTTGTGTGTCGGTATGAAATTTTTCAAGCTCTATGAAAATATCTTCTTGTTGATTGCAAAACCAACTTATTTCCTCAATAGATAATTCAATAGTTGAATTGTTCAGCACTTCAGATTGTATAAATTTGATAAATTCTAACCGCAATTGCTTTTTATCACTACTTTCATTTAAGTTTATTTTCGATTGTAAGTTTTTAATTGCGTTCTCTTTTGTAACTTTTAAGTTTGCTTTTCGTTCTTCATCTTCCCCATTGTATTCATTCTTTGTAAATGCTTCTATAATTTTATTTTTTTGAGCTTCGATAAGTTCAATATTATACAATTCCTGCCATAAAGAAGGAATAATTGTAGCATACTCAAATTCACGCCATTCGTTTTCTTTATTCTGATAAAATAAGTAAGTTCTATTTGCCATTTTTCTTTTGGGGAAGTTGTTGGTTTAGCATATCGCACAACGGTTTCGGGCTTGGCGAAGGTGGCGATTTTCACCACAAATGTTGATGCGGAGAACCAAACTTTGATTAACCACAAATGTGTCTGCGGAGCACTGAACCCGCCACTTTTGCCAAACCCGTGTTAGCGGTTGTATTTCTTTATTATTTTTTCTTCGTCCGTGTCAATTTTCAATACTATTTCGTCAGTCGTCACTGTGTCAATCTCCACACAATTTCTCAGTCCACCAATTACATGTTCAACACATTTCGATTTCTCAAATCCTGTTGAAAGGATTTCATTTCTATTCTTAATGTCATAAATGAGCAATTTTTCATTCTGTTCATGTTCATTTTCTATGTAGAGCATGACTTGTTCTTTCTCGTCAACATCCACCCAAGTTCCTTTACGTAATTCCTTTCCTGTTTTTTTGTCAATTAGCTGAATTTCATGCGGGTTTCCTGAACCAAAAGATTGAACAAATACAAAAGAGCTGTCAAAGTCCGCACCGATATAACCTAAGTTTTTAAATAGCATAGGAAAACTTGTCTCATTCAGCACTTTAATTTCATCATCTCCTTTTCTCAAAGTCAAGCTTTGAAGTTTTTCACCCGTTTTGTCCGTATATACTTTATATTTAAAATTGTATCCACCGCTCAAAATTGTGTCGTAGTCGTAAGGCTCAAACTCAATTATGCCGTCAGGAGTTTGATGTTCAACAATTGTCGTATCAGAATAATTTATAGAATCAAATATCTTGCCTTCTTGACTTTTATTTTGACAAGAAATTAGAACTATGAATATCAATATTATTAAAATTGTCTGTTTCATTTTATATAACCGCTAACGGTTTCGTATAAGCGTAGTGCGGGATTTAAAAGCACTTCACTTTCGGTTTACCACTATGTTTGTTAATATTCAATTCGTTTAAATTTAGCACTTTAGCCCGCATTACGCTTATACATTGTTGGCAGCTGTATTTTCTTCTTTTTTCTTAATTGTCTTGTTCATAAATAATTTCATCGTGTAACCAAATCCAAGTCCGCCAATTGTCCAAATTACAAGTCCTAAGAATAAAGTTTTCAAAGTTATTTCTTGTCCGTCAAAGTATGGAAATCCGATTGACATAATCAAAAACATAAATGCTCCCCAACTTAATCCTGTTTTAATCCACCTCTTTTTGTCAAAAGGATTGGGAATATGTTCGAGGTCAATATTTTCATATCGTTTTGGTTGTTTTTCTAACCATTTTTCTCTTAGACTTTTTCTAAACCAACCCCAAATCGGAAAAGTAATTGCGAGAATTATCAAACTCAGTCCATTAGTCAGACAAGGTATGGTATTCCCACAGTTTTTACAATATAGTCCAAACCAATTTTTAAATGCGGTTCCGTTTTCTTTCGACCAAGTTCTTCCATCGTGAAGTGTCTCGCAATGAGGACAAGGAACAAGTGTTCTTTCAATCCTCGGCTTGTCAATTGTTTTATCTTCCAAACTGACTTTCGGAACTCTTTGTCCTAAAATCAATTCATTTATTGCTAAACATGGATTCAAAATCCAATGTAGCATCATCCAATTTTTCCAAGTATAAACTTTGTACTTTTCTTTATTAAATTCCATTGCGTTCTGTTTTTTCATATAGCTGCCAACACCCAAATATACGAAAGTTCCTTAATTAACAAAAAATAAAACACGAAGTCATAAATATCTGTTAATAAACCATATAATCGACAACAAACATTTACAATCGACTACAAATGTTTAACAACCGAATAAAATTTGCAAGCTGTCGCAACTTTGTATCAAATCATTATTTAATCATAAATTTTATACGCCATGAGTACATTACGCAACAACGTTCGCTTAATCGGGAGAGTAGGCAACACACCAGAAACCAAAACTTTTGACAATGGTACAAAAGTAACCTTATCGCTTGCAACGAGCGATTATTATTACAACGATAAAAAAGAAAAAGTGGAAACCACCCAATGGCACAACATCGTTGCATGGGGCAAAACCGCTGAACTGATTCAAAAATATGTTGAAAAAGGTAAAGAAATTGCCGTGGAGGGTAAACTTACTTATCGCACCTACGAGGATAAAGAGGGCATCAAGCGCAGCATTACCGAAATTGTAATCAGCGAAGTGCTGTTTTTCTGAAACGAAAATCGGTAGGGTATTATAGCATTTTCACAGGTGCACAGATGGTAATCTTGCATCTGTGGTTTCCTTCTATATCAACAAGTCACGGGCTGCTTTAAAGGTGTTTACATGGGCTTGCAATATAGTTCGCAGGTCGGGTGAATAACCTCCACCCATGCTGCACTGAATGGGGATATGGTATTTTTTAGCCAACGAAAACACCAATATGTCGCGTTGTTTGCAACCATTAATGCTACAGTTCAATTTACCCAATTTGTCGGTTGTTAAAATATCCACACCTGCTTGGTAAAAAATAAAGTCGGGTTTTTCAGCAGCAATTATGGGCTCTAAATGCTGTGTTAAAAGCTGCAGATATTCCGCATCGGTAGTGTTGTTTTCTAATGCAATGTCTAAACTCGATTGTTCTTTTTTAAACGGATAATTGGTTTTTCCGTGCATAGAAAATGTGAAAACGTTTGGGTTGTTGCTGAAAATTTCCGCTGTTCCATTGCCTTGATGCACATCTAAATCAACAATAAGTACTTTAGATACCAAATGGTGTTTTAGCAAATAGGCAGCTGCAATTGCTTGGTCGTTCAGCATACAGAAACCTTCGCCATAATTAGAAAAAGCATGATGGGTGCCTCCGGCAATATTAAAGGCAATACCGCTGTTTTCGATCGCTTTTAAAGCGCCGGTTAAAGTGCCTTGTGCAATGATTCGTTCCCGTTGCACCAGTTGGGCGTTGTGTATAAAGCCCGTTTTTCTAATTTCTTTTGCGGTGAGTTGTAAATTCATATATCGGTTCACATAATCGCTATCATGAACCAAACAAACGGTGTTGGTGTCTATTTCAGTGGGTTGAAAAAAATGTTCCTCGCTCACAATTCCTTCAAAAAGCAGTTGTTGAGGGAGCAGCTCGTATTTTTCCATTGGAAATCGATGGTTTTCTGGAACCGGATGTTTGTAAATAGGATGATACGCTATGGGAAACATTTTTTTTTTCAAAGATAAAATGATTTTTTTGCTAGATTTACAATAAATCCTTTTTTAAACATGAAAACATTTATAACTGTTCTATTTGCCATTGTATCGCAAATTGTTTTTTCACAAAATTTACAAACATCTCCGTTTATTGAAGTAGTTGGAACTGCCGAAAAAGAAATAGTTCCCGATGAAATTATCATTGCTATTACCTTAAAAGAGCATACTGATTCTAAAAACAAAATTTCAATTGAAGAGCAAGAAGCATCATTATTAAGTGAATTAAAAAAGAAAGGTATTCCTTTGGAACAACTGACTCTTGAAAATGCAAATGCGTATGAATTAAGGGTTCGTAAAAAAACAAATGAGTTAATCAACCAAAAGCAATACCAATTAAAATTAGCTTCAATCGAAGAGGTAAACAGCGCTATAGATGCTTTTGATTCTGCCAAGATTAAAGTGTTTTATATACAAGAAATGACGCATACCCTTATCGAAGATTTTAGAAAAGAAGTAAAAATATTGGCTCTTAAAGCTGCAAAAGACAAAGCAAAATATCTGTTGGAAAGTATTGATCAAACTGTTGGTAATGCTTTAGAAATTGTAGAGGTTTCAGATTACAACCTTGTAAATGCGCGATCAAATGTTGCAGCACCTTCATTTCAAGAAAAGGGTAATGAAATTGGTTTAAAGCCCATTCTCATAAAAGTCAGTATGAAAACTAAATTTGAGATTAAATAGATTCACAAATTTTTAGTGGCTAATTATAAAAGAAATCTGTGCATCTGTGGTAAAAAACAATTAATCTATTCATTCAAAATATCCTGAAACAAATCAAAAAAGCGCCCCATATCAATACCGTCAACCAAACCGTGATGTGCAAATAAAGCAACATTGAAAAATTTTCTACCATTTTTGTCCATCATTTTGCCAATAGAAACTTTTGGTGCACTATCAGGGTATTGAAAGCCCCGGGCATGTGTTAACGAGGTGAAATTCACCCAAGGGATTGCAGAAAAATGAATAATATTGTCGCCGTAATCGTCTTTCGTAAGCAATGTGGTGGTTTGTTGAACGCGTGCCATTTCCTTTTGCACCGATTTTTGAAAAAGCTCTAAATCTTCTTGATAAATAATATGCGAAAAGCCAAAGGTTTCGTCTTCTTTTAATACCGTTGACGAAGCATCAATCCGATCATGCTGAAAAACCTTTCCATTGTCAATCCGCAGTTTAAAAGCCGGCAATTGATTCATGGTTTTCAATGTAGCATACAAATAATAAATAAAAAACGATATGTTTAATGCTTTCGCTTTTTCGTAGGCTTTGGTAACATCGATTTCAACAGTAAGTCCGTAAAAGGGTTCATCCATTGCCGAGAAAAATTCAAAATGACTTTTTCGTTTCCAACTATCTAAATTAATTTCTGTTTTCATATGTTCAATAAGGTAATAATTTCGCTTGCTTTTTCAACCGTAAAAAAATGATTATGCACAATTTCGTGGTCAATGCGTTCGTGTGCCCAAGTGGTGTGGAAAGGTACGTGCACGGCAGTTCCGCCAATGTTTAACACAGGCAATACGTCTGATTTTAACGAGTTTCCAATCATTAAAAAGTTTTCGGGTTCAATTTCTAAGCGTTTCAAAAGTTTTTCATAATCTAATTCTTCTTTTTCAACCATCACTTCGATATGATGAAAATATGCCCCCAAACCCGATAAATGCAATTTGCGGTGTTGGTCTTTTAAATCGCCTTTCGTTGCCACCACCAATTTGTATTTTCCGTGTAATTGTTGCAAGGTTTCTTCAATGCCTTCTAACAGAACAACCGGTTTTGCCAATAATTCTTTTCCAATTTCAATGATTTTTTGCATTACTTTGGTCGATACCGTGTGGTTTGAAACCTCGTAAGCCGTTTGTACCATCGATAAAACATATCCTTTGATACCATAACCATACAATGGTAAATTGCCGATTTGCGTTTTGAACAGCGCCTGTGCTAAACTTTGTTTTGAGAGATAATCACTCATTAAAGCACAAAATTTTTCTTCGGCTTCGTCAAAATAAGGTTCATTTATAAATAGAGTATCGTCGGCGTCAAAGGCAATTACTTGTATGTTTTGTATCATTTTATTCAAAGTTTCTTCAAAGATAAAACCTAAAATCAGAGTAATTGTTCAAAAGGAATCAATTTGTTAAAAAAAAATGCCATATCATTAAATTTTGTACATTTAATATAAAAAAGAGAAACTATGAAAAATGTAATGAAACAAGAAATGCAGCAGCTCAATTATGAAGATGCAGCTGCTTTGGTAACCACAGGTGCAGCGGCAGGAATTGCCGTAACAAAAATTACAGGACATTCTAAAACATTGGGTGCAGCGGTTGGCGTTGGTTTAAGTATGTTGTTTTATGGGATTTTAAAAAAATATGGAAAGTGAAAAAAATAGTATTGTTGTTGGTTGCAGCATTTTCGTTCAGCGCTTGTTGCACAGGGTTGAATGATGATCTTCCAACTCCTGAACCGCGAGGCCCGTATGTTGCCGTATTAATTGTTGATGACATAACCAATAATTTTGAGGGCGGAAAGATTTATCATTATAATCAGGAATTTTCAACATATAATTTAACGGTTGAAAATGTTCCCCCGGCTGATGTTGGATATATTAAAGTGCATTATGTGGAAGCAAATCAGTTGATTTATCACGCCACCCAAGTTTTCATGGGCATTGGTGAAATAATTGTTCCAAACCCATTAAAACCGCCACAAGATTTTCAGCGCGTGTTGACCGAAGATTTCTTTGCTTTGCCAAATGATGCAATTGAACTGACAAACGCACCATCGCCCGAAGGAAAAGCCGAAGAAAAATGGACACAAATTCAAAATTTAGAAGTGGTTCGCAATGCGTTGCAACAAAACAAAGGTTCTATACACTATTTTAAACACATCACAGACACCGGAGGTTTTGTAGAAAATGCCAAATGGGTTTTTATCGTAAAAAATTAAGGTTGCCAAGTGCAGCCTTTTTTATTGATTTTTTAAAATAAACGTTTATTTTAGCAGTTAAAACAAACTAAAACTTTCAACTTTGGAACAAACAACTACAAGCAATTCTTTGAAAAGAGGATTGTCTAACCGCCATATTCAGTTAATTGCCTTGGGTGGAGCCATTGGAACGGGCTTATTTTTAGGAATTGGACCCGCTGCCGTTTTGGCCGGCCCCTCGGTTATTTTAGGATATGCCTTTGCAGGAATCATCGCTTTTTTTATCATGCGTCAGTTGGGGGAAATGGTGGTAGAAGAACCTGTTTCGGGCTCTTTTTCGCATTTTGCTTATAAATATTGGGGATCGTTTGCAGGTTATTCTTCCGGTTGGAACTATTGGATTTTGTATATTCTGGTTTCCATGGCAGAATTAACAGCCATTGGCAAATATGTACAATTTTGGTGGCCCGATATTCCTTTGTGGGTTTCTAGTTTATTTTTCTTTGTAACGATAACCGCCTTGAATTTAGGCTCGGTTAAAATGTTTGGCGAAGCCGAGTTTTGGTTTTCTATTATTAAAGTAGTGGCTATTTTAGCCATGATTGCTTTTGGATCGTACTTATTGATTTCGGGAACAGGTGGCGAACAAGCAAGTATTTCCAATCTTACAAACAACGGAGGATTTTTTCCAAAAGGTTGGCTCGAAAAAACCAGTGACGGATACCAAGGTTTGCTCTCGGTGATGGCGATCATCATGTTTTCTTTCGGCGGATTGGAACTAATTGGAATTACAGCTGCCGAAGCCGCAAATCCCGAGAAAAACATTCCAAAAGCAACCAATCAAGTAATTTATCGTATTTTAATTTTCTATGTAGGTGCTTTAATCATTTTGTTTTCGCTTTCTCCGTGGGCAACCATCACCACAGAAACAAGCCCATTTGTTACCGTTTTTGATAATTTAAAAGGTTTACATTTCAATCTATTCGGAACCGATATTTCGGGTACAAATTTAATTGCCAATGTACTTAATTTAATTGTATTAACAGCTGCATTATCGGTTTACAATTCATCGGTTTACAGCAACAGCCGCATGTTATATGGCTTGGCAGAACAAGGAAATGCACCAAAATTCGTAATGCACTTAAATAAAAGTTCGGTTCCCACCCGCGCTATTATTGTTTCGAGTTGTTTTGCAGGTTTGTGTATCATTATTAATAAGTTAATGCCAGATGAAGCCTTTAAAATACTTATGTCCTTGGTGGTTTCATGTTTAATCATTAACTGGATCATGATTTCGTTTACACATTTAAAATTCCGTAAGTTTAAAGACAGCGTTTTGATAAAAACCAAATTCCCATCGTTTTTATATCCGGTTTCCAATTATATATGTATGGCGTTTTTGTTAGGGATTTTAGTGATAATGAGTATGACCGGTATGCATGTTTCGGTAATTTTAATTCCGGTTTGGTTGCTTATTCTATTTATAACATATCAGCTTGTTCAAAAGAATAAAAATCAATCTTAATATAGCTTAACAATTAGTTGCAGTGTTTTTTGTAACTTTAAGAAACAAATTTAAAAACAAAATTAGTTATGGAAATCAATCACAGAAAAGAAGAAAGTAAAGGTGTTTTTATTGCAACAGAAAACAGCTTAAAAGCCGGTGAGATGACTTATAGTAAGGCTGGGGATGATAAATTTATTATAGACCATACCGAGGTAAATCCGGAATTCAAAGGAAAAGGAGTTGGTAAAGAAATGGTTTTGGCAGCAGTTGATTACGCCCGCGAAAACGGAATTAAAATTTTGCCTTTATGTCCGTTTGCGAAAGCAATGTTTGATAAAAACAAAGACATCCAAGACGTTTTGGTTTAACATACAAAGAGGCTGTCCAAAAAGTTTGGGCAGCCCTTTTTTTGTTGTGTTTTCTCTAAAAAATTCGTATTTTAGAGTTGAACAAAAAACCCAACTATGGCTAAGGTAACATTTAAAAATCAAACAGGCAACTCTCCAGAACTTTTCCCTATCAATATTTTTGATTTGATTCCAGAAGACCACCCCGTTCGGTTGGTGGATTCGGTGGTTAATCAATTGGATATCAGCGATATTACAAATCTTTACTTAGGCGGAGGTTGCTCTGCATATCATCCGAGAATGATGATTAAAGTGTTGTTTTACAGCTATTTGTCCAACATTTATTCGTGTAGAAAAATCGCCAAAGCCCTTACCGAAAACATTCATTTTATGTACATTTCGGGAAATTCTACGCCAAATTTTAGAACCATCAACGAATTTAGAGGGAAAATTTTGAAGGAGAAAATCAAAGATTTGTTTGCCGAAGTGGGTGAAAATGCTGGTAGAATTGGGCTACATCAGCCTTGATATTCAGTATATTGACGGCACAAAAATAGAGGCAAAATCCAATAATACACCTTCGTTTGGCGGGGTTCTGTGGAAAAGTACAAAGAAAAATTAGAAGTTAAAATCAATACGATTCTTTCAGATATTGAAAACAGTATTCAATCAGATAATCAAGAACTTAACAAGGAAGAACTGCCCAAAAAAATCAATTCCGAAGAACTAAAAGAGAAGTTATCTGAATTGAACAAAAAACTAAAAAGACCTACCAAAAAACAGGCAAAAGAGCTACAAAAACTTCAGGATGAGCATCTTCCAAAATTAGAAAAATACGAAAAAGACCTAGAAACTTTAGGCGATAGGAATTCTTACAGCAAAACCGACCCCGACGCTACTTTTATGCGGATGAAGGAAGATCACATGAAAAACGGACAGCTTAAACCGGCTTATAATACGCAGATTTCAACTGAAAACCAGTTTATTACACACATCTCTATCCATCAAAAACCTGGTGACACCACCACTTTAGAATCTCATTTGGAAGGTTTTGAAAATGCTTACAAAAAACAAAGCAAGAAGTGGTTGCCGATGCAGGATACGGAAGTGAGGAGAATTACGAAATGCTTGAAAATAAGAGCGTTACAGCGTATGTGAAGTATAATTATTTTCATGCAGAACAGAAAAAGAAGATGGAAAACAATCCGTTTTTGGTTCAGAATTTATTCTATAACCAAGAACAAGATTTTTACGTTTGTCCGATGGGTCAACGAATGGAAAATATAGGCAAAGGCAAACGAATTTCGAGCAACGGATACGAATCGCAAGTGTCTTATTATCAAGCTAAAAACTGCAACAATTGTCCGCTTCGAGGGGAATGTTTCAATGCAAAAGGCAACCGAAAAATAGAAGTCAACCACCGATTAAATGAATTAAAACACAAGGCTAAAACATTATTAACTAGCGAAGAAGGTTTAAAACACCGAAGCAAACGCCCGATAGAAGTAGAAGCTGTCTTTGGTCAACTCAAAAGCAATAATAAATTTAACAGATTTACATTCAAAGGATTAGAAAAAGTAGAATTAGAATTTCTACTGATGGCTCTTGGACATAATTTTAGAAAAATGGTGGCTAAAGGAGCGACTTCTAAGAAAATTGTTGTAAAAACCGCAAAACGAGGTTCAAAAATGATTTTTGAAATTGAAATTTTCATTTTTAAGCATCAAGAATTTTCTTCAACTAAAAATAATCATCAAAATTTTCACTATCAAAAATTAGCCGCATAAAAAAAAGACTGCCCTTTTTGGACAGCCTCTTTTTTTTAATAGACAGTTTATATGAAACGTTTTATTATTATAATTTTATTTTTGCTTCAAACATTTTCTTCATTTTCTCAAAAAGCAAATGTACTAGAGTCACGCATTGTTTATCTACCATCACCATTTAGATATGAACATAAAATCAATAAAATCCCCAAAAATAAAGTAGAAAAAATAGATAAACTAATTATTCTTAGATTCAACTAATAAATGCAACATCATAAAAAAAACAGGGGGAACATTTTAGCCCCGCGGGGCTAAAATGTTCCCCCTGTTGGCGAAAAAATACCTTACTTTGTGGTTCCGACACTACAAAATAAAGATGGGACATTTAACGCTTGAACAAAGATACAAAATTGAAACTTACCACAGCTTAGGTAAACGAATTATTGAAATTGCCGACTATATCGGGAAAGACAAATCGGTTGTTTCCAGAGAAATCAAGAGAAATTCTGATGGCAGAAACGGCATCTATAAAGCCAGTTTAGCACATCGAAAAGCCCAAAAAAGGCATCAAATCAAGCCTAAAAAACTTACATTCACTCCAGAGGTTATAAGCAATGTAAAACAGTATTTAGCACAAGATTTCAGTCCAGAGCAAATGGTGGGAAGAGCCGTTTTAGAAGGAAAAAAAATGGTTTCTCACGAACGTATTTATCAGTATATCTGGAAAGATAAGCGAGCCGGTGGCAACCTATACAAACATTTGAGAACCAAAGGTAAAAAATACCGCAAAAGAGGTAGTTCAAAAGACAATAGAGGCTTGATAGCCAATAGGGTAGATATCAGCAAACGACCGCAAATTGTGGAGAAAAAAGAACGATTTGGAGACAAATAGATTTAGTTTTGGTAAAGATCATAAAGGTGCACTATTAACGATTAACGACCGAGCCACAGGATTACTTTTTATGGGAAAAATTGACAGCAAAGAAGCAAAAGCCGTAGAAACCAAACCATAGAACTTTTAAAAGACTGGAAACCTTTATTACACACCATTACATCAGACAATGGAAAGGAATTTGCCAACCACGAGCAACTCTCAGAAAAGCTCGCAATTGATTACTTTTTTGCAAAGCCCTATCATAGTTGGGAAAGAGGTGCTAATGAAAATTTAAATGGTTTAGTAAGACAATATTTTCCTAAAAGTTCTAACTTTGAATCGATAACCCAAGATCAAATTAATAGAGTTATTAATATTTTAAACAACAGACCACGAAAAAGATTTGGTTTCAAAACGCCTAACGAAGTTTTTGCTCTAAAAATGAACGAAAATAGACGAGTTGCATTTAAAACTTGAATCCACGATTCAAAAAACATTTGAATTACCTTTAACAGAAGAAGAAATTAATGTTATCAAGGATTTATACATTTCTAAAAATAGTTTTGGAATATCTCAAAACAAATACCAACAAATTATTAACTCAAATATATTAAGTATTGATTTTAATGAGAAGGATTCTATTAAAATGAATTTCACGGAGATATTAAGTGCAGTAATTGACGGTGCACCTTTTACATTTCATTTACGAACAAAATCTAATGAACTAAGTTTTGAGAGTAATCTAGGTGGTATTCCCAAGCCTGATGAGTTTCACAAATATTTGATTTTTTATCTTATATACAACAATGAAATGCAGTTTGGAAAAAAATCAAACAAATCATTAAAAGCATACTTTAATAGTGAAACAATGATAAAAAGCGCCATGTGGTATCTATCTAAATTAAACTAAATATGAAAATACAATATTTAACTTACATCGTTATTTTTCTTTTATTTTCTTGTAAAAAGTCATCTTATAAAGAAGAAATAAACAAAAATTCTAAATTAAAATTAGAACTAGCCGAAGCACAAAAAATCATTGCGCTTCCGTTGCATTGTTTAGAAGTGGAATATCCAAATAAATTGGGACAGGTTTTAAATTCATCAGAAGAATTGAAATCTCCCAAACAGTTGCGTCCCATTTTTTATGGTTGTTTCGATTGGCATTCATCGGCACACGGATATTGGTCGGTAGTGAAATTGGTCAAGCAATTCCCGGAATTAGATCAAGACAAAACAATCGACCACTTGCTAACAAAGGTATTTACCAATGAAAATGTAGCGATAGAAAAAGCATTCTTTGATCAACCGCACAATAAAAATTTCGAAAGAACCTATGGTTGGGCATGGTTTTTTAAATTGCAGGAAGAATTATATACATGGAAAGACAACCCGAAAGCACAACAATGGTATCAAACACTGCAACCGTTAGAAAATGTTTTTGTTGAAAGATATTTGGACTACCTGCCAAAATTGAATTACCCAATCAGAACTGGAACACACGACAACACCGCGTTTGGAATGGCGTTGAGCTTAGAATATGCACAAACGGTTGGTAACACCAAATTAAAAGACGCGATTACCGCAAAAGCGAAAGAATTATACTCGAACGACACAAACTGCCCAATTGCGTATGAACCAAGCGGTCACGATTTTTTATCGCCTTGTTTGCAAGAAGCTTGGTTAATGAGCAAAGTATTACCACAAACTGATTATAAAACGTGGTTACAGAAATTCTTACCACAATTATTTGATAAGAACTTTGATTTAGAAGTCGGAAAAGTTTCTGATAGAACCGACGGGCATTTGGTGCATTTAGACGGTTTGAACTTTAGCAGAGCAACCTGTTTGTTTCAAATCGCAAAAGTGTTACCGGAACTAAATCATTTAAGACCAATAGCCGAAAAGCATTTTAATGCTGCTTTTCCAAATATATCAAACGATGATTATATGGGAAGCCATTGGTTAGGAAGCTTTGCGTTGCAAGCGTTGGATGCGGAGTAAGCTGTTTTTAATTGATTATAGGAATGAGTTTCAGGGTGGAAAGTATATAAAGCACAAACCATTTAGTTTGTATTCCTATTTATGAAAAATCAACAAGTATTAAAAAAGAAAAAGAGGGCAATAGATAGATAATCTAGTTTGCCCTCTCTTATTAACCAAAAAAAACACTTATGAGCCACAAAGATAGGCAGTGTTGGCATTTAAAAACTTAATCTAGATTAAGTTTTTTGTTTTTTGTGAATTTCTTTGAAAAAAAGTGTCCTCGGCGGGATTCGAACCCACATCATCAGAACCGGAATCTGACATTCTATCCTTTGAACTACGAAGACTTGTGATCAAAACTAAGCTGTTAATAGCTTTTTAACGATCGTTGATATGGTTTTTCCATCGGCTGATCCTGCTAATTTAGCATTTGCCAAGCCCATTACTTGTCCCATTGCTGCCATTCCACTAAAGTTGCCTTCTGCTATAATACTTTTTACCACTGCTTCTACTTCGCTTTCTGATAGCTGTGCAGGTAAAAATTGCTCTATAATAGCAGCTTGTGCCAATTCGGGTTCAGCTAAATCGGTGCGGTTTTGTTCGATAAAAATTGCCGCAGCATCTTTGCGTTGTTTCACTAATTTTTGAAGTAGTTTTATTTCGTCGGCTTCTGTAAATGCTGTATCGGATCCGGATGTTTGGGCTAATAAAAGTTCTGATTTTATAGCGCGCAATGATTCTAAAGCTACTTGGTCTTTTGCTTTCATTGCTTCTTTTAAAGCGGCAGTTATATTTGTTTGTAAGCTCATCTTGATTGTATTTAATAGCTGCAAATATAATGAAAAAAAACCTCAAAAAGAACGACTCTTTTTGAGGTTGAGGTAAATATAATCCTAATTTAATTAGTCAACATTATCGTGCAAAAACGAGTTGTTTGAGCGCAATTGCACATCATTGTTTCTGTCTGATGAAACCGAAGTTCTAGAAACATTGTTTGCAGGGTTTTGAGTTAAATCTACTCCCATTCTTTTGTATGCCGGCTCTTTTTCCAAATCGTTTATTTGGTTGCTCGCTGTATTAAATTTATGGTTAAACTCTTTCATTTTGCGTTTACGTTCTTCTGCACGCTCGCGCAAAATATCGTTAATAGAGGTTTCCATTGGCGATGCATTTTCATCAACAATCACTCTCGTTGGTGTTACAGATGGCTCTTCCGTGCGAACAGTAAATGAGAATGCATCCTCTTCTCTCACTGGTTCTTCGGTTTGTTTTGAACCTAAAAGTTGGTCTTCCACTTCCATATAATCACTTAAATCATAACGAATGATTTCGTTTTCATCGCTCTTATTTTGAGGGGCAGATTCAACAGGTTTTTGTATTTCAAACGAAAATTCTTGTTGGTTCGATTCAAATGCATCTTGCTGTTGCTGTAAATCGAAACTAAATTGCTCATTTGTAATTGCTTGCGTTTCAGTAGCAACTTGTTTTGGTTTCACAATTACAAACGTTGGTTCGTTTACAACAATATTACGAATATCTACTGTTTTTACAACATTTTGAGCTGCCTCTGCTTCTGGTTGAACTGGCTGTGGTTGCTGTGCAGTAATTTGATTGCTCGGTGAGGCAACCGCAGCGTGATTTTCAACTGAATTAGAGGTTTGAGTTTGAACTATTGTTTTTTTTTCAATATCATTTTGTTGGTTTCCCATGTCATCGTCTAAATTGTAAACGATTTTAGGAGCCGATGAAAATGTGGGATTGCTTTGCAACGGTTGCTCTGGCGATGGCGTGTTGCTAAACACAGGCGCTTGGTTTCCCAACAAATCTGCCGTAGCTTTTTGTTCTTCGCCCAAATGGTGAATGATTTTATTCTTGTTTTCGTCGTTTGCGTTAACAATCAATTTTTGTTGTTCTACATTAAACCCCGTAGCAATGATTGTTACCGAAATGGCATCACCTAAATTTGGATCTTCACCAACACCCATAATAATATTTGCGTTGTGACCAGCTTCCATTTGAATGTGGTCATTGATTTCTCCAATTTCATCAATCGTGATTTCATTTTCACCAGAGACAATCAACAACAATACATTTTTAGCTCCAGTAATTTTATTATCGTTTAATAACGGAGAATCTAAAGCACTAACAATTGCTTCCTTTGCACGGTTTTCTCCACTTGCTTCTGCCGACCCCATGATTGCTGTACCCGAATTAGACAATACGGTTTTTGCATCTTTTAAGTCGATATTTTGTGTGTAATGGTGTGTAATTACTTCTGCAATTCCGCGCGAAGCAGTTGCTAAAACTTCATCTGCTTTAGAGAAACCAGCCTTAAAGCCAAGGTTTCCGTAAACTTCGCGTAATTTGTTATTGTTAATTACGATCAACGAATCTACGTTCTTGCGTAGGTTCTCCACTCCTCGTAGGGCTTGTTCTTGGCGTACTTTTCCTTCAAATTGAAAAGGGATTGTTACAATACCAACAGTTAAAATGTCGCGGTCTTTTGCCAATTGTGCAATAACGGGTGCTGCTCCTGTTCCGGTACCACCGCCCATTCCGGCTGTGATAAATACCATCTTGGTATTGGTATCTAAAATTTGCTCAATCTCTTCGATACTTTCCAAGGCTGACTGCTGACCCACTTCAGGATTTGCACCTGCACCTAAACCTTCTGTTAAGGTTAAACCTAACTGAATTTTAATTGGCACGGGACTGTTGTTCAATGCTTGCGCATCGGTATTGCACACTACAAAGTCAACTCCGTTAATACCTTGATTATACATGTGGTTTATGGCGTTGCTACCACCACCACCAACTCCAATTACTTTGATTACATTCGATTTGTTTTTTGGCAAATCTGGAGAGAATGCTAAATTTTCAAAAACTTGATCCATATACTTTGGTGCTTTCTTTTTATTCTGCTTTATCAATAAAATCTTTAAACTTCTTTATAAATTTTCCAAGGAAACGATTTTCAATATAGGCCGATGTTCCTTGTTCCACATCATTTTGTTCTTCAGAATTTGTTTCTTGTTCTGAATGCTGTGGTTTATCGGTTATGGTATTCATTTGTATGCCAGTGTTTTTTGCTTCGTTTGCGTTGTTGAAAGGTTCGGCTTTTGGCTGAATTTTCACACCTGGATGCTCTTGCACATACAAACGGCTTCGGGAATTGTTAATGTCGCTTTCCATCATCAATCCAACTGCTGTTGCAAATAATGGGCGCGAAACCAATTTAGCCGATTCGCCTGAAATATGTTCGTTTGGATAGCCAATTCGCGTGTCTATTCCAGTGATGTATTCTACTAATTGTTTAATATGTTTTAGTTCTGATCCGCCACCTGTTAATACAATTCCTGCAATTAATTTTTTGCGTGGATTGTCGTATCCATAGGCTTTTATTTCAGAGAAAACCATGTCAATGATTTCTACCACACGGGCGTGAATGATTTTAGACAGGTTTTTTAATGAAATTTCTTTTGCTTCCTGACCTCTTAATCCGGGTATTGAAACAATTTCGTTTTCTTTGTTTTCTCCGGGCCAAGCTGATCCAAAACGTATTTTTAATTGTTCGGCTTGTTTTTCAATGATCGAACAACCTTCTTTAATATCTTCAGTGATGACATTTCCACCAAAAGGAATTACCGCTGTATGGCGAATGATTCCATCTTTAAAAATGGCTAAATCGGTTGTTCCGCCACCAATATCAATCAATGCCACACCTGCTTCTTTTTCTTCTTGGCTTAAAACGGCGTCTGATGAAGCCAAAGGTTCTAACGTTAAACCCGAGAGTTCTAATCCAGAGTCTTTCACGCATCTGCCCGCATTTCGGATCGATGCAGATTGACCAACCACCACATGGAAACTTGCTTCTAATCGGCGGCCATACATACCAATGGGTTCTTTTATGCCGCCTTCTTCATCTACTTTGAATTCTTGTGGAAGTACATGAATGATTTCTTCACCGGGTAGCATGTTTAATTTTTGAACTTGTGCAATAAGTTTGTCGATGTCTAATTCTGAAATCACTGTATCGGGTTTGTCACGCGTGATGTATTCTTGGTGGTGAATACTGCGAATGTGTTGCCCAGCAATTCCTAAAACCACATCGTTTATTTTGCACCCCGATTCTGCTGATGCTTGTGCCACCGCATGTTGAATTGATTGTATGGTTTGCGTTATATTGTTAACCACACCACGTTTTACACCTAAACTTTTTGCGTTACCAATACCAAGAATTTCGAGTTTTCCGTACTCGTTTCTTTTACCTACCATTGCAACAATTTTTGTTGTTCCAATATCTAATCCTACTGCAATGTTTTCTTTATTCATATCCTTTTATTTCGTGCAAACTACTTGCTCTGTAAATCGTAAATTAACGTTTTTGTAATGCCCAATAAGGGTGTCGTTTTTTGAGTAATGTACAAAAGCTTTGTAATTGTCAAACTTTTTTTCAATTTCTTTTAAATGCCCAAATTCTATCAAATAATTGTAATCGCGTACCGTAAAAATAAGCGATTGGTCGTTATTTATTTTAATGCCTGTGATGGCTGTTTTTAGAAATGCATCCTCATTTATTTGATTCAGCATTTTGGCAAAGGCAGCTTTGTTTTTTGGGTTCAGCGTTCCATATACCACCGGTACATGTGCGCTGAATTGCTGCGACAAGGGCATTTTATCTCCATTTTCATCAATATAGTATGATTGAGTGCCGTTTATAACCCTTGCCATGGCTGTTTTTTGGGTTACTTGTGCATGTAATTTGCCATCTACATCAACAAAAACTTCCGATTTTGCAATCATTGGGTGTTTGTTCAGCTTGTTTTCTATGCTGTTTAAGTTCAATTCACTGTTTATTATTTTTGAATCGCGAGGAAAGGTTTGAACTATTGCGTTTTTCACCATTTCTTGCGTAATAAAGTGATTGTTAGAACTTAACAGTTTCACATCAATCTGTTCAATGTAGCGTGCGTTGTTTCTGTTGTTAGCAAAGGCTACCAAAGCAAACAAGGCGGCAATTACAAACGCCAAAAATACATCGAACCAATTGATTTTTTTAATCATTTTTTCAATTATTTTTTTCTAATTCTTTTTTAATTTCTTCTACCATTTCGCCTATGTCGCCAGCACCGATAATTAAAAGAACTTCTGGTGTATTTTCGGTTAAAAAAGGTACTAAATCTTCTTTAGGCAACAAAATTTTATTAGGCGAATTTATCTTATTTATCAACACTTCAGAATTGATGTTTTCAATCGGCAACTCGCGTGCTGGGTAGATTTCAAGCAAAACTATATTGTTGAATGTTGATAAACTTTCTGCAAAACCATCCATAAAATCTCTTGTTCTAGAGAATAAATGGGGCTGAAACACGGCTGTAATCTTCTTATTTGGATACATTTCGTGAACGGCTTGGCTTACAGCTTTTATTTCTGTTGGATGATGCGCATAATCGTCAATCATCACTAATTTTTCGGTATTGATTTTAAAAGAAAAACGACGACGGATTCCTTTAAAACTGTCTAAGCCCGATTTAATTTCTTCGTTGCTTAAACCATAAGTTTTCGCCATTGCAAATGCCAATGAAGCGTTCAAAACATTGTGTTCGCCGGGCATTAACAATTTTATATCGGTAATTTTTTCGCCCTTAAAATCTAAATCAAAAACACGTTTTCCGTTTTCGAATCGTAAATTATAGGCATTGATAACAGCTGTTCCGTTTACCGAAACTTCTGTACCGTTGATGTTTTCAATTCCTTGTGCGATAAACAGTTTGTCTTTATCGCTGATTTTTGATGCAAATTCTACAAACGATGATTTAATGGCATCATTGGTTCCGTAAATATCCAAATGATCGGCATCGTCTGAAATTACACAACCAATATTTGGATGCAGGTGCAAAAAAGAACGATCAAACTCATCGGCTTCCACAACTGTAGCTTCGGTTCCGTTACCAATTAAATTCGTATCGTATCCTTCTACAACTCCGCCTAAAAAGCCAGTAACAGGGGCATTTGCAGCAACCAAAATGTGCGCCAAAATACTCGATGTGGTTGTTTTTCCATGCGTACCCGCAACTGCCAACGAAAAACTGTTCTGCGTGATAATACCCAACACTTCGGCACGTTTTTTTACAGCAAAACCATTATTTTGAAAATAATTCAATTCGGAATGATGTTTTGGAACAGCCGGTGTGTAAACCACCAATGTATCTTCGGTATTTTGATAATCTGCTGTAATGTTTTCTAAATCATCGGTGTAATGAATAGCAATACCTTCGGCTTCTAACTCGTGTGTTAACTGCGTAGGGGTTTTGTCGTAACCGGCAACATTTTTACCAATACGCTTAAAGTATCGGGCAATGGCACTCATGCCAATACCGCCGATTCCTATAAAGAATACATTATGTATGTCTTTTAAATTCATTACTTAACCAACTTAAAAATTTCGTTTACTATATCTTTTGTAGCATTTGGTAATGCTAATTATTCTTTTTTATTTCCTTAATCAATTTATCAAAATCACTTTGATAAGATTTATCTTGTACTACTCGAAATTTATCATATTCGCTTTCTGCTTTTAATTTAGCTTCCAGCATTGTTACCTT
Organism: Paenimyroides aestuarii; assembly: GCF_024628805.1. Lineage (NCBI taxonomy): Bacteria > Pseudomonadati > Bacteroidota > Flavobacteriia > Flavobacteriales > Flavobacteriaceae > Paenimyroides > Paenimyroides aestuarii. Next base: position 662,472 of record NZ_CP102382.1, on the reverse strand, counting down.
TCCTTTGTCTTTTAGAATCGGATAATTGGAAAGTTCTAAAAAGCTGTCCAAAAATTTTGTCCATTGTTGCATGTTAAAAGCAATTCCTCTTTGAGCATTATTTTCTGCCAAATCTAAATATGCAGAAACAATTCTATTCAATTCAGTAATGTGTTCATGCGATAGATAATTCTTAGCAACCGAAACATCACTCTTCAAAATTTTCCCGTCGGGAGCATCTTTCCACGTTTTTAACCCCATATACAATTTGGTGGCATCGGCTTCGGTATAAATAATTTCGGCAGCTGTTTTTCCTGTAATTGCCCAATGCAATTTATTTTGAACCATAGCAAAAAAGCTTTTAGTTTGAGTGCTATTTTTATCATAATCGCTACTTAATGCATATAAATCGGTTATTTTTTGATAAAATCTACGCTCACTTGAACGAATTTCACGAATTCGCTCTAAAAGCTCATCAAAATAGTCTTGTCCGAAATCTTTACCTTGCTTCATTCGTTCATCGTCCATTACAAAACCTTTGATGATAAATTCATTCAATGTTTGCGTTGCCCATTTTCTAAATTCAGTTGCTTGAGCAGAATTTACTCGGTAGCCAACTGCTAAAACCGCTTCTAAACGGTAGAATTTTGTATTATAACTTTTACCATCTTCAGCAGTATGTGCAATTTTTGCACATACTGAATTTTCTTCTAATTCAGCAGTTTGAAAGATATTTTTTAAATGTTTGGTAATTACCGAACGTTCAACATCGAACAATTCTGCCATTGTTTTTTGTGTAAGCCAAAAGGTTCCGTTCTGAAAATGAACAGAAATATTGACTTTTTGATCGATGCTATTAAACAATAAAATATCTTTTGGTTTCATAATTTACTTAACCAACTTAAAAATTTCGTTTACTATATCTTTTGTAGCATTTGGTAATGCCAACATTTTAATATTTTTTGACAATGCTTCGGCAACCTGATCGTTTGTTAGCAAGCGGAGCATTTGTTCTTGAAAATGTTGATCTAAATCGGTTTCTTTCAACAAAACGGCTGCGTTTTTATCGGTTATGCTTTTGGCATTTTTTGTTTGATGATCCTCAGCAACGTTTGGCGACGGAATAAAAATAACCGGTTTGCCAACAATTGCCAATTCTGAAACAGATGAAGCTCCGGCGCGCGAAACAATCACATCGGCTGCTGCGAACAGTAAATCCATTCGCTCTATAAAATCGTACACAAAAACATCTTCGTTGTTGTGGTGTTTTTTGTAATCGTTGATGTAAAATTTACCACACTGCCAGATTACCTGAACGTTTTGCTCTTTGAAAAATGCTAATTCTTTTTCTACCAATTGGTTTATTCTGCGAGCACCTAAACTTCCGCCTAAAATAACAACTGTTTTTTTATCAGGATTTAATCCGTAAAATTCTTGTGCTTCGCTGCGTTTGGTATCAATCGTTAATAGATCCTGACGAACGGGATTTCCTGTTTTAATGATTTTGTTCGATTTAAAATAAGTCGATAATCCATCATAAGCCACACAAATAGCGTTTGCTTTTGATGCCAACATTTTATTGGTGATTCCCGGATACGAATTTTGTTCCTGAATAACTGTTGGAATATTCATTTGTTGCGCCACTTTTACAACCGCACCACTTGCAAAACCGCCGGTTCCAATCACCGCATCGGGTTTAAATTCTTTGATGATTTTGCGCGATTTTAGTAAGCTAGATAAAAACTTAACTGGAAACAGGGCGTTGTCAATCGTTATTTTTCTTTGAATGCCTGAAATCCATAATCCTTTGATAGCATAACCCGCCGCAGGCACTTTCTGCATTTCCATTTTGTCTTGTGCGCCCACAAATAAAATTTCGGCAGCAGGAATCTGTGCCTTAATTTCGTTTGCAATAGCAATTGCCGGATAAATGTGTCCGCCTGTGCCGCCGCCGCTGATAATGAATCTTGGATTTGGTTTCATACTTTATTTGTTTAAAACTGCATAAATCGGATTGCTGTCCGAATCGTTTTCATTCTTTAACTCGTCTTCTGCCTGTTGTTCTTCTAAAATGCGTTTAAATTCGTCTTGCTTTCGTTGTTGATCTGCCAATTGTTGCTTTACTTGTTCTTCTTTTCTGGAGATACTTAAAATAATTCCTAACGATACACACGTCATCCAAATTGATGTTCCTCCAGAGCTAACCAATGGCAAAGGCTGACCTGTTGTCGGGAAAATTTCAACCGCAACGCCCATGTTGATAAACGCTTGGAAAATGATCGAAAACCCTAATCCAAAGGCTAAGTATTTTCCAAACAAATTGGGTGCTTTGTTGCTCACTACTAAAAAGCGGAACAGCAATAATATATAAACAATTAATATAGAAATTCCGCCCAAAAAACCAAATTCTTCTACAATAATGGCATAAATAAAATCGGACGACGATTGCGGCAAAAAGTTTTTCTGAACACTTTTACCAGGACCAACACCAAACATTTGCCCTTGAGCAATGGCAATTTTTGCATTTTCGATTTGATAACGGTCTTCGTCTTTATCTTCCGAACCAAAACGACTAAAACGTGCTTCCCAAGTTTTGTAGCGCGATGGCGCCATATCTGGAAATGCCTTGAACATTCCAATTGCAAGAACCAATGCAATGGCACCTGCAGTAATGATTTTGGTCATGTATTTCATAGGATATTTTCCTACAAACAACAACAATGCTATGGTGAATAAGATAATAGCAGCGGTTGATAAATTCGAGGGCAATATGGGACCAATGATGCACAATGCCGGAGCGCCCAACCAAAGAAGCGACCAAGCAAACGTGTATTTTTCATCGGCAAATCGCCATAAAAACCAAGCAACATATGCTATTAGCGCAATCCAGCCTAATGAGGAAGGTTGAAACGAAATGTTTAACAACGGAATTTTTAACCAACGGCTGGCATTTGCTCCGCCAATCATCATTCCTTGTGCTGCGGTAATTAATAGCAAGCCCGAAACGGGAATCCATGCTACGGGTGCAATATATTTTAATCGATCAAAAGGAATGCGATGCACAAAAAAGATGATTACAATCCCCACGAATATGTGACCGAAGTGTTTAAACAACAATCCCACGATAGAACCTGTTCCAACAACGTGCACCAAGTTGGTACTTGCGCTAAAAACCGGCATAAACGAGAACAGGGCAAGTAGTACAACGTACGCCCATATAGCTTTATCGCCTTGAAATTGGGATAATAACTTTCTCATTTTAATTATAATTTTTTTACTTCGTTCTTAAATTGTGTGCCACGGTCTTCGTAGCTTGTAAATAAATCAAAACTTGCACAAGCTGGTGATAATAAAACCGTATCGCCTTCTTCAGAAACATTTGCGGCTAATCGCACCGCTTCGTTCATAGATGCGGCTTCGTAAATCACGTCAACAATCGGTGAAAAAGCATCAATAATTTTAGAATTGTCGATACCTAAGCAAATAATAGCTTTCACTTTTTCGTTTACAAAAGTCATTAACTCGTCATAGTCATTTCCTTTGTCCACTCCGCCCACAATCCAAACGGTTGGTGCAGTCATGCTTTCTAAAGCAAAATATGTGGCGTTTACATTGGTTGCTTTTGAATCGTTGATGTATTGTACTTTATTAATTTTTGCAACTTTTTCTAAACGATGCTCTGCATTTTGAAAATTAGATAAACTTTCGCGAATTGTTTGTTTGCGTACACGCATCATTTGCGCAACTAAAGTGGCAGCCATAGCATTTTTTAAGTTGTGTTTACCTTCTATTGCAATTTCGTTTGCAGGTACAGTTATTTGTTCGTTGTTTATCATTGCTGTAATGTTGTTATCTTCTAAATAGGCACCTATTTCAAATTTTTTGGTAAGCGAAAAAGGAACCAATTGTGCTTTTGTTTTATTATTTTTTAACCAATTATCGATGGCTTCGTCGTCTGCATCATAAATCAAATAATCTTTTTCGGTTTGATTCATTGTGATACGAAATTTTGATGCAATATAATTTTCGTATTTATAGTCGTATCGATCTAAATGATCCGGGCTGATATTTGTAATCACTGCAATGTGCGGGTTGTAATCGATATTTCCGTCTAACTGAAAACTGCTCAATTCCAACACAAACATTTTCTCGGGATGCAAAGCCACTTGTTTTGCATAACTTTCGCCGATGTTTCCTGCCAAACCCACATTCAATCCTTCTTGTTTTAACAAATGATAAGCAAGTAGAGTGGTGGTGGTTTTGCCATTGCTACCCGTGATTGCTATGGATGTGTTTTTTGCAAAAGGATATACAAATTCTATTTCGGAAATGACCTTAATGCCTTTTTCATGCAATTTTTTTACGATGGGTGCCTTGTCCGGAATGCCCGGGCTTTTCACAACCACATCTGCATTTAAAATTTTGCTTTCTGTATGCTGTTGCTGTTCCCATTCAATCTTTTCATTGTTCAATATTTGCTGGTATTTTTCACTGATTGATCCAAAATCAGAAACAAAAACTTCATATCCCTTTTGTTTGCCTAACAATGCTGTTCCAACACCGCTTTCTCCTGCACCTAAAATCACCAACCGCATACTATCTTAATTTTAATGAAACCACACAGAAAATGGCTAAAAAGATTCCTACAATCCAAAAACGAGTTACAATTTTACTTTCGTGATACCCTTTTTTCTGGTAATGATGGTGAAGGGGCGACATTAATAAAATGCGTCGGCCTTCGCCGTATCTTTTTTTGGTATATTTAAAATAACTTACTTGCAACACTACCGAAAGGTTTTCGGCCAAGAAAATACCGCACAAAACGGGAATCAACATTTCTTTGCGCACTGCAATTGCCAAAACAGCGATGATTCCGCCAATGGTTAAACTTCCGGTATCGCCCATAAAAACTTGTGCGGGGAACGCATTGTACCAGAGAAAACCAACGAGTGCCCCCACAAAGGCGGCAATGAAAACCGTCATTTCCCCCGAATTGGGTATATACATAATGTTGAGGTAATTAGCAAAGATGAAATTTCCCGAAACAAAGGCAAAAATTCCTAAAGCCACTACTGTAATTGCTGATGTTCCTGCTGCAAGACCATCGATTCCATCGGTTAAATTAGCGCCGTTTGAAACTGCCGTTACAATGAAAATTACAATGGGAATAAAAATCAACCACACGTAGTTTTCATAACCATCGCCCATCCACGAAATCAATTGTCCGTAATTAAACTCGTTATCTTTAAAAAAAGGAATAGTTGTAGTAGTTGATTTAATGTCGAACTTGCTCACCACATCGGTTTCCAATAAAATGCTTGGCGTGTCGCGAACGGTGACATTTGGGTGAAAATAGAAAATTGCACCAACGATGATTCCTAAACCAATTTGTCCAACTACTTTAAATTTTCCTTTTAAACCTTCTTTATCTTTCTTAAAAACCTTTATGTAATCGTCTAAAAAGCCAATAACACCCATCCATACGGTTGTAAGGATTAAAACAAGCACATAAATATTGTCTAGTTTTGCCAGCAATAAAACCGGAATTAACGTTGCCATAATGATAATGACACCACCCATTGTTGGCGTTCCTGCTTTTTCGTTCTGACCTTCTAAACCTAATTCGCGTACGGTTTCGCCTATTTGCTGTCTGCGTAAATAATTGATAATTCTTTTTCCGAACAAGGTGGATACCAATAAGGAAATAATGAACGCAACACCCGAGCGAAAGGTGATGAATTGGTACAATGCCGATCCCGGAAAATCGAACATGGTGTCTAAATATTTTAATAAGTAGTATAGCATGTTACTTATTGAATTCGTTTAAAAAATTGATAACTTCCTCTAAATCGTTAAAGTGGTGTTTCACCCCTTTTATTTCTTGATAATCTTCGTGACCTTTGCCAGCAATTAAAATGATATCGCCTTCTTTTGCCATTTTGCAAGCTGTTTTTATGGCTTGTTGGCGGTCTTCAATAGTGAGAAAACGATTGCTGTTTTGGGGTTCCACGCCGGCTTCTATTTGTTTTAAAATCTCAAAAGGATCTTCATTTCGCGGATTGTCTGACGTGAAAATGACTGTATCGCTGTTTTCTGTTGCAATTCTGCCCATTTCCGGTCGTTTGGCGCTGTCGCGATTTCCGCCACAACCAACTACTGTGATTAATTGTTCGTTGAACGTGCGGATTTCGGCAATGGTTTTTAATACGTTTTCCAACGCATCCGGAGTGTGTGCGTAATCTACAATGGCTGTGATTTTTGTTTTTGAAACAATAAATTGAAACCTGCCCGACACACTTTTTAAGGTACTTAAATGCAACAAAACTTCTTCTTTGGTTAAGCCCAATTCGGTTGCTGCTGCGAAAATTGCTAAAAGGTTTGATGCGTTGAACTTACCAATTAGCTGCACCCAAACTTCTTGTTGGTTGATGTTGAGTAACATACCGTTGAACTGGCTTTCTATGATTTTGCCATGCACATCGGCAACGTTTTGAATGCTGTATGTAATTTTTTTTGCAGAGCAGTTTTGCAACATATAAGCACCATTTTTGTCATCGGCATTACTGATGGCAAAAGATGTGTTAGCGAGTGAATCGAAAAATGATTTTTTTACATTACGATACTCTGCAAATGTTTTGTGATAATCTAAATGATCGTGTGATAAATTAGTGAAAATTCCGCCTTTAAAAGCCAATGCATGTGTACGTTCTTGTGCAATTCCGTGCGAACTTACTTCCATAAAACAATAGCTGCAACCTGCTTGAACCATTTGATTTAAGTAGCGGTTTATAGTGATGGAATCGGGTGTGGTATGCGTAGCAGGGAATTCCTCGTTGCCTACCAAAATTTTTACGGTTGATAACAACCCAACTTTATATCCTGCTTTTGTAAATAATTGATGCAGTAAAGTGGCAATCGTGGTTTTGCCGTTTGTGCCAGTTACACCAACCAATGACATTTTTTCTGATGGATTATCGTAAAAATGAGCAGCTACTTGCGCCAATGCTTTGTTAGCATCGCTTACTTTAATATAGGTTATATTTTCTGCAAAAACTTTAGGGTCATCTTCATAAATTACGGCAGAAGCACCATTTTCAATAGCTTTTTCGATATAATCGTGTCCGTTTACTAATGTTCCTTTTTGGGCGATAAACAAACAGTTTGGAACCACTTTTCTCGAATCAAAGACAATAGCAGTGATTGCCACATTTGTAGAACCTCTAACAGCATCTATCGATACTTTGTATAATATGTCTTTTAATTGTTTCAACTTAATTCTAATGTAATTGTTTGTTTTTTTGTTACTTTTTCGCCGTTTGCAACTGATTGTTTGGTTACTTTTCCAAAGCCAATGGTTTGTACTTTTAAACCTAAATTTTCAAGAATTGCTACAGCATCCATCGCTGGTAAACCAACCACATTTGGCATAACATTGCCCGATTGTTTCACGTTTGCGTAATAGTTTTTATAGCTTTTTACTGCTTTTTGCGATGGTGTTTCTATATTTTTAATTTCTTTTAACGAAGGCACATCGGTAAAAATCTTTTGTGCAATTCGTTTAAAAACCGGTCCGGCAACATCCCCTCCGTAATAACTGTGTTTTGTTGGTCGGTGAATGACTACGATACACGAATATTTTGGGTTTTCGGCTGGGAAATATCCAACGAACGACGAGGCATAATACATACCACCACGGTTTCCATAATTCATTTGTGCAGTACCTGTTTTTCCTGCCATTGAAAAATCGTCTGAGCGAAGTCCTTTACCAGTTCCTCTTAAAACCACATTTTTCATAATCGCCTGCATTTCTTTTACCACTTTTGGTTTCACGATTTGCGGATTAATCACTTCTTTATCAAAAGTTCTAATTACTTGGTTCACATCACGAATTTCTTTTACAAACTGTGGCTTTACCATTTCGCCATTGTTTGCAATAGCATTATAAAGAGTGAGTGTTTGCATAGGTGTAACCAAAATTCCGTAACCATAAGCCATCCATGGTAAGGCAATTTTACTCCAATTTCGGTCGCCCGGCACAGGAATATAAGATTTTGGTTCGCCTTTAAGATCCATTCCCAATGTGGCGTTGAAACCAAAATCTTTCATTTTATCGGTGAAATCCTTCGGATTGTCTTTATAGGCTTTGTAAACCGCTTGTGTTACAACAGTGTTTGACGATACCTCAAAGGCTCTACCTAAGGAAATTTTTCCGTAACCTCTGCGATTGGAATCGCGTACTTGTCTGCCCGAGAAAGTTACAATACCATTATGTGTATCATAAATCGTTGCTGTATCGGCTTTTCCGTCATCAAGCAATGCTAAATATGATGCCAATTTAAATGTAGAACCCGGGTCATGGCGTTCTAAAACAGCATAATTCACAGTTTCCCGATACGATCCATCGCCAATTTTCCCCAGATTTGATATAGCTTTTATTTGTCCGGTATTGGTTTCCATAACCACCACTGTTCCGTGATCGGCTTCGTAATATTCCAAAGAACTTAATAGGGCATGATGGGCAATGTCTTGAATATACACATCGATTGTGGTGGTGATGTCGTATCCATCTTTTGGATCGATTTCGTTTTCATCGTGAATGGGTTTCCACAAACTTTTCGACATTTTTTGAACCTTTCGTTTGCCTTCTTTACCTGTTAAATAGTCAGTAAAAGCAGCTTCAATCCCTTTTCGAGTAATGGTTTTGTCATCATTTACACGTTCATAGCCAATGGTTCTGTTAGCAATCATTCCCATTGGATATTCGCGTACATGTACTTGGTTCACAATCATTCCGCCTTTGAATTTTCCCAAATTAAACAGTGGAAACGATTTCATTTTCATGTATTGCGTGTAGCTTAATTTGGTAGCTATATGAATGTATCTTTTTTTGTTGGAACGCGCCTTTCTAAAATAAGATTTGTACTCGCTTGCCGATTTTCGTGGGATCATTTTTGCCAAAGAATCAGAAAATGGCTCGATGTATTTTTCAAAATTTTCAGACGAAGGTGCCATTGGGTCAAAATAAATCGTGTATTTTGGAATAGAGGTAGCCAATAAACTACCGTCTGCCGAATAAATATTTCCGCGATTTGCCGGAATGATTTCGTCTTTAATTGTTAAGCTATCTGCTTTGCTGCGCCATTGTTCGCCTTCTTTGAACTGAATGATGCTCATTTTTGCAAAAATGGCAATACCAATGGCAAGCATTCCAAAGAAAACAAAGAAAATTCTGTTATTTTCGTTTTTTGCTAGTCCCATATTTCATACCATTTTTTTTCTTTCTCCATCACAACCTTTATCTTTTTGGGTGGAACCGATGAAGGTAAAATTTGATACACTTCCATTTGTTTTGAAATGTTCGATTCCATTCGCAATTGCATCAATTCGGATCTTTTGTCAACAAATTCCGAACGCAATTCTTTTACTTGCTCGGTTAGGTCTTTCGCTTTCATCATTTTTTGTTCGTAAAAATGATTGTTTGCAATAAGTACCAATGTCCAGAAAACAATATAAATTATAAAAAGCCAATTTTTTAACGATTGCCCTTCAACCAAAAATTTTGCTTTTATTATACTGTTTAAACCCATTTTAATTTTTTTCTGCTATTCTTAATTTGGCACTTCGTGCTCTATTGTTTTGTTTAATTTCTTCTTCTGATGGAACAATTAGTTTGCCTATCGCTTTTAAGGGCACTTCATATCTGCCAAAAAAATCGCGTTCGGGTTCGCCTTCAAACATTCCGTTTTTTATGAAGCGTTTTACCAAGCGATCTTCTAATGAATGATAGGATATCACGCTTAACCGTCCACCTGGTTTTAGCAATTCTAATGCTTGTTCTAAAAATTCTTTTAAAACGTCCATTTCTTGGTTTACTTCAATGCGTATTGCTTGATAGATTTGTGCCAAGATTTTATTGCTTTTATGAGCCGGTAAAAACCGCGACAACACTTTTTTTAATTGTTCCGAATTTTTAATTGGCTCGGTTTTTCGTGCGGATACGATTGCAGCTGCCAGCCCACGAGCAGTGCTCAATTCGCCGTAATCAAAAAACATTTTGCTCAATGCAACTTCTTCGTAATTGTTGATTACTTCAAAAGCAGAAAGACTGTTTTTTTGGTTCATGCGCATGTCTAAATCGGCATCGAATCGGGTAGAGAATCCGCGTTCTGCTACATCAAATTGATGAGATGATACACCAAAATCGCCCAAAATTCCATCAACTTGCTTAATGCCATACACACGCAAAAAGCGTTTTATAAAACGAAAATTTTCGTTGATTAACACAAAACGGTCGTCATTTAGTGTATTTGCCAAAGCATCTGTGTCTTGGTCAAAAGCAAAAAGCTTTCCGTTGGGACCCAAATGGCGCATAATTTCTTTTGAATGACCACCGCCGCCAAAAGTTACATCCACGTAGATACCATCGGGTTTAATGTTTAAACCATCTACTGTTTCTTTTAACAGTACCGGATTGTGGTATTCGTATTCGTTATGCTCCATAATTTGTTCTTGTTCCCATTACCTCTTCTGCCAAATCGCCAAAGTCTAAATCTTCGTCGTTTACAATTTTTTCGTATAAATCTTTATCCCAAATTTCAATGATGTTTATTTTCGATGAAAAAACCACTTCTTTGGAAATGTTTGCAAATTCTAACAAATCTTTATTCATTTGCAAGCGGCCGGCGTCATCGATATCTACTATTTTTACACCAGCCATAAATTTGCGAACAAACATATCTGCTTTGCGGTCAAAACGATTCAATTCGTTTAATTTTTCCATCATCACATTCCATTCGGTCATGGGCCAAAGTTCTACGCATTTCTCATAAACAGAACGCTTTAGAACAAAACCTTCGCCAATTGCAGCCAATTGTTTTTTTAACGCAGCAGGTATCAACACCCTTCCTTTGGTGTCGATTTTACATTCGTATGTACCTACTATTGGTTGCATGAAATTTTTATAAATGATTAAATACAAAACAAAAGTAAGTAAAATTTTACCACTTTCTACCACTTTTTACCACTTTGTTGATAAGTTTTTCTGAAGCATGCACGAAATGGTAACTTATTGATTATAAGATGTAAAGTTTTTTTTAAAGATTTTTTATTGAAGCATCCAAAATATATAAGTATCTTTCAAAAGAAATACCTAATTAGTATAAAATAATGTAAATGATTTAACGAAGGTGCATTAACAGCAAAATGGTATCAAGGAGCATTTGTTAATTAAACTACTTTAACTTTACAGTATTTTTTTATTAATATCGTATATTTGTGAAATTGAAATCGCATATATGGAGCGAAACATAAAAGAAGAAGGAAAATTTAGATACATAGAGATTGGTGAAGGTACACCAATTGTTATTTTACACGGTTTAATGGGCGGTTTAAGTAATTTTGATGGCGTATCGGATTACTTTCCTAAAAAAGGCTATAAAGTAGTGCTGCCAGAATTGCCTATTTATACATTAAATATACTAAAAACCAACATAAAAGCTTTTGCAAAGTTTGTACACGATTTTGTGAAGCATAAAAAATACGAAAAGATCATTTTGCTTGGAAACTCACTTGGCGGGCATATAGCGTTGTATTACACTAAAATGTATCCAGAGTTTGTAGAAGCATTGGTGATTACAGGAAGCTCGGGCTTGTACGAAAGCGCAATGGGTGATTCGTACCCGCGACGAGGCGATTACGAGTTTATTAAAAAGAAAGCAGAAGATGTTTTTTATGATCCGGCAGTAGCAACCAAAGAGATTGTTGATGATGTTTTTAACACTGTGAACGATCGTATGAAGTTGATAAAAACCCTTACCATTGCAAAAAGTGCCATTCGGCATAATATGGCGAAAGATTTGCCAAAAATGCACACGCCCACTTGTATTATCTGGGGGAGAAACGATATTGTGACGCCTCCCGATGTGGCCGAAGAGTTTCATGAATTACTTCCCGATTCTGATTTGTACTGGATTGATCAATGCGGACACGCTGCCATGATGGAAAAACCCGATGCTTTTAATGAAATTTTAGACCAGTGGTTTGAAAAACGAAATATTAAGTAATTATGAAAATTAATACTGCTGAATTTATCATAAGTAATTCGGATGTAAAGAAATGCCCTTCAGAGCCTCTTCCAGAATATGCTTTTATAGGAAGATCGAATGTTGGGAAATCTTCGCTGATTAATATGCTTACCAATAATAAAAATTTGGCAAAAACATCAAGCCGACCTGGGAAAACACAATTAATCAATCACTTTAAAATCAATAGCAATTGGTTTTTGGTGGATTTGCCTGGATACGGTTACGCGAAAGTTTCTAAATCAACCAAAGCAATCTTTCAGAAATTCATTACTCAATATTTTGAAAAACGCGAACAACTGGTAAGTGCGTTTGTTTTGGTGGATATTCGTCACGAAGCTCAAAAAATCGATTTAGAATTTATTAATTATTTAGGTGAAAGCGGTGTTCCGTTTGGAATTATCTTTACAAAAGCCGACAAGATAAGCAAAGGAAGCATTCAAAAGCACACGGCAGCGTACAAAAAAGCACTACACGCAAATGGATGGGAGGAAATACCGCCGTATTTTGTAACATCGTCTGAAAGTGAATTGGGCAAAGAAGAAGTTTTAAACTACATTGATCAGATAAATCAAGATATATTTAAAAACAACAGTTTTGTATAAAAGCAAGCAAAAAGGTTTCCAAAGCGGAAACCTTTTTTTACTTATAATGTTATTAATTAAACGCTTTGGCAATCATTACCAATGAATCTTTATCTGTGATACCTGATTGTCGCCAAACCATTACTCCATTTTTATAAACCATTAACGTAGGTGCCGATTTAATCCGAAGCGCTTCTACCAATTCTGGATTTTTTAAAGTGTCTATATTAATAATAGTAAGTTTATCGCTCATTTCTAAAGCCACTTCTTCAATAATTTGCTGCATTTGCTCGCATTCGGGGTTGTGTTCGGCTGTAAACTGAATTAAAACCGGAATAGTTGAGTTGATTAAATCGCCAAATTTCGACATACATACCTTTTTTTCTATCTCTACAAAATTATAATTTTTCGGATATTATCGCCTTATTATTTACTTTTTTTTAATTCTAATAGTGTAATTTCTGGCCAAATTCCCACACGTCCGGAATAGGCATGAAAACCAAATCCACGGTTCACATATATATATTGATGTCCTTTGTTGTACAAACCGCCCCATTCTGGGTACACATACGTTGCCGGACTCCATTCCATAACCTTCGGGATTTTAAAACCAAATTGCATTCCGTGTGTATGACCTGATAAAGTGAGTTGGTATTTTTGCGGATGATTCACAATTTCGGCATTCCAATGTGAAGGGTCGTGTGTCATTACAATTTTAAAAGCATCGGTAGGAACATTTAAGGATGTCTTTTTTAAATCGCCTGCTTTTTTAAAGTTTAATCCCCAGTTTTCAACTCCTAAAAGGTAAATAGAATCGGTTTCGGTTTTTAAAACCACATTTTCATTGAGCAGCAATTGAAATCCACTCGTTGTGATATTGTTTTTTATTTGCACAAAGTTGGCTTCTTTTTCTGCCGCGGAATTCCACTTAACATATTCGCCATAATCATGATTTCCTAAAACCGCAAATTTACCATATTTGGGGGTTTTAATTTTTTGTAAGATACGAATCCATGGATCGGCTTCACTTGCCAAAGTGTTTACAAAGTCGCCCGTGAAAAGCAGCACATCGTAATCTTGTTGATTAATCATTTTAATGCCCTTTTCAATAGCGTCTTTATTATCCCAACTGCCCACATGTAAATCGGAAATTTGCAATACTTTTAATCCATCAAAACTTTCAGGTAAATCTTTAAAAACAATTGTTTCTTTCCGCACCTGAAAATTGTATTTACCCACTACAATTCCATAAATGATAGAAGCCATTAGTAAAAGAGATGCAGGTAAAATAATCTTTAGCAATGTTCCGCTTCTTAAAAGAGTTACGCTTTTGGCAAGGAAAAGTTTGGTGTAGCCCCAATAAAAAAAACGAATGATATCCTCAAAAAACAACGGAACACTTATTAATAATTTTGGAAGTATAAATAGTAAGAGCAAAGCAGTAACATGCATGCTTTCTGCTGTTTGTCCGGCACTTCGGTCAAAGCTTTTAAAATATGAAATTATGCTCACTATTATTACAGCTAGTAAAAGTAAATAAGCATATACGGCTATTTTTTTTTCAGTGAATCGGTAAATGAGTATGCAAGTGTACACTTCTCCCAAAACCACCAAGATAAGCAGCAGATAAATTATGGTTTTAATCATTAGAGTGATTTAGTTTTTTGTCAAAAGTACATAACTTATTTTTTGATAGGCTTTTCGTTTTTAATACTTTAACATATTCGTGTTTATTCAGTTGAAATTTAAAATATAGTTTCATTACGAAATTTGCAAAAAAAAGCCGTCTCAAAATACTAGAGACGGCTTTTTATTTGGGTTTTAGATAAACTTATCGTTTTACCACTTTAATGAATTGTGATGCTTTTGCAGTTTCAACCTTCACTAAATACGTTCCTGAACTTAGGCGCGATAAATCGGTGGTTACTTCAATAGCATTGAACTCATTGCTCATCACTTTTTGCCCAGTTAGGGTAAACACTTCTACCTTGGTAATAGCTTCGTTGTAGCTAATATGCAACGCGCTATCAACCGGGTTTGGATAGTATTTCAAATGGGTTAAGTCTAACTCTTGCGTGCTTACAGAAAGTATAACTGTAACTGCTGTAGGCGCACTTCCACAATTGTTAGGGTTTACAATAATTCCATAATAGGTAGTATTGCTCATCAAAAAGGTGCTTGGAGCAAGCTCGTTAATCATTTCCATGGCATCATTTGCAGATGCGTACCATTTCACATTCGGTTGGTTCATTACCAGATCAGATACTTTGGCCGGGTAAGGAAACGTTTGTGTTGTTTGACCTGTTGGGCTGTTTGGCACCGGGCTCACATTCACAGCTACATTGGTTCTTGTTGATATACATCCTGCATTTTCTTGTGCAATGTAATATGATCCTGAGGTTAACACAAAACTATTTGGTAATGGTGTGGTAGCTGTATTGCTTACATACCATACATAAGTTGTGGTTGGTGTGTTCAAATCGCCAATCTGCGTGCCATTACAAGCAGTGATAGAGGTCATCGTTGGTGCGGTAACATTTACTACTTGAATAGGAACAGCTACGCGTACCGATTCACAATTTCCAATAACTTGCTGTACATAGTAAGTACCGTTTGATACTTGCGTAGTTCCTGACAATGGAATCATTGATTGTAATGAACTGTACCAGTTTAAACTTGCAGAAGGATCTTTTCCTACTACTAAATCATTTAATGTACTGTTGCCACATACTGTTTGGGCGGTTGCCGTTGGTGCAGGTACTGCTGCCGCTACCGTTACTTGTACTGCTTGGCGTGGTGATTCACACGTTCCTGTTAACGAGCTAATGTAATATGTTCCCGTTGCCAATAATTGGCTTGCCGGTAATTGTATCGCACTTGTTGGGCTGCTGTACCATTTTAATTGGGTGTAATTGAACCCGTCTATGGTCATGTTTTGTACACGGGTGTTGCTACACACATTTAACTGTGTGGTGGTTAACGGGGTTCCTTGGTTCAAAGTGATTTGAACTGCCGTACGTGTACTGCTTTCGCATGTTCCTACGGTTTGTGAAGCATAGTAAGTAGTACCATTTGTTAATACGGTTGTTGCAGGCAACAACATACCTCCTGTTGAAGCACTGTACCATTTGATAGTACTTCCGGTGATTACAACATCTGCCAATGTTGCATTTTGACCAATACAGAAGCTTTGGTTAAATGCTACAGGAGCAGTTACAAACGCTGGCTCTACGATAGTATATGATTCTGTTTTAGAACATCCGTTCGCATCGGTAACAGTTACAATGTAAGTTCCTTTAGCTAAACTACTTAAGCTGGTGCCGCTTTGACCATTTGACCATAAATAGGTGTAAGGTGCTGTTCCGCCAGTTGCTGAAACGGTAATCGCTCCATCGTTTTGTCCGAAACAACTGATGTTTGTTGCTGTTCCAGTGATTGCCAATGCCGTTGGTTGTGCGATAGAAACACTTGCGGTTGCTTTACATCCGTTGGCATCGGTGATGCTTACCGTATAATTACCCACGTTTAAGTTGGTTGCCATATTGCTCATCATTCCGTTTGACCATAAGTACGTATATGGTGCGGTTCCCCCGGCTACGCTTACTGTAGCTGTTCCGTTGTTTGCCCCGTTACATGTAATGTCGGTTTTTGAAACAGTTCCAACTATCGGAGCAGGCTCGGTGATGGTAAAGTTCTCGGTGATGGTATTTCCTGTGTGGTCGGTTACTAACACACTATACATACCTGCCGAAAGTCCTGTTGCGGTAGCAGCAGTTCCTCCACTTGGTGACCATTGGTACGTGTAAGGTGCATTTCCACCTATTGCTACGATGCTTGCGATTGCGTCTGATCCGCCATTACAACTTACGTTGGTTTGAGAGACAGACTGAACCATCAATGGGATAGGTTGTGTGATTACAAAATCTTCTGTTGCGGTACAACCATTTGCATCGGTTACTGTTGCAGTGTATGTTCCTGCAGTTAAGTTTGCGATTGCTGCGGTGGTTGCTCCATTGCTCCACATATATGCATATGGTGCTGTTCCGCCACTTGCCGCCACAGTTGCTGAACCGTCATTACCTCCAAAAAGGGTAACATTGGTTTGTGCAGCGTTTGTTGCTACCAAAACAGTAGGTTCTGTAATAACAAAATCTTCTGTTGCAGTACAATTGTTGGCATCTGTAATGGTTAAGGAATAAGTACCCGGCGCTAAATTGCTTACAGAAGTACCAGTGTCTCCTGTAGTCCACAGATAGGTGTAAGGAGCCGTTCCGCCTGTTGGCGTGATATCAATTGTTCCATTGTTTGAACCATTACAACTAATGTTGTTTACAACTGCGTTTGAAAGTAAAGCATCAGGCTCAGTAACTACTGCTGTAGCGGTAGCTGTAACGTTGTTTGCATCAGTTACTGTTACAGTGTATGTTCCTGCTGCTAACCCAGTTGCTTTGAAGCCTGTTCCTCCTGATGGAGCCCAAGAATAAGTATAAGGTGGTGTGCCATCAACAGTTAAAACCTCAGCTGTTCCAGTTGTACCGCCATAGCATGTGTTGTTAACAACTGTTGTGGTAGCAGTTGGTGGTGGGGTAACATCTATTCGAATATCATCCAAAGAAATATACCATGGAGAACCATTCATGTATCCTTTAATTCCAACATAATAAGTGCCTGTTGTAGCTGGTGTAAACTTTCCTGTAATTAATTGGTAATTACCATCAATAATTCCAGTTGGAGGCACTATTGCATTTGTCATTGCCGTATCAGATGCAGATGTTCCGTAACTAATTGCAATATCAGAATTAGTAGCAGTTGACCCATCTTGGCGTGCATATAGTTCAACAGTGTACCCTGTTCCCCCTATTAAATTAATAGGAATATAAATCCAATCGTCGTTACTATATCTTAAAAATGCATTCCAGCTACCTGTCCTAGGAGATCTGTTGTAAGTTGTTTCAGTAGAATTGGCAGTCCATACTTGTGAACCGTTCATAGATTGTTGTACTAAACATCCTTCCACAGATGCTGCATTTGTATAACCTGTTTCAAATCCTTCGAAATATGGTGTTGTGTATGGATTACATAATGTTTTAAAGCTACCGCCACTTGCCCATTTACTAGTGTCACCAGCGCCACAGTTAGCACGTACCCACCAAAAATATGTAGTGTCAGGCGATAATCCTGTTGCATTGTATGGTGTTGTTTGATTGGTTGCTAACGGGGTTGTTGCATTTGTAGGAGCTGTGTTTGATGTACTCCAATAAATATCATAATTTCCTGACGGATTACTTGTTGAGGCAGTCCATGTCATAGTTACTCCTGTAGCAGTAGGATTTGAAGAAACAAGAGCTGTAGGGCTTATACAAGTTGGTGTAGCATCTATTGATATGTCATCTAAAGAAATATACCATGGAGAACTATTCATGAATCCCTTGATTCCTACATAGTAAGTTCCAGTTGTTGCGGGTGTAAAACTACCTGTAATTAATTGGTAGTTCCCGTTAATAATACCTGTAGCTGGAACAATTGTATTTGTCATTGCAGTAGCAACGGCTGATGTTCCATAGCTAACAGTAATATTAGAGTTTGTTGAAGTGCTACCATCTTGTCTTGCATATAATTCAACTGTATAACTCACTCCTCCAGTTAAATTTATGGGAATGTAAATCCAATCATCGTTACTATATCTTAAGAATGCATTCCAGTTACCTGTTCTTGGAGATCTATTGTAATCAGTTGCACTAGAATTGGCAGTCCACACTTGTGTTCCATTAATAGATTCTTGATATAAACATCCACTAATTGTTGCAGCATCTGTATAACTTGATTCAAAACCTTCAAAGTAAGGTATTGTGTAAGGATTACACAAAGTTTTAAAACTTCCGCCACTTACCCAAGAACTGTTACCGCTTCCGCCACAATTTGAACGTACCCACCAAAAATAAGTAGTATTAGGTGCTAAACCTGTTGCGTTATAAGGTGATGTTTGATTTGTGTATGATGCAGCAGTAGTACTTGTAGGAGCCGTATTGTTTGTGCTCCAGTAAATATCATAATTAGCAGACGGATTACTAGGAGAAGCCAACCAAGAAACAGTTGCTCCTGTTTGTGTTATATTGGTAGTAGTTACACCTGAAGGAGGTACACAAGAGGGAGCTGCCCCTTGCGAAATAACAACGTCATCAATATAAACGTAATTGTCAGCTAAAGGAGTTCCAGGTGTTACATGGAATCTAATGTAAACATTTCCTGATCCAGGTAAGCCCGAAAAAGTTGTAGTTTTTACCGCACAAGAAGCCGAAACTGTGTGGTTGGTGTTATCAACTTGAAAAACATCTGTCCATGGACCTGAAGTAGAGGTAGCCCATTGCAATTTGATGATACCCAAATCTGTTAAAGTTTGTCCAGTAGTATTTGAACTGTACTGTGTGACTTTGTAACTAAAACTTACTGTTAAATCTCCACCATTTGTGCCTGTTAATGCAGGTGAAGTTAAAAGCGAAGTTGCGCCACTGTAATTATTAGCCCTTACCGAAGCAGTTCCAACACACGGTGTGGTGGTATTGCGGCTAAACGCATAGGAAGTAGAAGTTGTCCATGAATTTAATCCGGTAGTTTCCCAACCTTGTGTGTAGGATATTTGAGCATTTAGCTCAAATAAACTTAAAGCGAGAACTAATAGAAAAATAATTTTTTTCATATTTTAATTAATTAAAATTTATAAATTCTGTAAAAAATCTAATTAATCGCGATAATACACAAGCTGTAAGACAAATAAAGTCTTAAGCTTAGCATAAAATTCAACAACAATCACTATTTTTTACTTTTCTAAATATGCGATAAATGTAATTAAAAAAAATATATAAAAACAAAATAATTTATCAATTGAAACAAAGTTTAACGAATTTATTTAATTTTTATTTTTTCGGAATTGGGACAGTTCTCATTTTTTATTGGTAATTTTATTAAACTCTATTTCAAGGGACTTATTTAGAAGTCTATTTTAGGTTTTTATCAAAAACATACATTATTTAATCAACTTATTTCTTTTTTGTACTTTTGACTTTGTTGAAACAAATAGTATGAGTGAAAAACGATTATTTCTTTTAGATGCCTACGCATTGATATTTCGTGGGTATTATGCCTTTATAAAAAATCCACGTATCAATTCCAAAGGGTTAGATACCTCGGCAGTTATGGGTTTTATGAATTCATTGATGGACGTTATAAAGCGCGAACGCCCCAATTATTTGGCAGTTGCTTTTGATAAGGATGGAAGCCAAGCTCGTTGCGAGATTTTTCCGGAATACAAAGCAAACCGTGATGAAACCCCCGAAGCCATTAAAATTGCAGTGCCTTACATCCAAGAAATTTTAAAAGCAATGCACATTCCCATTATCGAAGTGCCCGGAATTGAAGCCGACGATTTAATAGGAACCTTATCTAAAAAAGCCGAGAAAGAAGGTTTTCAGGTTTTTATGGTAACGCCCGATAAAGACTATGCGCAGCTGGTTTCGGAAAATATTTTTATGTACCGCCCGGCACGCATGGGCAATGGAATTGAAATTTGGGGCGTGAAGGAAGTTCAAGAGAAGTTTGAAGTGGAACACCCTTTGCAAGTAATCGATTTTTTGGGAATGATGGGCGATGCGGTTGATAATATTCCCGGATTGCCAGGCGTTGGCGAAAAAACAGCTAAGAAATTGTTGGCTGAATTTGGTTCCATGGAAAATTTGTTGGAAAATACCGACAAATTAAAGGGTAAAATGCGCGAAAAGATCGAAGCAAATAAAGAGCTCGGCTTGCTTTCTAAGAAGTTAGCCCGTATTTTTTTAGATTGTCCGGTAGAATTTGATGAAACATTTTTTAAGCTAGATAAACCTGACGTAGAGAAAACCGATGCAATTTTTCAGGAATTAGAGTTCCGAAGAATGAAAGAACAGTTCGATAAAATCTTTGCAGATGATGCAACAATGGTTCAGCCCACCCCAATTGGCAAGCAACCCGAAAAAACATCCGATCAATTTTCTTTATTTGAAACAGGCGACAGCGAAATTAAAATTGATCAAGAAGGATATTACAAAAATTTAGCAACAACCGATCATCATTACCAAATAATACAAGGTAAATTCGCTTTGCAACTCTTCACAAAAACCTTGTTGGAACAGACCGAAGTGTGTTTTGATACCGAAACAACCAATTTAGATGCAAATTTAGCCGAATTGGTCGGCATGTCGTTTGCATACACCAAAGGATCGGCTTACTATCTTCCGTTTCCTGAAAATCAAGCCGAAGCACAAGAGTTAATCGAAATACTGCGACCGTTTTTTGAAAACGAACAAATTGTAAAAATTGGTCAAAATTTAAAATACGATATTAAAGTACTTAAAAATTATAATGTTGAAGTAAAAGGATTTTTGTTTGATACCATGATTGCGCATTATTTGATAAATCCAGATATGCGTCATAATATGGATGTTTTGGCTGAAACCTATCTGCAGTATCAACCTAAATCGATCGAAGAATTAATCGGTAAAAAAGGTAAAGGACAGCAATCAATGCGCGATGTAGCTTTAGAAGATATTAAAGAATATGCCGCCGAAGACGCTGATATCACCTATCAATTAAAAGAGGTTTTTGCTCCTAGATTGGATCAATCCAAAACCCGTGAATTGTTTGATAAAATCGAAAGTCCGTTGGTTTCTGTTTTAGCTGAAATGGAATCCGAAGGTATTCGATTGGATGTGGATTATCTAAAAAAGTTGTCGGTTGATTTATCTGCAGAAGCCGCATCACTTCAAACCAAAATATTTGAAACTGCCGGCGAGGAATTCAATCTGGCATCGCCCAAACAGTTAGGTGTTGTTTTATTTGAAAAATTAAAAATAAGCAATGGCAAGATAAAGAAAACCAAAACGGGACAATATGCCACAGGAGAAGAGGTTTTGAGTGAATTAGCAAAAGACAACGAAGTGGTTCGGGATATTTTAGAATGGCGACAAATTGTTAAATTACAAAACACATATGTTGATGCCTTGCCCCATCAGATCAATCCAAAAACAGGTCGTGTGCATACCGATTATATGCAGGCGGTTGCAGCTACTGGGCGTTTAAGTTCAAACAATCCCAATTTGCAAAATATCCCAATTCGCACCCAGCGCGGGCAAAATGTTCGAAAGGCATTTGTAGCACGAGATGAAAATCACGTGTTGGTATCTGCCGATTATTCGCAAATTGAATTGCGCATCATTGCTGCTTTGAGTGAAGAACCAAACATGATTGAATCGTTCAAAAAGCAAGAAGATATTCATAAGGCAACCGCTGCAAAAGTTTTTAATGTAGCTTTAGATGAGGTTACACGTGAGCAACGAAGCAATGCCAAAACGGTGAACTTTGGAATTATCTACGGTGTTTCGGCTTTTGGACTGAGTCAGCAAACCAGTTTAAGTCGTGCCGAAAGTAAAGAGTTGATAGATGCTTATTACCAAACTTATCCCAAATTGCGCGATTATATTGATAATCAAATCGCTTTTGCAAGAGAAAATGGTTATGTACAAACGGTTTTAGGTCGTCGCAGATATTTAAAAGACATCAACTCGCAAAACGCAGTGGTTCGTGGCGGGGCAGAACGCAATGCGGTAAATGCGCCAATACAAGGATCGGCAGCCGACATCATTAAAATTGCGATGATCAACATTCATAACCGATTGCTAAAAGAAAATTTGCAAACCAGAATGTTGCTGCAAGTACACGATGAATTGGTTTTCGATGTTCCCAAAACCGAATTAGAGACGATAAAACCAATAATTAAAGAAGAAATGGAAAATGCTTTTGTGTTTGCTGTTCCGTTAGAAGTAGAAATAGGTGAAGGATCCAATTGGTTGGATGCACATTAATATGCTATTTTTAGTATAAATTAAAAATATTTTTGTTAAATAGTGTTAATATAACTATGTTTGATAAAAATTAGAAAAATATTATGAATTATTACTTAAAAGTATTACAGAATTACGCCGTGTTTAACGGTAGAGCAAGAAGAAAAGAATATTGGATGTTTTTTTTATTTAATGTTATTTTTGCATTTGCATTTGGTTTTATTTGTGGATTATTAGATGTTCCTAATTTGGCAAATATTTATACATTAGCAGTTTTGCTTCCTGGTATTGCCGTAGGAGTGAGAAGAATGCATGATGTGGGTAAAAGTGGTTGGTTTATTTTAATACCCATTTATAACTTGATCTTGGCTTTTACAGAAGGTGATAAAGGACCAAACGAATACGGTGAAGATCCAAAAGCAAATATGTAATACAAAGTTTACATGGAAAAGGGCAGTTCAATTATTGAACTGTTTTTTTTTAGGTAGTATCAAATTTATCTTACTTTGGTTTTCTTTATTTTCAAATCGGTCATTATAAACATCGGTATGTTTTTGAATATCAAAGCTTTTAATATAATTCTGATTTAACGATTGAAACGTTTCTTCGCTAACACGCACGCCATCTATAATATAAGAATAATTGCCATTTCGTGTTAAAGCCTCTGTATTTTTTAAAATGGTTTCGGGTTTTCTTAAATTTTTGACGGTCACATATCGATATTAAAAACTAATAGGAATACAACATCTACAATATAATTTTTATTAAGTTAAGTTTTTTTAACACGAACTGAATCAATAGTACATCCTGTTGCTAAATGATAATTGATAGAGATAATAACATCAGGTAAGTCAGTATCATTTTTTATCATCTTAACATTCAAAATATTACTCCTACGAACAGTCGCCATACTTGTTTTAAATCCTTCATAAACAAATTGAATTTTATCGCCTTCATTTACATTTAAGCTATATTTACCTTCAACATCAGTATCTGTTCCTTGATTAGTCCCCACTTTTAAAACAACAGCTCCCGGAATTGGATCTCCTTGTTCAGTTTTATCAATGCCTGTAATCTCTAGAAAAGCATCTTGCTGAAACTTATATCGACTTAGATTTTCTAAAGATGCGGATTTTACAGTCCAAGTAGAAAGCAAAATCACTCCGAAAACAATAGCAATGTATCTGCAAAGACTAAATAGTCTATTAACTTTTATCTGATTATTTACTTCATTATTTATCATATCACAACCGCTTTATCTTCATTTGCCAATAACTTACAGCAAGTTACTACTTTTTATTCAAAAAATTCAATCATAAAATATTTTGTCTTTCTTCTTAAAAAATAAGTATTTTTGTGAGAACTAAACAATTGTAGATATGAAACCGGATTTATTTCAGGCACCAGATTATTATTTATTAGACGATTTACTTACAGAAGAGCATAAATTAGTACGCGATGCGGCGCGTGCATGGGTTAAGAAAGAAGTTTCGCCCATTATTGAAGAGTATGCGCAACGTGCGGAATTCCCTACACAAATTGTAAAAGGTTTAGGCGAAATTGGTGGTTTTGGACCATACATTCCTGTGGAATACGGCGGTGCAGGATTAGATCAAATTTCCTATGGATTGATTATGCAGGAAATTGAACGTGGCGATTCAGGTGTACGTTCCACTTCATCCGTGCAATCATCGTTGGTAATGTATCCTATTTGGAAATACGGAAACGAAGAACAACACATGAAATATCTTCCAAAATTAGCAACCGGCGAAATGATTGGATGTTTTGGTTTAACAGAACCAGATTACGGTTCCAATCCAGGCGGAATGGTTACCAACTTTAAAGACAAAGGTGATCATTACTTATTAAACGGTGCCAAAATGTGGATTTCAAACGCTCCATTTGCAGATATAGCCGTGGTTTGGGCAAAGAATGAAGAAGGTAGAATTCATGGATTAATCGTGGAAAGAGGAATGGAAGGTTTTTCAACTCCTGAAACGCACAATAAATGGTCGTTAAGAGCATCGGCAACTGGAGAATTGATTTTTGACAATGTGAAAGTTCCTAAAGAAAATTTATTACCAAACAAATCGGGCTTGGGCGCGCCACTTGGTTGTTTAGATTCAGCTCGATACGGTATTGCGTGGGGTGCAATTGGTGCTGCAATGGACTGTTATGATACGGCTTTAAGATATTCTAAAGAACGCATTCAGTTTGATAAACCAATCGGAGCTTTTCAATTACAGCAAAAGAAATTAGCTGAAATGATTACAGAAATCACCAAAGCACAATTATTAACTTGGCGTTTAGGTGTTTTGCGTAACGAAGGTAAAGCAACATCGGCACAAATATCAATGGCAAAACGCAATAATGTGGATATGGCATTAACCATTGCCCGTGATGCTCGCCAAATGTTAGGCGGAATGGGGATTACCGGTGAATATTCCATTATGCGTCACATGATGAATTTAGAATCGGTGGTAACGTATGAAGGTACACACGACATTCACTTGTTAATCACAGGTATGGATGTGACTGGTTTCCCAGCGTTTAAATAAGATTAGATTTTATAGATGAGAAATCCCGAATATAGTTCGGGATTTATTGTTTTTAGTATAATTTAAAACAGCTTATCTTCCTCCTGCTGAAGATAAACTTTGCGGTATTTTGCATACCAAATCCACAATCCAAAAATGGATAAAAACACCACTAATAATGTTTGGTCGATCTTTTTCCAACGGTCGAACAGTTCGCTGCTCCAAATTACAAATAGTGCAGACAATGATGCGGCTAAATGTACTAACTGAATAATTAGGTAAATTTTATACTTTTCGTTCATGTAAAAAACGATGTCGTGAAAAAAAGTAATTCCACAAATATATGCCAACAACAATACGGTTAGTGCCAGCAATAACCACTTTATAACATTTAATAAAGCTTTCATAAAAAATGATTAAGAACAAGCAAAATTAAATAAATATTTGTTTGAAATTACGCAGCATTGCAAATAGTTTTATAAAAGGAAAAACGAAGCATACACCTCGTTTTTCACTAAAATAATCCAATAAAATAAATCTATGCATTCAATAAATTCATTCAAATTTGCTTAAAGGTACAAATTATTTATGAAAAGTGATTCGTTTTTCTTTAAACATTTATTAACTTTCTGGTGCCAATTCAATTCGTAAGCCTTCAATTTCAGGTGAAATACCAATTTGGCAACCTAGCCGGCTGTTTTCTTTCACATTAAAAGCTTCCCACAACATGGCTTCTTCGTCTGGATTTTTTTCGGGTAAATTTACCTCTTCTTCGTTTAAAACGTAGCATTGACACGAGGCACACATTGCCATACCGCCACAAATACCAATGGTTCCTTCTTCGGCTAATTCGTAAGCACGCACCAGTTCCATTATGTTCATATTCATATCGGTAGGTGCGTCTACAATATGCTCGTTGCCTGTTCTGTCTATTATTGTTATTTTAATATCGTTCATAATCTGCATTTTTGCAAAGATACTAATAAAAAACCACAGCTATTCAGTATGTAATGTAACATTAATGTACAAACCAATACTAATTATAAAAACAATTAAAAAATGAATGCACACGAAATAGATTATGAGATTTTTGGGGAAGAAATGCAATTTGTAGAGATTGAGTTAGACCCACAAGAAACCGTTGTTGCTGAAGCAGGCAGTTTTATGATGATGGATGACGGTATTAAAATGGAAACCATTTTTGGTGATGGCAGCCAGCAACAAGGTGGTTTGTTTGGAAAAGTGTTAAATGCAGGTAAGCGTTGGGTTACGGGTGAAGGTTTGTTTATGACAACTTTTACAAATGTCAATTACGGTAAAAAAAAGGTGTCATTTGCATCGCCTTATCCCGGTAAGATCATTGCTTTGGATTTGCGCACCACCAATGGAAAGTTTATCTGTCAAAAAGATGCATTCTTGTGTGCTGCAAAGGGTGTTTCGGTAGGAATTGAATTCAACCGTAAAATTGGAACAGGACTTTTTGGTGGTGAAGGATTTATCATGCAGAAATTAGAGGGAGATGGTTTAGCTTTTATACACGCTGGCGGTACATTGCATAAAAAAATATTACAACCGGGCGAAGTTTTAAAAGTAGATACAGGTTGTATTGTTGGTTTTACCAGCAGTGTTACTTACGATATACAATTTGTGGGCGGTATTAAAAACAGTATTTTTGGCGGAGAAGGATTGTTCTTTGCAACCCTTCAAGGACCAGGTACTGTGTATGTGCAGTCGTTGCCTTTTAGCAGGTTAGCCGATAGAATCATTGCCCATGCTCCAAGCGCTGGTGGTAAATCGCAGGGAGAAGGAAGTATTTTAGGTGGTTTAGGTAGATTGCTAGACGGCGATAATTAATAGAAAAACGAGCTTTTATAGAGCTCGTTTTTTATATTGATACCTATAAGGTTCTTGAAAATTTGCAGTATGAATCTACATTTAAAGTAAATTAAACAACCACATCAAAAAACGCTGTTAATTCTTCATACGAATACTCTTTTGTGTGAATATCTTTAATGATGTTTCCGCGTTCAAAACAAACAATTCTGTCTGAAATTTCAAAAGTATGATTCAAATCGTGGCTTGAAACCAATAAAGTTGTTTGTTGGGTATCGGCAATATTTCGTAAAATCTTTTTTAAACGAATTTGTGTAGTGGGATCCAAATTAGCGAACGGTTCATCTAAAATAATCACTTTAGGATTGCCAATTAATGTTCCAATGATTCCAACTTTCTTTTGATTTCCTTTAGAAAGATCGCGGATGTATTTGTTTTTACCCAAAATTTCATCGTTAAAAAAATCGGCATATGTAACCAAGAAAGCATCGACTTGCTCTTTGGTTTGGTTGCGCAATTCTCCTAAAAAATAAAAATATTCTTCGCAGGTAAGGTATCCAATTAAAAAACTGTCGTCTAAAAACGCAGTGGTAAAAGCTTTCCAATTTTCGTTTTTGTTCACAATTACTTCGTTGTTCTTAATAAAACCTTGCGATGGTTCAATTAAATCGAGCAGTAAACTAAAAAAAGTGGTTTTTCCCGCGCCATTGTTTCCTACCAAACCAAAACTTTGCCCCATGGGAATCTGTAATTCTTCTATATTTAAAACGGTAGTACCACCGTAGGTTTTTCGTAATTTATCTACTTGTATCATAACTATTTATATGCTTGTATGGTTTTGTATTTTTGTGATTTATAAAGATTTTCTATCAAATTAAACATTGTTTTTTTCAACAATACACCAATTAAACCAATGATTATAAAAGCAATAATTGCCATATTGAACGATAGTAAACTGGTTAGTAGCAAATACAACACCATAGGAACTGCAATTGTTGGAATACTTAAAAGCAATGTTTGAACATTAAAGGCTTTTGAATCGCCAAAGGCATTTTTATTACTTGATAAATCGATTTTAGTACGTACAAATGCGCCGGTGATGAGCGACATATAACAGTTCCAACCAATGTTATAGCAACCCACTGCCACAATAATCAAATAGGTTTGCAACCCAAAAAATAAGTAGAAACTTGCCAAAATAGTGGAAATTAAGGTACCCAAAACCATAATTAACCATTTTGATTCTAGATATTGACGGTAGGGAACATTTTGTGTCATCATTAACGGGAAATAGCTACTGTCCCAACTTGGTACAGATTGCCCGAAAAGCATCATAAAACCGCCCGTAATCATGATGGAAGCCAATATGATGAAAAAGCTACTGCCTTTATACATGTCCATGGTGAAAAACAATAATCCGTATAATAAAAACACGCCACTCATAAGCAATACAGTTCGGGTGCGTTTGTTGCGGGTGAGCAGTTTTATATCGGTTTTTAAGAACGGAGCCAACTTGCCAAATCGGTTTAAAAAATTTAATTCGTAATAAGTGTAAGTTTCTTTTTTAACAACAACGGCGCTATCTAACGATAAATTTTTGAAGTAAAAACGATAACATGCAACGAGTAAAGCCAATAAATAAACAACCATCACTGCCAACAAAAATGGATAATTGTAAATGGCTTCAAAGAAATATTTGGTGTATGCCGTTACTTCTACATATTTAAAATAATCTAATGCTAAAACAGCTGCAAAAAGCACTAAAAACGGCAAGGCGAATTTGTTTACATGGTTTAAAAGTTGCACCAAAAAGTTGTTTGCCCAAAAGAAAACCGTGAACGATAATGCAAATAAAATGCTATTTGTAACACCTATTTCATAATCAAACGCCAACATTAAAAACAACGCAATACCCATACACAGATTCACAAAGTTAAAGAATGATACAGCCGATTTGGTTAAACAATAACTAACAATCGTTTTTTTGCGAATATTTTGTATCAGCAAGGGTTTTACCAAAGTGGTTGGCATTTTTTGAAAGAAATAACGAATTACCAGATCGCCCAACCACAAATAAATGGCATATTTAAAAAAACCTTGAAACGGATCCAATCCTTCCTCTTCGGCTAGTTTAAACAATCCAGCAACCATGCTTGTCATAATTACCAAATAGAAAAGTCCGAAATAACCTTTACCCAATGCCATTAAAACACGTTGTGTAACCGCTCCTTTTCGAATCGTGGCTTTCCATTCCAAGCCAGCAAGTTGTTTAAATGTCATACTGCTTTTTATTTAGTAAGTAGTGTTTTTTACGGAATGTTACAAAAAAAGAGTATGCTTTTTGAACATACTCTTTTACTTTTTATTTAGATGGATTAATCAATCGCTTTTACTACTGCTTTTTCGGCTTCTTTTCGTGTTCCATCAAAACCGTCGATTCCGGAAACCGTAGTGTATTTCAACACATATTTTTTCCCGGGATTTATTCGGTTATACACACTTTGGCACATTAAAGTGGCTTCGTGAAATCCGCATAAAATCAATTTTAATTTACCCGGATAGGTATTGATGTCGCCAATGGCATAAATACCTTCTATATTGGTTTGATAATCTAAGGCATTGTTTACTTTAATGGCATTTTTTTCGATTTCTAATCCCCAGTTTGCAATAGGGCCCAATTTTGGCGTTAAACCAAACAACGGAATAAAATAATCGGTTTTAATGGTTTGGGAAGATGATCCACCATTGAAAGACAGCGTTACCGCTTCTACATGCTCATTGCCATGAATTTCGGTTACTTCTGCTGGTGTTATCAAATTGATTTTTCCCTGATGTTTTAATTCCTGTACTTTTTCAACCGAATCTAAAGCACCACGAAATTCGTTTCGTCTGTGAACCAATGTCACGCTTTTAGCTACATCGCTTAAAAAAATACTCCAATCCAAAGCAGAATCGCCGCCGCCGCTTATCACAATGTTTTTACCTCTAAATTGTTCCGGGTTTTTCACAAAATACTCCACACCTTTATCTTCATAGAAATTCAATCCTTCAATAACTGGTTTTCGTGGTTCAAAACTGCCCAAACCGCCAGCAATTGCTACTGCTTTGGCATGATGTTGTGTTCCTTTGTTGGTGGTAACAATAAAAGTGCCGTCTTCTAGTTTTTCGATATTTTCGGCAACTTCGTTTAAGGTAAAACCAGGTTCAAACTGCTTAATTTGTTCCATTAAATTATCAATTAATTCAGCAGCACCAACCGATGGATAACCAGGAATATCAAAAATAGGTTTTTTAGGATATAATTCTGTTAATTGACCACCTGGTTGCGGTAGTCCGTCTATAATATGACAGCGTAATTTTAATAATCCGGCTTCGAACACAGCAAAAAGCCCTGTGGGTCCGGCACCAATTATCAGTATATCTGTTTCGATCATAAAAGTAAAATTTATATAAAATTAATAAACTAAAAGCACAAAAAAAGTGATAAATATCATTACTTACCACTATTTTGTCTTTGTTTTTTTTAAACAACGGCGGGAATATTTTCTACCGTTTCAATTTCGGGTGCATATTTTTTAATGGTCGTTTCCACGCCCGCTTTCAAAGTCATTTGATTGATTTTGCAAGAAGTACAAGCACCTTCTAAACGCACCTTTACATATTTATCGTCTTCAATAGAAACCAAGGTTATATCGCCACCATCTGATTTTAAAAACGGACGGATTTCTTCTAACGCTTTTTCTACATTCTGTTTTATAGTTTCTGAAGCCATATTTTTTAGATTGATATCGAACAATCGATGGTTAATTTAATTTTTTACAGCAGAACAACCTGCCATTGTTGTAATTTTAATTGCTTCGGTTGGTGGAAGCGATTCATTTCTTAAAACGGTTTGCGATACCACATTGCGTGCAATTTCTACAAAAGCATCAGCAACGATTGATTGGTTCTGCAATGCCGCCGGACGACCGTAGTCACCTGCTTCGCGTATGCTTTGCACAATAGGCACTTCGCCCAAAAACGGAACTTCTAAATCAGAAGCTAAGTTTTTTGCACCTTCTTGCCCAAAAATGTAATATTTGTTTTCAGGTAATTCTTCTGGCGTAAAATAGGCCATGTTTTCAATAATACCTAAAACAGGTACATTGATGCTTTCCGCCATAAACATAGATACTCCTTTTTTTGCATCTGCCAATGCAACTGCTTGCGGTGTGCTTACCACAACTGCACCGGTAATTGGCAACGATTGCATTAGTGACAAGTGAATATCGCCCGTTCCTGGTGGTAAATCTAATAAAAGAAAATCTAATTCGCCCCAATCTGCATCAAAAATCATTTGGTTTAATGCTTTAGAAGCCATTGGTCCGCGCCAAATTACTGCTTGGTCAGGACTTGTGAAAAAGCCGATTGATAACAACTCCACACCATAACTTAAAATAGGTTTCATTTTCGATTTTCCGTTTACATCAACCGAAATAGGTTTCGATTTCTCCACATCAAACATAATCGGCATTGATGGCCCGTAAATATCGGCATCCAAAACACCAACTTTAAAACCCATATTAGCCAAAGTAACTGCTAAATTAGCTGTAATGGTTGATTTTCCTACGCCACCTTTACCCGATGACACCGCGATGATATTGCTGATTCCCGGTATTGATTTTCCTTTGATTTCAGGTTTTTCCGGAGTTTCAACCTTAATATTTACTTTAATTTTGGCTTTATCGTAGATTTTTTCGTGAATTACTTTCATAATGTCCACTTCGGCACGTTTCTTAATATGCAATGCCGGCGTGTGCAGGGTTATATCAACCACCACTTCGTCGCCAAAAGTCATTACGTTTTGTACCGCGCCGCTTTCTACCATATTTTTACCTTCGCCTGCAACAGAAATAGTTTCTAAAGCAGCTAATATTTCTTTTCTGTCTAACTTCATTGTTTGTATCTTAATGGTTGTTTAATTACTTGCAAATAAACAACTTATATAGAATTGTTTTAAATTACAAAGATAACACGAATTTATGATACTTTAAAGTTAATGATTTAATAAATTATGTTTGAAGTTTGATGCTGGGTGAAGGATGTTAATTAAACAAAAAGTTTTGCAAGCACTATAGCCTTTATTTAAAAATAGCTGTAATTTTATAGAAACAAAAATTGAAATTATGGCACAGATAACATTTAAAGGCAACCAAATTCATACCGCAGGAAATTTACCTGAAGTAGGGGCAACCGCACCCGATTTTAAATTAACAAGTACAGATTTATCTGAAAAATCATTGAGTGATTACAAAGGAAAAAATGTGGTTTTAAATATTTTTCCAAGTGTTGATACAGGTGTTTGTGCACAATCGGTTCGCACGTTCAACAAAGAAGTTTCGGCTGTTGACAATACGGTTGTTTTGTGTATTTCGAAAGATTTACCATTTGCATTGAACCGTTTTTGCGCAGCAGAAGGATTAAACAATGTAGAAACTTTATCGGATTTTAAAAGCGATGATTTCATGAATGCTTACGGCGTTAAAATGACCGATGGCCCTTTAAACGGCTTGATGAGCAGAGCTGTTGTGGTAATTAACCCAGAAGGAAAAGTGGTTTACAACGAACAAGTTCCTGAAATTACGCAAGAACCGGATTACAACCATGCAATTAATGCGTTGAAGTAATAATTATTTTTTTTAATGATAACTCCGTCAGAGTTCAAAACTCTGACGGAGTTATTTGTTAGAAATATATTTCTTTTAAGGCTCCCAAAAATATTCCTTAAAATTTTGAACCGTGTTTTCTTTAATTTTTACACCTTCATTTTCTAGCAACTGCTGCATTAAATTAGTTCCTTGAAAATGATGTTTACCTGTTAGCAATCCTTTGCGGTTTACCACTCGATGTGCTGGTACATCTTCCTGCATGCCAGATACATTTAGGGCATACCCCACCATTCGAGCCGATTTGGGTGCGCCAATCTTTTTGGCAATCGCTCCGTAAGTAGTAATTTTCCCATAGGGAATCTGCTTTACAACCTCATAAACCCGCTGAAAAAAATCTTTTTCCATTATTTATAAAACAGTTTACACAGATTAATAACAGTGATAATGCCGGTGATGAATCCTAATATTTTATTGATATTTTTCAACACAAAACTTTCTTCAACTACCGTGTTTTTAAATAGTTTTATGTAGAAAGTAAACGAAAGAAGCGTTCCTAGCAACACGCCGATGGTCAACAAAATATTGCTGATATAGTTTATGCTGTAAAAGTTATTATTAATCGCCGTGATGGTTATAAAAACATAATAAAATATAGGAAACACATTAATCAAAGCAAGCAACATTCCTTGACTGAAGCGTTTACTTTTTCCTTTTATGGTTACTTCGCTTTTTAATTTTTTTTTGGGTTTGGTTGCAAAAAAATAGATGGTTAAGATTAAAAATACCACAAAACCAATTTCGCGGAGCATATTAGTGATAAATGCACTGCGGTCGATTATTTTAGCAAAAAATACCGCCAAATAGGTTTGCAATGCAATTACAATCAATGTGCCTGCAATAAAACTATATGCGTGTTTCATTCCTTCCTTTTTAGAAATTTTCACTACTGTGGCATTCAAAATACCCGGAAGCAGTGTTCCAAGTATCGATGCACCAAGACCAGTGAAAAAAGGAAGGAAATAGTTCATTATTTAATTTGAAATTTAATATAGGTAATGGGCTTGTTTTGCTCTAAATATTGTGATTCGTAAAATGTTTGAATGGCTGTTACCACATCGGGTGCACCTTCATTTCTATACACATTGTGGTTGGCATACAAAACTTTATGCCCAGCACCATGCAACAAACCTAAGGTATAACCATGCATAAATTCGCTATCGGTTTTAAGGTTAACCACTCCTTCGGATTTCAAAATGTTTTTGTATCGAGCCAAAAATTCGGCGTTGGTCAAGCGGTGTTTGGTGCGTTTGTATTTAATCTGCGGATCGGGAAAAGTAATCCAAATTTCATCTACTTCATTTGCTGCAAAACACATTTCAATCAGTTCGATTTGCGTGCGTAAAAAAGCTACATTTGGCAAATTTTCTTCGATGGCGGTTTTTGCACCACGCCAAAAACGAGATCCTTTTATATCAATACCAATAAAGTTTTTTTCTGGATATCGGCGTGCCAATTCCACCGAATATTCGCCTTTTCCGCAGCCTAATTCTAAAACAATTGGGTTGTTGTTTTTAAAAACCTCTTTGTTCCATTTGCCTTTAAAAGAAAAAATGTTTGTTGTAAGTGCTTCTCTGGTTGGCTGATATACATTTGAAAACGTTTCGTTTTCTCTGAAGCGTTTCAATTTATTTTTACTTCCCACTTTTATAAATTTTGGTAAAAATACAACAATTGAACGGTAGTTTAAATTTCCAAAAACAAAAAAAGCTATTATTTTTTAACAGCTTTTTCAATGGTAAACGAAAATTCAGAGCCAACGCCCACTTTGCTTTCCACGTAAATATGTTCGTTATGGGCTTCTATAATGTGTTTTACGATTGAAAGCCCTAAACCAGAGCCACCAATATCGCGGGAGCGGCTGCTATCGGTTCGGTAGAAGCGTTCAAACAAACGACCGATGTGTTTTTTTTCTATTCCGAAGCCATTGTCTGTAATGCGAACCAGTAATTTTTTTTCGGTAAGATTTTCTATAGATACTTCGGTGGTGCCGTTTTCTTTTCCGTATTTTATGGAATTATCAATTAAATTAAGAAGTACTTGATTGATTTTTTCGCGATCGCCTTTCACCAAAATAGTGCGGTAATGGTCTTTATCAAACATCAAAGTAATGTCTTTTTTATCGGCTTTCATTTCCAAAAGATCAAAAACACTTTGAAAAAGTTCAATGATATCAAAAGATTGTATATTCAGTTTTAATTCATTGGTTTCTAACTTGGTAATCATATCCAAATCGTTCACAATGTCAATTAACCGTTCAATACCTTTATCGGCACGTTCTAAGTATTTTTTGCGGATTTCTTTATCTTTTACGTCGCCTTCTATTAATGTAGAAATATAACCTTGCACGGTAAAAAGCGGTGTTTTAAGTTCATGCGCCACATTGCCAATAAACTCTCGGCGGTATTCTTCTTGCACTTTTAAAGATTCTATTTCTACTTTTTTTTCGCTTGCAAACTTGTTTACTTCATACATTAAGGTTTGCATATCGGTGGTTATGGGCTGGTTTCGCAACACCGATTCATCTAAAATGCTTACTTCTTTATAAATTTTTTGAATGCGGCGGTAAATAAAGCGTTCCACGCGGTATTGCAACACAAAAAAGCAAAAACCAAAAAACAGTAACGAAAAAGTTACTGTGAAAAAGATGTCTATTTGATGAAAAAAATAGTGCAACAGAAACAAAAGCAGCATACTGAATAGACTGATTACTGCTGCTGATTTTGCTGCAAATTTATATGATTTACGATATTTTACACCCATTAAATCTCTATTTTGTAGCCCACACCTTTTATGGTTTTAAACAAATCGTCGCCAATTTTTTCGCGCAATTTTCTTATGTGAACATCTATGGTTCTGCCACCCACAATCACTTCGTTGCCCCAAACTTTGTCTAAAATTTCTTCGCGTTTAAACACTTTTCCGGGTTTTGATGCTAACAAATAAAACAATTCAAATTCTTTTCGCGGCAAAATAATTTCGGTATTGTCTTTTATGATTTTGTATTCTTCGCGGTTTATTTCAATGGTTCCAATGCGCAACACATCGTCTGCCAAAGCTTCTTCTTTTACCCTGCGAAGCAATGCTTTTACCTTGGTAACCAACAATTTTGGTTTAATGGGTTTGGTGATATAATCGTCTGCGCCCACATCAAAACCGGCAACTTGCGAGTAATCTTCTCCGCGCGCCGTTAAAAAGGTGATAATGGTATTGTTCAATTCTGGCAGCTTTCGCATGTTTTCGCATGTTTCAATTCCGTCCATTTCGGGCATCATCACATCAAGAATAACCAAGTTAGGAACTTCTTTCTTGGCAATGGCCAAAGCTTCTCTTCCGTTTTTTGCCGTAAAAACCTGATAGTTTTCTGCTTCTAAATTAAAACCTACAATTTCTAAAATGTCTGCATCGTCATCAACCAATAAGATTTTTATGTCCTTATTTTTCATTTGTCTTCTATGTTGTTTATGCTGTAAAATTAACTATAAATAAAAAGCAAACCACCGCTTAACAATTATTTAATGTGGTAACGTTTTG
This sequence comes from Paenimyroides aestuarii, assembly GCF_024628805.1. NCBI lineage: Bacteria > Pseudomonadati > Bacteroidota > Flavobacteriia > Flavobacteriales > Flavobacteriaceae > Paenimyroides > Paenimyroides aestuarii. The sequence goes on along the minus strand of NZ_CP102382.1, from coordinate 626,348 downwards.
TTTACAAAAAACCAACCTATTGGTAAAGCCCTTATAACTTTACAATAACTTTTAGGTAATTCCTTTGCACTGAAAATTTATAACACAAAAATAATGAAATTAAATTTTTTGGCAGCAGCGTTATTATTTGGAGTAGTTACTTATGCGCAAGACACAAAAACGATCAAAGGCCACATTTATGATTCAGCAAATAACAACGAACCGTTGGCTTATGCAACCATTATGTTGAAAAACACCGAGCTTGGTGCAGAAGCTGATGAAAACGGATATTTTGAAATTGAATGTACGGAAGGTTCTTATTTGTTAGAAGCATCTTATATGGGTTACCAAACCTATACCATTCCTTACGAAACTGAAAATCCTGAAGAGTTAAATATCAACCTAGTTCCCGAAGTGGGCGATTTAGACGAGTTGGTTATTACAGTTAATAACAGAAAATCGTCGGAAACAGCTTTGTTGAACGATCAAAGAAAATCATTGGAGATTAAACAGCAAATTGGTGCTCAGGAACTTTCGCGAAAAGGTGTGGGTGATGTGGCAGCAGCGGTTGCAAAAACATCGGGCATTTCAAAGCAAGAAGGAAGCAACAATGTATATGTTCGTGGTTTGGGCGATCGATACAATTCTACTACTTTGAACGGTTTGCCGGTTCCGTCAAACGATCCAGAGAAAAAGAACATCAATTTACAATTATTTTCTACCGATCTGGTAGAGTATATTTCGATTGACAAAACCTTTAGTTCGCGAAACACGGGTGATTTTGGTGGAGGAAATGTTGATATTTTATCAAAAGATTTTAAAGACAGCGCTTTGTTCGAAATAGAATTAGGTGCACAAATAAACACCAATGCCACTAAAAAAGGAAGCGATTTTCTATTGCCACAAGGGCCAAGCAAAATGGGCTATGCAAACTATGGTGTGCCTAATAATGCGTTAAGTGGTTACAATTTTCAAAACAGTTTACAACCTGAAAACGCAGGACCTGTTGGAGGAAATTTTGCAGTGCGTGCCGGAAAATCATTTTTAATGGGCGAAACGGGTAAGTTGAATCTATTTGCAAATGCAAGTTTCAACAACGGATTTACGTTTAGAGAAGGAATCAACCAAAGTGCAAGTGCGCAAGGTGCAAAGCTAAAATCGTTCTATCAGGAAAATTTTTCGCACACCACCAACACCACGGGTATGTTTAACGCTAATTATCACGTAAACGACAAAAACCGTGTGGCTTATAACTTTTTGTACATTAATTCATCGGATTTATTTAGAGATACATTCACCGGTTTAGACCGCGACTTTGAAGGCGATCACGATGCTTTGTTGGTGCAACGCGGTACTTTTATTCAAAATACGGTATTGATCAATCAATTGTTGGGAAATCATACATTTAATGATAAATTAGGATTTGATTGGGCGGTTTCATACAACACCATTAAAAGCGATATGCCCGATAGAACCCAAAATAAATTGTTTTATTGGAACGATACCGACAGTTACACGTTGGCTCAGCGAACCATTACCGATAACCACCGCTATTTTCAAAACTTGAAAGAAGATGAGTTGGCAACAAATTTAGCGTTGAACTATAAATTGGGTGCCGATGAAAACGGTAACGAAAAAGGAAAAATAACCATTGGATACAACGGTCGTGTAAAGAAAAGAGATTTTGAAGCCATTCAATTTAACTTCCGAATTGCAGGTGAGCAATTAAGCACACCAGTGAATCCAAATAATTTAGATGCATTTTTCAATCAACAGAATTATACCGATGGCTTGTTCGGAATTGAAGCTTTTGCTGGTGACACCCCTCAAACTTATAGTGGAGAGCAAAATATTCATGCAGGTTTTGCAAATGTAGAATACCGCTTAACCGATAAATTGAGTGCTGTTTTAGGTTTGCGCTACGAAAAAATTGATCAAAGCGTAATTTGGAGAACGCAGCTAGATGCGGTGGAAAGAGAAAACGAATTTAAACGCAACGAATTCTTGCCCAACTTATCGTTAAAATACGAATTAAGCACCATTCAAAACTTGCGTTTGGCTGCCAGCAAAACTTACACATTGCCACAGTTCAAAGAGCGTGCACGCTTTATTTATGAAGATGTAACCGAAATCAAAGTAGGTAACCCATACTTATATCCCTCACAAAACTACAACTTAGATTTAAAATGGGAATTGTTTCCAAACAACGATGAAGTGGTATCGGTAGCAGCATTTGGTAAATATATTTTAGATCCAATCAACGAAATCACGATGGCATCATCTACGAATGATATCACTTGGGTGAACATTGGCGAAAAAGGATATGTATATGGTGCAGAGTTTGAAATCAAGAAAAGAATCATTGATTTTGGCGGAGCAAATACCAACAACCTTTTTGCAGGATTGAATGTATCTTATATGAAAACCGACCAAGAAATCGACCGTGAAAAAATTCAAAAGGAAACCAACGGATTAATCAATACCAATTTCGATTTTGAGCGTTCATCGTTCACCGGCGCATCAGACTTATTGCTGAACGCAGACGTGTCGTATGTGAGAGATTGGAACGATGGCAAAGGAATGACAGCTACTGTTTCCTATATGCATTATTCAGACCGTTTGTATGCATTGGGTGTGGAAAGCAAAGGAAATTTAATTGACAAAGGCATGGGAACTTTAGATTTTGTATTAAAAACCAGAGTTCACAAGAATTTCGCAATCGATTTTGCAGCACGCAATATCTTAAATCCAGAATTCCGCAGAATACAAGACAATGCTTCAGGTGCTATTGATGCTATTACCTACAAGCGTGGAGCATTTTTCAGCTTGGGTGCAAAATATACATTTTAACAACATATTCATCACATACGCTTAACATACATTAACGTATTAATACTCAACTTTGTATCAAATAAAAATAATAAATTTTTAAAGAAAATGAAAAAGCCAATTTCAAAACTATTTAGCTTCACATTATTATCATTAACATTAGCAGCAACAGCAGTTTCTTGCTCTAGCGATGATAGCACACCAGTTACAGAAGAACCAACGCCGGGTGAAACCGATTTTAAAGTAGATCGCAATGCATTAACAGGTGAAATCACAAAAGGACATGTAATTTTAACCGAAGGAACTTATAAATTAACCGGAAAATTAATCGTAGGAGCAGGTGCAAAATTAACCATTAAACCAGGTGTTCGAATTGAAGCAACACAATTAGCTTCGGGTCAGTTTGATGCAGTTCGATACATTGCAGTAGCGCAAGGCGGACAAATTTTTGTAGAAGGAACAGCAGCAAACCCGGTAATCATGACTGCCGAAGTTAAAAAACCAGGATCTTGGGGTGGTTTAGTAATTTGTGGTAAAGCACCAATCAACAAAGGAACAACAGCTACTGCAGAAGTTTCAGAATTAACCTATGGTGGTACAGAAACAAACGACAATTCAGGAGCAATCAAATATCTAAGAATTGAATATTCAGGTTACGCATACAATGCAGATAAAGAGTTCAACGGACTTTCAATGTTTGGTGTGGGTAAAGGAACAACTGTTGAATATGTACAAGTACACGATGGTTCAGACGATGGTTTTGAGTTTTTCGGAGGAACTGTTGATACCAAATATTTAGTAGTAACAAACTTTGCAAGCGAAGTGGGCGATGATTTGTTTGACTGGACAGAAGGTTGGAACGGTATGAACGAAAATTGGTACGGAAAAAGAACCAACGACGGTAACCGTGGAATTGAAGCAGACAACAACTCAAACAACCACATGGCAGCGCCAATTGCAAACCCAACAATCAAAAACCTTACATTGATTGGTAACAATGGCGGTGGAGAAAACCACGCAATGAAACTAAGAGTAGGTACTAAAGCAAATTTCGACAATGTGGTTTTGAGCAACTTTGGAACAGGTTTCGATGTAGAGCACGATGAAGGCATCAGCTATGTGGCAAGTGGCGAATTAAAAGCTACCCGCGTGAAATTCGACAATATCACAACCAAAGCAAAAGGTAAGAAAACCGATGGTTCTGCAGCAGATGTAAACGCAATCTTCACCGAAGATGCAACCGCTACAGGAGCAGGTAACGGAACAGCAACCCCAACTTGGGCAACCGGCTGGACAGTAGGTTTGTAATACATTTCAAAAAGTACTGCCACCAAGTGAAGTCAGTTTGTCATATTTTGTTAAAGAAAAACAAGTAAAGCAAAGACAATAACGGCAGTAAATCAGTTAAAATCTTCCTAAATAACCACAAATTTATTTTTGTGGTTATTTTTTGGTATTTTATTTGATATTATTTTTATATATTTACGTATTCAAATAAAAACTATGAAGAAAAAATACCTATATATATTCTTACTGTTACTAATAACCGGCTTTTCAGCAACCGCGCAAACAGCCAAAAACAGTGGAATAGCAGAGCAAACCAAGACCGAAAACACCTTAGAAAAGGTGCAGATATATCCCAATCCGGTTACCGGCGGCAAAATTTATATCAATGCCGAGAACAACTCGGCAAAGGTTATAGAATTATACGATATGCTGGGTAAACGCATTTTAATAGCAGAAATGAACGGATACCAGAAAGAACTAAACGTGAGCAATTTAAAAGCAGGTGTTTATATTTTAAAACTCACTGACAAAAACAACAGCATTACCCGAAAAATCATCATAAAATAAAGAAGAGCCCGTAACATGTTTACGGGCTTTTTTATAAAAAAAACAATTTATTAATATTCCTTTTTTTACACTTCAAAAATTTACCGTAAATTTGTACCATAAAATTTAAAATCAATTAGATATGAAAAAAATCTACACTTTAATTACAATTGTTGCAGCTTCTTTTGCAGCAAATGCGCAAATTGTTATTAGCCAAGTCTATGGAGGCGGTGGGAATAATGGGGCAGATTACAAAAGTGATTTTGTTGAGTTATTTAACAGAGGTGCTGTAGCTGTGGATATCACAGGTTATACATTGCAATATGCATCTGCTTCAGGAGTATTTGGAGGTACAGCAACAAATCCAAACAAAACACATCTTCCAAGTGTTACTATTCAACCAGGACAGTATTATCTTATCCAACAAGCTACAGGTGCGGGAGGAACAATTGATTTAGACCCTGATTTTACCCCAACAGGTAATGAATTATTATCAATGAGTGGAAGTAACCTTAAAATCGCCCTTACTTCTGATGATACTACAATCACATCTCCAACAGATGCAAATGTAATTGATTTTGTTGGTGTGGGATCAGCAAATGCTTTTGAAGGTACTGGAGCTTCAGCTGTTATTTCAAGTACTACTGCAGCTTTTAGAAGTGGTGATGGATGTGTTGACACTGACGATAACGCATCAGATTTTATTGTAGCTGCACCTGCTCCGAGAAATACTAAAAGTCCAATTAGTATTTGTGCTGCTTCAACAAAAGAAAACAACATCGAAGGTTTAAGTATTTTTCCTAATCCGGCAGATGAAATCTTAAACATTACATCAAACAGTACTGCTGAGAAAAACGTACAGTTGTTCGATTTAACCGGTAAAAAAGTATTAGATGTTACTACGGTTTCGCAAATAAACGTTTCTTCGTTAAAAGCGGGAATTTATGTAGCAAAAATCAACGAAGCTGGTAAAACAGCTACACGCAAAGTGATTATTAAATAATCAACAGCAACATACAACAAAAAGCATCTCCTCACCGAGATGCTTTTTTTATTTGTAATTTTGTATTTTAAAAAGCAATAATTGTGTTTACACCCGAAGATATTATTTCGATACATACCACCAAAGAGTTTCATAAAACAGCGATGAAAGTGTTTCGCTATCAGTTTCAGCACAACGAAGTGTATCAAAAATACTGTTTGTTGTTGAAGAAAAGTCCGGATAATGTGAAGCATCTTACAGAGATTCCTTTTTTGCCTATCGAGTTTTTTAAATCGAAAGATGTGTTAAGCACAACAAATGCCGTGCAAACCACGTTCACAAGCAGTGGAACTACAGGAATTATCACTTCTAAACATCATGTGACCGACTTGAGGTTCTATGAAGCCAGTTTTCGTACTTCCTTTTCAAAGTTTTACGGCAATATAGAAGATTATGCGGTTTTGGCATTGTTGCCTTCCTACTTAGAGCGCGAAGGTTCTTCGCTTATTTATATGGCAAAAGATTTTATAGAAGGATCCAATCATCCCGATTCTGGCTTCTATCTTCATAATTACAGGGAACTTGCAAAGAAATTAGTAGAATTAGACCAGAGCGGACAAAATGTGTTGTTGATAGGTGTTACCTATGCGTTGTTAGACCTTATTGAGATGCAAAAATTCCATTTAAAAAACACTATTGTGATGGAAACCGGTGGCATGAAAGGCAAGCGCAAAGAACTAATTCGCGAAGAATTGCACGGGCTTTTGACAACTGGTTTTGGGGTAGAAAAAATTCATTCAGAATACGGAATGACCGAATTACTTTCGCAAGCATATTCATTTGGAGACGGTGTTTTTGAATGTCCGCCGTGGATGGATGTGTTGATTAGAGATGCCGAAGACCCGCTATCGATTATTGAAAATGGAAAAACAGGCGGTATCAATGTAATTGATTTGGCAAATATGAATTCGTGTGCATTTATTGCCACACAAGATTTAGGTAAAAAACACCCCGATTTTTCTTTTGAAGTCTTAGGCAGATTTGATCAGTCTGATATTCGCGGTTGTAATTTAATGGTTTATTAGTGTACATAAAAAAACGCTGCCTGTTACAGCAGCGTTTTTAAGTATTGCGTTTTAAACTTTATTATTTTTTAAGCTCTAAAGTGGTAGCGCTTTCAATTGTTTTAAAATTTTTGATTTGCTTTACATCAAAGCCATTTAGGATATTACCCATCTTAGCTTTAGCTAGTAAATTTCTTCCACCACCATTCCAAGTTCCATTCCAGAATAACTCCGCAGAATTACCACTACCCGTTCCTGTAGCCAAGCCGGTAAAGTTAGCTGTGCCAGTCCAAGGTGATGGTGAATCATCAGCAGGGGAAGTATTACCTGTTCCAGCAAAATTATAAACGACATTTGCTGTATCAAAAACATCATTACCATTAATAGTTACTACCCCTCCATTTAAATGTTCGAACGGACCTGGTGTATTATTTGGGAAAGCTAATTTACCATTTGCTTTAATTGGAACATAGGTAAACGTAAGGAATTGATTAATAACCTCATCATTACTGTCAAGTTCAATTGCTAGCATTGCCCAAACCGTGCAAGTAACTCCATTACGGTTGTATGGTTTAATTTGGTTATTTTCAGCATGCACAAGCCATAATACTTCAGAAACTGGGTACGAATTTCCTCCATACTCAATTCTATTACCAGTTGGCTCTGGCGTTGTGTCTTCTTCTAAAACAGTAAATTTAAAGCTAGCTGTAAAGTCATCCATTGAAGCCAACACCGAATGAGAACCTTCTTTAAATGGTACATAGGTGTTTCCAGGAATATCTACACCGTTCACTCTAAACTTTGTGGTAGATGTAACATCAACACCGTTTAAGGTAGCTTCAAAAGTAAACTTGTCATTTACATATTTTGCTTCTTCCGGATTGCTATGCATTGCTTTAAAAACTTGTTGCTCCGGTGTCTCTGGTCCGTCTGGTTTTGTTCCGTTATCTACATATTCCACACATGAATTTAAACTCACGAGTGCCAATAGAAAAAAGAGTAGTTTATTAATTTTCATAAAAAATATATTTTTAAGTTTTGTAATTAAACCCCTAAAGTATAAAAAAAATTTGTAGCTGTTAAAAAATTAACACATTTATTTTTAAAAGTTTGCTTGCTTTGCTTTTTATGATGAACAAAACCGAGGATAACGACGGTGAATCAACTGGTTCTAAAGTGGTAGGAAGGTATTCAAATCTTCGGTATTTGCAATGGTTTGATTTTGGTATTGCAACTGCCAACCCAAGGATTGGGTGACCACCAAAAACTTACTCAATTCGCTCAGTAAACGGTTTTGGGCGTTTGCACGAATGTTCGATTGGGAGATTTTTTCGTGAAACTGTTTGGTGACACTTTCTTGAATGATGTTGTAATCGGCACCTTCAAATGCATTAAACCGCGATTCTTCTACATCGTAAATTTTAATTTCCGGACTGATTTTCAATTCTTCTTTAGGAATAGATGTAATTTTTACGATTTTGTTGGCTTCGTCTATGGTATATTCCAGCTTAGATAAATCGTACATGATTTGCACATCGGCATTAACAACTACCATCGCTTTTTTATCGAACGAGAGTAGATTCATAAACGATTTTTCATCTTTATAATTGTAAATCTGTGCTATTTTGGCTTCGTTTACTACCAATTTGCTCACGTTTTTCATTTGTTGCTGAATGAGTTCAGTGTCGGGCACCACTTCGTTTTTTTGTGCGCTTTTTCGCATTATAAAAAAAGTGAATAAACTGCCCAATGCAATACAAATCACAGCAAATATTAAGGCTTTCTTTATCATTTTATCTAAATTTCATAAATGGATAGTTTTCTAATAAATCATCTAGTTTCATTGCTAGTACATCTAAAAACTGCTGATGTGCTTCGGTGTATGGGTTAAATGGGCGGTGCGCCAATCCTTTCTGCACCTCTTCCACTTTTTTCATCGTAGGCAATGCTTCCGGGTACATGCAATGGGCAACAAATCGCTCCCAAATATAGGCAACAGCTAAATCGTTTGGATGCAACATATCTTTGCCATAAAAACGATAATCGCGCAATTCATCCATCATGATTTCATACGAAGGAAAATAATAATTGTGCGGGTCATTATTTTCTATATGTTGATGCAATGCGGCGATTAAATGGGCTTTACTGCGTTGGTTTTCTGCAAAACCGTCTTTAATATGGCGAACCGGTGAAATGGTATAAATAATTTGAACAGTTGCATTTACTTGCCGAATTTGTTGTTCTATTGCTTGTAATGCTTGCAAACAATCGGCTACCGACAATAATTCTTTTTGAAATTTTTGTTGCGAAACTTTATGACAATTTGCCACAATTTCGTTGGTTTCCATAAACCGATACACCCAAGCAGTTCCCAATGTGATGATACAATGCGAAGCGGTCTGCAAATCTTCTTTGAAAACAGTTGTTTTTTGATTGATGGATGCCACAATGCTTTCAGCGTCTAACTCGTTTAAATCGGAATGGGTGTGCAAACAACTCCATATTTCGTTATGGCAAAAAACATCACTTTGCGTAAATAAACGCGCTTTTACTGCGGTGTTTACTAATTTTTCGATTGCCAATGGATGAAACAATATCCCCCACGGATTCACCGTATTTTGAAATTGATAGTGTGCCAGTTTTTGTGCAATATGTACTGCAAAACAACTGCCTAGACTCACAATTTTTGATGAGTAATCTATTTTTCTGGATAAAGGCTCAACGGGCACAAGGGTTTGTAGCTGCATGTTTTTCTGTAAAATTACAAACTATCTTTTAAAGTAAGCCGTCATATCTTCGCCACTTTTCTGTTCCAGCGTATAATCATCGCACGAATACATGTGTATCCCCTCAAAAATCACGGTTGGACCTTCCATAATGAATGCATCAGCCTCTTGCAAAAAGGCTTTTAAAATAGCACCTTGCAAATGTTCAGAATAGGCTTCTTTCGATTCAAAAATCTTTAGGTTTAGAAATTTATTAGGATCTATTTGATCAATCATATTGGTTACATGCAAAGTTCCCAATTCGTTTTGAACCAATGCCGTAGCCTCTTTTCGAACCAAATTAAAAAAAGCTTCGCGCTTATCCGGAAAAACCCGATAAGCCACAATTACAACGTATCTCATAACACAAATTTTTACTATAAAGTTACAATATTTTACTAAAATGCAATATTACCCGCTGCAAAAACGTTTGTTAAAATAAATTTTTAGTAGATGAAAAATGTTGTATTATTTTTGTTGATTTCTTTTAGTGTATTTTCACAAGAGATTCATATTGAATCAAAAATGAACGAAACCAAGTTTGAAAATGCGCTTAAAAATTTTGAGGGCTACACCTATTATAGTTTTGATTTTGTAACTGCTGAAACTTCTTCGTTACATATTGAAATTATTGAAAAAGAGTATGTTAATGGAAAACTTGTAAAAGAAATCAGTTGTTTCAATTCTAACAAGATGCCCGTTGATACTTCAAACGAAAGAATCCCTTTTACGATACTTGCCAAAAGCAATTCCGATATAAACTATCGCATACAATATCAGTTTTATGATTTTATCAATTTATATCGAAATCATGATTTAAAAAGAGAAGATCGATATGCTTTTAAAATTTTTATAAATGAAGCACAAAAATTTACTTTTAATCAAAAATATCTATTTTCGGCAATTGTAAAACCAATAAAAATTGATGAAAACACCTTTCGAAATTGCGATTTTGCCAAAGAAATGGATAAGTATGATCAATGGTATGAAATCTTTGGAATTGACAGATACTTTATTTATGAAATAAAATTCTACTGATTGATTACTTCCTGCGTTTTTTGTTTATCCTTTAAACGGTATTTATTATTCAAAAATTTAAAAACGAAAAAGAACATAAAGCCCGATGAAATACCGAAAATATATCCACAAATGATATCTAACGGATAATGCAACCCCAGATAAATTCGGGTGTAAGCAAACAATAGTGGGAAAAAGAACAGCACCCAAGCGTATTTGTAATATTTCTTAAGGATTAAAAAGATTATGAGAATAGAGCCGCTGGAATTGGATGCATGCCCTGAGAAAAAACTGGGGCTACCTGCTTTACGCAAAATACGCAAATAAGGCGAAATCAATGGATCGTTTACCGGGCGCAGCCTATCGGTGCTGTATTTTACTAAATTGGTAAATTGGTCGGTAAACACAAAAAAAACAGTGAGTACCAATACCAAAAGGCCAAATTGTTGCAGTGAAATTTTCTTTAGAAGTAAAAAAATAAGAAATAAAAAAAACGGCCACCAATTGATTTGATGCGTGATATACATAAAAACCGGATCCCAAAATTCTGTTCCCAAATTGTTGAGATACACCAGCAATTGCTGATCTTTTTGTATTAACTGTTCCAACATTATTTCATGCGCTTAATGGGTCCTGTCATGTTTTCAATGTCTTCTTTTGTTTGGTCGATTTCTTTTTGAATATCGTTTACAGGGTTGAAATGATCTATATCCATCGACTCTTTGATTTCATCATAACCCATTCGTTTTTTTATTTCATCCACGTTTACCGCATCTTTAATGTCTTTCACAACACCGGTTTCTTCCACGCTTTTTGTGATTTCCGATTTAATATCGTTCGAAGCATTCTTCACTTGATTAATAATGCGCGCCAATCCACGAGCCATTTCGGGTACCTTATCAGAACCGAAAAGCATCAAAATAATCAACATGATAAAAACCAATTCACCGCCACCAATTCCCAAAAAAAGCGGGGTTATATTTAGACTTGTAAACATTTTCTGAAATTTACTACAAAGTTACACAAAACAATTATCTTAACACCTTAAGTATTTCTAAAAATTCAGTTGCTTTTTCGGCATAAAGCAAACTCAATTGTTCGCTATTTGTGGTTTGATAAGATGTTACAACAACGGGGTCTTGCGCCATAAAATAGCCAAAAGCCATGTAATATTGTGGAGGTATTTGTAATTTTTCACTGTAATATTCTTCGGGAAATTTACTTAAAATTTTTTCTACAAAAAGATATTCTTCCTCTAGTGCTAGTGCTTTTTTAAGCATTTTTGTTCTGCCCGAAATGGCGTTTACAATGGCATCAATAGCAATTATACCGCCGCTTGAAGATGTTGCTCGGTGCAAGTTTCGCTGAGCAGGTGTGTATCGCTTTACTTTGCCAAAGCCCAAGGTTTCTGAATTTACGGTGCGGTCAATCACAAGTTCATCTAACACGTTATCGATAAATTCCATAGGTATAAAAACCAACGATTTGTTCATGTCTGCATACGAAAGCACTTTTTCGCGCCCCACTAAATGCACTGCCGAAAAAATCAGTGTGTCGTTTGGGCTGGCTTCAATAGAAAAATAACCGCCTTTTTGGGTAAGAGCCGATTCATTGGTAGTAATATTTTTTACGTAAATCCCTTCTAAATCGCGCGTTTTTGCAACCACTTTACCCAAAACACTTTTTGTTTGAGCAAGCATACTGCTACTTACAAATAGCATTAAAAGGAAAACGATTCGATAACTACTGATTTTTTTCATGATACAAAACTATTGATTCTTTTAAAAGCACCCTATCTATTATAACGATTTTAACGCTCTTGTGGTTGCTGTTGTTCTAAAAATTGGAACGATTTATCAAGCAAATGCATGCGCCACTTGGCTTCTTCGCCATTTTTTATATATTGATCAATCAAATAATCATCGTTCATAAAATAGTAAAACTTTTCCACTAAATCTTCAGGTATTTTTAGATATTCGGTAATAACACTTCTGGGAAGCGAAGCCACATACGGATTCATTTCATGAGGAGCGCGCAGCAACGATGCTTCTTTTTTCTTGCGCAATTTACTAGCCACCCACAAAAAGAGTGCCTTAAAATCCATATTCGGGTTAGGGTTGCGTTTGTAGATGTATTTATTTATTGAAGCAGCATCGATACCTAATGATTTCGACGTGATTCGTTCCACTTCCACTTCTTGCAACACCATATCTAAAGGTTCAGCATAAATTCGAACAATACTGCTTTGCAAATCGCTGCTTTTTAGTTGGTATTTTAATTGATAAAATTCGTTTTCAACCAATGCCAATTCGTCTGCTTCTTGAACGTTCATTACAAAAAAGCCACCGCTATCTGTTGTAACAATTTCATTGGTGTTTTGATTAATTACCTTTAGTGGAAAAGCATTTGCTTCTGCCATCAAACGCATTTTGTGCAGATTTCGGTTTTGTGCAAAGGAATTGATTGAAACAAAAAACAATAAAAAATAAAGATACTTCATAAATGTTTATTTAATTTCAACAAAAATATTTGCAAAAGTGTTAAAAGATAAACAGCGTTTTGGTAAACAATTGTTAAATAAATAAGTTTGCTGTTTGTTCCACACATCATCCATCAATATTATGAAGCATTTACTCATTGCAAGCACATCAACCCTACATGGAATGGGGTATTTAGAATATTTACTACCTGTTTTGAAAAATCATTTTAAAACTGCAAGCACCATATTGTTTATTCCCTATGCAAGGCCAGGTGGTATTTCGCATGATGCATATACTGCTAAGGTGGCAGATGCTTTTGCAAAAATTGATAAAGACGTGGTGGGTTTACATACTTTTGAAAATCCTGTAGCAGCAATTGAAAAAGCCGAAGCTATTTTCACCGGCGGTGGCAACACCTTTTTATTGGTAAAACAACTGTATGGGCAACACGTTTTATCGCCTCTAAAAAAAGTACTGCAAAACGGTACGCCCTATTTAGGCTGTTCGGCTGGAAGCAATATTACCGGTTTAACTATGGAAACTACAAACGATATGCCGATTGTGTACCCACCGAGTTTCCAAACATTGGGAATGGTTCCGTTTAATATAAACCCGCATTATTTGGATCCGGTAGAAGGTTCTACACACATGGGCGAAACCCGCGAAACTCGTATTAACGAATTTCATTGTTTTAATTCACAACCTGTTCTTGGACTTCGCGAAGGAAGTTGGCTGGAAGTGTACGGACAAAAGATTACGTTGAAAGGCAGTTTACCGGCGCGATTGTTCTGTCAAAATCAACCAGCGGTAGAGCTGCAACCCGAAACAGATTTATCTGATTTGTCCTAAGCGCGTTTCAAAATCTTTTCTATCTTTAACGAAGAAATATTGCTTGTTTGATTATGAAAAGTCTATGGTTAATTGGTGCTTTATTGTTGTGTTTAAGCGCATCGGCACAAAAAAAGAAGATAAGAAAAGTTATTCCACCACCACCCGTTCGACAAGTTGAGAAATTACCCGTTGAAATAGAAGAACCAATAATTGAAGCTACCGAAAAAAAGTGTTTTATCTATAAAAACGAAACGCAAAAAGAGGCAATGGTGTATGTTACTGAAACACTTTTAGAATATGGTTGGAGCAACAATTTAGCACAAATGGTTATTACCACATATCATTTTGATCCTATAAAAAAAGAACAAACTGAAAAAGCAGGTTATTCGTGGGGGCAAGTAAAAAATATTCAGTTTATAAACGGAACTTTTAGCGTGGAAGAAGATATGTTTGTTTTTACGCCTGATAAATCTGGAAATTTTGAAAAGCAGGTGTTTAAGATGAATTTTGAAGCTGGAACGAAAGAAGTTTCTTTTTTAACAAATGAAACGAATAATATGTTCCAAAAGGGTGACTGTTTTGAGCCCATAATAAGCATGTAAACCAAAAGTTTTAATAAAATAAAGACTTTGGGTTTGTTGGTATGCGCTGTTTTTGTAACGTTTTTTTGAACAGATTTTGCGGCTGAATTTTCAAAATAAATGCTTTCAGCAGCGTGCGGGTTTTGTTATTGGAAATTAAAAAAACCGACTACTGTCGGCTTTTATATATTGCTTGCAGAGAGGAAGGGATTCGAACCCTCGATGCAGTTACCCACATACAAACTTTCCAGGCTTGCTCCTTCAACCACTCGGACACCTCTCTTTATGGTTGCGAAGGTACATTTTATTTTCTTAAAAAACTATTCTAAAGCCAATCGAATAGGAATTCTGAACCGAACACGTTCTGGTTTTCCATTAATTAAGATGGGATTCAGTCGTAATTTTTTAACCACGCGAAGCGCTTCCAAATCGCATTCTTTACAAACGCTTTTGCTAATAGTAGCTTGCTGAACGGTACCGTTTTTTTGGAGTATAAACTTTCTTAACGTTTTAAGCCAAATATTTTTCAGGTTTTGTACGCTAGGAAAATTGAGCTTTGTGCTCAAATAAAATATATTATCTTTATAATCCATATAAAATCAAAATTATGAAAACACTATTCTTGTTATTTAGCTTTTTATGTATATCAAATACCCAAGCACAAACCTACCGCGATTCTTTAGCATCGCAGATTATTTACAATTTCCCTAAAGATGATAATGCTTATCAAAAATTAAAAGCAGATATTAAAGAGTTAGAAAAACTAGAAGAAAAGTCCAATCCTGAAATTTTACATTCAAAATTATCATCAATTTATAAATTCAACGACATTGATTATTTTAAAGAAGTTTTAACCTTACTAACTCGTAAATATGGTTATAATTTAAGCTATGCATCAGGATCCGAAAATTATTATAAAGCAATTATTCAAGGCGATTTAGCGGTTTGGTTTAAAGAAATGTATATTAAAAACCACAGCGAATGGTTAAGTGAAAATTTAGATAAACAGATTGATATTTATAGATTGAATTCGTTACATGAAAAAGATCAAATTCAAAGAAACTTTTTTAGCATGATACGCAGCGTAAAAGACTTAACTGATAATCAACTTAAAGAAATTAGAACATTAGAAGGTGTTACGTTTACTAATAATTTTGAAACATTAATTGATGTTACTAAAGAAATAAATAATCTTCCAAAGGGAAATTCTTTTGCGTTAATTCAAAATGGTTATGGTATTGTAGAGTTACACATTATGCAACACGAAGATACTTTTGAAAAAGCTTGGCAAATATTGTATCCTTGGTATAAAAAAGCATACCTTAATAAGGATATTTCTTCCAAATATTTTAGAGATATAGATTCTTGGATGTATAAATACAACGGCAAACAACTATTTAACCTTCTTAAAATTGAAGACGTTCCTGAAAGTTGGAGAAACAATCCAAACGATAAAGAAATTCCGTTAGTAGATCCCGAACAAACAAAGAAATTAAGACAAGAGTTAGGATGGGAGTAAATTCAGCATAAAAATTTTAAGTAAACATTTTTACATCTAAATAAATCTTTCCCTAACTTTATAAAATCAAACATAAAAAACAAAAAATGGCAACAAAAGCTTATGCAGCCTTTAATGCGGTAGATCCGCTGGGCCCACATACCATAGAACGAAGAACATTAAACGCAAAAGACGTTTTTATAAAAATAGCATATTGCGGCGTTTGCCACAGCGATTTGCATACGGCAAAATCAGATTGGGGGGCCGCGAATTATCCGGCTGTTCCGGGGCATGAAATTGTTGGTAGAGTAGAAGCTGTGGGCAGTGAAGTATCAAAATTTAAAGTGGGCGATATTGTAGGTGTTGGTTGCATGGTAGAATCGTGCCAACATTGCCATTCGTGCGGTGAAGGTTTAGAACAATATTGCGAAAACGGTTTTACCGGAACTTACAATTCTAAAAATTCTAAATACGGTGGCATCACTTACGGTGGATATTCAGAAAACATTGTAGTGGAAGAAGATTTTGTGTTAAACGTGCCAACCAATCTTCCGTTAGAAAATGTTGCACCTTTATTGTGTGCCGGTATCACAACTTGGTCGCCACTGCGTCATTGGAACGTAAAAAAAGGCGATAAAGTAGGCGTGATTGGTTTAGGAGGTTTGGGGCACATGGGCGTGAAGTTTGCCAAAGCAATGGGCGCACATGTGGTGATGATTACCACATCTGAAGCAAAAGGCGAAGATGCCATGAAATTGGGAGCAGATGAGGTGTTGATTTCTAAAGATGCCGAGCAGATGAAGCAGCACGCATACAGTTTTGATTTTCTTTTGAACACCATTCCAGTAACGCATGATGTAAATCCGTATTTATTGTTGTTAAAGCTCGATAAAACCATGTGTATGGTCGGAGCCATTGAACCGTTCCCGATTCACGGTGGTGTGTTGATAACCAAACGCAGAAATATAGCCGGATCATTAATCGGCGGAATAAAAGAAACACAAGAAATGCTTGATTTTTGTGGCGAACACGGCATTGTTTCAGAAGTAGAAGTAATCAATATGCACGATATCAATGAAGCTTATGTGCGCATGCAGCAGTCCGATGTGAAATATCGTTTTGTAATTGACATGAAATCGTTGTAGTAATATAATCAGACTACATTAAAATGTCATTCCGACGAAGGAGGAATCTTTGAGATTCTTCACTTCACTTCGTTGCGTTCAGAATGACACCACGCTGGCGCGGGCATCTTGCCCGTGCAATAAGCAATAAATAAAAACCAACAGCCTCTTTACAAACGCATGGAGGCTGTATTATAAAAAACGTTACAAACCTTTCCCCATGCTGAGGGCTATGTTAAAAACAATGGTGGTAATTATGTTTATCACTATATTTACAAAGACCATTTAGGAAACGTACGTTTAACATACCGTGATGGTTTTAGAAACCACCCTACATTAGAATATGCAAAAGACGGTGTTATACAAGTAAGCGAGATTATTGAAAAAAGCGATTATTATCCTTTTGGTTTAAAACAAAAAGGAGACGATTTACCTGATTACAGCATTGTAAACAAATATAAATACGCTTACGGCGGTAAAGAGTTAAACGATGAATTAGGGCTAGATTTATACGATTTTGGCGCACGTAATTACGATGCGGCTATTGGTAGATGGTTGAACATTGACCCGTTAGCAGAGAATTCGAGAAGATGGACACCGTATAACTATGCGTATAACAACCCTATTTATTTCGTTGACCCTGATGGAATGCAAAGCAGACCAATGGATAGTTATGGCAGAGATTTACTAAATGCGGGTGTGGCTTTTAGTACAATGTTCCAAAGTTCAGATTTTTCTGGACAAGTAGAAGAAGACGGCGGTATACTTACAACCTGGAAAGTTTTTCCGGACAATAATAAAAAAGGCAGTTACAATGCGTATGAAAAAGTAAGTACTAAATGGGATGGCGACCCAACAGATGTATATGAAGTTCATAATAATGATGGAAGTATTGATATATACAACAGCACCATTGAATTAAACAAAGCTGGGATCAAAAATGTTAACCGACAATATAAAAATGACAAAGGTTTTGTAGGTAATTTAAAAGAAGCTTATGACGGTTGGGTAAATGCAACAGGAAGAACAGCTGCTGCCAAAGAAACTATGTATGCTTATATTGGTGGTGTAGCTTCGGTTGTTATACCTGAGATTGCAGCTGAATTTTTAGCTGCTAGAGTAGGTACAACTGCTTTAAGTGCTTCTAAATTAAAATCTATTGCATCCTATGAAAACCAAATAGCAAAACATCAAACAAAGCTTCTTGAATATATGAAAAATCCTATGAAATTTGATAATAAAGGATTTTTAAAAAACGCACCAAATGATGCTGTAAGACAACAGATTATTCAATCAAGAATAAATCATTTAAACCATGAAATACAAACATTTAGAAATAATATTCAAAAAATAATTAATGGGGGATAATATGAAAATAAATATTGATGAACTACAAAAAGTTACAATTTTTCTTTTATCAAAATTAAAAGAAAATAGTGGAGAAGAAATAGAAATTAGCAATGATTATTATTGGAATATATTAGATGATGAATTATATAATCCATATGAGAAACCTACAGATTTGACATTAGGTCAATTATCTGATGATTTGGAAGAGATTAAAAGACTTATCAATTCTGATGATGCAATTATGTATGACTTAAAAAGGCTTGCAGTAATTTTTAAAGCTATTAGTATAGAAAATAAAACCGCATTTTGATACTATAACCCAACAAATGTTTTTTCGGTACACAATAACGATGGTTCTATAGATACTTACAATAGTATAAAAGAGTTAAATGCAGCAGGTATAAAAAATGTAGATTATCATCGTAAAAGTGATTTAGGGTTTGTAGGTAACTTTAAATTTGCATACAATGGTTGGGTAAATGCAACTGGTGAAACTGCCAGAGCCAAAGAAACAATGTATGCTTATATTGGTGGTGTAGGTTCATTTTGGCACCAGCAATAGCTTCGGAGCTTTTAGTTGTGAGAGGTAGTAGTTTTCTTGTGCCGTTAGGAAGAGGTACAACAGGAAGAACTACAGCTGTAAATCTTTCAGAACAATTAGCTATGAAAGAAGCTATGTCAAATCCATCTGCTGGGAAAGTTATTATTCATGGATTGAAAGATTCGCGTTGGTCAGGTTGGAGTAAAATGCATTATGTTCATACAAGTTCAACAGGAAAAAAGACAGTAATACATTATGTAGCAAAATTCGAAAAAGGAATTATTAAATATGTCGATGATTTTAAATTTAAATAAATTATGAAAGTACGTTGTGTAAAAAATAGAGGAATAGACTTACGTCCATATGAATATGAGTTGATTACTAATAAAGAGTTTTTTGGAAGATTTGGGGTGTCTGAAATAGCAGAATATGAAATTGAGGTTAATAAAGAATATTTTGTAATGGGAATAATCATCTTTAAGACTTATCAAGCCTACTTAATAGATGATGGAGGGTTTATTGCTACTTATCCTTGTCAACTATTTGATATTATAGATAGCAAAATAAATTCAAATTGGCACTATAGATTAGTTGAAAAAGAAGAGAGTGTTTACCCTTTTATCCAAGCTATTTTTGGGTATTATGAATTGTGTTATGATAAAGAAGCTTATGTAAAACTTATAATAGAAAAAAACGAAAATGATGAGAGGATGTATTTCGCACGGAAGAACGAATTAGAAACAGAAAATAAACCCAGCTACGCAAAGTCTCACGACTTTGAGCAACAATAAACAAACAACAGCCTCTTTACAAACGTATTGAGGCTGCTTTGTTATAAAACACTTACTGTTGCTATGCCACAGGCACACGATCAAAAAAAGCAAGTACAACCCAGCGGTGATGCGTTAGTAACTACCGATTATGTTAACGGATTCCAGTATGTAGATAATGCGTTAAAATTTTTTCCGCATACGGAAGGTTATGTAGAATTTGAAAATAATCAATACCTTTATACCTATCAATACAAAGATCATTTAGGAAACGTACGTTTAACATACCGTGATGGTTTTAGAAACCACCCTACGTTGGAATATGCAAAAGACGGGATTATACAAGTAAGCGAGATTATTGAAAAAAGCGATTATTATCCTTTTGGTTTAAAACAAAAAGGAGACGATTTACCTGATTACAGCATTGTAAACAAATATAAATATGCTTACGGCGGTAAAGAGTTAAACGATGAATTAGGATTAGATTTATACGATTTTGGTGCACGTAATTACGATGCTGCTATTGGTAGATGGTTGAATGTAGATCCGCTGGCGGAGAATTCAAGAAGATGGACACCTTATAACTATGCTTGTAACAACCCTATTTATTTTGTTGATCCTGATGGAATGCAAGCGGTTTCAAATTCTCAATTGAATGATTTAGATGATATAATTAAAATAAATGTAGATACTGGAAATGTAGATATAGAAACAAAAGCCGGGGATGATATTGTTCAATTTGTTGATAATAAAGGGACAATAAAAGATGAATATAAATATGGTGATAATGGTAGTTTTAAAAAAGATTTTCAACATACTGAAACAAAGAAAGGAGATATACCAATAAATGAACTAAAAACTAATAATTTTAAAAAAGGGGATAAACTATTTGATAAAATTGCACAAAATTCAAATATAGAATGGGAATATATGACAATTAGCCAAAATGGGCAATATATATCTACTGCTATGGGTAACACAGGTAGATATTTTAATGATGGACTGTCGGTTGGATATGCCGCTCATTACTTTTTTAATGATATGTCTAATATCTATTCAAATATAGGAATGAAAATTAGTTCCCATGAACACAATCACCCAAAATTCAAAAATGGATTGATAGCAGATTGGCCTTCATCATATCATAAAAAATCAAGATTAGTGAATCAAGATGCTAAAAAAGGAGATGGAGTTTTTGCCAGAGATTTAAAAGAAAATACAAAAATTGTTGATCCAAAAATTAATTTTTTTATAAGACCGAAAGGAGCTAATTACAAAGTAAAATATGATGGGGTATATCCGTACACACACGTTAAATAAATTACTTATCTGTACAATATTATTTTTCAATATTGGTTGCACGAAGAATGATCGTCTAAAAAAAAATGATGAGCTAGTTAATATTGTTAATTTTTTTATTAATGAATATAAAATATCTAATAATAGAAATTTTTTAATTAGTGAATATAAATTGTCATATTATGATAATATTGAAATTATAGATTCCTTAAAGTATGTATATATACATATACAGGATTATCAAAATGACATACCTTATGTTAAAATTAATGATAATAGAGAACTTTTAAGAGCAAGGACAGGGTCTTATAACATCTATTATGAAGTAGATAAGGGAGATGCAATTAGGATACCAAATTATTTAGAATGGGAAAAAGTTGAACCAGAAATAAGAGATGAAACTCCTATGATAGTTGATTATATAGAACTCCAGTGTTTGTACAATTTAAAAGAAAAAAAGATAGAATTATAAAATAAATTTCTCCACTGGCGGAGGACTCACGAAGATGGACACCGTATAATTATGCTTAGAACAATCCGATATTCTTTGTTGACCCTGATGGAATGCAGGCGGGACCAAATACAGACTATTTTAATATATATGGAAAGTTTCTTCACACTGTAAATGACGGTAAAACTGATAAAAAAATGGTATTAGTATCAGGAAAAAACTCTAAAAAACCCCGATGGCGCGGATTTGCAATCCGTGCCTTTAAAAACACAACAGCCTCTTTACATACGTATTGAGGCTGTTTTATAATAAAATACTCATTGTTGTTACACCTTTTTAGGCGGCAAATCAAAAGCAATGGCATTGTGCTCAAAATGCCCTTTGTGTGCTCCGTCGCAAAAAGGTTTGTTTTTAGATAATCCACAGCGGCAAATTGAAACTATCGTTCTGCCTTGCAATCCGTAAGCATTCCCGTTTTTATCTACTATTTCAAAATCTCCTTCAATTTTAACCGATCCATTGTCGTTAATGGTAAGTTTTGTTTGTGCCATAATTTGAACTGTTTATTCGTTTCATTACAAAACTATGGATAATGTGGGTAATTATCACTTGTGGTATTCTATTTAGAAACGTTCCTTTTAAGACCTAACTTTTTCAACAAGAAAAGCTGACTGAAACGCAATTCACTAAAATAATGTTGGTTATATAGTTCATGAAGCATCGCTTTTTTTGTTGTGGATTCAATCCCCAAAAGGCAACCCAGCTGTTTTCTTTTAGTTTTCAAAAAGTTTTTCCCAACAACTATAATTTCATATTGCTAAAGATGTTAAAATAAAAAGAACTGCTATTTTATAACTTTTTGCAACGTATTTTTGAATAAATTATCCCAATATGAACGCAATTGCATCAGTAAATAAAGCTATTGAGCCTTTAAAGAAGGAGTTAATTCATCATTCGTTATACAAAAAAATCACAACTATTCCGCATTTGCAACTTTTTATGCAAACACATGTGTATGCTGTGTGGGATTTTATGTCGCTTTTAAAAGCACTGCAATCGCAGCTCACCTGCACGTCCAGTCCTTGGTTTGCGTCGCCTAATCCGCAAGCCCGCTACCTAATCAATGAGATAGTATTGGCCGAAGAATCGGATCTTTCTTTAGATGGAAAACGATTAAGTCATTTTGAAATGTATGTTCAAGCAATGGAGAAAAGCGATACAGATACACGAACTTTGAATTTGTTTTTAAACAACGTGCAATCAACCGATGTTTTTTCTGCTATTGAAAAAAGCAATTTACACGATCATGTTAAAGCTTTTTTAGAGTTTACCTTTCAAGTGATTGAAAATGGTAAATCGCACGAAATTGCAGCTGCTTTCACCTTTGGTAGAGAAGATTTAATTCCTTCAATGTTTCATCATTTATTAAAAGAATTAAAAGAACAATTTCCGGAGGTGGATTTATCAGAATTGATTTATTATTTTGAAAGACATATAGAGCTCGATGCTGATGAACACGGACCAATGGCTTTTGAAATGATTGATTTTTTGTGTGGAACCGACGAAAGAAAATGGCAAGAAGTAGAGCAGATTGCCAAAATTGCATTGCAGAAACGAATATTATTATGGAATGCAATCGAAGAAATGATAGAAAAGTCGTCTTAGAAAAATACCTTCCGTAATGTTAAAAAGCAATAAAAAGAAAAGGCATAAGTAATCTTATGTCTTTTTTTAGTATATTTACATTCTAAATTAGAATATTTTAAGTACAAATTAATACTATTTTGTATGAATTACACATTATTAAGAGACGTAATCAACCTGCTGGAAGAGTTTGAAAAAAACGGCAAACATACAAAAAACGACCTGTCAGGTTTTAGAGATTGGCTTGCAGGAAATATTGTTGGTGAAACTTCGTTAGAAGATGTTCAGTGGGAAGGAAAAGAGAAAGGGCGCAGTGCAGAAAGCGTAATAAACACGCTAATTGTGCATTTAAGCAGGTATGCAAAAACCTATTCAAAGGCAGCAATTCACAATTCGGAATTTTCTACGCAAGAAGATTTTATATATTTGATTAACTTGAATGCTTTTGGAGCAATGAGCAAAATGCAGTTGATTAAAAAAAATATTCAAGACAAGCCAACAGGCATGCAAATTATCAATCGATTAATTGATAAAGGATGGGTAACACAAGAAGACTCTGAAATAGACAAACGCAGTAAAATTATTCAGATTTCCAACAAAGGAAAAGAGGCTTTGGATGCGCAAATGGATAAAATTCGTGTGGCCACTCAAATTGTTACAGGAAACTTGGATGACAACGAAAAAGCAGATCTTATTCGATTGTTGAATAAGTTGGATCATTTTCATCAACCTATTTTCCAACAAAATTACGACAGTTCGGAACTGTTAGAACGTGTAACCGAAAAGTATTTATCCGCATAAATAAAAAAAATATGTCAAAGAGAATAGCTATTATAGGAGCCGGTTTTTCGGGTTTATCAGCTGCCGCTTATGCTGCAAAAGCAGGTAATGAGGTGCATGTTTTCGAAAAGCATGACCAACCAGGAGGCCGAGCGCGACAATTCACTACCGATAATGGTTATACCTTTGATATGGGGCCAAGTTGGTATTGGATGCCGGATATCATTGAAAATTTCTTTAGTGATTTTGGTTATCGCACCTCCGATTTTTATCAACTAATTGCCCTAAACCCGCAATTCGAAATGATTTTTGACGATGGTAACGTAGCTATTCCTGAAAATTATGAAGAAATGAAGGTTCTGTTTGAACAGTTAGAATCGGGGGCTGCCAATAAATTGGATCATTTTATGAAAGCTGCCCGCTACAAATATGAAGTGGGTATGCAAGAATTCGTAAATAAACCTTGCCACAGCTGGTGGGAATTTGTTTCGCCTAAAATTGCAGGCAGCGCACTGAAACTTAACTTGCTGAGTAATTTTCGTTCCTATGTAGCGAAATATTTTAAGCACCCGAAGTTGCGTGCTTTAATGGAATTTCCGGTAATTTTCCTTGGTGCATCGCCCAAAAACATACCTGCTTTGTACAGTCTTATGAATTACGGTGGTTATGCATTAGGAACATGGTATCCGCTGGGTGGGTTTTATCAATTGGTATTGGCAATGCAAAAAGTAGCAGAAGCGCAGGGTGCAAAGTTTCATTTTAATCAAAATGTAGAGCGAATAATCACTGAAGAAAATCAGGCAATTGGTTTAAAGGTAAACGATGAATTTATTGATTTTGATACCATCATAGCTTCGTCTGACTACCACCATACAGAGTCTTTATTGAAAAACGAAGAGAAAAATTACAATGAAGATTATTGGAAACAACGCATTTTTGCTCCATCTTGTTTAATTTATTACTTGGGATTAAAGAGAAGAGTTCCAAATTTAAAACACCATACCTTGTTTTTTGAACATGATTTGGATGCACATATCGATACCATTTACAAAAATAAAAGTTGGCCTGAAAAACCGCTGTTTTATGCATGTTGTCCGTCTAAAACCGATCCAAATGTTGCGCCTGAAGGGCACGAAAATATTTTTTTGCTAATGCCTTTAGCAACAGGTATTGCCGATGATGAACAAACAAGAGAACGCTATTTTAAAGAAATGATAACTCGCTTGGAAAAACATACAGGTACAAAAGATTTAATAAACGATATCGATTACAAACGCAGTTACTGTGTAAGTGATTTTGTGCAAGATTACAACGCCTACCAAGGCAATGCTTACGGATTGGCAAATACGCTGAACCAAACCGCTGTTTTAAAACCGGCTATACAAAACAAAAAAATAAAGAATTTACTATACACCGGGCAATTAACCGTTCCGGGTCCAGGTGTGCCACCATCTATTATATCAGGAAAAATTGTGGCAAAGGAAGCGCATAAAGTGAAGATTGACGAAATAAAAGTCTAAACAGCAAACAAACAATAGAAGTTCCCCCTAAAAAAATATAAAGATGAAAAAACTCTTTGACGAATTATCGCAACATGTAAGCAAAGCTACTACGCAAAAGTACAGCACCAGCTTTTCATTGGGCATTTTGGCATTGCACCCTTCCATTCGCCCTGCTATTTATGGTATTTACGGATTTGTTCGTTTGGCCGATGAAATTGTGGACAGTTTTCACGATTATGACAAAGCGGTTTTGTTGAAAAGACTTACCGAGCAAACCTATCAAGCTTTAGATGAGCGTATAGCATTAAACCCTATTTTGCAATCATTTCAAGAAGCGGTGCACAAATATGCAATTGATCGCAGTTTAATTGATCAATTTTTACACAGTATGGAAATGGATTTAAACAAAATAGATTACAATTCCGACTTGTATAAAGAATATATCTTAGGCTCGGCCGAAGTAGTAGGACTTATGTGCCTGAAAGTGTTCACCGAAGGCAAGCAAGATCAATACGAAGAATTGAAGCCTTATGCAATGAAATTGGGATCAGCGTTTCAAAAAGTGAATTTCTTAAGAGATTTAAAGGATGATTATCATGTTTTGGGCAGAACCTATTTCCCTAATATTGAAATGAATGTGTTTGACAACCGTATTAAGGCACAAATTGAATCCGAAATTGCTGCCGAATTTAAAGAAGCTTTAGTAGGAATCAAAATGTTGCCTGCAGCATCAAAATTTGGAGTGTATTTGGCATACAGATATTATTTGTGTTTGTTCAACAAAATTAAAAAAAGCTCCGCAGAACGCATTTTAAAAGAAAGAGTACGTGTGCATAACGGACAAAAATTAGGGCTTGCAATGACCAGTTACCTGCAATATAAAATTACTGCCTTATGATGAAAACTTTGCTAATAGCTGTGATATGTATGTTGCCTATTGTTGCAAAAAGTGCAGTGGTTTTAGATTTAGAATATGTTCGAAAAAACTATGCCCAAGCTGCAAACAATAAAGAAATATGCCAAACATTAATAACCCAGCTTACCAATGAAACCGGTAGCAACGTGCATTTGGCTTATTTAGGCGCTTTGCAAACCATTTGGGCAAAACATGTGGGCGGTCCCACAGCAAAGTTAAAAACCTTTAATGAAGGAAAAAAAAATTTAGAGAAAGCAGTTAAAGCAGACTCTAACAACGTAGAAATCCGATTTCTTCGATTTTCTGTGCAAGAGAATGCCCCATGGTTTCTCAATTACCGCGACAATAAAAAAGAAGACAAAGATTTTATTATCAAGCACAAAGGAAATGTGCGGTCATCAACCTTACTGAAAATGATCAATGAGGTTGTTTAAAAAAAAATAAAAAGATGCGCTATCAGTTAAAACGAACACAACAGCTTTATTGTGATATAGAAACAGCTTGGCAGTTTTTTTCATCACCGCATAATTTGGCGGTTATAACGCCGAAAGAAATGGGTTTTGATGTACTAACTGCTTTAAATGGCGAATCGATTTATGTTGGGCAAGAAATTGCGTATAAAATAACGCCATTGCTCAACATTCCCATGCGCTGGACCACGCTCATCACACAAGTGGATGAAGGAAAAAGCTTTACCGATTTTCAGAAAAAAGGACCTTATAAATATTGGAATCATTTCCATGAATTTATCCCAAATGAAGAAGGTGTGTTGATGAATGATACGGTAGATTACGAACTACCACTTGGGCCAATAGGAAATATTGCACATAAATTAATGGTTCAAAAAAAACTAGAACATATTTTTAATTACCGATACAAAGTGTTGGAAAAACTTTTTGCAAACAAATAACAAACCATGAATGTATTAATAGTTATAGCTGTATTTTTGCTGATGGAAGGCGCCACTTGGGTGATTCATAAATATGTAATGCACGGTTTTTTGTGGATTTTGCATCGCGATCATCACGATCATAGCAACGAAGGTGAATTGGAACGAAACGACTGGTTTTTTGTGATTTTTGCCACACCTGCCATTGCATTGATGTATTTTGGAGCTCAAGCCGCTTTTAATTATCTTTTTTATATCGGAATTGGCATCACATTATACGGTATGGCGTATTTTTTTGTACACGATATTTTTATTCACCAACGATTGAAAGTGCTTAAAAACACCCAAAATCCATATCTTTTATCAATCCGCAGAGCGCATAAGCAACACCATAAACACTTGGGAAAAGAACACGGTGAATGTTTCGGTTTTTTGTGGGTTCCTGTAAAATATTTTAGAATGTATTTCAATAAATAATGATGCTGCAACCTTATACCTATCTTCTGATAAACTTTTTTACGATACTTATTTGCTTCATCGCATCATTTGATAAGCGCTTGCAGTTTCATAAACAGTTCGGACCGTTCTTGTTGGCAGCCACCATAGTTGCCATTCCTTTTATTGCATGGGATGTATGGTTCACTGCTCACGGCGTGTGGTGGTTTAATACCGATTATACCACAGGTTTAATAATTGCCGGTTTACCAATAGAAGAATGGTTGTTTTTTTTCTGTATTCCCTTTTCGTGTGTGTTTACCTATTTCTGTTTAGAGAAATTTTTCGATTGGCCATGGGCAAGTGCCTTCAACAATGTTATTGTGTTTGTAAGCATCATTGTTTGCGCGGTGGTGGGGCTGTTGCATACCGATAAGATGTACACTTTGGTTACGGCAATCGCTACAATTCTCACGCTTGTTTACCTGCATTTTATCGCTAAAAAAGAATGGATCAGCCGTGCCAGTTTAACCTTTTTAATACTAATGCCTGGTTTTTTTGGCGTAAACGGAATACTCACAGGAACCGGATTAGCATCGCCCATCGTAAATTACAATCCCGATGAGTTTCTAGGTATCAGAATGCTTACCATTCCTGTGGAAGATGCAGTTTATGGTTACGCACAATTTTTATTGGTACTTTATTTTTTCAAGATATTCCAAAAAAAGCCAATTCATGAAAACTAAAGTAAACATATTTTGGTTTCGTCGCGATTTACGTTTATACGACAATGCAGGTTTATCTGCCGCATTGGGTTGTGAGTTGCCTGTGCTTCCTGTTTTTATTTTTGATACAAGCATTTTAAACGCTTTACCAGAAAAACAAGACCGCAGGGTACACTATATTCATCAAGCAATTACAAATATAAATGCTGATTTAGAAAAGATTAAATCAGGTATGCATACGTTTTATTCAAGCGTGTTGGAAGCGTTTGAGGAGTTAACCGAACAATATGATATTCAGGCTGTTTTTTGCAACAGAGATTACGAGCCACAAGCAATTAAAAGAGATGCATTGGTGGCCGATTTTTTGGCCAAGAAAGATATATCGTTTTACACCTACAAAGATCAAGTGATTTTTGAACAGAACGAAGTAACCAAAGACGATGGCAAACCCTATACGGTTTACACACCATATTCCAAAAAATGGCGCAGTAAATTAACGAAAGAATCCCTTAAAACCTACGCCTTAAATACCGCAAATTTTCACAAAACCGCGCAGCACGTTCTTAGTTTAGAGGATATCGGCTTTAAAACCACCGATTTCATTTTTGAAAAACCTGTTTTAGAACCAGCTATTATTAATGATTACGATAAATACCGCGATTTTCCGGCATTGCAGCACACCACACAATTGGGAACAGCATTGCGATTTGGCACCATAAGTATTCGCAAGTGTGTGGCTTTTGCCATGAAACACAATGATGTGTGGCTTTCTGAACTAATTTGGCGCGAATTTTTTATGCAAATTTTGTATCACTTTCCGCACGTGGTGCATCAATCTTTTAAAGAAAAATACGACCATATAGCATGGCGCAATAATGAAGCCGAATTTAAAAAGTGGTGCAACGGACAAACCGGCTATCCCATTGTAGATGCAGGCATGAGGCAATTGAACCAAACCGGTTTTATGCACAATCGCGTGCGCATGATTGTTGCCAGTTTTTTGTGTAAACATTTACTGATTGATTGGCGTTGGGGCGAAGCCTATTTCGCCGAAAAATTAAACGATTATGATTTGGCAGCCAATAACGGCAATTGGCAGTGGGCAGCAGGCTGCGGTTGCGATGCTGCACCTTATTTCCGGATATTTAACCCTACTGCACAAACGCAAAAGTTTGATAAAAAATTAGCATACATTAAAAAATGGAACCCTGATTTTGAAACCAATTTAGAACCACCCATTGTGGTTCATGAACAAGCACGCGAACGCGCCTTAAGCACCTATAAGAAAGCATTACAACAAGAAACCTAAACATTCAACAAAACAGAACTACTCATGAAAAAAATTACTTCCCATTTACTGCTATTCGGTGTGTCGTTGCTTTGCCCGGCAATTCTCATCGTTGGAAATTATTATATTACCGGCAGTGAAAAATCTGCCCAAAAAGAAATCAGTGTGCCTCTTAAAATCGATTCGTTAAAAAATAATACGCACCGAATTGTGAATGAAATGCCTATCGAAAAGTAATCAAAACAATCAATAAAAAAATCCTACAGTGTGTTGGCTGTAGGATTTGTTGTGTTTTCGGGGTTTATTTCTGCTGTTGGTCTATTTCTTTTTGAATAATGCGCCAATCGTAATAATGAAAAACCATACCGTTGCTCATTGCCACAAAAATACCGTTTGGAAACATACTTCCAAAGTTAAAATTAACCGCATCCGCACCATCACACTCAATGGTTGAAAAAGGAATTTTAGCAATCATCTTATGGTCGTGCACATTGTCATTGGCGCCTTCGCGTTTATAAACCACAAAATTATTTGCCTGTTGGTCTGATATAAGAATGTATCCTTCTTTATCACTGGTTTTGAACAAAGCAATACCTTCGTGGTCGCGTTTAAAATCTTTTTGACCAAAAAAGGCCAGTTCTTTATCTCCTTTTGCGGGATCTGCGTAATATTTTCTTATTCCTTGGGTTTCATCGGCATAATAAATATACCCCAATTCATTATCAACCATAATGGCTTCAATCTCTTTTTTGCCTGAATAGTTTCCAAATTTTCGCACCAAATTAGCGGCAACCGTTCCTTTGTTATCCGTTAGTTCATATTGATACAAATAAGCTCCTGAGGCACCTTCTTTTCTGCCCACAATGGCATAGATTTTTCCGTTGGAAGGATTGGTGTACAATGCAATACCCATAGGATCCTTCTGTTCTGAATCGGCAAAAACAGCAATTCCGCCGTTATCAATCGGTTTTAAATCAGGCAAAGAAAATATGCGGATTTGATTTTTTTTTCGTTCGGTAACCACCGCAATATCCACTTTTTTACCGTTCAATGGCAAGTTGTATGCAATATCCACATTATTTGGGCGATCCATTGGATATACTTTATGCACCATTTTTCCTTGCAAATCATAGGCATACAAACCGCCGGTAGCCGCTTCTTTATCGGTTCCGATGATTAATGATTGCGAAGGGTTTGTTTTGTTGATCCAAATAGCAGGATCATCGGTATCATGGGGTGTTGGTTGGGTAACAATTGTTGGTTTTAAAGCATTTTTTGCAACAGGAGCCAATTTAGACGAATTGCAAGATGCTATAAAAGTGGTAACTGCTATAAGATAGAGTACTTTTCTCATTTTTTAATTTCGGTTTGATAAATTATTTTGAAATCATTTGCTGTTGATTGAATTACATAAGCTTTCAACGCATTGTTGGTTAACGTAAAAGCCATAAATCCCGGAACAGCTTCAGCAAAAAGCGAGCCTTCTGTTTTTCCGGTTTCGCGCAGTTCGCTACCAGCACCTGATAAAAATTGCATCACATTTTTATCGCTTTTTTTAATAATCTGCAAATCATGTTCGTGCCCGCAAATGTATGCATCTACCTTATGTTTTTCTAAAATGGGTTCAAAAAGCAATTGAATATCTTTGGTTTCTTGATCATTTTTTCGTTTGCCACCTGTGTACAGCGGATGGTGTCCCACTACAATTTTCCACACAATTTTGGGGTCGTTGTTGGCTAATTTTGTTTCCATCCATTGTAATTGCTCTTGTGTGTTTTGATCAGCTATTCCCAAATATTTTTCAGGATTTGCCTTGTATTTAGCAATAAACGGATTGGTATCAATCACCAAAAGTTGTAAGTATTTGCCTTTGTCAATTTCTATTAATCGTTCAAAATAGCGATGAGGCATTTGCCAACGTCTCGAAATGTTGCTGTAATCAATCTGTGCTTGGGCATTTCCTTCATAATCGTGATTTCCCAAAGCCACAAACCATGGCTCGTGCAATAAATGGTGCGTATAAATGCTTTCAAACGATGAAATCCACTGGTAATCTTGCGTACTTTGAACGCCATTTGGATAAAAATTATCGCCCACAGAAATGGTGAAATTCAAATCTAAAATTTCTGCAACCGTTCCCATGTCACGGGCAACTTCTTTTTGGGTGAATGCGCCATGACGGCCAAAATCGCCAATTGCCAAAAATGAAATCCCCTTTTTTACAGCTTGTATTTCTGCATGTTGATTCGCTGTTTTACTAAGCGCATGATCAGGACGCGCCTGACCATACGAATAAAAACTAATGACTAATAAAAATAATAAGTAGATTGAATGTTTATTTTTCATTAAAAATCATATTTAATGCCCAAGGTGAAGCGAGATTGGTAAAATTCCATTTGTTTCATGCGGTTGCTTTCACCTTGGTAATAGCGCAACGGCTGATTGGTTAAGTTGTTTGCTTCTAAGAACACGCGCCAATTTGGCAAGAATTTGTAAGCCATGTTAAAATCAAGGAAAAATTGTTTGTCGTAATAACTATCTTCAAATTCGTTGCCACCAATTTCATCTAAATAAGCCGAGGTGAAGTTAGCTGATAAACGCGCAGAGAATTTGTCGTTTTCCCATGCCAAAGATCCATTCACCATGTGCGGTGCGGTGCGTGGCAAACCTAAACCTGTGCGTGGAGTTCCGTCTTCGTTGGTAATTCCTTTTGCTTCAGATTTTGTAAAGGTATAGTTGGCATATAAACCAAAGTTTTTAAAGAATTTTCCAGGCAAGAAATCTAACTGTCGCTGAAAAGCTACTTCGAAACCATAAACGCTTACTTTATCACCGTTACGAGCTTGTGTGAAATCCCAATTTTCGCCAGCTGGTATTGGGTTGGCTACGTTCGGGAATTGTGCTGCAAAATCTTCAGTTGTAAAAATGGTATTGTTATAAGTATAAATAAAGTTATCTAAATTTTTATAGAATGCCCCAGCCGACACAATACCAATATTTTCAAAATAATTTTCTGCCATTACATCGAAATTAGTTGCATAGGTTGCTTTTAAATTGGGATTACCCGCAGCAATTTCAGCATCGGCAGGAATTGCATTTACATAAGGAGCCAAATTGTAATAATTAGGACGTGCAATACCTGTGGTTACTGCAGCACGCAAAATAAAATTATTGGTGATATAATGTTTTAAAGTAATACTTGGTAAAATGTTCAAATAATCGTTTTCGTTTTTAATTTCACCTACTAAATCTTCTTCATCTATGATATAATTTCCTGTATATTCGATAGCTGTATGCTCTAAACGAACACCTGCAATTATTGATGTTTTCTCGTTAAAGTCTTGATCCCAACGCAAATATCCTGCTGTGATGTGTTCTTTTGCTTTATAGTTTGATGATAAAAATTCTGAAGGTTGTAACGAAGCTTCGAACAAATCAGGATTTCCTAAATTCAAAGAACCCAAAAAAGCATTGTTTACAAAGTATCCGGGTGCATATTGTGAGCCTGGATTGTATCCGTTTCCTGACCAATTCACATTTGGAGTGTTTGCTAAACTGCCCCATTCTGCTATAGGTTGGTATTCGTAGAAAATATTATCACGTACTTTATCTTTCAAGCGCAATCGTGCTCCAAAGCGCAAGCGTCCTTTTTGGTTTTCAATTACCGAAAACGGCATACGGAAATTAATTTTAGCTCCGATTTCTTCTTCTTGCGTATAATCGTGGTTTTCAGATATTGTTCGCAATTCAAAATCATTTGGATTTTCACCATTCAATGCAAATACTAACGGTTTTTTGCCATTAGAAAGATCTTGCCCCATAGCCACGTCTTTCTGTCTGAAATCGATGTATCGCTCATTAGGACGGTCTTCGCTCGCTTTTGAATAAGAAAAAGCCCAATCCATGTCTAATTTTGGCGACAATAAGTGCTCACCACGCAACGATACGTTAACAACACGTTGATCTTCTAAACGTGCATTTTGGTTGCGGTTGTTATCAATTCCGCCTTTTGTTTCTCTGCGAATTTCACCAATATAGGTGCCGTCGTCTTGTAATTCCAAATCGCGGTATCGTGCTCTGTAGCGGTTTTCGCGATCGTCGCGCCAGTTATACATTGCTGTGAAATCAATTCGGTGGTTTTCGTTGAAAACATAATCGGCACTCAATGAAGCACTTCTGCGTACACGTTGCACATCGTATTTGCGGATGTCCATTTCGGTTAAATAAGCATTGCCATTGTCGTCCTTGTCCCAAACAGCTTCTACGTTGTCTGATCCAAAATTTTGTGACTGCCATGTTCCTGAAGCAATAACGCCTAATTTATTATCAACAAACCGATTTCCGTAGATAAAGGCACCATTGTATAAACCTTTGTCACGAATTGGTGCGTATCCGCCAGACAAAGTTGCCGAAATTCGCTCGCGATTTGGAACAGCACGGGTAATAAGGTTTACAGACCCACCAATAGCATCGGCATCCATATCCGGCGTTAATGTTTTATTTACTTCGATCGAAGAAATCATATCCGATGGAATTAAATCCATTTGAACATTTCTGTTGTCTCCTTCAGCAGAAGGGATACGGTCGCCATTTAAAGTAACTGAATTCAGCTCAGGAGATAATCCGCGAACAATAATGTTACGAGCTTCGCCTTGATCGTTCTGCATAGTGATTCCCGGCACCCTTTTTAAAGCGTCACCGATATTGGCATCTGGAAAGCGCCCCACTTGGTCAGACGATATAATGTTGGTGATATTGGCATTGTTGCGTTGTTGGTTTAAGGCTTTTGCCTGCCCGCGAAGAAAATCACCGATAATTACAAGCTCTTCCAACTCTTCAGAACCCGTAAATAATTGAAAATTTGCAGTTGTTGTAGTATTTGAAACAACAACAACTTCTTGCGCAGCAGTTACATACCCAATGTATTCTACATACACCGTATAGGTGCCTTCTGGAAGGCTTAAAAATTCGTAGCCACCGTTTTGATTGGAAATAGTGTAACGATTCGAATTTTCGATTTTAATTGTAGCTCCGGGTAAAGAAAATTGATTGTTTCCATCTACTACTTTTCCGGAAATCACTCCGTTTTGTGCAAAAGTCATTGCACCAACTAACGATGCGGCTAAAATGTAAAAATGCTTCATTTTTATAGTTTTGGCTTAAAAATTTATTTGCCACAAAACTAGCGCAGCAAAGAAAACCAAATGTTAGCCTTGTATTATTGTAAGGTTAAAGTAGGGGGTGATAAGGTAATGAAATTGTTAAGAAAAGTGGTTAAAATAAAACAATTCCGAACTATTTTTGCCCGGAATTGCGATGATAAGTGTTTTGATAAAATTATGGTGATGTATAATTACAATTCCTAATAATTGAAACTTAGCTTTATAGCGAAGTTAATGCAAATATAACACAAGTCACCAATAAGTGAATTAAAAAAATGATTATTTTTGCTAAAAACTGTAAAAAAAAATGAAATTGCCTGAAAATGAACCTAGAAAGAGGGATAAAAATAAGAGTAAGAAGCAGTTTTTAAATGCCGTAGGGCATATCTTGAAAACGAAAGGTTATACTGCTTTGAAAGTGAATACTATTGCCGAGACTGCAGGTTTAGACAAAAAACTAATCTATAAATATTTTGGAGGACGCGAGGAATTAATTGACGAATATCTACGCACATTTGACTTTTGGAGCAATGTGCAAATGCAAAACGAAGTTTTAAATGATGGTGGCGAGGCTTTTGTTAAAGAAATGTTGGTGCAACAGTATGACTATATGGATAAAAATGATGCACTACAAAATATTTTGCTTTGGGGTATATCTGAAAAAAAACAAGCGCTGAAAAATATTAACGACGAACGTGAACGTAATGGTGAACTGCTGCTTCAAAATTTAACTGACCCCTATTTTGGTGAAAAGGCATTAGAATTCCGGGCTTTTTCTGCACTATTAGTTTCGGGAGTGTACTACTTAAATATGTATAAAGGTGTAAACGGGAACACATTTTCTGGAATTGATTTAACAACCCAAGAGGGAGCAGACCAAATTAAAAACATCCTCGTCAAAGTCATTGATTTGTTTTACAAAGATTTTAATCAAAACAACTCGTAGGGGGTTATTTATAGCTGTGAGTTCGGAAAAAATAATCGGTTTTTTTCAGCAAAACGAC
Source organism: Paenimyroides aestuarii (assembly GCF_024628805.1). Lineage (NCBI taxonomy): Bacteria > Pseudomonadati > Bacteroidota > Flavobacteriia > Flavobacteriales > Flavobacteriaceae > Paenimyroides > Paenimyroides aestuarii. The sequence goes on along the minus strand of NZ_CP102382.1, from coordinate 590,609 downwards.
ACCATTTTAACTTCTTTTACATTTTATAAAAAATTACATTTGTAAAATGTATGCTTTGGTAGATATTAATAATTTTTATGTAAGTTGTGAACGTATTTTTAATCCAACTTTACGCAATAGACCTGTTGTTGTTTTAAGTAATAACGATGGTTGTGTTATTTCGCGTTCAAACGAAGCTAAAAAAGCAGGAATTCCTATGGGGGCTCCCACGTTTAAATATAAAGAAAAGTTTCAAGAATTAGGAATACAAGTATTTTCTTCAAACTATGCACTATATGGCGATATGAGCAATAGAGTGTATCGCATTCTACAAAATTACACACTTAATTTAGAAGTGTATTCTATCGATGAATGTTTTTTGAATCTCCATGATTTTTCTAGGCACTCACTAGGTGCATATGGCAAAAAAATAAGGCAAGAGATTTTACAGAAAACGCTTCTACCAACTTGTGTGGGTATTGCGCCTACGAAAGCTTTGGCAAAAGTAGCAAATCATATCGCAAAAAAATTTCCTGAGTTAAAGGGTGTTTATCTTATAGATACAGATGAAAAACGTCTTAAAGCTTTAAAATGGCTTAATATAGAAGATGTTTGGGGTATTGGAAGACAAATGTCTAAAAAGCTGAAAGCCAATGGTGTCCATAAAGCTTCTCAGTTTATAGAACTTCCCGATGAGTATATAAGAAAACAATTTTCAGTAGTAGGATTACGTCTAAAAAAAGAGTTAGAGGGAATTTCGGTTTTAGGGTTGGAAGAAATTCAAACCAAAAAGCATATCGCAACCACGCGCTCTTTTGATACCACTTATACGGATAAGGAATACATTAAAGAACGTATAACAACCTTTGCAGTTACTTGTGCCCAAAAATTGCGTAAACAAAAATCAACTTGCCAAGTAGTTACAGTTTTTATATATACCAACCGCTTCAATGAAAAACAAGACCAATATAGTCGCTCTATAAATGTGAGTATGCCATATCCAACAAACTCAGATATAGAACTTGCTAAATGTGCACAAAAAGGTCTAGATTTAATTTTTAAACAAGGATACCATTACAAAAAAGCCGGAGTTATCGTAGGTGGTATTGCACCAGAACATGGAAAACAATTTGTTTTGTTTGAAGAAGAACCGGTAAAGCATCGAACACTTATGCAAACAATAGATCGGTTAAATTCTAAATACGGTACCCAAAAATTGAAATTGGCTTCGCAAGCATTAGATAAAACATGGAAAATGAATCAAGAGCATTTAAGCCCTAATTATACCACAAAATGGAATGAAATTTTAGAAATAAGATGATACAGTTTATAAAATTTGATAGCGAATTAGAATTTTTACCCATTCATACCGATGGTGAAAAATATTATGTGCAGGTAAAAGAAGGTGTTAATGCTGGTTTTCCATCACCAGCAGAAGATTTTTTAAATGATCGTATCAGTTTAGACGAATTGTATCTTTCCAAAGTGGAAGCAACATTCGTAAATCGTGTAAAGGGCTTGTCCATGTATCCTGATTACCAAGAAAACGATATTCTAATCTTGCGCTCCGATTATGAACCGCAACACGGAGATGATGTGGTGGTATCAATTAACTCATCAGCATACACCTTAAAACGCTATGATAAAATGAATTCTAAATTAGTGGCATTAAATCCAAACTATGCGCATTCTGTTGTTATTACCGAGAGTGATGAAGTCGTGATTTTAGGTGTGGTAGATGCTTTAGTTAGAAATATTAAAAAACGTAGATGATTTTTTATATCCCTTAAGTTTTTTTAATATCTTCCCTGTCCCGGAATGTGTAAGTTAAAAACTTAAGGCTTGGATTTTATAATCGGGTATTTAAAAAAAAATAAGCAGAAAAATCCATCAGATATCCAATAGCTTTATTAAGAAGCCTGTGATAACCTTTATTGTTTTGCTTTAACAGCCATCAACGAATAAACCATTGGTATATTATTACCCAAATGCGCAATTCTAAACTTATTTGGTTCAAATTCTATGGTATTATCAAAGCAATTGTAAGGGGAGTAATCATATTCGTTAAACGAATTGATCTGTAATCCTTGTTGCAACAAACTGCTTAAAACTTCGCTTAAACTGTGATTCCAAGTAATGAAATGTTGCTTTGCATCGGTTGTTGATTCGGTATAAGATCCTTCCAAAGTTTCAATGGCCTCACTTTTAAAATAGTTGTATTCGATTTTTTCAAAAGCATCATCGAACATCCAAACCACTGGATGAAATTCTACAAATACGAATTTTCCATCGGGTTTTAAAAATTGCGATACAATTTTCGCCCATTTATCTAAATCGGGCAACCAGCCAATGGTGCCATAGCTTGTAAAAACCATATCAAACGTTTTGTGTAAATGATTGGGCAAATCATATAAATCGGAACAAATAAATTCGGCATCGGCGTTTAATTTTTGAGCCAAATCTTTTGCGGCTTCTATTGCTTTGTCTGATAAATCAACACCCGTCACTTTTGCACCCATTCTGCTTAGTGAGATAGTATCTTGTCCAAAATGGCATTGCAAATGCAAAATCGATTTTCCAGAAACATTTCCCAATAATTCCAATTCAATTGAATTTAAAGACGATTTTCCCTGCATGAATCCCTCTAAATCATAAAAAGCAGAGCTAAGATGCACTTCGGTTCGGTTGTTCCACGAATTTCTGTTGATTTCTAGATAATTTTTTTCTGTTTTCATACACTTAGTAATATTCGTAATACCTAAAAAGCACCGATTTTGGCACGCTACTTTCGGTGGTTTCGTAAAAATAAATCACAGTGGGATTGTTAAACACATCTACCGATTTTATTTTGCGCACATCTTGAATAGTAGAAATTTCATCGCCATCGGTGGTTTTAACATGGTAAACAAGTTGTTGCAACTGGTTGTTTTCATCGTACAAGTAGGTGGCTTCTTCCTCAGATTTAAAATTAACTCCTTCAAAAACAACCTTTTTTATAGAGAAATCAGTGTTTAAATGCACAGTGGTTTTTGTGCTATCGGCAACCGATTTGGGCAGTATTTCATAACTTAAATCCGTTGTCCAATGATAGGTGTAATCGAGCTTCTTTTCTTGTTCACCGTTTAGACTGCTAGTTTCGGTAAACGATATATTTTTTCCGGAACCTTTATAATGCATGTTGCTTTTAAATACGTAATCGGGCATTTGATACATTTTTGTATAGGTGGTTACGTCGCCCGCTTTTGTGAAATGGATACTGGTTTTACCAAAATAATCTACCGTATCTGTTGGAATTCGATATTTAGTGGTGCGCACCATATAAGTAGTCACTTTTTTCACTGCGCCTTTAAAACCATATTCTTTTTTTTGATTATAGGTGTTGTTTTGTGCATTTGCAAAACAGTTGCAAAGAATAAAAAGCAACCCTATTATATTTTTCAATTGATGCATTATTTTGTTTTTAAAATTTTTATATTTTTAAGCCCTTCCAGCCATTTTTGTTCCATTTCATCTAATTCATTTGGCTCTGGCACATACGCTTCATTGGGAATATACCAAGGCATTTTCTCATAATAATTCTTCAAAATTTTATTTTTAAAAATATATCCTCTGCGGGCATAAGGTAAATTTTGAAGCACTTTTAAAGCATTTTCGTCTTCAATTTCATCAAAAAATATCGTTAAATCTTTATGAAAGGGAAGATTATTTTGCAAACTAAAAACATTATTAATGAAGAAAAAACGCGGATTGAACAGAAATAATTCTCCTTTAGGATGAAAATCTTTCTTTTTAAACTGAATAGTTCCGTTATGAATAAAAAACCCCGCCGCATTTTGTCCGTTAGAAAACCGGTATTCTTTCATGAAATCATCCACTTTTTCGCCAACGCCATGAATGGTCCATTCATCAACCGATTTAAAAAAAGTAGGATTTATGTAAAAATCCTGATAAGCACCCATATCGATGTTCAATGTAAAATCGTCAATTTTATTATTTGCCCACCTGTTTGCTGCTGTTAAAATATAATCAAAATCATACGCATAATCTACCGAGCCCGACAAGCGAAATTTGTAAGTATGCACCAAACGATTGTTTCCCGGCTGAAAAGTAGCATTAAAATGATACACATAGTAAAATTCTGCATAATCAAGCATGTAATCGCTGTTTTCAATTTCTGCTAAAGAAAATTCCTTTTCCTTATTTTCAGTCGATACATACGAAATCTCATACGGAAGTATCTTTTGATTCAAATTCACAGTAAAATCGTTCATATAAGGATGTTGCCCATTTTTAGGGTAGAAATCTGCATCGCCTTCTGGAGAAAAAGCTTCAAAACCCACCAAAATCGTTTTTGACCTCTTTTCCGGATTAAAAAAAGTATAATCAACCGTGACTTCTAAAAAGTCGCCCATCCGTTTTAACGAAAGTATTTCCTTGCGCACCTCAATACTTGTTTCCTTAATAGGTATCAACTGATTGCCGCTCATAAAATAAGCACCATCGTTCGCAAAAACAACCCCTGCAAAAAATAGAAAAAGTAAAAAAGCCCCAATTTTTTTCATGTATTTATCCATAAAATTAAACGATGAATATAAAAATAAATAAAACAACCACCAACAAAAGTTTTTCTTTGGGCAATTCCTTCCACTAGCGTTTCAGGTCGGGCTTTCCGCCGTCGCTTTTGTTTTTTTTAGCAAAAAACAAAGAGCTCCAACAAGGCTGCAATCCCTATTGCAAAACCACATTTTCGGCATATATGCAGAGGCGGGTATTTTACAGAAATCTATGGGAAACCTGCATTAGCCTTTACCCAGCATGTTTGGTTAAGAAGAATAAATCTCAAAGTGTTTAAATCCGTTAAAAGTAAAAAAGCCATTCCTTGGAGAAAAGAAAATGGCTTTTATTATTCTAATGCGAACTCAACATGTTTTTGGGGTCTAAATATCGGTCTAACTCTTCTTTTGTAAGAATGTTTTGCTCTAAAATCAAGTCATATACACTTCGGTTTTCTTCCAAGGCTTGTTTAGCAATTTTTGTGCTGTTTTTATAACCAATGATAGGGTTTAAAGCAGTAACAATGCCAATACTGTTTTGCACTTCCGCTCGTAAGTGTTCTGTATTAGCAGTTATGCCTTCCACGCATTCAATACGTAAGGTATCAATGGCATTCGTTAAAATTTCAATCGATTCAAAAAGCGTTAAAGCAATAATGGGTTCCATAACGTTCAATTGCAATTGACCAGCCTCTGCAGCCAAGCAAACCGTTGTTTCATTGCCAATTACTTTAAAGCACACTTGGTTGACCACTTCGGGAATCACGGGATTCACTTTTCCAGGCATGATCGATGAACCGGGTTGTTTGGGAGGTAAATTTATTTCATATAAACCAGTTCGTGGTCCGGAAGCCAGTAAACGCAAATCGTTGCATATTTTGGATAGTTTAATGGCTAATTTTTTTAAAGCACCAGCATATGCAACAAAGCTGCTGGTGTCTGATGTTGCTTCTACTAAATTCTCTGCCATTTTCACAGGTTCATTTAGTAAGGTTGCTAATTTTTCAGCGCATAACTGTGCGTACCCTTTCGGAGCGTTCAGTCCTGTACCAATAGCTGTTGCACCCATATTCACTTCCAAAAACTGATAGGCTTGTTCTTGCAAATAAGGAATTTCTTTCTTTAATGTAAAAGCAAAAGCTTCAAATTCCTGACCTAAAGTCATTGGCACAGCATCTTGCAGTTGGGTACGCCCCATTTTTATAACGTTTTCAAATTCTTTTGCCTTGCGATCCAATGCAAAGAATAATTTTTCTAACGCATTCGTTATTTCTTTTGAAGATTGAAACAAAGCCAATTTTAAAGCAGTAGGGTAGGTGTCGTTGGTAGATTGTGAAAGGTTCACATGATCGTTTGGTGAGCAATATTGGTATTCACCTTTTTTATGCCCCATTTTCTCCAAAGCAATATTTGCAATAACCTCGTTGGCGTTCATGTTTACCGATGTACCTGCACCACCTTGAATCATGTCAATTGGAAACTCGTTGAGGTACTGATCCTTCAAAATATCCAAACATGCTTGGGAGATCGCCTCTTTTAAATCATCTTTTATTAAACCTAGTTCAAAATTGGTTTCAACAGCTGCTAATTTCACAACAGCCAATGATTTTATAAAAATCGGGTAGTGATTTAATTTATAGTTTGATATTTTGAAATTTTGAATGGCGCGTTGAGTTTGCACACCATAATAAGCATTTACGGGAACTTGTAAATCGCCCAATAAGTCTGTTTCTATACGAAAAGAAGTCATACTTTTTTTATTTAAAAGTACAAAAAATGATTTGGTTAGCAGTGTTTTTCAACAGAATATTAACAAAATTTTACTTAAAAACCTGAGTTCGATTATTATTATTTAGGATAAATATATTGTATAAAAAAAGAAATAGTTGTATATTTAATTATCTGATTGTTAAACATTTAAACAACTATTTCTTATGATTAATTTCGATAAAATTACAGAAATTTTTTGTCTTGTTGATGAATTTTGCCAGCAATTTTTTCCTTTTCTTGAAAAAAACAGTATTGGAAACAAATCTAAAAGACCCCCAATGATGTCACCCAGTGAAATAATAAGTATTATGATTCTTTTTCATTTGAGCGGTTTCAGATGCTTTAAGCACTTTTACATTTTCTATATTCAAAAACATATGCAAGCTGAGTTTCCTAAAACAGTGTCTTACAATAGATTTACAGAGCTTATGCAATCCAACATACTTCCGCTCACAATGTTTTTAAAAACCTGCTGTATGGGCAATTGTACAGGTATTTCATTTGTTGATTCCACTCCAGTAAGGGTTTGTAAAAACAAGCGAATCAAAAACAATAAAGTGTTCAAAGATATAGCTACCGTAGGCAAGTCCACTATGGGGTGGTTCTATGGGTTCAAGCTTCACTTAATTATCAATGAAAAGGGTGAAATTCTAAGCTTTACTATTACACAAGCCAATGTAGATGACCGTGAACCTCTTAAAAATGAAGGATTTCTCAAAGGGATTTTCGGAAAACTCTTTGCAGATAAAGGGTATATCTCTAAAAAAATTGCAGACATATTATTTGTTGATGGTGTTCATCTAATCACACAACTTAAAAACAATATGAAAAACTGTTTAATGACCTTGTCTGACAAAATACTATTGAGAAAACGTTCTGTTATTGAAACAGTTAACGATGAATTGAAAAATATGTGTCAAATTGAACATTCAAGACATAGATCTATAGGAAACTTTCTTACAAACCTTATTTCGGGTCTAATTGCTTATTCATTTTTTCCTAAAAAACCTTCAATACAATATAATGAACTAAAAACAAATCAGTTAACAATGTTCTGATTAATCGAACTCAGGTTAAAAGAAATAATAAGCGTTCGGAATATGGTTTATTTCGGTTGTTTTTCCAATAATTACCGAAATAATATCCAAGCTCACTTCTAAGTCTAAATCTTTTTCTTGAATGTAGGCATTGGTTGCCTCTAAAATCAATTTGATTTTTTTGTTGTTTACAAAGCTTTCTGGTTCGCCATAATCGGTAGAGGTGCGTGTTTTTACTTCAATTATTGCTAAAAGATGATCTTTGGTGGCAATAATGTCGATTTCGGCTTTTTTATAGCGATAGTTTGTTTCTAAAATGGTGTATCCATTCGTTTGTAAATATTCTTGGGCTAATCGTTCCCCTTTTGTGCCAATATCATTGTGTGTTGCCATTATGTGTATTTTAAAATGGTGGCGTTTGCAGTAACATCAAGCGAAACGGTTGTTCCTAATTTCAATGCACGATTATCAGGTATATGTCCTGCGGGAAAATCAAAACAAATAGGAAAATCGAATTCTTTACACAAATCCAAAACAATTTGCCTTACATCATAACCAAACGGAATTTGGTTGTCATGCATATCGGTCATTCCACCCATGATTAATCCATTCAAATCATCGAAATAGCCATTGCGTTTTAAATTGTAAAACATACGGTCTATGTGATATAAATATTCATCTAAATCTTCCAAGTACAAAATTTTTCCGTGGGTATTGATGGACGATTTAGAGCCTAAAAGACTATAAATAATCGATAAATTTCCACCAACAAGGAAACCTTCTGCCGTACCTAATTTGTTGCTTGGGTTCGATGCGCATTCTATGTGATAGGCTTCATTAAAAAGCGCTTTTTTTAGGGTTTCTTTTGCGGTTTCAAGTGCTTTGGGCACAGAATACGGCATAATGGCATGCAAAGTTGCCACGCCTAAGTTGTGAATATGGCTGTGCAAAACCGTAATGTCGCTAAAACCAATAATCCACTTAGGGTGCTTTAAAAATTTTGAAAAGTCAATGGAATCGATAATTCGCACCGTTCCGTATCCGCCTCTCGCAATCCAAATAGCTTTTATATTGGGGTTGTCTAACATTTGTTGCAAATCGTCTGTGCGCTGCTGGTCGGTTCCGCCTAATTGGTTCACATTCACATCGATTGTTGCCCCTAATTCAACCAACAAACCCCACGATTGTAGTAGTTCTATAGCTGGTTGAGCAGCTTCACTCGAAAAACTTCTTGCGGTACAAATTATTCCTACCGTATCGCCTTTTTGTAAATATGGTGGTTGTATCATGTTTTTGTTTTCAACAAATTTATAAAACTGCAAAGAATCTTTATCAAAACAAATAACATTTCTTTAAGTTTTATTGATTTTCATCTGTCGTTAAAAATGATTAATTTTGTGGATAATTATTAAACATAAAAATATGTATCCAGAAGAAATAGTAAAACCCATGCAAGAAGAATTAACTTCGGCAGGTTTTGAAGCATTATATACAGCAGATGAAGTTACAAATGCATTAGCAAAAGACGGAACCACTCTAGTTGTAGTGAACTCGGTTTGCGGTTGTGCGGCTCGTAATGCGCGCCCGGGAGCAATCATGAGTTTAGGCAACGACAAAAAACCGGCACAAATTGTAACGGTTTTTGCAGGTGTTCACAAAGAAGCTGTTGACACCGCACGCGAAAAAATGTTTCCTTTTCCACCTTCATCGCCTTCAATGGCTTTGTTTAAAAATGGCGAATTGGTTCACATGTTAGAGCGTCACCATATTGAAGGGCATCCAGCAGATGTTATTGCTGAGAATTTGAAGGAAGCATACAATGAATATTGTTAATTTGTATGCCAAATAACATAAAAATCTACTGAATTTCGGTAGATTTTTTTTTTGTTGTATATTTGAACATAAATTGTAACAAGTGCACAAGATTTTATCTTATCCGTTAAGTATTGTATATTATTTATTCTTAAGTTTAAGTTTGTTGTTGTTTCATCCTATACAATGGATTTGCTTGAAATTGTTTGGGTATCAAGCCCATAAAACCAGTGTAGATATTTTGCAATGGTTTCTAATGCGCAGCGCCAACATTTTGGGAACAACATTTAATGTGGAAGGACGTGAGAAATTGCCTCAGAACAAACCAATTATCTATGTATCAAACCATCAATCGATGTTTGATATTGTATCGATTATATGGTTTTTAAGAGCAACACATCCAAAATTTGTAAGTAAAAAAGAATTGGGAAAAGGCATACCAAGTGTGTCGTTCAATCTGAAATACGGTGGGTCGGTTTTAATTGATCGAAACGACCCCAAACAAGCATTACCCGCCATAAAAGGTTTGGGTGAATACATACAGAAGCACAACCGTTCGGCAGTGATTTTTCCAGAAGGAACGCGCTCTAAAACCGGAAAACCAAAGCGTTTTTCAGAAAACGGAGTGAAAATGCTTTGTAAATTTGCTCCCGATGCGTATGTAGTGCCTTTAACAATTAACAACTCATGGAAAATGTTTCGGTTTGGAATGTTTCCAATGGGTTTGGGAAGCGCCCTAAAATTGCAAGTTCATGAGGCCATGAAAGTAAGCGATTTTGATTTTGCAACATTGTTTCAAAAAACCGAAGAAGCAATTGTTTCATCAATAAAGTAACGCAACAAAAGTTGTATAAAAAATTATTAAAATGTCTATTCAAAATGTTCGATTAGAAGTAATGCAGTTCTTGGAAAAGAACATAGATACCTTTGTGCAGAATTATTTAATCCCTGTGGAAAAAATTTGGCAGCCTTCTGATATGCTACCTGATGCGCGCAATGAAAACTTTCTAGAAGAAGTTCGCGAATTACAAGCGTATGCCAAAGAATTACCTTATGATTTTTGGGTGGTTTTAGTGGGCGATACCATTACCGAAGAAGCATTGCCCACCTATGAATCATGGTTAATGGATGTGGAAGGTGTAGATCAAAGAGGCGGTGAAGATGGCGATGGAAACGGATGGGCAAAATGGATCCGTCATTGGACAGGTGAAGAAAACCGTCATGGCGATTTGCTAAATAGATATTTGTATTTGTCTGGTAGGGTAAACATGCGCGAGGTGGAAATGACCACTCACCATTTAATCAACGATGGTTTTGACCCTGGAACAGATCGCGATCCTTACAAAAACTTTGTTTTTACTAGTTTCCAAGAGTTAGCTACGTATGTTTCGCACAACCGCGTGGCACAAATGGCAAAGAAATACGGCGACCACAAACTATCAAAAATATGCAAATTGATTGCAGGCGATGAAATGCGCCATCATCATGCATATTCCGAATTTGTAGAACGCATTTTTCAGGTAGATCCTTCAGAAATGATGAAAGCTTTTCATTATATGATGAAAAGAAAAATCACTATGCCAGCTAATTTAATCCGCGAATCGGGTGGGGCAATTGGAGATGCTTTTCACAACTTCTCAGAATCGGCACAAAGAATAGGTGTTTATACCTCTATGGATTATGTGGATATCCTAAATAAGTTGATTAAACGTTGGGAAATAGACAAGATTACCAACCTAACAGATGAAGCCGAAAAAGCAAGAGATTATTTAATGAAACTTCCAGACAGAATGGCAAAATTAGCCGATCGTATGAAGATTTCAGATGAATCACATATTTTTAAATGGGTAACCCCCGCAATTGTAAAATAACAAAAAACAGCCGATAGAAATATCGGCTTTTTTAATCGTTTTCTTCAAATGGATTACATCAATCAAACAGTAAATTTTGTAAAAAAAGAGTTAGAAGGTGCAGAAGCTGGGCATGACTGGTTCCACATTCAACGGGTTTATAAAAATGCAATAACCTTGCTGAAAAAAGAACAAGCCAATGAGCAAGTTGTTGTGTTAGCAGCATTGTTGCACGATATTGCCGATAGTAAGTTTCACAATGGCGATGAAACCATCGGTCCTAAAAAAGCACGCAACTTTATGAAGTCTATCCATATTAAGGAAGATGTGCAAGCGCATGTGGTGAAAATTATCGAGAATATTTCGTTTAAAGGCGGAAATTTCAACAGAACATTTCATTCAAAAGAGTTAGAAATTGTTCAAGATGCCGATCGTTTAGATGCCATTGGAGCCATTGGTATTGCCCGAACTTTTAATTATGGAGGTTATAAAAACAATGCTATGCACAACCCCGAAATAACGCCCAAATTAAAAATGACCAAAGAGGAATACAAACACCATAAAGGCACAACAATTAATCATTTTTATGAAAAACTATTGCTTTTAAAAGACTTAATGAATACCCAAACAGGAAAAGAAATGGCGGCGAAACGTCACCGTTATATGGAAGGTTTTCTAGAGCAATTTTTTAATGAGTGGGAAGGTAAAGTTTAAACTCTCACCTAGTTTTATACATTTTGCAATACCTACTGTTTTTTAATGGAATAATCCCACATGATTTAGGTGTAATTTTTTTTTTATTCTGTAGATGCAAAGATATATTTGGTTTCAATGACACAAAATGTCTTTAGCTGAATGTATTTTTGAAAGATAGAAGCGTAAGGGTAAAACAGTATGAAAAAAGAAATTCCAAAAGGACAAGGTGCCGTAGAAAATATTGCTAATAAATTCTTTAAACAACGTTATGAAACCTCGATTTATCAAGATAATTATGAAGAAGAATTGGCTAAAACACAAATTTTAGAAGTATTCCCAAAAACAATTGTCAATAAAATTAAAGGCAATAGCTTACCCTTTTTATATTCTGTAAACCCATATCAGGGTTGCGAACACGGTTGCGCCTATTGTTACGCCCGCCCAACGCATCAATTTTGGGGTTTTAGCGCTGGCGTAGATTTTGAGCGTGTTATTTTAGTAAAGAAAAACGCACCCGAACTTTTAGAGCAGTTCTTTTTAAAACGCGGTTACAAAGCATCAACTATTCAATTATCGGGAAATACCGATTGCTATCAACCTTTAGAACGAAAATTAGAAATTACTCGCAAAATATTGCAGCTGTGCTTAGATTACCGTCATCCGGTAAGTATCATTACCAAAAATGCCTTAGTGGTGCGCGATTTAGACCTTTTAAAACCACTGGCAGCTAAAAATTTGGTGAATGTATCTTTAAGTATTCCGACCATAAACGAAGATTTGCGTAGAGTTTTAGAGCCCAGAACGTCATCGGTAAAAATAAAATTAAAAGCACTGCAAACGTTATCCGAAAGTAATATTCCCACGCATGTAATGGTTGCGCCGATCATTCCCGGTTTAAACAGCATGGAAATTCTACCTATTTTGAAAGCAATTGCAGAAAATGGGGCACATTCTTTTGGATACACTTTAGTGGGATTAAACGATGAGGTGGAACCTGTTTTTAAAGATTGGTTGGAAGTGCATTATCCCGATCGAAAAGAAAAAGTTTTAAATCAGATTGCATCCTTGCACAAAGGTAATTTAGCCGAAAAGAATATCGCAAAACGCAATACTGGAAACGGAAATTTTGCCGACATGATTCACAAAACATTTGAAATTGGCAGAAAGAAATTTTTTAGTCGATCTAAATTTCCGGCGTTATCAACCGATTTGTTTGATGGAACAAAAGGCGAACAGTTGCGGTTGTTTTGATAAAAACCTTCAAGAAAATTATGACTTTGTAGGTTTAAAAATATTGCCTAATAATCAAAACAACATTTACAAAAATGTCGCTTAACTTAAACTGTAAGTTTTATTTGCATATCCAGTTACCCATGTGATGCAAACTTAAAATAGGCAATTAAAGGTTGCTTATGAAAAATAAGAAGTTACTTCTGCTCTGTGAATTATAAGTTTAATAGTTAAAGTAGTCTTATGGCACAAGCTGTTAATTAAAAGTGATTAAAAAAATAGAAGCCATTCATTACGAACGGCTTCTATTATTTATTATTAATTAAAACTATTTTTTTACAATTTTAATAAATTGGCTGTTTTCCTTAGTTTTAACATTCAACATATAAGTTCCTGAACTTAATCTGCTAAAATCTAATTGAACTGTTTCTTTATCAAAACTATTTTTCATTACCAATCGTCCATTCAAATCAAATACTTCCACATTGGTGATTACTTCACTGTAAGTGATGGTTAATTGATCGTTTACTGGGTTTGGATAGTAATTTAATTTACTTAAATCAAAATCGTTTACTCCTAATAAAATACGAACTTCTATAGGGGTTGGTAAACTTGGACATCCGTTCGAACCAATAATTACTGCGTAATAAGTTGTTTGATCAACCAATGGCATATTTTGGTTCAATGGGTTTAATCCTTTCATAGCATCATCGTATGTTGCATACCAAACCACATTTGGCTGGGTCATAATCAAACTGCTTATTTGTGCATTGTCTGTATCGTTAAATGTTTGAGGCGATGCACCTGTTGGGCTGTTTGGTCTGCTATTGATGGTGATTTGAACTTGTGTACGTGCTGACTCACATCCGTTTTCAACGCGTGTCACAAAGTAATATCCTGATTGTAAAACATCTGTTGATGGTAAAACTACTGTTGAAGTACTGTTTACATACCATCTGTAAGATACTCCTGATGGTGTTGGTAAGGTGATACTTCCTACTGTAGAGCCCGCACATAATGTTATTGGAGCTACTGCCGGAGCAGCTGTACTTATTAAACGAACTGCTACTGGCACTTTTACCGATACGCAGTTGCCTACTCTTTGAGAAACATAGTAAGTTCCATTTGTTAATGGCGTATTGGCTGCCAATGGTGTTACCGCTGTTGCATTACTATACCACTCTGCTGTTGCATTTGGTAAAATTTGTGCATTTAATTGCGCTACTGTACCTGCTCCACAAATATTCTGGATTGTTGCAGTTGGTGCCGGAACACTTCCTTGGGCAGTTGCAATAACCTGAACACGTAATGATTCACATCCGTTTACACGCTGAGAAACATAATAGGTTCCGTTTACTATTTGTCCATTGTTTGGTATTGGTGTTGTAGAAGTAGCTGATGGATACCATACTAATTCTGCACCCGGTATTTGATTTAAATTAACGTTACCGTAATTTAACGTACCACATATTGAAATGGTTTGTGGTGTTAATGATGCTGGTGCTGCGTTAATATCAACCAATACAGCTATTCTACCTGACTCACATGCTCCTAACATTTGCGAAGCATAATAAGTGGTGTTATCAACCAACGGAGTGGTAGATGCCAATGGAGTAGTAGATGTTGCTGAACTATACCATCTGATTTGAGAGCCGCTTACACCTGAAGCTATTAAGGCTGATACTGTTCCGCCGCCACAAACTACTTGTGTAAATTGCGCAGTTGGCAGTGCCAATGGTGTTACCGTTGCTGTAAATGGCACACGTACCGATTTACAATTACCTTGGGTTGCTTCTACATAGTACGTACCTGTTTGGGTAATGTTGGTGATAGGTGTTGTTGCTGTTGCTGAACTATAAAATTCAAAAGTTGCATTTGCACCACCTGTTACAACTACATTACTTACCGGTGTTGCCTGACAAAAAGTTTGACTTTGTACCACTGGTGTAACCACGTCTGCTACGTTTATGGTAATTGCTTTTGTGGTTTCACAACCCGATGGTGCTGTTAACAATGCATTATACACTTGATTCATGGCTACACCCGATGTGGTATAAACCGTTAAAGCATTTGTACCTGCTGTGTATGGAACAGTTGCTGCCGCATCCACATATAAATTGTTTATTGGCGACCACGTTACGTTTGATTGTTCTAAACCAAATTGAACATCTAAACGATCGGTTGTACGTGTTCCTGCAGTAGGGTTTGGATCAGTAGCACTTGTTGCATACATACCTACATTGGAACCTGGTGTGGTTGTAAAATAGGTTTGTGCGTTGTTACCTGAACCCATACCTTCTTGGGTGATTTCTACCAATATGTTTGATTGTCCATCCCAATAGAAAGGACTGTCAAATTGTATAGTTTGCATACCTTGGAAGGTGTGTGTATGATTCACTTCTGAATATACAGTTGATAAATTACCCGTAGCAAAGTTAGTCGTACCAAATGTAGTATTTGGTGTTAACATCATTTTCACAGTGTACATTGGGTTGCTAAAACTTGCTCCTGAATTAATGGTTTCAAATGACAAGCTGTTAATGTATCCTGATGTATTTACACCTTGTGCAATCAATTCTGCTGCCGTATAAATATATTGTTGTTTAGAGTACATTGCACTTTGTACAAAAGCAGACACTTCGCTTGTTGCAGCTGTGGTAGTTAATTTACTACCTATTGATGCCATAGCAGGTATGCTTTCTAAAGCTTCTAACTCTTGAATTTCGTTTTTACAAATGTCGTAAGAACTAGCCAATGTGGTTAATGCTTCCGGTTTTTTACCTGCATATACACGAACTGTTTTAATGTGCTCACAAATACCGTTTGATTGTGTAGCAGATAATACATATTCTTGTTCCACGTTGGTAGCGAAAGTCCAACCATTTACTGCGTCACCGCTTACTCCCGCACTTGGTGTCCATACAAATGTATCGTAGTTACCCAAGTTGGTGGTAATGGTTACAGGATCTGATACTCCGCCCTCACATGAGGTAATGCTCGCTGTGGAAAGTTCAAATGCCGGTTTTAATGAAACCGTTACCGGAATTTCTATCGCTGGGGATATACAGCCTGCGTTTCCAACAAATACTGTGTTTGGACGAATACTAGTTGTTGTAGCTCCAATAAACGGGCTTGAAACACCTGCGTTAGTAACAAGTAATTGAGCTGCACTTGAATTATCAGAATAAAGAATAGCAGTTCTATTAACAGGTGTTGTATGGGTTCTTAATGATCCGTAAGGACTTCCCCAAGCACCATTATATGATACAATTTGAACAACCACATCGCTTACACCATCCCATAGATAAGGCGTAGTGAAAGTAATTGTTTTTATACCCGTTGGAACTGGTTCACTTGGGCTAGAATATACATTAGTTAATGTAGAGTTATCAACCATTGGGAAAGACGCTACCGGTGAAGATGCCGCACCTAAAGAAACACTAAAATCTACTAAAGGATTATTTGATCCTGAGACTGCTATGTCAAACTTTAAAGCTGTTATAGGCCCTGCTACTAGACCAAGAGAACCTAATTCTTCAGCGGTGTATATATAGTGATGCTTATAACCTTCATAATTTGAGTAGTTAAAAGACGAATTATTAGTGGTAGTAGAAGTTCCATTTCCAACTTGGATATCTGAATTTGGCACAACTTTTTGACTGCGTAACCAGAAACTTCTGTTTTGCGTTACATCGTCTTCCGAAACAAAGTTAGATCCAACAAATAATGGCTCTACATCTGTTGCGCTGTCAAACCACGCTGCTTCAAAAGTAGTATCTACTAAAGTGGCGTCTAACACCGCTTTTTGTGGTCCACACAATGCCAACGAAGGCGTGTAAGTTACAAAGTCAGAGTAGTTACACAAAGTAGTTACCGATGGACCTTTTGCCCAATCACTTTGATCTGTTGCCGAACATACTGCACGTACATAAACTGTATAGCCTGTTGACGGTGCTAAACCAGGTACAGTAATATTGGTTACACCAACAGCTGTTACCGTGCTATAAATTGCTCCTGGTGTTCCTGGATTGCCACTTGTGCGCACTTCCACTTCGTAAGCCATTTGGTTCAGGTTGTATATATCCTGCCAAGAAACATCAAATGAGTTTTTGCTTAGATTCGATATTGAAATTGTACTTTCTTCAATTGGTCTACAACTTGGTGCATCTTCGTAATAAATATCATCAATAAAGATGTATTTATTCATACTTTCATTATCAAAAGAAAATGCAAAATAATCATCGGTAGTGCTAATTGGTAAATAAACAATATATTCTTGATAAGCTGTTGATGAAACATTAATGGTTTTAATCAATGTTTTTGTTGCACTTGCTGTATTTCCATCCATACTGTAAATACTCAATTTTTCACCATAACTACCTGAAAAATACAAACGCGCTGAAAAACGTAAACGCTTCGTACCGTTGCCTAAATTATCGGTTTGTGGTGAAACCAAGGTAACTTCACCATCATAAGATGAACCTTGATAAGTATAGAAATGTTTAGAGCCAGTCTTCGGACCAGTTGTGCCAGTATAACCATATGGATAAGTACTATTAGACCCCGTTCTTAAATAGGTCCAACAGTTAGGTACTGTGTTATTTGAAGTGCCTCCTGTATCGGTGTTTTCAAAACCTTCAAAGAATGAACCAGTTATCACGCCACATAAAGTGTTGAATTTAATAGGGAATGATGTCCAAAGTCCATCTGTAGTTCCACATTTACTGCGTATATATACCGTATAACTTGTAGAATGATCTAACCCTGAAATATTAACAGAAGTTGTCGGCGCATTTACGGTGCTTGTTTGAGCCAATCCGGTTGCACCTGAACCAGCAGTACCTGATGTACGAATTTCATATTCATAACCAGTTACACCTGCTGCCAATGATGCATCCCATGAAATGGTAGCCGATGTTTGCGTAATATTCGCTGCTTGCAAGTTCATAGGGAAAACACATGGCGACAAATCTTCGTAATATACATCATCGAGATAAACATATGTAGTTCCGTTTTGACTATCAAAAGAAAAAGCAAAGTAATCATCGGTGCCTGCTGGCAAAGGAATTATAAACTCTTGCCATGTAGTTGTTAGCGGAAAGTTATTCTGTAACAAAGTTAATGTACCAGTGGCTGTAGGATCATTCATTGTATAAAATCCTAGTTTTTGAGTAGCTTCGTAAGTCGTTGAAGATACACGCGCCCAGAAGCGAACTTGTTTTGTGCCATTGCCTAAATTGTTAGTTTCAGGAGAAATTAATAGCATTTCATTACTTGTGCTAGGGCGGTAAGTGTAAAATCCTTTACCTGTTCTACCGGCTGATGTTGTGGTATAACCGTAGCCAGAAGAAGCCTTATTTAGGTATGTCCAACAATTTGGAATGGTAGGATTTGTACTACCACCTGTATCAACACCATCAAAATTTTCATAGAAATTAGCTGTGTAAACTGGGCACAATGTAGTGAACTTGACAGGGAAAGTGGTCCATACCCCTTTATTTGTACCACAGACAGCTCTTACATATACATAATAAGTAGTTGCACCTGATAAGATATTTGTAGTGGCTGTAGTTGAAGGAGCCGTAGTACTGCCGCTAGCAACAGCACCTGCTGTTCCTGGTGTGCCAGATGTACGTACTTCCCACTCATAACCCGTAACTCCCGGAGCCAATGATGGATTCCAAGTAAAAGTTGCGCCAGTGATTGTAATGTTGTTCGCTGCTAAATTAACAGGAAAAATACATGGTGATAAATCTTCATAATACACATCGTCAAGATATACATATGCGGTTCCATTTTGGTTATCAAACGAAAATGCAAAATAATCGTCTGTAGTTACAGGTAATGGAACAATAAATTCTTGCCAAGTAGTTGTTAAAGGAATGTTGTTTTCCACTAATGATAAAACTCCTGTAGATGTAGGGTCGCTCATAGTGTAAACACCTAATTTCTGTGTAGTTTCGTAAGTTGTCGATGATACACGAGCCCAGAATCGAACTTGTTTCGTTCCGTTTCCTAAATTGTTTGTTTGAGGTGAGATCAACAACATTTCGCCCGTTGTATTGGGTCTGTATGTATAAAAACCTTTCCCAGATCTTGCAGCAGTAGTTGTGGTATAACCATAACCCGATGATGCTTTATTCAGATAAGTCCAACATTCTGGTACAGTCGGGGTTGTTGTATTACCTGTTGCTACAGCGTCAAAACTTTCGTAGAAATTAACTGCTGCTAAAGGCTGCCCAACGGTTACAATGTTAGATGTACTAACACCGTTACTATTTGTACAAGTAACAACACAACGGTAATCTGTATCAGCTGTTTGGTTAGTTACTGTATGTGTATTGCCAGTTGCGTTTGGTATTGGTGACCAAGTACCTAATCCGGCAGGAGAACTTTCCCATTGTAAAGAAATTCCACCTCCTAAAGTATAGCTGTTAAGTGTTAAAGTAAAAGGTTGACTTGCACAAGCTCTTGAGCTAGCGGTTGCAGTACCTCCATTTGGTGTTCCGGTACAAGGGATGGTTGATGTAATAATAACAGTACCGTTTCCTGAAGTATCTGGATTAGCAATAAAACCAGATTGCGTGTGATCTCTAGTGATGCCACTAGTTACTCCCGATCCGTTAATATAGCCTGATCCGCCACCGCCACCATTACTAGTGTTGCCTGCGACACTTCCGCCACCGGCTCCACCGCCGTACCAGCCACCACCACCGGCTCCAGCCATATCCAGCGATTGTCCACCTTGCCCGGCTGTACCTGGAGAACCAGAAGTTCCAGCTCCTGCAGCACCTCCTGAGGTTTGGGTTCCGCCTTGTCCTGGATTCGATCCATTGCTGTTAACTCCGGTGAGACCGCCGCCGCCGCCAACTCCGGTACCAGAATTTGAACCACCTCCAGCACCTCCAGCAACTACTATGATGTTGCTACGTACCGTTGCATCTGTTAATAAACCACTTGAGCGGGAAACATGTGTAGCGCCACCTCCAGATCCACGAGTTGCACCTCCTGGGTTTGGTCTAGCACCACCTCCATTATAACCTCCATTAATATCCGCAGGAAGTCCTCCTGTTGCGCCGGCTCCACCAACTACAATGTATAGTGTGCCCCCTGTGTGTGTGTATGAAACTTTTGAATATCCTCCTATACCACCTTGCGAACCTCCTCCATTGGCTCCCCATACTTCAATATCGTATGTTCCCGCCGCTAGGGTAACGCTCTGAACATTTCCTGTATAAGAGAAAGTTTGAGCAATCATTTGAAAACTTGGAAAAAGTAAGCCTAAAATGAATAATATCAAGGTTTTAGTGGTTAACCACCGTATCTTAAACCTAGATAATTGTGTAATTTTTTTCATAAAATACAATATTTAGAATTTGTTGTTTGAACGATAAATTTAAGAGTTTATTTTTAGTTATTTAATTTTTTATATAGTATTTTTTAATTTTTAACATTAAAACATGTTTTTTTTATTAAATTAAAAGCAATTATTGCGTTTTTTGTTTGCGGTTAATCTATTGTATATGTAAAAGGTTAATGGAGTAGAACAAATAAAATAAAAACAAACAAATTTGTATAGTAAAATAAATTGTTTAATTTTGCACTCCCTTTATTGGGAATGGAATGTTTAATTAAAAATAATTTATTGTGGAAAGTTTAAGCTACAAGACAGTATCAGCAAACAAAGCAACTGTTCAAAAAGAATGGGTTGTTGTAGACGCTGAAGGTCATAACTTAGGACGCCTTGCTTCAAAAGTTGCAATGATTTTGAGAGGTAAGTACAAACCAAGTTATACACCTCACGTAGATTGTGGTGATAACGTAATTGTTATCAACGCAGAAAAGATCAACTTAACGGGTAACAAATTGAATGACAAAACGTACATTCGTCACACAGGTTACCCAGGTGGTCAAAGAGAATTAACAGCAAAAGTAATGCAACAAAAAAATCCTGCATTATTAGTAGAAAAAGCTGTAAAAGGAATGTTGCCTAAAAATAAATTAGGTGCACAATTATTCCGTAATTTAAATGTAAATGTTGGTTCAGCTCACAAACACGAGGCTCAGAAACCAAAAACCGTTAATTTAAACGAAATTAAGTAATGGCAGTTATTCACAAAATCGGTAGAAGAAAAACCGCAGTAGCTCGTGTTTATGTTACAGAAGGTTCTGGTAACATCACAGTGAACAAAAAAGATTTCGCAACTTACTTCCCAACGGCAACTTTACAATACAAAGTAATGCAACCACTTTCTATGACAGAAAATGCAGAAAACTTTGATGTGAAAGTAAACGTGTACGGTGGTGGAACAACAGGGCAGGCAGAAGCTGTACGTATGGCTATTGCACGTGCAATGTGTGAAGTTGACGCAGAAAACAGAGCAATCTTAAAACCAGAAGGTTTATTAACGCGTGACCCACGTATGGTAGAGCGTAAGAAATTCGGTCAGAAGAAAGCTCGTAAGAGATTCCAATTCTCTAAACGTTAATATTTTATATTATTATTTAATAAAAAATCTAAGTTTTTGTTGTCGCTGGCTGAGGTCAGAGGTAGTTTAGCATCTAAATGAAGCCTCATAGCAAAGGCATAACGCTACCGCTTGATGGAACATTGCTAATCACAAGAACGTAAACTATTACAAAAATGGCAAACAAAGTAGAAGTTAAAGAATTACTAGAAGCAGGTGTTCACTTTGGACACATGACTAGAAAGTGGGATCCAAACATGGCTCCTTATATCTATATGGAGCGTAATGGAATCCACATTATCAATCTATATAAAACAGCAGCTAAAATCGAAGAAGCAAACGAAGCTTTAAAGAAAATAGCAGCATCAGGTCGTAAAGTATTATTCGTAGCGACTAAAAAACAAGCAAAAGATATCGTTGCTGAAAAAGCAGCAGCAGCAAACATGCCATACATCACTGAGCGTTGGCCAGGTGGTATGTTGACCAATTTCGTTACAATCCGTAAAGCTGTTAAAAAAATGGCTTCTATCGATCGTATGAAAAAAGACGGTACATTTATGACTCTTTCTAAAAAAGAGCGTTTACAAGTTGACCGTTTACGTGCAAAATTAGAAAAGAACTTAGGTTCTATTGCTGATATGACACGTTTACCGGCTGCATTATTTGTAGTTGATATCAAAGCTGAACACATCGCAGTAAAAGAAGCTCAAAAATTAAACATTCCAGTTTTTGCAATGGTTGATACAAACTCTGACCCACGCGAGGTTGATTATGTAATTCCAGCAAATGACGATGCTTCTAAATCAATCGATAAAGTATTATCTTTAGTAACTGGCGCTATCATTGAAGGAAATTCTGAAAGAAAATCTGAAAAAGAAGAAGCTGCTAAAACTGAAGCACAACCTACTGCACAAGAGTAATCTTAACAGTATCTTAAAGTCGTTATGCTGATGGTTTCCTATTTTTGGGTCTGTCAAATAACGACTTTTTCTATTTAATCAAATAATTAATTTAATTCTCAATAAAATGGCAAATATTACTGCTGCAGACGTAAATAAATTAAGACAAACTACAGGTGCCGGAATGATGGACTGTAAAAAAGCTTTGGTAGAAGCTGAAGGCGATTTTGACAAAGCAATCCAAATTTTGCGCGAAAAAGGGCAAAAAGTTGCTGCAAACCGTTCAGACCGTGAATCTACTGAAGGTGCTGCTGTATCTTTTATCAATGCAGACCACACCAAAGGTGCAATTATCACTTTGAACTGTGAAACAGATTTCGTTGGTAAAAATGAATCATTCGTTGCATTGGCAAACGAATTGGTAGAAAAAGCAATCAACTTCTCTTCTAAAGAAGAATTTTTGGCTTCTCCATACAATGAATCAATGACTGTTGCTGAAAAATTAATTGAGCAAACAGGTGTGATTGGTGAAAAAATCGAAATCGGTGGTTTCGAAATTTTAGAAGGTGCTTTTGTGGGAACGTATGTTCATGGTAACAAAATCGCTGCTTTAACTGCTTTATCTTCTAAAATTGACAACGCAGAAGCATTGGCAAAAGACGTTTCTATGCAAGTTGCTTCTATGGGTGCAGAAACATTATCTTACAAAGATTTTGATCCAACATTTGTTGCAAACGAAACAGCTGCGCGCATTGCAGTAATCGAAAAAGACAATGAAGAATTAGCTCGTTTAGGTAAAACTTTGAAAAATGTTCCTAAATACATTTCGTATGCACAAATTACAGATGCTGTTTTGGCACAAGCTGAAGAAGATGCAAAAGCAGAATTGAAAGCAGAAGGCAAACCAGAGCAAATCTGGGATAAAATTTTACCAGGTAAAATTGCGCGTTTTATTTCTGATAACACTACTTTAGATCAAGAAAAAGCG
Organism: Paenimyroides aestuarii; assembly: GCF_024628805.1. Taxonomy (NCBI): domain Bacteria; kingdom Pseudomonadati; phylum Bacteroidota; class Flavobacteriia; order Flavobacteriales; family Flavobacteriaceae; genus Paenimyroides; species Paenimyroides aestuarii. The sequence continues at coordinate 567,327 of NZ_CP102382.1, read as the reverse complement.
TTATTAGACCAAAACTTTATTAAAGACGATTCTAAAAAAGTAGGTGATTATGTAAAAGGATACAACGTAGAAATCGCAGGTTTCAAACGTGTTTCTTTAGGATAATTCGTCATTTTTAATGATACCAAAAACCCCAAATTCAACTGAGTTTGGGGTTTTGTTTTTACCTCAGCGGGCTTATACTTAAAGTGAACAAGTTTATGATGTTTTATTTCTTTAACTCTAAAATCTGAATGGTGTTTGTGCCATCGGTCGATTTCCATTTTTGAAATTTACGCTCGTTTTCCATAATAATCCATGTTTTTGAAAATTCAGAGCCTTCGCTTTCAATCGAAATGTATTTGTCGTCATTCCATTCCCATTTAAAAGGCAATTCATCGTTTCGATCGATCCCTAAAACCGAGTAATTCAGTTTTTTTTCGCCATCTCCATTCCCTTTAAATTCCATAGTTCCTACATTGTTCAGAGTAATAGATTGTTCGCCAGGTGTAGTGGTTTCAAATTTTGAAACATTCCAAGTACCCACCATTCGGTGTGCACACGATGAGATACAAGTCATCACTATTAATAAAGCCGTAATTTTTGTAAATTTTAAAGTCATTTCTAAATTTTTTTATATACTCAATATAAGTAAAATAAAGCAATTTTCCTAATTTTTAAAAGTCTTTTTTTTGATTTAAAGATCCGATATATATTGCCGAGGATGAAAAATCAATTGTTTTTGTAACAAAACACTGCAATCATTTACTAATTAAAAAAATAATGATGAAAAACATTTTACTTGCTTGCACGTTGCTTTTTGCAGGTTTGCTACACGCTCAAAACATAAAGATTGAAGGATTGGTTACTTTTGAAGGCGAACCTATTCCTGAAACTTTTATTACTATTAAAACAGAAAAGGTTTACCATGCTACTACAAACGATAGCGGCTATTTTATGGTCGAAATTCCTGAAAATGTAACACAATACACTATTACTTGGGAACATTCGCAGTTTAAGGCAGTAACAAAATCATTCCAATACAGTGCAGATGCACCGCTAAATTTACAATTCACAGAACAGCAAGAAGAAGTGCTGAGCGGAATCGTTATTGATCAAACCAATAAAAACATTCGCAGATTTGCCGATAAAACGGTGGTTGATGTGGAAAAGTTGACCGTTTTAAACGCAGGTAGTGTGTTTGATGCGGTGAATAAATTACCCGGAGTGTTGGTTACAGCCAATGGGCAAATTGCGCACAACGGAAAACTGGCAACGATTTTTTTAGATGGCGAACCAACTGGGATGAGTGGTGATCAGCTGACCAATTTTCTGAAAAACCTTCCTGCAAATACGGTGAAAAGCATCGAAATTATTGATCGCCCTGGTGCAAAATACAGCGCAACTTTTAACGGAACCATTATCAATGTCATTACCAAATCGGCGAAAATTGAAGGTATTAGTGGCAGTATCACGCAAGAGAACATCGTGAATAGTCGTATTAAAAATAATACTTCGGCACAAATCATGTTTAAAAAGAACAAATTAAGCTGGAATATGAACACGGGTTATACCCACCATGAGGGCAACACCAATTCTTTGAACGAGTTTAGTTATAACAGTAACGGAGTTGCTGTAAAAGCACGCGAAAATTACTGGAACAATGGCTGGTATCAAAACTATTATCTGCGAAACAATTGGCAGTACAAAATCACCGATTTAGCCAACCTAACGTTTAAATACAACTATAACCACACCTACAGCAAACCAAAATCATACGGCACTATGTTTAATGCTTTTGGCGATACTGAGCTTACCTACAAGCAACAAACTGCCAACCGAAGCAATAACAACATGCACGAATTGCAGTTTATTTATGCGCAAAAACTGGATACTATTGGTACGAATTTCACATTGACATCAAACACCGAATTTCAAAACAATACCAACAGCAATCAATTGTTTGTGGAAGGTGAAAATGTTTCTACTATTTTGGCTGATAATAATTTTGTGTACAGCCAAACCCGAGCCGATTTTGAAACACCTTTTAAGGCAGCAAACGGTACTTTATCTTTAGGCGCACACTACACGCATTCGGTTTCTGGCAACAACGGTTCTTATATTTGGGAGCAGGCACGAACCTATATTCCGTATGATTTTAAATACACCAACAAGGCAGCTTATGCAAGTGTTTCCGGAAAAATTCATTCATTAATGATTTCGGCCGGAGTGCGATTAGAAAACTTAACGTATCAATCAGAAACCGCAGTTGATTCCCTCGATTTAAAGCAAGATTTCACCAATTTGTTTCCAACGGTGAGCTTAAAATATAATTTAATGTCTGGTGTTTATTTAAGCGCGGGATACAGTAAACGCATGAATTTGCCAGGTGCGCAAGCATTTAATCCTAACATCACCTCGCAGAACAGTTTGTTGGTAGCAAATGCAGGAAATCCAAACCTGAAACCGCAAATAAGCCATAATATGAATGCTACCTTAACCGTGTTTGATTATATTTATTTCAATTACAACCTGTCAAAAATGCCTAATCAAAACGTGGTGTTTTACGAAATAGCCGATAATGGTACGTTAGAATCGAAATCGAATAATATAGAAAACGGTTTTTCGCAGAGTTTCAATATGGGATTGCCAATTCCTTATGCCATGTTTACCAAAGGAATTAAAAACATGATCAACGACCGAAACGGATTGAATGTGGATGAGTTGTCGTTCACATATTTGAATGCCGGATATTTTAAAACCACGTATGATGAGGTGATTCCCGATCGATTTCAAAGAGGTGCTTTTTATATATTCACCTATTCGCAGTTTTATTTGGGCAACAACACACGGGCTTTTGTTACCTATTACAACATGTTTAAAGGAGTGATGAATTTGTACGAACTCAACAAACCAGCGCAAAACTTGAATATTTCAGTGAACAAGAAATTTATGGATAATAAATTAACTTTGAATGTAGGGGTTGATAATGTGCTGAATACCGATGGTTTTGATGTGAACGTTTTTGGAAACGGTTTGCAAATGCGTACCGAAACCTTAAACGAACGCCGCATGTTTAAAGTGGGATTAACCTTCAATTTTGGATCGTTTAAAGATCAAAACCAGCAACTATTTCCACAAGGAACTCCGCCTTTTAAGACGAATTAGTATAGAAAAGATAAACCCCAAATTTGTTAGAATTTGGGGTTATTTTACAACTTTAAGTTCAAAGTATAAATCTTCATTTAATGGTATTTCTTTGTAATATTTACCTCGTACCTCATCATTAAATAAAAAGGAGTATAATTTAGTTTCTAAATGAGGACTGTTTATTTCTTTTACTGAGGCAAACATAAGATTGTCGCTAACGTTTACATTAGTTAAATCATTAGGAACAAATTCTACACCTATATAAATTTCTTCCCCTTTTTTTAGTTCAATAATATTGTTAAATATAAATTCTACTCTAAAATCTTTATTATTTAATTTACCGGTATTGTTTTTTGGAATAGTAAATACTTGAACTTCGGAATCAATTTGCGTAGAAGAAGGTTCAATTGTTTTTTTAAAAACAAGCGGTCTTAATCTTTTGGTTAAATAGATACCATTGTTTTTTGCAATAAAGCATATACCATTAAACTTTACATCGGTAGTTGCTTTAAATTTTGTTATTAATGAAAAGCCCTCAATTGCAGGGACAATTGATGCCCATAAATGAGCTTTAGATTTTTTGAAAAATTTTTCCCAACCAGAATTTATAACATCTATTACAATTTCATCTAATAAAAAATCAGCCTTTTTTAATTCAATTTTAATAGAATTATTATCAGCAACTTTTACATTTTTATCTTCATACCCTATACATTTAATGGTGATGGTTTCATTTTGATTTATATTTTTTAAATGAAACGTACCTAAACTATCCGAATATACAGGACGTTCTGATGCTTTTGAATAAATTTGTGCATAAGGTACTGGTTCATTTTCTGAAGTAATTGAACCTTTTATATTTTGTTGAGAAAAACTTATTTGTTGAAATAAGATGAATACAATAAGATAGTATTTATTTGTAATGCTCATATTTATTTTAAAACCTTTAAATATCTTTGTAAAAGATAAATATAATAAAAACAATGAAAAAAATACGTTGCAATTGGGTGTCAAACGATGAGTTGTATATAAAATACCACGACGAAGAATGGGGAAAACCTGTTTATGATGACAACGTTTTGTTTGAATTTTTGGTGCTAGAATCTTTTCAGGCGGGTTTAAGTTGGATTACGATTTTAAAAAAGCGTGAAAATTTCCGTACAGCTTTTGATCAATTCAATTATAAAAAAATAGCAAAATACAACCCCGAAAAAGTGGAAGAATTGTTGCAAAACGAAGGAATTATTCGCCACCGTGGTAAAATTGAAGCTACTATAAACAACGCACGCATTTTTCAGGAAATTCAAAAAGAATTTGGTTCGTTTTCTGAATATGTATGGAACTATGTAAACGGTAAACCGATTGACAATAAACTGAAAAGCATAAAAGACGCTGTTGCAAAAACCGATATTTCAGATGCCATTGCAAAAGATTTAAAAAAGCGTGGTTTTAAATTTATGGGATCTACTACCGTTTATGCTTTTATGCAAGCGGTGGGAATGGTAAATGATCATATTACAGAATGTTTTTGCTATAAAAGCCACTAATGAAACTCACTAAAAAACAAATCGTATTTATACTGTTAGGAGGTGTTTTTATAACAAATGCCATTGTTGCCGAATTAATTGGTGGCAAACTAATAAACGTTGGTCCTTTTATTCTGAGTGTAGGTATTTTGCCTTGGCCCATCGTGTTTGTGGTTACCGATTTAATCAACGAATATTTTGGTAAAGAAGGCGTGAAAAAGCTAACATTTTTAACAACTGGCTTAATTTCCTATACGTTTTGTATGGTTTTTTTGGCGATACAAATTCCGACTTCTAATGTTTCTGCGGTCAGTTTCAGTGCTTTTCAAGAAGTATTTGGTCAGGGTTTGTGGATTATTATTGCCAGTATTATTGCTTTTGTGTGTTCGCAACTGATAGATGCCGCTTTGTTTGTCTTTTTTAAAAAACGAACAGGTGGCAAAATGATTTGGCTTCGCAGCACCGGGTCAACTGTGATTTCGCAGTTGTTTGATAGTTTTATTGTAACCGGAATTGCCTTTTGGCTCACTGGCAAGCTTAGCTTTCAAGATTATGTGAATATGGCAGCAACGGGCTACTCCTTTAAGCTTCTATTAGCTGTTGGCTTAACGCCATTGATCTACTTGGGGCATTACCTCATTAAGAACTTTTTAGAAAGAGAATCAAGTGTTTCATCTTCATAAACAACCTTTAACTGCCTGTTTAGAATTTGCATAAATAACTCGCGTGGAATTTCTTCGGCTCCCAATTGTGCCAAATAATCATTATAAACCTGACAGTCTATCAATTGATAATTCTCGGCTTTTAATTTTTGGGTCAATGCAATAAACGCCATTTTTGAAGCATTTGATACTTTAGAAAACATGCTTTCACCACAAAAAATATGTCCTAAATCGATACCATACAAACCGCCAACAAGCTCCTCATTCTGCCACACTTCCACTGATTTTGCATAACCCATTTCGTGTAATTTAAGGTAGGCTTTTAGCATATCATCTGTAATCCAAGTGCCTAATTGACCGCTGCGTTTTATTTGTTGGCATTGCGTAATTACGTTTTCAAAAGCGGTGTTGAACGTGGTTTTAAAAATGTTTCTGTTGATGAGGTTTCTGGTTGATTTGGATATTTTTAATTGGTTTAAAAACAATACCATTCGCTCTTCAGGTGCAAACCATGTAATTTCTTCTCCGTCTTCAAACCACGGAAAAATCCCACTTTTGTAAGCCAAAATTAGTCTTTCGGGAGATAAATCGCCACCAAAAGCCACAATGCCCGACGAATGGGCGGTTTCCACATTTGGGAAATAGAGTTCTTTGGTAAGTTTGTACATTTAATAAGATATTTGAAACCACATAGTCACATAGCTTTTACCACAGATTAACAGATTAAAAAAAATAAAAATCGGTGCATCTGTGGCAATAATGTTCAATGCTTCAAGCTTCTATCTGGTCAAGATAAAAAAAATCCCGATTACAAATGTAATCAGGATTCAAAATTATTGTTTTTGCGCTATTAAAAAGGCAAATCGTCTTCTGCTTCTTCGTTTTGATTGAAATTTGGAGCAGGAGGAAAGCCTGAATTGTTATTGTTGGCATAACCACCACCTTGGTTTTCAAACGGATTTGGTTGCCCTTGTCCTTGCTGTGGTTGCTGGCTGTAACCTTGTTGTGGTGGTGCATAACCACCGCCTTGAGGTGCTCCGTAACCTTGTTGTGGTTGGTTGTAAGCAGGTTGTTGCATTTGCGGACGATCGATTCTCCAACCTTGGATCGAGTTGAAATAACGCGTTTCTCCTTGTGGATTAACCCATTCTCTTCCGCGCAAATTAATGCCTATACGCACTTGCTCTCCCAATTGAAAAGTGTTCAATAAATCGCATTTATCTTGCGTGAATTCGATTAAAATATGTTGCGGATATTGCTCTTCGGTTGTTACAACCAATTCTCTTTTTCTGAATGTTGGACTTACATCTTGTACAGGTCCAATTACTTTAATTCTTCCTAAAACTTCCATTTGTTATATTTTTGCTGCTAAAATTGTTTTCCAAGCCGATGTTACATCATTTTCGCTTAAAAATTCTTTAGCTTTTTTATAAATTAATTCGTTGTTTTTCTCGTTGCTCCAATTTTTTATTTGAACGTGCTCTTTTAAAAATGCATCAATCTCACTTTCAGTAGGTAAAACCTCTACATTTCCTAAAATTCCCAAGTCATTTCCTGCAAATATACCACTTTTTTTGGCATCTTCGGGTATGGCATCAACACCAATTCCTAAAGTGGTTAGTGGTTTTTCTACTTCGAACATTCCCGGTGTGGCACGTGTGTACCAATTGCCTCCCATGCGGGCAATTAAGTCGATTTTATGTTGATCGATTCCGCCTTTGCCATCTAAAACAGCTTCCGAAATATGAATTTTCACAACTTCGCAAATAATCATGTTTCCAGCACCACCTTGATCGCCCAAAGCAATAATATCGTTTACTTTGCATTCTAATTGTACTGGACTTTCGGCTACGCGAAACGGTTTCACCACATCTGAAGGCAGTTTGGAAAACCCCGACTTTATAAACTCGTCCACCCCATCGCCATACTCGGTAGAAGCCAGCGAAAGTTGCTGCACCATATCATAATTGGCAATGTTTATAACCACTTCTTTAGTAGCTTCACAGTTTAAAAGGGTGTGTTTTACGGTGTTGTTTCGAACCCTACGCGCTGGTGAAAAAACCACAATCGGCGGATTAGAGCTAAAAATATTAAAAAAACTAAAAGGCGATAAATTGGGTGTTCCGTCTTCGCTTATCGTACTGGCAAAAGCAATAGGACGAGGACCAATAGCACCTTGCAAATATGCTTGAACTTGTACCGGCGTTAAATCGGTGGGATGAATGCTGAACATAACTTAAAATTGGTTTCAACAAATATAAGTATTGCATAGAAAATTTTTGGTTCATTTTCCAAAATATTATTAACAAAATAACGTTTTAAAATAGTATCTTGTCATTTACAATCTTATTTATTTAAATGAAAAACGTTGTTCTGATTTTTGTTTCTCTTTTTGCACTGTCTTGTAATAAAGTGTCTAATAAACCTGTTGATTTCAATGAAATGTCTTTTGAATGGATAGGTGAAATTGATAAACCGTTGTATAAGCTTGTTTTGTGTGTGGATTGTTTTTCTCAAAAGGATTTTCTCTTACATAAAATTAAAATATCTGAAGAATGTATGCAAAAAGTCAAAGCAATTGGTTTTGATAATAATCAAGTGAAAATTGATAAAAAGAATAAAGAAGTTATTATGCAAAAATTAAAACAGATTGATAAAATTCTTGATAATGATTTGTGTTCTCATATAGATTGCGATGATGTAAAAATATTTATAAAAAGAATTCCCTAATTTTATTGATTATAAAAAGTAAGCATGTCTATACTTAAAAGAAGTTTGTACACCCGTTGGTTTCTCTTAATTTTTTCGTTGGGAATTTTAATTTTAATTCTTTGGAACACCTATTTGCTTTTTCAAACGTTTAAACATGAAGAACGTGTGAAAATGGAAATTTGGGCGGAAGCTAATAAAAGTATGATTAACACAGATAAAAATAGTGTTGATTTACCTTTGGCAGTTTTAAGTGGAAATACAACTATTCCTGCAATTCTTACTACAAAAACAGACAGTATTATTAGCCACTACAACTTACCAGAAGAAGTTGAAGATGATTTGAAATTACAATATAAGTTTTTAAATGATTTAAAAAAAGAAAACGCTCCGCTTGAAGTAAGATTTTTAGATGAAATTCAATATGTTTATTACGGCAACTCATCATTAATCACCAAATTAAAATATTATCCTTTGGCTTTGGTGGCTATTTTGGTTTTGTTTGGCTTGCTGGTTTATAGTTATTTTCGTACCAGCAGAATATCTTCTGAAAACAAGTTGTGGGCAGGTATGGCAAAAGAAACCGCACACCAAATTGGAACGCCGCTTTCTTCGTTAATGGGGTGGATCGAAATCATGAAGTTAGAAGAAATGGATGCGAATATTGTGGAGGAGGTGCAGAAAGATGTAAATCGTTTACAGACCATTGCCGATCGTTTTTCAAAAATTGGATCCGAACCCAATTTGGAATTGTTGAATATTGTGACCGAAACCAAAAAATCATTTGATTATTTGCAATCACGCAGTTCTAAACAAATCGATTTTGATTTTGAAACCAATACCGATGTGGTAAACTTAATGCTGAACCCCACTTTGCACAGTTGGACAATTGAAAACCTTGTGAAAAACGCTATTGATGCCATTAAAGGCAAAGGAAAAATCAAGGTTGAAATTAAAAATAGCGATGCTTTTATTCATATTTTAGTAACCGATACCGGTAAAGGAATTCCCAAAAGCCAATTCCGAAAAATATTTGAACCAGGTTTTTCAACCAAAAAGCGCGGTTGGGGATTGGGACTTTCGCTTACGCAACGCATTGTTGAAAAATATCACAAAGGAACAATCCGCGTTTTAAAATCAGAAATAGGCAAGGGAACAACTTTTTCTATTCAGTATAAGAAAATTTAGAAAACGTTTACACCGTTAAAGTCATGGTAAGGTTGTCAAAATACGTGTTGTTTTGTTTAAAAAAGTTTGGAATAATTCCGTTTGCTACAAACCCCATTTTTTGGTATAACTGCACTCCCAATTCATTGTCGGTATAAACCTGAAGCCACAGCAATTCTAATATAGGATTGTTTCTTGCCCATTCAATAGTTGCTGAAAGAAATGCTGTACCCAATCCTATATTTTGCCATTCTTGCAGCATGCCCATGCCAATAACGGCTGTATGTTCCATGATTTTTCTGCGACTTCCTGTTGCATCAATATTCCCGATGATTTTGTTTTCATATTCGGCAACCAAAAGCAAAGAATTATCATTTACTAAAAACGAGTTGATCCATTCTTTTTCTTGATCTACTGTTAAAGTAACTTCACTTTCTAATTTTGGAATAAAGTTGCTGGTAGGAATGTAAGTTTTTATACAGTTTAAAAGATTTTCTGCGTCAGAAATTGCTGCCTGTCTTATTAAAACTGTTTTTCTGTTTTTTAGGATGATTTGTTTTGGTTCGAATTTCATTTTATTCTTCTTGCTCTGATTCATCTGCTTCATTTGCTATTTTTTCAACAGCTTCCATTGTCATTATTTCATAGGTATTGTCGTGAATCATCCACATATTTAGATAATTTTTAGAAACTACTATATGATTTTTCCATGAGGTGTATTTTCCATACAACATTAAAGTACAAACATCGGTTGGTGTTAAAAAATCGCCTGTTTCTGGTAAATGTGAATGCATAGTAGATTCCACTTCTTGTTCATGATCACCAAATTCAATAGGAATAATATTTTGATGAAGGCTTTTTTTACTTATTAGTTCATTCTTTTTATTAAATGTTAAAAGATAATCGTTTCCAAAAATAACCACGCCACTTATTGCCGGTCCGGTTAATACATACACCTTATTTATATCTTTCTCAATTAAAGGAATTAAATTGTATTTAGTGTTATTATAATGTTTAAATAAAACGGTATCATTTTCTATAACCTTTTGGGCGCTTTTTCTTAAAAGATAAATCTCGTTTTCATTGCTTTTGAAGTTTCGCTCTGTTAAATCTATAATCGCCTTATCTAAATCAAATTGATTATTATTAAATGTAACGGTTCCAATCACTTTTGGATTCTGGTCGTTTGAATAAAAAGTACAAATATTGTTATTGTTTTCAGCATAGGAAAAATAGCCGCCAATTCTGTCTTTTGTGGAATACTGCGCAATGAACAAGTCGGTTCCGTGCCATGATGCCATTTCAGAATTGTACAGTTTAATTCCTTCTTTTTTTATTTCATTTATTTGTTCTTCTGCTGATTTTTGGGCATATAGGTTTATGCATGCTAGCAATGTAAGTAAATAAGTGATTTTTTTCATAAAGATTATTTTTTAAGGTATCTAAAATACAAAAAAATCCCTTTGAAATTTCAAAGGGATGCATTTTATAAATTTGCTGCTATTTTTTGGGCAGTTTCTTCAAATTCTTCTTTTGTGAGTGCCGCTTTTCGCTGAAAACGCATATCGTCCATATCTTGAAGCGGAATTAAATGCACATGCACATGAGGAACTTCTAAGCCAACAACTGCAACACCTACGCGTTTGCAAGGAACTGCTTTTTCAATTGCTTGGGCCACATCGTACGAAAATTCCATTAAACGGCTATATAAACCTTTTTCCATTTCAAAAATCTTATTGATTTCTTGCTTGGGCACGCACAATGTATGTCCTTTTGCGTTTGGATTGATATCTAAAAAAGCAATAAACTCATCGTTTTCTGCTACTTTGTATGATGGAATTTCTCCGTTGATGATTTTTGTGAAAATACTCATGTTTTTCTGGAATTAATCTCTAGTGATTTCTAAAATTTCAAATTTCAAAGTGCCATTTGGTACGCTGATTTCAGCAATTTCGCCAACCGATTTGCCCAACAAACCTTTTCCAATAGGTGAGGTAACCGAAATTTTCCCGGCTTTTAAATCGGCTTCGCTTTCTGCAACCAATTTATATTTAATCTCCATTCCGTTGGTTTGGTTTTTAATGCGAACAGTAGATAACACCAATACTTTAGAGGTGTCTAACTGTGATTCGTCAATTAAACGAGCGTTTGCCAAAACTTCTTCCATTTTCGCAATTTTTAGTTCTAACAAACCTTGTGCTTCTTTGGCAGCATCGTATTCTGCATTTTCAGACAAATCACCTTTGTCGCGCGCATCTGCAATTGCCTGTGAGGCTTTCGGACGTTCCACGCTTTTTAAATGCTCAACTTCATCTCTTAATTTCTTTAAGCCTTCTGCGGTGTAATAGGATACGTTACTCATTTTCAATTCAATTTATAAAACAGAAAAAATCCCATACATACGGGATTTTGTTTCTTATGCGTTTATTATGTTAATATTTGTTACATTTTTATATAGGTCAAAGTTAAATAATTAAATTTGTTTTTCAAATGTTTTGTAATGAAAAAATTGTTTACTGTAATAATTGGGGCTGCATTCACTTTGAGTGCTTGTTCGAAAGATGAATGGGATACCCGAAACCCATATTTACCTGAAATTGCGGTGAATGTACCCATAAATACGGCTTTGCCCACCTATAATAAATTGCAATATCCAGGCAATGCCGTGTATGTGGCGGGTTATGGTATTAATGGTTTTTTTGTGATTAATACCGGAACAGGTATTCGGGCTTTTGAAGCTACTTGCGCGAACCATGCCATTAATGGTTGTTCCAAATTAACGTTGAATGGGGTGGAAGCTACTTGTGGTTGTTCAGATGCTTTGATTTATAATTTATATTTGGGATTAGCTACAACCGAAGCGCAATATCCACTTAAAGAATATAGGGTGATGCAAAGCGGAACTATTCTGAATGTTTATAATTAAATAGAAACGAGCACCTTTAAAAGATGCTCGTTTTTGGTTGTTGATTATTAAGGTTGATTAGACTAAAATTTAAGGGTTACACCACCCAGAATGTTGAATTGTGCTTGCGGATAGTATCCTGCGCCTTCAATTGTTTGAACAGTTCCTGGGTTCGACCAATCGTCATCATAGGTGTAATAATACCCGTTTGAAATATATTTTACGTTAAAAATATTATTTGCCAATAAATTAAAGGAAACCGATTGAAACCATTTTTTTAAAGGCATTTTATACACCACATTGATATCGTTTGTTAGGTACGAATCCAACTTTGATGCATCGGAATCGGTGTTCCCCATATATTGTTCGCCCACAAATTTGGTAAGCCATGTAAGGTTTAGTTGCTTAACGGGAGAAAAAGTTAAGGCATTCCCCACAATTACGTTGGGCGAAAACGATATATTGGTGTTTCCTAAATGAACCAACGAACCATCTATTTGTGCTTTGTAATCGATGTTTTTATTGGAACTTAAAGTAATATTTGGGTTAATCAACCATTTCGGAGCAAATTGCCACGAACCATCTATTTCAATTCCCAAGCGGTAGCTGTTTCCGCTGTTTTCACGCAATGCTGCACCAACATCGTTCAAAGCACCAGTTAACACCAATTGATCTTTGTACAACATATAATATCCGTTTACGTTTACCGCCAATTTTTGTGAAGCATATCTCCATCCTAATTCAAAATCATTCAATTTTTCAGGGCGCGGATTGCCGTTTTCATAATCGCTGCGATTTGGCTCGCGATTTGCTCTCGCATACGAAAAATAAGCACTGCTGGCATCGTTCATTTTATAGGTGACACCTGCTTTTGGGTTAAAGAAATTAAAGGTGTCGTTTACCAAACCTGTTTCGTTTCCGTTGGCTTTATACGCCACATTGCGCAACTGTAAATCTCCGAATAAAATCCATTGTTCGTTAAAGATATAACTGGCTTTTAAAAAACCATTGATATCATTTTTGGTAGAATAATCGCTGTAATATTTTTGTTTAAATTGATTGATTGGCTGGCTGCGCACCCACAAAACTTCTCCAAAATGATCGTTCTCGTATCTGTTTGCCGCACCACCAAAAAGCACTTCCAAATTGTCTGTGTTATACTGAGCAGAAAATGTAACCCCGTAGAATTGGTTATCCAAGTATTTTCTGCGGATTAAATCAGATGATTCGTTGGTTTCGCCATTTACGGCAATAGGCATTATGTTATAATCGGCAAGAGTTTCATCTACCTTATAATTTTCGAAATATCCAAAACCTTTGGTGTAATGAACCGCCACATTGGAATTCCAATTGCTGTTCCATTTTTCGTTCCAATGCAACTGGTAATGGTCTTGTTTATAATTATCGGTTTCGTTATCATAAAACTGCATATTGCCTTCATTGTCATAATACATTCCCGAAGTGTTAAATCGGCGACCGTATTTGTCAATATCTTTTTGTTCTAAACCATTCCAAGCCTGATACGTTTTCTCGTTTCCACCAAAAACCAATGCTTTCAACAATGTACCTTCGTTAACAAAAGTTCCTTGTAAAAAGTAAGAATTTAGTTTCGATGAGGCCCGGTCGATATATCCATCAGAATACAGATTTGATAAACGCCCCGTTAATTCAAAGGTGTTGTTTACCAAGCCCGTACTGAATTTTGCAGTATGTTTTCTGGTATTGAAACTTCCGATTGAATTAGCGATTTCGCCATTTGCATCATACGAAAATTTGTCGGTCAATAAGTTTAAGCTAGCTCCAAAAGCACCCGATCCGTTGGTAGATGTTCCCACACCGCGCTGTAATTGCAGATTTTCAACACTTGAAACAAAGTCGGGCATGTTCACCCAAAAACTTCCGTGCGATTCGGCATCGTTATAAGGAATACCGTTGATCGTAACATTAATTCGAGTGCCATCGCTTCCACGCACGCGAATTCCGGTGTAACCCACGCCATTACCCGCATCGGTAGTTGAAACAACAGACGGCATAAAGTTCATTAAAACAGGAATATCCTGACCCAAATTGCGTTTTGCCAATTCTTCTTTGCTTAAATTGCTATAAGCGATAGGCGTTTTGTTGGTTGCGCGAACGGCTTGTACCAAAACTTCATCTAAAGTTTCCGATGAAATGGTGTCTTTCTTAGTGTTAGGTTGCGTTTGTGCTTGCATGGAAATTGCCGAAAGACAAAAGCCTGCAAACAAAAAATGAGTTTTCATTCGTAAAAAGAATTTTACAAATAAAAGGGGCATTTATTTTGTTTCGATTAATAAAAATGTTTTCGTTACGAACAGCAACTTATGCGTGCACTCATAAAGTGTATTGTTCCTTTCCCTTGGCAGCATTACCTGCCCAGGTTCAACGGGTATGATCTCAGCCGTATGGCACCCCTTTGAGACGATGCAAAGATAATTCTTTTTTTAGAAGAAAGAGAAAAGATTATAGAAAAAAGACGAACGATTAGAAAGCAGAGCACCTTGTAACCCTTTTTTCTTTTGATTGAAATTGTTTATTTCTTCTTTTAAAGCAATTTGTTTTTCTTCTTCGGTTAATTGGGCGTTGTTTTTAATGCCTGCAACAGCAATTTCGTGCTGTACTTGTAAGCGCATTAACGCTTGTTCTTGAGCTTTTGAATGAAAGTACATAGGTTTTTAGATTTATAAAGCGCAATGGTGAAAATTATTGAATATATTAATGGGAATACGATGAATTTAATATTACCAGCTGAAAAAAAATTCATGTCTGCTAATATAAAAGATAAGAATATAAAAGTAGCTGCTGTTAAACTTATTGATATTTTGTTCCAATACCTGTGATTTTTACAAAAATGTGAGATCAATATGAGAAATACTAAGGTTGGTACAGCGCAAAAAGTACCTATTAAAACAAATAGAAAATAAAAAGTGAAAATATCTTTAACTTCGGTTTTGTATAAATCGCCATCAAAATAAATTAGAAAAATGAAGAAAAACGGACTAATAAGTAATGTTATTAACCATGATTTTAATATGCTTTTGTCAATCCTTTCCATAATCTAAAACCTAAACCTTCTATTCTCTTTTTTATCGGCGTTGCGTTGTTTGTCTTCCAAACGTTTTTTAATTACTGCTTTAGGAATTTTAGTAGCAATACGTTTTTTATCTTTCTTCAACGCATTTTCTAGCAATAGAAACAAACGCTGTGTACACAGTTCTTTGTTTTTAAGTTGGCTGCGGGTTTCGCCACATTCCACCAAAATAAAACCTTCTTTGGTAATACGGTTGGCTAATTTTTCGGTCAACGTTGCTTTTTCATCAGCGGTTAAGCCATTGCTTTGTTCCACAAAAAACTGAATCTGCACTTTTGTAGCTACTTTGTTTACATTTTGTCCGCCGGCACCCGAACTGCGCACGGCTTTGTATTGTATTTCGGTTTGTATAATTTCTTTATTCATAGTTTAATTTTTTTGCCACAGATTCACGGATTATTTAATAATTGTTATGAGATGCTGACCCGAGCTTGCGAACAGAACGAAGTTAATCAAGTTCAGCATGACATTATTGGCGATTAATCAAAATGAAATCTGTGCATCTGTGGGAAAAGAAAATCATTCATTTTCTAATGCATAAACCAAGGTGTAATTTTCAAAGGTTTCAAAATGAAACATAAATTTACAACCAAAGTTTAATTCTTTGCAATCAATCAAAGCAGTGCCTTGATTGATGTTTTGGGTAAAATCGTGAATGTGCATGTCTTGCTTAAAACTCAAACTACGCGAATTACACATTTTGTACAACGCCTCTTTTGCACCCCAAATCACACTTAAATTTTCCTTATAATTTTGTTCGATATTTAAAAAATCGGCTTCAGATCCAATAAATTTATCGGCTATTTTAATGATTTTTTCACGCTGTTTTTCAATGTCGATGCCTACGTTTTGAGAACTGACAATAATGGCCGAAAAATCATACGAATGGGTGATAGAAATATGCTTTCCATCTGCCAAGCTCGGCTTTCCGTTGGTGTCATAATTCAAATCAAAATCGGTGTAACCTGCTTCGTTCAATAATTTCCGAACGCTTAAAAAACCTTTGCGGTGTTGTTCAGAAAGCATTCCGTTTAGTCTGTGCAAATGTTTGTCTTGCAATTGAATAGTAGCATTCAAAGCAGCTTCGGTTTCTGAAATTTTCCAAACAAATATTTGAGTATCAGAGTTGTGAACAATGGTTTTATACAAAGGCATATAATAAGGTTTATGATTTCATTTGCATTGATTTAAAATGAAATGCGTAAATTTGCATGAATTTTGACATACAAATATACAGAATACATGAGTACAAAAACGATACCTTACGTGCCATTTAAAGTGAAAGATATTTCATTAGCAGCATGGGGAAGAAAAGAAATTGAATTGGCAGAAGCTGAAATGCCAGGATTAATGGCACTTCGCGAAGAATATAAAAACGAACAACCTTTAAAAGGTGCTCGTATTGCCGGATGTTTACACATGACCATACAAACGGCTGTGTTAATTGAAACTTTAAAGGCTTTAGGTGCAGAAGTTACTTGGAGCTCTTGTAACATTTTCTCAACACAAGACCAAGCGGCAGCTGCAATTGCCGAAGCGGGTATTCAAGTGTATGCGTGGAAAGGTTTAAACGAAGAAGAGTTTGACTGGTGTATTGAGCAAACGTTGTTTTTTGGCGAAGACCGCAAACCACTAAATATGATTTTAGACGACGGTGGCGACTTAACCAATATGGTTTTAGACCGCTATCCAGAATTAATCGCAGGAATCAAAGGTTTGTCTGAAGAAACCACAACGGGCGTGCACCGTTTGTACGAGCGTGTTAAAAATGGAACATTGCCCATGCCGGCAATTAATGTGAACGATTCGGTTACTAAATCGAAGTTCGATAATAAATACGGATGTAAAGAATCGGCTGTTGATGCCATTCGTCGTGCAACCGATTTAATGTTGGCAGGTAAGCGCGTGGTTGTTTGTGGTTATGGCGATGTGGGCAAAGGAACAGCAGCATCATTCCGCGGAGCTGGATCGATTGTTACCGTTACCGAAATTGATCCCATTTGTGCCTTACAAGCAGCTATGGATGGCTATGAAGTGAAGAAATTAGACACCGTGGTTGGCAATGCAGATATCGTGATTACAACTACCGGAAACAAAGACATTGTTGTTGGTCGTCATTTCGAAAAAATGAAAGATAAAACCGTTGTTTGCAACATTGGTCACTTTGATAATGAAATTGATATGGCTTGGTTAAATAGTACTTATGGTGCCACCAAAGTAGAAATTAAACCACAAGTTGATAAATACAATATAAACGGAAACGATATTATTGTTTTAGCTGAAGGTCGTTTGGTAAACTTAGGTTGCGCAACTGGGCATCCTTCGTTTGTAATGAGTAATTCGTTTACAAACCAAACATTGGCACAAATTGAATTATGGAACAATGCAGATAAATACGAAAACAATGTGTACATGTTACCAAAACATTTAGACGAAAAAGTAGCTGCATTGCACTTAATGAAATTAGGGGTGGAGTTAGAAACCTTATCAACTGAACAAGCAAATTATATTGGTGTGGAGGTTCAAGGACCATTTAAGCCAGAATATTACAGATACTAATATTGTTATCTCATAAAAACGAAAAGCAACTCATTCGAGTTGCTTTTTTTTATATCTTTATCTTTCTAAATGAATTGTTTATGAAGCATATTGTTTTGGTTGTAATGTTTTTTGGATTGCATTTGAATGCCCAAAGTTTAGAGTCTTTTGGGTTGAAAGGAAATGTAAAATCAATTCATGAAGAGCTTAAAATATGTAACCACAAATATGGTAACGAACAAACCACTGCTTGCTCCACATCAACAAGCGAAAGAAAGTTTACAAAAACAGGCGATTTATTGCAACTCAAAAATCTGTTAGAACGCGATAATATAACAAGAAAAAAAGTAGAAACCCCTACTGGCTGGCTGGAAACGATATATAACGAAGAAAATGATACAACAATAAAAATAGCTGAAAATTATTACGACAAGAATAATTTAATGTACAAGAGAATATCTTTTGATGAATCTGGAGCGATTCTCAATACAACAGAATATTTTCACAATAGCACAGGGATGTTAATGAGAATGGAAAGAAATACGTTGAATGATGACGGGGTTACAGAAAAAGCAGTAAATTTTTTTGATCAATACGGTACATTTTGTGGTTTAGAATTTTATCTTGATAACAAACTTAATGAAAAATATGAATTTGATATTCAGTATCAATTCGATGAAATAGGTAATTGGATTCAATCAATTGTTACCACTGAATTTTCTACGGATATTCATAGCAGAACAATTACCTATTACTAAAAAAAGCAACTCATTCGAGTTGCTTTTTTTAATCTTCAAATTCGTCCATTAATTGTTTTAATTCTTTGAGGTATCTTCCGTAAAACTTCTTGATGATCCATTCCGAAAACAAAATCAACAGTACAATTGTTACTATTCCCAAAATCACAACCGTATAAATAAAAGCAGGATCGGTTTGAAAGGTCTCTTTAAAATGATAGAATTTATCTACTAAATCGTATGTTTTATCTTTGCCCGATGTGATTACAAACAGAGCAATTGCAGTGGGCAATAAAATATAGATAGACGATCGATACGTTTCAATCGCAAAGTGAAATTCATAATACAATCTAATAATACTTTCGCGGCTGCTAAACGTGTTGGGTTGTTTAATCATTTTGCTGATCGTGTAAAATCGGCGGTAATAATACAAGCCAAAAACGATAAATTGGCACACCAAAAAGTAGTAAATTAGGCTTAAAACGCCTTTAATTTGGTACATTTCTATCATTGGAACCACCAGAATAAACACAATACTTACTGCCCAAATGAAAGCTTCTCGTTTAAAGCTTTTAATGATTTTTTCGGCCAACGATTTACTTTTGGTTAAATACTCTGGTTTTATATGTATTTCTTTCTCGGGCTGGTTGTTCCATTTTTTTTGTAACTCATCAAAATTCATATCCGTTCTTTTTTATGATGGTTTGTAATTTTTCCTTGGTTCTGTTTAATTTTACGCGTGCGTTCACTTCGCTAATACCCAAATTTTCGGCAATGTCTTTATGGTTCATTCCTTCTAAAAACAAGAAAATTAAGGCTTTTTCTACTTTGTTGAGTTCTTGCACAGCATCGTAAAAATAGTTTAACTGTTCTTCTTTGAAGGCGCTGTCGTCGGCATCTATCCGGTCGTAATTTTCATACAATTCATATTTGTCTTGTTTTTTATCTTCTTTTTTAAAAAAAGTTAGTGCAGTGTTTAGACAAACGCGGTACATCCATGTAGAAAACTGACTGTCGCCTTTAAAGTTTTGGTACGATTTCCACAATTGAAAAGTCATTTCTTGGATTAAGTCTTCTTGGTCTTCGGTGTGGTCAAAATACATCCTCGAAATTTTATATAAAATTCCTTTGTGCTTTTGCATCAAGTCCAAAAATTCTTTTTCGGTAGCTTTCAAGTAGAATAATTTTTACAGAAAGTTAGTATGTTTTATTTTGATTTGTTACAAAACGGGCATAAAAAAACTCGTTATTTTGGTAACGAGTTTTTGTGATGATTATTATCCTAAATAAGTTTTTAAGATTTTACTGCGAGAGGTATGCTTTAACCTGCGGATTGCTTTCTCTTTGATTTGACGCACACGTTCGCGTGTTAAATCAAACGTTTCGCCGATTTCTTCTAACGTCATTGGGTGCTGATCGCCCAAGCCAAAATACAAACGAACCACATCAGCTTCGCGCGGAGTTAATGTTTCCAAGGCACGCTCGATTTCTGTTCTTAACGATTCATGAATCAATTCACGGTCTGGATTTGGAGATTCGCCCGAACGCAATACATCATACAAGTTTGAATCTTCACCTTCAACCAAAGGCGCATCCATTGATAAGTGACGGCCCGAGTTTTTCATTGACTCTTTCACGTCGTTTACCGTCATGTCTAATTCTTTAGCGATTTCTTCTGCCGATGGCGGACGCTCGTTTGATTGTTCTAACAACGCATACATTTTGTTGATTTTGTTGATAGATCCAATTTTATTTAATGGTAAACGTACGATACGTGATTGTTCTGCTAAAGCTGATAAGATGGATTGACGGATCCACCAAACAGCGTATGAAATAAATTTAAAACCACGTGTTTCATCGAAACGTTGTGCGGCTTTAATCAACCCTAGGTTTCCTTCGTTAATTAAATCGGGCAATGTTAAACCTTGGTTTTGGTACTGCTTTGCTACCGATACCACGAAACGTAAATTAGCTTTTGTTAATTTCTCTAACGCGCGTTGGTCGCCCGCCTTGATACGTTGTGCTAACTCTACTTCTTCGTCGGCAGTAATTAAATCTACTTTACCAATTTCTTGTAAATATTTGTCTAACGATGCTGTTTCACGATTGGTTACCTGTTTGGTAATTTTAAGTTGTCTCATGTTTAAATAAATCCTTCCTTAATGTTGTTAACTTTTAGTTATACGCAGTATGTTGCAAAAGGTTACAAAAAATATAAATTTTTTTATTCGTACGAATCTACGGTGATGTAAAATGGGAAATTCATGGGTCCACTTTCCCAACCTTCGTAGATATTTGATCTTAAGGTCATGATATTTGAGGTTGCTGCGCCAACATTCATAATAATGTACCCTTCATTTTTTCCTTTACTAAATTCAATTTTTTGAACTTTAAGAATAGCTGCAATTTTTTTAGTACCATCAAGATAAATGTCTTTATTTTCGGTGTTTAACACCAACCAGCCTTTTTGGTTTTCGTTTATAGAGAAATTTATTTCACTGTGTGGAATTCGTTTCGTTGGCTTATTATTTTCTACTTCATAAAACTGCAAATTAAAAATGGCTCTTTTAAACGTTATGCCGTTTATATGCCAATGAACTTTCTTTAATTTTTTTAAATGATTGCTTGTTTTAATGATTAATCCAAATTCAGCTCCAGAATCTTTATTTTCATTGTCAAAGCGATTCATCTGTCCTTGAATTTTTCCCGATCCTTCATTTGTTCTACCATAAGTTCGTTCTACAATTTTAGCGTTTGCGGGAGGAATAATGATTTCTTGCAATACTTCTATGGCTGGATCTAAAAAAATAGTATAAGCAGTGGTATTGTTTTGCAATGTAATTTCTTTTTTTTCGAAACCAAATTGCTCCACGATTACTTTTAACGGTAATTTGTATTTGTTGGGATCAACCATGAAAATTCCTTTTTCGTTTGACACAAAACTTTTCTTATACTCAGGCAGAAGCACGGTTGCAAACTCGATTGATTCTTTTGTTTCAGAATCTGAAATTTGAAGGTTGATGTTTTGCGCGGTAATAATTTGTGTAACAAGTGTGTACACAAAAAGTAGTAACGTGTTTTTCATAGAGTAAGTTTGTTTTGGTTGTAAAAATAAAAAAACCGATGAGGTTTGCTCATCGGTTTAAAATACATTTAACAAAAACTAGTTGTTTTTTTCTTTCTTGTCGTTAGAAGGTCTGTTGTTATTGTTTCTGTGCGCTGGTCTGTTTTCTCTGTTGTCAGACTTGCCTTCGCCTTTATGTTCTGGTTTGCCTTCTGGTTTTGGAGGGCGTGGTAACAATGCCTTGCGCGATACTTTTTCTTTTCTTGTTTTAGGGTCTATACCTAAATACTTCACTTGGAATACATCGCCCATGTTTACCACGTCGGTAACGTTTTCAGTGCGTTCCCAAGCCAATTCAGATACGTGTAATAAAACTTCATTTCCTGGTGCTGCTGTATATTCAACAACTGCTCCGAATTCTAACATTTTAATTACTTTCACTTCATACGCTTCTCCCACTTGTGGTTTAAAGATAATCGCGTCGATTTTTGCCAACACTGCTGCAATTCCGTCTGCATCTGTTCCAAGAATTTCTACAATTCCTTGCTCGTCCACTTCGTTAATTACAATGGTTGTTGAGGTAGCTTTTTGTAATTCTTGGATCACTTTTCCGCCCGGACCAATCAATGCGCCAATATAAGCACCAGGAATGGTTCTTGTAATAATTTTTGGTGCATGTGCTTTCACTGTTGCGTTTGGTGCTGCAATGGTTTCTGTAAGTTTATTCAAAATGTGCATACGTCCTTCATGTGCTTGCTGCAATGCTTGCTCCATGATATCGTAACGCAAACCATCGATTTTAATATCCATTTGGCAAGCTGTGATACCATCTTTAGTACCAGTTACTTTAAAATCCATATCACCTAAGTGATCTTCATCGCCCAAAATATCAGATAATACAGCAAAACGATTTCCGTCTGTAATCAATCCCATTGCGATACCCGATACCGGTTTTTCAATTTGAATACCTGCATCCATCAAAGCCAATGTTCCTGCACAAACAGTTGCCATAGACGATGAACCGTTTGATTCTAATACATCAGAAACCAAACGAATGGTATAAGGACAATCTGCTGGAATCATGTTTTTCAATGCGCGTTGCGCCAAGTTTCCGTGACCTACTTCGCGGCGTGACACACCACGCAATGGTTTTGCTTCACCTGTTGAAAATGGAGGGAAGTTATAGTGCAAGTAGAAACGTTCTTCGCCTTGCTCACTTGGTAAGTCGATAACGTTTGCCTCGCGCGATGTTCCTAATGTTACAGTAGCCAATGCTTGGGTTTCACCGCGTGTAAATACTGATGAACCGTGCGCTGATGGTAAATAATCTACTTCGCTCCAAATGTTACGGATTTCTGTGGTTTTACGACCGTCTAAACGCTGTCCTTGGTCTAAAACCAAATTGCGAACTGCTTCTTTTTGGGCTTTAGAGAAATATTTAGAAATTAATTCTTTCTTTTCTTCTAGAGTTTCTTCAGAAAAAGTAGCTAATAATTCTTCTTTTAAAGCAGCAAACTTCTCGCTGCGTTCGTGTTTTGCACTTGCTTCTGCTGCAATTGCATAAAATTTATCGTAGGTAAACGAGTGAATTTCGTTTTTCAGCGTGTCATCGTTTTCCTCAGGCTCGTAGGTTCTGTATGATAAATTCAAAGCTGCACGCATTCTTTCTTGCGCTTCGATTTGCACTTTAATTGCTTCGTGTGCAAATTTAATTGCTTCGATCATTTCAGCTTCCGAAATTTCTTTCATTTCACCTTCCACCATACAAACAGAATCTTTTGAAGCTCCAATCATCATGTCAAGGTCTGACTCGTCTAATTGTTGTTTGCTTGGGTTGATGATTAATTCGCCGTTTACACGCCCCACACGCACCTCAGAAATAAGGTTGTAAAAAGGAATGTCTGAAACAGCCAATGCTGCCGAAGCTGCCAAACCTGCCATTGCATCGGGCATCACGTTTTCATCAAACGACATAAGTTGTAGCATGATTTGGGTTTCTGCATGATAATCATCCGGAAACAAAGGTCGTAAACAACGATCCACCAAACGCATGGTTAAAACTTCTTGATCGCTTGGGCGTGCTTCTCTTTTAAAGAATCCACCTGGGAAACGACCTGCAGCCGAAAATTTTTCACGATAATCTACTGTTAATGGTAAAAAATCTACACCTGGGTTTGCTGTTTTTGCAGAAACTGCAGTAGCTAAAATCATACAGTTTCCTGAACGAACTACAACAGAACCGTCTGCTTGTTTGGCTAATTTGCCAGTTTCGATAGTGATGGTTCTTCCATCGCCTAAATCGATAATTTCTTGGGTTACTTTAGGAATCATAAATTTTTAATTCTTAATTAAACAAAGGGAAAATGTTGTTGTTGTGTTGTTGTGTGTTTAGAACCCAATGAAAAACCAAGCTTTTATGCTTTTATATAAAATGAAAAAGGTGCGCATGCGCACACCTCTTTGTAAATTGATTATTTTCTGATACCCAATTCTTTGATAATTTCACGATATCTGTTGATATCTTTTTTCTTTAAGTAATCTAAAAGACTTCTTCTTTTACCTACTAAAAGAACTAATGAACGCTCTGTGTTAAAATCGTGACGATTCTTTTTTAAGTGCTCTGTTAAGTGCGAAATTCTGTAAGTGAATAATGCAATTTGTCCTTCTGCAGAACCTGTGTTTGTTGCTGAACCTCCGTGCTTAGCGAAGATTTCTTCTTTAACTTCTTTAGTTAAATACATGCTAATATTGTTTAAATGATTGTTATGTATGTTTGAATTGAAAAATTCTGTGCAAATGTACACCTTTTTTTTAATTGAACAATTTTAAATTAATCTATTTTGGTGAGGATGATTTCTTTTGCAGAACGGTTTAAAGCATGCCAAGTTATCGTTTCTCCATCATCGCTAAAAAATATTTCATAGGTGTCACCAAAAAAATAATCGGCTAAAAACTGATATTCTTCTGGTAAATCATCAAAATTCATTACAGGCTCTGGGATATAATTATTGCCTACTTGGGCAAAAGCAAATATGGATTGGTTATAAATATTTGGACGTATTAAAGAAGTTGTAAAAGGAATTGTTTCTTGATTGATATAAATAGTTCCATTCAAATAATATTGAAATCTATCGTTTCGCATCTCTTTTTCTTCCACATTGACATCAATTCTACCAACATTGTATAGAACGGTATCGTTTTTAATCATATCCGATCCATTATTTGGAACAATTGCCATTTTTTCAATTTTCCAACTTCCAGAAATTTTAGGTACATGTTCCTTTAAAAATGCATTGTCTATTTTCTTAGAATCGTTAGAATAGGTAAGGTCTAATGCATTATCTGATTCGCAAGCAGTAAAACCTATTGGTACAATTAATAGGGATAAAATGAAAAATTTAATAAGGTTTTTTCTCATGATTAGTAAGTCTTTAGCTTTTATACATTTCTGCAATTTCATTGGTAAGCCATTCTAAGAACGCTTGATCTTCTGCGGTGAATGCGTTTAACGTATTAGAATCAATATCAATCTGGCCAATATTGTTTCCGTTTACAATAATAGGCACCACAATTTCTGATTTCACATGAATGTTGCACGATATGTAATTGTCTTGTGCTTGCACGTCATCAACCAAAAATGTTTGGTTACTTTCTGCAACTTGTCCACAAATGCCTTTTCCAAAGGGAATGGTGGTGTGGTCTGTTGGTAATCCGGCAAACGGTCCTAAATGCAATTCTTTTTTATTGGCATCGGCAAAATAAAATCCCACCCAATCAAAATAACTAATTTCGCTGTGCAATTTGTTGCAAATTTCTTGCAAACGATCATTAATACTTTTATGTGATTTTATGATTTCTGTTAAAGAAATCTTTAATTGTTCTTTTTCCATGAATTTTTTTCAGTAAATTTACAAAAAATTAGAACGCATCAAAACCTAAAACATGTTCCAGCGTTATTTGTATAGTTTATTTTTAACTGCAGCCATACTTTTTACAAATGTAGGGTTGGCGGTTAATATTCACTATTGTGGAAATGCTATCGAGAAAATTGAATTAGGGTATGCTTCGTCTATCAAATGTGCCGAAGACACGCACGAAAAAGCATGTTGCAAAGAAAAAAACGAAACGGTAAAAAAAGATTGTTGTAAAAACGAAACCATTCAACAAAAAACCGATGAAGTGGTTATAAAAGTTGCTGCTTCAAACGATTTTTCAGATTTCATGACACCTGTTGTGTATAAATTGCAACCGCTTGTTATTACTGAAAACAAGCTGCCAAAAAAAATAAATGTTACTTTTCGATGCGAAAGTAACGCCCCACCTTTATACAAACTATACAGCCAATTTCTTCTTTACGCATAATTACACATTTTTTACTAAAAGAATGTTTAATTAATTATGCAAACTCATGAAATATACATTATTATTGTTGTGTGCTTTTGGCATGCAACCAATCTTTGCCCAGGATACTTATAGGGGAAAGGTTTTAGATGTTTACAACAATGCAGTAGAAAATGCAACATTGACAGTAAACGACAGTGTGGTGGCAAACACCAATGAATTCGGAATTTTTAAATTAACCTTACAGCAACCCAACACCGTTTATATTTATGCAGAAGGGTATGAGGTTTTACAAGCTGAATTGAACGATGCTTCGCAATTCCAATTCTTAAAAATGCAACCCGAAGCCGCTTTAGGAGAATTAGTGGTAACGGTGAATAGAAGAAACACCGAACGCAACAAAGGCATCACCAATTCGCAGACCATGAACAGCGGCGAGTTGCTAAAAGCAGCTTGTTGTAATTTGGCGGAGTCTTTCGAAACAAATCCATCAATCGATGTGAATTTTTCGGATGCTATTTCCGGATCAAAACAAATTAAAATGTTGGGATTAACCAGTCCGTATATTTTAATCGCCGAAGAAAATATTCCGAGTGTTCGCGGTGCTTCGCAAGCGTATGGTTTATCGTTCACGCCCGGAACTTGGGTTGAAAGTATTCAGGTTACCAAAGGAGCGGGCAGCGTTGTAAATGGTTTTGAAAGCATTTCGGGGCAAATAAACACCGAATTGATTAAACCGGGGAACGATATTCCTTTCTTTTTGAATTTATACGGATCTACCGATGCACGTTTTGAGATGAATGCGCATTTTAATGAAAAAATATCAGATAAATGGAGCTCTTCTTTGTTTGTTCATGGAAACACCCGTGTGAAGAAGAACGATATGAACCATGATGGATTTTTAGACAATCCGTTGGGAAGTCAAATAAATATCATGAATCGTTGGCAATATCAAAACCTCGAAAAAGGATGGATTGCTTTTTTAACCGCTCGTTATATGAAAGACGAAAAGCAAACCGGCGAGCTAGATTTTGATAGCAAACAACACAAATTATCCACTTTAAAATGGGGTTCAGAACTCAATACCGATAAGTTTGATGCCAGCACAAAAGTGGGATATGTTTTCCCCGATCAGCCCTACAAAAGCCTTGGTTGGCAAAACTCGTTTAGTTATCATAAACAAAATTCGTATTTTGGTTTAAACCAATTCGATATAACCCAGCGCAGTGTTTATTCCAACCTTATTTACAACTCTATAATAAGCAATACGTTGCATAAATTCGCTACCGGAGCTAGTTTTATGTATGATGATTATTCGGAATTTGTAGCCAATTACGGCAATCAAAATTTTGACAGAACCGACACCAGTTATGGGGCTTTCTTTGAATATACGTATGATAATGCCGATAATATAGCATTGGTTTTGGGAGGTAGAATTGATAACTCGAACCGATTGGGGACATTTGTCACTCCGCGCATGCATTTGCGTTACAACCCGTGGGAAAAAACCACCGTTCGTGCATCGGCAGGTCGCGGTAAACGAATTGCTAATATTTTTGCAGAAAACCAGTATTTGTTTGCAAGTTCTCGCAAGTTTAATATCTTAAACGAAGGCGGGAAAGCCTATGGAATGGATCCAGAAATTGCTTGGAATTACGGGATAAGTGTTTCGCAAGATTTTACTTTTTTAGGAAAAAATGCCAATGTAACACTTGATTTTTATCGTACCGATTTCCAAAATCAAATCGTGGTTGATTTAGATCAATCTGCAAGAACCGTTAATTTCTATAATTTAGAGGGAACATCCTATGCCAATTCGTTTCAAGCCGAATTAAATTACAACATCATTAAACACTTAAATTTAAGAACTGCCTACAAGTATTATGATATTCAAACAACTTATGGAACCAAAGATTTAGAGCGACCGTTGCAAGCAAAGCACCGTTTGTTTGCCAATTTAGAATTTTCCACCCACGAGCACAATGGCAGCTATTGGAAGTTCGATGCTACTTGGAATTGGTTAGGCGCTCAGCGTTTGCCTTACACTGCCGACAATTCGGCTGAAAATCAATTACCGAGTTACACCAATCCGTTTTCTACCGTAAATGCACAGGTAACAAAAGTTTTTTCAGATAAATTTGAAATGTATGTAGGTGGCGAAAACATTGGGAATTATCAACAACACCGAGTGATTTTAGGAGCAGATAATCCGTTTGGCAGTGAATTTGATAGTACTATTGTATATGGTCCTATTTTTGGACAAATGTATTATGCCGGATTGCGATTTAAAGTCAAATAATATTTAAAACGAAAATTATAATAGCGAACATTAAAAGTTTGGTTGGTCATTCTGAACGAAACGTTAGTGTAGTGAAGAATCTCCAAAATATCCAGTGTTGAAAAAGATTCCTCCTTCGTCGGAATGGCATTATTGAAATTTTATAGTATAAAAAATAACTAATAATTTAAAAATAAAGAAAAATGAGAAAATATTTAATGGTACTATTAGCTGTTTTAGGTTTTGCATTTACAGCTACAGCACAAGAAAAGAAAAGCAAAAACGCAAAAGTTGATGTAGAAGTGAAAGGCAACTGCGATATGTGTAAAAAACGCATTGAAAAAGCCGCTTTTAGTGTAAAAGGAGTAAAATCGGCCGAGTGGCATCAAGACGACCAAACGCTTCATTTAATCATCAACGAACACAAAACAAATGCCTTAAAAGTAGAAGAAGCAGTTGCTAAATCTGGTCACGATACCAAAGATGTGAAAGCTACCAAAGATGATTACGATAATTTACATGGTTGTTGCCAATATGATCGGGAATCTTAAACTAAAAAAAATCCGAGCATTTACTCGGATTTTTTAGTTTTATAAAGATAAGATTTTTACATCATTCCTGGCATGCCGCCGGCCACTGGCATTTAGATTTACTTTATGCACTATTCTTTAAAATAATTAAAAAAAATTAATTAATTTATTGTGCGACACGTTTTGTCCATCACGCTGTTTATTTTTGAATAAATTAATAGGATATGGCAAAGCAAGACGTGATTAAAAGACATTTTTTAATTGTAGAATTTCTACGAAAAAATCCAGCGACTTTCCAGCAAATCAATAATTTTTTGCTAGATAAAGAACGTGATACAAGTTATGAATTTGCAATAAGCCAGCGTACATTTCAAAGAGATTGTCATGAAATTCTATCGCTTTGGGGAATTGAAATTGCATATAACAAACGCGAAAATTACTATGAAATCGTAAATGAAGAGAATGACTTACATTTTAATAGAATTTTAGAAGCTTTTGATACGGTAGCGATTTTGCGAAATACTAAAAAAGTAGGCAATTATTTATTTCTTGAAAAAAGAAAATCAAAAGGAACGGAATATTTTAATGGAATTCTCTACGCTATACAAAATCAATTAGTTGTAACCTTTCAGCTAAACAGTTATTGGAAAGCAGTATCGTTACGCCGCTGTGTTCCTAAGGCTATCAAAGAATCTCAAAACAGGTATTATTTAATTGCTTATGATTTAGATAAAAACGAATTTCGGAATTACGGTTTAGACCGTATCAGCAATTTCGCTATTACTTCAGAAAAACAAAAAACTCCGGAAATTAACGTAGAGGCATTTTATCAACATGCTTTTGGAATTCAATGTTACGATGATCCTGTTAAAATTGTTTTGGAATTTGCAAACGATCAAAAGCAGTATTTAAAATCGTTGCCTTTACATACTTCACAAAATATCACAAAAGAAAACAATACAACGTTTACAGTAGAACTGTTCATGCACCCAACCAATGATTTTGTGATGGAAATTATGCGTTATGGAGCTATTTGCGAAGTGGTGGAGCCCCCATTTTTAAGAGATCGAATAAAAGACGAAGTAAAGCATTTACAAGAAAAATATCAATTGTAAATGTGGAAACCCGTAAACATTTGTTGAAAATTATAGTGATTTTTGAAAAGAAATATGGAATCTAAAAAGCGTTATTACATTTACACGAATTACCAAGCATGTTATGAATATCTTTATGCAGAGCCAAAGTTTTGTGAAGCTTTAGCTTACTTGTTAACTTTTGAAAAGATGTACGATTTTAGAGTAATACCTCATACTTCAAGTATAGAAATATCAAATGAAAACATAAAAATATTTATTGTTTTAATGGGATCTTTTCAGTTTGATAAATACGATGAAGTTAAAAATGAAAAAAATGTACATTTTGTTTCTTTTGATAGAGCTATAGATGAACGATATGAATTCTTCATAATGAAAAATAAAATTAAGTTTATCAGCATTGGTATGTTAATGGAAACAGTTTCGGCTTTAACCAGAAAGGGTTGGTAAACCAAATGCAAAATTTTAAGGATATAGCGTTTTAAATTAAATTATAAAATAATAAAGACATGGAAAATATGAATTATTCAAGAGAGTTTAAAGATGCTGTAAGTTTTGCCAACGAGCATAACTTATTTTTAGGATATGGAAATCCTAATGGAAAAATTTTAATGATTGGTAAAGAGCATTATTTTGACCATAAACATAAACAAGATACGAAAGAGTTTTATGAAGAAATATTAAATTCTCGAAATAAGGAAAATAGGAAAAATATTCATTCATGGGAAACTAATGTTAAGGAAAATTATGAATTTGATTGGAACGCCAGAACAGAAAGTTTTCTAGACAATAGTAATGCACTTACTGCTTGGTGGAACCAAAAGAATAAACAAGATAGAAATGGAAATGGGGGAACTAGTAATACCTACTTACATTATCAAAAAATTTATCAAAATGTTTTTTTAAATGGTAATACTCAAAGTAATATTAACTTTCAAAGAGAAATTTATACTTCAGAACTAAATGATGTACCTTCTGGAAGAAGCTACAATCTATTAGAATTGAAAAAATTGAGAACAGAATCTATTGAAAAAAGGAAAGATTTATTCCGTAAAGATTTTTTTAAGACTTTTCCTGTAGTGATAATTGCTTCAGGGCATTATCCACGTGATTACAATTTTGATATTGAAGATATTTTTGAAGTAAAGTTCTTTGAAGAAACTAAAATAGTTGGAAAGTCTTGGTATAATTTACATTATAGTTCAGATGGAAAAAGGATGCTAATACATACAAGACAATTAAGTACATCTGTTTCAACAGAGCTTATAACATCATTGAGTAATGAAATAAAAGAATTCCTAAATAGATTATCCCAAAAAGAAAACCAATGAAAACCTTTGCTGCAATAGATTTTGAAACTGCCAACCAGCACCGTAGCAGCGTGTGTAGTATAGGTTTGGTATTTGTAAAAAACGGAATCGTGGTAGATAAATATTACGAACTCATAAAACCAGTGCCTAATTTTTACAGCTATTGGAACACACAAGTGCACGGCTTGGTTTTTAGCGATACCGAACACGCCCAACAATTTTCTGATTTATGGGTTGATATTTCCAAACGAATTAAAAACATGCCTTTGGTAGCACACAACAGTATGTTTGATGAAGGTTGTTTAAAAGCCGTTTTACAGGTTTATGAATTACCTATACATCAGAATAAGTTTTTTTGTACTTACAGAGCGGCAAAAAGTATGTTTCCAAATTTACCTAACCATAAACTACCCACCGTTTCACAGTATCTAGGTTTTAATTTAGATAGCCACCACCACGCTTTAGCTGATGCCGAAGCTTGTGCGCATATTGCGATGCGGGTGTTTTGAGGAATGAGAATTATAAAACATTATAAATATGGATATAAAACAAATAGAAAATTTACTAGAAAAAACGCAAATCATAAGGAATAAGTATGCTGATTTAGCCGAATACACTGGTGAAAATTTTAACGTTTTCAATATTTTGAGACTGGACGAAAAAGAATTGATGCATTCTGCTTTTATTGCCAATTTGCTCAATGTAAAAGGGAACCACGGACAAAAAGATGTTTTTCTGAAACTTTTTATCAACGAAATAAAGGATTTGTTTTCTGATAGTAAATCGAATAGAGAACTTTTAGAAGAGTTTGATGCTTTAAAAAGTTTTGCGAAAGAAGAAGAGTATATTGGGATGGTTGATTATGATTTAGGTAATGGAGGAAGAATTGATATTACGGTAAAAGATGGGAAAAATGTAATTTTAATTGAAAATAAAATAAATCATTTTGACGAGTATAAACAATTGATTCGTTACAATGAGTTTTATAAAAATGCCCCGATAATTTATTTAACCCCTTTTGGAACTGAACCGTCAGAAGATTCAAAAGGAATATTAGAAAATAACAAAGATTTTATTTGTATTTCTTATGAACAACACATTGTAAATTGGATAGAACAGTGTATCAAAGAAATGGCAAATAAACCAATAATTAGAGAAACTTTAAACCAATACTTACACTTAGTTAAAAAAATTACAAACCAAACAACAAACGATAAAATGAAAAAGGAACTTACAGACTTAGTATTAAGTAACGAAAAAAACTACAATGCTTATAATGACCTGTTACACAATCAAAATGAGATACTTAAAAAATTAATTAGTGACTCCGCAATTATATTCATTGATGAAATTATTAAGGTTATTGCTAGTAGAAATGGTTTAAAAGTAAAAATTGATAATGGATTTCTTGGTGGTGAAAAAGAAACAGGAATAACTTTTTACAGTGATGATGTGTTAAAAGATCTCTGTATTGATATAGAGTTTCAAGAAAATGGATTAAGATTGCCTGCTATCGCTTGTTCTGTTAATCAAATTTTGAAATCTGCTAAACACGAAAATTTAGCTTTACAATTTCAAAACTCATTCCATAACGGATTGATTGAATCTAAACATCCACGTTTTATTTTCTCTTTATTCAAAAATTCAAACGAAATGTTTCGTATTCAAAATATTAACTTATTAGAATTAAAATTTAATCTAAATAAAATATCTGATTTAATTGAAGATTATGATAATATTATAAAAAAAATTTTATCTATTGTTCAAAATGAATATTAATAAAATTTGACAGAACTCTCTAGAACTCAAAAAAATCGATAATTTTTATTTTCTACCAGTCACGTTTTGTCCATAGCTACAATTAAATTTGTTAAAAAATCAAACAAAATGGAAAAACAACAATGGTATTACAGCGATTTTAACCGACAATTGCATTATATGCAATTTTGCGAAGAACCCGAATTTTGCAAAGCTTTAGCTTATTTACTTACATTTAAAAAGCACGAAAATTTAAAAGTAACGCCACACAAATTTTCAATTGAAATAAGCAATGAAAATATTCATATTTTCATCATTCACACGGTATTTTTCCAACAAAAAGAATACCCAAAAGTAAAAGAATTAAAGAATGTTCATTTTATATCTTTTGGTAAAGAACTTACCGAAATGAATGAATTCAGCGAAATGAAAAACGAAATTAAATTTGTCAGTAAAGATATGCTAATGTCAACAGTTGAAGCTTTAACAGAAAATAACTTGGTTCGTTCCATTCAAAATTTTAAAGAACTGGATGTTTAACCTGCAAGGTCTATTCGACCTTGTAGGTTTGCAAAATAAATTAAAAGAGTAATGAAAAAACTCTATTTAGACGATTTGCGTCTCATTCCCGAAGGATTTATCGGTGTGCGTTCTTTTGCTGAATTCGTAAACTATATTGAAACCAACGGCTTGCCCGATTTTATTTCATTTGACCACGATTTAGGTTTGCAAGAAAACGGTTTTGACTGTGCCAAGTGGTTAGTCAATCATTGTTTGGATCATAAAGTAAAATTATCTGATTTTGCAGTTCATAGTCAAAATCCGGTAGGTAAGAAAAACATTGAGAGTTTATTGAATAATTTTAGAAAACAGTTTTAGAATTGATCATCAATTATAATAACAGACAAATTGCCGTATTTGCCGACACACACGGAATGCACAGGAAACTTTCTATTAAAGAAGTCGATATTGTCATTCATTTAGGCGATGCGTGTACCTTTGCAAACAACGTACAGTTTACTGATTTCTTAGATTGGTTTAGTAATTATCCCGCAAAATACAAATTGTTTGTAGCCGGAAATCACGAATTACAATGGGAGTTGGAACCAGACGGATTTTTGGAACTGTTTCCACAAAACATTATTTTTTTAGAAAATAGAAGCATTTGTTTGGAAGGTATAAATTTTGCATCTGTTCCAGCTAGAATGAATTTATCAAAGTATCCAAGAATAAAGCTTTCTAAAAAAGTAGATTTTTTGCTGACCCACGCGCCTCCAAATGGAATTTTAGATAATGATTTAGGGTGTCCAATTCTAAAAAAGTTTGTAACTAAAATAGAACCAGCCTATCACCTTTTTGGTCATATACACGAAACGGGTGGAACATATTTAAAAAAAGAGGATACTATATTTATGAATGTCTCTGTATTTAATCAATAAAAAAAATCCGAGCATTTACTCGGATTTTTTAGTTTTATTCAAATATGATTTTTACATCATTCCTGGCATGCCGCCGCCCATTGGCATTTGGCTTCCACCTTCTTCTTTAATATCTACTAAGGCGCATTCTGTAGTTAAAATCATACCCGCAACCGATGCAGCATTTTCTAAAGCCACACGGGTTACTTTTTTAGGGTCGATAATTCCTGCAGCCAACATATCTACATATTCGTCGGTTTTGGCATTGTAACCAAAGTTTCCGGTGCCTTCACCAACTTTTGCTACAATTACAGATCCTTCTAAACCTGCATTTTCAACAATAGTTCTTAAAGGCGATTCAATTGCACGAGAAACAATCTGGATACCTGTTTTTTCATCCGCATTTAAAGCATCAACACTTGATAATGCCGATTTTGCTCTTAACAATGCTACACCACCACCGGCTACAATTCCTTCTTCAACTGCTGCACGTGTTGCGTGTAAAGCATCGTCCACACGGTCTTTTTTCTCTTTCATTTCCACTTCAGATGCGGCACCAACGTAAAGTACTGCAACACCGCCCGCTAATTTCGCTAAACGTTCTTGTAGCTTTTCACGATCGTAATCGGAAGTTGTAGTTTCCATTTGTGCTTTAATTTGGTTCACACGGTTTTTGATCATTTCAGAATCTCCCGCACCGTTTACAATGGTTGTATTGTCTTTATCAATCGAAACGCGCTCTGCTGTTCCTAACATTTCCAACGTAGCGTTTTCTAAGGTATAACCGCTTTCTTCTGCAATTACGGTTCCGCCTGTTAAAATCGCAATGTCTTCTAACATGGCTTTTCTGCGATCACCAAAACCTGGCGCTTTTACAGCAGCAATTTTTAATGCACCGCGTAATTTGTTCACCACCAAAGTTGATAACGCTTCACCATCTACATCTTCTGCAATGATTAACAACGCTTTTCCTGATTGCGCAACTGGCTCTAAAACCGGTAATAATTCTTTTAAAGAAGATATTTTTTTATCGTACAATAAGATATATGGATTCTCGAATTCTGTTTCCATTTTCTCTGGATTGGTAACGAAATAAGGCGAAAGATATCCTCTGTCAAACTGCATTCCTTCTACCACATCCACATACGTATCAGTTCCTTTAGCTTCTTCAACAGTAATCACTCCTTCTTTGCCCACTTTTCCAAAAGCTTCAGCAATTAATTCACCAATCACTTCATCATTATTAGCAGAAATCGATGCTACTTGCTTAATTTTGTCTGTTGTAGAACCCACTTCTTGTGTTTGTTTTGCTAAATCGGCAACAATAGCGTCAACCGCTTTATCAATTCCGCGTTTTAAATCCATTGGATTTGCACCAGCTGCCACGTTTTTCAATCCTTCTTTCACAATAGCTTGTGCCAAAACAGTTGCAGTTGTAGTTCCGTCACCAGCCAAATCGTTGGTTTTGCTTGCAACTTCTTTCACCATTTGTGCCCCCATGTTTTCTAAGGTGTCTTCAAGCTCTACTTCTTTCGCTACAGAAACTCCGTCTTTTGTTACGTGAGGCGCTCCAAACGATTTAGAAATAATTACGTTACGTCCTTTTGGACCCAAAGTTACT
The DNA here is from genome assembly GCF_024628805.1 of Paenimyroides aestuarii. Lineage (NCBI taxonomy): Bacteria > Pseudomonadati > Bacteroidota > Flavobacteriia > Flavobacteriales > Flavobacteriaceae > Paenimyroides > Paenimyroides aestuarii. The sequence continues at coordinate 531,431 of NZ_CP102382.1, read as the reverse complement.
TTTACTGCATTTGCCAATGCGTCAACACCGCGTTTTAAACCATCGCGTGCTTCAATATCAAATTTTATATCTTTTGCCATAATTTTTATGCTTTAGGCAGTAAGCGGTTTGCTTTAGGCTTACTGCGATTTTAATTTATTTTTTAAACTATAAATTTTACTTTTAATTGAGTTGATTTTTGTTTCAAGATCGATAAAGATATTTTCTTCTATATATTTTAAATCTTTTGAAAGAATCAACAGATATTCTGTTTCTGAAGCTGAGCCTAATGCAATGTTTAGAAATTGATTGAATTCTGCATCACTATTTCTTCCACAACCTTCAGATATATTTGTTGGTACAGAAGATGATGCTCTACGAAGCTGACTTGTGATACCATACATTTCTTCTTTAGGAAACAAACTTGTGATTTTATAAACTTCTAAGGTAAAATGATGACTTAATTGCCAAATATCGTATTTTTTAAAATCTCTCATTGCTTAAAACTTAATGCTTACAGGTTATTGCTTTATATAATCGCTAAAATATCCTCTTCACGCATAATCAGATAATCCGTACCTTCAAATTTTAGTTCGGTGCCTGCATATTTTCCATATAAAACAGTATCACCAACTTGTACGGTTAATGGTTCATCTTTTTTGCCATTTCCCACAGCAACAACAGTTCCTTTTTGTGGTTTCTCTTTTGCAGTGTCGGGAATAATGATTCCTGATGCAGTTTGAGTCTCAGCTGCAGCCGGTTCAATAATCACGCGGTCTGCTAACGGTTTCATGTTTAATGCCATACTATTTTATTTTTTAAATTTTTATGAATGATAATTTTTTGCTTTTGTCTTGACCAAAAGTGTGCCAACTGTAAAAAATGATATTTTGACAGAAAAAAAAATGCCAGCTTGTCATAAGCTGGCATTTTGTGTATATATTTTCACTTAGTTTGCAGGTTGTGATGGATTGTTTGCAGGCGCTTGATCGCTTGCTGTGTTTGGTGCAGGTGCTGTTTGGTTTTGAGCCGCACCAGCATTTGGCAACGCTGCCGGTGGTGTTGCAACTGCATTTGGATCTAAAATTTGAGAATCGTTTGAATAACCAGAGTTAAAACTTAAACTAGAAACTAAAATTAAAACTACTAAAGCAACTGCCAATGTCCATGTACTTTTGTCTAAAAATTTGTTGGTGTTTTGAACGCCACCAACCGATGTGGAACCACCTAATGATGAATCTAAACCGCCTCCTTTAGGGTTTTGAATCATGATAACAATGATTAAAAGTAAGGCAACTATGGTGATTAACACTAAAAAAATCGTAAACATATTTATTTGTTTTATATATTATTAAACTCTTGTAATTTTTTTATATCGGAAATTCGATTTGCAAATAAACTACTTTTTTCTGGATATTTCAAAATTAAAATTTCATAAGCTTGTATTGCTTTTTGATATTTTTTTTGTTCTAAGTAAATACGTGCTAACGTCTCGGTCATGTAATAGGGTTCTTCTTCTTCGTGCCGATCAAGGTTTATGGCTGGTGTAACTGCCGTTTTGCTTGGTGTTATTTTTGGATTTGCTTCTATGAAACGATCAATTAAATCCATCTTTTTTTGTTTGATTGGAAGCGTTTCTTCCGTATTTTTTTCTTTTTTTGGTAGTTGTTTTTCGCTGTTTTCCGTTTGATTTTCTTCGGAAACAACGTCATTTTCGCGATCAATGGGTTGCGATGTTGTTAATTTCAACCATTCGGTAAACGAAAATTTATCGTTTTCAGAGAAATCTAAAGGTGTGCCCACTTCCAAATTTTCTTCCAATTGATGCACCTCTTCGGTGATTGGGTCGAGTTGGGGCAGGGTTGGTTCCTTTTTTTCGAGTTTGGCTTCGATTTTCGATTTTGAAATTTGATCGATTTTTTGAATCAACCCGGTTTCTTTGTCTTGATTTTCTATATAAACCAAGGTATTCAATACCCTTTTTTCAATATTTTCATCTAATGTGGGTTCGGGCTTTTTGAATTCGATATAATTTTCATCAACCACATTCAAATCTTCAATCTGTAAGGGTTTGTACGCAATAAATTCTTCCGAAATAATATAATCAAACAACACGTCGCGATCGGTGGTATAAGCAGCTGTTTTTTTTAATTCGCTGTTGTATAAAAAACTGCGTTGTTGGTGCAAGGTTTTTAAATACAAAGCTCTTGCCGATTGCAAATACGGGTATTCACTAACGATTTGTTGCAACGAAGCTGTTTGCTGTTCTGTTAATTCGTACGGATTGTTTAACCATTGTGCGTATTGTTGTGCATTCATAAGCTTACCATTTTGCCAGCGAGGCGTTAAAAACATCTTGCGTAATGCGTTCGTATATTTCTTCTAAAGCAGTGGTTAACTGAGCCCCAATTAATTGATTGTTAGCCGGATAATCATAAAAGTGCGAGAAGGTTTTTTCAAAATCATCTTCCGGATTTTTTCTGTTCGTAAAACGCACATTTATAGCAATGTACAAACGGTTTTGCGCAGCTGTTTGGTCGGCAGTTGCCGTCATTGGCGATACACGGAATTGGGTTATTTCGCCTTCATAGACCAAATCGGCATTGGTGTTGGTCATGTTTAAACTGGTTTGGTTTACCAACAAATCTTGTAATCTAATGGTAAATGTACGCTCAATTCCCGGTTCAATCAGTTCGGCATTGTTCAAAAAATAATTCACTTGAAACGTTTCCGCATCGATTTTTCCGGTACCTGTGAAATTATACGCACCGCAGCTCGATAAGATCAAACAGAAAAGAAAGGCTGTAAATTTATATAATGTATGTGGTGTTTTCATTCGATGAATTATTGAATCGTTTGCAATGTTTTTACGACTAAAAATCTACAAGTCATATTGTTTAATTTTTCGGTACAATGTTCTTTCCGAAATTCCCAATTCGTCGGCTGCGGCTTTGCGTTTTCCACTGTTGCGTTCCAAAGCTTTTTTTATGAGTTGAATTTCTTTTTCTTCTAATTTCAATGTTTCTTCATCATCAACCGTTTCAGCAATCAAATAATCATGGTCATCTTCCTCATCCATTATTTCAGATGGATTATTGTTTTTGGTCGATGATGCGTGTTCGGCTAAAGGAATAGAACGATTGTTTGGTTTTGATAGCCCTTCATCGGCCTGGCCATAAATGCGTTGTATTAAAGATTTGTTCGATTCTTGAACTTGTGCCGAATTGGAATTGTTCATTAATTCCAACGTCAGTTTTTTTAAATCGGTTAAATCAGCTTTCATATCAAACAACACTTTATACAAAATCTCGCGTTCGTTGCTAAAATCTCCTTCTGCTTTTTTGGTTTCGATAAGCGATGGCAATTGTGCATTTCGCTGAGGCAGATAAGATTGAATGGTTTTTAAATCGATTTCGCGGTTGGTTTCAATCACCGAGATTTGTTCGGCAATATTGCGCAATTGGCGAATATTACCACTCCAACGGTAATGAATAAGGTATTCGGCGGCATCGGGCGTAAGTTTAATCGGCGGCATTTTGTATTTATGCGCAAAATCCGATGAAAACTTTCTGAACAACAAATGAATGTCGTCGCCCCGTTCACGCAAAGGCGGTAAATTGATTTCTACGGTGCTTAAACGGTAATACAAATCTTCGCGAAATTTGCCTTTATCAATCGCTTCAAACATTTTAACGTTGGTGGCTGCCACAATGCGCACATCGGTTTTTTGAACTTTTGAAGAACCCACTTTGATAAATTCGCCGTTTTCTAACACACGAAGCAAGCGAACTTGTGTGGTTAAAGGCAATTCGCCCACTTCATCTAAAAAAATAGTACCACCATTTGCCACTTCAAAATAACCTTCACGGCTGCCCACAGCACCTGTAAACGCACCTTTTTCGTGCCCAAAAAGCTCTGAATCGATTGTGCCTTCTGGGATAGCGCCACAGTTCACAGCAATATATTTTCCGTGTTTGCGGTGCGATAGTCCGTGTATGATTTTTGGAATACTTTCTTTACCCACGCCGCTTTCACCGGTAACCAAAACAGAAATATCAGTCGGAGCCACTTGAATGGCTTTTTCTAGTGCTCTGTTCAGTTTTATATCGTTACCAATAATTTCGAAACGCTGTTTAATGCTTTGAACGTTTTCCATAGTTTTTTTGTTTAATTCTTTACAAATTCAATTATTTCCTTAAGATCCAATTGTTGATTTGTATTCATGTCCTTCTTTTGGATTATTATTTCCTGTTTTTTATTTAATTGTAAAATATACCATTTTTTATTTTCTGTAATTTTAGAAAAATCTTTCCACTCATATTTATTTTGGAATGATTGACCAATATATTCTATTCCAGTTCTATTTATTATAATGATAATATTTTCCTTTAATTTTGGATCGGATAAAATCATTTTAGTAGATTTATATGGTAGCCAAACCATTATTAACGGAACTAAAAGACTTATTAATATTGGAAATGACAAGAAATCTATAAAATCATTAGCATTTACTGTATTAAAGATAACATTAGCAGTTATTGTCAAAATACATATGATAAAAACAATACTAAAAGATACTTTTTTAAAAAGTAAACTATAATTTATTTTCAAATAGTCATTGAAATTAAAAGACGGTTTGAAAGTGATTTCTTTTTCCATTTTCTTTAATATGTGGTTAAAAAAAATTACTGCATTTCCGAATAACCAACTGCTTCGCCAATTAAGGTTGCTGAGGTACAATCGTTTACTTTTACCAATACAAAATCGCCTACTTTATAATTCCCTTTTGGGAAAACAACTGTGGTGTTTTGTGAATTTCTTCCAGACCAATGTGCATCGGAACGTTTGGATGTTTTTTCAATTAAAACTTCCACCGTTTCGCCTACAAAGCGTTTGGTGCGTTCCATGGCAATGCGTTGCTGTAAATCTACAATTTCTTGTAACCTACGTTTTTTAACCGCTTCTGGCACATCGTCTTCCATTTTTCGAGCAGCCATTGTTCCTGGGCGTTCCGAATATGCAAACATGTATCCAAAATCGTATTTCACATATTCCATTAACGAAAGGGTGTCTTTATGGTCTTCTTCGGTTTCGGTTGGGAAACCTGTAATCATATCTTGCGACAACGAAATTTCTGGAATAATTTTATAGATTCGATCAACCAAATCCATGTATTCTTCACGCGTATGTTGGCGGTTCATTTCACGCAAAATGCGAGTAGATCCCGACTGTACCGGCAAATGAATGTATTTACAAATATTGTGATGCTTTGCCATTACGTGAATCACATCTTCGTGCATGTCTTGCGGATTCGACGTGGAAAAACGGAAACGCATTTTAGGATAAGCCGTTGCGCACATGTCTAGCAATTGTGCGAAATCTACAGCCGTTGCTTTTTGCATCTCGGTTGCTTTGTCGTAATCCTTTTTTAAACCACCACCATACCATAAGTAGGAATCCACGTTTTGCCCCAACAAGGTGATTTCTTTAAAACCACGTTCGTATAGGTCTTTAATTTCTTCCATGATGCTTTGCGGTTCGCGACTGCGTTCACGGCCGCGGGTAAACGGCACCACGCAAAACGTACACATATTGTCGCAACCACGCGTGATAGAAACAAAAGCAGTAACCCCATTGCTGTTTAAACGAACAGGTGCAATATCGCCATAGGTTTCGTCTTTAGAAAGAATCACATTAATAGCGTCGCGCCCTTCTTCAACTTCCTTCAAAAGATTAGGAATGTCTTTGTAAGCATCGGGACCAACCACCATATCCACAATTTTTTCTTCCTCTAAAAACTTGCTTTTTAAACGTTCTGCCATACAGCCCAAAACGCCCACTTTCATAGACGGATTGATCGATTTTACGGCATTGTATTTCTCTAAACGCTTGCGCACTGTTTGCTCTGCCTTATCGCGGATTGAGCAGGTATTTACCAAAACCAAATCGGCTTCTTCTAAATTTTGTGTGGTGTTATATCCTTCGTTGGCTAAAATCGACGCTACAATTTCGCTGTCAGAAAAATTCATCTGGCAACCATAGCTTTCTATAAATAACTTTTTGGTATTATTTTTTTGCGGATCTAAAACTAAGCTTGTTCCTTGTTTTTGTTCTTCAATAACCTTTTCCATATATTCCCAATCGTATTCAAATCAATTCGCAAAGATACAATTAAAATTAAAAGTATGACAAGATGGCAGATGAAATTTAGATATTTTTATTACGTCATTGTGTGTCGTTTTTTAATTGTATATTTACGCTTATGAAAGCCGTTTATCATTACACATGCCATTCGGGCGGGGCAGAGGGAGCCGATTCGTATTTTGAATTTTTTTCAAAGAAATTTCACGTGCGGGTTGTGGCTTATTCCTATCGAACAAAGTTTCACAACTCAGAAAATAAATACGAATTAACTACCGACGAATTCAATGAAGGCGTTGAAAACGTACTGAAAGCAAACGAAGTTTTAAAGCGTTCTAAAATAAATCAATATTTAAAATTTTTGGCTAGAAACTGGTTTCAAGTGAAAAATGCTGATGAGGTTTATGCAGTTACCAATCTAAAATTAATAAACAATCGTTTGCAAGTAAAAGGCGGCACCGCTTGGGCAGTGCAAATGGCTATAAACAGCGGCAAAAAAGTGTTTGTGTATGACCAGCAAGCGGCACAATGGCTGTATTGGGATACCTATTATTTGAATTTTAAACCGCTTACAGAACTACCAAAAATAAACGCAAGTAATTTTGCAGGAATAGGCACGCGAAACATCAATCTGTTTGGCATAGAGGCTATTGAAGCTCTTTTTAAAAATACTTTTGATACGAATTATGGCAAGTAAACACAATTTAATTAGCAGATTAACCCGCATTGTAGAACTTTTTCAGCTACATGGCAGCAGTGGTTTGTCTTTTGATGAGTTAAACAATAAACTAAAAAATGCGTTTGTAGATGAAGATCACAGCGTGTCTTTGCGAACCTTTCAGCGCGATTTAAAAGATATTGAATCGTCTTTAAAAATTAAAATTATTTTTGATAAAGTAAAAAAGAAATATCTTTTGGTGCAAGATGAGTTGCAAAACACTTCAAAAAACACACAATTGTTCACTTTGGAAAGTTTAAAAATGTTGCACATTGCCCAAGATGTTTCTGCCAATAATTTTATTTTAATCGATGAACGCAAGGCAACTGGTTTAGAAAATTATAATTGCATTAAAGATGCGATTTGCTCAAAAAAACATTTAGAGTTCAATTACCAAAAATTTGATCAATACAAAAGCGACCGTAGAAAATTGATGCCTTTGGCTTTGAAAGAAAGCAAAAAGCGTTGGTATGTGGTGGGATTTGAAATAAAAAACGGTTCCAAAATACCGGCACTAAAAACGTTTGCACTAGACCGAATGTATGATTGCGAAGCCACCACCGAATTTATTTTAAAAGATACAATAGACGTGCATAAACACTTTGCTCGTTTTATGGGAGTTACCACCAAACCGCTGGAAGGATTCAGTGAAAAAGTAACGGTGATCCTAGAAACATCCATTGAATATGGGAAATATTTCAGCACGTTGCCAATTCATCCTTCCCAAAAAACCGAAATCGAAAACGGTAAAACCATTATTACCTTGCAGTTAATTCCTACCATGGAGTTGGTGTCTGAAATCCTTTCGCACAATCACCAAATAAAAGTGATCCAACCCAAAGAATTAATCCATATTATTAAAAAAACACTTTCGCAAAATTTAAAACAATACAATTAAAATGGCATCAAAAAAGGCTATTTTAAAAAAATCACATACTTTTGCTTTTCAAATAAAAAAAGAATGGCAAAGAACTTAGTGATTGTAGAGTCGCCTGCAAAGGCAAAAACAATAGAAAAATTTTTAGGGAAAGATTATCAGGTAGAATCAAGCTTTGGGCACATTGCCGATCTGCCTTCTAAAGAGATTGGTGTTGATATTGAGAATAATTTTAAACCAAAATACGAAGTTTCTGCCGATAAAAAAGCTGTAGTAAAAAAATTAAAAGATTTATCAAAAAAAGCCGAAACGGTTTGGTTGGCATCCGATGAAGACCGCGAAGGAGAGGCAATTGCATGGCATTTAGCAGAAGAATTAAAGTTGAAAGAACAAAACACAAAACGTATTGTTTTTCATGAAATTACCAAAACAGCCATTCAAAAAGCCATCGAAAATCCGCGTACCATTGATTACAATTTGGTAAATGCACAACAAGCACGCCGCGTTTTAGACCGTTTGGTGGGTTATGAATTGTCGCCAGTTCTATGGAAAAAAGTGCGCGCAGGTTTATCTGCCGGTCGTGTGCAATCGGTTTCGGTTCGCTTAATTGTAGAGCGCGAACGCGAAATAGAAAGTTTTCAGACTGAGTCATCATTTCATATTGCTGCAGAATTTGTGGCGGCAAACGGGAAATCGTTCAAAGCAAAATTGCCAAAGAACTTTAAAACGCAAAACGAAGCGCAGGCTTTTCTTGAAAAAAATATAAATGCCACATTCAAGGTTTCCGATTTAGAAACCAAACCGGCAAAAAAATCTCCGGCAGCACCGTTCACCACTTCCACATTGCAACAAGAAGCATCGCGCAAGCTGTATTATTCGGTTTCGCAAACCATGATGTTGGCACAGCGCTTGTACGAAAGCGGGTTGATTACTTACATGAGAACCGATAGCGTAAACTTATCACAAGATGCTATAAAAGCTGCCGAAACAGAAATTGTAAACGTGTATGGAAAAGAATTCAGCAAACCTCGAAATTTTTCCACCAAGGCAAAAGGCGCACAAGAAGCCCACGAAGCTATTCGCCCAACAGATATGTCGCGCCATTCGGTAAATGTCGACCGCGACCAAGCTCGTTTGTATGAACTCATCTGGAAGCGTACACTTGCTTCGCAAATGAGCGATGCACAGCTAGAGCGTACCAATGTAACTATTGTTGCAGATAAGCACAACCAGCATTTTGTTGCCACAGGTGAAGTGTTGCTTTTTGAAGGCTTTTTAAAGGTTTATTTGGAAGGAAACGACGACGAAGACGAAGAACAAGAAGGGTTGTTGCCTGCCATGAAAGTAAACGAGCCTTTGCAGAATAATTACATCACTGCAACAGAACGTTTCTCAAGACCACCTGCGCGCTACACCGAAGCGGCTTTGGTAAAAAAGTTAGAGGAATTGGGAATTGGTCGCCCGTCAACTTATGCGCCAACCATTTCAACCATTATTGCGAGAAATTATGTGGAAAAAGGAACTGCCGAAGGTACCGAGCGCAACTATCAATTATTGCGTTTAGAAAGCGGAAACATCAAAACAAGCACACAAATAGAGAAGGTAGGTGCTGATAAAGGAAAATTAATTCCTACTGATATCGGAAATATTGTTACCGATTTCTTGGTAAAGAATTTCGCAACCATTTTAGATTATAATTTCACAGCCCGCGTGGAAGGTAGTTTCGATGAGATTGCCGAAGGAAATTTAGATTGGACCAAAATGATGAATGAATTTTACAGTCATTTTCATCCCAATGTGATCGATGTGGAAAAAAATGCCGAGCGCGAATCAGGCGAACGTATTTTAGGAAAAGATCCCAAAACAGGAAAACCCGTATTGGTGCGTTTAGGGAAATTTGGTCCTATGGCGCAAATTGGCGATGCTGAAGACGAAGAAAAACAATTCGCAAGTCTAAGTCCTACCCAAAACATTGGAACAATAACCTTAGAAGAAGCCTTAACTTTGTTCTTGTTGCCCAAAAACTTAGGAACCTATCAAGGCGAAACAGTTGAGGTAAACAACGGACGATTTGGCCCGTATGTGCGCTATGCAGATATGTTTGTTTCATTAGCCAAAGGCGAAGAACCGCTAGATGTGAGCCTGGAACGCGCTATTGAATTGATAAAAGAAAAGCAAAAAGCCGATGCGCCTATTGCTATTTATCAAGGATTGCCTGTTCAAAAAGGAGTGGGACGTTTTGGACCGTTTATCAAATGGAACAATATGTTTATCAACGTAAACAAAAAATACAATTTTGATGCTCTTTCTCAAGCAGATATTGAAGAATTAATCGCAGATAAGCTTCAAAAAGAAAAAGATAAAGTAATTCACGATTTTAAGGAAGAAGGCATTCGTGTAGAAAAAGCACGTTGGGGCAGATCGGTAATCTTGCAAGGAAAGGTAAAAATTGAATTAAGCAAAGATGTAGATGCAGCTGCTTTAACCTTAGAAGAAATTCAAAAACTGATCGAACAAAAAGCTCCAGCAAAAAAGACGGCTGCAAAAAAATCGACAGCTAAAAAAGCATCCACAAAGAAAACAACAACAAAAAGCACAAAACGTACAACAAAAAAATAGCAACAGATGATGTACGAAATATTAACGCCTATTTCTAAAGAATTAGAACAACTTATCGATACCTTGCCGCAGCATTCCTTAGGAAAAACAATGGCAATTCATAAGCAAAACGCATTTCCTGATCTTGAAAATGTGCAGTTGGCATTGATTACCGTAAACGAAAACCGAGGCAGTTCAGGAACCACCAATCAAGTGGGTTTTGATACGTTTCGAAAAAATTTCTATCAACTTTTTCCTGGTAATTGGACAAAAAAAATGGTAGATTTGGGAACAATTCATGCCGGCGAAACCATTCAAGATACCTATGTGGCCATTAAAATGCTGGTGACCGATTTGCTAAAACAGCGTATTGTACCCATTGTTTTGGGAGGATCGCAAGATTTAACCTATGGGCTTTATCGCGGTTATGATGCCATGGAACAAAATGTGAATTTGGTTTGTATTGATAATAAAATAGATGTGGTGAACGATGTGGAAAATCCGTCGGAAAATTTCATGACCCACATTATAATGGATACACCGGCAAATTTGTACAATTTCAGTGTGCTGGGGTATCAAACCTATTTTAATTCGCAAGAAGAAATCGATTTGATAGATAAAATGTATTTTGAAGCCTATCGATTAGGAGAATTGATCACCGATATAAAAATTGCCGAACCGGTTTTGCGTGATGCAGACATTGTAAGTTTAGATATTCATGCGATAAAATCGGCCGATTTAGGATTTTTTTCAGAATTTTTTCCAAACGGTTTTGATGGGCGAGAAATCTGTGCATTAGCACGTTACGCGGGATTAAGCGACCGTGTAAGTAGCTTTGGAGTTTTTAATATTGATAATATATCAGAAAAAAGTTTGCTAATTACTCAAATTTTATGGTATTTTGTTGAAGGATTTAATTTTAGAATGAATGAATATCCTTATATTAGCAAATCCAGTTACATGAAATACATTGTTCCATTAGAAGAGCAAGAATTGATTTTTTTTAAAAGCGATGTTTCAGAACGCTGGTGGATCGAAATTAACAGTTTAGTGGATGCCAATCGCAAAGTGTTATTCCCTTGTAGCTATGATGATTACAAGCAATCTTTGCAAAATATAGTGCCAGAAAGATGGTGGCGGGCAAACAAAAAACTGCTAGGATAAGAATGTTTAAAATTAAATTGTTAAATATAAATTAAATTTTTTTTTAAGATTTCGTTGTATATTTAAAAATAATTAAATAGGTTTACGCTTTGAATAATTTTTAAAATAAAACCCCAATTAATATATGAAGAAGTTCATTACACTTTCTGCGGTTGCCTCGCTTTTGTTCAGTTGTGGTTCTGGTGACAGAGGAGAACTACTAGATGGAGTACAAGGGAAACGTTGGATTACCGAAAAGCCACAGGGAATGGCTTTTATTCCAGGTGGATCTTTTACAATGGGTAAAACTCACGAAGATTTACTTGGTGCTGAAGATGCCCCTGCACGCACTGTTACAATTGGTTCAATGTACATGGATGAAACGGAAATTACAAACAACCAATACCGTAAGTTTGTAGAGCACGTTAAAGATTCTATTATCAGAACCCGTTTAGCTATTATGGCAGATGAAATGGGTATGGATGCTACTGCAGGTGGAATTGGAGCGTTTGCATTTCAAGAGGTTCAAGATCCATCATTAAATCAAAATCAAACAGCATACGATCGTTATATGTATGATAACTATTACAGTATGGCAATGGATGATGATGAATATGCTGGTCGTCGTTTAAACAAAAAAGCACGATTAATAACAGACCCTCGCCGCTACCCAGATGAATACTATGTAGAGGTGATGGATTCGTTATACATTCCTGCAGACCAAAACTTAAACGGAATGGTTACCTTCGATGTGAATAAATTAAACTTTAAATATTCTTGGTGGGACGAAAACGCATACATTAACGATTCTTCGAACGAGGTAAGAAACCGTCAGGCTAAATTCCTTAAAACAGAGATCGTAAATGTATATCCTGATACTACTGCTTGGGTTAAAAACTTCAACTATTCCTACAACGAGCCAATGTTTAAAGAATATTTTTGGCATGAAGCGTATGGTGAGTACCCAGTAGTTGGTGTTACACATCACCAAGCAAAAGCATTTGCAGCTTGGAGAACATTATACAAAAAAGCATACACATCAGATAGAAACATGGATCATAACTTATATGAATACCGCGTTCCAAGTGAATCTGAATGGGAATATGCAGCTCGTGGAGGTCTAAAAAGCGCAATGTATCCTTGGGGTGGTCCTTACACCACTGATGAAAAAGCTTGTTTCTTAGCAAACTTTAAACCAGATAGAGGTGATTATGCAATAGATGGTGCATTATACACAGCAGAAGCACGTTCATACAAGCCAAATGGTTATAACCTTTATAATATGGCGGGTAACGTAGCAGAATGGACAGATTCGTCTTATGATGAAGAAAGTTACATTTTACAATCTAGTTTAAAACCAAAAGGAAGAACAACTTCAAACCCAATGAAAGTGGTTCGTGGAGGTTCATGGAGAGATCCAAGTTATTTCCTACAAGTAGCAACTCGCGATCGCGAAAATGCAGATTCAGCTCGTTGTTATATCGGTTTTAGAACTGTAGTTTCAGCTCCAGGTCCAGGATTGTTAAACGAGGCAAATACTCCTCAAAGTGGAAGAAACGCAAAATAATTTATACTTAAACATTTAACTAACTAAAATTAAATATTATACAAGATGGCTATACCTAAAAAAGTAATGAATTTCTGCTACGGTATGGGAGCAGCAGTTGTAATCGTAGGTGCATTATTTAAAATCACACATATGGAATTGGGACCTTTAAACGGTAATAATATGTTAACTGTAGGTCTATTAGTAGAAGCATTAATCTTCGCAATTTCAGCTTTTGAACCAGTTGATGAAGATTTAGATTGGGCAAGAGTGTACCCTGAATTAAAAGGCGGAGAGCCTCGTGCAATGCAAGTTGCAGGTAATGTAGGAGTAACTGGTACGGTTTCAACTTCTGCAGTTGGTGGATCTTCATCATCTCAAAGATCAACAGCTCCTGCATATGCAGCAGCGTCAGTATCTTCTCAACCAGCGGTTGCACAACCAACAATGGAAAGAAGTTTATTGTCTGAAAAATTAGATAATATTTTGAAAGAAGCTAAAATCGATGGAAACTTAATGGAAAGTTTACGCGACAGTATCAAAAACTTTGAATCGGCAGCAAAAGGAATTGCTCCAACTGTTGATGCAGTTGCTTCTTCAAACAGATATGCAGAGGAAATGGCTACGGCGGCTTCTCAATTAGAAACTTTAAACACAATGTATAAAGTACAATTAGAGAGCGCTACTAAAAATGCAGACATCAACAGAGAGGTTGCAGAAAACAACTTGAAATTGAAAGAGCAAATGATGTCATTAACATCTAATTTATCTACATTAAATGCAGTTTATGGTGGAATGTTATCTGCTATGGGAAAAACAGCTAATTAGTATTAACTCTTAAAAAAATCTAATTAGATATGGCATCTGGAAAACAAACCCCTAGACAAAAGATGATTAACCTGATGTATCTTGTGTTCATCGCTATGATGGCCCTAAATATGTCAAAAGAAGTGTTAACCGCTTTTGGATTAATGAATGAAAAGTTTGAATCAGCAAATGCAAATGCTGAGGATACAAATAAAGTATTACTTGCAGGCTTGGCAATGAAAGCTGAAGATGAACCTGCACGTTATACCGATCCTTATGAAAAGGCAAAACAAGTTGAAAAGCTTTCCACAGAATTTTATAATTATATAGGTTCTTTAAAAAGCGATGCAACTAAAGGTTTTGAAATAGACTCGGAAACAAATAAATTGCCTTACGAGCAAATGGACAAAGGTCAAACAATTGACTATGGTTGGTTTGAAGGTGAAGGATTATCTGCAAAAGGTAAAGAAATCATGGGACGTATTGCAAAATACAAATCTGATTTTAAAGCTATTGTAGGAAACGATGTTAAGTATAAATTTCTTGTTGATGATATTGAGAAGAGATTTAATACAAGTGATGTTAAGAATAAAGATGGAAAAGATATTCCTTATTTAGATTATCACTTTAAAGGTTATCCAGCAGTTTCTTCTTTGGCTTATTTATCATCAATGCAAAACGATGTGCGCCAATTAGAGCATGAAGCATATAACTTATTCCTTGGAAATTCTTTAAAGCAAGCTGCTTCAATGAAGCATTACCAAGCAATGGTTATTCCTGATAAAGCAGTTTATTACCAAGGAGAGCCTATTAAGTATAAAGTAGTATTGGGTCGTTATGATACTTCAACTGTTCCAACTTCGGTTGTGGTAAATGGAGCAACTATTCCTCAATCAAGAATTAAAGCAGGTCAGGTAGAAGGAACTTCTACTGCGTCTGGCTTAGGAGAGCATAAATTTACTGGTAAATTTACGTTCATGGAAGATGGTGAACCGATTGTAGTAGATATCTTAAACTCTAACTATATGGTGGTTAGCCGTCCAAGTTCTGCAACCATTTCAGCAGATAAAATGAATGTAGTTTACATTGGATTAGACAACCCTATCTCTATTACTGTGGAAGGAATCACATCTGATAAAGTTACTGCTTCTGCTACAAATGGTTCTTTAAGAAAAATTGGTAACGGTAAGTTTATGTTTAAACCTACTGCTGGTAAAGAAGCTGTAATTACTGCAACAGGTACTATGCCTGATGGAAAAGCAATTTCATCAAAGCAAGTATTTAGAATCAAACCATTGCCTCGTCCTCGCGGATTTATCCGAAATGAACCTAATGCTAAAGGACCTGCAAGCAATTTTGCTATATCAACTGTTACTGCTAAAATGGAAGATTTTGACTTTGATGTAACTTTGAGAGTAACTCAATACACCATTGTATTCCCTGGTATTGGTTCTCAAACTGTTAATGGTGGTGGTGCACTTCCTCCTGAAGTTCAAGCAAAAGCAAACCGTTTGCGTCCTGGTGATGTAGTACGAATCACAAACATGAAAGTTAAGTTGGTTGAAGCTCCTGAGGTAATTGTAAAAGACCCAACAGACGCAACTTATACAATACAATAAAAAATTCGAATTTATGAAAAATATTAAGAATTTATTTTTAACGGCTTGTGCAGTATTTGTTTCAGGTGCAACCTTTGCACAGAACAATATTTTAAATGCACAGTCGCCTAATGAGATTGGTGATGAATCAATCGAAGAAATCTATGCAAAGGCTGACGGACCTATACCTTATGAGTACGTGAATGATCGCGATATTATTTTTCAGAAAAAAGTATGGGAAGTATTGCCTTTAGACCAAAGACAAAATTTGGTGTATTATTTTCCAATGGAAGAAACCATGGATCGCAAACCATTATGGAACATTTTAAAAGATGCCGTAATGAACAAAAAGATCAATGAAGTGTATGAAGACGAGAATTTTAAGTTTAAATTAAATATAAAAGACTTAGAATCTAAATTTATGCGTAAGGATACAACAGAGTATGGTAAAGAGCAATTAATGTTAGAGGGTAAAATTGATGAGCAGTATATTTATACTACAGTAATTAGGCCTAATGACGTTCAAGAATACCGTACGATGGGTATGTGGTATTTAGACCGCAATGCAGGAGAGTTAAAATACCGCTTGTTAGGTTTGGCACCAGTTGTAACAGATATAAATACTAAAGGTAGAGAGTTTGAACAAGCTGTTCCTTTATTCTGGATTTTCTTCCCGGATGCACGCGATGTGTTATACAATTCGTATGCTTATAATGAGAAAAATCCGGCAATGAAGATTAACTTTGACTACCTGTTCAATGCACGTAAGTTCTCTAGTACAATTTATAAGGCGGACAATATTTATGGAGACAGAAATATTAGCGACTATGTACAGGGTAATGCCATGATGCAATTATTAGAAGCAGAGCGTATCAAAGAATCGATCCGAGAATTTGAAGATGATTTATGGAATTACTAATTTTGTAATCTAAACTATAAAACTCTTATCATTTGATAAGAGTTTTTTTTATTATTATGAAAGTTGATTATTTAATTGTAGGTGCTGGATTAGCTGGCGTTTGTTTTGCGGATTTTTGTTGGCAAAACAATAAATCGTTTGTGGTAATAGATCATGGAAAACGAACTTCCTCTCAAGTTGCTGGTGGTATGTTTAATCCATTGGTTCTAAAAAGATTTACTTCGATATGGGAGGCCGATGATCAAATCGCTTTGGCCCATAACTTTTATCCGCAAGCGGAGAAATTACTGCAAGATTCTTTTTACTATAAAGTACCTATTTACAGAAAATTTGCATCAATCGAAGAGCAAAATAATTGGTTTTTAGCATGTGATCATCCTTTGACAGCTCCACATTTGAATGTGCAGCTTAAGAAAGAAGAGATTCCGCATATTGATAGTCCCTTTTTGTTCGGAGAAGTTTATAACACCGGATTTTTAAATGTAGGTCGGTTTATAAATGCCTATCAAAGGTTTCTCAAAACGCATGAACTATTCCTTGAAGAGGAATTTATTTATGAGGACGTATATATGAAATCTGAAGGAGTTATTTATAAAAATGTAGAAGCGAAACATTTAATTTTTGCCGAAGGTTTTTCCATGCATAACAATCCTTTTTTTAATCTTTTACCTTTAGATGGAACAAAAGGAGAATTGCTTTATGTACGAATTCCAAATTTGAAGCTGCATAGCATCGTTAAATCAAACATATTTATCATTCCTTTGGGAGATGATATGTACAAGATTGGTGCTACTTACGATTGGGCTGACAAAACCGATGTTCCAACACAGCAAGCAAGGGCAGAACTTTTAGAAGGATTAGAAAAGTTGATTTCTTGTCCGTATGAAGTGATAGATCATGTGGCAGGAGTCCGCCCCACTGTTAAAGACCGCAGACCTTTGGTGGGTGCTCACTATCAATACAAAAATATTCATGTTTTAAACGGTTTGGGTACACGCGGCGTGCTATTAGGGCCGTATCTTGCAGATAAATTGTATCAAAACATAGAAAATAATGTACCTTTGGATCACAATATCAATGTAGCAAGATATTACAAAAAATTACAATTAATAAAATAGCAATATGCTTAATATACACGATTTGTCGGTTGCGTTTAGCGGCGATTTTTTGTTTGAAAATGTAACTTTTCGCTTGGGAGCTGGCGATAGAGTAGGTTTGGTAGGGAAAAATGGGGCAGGAAAATCTACCATGTTAAAAATTCTTTCGGGCGAAGTTGAACCAGATTCCGGAACCATTGCGTTTGACAAAGAAATTAAAATTGGTTTTTTAAAGCAAGATATCGATTTTGTAAAAGGAAGAACCATTTTGGAGGAAGCGTATCAGGCTTTTGATGAAATTCAGTATGTGGAGAAAGAATTGGCAAAATGGAATGCCGAATTGATTAACAGAACCGATTATGAATCAGAAGCATATCACGAAATTATTGAAAAAGTAAGTGATTTAACTCATCGGTTTGATATTTTGGGTGGTTATTTATATCAAGGAAACACCGAGAAAGTATTGTTGGGTTTAGGGTTTAAACGTGCAGATTTTGATCAATTAACCGATACTTTTTCAGGGGGTTGGCGCATGCGTATTGAATTGGCAAAACTATTGCTTCAAAACAATGATATTTTGCTATTAGATGAACCCACAAACCACTTAGATATTGAATCGATTATATGGTTGGAAACCTTTTTAAAATCATTTTCAGGAGCTGTGGTGTTGGTATCGCACGATAAAATGTTCTTAGACAATGTCACCAACCGAACCATAGAAATTTCATTAGGAAAAATCTATGATTTCAATAAGCCCTACACACAATATTTGGTTTTAAGGCAGGAGATGCGAGAAATGCAGTTGGCGGCTCAGAAAAATCAAGCTAAAAAAATAGAAGAAACCGAAAAATTAATCGAGAAATTTCGATATAAAGCCACTAAAGCTTCCATGGCGCAATCTTTAATTAAAAAGTTGGATAAAGTGGAACGGATTGAGGTAGATGAAGACGATAATTCTGTGATGAATATTTCTTTTCCAGTTTCAATCACACCCGGAAAAGTAGTTTTAGAAATGGAAAATGTGCAAAAAGCATTTGATGATAAAATTATTTTTAAAGACATTAACCTTTTTATTGAACGAGGAAGTAAAATAGCTTTTGTAGGGCAAAATGGTCAAGGAAAATCTACCCTGATCAAGGCGATAATGAATGAGTTTGATTACCAGGGAAACATTAAGATTGGACATAATGTACAATTGGGATATTTCGCACAAAATCAGGCAGATTATTTAGATGGCGAGAAAACACTTTTAGATACGATGATTGATGCGGCCACAGATGCAAATCGATCAAAAGTACGCGACATGTTAGGCTCGTTTTTGTTTCGGGGCGATGATGTGGATAAGAAAGTAAAAGTATTATCGGGTGGTGAAAGAAATCGTTTGGCATTGGCCATGTTGCTTTTAAAACCGATTAATGTGTTGTTGATGGATGAGCCAACGAATCACTTGGATATAAAATCGAAGAATGTATTAAAGGCAGCATTGAAAAATTACGAAGGAACGTTGCTTTTGGTTTCCCACGACCGTGATTTTTTACAAGGAATGACCGATAAGGTTTATGAGTTTAAAGATCAAAAAATAAAAGAATATTTAGGCGACATTAATTACTTTCTAGAAGAACGCAACGCCAGTGATATGCGCGATTTTGAACAGAAGAAAGAACAAACTGCAACGGTAAGCGTTAAAGAAGTTCAAAAAGTTGAAAAATCGCTTTCATACGACGAACAAAAACGTATAAAAACATTAAACAATAAGTTAAGCAAAGCAGAAAGCATCATAACCGAATTAGAAAAGAAAATTGCAAAAGCCGACTTAGAATTGGCCGAGAACTATGAGCAATTAATGAATGATAGTAAATGGTTTGCTGCCTACGAAAAATTGAAAACCGATTTAGAACAAACCATGCAAGAATGGGAACAGGTTCAAGAAGAAATAGATGCTATATAAAAAAAGGCTGCATAAAATGTGCAGCCTTTTGAATTTATATACCCTTCGGAATAGCGTCTATCAACTTTTTTGTATAAGCTTTTTCAGGGTTGTTTAACAGCTGATCCGCTTCGTTTTGTTCCTCGATTTTTCCTTTGTTCATCACGATGATCTGATCGGAAATATATTTTACAACTGCTAAATCGTGGGAAATAAACAGATAAGTAAATCCAAAATTATCTTTTAAATCATTTAGTAAATTCAAAACTTGGGCTTGCACCGAAATATCCAATGCCGAAACAGATTCGTCGCAAATTATTAATTTCGGATTCACCGCAATGGTTCGTGCAATACCTATTCGCTGGCGCTGACCTCCCGAAAATTCATGTGGATATCGGTCGTAATGTTCAGGTAATAACCCTACTTTATCCAATAATTCCAGTACTTTTTCTTTGCGTTGCTTGTTATTATCGTACAATTTATGCACTTTCATTGGCTCTAAAATAGCTTCGCCCACTGTTATTTTTGGGTTTAAGGAAGCAAATGGATCCTGAAAAATAATCTGAATTTCTTTTCGCAGTTCTTTTAATTCGCTTTTCGATAATTTGGTAATATCCTTATCTCTGTAAAAAATCTGTCCTTTTGTAGCAGGATCCAACTGTAAAATGGCATTTCCTAATGTAGATTTTCCACAACCGCTTTCACCAACCAAACCTAGTGTTTCGCCTTCATACATCTTAAAACTTACGTTGTTTACCGCCTTAAAATAATCGTTCGACTTGAACAAATGTGTTTTTAAAAGATATTCTTTCGCTACATTTTCAACGCGAAGAAGTGGCTTTTGTGCGTAGAGTTTTTGCAAATGGTTTTCACGCTCTTGGGCTGTTATTTCGGGCTCGTGTGGTTTGTTGTTTAAGTAATCCTGAATAGTTGGCAATCTTCTTAAACGCACATGGAGGGATGGACGAGAAGCGATCAATGCTTTTGTATAAAGATGTTGTGGTTCATGAAAAACTTGTTCCACATTACCTTGTTCTACCACTTCACCTTTGTACATTACTAAGACGCGGTCGCAAATTTCAGAAATCAAAGCTAAATCATGCGAAATAAAAACAACACTCATCTTTGTTTCTTGTTGTAATTTTTTTAGCAATACTATGATTTCTTTCTGAACCGTTACGTCTAGAGCTGTGGTGGGTTCGTCGGCAATTAGCAATTCAGGTTTGCAGGCAATTGCCATGGCAATCATTACTCGTTGCTTTTGGCCACCCGAAATTTGGTGGGGGTATTTATGATAGATTGTTTTTGGATCGGGCAATTTTACTTGCTCAAACAACCGCAATACTTCAGTTTTAATTTCTTTTTCTGAAAGCTGGGTGTGGGTTGCTAAAATTTCAGCCACTTGTTCGCCACATGTTATCGACGGATTTAAAGAACTCATTGGTTCTTGGAAAATCATCGATACTTTTTTACCGCGAATTTTCTGAAATGCCTTATCGGAATATTTGGTGATGTCTTCGTTTTTAAAAAAGATCGATTCAGGATGCACTTTCGAAACATTCTTGGGCAACAATCCCATTACAGCCAAGCTTGAAACCGATTTTCCAGAACCCGATTCTCCAACAATTCCCACAATTTCGTTCGGAAAAACATCAAACGATATTGCGTGAATAACCTCATTCCATTTTTTTTCCTGCAAAAACGAAATGCTTAAATTTTCTACCCTTAAAATCGGTTCTTTCATAAAAAATACTACCCCTAATTATAAAAACTAAAGGTAGTAAAAACAAACTAAACAATTTTTTTAAGCGAATAGTTTTTGGTCATTCCTTGCTAAATCAAGCTACTTTTTGCGTATAATCTTTGGTTACTACAAAATCAATGGGTGTTGAATTGAGTAAATTATCATATACTGGGCAACGTTCTTTGATTTCATCCATCCAAAATTTTAAGGTTGTTAGATCGGCATTGGTTACGGGTTTCACGCTAAGTTCAATCCGCTGAAAACCATTGCGATCTTTTGTTTTATTGCCTTGCTTTTTAGTGGTGTTTATAATTCCTTTGATTTCAATTTGAATCGATTTTAAATCCATGCCCAAGTCATCTGCAACCTGATGTCCCACCATATTGATACACGCTGCAAATCCTGCTAAAAGATATTCAAAATGGGCGTTTGAATGTTTCTTCATATCATTTTGAGTGATTGAAAATTGCAATTCGCTGCTTTTAATGTTTAACTGGCTTTGGTTGGCAAAACTTAATAATGAAATTTGTTCTAGGCTCATGATTACTGGTTTATGGATTAATATTAAATTATTGGGCAAAAAAAAAAATCCCCTGCGGTTGGGCAGAGGATTCACATTATTATATTGTAAAAATGGTTACAATTCAGTGCATACAAAACCTCTGCGGGAATATTTCCACATCTTACAGTTGTTTGTATGTTTTATAAATTGTTGCATTTTAATTTTTATGTCGATCTTTATTTCGGAACAAAATTCTAAATTTATTTTTTAAAAAGAAAATTATTTTTAAAATTTAACATTTTGACATTGAAAATAGAAATATTTTCAGTTTGTTTGAAATTGTTTTTATTTAAACCTACAAGGTTTTTAAAACCTTGCAGGGATTTAAACCGAAACAATTTCAGAATCACTCAAAATAGGTTCATTGCGCATTCTCAAGAAAATTTGTGCAACAGCAACCACATCACGCTCACAATATTTTGAAATTCGGTCGATGTTTTTTTCGTTGTAATATACATTGCGCACTTCGCTACCATCGATATCTTCTTTTGGCGACGGAATGTTTAAAACATAAGTCAATAATTTTAGTGACGTATAATGTTTGTAATCACCAAATTTCCATAGTTCTAAGGTGTCTAAATGCGGAATTTCCCAAGGTTTTCTGCCAAAAAGTTGCAGTTTTTCAGGGATGTTTATTCCGTTGATCAGCATGCGGCGACACATATAGGGAATATCGAATTCCTTGATATTGTGTCCGCAAAACACAAATGCCGGATTGGAAAAATGTGTTTTTACCAGATCATTAAATTCTTCCAACAATTGTTTTTCTTCGCCAATAATCGATTTTGTTCTAAACTGGCGTTCGGCATTTTTAATCGTGAAATATCCTACCGAAATGCAGATGATTTTTCCAAATTCTGCCCAAATTCCTGCACGATTGTAAAATTCTTCGGGTGTTAAATCGTCTTTTCGTTGATACTGCGTTTTATCGGCAAATAATTGTTGTGCTTCTTCGGGCAAATCATTGAAAAATGCTGATTGCGGCACGGTTTCAATATCCAAAAAAAGAATATTTGGTAAAACTATTTTATCAATCATAGTGCTTGGTTTAACATTTTATAGGTTTCATCGATATACACGTACAAATCATTGCTGTGCGGATCGGTTGTAGTCTGCAAGCCTTTGATGTGTCCCAAACGAACAATGATGATGTTGTCTTCGGGAATTACGATGGTGAATTGTCCCAAATGACCGCGCATGTAGTAAATGTGCTTGTTTTTGTAGTTCGATAACCACCAACCATATCCATATTGCGGGCTTTCTTTGAAGCGGGGATTGATTGCTTTAAAAATAAAGCTGGTAGATAGAATTTGTTCACCATTCCAAATTCCGTTTTGCAAATACAATTTTCCGAATCGAGCAAAATCACGCGCATTGCTGGCTACACAACAATAGGCTTTCTCAATTCCGTCGTTTTTATGGTCGATTTGCCACAATGCATCATGTTCCATTCCCATGGGTTGCCAAAAGTGTTTCGACACAAAATCAGCCAAATGCATTTTAGTAGCTTTTTCTAAAACCATTGCCAGTAGTTGCGTGTCGCCACTTTGATAGCTAAATTTCTGTCCCGGTTTTTCATCAATCGGTAAACTCAACATCAGCGAACGCAAATCGGTTTTAAAATAAGCCTGTGTTGTTACAGAAGTTGGTCCGTAATAATTTTCGTCCCATTTTTGCCCCGATGCCATGCTTGCCAAATCGCCAACGGTTACTTCTTTCGCAAATTTGCCCGTTAGTTCGGGTAAAAAGTCAATTACTTTGGTTTCTAAACTTTGAATCATTCCTAAATCAATTGCTTTGCCTAATGCCGATACCACAATGCTTTTCGCCATAGAAAACGAATTGGTTTTACTGTCTTCTTTGCCGATATCAAAATAATTTTCATGAAAAATACTGTCGTTTTTAATGATTAAGAACGATGTAGTTTGCAAGTCTGTATGCGTTTGATTCAACTTTTCGGTAGCCGGAATTTTATTGTAATTTTTAGATAGATGCCAAGGCTGTGCTGTTCCTTTTTTAATTTCTCGATTGTTGAAATACGTGTAATCTTCTAAAAAAGCTGTTTTATGACCAGTTAAATAGGTTACACGTATCCCACGAAGCAAATAGCCATAGCCAAAAATATATAACAAAGCAATAAGCGTTACCAAAATAATAAGTAGCCATTTGAGTGTTTTAAGAATATATTTCATATTTTTTCAGTTTGATAATTAAAGATAACAAAATATATTCATGCTCTGGTTTATTTTTTGTCAGAGATTTTTTTCATTAATTTTTTGGATACTTCTATAGTTATAGTTGTGATAATGGTTTAATATAAAATCTGTGCATCCATTGTAAGATTATTCATCGTCTAACTGAAAGATTTCGTTTACAGTTACTTGGAACATTTTAGACATGCGCAAAGCGAGTTCTACTGAAGGAGCGTATTTCCCGGCTTCGATTGCATTGATGGTTTGCCTTGTAACACCTAATTTTTCTGCCAATTCTGCCTGCGTGATGTTATGAATGGCGCGGAATACTTTAATCTTCGTTTTCATAACTGAATTGTTTTTTATAGATGAATAATTTGGTGTAGTAGAAGATGTTTAAAAAGAGAATAAACGAATAAAAATAAATCATTAAAAAGCTTAAAAATGCCCAGCCATAAATAAAAATTTCACTTAATACTAATAAAAGTATTGTAAAATATGTAGCATAAACCAAAGATTTAAATCTAATAAAAGTAATTAATTCATCTTCAATTTTTTCTTTTGAAAATGCTAAAACAATACCACTGATGAAAAACATGCATTCTATAATTTCATCAGTAATGCTATTTGTTATTATTGAAGAATATTCCGCAGAAGGATTAAATAAATTTCCCTTATCAGAAACTACAGCAAAAACAGATGTTTTTAATTCGGGTAAAGTATAAATTTCTGCAGCTTCTAATAGCATTGCAATGCAAGAAAATAAGAAAAGTACTAATGCCGGAATTTTTAATTTGTTCGGGAATAGATAAATATTTTTCATAATATATAGTTTTAAAAATTGATTCGAATCAAATGTAATAAAAAAATTACATTATGTAAAAAATATTTTACAAATAGTAAAAATAAAAATACTTAATACACTCAGTTCGATAGAAACCACTTTGATATATAGATAAGATACTGATTGGAATGCTGCAAGGTTTTTAAAACCTTGTAGCTCTTTTTTTTAATGATACCTACAAGGTCCAAAAGAAGACCTTGCAGGATTAGTTAATATGTGTTTATGGTTAATTATCAGCGAATTTAGATTCAAATTTGGGTTTATAGTTTTTTTATGAAACCCTGAAAACAATTTCGGGATAATATGAATAAAAAAAGCTCTATAAAGTTTGCACCTTATAGAGCTTTTGGCTTAAAGCATATTGCTTATAACTCTTTACAAATTCTGAAAGAAATCGTTTCCTTTATCATCGGTAATAATGAATGCAGGAAAATCTTTAACGGTAATTTTACGAACGGCTTCCATTCCCAATTCAGGAAAATCTACAACTTCTACACGCAAAATATTGTCTTTAGCCAAAATAGCTGCCGGACCACCGATTGATCCTAAATAAAAACCGCCGTGTTTTGCACAAGCATCAGTAACCTGTTGCGAGCGGTTTCCTTTTGCCAACATGATCATAGATCCGCCGGCTGTTTGAAATTGATCCACATAACTGTCCATACGTCCCGCGGTTGTTGGTCCAAAAGAGCCAGAAGGCATCCCTTCCGGAGTTTTTGCAGGTCCTGCGTAATAAACCGGGTGATTCTTGAAATATTCTGGCATTGGTTCGCCGTTATCTAATAGTTCCTTGATTTTTGCATGGGCAATATCGCGGGCAACAATAACGGTTCCGTTCAACATTAATCGGGTTTTGATTGGATGTTTGGTCAATTCTGTCAAAATGTTTTCCATAGGTTGATCCAAATCAATATGTACGGGTTCTTCTAAATGCGGAGCCGTTTCGGGTAATAATCTTGCAGGATTTGTTTCTAATTGTTCCACAAAAATACCATCGGCAGTAATTTTTCCTTTGATATTTCGATCGGCAGAACAAGAAACCCCCAAACCAACCGGGCAAGATGCTGCGTGGCGTGGCAAACGAATTACGCGCACGTCGTGTACCAAATATTTACCGCCAAATTGCGCACCCACACCTGATTCCTGACAAATTTGCTGCACGCGTTTTTCCCATTCCAAATCGCGAAATGCTTGTCCGGCCATGTTTCCGGTTGTTGGTAAATGATCGTAATACCCCGCAGACGCTTTTTTAACGGTAGCCAATGTAGCTTCGGCCGAGGTTCCACCAATAACCAACGCCAAATGGTAAGGAGGGCAAGCCGCCGTTCCCAAATCCATGATTTTAGCCTTTATGAACGCTTCTAACGATTTTTCGTTTAATAACGATTTGGTCTGTTGATATAAAAAGGTTTTATTTGCTGATCCACCACCTTTTGCCAAGAATAAAAATTCGTACGAATTTCCTTTTTTAGCATAGATATCAATTTGAGCCGGAAGGTTTGATCCCGAGTTTTTCTCTTCGAACATTGAAATTGGAACGATTTGAGAATAACGTAAATTTTTATTGATATAGGTGTTGAAAATACCTTTGGATAAAGCCTCTGCATCATCAATTCCGGTATAAACATTTTCGCCTTTTTTTGCTAGTACAATTGCCGTTCCAGTATCTTGGCACGATGGTAATTCGCCATCAACCGCCACAGCTGCGTTTTGCAATAAGTTGTAAGCAACAAAACGGTCATTGTCTGTAGCTTCGGGATCATCGATAATAGCGCGTAATTTTTCTAAATGCGACGTACGCAGCATAAATGAAACATCGGTCATTGCTGTTTCTGCCAATAATTCCAATCCTTTTGGATCCACCGTTAAAATTTCCCGATTGCCTAATTTTTCAACTTTTACATAATCTGAAGAAATTTTTCGGTACGTTGTATCATCTTTTTGAACAGGAAATGAATCCTGATATAGAAAATCAATCATTTTTAGTGTAATGTTATTTATTAGCGTAAATTTAATGAAATCAGTCTAAAATTTAATTGAATTTCATAAAAAAAAGAGAATGGTTGTTTTATCTTCTGTTCGAAATGTAGTTCATTAATGCTGTTTTTTTTACTTTTAAATAATAGTAATCGTGTATATTTTGTGCCTTTTTGAATAAAGTAAAAAATCTACTTGAGTATAGCAATTAATTCTTTTCGATATTGCGAATGATCGTTAATACCGATATGACCTTGGTTTTTAAGTAGAAAAATAGTGTCTTTATTTTTTATAAGAGGCTTCAATTGCAATGAGTTTTCTGGTGCAATAACATAATCTTTTTCACCATGGAAAATAAAAATAGGACTCTTCACTTTCGATAAATAGAGATTGTTTTGTTTGAAATAATTATCTGTGCATCTGTGGGAATTGTAAAATACTCTTTTGGTTGTTGATTTTGTTAAATTTTGATACAAAAAAAGGAAAGACGTTTAAACCTTTCCTTTTGTAATTATTTCTGACGGAAGTAAATCTCGATCGGTACTCCTTCAAAATTATAAATTTCGCGTAATTTGTTTTCTACAAAACGCTTGTATGGATCTTTAATATATTGCGGTAAATTGGCAAAAAACACAAACTGCGGCACAGGTGTTGGCAATTGCATACAATATTTAATTTTAATGTATTTCCCTTTAATTGCCGGTGGTGGATTGTGTTCAATAATCGGCAACATGGTTTCGTTAAATTTTGATGTTGCGATACGTTGTTTGCGGTTTTCATACACTTCTACAGCTGTTTCTAACGCTTTTAGTAAACGTTGTTTTGTTAAAGCTGATACAAAAAGAATAGGCACATCGGTAAACGGCGCTATTTCTTCGCGTATTTTTTTCTCGTAATCAAACGAGGTCATGGTGTCTTTTTCAACCAAATCCCATTTGTTTACCAAGATTACAATTCCCTTGCGGTTTTTTTCTGCCAACCAAAAGATGCTTTGATCCTGACCTTCAAAACCACGAGTTGCATCAATCACTAAAATACAAACATCGGCATGCTCAATAGCACGCACAGAGCGCATTACCGAGTAAAATTCTAAATCTTCTTTTACTTTTGCTTTTCTACGGATACCTGCTGTGTCCACCAAGTTGAATTCAAAACCAAAACGGTTGTATTTTGTGTCGATCGCATCGCGCGTTGTTCCTGCAATATCGGTAACCACAAAACGATCTTCGCCAATTAAAGCGTTAATAAAGCTGGATTTCCCTGCATTTGGACGACCAACCACTGCAAAACGAGGCAATTCGTCTTTTACTTCTTCAACTTCTGGCAATTCCGGTAAAATTTCAACAATCTTGTCTAATACTTCGCCCGTTCCAGAGCCACTCATTCCAGACATGGTCACGTATTCGCCCAAGCCTAAATTGTAAAATTCAAAAGCATCTTGCTCGCGTTTGGCATTGTCCACTTTGTTAACAACCAACAAAACCGGTTTGGTAACCTTGCGCAACAATTTTGCCACTTCATCATCCATTGGGGTGATTCCTTCTTCCACATCAACCAAAAATACAATCGCATCGGCTTCATCAATTGCCAATTCTACTTGTTTGCGTATTTCAGCTTCAAAAATATCATCTGATCCTTTAATATATCCACCGGTATCGATTACAGAGAATTCTTTTCCGTTCCATTCACTTTTTCCATAATTGCGATCACGGGTAACACCACTTACCGAATCTACTATGGCTTCGCGTCTTTGAATAAGACGGTTAAAAAAGGTTGACTTTCCTACATTGGGTCTTCCTACTATTGCTACAATGTTGTTCATATAATGTGCACTTTTAAAAAGTGTGATTTTTTATTTTTGTTGATATCCGAAACGGCGTAATTGAAATTGGTTGTTTCGCCAATCTTTATTCACTTTTACAAAAAGTTCGATATGCACTTGCTTGTCGAAAAACTTCTCTAAGTCGGCGCGCGCTTCCATTCCCACTTTTTTTAGTGCCGATCCTTTGTGACCAATGATGATGCCTTTTTGGCTGTCGCGTTCCACCATAATCACCGCTTTTATATGAATGATTTTTTCTTCTTCTTTAAATTCTTCTGTTTCGATTTCTACCGAATACGGAATCTCTTTTTGATAATTTAAAAGAATTTTTTCGCGGATGATTTCATTCACAAAGAAGCGTTCGGGTTTGTCGGTTAACGCATCTTTTGGATAATAAGGTGGCGATTCGGGCAGCAATTCTAGAATGCGGTTGAAAACCGTATCCACATTAAAATTGTTTAGTGCCGATATAGGAAGTATTTCTGCGTTGGGAACTTTTTCCTTCCACAAAGCCACTTGTTCTTCTAAATGTTCTTGGTTTGATTTATCGATTTTATTCAACAGCAACAAAACCGGTACTTTTGCATGTGTGATTTTTTTAAAGAAAGCTTCGTCTTTCAATTCGCGTTCGCCTACTTCCACCATATACAAAAGAATGTCCGCATCTTCAAAAGCCGATTTCACGAAATCCATCATCGAACTTTGTAATTCATAAGCAGGCTTGATGATTCCGGGTGTATCCGAAAAGACCATTTGAAAATCGTCGCCATTTACAATTCCGAAGATGCGGTGGCGTGTTGTTTGTGCCTTTGAGGTGATGATGGACAAACGCTCACCAACAAAAGCATTCATAAGAGTTGATTTACCAACGTTTGGATTTCCGATAATATTTATAAAACCAGCTTTGTGCGACATAAATTTCTGTAATAATTTGCAAAGTTAGTCAATATTCGTGAAACACACTAATTTTAAAAATTGTTGTAAAAACTTTGGTAGTTCAAAAAGTTGCCTTATCTTTGCACCACAATAGCGCGGGATAGAGCAGTAGGTAGCTCGTTGGGCTCATAACCCAAAGGTCACTGGTTCGAGTCCAGTTCCCGCTACTAAGACTAGAAGTCCTTTTAAAAAATGTTTAGAATTTCGTTTTTTAATCGTAATAAAAATTCAATTTAACGCACAGCGCGGGATAGAGCAGTAGGTAGCTCGTTGGGCTCATAACCCAAAGGTCACTGGTTCGAGTCCAGTTCCCGCTACTAGAAAGCTTCAGAGAAATCTGGGGCTTTTTTTGATTTTAATAAATGGAGGAATTTGTAGTTTAACAGTATATAAATTTAAATGTGTCGGGTTTCAGCCCGATGGTATTACATGGTGTGTTATAAGACTTTAGTCAAAATTCTTATATAATGATTAAAAAAAAGCAGCTCCAATGAACTGCTTTAAATATTTTAAATGGTTTTTACCAACTTCCGCCGGCACCACCACCAGAGAATCCGCCGCCACCGAAGCCACCGCCAAATCCGCCACCGAAGCCACCGCCGCCAGAAGAGCCTCCAAAACCGCCACCGCCGCCTCCACGACCTAGACTGCTTAAAATAATAATATCCATTAAGTCGGGGCCGCCGCGACGTCCGCGATTGTTTCCTTTACCGCCGCCCGATTTACTGGCAATAATTATTATAATAACAATAAGGATGATAAAAAAAACAGGAAAACCACTGCTGCTTTTTTTGTTTTCTTGTCGAGTTCCTTTGTAAGTTCCCGAAAAAAGATCCATCAGCTTGGTGGTTCCAATATCTAATCCGGCATAATAATCACCTTTCTTAAATTCGGGGATGATATAATTTCTAATAATTTCGCCGTTAATTCCAGCTGTTAAAAGATGTTCCAATCCATAACCCGGAGCAATCCATATTTTTTTTTCTTTTTCTGCTAATAGAATGAAAACACCGTTGTCTTTATCTTTTTGACCAATTCCCCATTTGTGTGCCCATTTCGGAGCCAATTCTCCTTCATATTCGCCTTGCAAACTAGGAATAATGGCTATCACAATTTGTGTTGTTGTGGTATCGGCATATTTTATTAACTTTTGTTCTAATTGTTGTTTTTCGTTGGGTGATAATAAATTAGCGTAGTCATACACACTGGTTTGTTCGCTTGCCTGGCTTGGTTTTGCGGGTATATTAAATTGTGCCAGAACCAATAAAGGGAAAAGCAAAACAAATAGAGTGGTTATTTTTTTGAATGGATTCATTAACCTCTTGAAATTTCGTTAGGTAATTCGTTTACGTCATCTGCACCCTGATACGGAAAAAAATATTTCAGTTGCTTACCTGTATGCAGAATACCTGCTATTAAACCTTGTTTGTATTGATTGGCTTTGAAATGATCAATGACTTTTTTCTTTGTTGCTTCCCAAAAATCGTAGGGAACCACCGCATCAATTCCATCATCGCCAATAATTGCAAAATGCCGGTCTTTAACGCCTATATAAAACAAAACGCCATTGCGGGCGCTTGTTTTATGCATTTCTAATTGTTTAAAAACTTCTTGGGCACGTTCTAGTACAGGCAAATCAGAATGTTCTTCTATGTGCACACGTATTTCACCCGATGTTTCTTTTTCGGCCGTTACAATGGCGGCTACAATTTCCTGTTCTTCAGAAAGGCTTAAAAAATCTTCGGTTATCGACATCTTATTTAAAATCAAAATTTACTTCAGGTGCATTTTCCGCTCCTTCTGAGGCTTTAAAATATCCTTTTTCGCTAAATCCTAAAATACCTGCTAACAAGTTATTTGGGAATACTTTTATATGGTTATTGTATGGTTTTACTGCTTCATTAAAACGGGTACGTGCTGTTAAAATTTGATTTTCTGTGGAAACCAACTCATCTTGTAATTTAATAAAATTTTGATTTGCTTTTAAATCAGGATATTTTTCAACAGTAACCAACAAACGCGATAGCGCACTATTTACACCGCTTTGTGCTTGACTAAAGGCTGCTAATTGTTCAGGTGTAATATTGGTTGGATCAATAGTTGTTTGTGTTGCTTTTGAACGAGCATTGATAACTGCTTCTAGTGTCGATTTTTCAAAATCGGCAGCTCCTTTTACCGTATTTACAAGATTTCCTATCAAAGAGTTTCTTCTTTCATAAGCAGTTTCAACATTTCCCCAACTTTCTTTAATATTCTCGTTTAAAGTTACTGCGGTGTTGTTTACTCCTTTTACCCATGAATAAATTCCAATTGCTACTACTGCAATTATTATTAGAGGAAGCCATTTTTTCATAATTTTCTAAATTAAAGTTCGTTTTTAATATTTATTAATTGTTTTTTAATAAGCTGCAATTTTTCGATAATTTCAACAGTGTTTAGGGGCGCTTTTTTGCTGTTTTTTAAAAAATCTTTTGCCCCATCAAGTGTAAACCCTTTTTCTTTTACTAAATGATAAATGGTTTTTAAGTTTTTTAAATCCTCAGGAGTAAACATTCTGTTGCCTTTTGCATTTTTTTTCGGCTTCAAAACATCAAATTCCTTTTCCCAAAAACGAATCAGTGAAGCGTTTACACGAAATGCTTTTGCAATTTCGCCTATGCTGTAATATCTTTTTTCAGGTAACTCAATCTGCATTATCGTTTCATTTTGCTGCATGCTAATATACAATTTTTTGAATTTATTCTGCAAGTAGTTTAATAATATCTTACAATTGCTGTAATTCTACCAAAAATCATTAATTTTGCACGTTAATTCACTTTTTTAAAGTGTTAGTTTTGAACGATTCATAATTTAGATATATCGAATGAAATCACAAGATATCAGAAAAAAATTTCTTGATTTTTTTGAAAGCAAAGGACATTTAATTGTTCCATCGGCACCAATTGTTTTAAAAGACGATCCAACCCTTATGTTTAACAACTCGGGGATGGCACAGTTTAAAGAATATTTTTTGGGCAATGCCGTTCCAAAATCAAACCGAATTGCCGATACACAAAAATGTTTGCGTGTTTCGGGCAAGCACAACGATTTGGAAGATGTAGGTTTTGATACCTATCACCACACCATGTTCGAAATGTTGGGCAATTGGTCTTTTGGTGATTATTTCAAGAAAGAAGCTATTGCTTGGGCTTGGGAATTTTTAACCGAAGTTTTAAAGATTGATAAAGACCGCTTGTATGTTTCTGTTTTTGAAGGAAACGATGCTGAAAATGTACCTTTTGACCAAGAAGCTTGGGATTTATGGAAACAATATGTAGCCGAAGACCGAATTATTTTGGGAAATAAAAAAGATAATTTCTGGGAAATGGGCGATCAAGGACCATGCGGACCGTGTTCTGAAATTCATGTGGATTTACGTCCGGATGCAGAAAGAAGTGAAGTTTCAGGTAGATCTTTAGTAAATGCCGATCATCCGCAAGTGGTTGAAATTTGGAACAACGTATTTATGGAATTCAACCGTAAAGCTGATGGATCTTTAGAAAAATTGCCTGCAAAACACGTTGATACCGGAATGGGCTTTGAGCGTTTGTGTATGGCAATGCAAAACGTTACATCAAACTATGATACCGATGTGTTCACCCCGCTTATTGCAAAAGTGGAAGCAATTACTGGTAAAAAATATACAACAAATGATGTCATTCTGAACGACAGTGATGGCTCGAGCGATAGCGAATTGGCGAAGCAATCTCAAGAACAAAACAAAACCAATATTGCCATTCGCGTCATTGTTGATCACGTGCGTGCGGTTGCGTTTGCAATTGCCGATGGACAGTTGCCGTCAAACAACGGTGCAGGTTATGTAATTCGCAGAATTTTACGCAGAGCCATTCGATACGGTTTTACGTTTTTGGGAACAAAAGAACCATTTATTTATGAGTTGGTTGATGTATTGTCGGCTCAAATGGGACAATTCTTTCCTGAAATCGTTTCACAAAAAGATTTGGTTAAAAACGTGATTAAAGAAGAAGAAGCTTCTTTCTTAAGAACCTTGGATCAAGGTTTGCATTTGTTGGATTCAGTAATCGAAAAAACCGAAGGTAAAATTGTTGAAGGTGAAAAAGCATTTGAATTGTATGATACTTTTGGTTTTCCGATTGATTTAACAGCATTGATTTTACGTGAAAAAGGATATGAATTAGACGAAGCTGGTTTTGATGCTGCAATGAAAGCACAAAAAGATCGTTCGCGTGCTGCATCTGAAATTTCTAAAGACGACTGGAATGTGTTGATCGAAGGAAATGTGGAAACTTTTGAAGGATACGATAAGGTTGAAAACGAAGTAAAAATCACGCGTATTCGTAAAGTGGAATCTAAAAAAGACGGTACGCTGTATCAAATTGTTTTAGATCACACGCCGTTTTATCCCGAAGGCGGTGGGCAGGTTGGCGATAAAGGGGTTTTGGTATCGGCAAATGGCTCGAGCGATAGCGAACAGGCGAAGCAAACTATTGAAATCATCGATACTAAAAAAGAAAACAACCTTATTTTACATTTTTCAAAGCAAATTCCCGAAAATTTAGAAGGAACTTTCGTAGCAAAAGTAAATACAGATTTGCGCACAAAATCGTCTAAAAATCACTCGGCAACGCATTTGCTGCATCAGGCATTGCGCACCATTTTGGGTACACATGTAGAACAAAAAGGATCGTTGGTTGCGCCAAATTATTTACGTTTCGATTTTTCGCACTTCGCAAAAGTTACCGATGAGGAGTTACAGCAAATTGAAGCTTTTGTAAACGCACGTATTCAAGAGCAGTTGCCTTTGATTGAACGCAGAGAAATTCCGTTTAAACAAGCAATTGAAGAAGGCGTAATGGCATTGTTTGGAGAAAAATACGGCGATACCGTTCGTGCTATTAAATTTGGTGATTCTATGGAATTGTGCGGTGGAATCCACGTGCAGAATACCGCCGATATTTGGGCGTTTAAGATTGTATCTGAAAGTGCGGTTGCTGCAGGTATTCGTCGCATAGAAGCAATAACCGGCGATGCTGTTCAAGATTTCTACAATAACCAAGAAGCTACTTTAAAAGAGCTAAAAGAAGCCTTGAAAAATCCACAGGATACCATGAAAGCAGTTCTTTCGTTGCAAGATGAAAATGCTAAATTGAAAAAACAAGTTGAACAGTTGCTGAAAGAAAAAGCAAAAAGTTTAAAAGGCGATTTGTTGAAAGAAGTTCAAGAAATAAACGGCGTGCAATTTTTAGCAAAGCAGGTCGATTTAGACGCAAGCGGAGCCAAAGATCTGGCTTACGAAATTGGCGCAACAGGAACTAATTTCTTTATTTTGTTTGGAACCGTTACAAACGACAAACCTATGTTGACTGCCTATGTTTCTAAAGAAATTACCGAAACAAAAGGCTTAAATGCTGGACAAATTGTTCGCGAATTGGGTAAATACATCCAAGGCGGCGGAGGCGGACAGGCATTTTTTGCTACAGCCGGCGGTAAAAATCCTGCTGGTATGGGAGAAGCGGTTGCAAATGCTGTGAATTTTGTGAAGTAATAAATTTAATGGAGCAATTCCGCTTCATCATTAAATAAGTAAAACCGTTGTATAATAAACGTACAACGGTTTTTTTCAATTCTACAAAACCCTACTAACCGTTAAACCATCGCGTATTGGCAATAAAACGGTTTCAACCCGTGGGTCTTCATTCACAATTTTGTTGTATTCTAAAAGTACTTGGGTAGACCTATCATTCTTTTTAACAGTTTCTAAAACCTTGCCGCTCCACAACACATTATCACTTAAAATAATTCCCCCTTTATTCATTTTGGGCACCACCAAATTCCAGTAATTAATATAGTTCTCCTTGTCGGCATCAATAAAAACCAAATCAAATTTTTTATCCAAAGTAGGAATAATGTCCATAGCGTTTCCAATGTGCTGAGTAATTTGATTTTTAAATTCTGAAGCGTTAAAATATTTTTGCTGCATGGCCTCCAACTCTTCATTAATATCGATAGTATCAATTGTACCATCTGTTTTCAAACCTTCCGCTAAGCATAAAGTCGCATAGCCTGTATAAGTGCCCACTTCTAAAATATGTTTCGGGTGCAGTATTTTTGAAAGCATACTCAACACACGCCCTTGAAAATGTCCGC
Organism: Paenimyroides aestuarii; assembly: GCF_024628805.1. Classification (NCBI taxonomy): domain Bacteria; kingdom Pseudomonadati; phylum Bacteroidota; class Flavobacteriia; order Flavobacteriales; family Flavobacteriaceae; genus Paenimyroides; species Paenimyroides aestuarii. Next base: position 495,836 of record NZ_CP102382.1, on the reverse strand, counting down.
TCAGCATACGCGGTTGCAACACTTTTTGATGGGTTTCTTTGTTCAATTGCTGTAAAAGTTCGGGTTCAACAGCCGAGTGTTTTGCTATATATTGTTCTAATTCTTCGGAAATAAAATGCATAATGATAATTTTTTAAGTAAAGATAGCCAAACAAATCCAAAGCTTTTAAACTACACCCAAATTATTGTAACTTTGCCAAATGAATACAGTTAAAAAAGACATACGCAGTTTAACCAAAGAGCAAATACGCGACTTTTTTGTAGCGCAGGGCGATAAAGCCTTTCGCGGCAATCAAGTGTACGAATGGTTGTGGAGCAAAGGCGCACACAATTTTGATGATATGACCAACATATCAAAAGAAACCCGTGCTTTGCTAGAACAGCACTTTGTGATAAACCACATTAAAGTAGATACCATGCAACACAGCAACGACGGTACTATAAAAAATGCGGTGCGTTTGCACGATGGTTTAATCGTAGAATCTGTTTTAATTCCTACCGAAACCCGCACTACAGCCTGCGTTTCAAGCCAGGTTGGTTGCAGTTTAGACTGTAATTTCTGTGCCACGGCACGTTTAAAACGCATGCGTAATTTAGCACCCGATGAAATTTACGACCAAGTGGTGGCAATTGATCAAGAAAGCCGATTGTATCACAACCGTCCATTATCAAATATCGTATTCATGGGCATGGGCGAACCACTGATGAACTATCCAAACGTTATGAAAGCGATCGAAAAAATCACATCAAGCGAAGGCTTAGGAATGTCGCCCAAACGCATAACTGTATCCACATCGGGCGTTTCAAAAATGATTAAAAAAATGGCCGACGATGAGGTGAAAGTCAAGCTGGCTGTATCGCTGCACTCCGCAATCGAAGAAACCCGAAACCAAATCATGCCCTTCACCAAAAGTTTTCCGTTGCCCGAATTGCGCGAAGCCTTGGAATATTGGTACCGCAAAACCAAAAGTAAAATCACCTATGAGTATGTGGTCTGGAAAGGAATAAACGATGATAAAAAAGCCATTGACGCCTTGGTAAAGTTCTGCAAATACGTGCCCTGCAAAGTAAATATTATCGAGTACAATCCAATCGACGATGGTGCATTTCAACAAGCCGATCCAACGGTTATCGATGCATACATAAAAGCTCTCGAAAACGCCGGAATTGTAGCAAAAGTCCGTCGATCACGCGGAAAAGACATTGATGCTGCCTGCGGACAATTGGCTAACAAATCATAATTTACTTTAATTTTGTCACTCTGAATCAAATTCAGAATTTCATCATAAGTTCATGTTTCGTTATTTTTATTGGAAGCCATTTCCGGCTTTCCGCTATATCTTTTGCTCCACTTCGTTCCACAAAAGGATGCCGCTGCAATCCGGGCTATTTAATGAAATTGGTTTTTCAATTGTAAATTTTAGTTAACTGTAAAACACTCTATATAAGAATACTTCCAAAAAAAAATTCAAAAAAAAAAAATAATCACTATACAACCTTTTTGATTTCTTTTGCGTCTATATAATAAACAGCCAAAAGTTGAAGGTAATAAACCATTTTTCCGAGACAGAATTAATTCAACAAGTGCAGAATAACAATCGGGTGGCACAAAAACAATTGTTCGATCAGTTTTCACCGAAAATGTTGAGTACTTGTAGGCAGTACATTAAAGATCTTCACAATGCAGAAGATGTCATGCTGTGCGCCTTTATGAAAGTATTTCAAAATATAAATCAGTACCGGAACGATGGCAGTTTTGAAGGCTGGATCCGAAAAATCATGATTCGCGAAAGCTTGTCGTTTCTTCGTTCAAAAAAAGAACTCGATTTTATAGAAGACGCCAGTCAGTCGGTATTAAGTGTGGTTTCAGATTCCTACGAAACATCGAACGATTACCAAAAACTGATAGACGATTTGCCACAAGGCTGCCGATATGTTTTCGTGTTGAGTGTGATTGAAGGATACAAACACCAGGAAATTGCCGAAATGCTGCATATTTCAGTAGGAACATCGAAATCGCAGCTCGCTTACGCTAAAAAATTATTGAAACAACAAATTGCATTAATACGATAGATGATGGAAGATTTTGAAAAAGATATGAAAGATTTTTTCCAGCGCCGTGAAATAAAACCATCAAAAGATGCATGGCAGCGAATGGAACATCTTTTAAACGAACCACAAGCAAAACCAAAAATATATAGAATTTATTGGGCAGTAGCAGCATCTGTTGTTGTACTATTTGGGTTGTTTATGTTACTACAGAAGCAAGATTCGGAATTGATTCAACCAGCTTCCAATAATGTGTATGTATCAAAAGACACATTGTCAAATAAAATACAGCAACCACAAAACCATCATTCAATTGTGAAAACAGCAGTTGTTCCGCAGAAAACAGAAGATACTAAAAACCAACCGGCAATAATCAAGAAAGTTCCTGTAGAAATCGTTCAAAATAATAAAAATCAACCAAAAGAACATGAAGTAGGTCAGCCAATCGAAAGTTATTCTATCATTCAGAAAGCAGAAAAGCACATCGAAGAAGAGCCTTTGATAGCTGCATCAAAAGTTGAAATCAAAGTGAATCCAAGCAAATTGTTGCGAAGCGCCGAAATGGAACGCCAAACCGATAATATGGTTTCAAACGGTCAAAATTTCTGGAAAAAAGTAAAAGAAATAAACACAGTTGTAGCACATTCAAAATAATCTATTATGAAAAAAGTACTTTTAACAACCGCATTTTTATTAAGCATTTTAAGTGTTCAGGCACAAGAATTTTTTAGCGACAAACGCCCAGTGCAATCGGCAAATGAGTTTACAAAAAAGGTAAACGATATTTCGTATGATATCGATCTAATCATTAAAAACAACAAAGAAAAGCTGAAACAAGATTTGAACGAAATCGACCAAAAAGTTGAAAACAACCAATTAACAAAAGCCGAAGCCGATAAGTTGCGCAACGAAAAAGCCGAGTTCTACGCCAAACAAATCGAAGAAGAAACCAAAATTCAGGAAGATAAAATTAAGGTCTTAATCAATAACAAAATCGAAGACAATATTAATTTCAGTACCGATATGAGTGCGTATCAAAAGCAGTTGGTAGAAAATAAAACCCTTTTTATGGCAGAGCTTACTCTTGGAAACAGCATGATGTTGGTAGATAATAAATTAAAAAATGATTATTATTCAGGTTCGGGCTTGTCTTCTTTAGGAATTGGTTTAGGAGGAAAAACACGTTTGGGAAAAGAAACTTCGCCTTTTTTCATCAGATATGACTTGGGGTATATGTTGCATTCCTTTAAACCCAAAGGGAATAAAATAATGGAATCTGTTAACAATGAAACCTTATTGGTGAATGCACCTTATGATGTAGATAGATCCCGAATTAATAGTTTAGAATTTCGTTTGTCTAATTATTTTGAATACGACTTTTCTAAGAAGAAATACGACGAATTTGGAAACACAATTATAAAATCACGTCAGTCTTTTTACGGTGGTTTAGGTGGATTTATAGGGCTAAATACAAATCTAACCAATTCATTCAGGTATCAAATCAATGGGGAAGATTACAATGCGTCTATCATATCAAAATACAACGCTCAAAAGTTCACCTACGGTATCGGTGCATATATAGGATATAGAGAGCTTAACTTAAAAGCTACCTATAATTTAAACAGTGTATTCAAAAAATCATTTGCAGATCAAAACGTTTTCAATGTAAGTTTGGTGTTTAATTTGCTATAAAATTTTAATAAAATGTTAAAAACGGCACAAGCTTTGTGTTTGCATGTAACAAATTATTAAATTACACACTTACTTAAAAAATAAAATACTTAAGAATGAAAAAACTATTATGTTTTGCATTATTTGCATTCACTGCATCGGTACAAGCTCAAAATATCGATAGCCTGATCGAAAAAAACACTGCAATAAAAGAAGCGGTTGCCAACGAAGATTATTCGTTAACCGATAAAATCAAAGTGGTAAATAATCAGGTAGATAATGGGCGCATCACAAAAGAGCAAGCCTATCAAATCATCACGAAACTATCAAACGAGCCGCCAGTAGCGATCCAAGTTGTTCCAGTTGTGGAAGAAGTAGAAGTAGTTGAAGTTCAAGCAGAAGATGCAACCAAAGAAAACTACGACTACGATTGGGGCAAAGAAACCTCACCTTTCGATTTTGCCATGGGCGTACAAATGGATACCGTAGTAAAATACCGCACTAAAGTCACCCCTTATCTGGCATTTGGTATAGGCAATGTAGCAACCGATGGCGCTTTCGCCAATTCAGAATTCGGTTATCTGCGTTCCAATTATTTCGAATGGGGAATCGCCGCACGAGCACCTTTCAGCAAAACCAATAACAAATGGGGAATTCGTTACGGTTTAGGTTTTAAATACAACGGATTAGCAACCACACAAAATCGCGAATTCACCCTTGCAGGCAACCAAACAGTAACAGCGCCTTCAACAAAAGAATTGCGTAAAAACTACGCCTATTTGCGAAACACCTATATAACCATACCCCTTTCGTTAGATTTCACAACCACCACAAAAACCTATAACCAAGCAAACCGCCGATTCACAACAAACGAAGGAATCAACTTTGGGATAGGGGGATATGTAGGGTACAACATCAATTCCAAACAATTCATCAGATACGAAAACGCCGATGGATACAAAATTTCCGAACAGCAAAAAGGCGATTGGAACGTAAACGATTTTCAATACGGTTTAACCGCTTATGCAGGAAAAGACACGTTCAAGCTGGTGATAAAATACGATCTAAACCCTGTGTTTAGTGACAATACAGTAGATCAAAACTATTGGAGCATCGGCCTTCAATTAGGCTTATAAAACAAAAAACCAGCTCATCGGCTGGTTTTTTTATGCACGGGTGGAGGGATTCGAACCCCCATCAACGGTTTTGGAGACCGCTATTCTACCCTTGAACTACACCCGTAGAATATTTCGGATGCAAATATAAACGCAAAAAGCTTACAAAACCTAATAAATTAGCCAAAGAAATTTAGCTTAACCTCTAATCTGTTTAATTTCAGCGCCTTTAATAATTATAAATTAAATATGGGCGTTCCCCTTCCATTCCGTTTCAAAACAAAACTCAGAACCCACACACCATTTCGTCCATCACAGAAAAATACAAGCAAAAAGTCGGGTCGGGCTATTCGCTACAATCTTTTTGTTCGCAAGCTCACAAAAAGGATTTTCGCTGCTATCCCTAACGCGGTTTTACTGTATAATGTAAATTGTATTTTGTAAAATTGTACATCTTTGCCAAAGTTCCCAACTTTGGCAAAGATTATTTTCACCTAGCTTAAACTTCAAAACCACACGCTGTCAAACAATTACAAAAAAGATTAAAAAACTTTCCAAAACCATTTGCAAAAGCCAAAAAAAGAGTAGTATATTTGCAACCGCTTTCAGGACAACGAAAGCTACGTTCATAGGAAAAAAAGTAAAAAATAAATTTGGATGGTATAGAAAAAGGTTATTATCTTTGCAGTCCGTTCAAAAAAGAAAAAGGGCGATTAGCTCAGCTGGTTCAGAGCACCTCGTTTACACCGAGGGGGTCGGGGGTTCGAACCCCTCATCGCCCACAAAAAAAACTTTTTCAAAAAAGCAAAAATAAATTTGCTGATTAAAAAATAAGTTTTACTTTTGCAACCGCTTTGAGAGAGAAGCGAAGGTAAGAAGAATAAGTTCATAGACATATTGGATTAACAGAGAATTAAAGAGTAAAAGCTCTTGGATAACCAAGAGGTTTTAAACGACACATCAACAATATAAAAAATTATACGATGAAGAGTTTGATCCTGGCTCAGGATGAACGCTAGCGGCAGGCCTAACACATGCAAGTCGAGGGGTAGAAGCAGCTTGCTGTTTTGAGACCGGCGCACGGGTGCGTAACGCGTATGCAATCTACCTTATACTAAGGGATAGCCCAGAGAAATTTGGATTAATACCTTATAGTTAATAGCATTGGCATCAATATTATTATAAAGATTTATTGGTATAAGATGAGCATGCGTCCCATTAGTTAGTTGGTGTGGTAACGGCATACCAAGACGATGATGGGTAGGGGTCCTGAGAGGGAGATCCCCCACACTGGTACTGAGACACGGACCAGACTCCTACGGGAGGCAGCAGTGAGGAATATTGGTCAATGGGCGCAAGCCTGAACCAGCCATGCCGCGTGCAGGATGACGGTCCTATGGATTGTAAACTGCTTTTGTACAGGAAGAAACACTCCCATGCGTGGGAATTTGACGGTACTGTAAGAATAAGGATCGGCTAACTCCGTGCCAGCAGCCGCGGTAATACGGAGGATCCAAGCGTTATCCGGAATCATTGGGTTTAAAGGGTCCGTAGGCGGCTTTATAAGTCAGTGGTGAAAGTTTTTGGCTTAACCAAAAAAATGCCATTGATACTGTAGGGCTTGAATATTTGTGAAGTAACTAGAATATGTAGTGTAGCGGTGAAATGCTTAGATATTACATGGAATACCAATTGCGAAGGCAGGTTACTAACAAATGATTGACGCTGATGGACGAAAGCGTGGGTAGCGAACAGGATTAGATACCCTGGTAGTCCACGCCGTAAACGATGGATACTAGCTGTTCGAACTTCGGTTTGAGTGGCTAAGCGAAAGTGATAAGTATCCCACCTGGGGAGTACGGGCGCAAGCCTGAAACTCAAAGGAATTGACGGGGGCCCGCACAAGCGGTGGAGCATGTGGTTTAATTCGATGATACGCGAGGAACCTTACCAGGGCTTAAATGTAGTTTGACGTATTTGGAAACAGATATTTCTTCGGACAAATTACAAGGTGCTGCATGGTTGTCGTCAGCTCGTGCCGTGAGGTGTCAGGTTAAGTCCTATAACGAGCGCAACCCCTGTTGTTAGTTGCCAGCGAGTCATGTCGGGAACTCTAGCAAGACTGCCAGTGTAAACTGCGAGGAAGGTGGGGATGACGTCAAATCATCACGGCCCTTACGTCCTGGGCCACACACGTGCTACAATGGCCGGTACAGAGAGCAGCCACTTGGCGACAAGGAGCGAATCTATAAAACCGGTCACAGTTCGGATCGGAGTCTGCAACTCGACTCCGTGAAGCTGGAATCGCTAGTAATCGGATATCAGCCATGATCCGGTGAATACGTTCCCGGGCCTTGTACACACCGCCCGTCAAGCCATGGAAGCTGGGGGTACCTGAAGTCGGTGACCGCAAGGAGCTGCCTAGGGTAAAACCGGTAACTAGGGCTAAGTCGTAACAAGGTAGCCGTACCGGAAGGTGCGGCTGGAACACCTCCTTTCTAGAGATGGTTTAAACATCTTTTACTCTTTAACTGTTGGTTCAAAAAAAAAAGCAGAATAAAAAAATACAGAGTCTCGTAGCTCAGCTGGTTAGAGTACTACACTGATAATGTAGGGGTCGGCAGTTCGAGTCTGCCCGGGACTACAAATTATTTTATTCAAAGGAAATTCTAGGGTTGAGGGATTATTAAATTTAGTTCATAATTCATAATCCACAATTCATAACTAAATTGGGGGATTAGCTCAGCTGGCTAGAGCGCCTGCCTTGCACGCAGGAGGTCAAGGGTTCGACTCCCTTATTCTCCACCACAAGAGATTCAGCCAAAAGGGGCTGGAGCGTCCCGCTATAGGCGGGAAGGTCAAGGGTTCGACTCCCTTATTCTCCACCACAAGAGATTCAGCCAAAAGGGGCTGGAGCGTCCCGCTATAGGCGGGAAGGTCAAGGGTTCGACTCCCTTATTCTCCACAAGAAGCAATAAGCTGTAAGCTTAAAGCTAAAAGCCTAGTGCGTAAAGCGCGAAGCAAAAAGTTCATTGACATATTGAGATACATTTAAAAAGTAGAAAAGATATTAGAAATAATATAAAGCACATTTTTTGGTAGTACGTTATAAGAAATACGTTTTAGGTTTTCGAACCTATAACCTATAGCTTACAACATAGAACTAAAAAAGTAGAGCACAATAAGCAAAATAAGGGCGTATGGGGAATGCCTAGGCTCTCAGAGGCGAAGAAGGACGTGATAAGCTGCGAAAAGCTACGGGGATTGGCACACACGAGGTGATCCGTAGATATCCGAATGGGGCAACCCACTAGATTGAAGATCTAGTATCCTGATAAGGAAGCAAACCCGCTGAACTGAAACATCTAAGTAGGCGGAGGAGAAGAAAACAAAAGTGATTCCGTAAGTAGTGGCGAGCGAACGCGGAAAAGCCCAAACCAAAGTTGTTACGGCAATTTTGGGGTTGTAGGACCACAGAATTTTATGCAAATCGAATAAGAATCATTTGGAAAGATGAACCGCAGAGGGTGATAGTCCCGTATTGGTAAGAGATGTAATAAATAGTGGTATCCTGAGTAGGTCGGGGCACGTGAAACCTTGATTGAAACCGGCGGGACCATCCGCCAAGGCTAAATACTCCTGAGAGACCGATAGTGAACCAGTACCGTGAGGGAAAGGTGAAAAGAACCGTGAATAACGGAGTGAAAAAGAACCTGAAACCATACGCCTACAAGCGGTCGGAGCCCATTCGTTGGGTGACGGCGTGCCTTTTGCATAATGAGCCTACGAGTTACCGTTGCTGGCAAGGTTAAGTAATTAAGTTACGCAGCCGAAGCGAAAGCGAGTCTGAATAGGGCGCATGAGTCAGTAATGGTAGACGCGAAACCGTGTGATCTACCCATGGGCAGGTTGAAGTTTGGGTAACACCAAATGGAGGACCGAACCGGTTGACGTTGAAAAGTCTTCGGATGACCTGTGGGTAGGGGTGAAAGGCCAATCAAACTCGGAAATAGCTCGTACTCCCCGAAATGCATTTAGGTGCAGCGCTGAAAAAGTTTAATAGAGGTAGAGCTACTGATTGGATGCGGGGGCTTCACCGCCTACCAATTCCTGACAAACTCCGAATGCTATTAAATGATTTTCATCAGTGAGGGCATGGGTGCTAAGGTCCATGTCCGAGAGGGAAAGAACCCAGACCATCAGCTAAGGTCCCCAAATGTATGCTAAGTTGAAAAAACGCGGTTTGATTGCCCCGACAGCTAGGATGTTGGCTTGGAAGCAGCCATTCATTTAAAGAGTGCGTAACAGCTCACTAGTCGAGCGATCGAGCATGGATAATAATCGGGCATAAGCATACTACCGAAGCTATGGATTGTACAAGGTACAGTGGTAGGGGAGCATTCTAAACTGGGTAGAAGGTGATTTGTGAGAATTGCTGGACTGTTTAGAAAAGAAAATGTAGGCATAAGTAACGATAATGCGGGCGAGAAACCCGCACACCGTAAGACCAAGGTTTCCACAGCTATGCTAATCAGCTGTGGGTTAGTCGGGACCTAAGGCACACCCGAAGGGGGACGTCGATGGCCAACGGGTTAATATTCCCGTACTTGTAATAATTGTGATGGAGTGACGCAGTGGTGAAAGTACCGCGAACTGACGGAATAGTTCGTTAAAGCACGTACCTATATCTTTAATAGTAAAATGCGTTAGAGATGGAGAAATGCGATAGTACTCGGAGCCTTCGGGCAAAGAGATAGTGTACCTAAAGGCTGTCAAGAAAAGCTTCTAAACCTAGATTATTAGAACCCGTACCGCAAACCGACACAGGTGGTCGAGGAGAGTATCCTCAGGTGCTCGAGAGATTCATGGCTAAGGAATTAGGCAAAATAGACCTGTAACTTCGGGAGAAAGGTCGCCACGCTCAGGCGTGGCCGCAGTGAAAAGGTCCAGGCGACTGTTTATCAAAAACACAGGGCTCTGCTAAATCGTAAGATGACGTATAGGGCCTGACACCTGCCCGGTGCTGGAAGGTTAAGAGGAGATGTTATCTTCGGAGAAGCATTGAATTGAAGCCCCAGTAAACGGCGGCCGTAACTATAACGGTCCTAAGGTAGCGAAATTCCTTGTCGGGTAAGTTCCGACCTGCACGAATGGTGTAACGATCTGGACACTGTCTCAGCCATGAGCTCGGTGAAATTGTAGTATCGGTGAAGATGCCGATTACCCGCAGTGGGACGAAAAGACCCTGTGCACCTTTACTATAGCTTAGTATTGTTCTTGGATAAGTGATGTGTAGGATAGGTGGGAGACTATGAAGCGGCGTCGCTAGGCGTTGTGGAGTCATTGTTGAAATACCACCCTTTGCTTATCTGAGATCTAACCCCGCGTTTCGGGGGACATTGCTTGGTGGGTAGTTTGACTGGGGTGGTCGCCTCCAAAAGAGTAACGGAGGCTTCTAAAGGTTCCCTCAGCACGCTTGGTAACCGTGCGTAGAGTGCAATGGCAAAAGGGAGCTTGACTGAGAGACCTACAAGTCGATCAGGTACGAAAGTAGAGCATAGTGATCCGGTGGTTCCGCATGGAAGGGCCATCGCTCAAAGGATAAAAGGTACGCCGGGGATAACAGGCTGATCTCCCCCAAGAGCTCATATCGACGGGGGGGTTTGGCACCTCGATGTCGGCTCGTCACATCCTGGGGCTGGAGAAGGTCCCAAGGGTTGGGCTGTTCGCCCATTAAAGTGGCACGCGAGCTGGGTTCAGAACGTCGTGAGACAGTTCGGTCTCTATCTACTGTGGGCGTTAGAAATTTGAGTGGATCTGATTCTAGTACGAGAGGACCGAATTGGACCAACCTCTGGTGTATCAGTTGTGCCGCCAGGTGCATCGCTGAGTAGCTACGTTGGGAAGGGATAAGCGCTGAAAGCATATAAGCGCGAAACCCACCACAAGATGAGATTTCTTTAAAGGGTCGTTGGAGATGACAACGTTGATAGGCTATAGATGTAAAGGCAGTAATGTCATAGTCGAGTAGTACTAATAGCCCGTATGCTTATGTGCTCTGGAAGTTGCTTTGTAAATACCGGCTTTAGGCTTAAAGCCTTAAGCTATAAGCTAATAAAATATCTATAAGAAAAGTATCGAAAATATGTTAACAATATAAGCTTAACGCATAGGGCATATAGCCTAGAGCGCGAAGCAAAAAGCTTAAGGTGGTTATAGCATCGGGGCTCACCTCTTCCCATTCCGAACAGAGAAGTTAAGCCCGATAGCGCAGATGGTACTGCATCTTCATGTGGGAGAGTATGTCGCCGCCTTTTTTTAGTAAAGCCTGTCTTTTTCAAGATAGGCTTTCTTTTTTTATTTACTACGTACCGTTCGCTTCGCTCGGGTGGTGCGGCGCAATTCGCAAGCTCGGGTCGCCGCCTTTTTTTAATAAAGCCTGTCTTTTTCAAGACGGGCTTTCTTTTTTTATTTACTACGTACCGTTCGCTTCGCTCGGGTGGTGCGGCGCAATTCGCAAGCTCGGTGGATCGGGTTGTCGCCTTTTTTTCTACAATATACAGTAATACAATTTACATTATACATGAAGTGTGGCTAAGGCCTATTGTAAATTTACATCATAACTATCGAACTAAGGTTCGAGGCAAGTTCATCTAAAAAGAACTTGAAATCTTAAACAGACTAACTACAGATTTATAGTTTTACACGTATTTTTACATTATACAATCATGCAATCTACATTATACAATCATCCAATCTGCATTATACATAAAATGTGGCTAAAGTCAATTATAATTTACATCATAACCATCGAAATAAGGTTGGAGGGAGCTCATCTAAAAGAACTTGAAACTTTAAGTAAACCACAGATCAAACAGATTAACTCAGATTTTTTAAAATATACAGCATTACAATTTACATTATACATGAAATATGGCTAAAGTCAATTGTAAATTTACTAACTATCCTTTATTTGCGTATTGTAACAAAACGAAAGCGAAGTTTATGAGCTATTTAATGGCTAAAAGTTGTGTGAAGGTACATTGTGTGATTTTGCTCAACGTTTTATGTGATAAATGATGAGATATGAAATGTTATAGCCTATATTCTTTATCTTACGCATTAATAAGCTAAGCTAGTTATAGTAAAAAACCGTCTCAATAGCATTGAGACGGTTTTGCTTACCTATTAAAAGAACTAAAAATTATTTTTTAACAAACTTAGAAGAAGCTTTTCCTTCCTTAGTAGTGATATCAATTAAATAAGTACCTGCAGAAAGATCAGAAACATTAATTGTAGAAACATTGTTTAATGTTCTTACCACTCTTCCAGATAAATCGGTAATTTTAATTTCTTTCATTTCTAAACCGTTTTTAGATGAAATATATAATACATCTGCAGTTGGGTTAGGGTATAAGTTAAAATTTTGAGCAAAGAATTCAGTTGATGATGCGTTAGGGTTATCAATTAAATCTATGACAATTTTTCCATTTGCTGTTGCTGATACAGCTGCAAATGTGGTTGGTGTTGTTACATTACAAGTAGCAGCTCTTATGTAGGCAGGTGCTGTTTCACTTCCGCTGATAGCTCCCATGTAATATGCGTTTCCAGCATTTGTAGCAATATTATTAACCTCTACAACAATTATATCACCAGCAGCAACTGATATAGGAGAGCTAAAAGGTACATCTATAGCTGTTGCGGTAGATGTGGTTGTTAAATTTTTCGTAGTCGAAGCAATTTGAGTAAGACCGGCAGGGTACGAAGCAGGAAAGGCTCCAGAACTTTTGTGTAATTTTACAGTGATTGGCACTGTTCCAACTACAGTTCCAACACCGACTTTTACTGAAGTAATGTTCATATTAGCGTTTAATGTGTAAGCTCTATAGTACGAGTTCTCGGCTAGTGATGGAGCTTGATTATTTCCACATGCAACAGTACCAACTGTAGGTGCAGCACCACCAGTTTGTGATAAAACAGTTTGTGCATTTGTTGTAAATGTTGCAGCACCTATAAATGCTAAAGAAAGTAAAAATTTTTTCATGGTTAGAATTTTTTAAAATTATTATATAAAAGTAATTAAAAATTCAATATCTGCAAATAAAAATTATATTATTATCAATAAAAGTAAAAAATGACAATGCGTAGTTTGTTTGTGATAGAATTGTAGTTACATCTTCAAATAAAAGTCTTTTGTTAGATTTATGTAAGCTTCAGTGTAGTTATGGCGGGTTGTTTCAATGGTTAATTCATCAATAATAGATTCTTGTTTGAATCTAGAAAAAGCGATTAAACTGCGTTTTATTTCAGATACCGTGTTTCCTTTAACTCGTGTTATCTTTAACGGGAACAATCCAACAGATTCCGCTAAATCAATAAAGTTTTTTTCTTCTTTATAGGGAATGATCACTGCGAAGATGCCCTTTTCAGATAATAATGCTTGTGCACATTCTATTAGTTCATCAAACGGTAAAGCTTCTTGAAAGCGTGCTTGATCGCGTTTTTCGTATCCCGATGAATAATTTTCAGAATAAAAAGGTGGGTTCGATACAATTAAATCATATTCTTCTTCATCCTCAAAAAATTCTTCTGTGAATTCATCAATCGATGCATGATAGCAAAATAAACGGTCGTTCCAAGGGCTTCGTTCAAAGTTGTAAACGCATTCTTCATAAGCATCTTCATCAATTTCCACGGCATCAATTTGTGTTGCATCGCTTCGCTGTGCCAGCATTAATGCAATTAAACCGGTTCCGGCGCCAATGTCTAATATGTTGAAAGGTTGGTGAAAAATAGGAGTCCAAGCGCCAAGCAAAACACCGTCTGTACCAACTTTCATGGCACTTCTCTCTTGTTGAATGGTAAATTTTTTGAATTGGAACATTTTTGAAGTGGGTTTTTACTTCAAAAATACTGCTTTAAAATGAAAGTTAGGGATAATTATAAATACAAATCGATCAAACCTTCTGGCGTGTTGAAAAGAATGGATTTATTTTCACGATTTACTTCAATAATAAATGCGTCTATTAAAGGAACTAAAATCAAGGCGTCATCTTTTTGAACTTCAAACAAGGCTTGTACGCCGTTGTCGCTTATTCGGGCAATAGTTCCAAAATTACCTAATCGCTGGTCAATGGCATCAAAACCAACCACTTCATGGTAGTAAAATTTGTTTCCTTCTAATTTCGGAAGCATGGTAAGTGGCAAATACACATCTTTTCCCACTAAATCATCAGCTGCATCTTCAGAATGCACATCTTCAAATTGTGTGCGAAGAAATTTTTCTTTGTGTATGGATGCTTTTTCAATAAAAAAAGGAACCAAATGTCCGTTTATTTCAACGAACATTGATTCCAATTCTGTGTACAATTCAGGCTCATCGGTGTCTAAAAACACCAAAACTTCGCCTTTGAAACTAAATTTCTTTGCGATTTTTCCTAAGTAAAAACAATCTTTTATACGCATTCAAAATCGCTTACAAATTATGCTTCCGTTTCTTCTGTATTTTCTTCTACTTCAGGAGTAGCTTCTTCTGCAGTTGCAGCTTCAGCAGCAGCTTTAGCTTCTTGTGCAGCAGCAATACGTTTTGCATTTACTTCTTTTTCAGCGTTTAATGCAGCAGCTTTAGCAGCAGCTTTGTTGTCAGCCAATCCAGAAACTTTAGAGTTTACTTTGTTTGCTTTTTCTTCCAACCAAGCAGCAAATTTTGCATCAGCTTGTTCTTGAGTTAAAGCACCTTTGCGAACACCTCCGTTTAAGTGGTGTTTTAATAATGCACCTTTGTACGATAAAATTGCGCGAGCAGTATCGGTTGGTTGCGCACCATTAAATAACCATTTTGCAGCAGCATCAACATTTAAGTCAATCGTTGCAGGATTTGTGTTTGGATTGTAAGTTCCGATTTTTTCTAAGAATTTACCATCTCTTTTAGCACGTGCATCAGCAGCTACTACCCAGTAAAAAGGTTTTCCTTTTTTACCGTGTCTTTGTAATCTAATTTTTACAGACATAATCTTTTAATGATTTAATCGAGGTTCCCGACCTCATTTGTTATAAATTTCAATGTGCAAAATTAGTTATTTTTTTTATACCACCCATTTTTTGCGATTAAAAATAGGTGAAATTGTGTTAAATTTTAAAAAAGTTAAATAATTATTAAAAAAAATGATTGGCTGTAAAGAAAATATTCTATTTTTGTTTGTAAACATTGAATTCAGAATCTAAATAAATATGAAAAAATATTTTTTACTTGCATTAATGGCAGTCTCATTAGTTTCGTGCGAAGAAGAATTAAGCACTAATACACCCACTTTAGAAGTCATGAATGGTTATACGTTTTGGCGAGCAAACAACTTGGCAGCAAACGTGAATAGTGATGGTGATTTAGTTATTGTAGGTGTAAACGAATCTGAAAATGTTACCCTATTTATAGATAACTATGAATTTGGTGGCGAATATACCTTAGGAGTTTCTAACTTAAATGTAGCAACTTATTCTAAAACTATAGATGATAAAATGTATTTATACAGCACTTCATCATCAACAGGAAAAGGATACATTAAGTTGGATCCAGTTGAAAAACAAGTTCCCGGAACAATCTCTGGTACCTTTATGGCAGAAATGGTGCCAGTTGACGAAGCAATGGTTTTGCCTGAAATGCCTATTGTGAACTTAAACAAAGGGGTGTTTTTTAGAATTCCATTATCGTATCCATCTGCACCACCACAAGCACCCAAACAATAATAATATATTATATGTGTTTAACACATCCTTAAGTCGTTCTTTTTTAAGAGCGACTTTTTTTTATTGTAACTTTGTAGGAATTAACTTGCTTTAGAATACATGTATATAATTTTTGATACCGAAACCACAGGTTTACCAAAGGATTGGAATGCACCTATTACCGATGTTGACAATTGGCCGCGATGCATACAAATTGCTTGGCAGTTGCATGATGAATTGGGGAATCTGGTGGCGCATGAAGACTATTTGATAAAACCCGATGGTTTTGACATTCCTTATGATTCAGAACGAATTCATGGTATTTCTACTTTATTGGCAACCGAAAAAGGGGTCGATATAAATACGGTTCTTGCGAAGTTTAACACGGCTTTGAGCAAAGCCAAATTTGTTGTGGGGCAAAATGTAGGTTTCGATTTGAATATAATGGGTGCCGAATTTCACAGGGCAGCCGTGCAATCGTCTTTAAACAATATGCCGGTGCTTGATACGTGTACCGAAGTTACAGCCGATTTGCTGAAAATTTCTGGCGGACGTGGAGGCAGATACAAATTACCCACTTTAACAGAGTTACACGAATATTTGTTTGGAGTGCCTTTTGGCGAAGCACACAACGCTACTGCCGATGTAGAAGCTACCACACGATGTTTTTTTGAATTGATTCGTAAAAACGTTTTCACAGAAAGTGAATTGCAGCAACCAGCCGGATATTTACAACATTTTAAAGAAGTAAATCCGCAACCTTTTCAGTTAATCGGTCTAAAACATATCAACCTAAAAAAAGCATCTGAAGAAATTCGGAAACAATTAGAAGCAGCGGGCGTTATAAAAGAAGAAGCGAAGCAAGTAATATCTACCGATGTTAAAAAAGCTTACGAAGCTGCTGTTTTTGCGCATTTGCACAATCACACACAGTTTTCGGTCTTGCAATCTACGATTGATATTGGTGCAATGATTAAAAAAGCTGCCAAAGAAAAAATGTCTGCCGTGGCAATGACCGATCACGGAAACATGATGGGTGCTTTTAAGTTTGTAAGTGCGGTTTTAGATCACAACAAAAATGCAAAAAAAGCCAATGAAGCAGCGATTGAAAACGGTGAGCAACCTACTGAATCGGAACTAAAACCTATTGTTGGTTGCGAGTTTTTTGTGTGCGAAAATCATACCGATAAATCTAAAAAAGATAACGGATATCAAATCGTATTGTTGGCAAAAAATAAAAACGGATACCACAATCTTGCGAAATTATCATCAATTGCATCGATAAATGGGTTTTATTATGTGCCTCGTATCGATAAAGAAACATTATTAAAATATAAGGAAGATGTAATCGTGCTTTCTGGTAATTTGTTTGGTGAAATTCCCAATAAAATTTTAAACATTGGTGAAAAGCAAGCCGAAGAAGCCCTGTTATGGTGGAAAGAACATTTTCAAGATGATTTTTATTTGGAAATCATGCGCCACAACCAAGAAGATGAAGACCGTGTAAACAAAACATTGATTGCTTTCTCACAAAAGCACCACGTGAAATTAGTGGCGACGAACAATACCTATTATTTAGAAAAATCCGATGCCAATGCCCACGATATTCTTTTGTGTGTAAAAGACGGCGAAAAACAAGCAACACCAATTGGACGCGGACGCGGATACCGCTACGGCTTACCGAACCAAGAATATTATTATAAAACTCAAGCGGAAATGAAGGCGCTTTTTAAAGATTTGCCTGAAGCCATCATTAATATTCAAGAAATTGTAGATAAGATTGAAGTATATTCGTTGTATCGAGATATTTTATTGCCAAAATTTGATATTCCTGCTGAATTTATCCACCCAGAAGATGCGATTGATGGAGGAAAACGAGGTGAAAATGCGTATTTACGCCATTTAACCTATGAAGGAGCCAAACGCCGATACAAAGAAATTGACGAAACAATTACCGAACGCTTAGATTTTGAACTAAAAACAGTTGAAAATTCAGGTTATCCGGGTTATTTTTTAATTGTGCAAGATTTCATTGCGGCAGCCCGAAAAATGGGTGTGTCGGTTGGTCCGGGGCGTGGTTCTGCTGCGGGTTCGGCGGTGGCCTATTGTTTGGGAATCACCAATTTAGATCCTATTAAATATGATTTGCTTTTTGAGCGTTTTTTGAATCCAGACCGTGTGTCGATGCCCGATATTGATATCGATTTCGATGATGAAGGGCGTGGGCGTGTTATGGATTATGTAATCAACAAATACGGTGCAAATCAGGTGGCACAAATCATTACTTATGGTAAAATGGCAACTAAATCGGCTATTAAAGATGCGGCGCGTGTGTTGGATTTGCCTTTGTACGAATCGGAACGTATCGCCAAAATGATACCTACCATGATGCCGAGTAAATGGAATTTGCGTCGTTTTTTATCAGAACCAGAGGAAGATATCAAAAAAGTATTGCGTTCGGAAGAGTTTGATGCGGTGAAAGAATTAATCAACGTTGCCAAACAAAACGATTTGCTTTCGGAAACCATTCAGCAGGCAAAAATCATTGAAGGTTCTATGCGAAACACCGGAATTCATGCTTGTGGAGTAATCATTACGCCCGATGATATTACCAATTTCGTGCCTGTGCAAACGGCAAAAGATTCTGAATTGTATGTAACCCAATTTGATAACTCGGTTGCCGAGAGTGCTGGTTTGCTCAAGATGGATTTCTTGGGTTTAAAAACCCTTACATTAATAAAAGATACCATTGCGATTATCAAGCAGCGTACCGGTTTAGAAATAGATCCGGAAGAAATTCCGATTGATGATGCGAAAACCTATGAATTGTTCCAACGCGGAGAAACCGTAGGTGTGTTTCAATACGAATCTCCGGGAATGCAAAAATACATGCGCGAGCTGAAACCTACGGTTTTTGGTGATTTAATTGCCATGAATGCTTTGTATCGCCCCGGACCGTTGGAATATATTCCATCGTTTGTTCGAAGAAAAAATGGTGAGGAAGAAATTACCTACGATTTAGATGCCTGCGAAGAATACTTAAAAGAAACCTACGGAATCACTGTTTATCAGGAACAGGTAATGCTTTTGTCGCAAAAATTAGCCGATTTTACTAAAGGTGAAGCCGATGTATTGCGTAAGGCAATGGGTAAAAAACAAAAAGATGTTTTGGATAAAATGAAACCTAAATTTGTAGAACAAGCAGCTGCAAAAGGACATGACCCTAAAACATTAGAAAAAATCTGGAAAGATTGGGAAGCTTTTGCTTCGTATGCTTTCAACAAGTCACACTCTACTTGTTATGCGTGGGTGGCTTATCAAACCGCTTATTTAAAAGCACATTACCCAGCAGAATATATGGCTGCTGTGCTTTCAAACAATATGAACGATATTAAATCGGTTACGTTTTTCATGGAAGAATGCCGCCGCATGGGGTTAGACGTGTTAGGACCTGATGTAAATGAGTCGCACTACAAATTTGCCGTAAACGAGAATTATCAAATTCGCTTTGGAATGGGTGCTATTAAAGGAGTTGGCGAAGGTGCTGTAAACACCATTATCGAGAATAGAAAAAACGGAAATTATAAATCGATTTTTGATTTGGCAAAACGCATCGATTTAAGATCAGCCAATAAAAAAGCCTTCGAAAATCTGGCATTAGCCGGTGGTTTTGATTGTTTTTCAGATACGCATCGTGCACAATATTTTTATACCGAAGGCGATGGAATTACCTTTTTAGAGAAAGCAATGAAATACGGAGCTAAATTTCAAGAAAATGAAAACTCTGCCCAAGTGAGTTTGTTTGGAGAAAGCAGCGAAGTACAGATTCCCGAGCCTGTAATTCCAAGTTGCGAAGAATGGACAACGATGGAAAAATTGGCAAAAGAAAAAGATGTAGTGGGTATTTACATTTCGGGGCATCCGTTAGATGATTTTAAGTTTGAACTGAAATATTTCTGCAATGTAAAATTAGAGCAGTTAAAACATTTAGATCTTTTGGTGGGCAGAACCGTAACTTTTGGCGGAATGATTTCAAATGTGCAATTCAAAACCTCTTCAAAAGGAAAAGATTGGGCGATTTTTACGGTAGAAGGATATGATGAAAGCATTGAAATGCGCATGTTTAATGAAGATTATCTGAAAAACCGTCACTTTTTGTTGAACAACACTTTTGTGTATTTTAAAGTGTATGTGAAAGAAGGCTGGATTAAGAAAGATACCAACGAACGTTCAGAACCGCGCATGCAGTTTGTTGAGCTAAAGTTGTTAAACGAAGTAATTCCAACATTTGCAAAAAAATTAATTATTCAAATCGATGTTCGCCAATTAAAAGAAATGCAAGTTGAAAAAATTCGTTTTATAATGGATCAAAATCCAGGTTCAAAAGCAGTTGTTTTTGAAGTTTTTGAATTGGAAGAAGTGCAAAATCGTTTGCAAACCGAAGAGATCAACAAATTATTGCCCGATGTGTCAGACGAAGAAACGGCAGAGCTCATTGAAGAAAAAACCACCGATATTCCATTGCCCGAGGTGCAGTATTTGAAAAAAAATCTATTAGAAATGCCCAGCAAAAATATGCGTATAGAAATTTCATCTGATTTGTTGGAAGAATTAGAGCGTATGCAGGTTTCCTTTAGATTGAATTAAAAAAGCTTATTGTGCAATAGACAGAAGTTATGATTTGGGGCTTGCATCAATTAAAAAAATGATTAAATTTGTATAGAACATAGATATAAAAAATAAATTATGGCTTTAGAAATAACAGATGCTACCTTTGACGAAGTAGTATTAAAATCAGACAAACCAGTAGTAGTAGATTTTTGGGCAGAATGGTGTGGTCCTTGTAAAATGTTAGGTCCAACTATTGAAGAACTATCAGGTGATTTTGATGGAAAAGTAGTGGTAGGAAAAGTAGATGTAGATGCAAATCAAGATTTTGCATCGCAATACGGAGTGCGCAATATACCAACAGTTTTAATTTTCCAAAACGGAGAAGTAGTTGGTCGCCAAGTAGGTGTAGCACCAAAACAAACATACGTTGATGCTTTAAACAAACTTTTATAAGCAATATACATACAAAAGATGCCGGATTTATTCCGGTATTTTTTTTGTAAATAACTGAAAAATAACCCTCTGAAAAAAATATGTGCAACAACAATTGAATTTTTTAAAAAAATGTTTGCACCATTAGTAAATGGTCGTATATTTGCACCGTTGAATTAATGAAGAACACATTAAGTTCACAAACGGTTTGGTAGTTCAGTTGGTTAGAATACATGCCTGTCACGCATGGGGTCGCGGGTTCGAGTCCCGTCCAGACCGCAAAAAACAAAAGAACAAGTTTCTTTACAATTTTGCGAAAGTAAAATTTCTTTGACATAAAACATTATCTTGGTTTGGTAGTTCAGTTGGTTAGAATACATGCCTGTCACGCATGGGGTCGCGGGTTCGAGTCCCGTCCAGACCGCCAAGATACAATAGCCCTTCGGTTACGAGGGGCTTTTGTGCCCTTTAATGTTTTGGTTTGGTAGTTCAGTTGGTTAGAATACATGCCTGTCACGCATGGGGTCGCGGGTTCGAGTCCCGTCCAGACCGCGAAATTCGCGAAAGAATTTAAACTTAGTTGTGTTGTTTAGGTACGCAAGTACCTGGTTTAGTAGTTAGACCAATGAAAAGCTTTCCAAATCGGAGGGCTTTTTTGATTTTTATCTTTCCTAATAAAAGTTTAGATTTGTGTTTTAACTATATTCCATCATGAAAAAAGCACTTTTACTACTTTTACTCCTTATTCAAAGCTTTTCAATATTTGCACAAGACGAAGTGAAATCATTCGTTCAGCAGAAAGCATATCCAAAAGAAGGTTTGCAGACTTTTATGGAAGAGTTTGTAAACAAATTTGATTATAAAAACGCAGATAAAATTCCTAACGATGTAACTGAAATTAAATTACGTCTAAAATTTGTGGTTGAAAAAGATGGAACATTTAACGATATTACTTTAGTTGATGATACCTACAATTTTAAAAATGAAGTAATACGTATTTTAAATGAAATGCCTACTTGGAATGCAGCTGTTCACGAAGGTGATCTTGTACGATCATCTTTTACAATGCCGATAAGAGTTAATTATGACCATTCAAAATCATCATCAGAAACTGATTTTTTTGTTAATAAAAATCAAATAAATAGTTATGTTGAAACACTGAATAGTAACAAGATTGAAACCGACTATTTTGATTTAACGTGTAATTGCACGATCGTTAAAACCTCTAGAAATAGTGAATTAACTACAGAGGAGTTTTTTTTGATGGCGATAGACGATAAAGTTTCTTATACAATTGGCTTTAAAAAATTAGAACAGCAAAAAGCTATTGATGAAATTCAAAAGATAAAAAAAGAAGCTGAGCAACAACAAGTCTATGTTAGAGATGTGGTGTTCATGGCGTATAACAATGCTTTGAATGTTGCATTTTACATGAACGAGGGTGGATATGATAGCCAATATCAAACCCTTTTTGTGCCTGCCAAAAATTATTTAGTTTTAATCAGCCTAAGATCTGGAAACAAACAATTGACTAATTTATCGTTTGCACACTTATTAAAAAACTTTAAATTAAAAATTTAACTATATTTAAAAAAAATACAGTCAATGAAAAAAAATCTTTTCTTAATGCTATGTGTGTTTGGTTTTAGTTTAGGCTTTGCACAAGATAAAATTTATAAAAACAATGAAGTAGATGTGATTGCAGCACCGTATGAAGGTATGTCTGCTTTTTATCAAACTATTGCCAAGGAAATCGATATAGTGAATCTTGAAAAATTGCCCAACAAAAAAGTTGATTTCAGAGTGTTTTTTATAGTTGAAAAAGACGGAAGTTTTACTGATTTTAATACAGAAGGTATCAGCTTTGGACGTGCCAATGAAGTGATAGCGGCTCTCAAAAAAATGCCAAAATGGAAACCCGCTGTATATAACAGTGAAAATGTGAGGTCGCAAATGATTATTCCCATCTCATTAATCGGTTCAAAACCTAAAAGATAAAAATGAAAAAGGTACTCATCATATTTCTTGTTTTTTGTGCTTCAACTGCAATGCAAGCGCAAGAATCAAGCGCGCGTGAGGATAACAAAATATATCGATTTGTACAGAAACAAGCAGCACCCAAACAAGAAATGTCTGCTTTTTTGCAAGCTTTCACCAATGAGTTTAATCCTTTGGTTATTCCGCCAAAATATGATGAAATTTCTTTTAAACTGCAATTTGTAGTCGAAAAAAATGGGTTGCTTTCTAATGCTGAAATAAAAGGAAATGAACATGCTTATGGTTATATCGGTGAAATAATCAGGGTTTTAAAAATGATGCCGGCTTGGAAACCTGCCGAAAAAAATGGAAAAATAGTTCGTTCTTTTCATACGGTGCCGATTACACTTAGGTTTCCCATGCGAAATGTTGATAAAGCCTTATTAGACAAAGCCATTTTAGAGCGAACAGTTAGCACCGATTATTTTGAATTTGAGTGTAGTTGTAAATTAATCAATAGCAGTACCAATCAATACAATAAGGTGAAAGAGTTTTCATACAGCACCGCAGACAACAGCACTTTTTACTCCATTACCATAAAGGAAATACTTTTGAGCAATACAACGCACCATTTGAATATCATTAAAGCAGATGCTGCGTTGAAAAAAACAGCAATTAAGGAAGTTGATTACAAAAGCTATAAAGCCTTAGAAGGTCATTTCAGCGTGAATAGTAATGAAGTGATGTATTATAACAACACCATTTACTTTATCGCTGGGACCTATTTAATCAATATCACAGTGATTTCGCCTAACGCGCAAATTTCAAAGTTTAATTTTGCTGATTTGAAACGAACTTTTAAATTAAAAACAGATACATTATGAAAAATACAATATTAATTTTCTTTTTTCTTTTGATAGGATTTAAGACAATAGCACAAGAAACAATTGATGTTGATGATATTAAGGTTCACACCTTTGTGCAAAGAAAAGCTGAACCTAAAGAAGGAATAGCAGGTTTTTATCAGAGTTACTCAAAGAAATTCAATTCATCAAAATTTTCATCTTCCACCGGCACATTAGATGTAAGATTAAAATTTATTGTCGAAAAAGATGGTACTTTCAGCGATATTCAAGTTCTAAATGAAAGTAATGAAGGTTTAGGCGAAGAAGCAATTCGTGTCTTGAAAACAATGCCTGCTTGGAAACCAGCTACACACAAAGGTAAAATAGTTCGCTCTGTTTTTAGATTACCAATGAAAATACGTGCTGATGAAAAAACTGAAAAAAGTGAAGAAGTGGAAGAAAAGTCTTTAAGTCAAGTTTTAGAAAAGAAGGAAGCTATATCTCAAACCTATTTAAAATCATTAGATAATTTCCTTGTTAACACAGATCTGTTTGAGTTTAGATGCAACTGTACATTTGTTAAAAATGATCATAAAAAAGAGTATCGTTATGAAAGTCAAGATGGGTTTGTTTATTATCAAATTTCGATTGAAAAGAAAGATGCGAAAGAAGCTGAACAGACTATAAATGATGTGAAAAGCAATATGATTAACCAAGGTTTTATAGTTAGTGAAATACAACTATCTGGAAATAAAGCTGTAGAGTTGACAATTAATACAAGAGGTTACGGACCATATGGTAAATCAAAAATGATTATATTGTATAATGAAGGTTATTTTATAGGTATAATTATATCATCCGAAGACCCGCAAATTGCCGATGCTGTTACAGAACATTTCAAACAAACCTTTAAACTTAAATTATAAATATGAGAAATATTTTTTTTAACTATTTTCATTCTCCTAGTTGGATTTCAGTCAATTGCACAAGAGAATACGCAGGAAGAAGATAATAGAATTCATACTTTTGCTCAAGTCAAGGCAATTCCATCTGAAGGTCTAAATAAATTAAAATATAAGTTAGCTATTGAACTTAAAAGATATAAAAATGAAAAAGGTCTTGATGCTCTAATATTTCAATTTATTGTTGAAAAAGATGGGTCACTTTCAAATATTCAGGTAAAAAATGAGAATTTATCTGAAAAAAACATTCAAAAAGCAATATCTGTTTGAAAAAATCAAAATGGATTCCAGCAAAACACGTTGGGAAATCTGTTCGTTCACGATTTACTATATCTATGAGTTTAAATGCAGATTAAGAGTTTGATTTAATCTCGATAGTATAGTTTAAAATCTAAAACCAAACACTCCCATATTTCCAAACGGTGTGAATGTACATTCCCAATAAAATCATACAAAATACAAATTTTACAAAAGTAGAGGCTACAAAACCTATAAAAGAACCCGTAGCTGCTTTCAATGCACGTTTAGAATCGTTTTGGTCGTAAATCAATTCCCCAATAAAAGCACCTAAGAATGGGCCAATAATAAATCCAAAAGGAGGAAAGAATAGCCCCACAATCAATCCAATGTTTGTGCCCCAAATTCCATATTTACTGCCTCCAAAACGTTTGGTGCCTTGTGCCGGAATCACATAATCTAAAATCACAATGATCAGCGTAAAAACAAAGGTAATTCCCAATAACCAATAATCAAAAGCAATGCCGGGTGTGGTGTATAAAATCAGCAGTCCAATCCAGCTAATAGGCGGTCCGGGCAAAGCAGGCAACACGCTGCCAACAATTCCGGCAATTACAAATAACAAACTTATAATCAGTATTAAAATTTCCATAGTAATTTTTTTGTATTTTTGTTTTTAAATTTACGATTTAATTGTTCATGAAGAATTATTGGGCATTTCTTTTTTTTAGTATTTTTCTTACTTCTTGCAATTTCGCACAGAAAGAACTACCCAATTCCCAAGAGTTGTTAAGACGCGAATTGCATACTATCGATTGGAATAAAGTAGATACCTATCCTACTTATGATGCCTGCGAAAAGCTAAAGACGGAAGAAGAAAACAAAGCCTGTTTTTTTGACCGATTGCATTTTGAAGTGGTTCATGTTTTAAAAACCGATTCACTGGTGCAGATTTCTACTATTGATACCGTTCAGTTTTTGGTAACTATTTCTCCGAAAAGCAACCTTCAGTTCAAAACGCAAATGGTAAATGAAAAACTGCTTCCCAAAAAAATGCTAGACAGTATTATGGCGCATCATCAAAAAAGTTTTTCAAAAATACATCCGGCAACCAAACGCGGCATTCCCGTTAAAACCCAATTTATATTGCCTGTTGGTTTGAATTCTTCTTCGGATTAAAAATAAGCAGCAAAACACTTCCAATTGATATAGGAATTACCAAATTCAACAACCAAATAAGAGCGGCTACAAGCGTTACAATCCATCCGTCCACACCAAAAAAGCTGAATAAATAAATAGCCACACTTCCTTTCAAAGCAAAGTCAACTGCCTGAAAATTGGGCAAGCTCGATGCCAACAGATAAATACTCGCCACCACAGCCAATAACACAAAATACGGGATTTCTACATGGAAAAGCGTGTACAGAATAAAATACTGATGGATCAACACTAAATACCTTAACAATGCCAAACCGATGTTTTTTCGATGAATTGTCTTAGGAATTTCGTTTAAACTTTTGAAAAGGCTTTGTAAAGAATAACCCTTTATGCGAATGTTTTTAACGGAAAGAATCACTAAAATTACAGCTATTAAAACCCCGAAGAATAGTACAATATATTTTGTAGCAATAAATTGGTGTAAGGAATTTATGTAAAACGTACCAATTAACCCAAAAAGCACTGAAAAAACCACTTGAATACCGTTGCAAACCGCATTTAAAAAGATAATTTTCACGGTGTTTTTCCGCTCATAAAACCATGCTTTTCCTGCGTATTCGCCAATACCGTTTGGTGTAACAATGCCAAAAGTAATACCAATCAAAACCTGTTTGGTGCTTTCCCAAATACTGATTGGCTTTACAGTTTGTGCCAAATTTTTCCATTTCAAAATCTCGATAAATCTGTTTAAAAAGGTAAGCAGCAATAATATGCCCACTAAAAACCAAGCATTTGGTGTGTGTAATGCTTTGGCAATAATTTCCCAATCGAAATCTTTCTCGGTGAGCTGTTTGTTAATAAAATAAAAAGCGCCGCCAACCACTGCTATTTTTAGCAACAGCATTAGGAATTCTTTCATTTTGGGCGATAGCAATTTCATAGTGCAAAGAAATGATTTTTTTAAGCACATGCATATTAAATTAACGAATTATATGGATGATTAGCTTCGATTAAAATAAAAAATGCTCCAAATTTTATTGGAGCATTTTTATAGATGTTCTTTAAAAAAACTAACTAACTTCTTCGTTTTCTTTATCCAAATATTCCTGAACAATCTCGATTGCATTGGTAATTACATCACTCAAGGCAGTAATAAAAGTGCCGTCTTCGGCGCTGTTTATTGCGTGTTTTATAGCCTCGGTTTCTTTAGTAATGATTTCATAAGTAACAGTGCGTTCTGATTCTGAAATGCCCTCCATAATCAAATCGATGATTTCTTGTTCGGTTCTGCCACGCAAGTGTTTTTCCTGTCGAATAATAATATGGTCAAACATTCGGGCAGCAATCATGGCACATTCTTTAATGTCTTCATCTCTGCGATCGCCAACTCCGGCAATAATTCCTATTTTTTTAGTGGCTTCCACGGTGCTTAAATATTCTTCCACACCACGATAACCAGCAGGATTATGTGCAAAATCAATCAAAACTTTAAACTTTTTAAACTCAAAAATGTTCATTCGTCCCGGAGTTTGTGCAGCACTCGGAATAAATGTTTGTAGGGATAAACTAATATCTTCGGTTTTAAATCCTTGCAAATATGCCGCTAAAGTTGCTGCCAACACATTGGCAATCATAAATTTTGCTTTTCCACCAAGAGTTAACGGAACATGAGTGGCTCTTTCTACACGAATTTTCCATTCACCTTTTTTTATGGTGATGAAACCGTTTTCATAAACCGCTACAATTTTTCCTTCTTTTGCAAATTGTTTTACGATTGGGGCATTTTCATCCATGCTGAAATAAGCCACATTGCAACTTAAATCCTTTGCAATTTTCAGGCATTGTTCATCTTCTGCGTTTAAGATTGCCCATCCATCTTCTTTCACACTGCGCACAACCACACTTTTTACGCGGGCTAAATCGTCTAACGTATGAATATCAGACAATCCCAAATGATCTTCTTGAATATTTGTGATGATTCCAATATCACAACGACTAAATCCAAGCCCCGATCTTAAGATGCCTCCCCTTGCCGTTTCTAAAACAGCAAATTCTACCGTAGGGTCTTTCAATATATATTCTGCTGAAATAGGTCCGGTGGTGTCGCCTTTTTCCATCATGTGGTTTTGCACGTAAATTCCGTCTGATGTGGTGAAACCTACCTTGTAACCGTTATTTTTTACAATATGTGCAATTAATCGGGTGGTAGTTGTTTTGCCATTTGTTCCTGTTACAGCAATGATAGGAATACGGCTTGGTTTTCCCGGCGGATACAACATATCAATCACCGGAGCGGCAACATTTCTGGGTAAGCCTTCGCTTGGAGCCAAGTGCATGCGGAAACCAGGAGCTGCGTTTACTTCTAAAATACATCCACCATTTTCTTTAAGTGGTTGTGTTAGATTTTCTGCCATGATATCAATTCCGCAAACATCTAAACCAATTACGCGAGAAATGCGTTCGCAAAGAAAAATGTTTTCGGGATGCATCATATCAGTCACATCAACCGATGTTCCACCAGTGCTTAAATTAGCAGTAGATTTTAAATATACAATTTCGCCTTTGTTGGGAATTGTTTCTAAAGTATAGCCCAATTTGTCCAATAAATCGGTGGTGTCTCGATCCACATCAATTTGCGTTAAAACATTTTCATGTCCGTACCCGCGTCTTGGATCTTGATTGGTTTCATCGATTAATTGTTGAATGGTTTGCACGCCATCACCTTTCACATGAGCGGGTTCTCTTTTGGCAGCCGCAACCAATTTATGATCGATTATCAACACACGGAAATCAAATCCGGTAATAAATTTTTCAACGATCACTCTGCGGCTGTAATTTTTTGCATAAGCCAATCCGGTGACCGCATCTTCCCAATTTTTCACGTTGATTGATGCACCCTTGCCGTGATTGCCATCTAAAGGTTTAATCACAATTGGATATCCAATTTTTTTCACTACTTCTTCTAAATCTTCTTCATCCACACAAATGCCGCCACTTGCCACAGGAATCGATGCCAATTCTAACAAGCGTTTGGTTTCTTCTTTATCACAAGCAATGTCCACAGCAATATTGCTTGTTTTGCAAGTGATAGTTGCCTGGAAACGCATTTGATTAATGCCGTATCCCAACTGAACTAAGGAATTAGTGCCTAAGCGAATCCAAGGAATATCGCGTGCAACTGCTTCTTCCACAATGCTTCCGGTTGACGGTCCCAAACGAACGCGTTCACGAATTTCACGCATTCTTTGAATGTCTGCTTCCACATCGTATTCGGTTCCAGCAATTAAAGCTTCGGCAATACGAACAGCACTTTCAGCCGCAAACAAGCCCACGTTTTCTTCGGTATAACTAAAAACCACATTATAAACACCGGGTGTTTTGGTTTCACGCGTTCTTCCAAAGCCTGTTTCCATGCCGGCTAGCGTTTGAATTTCTAATGCAATATGCTCAATAACATGTCCCATCCACGTGCCTCGTTCTACACGAGAGAAAAAACCACCTCTGGTTCCTTCTGAACAGCGATGTTCAATCATCGTTGGAAACATTGCTTCAATTCGCTCTCTAAATCCTTCAATTTTATTGGTGGGAAATTCTTCCATTTCTTCCAAATCTAATCGCATTTGGATTAATTTTTTTCTGCGAACGCTCCAAATGTTAGGTCCTCTTAAGGCTTGTATTTTTAATATTTTCATAAAAAACAATAATTTTTTCTTATATGATGTTCATTTTGTTAAAAATAAAAAAATATTTTAAATGTTGGTTGTTTTTGGTAAAAAAAACGAAATAAATAGTGTCTGTATCAATTAGCGCTTGCTTTCTGAAAGATTCCTTGCGTTTGACGATTTTTTTTGAAAAGTGTGTAAAAAAAATTATCATTTTCTTTCGGGTTGGAATTTGTGTAATTTCAAGAAATAGTTATTTTTACGCCATGGAAATATTAGGAAAATTAATTATAATAGGTGGTGCTGTAGATAAGGGAAGTTTTACAGAAACCAATTTAGATAAAGACGCTTCAAAGAATTTGAATTTTTTTGAAACAGGTATTCTAAAAAGAATCATTGAGGAATCAAAACATAAGGAAAAATCGCGTATTGAAGTGATTACAACTGCGTCGAAAATTCCAAGAGAAATAGGCCCCGAATATATTAAAGCATTCAGCTATTTAGAGGCAAACAACGCCGATGTTTTATATATTGAAAACCGCGAGCAAGCAAGCAATCCGGAGGTTTTAGAGCGCTTAAAAGCAGCAGATGTGGTAATGTTTACCGGCGGTGATCAATTGCGTTTAACTTCTATTTTAGGCGGAACTCCTTTTGTGGATTTATTGATTTCGAAATACACCAACACCGAATTTATCTATGCTGGAACATCAGCAGGTGCAGCAGCAGCCTCAAACAGCATGATTTATCAAGGAAGCAGTTCCGAAGCCTTGCTGAAAGGTGAAGTAAAAATCACGTCGGGTTTAGGGTTGATAGACGATGTGGTGATTGATACACACTTTGTTCAAAGAGGGCGAATTGGTCGTTTGTTTCAAGCAGTGGTGAGCAATCCAAAAGTTTTAGGTGTTGGTTTGGGTGAAGATACGGGCTTGTTGATTACCAACGGGCATCAAATGGAAGCTATTGGTTCGGGCTTGGTGATTCTGGTTGACGGACGAGAAGTGAAAGACACCAGTTTAACACAAGTGGAATTGGGTCAGCCTATATCAATCAATCATTTGGTAACACACGTGATGAGTCAATTTGATAAATTTGATCTAAATACATATAAAATGAGTATTCATTCTTCGCAATATACAAATTAAGAGGTTATGAAAATCATTATTCACGGTGGTTTTTTCTCTGAATCAACCACCAATTTAGAAACCAAAATTGCCAAACAACAAGCACTTTTACGCATTGTGAAAGATGCTTATGCGTATTTGCAAAATCATTCGGCATTAGAAACAGTGGTCTATGCAGTTTCGCAGTTAGAAGACGATGAATTGTTTAATGCTGGAATTGGTTCTCAAATTCAATCCGACGGAAAAATAAGAATGAGTGCTTCTTTAATGGATGGCGAAAGTCAGAAAATGAGCGGTGTGATTAATATCGAAGATGTAAAAAACCCCATTCAAGTGGCAGAGGTTTTAATGCAGGTTGACGACCGGATTTTAGGCGGAAGCGGAGCGACAAACTTTGCCCGAAAGCACGGATTTGAAGTTTTTTCTACTGAAATTTCACAGCGAAGAGCCGAATACGAAGCAAAAGTACAATCGTTAGGAACAGGAACTGTTGGTTGTGTTGTTTTAGATAAAAACGGAAAAATTGCAGTTGCTACTTCAACAGGCGGTAAAGGTTTTGAAATTCCTGGACGAGTGTCCGATTCAGCTACCGTAGCCGGAAATTATGCCAATTCATTTTGCGGTGTAAGCTTAACAGGTGTGGGGGAAGATATTGTGAGCGGTGCTGTGGCAGCAAAAATTGTAACCCGTGTTACCGATGGTTTTTCGTTAGAACAAGCGTTTGAAAAAACCTTTGCCGAATTAAAACCTTACGATGGTTTTGCAGGAGCAATTGCGATTGACAATCAGGGTAATATCTTTCATCAAGATTCGCATCCGTCGATGGTATTTGCAAGTTTTGATGGTGTAAAGGAAGAAGTTTTTCAGTAATGAAAAATCAAATATATGCCGCAACTTCTAAATAATAGTTGTAACTTTAATTGCTGAAATTTGGTTTAATATTTCGCTGATAATTAGTTTATTACACGTTTATTTTAAATTAAATTCTACAGTATTTCAATTTATAAAGACAATTTTGGCAAACGAACGTATTATATTAGGAATTGATCCCGGAACAACCATTATGGGTTTTGGATTGATTAAAGTGGTGAAAAATTCCATGGAATTCATGCAACTGAACGAGTTAAATCTTGCCAAAATGACCGATCCTTATTTAAAGTTGCAACGCATTTTTGAACGCACCATTGAATTGATCGATACGCATCATCCCGATGAAATAGCAATAGAAGCACCGTTTTTTGGAAAAAATGTACAATCGATGCTGAAATTGGGTAGGGCACAAGGTGTGGCAATGGCAGCAGGTTTGTCGCGACAAATTCCTGTAACCGAATACGAGCCCAAAAAGATAAAAATGGCAATTACAGGCAACGGAAATGCAAGTAAAGAACAAGTAGCCAAAATGTTGCAGCAATTGTTGGGTTTAAAAGAATTGCCCAAAAACCTAGATTCTACCGATGGTTTGGCAGCTGCGGTTTGTCATTATTTTAACTCAGGAAAAACCGTTGTGGGCAAAAGCTATTCAGGTTGGGGCGCGTTTGTTAGTCAAAACGCCGATCGTGTAAATAAAAAATAATGGCAGGTATTTATATCCATATTCCTTTTTGTAAACAAGCTTGTCATTACTGCGATTTTCATTTTTCTACCTCGATGAAAAAGAAAGAGGAAATGATTGCCGCATTGCATCGGGAACTTTTTTTGCGAAGAAATGAAATTACAGAGCCCGTAGAAACCATTTATTTTGGTGGAGGAACTCCGAGTGTTTTATCGAACAATGAAATTAATTTGTTGGTTGATGCCATTTATCAGCTATTTGATGTTGTTCAGAAGCCGGAGATTACATTGGAAGCCAATCCAGATGATTTAACGGCAGATCGAATCAAAGAATTGGCTCTATCGAAAATTAATCGTTTAAGTATCGGAATACAATCTTTTTTTGATGAAGATTTAAAAATGATGAACCGGGCGCATAATGCTGATGAAGCGTGGAATTCGTTGCAAGAAGCCAAAAAATATTTTGATAATATTTCGATCGATTTAATTTATGGAATTCCCGAAATGACAGTTGATCGCTGGCAGCAAAACGTTCAGAAAGCCTTAGATTTAAACATTCCGCATATATCGAGTTACGCTTTAACTGTTGAACCCAAAACAGCATTGGCCACCTTGATAAAAAATGGAAAAATCCCCATGCCAGACGACGGAGTTGCCCACGAACATTTTTTGTTATTGATAGAAATGCTGGAAAAATCAGGATTTATTCATTACGAATTATCTAATTTTGGAAAACCCGATTATTTCTCTAAAAATAATTCTGCGTATTGGTTAGGAAAGAACTATTTAGGAATTGGTCCTTCGGCGCATAGTTTTAACGGTGAAAACCGCTCGTGGAATATCGCCAATAATTCGTTGTACATAAACGCCATTCAGCAAGATAAATTACCAAGCGAAGAGGAAGTTTTATCCAAAAATGATCGCTACAACGAATATATAATGACGGGGTTGCGAACGGTTTGGGGTGTATCATTAGAAAAAATTAAAAGCGATTTTGGACAATATTATCTAGATTATTTATTGAAAAACACAGAAATTTTTCTGATTAACGAACAGTTGATAATTGAAAACAATATTTTAAAAACCACATTAAAAGGTAAATTCTTTTGCGACGGCATTGCAAGTGAATTGTTTAAAATTAACTAGATATGAAATCTATTAAAATTGTTGCTGTTGTTACAGTTTTTATGTTATTATTGGCTTTATTGTTAGGTAGATACTCGTATTATTCAGGACATCTTCATCCTATGAGTAAACCAATATTTCTTTTTTGTTTAGCAATTTTACCACTAGCTCCAGTTTTATCACTTATGAATTTACTAAATTTATATCAGTACAAAGTTCAGTTTAAAAAGAAAATATTTTGGTATTGTATTTCTTTTATACCTTTTTTAATACCTCTATCAATTTTTGTTTTAATAATTTATACTACTTTATCTGAATGAAAACAACCATACAACATAACAACAAAACATACGCTATCGATTTATCACAACCCATCGATATTTCGTTACCCATTCAAAACAATGAGCAAAATCCCATTGCTTGGTATTTGGATCAGCCTGAAATAAATCCGGTGGTTATGGGCGATTTTGTGGGTAGTGTGGCATCGGGCAAATCATCAACAAACTTTAATAATATTTTGTTCAATCCGCATGGTCATGGTACGCATACCGAATGTTTGGGGCATATTACCAAAGATTTTTATTCAATTAATCAAACCCTAAAAACGTTTTTTTTTACGGCTGAATTAATTTCTATTGAGCCTGAATTGATTGATGATGATTTGGTTATTACCAAAAATCAAATTGAAAATGCATTGCAAAATGAATCACCTGAAGCTTTAATTATCCGAACACTTCCAAATTCAATCGATAAAAAGCATAAAAAATATTCCAATACCAATCCAGCTTATTTATCAGAAGAAGCGGCGGTTTTCATCAGAGAAATGGGAATAGAGCATTTGTTGATCGATTTGCCAAGTGTGGACAAAGAAGTTGATGAAGGGAAATTAGTGGCGCATAAAGCCTTTTGGAATGTAACAAACATTCATCAAGTAAATGCCGATGCTCGTTTTCATTGCACCATTACCGAATTGGTTTTTATTGAAAATGAAATCGAAGACGGAACGTATATTTTAAACCTGCAAATTGCTTCTTTCGAAAACGACGCATCACCAAGTAAACCTGTGGTTTTTAAAGTTTT
Organism: Paenimyroides aestuarii; assembly: GCF_024628805.1. Classification (NCBI taxonomy): domain Bacteria; kingdom Pseudomonadati; phylum Bacteroidota; class Flavobacteriia; order Flavobacteriales; family Flavobacteriaceae; genus Paenimyroides; species Paenimyroides aestuarii. The sequence continues at coordinate 461,518 of NZ_CP102382.1, read as the reverse complement.
ATAAATAAAAAAAGACCATTTTTCATGGTCTTTTAATTAAATTTAATTCTCCAAAGGTAAGAAATTATAATTTTTAGAGTAATACAACATTTGTTCTGCAAAGGTTTTGGGGTAGGTGACCACTATATCGGTAATTTCGCCTTGTTCATTGGTTACAGGAACTAAAATTGGGTTTACAAAACCGCGATATGGTGCTGTGTTGAATTTTTTGTTGCGTTCCAACACTTCTTTATGCAGTTCTTTGTCAACTTTTACCCCGTAGTTTTCTACCAAACTTTTAGCGGCTTTAAAATCACCTTCCGATTTTATGCGTTGCGTTTCTCGCAGTAGTTCTCCAAACAATTCATGTAAACGTTCATAATTGTTTATTTTAAAATAGGTTTTGTTGTCCCGAACCACTTTTTCTATTACATTTTCTGCTTTTCCTTTTTCATACACCCAAGCCGAAACCCATTGGCGATTGCGCATGTGTGCTTCTTCAATATCACTGCCTGGTTCAATACGCACCAATTGCGTCATTAAGCCATTGCGGATATAATCATTGTATGCAGCCATTCCCAAGCTTTTCCAATCATCTACCAAGCCTAAATCTTGTATCTTTTTGTCGTATAAATAGTATAATGCTACTAAATCGGCACGCCCTTCTTCTAAAGTAGATGCGTAGCTTTTTAGTGTTTCTTTGGGAGTGCCCACTCCAGGATTTAGTTGCCCTGATGCATGCCCAATTACTTCGTGCAAAGCCGTGTGCAATTTATCTGCCAATTCGCTGTATCGTTCCGATAATTGTATTTCATTTTCATCGAAGGCAAATTCTTTTAATTTATCACTTCCGCCTGCTTTGTTGTATGCTTCAATAATGTTTCCTAACGAAATAGATTTAGATCCATGCTCAGCACGAATCCAATCGGCATTGGGTAAATTCACTCCAATCGGTGTTGCGGGAGAGGTGTCGCCACTTTCTGCTGCCACAATAACTGTTTTATAAGAAACGCCTACCACATTTTTCTTTTTATGTTCGGGCATTAAAGGGGAATTGTCTTCAAACCACTGCGCACTTTTAGAAATCACTTCCATTTTAGCAGACATATCAAAATCTTTTATCTGCACAGTTGATTCATACGAAGCTTTGTGACCCAATGGATCGTTATACACTTCTATAAATCCATTGATATAATCGATATTTCCTTCGGTTGCTTTTACCCACGCCACGTTGTAATCGTCCCATTTTTTAAGGTCGCCAGTTTTGTAAAAATCAATCAAAATATTTAAAGCTTCGGCTTGTTCTTTATTTTCTGATACTTTTACAGCTTTTTCTAACCAAAAAACAATTTTGTTGATAGCAGCACCATACATTCCGCCACTGCGCCAAATGCGTTCTTCTATTTTGCCCGATTCTGTTCGTACCAATTTTGAATTCAATCCAAAAGAAAGGGGGCGCAAGCTATCTGGTTGCGGCATGTTGGCATAGAATTTTTCTACGTCGGCCGCATTTAATCCTTTGCCATAAAAATTTACAGCCGACCCTTGTACCAAACCTTTCGATTCGTTTAGGTTGACTTTCTTGGCATCTACATCGTTAAAAAGGATTTCCACAATGCTTGCACTTAGGTTTGTTTTGGTGTCTTTTAATAGTTTTTGAAGATACGTTTGCGGAAAACCTGGTTTTATTTTATCGTTGGAATAATGATGGTGAATACCGTTTGAAAACCAAATTCGTTTTAAATAGGTTTCAAATTTTTTCCAGTTTTCACTAGATCTATCGCCTTTGTAGTTGGTATAGATGTTTTCTAAGGCTGTGCGAATTTTTAGGTTGTATTTGTAGTTTTGATCCCAAAAAATATCGCGACCCGAATATCCTGCTTGTGCCAAATAATAGACTAGTTTTTTTTCTTTCAGGGTTAGTTTTTCCCAACCCGGAATATCGTATTTCAACACTTGCACATCGGCAAATTGCTCGGGTTGAAACTGAATGTTTTTCAAACTGTCTATCCTGCGCGTTTCATGCTGCATTTTGTCTTCTTTGTTGCAAGCAGTTATCGAAGCAACTGCCAAAGCTATTAGGGCAAATTGATTAAATTTCATAGATGAATACGTGTTAATAAAACAAATATATTAATAATTATATGGAATTTTGTTTCCATAGATAAGAAGTTTTGCTTTTGTTGAGATAGGGAAAAGCGCGAAACAATTCATAATCGTGTTGCATTTGAAAATTGTGGCTGTGCATTTCTTGATTTTTCAGGGTGATTTTGATTTGGTTGGATACACCGATGGAAACCGAAGGATTAAAAACCGATGTTTTGTTGTATTTACCTAAAAAATCATGGTGCGTGAATTGTATCTGCTGTATTTCACCATAGGGTATGAATTGATGCTTTAAGAGAATACCTTCGTTTGAAAAAGTCAGCGCGCCTGTAAATGTGCCTTTTGTAAAGTAAAATCGTTTGTAATTGGTTGCTAAATAATAGGCAATATAGCCACAAAGCAGCATATTTATGAAAAACACAATTGTTTTGAAAGTTTTGAAAGCAACAGGTGTTGCGCAAAAAAGCAGCATGCCCGCAAACAGTGCTGCAAACCATTTAGCAATGGCAGGCAATGGTTGTTTGGCGGCTGGATGGAAAAGTTGAAAACGGTACATAAAAAAAGCCTTGATAAAAATCAAAGCGTTAATTTTGCGGTAAAACGTTTTTTAAAAATTCGTTTAATTGATCAAACAAATCTTTTGGACTGTTATATAAAATATGAAAATTGCTTAGGGCAAAAAGCAGTTCGTTGGTATCGGCTTCGGCTTTTTGCAGATAAACAATTGGTTTGCGCTTTGCTTTGGCATAACCCAATTCAATACAGGAAGTTACGTTTACTTTTGTAGCTTCAATAATCATAAAATTACTAGAATCGATTTCTTTCATTGCTTTTTGCATCAATTCGGCTTCCTGACCTGCTTCAAAAGGATATTTATCAACAAAAATAAATTGCTCTACATTTGCAGAACTCATTGCCATACCCAATGCAATAATTTCTTTTCCTAACGTTTTTCTTGTTTCGGTATCAACCGAGATGTATGCTTTCATTTAATTTGGCAGTTTTTTTTTTGTAAAGGTAAGTAAATTAATAAAGAAAATTATTCTGTGGCAACACTTTCGCGGTTGCTTTCTTCATTTTTTCCTTCCTCAATCATTTCATTTATATCTTCATAGTCTTCTTTTTCGATAGGTTCCACTAAATCTTCTTGATCATTGTTTATTTTGTCGATAAAAAAAGAGCAGTATAAGGGCAAATGATCCGAACCAATAGGTTGCAATGCCTTTAGTTTTTCCACAAAAATATCGGTAGTATGAAACATTTGATCAATCGGAAAACGCAATAATTTATAATTTGCGTGAAAAGTTGATATAAAACCACGACCAATTCGGGGGTCAATCGTTTCAGAAGTTTTTCTAAACAAAACCGATGATTTTGCCCATGCCACATTATTAAAATCGCCAATAACCACCGTAGGTTTTTTGTTTTGCTTTACTTTTTTTGCAACAGCTAATAATTCGCCATCTCGTTCTTTGGCATTTTCTTCTTCGGTAGGGCTTGGCGGTGGCGGATGCACACCAAAAAACACAAATTCAAAACCGTCGTTGGTTTTAAACGCAGCTTCAATGCTCGGAATATCATCTGCCATGAAATAGTGCTTTTGGCAGTTGGTCATTTCAATTTTAGAATAAAGATGCATTCCATAAGTATTTTCTAAAGCAATTTCACAAAAATAAGGATATTGTTCTTTTAAAGGTTGCAGAGCATTTTCCCAATCTTGATTCGATTCCATGGTGAGAATAATATCAGGATTTACCTCATTAACAAGGTTTAAAAACCGATGGTATTCTTTGTTAAACTGATAAATATTGGTGGATAAAATAGAAATACTTTTAGATGAATTTTGGTTTTTAGTTTTTGTTTCGATATTATAAAGTGGGGTGTAAGGATACAACAAATACATTTCATAAATCATACAACCCATTAGCGCTGCTTGCATGATATAGAAGTTTGTAGATTTTGGCAGCAGAAACCACGCCGCAATAAAAACAAGAAGTTGCAGTACTAAAATTTGGACTTTACCAAAATCGAAAATTCTGAAAAACCAATGCTGATTTTGTATAAGAGGTACTAATGATGCAAAAACCAAAAGCGCCGAAAAACAATAAAAACCAATTTCCATTTCCTACTTTTTTACAAATTTAGAGTTTTAAAACCAAGCAGTTCATAAACATTTGTGAATACTTGCGAAGGTTTTGCTGTTAAATAAATGCGTTGGTTGCTTTGCGGATGGGTAAACGCTAAACTGTGCGCATGCAGCAACATGGTTTTCATGCCAAATTTCTCCAGCCACAATTTGTTCTGTTTGTTGCAACCATGCGGACGATCGCCAATAATTGGGTGTAAAATATGTGCCATGTGTTTGCGTATTTGGTGCATGCGTCCGGTTAATGGCTCGGCTTCAATTAAACTGTAACGAGATGTTGTGTGTTTTCCATGAGGTAAATCAATTTCGGCTTTTTCTAGTGTTTTTATTTTGGTAACAGCATCTTGCAACACACCATCATCACGATGCAAAGCATAATCAATCGTTAATTCATCGGTGCAAAATCCACGAACAATTGCCCAATATTTTTTTTCGGTTGATTTGTTGGTAAACTGTTTCACTAAATTTCTGTTGGTTTCTTTATCCAAAGCAAAAAGCAAAACGCCCGATGTTTTTCGGTCTAATCGATGCACGGGAAACACTTTCTGGCCAATTTGATCACGCACTATTTGAATGGCAAATTCTTCAGCGTTTCGGGCTATTGACGATTGATGAACCAGTAAATCGTGGGGCTTGTTAATGGCAACCAAATGCTCGTCTTGATAAATAATTTCGAGTGGATTCATATTGTAAAGTTAATTTTTATATTTTTAGGAAAAACAAACCATATGAAAAAACTACTATTATTATTTGTGCTTATTGTTCAAAATACGTTGTATGCACAAACATATTATGATGCCGATAATAACAAAATTGATAAGAAGACATTTGATAAATTCCTTGCGGGTAAAGAATATTATCATGTGGAAAACGATTCTTTGAAAGCATTTAAGTTAATGTATCTAAACAACAGAGGCGAAAAGGGTTCTTTGGGGGATACTAAAAAATTATTCCAAGAATTAAATGAAAAACTCCATTTAAAACTCGATTCCATTAAACCTTTGATTATTTATTATTATCCAGGAAAAGATCCGTGTAATTCAGGTGGTACAGCAACTCTAAAAAGTCAAAATCAGTGGGAGAAACAATTGGCTAAAAAAGTAAAAAAAATAGCAGATGTCAATACGCTCAGAATTTACAAAAATGAAGACGGCTTAAAAACAAAAGGAGTTCTTGAATGGAAAAAAGATCCAAATGCGCTGATTGAAAATTTATTTTTTAATTATCATTACGGTTGTGGAAGTTTTGTCATTATCAACAAAGAAAAATATTTAGCTGTTTTTGGAGAATACGGCCACACTCAAGTAACAGAAAGTTTAAAAGAAATCTTGAAGGAATAAAAAAATCGCCCCGAAAGGCGATTTTTCAATTATGAAGAAAGTTATTATTTTGCTTCAGCATATTTTTTTGCAACAGCATCCCAATTAATCACATTAAAAAATGCGTTAATATAATCGGGTCTGCGGTTTTGGTAGTTTAAGTAGTAGGCGTGTTCCCAAACATCTAAACCTAAAATTGGTGTGCCTTCGCAACCAATTCCCGGCATTAAAGGGTTGTCTTGGTTTGCAGTAGCACACACTTCTAATTTACCGTTTTTAACACATAACCAAGCCCATCCCGACCCAAACTGTGTTGCAGCTGCCTTTGCAAATGCATCTTTAAAAGCTTCAAAACTTCCAAAAGCTTCGTTGATAGCAGTTGCCAAATCGCCAGTTGGTTCGCCACCAGCATTTGGTGCCATAACTTCCCAAAACAAATTGTGGTTGTAAAAACCACCGCCGTTGTTGCGAAGCGCTTTATTGTTTAAATCTAGATTTTTTAAAATGTCATCAATCGATTTTCCTGCTAAATCAGTTCCTTCAATTGCTGCATTCAAATTGTTGGTGTATGCTTGGTGGTGTTTCGAGTAGTGAATTTCCATTGTTCGTGCGTCAATATGAGGCTCTAAAGCGTCATAAGAATAAGATAATTTTGGTAATTCGAAAGCCATAACTATTATTTTTTTAAAGATTAGTATTATTTTTATTCCAAATTTACGCAAAAAAACACAGCTATAAAAATTATTATAGCGGCGGTTTGTTAACATTTTTATAAATTATCTTGGAGAAAAAAGCCTTTACCATATACAATGCATCGGCAGGTGCCGGAAAAACCCATACGCTTGTAAAAGAGTATCTTAAAATTTTATTGGGATATTCGAACAAAGACGATGCCTACCGAAATATTTTGGCAATTACCTTTACCAACAAAGCGGTAAACGAAATGAAATCGCGCATTGTATCGTGTATTTACGCATTTACTTTGAACGAAATTCCTGCGAAAGAATATCAACTATTGGAACAAATTGTTGCCGAAACAACTTTTACCGAAGCATATATCCGCGAAAAATCGAAAAAGATTTTAAAGAACATTATTCATAATTATGCAGGTTTTGATATTTCTACCATTGATAAATTCACGCACAAAGTAATCCGGTCGTTTGCATTTGATTTGAATTTGCCTTTTCATTTTGAAGTTTCTTTGGATACCGAAGCATTGCTGCAAGAAGCGGTTGATGCCTTAATTGCTCAAGCTGGCGTTAATGAAGAACTAACGAAATTGTTGGTCGATTTTTCAATAAGTAAAGCCGATGACGATAAAAGCTGGGATATATCAAGGGAATTAATGGAAATTGGGCGTTTGTTGCTCAATGAAAACAACAAACAAGAGTTGGAAGCATTTGAAAATATTGATATGCAAACGTTTTTGTCGTTAAAAAATTGGTTGCATCATCAAATAGATCAACTCAGCAATCAAACCGTTTTATTGGCTACTGAAGCATTACAATTGTTAGAAACGAATGGAATCAACCTAAAATCGTTTAGCAGAGGCACATTCCCCAATTATTTACAGCGAATCAGTAATAGAGATTTTACTAATGTAAATAAAGAATTTTCTCAACCAGAACATATATCGATAAATAAAACAGCAAAAGATACAAATGCAATTGAGCAATTAATTCCCGATTTGTTGGCAATCACCAAAAAAATCTATCCATTGTTTGGAAAAATCTATTTTTACGAAGCATTTCTGAAAAATCTGGTGCCACTTTCGTTGTTGAATTCCATCAGCAATGAGATAAAACGCATTCAAAACGAACAACAGATTCTCTCCATATCACAATTCAACAAAATAATTTATGAAGAATTAAAAAATCAGCCTGCACCTTTTATTTATGAACGATTAGGCGAAAAATACCGCCATTTTTTTATTGATGAATTTCAGGATACATCCGAAATGCAATGGCAAAATTTAGTGCCTTTGATTGATAACGCGCTTTCCGGAGCAGACGATTACGGCAAAGAAGGTTCGCTAATGATTGTGGGCGATCCCAAACAAGCTATTTATCGCTGGCGTGGTGGCAAAGCAGAACAGTTTATGCAGTTGAGCGATGGCGAAAATCCGTTTTCTAATCCTTCCAAAGCTACTGTTAGTTTAGATACCAATTACCGCAGTTTTTCGGAAGTAATCGAATTCAACAACAGAATTTTCAAGTTTTTGGCAAATCAGTTTAGTAACGAAGCCTATCAAAATCTTTACGAAAACTATTCGCATCAAAACACCACAGCCAAAAAAGGCGGCTTCGTAAATATTTCGTTTCTAGATCAAAACTTATTATCGGAAGAAAACGAAGTTACAAAAACCGATTTGTATTTAGATGAGGTGCTAAAAACCATAAACAGTGTGTTGCAACAAGGTTTTTCTTTGAGCGATATTGTGGTTTTAACACGCAAAAGTAAAAATGGAGTGGAAGTTGCCAATCATTTAACCAAAAATGGAATCCGCATTTTATCATCGGAAACCTTGTTGATTAATAATGCTACCGAAGTGCAGTTGCTGCTGAATTTATTGCGTTTTTTGAAAAACAACCACGACAAAGAAGCAAAAGCACTGATTTTATATTATGTGGGCAGATTTATTGTGAACGATACACCAGTGCACGATGTGATTGTACAAGGAATGGCAATGGATAATGAAACCGATTTTCAGCGTTATCTTCAGTCGTTCGGTATCGAAATCAATTTTTCACAATTGCGAAAAAACAATCTGTATGTAGCTGTGGAATTATTAGTTGCGGCGTTTCTTCCAGCCAAAAAAACCGAAGCATATGTGCAGTATTTTTTAGATTTAATATTAGAACGAACCGTTAAAAATCAATCAACCGTAGCCGATTTTCTGAATTATTGGGAGCAGAATTATCATAAATTAAGCATTCCTTCGCCCGAAAACGAAAATGCGGTTCGATTGATGACGGTACACAAAGCCAAAGGATTAGAATTTCCAGTGGTGATTTATCCCTTTGCCGATGACGATTTCTCTAGATCGCGCGATAAAATTTGGGTTGATTTAGAAGAAAACGAGCAGTTAACCATTCCCAAAGCTTTGGTCGATTTAAAAAACGACGTGAAAATGTATGGCGCAACAGCCCAGCGATTATACGAACAAAAAAAACAAGAAGAATTGCTAGACAATTTAAACGTGTTGTACGTGGCATTGACCCGCGCCGAAGAGCAGCTCTATATCATTAGCGACTATAAACGCAACAAAGACGGGACATTAGCAAACACCTTGGCACGTTTTTTTGTGACCTTTTTAGAAGATTCAGGTCGGCTTGCTGAAAACGAGTTGCATTATCCATTTGGAAATCCTGCCAAAGTTTCTGCGGAAAAAAAGCATCAAGAAAAACCAATCATTATTCAATCGGTAGAAAAGCCTATTACTTCATCGGTGATAAAAATTGCCAAACGCGAAGCGATTATGTGGGATACCAAACAGCAGCAAGCCATTGAAAAAGGAAATTTAATCCACGAATTGCTTTCTGAGATTTTTACTGCAGATGATATCGATTTTGTAATTCAACGCGCAGTTTCAAAAGGAATGATTACTGCCACAGCAACCGATGAGATTCGTGAAACTCTTGAAAAAATTGTATTCCACGAAGCTCTTCAGCCGTTTTTTAACAAAGAATACATCATTTATAACGAGCGCACCATTTTGCATCAGTCCTATAAAAATAGCAAACCCGATCGCGTGGCAATCAACGGAAAAAAAGCATATATCATTGACTACAAAACAGGAGAAGAGCAATCGAAATATGCCCAACAAGTAAATGAATATGCCTTGGCAATCGAAGAAATGGGCTATGAAATTGCAAAAAAAGTAGTGTTGTATATTCAAGACGATTTAAAAATAATACATTTGTAACACATCAAATTTTAAACAAAACAAATCATATAATTATGTACGGAGCAATTAAAGAATTTTTGCAAAACGAAATCGACACCATTAAAGAAAATGGTTTGTATAAAAAAGAACGTATTATCACATCGCCGCAAGGAGCCGAAATTAAAATCAATACCGGCGAAACGGTTTTGAATTTTTGTGCAAACAATTATTTGGGATTATCATCACACCCAGAAGTGGTGCAAGCCGCAAAAGATGCATTAGACAGTCATGGTTTTGGGATGTCATCGGTTCGGTTTATCTGCGGCACACAAGACATTCACAAACAATTAGAAAAAGAAATCGCCGATTTTTACGGAACAGAAGACACCATTTTATACGCAGCTGCTTTTGATGCCAATGGAGGTGTTTTTGAACCGTTGTTAGGAGCCGAAGATTGTATCATTTCGGATAGTTTAAACCACGCCTCGATTATTGATGGCGTTCGTTTGTGCAAAGCAGGTCGCTACCGTTACGAAAATAATAATATGGAAGATTTGGAAAAACAATTGCAGCAAGCAGTTGCCGATGGCCGCCGTTTTAAATTAATTGTGACCGATGGCGTTTTTTCAATGGATGGATTAGTAGCTCCGTTAGATAAAATTTGCGATTTAGCAGATAAGTACGATGCAATGGTAATGGTTGATGAATGCCACGCAGCCGGCTTTATTGGTGCAACTGGCAAAGGAACTTTAGAAGCGAAAAACGTAATGGGTCGTGTAGATATTATTACCGGAACCTTAGGAAAAGCTTTAGGAGGTGCAATGGGCGGATACACCACAGCCAAAAAAGAAATTATTGATATTTTGCGTCAACGTTCTCGTCCGTATTTGTTTTCAAACTCTTTAGCGCCGTCAATTGTAGGAGCATCTCTAAAAGTTTTTGAACTATTAAAAAAAGACACCAAATTTAGAGATCAATTAGAATGGAACACCAATTACTTTAAAAAGGGAATGAAAGCAGCAGGTTTTGATATTATTGATGGCGATTCTGCAATCGTACCAGTGATGTTATACGATGCCAAATTATCCCAAGTAATGGCTGATAAATTGTTACAAAAAGGCATCTATGTAATTGGCTTTTTCTTTCCTGTGGTTCCAAAAGATAAAGCGCGTATTCGTGTGCAATTATCGGCTGCCCATACCCAAGAACATTTAGACAAAGCCATAGAAGCATTTACCCAAGTGGGCAAAGAATTAGGTGTTATCTAAAAAAATCTTATAAAAATGTTAAAGGTTTCAAGAAATTATTTTGTATATTCGTTGAAACAATTTATTTTTGTCAAAATTACGTAAAGTAGAAAATTGAATAGTTATGAAACAATTAAAAGTATTTGCAGCTGCTTTGCTATTAGCTGGTACAGCTACGCAAGCACAGAATGCTGATCAACCATGGGCGATTACCGTGGGGGTTAATGCTTTGGACGGTGGACGTTCAAGTGTTGCAACAGACTTTCCTGATCGTTTTGGTCAATATTTCCAAACAGATAACTGGAGTATTTTACCATCTGCCTCTGTATTGAACGTATCTCGTTATTTAGGTGCCAATGTATCATTTGGTATTACAGGGTCTGTAAACAAAATGAAAAAAATGGTAATGGCCGATGGTTTTGAAAACTTGCAAAGACAAGGCTCAAGAGTTATTGGTGGCGATTTTAACGGTCAAAGACGCGTAGATGGAACAGATTTAATGTACTATGGTGTTGATGGTCAATTCCGTTACAGCATTGGTGGATTAATCGGTTCTAAATGGTTTGATCCTTCAATTCATATTGGTGGTGGATATGCATTCTTAGGAAAAGCATCTTCAGGAAACGTGAACGGAGGTTTAGGTTTAACATTTTGGTTCTCTGAAAACATTGGTTTAAACTTATCATCTACCTACAAACACCAGTTTGAAGATGGACAAGATGATTTATTCAACTTTGAAAGAGGTCAAGATATTTCTGTACCAACCCATTTACAACACACAGCTGGTGTAACGTTCCGTTTTGGTGGAAAAGATACTGATAATGACGGTATCTTAGATAAATATGATGAGTGTCCGGAAGTGGCTGGTTTAAAACAATTCAAAGGTTGTCCGGATACAGATGGCGACGGTGTGGTTGATCATTTAGACCAATGTCCAGATGTATTTGGTTTAGCTGAATATAACGGATGTCCTGATACAGACGGTGATGGTATTCCAGATAACCAAGATGCTTGTTTTGATGTACCAGGTTTAGCTGAATTCAACGGATGTCCTGATACAGATGGTGACGGAATTACAGACGCACAAGACGAATGTCCAGAAGAAGCAGGTCCAAAAGCAAACAACGGTTGTCCTTGGCCAGATTCAGACGGTGACGGCGTTTTTGATAAAGACGATGAGTGTCCTGAAGTTGCTGGTCCAGCATCTAACAAAGGATGTCCTGAAGTAAAAGAAGAGCATATCAAACAATTAAATGATTACGGAAAAACAATCTTGTTCAACACAGGTAAATCAACTTTCCAGGAAAAATCATACGAAGTGTTAGATAATATGGCTAGAGTTATGAATCAGTTCCCGAATGCGAAATTTGCAATCGAAGGTCACACTGACAGCACAGGAACAGATAAGATTAACGACCCATTATCAAATGATCGTGCAAACGCAGTAAGAGAGTACTTAATTTCTAAAGGAATTTCTGCAAGCCGTTTATCTTCTCAAGGTTTTGGTTCAAAACGTCCTATCGACGATAACAGTACAGCAGCCGGTCGTGCAAACAACCGTCGTACAGAAATTAAATTAGTAAAATAATTTACTTTTAAATAATACCTTAAAACGTCTCGATTTGTCGGGACGTTTTTTTATTTTTATCAAATGGAAGCACATTGTTTTTTAGATAAATTGGCACAAGAAATTGTGCGTACCCATCAGGTTGATTTTTCATCAGTAGTTATTGTTTTGCCCAATAAAAGAGCGCGTTTGTTTTTGTTGGAAAGTTTTAAAAAAGCAGCAAATCAAACTTTTTTTGCCCCTGAAATTATCAGTATTGAAGATTTAATAGGTACTCTTTCAAAAATAAATGTTTTAAACAGCGTAGAACTTTTATTAGAATTTTATGAGGTTTATAAAGAAATAACCGCCGCAGAAGCGCAACAGGATTTTGAACAGTTCAGTAATTGGGCTAAAATGCTGTTGCAAGATTTTAATGAAATAGATCGTTATTTGCTCAAGCCATCACATGTTTTTGATTACTTAAAAGAAATCGATATCATAAACCATTGGTCGGTTAAAACCGAAGATCACACCTTGCTAATTGATCGGTATTTAACTTTTTGGAACCAATTGCCTGCATATTACAAAGCACTTCAAAAGCATCTTTTAGAAAGTAATTGCGGTTACCAAGGAATGGCCTACCGATTGGCGGTGCAAAACATCGATGCATTTATTCAGCAAAACAGTTCCAAGATGTACTATTTTGCCGGTTTTAACGCATTGAATCAAGCAGAAGAGCAAATTATTCAAAAGTTACTAAAAAATGCAATGGGCAAGGTTTTTTGGGATACCGATACACATTTTTTAAACGATTTTGACCACGGAGCTGGATATTTTGCGCGTCGTATCAAACAAAATTGGTCTTATTACAAATCGCATCCTTATGAATGGATGGTTAATGAATTTGGTCAACATAAAAACATCGAAATCATCAGCACACCCAAATCGGTTGGTCAGGCGAAAATCACGGGGCAACTGGTAGAAGAATTGCAAAAAAATAATCCAAATCTGCAAAATACGGCTGTGGTTCTTTCGGAAGAAAATTTATTAATTCCGGTTTTATACGCTTTGCCCGAAACAGTTAGCTCGCTAAATGTAACGATGGGTTACGACAGCAAATCGAACCCTGTACAGTTGTTTTTTGCCAAGTTTTTTAAAATGCACACAAACGCATTAAACCGCGGTAAAAACAAGGCTGTTTTTTACCATAAAGAGGTGTTAGATGTGTTGTCGCATCCATTAGTAGCGCATATTGCAGCTACTAAACCAATGGTTGATGAAATCAACAAACGAAATTTATCTTTCTTTGAATTTAAAAAGTTGGATGCTTCAAGCACCGCAACCGACTTGTTGCAGCTAATTGCGATGCCTTGGACAGATGCTGTGCCTGAAATTTTGGAACGTATAGAACAATTGGTTTTTAAGATTCGGTTGCATTTGCGAGAAACCAAAGACGATGTTTCCTTGGTTTTTTTATATGCTTTTCATCAAGTAATCAATCAAATTAAAAACTATCAGTTAAAATATCAAGTAATAACAAACGCACAACAATTAGTAACGATTTACAAACAAATTGCCGATTTGGCTGAGGTTTCTTTTGAAGGTGAACCTTTAGAAGGTTTGCAAATTATGGGTGTTTTGGAAAGTAGGGTGTTAGATTTTGAAAATGTAATCATCACATCGGTCAACGAAGGTAAATTTCCAGCAGGTAAATCAATGAACTCGTTTATTCCGCACGATGTAAAGGTAGAATTGGGATTGCCAACCTTTAAGGAAAAAGATGCTATTTATACCTACCATTTTTATCATTTATTATTGCGGGCAAAAAACATTTATTTGTTGTATAATTCTGACGCAGAGGGATTAGATGCCGGCGAAAAAAGTCGATTCATCACCCAATTAACTTTAGATCCACATCCTAAACATTCGGTGAAAATACACAACTATTTTGCTAAAGCACCTGAAACTGTTTCCGAACCGCTTTTTATTGAAAAATCACCTTTATTGCAAGAGCGATTGAAAGAAATTGCTTGTGGAAAAGGTTTTTCCCCATCGGCACTTGGTAATTATCTGCGCAATCCGATGCAATTTTATATGCAACGGGTGTTGGGTATTAAAGAAGTGGATGAAGTAGAAGAAAACATAGCTCTCAATACTTTAGGAACCATTATTCATGGTGCTTTAGAGAATTTATACCTTCCATTTGTGGGTAAAAAGCTATCAATAGCTATGATTGAAGGAATACTGCAAGATTCCGAAGAGGAAATCGCCAAGCAGTTTGAAATCAATTATTCCGACAATGCAGATAAACACGGAAAAAATCTTTTGGCCTTTGAAGTAGCAAAACGGAATGTATATCATTTTTTAATGCTTGAAAAATCGATGTTAGAAAACGGTGATGATGTTGCAATCATTGGGTTGGAGCAAAACTTAGAAACTATTTTAATGCATCACAAATTACCTTATACCATTAAATTATCTGGAATTGCCGATCGAATTGAAATTCGAAACAATGTGCTACGCATTATTGATTACAAAACTGGGAAAGTAGAGCAAAATCAAGTACAAATAACGGAAATCAATGGAATTGCCAGCGATGTGAAATTTGAAAAAGCCATTCAATTATTATTATACGGATTGATGTATTTTGATAAAACCAATTTGCCAATACAAGCTGGTATTTACTCTTTTAAAAATAGAAAATCGGGTTATTTACTTTTTGGTTTGAAACAAGATAGAATGGTGAACGAGTATATTACGCAAGAGTTGCTGAACGATTTTACAGATGAATTGGTGGAACTGTTAAGCGAAATTTTAAACCCAAATGTGGTATTTGAAGCAACGGAAAACTAACCGTTTTTCTTTAAAAAAGCGGATAAAATATCAAGCACCTTTTGGAATTGTTCAATGGTTGAAACATGTCCGCCAGGCACGATTTCAAGTGAAACATCAGTGTTTTCAACTTGTTCTTTTATATCTTTTATAGGAATAATGGTGTCGTTTTCGCTGGCAATCATCAATTTGGGATAAGGTCCAAAATGCAATAAAGCTTCGCGGTCCATTCGGGTTTTCATTCCTTCTAAAGCAGCAATAATGCCTTGTACGGGAGTTTGTAAAGCTTGGGTTGTAAAAACAGCTATTTCCTTTTTAAACTTTTTATGTGCTTTATCATCAAATAAATTGCGTGTGGCCATTTGTATAAACGCATCGCTGTTTTTCTTTACCACCTCAATGGCACGCCCCCGATTGATTTTTCGCTCTTCTGAATCTGCTTGTGCCGATGCGTTCAATAAGACCAATGAGCGTACATTATCAGGATACAATTCAGCAAAAGCTAAAGCAACATATCCGCCCATAGAATGCCCCACGATAGAGATTTTTCGCAAGCGAAGGTGCGAAATCAAAGCAAAAAGCATATCGGCTTGGTCTTCCATCGTATGAATGTAACCATAACATTCGCTTTTACCGTGTCCTAATAAATCAACAGTAATCACACGGTAGCGTTTCGCTAATTCCTTAGCTGTTTTTTGCCACATACTGGCATCTTCCAAAAAACCATGAACCAATACCACCGCATTACCTTTGCCGGTATCAGTGTAATGAATAGCGGTATTTTTGTAATTGAACATTGGAAAATTTTCAGCAAAAATAAGAAACTAAGCCTGAAAACTAAAATTTTATCGTTTCGAAACAAAATTGTATTTTTGCCCGAAATATAATAGAACTTATGAAAACAAAACTTTTTTATGTACTTTTTTGTACATTCTTCACGCTTTTTGCACATGCACAGCAATCAATAAAAAACGACACCATTTACAGAGAAATTCCTGTTTATAGAGAAGTAGATGTAATGGCGAAATACCGTGGTGGCTATCAAGTATTATTAAAGCAAATTGAAGATGGTACCCGAAAATGCAAGCGTGGTTCAATGAAAGGAAAAGATGCCACGCTTCTTATAGATGTGTTGGTTACAGATAAAGGAAAAGTTGCAAAAGTTGATTTTGTGAAGGCAGATGTAAGCATATGCAACGACGCAATTAAACAAATTGTGGAACAATCAAACCAATGGATACCTGCGAAAATCGGTAACAAACCGGTGAATTCGTACCTGCAACTAAATATTAATTTAAACAACGGACACGACAGCAGCGGTAAAACAGTAGTGCAACGATTGCAATAAAAAATTAAAAAAACAGGCATACTGTTTTTTTATTTAAAATATTGTTCTAAATTAGTAGAACTAATTCTAAAAATATAGAATATGAAATTAACAGCAGCCGAAGAACAACTCATGCAATATATTTGGAAGCGCGGAGATGTGGTTCTTAAAGATTTAATTGATAGTTACAACGATCCAAAGCCAGCAAAGACAACAGTGGCAACTACTGTAAAAAAATTAATTGATAAGGGTTTTGTGGGATACAACGAAATTGGCAATACTCGTTTATACTATGCAATTGTAAAGAAGGAAAACTATTTTTCTAAACAAATGAAAAATATGATTAAACAGTTTTTTGATAATTCTACCTCGCAGTTTGCTTCTTTCTTTGCAAAAGATGCTTCGTTAACAAAAGAAGAATTACAAAAACTTCGCGATTTGATAGATGATGAACTTAAAAATAAGTAGTTATGGTTTTGTATATTTTTAAATCAACATTTTTATTGTTTATTTTTTGGTTGATTTACAAAGGAAGCCTTGAAAACAAAAAATCATTAGTGTTTATAAGATATTATTTGCTTATTGCTGTTTTTACAGCATTGCTGATTCCCATGTTTCAATTTACGTTTTTCGTAACAGAAAATTCAGTAGTAAAAACGAAAGAATTTGTCTATGAAAGCATTTCAGAATTGCCAGTTGAAATAACGCAGCATTCTGCAGCAGATTTATCTGTTATTTCTCTAATTTATCTGTTGGTTTGTAGTGTTTTTTTAATGAAGTTTGTTTTCAATTTATTAAAAATCAATCAATTGAGTAAAAAGGGTGTGCTGGTTAACACCATTTATGGTAAAGTGATTACGAATCAAAAAGTAACTTCACCTTTCTCGTTTTTCAATTGTATTTATGTAAATGCAAATGAATGGAATCAAAACAAAATAAACACATCCATCTTAGTGCATGAACAAGCTCATATCACACAGAAACACACTGTTGATATTTTATTGATAGAGTTGATAAAAGTTTTATTCTGGTTTCAGCCCTTTGTCTATCAGTATAAGAAACTTATCCAAGAAAATCATGAATATTTAGCAGATGAAGCTACTTTAAAGCAAACAAACAACCTGAAGCAATATCAAGAATTAATCTTAAACTATTATAGCAAAAACGAATCAATTGTAGCGTTGAGCAGTGCTATACATTTCAAAAATTTAAAAAAACGATTTATTATGATGAAAAGCAAAACAAAAGCAAAAATTTGGATACCGGTATTTTACTCCTTTATTATTTTACTAACCTACATTGGGTTTGTGGGAATGGAGGCGCAAGCAACTGAATTAAAAAAAATGGAAGATACGCTAACCAATGTAATTGAAAACGCAGTTCAAAAACCAACTTTAAAAGAAACCTTAGAAACACCAAATGGTTCAAAGCAATCTGTTGATCAAGAAATAATCATTTTGAAATATATCAAGGGCAAAGAAAGTTCAGGATATTTTCACAACCCGAAAGACAAATTGGTGTATTACTACGTGATTAGTCCAGAACAGCAAGTTTCAATTTACAACCGTTATGGAGTTCTGCAAGAAAATAAGAATTTTACATTTCGATTAGAAGAAATTAAAGCCGAGGAGCAAACCGAAAATCGAAATAATGAATTGAATTCGGCTACTAACGCAGCTAATCAAGATGGTGAACAATTGCACAGTTTTGTAGATAAAAAAGCACAACCTAAAGAAGGCCTTCGGTCTTTCTTTGATAATTTTATGACATCTTTTAATACTGAAACGATTCATTCAAACGATTCATTAATTTCAACCAGATTAAAATTCATAGTAGAAAAAGATGGTAGTTTTTCCAATATTGTAGCAGTTGGTGGCGGCAATGAAGAAGCGTCTAACGAAGCCATTCGGGTTTTAAAAACAATGCCTAAATGGCAGCCTGCAGAACACGAAGGAAAAGTGGTGCGATCTACGTTTACCATGCCTATAAAAATTAGGTTGAATCAACAGCCGGAAGAAGCAGAGGAGTAGATGAAAAGCGGGATGTTACTTTTTGTAGTATTTTTTGTTTCTTGCAAAATCAATCAAACTAAAAACGGGTTGCCTGTGGGCAGATGGAAATACAGTACTACATCTAAAACCGAGCGCAGTGTAATTAAGGCGAAATATGATGCGAACGGTAAAGAAAAAGGCGTTTGGAAATATTACAGCAACGACACGCTTACCCGATTAGAAAAATACTATTACCCTTATTCGGTTGATGTCTTGTACCATAAAAACGGCAAAATAAGCGAAATAGGCAAAAGCTTTACTACTAAAAATTCATGGACAAAAGTAGGTACATGGTTTTTGTTTAATGAAAACGAACAGCTTATTGATTCGATAACCTTTGAAACACAAGAGGCTGTCCAAAAAGGGCAGTCTTTTTTTTATGCGGCTAATTTTTGATAGTGAAAATTTTGATGATTATTTTTAGTTGAAGAAAATTCTTGATGCTTAAAAATGAAAATTTCAATTTCAAAAATCATTTTTGAACCTCGTTTTGCGGTTTTTACAACAATTTTCTTAGAAGTCGCTCCTTTAGCCACCATTTTTCTAAAATTATGTCCAAGAGCCATCAGTAGAAATTCTAATTCTACTTTTTCTAATCCTTTGAATGTAAATCTGTTAAATTTATTATTGCTTTTGAGTTGACCAAAGACAGCTTCTACTTCTATCGGGCGTTTGCTTCGGTGTTTTAAACCTTCTTCGCTAGTTAATAATGTTTTAGCCTTGTGTTTTAATTCATTTAATCGGTGGTTGACTTCTATTTTTCGGTTGCCTTTTGCATTGAAACATTCCCCTCGAAGCGGACAATTGTTGCAGTTTTTAGCTTGATAATAAGACACTTGCGATTCGTATCCGTTGCTCGAAATTCGTTTGCCTTTGCCTATATTTTCCATTCGTTGACCCATCGGACAAACGTAAAAATCTTGTTCTTGGTTATAGAATAAATTCTGAACCAAAAACGGATTGTTTTCCATCTTCTTTTTCTGTTCTGCATGAAAATAATTATACTTCACATACGCTGTAACGCTCTTATTTTCAAGCATTTCGTAATTCTCCTCACTTCCGTATCCTGCATCGGCAACCACTTCTTTGCTTTGTTTTTTGTAAGCATTTTCAAAACCTTCCAAATGAGATTCTAAAGTGGTGGTGTCACCAGGTTTTTGATGGATAGAGATGTGTGTAATAAACTGGTTTTCAGTTGAAATCTGCGTATTATAAGCCGGTTTAAGCTGTCCGTTTTTCATGTGATCTTCCTTCATCCGCATAAAAGTAGCGTCGGGGTCGGTTTTGCTGTAAGAATTCCTATCGCCTAAAGTTTCTAGGTCTTTTTCGTATTTTTCTAATTTTGGAAGATGCTCATCCTGAAGTTTTTGTAGCTCTTTTGCCTGTTTTTTGGTAGGTTCTTTTAGTTTTTTGTTCAATTCAGATAACTTCTCTTTTAGTTCTTCGGAATTGATTTTTTTGGGCAGTTCTTCCTTGTTAAGTTCTTGATTATCTGATTGAATACTGTTTTCAATATCTGAAAGAATCGTATTGATTTTAACTTCTAATTTTTCTTTGTACTTTTCCACAGAACCCCGCCAAACGAAGGTGTATTTATTGGATTTTGCCTCAATTTTTGTGCCGTCAATATACTGAATATCAAGGCTGATGTAGCCCAATTCTACCAGCATTTTCACCACTTCGGCAAACAAATCTTTGATTTTCTCCTTCAAAATTTTCCCTCTAAATTCGTTGATGGTTCTAAAATTTGGCGTAGAATTTCCCGAAATGTACATAAAATGAATGTTTTCGGTAAGGGCTTTGGCGATTTTTCTACACGAATAAATGTTGGACAAATAGCTGTAAAACAACACTTTAATCATCATTCTCGGATGATATGCAGAGCAACCTCCGCCTAAGTAAAGATTTGTAATATCGCTGATATCCAATTGATTAACCACCGAATCCACCAACCGAACGGGGTGGTCTTCTGGAATCAAATCAAAAATATTGATAGGGAAAAGTTCTGGAGAGTTGCCTGTTTGATTTTTAAATGTTACCTTAGCCATAGTTGGGTTTTTTGTTCAACTCTAAAATACGAATTTTTTAGAGAAAACACAACAAAAAAAGGGCTGCCCAAACTTTTTGGACAGCCTCTTTTTTATCCATGAACGGTTTCTTTTGTGCCGTAATTTTGAATCAATTGTCCTTCAAATTCCAGCCATTCTTTCCAACGCTTGTCCACATTGGTTCGTTCGGTATATTTTTTAGCAAACTTTATAAAAGTGGTATAGTGTCCCGCCTCAGAAATCATTAAATCTCTATAAAATTTAGCCAACTCTTCATCTTTAATATTTTCAGAAAGCACACGGAAACGCTCACAACTTCTGGCTTCAATCATTGCAGCAAACAACAAACGGTCAATAAAAGCATCGTTTCTAGAACCGTCTTTTTTCATGAATTTATACAATTGGTTCACATAATCATCTTTTCGCTCTCGGCCCAGCGTATAACCACGTTGCTTAATGATATCATGCACCATTTTAAAATGTTCCATTTCTTCAATCGCTATTTCGGTCATTGCCGTCACCAAATCTTCGTGTTCTGAGTTGTATGTTATAATTGTAATGGCATTTGTAGCCGCTTTTTGTTCGCACCACGCATGATCGGTTAAGATTTCTTCTATATTACCTTCAGCAATATTTGCCCAACGCGGATCGGTCAATAACTTAAGTCCTAACATTTGGTAGATTTTTTTGCAAATTTACAAATTAATTAAACAGTTAGTATCTTTTAAAGATAACTTCGATATTTGCCTTATGAACAACCGTATTTTAATCATAGGTTTGGTGTGGCCTGAACCCACTTCATCTGCAGCCGGCTGGCGCATGTTGCAATTAATTGATGAGTTAAAGAAAATAGCCACCGATATTCATTTTGCTTGTGCGGCTGCTAAATCGGTAGCCTCGCATCCTTTGGCAAATGAGCAAATAGTAGAGCATTCGATTGTTTTGAACGATTCCTTGTTCAACGATTTTGTGCGGGAATTGCAACCTAGCATAGTGGTTTATGACCGATTTTTAATCGAAGAACAATTTGGTTGGCGTGTGAAGCAAGAATTGCCCCATGCATTGACGGTTTTAGACACCGAAGATTTGCATTTTGTTCGCAGAGCCCGAACAGTTGCTTATAGGAACAATACGGAAATTGATTATGATACGGCAGATTGCCACCGCGAATTGGCGGCTATTCATCGATGTGATGTGTCGCTTATTATTTCTCCATTTGAATACGATTTATTGGTTCATCAATTTCAGATTCCTAAAGTACAATTGCTGTACCTGCCTTTTATAGAGCAGCATTTGTCTGAAGCCTATTTTCAATCATTGCCCACATTTGATCAACGAAAAAATATAGTGTTTATAGGGAATTTTATCCACGAACCCAATTATGAAACGGTGCTTCAACTAAAAAAGATGTGGCCGCTTATTCGCAAGCGTTTAAAAAATGTGGAACTACATATATACGGTGCTTATCCATCACAAAAAATCAACCAACTACAAAATACATCCGAAGGGTTTATCATAAAAGGGGCAGCAGAAAATGTGAATACAACCATGCAAAATTATAGGGTTTTAGCAGCACCCATTCCTTTTGGCGCAGGTTTAAAAGGCAAGTTTATCGATGGTTTTAAAAACAATTTGCCCAATGTGACCACTTCAATAGGAAGTGAAGGCATTGCCACTGCAAATTGGGCAGGGTTTGTAGCCGATCAACCAGAAGATTTTGTAAATGCAGTTTGTGAATTGTACAATAATGAACGCATTTGGAACGAATCGGTTTTGAATGGATACCGAATCATAAATCAGTATTTTTCAAATCAAATTTGGAACGGAGTTTTAGCAACAACCCTTTTATCAATCCAAAAACAAATTTCCATCCACAGAAAAAAGCTGCCTATTCAAAAAATGTTGTGGCACCACAGTTTGCAGTCTATCAAGTACATGAGCTTATGGATTGAAACAAAAAACAAACTCCATAACAACCGTTAAAGTTTATTGCAAAGCAAGTTGGTTTTATTTAATAGCCGTATCTTTATTAAAAGAAAATTTTAATTGTTATGGAAAATCCTTTAGTAACCCAAGTGAAACAGTACATTTCGCCAACTTTTATATCAAGTTTGGCAATTAGTACCAACGAGAACGAAACAGCTATGCACAATGCTTTTGATGTAGCCATTCCTGCATTACTTCTAAAAATGCACTACAAAGGCGATGCGTATTTAAGAGCAATGTTTACCGAAGTGCAGCAAATTTTTAACAATGCAGCAAATGATTACAGCTTTAAATTTGATAAATCAGAAACCGTTCTGCAAGACTTTTTAGGAACAGATAAACATGATTTTGCGGATAAAATTTCCAGTTTTTCTAATATTTCCGATGAATCTGCTCATGCAGTTTTGAAGACTGCCTTTGTGGGAATTATTGATTATTTTCAAAATTTGGATGCCCAATTTGAACTAAGTAGTATTCAAACGGTGATTACAAATAATTTAAGTTCGCTGAAAGCGATGATTCCGGCCGGTTTGGGAATGTTAGAAACAGTAAACACTACGGTAAATGAACCAACACCTATTCATACCGAAACACGTGAACACGCCGATAGTACCATTCATAATGTGGTAAACAACAACGAAGAAAATCAGTTTAAAACAAAAGAATCTGCTTATGAAGAACCTCAAAAAGGCGGCACCGCAAACTTGTTTAAATACGCATTAATCCCTTTATTTTTAGGTGTTGTTGTAATTTTTTTTCTTTACCGCGGATGCAATCGCGAACGAACCATTGAAGAAGCAGTGATGCACAACGACAGCTTGGAGAATCATAGCGACAACTAAACATACCATTGATTTTTGCATGATTATTTAATATTTTATTGCAAGGGATAAAAAAATGCTAAAAAAGATAGTATATTTGCGATGTTTTAGTGATTATCAAAAAATTAAATATTATGAATAACGGTCAAGACAAAAGCGGAAATGCATTCAAATACAGTTTAATACCTTTAATGTTAGGTGTGGTGCTTATTTTCTTTTTATACAGAAGCTGTGGAAATTCTGTTTTTGAAGCAAAACCTTCAAAAGAAACACCAGCTGTTATTGTAGAAGACGAATTGTCGCCAGAACAACCTTTGGTTAAAAAAGATACAGCAAGTGCGCCCGCTGAAGCAGTTGCACCGGTAGCAAATGATACGGTACAAACTGCTGAATAATTAAAGATTACTTGATAAAAAAAGAGGCTGTCCAAAAAGTTTGGGCAGCCCTTTTTTAGTTGTGTTTTCTCTAAAAAATTCGTATTTTAGAGTTGAACAAAAAACCCAACTATGGCTAAGGTAACATTTAAAAATCAAACAGGCAACTCTCCAGAACTTTTCCCTATCAATATTTTTGATTTGATTCCAGAAGACCACCCCGTTCGGTTGGTGGATTCGGTGGTTAATCAATTAGATATCAGCGATATTACAAATCTTTACTTAGGCGGAGGTTGCTCTGCATATCATCCGAGAATGATGATTAAAGTGTTGTTTTACAGCTATTTGTCCAACGTTTATTCGTGTAGAAAAATCGCCAAAGCCCTTACCGAAAACATCCATTTTATGTACATTTCGGGAAATTCTACGCCAAATTTTAGAACCATCAACGAATTTAGAGGGAAAATTTTGAAGGAGAAAATCAAAGATTTGTTTGCCGAAGTGGTGAAAATGTTGGTTGAAATGGGCTATATCAGCCTTGATGTTCAGTATATTGACGGCACAAAAATAGAGGCAAAATCCAATAAATACACCTTCGTTTGGCGGGGTTCTGTGGAAAAGTACAAAGAAAAATTAGAAGTTAAAATCAATACGATTCTTTCAGATATTGAAAACAGTATTCAATCAGATAATCAAGAACTTAACAAGGAAGAACTGCCCAAAAAAATCAATTCCGAAGAACTAAAAGAGAAGTTATCTGAATTGAACAAAAAACTAAAAGAACCTACCAAAAAACAGGCAAAAGAGCTACAAAAACTTCAGGATGAGCATCTTCCAAAATTAGAAAAATACGAAAAAGACCTAGAAACTTTAGGCGATAGGAATTCTTACAGCAAAACCGACCCCGACGCTACTTTTATGCGGATGAAGGAAGATCACATGAAAAACGGACAGCTTAAACCGGCTTATAATACGCAGATTTCAACTGAAAATCAGTTTATTACCCACGTTTCCATCCATCAAAAACCGGGGGATACCACGACTTTGGAATCGCATCTCGATGGTTTTGAAAATCTCTACGGAAAACAAAGCAAAGAAGTGGTTGCCGATGCAGGATACGGAAGTGAGGAGAATTACGAAATGCTTGAAAATAAAAACGTTACAGCGTATGTGAAGTATAATTATTTTCATGCAGAACAGAAAAAGAAGATGGAAAACAATCCGTTTTTGGTTCAGAATTTATTCTATAACCAAGAACAAGATTTTTACGTTTGTCCGATGGGTCAACGAATGGAAAATGTTGGCAAAGGCAAACGAATATCGAGCAACGGGTACGAATCGCAAGTGTCTTATTATCAAGCTAAAAACTGCAACAATTGTCCGCTTCGAGGGGAATGTTTCAATGCAAAAGGTAATCGCAGAATAGAAGTCAATCACCGTTTGAATGAGCTTAAAGAAAGAGCGAGAAATTTATTAACGAGCGAAGAAGGTTTAAAACACCGAAGCAAACGCCCGATAGAAGTAGAAGCTGTCTTTGGTCAACTCAAAAGCAATAATAAATTTAACAGATTTACATTCAAAGGCTTAGAAAAAGTAGAATTAGAGTTTCTACTGATGGCTCTTGGGCATAATTTTAGAAAAATGGTGGCCAAAGAAGCGACTTCTAAGAAAATTGTTGTAAAAACCGCAAAAAGAGGTTCAAAAATGATTTTTGAAATTGAAATTTTCATTTTTAAGCATCAAGAATTTTCTTCAACTAAAAATAATCACCACAATTTTCACTATCAAAAATTAGCCGCATAAAAAAAGACTGCCTTTTTGGACAGCCTCTTTTTTAATTCTTTGAAATAATAATTGTTAACTGGTTTATTTCTGTAATTCCTTAATAAACTAAAAATGAAAAATTTAAGTGTTTTCTATTTCGTTAAAAAGTTATACTTTTACGAAAACTAAACTATATTTTGTATGAAAATAAAATACTTATTGTTAATACTTTTTTTTGTTAACACCTTCCAGCATCAAGCACAAATAAATTCTCACATTGTTATTCCTTACGCTGAGAGAATCGACACGGATCTTACAATGAATAAAAGCATTTATTCGATTGTAAATTTTAAAACACCAACATATACCATTCAAAACCAAACTATAAATAATGGAAGTAATATGGTGGCTAATGGAGCATTGGCATATGATACCGCTATTTTAAAATTTGATACAAATTTTTTACTAAATCATTATTTCCATTTTAGCGGTAGTGGTTCAGAGGCTATCTCTGTTGTACATGAGGATGATAATAACAATTTATACGCTATAATAGAAGCAAACGGCCCTGTGACAATTGATAATACTACCTATCCGATACCTGCATCGGGTTACCAATCTCTAATAATTAAAATTAATAGTAACGGACAGGTTGCTTGGGTGAAAAAGGTTGATCAAGACTTAGCGCAGTGTAAAATAAAGACAATTAATAATGAAGTATTTATTGCCGGGCGCTATATTGGAATGAGCTTAAAAATTGAAAATACAACGGTGTTAGGAAATCAAGTTCATTCACAGTTATCTGAAACATTTATTGCTAAATTTAATGCTACAAATGGTTCGCTACAATGGTTAAGATCTTCAGAAACTACATCGGGTGTTAATCAAAACAAAATGGGTACACATTTTGTTGATTTAGAATTAGATCAGAATGGTAATGCTGTTTTAATTGCTAACTTATTTTCACCGGCGGTACAATTCGGTACTACAAATGTATCTTTTGTGACCAATAATGCTAGTAATAATGCTGTTACTGTTATTGCAAAGTATAGCAATGCAGGAAATTTATCTTGGGCTAAAGCACCAACTGTAATGAATAATAGATTGTTGCTGGCTGAAGATTTAGATATTGATGCCACAAACAATATTTATATATCCGCAAACGCAACCGGTGGTGTTAATTATTGGGGAACATCAGTAAACCCTTCATTTACTACTACTGGAATGTATGGGCATTTGTTTAAATTAAATGCATCGGGAAATTTTCAATGGGCAAAGGCTAATACAAATATACAAGGCGGTTTAACAATTTATGGAATCAAATGCGTTAAAAATGACATTATAGTTACATATCGAGCATTAAATCCTCAAATTATAGATAACCAAACCATAAATATAAGTAAAACTTCTTCAATTTTAGCTGTTTTTGGTAATAATGGAGCTTTAAAAAATTATAAATTACTTGTGCCTGATAATTCTGATCCAAATCTATTTTCAATAACAAATATTCTACATTATAATTCGGCAGGTTATATTCTGTCGGGTAATCAATATGAAGATATAATTTTGGATAATTCCTATTCAATGCCAATGCCAAATCCTGCAATATTCGATAATATTTTTATTATAAAATCTGGGGAATTTGCATCATCTAAAAAAATCGTAGTTGATAAATGGAAAATATATCCGAATCCTGCTAAAGATAAAGTTTTTGTAGAGGGTGAAGAACTTTCTTTAAAATATAAAATATATGATTTAAGCGGAAGAATAGTTGATGCTAATTCATTAACTAACTCAAGAATTGATTTGTCAAATTTATCAAACGGAATTTATATAGTTGAATTAACAAATGATGAATTTACGCAAAGTATAAAGATTATAAAAGAGTAAAAGAAATCCACTTCATACATTGAAGTGGACTTTTTTTTGGGTGTTATTTAGACATTTCAGTGAAATATTTATAAAACAATGGAATGGTTTCAATACCTTTTAAATAATTGAAAATCCCGTAGTGCTCATTTGGTGAGTGTATCGCATCCGAATCTAAACCAAAGCCCATCATAATGGTTTTCGATTGTAATTCTTTTTCAAACAAAGCCACAATAGGAATGGATCCGCCCGAACGAACGGGAATCGGAGTTACGCCAAAGGTGTCGGTATATGCTTTCGATGCCGCTTGATAACCAATAGAATCAATAGGCGTAACATAACCTTGACCGCCATGATGTGGTTTAACGACCACTTTAACCGATGCCGGAGCAATGCTTTCAAAGTGTTTTTTGAACAGCTCAGTAATTTCTTCCCAATCTTGATTAGGAACCAAGCGCATTGATATTTTTGCAAACGCTTTAGAAGGAATCACTGTTTTTGCACCTTCGCCGGTATATCCACCCCAAATTCCGTTAACATCTAATGTAGGTCTTATCGAGTTACGTTCGTTGGTGGTGTAACCAGCTTCGCCGTGAATATCGTGGATATCCAATGCTTTTTTATAATCATCTAACGAAAAAGGACGTTTGCCCATTTCATCGCGTTCTTCTTGCGACAATTCTTCTACTTTGTCATAAAAACCAGGAATAGTTATGTGATTGTTCTCGTCGTGCAACGAAGCAATCATGTTGGTAAGAATGTTGATAGGGTTTGCCACCGCACCGCCGTATAAGCCCGAATGCAAATCGCGGTTTGGTCCAGTAACTTCCACTTCCACATAGCTTAAACCACGTAATCCGGTAGTGATAGAAGGTTGGGTGTTGGAAATCATTCCGGTGTCGGAAATCAAAATCACATCATTTTTTAATTTTTGTTGATTTTTTGCAACAAACCAAGCCAAAGATGCCGACCCAACTTCTTCTTCTCCTTCAATCATAAACTTCACGTTGCAAGGCAATGTGTTGGTTTGCATCATTAATTCTAATGCTTTAACGTGCATAAACATTTGCCCTTTATCGTCACATGCTCCGCGGGCAAAAATAGCTCCGTCTGGGTGTAGTTCTGTTTTTTTGATAACAGGTTCAAAAGGTGGGGAGTCCCATAATTCGATAGGGTCAGCAGGTTGTACATCATAATGACCATAAACCAAAACAGTAGGTAAATTTTCATCGATGATTTTTTCGCCATAAACAATAGGATAACCAGGCGTTTCGCAGATTTCTACTTTGTCGCAACCGGCTTTTTCTAAAAATTCTTTTACTTTATCGGCAGTGTTTAAAACATCTTGTGAGTAGGCACTATCAGCACTAACTGAAGGTATTTTTAATAAGTCAATAAGCTCATTTATAAAACGTTCCTTGTTTTGCTGAACATAATTTTTAATAAGTTCCATTATATGAATTAAATGATTTGTATTGTTTACAACAAATATAACGATAAAAATTTAATGATTTTTTGTTGCAGAATAAAAAAGCATTTGTATATTTGCACCGTCTTACAAGAACAAATAGTTCTTGCCAAACCGCGGGTGTGGTGAAATTGGTAGACACGCCAGACTTAGGATCTGGTGCCGCAAGGTGTGTAGGTTCGAGTCCTATCACCCGCACTTTTAACCCTGACTTTTATAAGTTAGGGTTTTTTATTTATAGTTTAAAATTGCTTGTTTCTATACTAAAAACAAAATCCCAAACGTTAAAGTGCTAAAAAATAATTATATGCGTTTATTTCTATTATTATTTTGCATCATAACATTCAAAGGGTTTGCTCAACAAAAGCAAAGTTTTTATTTTAATTATAACGAAAGTGAATTCTCTCTAACTGAAAAACAAAAAATTGATGACTGGATCAAACACTATCCCAATCTAACTGTTTTTAGGGTGGAAGGTTTTTGTGATTGGGTAGGAAATAATCAGTACAATAACGAACTTTCAGACAAAAGAATTCAAACTGTGTTAAACTATTTAAAAGACAAGGTTGTAATTGATAAAGCAATTACTAAAAAGTCTTTTGGAAAGCAGTTTAAGCAAAACGAAACCCAGGATTTGAATAGAAGGGTTGATGTTTACTTTACTTATGCAATAGATGAAGATGAAAAGGAAAAAAAATTGGATAAAGAACTAGATGCTGCTAAAGCGGGTGAAAAAATAAAATTAAAAAACCTGAATTTTAATGGTGGAACAGCAGTTTTTAAATCTCATTCATATCCAGTTTTAAAAGAATTGCTACAAATAATGAGATCAAACCCGAATTTGAAGATTGAAATTCAAGGGCATATTTGCTGCTATACTGAATC
This sequence comes from Paenimyroides aestuarii, assembly GCF_024628805.1. Classification (NCBI taxonomy): domain Bacteria; kingdom Pseudomonadati; phylum Bacteroidota; class Flavobacteriia; order Flavobacteriales; family Flavobacteriaceae; genus Paenimyroides; species Paenimyroides aestuarii. The sequence goes on along the minus strand of NZ_CP102382.1, from coordinate 431,861 downwards.
AGATGAGAATGATGTTTCAGCAAAAAGAGCTTTAGCTGTTTATAAATACCTTATTAAAAGCGGAATTGATAAAAAGCGATTAAAGTATAAAAGTTTTGGGGGATCACAACCTATTTATACTATTCCTGAGCAAAACGAAGAAGAACGAGAGGCTAATCGAAGAGTTGAAATTTTAATACTAGAAAAATAAAACAGCATAGCTTTTCCAAATACTTTTTAGTTACTTCGTATTTTAATTTTTTAAAATGAAATTTACTTCACACGAATACAACCTTCTTAAAAGCATCATTGGTAAGGCGCTGGAACAAAACAGTTCTTTTGCAGATAATGATAGTAAAACAAAAGTACTGAAAGATTTATACGAGCGATTAGATTCTGAAAAAATGGTCTCGGGTGTTTATCTGCACGAGTTAAATATGCAGGTTAGAATCTATCTGATTCAGAATGAATTGGCTGATGAGGTGAAAACTCAATTGGAAAATCTATCGGCAAAAATGAAACGAAAATCGCATGCCACTCGATAAGTTTATCAAAATGAAAAGTTAGTTGCGTAAATATTTTTAAACATTTCCTTTAACTACATTATCTTTGCAAAAATTGTATTTGTTGTAAATGAACACAAAGATAAAGAAAGGGCTTATATTTACCGGTATTGCTTTGGTAGCAGTGGTTGGTTTACTTTTGATTGCACCGCTGCTGTTCAAAAAGCAGATTGAACAAGCCGTGAAAGACGCTGCAAAAGAATTCGTGGTTACTCCTGTGAATTTTACCGATTTAAACGTATCGTTTTTTACCAATTTCCCGCATTTAAGTGTGTCTTTGCAGCAGTTAAGCATTCAGGCACCACCTGCTTTCGGTACTATGCAAACAGTAGAAAGCAATTCGGTTGATTTGGGAATTGATGTGTTTAGCTTGTTTTCTGACCAAATTAAATTCACAAAATTGTATGTGAATGAGGGAAAAATGAATGTAGTAACCGACAATTTGGGCAATTTTTCGTTTGCTATTTTTAAATCTTCTGAAGAGCCTTCCACTGATAGTTCTTTTTCTTTGGCATTGAACAAAATTCATGTTAAAAACACAGATGTTTTGTATCAAGACGATCCATCGAAAATTAAAATTCAAACCAAAAATACCAACATCAACGGCGATGTTCAGGTAACCGACAAATACATTCATTTGGAAACCGAAACCGATATTAAATCGCTTTTTTTTCAATTGGATAAAAGTGTTTTGGTAGATCACAAACCTTTGAAAGGTGCTATAAACACCAAAGTGCAACTCAATCCAATGGTTGTTGAATTTAAAGAAAACAAGCTGCAATTGGCGCAGTTGCCATTAAATGTGTTGGGGAAAATAGCTGTTCTTGAAAAAGGAATCGATTTTGATTTAAACGTGCAATCAAATAAAGTATCGTTAGAAAATTTGTTTTCGCTGGTTCCGCAAGAATATCAAAAATGGTATGATGGCATGGTGTTTAAAGGCACATCAACCATTCATTTATTATTCCAAGGATTGCTGCAAGAAGGCGTTTCAAAGCCCAATTTAAACATTAAGCTGGATGTTGCCAATGGAAGCATCGCAGCAAAACAATTTCAAGATGTGCCTGTAACCAATTTGCAAACAAAAGCAGTATTACATCTGCCACAATTAAACCCCGATTCCTTGGCAATTAATGTGTCTAACTTTACTTTTAATTTAGGCAAAGGTTTTGCAAAAGGCAAGGCTTTATACCGCTTTCCGATGTATGTGGATGCATCTGTAAACGCAGATTTGAATGTGTCGCAACTTTGGCAAACACTTGCTGTTTCGGGTATGCAGTTGAAAGGTGATGTGGTACTAAATGCAACAGCAAAAGGAAATTATACCACTAAAAGCAGTACCAACAAACAAGGTGTTGCAACTTCAGAAATCATTGAAATACCAGCGTTTAACATACAGGCAAATTGGCAAAAAGGCTATTTTCAATGGACTGAGATGCCTTTGGCAATCAATAATTTGAGTTTTGATTTAGAGGCTGAAAATACCAGCGGAAACTATAAACACACCAAAGTTTTTATACAGAATTTAATGGCACAAGCAGCATCGAATTTTGTAAAAGGTACCTTGAAAATAGACAATTTAATTGATTATACGACCGATACCGATTTGCAGGCAGTTGTAAATTTGGCCGATATAAAAAAGATTTTCCCGATAAAAGAAGTCGATTTTGGCGGTGAACTAAAGATTAACACCAAAGCAAAGGGCAGTTTTAATTTAGAACAAAACAAAATTCCGGTAACCCAATCCATTGTAAAAATGAAAAACGGTTACTTGCGATACAATAGTTTGCCCGATTTACCATTAGAGAAAGTAAATATAGAAACGCATATTTCATCGCCAAGCGGTTCGTTGAATGATTTGCGTGTGAACGTGTTACCTATCTCGTTTGTTTTGGCAGATGAGCCTTTTAAAATCGATGCCAATTTGTTCAATTTCAACAACCTCACTTTCGATTTGGGTACAAAAGGAAAATTAAATTTGGGCAATTTATACAAGGTTTTTGCAATTGATGGATTAAGCGTTACCGGAGAATTGGAAACCGATGTGAAACTGAAAGGAAAAGGCACTGCAAACGATCCTTCATCATTGAATAATCGCGGTTTTGTGCTGTTGAAAGATATTCACATTAAATCGGAATATTTTCCACATGATTTTGTGTTTACCGAAGGTGTTTTTAAGTTTTATAAAAAGCAAATGAAACTAGAAAATATCAAAATGAATTATGCCAAACAAACCTTTGTTTTAAATGGCGATTTAGAAAATTATATCAATTATTTTTTAACTCCGAATGCAACTTTAAAAGGAAAATTGACCGTTAGTTCGCAGTTTATCGATGTAAATTCGTTTATGTTGCCAGCAAGTTCCACTGCAAATAAAAATGCATCAGCAACCTCCAAATCGGGTGGAAGTGTGGTGTTGGTTCCAGATAAAATCGATTTTGAGCTCACCGCAAATGCCCAAAAAGTAAAATTCAACGATTTGCAATTAGATGATTTAAGCGGTGTTTTAAAAGTTTATGATCAAAAACTTGCACTGCACGAAGCAAAATTTGGTTTAATTGATACGCAGTTTTTGTTAAACGGAACATATCAACCTATTAACAGTCAAAGTGCCTTGTTTGATTTTGCGATCGATGCCCAGCAATTTGATATTCAAAAGGCATATAAACAGTTGAATTTATTCAGAGAAATGGCTCCGGCAGCAGCAAATGCTTCAGGACAGGTTTCGTTGAAGTACCAGCTACAAGGCGTTTTGAACAAAGAAATGTATCCCGATATGAAATCGATAAAAGGTTCGGGCGATTTAATTTTAGAGAATATTCAGTTCAAAGGTTTTAGGTTGTTTAATGCCGTTGCCAGCGAAACAAACACCGATGCTTTGCGCGACGCCAATGTAAAAAATGTGGTGGTGAAAACAGCCATTGCCAATAATGTGATGACTATTGAACGAACCAAATTTAAGATTGCAGGCTTTCGTCCGCGAGTAGAAGGTAAGGTTACATTAGACGGAAAAATGAATTTGGGTATGCGTTTGGGTTTGCCCCCTTTCGGAATTATTGGCATTCCAATTACGGTAAACGGCACAAGTGATGATTTAGACATTAAATTGGGCAAATACAAAGAAGAAAATCTAACCGAAGACGACGAAGATTACGAAGCGTATAAAAAATCAATCGACACCTTAAATCAACAATAATTATTAAACCCATGAAATTTATCTTATTAGCCTTATTTGCTGCCATTTCTTTTAATTTAAAAGCACAACAAACCAACGCCATGCCTTTGGGAGGATATGAAGAATTCCTAGACAACCTTTTTGAAGAGGTGACTATTCCAGATGAAATGTACAATGCCAATAAAGGTTTTATTAAAATTTCTGTTGATAGCTTGGCAAGTGCCAAACTGCTTACGATAAAGCCATACCAGAAAGAGTTTTTTGTGGAACTTCAAAAATTTATAGCAGCCAGTAAATGGACAGCCGCTGTTGAAAATGGAATGACAAAAAACAGTATTGTTCAAATTCCGTTGGCTTTTAAAGATAGCTCTAAACCTCAAAATACCAAAGCAACACCTAAAACCAGTAGTCATGAATTTTACAGCTATTTTGCGAAGAATATAAATCCGAAAATTTTTAAACAAAATGAAATTATTTGTAATGCCAAGTTTTCAGTACATAAAGATGGAAGTTTAGAATTAATTTCAATTGATGTAAACAGCGCAGTATTATTCGATGAGCTGAAAAGATTATTTGCAGGAGCTGAAAAGTGGAATCCCGAAATAAAAAACGGCATACCTGTTACCTCTATAAATAACTTTAAATTAACAGTCAGAAAATGAAACACTTAGCTACAAGCGTTTTTTTGTTTTTATCATTATTATCTTACGCTCAAGATACTACTACTATTTATTCAGAAATAATTTGGAATTATTGGCACAATCTATTGCGAATAACATGCGAATTCCATGCGAATTCCATTAAACTATTACGAAAACAAGGGATTTACTATTCAAATAAAAGTAGATAGTTTGGCAAATGCACAATTGACTTCTTTAGATCCTTACATTAGTGGTTTTTATAAAGAACTTCAAACTTTTGTGAAAGGTACGGCTTGGATTGCCACTAAAAACAATTCTCAGATATATACTTTACCTGTTAAATTAGATAAGCAAAAGATTGCAAATATGGAAAAAGCGCAGCCTAAAGAAGGAATAAATGCGTTTTATGAATCATTTATGAAGTATATTTTTTCTACTTACTATAGAAATTTTAAATATTCGTCGTACAAAATAAATTTTGAGGTTGATGATAAAGGAAAAATCTCTATTTATGAAATCACACTTGCTGATGGAGCCTTTCGTTTTGAGGTAAAACGTTTTTTAGAACGAAAAGCAGGTCTATGGATTCCAGCAAAAATTGACGGAAAACCTGTGAAATCTACTTTTACCTTACCTATTAAATTTCAGTGATTTAGTGTGTATTTTGAAAGAAAAATAAATATATTTGCAAAACATTAAATGGTTTAAAAAATGAAAACATTAAAAGGAATATCATTATTATTTATGGCTGCTGCTTTTATGGTAAGCTGTAAGCAAACATCAAACGAACAAAAAGAAAACGCTGCTGAATCAACTGAAAAAGTAGCATCAACAGAAGTTGCTGGAACTATGCAAAAAGCTACTTTTCAGGTAGAAGGTATGTCTTGTGCAGTGGGTTGTGCAAAAGTTATTGAAGGCAAATTGGCAAAAATGGACGGTGTGAAAACCGCTACTGTTGATTTTGACTCTAAAACTGCTACTGTAGAGTTCGACGATGCAAAGCAGAACACAGACGCTATTAAAAAAATGGTGGAAGAAATTGCTGATGGTGCATACAAAGTGGAGAATTTAACTGTTGCTAAAGAAGTGGCAATGGTTTTTCAAGACGATAAAACAGCACAAAAAAAATGTTGTTCTTCTAAAAAAGACGGAAAATCTTGTGGCGACAAAAAAGAAGGCAATAAGAAAAAAGACGGATGTTGCAGTAAAGACAAAAAAGATAAAAAAGCAACTACAAAGCAAAATATCATCTAAACGAACAAAACTCTTGAGCAATCAAGAGTTTTTTTGTTATTTGTTGGTCCATTCCAGCGATTCCATAATTTTTTTCATATCTTCTTCAATGTATTTTGTTGCCGGATAGATCGAATCAAAATTGGGCTTAGCATAAAAATATAAAGTACCCACAACAAAATTTTTAGTGCTGTCGGTTGCGTAAAATTGCACATTAGTGGCGGCATCGCCAATTACCCGATAAAACATTCCATATACCTTTTTTTCAGGATGTTCGTACACCGATTCTTGTATATCATCTGCTTTAATGGTATGGTTGTAGGTTAATTTTTGTGCATCTTTCAGAAGCATCGTTAAGTTGTTTTCAACTGGGCGATAATTCATATAAATACTTGCCTTCATTTTTGGGTAATCAATCTTAAAAGAACAAGCTTCTTCTGGGCTTATAACTGCCGATTGGTTTTTACTGAACTTAAAATTACAATTAGGATACACATAGCTTTCGTAAGTCGCTGTAGGATATTCTAAGCTTAAAAAACCATCGGGTTTTGGAGTAACATTTTCTGTGCAACTTGCAAAAAAAAGCGCTGTGATAGAGGCATATAAAAAAGAAATTTTTTTCATGGATTGGTTAACTTAATATTCTGTGAATAAGTGTTTTGTAAATGATAACCGCTGCAAAAGAGCATCTTGTGTTAAAAAGGTAAGTCATTCAATTTGTCGTAATCTGCAATTTTCGGAATTTCAAAATTGTTCAAACGGTCGTCGTCAGCGTGTTTCATTGCTTTTGTTTTAGAATCAATATCTTTTTTAATGGTTAAAAAGATAAATTCTGTAACCTGAATTTCGGTAGTGTGTTTGGTGGTTCCGTCTTCGGTTTGCCAATGGCGCGTACGAATTTTTCCTTCCACGTAAATTTTATCGCCTTTACTTAAATATTTTTCACACAATTCGGCCGCTTTGTTTCTAAAAACCAAATTGTGCCATTCGGTAGATGTAATTTTCTCGTTGGTGGTTTTGTTGATATAAACTTCGTTAGTTGCAATAGAAAAGCGAGCGATTGAGTTACCACCTTCAAAATAATGCATTTTCACATCGTCTCCTAAATGCCCTATTAAAGTTACTTTGTTTAAAGTTCCGTACATGATATTATTACTTATCAACCAAAAGTACTAATTTTTTTCAAGCTTAAAAAAATCTTTTAGAAAATTCCAAATCACAATAGGGTATGCATATTTGTGCAAATCGTTAAGGGAAACCTTTTGCTGGTTTGGTGCAAATGCAGCTATATCTATTTCATAAAAATTAATATGCAGTTGCTGATGTGATAGTTTGTGTTTAATGCTGTTTGCAGTCACTTTTTTTATGGTGCTGTTCGGAAATCGGTTGGATAAATCGGTAAAAAGTTTTTCTTCGTTGTTTGAAGGTGTTTCAATAAGAGGCAGTTCAAACAATTGTTGCCAAATGTCTTTTTCGGTGCGTTGCTGAATCACTATTTCATGGTTTTTTCTTAAAATAAGATAATTCAAATACCTGTTTTTAATACTGATTTTTTTGTTTTTAGTAGGAAGGATACTGGTTTCGTTTCTTAAAAAAGCCACGCAGTTTACATTAAAAATACAGGTGCTGCATTTCGGGTTTGCAGGCAAGCAAACCATCGCTCCAAAATCCATAATGGCATGATTGAATAAATCAGGCTCTTTCTTTGAAATCAATTCATTTGCTAAATTTTGAAAAATGGTGCGGTTTTTAGCAACAGCTGTGTCTTCGTAAATTCCAAAAAATCGAGCCAAAACCCTAAAAACATTACCGTCAACCACAGCTACGGTTTCTTTAAATGCAAATGAGGCAATGGCGGCGGCTGTGTAAGGTCCAATTCCTTTCAATTGAATAATATCGCTGTATTTTTCAGGAAACCGATTGTTTAAATCAAAATAAATGGTTTTAGCCGCAGCGTGTAAGTTTCGGGCACGTGAATAGTAGCCCAAACCTTGCCACAATTTCAAAACAGCATCTTCGTTTGCCGTTGCCAAATCTTTTAATGTAGGAAAATTTTCAATAAAAGCTTCATAGTACGGAGTGCCTTGTTCCACCCGAGTTTGTTGCAAAATAATTTCAGAAAGCCATATATAATAAGCGTTTGTGGTGTTTCGCCACGGCAAATCTCGTTTGTTTTTTTGATACCAATGTAGCAGTTGGTCGGTAAAATCCATGCGTATTATTTTCAGGTGTAAAGGTAGTTTTTTTAGCTGTTTTTGTAGTAAAAATCCATTTAATTTAAAATGAGTAACTTTGTGTAGAGTAGAAACAAAAAATAAAGTTATGCTAAAAATCAAGACATACAGTCAAGAGAACACACCGAATACTAATGAAAAGGAAGCAATTTTAAACTTTCTCTACAAAAATTTAGAGCAATACGGCGATCCCAAGCAAGACATTGAAAAGTGTATGAATTATGCCTTAAAAATCACACCTTCTTTTGGCGGATTTGTGGCTACGGCTACTTTAGACGATCAAATTGTTGGTGCTGTGATTGTAAACGAAACCGGTATGAAAGATTATATTCCTGAAAATATTTTGGTATATATCGCAACAGATGCCACCCAACGCGGAAAGGGTATTGGTAAACAATTAATGCAACACGCGATTGAAAAAGCCAATGGAAATATTGCCCTACACGTGGAACCAGATAATCCTGCTATAAAACTTTACGAAAAACTAGGCTTTACAAACAAGTATTTAGAAATGCGTTTAACCAAATAATTGTTATGGCAGTTATAACCTTACATAAGGAACACCTAGCTTACAACTTTGAACGTTTAGATTATTTTTTTGACTTAAAAAATATTCAATGGTCAGTGGTTACCAAAATGCTATGTGGTAATAAATTGTTTTTGAAAGAAGTGTTAAGCTTGCAACCCACGCAAGTGTGCGATTCGCGGGTAAGCAATTTAAAAGCCATAAAAGAAATCAATCCAAAGGTTGAAACCATTTATATTAAACCCACGCCCAAACGTTCGGTGGCATCGGTAGTGAAATATGCAGATATCAGCATGAATACCGATATTACTACCATAAAACTACTTTCGCAAGAAGCCCAAAAGCAAAACAAAACGCATAAAATTATTATTATGATTGAATTGGGGGAACTGCGCGAAGGAGTTATGCGTGAAAATGTGATTTCGTTTTACGATCAAGTGTTTCAGTTGAAAAATATCGAGGTGGTGGGTATTGGTACCAATCTTTCGTGTTTGTATGGCGTGTTGCCAAGCACCGATAAATTGATTCAATTGGCATTATACAAACAGCTAATCGAAGCAAAGTTCAATAAAAAAATTCAATATGTTTCAGGTGGATCATCCGTTACCATTCCATTGATTTTTCAAAACAAACTGCCATCTGGTATCAATCATTTTCGAGTGGGGGAAACCCTTTACCAAGGTACCGATGTGTATAAAGATGCACCCAGTAATTTACTGAAACAAGATGTTTTTACCCTAAAAGCAGAAATCATTGAATTAATTGAAAAACCAATGGTGCCCGAAGGTGATTTTGGAACCAATTTAGAAGGAAAATCATTTACGTTTGATGAAAAAGAAATCGGAAAAAAATCATTTCGTGCCATTTTAGATTTAGGAATTTTAGACGTAGATCAAACCAATATTTTTCCAAAAGATGGTGATATCCGCTTTTTTGGCGCGAGTTCGGATATGATTATTGTAGATTTACAAACAAATGAAAAAAACTATAAAGTAGGCGATTATTTAGAGTTTTCACTGAATTATATGGGAACATTACGCGCAATGAACTCTTCTTATATCGAAAAAGTAGTGCAATAACCCCAGAAAAAACAACCTAAATAGCTATTAGTTTAAAATTTAATGGTTTGAAATGTAGATATTATAATAAAATTAATATATTTGCAAACTCAAAAAACAGACAACAAATTAATTTACAAAGAGATAATGACTAAAGCAGACATTGTAGCTAAAATTTCAGAGAAATTAGGGCTTGAGAAAGGTGATGTGCAGGCAACTGTGGAATCTTTTATGGAGGAAGTAAAATCTTCTTTAGAAAGTGGAGATAACGTATATTTAAGAGGTTTCGGAAGCTTTATAATTAAAACTAGAGCAGAAAAAACGGGTAGAAATATATCTAAAAATACAACAATTAAAATCCCTGCTCACAACATTCCGGCTTTTAAACCAGCTAAAGTGTTTGTGGAAGGTGTTAAAACAAACACAGACGTAAAATAATTACTAACTTAAAAACTACAAGATTATGCCAAGTGGTAAAAAAAGAAAAAGACATAAGGTAGCTACGCACAAACGTAAAAAAAGAGCGAGAGCTAACCGTCACAAAAAGAAAAAGTAGTTTTAAACTACTTTTTCTTTTATTTCAAATTAAAAAGTTCTTTGAAAAATCTTTTAAATACACATTTAAAAGAAACCGGGTAATACCTGTTAATGTTTAATCCATCTGTATTTTTGGTTTCAAGTTTTTATTGTTTCAAGTTTTTAATAAACTTTAAACCGTAAACCTTTAAACTAAACTCAGCAGATAAAAATGTACCAAGTGAACAAAGAGTTAATTATTAGGTCTGGTTCCAATACGGTAGATTTTGCCTTATTAAAAGATGGAAAATTAGTAGAACTACACAGAGATAGGGAAGACGAAAAAGGCTTTTCGGTGGGCGATATCTTTATTGCCAAAATCCGCAAACCCGTTCCTGGACTAAATGCTGCATTTGTAAACGTAGGCTTCGATAAAGACGCCTTTTTGCATTACCACGATTTAGGTCCCAATCTTCCTACGCTCATGAAGTTTACAAAGCTTGTAACTTCAGGTAAACTAAATGATTTCACTCTTAAAAAACTTCCTTTTGAAACCGAAATTGATAAAAACGGCGTCATCAACGATGTGTTAAGTGCCAATCAATCAATTTTAGTGCAAATAGTTAAAGAACCCATATCCACAAAAGGGCCGCGAATAAGTTCTGAACTTTCGCTTGCAGGTCGCTATTTGGTGTTGGTTCCTTTTTCTGAACGAGTTTCTATTTCACAAAAAATAGAATCAAAACAAGAAAAAGATCGTCTTAAAAAGATGATGTTAACCATTAAACCAAAAGGATTCGGGGTTATTGTGCGAACAGTAGCCGAAGGCAAAAATGTTACCGAATTAGAAAAAGACTTGCAAAGTTTAATAGACAAATGGATATTGCTTTGCAAACGTTTAACTACAGCTCATCATCCATCAAAAGTTTTTGGCGAAGTAAACAGAGCATCAAGCATTTTGCGCGATGTTTTTAATGACACTTTTACGGGAATTTATATTGATGATGAAGAATTGTACTACCAAACGAAGGACTATCTGCAAGAAATAGCCCCTTCAAAAGTTTCCATCGTAAAGCATTATAACAACAAAGAAGTGCCGTTGTTCGAAAAGTATCATATTGAACGACAAATAAAAACTTCCTTCGGTAAAACCGTATCTATGAGCAAAGGAGCCTACCTTATTATAGAACATACCGAAGCATTACACGTTATCGATGTAAACAGTGGAAACCGCTCGAACAAAGCTCAATCACAAGAGGATACGGCTCTTGAGGTAAACATGATCGCAGCATCAGAAATTGCACGCCAGTTAAGATTGCGCGATATGGGCGGGATTATCGTTGTTGATTTTATAGACATGAGTAATCCTGAAAATCGTAAAGTATTATATGATTTCCTAAAAGAAGAAATGAGCGATGACAAAGCAAAACACAAAATCTTGCCTCCTAGTAAATTTGGATTGATTCAAATTACTAGACAACGCGTTAGACCCGAAGTTTCTATCAAAACAAAAGAAGAAAACCCTGACCACAACGGTGAAGGTGAAATAGAGGCTCCTATTTTAGTTATTGATAAAATATCGGCTGACTTAGAACGAATTATTAAAGACCACAGAAATGTGGTTTTAAATGCGCATCCATTTATTGCTGCGTATTTAACCAAAGGATTTCCATCGGTACGAAACAAATGGGTGTTGGAACACAAACGCTGGATAAAAATCATTCCACGCGATGCCTATACCTACTTAGAATACCATTTCTTTGATAAAGAAGGAAACCAAATAGAATAGTAAAAAGCCGAACAAACGTTCGGCTTTTTTTATACCCGCTTTTTAAATAGTTGTCAAAAAAACTTTGTTAAATCATTTTAATTGTTATTTTTGTTAGAAACAAAATTTTTAAAACAATATTTATGAGAAAAATTACGATGACCCTTTTAGGGTTGGTTGCGTTTTCTACAAGCGCATTGGCACAGCAAGAAGTAAAATTTGGTCCTAAAGCAGGGGTTAACTTTGCTAATTTATCAGGATTAGACAATAGTGAGATGAAAATAGGTTTCCATGTTGGAGCAGTAGCAGAGATAAAATTTAACGAAAAGTTTTCTATTCAACCAGAGGTGATTTATTCCACTCAAGGAGCAAAAACTTCTACAACAACACCATTAGGTTCTTTTGAAAGTGAGATAAAGAATGACTATATTAACGTACCCATTATGGCGAAATATTATATAGTTGATGGTTTTTCTGCTGAATTAGGGCCTTATGTTGGTTTTTTAATGAAATCAGAATCGGAAATTGGTAATCTTACTGGTGACTCTAAAGACGCTTATAAATCTGTTGATTTTGGTTTAGGTGTTGGTTTAGCTTATGACATGCCAATGGGCTTTTTTGTAGGAGCTCGTTATAATTTGGGCTTATCAAAAGCTAATGAAGATATTTCTGCAGCAAATGGAAATGTAACTTTTCAAACAAGTGATTTAAAAAACGGAGTAATCCAAGTAGGTGTTGGATACAAATTCTAACAATTACAATATTTAGTGAAAACCGCAACGATTTGTTGCGGTTTTTTTGTGGAAAAAAGTTACAGTTTATGCTTGAACTAATAGCGTTTTTATGTTATTTTGAGTAATTTTAACTTTGGTTTAAAATTTGATAAACATAAAAAAAGATCTATTCTATGAAAAAGTTATCTAAAATTACAACGGCACTTTTTTCGGCGTTTTTATTTACAAATGCAGTTAGTGCGCAAGATTTTACCTTCGGTCCCAAAGTTGGTTACAACAATGCCAAATTAGCAGGAAGCAGTTGGCAAGAATTTCACGACAACAATTCCATCAACGGATTTCATATTGGTGCGTTTGCTGAAGTTCGTTTTGACAAGTTTGCCATTCAACCCGAAGTGTATTATTCATCAGCAGGTGGTAAATGGAAAACCACTTTTGAAAACAACACCTTAGAGCATGATTTTAATTTAAGTTATGTAAACGTGCCAGTGATGCTAAAATATTATTTAACCAACGGAATCGCAATTGAAGCAGGTCCACAAGCAGGATTTTTAACCGATTCTAAAGTAAAATGGTCTGATTTAGATCCAAAAAGCCCTAATTTCAATGACTTTGATTTTTCTGTAAATGTAGGCTTAAGCGTAAACATCATTGATTTTATGATTTCTGCCCGATACAATGCAGGTTTAACCAATGTAATTGATAATCCCGATGTGGATTGGAAAAACAGGGTCATGCAGCTGTCTGTGGGCTATCGTTTTTAAACAGTAATACTCTTTCGCAAAAAATATAAATTTAACTTGTCATTCCGACGAAGGAGGGCACGAGCAATAGCGAACTGGCGAAGCAATCTTAAGGATTCTTCACTTCGTTCAGAATGACATTTTATCTTTTATTCTGAAAAAAAGTCAGCATCAATGCGCTGCATTCTTTTTCTAAAACGCCATAAATAATTTCGGTTTTAGGATGCAGTTTTCCACCCATAGTTGTAAACCCCCGTTTATTGTCTTGTGCGCCAATAACAATTTTAGAAATTTGGCTCCAATACAAAGCACCTGCACACATTTGGCAAGGTTCAACGGTTAAATACATGGTGCAATTTTTTAGATATTTGCCTCCAATAGCATGTGCTGCTGCCGTGATAGCCTGCATTTCTGCATGTGCCGTAACATCGTTTAAACTTTCGGTGAGGTTGTGGGTTTTAGCAATGATTCGATCGTTTGCAACGATTAGGGCACCAATGGGAATTTCATCTTTCTCAAAAGCTTCTTTCGCTTCTGTTAAAGCAATTTGCATGTAATATTCGTGGTTCAGCAGCATACCAATCAGTAAATTATTCGTCAAAAATAAGATATTATTGTAAATTTGCTCTATATTTTTAAAACGAATGGCTCCGATTTTACCCACTATTGAATTTCCTGCCGATTTAAAATCGAAAACAATCGAGCAACTGCAACAGTTAGCTGCTGAAATTCGCAGTTTTATTATCGATGTGGTTTCTGTAAACGGCGGTCATTTGGGGGCAAGTTTGGGAGTAGTAGAACTTACCATTGCGTTGCATTATGTGTTTGATACACCCATTGATAAATTGGTTTGGGATGTGGGACATCAGGCATATGTGCACAAAATTCTAACAGGAAGAAAAGAGCAGTTTGCTAGCAACCGACAAAAAAACGGATTGAGTGGTTTTCCTAAAATCAGTGAAAGCACATACGACGCTTTTGGCGTAGGGCATTCCTCTACATCAATATCGGCCGCGCTTGGCATGGCAATGGGCAGTAAGTTAAAAGGCAATGCACACACACAGCATATAGCCGTGATTGGCGATGCGTCTATTGCTTCGGGAATGGCATTCGAGGCGTTGAATCATGCAGGTGTTGCCAATGCGAATTTAATTGTGGTTTTAAACGATAATGCCATTGGAATTGACCCGAGCGTGGGAGCTTTAAAAAGCTATTTAATGCAAGTGAAGCAAGGTGAAAATCCAAAGGTGAACAACATGATTAAATCGTTGAATTTTAAATACGTGGGACCAATTGACGGACACGATTTAAAAGCCTTAATCCATGAATTACAACGATTAAAAAGCAAAACAGGTCCGCAGTTTCTACACATCATCACTACCAAAGGAAAAGGACTAAAACAAGCCGAAGAAAACCAGGTGGTTTATCATGCTCCCGGAAAGTTTGACAAGATTACAGGCGATTTGCTTGAAAATAAAGCGCAAAAACGCACCAAATATCAAGATGTTTTTGGATTGACATTGCTGGAATTAGCCCAACAAAATGCTAACATATTTGCCATTACCCCAGCAATGCCCACAGGGAGTTCGTTAAAACACATGATGGATGTTTTTCCGGAACGCGCCATTGACGTGGGTATTGCCGAGCAACACGCCGTTACCTTGGCAGCTGGTATTTCACTAAGCGGTTTCACTGTTTTTTGTGCCATTTATTCTACGTTTTTGCAGCGTGCATACGATCAATTGATCCACGATGTAGCATTGCAAAATATTCCAGTGGTTTTTTGTATTGATAGAGCAGGCTTGGTGGGCGAAGATGGTGCCACGCATCAGGGTGTATTTGATATTGCGTATTTACAAGCAATTCCCAATATGAAAATTCTTGCGCCAAAAGATGCAGTGGAATTGCGACAAGTGCTTTATAACCTTCAAAATAATCGATCACAGCCGGTTGCAGTTCGCTATCCGCGGGGCTATGCAACTATTCAAGAATGGAATGTTCCTTTTGAAACTATTGATTTTACTACCATTCAATCTATAAGAAAAGGAAAAAGAGCAGCGGTTTTATCCACCGGAACCATCATCGAAAATGTGTTAGAAGCCTTAAATTTTGATGATGATTATTTTTCGGTGTATCATTTCTTGCAAATTAAACCTTTGAACAAAAAAGCAATTTTAGATTTAGCAAATACCTACGAAGTATTGCTCACGATTGAAGAAGGTGTTGTAAAAGGTGGGTTTGGCAGCGTTGTGAATCAAATTGTTTCAGAAAGTAAAACCAACACGCAAGTGATCAATTTGGGAGTGCCCGATGCGTTTATAGAACATGCCACCGTTCATGAACAATGGCAACAATGTGGTTTAGATGCCGCATCTATCCAACAAATATTAAAAAAAATCAGTAATGTTTAAATTTAAAATAGTTGTTTTTTTTCTAATGATTTCGGCGATTGGTTTTTCACAACCTGCTGATACATTGTTGGTAAAGAAACCAAAAATAGATATTGATACATTTTACAGAACACAATTTTCGGTTTTTGATACGTTGGTAAAGAAAAACGATACCATTTTTATACGTCCGATCACTGTTGAACCTAAAATGGTGCTGCAAGATTCGGTTTTAACTAGTTTCTCGGCGGGCAATGTGCACCAAGTGGTTCTTTCTACCTTTGAAGTTACAAAACGCAACAAAAACAGCGATTTGGCCTATTTTTTAATCCCTAAACCAGAAGGAATGGTGTATGACCGTACACCCCGTGCCAACTCCCAAATTTTGTATGATGCGCTTTCGCCTGTTCGGTCAGAAATGAGTTTTTGGAAGAAAACAAATACGCTTGGATTAGATATCAACCAAGGAACATTTTCCAATTGGAATGCAGGTGGTTTTAGTTCCATTTCGGGTATTGTGAAAGGCGATTTTTCCCGGAATTATGAAAGAGGACGCACTATTTGGGTAAATGAATTAAAGGTGCGGTACGGATTGAATAAACAAGAAAATTTAGAACTGCGCAAAACCGACGACGTTCTAAACATTAATTCCTCGTTTGGGTATAAAACATCGGTAAAATCGAATTGGTATTATTCTGCCAAAGTTACGCTGAACACGCAAATGGCAAACGGTTATGCTTATCCCAATGTAGAAGTGCCCATTTCGCGCGCTTTTGCACCCGCTTATTTATTTGCCGGTATTGGTTCTGAGTATTCCAAAAATAATTTTAAAGCCTATATTTCGCCCTTAACATTAAAATCTACTTTGGTTTTAGATGATGCTTTGGCAAATAGTGGTGCTTTTGGTTTAGAAGGCGGAATATTTGATGCAAATGGAAATTTGTTGCAACCGGGCAAAAAATCGAGAAACGAATTGGGTTTTTTGTTTACTACCGAATGGAATAAAAACATAATGAGCAATGTGAATTTAAAGAACAATCTTACCTTATATACCGATTATTTGAATAATTTTGGAAATATAGATATCGACTGGCAATTGCAATTAGAAATGAAAATCAACAGTTTGCTAAAAGCCACTTTGGGCGGTCATTTGATTTATGATGATGACATAAAAAACAAGCGCGACGTTGATGGCGTGCAAATCACCGAAGGGCCGCGGGTGCAGTTTAAACAATTGCTAAGCGTTGGTTTGGTTTATAATTTTTAGTGTAGATTTGTTTTTTGTTGGTATTTCTAGGGTGACGATGAAGTGTGTGGAACGTTAGTATTGCTAACACAACTTGTCTTGAACATTTTGAAAGGCTTTGATGAACGGATGTGATTTTCTTTGGAAGTTGGATTGTTTTATAATTTGTAGATGATGAAAAAAATTTTTAGCATATTGCTTCTTTTGGTTTCTGTACAAGCATTTTCGCAGGCAACAGATACCATTCCAGAATTGGAACGCACCATAAAAGTTACCGATCCTTTTTATCGGGAAGACCAGTTTTATGTGGGCGTAACCCACAGTTTGCTACTAAAAAAACCCAATGGTATCAACCAAAGATCTATTTCCATAGGAACCAATTTTGGCTTTTTGAGAGATTTTCCAATCAATAAACAACGCACTTTGGCCATTGCACCGGGCGTGGGTTTTGCATTTTATAATTTGCGACACAATTTGGCTTTGGTTGATGATGCTTCGATTGCCTTTGAAATAGACGATAATCCAGATAAAAACGTTCAAAAACTCTCGTATATCGAAATACCAATCGAATTTCGCTGGCGCACTTCCAAAGTACATTCACATAAATTTTGGCGTATTTACACAGGAATTAAATACAGCTATTTACTGAATTCTACTTCAAAATATCGAGGCGATTTAGGGAATTATACCTTCAAAAATCCCCATTTTTTCTCCAAATCAAATCTTGGCGTTTATGTTTCGGCAGGTTTCAATACATGGAATTTTTATGCCTATTATGGCTTTAAACCCTTGTATGTCCAAAATATTATCGACAGTGAAAGTCATTTTAATATGTTGAATCTGGGGCTGATGTTTTATATTTTGTAAGGCTCCTTCAAAATTTTAATTAATAATTTTAAGGTATTTTAAGGTATTTTAAGGTGTTTTAAGGTGTTTTAAGGTGTTATTTTTGAAAAAAAAAGTAAAATTGTTTTGATAATTGTATTTTTTTATTAAATTTGTTTTAACAAAAAATACCTACACTTATGAATACTTCGTGAAAAATCAAGATTAAATTTCTTTTATTTAATTTACAGTAATCCTTACATTTAAACTTATGAAAAAAAAAATATTCGTAATCCTTCTAGGAATTTCGGTCAATGGAGTATCTTCCCAAACACTTGAATTCACTTATGATGCAGCAGGTAATCAGATTCAAAGAGAACTAGTTACTTTAACAGTTAATTCAGTAATGAGTACTAATAGTGTGGAAACGGAAAAGGAAGAAGATACGATGCTTCCTAAATCAAATTCCCTTAACGAAAATTCAACAGCAATCGAATTCTATCCTAATCCTGTGGTAGATTTATTAAATGTTGAATGGAAAAGTAGCTTACAAATTACACAGATAATACTTTTTGACGGCACGGGAAAGATGCTGCAGTTGAAAAAAGTTAATGAAGGGACAACGATAGAAACTTTTAATTTATCGACTTATTCTTCAGGAACGTACTATATCCGACTTTTTGATGCATTTCAGCAAAGCAAATCTTATAAAATCATAAAAAAATAAACACTATGAAACATTTTTATTTTTTGTTTGTATTGTTCGCAGTGCATTCAGCAATGGCCCAGCAGCATAATATCAGTGAAGTTGGTATACCTGTTGATGGGTTAGTGAAAGAGCCTACAATCGTTCAAAATACAGCGCTCATTGGGGATAATCAAAATTTACAGAAGCAACAATCCATTACTATTCCGACAGGTCCTATATTATCTGAAGATGTAGATTTTGTGGGTGCATCCAAAGGAGAATTTTCTGTGTCTTTGTCTGGGCAAGCTACGTATAATTTTCCAATAGAAATTCCCATTGGAATAAATGGTATCATGCCCAATATAGGAATCTCATATTCAAGTGATGCGCGTAACGGGCTTGCCGGATATGGCTGGAATATTTCGGGTTTAAGTGCTATTAGTAAAACAGGTTCTAATAAATATCTAGATGGTAAAGCTAGCACGATAACCTATGGTGATGATGATCAATTTATGTTAGATGGGCAAAGATTAATTATAAAGTCAGGCACATATGGAGTAGTTGGACAGGATGTAATTTATGAAACTGAAAATTACAGTAATTTAAAAATTTCAGGTGTTGGCACAACTTACAATCACAATCATGATTATTTTAAAATAGAATATCCCGATGGCTCAGTAGCTTATTATGGGCAAGCTTATGGTGGATTAAGTCCTTCTTCAACGAAAAATAATAACACATACGCATTAACATATATCACTAATCCCCAAAACATTATTATTAAATTTACATATATAAATGATAATGGGAACTTATTAATTTCTGGTATAAGTTATGGTTATAGAAGCTCTAACCCGTTATCCGAAATTAATATTGGAAATAGCAACAATTATATTAGCTTTTTATATAAAGATAGGGCGAGATCGGAAAATGGATACATTCATACTGATGCAACAAAATTAACTAAAATCCTTGATAAGATAACAGTAAGAGGATTTGCAGAAATGTTTAGAACTTATCAGTTAACCTATAAAACTACATCATTAGGATATGAACAATTGCAAAAAATTACAGAAACATCTGGGGATGGAACTCAGACAAAAATTCCCGTTACATTCACATATGGAGCAGATGCTGCTACAAATCTTTTAACTGAACAATCATCAGTTGACGTCACGGGTAGTGGGATTTCATTAAGTCAACTTACTGCGCGTAATACCAAGACCATACCAGGTGATTTTAGTGGTTCAGGTAAATTAGGTTACTTAATGTACCATACAACTTACAATGATAATCATCAATATACAGAAGGAGATGTACTTCGCATATTTGATCCGAGCTCAAATTCGTTATACAGCGCAGCATTTCCAACGCCATTTAATGAAGTTGTAGCAACAAAAACTTTAAATTATCAAAACATTTTATTACCAAATCAGGGATTTACTACGATTACGAAGACTAACACAGTTCCGTATGGTGGATATTTTACGTTTAACTTTGATAGTTTTATATTTATGCCTGATTATTGGGGCCAAATGGCATTGATAAGTACAAAAAATTTTAACCTTAGAGATTTCGGTCCTACAAGAGATAATTTCATTAGTGCAGATTTTAATGGCGATGGTATTTCAGATATAATCAGAACAGAACATCCAAAAAATTATGTTGATAATACCTATAATCAATACAATACTACTTTGGAAATAATTGATTTAAAAAATAATCAGATATATAACAATCAAACCCTACCTATTGGATTCAATTATCAGGTCGCAGATACAGACGGCGATGGTTATGATGAATTTATAGTTTATAGACATGGTGCCATTCTAATCCATAAGTTTAACCAAGATTTGAATAAATTAGAGCTTTCTAAATCTATTTATTCTACAACAATTTCCTATACAGCAAATGATAAAAGACCTGTTTTCTCTGGAGATTTTAATGGAGATGGAAAAATGGATTTTGTTGTGCCAAATGGTGTTAATTCAAGTACCTGGACTTTTTTTATTCAAACAGGAACCTATTTTAATACTATTGTTAAAGATTTAGGTATTTTTTATAATATTAATAAAGAAACACCATTTTCTCAAGGAGGATTCCCATCAACTGTTAGGTATGTTAATGTAGATGAATACAACTATATCTTTACAGATATAAACAATGATGGTAAAACAGATATTATTAAAACGTACGATTATTGCAAAGTAATTAATAATACTAGTAATGATTATGCTAATTCTACTCAGATGTGGGTTTGTGAAAATTTAAAATTTGGTGAAACACCTGTCGATATTAACTTTTCTGTCAATCATTACCCTATAGCTACTCCGAATAGAAGAAGTCCAATTTATACTGTTTCTAATTATAATGATAAAAATTATAAAACGGATTTAGCTGTGATAACTAATAAAAGTTTACGATCTTTCAAATACAATCGTAACAATGTGCTTACACAGCAGTTGAAATCTATAAATGAATTTGATGTAACTACTAGAATAATTTACGATGTCTATGATGAGAAAAAGAATAATCCAGCGATTGATGGAGAAGATTTAGTTTTACCTTTTGCGTCATTTGAGCAACCAATGTCAGTTTACCCTAAAGTAGATATTGATGTTGCACCAGGCCTCTATTTAGTAAAAAAAGTCACCTATGATACTCAAAGTTTTAAGTTTGGGGAAAGTGCTACCGAACGTAAACAACTTTTTTCTTATGCAGATGCAACTCTTAGCCATAACGGAAAAGGATTTTTGGGCTTTAAAGGGCGAATGGGTACTAATATTTATAGAGGAGGTCCTTACATTTCGAATTTGCAAGATCAGGTAAAAAATATAACCATTTTTGACTTAGATAATAATGGGTTGGTTAAAGAAGAATATGTTGCACATAGTATTGATTGGGCAAACTTCTTTACCACTCCGGTAAATTACCTTACTAAAAAAGTACATAGCTATAATATAACCAATTTATCAAATAAGGTTTTTAAAGCACAGAATACTCAGTCTATTATTAATGAAGGTTTAACAGGTATTCAACGTACCATAAATAGTACGTATAATGCCTATTCCAATCCACTTTCAGTAACAGAAACTGTAAATGGAGACGGAGAAACGTCTGTTTTGAATACTGTATTTACTTACAATCACAATTTAGTAAATGGTAATTATTATGTTGGTCGTCTGGCATCGAAGATACTAAAGATGAATAATATACAAACTTCAAAAGAAGTCTATACATATTCAAATCATTTACTTACCGCTATTAAAAAGCAAGCTGCAACAGGTTCTACAGAACTAACGGAAAGCAATCAGTATGATATATTTGGGAATGTTGTTCAAAAAACCATTTCTGCAAATGATATCCAACCGCGTATTGCAAGTTCTGTATATGACACTACTGGACGTTATATAGAAAAAGCTACGGATATTGAAGGATTAGAAACTACTTATGTTTACAATAAAAACAAAGGTTGGTTACTATCTCAAACTAATCCTTATGGATTAACTAGTTCTTTTGGTTATAACGCATTGGGAATGACTGTTTCAGAAACAGATTATCTCGGTAATACAACTAATTTTGCGTATAAAACCAATGCTATGAGTGGTTTGGGTTCCTCTTTTGTACGAAAAGAAACTAATTATCCTGACGGACGAAAAGAAAAAGTTTCTACAAACGGTTGGGGTAATAAAACATATGAAGGTTATACAGACATTGATGGTAATTGGGTTGGTATCTCTTACAGTTATGACTCACAAGACCGATTAGTTAAGAAAAGTGAACCTTACACAGGCACAGCTAATCTATTTACTACCTTTGAATACGACAATTACGGACGTGTTATAAAAACTGTTTTGCCTACAAGTAAAGAAATTTCAGCGACTTACAATGGTTTGTCATCTACAGTAAACGATGGTGTTAAAACTAGAACTGAAACAAAAAACGCAAATAACCAAACCAAAAAAGTAGTTGATAACGGAGAAACCATCAATTATAGCTATAATGCAAATGGTACATTGCAAAATACTAATTATGGCGGAACGGTAATCAGCTTTGAGTACGATAGTTGGGGTAGGAAAACCAAAATGACTGATCCTTCGGCAGGTATTTATACTTATCAGTACAACAGTATTGGTGACCTATTGCAAGAAACCACACCAAATGGTACTACTACCCATACTTATGACGCGACAGGTAAAATTCTGAACACCACTTATTCTGATGTAAATATCAACTATACCTATAATGCAGACAAGTTATTAGCCAATATTACTACAACAAATACAGCAGGACAGTATCAGGAAATTTTTACTTACGATGGATACAAACGTACAACTTCCAAACAATATACAACTCCTTTAGGATTTAGTTATACGTATAATTATACTTTTGACAACCTTGGACGAGCTTTAACAGAAGAAAAGAAAGTTACAGGTGCCAGCGGAACAGATGCCGTAAAAACCAAAAACGTATATAAAAATGGTTACTTATGGAAATTACAAAACGCACTTACGAATACTGATTTAAAGGTTTACAATTCTTTTAATCAAAGAGGACAAGTTACAAACTTTACATTCGCTAACGGTTTGGTAACCAACCGTTCGTATGACCAATTTGGTTATCTAACCCAAAACACAGTATCTAAAAACAGCATCGAACAGTTTGCTTTTACCAATACTTGGGATGTGCTGCGTGGTAACTTATCTGCACGTACCAACAGTTTGTTTACAGGTGGTATCAATGAAACGTTTCAATACGATACGTTTGATCGTTTAACAAACAATATTACTAAGCAAGGAGCTACTATTATTGCACAAGAAGCCAATACGTACGATGGTAAAGGACGTATTTTAAACAACAATGTGGGCGATTACAATTATGATTCTGCTAAAGCATACCAACTGCAAAATGTAGAGAACTTGAATGATTTGGCATATTATCAGAACAACCCGTTGCAGCAGGTAACCTATAATACCCATAAGGCACCGCTAACCATAAAACAGCAAGGTAAAGAAAACATTTATTTTAAATACGATGGTTTTGATAATCGCGTAGCAATGTATTATGGCAATGAAGCTGCTGATGAAGCTGCTTCTTCAAAAGTACGCTACTATTCTCCGGCAGGCGATATAGAGGTTAATTTTGATAAAACCACCAATAAATACATTGTGAATATCTATGTAGATGGCGATCCGTATTCGGCAAGTATTTTGCAGCGCAAAGAAAACAATGCTACGGCATTTTATTATTTGCACCGTGATTATTTAGGCAGTATCTTGGCTGTGACAAACAGCACGGGAGCTATTGTAGAAAAACGCCATTTTGATGCTTGGGGTAATGTATTGTTAATACAAGACGGCTTGAACAATAATCTGGATAAATTAACGTTCTTAGAAAGAGGATACACAGGACACGAACATTTGCAAGGTGTTGGTTTAATAAACATGAATGCCCGCTTGTATGACCCTAAATTGCATCGTTTCCTTGCACCGGATAATTTTATACAAGACCCAAGTAATTCACAGAGCTATAATCGTTATGGGTATGTATGGAATAACCCTTTGAGATTTACTGATCCAAGTGGTGAAATCGTATGGCTGGCTGTTATAGTAGGAGCTGTAGTAGGAGCATATCTGGGAGGCAGTGCCGCTAATGATAACTTTAATCCATTTCAATGGGATTGGAGTGCTGGGAGTACTTGGAACGGTATGCTTGGAGGTGCTATAATTGGAGCAGTAGGTGGTGCAACCGTAGGTTTTGGATTAAAATCTGTAGTTGGCCTTGGATATTCTTCTACTTTTGTAAAAATTGCAGGTTACACTGCTTTTGCAACGAGTGCTATTAGTACTTTAACCACAGCGGCAAGCTTAGTTTCAAATTTTGATAATGGTATGCGAATTTTTGCAGGTAAATTTTATATTGACGAGAATAGAGGTTTTTGGGGAGGAATGCTACAAAGTTTAAGTCGTGCTACTTGGGAAGGATTTCAAAGTTGGGCAGGTTACAATTTAGGGCATTTCAGAAACATGGTAGGTAAGGTCGATAGAGTTGATTATTTCGGAGGAGCAACATTTATTACCAATGAAAATGCTTCAAGACGAAATGGTGTTTCACTTGGTGGATTTATAAATATTAATATTCAGGGAACAATACCATCTAATGTAAGTTTTGAACAGTTTATGTTAAGTATACCGTTATATATGCACGAATACGGTCACACATTTCAAAGCGAACGTTCCGGTTTTGGGTATCTTTTTGCTTATGGAATACCAAGTTTAATAAGTGCAGCGAAAGATGAAAAAAGAGGTCATGTACATGATGACTTCGGTACAGAAACATCTGCTAATCGTTGGGCAAGAAGGTATTTTGATAAACATTATAAGGGTCTCGTAGATTGGTCGCAATACTTAAATCCTGACGGAGTTTATTATCCATTAAATTAAAAAATAATATTATGTATCGTTTTAAAATCATCTCATATTTTGTAATAATCACAGCTTTAATAAGTTGTGAATTTCCTGATAAAGAATACGTCATTTTACTAAAGAATCAGAGTAATCATGGAATAAATTCTTATGAAAACAGGTTACTAACAAAACCTATCTATCCTGATACTTTAATAGTAGAAACTAAATTTGTGTGGGATATAATCCCAGGTGAGAACTTTAGTTTTACATCAAAGAAACCTTGGGAAAAAGTTTTTGAAGGGTTACCGTCAGATACACTATCAATATTTATTTTTCATACAGATACTATTAAAAATAATACGTGGAGTTCAATTATAGATGAATATAAAGTATTAAAGCGTTATGATTTGAGTATAGAA
Source organism: Paenimyroides aestuarii (assembly GCF_024628805.1). NCBI lineage: Bacteria > Pseudomonadati > Bacteroidota > Flavobacteriia > Flavobacteriales > Flavobacteriaceae > Paenimyroides > Paenimyroides aestuarii. Next base: position 406,719 of record NZ_CP102382.1, on the reverse strand, counting down.
GATATTCAGCTATTAAATTACGATATTCCATATCCGCCTACCGAAGTGATGAAAGATATGCGCATGTATCCGCCTTATGAAGAATAAAGATTTAACGTTCTTAGAAAGAGGATACACAGGACACGAACATTTGCAAGGTGTTGGTTTAATAAACATGAATGCCCGCTTGTATGACCCTAAATTGCATCGTTTCCTTGCACCGGATAATTTTATACAAGATCCAAGCAATTCACAGAATTACAACCGTTACGGATATGTAATGAATAATCCGTTAAAATTTCTCAATATCAATTTGAAAAGAGTGAAGTGCTTAGGTCTTTTTTAGAAACAATCTACTTTAAGCAAATACAGTTGGGAAGAAATTCAAGAACAAAATTTATACGATAAACGTTACAGTTTTACGTTAGATGAAATAAACGCCATGAATTGGGAAGTAGTTTACGATGGTAACTAAATTTATAAAGGAGTGGATATAGTCCGTTCCTTTAATTTTTTAAAGAACCCCAATAACAAATGCTACATACTATAAAACAAAATAAACGACGGCACAAAACCAATTAACGCACCAACGATGATCTCTACATTGGTATGTGCCCTTAAAAACAAGCGCGAACTGGCGACTAAACCAATTAAAAGCAATAAAACGGGTAAAACAAAAAACGGATTTAAGTAATAAGTAGTGGTTTGGTTTACAAAAAGCGGTATGGCACTGCACAGACTGGCCACGTGCACACTGTATTTACGTTTTAAAAGCACGCTGAAAAACAAAATGCTGTAGGAAATACAATAGCCAATAAAAAATACTTTTAAAGAGCTGTTGGAAACATCTGCCCAAATTTTAAAGATTAAAACGTTGATAATTAAGATGTTTACAAAAATAGGTGCGCTGCGTTCGCGCACATTTCGAATCATAATCGACGATTTCAGCAAACCCAACGATTTTAAAAAGAAATAAATGCAAATAGGCAGCAAAAAAGTCATTAAAAAGGCTTGTCCGGTGGCTACAAAACAATCAATAGGTAAAAAAAAGTCGGCATTTAAGAAGTAAAAACATCCTGTGATTATGGTTGGAATAAAAACAGGATGGAATAGTATAGATAGTATGTTTGCAACATGCTTCATTAAATTTTTTTGCGCATACGGGCTACCGGAATATCAAGCTGTTCGCGGTATTTTGCAACCGTTCGGCGGGCAATTGGGTATCCTTTTTCTTTTAACATTTCTGCCAATTTATCATCGGGCAATGGTTTTTGTTTGTCTTCATCTTCAATAATGTTTTGCAAAATCTTTTTAATTTCTATGGTAGAAACTTCTTCGCCTTGATCGTTCATCATTGCTTCAGAGAAAAACTCTTTAATCAGTTTGGTGCCATAAGGCGTGTCCACATATTTGCTGTTGGCAACCCGCGAAATGGTTGAAATGTCTAAGCCCACCATATCGGCAATATCTTTTAAAATCATCGGACGTATTTTAGTTTCGTCGCCGTCTAAAAAATATTCTTTTTGATATTCAATAATCGCACTCATGGTCACAAAAAGGGTTTCTTGGCGTTGTTTAATGGCATCGATGAACCATTTGGCACCGTCTAACTTTTGTTTAATGAATTGCACAGCATCTTTTTGTGCGCTTGATTTTTGATTGGTTTCTTTATAGGTTTGCAACATTTCCTGATAGTCTTTTGAAACGTGCAATTCGGGAGCATTTCGGCTGTTGAGCAATAGTTCAATTTCGCCATCATCAACCTTCACGGTAAAATCGGGAATAATATGTTCAATTGCTCTTGAACTGCCCGAAAAACTTCCGCCTGGTTTAGGGTTTAATTTTTCAATTTCATCAATAGCTTTTCGAAGTTGCGATTGGGTTACATTGTATTTTTGCAACAATTTATCGTAATGTTTTTTGGTGAAAGCCTCAAATTGATTTTCAATAATATCTTTAGCCAAATCGATCGATTCATTGGGCGTTTTGCTTTGCAACTGTAGTGATAAACACTCTTGCAAATCGCGTGCACCCACGCCGCTTGGTTCCAATTCGTGAATAATGTTTTCAAGAATTTGCTGCACTTGTTCTTCACTGGCGTAAATGCCTTGGGTGAATGCCATATCATCTACAATATCTTGAATATCGCGGCGAATATAGCCCATATCGTCCATGCTACCTATCAAGAACTCGGCAATAATTCGTTGTTCGTCGGTTAAAATAAACGTGTTTAGTTGCTCAATTAAACTTTGATGAAAACTAATTTGTGCTTCGATAGGCATGAACGTATCGTCATCGTCGTCGCTGTAATTATTGCTTTTTAATTTATAATCAGGAATTTCATCATCGCTTAAATAATCATCGATATTGATGTCATCTGTGTCGATATGCTCATTGTCGAATTCATCAAATTCATCTGAATTATCCTGAAAATCATCGGCTTCGTTGGTTTCTTCTTTGCCCGATTCTAAGGCAGGATTTTCTACCAACTCTTCTTTTAAGCGTTGTTCAAAAGCAAGCGTGGGCAATTGAATCAGTTTCATTAACTGAATTTGCTGCGGCGATAATTTCTGCGATAATTTTAATTGTAAGTTTTGCTTTAACATTTATAATGCCTCCTATCACTTTATTAATAAAAAAAGTTTGACACGAACTAATTTCATCAAAAATAACAAATAATTAGTCTTGTGTCAAACTTAAAGGGTTGTAAAAAATTGTTTTTTTATTCTTATCTTAAGAACCCCATCTCACGTATATTTTTGTGGATAGCAACAATATCTTTTGGTATTTCAGCGTGTATTAGCCAATTAACGTCGAGCCCGTTATTGATGGCTGCATTCATAAAACCGGGGTTTTCGCCGATATAGCTTCCTAATTGGTTTAAGCTTTCAGTGAATTCGTACTGTTCATCTTCGTGAAATTTTGCAATATTCATCAAAATTTTAAAAATTCGGGCTAAAGCAGGAACATAAAATTTATTTGCTTTTTGTGGCGGATATGTTTCTAATTTTTCATTCAGTTTTGGTATTAAACTGTTTAAAAGATAAAGATTTAGATAAGGATCGCCAAATTTATCTTTGGTAATTTGAACGTGTTCGGTAATCATTCCACTCATATAGCGCACATCCATTGATAAATATCCAGGTGAATAAAAATGTTTAATCGCTCGGTCTATTTCTAAAGATAATGATTCTTCTAATTTTTTTCGCTTTTCTTCAACGGTTTCTGTACTCACTAATTCAAAAAGCAAACGGTTAGCCAACGCTAAATCTTTTTTTAACAACCGAAAAATGAGTTTGTCTTTTTCGGTTGATGACAGATGTGATATAGCTTCTTTAAGTTCTTTTGGTAAAATCATTTATAATAAAATTTAAAATGGTAAGTTAATAAAAAAACGCTCAAACTTTTTTTAAGCTTGAACGTTTTTTATGATTTAAAACTCTGCGTTTTGCGGTGTTCTTGGGAATGGAATCACGTCGCGAATATTAGTCATACCAGTTACGAACAATACCAAACGTTCAAAACCTAAACCAAACCCAGAGTGCACTGCCGATCCAAATTTGCGGGTATCCAGATACCACCACAATTCTTCTTCGGGAATGTTTAGTGCCTGCATTTTTTCTACCAACACCTCATAGCGTTCTTCACGTTGTGATCCGCCTACAATTTCACCAATGCCAGGGAATAAAATATCCATTGCGCGAACGGTTTTTCCGTCTTCATTCAAACGCATGTAAAAAGCTTTGATTTTAGCTGGATAATCAAACAAAATCACCGGACATTTAAAGTGTTTTTCAACCAAGAAACGTTCGTGTTCGCTTTGTAAATCGGCTCCCCATTCGTCAATAATGTATTGGAATTTTTTGTTTTTATTGGGTTTCGATGCTTTTAAAATATCAATTGCTTCGGTATAAGAAACGCGTTTAAAATTATTCTCTAAAACAAATTGTAGTTTTTCAATTAAACGCATTTCAGAGCGTTCTGCCTGTGGTTTCGATTTTTCTTCTTCAATCAATCGGGTTTCCAACAATTTTAAATCGTCTTCGCACTTTTCCAAAGTGTATTTAATCACAAATTTGATGAAATCTTCCGCCAAATCCATGTTGTCGTCTAAATTGTTAAATGCAACCTCTGGTTCAATCATCCAAAACTCAGCCAAATGGCGCGATGTGTTCGAGTTTTCCGCGCGAAAAGTGGGTCCAAATGTATAAACTTGCCCCAAAGCCATGGCGTATGTTTCTGCTTCGAGCTGTCCAGAAACAGTTAAATTGGTGTGTTTTCCAAAAAAGTCTTCTTTATAATTGATGCTTCCGTCTTCATTTCTTGGAGCAGAACCGTCTAATGGCAACGAGGTTACTTGAAACATTTCACCCGCACCTTCTGCATCTGAACCCGTAACAATCGGAGTGTTCACATAGAAAAAACCATTGTCTTGAAAATATTTGTGCACCGCATAAGAAAGCGTGCTGCGCACTCGCATAATGGCACCAAACATATTGGTACGAATACGCAAATGAGCATTTTCACGTAAAAATTCTAACGAGTGTTTTTTAGGTTGTATAGGATATTTTTCAGCATCTGAATCGCCTAAAATCTCCATTGTATGTGCTTGAATTTCGTATTTCTGACCTTTGCCTTGGCTTTCAACCAACGTACCTTTTACGCTAATGGCCGCACCAGTTGTAATGCGTTTAATGATTTCTTCGGGAAATGCATCTAATTCTAAAACGCACTGAATGTTGTGAATGGTTGAACCGTCGTTCAAAGCAATGAATTGGTTGTTTCTAAAACTGCGAACCCAACCTTTTGCCACCACTTCTTGTAAAAGACTTGAACCTGCTAAAAGATCTTTAATCTTGGTATGTTTCATTATATTTTGCTATAAATAGGTGTCAATTGTTATAGGGTGCAAAAATACAATTTTTTTTCATTGTTTGAACGGATAAATTTTAGCCCTTTTCTTAGCCGAATTCTCTATCTTTGATTGCTAAAGATTTTAAAAATGAACTGGATTTTATTGATTATTGGCGGTTTGTTCGAAGTTGCTTTTACTTATTGTATTGGCAGGGCACATACAGCTGCCGGAACAGAAAAATATGCGTGGTATTTAGGTTTTTTGATAAGTGTTTCTATTAGTATGGCATTGCTTATAAAAGCCAGTAAAACCTTGCCTTTGGGTACAGCTTATGCGGTGTGGAGTGGGATAGGAGCTGTGGGCTCGGTAACCATGGGGATTTTGTTTTTTAAGGAACCAGCCGATTTTTGGCGTATGTTTTTTATTTTTACATTGATTGGATCGATTGTAGGATTAAAAATGGTTTCGGCACATTAAAAAAATGAAAATTATAATAGCTTTCTGTTTTATAATATCTTTTTCTTCTTGTAAAAGAGAAGAAAAGGTAGTGCTGCAAAGCGAATTCGTTTTTGCTTATTCAGGAATGCAAAATTTAAGTGTATTTAAGTTTACAAAGGATACGGTATTTGTTTCACATAATTATCCATCAAGAATTAAAGGTTTTTTTTATTTGATGAATAATGATGAAAAAACTAAAATCAATGGTTTTATAAATACTGTTAAGCATATTGATTACAAAAAAGAATATATAAATGAATATGTTATAGATGGTTTAGATTATCAATTTGAATTTTTAGAGCATAAAAAACGAATTTACGTTCAGAATTTCGAATCTGATGAGACAAAAACGCTTAGCGATTTTGCAAACTATTTGATTAAACTAAGTAATAGAAAAAAACAAATCGAACATTCTAACTTAAAAATTGATTTTGGAAATACAGCAATATTTTTTAGAGATTCGGAACCTTGTTTATTTGAGTGAGCAATTAAAACAAAAAATATAATGAGCATTAAAAAAGCAATACTGATTGAACTAGAACGCGAAAAAGAAAACACCAAGCGCATCATCAGTAGATTAAAAAACGAACATTTTAGTTATAAACCACATGAAAAATCTAATACTTTAGGTGTATTGGCAAATCATATTGTGGAGTTGCACAATTGGGTAGATTTTGTGCTTACTAAAGATACATTTGATTTTCATACTGATTATCAACAACCCAAACTATCATCCGTAGAGGAATTGTTGCAAACATTAGAAGCAGATTTTCTGAAAAACAAGGCAATTATTGAACAAATGGATGAAACCGTTGTTTTTGAAAATTGGACGTTGAAAGCAGGTGATCATGTAATTGTTTCGTTGCCCAAAACAGGTGCGTTGCGTTTCTTGGTTACCAATCATTTGGTGCATCATCGCGGACAGTTAACGGTTTATATGCGTTTGTTAGACATCCCGGTTCCTGGGGTTTATGGACCATCGGCAGATGATAAAGCCTAAAGGTTTTGCTACATAAAAGCCTATTAAAATTTTACCAGATAGAAGCATAGAAAATTTTTAAATTCATCTGTATTCTATACATAAAAAACTATGTTTCTATGTGGTTTCCATTAAATCACTTCATTAACAGAATCAATCAAGCGTAATAGTTCTGCAGTATCTAAATCACTCAAAGTGTGATTCCATTCGCCTACAATAATTTTGTTTAATTCAAATAAACGTTCGTAGGTATAATGATAATCTAAAATTTCGTCGTTTTTTCCTAAAAGAATCAATCCGTTGGCTAAATCTGCCGGTGGATTTTTCAATTGATTTGCCAGCAACATAGGAAAAAGATAATTGTCTGTTTTTCGTTGTTCTACGTTCAACAAAGGATTTATCAATACAAATGATAGTTCTTTATCTGCAAATTGTTCTAAAAGTTGATAGGTGAAATTTCCCCCTGTTGACGATCCAATCAAACAAACCGGTTCGTTCCAATTAATTTGGTTAACAAGTTGCCATGTAAGTTGTTCCAAAATATCCGACTGCTGTTCATTCCATTCCAATGCAATTGCTGTTGCATTATTTGCCCATGCATGTGCCTGAATTTTTTTGAACTTGATGCTGTTTGCGCCTGTGGTACCAAAACCGTGAATGTAAACGTACTGCATTATTTCTGTGTGAATAATTTTATGGTGTAATCAATTAAGTTGCTGTTTCCAACGGCACCATGCCCCGGAATTACTATTTCGGCATCGGTAATCGTGCTTTTTAATTTGGTTGCTGTTGTTGCCCAAGCAGCTTCATTGGCATCGGCTAAATTTCCTTTTGTAGCGTTTAATTCTTTAATCAAGCAGCCGCCAAACAGCGCTTTTTCATGTGGATAATAAGCTACAATATTGTCTTTTGTATGCCCTTCACCAAAAAAATAAAGTGTTACAAGGTGCTTTCCTACTGCTATTTGTTCTTGATTTGTAAACGATTTTAAAGGAAAAGGAAGTTGTTTTTCTTTTGCAATTTCGATTGTTTTTTCGTTTCCGATTGATGAAATTCGGTATTTATGAAATGCATGTAATCCACCCAAACAATCATCGTGAAAATGCGTGGGAACAATTGCATTGATTTTACTTTTTAAGTTTTTTTGAATCCATTGAATCAATTCTTCTGAAATTTCATCGTTTACGGGTGTATCAATAACCACCGTTTCGTTATTGTTGTAAACAATCATTCCGTTGCAGGGAACATTGCCAAAACTTTCGGTTTGCAAAAACGAAGTGTGCTGATACACATTCGGAGAAACTTGTGTAATGACTAATGTTTCGGACTGATAAACTTTTTTGCTTTCTAATTTTTTCTTTTGTGTAGAACAACTTAAAGTTATTATCGAAATCACAGAAAGCAAAAATAATTGAATGATTTTCATGGAATGTAGATTTCATTCAAAAGTACAAAATAAAAAATCCGTTTTTTAATCTTAAAACGGATTTTGATACTTTATATTTTCGTTATTTTGTTGTTTACGCCTGCGACCGAAGTTTTGGCTTTGCCATCTGCTGCCGATGACTTTTTGTAGTTTACTTTATTACCCGTACCTTCAATTTGTATGGTTTTCACATCGTCAACCGTTACTACGTTATCCACACCTTCAATTTTAATCAAATCACATGCGCCAATAATGGTGATTTTGTTATTGGTTCCTTCAATACGAATGGTTTCATCGCCAGTTACTTCAACCGTTTTGGTTACGCCCACACCTTCAATAATAATTTCTTTTTGGTGTTTTTCAGTTTTTATAGAAAGAGTGTTTGGTATCATAGCAGATGTAGTCAAGGAAGCAATTCCTAAGCCAATAACCGCAATTATTTTTAAATGCTTTTTCATAAAAAATTATTTTTATTAAAGGTACAATTTTAATGCCAATTTTTCAAATTAATAATACAAGTGAAACCCTAAATTGGTGCACAAAGCGTAATGTTTCTGAAAAAGTTCTTCTACGAGTTCGGTTACATCGGTAAAATGAATGTGCAGCGCCAAGAAGTGATAATCGAGCAAAATACTGCTTGTGAAGTTTTGATGTTGATAACCCGAGATGGCTTTTGCACCCGTGACATCTAAAAAATATTGAGCCGTTTCGCTGTCTAAATTTAAGGTTTTAGAGTTGGCAAAATGCAGAATTTTACCTTTTAATTTCCCTTCAAAAAGTTCGGCAATTTCTTCTAAAGTATAAAGATAATCGTTTACGATGATTTCATTTTCTGTACCACCGCAAATAAAATACAATAAATCATAATCTTTAAAATTGCGGTCTTCATAAAGCAATACGTTTAGGCTGTTCTCAAAATCATCTATACTGTCAACAGCCTTATACACATTTACTATATGATGATTTTGAACCAATTGCTCCAACAGTGGAAAAACGGCACTTTCAGCAGTGTCATTTACAGCAGAAACACATTCTAGACAAAAAACTTTCGATTGCTCGTTGGGTAAATACATTACTATTTTTTATCAAAGATATTGTTTCGGTTGCTTATAAAAAAGCAGCATTATAAGGCTTTTGTTTTTTTTAGGAATATTTAATATACTATTTAAACATCTTTAACGTTTTAACGATTAGGTTTGCAATAATCAAATTTCATTTATGAAAGAACTGTTACTTTTCTTTTTACTTTCGATACCTGCTTTTGCACAGAAATCTTTTTTTGTAAAAGATGCTTCTACCAATAAACCCATTGCATATACAAGTATTTTAAGCTACATCGTAATTAAAAATCATTGGGAAGATAAACTCCATATTTTTACTTGAGCATATTGATAAGGAAGCTTATCCTTTGATTATGTGCGAACTTACCCTAACAAACTAGAACCAACACAAGTACTTTTGATAGCAATTAATTTAGCAGAAAAGCCACTCGATTTGAGTGGCTTTTTACTTATACTTTCATGATTTCTGCTTCTTTCTCAGCGTAGATTTCATCGATTTTTTTAATATACGAATCGGTTAATTTTTGAATGCGGTCTTCGGCATCTTTACAAATATCTTCAGAAGTGCCTTCTTTTTCTTGTTTCTTTATATCGGTATTGGCGTCTTTACGCGCATTGCGAATGGATATTTTAGCATCTTCAGCCTCGGTTTTAGCTTGTTTAGCCAAATCTTTACGGCGTTCCTCGGTTAAAGCAGGAATGTTAATAATAATCATATCGCCGTTGTTCATTGGGTTCAATCCTAAATTGGCAATCATAATTGCTTTTTCAATAGGTTGCAACATGTTTTTTTCCCAAGGTGTCACGGTCAACGTTCGTGGATCAGGCACATTGATATTGGCTACCTGTGATAATGCTGTTGCCGATCCGTAATAATCTACAAAAACAGCACCCAACATTTGCGGGTTTGCTTTTCCGGCACGAATGTTTAACAAAGCTTTGTTTAAATGCTCAATAGAACCGTTCATTGATTCTTTTGCTTCGTCTATTATAAAATTAATTTCATCTGTCATAACTGATCTCTTTTTATTAGTAAACTGTTGTGCCAATGTTTTCACCCTGACACACTTTTAATAAATTACTTTCTTTGTTCATGTCAAAAACCACAATTGGCAAATGGTTTTCTTGGCTCAAGGTAAATGCGGTTGTATCCATCACATTCAATCCTTTTTCCAAAACATCGGCAAACGAAATGTTTTCGTATTTCGTTGCAGACGGATCTTTTTCCGGATCGGCAGTATAGACACCATCAACGCGTGTTCCTTTTAAAATTACATCGGCACCCACTTCAATTCCTCTTAAAACGGCAGCAGTATCGGTGGTGAAATACGGATTTCCGGTTCCTGCACCAAAAATTACAATTCTGCCTTTTTCTAAATGGCGCACCGCTCTGCGTTTGATATAAGGTTCTGCAATTGCTTCAATTTTTAATGCAGTTTGCAAACGGGTAAGCATTCCTGCATCTTCCAAAGCGCCTTGCAATGCCATTCCGTTAATTACCGTTGCCAGCATTCCCATATAATCGCCTTGTACGCGATCCATACCTTTGCTTGCTCCGGCAACACCTCTAAAAATGTTTCCCCCGCCAATTACAATGGCTACTTCCACACCTAAATTAACGATTTTTTTTATTTCTTGGGCATATTCTGCCAAGCGATTTGGGTCGATACCGTATTGATTGTCGCCCATTAAAGCTTCACCACTTAATTTTAGAAGTATTCTTTTGTATTTCATACTGAAGGAAAATTTATTTGCAAATATATTATTTTTGCTATTGTTTAAAAAAGCTTACGGCAATTTATCTTTTATTTTTTCAAAGTCTGCTTTAGCATTTTCGTATCCGATATCAAAAATTTCATCCATACGTTTTTTTGAAGTTTCAAAGGTGCTGTAATTGGCCAATTCATCGGGCTGAATATGCCAATCACACAGCTCGTTTTGCGGAAAAGTATTTTGCATCATCATGATTTCAAACGCTCGCAATGCCACCGATTTTATCGAGCTGAATTTTGTGGATTGTTGTGGCAAATAGGGGTTTACGTTGCTACCAATTAAAAAATCGCAGCGCCCCTGAATGGTGTTTACCGGATAATTGTTTAAAATGCCGCCGTCGCTGTAAATTTTATTGTTTACCACCACCGGTGAAAATACACCTGGAAACGCACTTGATGCCAATATGGCCGAAACAATTTTGGTGTTTTTATGAAAGATTTTAAGTTTGCCGCGCTCCATTTCGGTAGCAGAGATGTATAATTCCACATCCAATTCTTTTATGGTTTTGTTGCCAAATTCTTTTTCAAGGTATCTTCCAAATTGATCGGCATCCAAAAATCCGGCTTTTCTAAAAGATAAATGCGTCCAGCTGAACAAACTCACCGATTTAAAGAATGAAAGGATATCCTTTGGCTTCATTCCATTGGCATACAAACCACCCACAATTGACCCAGCGCTTGTTCCTGAGATAATTTCCGGAAAAATTTCCTGTTCGTTTAAAAATTGTAATACGCCGGCATGGGCAATGCCTTTGTGTCCACCGCCAGAAAGTGCTAACCCAAAAATTGTTGAGGTGTTGTTCATTGTGTTTTGTAACGTTTAAATCGTTATTTTTGCATAAAAATACAAATAATGAAGGCGATATACCAAAAAGCCCTTGCAAATTCGCTGGCGTATAACGATTATTTAACGTTAATTGATGAAAAAATTGCCCAAGAAGCATCAACAGGGCATGAACAAAACCAAATGCTTACCGATTTTACAAAACTGAATCGCGCCCGAATGAAGCGTTTGGATAAAACCCAGCAAATTCTTCCCGAACTGGAAATTATTACAAAACAAATCACCGAAAAACAGGTTTGGCTTGTACTTACCGAAAGTTGGTGTGGTGATGCGGCTCAAAATGTTCCAGTGTTAAAAAAACTTGCCGAAATGAATCCGCAGATTGATTTGCGAATGGCTTTGCGTGACGACAACGATGAATTAATGCAAAAATACTTGACAAATGGCGGAAAGTCAATCCCGAAATTGATTGCCGTTTCTGCTGATTTAGAGAAGGAATTATTCACTTGGGGACCACGACCAGCAGCGGCACAAGTGGAAGTGAAACGATTGTTAGATGAAAACGGAGGGTTCAACGAAAAAGTGAAAGAAGGTATTCAAATTTGGTACAACCACGACAAAGGAATTTCAATGCAACAAGAGCTGATAGATCTATTAAAAAACGCAACTAATTAAGCTGCGTTTTTATGGTCTTATCTTAACAATTTTGTTGTCACGAATAATAACAACTTCACTGTTTTTTTGTCTTTTAAAATCAAGCATTTTTTCGTAGGCTGTTTCTAAGCCTTTTAAAATTTTATTTTTTCTTACTTCTTTAGCATCTTTCGTCATATATGTTTTTTAAAGAATTAAATTTATCTAAATTATGAATTATAATGTTTTCTGCAAAATTTTTTTCAGCAATTAAAACAGGTTTTCCGTCTGAATTGTCAAAAATTAAAGTTTGTTCTACCATATCAATATAAATTTCAAAAAGATTTTTGATACCGTTAAGATATCTTCTTTCAATTACACTTTCAGGTATACTATGTCCACCTTCTCTAACCCGTACTTTTACGCGTTCTTTAGCGAGGTCTGAATTTTTTAGCCAAAAGAAAAGAAGCGTTACGCTATAGCCATTTGCTTTAGCTTTATTAACTTTATGTTTGTATGTTTTTGAAGCTAATGTTGTTTCAAATGCAAAGTTTTCTTGATTTTGAAATAATTCGTCAATTCTGTTAAGCATAATTCTTCCTGATTCAAAAGCTACCTTTTCAGGTTGAAAAGGCGATAATCCTTTCGCTATTTCATCAGCATTTACAAATTCTTTACAATCTAAAATTTCAGGTAAAATAGTAAATGAAGCTGTGGTTTTCCCTGCTCCATTACAACCTGCTATTATGTATAGATTTTTTTCATTCATAAATCAAAGTTACATTTTTTTTACGCAAACTGGTATTAAAGATTTCTATGCAGAATGAACTGATGGAAATTTTGTAACAGAGAATCTCTGTAAATTTTACAGGGATTCTTTTATTTTTTTAAAACGAAAATGTAATAAGATTAAATTGTTTTAAAAATAAAACTTTTAGATGCTGTCGAAATTTCAGATTTTTTTAAACTTTGATTATACCATTTCTTTTGAAATTTTAATGCTAAATAATTATTTTCAATAGTACCTTCAAAACCTATATACTGGAAAGGTAAATCATCTAAATCTCCAAAGTATTCATTTTTAGAAGCAAAATAAATGTTTATTCGATTTTTGTCTGAAATTTCGTATTTCCCGAATTCACCGCTTAAATTTTCCATTGGATTTGGAAGACATCCTTCAAAATGTTTTATTATCTCGTTTTTAATATCATTTCTGACAGGTGTGTTGATAGAATCAATTATTCCTGCATATCCGTTTTTAAAAAAGATTAATACACAGGCTATATCTTGTTCTACTTCACAAGTATAAAGTTTATTAAATTCCATTTTATTAGGAATTATTGTTTTTTTGTAAGAGGTTATCGAGTGATATTCATCTTCTTTATTTGTTTTTAAATCATTCTTAAAATCATTTGGGTAAATAATCTTATCAAATATGCCAAACATAAATAGAATGATAAAAATTATAACTATTATAATAAAGGTTGTCATTATTATCTTTTTATGATTCTTACTAAAGGGTTTAAAATAAGTTGTTTAATGATTGAATTGATTATTTTTTTATTTTTTAATTTTTGTGAAATTTTAGGAGAATATCTGTAATAATAACGTATGAAGAGTTTGCCCCATTTATTTTTGGATAAACGGTAATCTCTGAATCTTCTTAATTCTTCAACTTCGTGTGCGTTTATATTACCATAACACACCGTTGCAATATAACAGTTAGAAGATGATTCGTCGTCATTCCTAATTGTTTTTTGAATGTTTTTCCCTTTTGTATAACAATCCTTGCATATATTATATATTATCCGGTCATTTATTAAATGATTTGTAAAAGAGTAATTTGAATTATATGTATCATTTCCACATTTCCAACAAATTTTATCGTGGATATATCCGCTTCTTTTTAGAAAGAAAAATGCTTTTTGATCAAAACTTATACCTCCTCCAAACATAGATTTGGGGTCTGTCCCTACAAACCACTGGTGTCCATTTTTATGTTTAAAACCATGTTTATTTAGTACTTCACATAGTTTCTCTACTTCAAATCTTAACTTCTCGATGTTTGCCATTTTATAGTCATATTATTATTGCTCACTTAAAATTGCTTCAATTTCATGCATTTTAATTCCAATATCTTCAATTAACATATTGCACATTAAAGTTATTTTTTTTATTGCAGTTTGTGGAGAAGTATTTGCAACGCTATGAAATGCTCTCACAACAAATTTTTTGTTATCGTAAGATAAATTTCTTAACTCTCTAAAAAGCAATTGGTCATCAGGTACTTGTATTGTTTTTAATTTGTTTTGATATTCATTCATTGTTATTTGAAGTAAGCCAGCATTGAATTCAATAGCAAATCCTTCTTCCATATCAATGTCATTGTCATCTTCCATTGCTATATAAACCATACCTAGTATAATAATTACTTTTTCTCGTGTAGTAAGAGATTTTGAATGATAATTCTCCATAAATTTCTGTTTTTATTATTTTCCAAATCTCACAAAAATTAACAACTTAAAATTTCGTTTTTAGGGTGTTTTATTTACTTTTACGGAAATTAAGTTTCGGTTATGGATAAGTTTACAGAAATAGAAGAGGTAGAAAAAGTAATCTCGAAAATAAAGGAATCACGTAAAGAAAAAGGTTATTCGCACGATGTTATGGCGGTTGAATTAGGTATTAGTCCGTCTGCTTACAATAAAATTGAGCGCATGGAATCTAAACTAACTTTAGAACGTTTTTTGCAAATTAAGAAAATTCTAGATAAAGATTATTCCGATTTTTTTGATATTAAAACAGATAGAATTTTTAATCAAACCGTTAATGATCAAGCCTACGGAAATATTGAACATTACTATCAAGACAATAAAGATGTTTATGAAAAACTAATACATGCAAAAGATGAGCAAATAGCTTTATTAAAAAGTTTAATAAAACAATAAACGCAGCCAATTAAGCTGCGTTTTTGTTTATTTCAACAAAGCATTTGTTCGTCTAATAGCTTCGGCATCTTTATAATCTAACCATTCTTGGCCTTTGCGTTTTCGCATAAAATTATCATACAAACGGTTAAAAGTTACATTTTTTAAGCCCGCAAATAAGTTTTTTGGTCTGCCGGCTAAACTTCGTAAACTCAATGAAAATCCGGGTGTTTGGTATTTCATGTAATGCCACCAACCTTCGGGCATGTAAAGCATTTCGCCGTGTTGCAATTGGGTAATGTACGGATTCACTTTTTTAAGCGCCGGAAATCGTTCAAAATCGGGATTGTCAAAATCGATGTCCTCATGGCAAATCCACGAATAGGGCAAGCGGTACATGTATTTTGTTTCTTTTGGATCTACCAATACACATTGTTTTTTTCCATTGAAATGAAAATGAAAAATATTTGGTAAATCAATATCATAATGCATAAAAACCTTTGCATCTTCACCACCAAAAAACACCATCGGCAAACTTTTTATCAAACGTAAACCTAAATCGGGCCACCGCATATCGTCTTTCATTTGTGGTGCATCTTTCATAAGATTATAAAGAAAAATACGTAAATCGGTTGGGCCTTTCTCAAGAATGTCAATGTATTCAGCCATTGTCATTTTAAAATCGGGTTCGTTTACTTTTTTGGTGTAATCGGTTTTTCTACTGTCGTAAAGCGGCACTATTTTATCGCCGGCAATTTCTCTAATAAAATCTAAATTCCATTTTTTAAAAGCAGGCCAATCTTCAATTTGATTGGTAATAACAACTGGTTTTTGTTTTTTATAATAGTTCTCTATAAACTCTTTTTTCGTAAGTTTTGTTACGCGCTCAATTTCTATATAATTAAAACTCATACTTAAATTTTAGCTAAATCTTCTAAAGGTATAAAAGTAGTGAATTTAACCATTTGTTGCTTTTTATTGTACTTTTTTTTAACAATAAATCCTTAACTTTTTGGGTTAAGGATTTCGATGAGTTATTACAACAATTGCACAGATAGTTATGTTGAAAATTCAATAAAAAACCTATGCATTTGTGTTTATTTTAAGGATTTAGCTTTCATTAAAGCATCAAAAGCATTGTTAGTAGCTTCGGTTATTTTTGCATGAATTCCATTGCCATAGCTCACACGGTGTACGCCCAAGGCTGCAAATTCTTCATACGTTTTCAATCCTTCTTTCATAAACACATTTAAAGGTAATTTGGTAGCATTTAAAACCGCTTTAATATCTTCATCGGTGTTAATCAATGGTACAAAAAATCCATCGGCACCGGCGGATTCATAAGCTTCGATGCGTTTCAAAGTTTCGGCGATGGCATCGGAATGTTTGGTTGTATAGGTATCAATACGTGCATTGATATAAATATCTTTTCCTTTTGATTGAAGATGCGATTTTATGGCTTTGATCTTATGGGTTAAAACAGAAATATCGCCTAAAGATCGGTCTTTTCCATTGGTTAAGCCGTCTTCCAGATTGATTCCTAAAACGCCTGCATCAACCAATTTTTCAACATTTTTGGCAACCTGCTGCGGATCATCTGAATATCCCGATTCAAAATCTGCGGAAACCAACAATGATGTAGATTTCGCAATTTTTTCAACCATAAAAAACATTTCTTCGAATGAGACGTTTTCACCATCTTCGTATCCTAAAATATTTGCAATAGCGTGGCTTGATGTTCCAATTATTTGAAAACCGGCTTTTTCGGCAGCCTTACTGCTAATGGCATCCCACGTATTGGCTATTAATAAGGGTTGATTTTGGTGGTGTAACGATTTAAAATTTTCTAAACTCATAGCTTTATAATTTTCTTGTTCATTATAAAATTACGGTTTTTTCAATCGATATAAAAAGGAGTTTACAAATCAAAACAGTTTTTTAACGTTTGTTTTTTGGTTTTCTTTTAATTAGGGTGGAAGATAACACGCTGCCGTGCTACATAAATTTACGAAAAAAATAGGTGAATTGCTATGCTATTTGTCAGTATTTTTTTGATAGATACGCAATAGTTTTGTACAAAAGATAAATGAATTTTTAAATAACACAATTATGAAACAAAGAGTTCCTGTGTCACAAATTATGACCAAAAATCTAGAAACTTTAACGGTAAACCAAACACTTTACGATGCTGAAAAAATGTTTAAAAAGCATGGAATTCGTCATATTCCGGTGGTTGAAGGTAAAAAGATTGTTGGTGTATTGAGCTATTCAGACTTGTTGAAAATCAGTTATGCCGATGTGACAGAAACGGAAGATGCCGTGGAAACAGTAGTTTATGATATGTTTACCATTGCGCAAGTTATGGCAAAAACACCATTAACTGTTTCGGCTGATACAACCGTGAAAGAAGTGGTTGAAATTTTGGCCAAAGAAACTTTTCACTCATTGCCAGTAGTTGAAAACGATGAAGAGTTGGTAGGAATTGTAACTACAACCGATTTGCTTAATTATTTTTTAGAGCAATATTAAAAAAGGAAAGGTCTGGAGAAAATTCAGACCTTTTTTCAATGTTACATTTCAAGTATTTTCAATCTTATTTTTTTATCAAGGCTCATACCGCCTGGATTACAGCCGGGTTTCCCTTCGGGAATTTCGATATTTCGGTTTTTAAAATGTTCCACCCAAACCGGGAAAAAGTTGTTTGATGAGGGCTCTTTGTACGTCATTGGAAACAATTTAAAAAACGGTTTGTTGTTATTGGCATATTTAAACGCGTCATAAATTAATTCCGAGCAATAATATTTGCCGTTATTGTACAAAAAATCATCATCGTATGGAACGCCTAATTGTGCTTCGCAAAATTCAATGGCTTTTGCAGTATAATAGCGGTGTTTTTTCTTTAAACTACCCACGTAAACCGGCTTTTTTGTATAAGCTAAAAAATCTTTAAGAGGTGTTTTTACAACGGCGTTTCCAATGGCTTCATATACATAAAATTCATTTTTTGCAGTAGCAACAACCAATCCCATGTGGTTAAAATCGTTGTTTTTGTAACCTTGTGTAACCGCATTAATGGCATCGCACATACCGCCACAATTTATGTTGATAAACAACAAATCACCACTTTTTAAATCGGTTTTTTGAGCGAAAATAGATATGGAAAAAAGTAAAAATAAGATTGTGTTTTTCATAAAGCAAAAAAGAAGCTTATTCGGCTTCTTTAAAATTAGGGTTGTATATTTTTTCAAAGGCTAAAGGTTCAATGGCATCCGCAACAGAAAAATCGCCTATTTTGGTTCTTCGCAAAGCAGTTAAATGACCGCCAGAATTTAAAGCTTTTCCAAAATCAAAAGCTAAAGAGCGAATATATGTTCCTTTGCTGCAAACCACTCTAAAATCAATTTCGGGTAAATCAATTCGGGTAATTTCAAACTCGGTAATTTCAATAGTTCTCGATTGAATCTCCACTTCTTCGCCTGCACGCGCATGTTCGTACAAACGTTTGCCATCTTTCTTCAATGCCGAAAAAATAGGAGGGAACTGTTCAATTGTTCCAATAAACTGTTTTCGGGTTTCTTCGATTAATTCGTTTGATAGATGATCAATTGGGAAATGTTGATTAATCTCGGTTTCTAAATCATACGAAGGTGTAGTTGCACCAACGGTAATGGTTCCGGTATATTCTTTAATTTGCCCTTGCAATTCCGCAATGCGTTTGGTGAATTTTCCGGTACAAATAATTAAAAGTCCCGATGCTAAAGGGTCTAGCGTGCCTGCATGACCTATTTTGAATTTTTTGGGCAGATCCGCATTTTTAATCAAGGTGTATTTTACCTTATTTACTGCCTGAAAAGAACTCCATGTGAGCGGTTTATCAATCAACAAAACCTGTCCTTCTAGAAAATCTTCTTTTGTTAACTGCTGCATTATTTGGTGTAGAAATAAATTAACAATACAATACCAATAATAATTCGGTACCAACCCCAAAACTTAAAACCATATTTGGTAAGCACCGCAATAAATGTTTTCACAGCAATCAAAGCGGTGATAAATGCCACCACATTGCCTATTAAGAACAAATTAATGTGGTTTTGATCTTGCAAAATCATTTCGTAACCTTTCATTTCAGCAGCCGTTCCTTTGCCCCAAGTTTTTACAAAGATGGAATAAACCGTTACGGCCAACATGGTGGGAACAGCCAAGAAAAATGAAAATTCTGCAGCTGCTTTTCTGCTTAAACCTTGTGTCATTCCACCAATAATTGATGCTGCCGAGCGTGATGTTCCGGGCATCATTGCCAGGCATTGCCAAAAACCAATGGTGATTGCGGTTTTAAAAGTGATTGCTTTTTCGTTGTGAATTTTTGGCGATTTAAACCAGCGATCTACAAAAATCAGAACCACTCCACCCAAAACTAAAACGGTTGAAATGGCAATTTGGTTGCCCAAAACAGCTTCTATTTTTTCATCTAACAAATAACCTAATCCCAAAGCAGGAATAATTGCAAAAGCTAATTTGTAGAAAAAATTAAGGTTGCTAAAATCGAAAAATTTTCTCCAATACAGCACTACTACTGCTAAAATGGCTCCGAATTGAATCGAAACTTGAAACATTTTTAAAAATTCAGACTCTTCCATTCCTAAAAGAGCTGCGGTGAAACCCATGTGGGCGGTAGATGATATAGGCAAATATTCGGTTAATCCTTCAATAATTGCAATGATAATGGCTTGTAATAAATCCATTTAAAAGTTTTTTATGATTTTTTTGATGGCTTTTTGAATATCGAATAAATACAAATTCCAAAACCAATAAATATTACGGCTGGCGCTAAATGAATTCTTCGAGAGCTAAACACCGCTTCGTTAAAAACGTTGGGATCATCGCTGTTTCCTCCGGCCATTAATAAAAATCCCAATGCGATTACTGCTACACCGGCCAATAATACAATATAATTTTGTTTGCCAAATAAAAATGGTTTTTCAGTAGTATGTTCCATAAGTTATAGGTATAAATCGTCTGATTTTAAATTCAAAAAGCGTTGGGTTGCAAAGTAGGTACTGATATAGGTGATGATGATTCCTACAATAAAGACAGCGCCACAAACCAATACAATAGATTGTGCGTCGGCCATTAAGCCTAAAGTTGGTAGTTTTTTATCGGCATAAGCAGTAAGGGCTAAAATACCAATAATTGCCAATACAGATCCAATCATTCCCAATTTTACGCTGGTCCAAATAAAAGGTTTGCGAATGAATGCTTTTGTTGCACCCACCATTTGCATGGTTTTTATAATGAATCGTTTAGAATAAATCGATAATCGCAACGAGCTGTTTATTAATAAAATAGATATAAAAGCAAATACACCGCTGATAATTAACACCCAAAAACTAATCGTACGGATGTTTTTATTTACTAAATCGACCAATTGTGCATCATACACCACTTCGTCCACCAAAGGATTTTCTTTAATACCAATTTCAATATCTTTTATAGAATCTTTTTCTACATAAGCACCATTAAAATGCAAATCAAACGAGTGTTGCAACGGATTGAATCCTAAGAACTTTACAAAATCTTCGCCGATTGTTTTCTGGTGAGCATTTGCAGCAGAATCTTTATGAACAAAAGTGAGGTCTTTAATAAATTTTTGAGAATCGAGTTCCGTTTGATAGGCTGCCAATTGTTCTTCATTCACATCTTCTTTAAAATAGATAGACATGGGGATGTTTTCTTTGAAATTATTGGATATTTTTTCATAATTAATCACAAACATTCCCAGTGAACCCAACAAGAACAATACTAGAAAAATACTTAAAATAACCGAAAAATAAGACGATACTAGTCTTCTCTTTTGATATCTTTCGTACGCTGTAGCCATAAACTTTATTTTTTAATGGGTAAAGATAACAAACTATTTAAATATAAAGCTACCTAAAATTTTGTTAATGCGTAAAAGTGCTTTGTAAAATCCGTAGCACATTATCAAATAAATATCAAAACGTTGATATTCATGTATTTAATTTTTAAACCACAGATGCAGAGATATAATTTTTAGATTAAAGCTACATAATAGTTAAATTTTCACAGATTATTGAATACTTAGCATTCAATAAGTTACATAACTTTTATGTTTTGTTTGGAGTAATACATAAAAATCTGTGCATCTGTGGAATTCTATAAGGTACTACAATAAAAAATCGATGACACGCATCGATTTTAGAAGTTAAATAATTCTGTAAATTCTGTTTACCGGAATGGTAACCCCTTTCTTAAGTACCAAATGTTCGGGAGTAACCGCCCAAACAGTCGTGTTGGTTACCAATTGCTCCTTGTCGTCTTCAAAGAAAATCTCAATCTTTACCTGATCGGTATTTCCCATAGCCATTGCCTTTTCCAAGTCTTGTTTACGTTGAAAAATTTCTTGCGGATCGGTCAATACATCATTTGTTGGAAAAACTAAATGTGCTATATCTTCTTTTGCTATCGATTTGAATGTTGTTGTCATAATTGTTTGTTGTTTCTGTTGTTGTTTCTGTTTTATAAAAGCAAAAATATATTTTTTCTCTAAAAATAAGCAAGTTTTTTTATTTGTGTACTTTTTAGGGTGATTTTTTTCAAATATTTAAGTCATTTTTAAGACTTCAGGAATATACTTTTAGGGTTGTTCAACAAAAATTTAGTTATGTTAATAAATTAAAGTAATTTTGTACCCGTTAAAAAACATCGCTTACAAATGAAATACAATCCAAACGAAATAGAAGCTAAATGGCAGCAA
Organism: Paenimyroides aestuarii; assembly: GCF_024628805.1. Taxonomy (NCBI): domain Bacteria; kingdom Pseudomonadati; phylum Bacteroidota; class Flavobacteriia; order Flavobacteriales; family Flavobacteriaceae; genus Paenimyroides; species Paenimyroides aestuarii. The sequence goes on along the minus strand of NZ_CP102382.1, from coordinate 385,030 downwards.
TATTGGAGTGAAAACAATACTTTTAAAGCAAGTAATCATTCCGATAAACCAAAATATTATGTGTTAGATATGTTTCCTTATCCATCAGGTGCGGGGTTACACGTGGGGCATCCACTTGGATACATTGCCTCTGATATTTATGCGCGCTACAAACGCCATCAAGGTTTCAATGTGTTGCATCCACAAGGATACGACTCGTTTGGTTTGCCGGCAGAACAATACGCCATTCAAACCGGGCAACACCCGGCGGTTACTACTGAAACAAATATTAAACGTTACCGCGAACAATTAGATAAAATTGGTTTTTCATTTGATTGGAGCCGTGAAGTGCGTACGTCAAACCCAGAATATTACAAGCATACGCAGCATATTTTTATTCAGTTGTTTAATTCGTGGTACAATAAAACTACCAATAAGGCGGAAAGCATCTGCACATTGATTGATTTGTTTTCTAAAGAAGGAAATGCGAATGTAAATGCGGTTTCCGATGAAAATATCGACGTTTTTTCTGCCGACCAATGGAATGCATTTTCTGCCGATGAACAAGAACGTATTTTACTGAAATATAGATTAACGTATTTGGCTGAAACCGAAGTGAACTGGTGCCCTGCATTAGGAACGGTTTTGGCAAATGATGAAATTGTAAACGGCGTTTCAGAACGTGGTGGACATCCGGTGATTCGTAAAAAAATGACCCAATGGAGCATGCGTATTTCTGCTTATGCAGAGCGTTTGTTGCAAGGTTTAGAAACAATTGATTGGAGCGAATCGATCAAAGAAGCACAACGCAATTGGATTGGAAAATCGGTTGGGGCATCAGTAAAGTTTAAAGTTTTAAGTTCAAAGTTTGAAAGTTCTGCCGATAACGTTAAACCTGAAACCTTAAACGAAGAAAACTTTATAGAAGTATTTACAACCCGTCCTGATACCATTTTTGGAGTAAATTTCATGACGTTGGCACCCGAACACGAACTGGTAGCTGCAATTACAACTCCTGAACAAAAAGCGGCGGTTGATGCGTATATCGAAGCAACTTCAAAACGTTCCGAACGGGAGCGTATGGCCGATGTGAAAACCATTTCGGGCGTGTTTACTGGTGCTTATGCAGAACATCCTTTCACCAAAAAACCAGTGGCTATCTGGATTGGCGATTATGTGTTGGCAGGATACGGAACAGGTGCGGTAATGGCAGTTCCGTGTGGCGATGAACGCGATTATGCATTTGCAAAACACTTTGCTGGGCAAAACGGAATGCCTGAAATCATCAATATTTTTAATAAAGATATTTCTGAAGAAGCTTATACTGAAAAAGCGGGTTTTGAACTACAAAACTCCGATTTTTTAAACGGATTGGATTACAAAGCAGCGACTAAAAAAGTGATTGAAGCATTAGAAGAAATAGGGCAGGGGAAAGCCAAAGTAAATTACCGTTTGCGCGATGCTGTTTTTTCGCGTCAGCGTTATTGGGGCGAACCTTTCCCGGTTTATTATGTAAACGGATTGCCTAAAATGATCGATCCGAAGCATTTGCCGATTGAATTACCCGAAGTGGAGAAATACTTACCCACCGAAGACGGGCAGCCGCCATTAGGCAACGCGACGAATTGGGCTTGGGATACGGTAAATAATAAAGTGGTTTCAACCACCGAAATCAATAATGAAACGATATTTCCTTTGGAATTGAACACCATGCCGGGTTGGGCAGGTTCTTCGTGGTATTGGTTGCGCTATATGGATGCTGATAATGATAACGAAATCGCATCAAAAGAAGCTATTGATTACTGGCAAAATGTAGATTTATACATTGGCGGAAGCGAACACGCAACAGGGCATTTACTATATGCACGTTTTTGGAACAAATTTTTGAAAGACAGAGGCTTGGTTCCAACCGAAGAACCGTTCCAAAAATTAATCAACCAAGGAATGATTTTGGGAATGAGTGCTTATACTTATAAAATAAAAAGAGGTTATTTTGATTATAAAGATGAGATAAGTCAACAAGAATACGACGACAGAGACGAGTTGTTTGAAAATCTTTTTGAAGATGAGTTTTCTAATGCTATTATTTCTTCGGATCTTTTAAAAGGTAAAAAGTTGGAAGATGTTATAGATGGAGAAATGTATCGATTATCAGAAATTGTTGATGGATTAAATTTAGATTTGTCTACTTTTATAAATAATGGATTTGATATTGATAAAATAAGATTTTCGACTTATAGAGTTCGTACAAGTTTAGAGTGTGTAAATCTTTCTGATGAATTGAATTTTGAAAAGTTTAATGTTTGGAGCAGAGAAGATATTATAAAAAGACCTATCCAAAACAAAGAAGGAATGATAAAAGTAGAAAGAGAAGTAGAAAAAATGTCTAAATCTTTCTACAACGTTGTAAACCCAGATGATATTTGCGAAGAATACGGTGCGGATACCTTGCGTTTGTACGAAATGTTTTTAGGTCCGTTAGAACAAGCAAAACCTTGGAACACCGCAGGAATTACCGGTGTGTTTGGTTTTCTTAAAAAATTATGGAAGTTGTATGCAGACGATAACGGATTGATTGTTACCAATGATGAACCAACGGCTGAAATGTATAAATCGTTGCATAAAACCATTAAAAAAGTAACCGAAGATATTGAGCATTTCTCTTTTAATACATCGGTGTCGCAGTTTATGATTTGTGTAAACGAATTGCAACAGCAAAAATGCCACCATCGAGCTATTTTAGAACCGTTGGCAATTGTAATTTCGCCTTATGCACCGCACATTGCAGAACATTTGTGGATGTTTTTGAAATTAGGTGGAGTAGTTAGTAACGAAAATTTACCAGAAAATTATGATGGAGTTTCACAACAACCGTTTCCTAAATTCGAAGAGAAATATTTGGTAGAAAGTTCAAAAGAATATCCGGTTTCATTCAACGGAAAAATGCGTTTTAAAATAGAATTACCGTTAGATTTAACCGCAGCACAAATCGAAGAAATCATTATGAACGATGAACGTACACAGGCACAATTGCAAGGCGCAAAACCTAAAAAAGTAATTATCGTTCCTGGTAAAATTATTAATTTGGCTGGTTTTTAATTGATTACCACATATGCACAGATTATTTTATACAAAACCGCTCAATAAACCGAGCGGTTTTATTTTTTGGCTTGCTTTTTGTATTGGCAAAAGAAAAATCTAGCATTATGAAACATTTACTACTTTTAGCAGCCTTTTTATTCGGACACATAACGTTTGCGCAATCGCAACAAAACGATTTGGCGTTTACTGCCAAAGCAACTGTTTTACCTGTTTTTAACAACTACCGTTTAGGTGCCGAAGTTGGTTTAAGATATTATCTTACCGATGTTTTCTCTGTTGGAAACAACTATATCTATACAAACGATAAATTTACACATGGTTTTGGCTATGAAACCGATAATTCATTGGTACATTATTTGGGAATTAACGTGCCGTTGCAATATGATGTGGTTAATGAAGACCAATTTCAAATAGGAATGGGTATCGCACCTGGGCTTTCGTTCAGCACCTTGCGCGATAAAAATCAATTGAAAATAGAAGAGTATTACAATGAAGATACAGGTGTGACAACTGTTATTAAAACACCTGTTCGATTGAACCGTGATGCTTATTTTTTGCTCACTCCCCATATTGATTTTGCTGTGAAGATTGCAAATATCGAAACAAAGAGCCACACTTCGCTTTATGTTACCGGAAATGCCGGCTATCAATTTGCTTTTGGTGCGGGCGATTTTACAAAACCGAGCGATTTTAGAAATTATGTTGTATCTTTAGGTTTCACAATAAAAGGAGCATTAGATAATTTATGAAAAGTACAAAAACATTAGTTGCAATTATTCTTGGAATAGGAATTTTAATTTTGGCTTTAATGGTTGGGTTGCCGGTGTATAATGTATGGCAACAAGAAATGGCTGGAAAAGCCGAAATGGCAAAAGCAGAACAAAACCGAAAAATTTTAATCGAAGAAGCCAAAGCCCGTTTAGAAGCCGAAAAACTGAATGCACAAGCCGAAATTGAACGCGCAAAAGGAATGGCAGAAGCAATGAAGTTGGAAAACGGCACGCTCAACAGCACCTACAACCAGTATTTGTTTATTAGAACATTAGAAAAACTGGCAGATAAAGGCGATTTACCGCAAATTATTTACATGCCTTCAGAAGGATTGGTTCCGGTGATGGATGTAAGCACCCAAAAAGCGCCCAAAACGGTTTTCTCTGAGAATTGATGAAATCGTTTGATGTATAAAAAAAACAGCACCCAAAAAGTGCTGTTTTTTTAATGCTTTAATTTTACTACAAATGCATCGGGATATTTGTAATTGATTTTCTTTAATAGGTTTTCTGCTTCAATTTTATTTTTAAAATTACCAACAACCACTTTAAACTTTGGATTGGCAAAAATAATAGTAGCATCAATTTGCGGATATTCGGTGGTGAATTCCTTATAAACAGCCTCTGCTTCTTCTTTTAAACCATTTTTTAATTGTACAGAATAATTGGTGTACAACGAAAACTGATTGTTTTGACTCATTTTTCGCTCCAAAAGTAAATCAATGGTTTTTTGTTCACTGTTTTCAATTACATTAATTTGTGCAACCGATTTTTGATGAAACAGAAATGTTAAAATAAATATAATAAAAACCTTATAAGTTCTTAAATTCTTCATAATGAGTAAATTTTTGAACAAAATTAAAAAATTATCGCTAAACCATGCTTTAAGTTTTTATTTAGAATTATTATAAATTAAGTTTTGGTATTTATTAGGCTTTATTTACTGCGTCTTATGTTGTATTTTTGTCGGAGTTTATAAATAGGGTATCGTGTGTTCTGTGTGTAAAACATAGAAAAATACATACCAAAATTAGTTGATAATCATTTTTTTAACTATGAAAAAAGTGGGTAGCCATACTTCGTTTTCAAGGATTCTTTTCTTGTGTTTAACATTTGTGTTAACATTTTCTACAGGGTCTTTTGCGCAAGATGCAGCAAAAGGTAAAGAGTTATTTAATGCAAATTGTGCAGCTTGTCATAAGCTTGATGCTAATTCTACCGGACCTGCCTTAAGAGGTGTGGCGGAGCGTCGATCTTCAGATTGGTTGCATAAATGGATTAAAAACAGTTCAGGTTTAATCAAATCTGGTGATGCTGATGCTGTTAAATTATTTAACGAATGGAATAAAGTTCCAATGAACTCGTTTCCGAATTTATCTGATGAAGATATCGATAATATCCTTGCTTATACATCAGAGCCAAAACCAGAACCAACCGTTGCAAAAACACCAGAAAGTGGTGCAGCAGCTAGCGGAGGTGGTGTTTCTGAAATGATTGTTTTAGGGGCGTTGGTTGTTGTGCTTGCAATGTTGGTAGTAATGCTTATCTTGGTAAGACGAGTGTTGAACAAGGTTGCTGATAAAAACAACTTGCTGACTGCAAACGAAACAAAATCGTTGCCAATTTGGAAAGCATTCGTTAAAAATCAGTTCTTAGTAATCACTTCTGTAATTGTGTTGATGTTAGCAGGTGCGTATTTTGCATTTGGTTATATGATGCAAATTGGAGTTGATCAAAACTATGAGCCAATTCAGCCAATTCACTTCTCGCACAAAATACATGCTGGTGAAAACGGTATCGATTGTAAATATTGTCACTCATCTGCAAGGTCTAGTAAACACTCTGGAATTCCTTCAATGAACGTTTGTATGAACTGTCACAAGAATATTTCTGAGTTTACAGGTAGTCCTGATTCTACTTATGTTGATTACAGCAAAGAATTCTATACCGCAGAAATCAAGAAAATATACGATGCAGTAGGATGGGATCCTGCAACGCAATCATACACAGGTAAAGAAAAACCAGTAAAATGGGTTCGTATTCACAATTTACCTGACTTTGTGTACTTTAACCACTCACAACACGTTTCTGTTGCAGGTTTAGAATGTCAAACTTGTCACGGGCCGGTTGAAACAATGGAGATTATGAAGCAACATTCACCTTTAACAATGGGATGGTGTGTGAATTGTCACCGTGAAACAGAAGTAAACGTAAAAGACAACGAATACTACGCTAAGATTCACGAAGAATTATCTAAGAAATATGGTGTTGAGAAATTAACAGCAGCACAGTTAGGTGGTTTAGAGTGTGGTAAATGTCACTATTAATAATAATTTAAGAAGCTAATATATATACAATGGCATCAAACAAAAAATACTGGAAAAGTGTTGAGGAGCTTAACGAGAACAGTTCTATTGTTGAGACGCTAAGAAACAATGAGTTTGTTGAAGAAATTCCAACAGAGGATTTTCTTGGTGACAAAAATACATTGTCTTCTTCATCAACATCTCGTAGAGACTTTTTGAAATATGTTGGGTTTTCTACAGCTGCAGCTTCTTTAGCAGCTTGTGAAGGACCAGTGAAAAAGTCGATTCCTTATGTATTCCAACCAGAAGAAATTATTCCTGGAATTGCAGATTACTATGCAACTACAGTGGCTGATGGTTTTGATTTCGTTAACGTGTTGATTAAAACACGTGAAGGTCGTCCTATTAAGGTAGAGAACAACTTTATGGAGAACGCATTAACAGGTGCAAACGCACGTGTACATGCTTCTGTATTGTCTTTATATGATAGTTTACGCTTAAAGCAACCCAAAATTGAAGATAAAGAAGCTTCATGGTCAGAGGTTGATCAAAAAATAAAAGCAAGCTTAGCAAGTGCAACAGGTCAGATTGTTTTGTTAACAAATACAATGGCTTCGCCTTCTACCGATAAATTAATCGCAGAATTTAAAGCTGCTTATCCAACAGCAAAGCATATTGTGCATGATGCGGTAGGATCTGACGCTGCTTTAGATGCATACCAACAAGCTTATGGCGAACGTGCATTGGCTGATTACAATTTTGGAAAAGCAGATGTAATTGTTTCTGTTGGCGCAGATTTCTTAGGAGATTGGCAAGGTGGCGGATACGATAGCGAATATGCAAAAGGCCGCGTTCCTAAAAACGGAAAAATGTCTAAACACATCCAGATCGAAGCAAATATGTCTTTGGCGGGTGCAAATGCAGACAAACGAATTCCGTTAACAGTTGCAGAACAAAAATTAGCTTTAGTTAAAATATACAACATTGTTACTGGTAACGCTGTTTCAGTTGCAAATACTGCTGCCGATGCAGAAGTTACAAAAGCAGCTCAACAATTAAAAGCCGCAGGTAGTGCTGGTGTATTGGTTTCAGGTTTAGATGATGTAAACGCACAATTATTAGTGTTTGCAATCAACCAAGCATTGAATTCAGCAGCATTTAACCCAGCGCAACCTAAATACATCCGCGGTGGTAACAATAAAGAAGTAGCACAGTTAGTACAAGATATGAATGCAGGTGCGGTACACACTTTAATTATGAGTGGCGTAAACCCTGTTTATTCATTATTCAATGGTGCTGCCTTTGCTGAAGGTTTGAAAAAAGTAAAACTTTCTGCATCGTTCACATTGCGTGAAGACGAAACCGCATCGTTAACAACAATAGCTGCTGCTGCACCACATTATTTAGAATCATGGGGCGATGTTCAAATGCGTAAAGGTCATTATTCCATTACTCAACCAACCATTCGTCCGCTATTTAATACCAAACAATTCCAAGAAGGTTTATTATCTTGGTTAGGCAAAACAGAATCATACTATGATTATTTAAAAGCATCAAGCGCAAGTTTAACCAACGGAAAAACGTGGAATCAAATTGTTCACGATGGTTTTTCTGCAACTGAAGTTACAGGTTCGGTAAGCGCATCTGCTGATTTTGGTGGGGCTGCATCTGCTTTGGCTGCTACTAAGAAGACTGCTGGTGTGGAATTGGTATTGTATTCTAAAACAGGAATGGGAGACGGACAGCAAGCAAACAATCCATGGTTGCAAGAGTTCCCGGATCCAATCACACGCGTGTCTTGGGATAACTATTTAACCGTATCAAAAGCCGATGCAGAAGCTTGGGGAATAGAAAATTATAATGTTGCAAACGGAGGATTAAACGGCTCTTATGTTACTTTAAAAGTAGGCGATGCTGTTTTAGAAAACGTTCCAGCATTTATCCAACCAGGTCAGGCAAAAGGAACTGTAGGTTTAGCGTTTGGTTACGGACGTAAATCTGCTTTAAAAGAAGAAATGCAAGTAGGTGTTAACGCTTACAAACTATACAAAGATTTTAATAATACACAAATTGTTTCTATTGAAAAGGCTACAGGCGATCATGAATTTGCTTGTGTGCAGTTACAAAGAACGTTGATGGGACGTGGTGATATTGTTAAAGACACTACCTTAGAAATCTTTAATACAAAAGATGTAAAAGAGTGGAATGTGAAACCACATGTATCTTTAGACCACCAATCGGTTGAAGCATCAACTGTTGATATTTGGGAATCTTTTGACCGTTCTGTTGGGCATCATTTCAATTTATCAATCGATTTGAACTCTTGTACAGGATGTGGCGCATGTGTTATTGCATGTCATGCGGAAAACAATGTGCCAGTTGTTGGAAAATCAGAAGTAAGACGTTCTCGCGATATGCACTGGTTGCGTATTGATAGATATTATTCTTCTGAAGATACATTTGCACAAGATGTTGATACAAAAAACAGTGCACATGGTTTAATGAATAGTATTGAAACATTTGGTGGATTAGAACACCCAGCAGATAATCCGCAGGTAGTTTTTCAACCAGTAATGTGTCAGCACTGTAACCATGCACCTTGTGAAACAGTTTGTCCGGTAGCGGCAACATCACACGGTCGTCAAGGACAAAACCATATGGCATACAACCGTTGTGTGGGTACGCGTTACTGTGCAAACAACTGTCCGTACAAAGTACGTCGTTTCAACTGGTTCTTATACAACCAAAACAATGCGTTCGATTATCACATGAACGATGATTTAGGACGTATGGTGTTAAACCCAGATGTAAATGTGCGTTCACGTGGGGTAATGGAAAAATGTTCAATGTGTATTCAAATGACACAAGCAACCATCTTAAAAGCAAAACGCGAAGGACGTGCTGTAGAAGCTGGAGAATTTGAAGTGGCTTGTTCGGCGGCTTGTACTTCTGGATCGATGAAATTTGGTGATTTAAACAATAAAGAGTCTGAAGTTGCCCAATTATATGAAGATGAAAGAAGATATCATTTGTTAGAGCATATCGGAACCAAACCAAATGTGTTCTACCACGTAAAAGTTAGAAACGTATAAGTTAGTATTAATTAGAAACATTATAATAAAGGATTATGTCGTCACATTACGAAGCACCCATTAGAAAACCTTTAGTTATTGGTGATAAAACTTATCACGATGTAACGGTAGATGTTGCTAGACCTGTTGAGGGGCGTGCCAATAAACAATGGTGGACTGTTTTCACAATTGCTTTAATAGCATTCCTTTGGGGAGCTGGTTGTATGGTTTATACAATTAGTACAGGTATTGGTACATGGGGATTAAATAAAACCGTAGGATGGGCTTGGGATATCACCAACTTTGTATGGTGGGTAGGTATTGGTCACGCCGGTACGTTGATCTCGGCTGTATTATTATTATTCCGTCAAAAATGGAGAATGGCGATTAACCGTTCTGCAGAAGCAATGACGATTTTCTCGGTTGTTCAAGCAGGTTTATTCCCAATTATCCACATGGGGCGTCCATGGTTGGCATACTGGGTATTGCCAATGCCCAACCAATTCGGTTCGTTATGGGTAAACTTTAACTCGCCGCTATTATGGGACGTATTTGCGATTTCTACTTATTTATCTGTATCATTGGTTTTCTGGTGGACAGGTTTATTGCCAGACTTCGCTATGTTACGCGATAGAGCCGTAACACCATTTGCAAAAAGAATTTATTCAACTTTATCATTCGGATGGTCTGGTCGTGCAAAAGACTGGCAACGTTTTGAAGAAGTTTCATTAGTATTAGCAGGTTTAGCAACACCATTGGTACTTTCGGTACACACCATTGTATCTTTTGACTTTGCTACGTCGGTTATCCCAGGTTGGCACACCACCATTTTACCACCGTATTTCGTTGCGGGTGCAATTTTCTCTGGATTTGCCATGGTTAATACCTTGTTAATCATTATGCGAAAAGTGGTGAGCTTAGAAGAATATATTACCATTCAACATATCGAATTAATGAACATTATTGTAATGATTACAGGTTCGGTTGTTGGTATTGCATATATCACAGAGTTGTGGGTGGCATGGTATTCAGGAGTTGAGTATGAACAATATGCCTTCTTAAACCGTGCAACTGGTCCTTACTGGTGGTCGTATTGGTTAATGATGACGTGCAACGTAATTTCACCGCAAGTAATGTGGTTCAAGAAAATTCGTACATCAATCATGGGGTCGTTCATTATATCGATTGTAGTAAATATTGGTATGTGGTTTGAGCGTTTTGTGATCATCGTAACATCGTTACACCGTGATTACCTTCCATCTTCTTGGACAATGTTCCAACCAACATTTGTAGATGCAGGTATTTATATCGGAACCATAGGATTCTTCTTTGTATTATTCTTATTATATTCTAGAAGTTTCCCTGTAATTGCACAGGCAGAGGTTAAAACCATTTTAAAATCGTCTGGAGACAATCACAAAAGAGATAGAGAGAACGGACACCATTCACATAATCATTAATAAATTATGAGTACAAAAGTTTTACACGTATTATACAATGATGATGATGTTTTAATGGATGCAGTTAAAACAACCAGAGCTGCACATCATCATATCGAAGAGGTTTACACACCTTTTCCTGTACACGGTTTAGATAAAGCCATGGGATTAAAACCTACCCGCTTAGCTATCTGTGCATTTATCTATGGTTTATGTGGTTTATCTTTCGCAACCTACATGATGAATTATATCATGATACAAGATTGGCCGCAAGATATTGGTGGAAAACCTAGTTTTAGTTATATTCAAAATATGCCTTCATTTGTGCCTATTATGTTTGAATTAACAGTTTTCTTCGCAGCCCATTTAATGGTAATTACCTTCTTCCTTAGAAGTAGATTATGGCCATTTAAAAAAGCAGAAAACCCAGACGTAAGAACAACAGACGACCATTTCTTAATGGAAGTTGCTCTACACGGTAGCGAAGAAGAAGCTGTTGAATTCTTTAAAAATACTGGTGCAGTAGAAGTTAAAGTAATCGATAAACATTAGTAGTAAAAATGAAGAATTTATATAAAATAGTTGCGTTGGCAGCAGTTTCAACATTAGCTACATCTTGTTTTAATAAGGAAAAACCAAATTATCAGTTATTTCCTAATATGTACGAGTCTGTAGCATACGAAACGTATTCTGAATCAAACGCATTTAAAAACGGAAAAGAAGGGCAAGTACCAGCAGAAGGATCAATTCCTCGTGGATTTACACCTGAAGAGTATGCAAACACACCCGAAGGTTTAGCTTTGGCAAAAGCCAACTTGAAATCACCTTTAGACTCGATCAGCGAAGGCGATATGCAAAAAGCAAAACAGTTATTCACAATTTATTGTGCAATATGCCACGGTGATGCAGGAGACGGAAAAGGTAATTTAGTTAAAAGAGAAAAATTCCTGGGAGTACCAAGTTATGCTGAGCGTGAGTTAACAGAAGGTGGTGTTTACCACGTAGTAACTTACGGATTAAACTCAATGGGATCACATAAAAACCAATTAACACAACACGAAAGATGGTTGGTTAGTGCTTATGTGTTAAAATTGAAATCGGAATTATAATTGTAAAACTTATTTGAAAGTTTAGATATGTACACATTTTCAGGCAAATTAAAAACCTTTTCTATCATTCTAATGGCTTTGGGTATTGTTGGAATCGTTTACGGATTTCTTACAACGCCAAAAACAATCGGGGAGGTTGAGAAAATTTTAAGCGAGCAACATCACGGAGGTCATGGTTCGCACGATGCACATGCAGCACCGTCACATGACACACACACAGCACATGCAACAACTGCAAGCCATGATGCGCATGAAACAACCGCAACTGCTGCAACAACCGATAGCACCACACACGCTACCGATTCTACTGCAACAGAAGCGGCACACGCTGAAGTAGCACCAACACACGATGCACACGCAGCAAAAGCAGATGCACATGACGCACACGCAGAACACACAAAACATTTAGAACACGTATTGCACCAATTACAAAACAAGCCTTGGGCTGCGGTTTATGTAGGATGTATCTTCTTTATGTTAATAGCATTGGGTATTTTTACCTTTAACCAGATTCAATATGCAGCCTCTGCAGGTTGGTCACCAGTATTGTTCCGTGTAATGGAAGGTTTATCGGCTTATTTATTACCAGGTTCTGTATTGTTTTTCTTATTGCTATTGGCAAGTGCTACTCACATGAACCACCTATTTATATGGATGGATGAGGCTACAGTAGCAGCTGATCCAATCATACAAGGAAAAACAGGTTTCTTGAATATACCATTCTTTTTAATCCGCGCCGTTATTTTCTTAGCTGGTTGGAATATCTTCAGAATGTTATCACGCAGAAATTCATTAGCATTAGACGAATCAGGCGATTTAACTTATTATAAAAAGAACTTTAAATTGGCAGCAGGATACTTAGTATTCTTCATCATCACAGAATCAATCATGTCTTGGGACTGGATCATGTCAATCGATACGCACTGGTACTCTACATTGTTTGGATGGTATGTATTTGCATCGTTCTTCGTAACAGGTATCACTATCATTGCATTGTCAACATTATACCTAAAAAATAAAGGATTATTAGAATACGTAAACACATCACATATTCACGATTTGGCTAAGTTCATGTTCGGTTTATCAATCTTCTGGACATACTTATGGTTCTCTCAGTTTATGTTAATGTGGTATGCAAACATTCCAGAAGAGGTAACGTATTTCATATTCAGAATTGAAGAATACAACTTGCCGTTCTTTGCAATGCTCGCATTAAACTTCTTATTGCCGATATTGTTGTTGATCAACACAGATTTCAAACGATTATCTTGGATCATCGTGATGGCAGGAATTTGTATCATTGTAGGTCACTATTTAGACTTCTTTAATATGATTATGCCAGGAACAGTAGGTGCATCATGGTTTATTGGTGCTGCCGAAATTGGATCTGTTTTATTCTTTGGTGGATTGTTTATCTTTGTTGGATTCTCAGCAATTGCAAAAGCACCATTATTAGTGAAGAATAATCCAATGGTAGAAGAAAGTAAACATTTTCATTATTAATATTTAAAGTAATAAACAAATGACGAGTTTATTAATATTAGTTATTGTAGCTTTATTAGGAATTGCAGTTTGGCAATTAACTAAGATTTTCGACTTAACCCAAAGCAAACAATTTGTTGGCGAAGAATACAAGTCGCAAGTTGCTACTGACAAAGACAACAATATCAACGGATATTTAATGTTTGGTTTTTTGGCATTCATTTACATCTTCACAATTTATAGCTGTGTAAAATGGGGATACATGCCATTATTAGCCAATTCTGCTTCAGAACACGGAAAAGACGTAGATCAACTAATGTGGATTTCATTAGCAGTAATCTTCTTTGTTCAAATAGTAACGCAGTTTTTATTGCACTATTTCGCATTCAAATACCGTGGAAACAAAGATAGAAAAGCAACCTTTTTTGCAGATAACGATAAATTAGAATTCATCTGGACAATTATTCCAGTAATCGTTTTAGCTGGATTGATTCTATACGGATTATATGCTTGGAACAACATTATGCACTACGATGAAGAAGAAGAAGTGTTGTATGTAGAAGTATATGCAAAACAATTTGGTTGGGATATTCGCTATTCAGGAAACGATAATGTGTTAGGAAAAGCAAACGTTCGATTTATTGAAGGTATCAACGCAGTAGGTGTTGATATGGCAGATCCAAACGCACAAGACGATATATTGGCAAAAGAATTGCACTTGCCAGTGGGTAAAAAAGTAGTTTTGAAAATGCGTTCACAAGACGTGTTGCACTCTGCATACTTTCCACATTTCCGTGCACAGATGAACTGTGTTCCAGGAATGGTTACCCAATTTGCAATGACACCAACGGTTACAACAGCAGACATGAGAGATCGTGAAGAAATTGTAGATCGTGTTAATAAAATCAATGAAGCACGCAACAAACACAGCAAAAAGCTTGTTGAAAAAGGCGAGCCAGGTTTAGAGCCTTATGTGTTTGATTATATCTTGTTGTGTAACAAAATATGTGGACGTTCACACTACAACATGCAAGCAAAAGTTGTGGTAGAATCTGAAAATGATTTTAGAAAATGGTTAAGCCAACAACCTACATTAGGAAAACAAGTTGCTGAAGAAAAAGCTGCAGCAGCTGCACCAAAAGTGGAAGCACAACCAGCACCAACAACTGAGCAAGCCGAAGAACCGCAAATTGTAGTAGATACTACTGCAGTAGTTGCTCAAGTAATTAAATAATTTGTTTACCAATATAAAACTATTAGTATGTCAGCAGTAGTAGGACACGAATTAACACACGATCATTCACACGATGATCACCACCATAAAGAAACTTTCGTAACAAAGTATATCTTTAGTCAAGACCACAAAATGATTGCTAAGCAATTCTTGGTAACAGGTATTGTAATGGGAATCATTGGTATTGCCATGTCATTATTATTCCGTATTCAAATCGCTTGGCCAGAAGAATCATTCAAAGTATTCTCTTGGTTGTTAGGAGACGATTTTGCTCCGGGAGGTGTAATGCGAAACGATATTTATCTAGCATTAGTTACCATTCACGGAACCATCATGGTATTCTTTGTATTAACAGCAGGTTTATCAGGTACGTTCTCTAACTTATTAATACCCTTACAGATTGGTGCTCGCGATATGGCATCAGGTTTCATGAACATGTTGTCGTACTGGATCTTTTTCATTGCGTGTATCGTAATGATTGCTTCGTTGTTTATAGAATCAGGACCGGCATCAGCAGGTTGGACAATCTATCCACCTTTATCAGCCGTTCCAGAAGCTATTCCAGGTTCAGGAACAGGTATGACACTTTGGTTGGTATCAATGGCTTTGTTTATTGCACAATCATTAATGGGATCATTAAACTATGTGGTAACCGTTTTAAACTTGCGTACAAAAGGAATGTCTATGACGCGCTTGCCATTAACAATCTGGGCTTTGTGGGTAACAGCTATTATTGGTATCGTATCATTCCCAGTGTTATTATCTGCAGCATTATTGTTGATTATGGATAGAAGCTTTGGTACATCATTCTTCTTGTCTGATATCTATTTAGCAGGTGAAGTATTACACTATCAAGGTGGATCGCCCGTATTATTTGAACACTTATTCTGGTTCTTAGGACACCCAGAAGTATATATCGTAATTTTACCAGCAATGGGAATTACATCAGAAGTAATCTCTGCAAATGCTCGTAAGCCAATCTTTGGTTACCGCGCCATGATTACATCTATCCTTGCAATTGCATTTTTATCAACAATTGTTTGGGGTCACCACATGTTCGTTTCAGGTATGAATCCATTCTTAGGGTCGGTATTTACCTTTACCACCTTACTAATTGCAATTCCATCTGCAGTAAAAGCGTTTAACTATATCACTACACTATGGAAAGGTAACTTACAAATGAACCCTTCTATGTTGTTCTGTATTGGTTTTGTATCAACATTCATCACCGGAGGTTTAACGGGTATTATCTTAGGAGATTCAACCTTAGATATCAACGTACACGATACCTATTTCGTAATTGCACACTTCCACTTAGTAATGGGTATTTCAGCTCTTTACGGAATGTTTGCAGGTATTTATCATTGGTTCCCTAAAATGTATGGCCGCATGATGAATAAAAACCTAGGTTATATTCATTTCTGGGTAACAGTAGTTTGTGCATACGGCGTTTTCTTCCCAATGCACTTTATAGGTATGGCAGGTTTACCGCGCCGTTACTATACCAACTCTGCGTTCCCAATGTTTGATGATATGGTAGATGTAAACATTTTAATCACCATGTTTGCATTAGTAGGAGCAGCCTTCCAATTGGTATTCTTGTTCAACTTCTTCTATAGTATTTTCTATGGTAAAAAAGCACCAAGAAACCCGTGGAGAGCTACCACATTAGAGTGGACCACACCAGTAGAACACATGCACGGAAACTGGCCAGGAGCCATTCCAGAAGTGCACCGTTGGCCTTATGATTATTCAAAACCAGGCTATGAAGAAGATTTTGTTCCACAAACAGTGCCGTTAAGAGATGGCGAAAAAGATGGTGGACATCATTAAAATACTCCAAAAACTCTCGCAATATTGTGAGAGTTTTTTTTATTTTGCGTTTTAAACCCAAAATGTATTATTACGGCGCACGTTATGAAGTTTATGCTGAACAAAGTTGAGGCAACCCAAGAATTAGTATATTTGTATCTGTAGATCCGTTGGCGGAGGAGACAATGACACCTTATCAGTATGTAACCAACAACCCAATTATGTTTATTGACCCTACAGGGATGAAAGGAGAAAGTACAGATGTTACTAAAAATGACGATGGAACTTATAAAGTTGTTGGGGGTAATCTTAATGATAATGATAAAGGGATATATGTTGTGGATAGTAATGGGAAAAGAACTGGTGAAAAGATAGGTGAATCACTAACAATGTATTCTTTTTATAATGCCGATTCTTGGGATGCAGAAGAAGGTAAAAAAATAGGCTGGGTAGGTACTATTGATACTAAATCCAAAGAGTCAGGTAAATTAGCATCAAATTTTATTCAAAAAGCAGAAACAACTTTTATAGGGAGTTACATGTTTAACGCTACAGATGGTAAAAAATTTGATTTTAAAAGAGATAATGACGCCGAGAATAATGATCGAGATTTCCATCACAGAGGCTCCTTATGGAATACAAAAGCTGAAGGCCCAAAAGTTTACGCAACTGCTCGTGATGCGGGCAATTATTCAGCAGGATACATCTCAGCTATAAATGGATTGACTTGGGAACAAGCAAGATGGGGTTTTGATCGCTTAGAGCAATTTAAATCAGGAAATAATGAGGGACCGCAAAGCACACAAGCTCAAAGGGCAGGATTCAATTACGGAGCTTCTGTTCGTCCAATGCTTAACGCACGAAGAGGAAGAGCTATTGAAGCCCAAAAAATAATAATATCAACAAAAGAAAGATGGATGAAATTATGAGAAAGATTATTATTGTTATGGTTATTGTTATTGTATTTATAATTTACTATAAATTAGATTATAACAGATATTTTGTTTTTAATAATGATAAAACTAAGGTGTTTACAATTTGGAAAAGAAATAATCATCATAGTTATCTAATTCCAGGGAAATACATCTCTCCCTTTGTTCCTGATTCAAACTATATTGTTATCAAAAATCAAATAATAAATGTAATTTTTAATCCTAAAGAAGATTCAGTTGATTATATCATAGGATTATATCCGAAAGAAATATTACTAAAAGATAAAAATATAAAAGTTTATAAAAATATAGATTCTATACTCTTTAAATATGGTTATTTGAAAGAAATAAAACCAAATGGGAAGAGAATATATAATAACAAAAAGGATAGTTTAATTGATGATTTAGATTATAAATTAATAGATATTAAAAGGATATATGGCGTGAAAATTTTTGAAAAAGGAGAACTTTAGGTGGGTAGTGTATCAGAAGTGTTGATAAAATTTACAACGCTTACAAACCATATTTAATAACAACAACAGCCCCACGCTGGCGCGGGCATCTTGCCCGTGCAATAAGCAATAAAACCCGAGTCATTATTACGAAACATTACCGTTTGGGGAGATGATTGTAGAGCATAACCAAAGCGCAAATCACCCGTCTGGTGTGGGGTACGATAACAAATTTAAATTCAACGGAAAAGAATTAGACGACGCCACCCAAATGTATTATTACGGCGCACGTTATTATGACCCAAGAATTAGTATATTTGTAAGTGTGGACCCACTGGCGGAACAAACGATGGAACCGTATTTATACACCGGAAACAACCCTATTATGTTTACCGACCCTACGGGGATGAGTAAGGACGGGATTGAGCACGATTATAAGATGAATAGTGAAGGAGATATTACTCTCGTTCGGGAAACTGATGATGATTTTGATAGAATTTTAAAAACAGACAACAAAGGAAATATTGTGAAATATGGAGAAGGGTTTTTAGTTCCTAAATCTAAAAAAGGACAAGAGAAAGTTGCTGTTGATAATATTGCAAAAGGTATATTGAAAGACGGATTAAATTTAGAAAGCAGAGATGGTTTATTTGCTGTTAATGGAGAAGGACAACCAACTTTAAAAGAGTTTAATAAATTTATTTCTGAATTTTCTGATTATATAGGTAAGGAAATTGCTGGTATTAGATTAGGTGAAAAAAATAGTAGTACTGTAACAAAAATAAAAACATACAGATATGAAGGTAACACAAGACATTCGTCAAATATGCCACGAAATTGGTTTAGTCTTTACGGAGATTTTTTAAAAGCTCATTTCCATACACATCCCTATCATAATCATACCCCTTCAGATGATGCTGATATACCTTTAAGAAATAGACATCCAAATTTACCATTTTTTATTATTGCAGGAGGTTATGAGAAACCATATTAAAATATTGATATTAGGTATAGTTTTATACAGTTGTTCTTCTTATAAAAAAGAATTATATAGAGGGAATGGAACTATTGAAAAAGCAAAGGTAAATGCTATAATAGAATTTTCATCTACTTATAAAACTCCAAATTATTATCTTAAAAAGAATAAAGGAAAAATATTCAATGTTTTTTGGGTTTATAATGGTGAACACGATATAGATAAATATATCTTCTCTATTTTTCCCGAGAGCCAAGGATATATATCTTTAGGGATTGAAGATAATTTAGGAGATGTTCCTATTAGTTATTTTCCTAATAGGTATAGGATAGAAAAAGGTAATTTATTTTTATGGAAAGATAATACAACCCCACTTAACAAAGAAATACTAAGCGTAATGGAAGAATATGGTATTTTAGATTCTATTGATATTAAAGTTCAGTTAGGATTATTACCCACAAATTACGAAGACACAAGAATGGTTGTTTTTGATAATAGATACAAAGGAGGATGTCATTATTATATTTGTAAAAATAATATTAATATTTACAAAAAAGTAAAGACAAATATTCCTTTTGGATATTACAAACCGCCAAAATTAAAATGTGAGTAATAACCCCCACTACCGCACGAATCTTTCGTGTGGTGGTATAGCAATAAAAAAACCGATGGCGCGGATTTGCAATCCGTGCCTATAAAAACCAACAGTCTCTTTACAAACGTATTGAGGCTGTATTATTTAAAACACTTTACTGTTGTTGTACATTAAATAGTTTGTGGTAAAAAAGCAAAACGCCAGGCTGTAGCTTGGCGTTTTCCCACCGCATCAGTAACCCATTGTATCGATGCAATCGACGAAATCATTAATAATTCGGCTACAAGCTGTGAAGCATTAATTGCGGTAAACCAATATGTGTGTACACCGATTGATGAAAACAATCCGGGCAATGTTCCTTTAGATCCAACAGATCCTACATTAACACCCGGGCAACAGCAGCAGGCAGACTGTTTAACCGACTTGAATATTTTGGTAGCGCAGTTGGCTGTGCAGATTCAAAATGGGGAAGGATCGGCATTTTTTGAATGGTATCAGTGTATCAATGTATGCATAGAAAGAAACGATATAATTGATAGTTATGGCTGTTGGGAACGTTTTATACATGGCGATGGGGAATGGCCTTCAAATTGTAATATAGTTTTTGAACAATGCGGTTGCGAGGAACAACCTATCATCGGGGAAATTGACCTCTGCCCTGTATTGGCAATGATTTATATAGACACCCATCTGCTACCTGATTTAAGTAATGCTTGCGAGGTGTTAAATTATGTGGAAGAAACCTATAAATGTGTACCTTTACCATCAGATCCAATTGATGAACCTATCACACCAGAGGATGAAGACGACGATTGGGTTGATGGCGGCGGAAACACCGAGGATCCTGGAGAAGATTATGATGAAGAATTACGCAAACCAATTTGGTGGTACCATACCGACCATTTAGGAAGCAGTACCTACCTAACAGACAACTTTGGACGCCCGAGTCATTACTACGAAACGTTACCGTTTGGGGAGATGATTGTAGAGCATAACCAGAGTGCCAACCACCCGTCTGGTGTGGGCTACGACAACAAATTCAAGTTCAACGGAAAAGAATTAGACGACGCCACCCAAATGTATTATTACGGCGCACGTTATTATGACCCAAGAATTAGTATATTTGTAAGTGTGGATCCGCTGGCGGAACAAACGATGGAACCGTATTTATACACCGGAAACAACCCTATTATGTTTACCGACCCTACGGGGATGAGTAAGGACGGGATTGAGCACGATTATAAGATGAATAGTGAAGGAGATATTACTCTCGTTCGGGAAACTGATGATGATTTTGATAGAATTTTAAAAACAGACAACAAAGGAAATATTGTGAAATATGGAGAAGGGTTTTTAGTTCCTAAATCTAAAAAAGGACAAGAGAAAGTTGCTGTTGATAATATTGCAAAAGGTATATTGAAAGACGGATTAAATTTAGAAAGCAGAGATGGTTTATTTGCTGTTAATGGAGAAGGACAACCAACTTTAAAAGAGTTTAATAAATTTATTTCTGAATTTTCTGATTATATAGGTAAGGAAATTGCTGGTATTAGATTAGGTGAAAAAAATAGTAGTACTGTAACAAAAATAAAAACATACAGATATGAAGGTAACACAAGACATTCGTCAAATATGCCACGAAATTGGTTTAGTCTTTACGGAGATTTTTTAAAAGCTCATTTCCATACACATCCCTATCATAATCATACCCCTTCAGATGATGCTGATATACCTTTAAGAAATAGACATCCAAATTTACCATTTTTTATTATTGCAGGAGGTTATGAGAAACCATATTAAAATATTGATATTAGGTATAGTTTTATACAGTTGTTCTTCTTATAAAAAAGAATTATATAGAGGGAATGGAACTATTGAAAAAGCAAAGGTAAATGCTATAATAGAATTTTCATCTACTTATAAAACTCCAAATTATTATCTTAAAAAGAATAAAGGAAAAATATTCAATGTTTTTTGGGTTTATAATGGTGAACATATAGATAAATATATCTTCTCTATTTTTCCCGAGAGCCAAGGATATATATCTTTAGGGATTGAAGATAATTTAGGAGATGTTCCTATTAGTTATTTTCCTAATAGGTATAGGATAGAAAAAGGTAATTTATTTTTATGGAAAGATAATACAACCCCACTTAACAAAGAAATACTAAGCGTAATGGAAGAATATGGTATTTTAGATTCTATTGATATTAAAGTTCAGTTAGGATTATTACCCACAAATTACGAAGACACAAGAATGGTTGTTTTTGATAATAGATACAAAGGAGGATGTCATTATTATATTTGTAAAAATAATATTAATATTTACAAAAAAGTAAAGACAAATATTCCTTTTGGATATTACAAACCGCCAAAATTAAAATGTGAGTAATAACCCCCACTACCGCACGAATCTTTCGTGTGGTGGTATAGCAATAAAAAAACCGATGGCGCGGATTTGCAATCCGTGCCTATAAAAACCAACAGTCTCTTTACAAACGTATTGAGGCTGTATTATTTAAAACACTTTACTGTTGTTGTATGTTTAATAGTTTGTGGCACTAGTGTCCCATTAAAATTGTGACGTATTAAAAATTAAACAAACTTGGCTCATTAAGCCTATTTCGTTCATTGTCATTTTGAAATTTAGTTTTATCAAAAAGGGTCTCTAAGTTTTGTTTTGTCGGTTAATGATATACTCAGTATTTGCAAAATTTCATATGTGGTTCTATCAAGTTGCATATCTTTTTGGACGATTGCAACCAAACAATAAGTACATATTGCGACATAGAGTTGTATGCGAACTGCATTTTCAGTAGTTCCCCAAAACTTTTTAATTCTAAGATGTTGTTTTAACCATTTAAAAAAGAGCTCGACTTGCCAGCGATTTCTATAAAGTTCTGCAACTTGAAGCGCAGAAATTTGCATAGCATTGGTTAAGAAAACAAATTCTCGATTTTGTTGCTCATCCCAATATTTGACCAATCGTAAGTGTTTAGGATAGTATTGTTTGGGATAAAATCCTGTCAATTCAATTGTTGCATCTGAAAGTATGTTTTTAGGCAATCTACGCTTCCATTTAATAGACTTATATTGAAGATTCTTCTTTGTTCTGATAACGAAGAAGGCTCCGATCTGATGAATTTTATACAACATCTTGAAGTTGTTATAAGCGCGGTCAAAGACGTAATACGATTCTGATTCATACGGTATTTCGTTCATTGCTTTAGAGTCATGTTCAGAAGCTGTGGTGATATGGAAAAATGTTGGAATCTGTGTTTCCACATCGTATAATGTATGCACTTTTATCCCTCCTTTTTTCTTTCGGAACTTTGCCACCAGAATACAGAAAGACATAAGTCAATCGTGGTTGAATCAAAAGCATAAACATTCCCTCCGAGTTTGAAGATTTCAGAAATACGTTTCGCTCTGGCTTGGCTTACCAAATAATAGGCATACTCTTCGAAAATGCGGTAGTCTCTATCTTGATTAGCTCTTGCCAAAGAAGATCTTGAAACGTTTTTACCCATTCCTAAATGATAACATTTTGAGTGATGAGCATCAAGAGCGTTTATTAAATCTCTCAAACTTTCGCGATTCGACAATTGCCCAAACATCAAAGCAAGTAACTGATTCCAGCAAGTGAAATGTTTTACGTATTTGTCTCCATTATATTTGGCAACAATACGATTAAATTTACTTCGATTGAAAAACGAAACAAGTTGAGCAAAAACGTATTTATCTTGAAACATATGCTATTGGATTATCTAAATCCAAAACTATAAATTCAAGTCCGTTCGCTAGTAAAACCGATGCAATTAACTAAATTTCAAATATTTCTAAGAACAATTCCAAATTTTAATGGGACAGTAATGAGTTTGTGGTAAAAATTAAAACGCAAATGTGTCGTCTGGTATGGTGTACGACAACAAATTCCAAGAGAGGGAAGTAAAGCAGTGGATCCTAGGTATACAATTGCTTTTTTAACTAGAAATGCTCATGAAGCTGGTCATATTGAACATTTAAAAGATGGTAATTTTAATCATATTAATGAATCAATGGGGGAGTATTTTTTAAATTTCATATTTGGTGCTGATTGGCACGATGGACCTTTTTCTAGAAAAGAAAGACAAGCAAATGTTGGAGAAAGAACATTTGAAGATTTTAATGAATTTGTTAATAAGTATTACGGAGAAAACAAGTTGAAGAAATTACTCGAAAATTCTAAAAATACTGAAGATGATAAAATAAAGAGAATAGATACCTGGTGGAAAAAATATAGAGAAGAACGACCTAAATTAACGGAAGATGATTAAATATATTTATATTGGATTTGTGGGTTTATTTCTGTTAGGATGCAAACGACAAGATCACGAATTGAGTTTCGATATTCAGAAACAAGTTATTTTGAACTGTAATAGTAATCCCATAGATAATTTAACCATAAAAAATGATTCCATAAAAAGTAATAATTTTGCTGTTGAAGCAGGTTTACTGATTTATTGGAGTGGGGAAATAAGTGTAAGAATACCAAATGAGCTAGATTTATCCAATATTCCTTCTGGATATATAATCAGACAAGGAGGACGTATTTATGAAGGTAATAAATATGTTTTTAAGCCTAATAGCAGTTACACAATAAAAAAATTTGGGGGAGGAAGATCTGAGTTCTATTTACGAGTATGGACTGATTCACTAGGAAAAGTTGTTAAAACAACACACCCCAAATGTGGCTTACAAAGTTTGGATAGCGGTGAGGAAATGTATCAAGGTTAGATGTATCAGAAGTGTTGATGAAATTTAAAACGCTTGTAAACCGTATTTATAATTAAAATCCCGATGGCGCGGATTTGCAATCCGTGCTTTTAAACCAACAGCCTCTTTACACACGTATTGAGGCTGTATTATTATAAAAAACTTTACTGCTGTTGCACATTTAATAGTTTGCGGTAAAAAGCAAAACGCCAGGCTGTAGCTTGGTGTTTTCCCACCGCATCAGTAATCCATTGTATCGATGCAATCGACGAAATCATCAATAATTCAGCTACAAGCTGTGAAGCATTAATTGCGGTAAACCAATATGTGTGTACACCGATTGATGAAAACAATCCGGGCAATGTTCCTGTAGATCCAACAGATCCAACATTAACACCCGGGCAACAGCAGCAGGCAGACTGTTTAACCGATTTGAATATTTTGGTAGCACAGTTGGCTGTTCAGATTCAAAATGGGGAAGGATCGGCATTTTTTGAATGGTATCAGTGTATTAATGTATGCATAGAAAGAAACGATATAATTGATAGTTATGGCTGTTGGGAACGTTTTATACATGGCGATGGGGAATGGCCTTCAAATTGTAATGTAGTTTTTGAACAATGCGATTGCGAGGAACAACCTATCATCGGTGAAATTGATCTCTGCCCTGTATTGGCAATGATTTATATAGACACCCATCTGCTACCTGATTTAAGCAATGCCTGTGAGGTGTTAAATTATGTGGAAGAAACCTATAAATGTGTACCTTTACCATCAGATCCAATTGATGAACCTATCACACCAGAGGATGAAGACGACGATTGGGTTGATGGCGGCGGAAACACCGAGGATCCTGGAGAAGATTATGATGAAGAATTACGCAAACCAATTTGGTGGTACCATACCGACCATTTAGGTAGCAGTACCTATTTAACAGACAACTTTGGACGCCCGAGTCACTACTACGAAACGTTACCGTTTGGGGAGATGATTGTAGAGCATAACCAGAGTACGTATAACGGAGGAAAGTATAACAACGCATATAAATTCAACGGAAAAGAATTAGACGATGCTACCCAAATGTATTATTACGACGCTCGTTATTATAATCCAAGAATCAGTATATTTGTAAGTGTGGATCCGCTGGCGGAACAAACAATGACGCCTTATCAGTATGTACATAATAATCCGATTATGTTTACGGATCCTACGGGAATGAGTGCAGAGGAATCTGGTGAAGGGTGTGGTGATGGTAATGAAGATAAAATTACGGTTAATAGACAAGGAATTGTTACGAATGTAGTTGAAAATGACGAAACTAATACGTTTTTTGACGAAGATGGTAATGAGTTGAAATACAATGATGTAAATGATTCACCATTATTAATAAAAGAGTTTAAGAAAGGAGATAGACTTTACAATCTTATATCTAAAGTAGTAGTTTCTAATGTGATGAAAGATGCTGGTGAGATAAAATATAAAGATAGTTTCTTTGGCAAGGTTGCTTTTAGTGCAAAATACCTTAAAGCATCTTATTATGAATATGATTTTTCATTTTCATTTTTTCAGCATCACTTTCGAATTTCAGATATAAGTATGTCAGAATTACTTTGGGGTTCAGGATTTGTAAATTCAGTTCCATTTATAAGATTTCAAGGATCAAATACATTGTATAATGTGCCTGATGCTGGTAACTTTATGTGGGGACATAGAGGCTTTTTAAATGGAGCACCACTAGATTTTTTGTTGGATGCTGCTAATAAAAATGAAGGTGGCAGTGATACTACTGGAGATCAAGCTGCAATAACGGCAGGTTATAAATATAGAACGAAATAAAGTTATGAATAAAAATGCTCAATCAAATATATATTCTATTATTTTAATTGTTTTCTTTGTTTTTGTTTTAAAAAGTAAATTAGTGAAACGATTTTTAGTAGATTCTTTCGGAGATAAATCGATTCTATTTATTATATCTATATCTATATTTATTATTGTTTTTCTAATAAATATATTTTCACTTATTGTTTTTAAAAAAACTAAATATTGGTGTATTAGTTTGGCTATCTTATTATTCTTATTTTTCGTTTTCGTATACTATATTTTTTGGTGATAGTGTGTAGGTTGACTTCAACCTCTACGGCTATTTTAAAAAAAGCTGTCCCAGCTACCGCACGAAACCCGATCGCGCGGATTTGCAATCCGTGCTTTTAAAAACCAACAGCCTCTTTACAAACGTATTGAGGCTGTATTATTATAAAACACTTTACTGCTATTTGTTTTATGCGAAAAAACACACCCCCACGCTGGCGTGGGCATGTTGCCCGTGCATTAATAATAAAAACCAACAGCCTCTTTACACACATATAGAGGCTGTTTTATTATAAAACACTTTACTGTTGTTGTATGTTTAATAGTTTGTGGTAAAAAGCAAAACCCCGATCGCGCGGATTTAACTTCGTTCCGTTCGGCTAAAGCCTCGGGTGCAATCCGTGCCTTTAAATCACAACAGCCTCTTTACACACGTATTGAGGCTGTATTATTATAAAACACTTACTGTTGTTTGTTTTAAACGAAAAAAGACACGCCTAAAAAAGCGTGTCTTTCAGCATTAAAGAGGTGGTATATACAGCACAAAAATAAAACCAACTAAAAAACTGTTACCTCTATTTTTTGTTAAGAGGTAGCCCAACCACCTGCTTTAATCATCAACTTAAAAACTAAAATTATGAACAGAAAGTCCTAAAAAAATGGTGCGTGTTATACAATGAACAAGCCGGCTATCGTGGCTGCATCCGATCCGCTTAGTACCTCATCATAGGCTGCCGATCCAGCTGCTGCACCAAATGCATTGGCGGTGTTAAAACCTGCTTGGGTAATGTTTTCTTCGCCAGCATAAACAGCATTGGTTGCGGCCGGCATATTGCCGCCATTGTCTAATTCAATCCAGCCTTTGTTGTTGCGCATTCGGCGTATTTGCGAGGCATGGCGTGCTTCAACCGAGTGTATTTGTAAAGCAGCTTGCAGTATTTGTTTGTTGCCCATCACATTTCCTGCCTGGCCTTTATAAGCACGTACTCCGGTGTCTTCAAATGCTTGTGCCAAAATTAGAAACTGGTTATAGTCTGTAAAAGGGTTAAAATTGCCACCTGCTGTAAAATCAAAAGTGGGTTTTGCTACCGGAGTTTCGCCCAATGACGTTAATGCTGCTTTTAGAAAAGCTACATGTGCTGTTTCGTGTTTTGCAATTTGCATAAAAACAGTTCGGTCTGCTGATGGTATCAAGCCGCCGGCATCTAACCCCATGCGGTAATATTCATCTTCTAAATATTCTAAGGTGAGTGCCAATTGCAAAGCATCGGTCAATGCACCTGCTGCAAAAGCATTTGGAGCAGTTGTAGCGTTGTTTTTTGCTTGAGCAGTTGTTGTAAACAAACTACCCAAACCCAACGGCAGTGCTGCTATTGCCGCTTTAGTTCCTATGTCGGCCATGCCTGTGAGGGCATCTAATCTTGAAGCTTGTTTTGTGTAGAATTGATCATCTGAAAGCTTGTTTAATATCTTTAGTAAATTCATAATACGTTATCTTTAAATTACTGAATTCCTTGCTCTTTCCATGTGAAAGGCGTTTTAATGAAACCTGCTGCGGTTGGTACAATTTCGCTGGGTTCTTTTGCAAGATCCAATCCGTTTGCGTCAATAACATCATCCCCTGAAAAATCACTAGACCCTGGGTTAATTAAATCTCTAATAGCTGCGGCGTGGCGGGCTTCCACCGAAACAATTTTTCCAGCAATTACCAAATAATCTGCATTCGATATATATTTTCCAGCACCATTATATGCAGCCACTCCTGTATCTTCTAAAGCTTTTGCAGTGGCTAAAACCGAATTTCTATCATTGAAATTCACATTCGGGTAATGAAATTCTAGCATAGGCAACACATTTGTTGTGGCACCACTAATTGCGGCTTTAAAAAAATCTCTGTGGATTACTTCATGGTGATACAAATCGGTAAATAGTTCTTTTTCTTTGCTTGATATTCCTGCATAAAAATTATTTACCACTTTGGTGTAAAAATCAGCTTCGAGCTGTTCCAAGGCATACGCATAATTCAATATACCCACATCGCCCTTGCCTAAATCGAAAACCATATTGGTGTCCATAATAGGTTCGTCTTCGCAGCCCACCAAGGTAAGTCCTGCCAAAGCAAGTGTTACGCCGCTAAGCTTTAGAAAATCTCTTCTGCCGGTATCCAACGTGGTTTGTGCGTTCGATACACTAATAATTTCTTTTTTCATACAATTATATTTAAGGCATTAAAACAGTATCAATTACATGAATCACACCGTTTGATTGGTTAACATCGGCAATGGTTACTTTTGCGTTGTTTCCTTTCACATCGGTTACATATAAATCTTTTCCTTTAGTCCAAAATGTCAATGGTGTGCCGGCAACAGTAGCCATAGTTGCTTTTCCGTTTCCCGCTTTCACAGCATCCCAAACTTGTTTTGCACTGTAATTTCCTGCCAGCACATGATAAGTCAGCACTTTTGTAAGCATGGGTTTGTTTTCTGGTTTTAAAAGCTCTTCCACGGTGCCTTTTGGCAATTTAGCGAATGCTTTGTCGGTTGGTGCAAATACGGTAAAAGGACCATCACCTTGTAAAGTTTCCACTAAGCCAGCAGCTTTTACAGCAGCCACCAATGTTTTGTGGTCTTTTGAATTTACGGCATTTTCAATGATGTTTTTGGATGGATACATAGGTGCACCACCCACCATTACCGTTTGTTCTTTCATCGTTTGGGCAGAAGCTGTTCCGCTAAAAGCACATGTTAAAGCTGCTAAAACAAATGCTGAGATTGTTGATTGAATTTTCATTTCTATTTTTTTTTTTAAGATTAGTAATTTGTTTATATGTTCATTTACGACAGATTTTTTTATTTGGATTTCAGTTGGATGCTTTTTTTTTAATTTTTTTTAAGATAGATGCTACTTTTCTTAAAAAACTCCCAATTTGGTTGATGTTGCGAGTGGTTCAAAATGCAAACTGATCGAGTTCATACAAAAGCGTTTGCCGGTTGGCGGTGGGCCATCATCAAAAAGATGTCCTAAATGCGATCCGCATCGTCCGCAAAGCACCTCGGTGCGTATCATTTGGTGCGATTCATCTTTTTTATACATCACACTTTTTTTGCGCAAAGGCTCATAAAAAGACGGCCACCCGCAAGTTGATGCAAATTTGGCAGTGGATAAAAACAGACCGTTACCGCAAACCGCACAGTAATAAGTGCCCTTTGCATTGTGTTTGTAATAAGCACCTGTAAAAGCACGCTCGGTGGCAGCTTCGCGGGCAACTTGATACAGTTCTTTGGAAAGAATTTTTTTCCAAACGGCATTTGATACTTTTAAAACAGTTGTATCTGTTCGGGAATAATACGGGTTATTTGTTTGGAAAGAATTAGATTGCGAAAAAGCAACTTGCATATTGCAAACAAATAATAAATACACTATTATTTGATAGATTGATTTCATAATTGGTAATTTTTTGTTGATGAATAGATTGATTTTCTTACTGTTTTATAATATGTACGAGATAATTTTTAATTCAGATGTGGTAGTAGCATAAAAATGTGTACTTTTGAAATAAAATAAGAAAGCTATTAAAACTATATATTCAGAAGAAGATCTCGTTGTTTTATTAAAACAGAAAAGCGAAGCGGCATTTAACCATCTATACAGCCATTATTGTGGTGCTTTGTATGGTGTGGTGTTGCGCATTGTATCGTCTAAAGAATATACCGAAGAAGTTATTCAAGATGTTTTTGTGAAAATATGGAATGGCATTGGGCAATATGATGAATCCAAAGGGCGGCTCTACACTTGGATGATTAATATTGCGCGAAATACAGCAATCGATTACTTAAAATCTAAATCATTTCAAAATCAATTAAAAAACCAATCGGTAACAGATGTCGTATATGCTTTAAAAGAAGATACCATAAACACCGCAGATTTTATTGGTTTTGCAAAGGTATTGGATCAATTAGATGCAGATAAAAAAGAACTCATTATATTGGCTTATTATCAAGGATATACACAAGTGGAAATTTCCGAGAAATTAAGCATACCTTTGGGAACTGTAAAAACAAAAATGCGAAGCACCTTATTAAAATTAAAAGAGTTACTTAAAGAATATCAATAAATTGAACACAAAAGAATACATATCGTCTGGAATAATAGAATCGTATATTCTTGGTATTGCTACCAAGGACGAAGCTGCTATTTTAGAGTGTGTGATGAAGAATAATGCAGAGGTTAAAGCCGCTTATTTGGAAGCGCAGAAAACCTTGGAAGATTTCGCAACTGTGCAAGCAATTACACCACCCGAAGACTTAAAAGGAAAAATATGGAGTAAAATACAGCAACAGGCGAACACCCCAACAACCGAACCAGAAGGAAATGTTGCACCCACAAAACCTATTGCAAAAGAGCGCATTCTCGTAAAAGAAAGCAACAGCAGTTGGAAAAATTGGGCAGTTGCAGCATCGGTTCTTTTTTTGATAAGTATTGCAGGAAATGTTTTTTGGTGGGAACACAAAGAGCAACAGCAAAACCAAATAAACGGACTTACGACGCAATTAGCCGAACAAAATAATGCCTTACAGCAAGTGCAAAAAAAGTGGGAAGTGGTGACAAACCCCAATATACAAACCATTACCCTGAACGGCGTAGAACAGCATCCCGATGCAAAAGCCTTGGTGTTTTGGGACAAAGAAACCAAGAATGTGTATCTACATGCAGTAAATTTACCCGAACCTCCAGAAGGTATGCAATACCAATTATGGGCAATTCACAATGGCACACCAATCAGTGCGGGTATGTATCATCCATCGGAAGACACCCAAGTGGTACTTTCAACAATTGGTGCGGCTCAGAACTTTGCCATTACTTTGGAAAAAGCGGGCGGAGTAGCAGCGCCTACTTTGCAAAATATGTATGTTATTGGAGCGGTTTAAAACCAAAAGTTTACGCATCTTTCTCTAACAACTGCTCTTTTATTTGCTTTAGATGATGCAAAGGATGGTAACTCATTAAATAGAACATTTCTCGTATGGTAAGGCGTCCCACCAAAGGATGAGGTAGGGTTAAGGTGTCTAATTCATCTTCAGAAAAGGAAAGTAATAATTCCTGAATATTTTTCACGTTTTTTAAAACAGCAGCCATCAACTCTTTTTTTGTCGAAAAAAACACATACTCATCAGGTATAAATTGTTCGGGTGCTTTACGGCTACTGCTTAAATAGTGCTTAAAAACCGTTTGTTCATCCCAAATAACTCTGTTGATTGTGCCAAATTTATCCAAAATAAAATCTTTCCTTATAAGTACGGTAGAAAAGGGTTGTATGGTAAGTAATAAATGCTGTAGCTGTTGTCCCGCAGACCATTTACCTTCGCTGTGATAATTAAATTCTTGTTCGGTTAATAAATCAATAGCATTTAAAACCATCTCGTGATTGGTGACAAATGTTTGTATTAATTTTTGTTTTTCCATTATTAGTACTTCTTTCAAATAAGTTGTGCTATCCATTAAAACAGCCATTTAACAGCTATCAAAAATCAGACAATTATTTTCATTTCAAATAGAAATTTCATTAAAAATTCGTGTTTTTTGCTAATTGCATCATTTTCAATCATAATATAAACAGATCGAAATCGCAAATACCACTTGCAAAACATATTTACAGTATCAATTTTCCACAATTTGTATATGGAAACAGTATTTATAATGATTTTGTTTGATAATACCTTATTATAAAAACTATTCTTCAAAATAAGGAATCTTTTAAACAATATTTTATAGCTTTGAGTTTTAATGAACCTTTGCAAGTAAATTTTTGTATTAAATGAATGATATTTCTTAATAAATCATTTGTTTTTACGGAAAAAAGCTTTGTAAATAGATAAAAATCAATATAAAAAAATTAATGGAGCGCATCATTTATTGGATTAACGATATAGTTTGGAGTAATGTTTTAATAGCCTTGTGTCTTTTCACAGGATTGTTTTTCAGTATAAAATTACGATTTCCCCAAATACGTTTACTGCGCGAAATGGTTAGATTGTTGTTTGTAAAAGAAAAGTCTTCAGAAGGAATTTCGTCTTTTCAAGCATTTACATTGGCTATTTCAGGGCGAATAGGCACCGGAAACATTGCCGGTGTGGCAACTGCAATTGCAATGGGAGGTCCGGGAGCCATTTTTTGGATGTGGACTATTGCCTTTTTAGGCAGTGCATCGGCAATTATCGAAGCAACACTTTCACAAACCTATAAGGAAGTCAGCAAAGGTGAATTTCGTGGCGGACCGGCTTATTACATCTTAAAAGGTTTAAAAAATAAATATTTAGCAGTGTTGTTTGCAATTGCAACAGTGGTGAGCTGCGGTTTTTTGTTGCCAAGCGTTCAAAGTAATAGTATTGCACTTGCGGTTGAAAAAGCATTTGGCGTAAATACCATAGTAACTGCTGCGGTTGTTTGTGTATTATTGGCTTTAATTATTATCGGCGGAGTTAAGCGAATAAGCAAAGTGGCAGAAATTGTAGTGCCTTTCATGGCAGTTTCTTACATCGTTATGGCGTTGGTCATTATTTCCTTAAACATTTCCGAAGTGCCTGCAATGTTTGCATTGATTTTTAAATCGGCTTTTGGTGTCGATGCCACATTTGGCGGAATGGTTGGTGCTGCAATAAGTTGGGGCGTTCAGCGAGGAATATACAGCAATGAAGCGGGCCAGGGAACTGCTCCGCATGCCGCAGCTGCTGCCGAAGTTTCACATCCGTACAAACAAGGATTGGTACAAGGGTTTTCGGTGTACGTTGATACGCTTTTTGTGTGCACAGCCACTGCTTTAATGATTCTTTTTACCAACCAATACAATGTGTTGAACGATGCATCAGGTTTTGTAGTGGAAAATATTCCGGGCATAGAACCGGGCGCGGCTTTTACTCAAAATGCCATCAGCACACATTTTCCGGTAATCGGAAACGAATTTGTGGCCATAGCCTTAATGTTCTTCGCTTTTACAACCATAATGGCGTATTATTACATCGCCGAATCGAACATTGATTTTCTTTTCAATGGAAAAAAACTAAAAGCCGGAATATGGTTTTTAAGAGGATTAATTCTAGTTTCTACCTATTTAGGTTGTGTGAAATCTGCAAAATTGGCTTGGACATTGGGCGATATAGGGGTAGGGCTCATGGCGTGGATCAATTTAATAGCTATTTTATTACTGCACAAAAAAGCAATGAAGGTAGCCAATGATTATGAATCGCAAAGAAAGCACAACAAAGAGCCTGAGTTTCATGCCGAAACTGCTGGGATTGAAAATGCCGATTTTTGGAAACCTGAACAATAAATGGTTGCTTTTTTTAATTTTTTTTCAAACTTATTGGTATAATTTATGCAATAAAACTAAAGCTTTTAGAACCCAAAAGTTTGTAAAAATCAATAGAACTAACCAAATTTAGGTATTGAAACACTAAAGATACCTGATAATCTATCTATATCATGAAAAATATATTCCAATTGCTTGTTCTTTTAATGCCCGCGTTTTTTTATGCACAACCATTTGAAATCAATGAAAATCCTGAACAATATATGCAGCATATTGTATCGTCTTGGCAGGTGGATCCTCACAAAATTGTGTATATCACCAATGAAACCGATTTAGAAGATTTAGCAACGATAATGCACAACTCGGTGTTGGCTTTCGTGCAAAAAGAGCAATCAACAAGTGCTGAAATTCTCGATGGAAAACGCGAAAAAGATCCCAATGCATGCGGTTTGGCGTTGAATAATTTAGAGTTGCAAAATGTGTATCAACATTTAAAAAATGGAAACGATTACACCTCTATTTCCTTTAAAGAATTAAAAGATAATGAGCCCTATTTTTTTAGTGAAAAACTCACCGCAGTGCTTATCTATTCCAAAAGAATTGATGCGTTTATAGCAGACTATTTCAAGGTTTTAAAAGATTTTGAGCAGAAAAATGTAGATTATGTAATTGTGGTTTTTGATAATGAAATTACCAGTCAAATTCCTGGTGCTATCTCAAATGAGCAGTAAGTTGCTTTAGAAAAAATATTAAAAAACAGCATTTAAAAAAGCGTGTGAAACAAAATTTCGCACGCTTTTTTTATTGATAAGGTTTCGTAATTAGGGCATTGTTCGGTCGGTAGTGGTTTTACCAGCGCCAACAGTGTCAGTACCTCGGTTGATTGTATCAGTGTGATGGTTATCGATAGTGCCTCCCGAAATATCTTGCTCATTCAAAGGATCTGCATTGGGGTCATGATAGCGCTCTTGTTCTGATTCTCCATACAATCCTTGGTCGTCCATATTTCGGTCGTTTCGATCACGGCATGACGCAACAACGCTAAATGATAACAGCAAAATGCCAATAAGGCCATATTTGTAACATACATTTTTCATACTATTTATTTTTTATTCATTTAAATTAATGAGTGATTACTATAAAATGTAATGAAACGGAAAAGTATCAAAAGTAGAGCAAAAAACATACCGCTCCATTTTGTGTGTTGCAACAACGCAATCGGTTTATCAAACAGAAGCATGTTGGGTATTTTTTTTACAAACAATGTATTTTTTATACAGCTATCTTTTTAAAAATGAGTGTGTTATGATTCTGTTTTTGGTTTTATTTGATTTGTTTTTTGTAAACAATTGTGTTTTATTCATTATTTAATTGTTAAAAACGTATGTTTTATTCTTTATTTTAAGCTAAAAAATATCTTTAAAGAAGGTATTGTTCTATTTGATGTTGATGGATACAGCGCAACACAATTGTTAAAAAACAATTGATGGCTTGTATCATTAGTATTTAAAAGGATTGGCGTATGAAATTGATTTCTTCCAGAGCAATTGCTATCGAATGATGTCTGGAACAGTAGTTTGGCATTGGTTCACAAATTGATGTATAGAAAGTGGGAACATCCCAAATAAAATGGAAATGAAATACAGGAAAAGTATCTTTCAAAATTTAATCAACTAATATTTTAACACCTATTAATTATGGAAAATAACAAAACCAACCAGCAACAAGACGGGACAAACAACCAAAATCAAAAAGGTCAGCAAAATCCGCAAAATCAGAATACTCAAAATCAATTCAACGATCCAAACGAGCAGCAGATTGATCCAAACAATAAAGATCCATTTGCACATTCACACGAGGAACATCGAACCAATCAAGATGAAAAAAGATATGATGGTTCTAAAAATCCTGACGGTATGAATACCAATGTTCAAAACAACAAGGATTTTAAAACAAACAAAGTAAACCGCGAAGGTGAAAATAAAGATGAATATTTTCAAGATTAATTAATAATCAACTTTGGTAAGCCTCTCTTCTAATCAAGAGAGGTTTTTTTATTTTTTTGAGAGATAATCCATAATTACTTCAGCCACTTTTGCTAAAGTTTGTTGTACAATTTGATGCGAATTTCCTTCAAAAATTTCTCTGATTTGCACAGATCGATCTTCAAAAATAAAACTCAAAAAAATAGTCCCTACGGGTTTTTCTTCTGTTTCGCTGCCGCCAGCCTTGGTTAATCCGGTAACGGCAACTATAATATCAGCTTTTTTAAACAGCTTTTTTGTACTTAAAGCCATTTCATAAGTCACCGGGCTTGATTCTGGCGTAAAGCTGTCAATTAAATCTTTCGGAATTTTTAAAAGCGTTTGCTTTTCGTCTGCATCATAGCACACAATACTGCCCAAGAAAATAGAACCCGCATAAGGAGTTAAACCAAAAGCAACAGAAAGTGCCCCAACGGTAGCACTTTCTGCAAAAGCAATTTTTAAGTTTTTTTCGGCTATTAAAGCACTGCATTTTAAAATGCTTATTTCAGTCATATAATTTTGCAATATAAATTATTAGTAAGCAATTTTACCACCTGTTGCCGGAATAGTAGCACCGCCAATATAAGAAGCTTCTTTTGTTGCCAAAAACACATAGATTGGAGCAATTTCGCTTGGCTGGCCTGGTCTTTTTAGAGCGGTGTCATCACCAAAATCTTTATAATCAATCAGCGTACTTGGAATAAGAGGTGTCCAAACAGGTCCAGGTGCCACGGCATTCACGCGTATGTCTTTTTTTTGCTCAATAAGCATTTGGTTTAAATTTGCAGTGTAGTTCTGTATGGCAGCTTTGGTAGCAGCATAGGGCAACAGTGTAGGATTTGGTTGGTATGCGTTTACCGATGTGGTGTTGATAATGCTACTGCCTTTGGGCATGTGTGGAATACTTAATTGGCATAAATGAAACATTGCCAACACATTGGTGTTGAAAGTTAATTGCCATTCTTCTGTTGAAATGGCATCGATGGTTTCGCGCCCCATTTGAAATGCGGCATTGTTAATCAACACATCAATCTTTTTAAATTCTTTTATAGTGACTTCAACAAGCATTTGGCAAATTTCTTTTTTGGTGATATCGCCCTTAAACAGCAACGCTTTTCTACCCGCTTTCCGAATCCATTCTGCTGTATCCTTGGCGTCTTCATCTTCCATATCGCTTAGGTAGGAAATCACCACATCCGCACCTTCACGGGCAAATGCAATCGCAGTTGCCTTTCCAATTCCAGAGTCGCCACCAGTTATTACCACACATTTATCCTGCATGCGGTTGTATCCTTCATAAGACTGCTCTCCATGATCGGGTTTCAACTCCATATCTTGTTCCGATGCAGGTGCATTTTGTCTGGGTTCATCAAACGGTGGTTTGGGAAACGATCTAAGTTTGTTTTCTTCTTTTTTCATGCGATTATATTTTAAAGTTTATACATTTTTCCACCGGCATCCAGTGTTTCACCTGCAATTGGATGAGAAGCTGCTGAAGCTACAAAAACATACAATGGGGCAACTTCATAAGGATGCATCGGCGTTACAGAGTGAATATTAGACGGTAAGTTGTTGTATGATGGCAAAACATTGGGCAGTGATTCTGACCATATAAAACCGGTTGTAATTCCATTGATGCGCAATTTTTTTTGTGCCACCGAAAACATTCTGTTCATTTCGTGAGTATAGGTTTTTATGGCTGCTTTTAAAGCCGCATAAAAGATAAGTTGATCGGGCTGCGCATAGGCACACAAAGTGGCAGAGTTTATAATGACACCATCTTTTGCCATAAAATCGGGTGCAATTTTTCCTAAAGTAAAAAGCGATTGAATTTTTAAGGTATCGTTTTTTCGCAATAAATAATGACCACCTTCCGTATCGTTTTTATTGGATATAGAAAAAGTGTTTACCAGGATATCAATGTTTTTTACTTTTTTAGATATGTTTTCAAACAAGCGTTTGCATTTATATTCATCAAACGTAAACGCTTTAAAAAGCCATACCTTTCTTCCCATTTTTTCAATGAGCTTTACAACGCTTTTCAGCTCTTTTTCGTATTGCTGGTGGTTGTAAATAAGTGCCACATCTGCACCTTCTTTTGCAAAAGCAATTGCAACAGCCTTGCCCACACCATTGTAGCTGGCGGTTACTACTGCACATTTGTTAAGTAATTTTTCGGTTCCATTATAGGATTCAGTTGTATATTTTGGGGTAATCTTCATAAATGAATTCATTTCATTTAGAGATGTTGTTGATGAATGATGATTGTTTTGTAACTCGTTTTTCATGGTGAGATATTTAATTTGTATTTTATTGCTAATTAGACAAATTCTATACTATACTTTCTGTAAGCACTCAGAGGTATATTTTTTTTAAGCCTTATTCGTGTAACACATTGTTAACAAACAATTATTTTAAAAATCAAAATCTTTATTAAGAGCAAATGAGGTGTTGCAATGAAATGGTCTTATTTGTTGAAGTTGTGGAAATTTCCCCCTTTTTGTGTAGATAGTATTCAAAAAAAGCAACATTAATAGCATGAATGTGCTATATGATTTTTAATTTTTCAATCATTATTAAATTGATTTTTATTCTTTTTATTGGCTTTTTTTTTGAAATAATTGATGTTATTTTAATTTTTTTATTATTTATTTTTAATAAATTATATGTTGTGTTGTTTTTAGAGTGAATGTGCTTTATGATAAAAATTTAAATACAATCAATCAGTAGCCACAAACGGTAAATTCTATCAAAATGTTAAAATATTTAAAACAACTCCCAATAGCAACCCTGCTTGAAATCTCCTTGAAAACAGTCCCATTTTAATAGGTACAGAAATAATTTCCGTATAAAAAATTAGGAATATCTATTGTTTGATAATTAGTACAAGTATGCCGGCGCTTGTAAAATGTATTAACTTTTTATACCAATAATTATGAATTCAAGATATAACAGACGAAGAGGAAGTTCTTCACGCAATTCTCAAGACACACATGATAATATGAGTGCAATCCACGAAGAAATTTATCAATTAGGCTACGAACACGGCTATGAAGATGGCTCAGAAGACGAAGACTATGATGATGATTTTTCAGATTATGAAGATGATTTCAATCAAGGACAAATGAATGATTGGGATGATGATGATTATGACGATGAAGACTACGACGATGAGGATTATGACGACGATGACTACGACGATGATGACTACTTCGAAGATGAACATCCAAGAGATTCTCAAGGACGATTTTCATCAAAAGGAAGATCAAGCAATCGATCAAGTAGTGGTCGAGGCAGCTCTAGAAGCGGTCGTGGATCTTCTTCTAACCGAGGAAACAGCTCATCAAACTCAGGGCGTTCAAGTTCTAACTCACGTTCAGGAAGTGGTCGTTCTAACAGAAGTTCTTCATCTAATTCAGGACGTGGTAGTTCCAACTCAAGTCGAAGCAATTCAGGATCAAGCCGTGGAAGTTCATCTAACAGAAGCAACTCGGGTCGTGGATCAAATAACAGTTCAGGCGATACTTCGAAACGCGGATTTGCATCAATGAGCAAAGCACAGCGATCAAGAATTGCGCGTATGGGTGGAAAAGCCTCTGGGAGAAGCCGTTCCGGATTTGGCGGACGCAGAAATAATTAATCAAAAGCGAGGGAGCGTAAAAAACTCCCTCTCTTTATCACTTTTTTAAATAGAAAAATTATGAGTCAGAAAGATCTAAAAGAAAAAACTATTGATAAATCTGCACCTTCAAAAAGTGAAGATTCTAAAACAATACCTGTTGAAGAACCAAAGAACACCTCAAAATCTGCCGAAAAATCTTTAAAAGATACGACAGATTCAAAGGATACCGACAATAACACTAAAAAAAATCAATCAATGGAAGATAAAAATAGCAACTCCGAACTTAAAACTTTTTTTGTTGAAGCTTTGCAGGATATCTATTATGCCGAAGCAGCTATTGAGCAGTCGCTTGCAAAAATAAAAAATAAGGCAACCTGCGAAGAACTTCAAGAAGCTTTAGAAGACCATGAATTGGTAACTAAAAAGCAAATTCTGCGTTTGGAAAAAGTATTTAAACTTTTGGGAAAAGAAGCCAAAAAGAAAAAATGCGACGCAATTGATGGTATTTTGAAAGAAGTGGATGAAATGGTGAAAAATACCGAAGACGGTTCCATGACACGCGATGTAGCAATTATTATTGGTGCTCAAAAAGTAGAGCATTATGAAATTGCAACTTACGGTGGTTTGGCGCAAATTGCCATAACTTTAGGATATGAAAAAGTAGCCGATTTACTGGAAGCGAATTTGGATGAAGAAGAGGATACCGATTATTTACTAACTGAAATTGCTGAAGAACATGTGAATTTCGAAGCAGCAGAAGAGTAAATATAAAACCATCTTAACCTTAGGTTAATCTATATAAAGTAGTTTTGTAACCAATCATTTGGTTGGATACTTTGCTACCAAAAAATTGCTATGAAGAATGAAACTGTTTCTGTTTTCAGATAATTATTTGAAAAGGAAACAGTTTTTTATATATAACAATCATATCAACCGATTTCGCTTTGCTGTTTCCACCGCTTCAATTTTTGAATGCACTTGCAGTTTCTGGTAAATATTTTCGGTGTGCCGCCGAACGGTGGACGGTGAAATGAATAAATTTTCGGCAATGGCGGTGTAAGGAAGTCCTTTGGAAAGTTGTTCCAATACTTCAATTTCCCGAGCAGTCAGCGTAATTTCCTCTTGATTTTCGGGTGGCGCGATCAGTGGATGACGCAGTAATTTTAAGGTTTTCATCGCAATGGACGGTGTCATTACCGCACCGCCTTCCAAAGTTTGAACAATGGCATCGTAAAGTTCTTTTGGTGGTGTTTCTTTCAGCAAATAACCATCGGCTCCGGCTTGTATGGCATTGAAAATATTTTCGTCATCGTCAAAAACCGTCAGCATAATGATTTTAATCTGTGGGTATTTTTGTTTGACCAACTTTGTCGTTTCAATGCCGTTTTGATTGGGCATTTCGATGTCCATCAGAATGAGGTCGGTGCGTTTATCGGTCTGCAACTTTTCTATACATTGCACGCCGTCATTT
Source organism: Paenimyroides aestuarii (assembly GCF_024628805.1). NCBI lineage: Bacteria > Pseudomonadati > Bacteroidota > Flavobacteriia > Flavobacteriales > Flavobacteriaceae > Paenimyroides > Paenimyroides aestuarii. The sequence goes on along the minus strand of NZ_CP102382.1, from coordinate 344,502 downwards.
GCCGTAAAAGAAAGCTGTATATTTTCAAATAATGATAATTTATCCTTAACACTTTTGATAAGAAAATTATTGTCTTCGATGATGGCGATTCTTGTTTTCATACATTTCATTAATTATTATGAACATTAAACCACACCTTCGTTCCTTTCCACATTTCCGATTGCATTTGCAATTCGCTGTTTAATTCCAGAGCTCTTTTTCGCATATTCAGCAAGCCATTTCCTGGTTCGATTTCGCTTTCCTCAAAACCTTTTCCGTCATCTTTTACCTGAAATTGTAGGGCAGAATTCTCTTTGGAAATAAGAATTTCAATCCGGTTGGCGTCTGCATATTTAAATGCATTGTTGGTAGCTTCCTGAATAATCCTGAAAATATTCAAGCCCTGAATGCCCGTAAAAACTTCTTCTTCCGAAACATCATCGGCAACCTGAAATTCAATCTGGGTATCGCTTTGCGACTGTTTTGCTTTTTCGATGAAATTGGCAATTCGGCTTTCTAAATCTTTGATGGTAATGCCTTGTTTGTTCATTGCCCAAATGGTATCCCGCAGTTCCTGAATGGTTTCTTTGGCAAAGGAGCCAATGTTGCTCAATCGTCCGATCAGGTTTTCGTCTTGGTCCTTCACATAATATTTAATGGTGTCGATGGCGGAAATGATAAAGCTCAATTGCGCCCCGATATTGTCGTGCAAATCCCGTGAAATCGACAAACGCTGTTCCTGTAATTTGTTTTGATTTTCAATTTGTTGAAGTGCCAATTTCAGTTCGTTGTCTCGTTTTTGGCGAAGGTTTTTCAGCACCTGTTGTTTGTAAAAAAGAAAACCCATCAAACCGATGATCACCGCCAAAGCCGCCAAACCAAAAATCCAGAAATTACGGTTGGTCAATTTTGCCTGTTGTTGCAGGATTTGATTTTCTTTTTCTGCCGTTTCGTATTTGATTTGAAGACGAAATATTTCCTTTGCCTTTTCTGTCACAGCAAGTCTTTCTTTTAAATTTTTATTAATTTCAAGAAATTCATTTGCTTTTTTAAAGTCGCCTTTTGATTTGTAAACGGTGGCTAAAACATAAGAAATATCTGACAATTGCGGCAACATACTTTTTTCTTCTGCTAGATTATATCCTGCAACTGCCACCTTTTCCGCTTGTTCCAATTTATTTTGAACTAGATATAATTCGGTCAGGTAGGTTTGCGTAATAACCATATCCTTATAATCTGCATTCGTTTGCTTTATTTTAATGGCATTAAGAAAGTACTGTTCTGCCAAACTATATTTTTTAAGCCCTTTGTATGCAAGTCCAAGATTGACAAGCGGGTAACTCTTAAAACGCTCTTGTTTAGTTTTTTCAAAATAAGCCAATACTTTTTTGGCATGTTCAATAGATAATGTATATTCATCTGTCTTTGCATATGCCCCAGATAAATTGTTACGAGCTGCAATCTCGTTAACTTCATCACCAATGTCAGTAAAAAGCTCCAGCGCCTTTTTATATAAATCAATCGCCTTAGCATAATCTCCGATATCGAAATAAACAAACCCCATATTTACGTATGCATGGGCTGTGAAACTTCGATCATTAATTTTTTTTCCATATTCAATTGATTTTAAATGACTCTCTATAGACTTACTGTATTCTCCCGATTGGTGATAAATATTGGCTAATGCACGGTATGAAAGAGCGACTAATTTATATTCCTTCTTTGATAACAATTTAGGAATTATTGGTTCTAATTCATTTAAGGCTTTGTTATATTGAGCCGCATCTCTTAGTAAAGTTGCTTTCAAAATCTTCAGATGCGCAGTTACGTGCAAATTATTTCCAACTAGCTTCTCTGCTTTTTTTTGATAGTAATGTGTGCTATCCACATTTGAAAATCGATATTCAATAGCCAGATTTATGAGGGAAATTGCTTTCGCGCTATCCGTTTTGCTATTTGAATAAGCTACTTTCAAACTATCAATTTTAGAAATGCTAGTCTGTGCCAATGCTTTATTCAGTGAGAAAACAAAAAAACATAATAGTATAAGTAGCGTTTGTTTCATATTGCGATAGCTTAATTAAGAATTGAATTGTTCATCAAATTCGCTCATTCCATTATAAGCTGTTAAATTACTAAAAAAATCAAGCAGAACTTTCTTCGGATTTGAAAATTTTCAGGATGGATTGCAAATAAATCTGAAGCGATTGCAGTATTTCTGTTGAATTTGGCGAAATGGAAGCCGGGGTTTCTGAGTGGGTCAAAAGTTCGTCCAGTTCTTGCCAGCGTTGATCTACCGATTGGTTCAACGCTTGTTGAAGCGGGTTTGGTTTTTCTTCTGTAAATTTTTCCGAACGACTTTCCAGCGTAAGCGCATAATCGTTTAAAACCTTTTTCAATAAAGGAATGAGCAGCAATATCAACCCAATAATCACGATAAAAAACAAAGCCAATGCTACCATTTTATTGTCCTTTTTGCTTTTTTATTTTCCGCCATTTCACAAATCCCCAAATTAAAACTCCAACAAGCAATACTACGATAAGAACGGGTGCCACAATCATAAAGATTGTCAGCAAACCCGGCAAAGCTCCGCCAATGGTGCTTTTTACTTCGTATGGATTGCCTAATTCTGCTTCGGTGTAAGTAAGTTCATTGAACGAAATGCGGCTGAATTCATCAATAGTGTCGAATAGTTTATCTGACTGTGCGGTATGCTTCGCAAAGTCGAAATTTTCTATTTTTTCGTAATATGATGCCACGAGATTATCTGCAGGTGTGGGCGAAAAATGGCTTTTGGTTCCGGCAAATAGTTGGTATTTTTCATTGAATTTAAAGTTGAATCCACCCGACAAACCTTGTAAATTTTCGGGTGTTAATCCGTCTTTCAGTTGCACATAAAAATTTCCTTTTTCGATGGGTTGCTTCCAAACGCTGCCGCTTTCCAAAAGATAGATAAACGCATTTCGGTTTTCTAAATTGTAACCTTTGCGTACTTGGGCATCATTGGTGTTCACGATGAAATATACTTCTACTGTTTGTGTTTCGTTGGGTGCAAAAGCCATTTGCCAAACCATCCAATTGTCGCTGAACGGATTTACATTTCGGTCGTTGTGATTGAGTTCAGGATGATTTTCTTTGATTAAATCTAACCAACGTTCCTTGGCTTTGATTTTAAATTGACTTAAACTGTCGAGGGTAATTTGGTTCAGATCCGTTTCGCCACCCGAATAGATGCCGTTTACCGGATAACCCATTTTAAATTGCAGGTTTTCGTTGCTCGTATTTTTAAAAACATAGCTTCCTTTTACCACGGCAAAACCTTTGTAAAGCTGAATATAAATGCGTTCCTGCTGCATCTGCACTTTCTTGAAACTCAGGCTGTCCTCGGGATACAACATCGTAAAAACCGTTCCTCCGGCGTTCCAAATGCCCGGTTGCGCAGCATTGGCAAAGGTTTTCTGCACCGAAAAAATGCTGATAAAAAGGAGTAATAAGTTCAGGTATTTTTGTAAAATAATTTTCATATCAATGGGAATTAGGGAAGTTGGTATTTGTCTAACATTGCTTCAAAAATGTGTCGCTTTTTATGCTGAAAATCGGTATTTCCCGTGACGGTTCCGTCGGCATAAGTGATTTGAAAAAAGCCAATTCCTGCAATCTTTTTGGTCTTTACATCCACTTCTGCTTCGGCAATGATGTTTTTATGTTCATCGCGAAGAAATACCAACATTCGATAAGGTTTCAATTCTTCCGGATTTTTGGCATACGCCTGCAAAGTTTGTTCAGAATACCCTTGTAAATCAAAGGGCAAATTGTCTTTTGGCGCTTCGGCATCAAAACGCTGAATGCCTTTCAACAGTTTGCTTTGAGCGGTGCTGTCTTCGATGAGTTTAAATTTGATTTCCATTCTAATTTCATCCATTTCGTCTTTCAAATAAACCGTTGCGTAGAAATAACTTTGCGGTGCTACAAAAGACAGAATTTCACGGTTTTCGAGATAAAAATAGTTAGTGATAATATCGGTTTCGCCCAAAACTTTTTGGCGATGGATTTCTTTGTATAAATTTCCCTTCTGGCTGTAATGCCTTTCTGTGCTGGATTTTACGCCATCAATTTCGGCATTGATTAAATTTAATTGATTGTTTTGGTATTGAAAGTCGATATAACTTTTGGCACCATCTTTAAATCGGATTTTTTCTTTGGTTATGCGGTTTTCTTTGTCGTATTCGTAGGTATAAGTCCGGTTCAGGTACGGATTGCTGTGTTGCCAGATTTCCTGATGCAAACGACCTTTTTTGTAAACCGTTTTTGATTTCGCCCAGCTTTCGTCCAGAAAACTTTGGTTTTCGTAGCTTTCCAGATTTCCATCGGTATTGAAAACACGGATTAGTTGTTCGACCTTTTCTACGTTTTCGCCGTCAAAGCTGTAATAGATTTGTTCTACTTTTTTCACATGCTTTTTGTAGCCATAATCCCGGTAGCTGATTTCGGGCAGGGATTGGGCGGAAGCATTTGTCAAAAAGAAAAGTAAACAGACAAAAATTAGGTTTTTCATTTGTGAAAATTTAAAATTGAATAATTAAAGGGGAATCAAAGTTTTTTCCAGCCTAAAAATGCTAAAGAATTCTTTTTTAATTGGTTTTAGTACTGTACGAACCGCTGTATTTTTGAAGTCGTTCTTTCGATTTTTCCCGGATAAATTTTCTTTCATCCTCAGTAAGCATTGGAAGGATTTTCTTTACATCAATATTTCGTGGCAACTTCATCATTAATTCAAAAGAAGCATTTTTATCTTTAGCATAAATTTCCTTAAACATATTCACACAAATCTGAACAATAGCTTCGGGAGAATTGCCTTTTTGTTCCCAATTGCTTTGTCGGTTTTTCAAATAGTTTTTTAAATCATTGGGGTTCTTTCGGTATTCTTCCAAATATGATTTTGCTTCAGTGGACATATCGCTGTAAGAATTGACAGGAATACTATTTGACTCTGTCTTTTTTGTGTTGATGCTGTTGACATTGGTTGCAGCACTATTATTTTGTGTGTTAACAATATTTTGGTTGATCGTCATAAAATTAAAAGGAACATCAACAAACAATTTCACCTGATTGTTGTATGCGTTTCGGTTGGCTTCGTCAGTGCTTTGCGGATAAAGCATAATGAAATCTCCGCCTTTTGCCACCACCGCACTAATAATCATAATAGATAAACTTTTGTCCTCAATCACGTACCGAATTCCTACCGTAATTTTGTCTTTTCCACCTAACTTTTGTTCCCAAATTCCATCAATTTGATATGGAGAAGATTCGCCGCCTACAAATTTTAAATTTTCAGACTGAACGATTTTTAGATATTCATTAATTTTCTTCAATGCCGTTTCTTTGGTGTATTTGCCATTGTAAGTACGGGTTTCTATGGTTTGACCCGAAGGATTTGAAACCGCAGTTTTAGTGGTAGTTTGCTTGGGTGAGGTGTTGTCTTTTATCTCTAAATATTTGAAAAGTTCTAAAACAAAATTCTCTATTGCAACATTGTATAAATTTCTTAATTCTTCTTTTGGATGATTTTTTGAAATAGCCTGTGAACCAACCGTGAGATATTTGAGTTTTATTGTTAAACTTTTGTCACCGATTACATAATCCAAGCCTAAAACAATATTTCCTTGTGCCGACTTAACAGTCCAAGTTCCTGAAAGAAAATCGGGTTTTTCTTCAAGTTTTAAAAAAGAGGCTCCAGCTTTACTTTTGATGTCGATGTAACTTTTTATTTTTTGTAAAACGACTTCTTTACTGCTCAATCCATTGGTGGAATCATATCGTCCGTTATAATATCTGGTTTCGGTAGTTTGCTCTGAAGTGGTTGATTTAGTTTGAGTGGTGGTTTTGGGGGAAGAAGTTGTTTCTTTAGTAATATTTTTATCAATATTCATAAATGCTAAAACATCGTGAATATGTGTATCTTCTTCAAACTTATAAAGTTTAACAATTTGCTGATCAACAGATTTTGGACGTAACATTATAACATTAGTTTCATCTTTATAATAGGTGGACAACAATAAATAAATCTCTATTCTATCAGAATAAAAGGTGTATTGCACATTAGAAACTACATAACCACTTCCCAGCAAAGTATTTTTCCAGTTTGCCTTGATTGTATTGCCTTCCAACTTTCCATTGTATTGTAATTTATCATCTTTGTAAACCTTTAAAAATTCATAAAATTTCTTTAATGCGGTTTCCTGGGTATATTTTCCATCATAGTACCGAATCTCCTTAGTCTGACCAAAGGAGGAAATGCTCGTAAATAATATAAGGAAAAATGTGATTGCTAGTTTATAAACGTTTGCTTTGGCAAATCTAAATTTATAATAAGGTCTGGAGTATTTCATACTTTTAGGATTTGTGTAGTTTTATTTAATGTGCTTCACTTTCTGATCAAAAATCAAATCAAACTCTGTACTTCCGCTTTGGCTGCCATCGCTGTATTTAATTTCCTTGAAAACCATTCTTCGCTGAACACCAAATTCTTTGTCAATTTGTAATCTTTTTGTCCAGTCGCCGTTTTCATTCTTACTTTCAGCAGGAATGTCGAACAAAATCATTGCACTCGGATTTTCGCTTAAATCACCTATGGTTTGCTGAAATTTCTTGGCATCTTCCTGTTTCATTTTTCGCAGGTTCAAGGCATAATTTAACGGATCATTTTCTTTTATTTCTATTGTAAAATCAATGCGACGCTGCTTGTCATTGATCCAAATTTTATTTTTACCATCCTTTTGAAAAGAAGCCAACACATCATCGCCATCATACACAAAAATGGTTTCCGTCACCGTTCCTTTGGCGCTGGTTTCTTTTTCCGTAACGGTATTTTTTAGGTGGTCAAAGAAAGCTTCTTTTTTGCTTCCGTTTTGGTAGGTTCGTTGAATGGACCTTACCATTCCATTGGGTCCGTACTGATAAGTGTCTGTAAAATTAGTGTAAACGCCTGAAGCTGTAACTTTTTCTAAAACACCATTTGCACCGTAATGCAGTTTTTGCTTCGAATTAAAATTTGATGACGAAGCAACGGTATTGATGCTGTCCAAAACACCGTTTGTATAAACATAATTATGAGCGGTTTCGCTGGCATATTTACCATAAATCCGCATATATTTTTGAATGATAAATCCTTCCTTATTAAACGAAATTACTTCCGCCATCACCGGTTCATACCCCAAACTATCGCTTTTGTAATAAGCAATTTTGGCAAAATCGGGCTGCTTTTGAAAACCATACGATTGCCAATAGGTCTTGGGAGGTGAAAGGTGTTCGGCTTCCTGCGCTTTTAAGCCGAAACCAATCATTATTAAACATATAATAATAATAAATTTCATCATTTTAGATTTTTAGTTTCTGTATTCAATCGTTCTTCTGGTAATGGTGGAAAATTCCCATTTGCCATTTTTCATTTTGTAGTTTTTTCGTTCTATCCAGTTGCCTTTTGTATCAAAAGTATATTCAAAACGTTCTTTATCTTTACCGTCTTCCTGAATTTTTTCCAAATCTTTGTAGTCGAATTCATCTCCCGCTACATCCACTTTTCGGGTTTTATAATGATACTTGGTAAGGCTGCTAATTCCCAAGTTGGTCACTGTTTTTTCTAATTTATTTCTAGTTTGATCTAATTGCAAACGATCGGTTTGATCTAAAACACCATCCAGATATGTTTTTTTTATGCGAAGTGTAGTAGCATCGGCAGCCGATTGGTACCAAAATTCTGTTTTCTTAACTTCCGAATTTTCAGGTGTGAACACGGTTTCTTTGGTATAATCGTCATCATTCCCTTCGTATTTTACTTCAAAAACATCGGGTTGCGCAACATTTAATAAATAACGCGTTACTCTAATTTTTTCCACATCAAAAGAACCATAAGTATATTGCCATTCTTCAATAGTTTTCAGCGTGTTGGGATTGATGATTTTTACCGATTTTAATTTTTTGGAATACGCATCGATGTAATGAAATTGGATATCAAAATCAGCATAGCTGTTGTTGTAATTCACAAACTGATAATCGGTTAATTGATAAGTGCTGTTCCAACTTAAATAAGTTTCCAAAATGGGAAATTCTTCGTTTTTGTCAATAGCAATTTCCTTCGTAGTCAGACTTTTTACTTGTGAAAAATCAATCAAATCCACTCGGTTACGAAAATCCCATTCGGTTGGATAATAGGGAATGAAATCTTGGGCAGTTGCAAAGCCGGCAACCATACAAAGTAAAATTGCGCTAATATTTTTTATTATTTTCATCTTGATAATTTTAAATATTTTTGATAGGTTTCCTGAAAGAAAACTTTTAGCTGCCCATCGCTTGGCGCATTGTATATTTTATCAGGTGTTTCAATGGTTCTAATGGTAGCGATTAAATTATTTTGTTTATTGTTGGCAAGGCTGTATTCAATTTGAGCCACCCATATATCGCCATCGTACAAATAAGAATAATGTTTTTGTCTTGAGATTTTTTTACCAGAATTTTTCGCCTCGGTTATAAAATCCACCACTTGTTTCAAGTCGCCATTTGGGTTGTAGTAATACAATGTAAGCACCTTTACTTCCTCATCTTCTCCAGGCAAAACAAGGGTTTCGCTCTTCGTTAATTTTCCGTTGCTATCGTTCACGTAGGTGATATCAGACATCAATTTTTCGTCGTAATATTTTTTAAGGCGGCAACCTTCCTTTCCGTTATATTCTATTTGTTCGGTGCGTTTCCCGTGTACATTGTAAAACGATTTGCCTCGCAGTTCGCCCGCCTCGTTGTAGAACAAAATCGTTTTGTCTGTTCCTTCTGTAGGATAAGTTCTATAAAATGTGGTTTTGTAGCCCTGCTTTTCGGTACGGTAAGTATTGATTTTGTGTTCCGATCCTGCACTAGAACTTTGGAGGGTTTCTTTACTTTTCAGATTGTCGTTTTCGTATTGATAATTTACTGTTGTTTTTACCATTGAGGTACTGTCTTCATATTGTAAACTGACGATTTTATCATTTTTAAAAGTATAAACAGCATAACTTGGTCGTACAGAAAACTGTTGCTGCGGAATAGAAAAATCGGCATAACGAATAACTGCTTTCACCGTGTTTTTCGGTAAATCGAAATTCTCCGGTGTAATACTTTCCTGTGCTGTGGCTGTAAAACCGAAGACACAGAAAAGCACGAGCAAATTATATTTTAGTACAAGTTTCATTTTACAATCAAATTAATTTGTTTTACTTCTATAAGAGCCACTGTATTTTTGAAGCCGTTCTTTCGATTTTTTACGAACGAAATCTCTTTGTTCATCGGTTAGGTTGGGTAATAACTTTGTTAAAGCTACACGCTGTGGCAATTTCATTAGTAATTCAAAAGCGGCATCTGGGCTTTTTGTGTAAACCTCTTTAAATATCGCGGTGTAAGACTGAATGATTTGATCAGCAGCATAACCTTTTTGTTCCCAACTTTTCAGTTGATTCTCCAAGTAACTTTTCAAACCATTCAGGTTCATTCGGTAAGCTGCCATATAGGCTCCGGCTTCGGCTGATAAACCGCTGTAAGGATCAACGTTATTAACCGTTGAATTGGCAGATTTTGTGTTGTTTTGTACTGTAATATTGTTATTTACCGTAGAAGTTTTAGTTGTGGTGGAGGTATTATCGTTAATACCCAAATAACTGAAAAGACCATTTACAAACATCCCAACTTGGTTGTTGTATAATTTCCTTATTGTTTCATCGGAAGATTGTGGGTAAAGCATAATGGCTTTGCCATTCTTATTCAGTATAGCGCTAATTAGCTCAATAGTTAAATGATTATCTCCAATAATATACCTGATGTTTAAAGTGCCTTTATCTTGCTCAGAAATTTTTTGTGTCCATATTCCATCAATTTGGTAGGTTTTGGTTGCTCCGCCCACAAAACTGTAAGTGCCCAGCTTTTTGAGGTTGTCGATATATTTATTAATTGCAGTGAGCGCCGTTTGTTGCGTGTACTTTCCGTTGTACAATCTTGTCTCCGTAGTCTGACTAATTAATTCAGTCGTATTTATTGTAGAAGTAGTTTGAACAGTATTACTTTCCATTGGTTTCTTTGGCTTAGCCACACTCAGAATATTGTTGTAATATGTGATGTTTACCGGATAGAAATCTTGTTTTAACCGAATGACAAATTGACCTCTTAGATTATTATATTGATCGACCATTACGCTGACAATATTCGGATCAAATGCCTCCAAACCAGCTTCATCAAAAGAAAACTTCTTCGGGTTATTAGATATTTGTTCTCTTTTTTGTCGGACAAATGAAGAGGTAATCAGCGGAATACTTCCTTTGGTTGCCAGTTTTCCTTCTTTATAAATGTGCATCACAACATCCCAACCTCCTCGGTTATTTTTTGTATATGTAAACTTAAACTCTTCGGTTTCCATTACGCCTGTAGCAGCGTGAGGATCAGTAATTTTTTCGGAGATAACCTGACCGAGTGAATTGTAAACAAATTCCTGCTGGTAAATTACTTTACCGCTTTTATCTTTATTTATGACTGAAATCAGGCGGTCATTATTGTCATAACTGCAAATCATTGAACCTTTTTTGGTTACCAACCCTTTATCATTTACTGTTATTGATGTTGTGCTTTCGTAGGTTTTTGCCCCTTTACTGTCAAGGAATGCAGTGGTTTCACTTATCAGTTTTCCTTTGGCATCATATTGATAAGTGAATTGTATTTTGCTTGTTCCCGCAGCTTGCGAGGTAATTTTTTCCACCAATTTTCCTGATTCATTAAAATGCAAATAGAAAATCTCACCACCATTGCTTTTAGCACTAAACTCCTTAATCGGTCCGTTAACGTTGAAATGATTGGTAGTATAAAAAACAGCGGCAGGATTGAGCGGGGCATTTTTCCAGTCGATAGTCTGTGCTGAAAGATTTATATTAAAAAAAATCAGCAATAATAGGATCGTAGTTTTCATTGTCTTAGTTTTTTTGAAGTTGATTGTCTGATTTTGTTAAATACTGTATTATTATTTTCAGCAGCAGAAACGGAAGCACTATCAATGCAGAACCCCAGCGATTTTCGGGCGTGAATATTTCGGGATAATTTCTCACCACAAAAAACATCACCACACCGCCAACAATAATCGAAATGTGCAAAACAATAGCATTGGGACTGAATGCACTCAAATAAATTTTTACCGGTTGCTTTGTTTTATGAATGAGTATTCTTTCAATTAAAATAAAAATAAGATTGCCATTGAAAAACCAATTCTGAAAAAACAAAACCTCCATATTGGTAAAGATGATCTCGTGATTGTCTGATCCTGCGATAAATCCGAAAAAAACCACGATAAATACCCAGTAAATTCCCATCAAAAACAAACTGCTAAATTCAAATTTTTCTTTGTTTTCGCAAATTGCATATTCGTTTCGGTTTCTGAAATAAAAATCTACTGCCAACTGTACCAAAGCATTCCACCAAAAGAAATAAATCAGATAAAAAACCGTGGTTTGACCGTTAAGCACAGACAATAAAGTCAGGCTTAGAAAGATGATAAAATCCCACTTTCTATAGTTTTTTATCTGATCGTAAAAAGCAGTTGGCAATGACATTATAAATAGTTTTTAACCTAAATTTAAGAAAATAGGTTTATTTTTTATAATATTTATTATAAAATTCATCTAAATGATGTTTTAGGAACACATCAATCGCCATTTCAACTCCTTTTTCGTATTTTTTAGCATCTACAGGAACTATCGCAGCTTTGGCAGCCGCTTTGTTTTTTGCCGAATACAATGTTCCAAAAGCTGTTTTTGATCCCCAATTATCATAGTCAGAATCTACATAGTTGGAGATTTTTTCTTCCTTAATTACGCCGTCAATATCTAAATCTTTTTTCAGGACACCCTGATATTCTGCCAAAGGAGAACCACCGATTTTATTACGACCAACTATGAAATGGGCAATTGTATTATCTTCAGACAATACCAGATTGGTTTTGGCTACCACATTGGCTCCGATACCGCTTTTGCTTGAAGCTCTTGTGTTTACAAATTCTACGTATAAATCTACACGAACCACAGCTGCATCATTCAGCTCTTTAGAAAGTTTTGTGGTATTTTCAGTCGAGCCTTTTTCTTTGTAGAAGAAACCTACGTTTTGCGGATGGACAGTAATAGCACCATCCACTTTAGAAGGCGTCATATTTAAGTTGGTACTGTATTTATAGCCACTGTAAAATTCAGTGTTTTTTGCTTCCTCGGGCTTCATCACATTGAGACCCTTTGATTTTAAATCAGCAACAAACTGCGTATAAGCGTCATTGGTAATGTTCTGAAGTGTTTCTTCTGAAATATCCAAACCTACTGCAAGCGAAGCTTTTGCAGCACCCATCACGGCACCAAATATTCCTTGACCACCCTTTTTTGTTGCAGATTTCTCGCTATACACCTGATAATGCACCGCAAAATCAGCGATATACACATTTTTATTATCAAATTTTGGTTTTTCCAAACTTACAGGACCGGCTTTTCCCGGTTTAAAATCGCCTAAAGTTTGGGCATTAACGGTAGAAATTCCCATTAAAACTGCCATCGAAAGTAGTAATTTAGTTTTCATTGCTGTTTATTTTAAATTGTTACTATGCAATATTATTTAAAACAACAAGGCAATAAAATGGGGCAAATGCACCATTTTTTAAATAGCCATTCAAGGAATTTATGAAGGATGAGCAAGGTGTATGAAAGCCAATATATCAAAATTATTTCTTCCCCCTTTTCTGTGTAAAGATTCTATAAACTGCGTAAGAATTCATCATTGAATAGTGCATAATATATGCTTTAGTAACTTTTAATTGGAAGCATATGTAATATATCAGTTTAATGCTAAACCTGCTTACAGATTGTTTATTTTCGGTAACACCGTGCCGGTTTTTGATTATAAGAAGATATTCCTCACCAAATCGTAATGTACTTAGGCTTATTTATTGTATGTATTGAATAAGTAATTAATATAAAATTTAAAAGCTATGAAAAAAGATAAAACAAATATTCCTGGTAGTAATAACAATGAAAACACCAGCCCAACTGATATAAAGGGTAAAGATGTGCATGAAGCCAATCAAACTAATTCAGGTGCAGGTGGTTCACCTATAAAAGAGGGAAGTAATTTATTGCCTGAAGAAAAAAGAGAGAATCAGGAAGACAAACAGGATGGTAAAAAAGAAATCGATTCTATGGGAACCGAGGTAATGCAGGAAGAAGCGTATCACAAAAAGAAATATGGTGAACTTCCTGAGGATCAAGAGAAAGGTGAAAAGTCTTAATAAAATGTTGCAATTAAAAAGTAACGCTATTATCCCTATATCGTTGCCTTAGTAAATCAAAAAGCTCCCTTATACAAATAATAGGAGGGAGCTTTTTCTATTGAAATTGTATCGATTTTATATAAATAAACGAACCAAATGATAAATTCCCATCGCAACCAAAGCTGACACCGGAATTGTTAAAATCCAAGCCCAAAGCAATGAAATAGTAACACCCCAACGCACAGCTGATACCCTTTTTGTGATACCAACTCCAATAATGGAACCTGTAATGGTGTGGGTGGTAGAAACCGGAATACCTAAATGCTCCGTAATATATAAGGCAACAGCACCGGCAGTTTCAGCAGCAACTCCTTCTAATGGAGTAACTTTGGTGATTTTTGAGCCCATTGTTTTCACAATTTTCCAACCGCCACTCATGGTTCCTAAACCAATAAAAAAGAACGATGCTAAAGGTACCCAACCCCAATGTGAAACAAAATATTTAAAGCGTTCTGCATTTTCAATAGCTCCGTAAGGGTTTAATTCATCGGGCAGTCCCATGTGAAAACTTATAACAGCCGCACCAATAATACCCATTACTTTTTGGGCATCATTTCCACCGTGCCCCAAGCTGAATAATGCAGAAGACACTAGTTGCAAACGTTTGAACCATTTTTCGGCGCGGTGTGGTTGTGCTTTTCGACAAATCCACATAATGGCAACGGTTATAAAGTAAGCAAGTATCATTCCTAAAAACGGAGCTCCGAAAATGAATAAAAATATCGGAACTACTTTAGCATACACAATTACATCTTCACCATTTATATTGATTCCGCCTGCATGCGCAATGGCAGCACCCATAAAACCACCAATCAGTGTGTGTGAAGAAGAAGAGGGAATTCCCAACTTCCATGTAGCCAAATTCCAGAGAATAGCCGCTATTAGTCCCGCAAAAATCACTTCGAGGGTAATAAATTGTTCGTTGACCGATTTGGCAATAGTGTTACCAATCTTAAATTCGCCAATGATGTAAAGCGATATAAAATATGCCGCAAAATTAAACGCAGCAGCCCATAAAACCGCCTGAAACGGAGTTAATACACGTGTTGTTACAATGGTAGCAATAGAGTTTGCTGCATCGTGAAACCCATTAATATAATCGAAACCTAAAGCTAAAACAATAATTACTAGTAAAAGCCAGGCACCACTTACATTAAGGTTTGATAGTAAGTCAAATAGCTCCATAATGATTTAATAATTAGGAATACTTAACGGTAATCGTTTCTAAAACGTTGGCTACTCGGCGACAACTGTCTGTTGCAGTTTCCAAAGCATCCATCACCTCTTTATACTTAATTATATCAACCACGTTGGTTTCATTTTCAAAAATATCGGCAACAGCCTTGTCAAATACCTTATCTGCTTTACGTTCCAAGCGTAAAATTACTTTACAACCTTCGGTAATTGCTTTCAGGTTTTTCATGTCTTTAATATGGTAAATACACTTCGCAACTTCGTTACAAGCTTCTAAATTCGCTTCGGTAAGTTTACGCAACGGTTTAGTAACTCTATCAATTTGATACAAACGCATACGAGAAGCGGCATCGCTCAAATGATCGGCAATTTCGTCAACCGCAGTCATTAAGTTGTTAATATCTTCTCTATCAAAAGGGGTAATGAAGTTTCTTTCTAATTCAATACGGGTGGTTTGAACAATTTGTTCAATTTCAGATTTTAAAATCTCTACTTCTTTTAAAAGTTTTTCTCTGTCGTTAGCTGGTAAGTTTACCGCTTCGTGCAATGTTTCTGATAATAATTTAATTTTATTAGCAGCTTCTTCAAACAAAGGGTAAAACTTTTTATCCTTTGGAACTAAAAATTGGAAAATTGAATTTAAAGTCATTTGTGTGTTTATTAATTTTTTCGCACTGCGAAAGTAGTACTCTAATGTTAATTTAATATTAAGTTTTTCTTTTTATTTCATTTTTTTCCAAATTCGTTTTTTTATATATTGAGGGAATATTCGTATTTTAGCACAATTCATAAAACAAATAAAAAATGGATCTAAACTTCAATAAAAACGAAGATCACAATAAATTACTGTTATCAGAATTAAAACACAAATTAGCCAAAGTACACAAAGGCGGAGGTGAAAAAAGAATTGCTAAGTTGCATGAGCAAGGCAAAATGACAGCTCGCGAACGCATTGATTATTTATTTGATAAAGATGCGGCATCCATTGAAATTGGTGCTTTTGTGGGAGATGGCATGTATGAAGAGCACGGCGGTTGTCCTTCGGGTGGTGTCGTAGTGAAAATTGGCTACGTGAATGGCAAGCAAGTGATTGTGGTGGCAAATGATGCTACTGTGAAAGCGGGTGCTTGGTTTCCAATTACAGGTAAAAAGAATTTACGTGCGCAAGAAATTGCCATTGAAAACCGCTTGCCGATTATTTATTTAGTTGATTCAGCTGGCGTTTATCTGCCTATGCAAGATGAAATTTTTCCTGATAAAGAAAATTTCGGACGTATTTTTCGCAACAATGCCATTATGTCGTCTATGGGAATCACCCAAATCGCAGCCGTAATGGGCAGTTGTGTTGCTGGTGGTGCTTATTTGCCAATTATGAGCGATGAAGCTTTGATTGTGGATAAAACCGGATCGATCTTTTTAGCAGGATCTTATTTGGTAAAAGCAGCCATTGGTGAATCAATCGATAATGAAACCTTGGGCGGAGCCACCACACATACCGAAATTTCGGGTGTTACCGATTATAAAGCCAAAGACGATAAAGATTGTTTGGATACCATCCGAAACATTGTAGGCAAAATGGGCGATTACGATAAAGCAGGATTTAACAGAGTCGATTCAAAGAAACCAGCCTTAGATCCAAACGAAATTTATGGTATTTTACCTAAATCTCGAGGCGAACAATACGATACCATGGAAATCATTAAACGTTTGGTTGATGATTCTGAATTCGATGAATACAAAGCAGGTTACGGGCAAACAATCATTACGGGTTACGCACGCATCGATGGCTGGGCGGTTGGTATTGTTGCCAATCAGCGCAAGGTGGTAAAAACTACCGGAGCGAAAACCAAACCAAGCGAAATGCAGTTTGGAGGGGTGATTTATTCCGATTCTGCCGATAAAGCTACCCGTTTTATTGCAAATTGTAATCAAAAGAAAATTCCATTGGTGTTCTTGCAAGATGTTACTGGTTTTATGGTGGGATCTAAATCGGAGCATGGCGGCATCATTAAAGACGGAGCCAAAATGGTAAACGCAGTGAGCAATTCTGTAGTCCCAAAATTCACAGTGATTATGGGGAATTCGTACGGAGCAGGAAACTATGCCATGTGCGGTAAAGCCTATGATCCACGCTTTTTCTTGGCATGGCCAAGTGCCGAATTAGCGGTAATGGGCGGTGCACAAGCGGCAAAAGTTTTGTTGCAAATCGAAGCCTCATCATTAAAAGCAAAAGGCGAGGAACTTACTCCCGAAAAAGAAGCCGAATTGTTCGATAAAATCAAAGCAAAATACGACGCCCAAACATCACCCTATTACGCGGCTGCTCGTTTGTGGACCGATGCCATTATTGATCCGTTAGAAACCCGCCAATGGATTTCTATGGGTATTGAAGCCGCCAACCATGCACCCATTGAAAAACAATTCAATCTAGGTGTGATTCAAGTATAAATTAATATTCAATTCATAAAGGAAGTCTGCTGAAAAGCAGGCTTTTTTTATGAACTCATTTTACAACCTATCATGCATCATCTAAATAAATTTCAAAACCTTATTATTCAAAACATCCATTTCTAAAAAAAGAATAAAATTTTCAGAAAAAAACAATACCTTATCCCAACCTTTCAGGTGTTTGGGTACTCTTTATAAGAAAGATACATTTATATGGATGAACATTTAATAAACCAATGCAGAAAAATGGATCGCACATCGCAACGGAAGATGTACGAACTGTTGGCTCCCAGATTATATATCGTTTGCAAAAGGTATTTAAAGCAAGATATTGAAATAGAGGAAGCTTTGGCAGATGCCTTTTATACCATTTTTACAAAGATGGACCAACTAAAAGAAAATGCTGCTTTTGAGGCTTGGGCAAAAAAAATCGTGATTAATCAGTGTTTACTGACCATTCGCAGAAAAACCGATCGACCAATTTATGTGGATGATATGGCAGTACAGCCTTTCGCTCCCGAAGAAAACGACACCTTGCTGAACGAACAAGATGTATTGAAACTGCTCGATTATTTGCCACAAGGTGCAAAAAACATTTTTTGCTTGTTTGCTATTGAAGGCTACTCGCACAAAGAAATTGCCGAACAATTGAATGTTTCAGAAGGAACATCCAAATCGCAACTCAACGTGGCTCGTACCAAACTCAAAGAATTAATAGAATTGTATTTCAACCAAACACCTGAAAGCTATGGAAAATCAAGATAAAAATATAGAAAAGTACTTCCGCAAGCTGTCGGAAGAAAAAGCACCCCAAGCATTCCCGAATATGGATGAGGTTTGGGATAAAATCGAACAGAAATTAGATCAAAAAGAAACTAAAAAAGTAATTCCTTATTGGAAATATGCCGGAATTGCAGCGGCTTTGCTGGTTTTTGTTTCGGTAGGTATTCAATTTATTAAAAACAACCCTCAAAAAGAAGATTTGCCTGCCGTAAACGAGCAACGCATGGTGATTGATGAAGAAAAAGGCAAAGAAATTCTCGATGAAGAAAAAGTATCACAAAAAGACATTTACGCTTTTGAAGAGGTTGCTAATAAAGAAGAAACAAATTCCGAACAGAAGAAAAAGGAGTTTCTGCCTAAAAAAGAAGCTGTTTCAAATGCATCTAAATCGGTAGTAACCGATATTAAGTATAGAGAAGTTGAAGCTAAAAGTGATCATAAAGTTAAAGAGCAACAAGTAACTACTCAACAAGATTTTAATGATGCTAGCGTTGTAGGTCGAGATAATTCAAGAAATGAGGAAAGATCAAAATTAATTAAAGGAGTTGTTAAAACTCAAGACGGCGATCCTATTCCCGGAGCAACTGTTATGCTGGCAGGAACTAATTTAGGAACAAATACAGGAATAGAAGGAGAATATAGTTTTAACGCAAATAAGGGAGAAAAACTTCAAGTTCACTATGAGGGTTATAAACCGGTTACCTTGACAGTTTCAGATAGTAATGTACTTAATGTTACTATGGTTGAAGACGATTCTTTTGCTTTGGCTGAAGTTGTAGTTGACAGTTACCGTACAACATCTAAAAATACAGCAAACACAGCCGTTAGCACCGTAACATCAAAAACCATTGAGGGCCGCCCCAATGCATCTTTCATTCAAACATTACAAGGGCAGGTTCCAGGATTAAATATTGCTACAGGTTCGGGGCAGCCGGGAGCGACTTCAACTGTTGTCCTTCGTGGTATGGGATCAATAAATGGCAATACAGAGCCATTGTATGTCGTAGATGGAACACCAGTCAGTGCGAGAAAAGTTCGCAAGTTGAACCCGAATGATATAAAGAGTATTTCAGTTTTAAAAGATTCTTCAGCTACTGCTATTTACGGAAATCGTGGGGCAAATGGTGTTATTAAAATTGATACACAGCAAACCGATCAATCCAAAAAAAGAAAAAGCAGAAAACAACGTAAAAAAGAAGCGTTACAGATACAGGAAGCTTTAAAAACCATTCATCCCATCGAAGTTGATTCAGAATCCTATGAATCCTATCAAGAAAATCTGTTTGAAAGCAGCCACACAAATCCGGTATCCACTTTCTCTATTGATGTGGACAATGCAGCGTACACCAACATTCGCAGATTCATTAACAACGGACAAAAAGTGCCGAAAGACGCGGTGCGTGTGGAAGAAATGATCAACTTTTTTAAGTATGATTATCCAAAACCAACAGACAGTCATCCGTTTTCAATCAACACCGAATACAGCGATTCGCCTTGGAATCCGAATCATAAACTATTAAAAATTGGCTTACAAGGAAAAGAAATTCCATCAAATCAATTACTAAAATCTAATTTCGTATTCTTGGTAGATGTTTCTGGTTCGATGGATGATGTAAACAAACTACCGCTTTTAAAGGAATCAATGAAAGTTTTGTTGAACGAATTGCGCAGTGATGACCGGGTTTCAATTGTGTATTATGCAAGCGGAGTAGGGGTTTTGTTAGAACCAACAAAGGCTTCAGAAAAAAGCAAAATCATCAATGCAATTGATAACATGCGTGCCGGCGGAGGAACATCGGGTGCTGCAGGTTTAGATTTGGCTTACGAAATGGCTGCGAAACATTTTATAAAAGATGGAAACAACCGTATTATTCTAGCAACCGATGGCGATTTTAATATTGGCAAATCATCAGACAAGGAAATGCAGGAATTAATCGAAGAAAAACGGAAAAGTGGTGTGTTTTTAACGTGTCTTGGTTTTGGAATGGGCAATTATAAAGACAGCAAAATGATCACGCTTTCTAAAAAAGGCAACGGAAATTATGCATATATCGATAACATTCAAGAGGCCAACCGATTTTTAGGAAAAGAATTTAAAGGCAGCATGTATGCCATTGCAAAAGACGTGAAAATTCAAATAGAGTTTAATCCAGCACATGTTCAGGCATACCGACTAATTGGTTATGAAATGCGCAAATTGCGAAACGAAGATTTTACCAACGACGCCATTGATGCAGGCGAATTAGGCAGCGGGCATACCGTTACGGCTCTTTATGAAGTGATTCCAACCGGTGTAAAAAGCGAATTTTACCAACAACCAACCGAGTTGAAATATACCGAAAAAAAGGTTGCCGGAACCTATCAAAACGAATTGGCAACGGTGAAATTTCGGTACAAAAATCCCAAAGAAGATAAAAGTATCGAAACCATTCAGACCATCGAAAATAAATCAACCGATTTAAAAAATGCATCTTCCGATTTTAAATTTGCTTCCTCAGTAGCGTGGTTCGGATTGAAATTGCGCGATTCCAAACTGATAACCGATAAAGAAAGTAAACACATTATAGAACTTGCCAAACAAGGAATTCACAATGATAAACAAGGATACAAAGCCGAATTTATTCGCTTGGTAGAAAGTGTGAAATAGTTTGTAAAAAGTTATAATTATATAGTAACTTTGAGATGCTTTAAGATCAGAACGAAAACTTTTTCGTTCTGATTTATTTATATGTAAAAACCAAAAACTACCAAAAAACGAAGACTGTTAGCATGATCAAAGAAAACCCATCGCCTTTCGAAAAATATTTGCCCTTGGTTGCAGCCGTAGCCATGTTTATGCAGTCGTTAGACGGTACCATACTCAACACCTCTTTGCCAAGCATCGCTGCCGATATGAATTATTCGCCTTTAGAAATGCAATCGGTAATTGTGAGTTATACGCTCACGTTGGCTTTGTTTATACCGCTTTCGGGCTGGCTTTCGGATAAATTCGGAACTAAACGCATGTTTCTGTTTGCTGTGTTTTTGTTTACGTTAGGATCTTTCTTTTGCGCCATTTCGGTCGATTTACTTACGCTGAATCTTTCGCGTATTCTTCAAGCAATTGGCGGATCTATGATGGTACCCATTGCCCGTTTAGCGATTTTGTATCAATATCCCCGAAATCAATTGTTGAAAGTTATGAACTACATCACCATTCCCGGATTGTTGGGTTTGGTTGTAGGTCCGAGTTTAGGTGGCTTTTTATCGGATAACTTCTCATGGCATTGGATTTTTTTGGTGAATTTACCTGTGGGGGCTTTGGGTATGTTTTTAGCCTTTAAAATCATGCCGAATTTTAAAAACACAGTGGGCAAGTTTGATGTTTTAGGGTTGATTTATTTCAGCACCGCATTGGTATTGGTAACCTTTGCATTGGAAGTAAGCAGTGTGGGCATCAACCACTATTCATTGGTTTTAGGATTGGTCGCAGCTGCAGCTTTATTGTTTGTGCTTTATTACAAACATTTCAAAAAAACACCTAAACCCATTATCGATTTGAATCTTTTTAAAATTCGAACGTTGCGAATTGGCTTGTTGGGCAGTTTAATAACCCGTTTCGGAATCAGCGGATTACCTTTTTTGTTACCCTTAATGATGCAGGTTGGCTTTGGCTTTTCCGCCTCAAGAGCAGGAATGATGCTGTTGCCATCGGCATTAACAACTATTGCCGTAAAACCATGGATTGTGCGTTTGGTGAAACATTTTGGCTACCGAAACATTTTAATAAGCAACACATTGTTTTTGGCGGGAATTATCTTTGTTTTTAGTTTTATGCAAAAAGATACACCGCTACTATATTATATTTTACTGATGATTGCTTACGGAGCCTTTACATCGATACAAATGACCGCGATGAACACCATTTCGCTAGCCGATTTAAACGATGATCATGCGAGCGGAGGTAACAGTTTGCTGGCAATTATGCAGCAATTATCAATAAGTTTTGGAATATCTATTGCAGCATTGGTTTTAGCTTTCTATAAAGATAAAATGAATTTTTACCATGGCGATTTAGTCACTGCATTTCATTTAACCTTAATAACCCTAGCAGTTTTAACTGCATTGTCTAGCTTAACGTTTACCAAACTTAAAAAAGGCGACGGGCAGAAAATGTCGGGGTAGGAAAATTTTGAAATGTATATCTGAAACCCTTTAAATATAGTTTACCGTAATAGTTTTAAACAACTCTGCCAAAGTTTAAAACTTTGGCAGAGTTAATAGTAAATTAAACTAAAAGCCCAATATTACGTTGAGCTTTCATTAATAATTTTAGATAAAAAAAGGAAGTCTTTCATCTTCTATCAAAAGAATATTACTTCTTAAAAAATCCGCCTAAAATATCGCCAAGGTTGCCGTTTTTAACTGCACTAATAGCATCGTCGATTCCTAATTTACCGTCGCCGTTTTGATCTAGCATTGCTGTAGCGTTACCATTAGTCAACGAACCTAAAATATCGCTGATATTGAAATCACCGCTTTTGGCTTTACCCATAATCATGCTTAAAATTTGAGGTATAATGCTGCTTGCAAAACTACCCGATGTGCCTGCATCTAAACCAACGTTTGCACCTAATTTCGATGTTAACGAATCGATAATGCTTTTTACAATTGGGTTGCTTGTTAACGAATTTGTGTCGCTGTTGCCAAACATATTCATTAATTCGCCCATATTACCGCCCGAAACGGCATTTTGCAATCCTTCCATTAATGAACTGCCTGTTTCTTTTGCCACATCTCCTGCTAAATTGTCAGAAATGTTGTTGCTGCCCGATACTTCTTTCTGTGTAAGCTGATTTACAATCTGCTGAATTTGATCCATCATTTTTTAATTAAATTTTTTATAAAAATATAATTTTTTTTTATATTTGATATTAATTTTTATATTAAATTATCATGAAAACATTTTTTAGTATTGTATTGTATTGTATGTTCATTTTTTTTAACTGCATGTTCTAAAAATGATGAAATATTAGATTGTAATTGTGACCCCAAAAGTACAACAGAGAAATTAAAAATTGGTAATCAACAATTCAAAGCTTCTTTGTATGACTATGCTGAAAGTCCATATAAATTTTGGTCAATAAAAAATGAGCAGATAGATGATTTTTATTATTCATTAACAACTGATAAAACTAAAATTACAAGCATATTCATATTTAGTAATAATGTTAGTGAAAATATGCTTAAGATAGAAAATATAATTGGTTATGTAACTTTAGAGAAAAATACTGATAAAAATAATATATTAAAGTATAGTATAAATGTTTTTAAAAGAGAATCGGAACAAGGTTTTGTTAAAATTAATAAAGATGTTTTAGATACCTATTATTTGTCTTTTAATGATATAAGCAATGTTAATAATCTATATTTTGAAACTTCAAAAAATATAGTATATATTAAAAATCCTAAAAGGCAGTTTAAAGGTAAGTTGATTAAATCAAGTTTCCAAAATGAAATTAACAAGAGGTTAGAGCAAAAAGGACTTTTCGGAAAAAGTTCGACTGAAGTTTGCGCAAGCCCATGTCCATCTCATGAAGGATTCTGTTATGAAGGTATGGATCCACAGTATGAGTATTTAGCAGAGTGCTCTGATATGTGTTTAAAAGATAAAGTAGATGAAGAGCATGATGGTAAAGATTCTACACGTCCAGTTTCTTCCGTAGTTTTATCACCTGCTTCATATAGTTTTAGAGATGACTATCTTTATCAACACCCAGGAGGTGATTTATATGTTGGAATATATTATCAAATTTCAGAAGATTTTAATTATACTAATTTAGATTATACGTTTGCAGTTCGCACAGTTGATTTATTGTCATCAATTATGCCTAAAATTGTTGATTTAACACAAAATCCGTTTTCCTCAAATGTACTTTATACATCAACTGAGGCAGAAGAAGTTATAGAATATCTCTATGATATGAAATATTATGTTAATTCCAATGAAACTAAAGATAATTTAGATTTACTGATTGACAAAATCATTGAATTTGAGGGAGCTACTAATAATTATATAACAAATCATCTTGAAATAAACCCTTAGTATTGATGAGAATTATTTTAATATTTTTGATATTAACCTTTTTTTCTTGTAGTAGTATAGATCAAATGGGTAATATAGATCAAATGGTAAATTATCCGGTCGTTTATACACCTCCAAAAACTTTAAAAGAAAAAATATTTTACCAGAGAAGTTCTTTAATTCCAAGTGAAATTTTGACTTTGTATAAAGATAAAACATATTCATTTGAAACTTGTGCACAATTTAATAGAGGAACTTGGGAAAGACGCGAAGATAGTTTGTTTTTAAAATGTAAACAAAAAGGGTTTTATATAGACAGTTTAAACTATATCGAAAAATATAAATATTTAAATATTTGTTCTAGTACTCCAAGTGTTTGGATAATAAAAAGGAAAGGGATTCATAGAGAATTAACATATTTTAAAGAAAGCAAAAGCAAAAGTAAAAAACAAACAATTTTTTTAATCAAGAGAAATTAAAAAAGGATATTACAAAGAGGCTGTCCAAAAAGGCAGTCTTTTTTTATGCGGCTAATTTTTGATAGTGAAAATTGTGGTGATTATTTTTAGTTGAAGAAAATTCTTGATGCTTAAAAATGAAAATTTCAATTTCAAAAATCATTTTTGAACCTCTTTTTGCGGTTTTTACAACAATTTTCTTAGAAGTCGCTCCTTTGGCCACCATTTTTCTAAAATTATGCCCAAGAGCCATCAGTAGAAATTCTAATTCTACTTTTTCTAATCCTTTGAATGTAAATCTGTTAAATTTATTATTACTTTTAAGTTGACCAAAGACAGCTTCTACTTCTATCGGGCGTTTGCTTCGGTGTTCCAGCCCTTTCTCGCTCGTCAATAAATTTCTCGCTTTTTCTTTAAGCTCATTCAAACGGTGATTGACTTCTATTTTTCGTTTGCCTTTCGCATTGAAACATTCCCCTCGAAGCGGACAATTGTTGCAGTTTTTAGCTTGATAATAAGACACTTGCGATTCGTGTCCGTTGCTCGATATTCGTTTGCCTTTGCCTATATTTTCCATTCGTTGACCCATCGGACAAACGTAAAAATCTTGTTCTTGGTTATAGAATAAATTCTGAACCAAAAACGGATTGTTTTCCATCTTCTTTTTCTGTTCTGCATGAAAATAATTATACTTCATATACGCTGTAACGCTCTTATTTTCAAGCATTTCGTAATTCTCCTCACTTCCGTATCCTGCATCGGCAACCACTTCTTTGCTTTGTTTTTTGTAAGCATTTTCAAAACCTTCCAAATGAGATTCTAAAGTGGTGGTGTCACCAGGTTTTTGATGGATAGAGATGTGTGTAATAAACTGGTTTTCAGTTGAAATCTGCGTATTATAAGCCGGTTTAAGCTGTCCGTTTTTAATGTGATCTTCCTTCATCCGCATAAAAGTAGCGTCGGGGTCGGTTTTGCTGTAAGAATTCCTATCGCCTAAAGTTTCTAGGTCTTTTTCGTATTTTTCTAATTTTAGAAGATGCTCATCCTGAAGTTTTTGTAGCTCTTTTGCCTGTTTTTTGGTAGGTTCTTTTAGTTTTTTGTTCAATTCAGATAACTTCTCTTTTAGTTCTTCGGAATTGATTTTTTTGGGCAGTTCTTCCTTGTTAAGTTCTTGATTATCTGATTGAATACTGTTTTCAATATCTGAAAGAATCGTATTGATTTTAACTTCTAATTTTTCTTTGTACTTTTCCACAGAACCCCGCCAAACGAAGGTGTATTTATTGGATTTTTGCCTCTATTTTTGTGCCGTCAATATACTGAACATCAAGGCTGATGTAGCCCAATTCTACCAGCATTTTCACCACTTCGGCAAACAAATCTTTGATTTTCTCCTTCAAAATTTTCCCTCTAAATTCGTTGATGGTTCTAAAATTTGGCGTAGAATTTCCCGAAATGTACATAAAATGAATGTTTTCGGTAAGGGCTTTGGCGATTTTTCTACACGAATAAACGTTGGACAAATAGCTGTAAAACAACACTTTAATCATCATTATCGGATGATATGCAGAGCAACCTCCGCCTAAGTAAAGATTTGTAATATCGCTGATATCCAATTGATTAACCACCGAATCCACCAACCGAACGGGGTGGTCTTCTGGAATCAAATCAAAAATATTGATAGGGAAAAGTTCTGGAGAGTTGCCTGTTTGATTTTTAAATGTTACCTTAGCCATAGTTGGGTTTTTTGTTCAACTCTAAAATACGAATTTTTTAGAGAAAACACAACAAAAAAAGGGCTGCCCAAACTTTTTGGACAGCCTCTTGAATCATTTATAAAGATAATAAAAATTTCATTGTATCCACATTATCTGCATAATCCCAAAGTTGTGGGGTTTGTGTGGTTCCAAAAGGCAAACTATTTTCTATTATTTGGTTGGAAACAACACATTGAATTTTTTCCTTATCGGTATTTAATCGCTTTTTAACTTCGTTTATATCATCATAAAACTCATAAAAAACAGATGAAATAGGAGAGGTATATCCTGTGTCTTCTTTAATTGTCATAAAACCGTTGTCTAGCAAATTAAAATTGCTCATTAAAAAAACAGCTTTGTTGTAATCGTAATTATTGGCGTATTTATCGTCGTCTATAAGGTCTTTAAAAGCAAACATTGCTTCAAAAAACAAATCAAAATTGTAATTTTTTGGCACGAAAAGTTTCGATACATTTCTGCAACCCAAACCGTAATACCTAAAAATATCTTCACCCAAAGCCACCAAATCTTCTTTTGATTCATTGCCATTTAAAACAGCAACCGAATTTCGGTTTTTACGGATAATATGAGGGTGCTTTCCAAAATAATATTCAAAATATCGTGCGGTGTTGTTGCTTCCTGTGGCAATTACTGCATCAAAATTTTGTAGTTTATCTTTTGTAATTTCATATCGATTTTTAAGCTCGGGTTCAACTGTTTCAAGGTATTTCAACAAAACAGGAATCAGTAATTCATCGTTTGAAGATAATTTGATTAATGCCTTATTGCCCGATATCAACACTGATAAAATGTCATGGAAACCCACCATTGGAATGTTTCCAGCCAACACCAACCCTATTGTTTTTAAAGGTTCTTCCTGAAAATCATATGCAGCGAGCCATTTGGTTAGATGATCATTTGTTAACGCATCGCTCCACGATTTGAATGCAAATTCTAGTTGTTCGCGTTTAAACCAACTGTTGCTGTGGTGTAATTGGTTAATTAGACCAATAAACGGCTCAAAAAACAATTCGTTGCACAACACCTCGGGGTTTTGTTGGTAGGGTGTCGTAGTAAATTGTTTTAAAAAGTGCCCCAATTGTATAAAAGCCTTTTTTTTATCTTCTAAAATCATATAGATTTGTTTGTAAATTGTTTATGCAGTACTTTTGTGCAAAGTTACATTAATTAAATAAAATCCTTGCTATGGCAATTATAATAACCGATGAATGTATAAATTGTGGTGCCTGCGAGCCGGAGTGCCCAAATACAGCAATATATGAAGGTGCCGACGATTGGCGTTGGAAAGATGGTACAAAATTAAACGGAAAAGTGATTTTACCAGACGGTTCGGAAGTAGATGCAGACGATGCACAAACACCGATTTCGGACGATATTTATTACATTGTTCCTGGAAAATGTACCGAGTGTAAAGGTTTTCACGAAGAGCCACAATGTGCAGCTGTTTGCCCAGTTGATTGTTGTGTGCCCGATGATAATCATGTGGAAAGTGAAGAAGTGCTATTAGAACGACAAGCTTTTTTACATAACGAATAGTTAAAAGCTTCGCATTTTGCGGAGCTTTTTTTATTTTTATCGAAATTAAAATAAATATGAAAAAAGTTTTTGTGTTTTTAGCGGTAGCAAGCCTTATTGTATCTTGTGCGGTTAAAAAAGAGATTAAAGAAGATCAATCGGTTTTAAATGGAAATTGGGAACTTGCTAGCGCAAGTTTTAGTAAAGATTTAGCGAAAGATTTTAAAGAAGGTTTGCCCACTTTGACTTTTGAAAGTGCTGAAAATTTATCGGTTTACGGATACGATGGTTGCAACAGAATCAACGGAAAAGCGACTTTGAAGAAAAATCAAGAAATTAGTTTTCCTGCTGATTTTATTTCGACCATGATGGCGTGTGAAAAAGTGAAAAGTGATGACTACAGAAAAGCTTTGTCGCAAGCTACTTCGTATGAATTAAAGCAGAATGTGTTGATTTTAAAATCAGACGGTGGTGAAATGAAGTTTCATAAGGTAACGTTGAATGGAAATTGGTACTTAGATAAAATTTATGTCGGAAAAATTAAAGCAGCCGATTTGTATCCCTACAAAAAGCCTTTTATCAAGATTGATATCAACCAGCCAGTTTTTTCTGGAAATACAGCTTGCAATGCAATCAATGGACAGTTGTTAATGTATCAAAACACTATGAAATTTAACCATATTACTTCAACCAGAATGTTTTGCGAAGGTGTAAACGAAAAAGTTTTTACCGATGCTTTAGAAAAAGTCACCCATTACAAACTAGAAGGAACGCGCTTGATTTTATTAGAAAAAGAAAAGAAAATAATGGAATTGGTGCAGCAGTATGAATAATTAAAGTCGCTTTTTTGAAGCGACTTTTTTACTATATTAATCCGTAATATATTATCAAATTAAAATATAATACACTGGTATTCAAAAAAATGTTTTTTTTACAGATGCACAGATGTAATTTTACAAATTAATGATACTATGTATTAATTTTTACAGATCTTGGATGCAATACGTTCAATAAAGAGGAATCATTTTTATGATTTGCTTAAAGTGATATAAAAATCTGTGTATGTGTGCGAATTCTATAATGCACTATGGGTTATATTAATTAATCTGTTCCCACCATTTTTCAAAAACTTGATCGGGGTTATTTAAATAGATTACTTCGCCAATTTTGGGCGTTATTAATTTTGATGTGTTTTGTTTTGCACTTGCAATACTTACGCGTTCCAAAGGTTCTTTCCACGGATGATTTGCCAATTTGAATTTAGAGCTATGCACTGGGAAAAATCTTTTTGCCTGTAAATCATTGCTTGCTTGCACCACTTCTTCAGGCATCATGTGGATATATTTCCATTTTCTGTCGTACTGTCCGTTCTCTAAAATGGCTAAGTCAAACGGACCGTATTTTGTACCAATTTCTTTAAAGTGCGTATCATATCCGCTATCACCACCTAAATAGATGTTTAAATTTTTTGTTTGCAGCACATACGAAGCCCATAAAGTGGTGTTTCGTTTAAAACTTCTGCCCGAAAAATGACGTGCTGGAGTAGCTGTGATTTTAATAGCATCGGTTACAGAGGCATCTTCATACCAATCTAATTCGGTGATGTTTTCTTTTGGAAATCCCCAATATTCTAAATGTGCACCCACACCCAACGGACAAATAATTTTGCTTACTTTGTCTTTAATATTTTTAAACGATGAATAATCTAAGTGGTCGTAATGATCATGCGTTAAAATCAAAACATCAATTTTAGGCAAAGATTCGCAAGTAAACAAGTCGGCACCTGCAAAAGCAGTATTTGTTCCATATAAAGGCGATGCGTTTTTGCTTAAAACCGGATCAATCAAAAGCGATTGCCCATCAATTTTCATGTAGTAAGATGAATGCCCAAACCAAACCATAAAATCATCATTTATTGTGTTTTCTAATAAATTGGTATGTACACAAGGAATACTGTCTGTGGGTTTGGTGTGTTCAATTTTTGAAAAAAGTAATTCTTTTATCATACCAAAATAAGTAGCATCTTCTGATAATGCGGGGGTGTTGGATAGGTTTTGAAACTGACCGTTTGTATAATTTTTTGATTGTTGGATGCGTTTCAAGCGCTCGCCCGATGGCTCTTTTCCAAAAAGCGGATGTTGCAGAAAAATAAGTGTTGCGGCAATTAAAATTCCGATAACAAGAAGGGTAGTAGTCATTAATTTTTTTCGTTTTATTTTCATGCAACGAATGTCGAAATTTTTTAGGGAAGAAATGTTAAATATCTCTGAATTTTTATTCTATCGTTGTATCTTTAAATAAAAGTGGTTATGAAAAAGATACTTACTATTAGTTATTGTTTGTTGCTGTGTGGTTGCATGGGTAAATCAGCTAAAAAGGAAACTGCAAATAGTTTAAGGAAAGATACAGATTCTGTACAAAAGATTATTTCTGCCGAAGAAGCTGTGCAGTTGGCAATGAAAAAGTTTGATGCTTATTTGCCGACTATATTGTCTGAGAATCCTGATACGGGAATAGATTTACAGATTCCGAATGTTGGAGATTTTACTGGAGATGGAGTAGAGGATGTTGCTATATATTTTAACCTAGTTCCTAAAGATGGTGGTAATGCCATTATTAGTCAAGGCTTAAGTTTGTACCAAAATACAGGGGAAAATTTGAAAATTATCGCTGGTTATGAACCTGATTATTTATTTGCATTTGATACAATTCGCGACGGTAAAATACATGTTGTAAAGTTGGAATATGCAGAAACAGACGGTCATTGTTGTCCTTCAATAAAGACCCCGCATATATTAACTATAAAAGCAAATGTAGCATATTAAAAAAAGTCAAGCTTAAAGCTTGACTTTTTGTATCTGAAAAATTTAAATTTTAACAGGTCGGTTTTTGGCAGTTGCCCAAATGTAAATTCCGGCAATGATGAAAGGAATACTTAACCACTGACCGGTTGATAATAATCCTAACGAAGATTCAAATCCGCCTTGGCTTTCCTTCACGTATTCCACCACAAATCGAATCAACCATAAGAATACTAAAAACACTCCGAAGATTTTTCCTAAATAGTTGCGTGCATCGGTTTTCCAATACATAAACATTAAAACGATAAACAAAATCACATATCCAAACGCTTCGTATAATTGAGTGGGATGACGAAACGGAATCGCTTCTAAAATGGTTGAAAATCTTGGATCGGTTTCTATTAGTTTATAAGCTTCGTTTTTATTGGCAGCCTGCGTAATTCCCATTAAATTGTTTGCTCGCCAAAACTCTTCTTCACGAATAAATTTTATTCCAAAAGGAAACGATTTTTCGGTGATATGACCATAAATTTCTGAGTTGAAAAAGTTTCCCAATCGAACAAAAACCCCACCAATCGTGATTGATAAAACCACGCGGTCTAAAATCCACAACAACGGTTTTTTAATGATTCGGCTGTAAAAAAACATTGCCAAAATAATACCAATTGCTGCTCCATGGCTCGCTAATCCTGCAAATCCAGTAAACTCAAATGGGTCAAATCTAAACGGCAACAATATTTCTGATAAATGATGCTGGTAATAATCCCAATCGTAAAAGAATACATGCCCCAAACGCGCACCTAATAAAGTGGCAATAAAAGTGTAGAAAAAAAGTTTGTCTAACTCGTCTTGTGAACGGTTTTCGCGGTGATATACTTTGCTCATAATGTAATAGCCTAGACCAAAAGCCACTACAAACATTAAACTATAAAAGCGCAGGGTGAAACCTGCAATGGTAATTCCTTCAGACGGATTCCAAATCATAATAACTATTTTTTAATTGTTTTTATGGAACAGGGTCGTAGCCCGATTTTCCCCAAGGATGGCATTTTGCAATACGTTTGATACCTAACCAACTCCCTTTGAACAAGCCATGTTTTCTTAATGCTTCTAAGGTGTAATGCGAACATGTAGGCGTGAACCTGCACGAGGGCGGCGTTAAGGGCGAAATCACCAATTGGTAAAAACGTATCAGCACAACAAAAGGAAAAATGAGTATTTTTTTGAGTTGTTCCATAAATATCAAAGATAAAAAAAGCTACCGTTTAAGTACCTCTTTTTTTTGTAAAATTTATAATGTAAAAGTTGTGCCTTCTTTTCCGTCTTTTAGCTCGATACCGATTGCTGCCAATTGATCGCGAATTAAGTCAGACTGCGCAAAATCTTTGTTGGCACGTGCCAAGTTGCGCATGTTGATTAAAAGGTTTACAACTTCTTCTAATTTTTGGTTGTTGTTTGCTGTTTCTGCATGATACAATCCCAACACATCAAACACCAATGCATTTAATGTTTCTTTCAAAAGATCTAAATCGGCTGCCGAAATGGTTGCTTTGTTTTCTTTAACCGAATTAATGAATTTCACTGCTTCAAAAATGGTTGCAATCAAAACCGGGCTATTGAAATCATCTAATAATGCATCCAAACATTTCTGTTTCCATTCTGATACATTAAAGGAAGATGCTGCTGAGGTTTTTAAATCGGCAAGTGATTTTATAGCGTCCATTAATCGATCAAAACCTTTTTCAGATGCAAACATGGCTTCGTTTGAAATGTCTAAAACACTGCGGTAATGTGCCTGCAAAAAGCAGAAACGCAATACAGCCGGCGTAAAAGGTTTTTCAAAGAAATCGTTTTCGCCAGAGATTAACTGCATCGGTAAAATGTAGTTTCCGGTAGATTTACTCATGCGTTGTCCGTTCATAGTCAGCATATTAGCGTGCATCCAATAACGAACTGGCGAGTTGCCGTTGCACGCTTTTCCTTGTGCAATTTCACATTCGTGGTGCGGGAATTTTAAATCCATTCCGCCGCCGTGAATATCAAATTCATCGCCCAAATACTTCGTGCTCATTGCAGTACATTCCAAATGCCAACCCGGAAAACCATCGCCCCACGGAGACGACCAACGCATGATGTGTTGTGGAGAAGCTTTTTTCCAAAGGGCAAAATCTTGTGGATTTTTCTTTTCGTTTTGTCCGTCCAAATCACGAGTATTTTCAAACAATTCTTCGATGTTTCTGCGCGAAAGTTCGCCGTAATTTAAACCGCGTTTATTGTATTCCAACACATCAAAATAAACCGAACCGTTACTTTCGTAAGCAAAACCTTTATCGATTAGCTTTTGAGTAAGTTCCAATTGTTCAATAATATGACCGGTTGCAGTAGGTTCAATAGTAGGAGGAAGCAGGTTGAACAACTTTAATACGTTATGAAAATCAACCGTATATTTTTGAACAATTTCCATTGGTTCCAGCTTCTCTAAACGTGATTGTTTTACAAAGCGGTCGTTGTTCACATCGCCGTCATCGGTTAAATGGCCGGCATCGGTAATGTTTCGTACATAGCGCACCTTAAACCCTAAATATTGAAGGCTTCGGAAGATAAAATCAAACGAAAGAAAAGTGCGCACATTTCCCAAATGCACATTGCTGTAAACAGTAGGTCCACAAACATACATACCTACTTTATCTTCGTGCAAAGGTTTAAAAAGCTCTTTTTCTCCGGTAATTGAATTGTATATTTTTAGGTTTTCTTTCATAATTGTTGCGCTATTGCGAATTAGCAAATTCGCGTTAAACTAAAACTGCGTATCTAATTTAATATAGTCTAAAAACTCTCTGCGGGTTGTTTCGTTTTTAAAAGCACCGCTGAACTCTGCAGTAACAGTTGAACTTTCAATATCGCGAATACCACGGGAATTTACACACAAATGTTTGGCATCTACCACACAAGCCACATCGTCGGTTCCTAACACACGTTTTAATTCTTCAACAATCTGAATGGTTAAGCGTTCTTGCACCTGTGGGCGTTTTGCGTAGTAATCTACAATGCGGTTCATTTTAGACAAACCAACCACTTTTCCGTTTGATATGTATGCCACATGCGCACGCCCAACGATTGGCAGTAAATGATGCTCGCAGGTTGAATAAACCACAATGTTTTTTTCAACCAACATTTCATTATACTTATATTTATTGTCAAAAGTAGATGAAGAAGGTTTTTTTTCAGGATTCAATCCTCCAAAAATTTCCTTCACAAACATTTTAGCCACACGGTTAGGAGTACCTTTCAAACTATCGTCGGTCAAATCCATACCCAAAGTATTTAAAATATTTTCTACATCTTTCTTGATTCGTTCAATTTTTTCATCGTCCGAAATAGAAAAAGCGTCGGCTCTCAAAGGTGTATAGTCGCTAGTTCCAATGTGGTTTTCGCCTATATCATCGTGTAATGCGTCTGATTTACACATAATTTTAATAGTATTTATTAGATAAAATATTAAGAATGCAAATATAGTGAAATGTGCTAAATAAAGTATTGTAGTCAAGAAATATAATATGTGCGATGTGATTTTTCGGCAGCTTAAAACTGTTAAATTTTACCTTGTTTAAAACTTTTTCAAAAAAAACCTTAATAGTTTCTTAATTTTATGTAAATTTCGCTTTTAAAAACAAAGTGTGTTTTTTTGTTTTATTTAACTCATAAATTTTATATTAACTAACTATGAGAAACAAATATTTATTAATACTGTTTTTAGTAACCAGCTTTTTAGGATTTAGCCAGCAGTACAATTATGTGGCTGTGGACGCTACTTATACGCCCGACGAGCTTGTGAAGGATGTTTTAGTGCGATCTCAATGTGATTTGGTGTCTAATGTAAGGTATCAAAATGGAGATGGATCGCCACAAGCTCAACAGTATTACAATTTGGCGTATTTTAACCAAAACGGTTCAACTTTTCCTTTTGAGGATGGTGTCGTTTTGTGTACTGATTCACCTGCTGAAATTCCTGGGCCATCACTCAGGCAAACAAGTGGTGTGAATGGTGAACGTTGGGCTGGAGATCAAACTTTAAATGATGCTATTAATAATGCAGGGGGAGGGTCGCAGCCTACCTATCGATCCACTCAACTTGAATTTGATTTTATACCAGTCCAAAGTTCAGTTACTTTTGAATACTTATTTGCATCAAATAGTTATCATTCTCAATGTGGAGAGTGGTGTGAAAATGGAGCTATGTTTGCAGCATGGTTAATTGATACGACCACAGGAGTAGGACAAAACTTAGCGCTAGTTCCAAATACCACAGACCCAATTTCAATTAATACAGTACGTGATGTAACAAAGTCAGGAGGAACTTGCGCCAATGTTAACCCTTTGTATATGGGAAATGTTTATGCAGCCCCAAGCACTACACCAGCTTTGTCTGCACCTATAAATTATATAGGTCATACAGTTCCAATGACATCTTTAACGGCAAATGTTATTGTTGGTAGAAAGTACACAATTAAATTAGCGGTAATAGATTTCTGTCCAAACAACAGACATAGTAGTGCTGCATTTTTCAAAGCAGGAAGTTTTGATATTGGTGATTTAGATTTAGGTAACCCTGTTTTAATTGAAAATGGCGAAGGTTTATGTGTGGGCGATAGCTATACGTTACAGTCTGGTTTAGACCCTAACTTATTTACTTTTGAGTGGTTTAAAGATGGTGTGCAAATTCCAGGTCAAACCGGTCCTAATTTAGTAGTTACAGAAACGGGAGAATACAGTGTTAAAGGTTTTATACCTAACGTAACAGGCTGTGTGTTAGAAGCACCACCCGTTCGAATAGAATTTTTTGATTATGTAACGATTTCCGCGCCCCAGAATATATCATTGTGTCCGAGTTCAGGTTCTTCGACCCGATTTAATTTAGACGATGCTTTGACGGGAGTAACGAGCAATCCAGATATATTATTCAGTTATTATTTAACGCAACAAGATGCGGAGAATGATACCAATGCAATTTCTAATTTTTATAATTTACCAAATAGTACTGTCGGTTCATTAACGATATGGGTTCGTGCCTACGAGTTAAACAATCCATGTCCTTATGTAACCTCATTTACAATCAGTTTACTAAATTGTAGTTTAACGTTAAATCCTTTACCGGACTTATCGATATGTGAAGGTGAAAGTGTACAGACATTTGATTTAACCGTTCAAACCCCAGTTGTTTACAACAATGCAGCAGGATATATAGTAACTTACCATTTAAGCAAACCCGATGCAGATACAGGCATCAATGCGATACCATCGGGAAGTTTAGCAACCTATAACGGAACAAATGGTGAACGTATATGGGTTCGCGTAACCGATAGTAACAACTCATTGTCATTTGGAGTAACTTCTTTCTATTTATATAGAAACTTATTACCGTTAATCCAAACCACAGTTTTACCAATCACAGCATGTGAAAACGGAAATACAGGTTTAGCAAATTTCGATTTAAATTTAGCTTATAGCACCGTACCTGTTAGTCCACTAGGTGTGTCTTTAGAGTTTTACAGCACGCAGCAAGATGCATTATTAGGCAACACCGCTTTAATGTTACCTGTAAATTACACCGGAGCAGCGGGAACCATTTATGTGCGTGTACGCAATTTAGATGGCGACTGTTTCACGGTAGTTCCTTTGCAGTTACAAATCATCAACACTCCAGTAGCTAACAGCATTGCACCATTAACATATTGTGATTTAAACAATGATGGATTTGGAGAGTTTAACTTAGATGTAACCCGTGTATTAATCGCAGGAAACCCAATGCCGGCTAATTCGGTAGTTACTTTCCACGAAACCCAAGGAGATGCAGATGCCAATGCCAATGCCATCTTCAATACCGGCGCTTACATCAATAAAGTAAAAGACCAACAAACGATTTATGTGCGCGTAGGGTTTACCAACTCTAGCTGTTATAACACGGTTCCTTTGGTGTTAATCGTAAACAAAACCCCTGCCATTACCCCAATTCGAGGTCTTCAGGTTTGTGACATTAATAATGATGGTGTAGAAACAGTAAACTTACGCAGCAAAGAATCAGAAATGTTAACCGGTTTAAACGCTGCTAACTATACAGTAAGCTACCATATAAGTTCAGCCGCAGCAATGGCAAATACGGGAGCAATAGGCAACCCAACCAATTTTTCAACCAATGTATCAACAGTAGTTTATGTACGTGTAACCGATAACACCACAGGCTGTTTCGTAGTAAGCCGCATCAATATTGAATTGGTAGCCATGCCGGTTGTAGCCAATCCGTTACCAACGGTTACAAAATGTGATACCAATGGCGATGGTTTTGAAGTGTTTGATTTAGCAAGCTTAAAAGCAGGAATCATCGGTACGCAACAAGGTTTAGATGTAAGTTTCCATTACAACAACATTGATGCCCAAACGGGATTAAACCCATTGGCAAACCAATACCAAAATGTATCTGCCAACGTACAAACCATCTATGTACGCGTATTTAACGCAAGTACCGGATGTTTTGTAGTAAGCACTATGAATTTAGAAGTAAAAGCCAACCCTGTTATTGCCGTACCAAGTACACCTTACATAATATGTAGCGATTCAGGTTTTGGTACCATTAACATTTACTTATACGGAAAAGCATTGATAGATGCTACGGGTCAAAACTACGGATTCCAGTTTTTCGAAACCGAGTCTGATGCCATGAACAATATAAATAATATATCGAACCCGGTAGCCTATAACAATTTAACGCCAGGAAACTCAACGATTTGGATCCGCGTAAACGATCCGGTATCCGGTTGTTTCTCTGTATATCCAATTGCCTTCCAATTGGTAGTTCCACCAAAATTACCTGCGAGTTTACCAAAATTGGTGGAATGTGACGTGTTAGGAAGCACTCAAGATCAATTAAGCATATTTGATTTAACCGAGCAAAATGCGGCATTATTAGCGGCACAAACAGCTCAAGGAACCTACCAAATCCGTTACTTTACTACCCAAGCATTGGCTAATAGTAATACGAATTGGATTGTAAACCCTACACAGTTCCAAAATACAGTAAACCCACAAACAATATGGGTTCGTATAGAAGATACATCAAAACCGGGTGGTTGTGCACGTGTGATGAGTTTCCAAATAGAGGTAGTTGCACCATTTGTGTTACAGCAGCCATTGCCAATCGTATTATGTGATACCGATCAAATAAACGATGGATTGCGCGAGTTTGATTTAACCATCCGCGAATATGAATTGTTTGGCGGTCAGCCACCATTTGGAACAGTAATCAATTATTACCTAACCCAGCAAGCGGCAGAGAACGATTTCAACAAAATCGCAAATCCAAGCAAGTTCTATAATACGGTAAACCCACAAACCATTTATATCGGCGTGGAGAACCAATACGGTTGTAGAAGTGTAACTACCTTAACATTACGCGTGTTACCAGTACCTGAACCGAACTATACACCAACACCATTGGAATTATGTGAAGATACGTTTAATTCAGGTATGGCAACCTTTGATTTAAGAGATGCAGAAGCAAGTATCAGTAATTTTAATAATAATTATATTTATACCTATTATGCTTCAGAGATAGGAGCTCATACACAAGATCCTTTAAGCTTAATAGGTACACCAAGTAATTTCTTTACTGGTACATCACAAGTTTATGTACGTGTAGAAAATAGTTTCACAGATACAAACCAACGTTGTTATGTGGTTGTTGTTTTAGATTTGGTGGTACACCCATGGCCAACAGTAGGACCAATGACAACTTTGGCAGCATGTATGGATAACCCAACGCGTAGCACAAAGTTCAACCTACGCGATAAAGATGCGCAAGCCTTGGGTACGCAAGATCCAGCAACGCATATCGTAAGATATTTTGCTACCGAGGAAAATGCAGAAGACAATGTAAACCCATTGCCATATACCTATGAAAACACTACCTTAGATCGTCAGCAAATCTGGGTTCGTGTAGAAAACAGTGAAACAGGATGTTTTAATATATCTACCTTCTTTATCCAAATTGAGCAAGCAGTATATGCCTTTGCAGCGAGTGATACAGAATTCTGTGAAACCGATTTTGAAAACGATGGAGTATCGATAGTAGATTTAAGCGGATTAGACGCAGAGATTATTGGCAACCAACCAGCAGCAGCAGATGTATTTGTACAGTATGAGCGTTGGGATGGCACCATTGTAAACAAAAACAGCGTACAAGTTTTCGATGGGGAAGTAATAAGAGCAGTAGTAAAATACACCAATACGAATTTAGTATGTAGTGCAAGTGTAACTTTTACGGTTCGATTAAAAGACGCACCAGAAGTTTTACCATTAGAAAACGGAGTAGTGTGTTACGAATACCGCGACCAATTTGCTCTGATTAGTGGACATTACTTGGAAACTGGAATCCAAGAAGATACGGGTTATACCCTTGTTTGGACACGTGATGGGCAACCTTTAACGCCAACTGTAGCAGACGTGTTAAACGACGGCGGCCGATTATATGTTAAACGCGGTGGTACTTACCGAGTAGTGGTAACCGGTCCAAACGGATGTAGCACTACACGCACGGCAGTAGTAAATGAAGCGCCAAGCGTAACAATCGACGAAGTGAAGCTAACAGATAGCTTTGGTGATACCAACGCAATCGAAGTAATGGCTTATGCAGGTCCGGGCGTACAATTAGAGTATAAATTAGACAACGGTCCATGGCAAGATTCGAATATCTTTTTAGATGTCACGCCGGGTGAGCACACAGTTTATGTACGTATTCAAGGACAACCATGTGAGGCAAGTAAAGTAATCAACGTGATGGATTATCCAAAATACTTTACACCAAACAACGACGGTTACAACGATACTTGGAACATTTGGTCGTTAAAGAATCAGCCAAATGCCAAAATATACATTTTTGACCGTTTTGGAAAACTGATTAAACAATTAAGTGGAGCAAGCGAAGGCTGGGACGGAACCTTTAACGGAAAACCAATGCCATCAACCGACTACTGGTTTAAAGCAGAGTATGTAGATCCAAAAACAGGATTAACAAAAGAAGTTACAGGTCACTTCTCGTTGAAACGATAACCACTTGTAAATAACAACAAAAAAGAGGAAGCGAAAGCTTCCTCTTTTTTTATAAACGAATAATTTAAGTGTCACTAACCAACAATCCCTAAAATATCCGCTTCCTTAAAACAATCAATTTTTCTGTTAAGGTTACAATATCAAACCCGAAATGTTCCGCAATGTATTCAAAGGTTTTAAAAGTGTATATAAAAACATGCGTTTGGTCTTTACGGTAATACCAATTTTTAAAATCGGTTTGGTGGTTGTATAGGTGCGTCTTCACAATCAACAATCCCTTTGGTTTTAATATGCTGTGTAATTTTTTTAGTTCTTCAAACGGCTGATAAAAATGTTCAAAAACCTCGCAACTAAAAATGTAATCATAATGCTTGTTTAAGTACGAAGTGTCTGGATAAAAATACGGATCAAACAAATCAACCTTAAATCCTTTCTCCAGAAGCTGTTTACTAATTACCGGACCTTTTCCACAACCATAATCCAAGCCAAGCATTTCGGTTGTACAGTTTTCAATAATGGTGTTAGTAACCGGAGCTGTGAAATTTTGATAACCTGTATCGTTCACATCATTATTGTGTTGTTCGTAATGATTTTTCTCTTCAGCTTCATTAAAATACAAATCGTCACACTTTAAATAAGCATTGCAATTTGTGCAGATATAATAGTCGGTATCGGCTTTCTCCATTAAAAAAGTGTCGCATAGTGTACAGTTCATTTTTGTGATTTTATTTGTAATAATCGTTAAATATACAACGACTTAATTTGTAATGCTTTTTTTTATATTCGTAAAACTGAAAAAGTAATAGAACCAGATAAACACCTAGATTTTTTTAAAATGTATTTAAATAGATTTTATGTCGATAAAACATCGATCAACTATGATGTGTAGTACCAAAGATAATCAATATATGAGACTTCTAAAATATGGCTAACTATCAACCTATGTGGTTTGAAAAGTTTAAATAAGATATATGTAAAAATACTATCTTTGCATTTATGAACGAGCATTTAAACCCAAGCAATGAAAATTATTCCAACGAAGAAATCGATGTAGAAAAAAAACTACGTCCGCTCTCGTTTGACGATTTTGCAGGGCAAGATCAGGTATTAGAAAATTTAAAAGTGTTTGTAAAAGCAGCCAATTTGCGTGGCGAAGCTTTAGACCACACCTTGTTCCATGGACCTCCGGGTTTGGGAAAAACAACCTTGTCTAATATTTTGGCAAACGAATTAAATGTCGGTATAAAAATCACTTCTGGGCCTGTGTTGGATAAGCCAGGAGATTTAGCCGGGTTGTTAACCAATCTGGAAGAGCGCGATATTTTGTTTATCGATGAAATTCACCGTTTAAGTCCGGTGGTGGAAGAATATCTGTACTCGGCAATGGAAGATTTTAAGATTGATATCATGATTGAATCGGGTCCCAATGCACGTTCGGTTCAAATCAACCTGAATCCGTTTACATTGGTTGGGGCAACTACACGTTCTGGGTTGCTAACAGCGCCAATGCGTGCACGTTTCGGTATTCAAAGTCGTTTGCAATATTACAACATCGAATTGCTTTCCACTATCGTAGAACGAAGCGCCACTATTTTAAAAGTTCCTATTGATATAGAAGCGGCTATTGAAATTGCGGGTAGAAGCCGAGGAACACCTCGTATTGCCAATGCGTTGCTACGAAGAGTTCGTGATTTTGCTCAGATTAAAGGCAACGGACGTATCGATATCGAAATTTCGCGTTTTGCCTTAAAAGCGTTGAATGTGGATCAATACGGATTAGACGAAATGGACAACAAAATTTTATCTACCATTATTGATAAATTCAAAGGCGGTCCCGTGGGATTATCCACATTGGCAACAGCCGTTTCAGAAAATGCCGAAACAATTGAAGAAGTCTATGAACCTTTTCTTATTCAGGAAGGATTTATTTACCGCACGCCGCGTGGACGTGAAGTAACCGAAAAGGCCTACAAGCATTTGGGAAAACAAAATCTGGGCAAGCAAGGCGGTTTGTTTAATGACCATGAATAAATCTTTTAGTTATTTTTCTGTTTTTTAAACCACAATAAAAAATAGAGTTATTTAAACTTTTTATGGTTAAACAAATTATATCAAATAAAATATTTAACCACATAGATTCATAGGAAATATAGATTTTGAGGTTACATAAACACGCATGGTTTTATAAGCAGTACTTAAAACAATGCA
Organism: Paenimyroides aestuarii; assembly: GCF_024628805.1. Taxonomy (NCBI): domain Bacteria; kingdom Pseudomonadati; phylum Bacteroidota; class Flavobacteriia; order Flavobacteriales; family Flavobacteriaceae; genus Paenimyroides; species Paenimyroides aestuarii. The sequence goes on along the minus strand of NZ_CP102382.1, from coordinate 302,802 downwards.
TACCTAAAGTTTTTGGAACGGTTATCACAGAATCTATGCGGTAAAAAAACTAATAATTATGTATCCGTGCATCTGTGGAAAATGAGGTAGCTATGACTAACAAAGAAAAATATACACAATTTATAAAACAGAAAGCCCGCGATTTGGGCTTTTCTTATTGTGGAATTTCACAAGCCACTTTTTTAGAAGAAGAAGCCCCGCGTTTAGAAAGTTGGTTAAAAAACAATATGCACGGCGAAATGAACTATATGGAAAATCATTTCGATAAACGATTAGATCCGCGATTGTTGGTTCCTGGTGCAAAATCGGTGGTTTCGTTGTTGCTGAATTATTTTCCTGCCGAACAACAAAATCCCAATTCCTACAAAATCTCCAAATATGCCTATGGCGAAGATTATCATTTTGTAATCAAAGACAAATTGAAAGATTTGCTGAATTTTATTAATGATGAAATAGGCGCCGTTGATGGACGTGTTTTTGTAGATTCCGCTCCGGTGCTCGACAAAGCTTGGGCAGCAAAAAGCGGTTTGGGCTGGGTTGGTAAAAACAACAATTTAATAAGAAAAACCGAAGGCTCGTTCTTTTTTGTAGCCGAATTAATCATTGATTTAGATTTGATGTACGATACCGCCACCACCAACCATTGCGGTTCGTGTACCGCTTGCATCGATGCCTGCCCTACACAAGCCATAGAATCGCCTTATGTGGTAAACGGCAGCAAATGTATTTCGTATTTAACCATTGAACTAAAAGATGCCATTCCCCATGAATTTTCCGGCAAGTTAGATGATTGGATGTATGGTTGTGATGTCTGCCAAGATGTTTGTCCGTGGAACCGTTTTGCAAAACCACACACCGAACCCCTTTTTAAACCAAAACCCACCTTGATTGATTACGACAAACAGCAATGGAATGATTTAACCAACGAACTGTTCAACGAAATTTTTAAAAAATCGGCAGTAAAGCGTACCAAATTTTCGGGGTTGATGCGAAATATTGGGTTTTTGAATCATTGAATATTTATTAAAAAAATAACATAAAAATGCTATTTTAACATAAAAATTTGCATGGTATTATTATTATTATTATCGCACCATGTTTAACATAAAATATAAAAAACATGAAAAAATTAATTTTAAGTGCATTGGCAATAGTTGCTTTTGCAGGTAGTACTTTTGCTGCTAACACAGTCGAAAAAAGTGAAATAACTACAAATGGAGACTTAATCATTAGTGTTGAAAAAGTAGAGAAAAATGAAGCTGCTGCAAAAGTAGAGTCAGACACACCTTGTGCAGATATGTGGTCAGTTGATTATGATTACTACAGAGCTATTGGTTATACACATAATCAAGCCACAAGAAGAGCGAATCAAAATTTCGATAAATGTTTAGATTCAACATATGGGGATAGTGTGGCTCAAAATGCTGTAGGTATTTTTAGATTTTAAAATCAAACAAAACAAAAGGCTGTCCTACTTTTTGGACAGCCTCTCTTTTAATTAAAAACTATGAAAACAAAATTTCTTTATTTATTATTTTTTACAAGTGTTTGTTTTGCCCAAAAGACCACTGGTGTTGTAACTTATGAAATTACTATTGGCGATGACCCAAGGGCCTTATTGCGTGAGATTGATAAACAAACTTTACGTAATGCGCAAAAGCTAGCAAGCGAAATAGAGTTTAACCTTTATTTTACGTCCACGGAAAGTTATTTTGAAATAAGTTCATTACCTATTGATTATAACTATTTTTCCGATTTATTTATTGAAAGTTCAACGCAGCCAGAATATAGTGTTTATTGTAATTTAACCAATAAAGAATACACCTATAGCTTTTATTATGAATTTAAATCGGAACATTACTTATTAAAAGATAAGGCCAACTATAATTGGAACATAACTGCTGAAAGTAAAAGTATTGATAATTTTACAGTATATAAAGCCGTAGGTACTACGCCCGATGAGCAAAAAATAGAAGCGTGGTTTGCACCTGAAATTCCCGTTGCAGCGGGTCCTGAAATTTATATGAATTTACCAGGACTTATTTTGGAATTGCAAATTGGCTATACAATGTATGCTGCCAAAAAAATAGAATTTACGAATAATTACACACAAAAGATAGCGCCTATAACAAAAGGCAAGCAAATTAATGAAGCGGACTTTCTTAGAATAACTAATGAAGAAGTTGAGTATTATAGAAAATAAATTAATACTCATTTTGTTTCCAACTTTAGGTAACAATTAAAACTAAAAAATCTGTAATAAAATCTTTGAAACCTTTACTAACTTACTTATTTTTATTATTTATCTATTTGGGCAATGCCCAAACCCTAAGCGGTGTTGTAAAAACAACCGAGGAAGAACCATTGGAAAACACCAACGTAATGGCAAAGCCAAAAGACGGCAAAGCAGGAATGAAATTTGCCATTGCCGATTATTTAGGTCGATACAAGCTTGAATTAGATAAAGAAACCAATTATACCATCACTGTAAACTATATAGGTTTTGAAGGAGTTACCTTGGAATACAATTACCAAAATTCCCCAACCACTTATGATTTTATACTTACACCCAAAGACGAATTATTAGAAGAAATTGTAATAGATTACGATTATCAACCTGTTATCGTTAAAAAAGATACGCTTATTTATGATGTGGCTGCTTTTATGAACGGCACTGAACGTAAATTAAAAGATCAATTGGAAAAGCTACCCGGTGTGGAGGTGACCGATAGTGGTCAAGTTAAAGTTCAAGGCAAAACCGTAACCCAATTCATGGTAGAGGGCAACAGCTTTTTTGGTGGCGGCACTAAATTGGGCGTAGAAAACATTCCTGCCGATGCGGTGGATAAAGTGGAAGTAATTGACCATTTTACCGAAGTTGCCCACATGAAAGAAGTTTCAGGGTCTGATGATTTGGCAATGAATATTAAACTAAAAGAAGATAAAAAGAAATTTGTTTTTGGAGATGTACGTGCCGGCTATGGCAATAACCATTTTTACGAAACCCATGCCAGTTTGTTTTATTATACCCCAAAAGTAAATTGGAGCTTTATTGGAAATCTTAATAATTTTGGTTCACAATTATTATCTTATGAAGATGTTTTTAGATTTGAAGGCTTGCGAAGTGTTTATATTAAAAACAATCAACAGCAATTAATTAATTTGTATCAATATGTAAATCCTAACACCGATGTGGTTGAAAATAAGAATCAATTCATTGCAAGTGATTTTAGATATTCTTTTCATAAAAAATGGGATGTGAAAGGTTTATTGCTTTTTAATAAAAATTGGCTACAATCCCGCACAGATCAAAACATACAATACTTACAAGCAGAAGACATCACTTTTGAAAATCGCACAAGCAGTTCAAACAACCGTAATGAGTTGCTATCTGGTAAATTATCAGCAGATTTTCGCCAAAACAAAAACACTACTTATAATTACAACCTGCAGTTGGCTGCAACAGCAAATAACCGCAACGGAGCAATCATTTCTAATACAAATTTAGAACAGAAGAGTTTAACAACGACTAGTGAAGTAGATAATTTTTCATTGTCCCAATTATTAGAATTCCACAAAACATTTACCAAAAAACATAAAGGCACTTTAGCTATTACACAATCTTATAAAAAAGAAACACCACAATACAATTGGTTTTCAAACAAAGCCTTTTTATCATCATATATTCCTTGGCAAGCAGCAGATCATTATTTGCTTAATGAAATACAAACAGTAAACCAAAACACCATTCAAATAAATGCGAAACACTATTGGATTGCTGCTAAAAAGCACCATTTTTATACCACACTAGGTTATAATGGCACTTTTACCAATTTAAACACTCAGAATAACTACACCAATAACAGTAACTGGAATAATCTAGAAGATTTTGGTTTTGGAAATCAGTTGACATACCGTTTAAATAACCCGTTTGCTGGTATTGAATATAAGTTTTTATACAAAAAATTTACTTCAACTATAGGCATTTTCATACATCATTACCAACTTCAAAACACCTATCCAACACAGCGGTTCACTTTTGAGAAAAACACAATTGAACCAGAGATTAAAATGGAATACGAGTTTAATAAATCAGAAAGCATGGTTTTAAACTATTCCCTTAGCAACAGTTATTTAGAAGCAGAAAATTATGCCAATCGCTGGCAAGTAAATTCATTCAACGCTTTGTTTAGAGGAAATGCACTGCTGCAAAATTTACAATACCAAAGAGCAAACTTAAGATATTCTAAATTTAGTATGTATTCAGGACTTAACACCTATGCATCGATCAATTACAGTCAACGTAGTAAAAACATCCGCAATCAGGTAGATTTAAATGGTATTGATCAATTATACACCACCGTGATGAGCAACCAACCCGACACCAACATAGATTTTTCTGCTTATGCAAGTAAACGCCTAAAAAAAATAGAAGTTAACGCCAATACAAGCTTAGGGTTTAGTACATACACACAAGTAACCAACAATATAGATGTTCCTTCTAAAAGAAATTCCCAAAGCATTGGTAGCGGTTTCAAAACATTGTTCAAACAAGCACCTAATATCAATTTAAGTTACACGAAGTCGTTTAGTCAATTATACAGCAGTGTTGATAACAAATCATATACCGATTGGTTTTCTGCAAAGGTTGAAAGCAAATTTTTAAAGCATTTTATAGCAAAAGCCGATTATAACTGGTCTAAGACGGCTTTTCAAAACACCAAAACAATTGTAGAACAAGCAAATGCCTATTGTGAATTTCACAAAGAAAATTCTGCTTGGACTTTTATGCTTAAAGGAAATAACTTATTAAATACAGGTATTAAAAACGAAGTTAGTTTTTCTGATTTTACAACAAGTAATACAATTATATATATATTTCCACGTGCTGTTTTGTTATCGATACAGTATAAGTTGTAATATCACCCATGAAACGTACCAAATTTTCGGGGTTGATGCGGAATATTGTTTTTTTTGAATCATTAAATATTTATAAAAAAGTCATCGCATTTTTATGTTATTTTAACATAAAAATTTGCACGGTATTATTATTATTATTATTATTATTATTATTATTATTATTATTATTATTATTATCGCACCATGTTTAACATAAAATATAAAAAACATGAAAAAATTAATTTTTAGTGCATTAGCAATAGTTGCTTTTGCAGGTAGTGCTTCGGCGCAGGTTAAAGAAGTTGTAATAATAAAGTCTTCTGACAAAACTTATTGCGATAAAAAAGCAGATGAATACATTAATGATCAAGACGGTCTTACTCCAGGAGAAGCTAGTAAGCTAAGAAAGGCTTATTATGACGGATGCATTCAAGGTAGATCAACTACAAAAACTTATGAACGTCAACCAGACACCATATCTCGATCACCTATTACAGCTTAATATTTAAGGAGGAATGAACCATTCCTCCTTACTCTAACTCAAAATTATTTGATATGAAACCAATTTTACTTTTAAGTTTTGTTTTATTTCTAAATAGCTGCTATTGCCAAACACACAAAGCTGTTTATTCTTTAAAAATAGAAGCAAACCCTATCACCGGTAGCACCCAACAGAAAGACAATATTGGACCTTTGGCAGAAGACAATGAATTCTATCTGTATTTTAACAACCAAAACTCCTACTATACTTCTTACAATGTTGAGAACAACATCAAAGATATGTCTGACGCCATAGGAGGATGTTACGATCCTGTGAAATATATATATAAAACTAAGAAGTTTCAATATAATACCGAATTTGACAAAAAGTATGTTTTTACTGATTCCAATATCCCAATCTGGACAGTAACCAAAGAAACTAAAGAGATATCTGGTTACACCTGTATAAAGGCGACTGGTGTTTACAAAGACGTTATCAACCCTCTTAAATCATATCCTATCGAAGCTTGGTTTACGCCAGAAATTCCTTATCCAATAGGTCCCAAGTACTTTACAAATCTACCAGGTTTAGTTGTTTATAGCGTTTTTAATAATTATCAAATTTTTAAGTTAGAAAAGATTAAGTTTAATGACAATACAATAGATATTGATGCTGTTACATTTGAAGGAGATGAACTATCTGATGAGCGATACATTGAATTATTAAAACAACAACTTGGTTATTAAAATTCAAATTTTTAGAGATTATTTAAACAATCCGAAAATTGAAAACACTATATATTTACATTTTATTTTTTTATACTTCTTTTGCAAATGCACAAACGCTTAAAGGTATTGTAACATCTGAAGTTAATACTCCTTTAGAAAATGCTACTATTATAGCTAAAGCGATTGATAGTGCAACAAAAACCCAATTTACTATTACCGATCATTTAGGGCGATATAAGCTTGAATTAAATAAAGAAACCAATTACACCATCACCGTAAACTATATGGGCTATGAAAGCTTCTCTTTGGAATACAATTACCAAAATGCTCCAGCTACTTATGATTTTATACTTACACCCAAAGACGAATTATTAGAAGAAATTGTAATAGATTACGATTACCAACCTGTTATCGTTAAAAAAGATACGCTTATTTATGATGTGGCTGCTTTTATGAACGGCACCGAACGCAAACTAAAAGACCAATTACAAAAACTACCCGGTGTGGAAGTAACTGATAGTGGGAAAATAAAAGTTCAAGGCAAAACCGTTACCCAATTCATGGTAGAAGGCAATAGTTTTTTTGGTGGCGGCACTAAATTGGGCGTAGAAAACATTCCTGCCGATGCGGTGGATAAAGTGGAAGTAATTGACCATTTTACCGAAGTTGCCCACATGAAAGAAGTTTCAGGGTCTGATGATTTGGCAATGAATATTAAACTAAAAGAAGATAAAAAGAAATTTGTTTTTGGAGATATACGAGCTGGTTATGGAAATAACAAGTATTATGATGCAAATGCTACAACTTTTTATTATTCTTCACGTTTTAATTGGAGTTTTATTACAAACGCCAACAATTTTGGTTCACAACAGTTAACCTATGATGATGTTAATCGTTTTGAAGGATTTAAAAGTGTATTTGTTCGTAGTACTATTAATCAGCAACAATTGATTAACTTATATACTTACTTAGAACCCAAAACTAATGTGCTTGAAAATAAGAATCAATTTATAGCGAGTGATATTCGATATGCTTTTAGTAAAAAATGGGATGTAAAAGGTGTTTTTTTAATGAATAAAAACTGGATTCGTTCACAAACAGAGCAATATATAAACTATTTGCAGTCAGATATAATCAGTTTTGAAAACCGATGGAGTTCCTTTAATCAAAGAAATAGGTTGTTATCAGGTAAAATAATCGCTGATTACAAAAAAGACAAGAACACAACCTTTAATTACAACCTGCAATTTGCCGCAACAAACAATAACAACAGTGGTAACATTTTATCGCAAAATAACAACTCAAACAATAAACTTGATATTAAAAGTAACTCTGTTAACTTTAGTTTATCTCAACTATTTGAATATCTTAAAACAATTAATAGAAAACATAAAACATCATTCGGAATTGTACATTCATTTAATAAAGAAACACCACAATACAATTGGTTTTCAAACAAAGCCTTTTTATCATCATATATTCCTTGGCAAACAGCAGATCATTATTTGCTTAATGAAATACAAACAGTAAACCAAAACACCATTCAAATAAATGCAAAACACTATTGGATTGCTGCTAAAAAGCACCATTTTTATACCACACTAGGTTATAATGGCACTTTTACCGATTTAAACACTCAAAATAACTACACCAATAACAGTAACTGGAATAATCTAGAAGATTTTGGTTTTGGAAATCAGTTGACATACCGTTTAAATAACCCGTTTGCTGGTATTGAATATAAGTTTTTATACAAAAAATTTACTTCAACTATAGGTATTTTCATACATCATTACCAACTTCAAAACACCTATCCAACACAGCGGTTCACTTTTGAGAAAAACACAATTGAACCAGAAGTTAAATTAGGATATGAATTTAATAATTCAGAGTCAATGAATTTCTTTTATTCAATAAAAAATTCATATTTAGATGCAAAGAATTATGCCAATCGCTGGCAAGTAAATTCGTTCAACGCTTTGTTTAGAGGAAATGCACTGCTGCAAAATTTACAATACCAAAACGCTAGTCTTCAATATTCTAAATTCAATATATATTCTGGAATAAATATTCACACTTCAATCAATTACAGTCAACGTAGTAAAAACATCCGCAATCAGGTAGATTTAAATGGTATTGATCAATTATACACCACCGTGATGAGCAACCAACCCGACACCAACATAGATTTTTCTGCTTATGCAAGTAAACGCCTAAAAAAAATAGAAGTTAACGCCAATGCAAGCTTAGGGTTTAGTACATACACACAAGTAACCAACAATATAGATGTTCCTTCTAAAAGAAATTCCCAAAGCATTGGTAGCGGTTTCAAAACATTGTTCAAACAAGCACCTAATATCAATTTAAGTTACACGAAGTCGTTTAGTCAATTATACAGCAGTGTTGATAACAAATCATATACCGATTGGTTTTCTGCAAAGGTTGAAAGCAAATTTTTAAAGCATTTTATAGCAAAAGCCGATTATAACTGGTCTAAGACGGCTTTTCAAAACACCAAAACAATTGTAGAACAAGCAAATGCCTATTGTGAATTTCACAAAGAAAATTCTGCTTGGACTTTTATGCTTAAAGGAAATAACTTATTAAATACAGGTATTAAAAACGAAGTTAGTTTTTCTGATTTTACAACAAGTAATACAATTATATATATATTTCCACGTGCTGTTTTGTTATCGATACAGTATAAGTTGTAATATCACCCATGAAACGTACCAAATTTTCGGGGTTGATGCGGAATATTGGGTTTTTGAATAAAGACGATTTTTAATTTTTTTGTATCTATTTTCTCGCACGCTAACGTAAGCGTCACGCTTGTGTTTCCTATAATTGCAAGATGTTGGCGCCAGTAGGGGATTATGTTTTACTTGGTACACTATTTTTTAATATAGTGTTAGTGAAAATCATAAGTGAGGAGAATATTTTTGTAACATTTGAATTATAAAATTTTCAAGCTCGTTTATATAAATAATTCCATCTGGGGTATCTTTAAAAACTGACCAACATAACTCGAAAACTTCATCTTTTGTGTTACCTATATTCAATTCATTCATTTTGTCAAATAAACAATGATTGTCAGAATTCTTTAAATGATAGTCTAAAGTTGAATTAGGATTAACGTTTAAATACTCTTTTGTTAAAAAATATTCAGGACTTTTACTAGAGTATAAGAAATGTAAATTATCATCTAAAGCATAATTATTTCTCATATCACCATCTAAAATACAAGCAAATCCAGTTTTAATTTTTTTATAATCATAAGTTTCTTTATGTACAATAAAATAATTATGAGTTTTTTCAGCACTACCACTAACAATTATGTTTACTAAGTTCTTTACATTAGTTAAATTATGAGTAGTTTGTAAATTTTGTAAAATCTTGCTAATTATTTTCTTCGCTATATCATCTTCACAATACAAATCAATCAAAGGATAAGATTGTGAATCCATTTTTGATAAAGCAGCATTTACACTAATATTTTGTATACATTTAAAATTTCCATGATAATCTTTTTCAAGAAAAACTCTTGAAATATCAGGCAGGCTTGATAATATTGTTTGAGAATGAGATGTTAAAATAAATTGTTTATTATCATTTTGTGAAATGTTATATAAAACTTCAATAAGTTTTCTTTGAACTTTTGGGTGTAATCCGACTTCTATCTCATCAATCAGAATTAAAGAATCTTTCTTAGCTTCAACTATGTCAATGATTATTTTCGCAAGAACTTCTTCTCCGGTAGCTGCATTATAACTTGAATACTCATTAACATTTTTGTACTTAAATATATCCTTATCTTGGTAAGTTGCTAATTTATTTAAAGTGAACGTTTCTTCTAAAATATAGGAAATATATTCTTCAATTAATGCTGAATTAGAAGGTGAGATTTGTGTTCCTATTGATTTTTTTGATTTATTGTATATAACTTTACTAAAATTTCTAGCTGGTGATATTCTATCTAAGTCAATAAAAACGACATCTCGAAAATCAAATTGGGATTCTTTTTTTCCAATTCCATTCCACTTTTTTGTTGTCTTTTTTCTTTGTCCTCTTTTTCTTTCAGTTTTGTCGCCTAGCTTGTAAGTTATATGGTAAGTCCAATCTTCCGTTTGAATATCTCTATTTGTAAATTGCATTAAAGAACCCCAAGTATGTCTTTCTAAATTACCATTTTGTGAATTTCTTTTAATGAAGTTGAAATGACTACAAGCGATGGCCATTAATATAGTAGATTTACCTGATCTGTTAGTTCCAGATATAACCGATATAGGATGATTAAAATTTACTTTTAGTGATTTAATATGTCGAAATGGTTCAAGTTCAATTGTTTTTAGAAATTTTGGATATACCTTTTCCTTAGTTAAATCTAAACCGTTAACAAAATCTCTATCTCTATTTGGATTTATTTTTTTTCTTACCATTAAATTACACTATTATTTCTTTTTAAGACTGCTACTAACATATATACCCGCAATATACCAATTATATTTAAAATGTTAAAAAAAAGAATCATTTCTTTTGTTTTATAATTATTAATGTTTCGGCAATGGTGTTTTAATAACATTTTCATCAAACAACAAAAATCTTGTGTAATACGATCTGTTATTTCATTTCTTCAAAAAAAAATAATCAAATCTTTTTCGTTCTTGTTTTAAGCTTGTTATATTTGTTACTTATCAAAAAACAAAATCATGCACAAAGATTCAAAAAGAAGAGAAGCTTTATTATACCACGCTAAACCAAAACCCGGTAAAATTGCCGTAGTACCTACAAAAGCAACCAGTACACAACGCGATTTAGCATTGGCCTACTCACCAGGTGTTGCAGAACCTTGTTTAGAAATCGAAAAAAATCCTGAAAATGCGTATAAATACACCGCAAAAGGCAACTTAGTAGCGGTAATTAGTAACGGAACGGCTGTTTTAGGTCTGGGCGATATTGGCGCGCAAGCATCAAAACCGGTAATGGAAGGTAAAGGTTTGTTGTTTAAAATTTTTGCCGACATCGATGTGTTTGATATCGAAGTAGATACTAAAAACGTTGACGAATTTGTAAATATTGTAAAAGCATTAGAGCCTACTTTCGGAGGCATTAACTTAGAAGACATCAAAGCACCAGAATGTTTTGAAATTGAACGCCGCCTGAAAGAAGAAATGAATATCCCTGTGATGCACGATGACCAACACGGTACTGCTATCATTTCGGGTGCGGCATTAATCAATGCCTGCGAACTGCAAAATAAACAGATCAAAGATGTGAAAATTGTGGTAAATGGTGCCGGTGCTGCTGCCATTTCGTGTACACAAATGTATATATCGGTTGGCGCTTTAAAAGAAAACATTGTCATGCTAGACAGTAAAGGCGTTATTCGCACCGATCGTGAAAACTTAGATCCTTCTAAAGCTGCTTGGGCAACCAATCGCGACATTCACACGCTGGAAGATGCCATGAAAGATGCCGATGTGTTTATTGGTTTATCAGCCGCAAATGTGGTAACACCAGAAATGCTAAAAACAATGGCAGCAAACCCAATTGTATTGGCAATGGCAAATCCAAACCCTGAAATTGCTTACGAATTGGCAATGGCAACGCGCGATGACATTATCATGGGTACGGGGCGTTCCGATTTTCCTAACCAAGTAAACAATGTTTTAGGGTTTCCATTTATTTTCCGTGGGGCGCTAGATGTGCGTGCTACAAAAATCAACGAAGAAATGAAACTGGCTGCCGTTTATGCTTTGGCGAAATTGGCAAAAGAATCGGTGCCTGAGCAAGTAAATATTGCCTATGGCGAACGCAAATTAAGCTTTGGAAAAGATTATATCATCCCAAAACCGTTTGATCCGCGTTTAATGACCGAAATTCCGCCAGCTGTGGCAAAAGCAGCAATGGAATCGGGTGTGGCTACAGAATCGATTACTAATTGGGAAGCATACCGCGATGAATTGTCAGACCGTATGGGATCCGACAATAAATTGGTGCGTATGCTGATGAATCGTGCCAAAATGAACCCTAAAAAAGTGGTTTATACCGAAGCCGATCAATTAAATGTTTTAAAAGCAGCGCAAATTGCTTACGAAGAAGGAATTGCAATTCCTATTTTGTTAGGAAATAAAGAAGTGATTTTAGAATTAAAAGTGGAAATTGGTTTTGATGCCGATGTACTGATTATTGACCCTAAAATCAATGAAGAAAGCGAGCGAAGAAAACGATATACAGAGTTCTTTTGGAAGTCGAGAGAACGCAGAGGAATTACAAAAATTGATGCAGAAAAGCTGATGCGCGACCGCAGCTATTTTGCATCGATGATGGTGTTGCAAGGCGAAGCAGATGCTATGCTAACGGGCTATTCAAGAAGTTATCCGTCTGCCTTAAAACCGGTTTTAGATTTAATTCCTCGCGTAAGTGGTGTGTCAAAAGTGGCATCGACCAATTTAATGCTTACGCGCCGAGGACCAATGTTTTTGGCCGATACTGCTGTAAACCCCAATCCAACTTCCGAAGAAATTGCTAAAATTGCATTAATGACCAACCACACTGTTAAAATGTTTGGATTGGATCCGGTAGTGGCAATGATTTCGTATGGAAACTTTGGTTCATCAAAAGAAGAAACACCAAGAAAAATGCGTAAAGCGGTTGAAATGTTGCATGAAAATTATCCGGAAATGGTGGTTGATGGCGAAATTCAAATCGATTTTGCACTGAATCAAGAAATGTTAAAAGACAAGTTTCCGTTTTCAAAATTAGTCGGTAAAAAGGTAAATACATTGGTTTTTCCAAATTTAGATACGGCAAATACCACCTATAAAATGCTAAAAGAATTAAACGGAGCCACATCCATCGGCCCTATTTTGTTAGGGTTGGATGCGCCTGTGCATGTGTTTCAATTAGGTGCCAGCGTAGATGAAATGGTGAATATGACTGCTGTGGCGGTGATTGATGCCCAACAAAAAAGTTTAAAGAAAAAAAGTGTGTAAACGCTTAAAAGCAAACCAAATTCACAAAACGTATTATATTAATTAAATTTTCTATTTTTGATGAAAATTAAATGATAAGAAATGATTGCGTTTTTAAAAGGCAGATTGGTTGAAAAAACTCCTACAGATATTATTATAGATTGCAACGGAATTGGCTATCAAGTTCATATTTCGTTGCATTCTTATTCTTTAATAAAAGATGCCGAGGCCATTCAGATATATACATACCTGCAAATCAAAGAAGATGCGCATATTTTGTATGGATTTATGGATAAGGTAGAACGCGAGCTTTTTAAGTTATTGCTTTCGGTTTCAGGGATTGGCGGCAACACCGCTCGAAACATGCTTTCATATGTGGCTCCAAAAGATTTAATCAATGCAATTGCTTCAAACGATGTGAAAACCATACAATCTATCAAAGGAATTGGCTTAAAAACCGCCCAACGCGTTATCATTGATCTACAAGAAAAAGTACAAAAATTATATGGTTTAGAAGATTTATCTGCACCTTTAAACAATACAAATGCAGAAGAAGCGTTATCTGCATTAGAAGTACTTGGGTTTGTTCGAAAAGCTACCGAAAAAGTAGTAAAAAACATCGTGCAGCAAAATCCAGAAGTTACTGTAGAACAAATTATCAAATCAGCATTAAAAAGTTTGTAAGATTTTGAAAACATCTTCACGTTTATATATTCTTTTAAAGTATTTTTTTCTTATTATCTTATTGGGTAATGCTTCACCTGTTTTTGCACAAATCGAAGAAAACGAAGAAGATAAAGTAGTAATTCGCGGAGCTATTACTTTGAAAGATGTAGATTCTATAATGAAAATGTACACCTACGACCCAGTTTCAGACAGGTATATGTACACCGTTACCAACAACGATTTCAATTTAGAATATCCCATGGTGCTAACCCGCAAACAGTATGAAGATATTTTGCTGAAAGCTGCCATGCGCGAGTTTTACGCAAAACGGATTGCAGCAGGTCAAGACCGCTTAAGCGAAGAAGAAAAGAAAGATTTATTGCCGGGATATTATGTGAACTCTAAATTATTTGAAACAATTTTTGGAGGAAACACCATCGATGTGAAACCAAGTGGTTCGGTAGAATTAGACTTGGGTCTTCGCTATTCCAAACAAGACAATCCTATTATTTCCCCTAGAAACCGCCGCACATTTGCTTTGGATTTTAACCAACGAATCAGTTTAAGTTTACAAGGAAAAGTAGGAACCCGCTTAAACACCGATATTAACTTCAATAATCAAGCAACCTTAGACTTTCAAAGGCAAATGATGAAGTTGAACTATGAACCCGATGAAGATGCTATTTTGCAAGGCTTAGAAGTGGGAAACGTAAGCATGCCGGTAAACAATTCATTGGTGCGTGGTGCGCAGAATTTATTTGGTGTGAAAACCAAATTACAGTTTGGTAGAACCACTTTAACAGGTGTTTTCTCTAGACAAACTTCCGAACGAAAAACCATTGTGGCAGAAGGCGGCGGTACCGTTCAAAATTTTGAAATGTTTGCTTTGGATTATGAACAAAACCGCAACTTTTTCCTTTCGCAATACTTTAGATATCAATACGATAAAGCATTAACAAATTATCCGTATATAAACAGCCGTGTGCGCATTACCCGTTTAGAAGTGTGGGTAACAAACCGCCAAAACCGTGTGGCGCAGACAAATAACAACATGCGAAACATCATTGCTTTGCAAGATTTAGGGGAAGCCCGATTAAGCAATGCTGCAACCGATCGTATTGTGGGGATTGATGTAACGGCAAACCCAACTTTTTTTGGAACTTCTCAAGTCGATGCACCTGTTGATAACGGCAATAACCAATTCAATCCCGAAGCAATTGGTACAAACTTTTTAAACGCGGGCATTCGTGAAATAAACACAGCCCAAAGTGGATTTAATATTCAAGTAACCGAAGGGCGCGATTATGCCAAGTTAGAAAACGCCCGCAAATTATCCGAAAACGAATATAAATTCCACCCGCAATTAGGATACATCACCTTGCAGCAACCTTTGAACAATGACGAAGTGCTTGGTGTGGCTTTTGAATATACCATTGGCGGAAAAGTGTATAAAGTGGGTGAATTTGGTACCGATGGCGTAGATGCTACGGTGGTTGGTCAAGATGCCAATAACCAAGACATTCCAACCACTCAAAGTTTAATTGTGAAAATGCTGAAAAGTACTTTGGCGTCGGTAAATGAACCGGTTTGGGATTTGATGATGAAAAACATCTATCAAGTGCCCAACACACGCTATTTAGAACGCGATGGTTTTCGCTTGAACATTATGTACACCGACCCGCAACCGCTCAACTATATTTCCCCTGTTTCGGGTACTACTTTGCCACAAGGTGTTGCAGATACTCCTTTGTTAAATGTTTTTAACTTAGACCGATTAAATGCTACAAATGATCCGCAAAACGGTGGCGATGGTTGGTTCGATTATATTGCTACCAACCCAACAAGCAATCCGGCAAACAGTAACAATCCAAACCAAGGCGGCGGGTATAATAACAACAGCGGGCAACTTCAAAACATGAACAAGTTTGAAGGAATCACCATTGACGAAGAAGGGGGAAGGGTCATTTTTACCACCGTTGAACCGTTTGGAGAACATTTATTCAACAAACTAGCAACCAATCCATCTGAAAACTATGATGTGGATGCCAGCTACAATCCCAACCAAAAGAAATACGTGTATAAAAACATGTATCGAAACACGTATGTAAAAGCCTTACAAGACAGTGAAAAGAATAAGTTTCAATTAAAAGGTAAAGCAACAAGTTCCTCAGGCGATGGAATTCCTATTCCTGGATTTAATATTGCACCAGGTTCTGTTACGGTTACCGCTGGTGGAAGAATGTTGGTAGAAGGGGTAGATTATACCGTAGATTACCAACGCGGAATGGTTCAAATTTTAGATCCGGGACTTAGAGAAAGCAACACACCGATTGAAATTTCTGTGGAAGAAAATTCTATGTTCAACCAAACTCGTCGTTCGTTTTTTGGAGTGCATGTTGATCATCAGGTAAATGATAAATTAATTTTAGGTGCTACCTATTTGCGTTTAACAGAGCAGCCTTTAACGGTGAAATCAAACTTTGGAGAAGAATCGGTAAACAATACTATTTATGGATTTAACGCCAATTATACAACCGATTTGCCTTTCTTGACCCGCTGGGTGAATAAATTGCCAAATATTGATACCGATGTAATGTCGAGTTTAACATTTAGAGGCGAATTTGCATATTTGAAACCCGGCGCATCGCGTTTAGATCAAGTGAATGGGGAAGCAACTTCTTATATTGAAAATTTTGAAGGAACACAAAGTAATATCGATGTGTTGAATCCAACAATGTGGTTTATGTCTTCGGTTCCTGTGGGCTTTGGTGAAAATTTCACAGACTTGCAATCTGGATTCCGCCGAGCAAAAATGTCGTGGTACACAGTAGATCAAATTTTTTATAATCCGTATCGACGTCCTGATAACATATCTGATGCCATGCTGTCGTCCAACAGAACACGCCGTGTTAATAAAGAAGAGCTGTTCCCAACAATGGACATTGCCAATGGAGAGTTACTTACTGTGAATCCACTGAATTTAACCTACTATCCAAGAGAACGAGGGCCTTATAACTTCAATCCACAATATTTAGCTGCTAATGAATTGCCTAATCCAAGTCAAAACTGGGCAGGGATTATGCGTTCCATTGCTTCGACCAATTTTGAACAGGCAAACGTAGAGTATATTGAATTTTGGATGATGGATCCTTATACCGGAAATGCGGGCGATACAGCAGATGCAGCAAATACAGGGAAATTATTCTTTAACTTGGGATACATTTCTGAGGATATTTTGCAAGACGGAATGAAGCAATACGAAAACGGTTTGCCTTCTCCCGCTAACAACACACCAACAATTAGTTCTATTTGGGGTAAAGTACCTGCTTCTACTGCTTTGATTTATGCGTTCGATTCAGATCCTGCTAATCGCGCTTTTCAAGATGTTGGTTTAGACGGATTAAATGATGAAGAAGAAAAAGCTAAGTTTCCGCAATTTGCAGGTATGGCCGATCCGGCAGCTGATAATTATGAGTTTTTCTTAACTGCCCAAGGTGATATCATTTCGCGCTATAAGAACTATAACGGTTTGCAAGGAAATACACCCATACAATTCACTGACACCAACCGCGGAAACAGCAATTTGCCCGATGTGGAAGATATTGATAATGACAACACCATGAATACGATTAATGCGTATTATCAATATGAGGTAAATGTAACGCCAAACCCAATAATTGGCCAGAACTATGTGGTGGATGTGCGAACAACTACCGAAAAGTTTTTAAACGGAAACACCACTCCTGTGAAATGGGTACAATACAAAGTGCCAATTATTGCAAGCCAAGATTATGCCGTAGGAGCTATTTCTGATTTACAATCTGTGCGTTTTATGCGTATGTTCCTAACAGGATTCACCGATGAAGTAACTTTGCGTTTTGGAACGTTGAATTTAGTTCGAAGCGATTGGCGCAGATATACAGAAAGTTTGGTGGAAGATCCAAATATTGTGGTTCAGGGAACAAATACAGGTTTCGATGTAACTACTTTGAATATTTTAAACAACTATTCGCGTACACCTATTCCTTATGTATTGCCACCGGGAATTATTCGTGAACAAATCAATCAAAACAACAGCATCATCAACCAAAATGAACAAGCATTGTCATTGCGTGTGTATAAAGCAAATGCAACCACCACACCAAATGGTTTAGAGCCTGGAGATTCGCGTGCTGTATTTAAGAATGTTGGAAATATCGATATGCGCCAGTATAAAAAGCTACGCATGTTTTTACATGCCGAAGCCACAGAAGCGCAAACAGATATCACCCGATTGAAAGACGATGAAATGGTTGCATTTATCCGTTTTGGAAATGACTTTACCAATAACTTTTATCAAGTAGAAATACCATTAAAAGTAACCGAATGGGGAGCGTCTATGGCAGAAGAAGTTTGGCCGCTTGCCAATGAAATTGAATTGCAGTTAGAGTTGCTAACCAAATTAAAATTGATGCGCAACCGCGACAACAACCAAGATCCTAATTTTATTTATTTTAAAAACGAAGACGAGTTGGCTCCTGAATTGGCATCAAAAGTCAATAAATTGCGTATTGGTGTAAAAGGAAATCCAAACTTTGGAATGTTGCGTACCATTATGATTGGTATTCGAAACAATACCAATGTGCTGTATGAAAACAGCATTGAACAGCCAAGAGATTTGCGTGGAGAAGTTTGGTTCAATGAACTTCGCATGTCTGATATGACCAACAAAGGTGGTTGGGCTGCTGTGGCTACCGTTGATGCTAAAATTGCCGATTTTGCAGCTGTAACTGCATCGGTAAACAAACAAACCATTGGCTTTGGAGCATTGGAACAAGGGCCGCAAGAACGCAGCAGGGAAGATATTTTTCAGTACAATGTAACTACCGCAGTGAATGCCCACCAAGTATTGCCCAAAAAATGGAATTTAAACATACCTTTTAGTTATTCGGTTTCCGAAGAAAAAATTACACCAGAATACGATCCAAACGATCCGGATATTCGCTTAGAAACTAAAATGGATGATGCCCAGTCTGCAGAAGAACGCAAACTGATTAAAGACCGCGCAATTGAATATACCAAACGCACCAGTATTAATTTTATTGGTGTGAACAAACAACGTGGGCAAAATCAAAAACAGCATTTTTACGATGTGGAAAACTTAACGCTTTCCCATTCATTCAATGAAGTGCAACAACACAATTTTGAAATAGACCGTTTGTTGGATCAGCAAGCACGTTCGTCTTTAGTATATGCTTATTCCTTCAAGCCATGGAATATTGAACCGTTTAAAAAAGCAGAAAATTTCAAGAAAAGCAAATATTTTAAATTGTTAAGCGATTTCAATATAAATTTATTGCCAACCAACGTAACATTCAAGTCGGATGTGTTAAGACAATACAACCAACAAAAATACAGAATGATCGATGTGGACGGTATTGAAATTCAACCCTTGTACCGAAGAAATTATTTCTTTAATTACAACTATGGCGTTAGTTTTAACCTTACCAAAAGTTTAGTGGTTAACTACACTGCTTCCAACAACAATGTGGTGCGAAATTATATGGATGTCAACCGCAATGTGGATAACTCATTAGATATTTGGGACGGTTATTTTGATCCGGGTACGCCAAACTTGCGCATGCAAACTTTTGATGTGAATTATAAATTGCCTTTTGATAAAATTCCGTTTTTATCATTCATCAACGCAGATTATACATACAAAGGCGATTACAGCTGGCAACGTGCTACCGATGCCTTTTCAAGCATTGATTACAACGGTGTGAATTATGATTTGGGGAACACCATTCAAAATGCCAATTCTCACAATTTAACCACCACTTTGAGCATGGAGACCCTATATAAATCTGTAGGTTTAGTGCCAAGTAAATCAAAAAAGAAAACACCGCAAGCTTTAACCCAAAAACCAAAACCGGGTGAAAAAGTAGAACGCAATAAGGAATTAACCGAAAAAGAGAAAAAAGAACAAGAAGAAAATGGTTCGGCAGCATTAGATGCATTAATAAATGTTGCAACAATGGTTAAAAATGTTCAAGTAAGTTATAATGAATCAAACGGTACGGTGCTTCCGGGTTATTTAGGCGGTTTAGGTTTCTTCGGAACAGCACGCCCAACACTTGGCTATGTTTTTGGTTCGCAAGAAGATGTGCGCTATGATGCTGCTCGAAAAGGTTGGTTAACATATTATCCAGAGTTCAACCAAGAGTTTAGCCGTATGCACACTGAACGATTGACTTTCTCAGCCGAATTGAAACCTGTTCAAGATTTATTGATTACTTTAAAAGCCAATAAAGATTATAGCTACAATATGTCGGAGCAATACGATTTAGAAAACGGTGTTTACAATTCGCGTTCGCCTTATGAATTTGGAATGTATCGCACATCAAATATCATGATTGGAACAGCTTTTGGCAGAAGCGATGTAAACGGATCAGCAGTTTTTGAGCAATTCAAAGCAAACCGTATCACAGTAGCAAACCGTTTGGCTGCTGCGCGAGGCATTGATTTGTCGGATCCCGCAAATATCGACCAATATGGTTATCCAGTAGGTTATAGCCGCACCAATCAAGAAGTGTTGATTCCTTCGTTCTTAGCTGCATATTCGGGCAGTGATATTTCGAAACAAGGCAATGGATTTATGCGTAATATTCCGCTGCCAAACTGGTCGTTGCGCTATACAGGATTAGCAAAATTGGGGTGGTTTAAAAAGAATTTGAATCGTTTCACCATAACTCACAATTATATTTCAGATTACTCTGTAAACAATTTCCAAACCAATTATGAGTTTTTAGAAAATCCGAATGCCTTAAATGCAGGCGGAAACTTTCCGGCAAGAAACGTGGTGAGCAATATCACAATGATGGAAAATTTCAGTCCGCTCATTGGTATTGATTTGTTGACTAAATCAAACATAGATGTTGGTTTTAAGATAAATAAAGACCGTTTGCTTTCTATGAGTTTTGATAACAATTTGCTAACAGAAGTGCAAGGAAATGAGTTCAGCGTAAAATTAGGTTTTATCATTAAAGATGTAGGTTTCACCACAAACTTTGAAGGTGTTGCCAACGGTGGAAGAATTGTTAGTGATTTACGAATTACAAGCGAATTTTCATGGCGAAGAAACGAAACCATTATTCGCTATTTAGATTATACCAACAATCAAATAGGGGCAGGGCAGGATATGACCAATATCAGGTTGAATGCCGAGTACGATTTAAGTAAAAATTTTAGAATGATTTTTTATTACGAACACATGATGCAAAAAGCAGTTGTTTCAACCATGTTCCCAATCACCAATATACGTTCGGGCTTTACCTTGCGATATAATTTTGGAAATTAAACCCTAAAAATTTTTCAATTCTTAATAATGTTATACATTTGCTTAAAATAATAAAACAATGAATATACCAGCTAATTTAAAGTACACAAAAGACCACGAGTGGGTTCGTTTAGAAGGCGATGTTGCAACTGTTGGAATCACCGATTTTGCACAAAAAGAATTAGGCGATATTGTTTACGTGGAAGTGGAAACACTTGACCAAACTTTAGACCAAGACGAGGTTTTTGGAACAGTAGAAGCAGTAAAAACAGTTTCAGATTTATTTTTGCCAGTTGCTGGCGAAATCATTGAATTCAATGAAGGTTTAGAAACAGAACCAGAATTGGTAAACACCGATCCGTATGCAGCAGGTTGGATGATCAAAGTAAAAGTTACCGATACTGCTCAGTTCGATGCTTTATTATCAGCTGATCAATACAAAGAATTAATTGGTGCATAACAAAAAGCTGCTTGCCATAGCGTGGAACGTACTCATCTTAGTTTTTTGTTTAATAAATTTATCAAACATTAACGAAGTTCAAAAAATACGCATTCCGCATTTAGATAAAGTAGTGCATTTTGTTTTTTACACCACTTCGTCTTTCTTATGGTCATGGGCTTTGCTCAACAAAAAATCATCGGCATATCCATTGAATCGCTTGCTAATAGTTTTAGGATTGATTTTATTTGGGTTGATGATTGAATTTCTGCAAGATATATTGCCCACTCATCGTTCATTTGAATGGTTAGATGTGCTTTGCAACACCGCAGGCGTTTTATTTGGAACCACCATTTATTGGATTTATACAAGATGGAAACCTCACAATTCGTGAGGTTTTTTTATTTTTGAAAGAATTTAGGTTTAAAACCATGAAACAAATCACTGAATTTTTAGATGCCACCTATCTGCAAACAGCCGAACAAGCAAATATAAGTGCCTTTGAAAACGATGCCATTGTAGCAGATTTATTGCAAAATGCCGTTGCCAAGAAGTACAAATGTGTAATGATTTTGCCCGAATATGTACAGCAAGCCAAGCAATTTGTAACCGCGCACAAAAGTAAAGTGTTAGTTGGAACCGTAATCAGTTTTCCACAAGGCACTGCATCAACCGAAGAAAAGTGTTTGCAAATCCAAAACGCTATAAACAATGGTGCAGATGAATTAGATGTAGTGATCGATTATCTTGCATTTAAAAATGGTGCTGTTTCCTTGGTTCAAAATCAAGTAAAAGAATGCACGATGATGTGTTTGCAACAATTCAAAACGATAAAATGGATTATAGAAACGGCGGCATTATCTAATAAAGAAATCATTCAAATCACCACATTGATTAAAAATGTTGTGATTAAAAACGGTAAAGAAAATGATTATGCACGCGTTTTTGTGAAATCATCAACAGGATTTTATACCACCGAAAACAACCTACCCAATGGCGCTACACCCGAGCATATTACGTTGATGCTTGAAAATGCTACACCATTGCCTGTGAAAGCTTCCGGTGGCATTAAAAAATTGACCGATGCCTTGTTTTATATACAAATGGGAGTGAAACGCATTGGGACCTCTTCCCAAAAACAAATTTTATTAGAAACAACAACCATATAAAGTGTTTTTTCGATTTTGTTTAACACTTTAAAAGTGTAAATAGTTAGTTTTAAGATTTTTTTTCAAGTATATTTGCACACCGAATTATTTAGGAATAAACAGCTTATTTTGGAAACATCTTCATCAGTCATAAAAGTTTCAGCGCTATCAGAATTTAAAAGCATGACCAAAGTAGGTTTGGCTATTAGTGTGGTTTTTTCTACATTGGCCGGATACCTTTTAGCGGTGGAAGACTGGCAGCAAATCGATATAATGAAATTGATGATGCTTGCTGTGGGTGGCTATTGCATGGTGGGAGCATCGAATGCATTTAATCAAATCATCGAAAAAGATTTAGATGCAAAAATGGATCGCACTAAAAACCGTCCGGTTTCTTCAGGGCGTGTTTCAAAAAACACAGCGTTTACATTGGCGGCAGCGCTTACTATTGTTGGTTTGGCAATTTTGTATATCGTGAGTCCTAAAACAGCTATGTTTGGTGCTATTTCCATCTTTTTATACACAAGCGTTTATACACCTTTAAAGCCCTTAACGCCATTGGCCGTATTTGTGGGTGCTTTTCCAGGAGCCATTCCATTTATGTTGGGTTGGGTGGCGCATACTGATCAGTTTGGTATTGAAGCCGGAATGTTGTTTCTTATTCAGTTTTTCTGGCAGTTTCCCCATTTTTGGGCATTGGGTTGGTTCTTGTTCAACGATTACGAAAAAGGCGGGTTTTATTTATTGCCCACACGAAAAAAAGACAAAAAAACCGCATTGCAAGTTATTTTATACTGTGTGTGGTTAATCATTGCATCTTTATTGCCAGCAACAGGTTACACAGGAAGATTGTATCTTTCACCAATCGCAGCAGTTTTGGTTTTGGCGGCAGGTTTATGGATGCTTTATGGCGGTGTTCAGTTATACCGCAAACAAACCGATAAGTCGGCAAAAACGCTAATGCTTATAAGCGTTACCTATATTACATTGATACAGATTATTTTTATATTAGATAAATTCTTGCGATAATGAATACTGAAGAACTTCAAGCAGAAAAAATACAAAAAGGAAAAGCATACAAAACCATGCTTATTTTTGCAATGGGTAGTATTGTGATGGTTTTTGCTGGCTTAACAAGCGCTTATGTGATTAGTAAAAACCGTCCGGATTGGTTAAAAGACTTTCAATTGCCACAAGCGTTTTTATGGAGTACGTTGGTGATTGTTTTAAGCAGTATAACATTTCATTTAGCCAAAAAAGCCATACAAAAAAACAACCGTTCCACCACAAGTTTAATGTTAGGGCTTACTTTTTTATTGGGAATTACTTTTGTGATATTGCAGTTTCAAGGATTTAATCAAGTTATTGAAGCCGGATATTATTTCACAGGAAGTGCAAGTACCATCACCACATCGTTTTTATATGTAGTGGTTTTAGTACATATTGCCCATTTGGCAGGTGGATTAATTTCATTGTTAATTGTAATTTATAATCATTATAAACAAAAGTATAATGCAACTCAAACCCTTGGAATAGAGTTAAGTGCGATGTTTTGGCACTTTTTAGGATTCTTGTGGTTGTATTTGTTTTTATTTTTTACTTTTTACAAATAATCTTTTTACTTTTCTTTAAAAGAAAAAAGATGTAAATTTGGGAACTTTTTAACAACTTAAACTTTTTATGGGAGCGACAGTTACTACAGCAGCGACTAAAGAACAAACTTGGGGAGGTGGCGAAGATGTCCAACCTCTTGGAGCGAGCTATGGGAAAATGATGATGTGGTTTTTCATTTTGTCAGATTCATTAACATTTGCCGGATTCCTTGCCGCTTATGGTTTTACAAGATTCAAATTTATTGATTCATGGCCAATTGCCGATGAGGTATTTAATCACTTTCCGTTTATGCATAGTGTAGATGCACCAATGTTTTACGTAGCATTAATGACTTTTATCTTGATCTTTTCATCGGTAACGATGGTATTGGCAGTAGATGCAGGTCATCAAATGAAGCAAAAGAAAGTAGCCGTTTATATGTTATTAACCATCGTAGGCGGTCTTGTTTTCGTTGGATCACAGGCTTGGGAGTGGAAAAACTTCATCACAGGTACTTATGGTGCTGTGGAAACAAGAGGTGGCGAAATTTTGCAATTCGTTAATAAAGACGGAAAACGTGTAGCATTAGCAGAGTTTGCAGATACAACAATTGCACGTGAAGACGCTGCATTAACAAGAAGCAAAGGCGTTTGGGGAATGTCTGGAGGATCTAATACATCTGTATCACTAAGCCAAGTGAAAGCAGGTTTAGAAAACAACCCAGATATATTGATTAGAACACAATATACCGACCCAGAAAATAAACATAAAAAAATAACGTTATCTCGCGAAGAAACTTTAAAACGTGCAAACGATTTCCAATATGTGGTAGAAGGTGCCAACTTGGTGCGCAACGAATACGGTCATAAAAGTTTTGGCGATTTATTCTTCTTTATAACAGGTTTCCACGGATTCCACGTTTCAGTAGGGGTATTGTTAAACATCATTATTTTCTTTAATGTGTTGTTGGGTACTTACGAAAAAAGAAGAACCTACGAAATGGTTGAAAAAGTTGGATTATACTGGCACTTTGTAGATTTAGTATGGGTGTTTGTATTTACATTCTTCTATTTAGTATAATCATCTAAAAAAAATTAAAAAAATGGGAGCACACGCATCAAATACAAAAAGAATTTGGCAAGTATTCATTTACTTATCAATCCTTACAATAGTAGAAGTTGTTTTGGGTATTTATAAACCCGATGCATTATTTCACAACAGTTTATTAAATTTAAGCTACTTAAACTGGATTTTCATCATTTTAACCATTGTAAAAGCGTACTATATCATGTGGGCGTTCATGCACTTAGAAGGTGAAAAATCATCATTCCGCTGGTCAATCGTTGCACCAATGGTTTTCCTAATTGCTTATTTGGCATGTTTGCTATTGATAGAAGGCGATTATATCCACGATGTTTTTAAAACCTCTTCCATGAGATGGATGTTTTAAGCTATAACAATTAAAAGCTAAAAAAGCGGTTTCAGTAATTTGAAACCGCTTTTTTTATTAGAGTTATAATAATGCCACACAAATGTATTATTACGGCGCTCGTTATTATGACCCAAGAATTAGTATATTTGTAAGTGTGGACCCACTGGCGGAACAGACGATGACGCCTTACCAATATGTGAATAATAATCCAATTATGTTGGTTGATCCTACGGGGATGAGTGCTGAAGGACCACCTGAGGGTGAATTTCCTCAAGGACATCAACATACTGACGAAGATGGTACAAAATGGAAATTAAATGGTGACTTATGGGAAAACTTGAGTGGGGGTACTAATGAATTGGTTGGTAGTACTACTTTACAAGAAATAACTATTGAACATGACAATAGAAATATAGGTACAAAAATAATAGATGGATTTGTAGACGATTTCCGTAAAGAGGCATTAGCTATGGTGCCGGGTAATAGCAGTGGCGTTGATCAAAGTTGGTTTGATGCAATGAGTATAGGTGGTAGCTTTGGGATCAGTTTAGGAATTATTAATTTTAATGCTACACTTTCATTAGCAGCAACAGGAGATGATGCCGCATTAGTATACGGATTTGATTATGGAGTAGGTGAATTTACAAAGCCTGGATTTGGTGGTGGAGTTACTCTTAATGCTCATAATTTATTTGGAGGTAGTACAGATATATTAAATGAACTAGGAGGAGAAGATTTGACATATAGTGCAGGCTATGTGGTTAAAGGTAGTTATGGAACTTCTTCTAGAACTATAGGAAATAACACTCAAGCCGCAACAAGAGGGGCTAAAACTTATGGGGTAGGATTTGGTTATGGATTAGGAGTTTCAAAATCTAATACAAAATCTTATAAATTAAGTAATCTTAAAAATGATATTCCTAATGGTATGTCTAGAATCCAAAACACAGTATTACAAGCAATAACTCCACCAAAAATGTTTTAAGCAATGAAAAAAAAAATTTTTATTATTAGTTCTCTTTTTCTATTTATATCTTGTAAAACAGATTGTGAATGGAATGCAAATGGATACAGAAACGAAGAGTGCTTAATAATTGTAGATGAATTATCGCCGGATAACACTACTACAATGTCAATTAAAGGTATTAGCATAGAAGATGGTAAATATACTGTTTCAAGTGAGAATCAAAGATGGTGGTATACATACAGAGATCAAATAGAGCGTGGAGATACTATAATTAAAAGAAAAGGAGAACTAACGTTTAATATCCATAAAAAAGATACAATCCTATCTTATAATTGGGAATGTGAAGGGCAAGTTTATAAATAAAAAAAGCAATGAAAAAATTATTATTAGTATTAGTTAGCGTGTCATTTTTGTATTCTTGTAATAAACTCAATATACAAAGAAAAAATACGATAACGGACAAAATTGAGGCTGAAAAAGTAGTAAATCTTTATTTTGAGAATCTTAAATTTGATAAAAGAGATGATAATTTAAAATTATTTAGCAATAGTTTTTTTGATAAAATATCTAAAGAAGATTTTAAAAAAGATAGTGGTATTGTCGATATTAAATTAGGCAAAGTTAAAGATAGAAAACTTCTAAAATGGGAAACAAATATAGTGGATGGTACTAATCCTAAATCCGAATATTTGTTGATTTATGATGTTCAAAGGGAAAACTATAATTCTAAAGAAACATTTTATCTTCTTAAAGAAGCAACAGACTCAATTAAAATAAACTCTTACCAGGTTGAATCAGAGGGTTTGCTGAAAGAATAATGATAATATTTGGTAGTGTATCAGAAGTGTTGATAAAATTTTCTACGGCTACAAAACCCGATGGCGCGGATTTGTAATCCGTGACTATAAAAACCAACAGCCTCTTTACACACGTATTGAGGCTGTTTTGTTATAAAACACTTTACTGTTGTTGCACATTTAATAGTTTGTGTTAAAAATTAAAACGCAAATGTGTCCTCGCTACCGCACGAATCCTTTCGTGTGGGGGTTAGTAAAAAAAACGCACGCGCAGATTTAAGGTTGCAATCCGAGTGTTAAATAAATAAAAGTGAGGTATGCCAACAGAGTATAAATTAACAGACCTTAATAGTGTAAATTTTATAAACATAACAACAGTAGGTTGGGTAGATAAAGTCACGGATTGCAAATCCGCGACATCAGGGGTTTATGCTGAGCCAGTCGAAGTAACCCAAGAATTAGTATATTTGTAAGTGTGGATGTTTTTGCGGAAAACTGTGCAAGCTGAATATGTTACCAGTACGAACATATGGACTATGATGGTGAGGATTTGCTATCCCTAGCTCCAATTAGCATTACTGAAAAGTTAATTTCAAATATCAATTAAATACTAAAAATGACAAAGATATTTTTTTTGATCAGTTTTCTATTGCTTGCTACTAATTGCAATAAACAAAATGAAGATTTATCGAAGGTACAAGATAAATATATCATGAGTTATCAAAGTTGGAATTTGCAAACTGATTCTCAGATAAAACGCGATTCCGTTTTGTTTTATATAGATGAATTGATAAATATTAGTGAAGATGATTTTTATAAAATAGAAAAAATAAAATTTTTATGTCGAATAGATAAACATAACGATGCTCTATTAGTCATTAAAACATTAAAAGAGCAAGATTCATTTGCGATTGAATTATTTAGAAGTCTTGTAGAAATCAAAGGGTATTCAAACGGAGCTGATTTTGGATTAAAGAATGTTTATGATAAATATGAAGGGAAAAAGTTAACAATAGAAGAAAATTTTTATAAAATAGCTTTAGATTATTATTTTAAAGGACGAAATTATGCACTTAATGAAATTAATACTATAATTGAAAGAGATGAGTTGTCATTGTCAAATAAACAACTTTATGAATTACTTAAACAAAAAATACAGGAAGAAGAGGATGGTTTAGAAGTATTATTTTGTATATATAATCTATAATTTACGGTAATGTAGGCTGGTACAGATTTGCAATTCCCCGCTACCGCGCGAATCCTTTCGTGTGATGGTAAGTAAAAAAAACGCACGCGCAGATTTAAGGTTGCAATCCGAGTGTTAAATAAATAAAAGTGAGGTATGCCAACAGAATATAAATTAACAGACCTTAATAGTGTATATTTAATAAACATAACAACAGTAGGTTGGGTAGATAAAGTCACGGATTGCAAATCCGCGACATCAGGGTTTAATTAAACTATTTATGAATATTATAATTTTTTTAAAAAACTTTTGGCTAGATTTTTTTGCGGCTAATCATAGTAGATTAATGAAGAATGCCAGTTACGAAACGCCAATTAGTACTTTATTACATTTATCATTTACTCAAGCAGTTAATTTTAATACTGTTTTTATATTAATCTTACATTTTTTGTTTGAAATAAAACTGAACTTTGTAATATTATTTTTACCAATTGTTATAATAGCTCTTATTAATAGTTATTATTTCTATAATAAGCTAAATTCTCGGCAAAGATCAGAAATAATTAATAGAAAGCCTAATTACAAGAGATTGATTTATGATATATATGATGTGTGTTCAACACTGCTATTTATATTGTCAATGATTTTAGTTTCAAAATACAGATAAGTCCTCAGCTACTCCCGCTACCGCACGAATCCTTTCGTGTGGTGGGCTTTTTATTTTAAACCTTTACAATCGGGATTTGTAATTAATTCCATAGATTTGGAATATAATAGCGCAAGCAATTATAAAAACAACAATAAACAGTTTTTAAAAATTGTTTTCAATTAAATGCGGCACGAACTAAATGATTGCGCGAGGAAGGAGATTACTTGAACGAAAAGAAAAAATGAAGAACTATTTTATATTTTTAATATTTTCTATTTATTATAATTCATCTGCTCAAGAAGTATATCAAAGTGATTTATTTGAGTTTAAAATAAAAGGAGATACTTTTGAATTGCATAATCGATATGATATAGAAGAAGAACTGTATCAAAGAAGAAAATCATTTTGTCCACTAATAGCAAAAGGATATATTAAAAAGGAAGATAAATTTTATTATAGCCTCAGGTCTATTCATTCATCCGAAGAATTTAAATCAAAGCTACTAAAATCTGAATATCGGAAGGAATTAAAAGACTCTTTATCCATCACTATTAAAATTTTAAACGTTAATAAGTTAGATATTAATAATTTTATTTTTAGTAGTATTTATAATGTAAACATCCAAGAAGATAATGATGGTTGTAAATTAGTATTTAAGGTTTCAAAGTTGTGGACACACAAAATATATTTATTGGCCTATCCTAAAAATGAGAATTTGTTATTAACTGACGATGTGATAAGCGTATCTTTTAGCAATCAATTAGTTATTGATTTTTTTCGATACGATTTGTCATTATTAAAACATGATTATAATGATTTTTATTTTGAAATACAGAACTTTAATCCATGCAATTTATATTTGAAATATTTTGATGGAGATTTTGTGAAAATAAAAAATGATAAATTATATTGGAAAGATAAAGTGTTTTTGAAAAAACAAACCTAGGTACGCAAAGTCTCACGACTTTGAGCAACAATAAAAAGCAAATAGTTTTTGTTGCAAAAAAAGTATGTTTATTTAAGAATAATTATACTATGAAAAACATGATATTTCAGTTGTTTCCTATCAAAACTTAAAATATTTATCATCAAAATAGATTTTTGGAACATTAG
Organism: Paenimyroides aestuarii; assembly: GCF_024628805.1. NCBI lineage: Bacteria > Pseudomonadati > Bacteroidota > Flavobacteriia > Flavobacteriales > Flavobacteriaceae > Paenimyroides > Paenimyroides aestuarii. The sequence goes on along the minus strand of NZ_CP102382.1, from coordinate 272,412 downwards.
TTGGTTTTTAAACTATAAATAAGCGTTAAAAAGGCGGTAATTACACCGTCTTTTTTTATTTTTGTAAAAATTTTCACCATGAAAAAATTACTGCTCTTGGTAGCACTTTTTATAGTACCCATTGTTGCATATTTGTTTTTTGCATCGGGTGTAAATTCTTTTATAAAACTACCTGTTGTCACCGAAAAAATTGCAGAACTTCCTTCAAACTGGCAACCTCTTTCGGAAAATCCTGTGCAACTAAAAAATAAAATAACCATTTTGGGTTTTCCCGGAACCGATATAAAATATGTGGAGGGTAATATCACCAATTTAGCCCATAAAATTTATGATCGCAATAAAGATTTTGTAGATTTTCAAGTCGTAATGATTGCTCCAAAAGGCACTGAAGAAGCCATTAACAAGTTAAACCAGCAATTAGGCGTAAACGTTGACCTAAAAAATTGGCACTATGTTATGGCAGATGCCAACGAAATCAAAGAATACCACAAACAATTGGGTTTGGTGGGTGGTTTAGATGATAAATACGGAACTTCGAACGTTTATATTATCGATAAAGAATTGAACTTACGAGGACGAAAAGGCAAAAACAAAAAAGGAGAAGAAGAGTATCGCGAAGGATACAACACCATTTCGGCAGCCGATTTGCACAATGAAATGGCAGACGATGTAAAGGTGATTTTAGCTGAATACCGATTGGCACTCAAAAAAAACAACAGAATTGATAACGTAACCAATTAATAATGAAAAAGAACTATTCATACATTTGGATTTCACTGGTGGTTTTAGTTTTTGGTATTTACTTTGTACCAAAAATCGTAAACCGGTTTCAAAACGCATCGGTTGTAGAAAGCGATCGTTTAAATGTGGCAAACCGAAATGATTTACTAGAAGTGGGCAAAGCACCTGCTTTTTCATTCATCAATCAAAACAAGGAAACCATTACCAACAAAGATTATGATGGAAAGGTTTATTTGGTGGAATTTTTCTTTTCTACCTGTCCAACTATTTGTCCCATAATGAATGAAAATATGGTGAAGTTGCAAAACGAATTTCAGAAAGAAGAGCGTTTTGGAATTGTATCAATCACTATTGACCCAGAAACAGATACGCCCGAAAATTTAAAAGAACACGCGCAGTTTTTAGGTGCTACAATGAAAAACTGGCATTTTTTAACAGGGAAAGAAGACGATATTTTTGCCTTGTCGCGTAAATTTAATTTATATGTTGGCAGAAATAGCGAAGCTCCCGGCGGTTTTGAACATTCAGGCTTGTTTGCTTTGATTGATAAAAACGGAATAATTCGTTCAAGGGATATCAGTATAAACGGTGATTTTCCGTATTATGATGGAACCAACGAAGAAGGCTTAAAAATGCTTAAAGAAGATATTCAACAATTAATTAAAGAATAATGGAAAGTGCACAAATTGAAAAAAAATACAGCATTTGGATTTGGATCTTGTCTATTGCCATTCCGGTTGTTGTAGCTGTTTTATTCAGTGTAAACCTACACGATTTGGGGTACAACGTGAAACCACTCACTTTTTTACCACCAATTTATGCAACTATAAACGGGATTACAGCTGTGTTGCTCGTTTGGGCTGTGCGTGCTATTAAAAAAGGAAACCAATCTTTGCATGAACGTTTAATAAAAATATGCATTGGCTGTTCGGTTGCTTTTTTGGCAATGTATGTGGCGTATCACATGACATCTGTAGAAACTAAATTTGGCGGAGAAGGTGCATTAAGATACCTTTACTTTTTTATTTTAATTACTCACATTCTTTTATCCATCATCATTATTCCATTTGTGTTGGTAACTTTTGTACGTGGTATTGCAGGTGCATATCAGCGTCACAAAAAATTGGCGCGCATCACCTATCCCATGTGGTTATATGTGGCCGTTACCGGCGTAATTGTATATTTAATGATTGCTCCGTATTATGTACACTAAAAAAGCTATAACCTTATATCTATTCGCTATTTTCTGTTTGCTATTTTCTGTTGATGGAATTGCTCAGTGTGCCATGTGCAGAGCAGCGTTGGAAACCGAAGAAACCGGGATGAAAGCCGAAGCTGTAAACGATGGAATTGTGTATTTAATGGCATTTCCTTATCTTCTTTTATTGGTGGGTGGCATTGTGATTTATCGAATCATGAAAGGAAAAAAGAAAAACAAAGCATAATGGTTTATATTTTAAATATCGAAACAGCTACAAAGAATTGCTCTGTAAGTGTTGGTGCCAATGGAACAACCATCGCTTTTAAAGAACTTTCCGAAGAGCAATTTAATCATGCCGAAAAATTGCATGTGTTTATTAAAGATGTTTTAAACCAAGCTTCTCTTGATTTATCGCAATTGCATGCAGTAGCAGTTAGTAAAGGTCCGGGTTCATATACCGGTTTGCGAATTGGTGTTTCTGCTGCAAAAGGCTTGTGTTATGCCTTGGATATTCCCTTAATTGCTGTGGATACATTGGCAGTTTTGGCAGCACAAATTTCTGTTGCAAACGGTTTGATAATTCCAATGATCGACGCCCGAAGAATGGAAGTTTTCACCCAACAATTTAATGAACACAACAAAGCAATTACCCCTGCCGAAGCTTTAATTATTGATGAAACTGCTTTTGCAGATAAAAGCGGAAATATTCATTTGGTGGGCGATGGTGCATTGAAATGTAAAACTGTTTTAACCAGTGATACATTTGTTTTCCATGAAGATGTTGTTTATCCTTCAGCAAAACAAATGAGTCCATTAAGTTATGAGAAGTTTCAGCAGAATGATTTTGTAGATGTGGCTTATTTTGAACCTTATTACCTTAAAGATTTTATGCTTACCACCAAAAAAATAACAAATTAGATGTTTTCTTTGAATACGAACTTTGTCAAAGTTTAGAACTTTTTGGCAGAATTTATAAAAGCAGAAATTTTGTAACCTAACGCTTTTTTGGTTAACCACTAGAAAAAGAAAAGACTCCCAAAAAGGAGTCTTCATTGTTTTAAAGAGTAGCTAAGAAATGTCCCAGCTTAATCATATCGGCGTCGTTTTCCTTAATTTTATTTTCTTTATAGAATTTTTTAATTTCTGCCGATTTTCCTTCAATATTTTTATCTAAGGTTTTCTGTTTTCCATCAAATTCAAACGTTTGATTGTTATAGGTAATGTAATACAAATCATTGTTTTGTTTGTAAAAAGCTTGTGAATCACTTTCATAACTATTACTAGCTTTTGTTGCAGGATTCAATTTAACACTTTGAAATTTAGAAACTTTCACATTGTTTTGATCCATTAAAATTTTATGGTATCTGCTGTAAGAATTCTTGTCATCGGTATATTGCAACAATTCATAAACACTACCGTCTTCAAATACAAAATGCGTGTTTTTTTCTTTAATCAACTCTAAAATATCGCTTCCGTCTTTGTATTCCATCACATCTGCATAAGCATTGTATCTAATTGGGAAGTTTTGAGTGCCGTTATTCACTTTTGCACTTTCAAAAGATTTTTGAATGTATTTTGATCCTGCAACAGCAGCGTCGTTAAAATCTGCACTTCTTCTAAAGGTTAAATTATTTCCACCAGTTTGAACAGTAACTTGCGCGTTTGTAGCAAGTGTAAATAATCCGAGAGAAAGTATAAAGATTGTTTTTTTCATGAGGTTTAATTTAAAATTTTAGTAAAATCGTTTGTTTCTATTTGGCAACTATGTAATGTACAAACTTGAAATTTTTTGGTTTGATTTTTATAGCCGTCTAAAATAGGAATATTTAATGAATTATTCAGTATTATTTGATGCTTATTTGCTTCATAAATAGCACGGAATTCTTCTTGTGAAACATCTTTCAAAATGATGTACTCAAAATGATTGGTAACTAATAAATAGTTTGTTAACCATTCCGAATAAGCACTGGCGTAATTGATTTGTGCAAGCACCCTTTCAATCATTTCATTGGAAACTTTTGTGAAATATTCGTTTTTAAAAAGAAATCCCAAATAAAATAAATTTCGAGCCATGATTGCATTGCCCGATGGTATCACATTGTCTTCTATTTCAAAAACCGTACCAAGTGAGTTATCTTTCGATGCTTTAAAAAAGCCTTGTTTTTCATCAAAAAATACATCTAAAGCATAAAAGGTAAGTTCTTGAGCAAACTGCAGGTGCTGCTGTTGCTGTGTTTTATTGAAAAGCTGGATAAAAGCTTCAATGGTAAACGCATAATCTTCTAATGTGCCATCGATATACAATTTATTGTTTTTAAAAACTCTTCCTAATTGATTGTTTTGAAAGGCTTTTGTTTGCAGAAAATGAGTCAAAGATGCGATACTTTGGTTGATTTTTTGTGAGGGAATGATTCTTTCTGCCATTAATAAACCAGTTAAAAGTTGAGCGTTCCACGAGGTGATGATTTTGTCATCAAGCAATGGCTTTGTTCTTTTTTCTCGATTTTTCAACAAAAGTTGCTCCCAATTCATCTTTAGTTGTTCAAGATGGTTGAGGTTTAAATGATATTTTTTGGCAATTACGGCTAAATCTTCTTTTTGAAATAAAACATACGCCTGTGCTTCTTCCCAAAATCCATCGGTATTAATTGAAAAAACATCTGCAAACAAATTCCATTCACTTGGGTCAATTAAATCCTGAAGTTCGTTTTTTTGCCAAAAATAGTAAGCACCTTCTTGCAATTTATTTTCGGTATTAAAACTATCGGCATCGTATGCGGCATAAAATCCACCCGAAGCATCTTGCCAATTTTTTGTAACGAATGCAACTGTTTTTTCTACAACATTTTTATACAATGTGTTATTTGTGCGAAGATATGCTTTGGAATAGGTTGTGAGCAGTTGGGCATTGTCATACAACATTTTTTCAAAGTGGGGAATGTGCCATTTGTGATCAACACTATAGCGCGAAAAGCCACCTTCAAGCACGTCAAACAAACCACCATAAGCCATTTTAGAAAGTGTGAGCTCTACATGCTGGGTTAAGGAAGCATCGTTTGTTGCAATTCCATATTGATAAAGAAAATTCAAATTAGTAGGCATCATGAATTTTGGTGCCCGTTGATAACCACCAAACTCATCATCGAAACTTTTTTTCCAGTTAGACAAAAGAGGATTAAAGTCAAATTGTGTTGATTGTTTTGGATAAATTTCTAACATATTATTGGCAAGCGAAATACCATTCTGAAGTTTTTCTGCATATTCATACATTTTTTCAGGGTTGCTTGCAAAAAGTTCGGCTAATTGTTCTAAAACATCTATCCATTGCGCTTTAGGTACATAAGTGGCGCCCCACACAGGCAAACCATTTGGCAAAGCTACAATGTTTAGCGGCCAGCCACCTTGCTTGGTCATTAGCTGTAATGCCTGCATATAATATGCGTCTATTGCCGGTAATTCTTCGCGGTCAATCTTAAAACTGGTAAAAGAAGCATTCATCACATGTGCAACTTCATTGTCTTCAAAACACTCTTTTTCCATCACGTGGCACCAATGGCAAGCGGCATATCCAATACTAATGATGAGTAATTTATTGGATTCTTTTGCAAAATTTCTGTTTTGGGTATTCCACATTTGCCAAAAAACAGGATTTTGGGCATGTTGCAGCAAATAGGGGGAATGTGCGTTTTTAAGCTGATTTTGCATAATTGTATTTTTTAGAATAAATAAAAAAGGCTGAGAAAACTCAACCTTATCAATTAACCGTTTAATGCTTCCACCACAATATCATTGTTTTGAAGCATTTGTCGCAGCATATTTTCGATACCATTTTTTAACGTAAAAGTTGATGACGGGCACCCGCTACATGCGCCTTTTAGCGTTACAGTAACAAGTTTGCTGGTGTCGTCATAGCTTTCGAAGGTGATATTACCACCGTCTGATTGCACAGCTGGTTTTACATATTCTTCTAAAATATTGATGATTTGTTGAGAGGTTACATCTAAATTTTCAAAATAGTCTTCTTGTTGTTGTTCGTGCTCTTTTGTTTGCGAAATTAAACTCTCATCGATAACCGTTCCGCCATTTTCAATGAATTGTTTAATAAATGAGCGCACTTCTAATGTAATTTCATCCCATTGATACGCATCAAATTTTGTTACCGAAACGTAATTTTCATCAATAAAAACTTCTTTTACATAAGGCAATTTAAACAACTCTATTGCCAAGGGTGATGGTTTAGCGTCATCGATATTCTTAAATTCCACCGCTGTTTTGGTGAGTAGTTTGTTTGATACAAATTTTAGTACGCCCGGGTTTGGTGTGGTTTCGCCATACACTGTTACCGGAATTTTTTTAGAAGAAGTTGCTTCTGTTTCTATCAGTACTTTGCCACCATTGGTAACAAAATCTTCAATTTGCTTTTTAACTTCGTCTTGCACATCACTCCATTCTACAATCGAAAAACGCTCTACCGCAACAAAATTTCCTGAAATGTAAACCGTTTTTACAAAAGGGAGATAAAAAAGTTGACGTGCCAAAGGCGAATTTGCCGTTTCATCGATGTTTTTAAACTCAAAATTGCTTCCATAGCTTATAAAATCTGGGAATTCAAATTTAATTATAGCGGGGTTTTGAGTGTCCTTTATATTTATTTTAAACATTTTTTAAGATTTTTTTCAAAATTAACAAAGAAATATCAATTGAATATTTATATTTGGAATTTAAACGTAAAATTAACATATTTGAATTCGTAACATTTTTAGATATATTTTAAAACCATAGTATATATTGTATTATAGTTTTTTATATATTTGTTAACCATTTCTAAAGAGAAAAAAAGAATTTATGAATATATTTACTAAATCTTTATTAGTTGTTATATCTTCATTATTTGTGTCACAAATAAGTAATGCGCAAGAAGGAATTCCTGTGTATCAAGATTATTTAACAGATAACTATTATCTTATCCACCCTTCAATGGCGGGTATAGCAAATTGTGCAAAAGTTCGTTTAACGGCACGCCAGCAATGGTTCGGTGAAAAAGATGCACCCGCTTTGCAAACAGCAAGTGTTAATACCGCTATTTCGGAGCGATCAGGAATTGGTTTCATCGCTTTTAACGATAGAAATGGATACCATAAACAAGCAGGAGCAAAAGTAACTTATGCACACCATATCACTTTTTCACGAAGCGATTATGATTTGAATAAACTATCTTTTGGTATTAGTGCCGGTATGGTGAATTCGCAATTAGACCAAAGTGAATGGGGCAATATTTTTGATCCTTCAGTTACTGGAGAGGAATTAAGATACAACTATTTTAATGTAGATATTGGTGCTTCATACCACTTCTTAGACTTTTATGCACACGGTACGGTTAAAAACGTAATCACTACCGATCGTGAAATTTATTCAATGGTTGAAAACGATAACATTCGCCGATACATTGTTTCTGCAGGTTATGTGTTTTCTAAAAACCGAGGATACAGATCTTATCGCGACCAAGGTTTCTCATGGGAACCATCGGTTTTATTCCAATACGCTGAAGCTACAGAAGAGAAAATGTTAGACCTTAACCTTAAAATGTATAAGGAATTTTCTAACGGACAATTTTTTGCAGGTATTTCTTACAGAACCATGTTTGAAGGGGCTGAATACATGAAAGATGTAAACGGAGAAGTTAAAAAACAAAACTATCATTCTGTTTCACCGATATTGGGTGTTAAATTCAAAAACATTATGGTGGGTTACACTTATTCGCACCAATTTGGTGAAGTGCAGTTTGCAAATGGAGGTTTTCACCAGTTAACACTTGGTTTCAACTTCTTGTGTAGAGAAAGTAATTACAAATGTAACTGCCCGTCAGTTAACTTTTAATATTAACAGAAAATCCCGATATTTATCGGGATTTTTTATTTTATACTATGGCTTTAATTAAATCTATAAACGGAAAAGCACCTCAATTTCCAGATAATTGTTTCATTGCTGAAAATGCTACCATTATTGGCGATGTACAAATGGGTGAAAACTGCAGTGTTTGGTATAATGCAGTGGTTCGTGGTGATGTACATTTTATAAAAATGGGTAACAAAGTGAATGTACAAGACAATGCAGTAATACATTGTACCTATCAAAAGCACCCCACAATTATAGGAAATAATGTTTCAATTGGTCACAACGCCGTTGTGCACGGTTGTACGATTCACGATAATGTATTAGTGGGTATGGGAGCAATAATCATGGATAATTGTGTGGTACACAGCAACGTTATTGTAGCTGCCGGTGCAGTAGTTACCCAAAATATGGAATTGTTGCCAAATGGCATTTATGCCGGAATTCCCGCTAGACGTGTGAAAGAATTAGAAGCATCTGCCTTTGCGGGCGAGATTGAACGAATAAGTAATAATTACGTGTTGTACAGTAGTTGGCAATAAAAAACAAGCTTTTATGGCTTGTTTTTTTATGTTCTCCTTAAAAAATTCGATTTGCTGTAAAATAAAATAAACTGATAGATATGTAAGGAAGCTTCGCCTTCGGTCATTCCATTATAAAGCAATCTTCTCATTAATTTTTGGTAATCTAGGGTTTCTTTAAAACGACGGTATTGATAGTCTTTAAAAAGTTTTAACTGATTGTGAGTAAATGTTTCGGTTCTTCCGATGATGCCTTTTTTTACTTCAAATACAATGTATTGGTCATATAGAGGCATTAAAGAATCGTTTGCACTGAATCTTTCTGTACCCATGCCAATATCAAACAAGCCATTCACCCAGCTTAGAAACATGGGTTCGTTTGTAGTGTTTAATTCTTGTAAAACAGACAAGTCTTTCACTTTTTGATTTTTACCGTGAATGTACATATTGTTTAAGTAAAATTTATTTTCTTTCACTTCAAAAACAGCCAAGTACTTGCGGTTGATAATGGTGGTGTCTTTATTAGGAACGGGTCGTTTACTTGGATAATATCTAAAATATTGTTCCATGTGGTGGTAACGGTACGGATACGTTTTTCCGTTCCAAATGATTTGTTCGGGTTCATAATTTTTTTGAGCAGCTACGTTTAGCGCAATCAAAAGAAAGACAAAGGTGTAAAGTTGTTTCATAGGCTTTTAAAAAAAATACCGGACAATTTGCCGGTATTTAGTATCGTAGTATCATTTTTTTAAAAATCATCGAATTCTACATTTGTAAAACTTTTTGCATCAGCCAATTCTCTTTTGAAATCTTTTTGATGTCTTTCAGAAATAACTTCTTCGCCTTTTTGTTCTAGCACATAATCGGTCATTTCATTTAAGATTTCTTTAAAAGAGGTGAAATCTTCTTTATACAAGTAAATTTTGTGTTTTTTGAAGTGGAATGATCCATCTTCTTCCGTGAACTTTTTACTCTCTGTAATGGTTACATAGTAATCATCTGCTTTGGTAGATCGCACATCAAAAAAGTAAGTTCTTCTACCTGCTCTTAATACTTTTGAAAAGATTTCTTCTTTTTCTAGCATTTCATTGTCTCTCATAGTCCTTTCGTTCTGTTAAAGTTTTTACATCTCTTCAAAAGTCTAAAAAAAATCTAATAAAACAAAATTTAAAGTACATCTTTTTCGGCTAATTGTTTATTATACAAATCTGTGTAATAGCCGTTTTGTTTTAACAGTTGAAAATGAGTGCCTTGCTCTAATATTTCGCCCTCGTTTAAGATGATGATTTTATCTGCATTTTTTGCCGATGACACCCGGTGGGTTACAATTATAGTTGTTTTTTTTGCCGAAATATCTTTTAAGTTGTTTAAAATGCGTTCTTCGGTTTCGGTATCAACAGCAGACAAGCAATCGTCTAACAACAAAACAGGAGCATCTTTTATCAGCGCACGTGCAATAGAAACCCGTTGTTTTTGTCCGCCTGATAGGGTAATGCCGCGTTCGCCCAAAATAGTTTCATAGCCGTTTTCAAATCGAATAATGTTTTTATGCACATCGGCTATTTTTGCATAATGTTCAATTTCTTCTTGTGTTGCGTTTTCTTTACCGAATTGAATGTTGGTTTTGATGGTATCCGAGAACAAAAAGGCATCTTGGGGCACCACCGCAATCTGGTCGCGAAGGTTTTCTACATTCCAATTTTTAATATCGATTCCATCAATAGCGATAGAGCCTGATGAAACATCATACAAACGAGAAATCAACTGTAAAATGGTCGATTTTCCAGAGCCGGTTTTCCCTAGAAATGCCACGGTTTCGCCTTTTTCAATTGTGAAGGAGATATTGTTTAGTGCTTGAATATTGGTGTCTTCATAAGTAAAATGCACTTTGTGGAATTCAATTTTTCCTTGCAGAAGATGCTGTTCTGTTGTGTTTGATTGAATAGATGGTTCTTCGTTTAAAAATTCATTAATGCGTTTTTGGGAAGAATCAGCTTCTTGAATCATAGACGAAACCCAGCCCAAAGATGCAATGGGCCATGTGAGCATATTTATATATAAAATAAATTGTGCAATGATACCAATTTCGGTAATTACACCATTAATATACATGCGTGCTCCAATAAAAACAATTAATAAGTTGCTTATACCGATCAATAAAATCATCAAAGGACCAATTAATGCGTTGGTATAGGTTAACCGCATAAATTTGGTTTTGCTTTCGGTTGTGGCAAGGTCGTAAGCAGTATTTTCGCGATTTTCTAAGGTGTATGCTTTAATAACGCGGATGCCTGAAAAAATTTCCTGCGAAAAAGAGGATAGTTTCGAAAGATTTTGCTGATAAGCAAAACTGCGACGGTTGATTTCGGTACTTAATTTATACATTAAGATTGCCAAAAAAGGCACAGGAATTAGAGAATACCAAGTAAGGGTGGGCGAGATGATATACATCTGCACAATAACAACCGCCATTCTAAAAACAGTGTTGATTGAATACATCACTGCCGGGCCCACATACTGTCGCACCTTTGCAACATCTTCCGAAATACGGCTCATTAAATCACCGGTGCGCTGGCGTTTGTAAAAATCTAAACTTAATTTTTGATAGTGGTCGTAAATTTCATTTTTTAGATCAAATTCAATATGGCGCGACATCACAATAATGGTTTGCCGCATTAAAAAAGTTAAAAAACCTGCGGCTAATGTGGTGCCGATAATAAGCAGCATATTGTGCCATAGTGCTTTTTTAGTGGCTTCGGCGGTTAGTTCGTTTTTTAAGAAATGTTCTAAAACCGTAATTGCATCTCCAATATATTGCGGCGTGAAAACGGTAAATATCTGCGAGGCAATTGTAATAACAATTCCGATTAAGAAGCGATATTTGTATTTTATAAAGTATTTATTAAGCTTTTGAAGTTCTTTCATAACTTATGCGGCATTTCTGCTAATAATTAATAAACCAATGTTTTTTGTTATAGCTTTTTTGTGCTATGTATTATATATTTGTCAATTTAATAATAATGTAAACATAAAATAATAATAAAAAATAATTGTTTTATATTTGATACTATCAAATTAAGTAAAATTATGACAACAAACACATATACTCCAGAAGAGTTAAAAAAAATTGATCCGGTTTTTGGACAAATTTCCTTTGATCATCACGAACAAGTTGTTTTTTGCCACGACAAAGATACTGGATTAAAAGCAATTATTGGTATTCATAATACAGTATTAGGTCCGGCATTGGGCGGTACTCGTATGTGGAATTATACTTCAGAGTGGGAAGCATTGAACGATGTTTTGCGTTTATCGCGCGGAATGACTTATAAATCTGCTATTTCTGGTTTAGATTTAGGAGGCGGTAAAGCAGTAATTATCGGTGATTCTAAAAAAGATAAAAGCCCAGAATTAATCAAAGCATTTGCAAAATATGTAGATTCTCTAAGCGGAAGATATATCACTGCAGAAGATGTAGGTACTACCACTCCCGATATGGATTTAATTCACTCAATCACCCCACACGTTACTGGAATTTCTGAAAGTTTAGGTGGATCAGGAAACCCATCACCTGTTACAGCATATGGTGTTTACATGGGATTAAAAGCAGCTACAAAGTTCAAATATGGCTCTGACGATTTAAGCGGAAAAAGAGTTTTAGTACAAGGAATTGGTAATGTTGGCGAAACATTGGTAAAACACTTGGTAAACGCCGGAGCTTTGGTAACAATTACAGATATTAGCAAAGAGCGCGTAGAAGAAGTAGCTCAAAAATACAACACAGCAATCTATATGGGCGATGATTTATATTCCTTAGATGTAGATATTTATGCACCATGTGCTTTAGGAGCTACTGTAAATACCGATTCTATTGCAAAATTAAAAGCACAAGTTATTGCCGGTGCAGCAAACAATCAATTGGCAGACGAAAGCATCCACGGAAAAATGTTGCAAGAAAAAGGTATTGTTTATGCGCCCGATTTCTTAATCAACGCTGGTGGTATCATTAATGTGTTTGGTGAAATTGCAAAATACGGTTCAGACGAAGCAATCCGCAGAACAGAAAATATTTATAACACCACATTAGATATTTTAAACTACGCAAAAGAACAAGGTATCAGACCCAACCAAGCAGCTATGAAAATGGCAGAGCAGCGTATTGAAAAGAAAAAACAAGAAAATAAATAAAATTTAAAATATTGTTTTAATTTTGCAAAGCGAAAATCAATCAGGTTTTCGCTTTCTTTATAAAAATAAGTTCTTAGTAGCATGGTAAACCGTCGTCATATCCGTTCAAAAGTATTGCAGGCAATATATGCAATGACCCAAAACCAATCCGATCAATTAGATGTATATGAAAAATATCTTTTCAGTAGTTTAGAAAACATCCGTGAATTGTATCTATTAATGCTTTCTTCATTAGTAGAACTTCAAAAAGTAGAAGCAACTTTTTTAGAAGTATCGGCACAAAAACACTTAGCTACACCACAAGAAAAAAATCCGAATAAAAAGTTTGTAAACAACGCTGTGCTGCAAATTTTACTGCAATCTGAAACTTTAAAAAACTGGACAGAAGAGTTGCACGTGAATCAGTTTCAGGTAAACGATCACTATATTAAAGCGCTTTTGCAAGAAATAAAAACCAGCGATTTGTATAAAAATTATATGCGAAACGGGGTGAATACATTTGCAGAAGACAAAGAGTTTGTAATTAAACTTTTTACCGATTTTATTGCACCCAACGAGAAAATTTACGAATTTTTAGAAGATTATAAAATATCTTGGATCGATGATATTCCGGTTGTAAACACAGCGATTTTGAAACAATTGGAAGGATTGAAAAACGAAAGCAGCTACTTTAAATTAAACAAAGTTTTTAAAGACGACGAAGACAAAGATTTTGCCAAACAATTGTTTAGAAAAACAGCTTTAAACGCCGATGTTTTTGTGAAGGAATACGAAGACAAAACCCGCAATTGGGATTTGGATCGTATTGCAGAAATTGATAGCATTATCTTGAATTTAGGAGTTTGCGAATTACAAAAATTTCCATCGATACCCGTAAAAGTAACAATTAACGAATATTTAGAACTTGCAAAAGAATATTCCACACCAAAAAGTAGTATATTTATCAACGGAATTTTAGACGCTTTAGTCAAAGAATACCGCGAAGCAAATAAATTAAACAAAATAGGAAGAGGATTAATTGAATAAAATTATGAGAAAATTAATGTTTGTGGCGGGTTTAGCCGCTTTAAGTTTAACAGCTTGCAACAAAAAAGAAGACGCTTCATCTCGTATAGGTAACACTGCGTCAACCACCACCACCGAAACTACAACAACTACCGAAACCGATGCAAACGGTGCAGCAGAAACCACAACTTCTACCAGCACCCAAACAGGTTTTCCTAAAATCGCATTCAACGAAACCACCCACGATTTCGGCGAATTGAAAAAAGGTTCAAAAGGCGAAGTTGAGTTTGAAATTAAGAACGAAGGAACTGTGGATTTAGTAATCATCGATGCAAAAGCATCTTGTGGATGTACCGTTCCTGAAAAGCCAAACGAACCAATCAAACCTGGTAAATCGGCAAAAATGAAAGTAGTATTTTCTGCAAACAGCCTTGGTGCACAAAGTAAGACAGTTACTTTAACAACCAATACCGAAGCGGGAAGCGAAATATTAACGGTAAAAGCAAACGTAACAGAATAATAAAATGGATCAAGTACAACAGTTTTTACCTTTTGTTTTAATTATGGCAGCTATGTATTTTTTAATGATACGCCCACAACAACAAAGAGTAAAAAAAGAAAAAGAATTTGAAAGCAACTTAAAAGTAGGCGATAAAATTGTAACGAAAGCTGGTATTCACGGCAGAATTTCCGAACTTGCAGAAACAACAATGATTGTAGAAACAATGGCAGGAAAAGTGAAAATGGAAAAAGCAGCCATCTCGTTAGAATTAAGCAGAAAAGTAAATGCTTCTCCTGTAGTTGAAAAAAACTAAAAAAAACTCCTAAAGAAATTTAGGAGTTTTTTGCATTAGTTAAGGTCTGTTTCCAGTAATTAGTCGGTATAAAATGGCAATAACTGCCAACACCAATAAAACGTGTATAAAACTTCCTACGGCATCTGCGAAACCAAAATATCCCACAGCCCATAAAATAATTAATACTACGGCAATAAGCCAAATTAAATCTCTCATAGCATACTATTTTTTAAAATTAGTATATTAAAATTAGTAAAAAAATCGGCGCCATGCAATTTAACTTTTTATTTTTTTTAAACTTTGGCTGCTACAATACATTTTAGTACTTTTATCGCACATATTTTTAAGTAAACAAAAAGCTCTTATGCTTACAGAAAAAAAAGATATCGCTATTGCGGGTGCTGGTTTGGTGGGAACACTTTTAGGCATTTATCTTAAAAAGAAAAACTACAATGTAACGGTTTTTGACCGTAGTGAAGATATTCGAAAAATAAAATTTTCAGGTCGTTCTATAAATCTTGCCATGTCAACACGCGGTTGGAATGCTTTGGATAAAGTGGGTATCGGCGACGAAATTAGAAAAATTGCCATTGCAATGGATAAAAGAGCCATTCATTTAAAAGACGGTTCTTTGTCTTTTCAGCCCTATGGCATTAACGGCGAAGCCATCTATTCTATTTCGCGCGGCGGTTTAAACCGAATGATGATCGATTTAGCAGAGAAAGCCGGCGTGCATTTTGAATTCAACCAAAAAATTTGGGATGTAAATTTAGAAACAGCAACCTTATATATAGGTGAAAACGAACACGGCCCTTTTGAAGAACAGCAGTTTGATCAAGTATATGGTGCCGATGGTGCTTTTTCTCGCATTCGTCACCGCATGCAGCGCCAAAACAGGTTCAACTATTCGCAGTATTTTTTAAATATCGGCTATAAAGAATTGACCATTCCTGCCAATGCAGACGGCTCGCATAAGATCGATCCGAATTCGTTTCACATTTGGCCACGCGGTGAATTTATGCTTATAGCACTTTCAAACGATGATGGCTCGTTCACCTGCACCTTATTTATGCCTTTTGAAGGAGTAAATTCGTTTGAAGAAATTAATACGGAAGACAAACTAACTGCTTTTTTTAACGAATATTTCTCTGATACGAAGGATTTAATCATCGATTTAAAGAAAGATTATTTCACAAACCCAACTTCTTCATTGGTGACCATGCATTGCTATCCGTGGACATATAAGGATAAAGTAGCTTTAATTGGCGATTCGGCCCATGCCATTGTTCCTTTTTATGGACAAGGGATGAATGCCGGTTTTGAAGATATTACAGCTTTGAGCGAGTTGCTAGACGAATTTCCAAACGATATCCAAACTGTTTTTGAGAAATATCAGGAAAAGCGAAAGCCAAATGCCGATGCCATCGCAGAGCTTTCTTATAGAAATTTTATTGAAATGAGTACCAAAACAGCCGATGCTGATTTTTTATTACAAAAGAAAATAGAAGCATGGTTCACTAAATTGCATCCAGAAAAGTGGTTGCCGCTTTATGACCGGGTTACATTTAGTTTAAATCCGTATGAAGATGCCCTAGCAATTGGCGATTTTCAGAAAAATGTAATGGATCAAGTAATGAAATTGCCAAACATTCACAGCGATTGGCAAACCAAAGAAGTAGAAAATTTTATCTTAGGTTTATTAGATACAACAAAAGCAGACAGTTAGTCTGCTTTTGTTTTGAAATTATTTTTTGAAAATTTTGGTAAGCACTCCAAATGCACCTCTAATGAAAGTGGCACTCGTTAGCACCTTTATAATTTGTTTGGTAAAATAACTTTCTTCTTTTTTTGGTGCAGCACTTCGGCTGGATTTTTTTGCCGTGGTTTCTTGAGTACTTTCTTCCTGCGCTGAAAGTTTTTTGTGCAGCAATTCATAAGCACTTTCTCTATCAACCACCTGATTGTATTTGTTTTTAAGAGGCGATTTTTGTATCAACCCATCAATTTCGGTGGGCGATAAAACATCCATACGGCTCATAGGTGCTTGTATCATGCAAACCACCAATGGTGTTGGAATACCTTTTTCGTTCAACACAGTAACCAAGGCTTCACCTGTTCCCAATTGGGTGATGATTTCACTGGTCTTATAATAAGGAGTAGAGGGGAAGTTTTCCGAAGCCAATTTTATTGCTTTGCGGTCTTTATCAGTAAAAGCCCGAAGCGCATGTTGAATTTTTAAACCCAATTGCGCCAAAACACCATCGGGCACATCGGTAGGATTTTGTGTGATAAAATACAGACCAATTCCTTTAGATCGAATCAGTTTCACAATGGTTTCTATTTGATCTAAAAGTGCTTTGCTGGCTTCTTTAAAGATTAAATGTGCTTCATCGATAAAAATAACCAAATCGGGTTGACCGCTGTCGCCTTGTTCGGGCATGGTGTTGTACACTTCTGCCAATAAACACAACATAAATGTAGAAAACAATTTGGGTTTATCTTGAATGTCGTTCAATCGAAGAATGTTTACAAAGCCTTTTCCGTTTTCATCAATCCGCATTAAATCTTTTATATCAAACGAAGTTTCGCCAAAAAATAAATCAGCATCTTGCTGTTCCAGTTCAATTAATTTGCGCAAAATGGCACCGGTTGATGCAGTAGAAACGCGGCCATATTCCTTTTCAATATCTTCTTTGCCTTCGTTGGTTATAAATTGAATCACCTTTTTAAGATCTTTTAAATCCAGTAAAGGCAGTTGGTGGTCGTCGCAATATTTAAAAATTAATGACATAACACCCGATTGGGTATCGTTTAAATCTAAGATGCGCGAAAGCAATACCGGACCAAACTCAGAAATAGTTGCTCGTAAGCGCACGCCGTTCTGTTCAGAAATCGTTAAAAGTTCCACCGGAAATGCAGCTGGCTCATAGGGAAGATTCATTTTTGCATGGCGTTCTTCTATAAAAGCCGTTTTTTCTCCCTTAGCGGCAATTCCACTAAAATCACCCTTAATATCCATCATTAAAACGGGAATACCTTTGATGGAAAGTTGTTCCGATAAAACTTGTATGGTTTTTGTTTTGCCCGTTCCGGTTGCCCCTGCAATTAATCCATGACGATTTAATGTTTTTAACGGTATGTGTATCAGTAAATCGGCAATAGCTTGCTTGTCTGCCATTGCCCCCCCAAGCGTGATAAAGTCGGTTTTAAAAGTGTATCCGTCCTTAATAGTTTGTTGAAATTTTTCTAAATCCATCGAAATAAATACTATTTTTGATAAAGATAGGAAGTTCTTGCAACAAAAAAATGCAAGAAAATCTAATATTAATTAATTGTTATTAAAAAAGTGGTGTTAAAATACAATAATAAAGATAATGAAACGTTTATAATTTAGGGATATGATAAAAAAATATTAAAAAGTAAAATAATTGTTTCTTTTTCGTTAATTTTAAAATCTTTAAGTACACGAACTAAAAAATTATTTTTTTATTTCAACTAAACAACTAAATTTGCTTTGCTTGAATGAAAGCACAAAACTAATTTTAAAAATTGAGTAAACATTAAATTTAAATTTTATTAAGATGACACAAACAGTTGAGAAAAATCCAAGTAGTTCAGGATTATCAAACGTGGCTGCGGCGATTGCTATTATTCTATGTTTAGTTTTTGGGTATATTATCTGGAGATTTGTTCTAGGTTCATCCGTACACTTCATGAATGGTGATCGTAATGGCGATCCTCTTCCAGGTGACTTGTTGGGAATGATGTATAAAGGAGGTCCGGTAATTGCTTTATTAATTGGATTGTTAACAACAACTATTGTATTTGGTATTGAAAGATTCATTGTGGTAAGTAAAGCTGCTGGTGCTGGTGACGTGAAAGGTTATGTTGCAAAAGTACAGTCTTTAGTAAACGCTAACCAAATCGATGATGCTATTGAGCTTTCAGACAAACAAAAAGGTTCTGTTGCAAATGTGGTAAAATCAGCGTTAATTAAACTAAAAGAAGTAAAACGTGAAGGTTTTGATGCAGATAAAGCTACTGAAACTATTCAGAAAGAAATTGAAGAAGCTACTGTATTAGAAATGCCTATGTTAGAGAAAAACATGATTATTTTGGCAACATTAGTATCAATCGGTACCTTAGTGGGTCTATTAGGAACAGTAACAGGTATGATTAAAGCATTCTCGGCTTTATCAACAGCTGGATCACCAGATTCAACAGCTTTAGCAACAGGTATTTCTGAAGCGTTAATGTGTACAGCTACTGGTATTGGTACATCTGCATTAGCTATTGTTTTCTATAACGTTTTCACAACTAAAATCGATAAGTTAACGCATTTTATCGACGAAGCCGGATTCGCAATTACACAATCATACAGAAGACACAATAAATAATTTATTGTAACTCGTATTAATTGTATAATTCCAGATTTTAATCTGGTTAAAAAAGAAGAAAGAATATGGCAAAAATGAAAAAATCAAGTATAAGGATTGATATGACCGCTATGTGTGACGTATCATTCCTATTGCTAACATTCTTCGTTTTAACCTCTACAGCAAAAACACCAGAAGTATATCCGGTTGATTTGCCTGCATCTACAAAAGAAACTAAAATTCCTACAGATGATATTTTAACCATTACTGTAGGGCAAGAAAATGTTTTTGTTGGTTTGTCAGGTAGAGATGATAAGATAGATGTACTTAAAAGAATGGGGCAAGAGTATAATATTCAATTTACAGAAGAAGAATTGAATGCTTTTGCAGGAATGGAAAACTTTGGTGTTGATATCCGTGAAATGAAGAGTTTGTTGGCAAAACCTGCTAGCGAGCGTATGAGTAAAGATTTGCATAAGGGTATTCCTTATAAAGACTCTTTAAACAACCAACTTTCGTCTTGGGTGCGCAATGCACGTGAGTCTTCTTATATTAGAAAATCTACTGAAGATAAAAAGAATTTCTTGAAAGTAGCTATTAAAGGAGATGCAAACGAACAGTTTGGAACTGTAAAGAAAGTAATTGATATACTACAAGAACAACGTCAAAACCGCTTTTACCTTGTTACAGGTTTAAGAACAGACGATTTTTAATCTACTAAATTTTAAAAAGAAATGGCAGAATTAAATACGGGTGGTAACGAAGGCAAAGGCGGCAAAAAAGTAAGAAGTAAAAAACAAAATGCCGGCGTTGATTTAACGGCAATGGTAGATTTGGCATTCTTATTGATTACGTTCTTTATGTTGACCACCTCTTTATCAAAACCACAGTCTATGGACTTACAGATGCCTGATAAAAAGGATGTTCCTATTGAAGATAGAATTAAAGTGAAAGAATCTAAAACAATGACGATTCTCTTAGGTAAAAACAATATGTTGAAGTACTATGTAGGTATGTTTAGTTCTCCAATTGAAGGTCCAACTGATTCTACTTATGGTAAAGATGGCATTAGAAAAGTTATTTTACAAAAGATAGCAAATTTGAAAGCTCAAGGGTTAACTGGAGAACAAGGACAAATTGTTATTATCAAAGCTACAGATGAAGCTACTTATACCAACATGATTGATATTTTAGATGAAATGGCAATTACTGGTATAGAGGTATATGCAATCAATGATATTACTGAAGCTGAAAAGGCAATAATGCAGTAATTATATAATAAAAATAAACTACTATGGCTAATATTAATTTATTTGGAAAGGATTGGACGAATATTGTATTTGAAGGACGCAACAAAGCGTACGGAGCCTACAAATTACGTCAAGAAAATCCTAAAACAACCCTACTCGCTTTATTGCTAGGAGTGGTTTGTATTGGGTTAGCTTTTGGTGGATCTTTGGCGTATAAATCAATTTTTGGAGAAGTATTTAACAAAAAGAAGGATGAATCAGGCGTAGAAATTCTGGATGTACAATTGCCAGAACTTCCTGAACCTGAAGAACCTATTGAGGAAATCAAAGAAGAGCCTATTGTAGAGCCTCCAAAAGAAGAACCAGCTGATGCTTCAAAATCTGTTCAAGATGAAAAGAAATTCACTGAAATGGATGTGAAAAAAGATAATGAAGTTAAAAAGGAAGAACAAAAATCTCAAAAAGAGTTTAATGATGACACCCAATCTGGACGTGAGGACAGAAAAGGTGATAACGAGGGGGATTTTAAATCGAAAGGTGAGCAAACTGGAGGAGCTGATAAAGGTTCAAAAGGTGATGGAAAAGGAGATAAATTTTCTGAAGAAGAAAACCCTAACAAAGTACACACTTTTGTACAGAAAAAGGCTGCACCAAACGAAGGTCTTCAAGGCTTTTTCAATAACTTTATTAGAAAGTTCAACGCTCCAGATGTGGGCGGAAACGTGAAAGAGATTTCTGTTCGCTTAAAGTTCGTTGTTGAAAAAGATGGTTCTTTTACCGATATTCAAATTGCTGGAGCAGATCCGCACAACATTGGTAAAGAAGCAATCAGAGTACTAAAAAGTATGCCTAAATGGAAACCGGCAGAGCACAATGGTAAAACTGTGCGTTCAAGCTTTACGTTACCAATTAAAGTTAGAGTAAATAACTAATATGTTACAAAATTTTATAAATAACTTTAAACAAAAATCGCTTTTACAGCGATTTTTGTTCTTTGTGGGATTAGTGTTTTTAACACTTTATTTTATATTGGGATGTATGTTTATCTTTTGGAAATCAATCCCTTTAGAGCTTTCGTATAATCGAAGGTTGCTTTTCGGGATTTTACTAATTGTGTACAGCATTTTCAGATTTTATAGAATCATCAATAGCAGGCAGGAATAAACTTCCTGCTTTTTTTATGGGTTGCTATACAATAAATGCATATTTTTTACGTTTAACTATAAATAGCTGGTTTAATTTTTGTATATTTAGTTAAATGATAAAAGATATGGTTTGAAAAGTACACTTAACTTAAAAATGTTTTATTATGAGCAATTTGAATTTATTTGGAAAAGAGTGGACCAATATTGTGTTTGAAAACCGCAATAAATTGTATGGAGCCTATAAATTACGGCAAGAAAGTCATAAAACCACTTTTATTGCATTGGCAATTGGTTTAACAATTATCAGTTTAGGTTTCGGTAGTTCGTATTTGTATGCATCTAACAAAAATGAAAACACTGTATTTACCCCTGCTGATGATTCTTCTGAAAAAGTTACATTAGTAGAAACTGATTTAGATAAAATTGTAGAACCACCTGTTACGGAAAAACCTGCCGGAACAAAAGATGAACCAACAAAGGCAGTAGAAACCAAAACAGATGTGATGGACAATAAAAAACTGACCGATGTTAATATAGTGGAAGATCACAAAGTGAAAAATGATGACTTAACAGCGCAAGATGAATTTGACGATAACACCAATTCAAGCACTGATAATGTCGATGCAAATAAAAATGGGTCTTTAAATACCGATGGTACCAAACCAGGAGATAAAAACACAAAACCCGGTAAAGATAAAATTGGTGATGGATCTACCTCTGGATCTACTGCGCTAAAAGGAAATGAAATTGTAACATTGGTGCAAAAAAAGGCAGTGCCTGTGGAAGGCTACCAAAAGTTTTTTGATGCATTTGTGCGGAAGTTTTCTAAGAACACCACTGAAACAAGTTTAAAAGAAGTGACTATCAAATTGCGTTTTGTGGTAGAAAAAGATGGCTCGTTTACCGATATTCAGATCGTTGAAGATAAATTGGGAATGGGTCAAGAAGCAATTCGTGTGTTGCAAACCATGCCCAAATGGAAACCCGCAGAGCATAACGGAAAAACCGTGCGTTCAAAATTTACATTACCCATAAAAATTAAAATAAACAACTAAAAAAGAATCTCGCACAAAAGCGAGATTCTTCGTTATAAACTACATATAATTGTAAAATTTAACAGAGCGTAAAACCAGATTTTGGTCGCTTAGAATTTTTGTTTGTTAAAAATGCAAAATTTGTCAAGTTTATTAAAAAAAAAATTAGTAGATTTAGCAATCAATTAATGTGTAAAAAGATGAAGCAAGTAATTTGGTGTATTTTAGGTATAAGTTTGTTTATTTCATGTAAGCAAGAAACCCAGCAAAATAAAACCAAAAGCCAAGAAGCATATAATAAAGGAACAACCGAAATGTATGTGGAATCATCGGTTTTTCCTATAGTTGAAGATATAAATGAAGTTTTTAAAACATATTACAACGATACGGATATTCAGTTGAAAATGCTTTCGCAAAACGAAATTCTGAAAGCGGTTTACTCTGATTCCATTCGATTGGCGATTGTGCCAAAAACGTTTAACGAAAAAGAGCTTAACGTTTTTAAAGGCAGGGTAGTGCCCAAGATTACGCCAATAGCAAAAGATGCGGTGTTGTTTATCACACAAAAAAGCAGCAACGACACCTTGATTCATTATAACGATGTGGTGGCTATCTTCAAAGGAACAAAAGCTTCAGATAAAGTATTTGTTTTTCACGATGCCAATTCCAATATCGTAAACAAAATTATGAGTGATGCACAAGTGAAAGAGGTGAGTAAAAATGTATATTACGTGAACTCGGTTGAAGAGATTGTGGCTTATATCAATAAAAACAAAAATGCAGTAGGCGTTGTTGGAATCAATTGGATGGTGCAACCCGATGCAAAAATCAAAGAAGGAATTAAACAACTGCGTTCGATGTTGGTTTATAATGATTCGCTGAAACAATATGTACAACCGTCGCAAAGCACCATAGCCGATAACAGTTATCCGCTGATCCGTACAATAAGCATTATCGATGTGCAGGGAAAAGCAGGTTTGGGAACAGGTTTTGCAAGCTTTGCCGCTTCAGACAAAGGACAGCGTATCGTTTTAAAATCGGGTCTTATGCCCATAACATTACCAAAACGCGAAATTAACATAGTAGAATAATCTAGATTTTCAATACATTAGTAATTATGAATAAAAAAATTACCCTAAGTTTAGCTTTATTATCTTTTATTTTTAGTGCAAATGCCCAAGACGGCAATGAAATTGATACGGCAATAAAATATGGTCGTTACGATGTTGCTAAAAAAGAATTATATCGCCTTATTCGCTCACAACCCAATCAAGGAAAAAACTTTTATCGATTAGGGGTAATTCATTTAAACGAGAACAATAAAGACTCTGCCAGTTTTTATTTTAAACAAGGATTAAGAGCTGTAAAAAATGCCGATGTAAACAATATTGGTATTGCAAAAATTGGTTTACTTGACCAAAAAGATAAAGAAGCAAAATCAAAATTTAATGCAGCAACGCTAAACCTTTCACCAAGTGATTTTGAAACCTATTTGGTGATTGCAAACGCATATACTTTTGCGCCAAAACCCGATTTTGATGCCGCATTAGACTATGTGAATTTAGCAATGTTGGTAAACAAAGATACACCAGAGCCGCACATTGCTCGCGGAGATATTTATTTTGCAGAAAAACAGTTTGTAGATGCCCGCCGAGTATATTATGCTACTTCTAAAATGTTTCCGAACAGTTTGTTGCCAAAAATGAAGCTAGCCGATGTGTACCGTGCCGGAAATGAATTTGAAGAGGCAATAAAAGTTTATGATACCATTGTTTCAAAAGATCCAAATTATGCAGATGTTTATAAGCAGTTGGGATTAACTTATGCAGATTACGCTCGCTTCAAAGACGATCGTTCTTTGTTAGACAAAGGGGTGGAAAACTACTTTAAATACCACGGAATGATTGGAGAAAGTATGGATGTGGACAATGAGTTGGCAGCATATTTAATCAAAAATAAAGATTACAAATCATTAGGAGATTTAGTACGCACCAAATGGTACACACGCGGTGATAACTTCTTAATGTATCGCTACCGTGCCATTGCCGATTTCCAAAACGGAAAGTTCTTAGACGCAAAAGAAAGCATTGATAAGTATTTCGATGTGCAAGATAAAAAAGAACAAATATTACCAATTGACTATTTATACAAAGGATTGTCTGAATTGGAAGCATCTAGAAACGAAGACGGAACATTTAATGAAGGAGTTTACAAAAAATCCATTCAAGAAATGACTAAAGCCGTTCAAGATAATCCAAAATTGGGAGTAGCATTACACGAATTGGGTGTGGATTTGTTTAAAGATGAGCACTATGAGCAAGCCTATTTTGTGTTTGATTTAGCATCAAAAGATGAAAAATCACCTTATTATGTGTACGATATGTATTACAAAGGAAATGCATTATACATGGCAAGCGATAAGCCAATGTTTAACGATCAATTGCAAAAGGCAAAAACCAACTTAGACAGTTCGTTAAAGAAAACACCAACTTTTGAAGCATATTTGATCAGTGCGCGTGTAAACCGAAACTTAAACACGCAAACGTCTATGGCACAAATGGAGAAAGATTATGAAGGATTTATCAATCTTTTAACCCAAAAGGGTAGAGCCAACGACGCTGCTTTTAAAGACGCCTTAATCGAAGCTTACACGATGATTGGGAACTACAATCAAAATGTAAACAAGGCAAAAGCAGTGCAATCGTTTCAAAAAGTATTGCAATTAGACTCTAGCAACGAATATGCACGAAAGCAAGTGCAAAATTCTAAATCAACAACAAAAAGCAACTGAAAGGTTGCTTTTTTTGTATAACATAATTTTTAACCATAACAACAGTAGGTTGCGTAGATAAAGTCACGGATTGCAAATCCGCGACATCGGGGAGTTTCTACTTCACCCACATAAATACAATTAAGGCAATAAAAACAGCAATCTGAAAATAATTCATGTACACTTGGAAATCGTAATCTAAATAAATGAAGATTATTGCATAAAAAAGTTAAACTTGTGTTAATTTTAATTTTATTCATTTTTATGTTTTATATATTGCAAATTAAAATTTTCGCGAAATTTCTTGTAAAATTAATTTTATTAATTAAAATTTTTAAAGATATATGAAACGAGTAATTTTATTTTTTATGACTATTAGTTTGTTATCTTGTTCTAAAGAAGAAACTAATTTAAATGATTCCGCAGATTTTAATAATATTAAAGCAAAATCGTCCGGCTTTACAGTAGGAGAAATTCATAATGATTATATGGATTTAGTAAACAACAGTTTTATTGGAGACGAAACAATAACTAATCTTAATGATGGTTATGGGTTTTACTATTCTTTTCTTGAGAATTATACTAATACATATCCAAAATTTACAAATGATGAAAAATCTTTATTTTTAAATTCATATAATAATCATAAAAATCTATTACACTCCAATAATGTGGTTGGCATTATAAATAATAATGTCCTAATCGATAACCCTCTAAAGAATAAACAAACCACATTAAGCGAATTAATATTTGATTTAAAAGAGAATAATGTTATTGGGAATGATGAATTTACTAAAATAAACAATTTACAATATACACTTTCACAAGCTTTTGAAGGAAATATTAGTTATGAAAGTTTTGATTTGTTTATTAAAGATTTAGCCAACGATGTTAGCGAGAATGATTATTTATTGTTAGATCCCATTTCAAGTATTGCTGTACATTCTAATGATTGGTGGACTACTAATTCTCCTGAAATTTATTTGCCAGAACCTATAGGAAGTGTTAATCCTGAAGACAGTAATTACACAACTTATGCTGTTCCTGTAGTAGCAATGGATGCAGCAGGAGCACTAATAGGAGCTGCTGGCACAGCTATTAATCAACACTATAATAATAACGGTAAAATTACAGTTGGCGCAGTAGCTACAGGAGCTGTGATTGGAGCAGTAGTTGCGTCAACAGGAATTGTTGGTAGATTAGGCAAGTGGTTATCTAGAATATAATCTTTTTATTATGACATATAGTGATTGGATTTATGGTATTATTGGTGGACTTATAGGTGGTATTGCTGCCCCCTATATAGTTAAACTATTTTACAAGAAAAGAAATAAAAAAAATAATTAAAAAAAAGTAGAAGCTGTCCGAAAAGTCGGACAGCTTTTTTTTGTTGTATTTTTTCTCCAAAATAATTATCTTAGAGTTGCACAAAAAACCAACAATGGCTAAAGTAGTTTTTAAAAATCAAACAGGCAATAGTCCTGAACTTTTTCCGATTAATATTTTTGATAAAATCCCTAATAATCACCCTGTTCGATTAATCGAAGAGGTTGTTAACTCGTTGGGTATTAGCAATATAATTAAGTTGTACAAAGGAGGTGGTACCTCTGCATATCATCCAAGAATGATGATTAAAGTTTTGTTTTACAGCTATTTGTCAAACGTTTATTCTTGCCGGAAAAATAGCTAAAGCACTCACCGAAAACATCTATTTCATGTACATTTCGGGCAACTCTACCCCGATCGCGCGGATTTGCAATCCGTGCCATTAAAACCACCACAGCCTCTTTACACACGTATTCAGGCTGTTTTGTTATAAAACACTTTACTGCTGTTGTACATTTAATAGTTTGTGGTAAAAAGCAAAACGCAGGCAGGTAGCGAGGCTTTTTTTAGTTTTATAGATTCCAAGAGCGCATTTATAAAGATTTGTGATAACTATCGTATCTTTGCAAAAAAAAGAATGACAGCAACAGAAAAAATCGTTGAAAAATTACCTTTAATGGAAGCGTTTTACACCATTCAAGGGGAAGGTTTTTATACCGGTCATGCCGCATATTTTATACGTTTGGCAGGATGCGATGTGGGCTGTCATTGGTGCGATGTGAAAGAAAGCTGGGATGAAAACCTGCATCCTAAAATTTTGGTAAGCGATATTGTGTCGCAAGCGCAAGAAAACGGAAATTTGGTTGTAATCACAGGTGGCGAACCGCTAATGTGGAATTTAGATTATCTCACATCAAAGTTAAAAGAAAAAGGAATTCAAACAAATATAGAAACATCGGGTGCTTATGAGCTTTCGGGTTTTTGGGATTGGATTTGCTTATCGCCAAAGAAAAAGAAATTGCCCACGCAGAGTGTGTACGATGCTGCCAATGAGCTTAAATGCATCATTTATAACCACCACGATTTTATTTTTGCCGAAGAACAAGCTGCAAAAGTGAATAAAAACGCCAAGTTGTATTTGCAAGTAGAGTGGAGTAAGAAGGCAGAAATGCTTCCAACGCTTATAGAATATGTGAAAAACAATCCAAAATGGGCTATTTCTACACAAACACATAAATATTTGGATATTCCGTAGAAAATTATAATTTTACTCAAAAAAATGAGGTATGAAAAAAATTGTTGTAGTATTGTTTTTAACCGTTTTTACAAACACATTTGCCCAAGCTAATAAAGCCGATGTATTAAAATTGGTAGAACTTTCTGGTGAAGTAAAAGAGTTTTACAATATTGCCGATGAAATTTCGAAACAACTTTCTGTAAATAATAGAGAACGTTTTAAAAAAGATATGGAACCGCTCATTGCCAAACAAAAAAAGAACTTAATTGCCTATTATTCGCAAAACTTATCACAAAGCGAAGTAGAAAATTTGATTGAATTTTATCAAACACCATTGGCAAAAAAATTCATGATGGTAAAAAGCAATTATGCTGTTGTTTTAAGCAATCGGTCGGAGGCTTTTAAAGCCGAAATTCAAGGTATTATTATGAAATATATGATGTAAAAAAGAGAGGCAGCTGCTTCTCTTTTTTTTGATTTTAAGCCTAAGACTGGCATTCTGAGCGAAATGAAGTGTAGTGAAGACCCAAGTTTGCGAATTGGCAAAGCAATCTTATTGTTAGCGATTCCTTCTTCGTTGGATTGACAAGTTTGATTGATCGTATTTTTTTTTTCTTAACCACAGATTTTAAGATGAAAAGGATTTTTTAATCTGTGAAAATTTGTGAAATTCGTATTTAAAGTAAAAATTCTTGATGGTTTATTTTGTAATTCGGGCTAAATAATCAAAATTAGATCCTTCTAAAATCAATTCACATTTTAAATTTTGTGCCATACATGCGTTCTGCAAAGTATTAAAATCAAGGTACAACCAATCAAAAGGAGTTTCTTTTTCTCCTTTGTAAGATATATGAAAGGTAAGTTCGCCATAATAATCACCATACATCGGAATCCATTTTCCGCCGTCTTCGTCTTCATCAAACATGTAAATCAAATCCGAACTGTCAATTAAAAGCTGTCCGTTATCGGTTAATAATTTTTTTAATTTAGAAAGATATTGATCGATATTTTTCAATTTACCAAAGATTCCGGTTCCATTCATCAAAAGCAGAATGGTATCAAATTGTTCCGATTCATCCACCTGTAAAATATCCATCTGTACAGCATTTTCAACCCCACGAATTTTACAAGCTTCCACAGCATTTGCAGATATATCAATCGCCAAAACATTGCATCCCTTTTCCTGCAAATACAGCGCATGGCTTCCGGCACCACAGCCAACATCTAGCACTTTTCCTTTACAAAGCTTTAATGCTTTTTGTTCGATTTTTGGCATATCATTGAACGATCGAAAAAGATACGAAACATCCATTTCATCGGCTTCGCTGATATTGGTTTCGGTGACTATATTTTCGGGCTGATTATTTTGCACATAATCCAGCATGGCTTTGCCAAAAAGGTCTTTAAACATATAATTATTTTTTTTGCAACCACATAATAACATACATTTTCTGATTCTATTTTTGTTGAAACTTAGATTCAACTAATAAATGCAACATCATAAAAAAAACAGGGGGAACATTTTAGCCCCGCGGGGCTAAAATGTTCCCCCTGTTGGCGAAAAAATACCTTACTTTGTGGTTCCGACACTACAAAATAAAGATGGGACATTTAACGCTTGAACAAGATACAAAATTGAAACTTACCACAGCTTAGGTAAAACGAATTATTGAAATTGCCGACTATATCGGGGAAAGACAAATCGGTTGTTTCCAGAGAAATCAAGAGAAAATTCTGATGGCAGAAACGGCATCTATAAAGCCAGTTTAACATCGAAAAGCCCAAAAAAGGCATCAAATCAAGCCTAAAAAACTTACATTCACTCCAGAGGTTATAAGCAATGTAAAACAGTATTTAGCACAAGATTTCAGTCAGAGCAAATGGTGGGAAGAGCCGTTTTAGAAGGAAAAAAAATGGTTTCTCACGAACGTATTTATCAGTATATCTGGAAAGATAAGCGAGCCGGTGGCAACCTATACAAACATTTGAGAACCAAAGGTAAAAAATACCGCAAAAGAGGTAGTTCAAAAGACAATAGAGGCTTGATAGCCAATAGGGTAGATATCAGCAAACGACCGCAAATTGTGGGAGAAAAAAGAACGATTTGGAGATCTAGAAATAGATTTAGTTATTGGTAAAGATCATAAAGGTGCACTATTAAACGATTAACGACCGAGCCACAGGATTACTTTTTATGGGAAAAATTGACAGCAAAGAAGCAAAAGCCGTAGAAACCAAAACCATAGAACTTTTAAAAGACTGGAAACCTTTATTACACACCATTACATCAGACAATGGAAAGGAATTTGCCAACCACGAGCAACTCTCAGAAAAGCTCGCAATTGATTACTTTTTTGCAAAGGCCTATCATAGTTGGGAAAGAGGTGGTAATGAAAATTTAAATGGTTTAGTAAGACAATATTTTCCTAAAAGTTCTAACTTTGAATCGATAACCCAAGATCAAATTAATAGAGTTATTAATATTTTAAACAACAGACCACGAAAAAGATTTGGTTTCAAAACGCCTAACGAAGTTTTTGCTCTAAAAATGAACGAAAATAGACGAGTTGCATTTAAAACTTGAATCCACGAAAACATAGTGAACTATTAAACAGTTATGTACTCATTAAGCAAAAGCAATGAAATTCTATGTGGTTAAAAGTTTAAATGTCGGTATTTATTTTTTGTAATTTCGCATTTTAAAATTGCAATGGAAAACTATTTAAAACAATTGCCAAAGTTAGCAAAAGATAAGCACACTGAAAACAAGAAGTATTTTGATAAACTAAAGAAAAAAACACCCAAAGATTTAGATTATAAAATGCAGCAAATTCATGACGATGTGTTTAAAAAAACCGATTGTTTGTCGTGTGCAAATTGTTGTAAAACCACCGGTCCTTTGTTTACCATGGCTGATATTGAGCGTATTGCAAAACATTTGCGCCAAAAGCCCCAACAATTTATAGACCAATATTTGCGGATTGATGAGGATAATGATTATGTGTTGCAAAGCGTGCCTTGTACGTTTTTAGACCACGAAAATTATTGCATGATTTATGATGTGCGCCCGAAAGCTTGTAGGGAATTTCCGCATACCGACCGAAAGAAGTTTCAGCAAATAAGTCATTTAACCTTAAAGAATGTGGCAATTTGTCCCGCAGCGTTTGCTGTTGTTGAAGAAATGAAAAAGAAAATGCCTTTATAAAGCAAAGGCATTTTTTTATATAAAACTGTGTTCGTTGTCTAAATAATTCTTTAGAAAAGCTTGAGCGTCTTCTTCCGAGCTAAAAGTGTCGATTACATATTCTACTAATTTTAAAATAAATTCTTTAAAACGTTCAAATAAATCAACAACATTCCCAAGAATACGCAAAAACCATTCATAAATAGATTGAAAACGATCAATGATCGCAATTACAGCGTTGGTTGTGTCCATAACAATTAAATTTTTTTTACTTGAAATCAAATATAGTAAAAGTTTAGCTATTTTTAAACAGGCATATTGATAAATTGAAGTTAAAAAAGAGGATAAATTAAATAGTGCTCGCGCATTTTCTTAAATCGTTCTAAATCATTTTTCCAAGATTTTTTAATTGTTTCTTCCGATAATCCGTTCTCAATTTGCTTTTGCAACTGTTTGGTTCCGGCGAGTTTGATAAAAAAGTTGTTAAAGAATTTTTCTTTGTTTGCGGTGTTTTTATACGCTTTTAAGAGCCATTGCAGCGATAAACCATCAATTGGCTCTTGTTCAGATAAATCTTCGCCAAAACATTTTACACCGTTGTGCATTGGGTTTTTTGCGCCTTCGTTTGGTTCGGGTATAAAACTAAAATCCATATTTTTTAAAAAAGGCGATCCGTAAATTTGAAACTGCTTTTCGGTGCCACGCCCCACACTCACATTCGTTCCTTCAAAAAAACATAAGCTGGTGTATAGGTTTATCGATACATCATTTGGTAAATTAGGTGATGGTTTTACAGGCAATGAATAATGCATACCTTTATTGTAATTTTTGCAAGGAATAACAGTTAATTTTGCCTGAACGCCATTTTTCAACCATTTTTCACCATTAATCATTTGGGCATATTCGCCAATGGTCATTCCGTGCAAAACAGGGATAGGGTGCATGCCTACAAAACTTTTGTATTTCATATCTAAAACAGGTCCGTCAACCGTTGCGCCTTTCGGATTTGGTCGGTCCAAAACAATCACAGGAATATCGTTTTCAGCACAAGCTTCCATTAAATAGTGTAACGATGAAATATAGGTATAAAATCGTGCGCCTACATCCTGCAAATCAAAAAGCATCACATCTATTCCAGCAAGCTGCTCTTTTGTTGGTTTTTTATTGTTTCCGTAGAGCGAAATAATCGGTAAACCGGTCTTGGTATCTTTTCCGTCTTTAATAAGTTCACCAGCATCAGCAGTTCCTCGAAAACCATGTTCGGGTGCGTAGATTTTTTTAAGGTTGATTTTGTTCTGAATTAAAAAGTCAACCAAATGCATTTGTTTATAGTTTATTGTTGCTATTTTCAAATCATGTGGATGAGTTCCTTCATCTTCATATTTGTAATCAAAATTTATAATTCCCGTTTGATTAGTCAAAATGCCTACTTTTTTATCTTTTAACAATGGAAGATAATTTTCTGGTTGATCTGCTCCGGTTTTGATCTGTGCATTGCCTTCAAAACTTAAATTGGCAAAAACTATTACAAAGAAAAATAAAAATGTATTTTTGGAGTGAATTATATATTTCATAGTTTTGAATGTATCTTATTTTATAGCTAAACGTTTAGCAACTTCTAAAAAGTATAAAAATAGTGTTTCTGCGCCAATAATAAAAATTGCAATTGCCGCAGTTGCCATCAGTGTGATTATGATGCTGGTCTCGGTGGCAACAGGTTTGGGTTTGCAGGAAAAAATACGCGATAAAATTACATCGTTTAATGGGCATATTGTGGTGTCGAATTTTGATAACAACCAGTCCGAAATCACTTTAGAACCGCTTTCTACCCAACAAAATTTCTATCCAAACTTTACCGAAGTACCCGAAGTGACAGCGGTGCATCCGTTTGCTACCAAAGCGGGAGTAGTTCGAACCGAAAAATCGTTTGAAGGAATTGTATTTAAAGGAGTTGATAAAGATTATCAATGGAACTATTTAGCAGATTATCTCTCAGAAGGAAAGTTGCCGGAATATAAAGCAGAAGGAATGACCAACGAAGTGCTTATTTCGGGTTATTTAGCCAATCGACTAGAGTTGAAAGTAGGCGACAAGTTAGAAACCTATTTTTTAAGAAATCAAGAAGCCGAAATGCCCAATGTGCGTTCCTTTACTATTGTAGGAATTTATGATTCAGGCTTTCCTCAGTTCGATGAAACCTTTGTTATTGGCGATTTAAAACACGTGCAACGCTTAAATAAATGGCAACAAGACGAGGTGGGTGGTTTTGAACTTTTCATAAACGATTTCACCCAGATTGATGCCGTTGCTGATAAAGTGTATAGTCATATTCCATCAACCTTAAACAGTGAGCCAATAAGCACCAAATACTTTCATATTTTTGATTGGCTAAAACTATTCGATTTTAATATTTATATTATTGTAGGGCTGATGATTTTGGTAGCAGTTATAAATATGGTAGTTGCTTTATTGGTTTTAATATTAGAACGCACGCAGATGATAGGTATATTAAAAGCTTTAGGAGCAAGCAATTGGAGTATTCGGAAGATATTTGTGTACAATGCCACTTATATAGTATTGATAGGTTTAGTGATAGGAAACATCATAGGCTTAGGATTGTTGCTGATTCAGAAATATTTTGGTATTATCACTCTAGACCCCACGCAATACTACGTAAAAGAAGCCCCAGTGCAAATTTCACTGTTTTATATCCTTTTAATAAATGTGATTTTAGTAGTAATTAGTTATATAATCATGTTGTTACCTTCGGTGCTCATCACAAAAATTTCTCCCGTAAAATCGATTAAGTTTCAGTAGGAGTGTAGTTGTTTTTTATTAGTTTTTTTGAAAAGTTATTAGTGTTTGATGCAATTTGGATAATCGATATATGCCCATGTATATAGAAAATCTGGGAATTCCTAAATTATAGAAATGTTAATTTTAGTTTGATTAAGATTTTTTTATGATTTTTTATAAAAAATAAAATCTTTCGATGTATCTTGCATAAAATATAGATTAAAAATATTTGTATGTGTTTCACTTTTAGAAATAAGAAATTTTAAATATGAAGAAGAAATTATATTTAAGAACAAACAGTTTTTGGGTAGGTTTACTACTGTTATTTTCAGTTTTAGGTTTTAGCCAACCAATTACTGTTAATACTACTACCTATACGCCAGAGCAATTGGTTAAAGATGTTTTAATTAAAACACCTTGTGCCCAAATAACAAATGTCACCTGGTCAACAGGAAGCAGTTTTCCAACAGGTGACCAATCAAATGGTATTGGTTATTTTCAGAATACCAATCCCGCTTTTGATATGGCTGATGGTATTATTTTAAGTACAGGTAAAGCGATCGACGGTCCAGGTCCAAGAGGATTAAACGGAGGCTCAAGCAGTGGTACAGTGAATGCATGGCCTGATGATTTGCAACTTACCACCTACATGAATAATATATTAGGTAATACGGATGCGTATCATAATGCCACTATTTTAGAATTTGATTTTGTTCCTTTTACAAGTGAAATGCAATTTAATTTTATTTTTGCTTCTGAAGAATATGGGTCTTTTCAATGTGATTTTTCTGATGCATTTGCTTTTTTCTTAACGAATACAGTAGCTGGTACAACTACTAATCTAGCAATTGTACCCAATACTACAAGCCCTATTTCTGTAGTAACTATTAGAGATGCAGCGCATAATGCAAACTGTCCTTCTGTTAACGAACAGTTTTTTGATAGTTATAATGATGGAAGTACAACAAGTGCTATAAATTTTAGAGGACAAACCGTTAAAATGACGGCCGAATCTCCTGTTGTACCCTTTACTAAATATCATATCAAAATGGTTATTCAAGACAGAGGGGATTCTGCTCTTGATTCTGCTGTTTTTATCGAAGGAGGAAGTTTCAATATTGGTAATTTAAATTTAGGTAACCCTGTTTTAATTGAAAATGGCGAAGGTTTATGTGTGGGCGATAGCTACACTTTAAACGCTGGTTTAGACCCTAATTTATTTACTTTTGAGTGGTTTAAAGATGGTGTACAAATTCCAGGTCAAACAGGTCCTACTTTAACGGTAACAGAAACTGGAGATTATCATGTGGTTGCATTTGTTCCAAATGTACTATGTGATTTTGTGTCAGATCCCGTTCGAATAGAATTTTTTGATTATGTAACGATTTCCGCGCCCCAGAATATATCATTGTGTCCGAGTTCAGGTTCTTCGACCCGATTTAATTTAGACGATGCTTTGACGGGAGTAACGAGCAATCCAGATATATTATTCAGTTATTATTTAACGCAACAAGATGCGGAGAATGATACCAATGCAATTTCTAATTTTTATAATTTACCAAATAGTACTGTCGGTTCATTAACGATATGGGTTCGTGCCTACGAGTTAAACAATCCATGTCCTTATGTAACCTCATTTACAATCAGTTTACTAAATTGTAGTTTAACGTTAAATCCTTTACCGGACTTATCGATATGTGAAGGTGAAAGTGTACAGACATTTGATTTAACCGTTCAAACCCCAGTTGTTTACAACAATGCAGCAGGATATATAGTAACTTACCATTTAAGCAAACCCGATGCAGATACAGGCATCAATGCGATACCATCGGGAAGTTTAGCAACCTATAACGGAACAAATGGTGAACGTATATGGGTTCGCGTAACCGATAGTAACAACTCATTGTCATTTGGAGTAACTTCTTTCTATTTATATAGAAACTTATTACCGTTAATCCAAACCACAGTTTTACCAATCACAGCATGTGAAAACGGAAATACAGGTTTAGCAAATTTCGATTTAAATTTAGCTTATAGCACCGTACCTGTTAGTCCACTAGGTGTGTCTTTAGAGTTTTACAGCACGCAGCAAGATGCATTATTAGGCAACACCGCTTTAATGTTACCTGTAAATTACACCGGAGCAGCGGGAACCATTTATGTGCGTGTACGCAATTTAGATGGCGACTGTTTCACGGTAGTTCCTTTGCAGTTACAAATCATCAACACTCCAGTAGCTAACAGCATTGCACCATTAACATATTGTGATTTAAACAATGATGGATTTGGAGAGTTTAACTTAGATGTAACCCGCGTATTAATCGCAGGAAACCCAATGCCGGCTAATTCGGTAGTTACTTTCCACGAAACCCAAGGAGATGCAGATGCTAATGCCAATGCCATCTTCAATACCGGCGCTTACATCAATAAAGTAAAAGACCAACAAACGATTTATGTGCGCGTAGGGTTTACCAACTCTAGCTGTTATAACACGGTTCCTTTGGTGTTAATCGTAAACAAAACCCCTGCCATTACCCCAATTCGAGGTCTTCAGGTTTGTGACATTAATAATGATGGTGTAGAAACAGTAAACTTACGCAGCAAAGAATCAGAAATGTTAACCGGTTTAAACGCTGCTAACTATACAGTAAGCTACCATATAAGTTCAGCCGCAGCAATGGCAAATACGGGAGCAATAGGCAACCCAACCAATTTTTCAACCAATGTATCAACAGTAGTTTATGTACGTGTAACCGATAACACCACAGGCTGTTTCGTAGTAAGCCGCATCAATATTGAATTGGTAGCTATGCCGGTTGTAGCCAATCCGTTACCAACGGTTACAAAATGTGATACCAATGGCGATGGTTTTGAAGTGTTTGATTTAGCAAGCTTAAAAGCAGGAATCATCGGTACGCAACAAGGTTTAGATGTAAGTTTCCATTACAACAACATTGATGCGCAAACTGGGGTAAACCCATTGGCAAACCAATACCAAAATGTATCTGCCAACGTACAAACCATCTATGTACGCGTATTTAACGCAAGTACCGGATGTTTTGTAGTAAGCACTATGAATTTAGAAGTAAAAGCCAACCCTGTTATTGCCGTACCAAGTACACCTTACATAATATGTAGCGATTCAGGTTTTGGTACCATTAACATTTACTTATACGGAAAAGCATTGATAGATGCTACGGGTCAAAACTACGGATTCCAGTTTTTCGAAACCGAGTCTGATGCCATGAACAATATAAATAATATATCGAACCCGGTAGCCTATAACAATTTAACGCCAGGAAACTCAACGATTTGGATCCGCGTAAACGATCCGGTATCCGGTTGTTTCTCTGTATATCCAATTGCCTTCCAATTGGTAGTTCCACCAAAATTACCTGCGAGTTTACCAAAATTGGTGGAATGTGACGTGTTAGGAAGCACTCAAGATCAATTAAGCATATTTGATTTAACCGAGCAAAATGCGGCATTATTAGCGGCACAAACAGCTCAAGGAACCTACCAAATCCGTTTACTTTACTACCCAAGCATTGGCTAATAGTAATACGAATTGGATTGTAAACCCTACACAGTTCCAAAATACAGTAAACCCACAAACAATATGGGTTCGTATAGAAGATACATCAAAACCAGGTGGTTGTGCACGTGTGATGAGTTTCCAAATAGAGGTAGTTGCACCATTTGTGTTACAGCAGCCATTGCCAATCGTATTATGTGATACCGATCAAATAAACGATGGATTGCGCGAGTTTGATTTAACCATCCGCGAATATGAATTGTTTGGCGGTCAGCCACCATTTGGAACAGTAATCAATTATTACCTAACCCAGCAAGCAGCAGAGAACGATTTCAACAAAATCGCAAATCCAAGCAAGTTCTATAATACGGTAAACCCACAAACCATTTATATCGGCGTGGAGAACCAATACGGTTGTAGAAGTGTAACTACCTTAACATTACGCGTGTTACCAGTACCTGAACCGAACTATACACCAACACCATTGGAATTGTGTGAAGATACGTTTAATACAGGTATGGCAACCTTTGATTTAAGAGATGCAGAAGCAAGTATCGGTAATTTTGGTAATTATACCTATACGTATTATGCTTCAGAGATAGGTGCTCATACACAAGATCCTTTAAGCTTAATAGGTACACCAAGTAATTTCTTTACTGGTACATCACAAGTTTATGTACGTGTAGAAAACAGTTTCACAGATACAAACCAACGTTGTTATGTGGTTGTTGTTTTAGATTTGGTGGTACACCCATGGCCAACAGTAGGACCAATGACAACTTTGGCAGCATGTATGGATAACCCAACGCGTAGCACAAAGTTCAACCTACGCGATAAAGATGCGCAAGCCTTGGGTACGCAAGATCCAGCAACGCATATCGTAAGATATTTTGCTACCGAGGAAAATGCAGAAGACAATGTAAACCCATTGCCATATACCTATGAAAACACTACCTTAGATCGTCAGCAAATCTGGGTTCGTGTAGAAAACAGTGAAACAGGATGTTTTAATATATCTACCTTCTTTATCCAAATTGAGCAAGCAGTATATGCCTTTGCAGCGAGTGATACAGAATTCTGTGAAACCGATTTTGAAAACGATGGAGTATCGATAGTAGATTTAAGCGGATTAGACGCAGAGATTATTGGCAACCAACCAGCAGCAGCAGATGTATTTGTACAGTATGAGCGTTGGGATGGCACCATTGTAAACAAAAACAGCGTACAAGTTTTCGATGGGGAAGTAATAAGAGCAGTAGTAAAATACACCAATACGAATTTAGTATGTAGTGCAAGTGTAACCTTTACGGTTCGATTAAAAGACGCACCGGAAGTTTTACCATTAGAAAACGGAGTAGTATGTTACGAATACCGTGACCAATCTTCGATTATCAGTGGACATTACCTAGAAACAGGAATTCAAGAAGATACGGGTTATACCCTTGTTTGGACACGTGATGGGCAACCTTTAACGCCAACTGTAGCAGACGTGTTAAACGACGGCGGGCGATTATATGTAAAACGCGGTGGTACTTACCGAGTAGTGGTAACCGGTCCAAACGGATGTAGCACTACACGCACGGCAGTAGTAAATGAAGCGCCAAGCGTAACAATCGACGAAGTGAAGCTAACAGATAGCTTTGGTGATACCAACGCAATCGAAGTAATGGCTTATGCAGGTCCGGGCGTACAATTAGAGTATAAATTAGACAACGGTCCATGGCAAGATT
Source organism: Paenimyroides aestuarii (assembly GCF_024628805.1). Classification (NCBI taxonomy): domain Bacteria; kingdom Pseudomonadati; phylum Bacteroidota; class Flavobacteriia; order Flavobacteriales; family Flavobacteriaceae; genus Paenimyroides; species Paenimyroides aestuarii. The sequence continues at coordinate 233,684 of NZ_CP102382.1, read as the reverse complement.
CGAATATCTTTTTAGATGTAACGCCGGGTGAGCACACAGTTTATGTACGTATTCAAGGACAACCATGTGAGGCAAGTAAAGTAATCAACGTGATGGATTATCCAAAATACTTTACACCAAACAACGACGGTTACAACGATACTTGGAACATTTGGTCGTTAAAGAATCAGCCAAATGCCAAAATATACATCTTTGACCGTTTTGGAAAACTGATTAAACAATTAAGTGGAGCAAGCGAAGGCTGGGACGGAACCTTTAACGGAAAACCAATGCCATCAACCGACTACTGGTTTAAAGCAGAGTATGTAGATCCAAAAACAGGATTAACAAAAGAAGTTACAGGTCACTTCTCGTTGAAACGATAACCACTTGTAAATAACAACCAAAAAAGAGGAAGCGAAAGCTTCCTCTTTTTTTATAAACGAATAATTTTCGCATATCTTTTTTATATAATCTGTAAAAGATGTATCTTGCGAAGTCGAAATAAAATCAATAATGGAACAAAAAATATATACACCTATAAACAAAGTTCGTATCGTTACAGCTGCTGCTTTGTTTGATGGGCACGATGCAGCAATAAACATTATGCGCCGAATTATTCAAGCTACTGGCTGTGAAGTAATTCACTTAGGTCATGATAAATCGGTTGAAGACGTGGTGAACACTGCTATTCAAGAAGATGCAAATGCTATTGCCATGACTTCTTATCAAGGTGGACACAATGAATATTTTAAGTATATGTATGATTTGCTTCAAGAAAAAGGAGCAGGTCATATAAAAATAGTTGGCGGCGGCGGCGGCGTAATACTTCCAACTGAAATTAAAGAGTTGATGGATTATGGTATTACACGTATTTATTCGCCAGACGATGGTCGTGAGTTGGGGTTACAAGGCATGATTAACGATATGGTGCAAAAAGCCGATTTCCCAACAGGTTCACTCCAAATTCCTGCGGGGAAAGACATCTATCAATCGTTAAAAGACAAAGATATTACTACAATTGCCCGATTAATTTCATTGGCAGAGAACCGCGAGGAAGACTTTTTAAAAGTTTTCGATTTTAATAAAGTTGAAAACAAATCGGCACCCGTTTTAGGAATTACAGGGACAGGTGGTGCAGGTAAATCGTCGATGGTTGATGAAATCGTGCGCAGATTTTTGATTGATTTTCCTGAAAAAACCATAGCGTTGGTTTCAGTAGATCCATCTAAAAAGAAAACCGGCGGTGCTTTGTTGGGCGATCGTATTCGTATGAATTCTATCAATAATCCGCGTGTGTATATGCGTTCATTGGCTACACGTCAATCCAATTTGGCACTTTCAAAATATGTAGAAGAAGCCATTCAGGTTTTAAAAGCAGCACAGTATGATTTAATTATATTAGAAACATCAGGGATTGGACAATCTGATACCGAGATTTTGGATCATTCTGATGCTTCATTGTATATTATGACACCTGAATTTGGTGCAGCTACACAGTTAGAAAAAATCGACATGTTGGATTTTGCAGATATCGTAGCCATTAATAAATTCGATAAACGTGGCGCATTAGATGCCTTGCGTGATGTAAAAAAACAATACCAACGCAATCATAATTTGTGGGATGTGAATCCTGATGAAATGCCGGTTTTTGGAACAATAGCTTCACAGTTCAACGATCCAGGAACCAATCAATTGTATCAATCAATCATTGATAAAGTGGTGGAAAAAACCGGTGCAGATTTAAAATCTACTTTTGAAATTACAAAGGAAATGTCTGAGAAAATCTTTGTAATTCCACCAGCTCGTATCCGTTATTTGTCTGAAATTGCAGAAAACAACAGAGCTTACGATAACAAAACACTTTCACAAAAAGAAGTTGCTCAAAAATTATACGGAATCTTTAAAACCATTGAAACAGTTTCGGGTAAATTACCTATTCTAACACAGCATGGAATTGAAATTTCAGGAATGCAAAATGAAGATTTATCAAAACTTTTATTAGCCGAATTTGATAAATTAAAACGCGATTTAAATCCATACAATTGGGAAGTAATCACTACTTGGGACGAAAAAGTAAACAAGTATAAAAATCCGATTTATTCATTCAAAGTTCGCGATAAAGAAATTAAAATTCAAACACATTCCGAATCGTTATCACACTTACAAATTCCTAAAATTGCTTTACCAAAATACGAAGCTTGGGGCGATATTTTACGCTGGGTGTTGCAAGAAAATGTACCAGGAGAATTTCCATTTACATCAGGCTTGTATCCGTTTAAGCGAGAAGGCGAAGACCCAACACGTATGTTTGCTGGTGAAGGCGGTCCGGAGCGTACCAATCGTCGTTTCCACTATGTATCAAAAGGAATGCCTGCTAAAAGGTTGTCAACCGCTTTTGATTCGGTAACTTTATACGGAAATGACCCAGGTTTTAGACCCGATATTTACGGAAAAATTGGTAATGCAGGAGTTTCGATTTGTTGTTTAGATGATGCGAAAAAATTGTATTCTGGTTTCGATTTATCACACCCGGCAACATCGGTTTCTATGACCATCAACGGACCAGCGCCTATGTTGTTAGGCTTTTTTATGAATGCCGCAATCGATCAAAACTGTGAAAAATACATTAAAGAAAATGGTTTAGAAGCAGAAATTGAAGCAAAAATAAAAGCAATTTACGAAGACAATGGCTTAGAAAGACCAAGATACAATGGCGATTTGCCGGAAGGAAACGATGGTTTAGGTTTGATGCTATTGGGTGTAACAGGCGATCAGGTTTTACCGGCTGATGTATATGCTGAAATTAAAAAGAACACCTTGGCACAAGTTCGTGGAACGGTTCAGGCAGATATTTTAAAAGAAGATCAAGCACAAAACACGTGTATTTTCTCCACCGAATTTGCATTGCGTTTAATGGGCGATGTGCAGGAATATTTCATTGAAAAAAATGTTCGTAATTTTTATTCGGTTTCCATTTCGGGCTATCATATTGCCGAAGCAGGTGCAAATCCGGTGACGCAATTGGCTTTTACATTGGCAAATGGTTTCACTTATGTAGAATATTATTTGTCAAGAGGAATGGATATTAATGCATTCGGCCCCAACTTATCATTCTTTTTCTCGAATGGTATCGATCCGGAGTATTCCGTAATAGGTCGTGTGGCACGTAGAATCTGGGCAAAAGCCTTAAAACAAAAATATGGAGCTAACGAACGTGCACAGATGTTGAAATACCACATTCAAACATCGGGTAGATCGTTGCACGCACAAGAAATAGATTTTAACGATATTCGTACAACATTACAAGCATTGTATGCAATTTATGACAACTGTAACTCGTTGCACACCAATGCGTACGATGAAGCTATTACAACGCCAACCGAAGAGTCGGTGCGCAGAGCAATGGCAATTCAGTTGATTATTAATAAAGAATTAGGATTGGCGAAAAACGAAAATCCAATACAAGGATCATTCATTATTGAAGAATTAACCGATTTGGTGGAAGAGGCGGTTTTGGCAGAGTTTGATCGTATTACAGAACGTGGCGGTGTGTTGGGAGCAATGGAAACCATGTATCAACGCTCTAAAATTCAAGAAGAATCATTGTATTATGAAACGTTGAAACACAATGGCGATTTCCCAATCATTGGGGTAAACACTTTTTTAAGTTCAACAGGATCAAAAACAGTTGTTCCGGCAGAAGTAATTCGTGCAACCGAAGATGAAAAACAGTTTCAAATTAAAACTAAAGAAAATCTTCACAAAGCAAAAGCACAAAAAGCAACAGAAGAATTGGCAAGAATACAAGAAGTTGCTATACAAAACCAAAATATTTTTGAAGCTTTGATGGATGCTGCCAAAGTATGTTCATTAGGTCAGATAACCGATGCTTTATTTAAAGTAGGCGGTCAATACCGCAGAAATATGTAACCTTAATACAAGAAACCCGCTCCATATTTGAAGCGGGTTTTGTTTATATTGCGTGATTCGTAATCAAAATTACATTCAAAAACCGTATTTTTGTGCCTCAAGAAATAAATCATGAATTATCTCTCAGTAGAAAATATATCAAAATTTCTATAATTGCAAAGCGATAAAATATTCAATTTTATATATTGTTTTATTGTAACATTGTGATGCTTTAGTTGAGAAATTTAATGAAAATACGATGAAGATTATTTTGTATAAAAAAGTTTTTTTTACGACTCTTATTTTAGGATTAATAGGTTTTATCATTATAAGCCACACAAATTTTCTAAACTATGAAAAGCCTTTGACTTTTGATAAATATGAACAGATTACATTTAAAAATTTTAGAGGAATTGAATTTTTTAAAAAGACATTATATGGGAATGAGAGATTTGCATATGTTGTAACATCAATTGATTATAAAATTGAAGATAATTCGGTAACAATTCAATCTCTTTTTCATCCATCTAGATCATTTGTTTATAATCAGAATACAAACAGTAAAGAGCTTTTACAGCATGAAAAGTATCATATTAAAATTACAGAATTATATGTAAGGAAAGCTAAAGAAAAGATACATAAATTAGATAGATTTGATAAAAGAAAAATAAAACAAATTATCGAACAAGTTGGAAAGGACGAAAGAGCATTTCAAAAGGAATATGATTACAATACTTTCCATAGCTATGTTTTAAGTGAACAGAAAAAATATGAAATAGTAGTTGATAGTTTACTAAATTTATTAACAGAATACAAAAAACCAAAAATTAATTTCCATGAAAGGTATTAAAAATTTAACTCTAGCTTTAGTTGTTTTAACTGTTTTGAGTTGTAATAAAGAAAATAATGTTTTTCCCACAGATAAGAGATATTGGGATATAAATGATTATAATAAAGTTGTTAGAGAGCTTAATTATGGTTACGAAAAAGATGATATGTTACCAACATTCGATGATCCCAATACCAAAATCATAGTTGAGAAACTAACCGATAAGCAAAATTTTAATATCGTACTAGAAGACAATGAATTAGGACTTAAACACAGAAATGAAATTGCCGAAAAGTTTTTCAATGAATGGAAAAATATGACTACTATTTATAATGTATTAGATAGAAAAGATCAGTATTTGTATGAAGATGAAATGTTAGCTGTGTGGCATTTTGGTTTAGAACTTCAACTTAAATATTTTAAATTAGGAAATGAGCAAGTAGAGGAAAGTGCAGATGATCCAAACGCGCCTAGAGTAAAAAGTAATATAAATTCGAACGTTAACACATTAATAAAAAATTATCTTATTTATCTAGATGAAATTAATAACGAAGATGCGTTTAGTGAAGCGGGAAAATCAAAATTGGCTCAAGGAATTGATAATTATTTTCCAAAACTTATTAACTTATATCCCGAATCAGATTTTAATGCAATGAAATCTAAAGCAGAATTGCTATCAAAAAAAACAAACTCTGAAAAAATAAAAGTTTCTTTAAATAACATAATTGCACTTATTGATTCAAATTATAAGAAGGAAAAAAATGAAATGCAAAATCATTAATTATGCTCAAACCAAAATATTTTTGAAGCTTTGATGGATGCTGCCAAAGTATGTTCATTAGGTCAGATAACCGACGCTTTATTTAAAGTAGGCGGTCAATACCGCAGAAATATGTAACCTTAATACAAGAAACCCGCTACAGATTTGAAGCGGGTTTTGTTTATATTGCGTGATTCGTAATCAAAATTACGTTCAAAAACCGTATTTTTGTGCCTCAAGAAATAAATCATGAATTATCTTTCAGTAGAAAATATATCAAAATCATTCGGAGCGCGCACGCTTTTTGAAGGCGTATCGTTTGGTATCAACAAAGACCAAAAAATTGCATTTGTTGCCAAGAACGGAACTGGAAAATCGACCATATTAAGCATTATCAATGGATTGGATTTTCCCGATACCGGTCAGGTGGTGATACGGAAAGGAATCCGTATGGAGTTTTTGTCGCAAGACCCTGATTTGCAAGACCAATTAACCATTGAAGAAAGCATTTTTGCATCTGATAACGAAATTCTTAAAGTTATTGAACGTTACGAAAAGGCATTGGAAAACATGGACGACCAAGAGGAATACCAATTGGCGTTTGATCAAATGGATCGGTTCAATGCGTGGGATTTTGAAACACAATACAAACAAATTCTCTTTAAATTGAAACTAGAAGATTTAAAGATGAAAGTTAAAAACATGTCGGGTGGGCAAAAGAAACGCTTGGCATTGGCAATTGTTCTAATCAATAAACCCGATTTACTGATTTTAGACGAGCCCACCAACCATCTGGATTTGGAAATGATTGAATGGTTAGAAGATTACTTCGCCAAAGAAAACATTACCTTGTTTATGGTTACCCACGACCGTTTCTTTTTAGAGCGTGTATGTAATGAAATCATTGAATTAGACAACGGAAAAATATATCAATATAAAGGGAATTATTCGTACTATTTACAGAAAAAAGAAGAGCGTATTGCATCGGAAAATGCATCGATCGATAAAGCCAAAAATCTATTTGTGAAAGAGTTGGATTGGATGCGCCGTCAGCCAAAAGCACGCACCACCAAGTCAAAATCTCGACAAGACGATTTCTACGTTATTAAAGAAAAAGCACATTCGCGCCGAAAAGAACATCAGTTAGAATTAGAAATCAATATGGAGCGAATGGGGTCTAAAGTTATTGAAATGCACAATGTTTCTTTAGCTTTTAACGATAAAATCATTCTAAAAAACTTCGATTATCTTTTTAATAGGGGCGAACGCATCGGCATTATTGGTAAAAACGGAACCGGAAAATCTACTTTTTTAAATATTTTAACCCAAACAATCCAACCCGATTCTGGCAAGGTGGTTATTGGCGATACCATTAAAGTGGGATATTACACGCAAAGCGGTATCAATCCAAAACCCGAACAAAAAGTCATCGATATCATTAAAGAATACGGCGAGCATATCCCACTGACTAAGGGAAGAACCATTTCGGCAGGGCAATTGTTAGAACGATTTTTGTTTGATAGAAAAAAACAGCACGATTTTGTAGAAAAATTAAGTGGTGGTGAATTAAAGCGGTTGTATTTATGTACTGTTTTAATTCAAAATCCAAACTTCTTGATTCTCGATGAACCTACGAATGATCTGGATATTGTTACCTTAAACGTATTAGAAAACTTTTTGTTAGATTATCCCGGATGTTTGCTTGTAGTTTCGCACGACCGTTATTTTATGGATAAAATTGTGGATCATTTGTTTGTGTTTAGAGGCGAAGGCGAAATCGAAGATTTTCCCGGCAATTATTCCGATTTCAGGATTTATGAAGATTCTGCAGAACCTGCCAAAGAAGAGGTTTCTAAGGAAAAAGTTAATTGGAAAGAGAATCAGCCTAAAAAATTGGGTTTAAGCTTTAACGAACAGAAAGAGTTTTCTAAAATTGAACGAGAAATAAAAGATTTAGAATATCAAAAAAAGCAAATAGAAGAAAGTTTTTCTAATGGAACTGTTTCCGATGAAGAAATGATTTCAAAAGGCTTGGAATTGCAAAAAATAATTGAAACTTTAGAAGAAAAAGAAGAACGCTGGTTTGAACTTTCATCTAAAATGGAGGAATAGAAAAAGGAATCTTAAATGATTCCTTTTTCTTTTTCTAAAACAGTTTGGTCATAAACCGTATCATTAAACAACAATTTAATGTTTTGGTACGAGTTTTTAAGCAAATCTGGAATGTCTTTTTTATCAACCCAAACCACTTTTTCAATGCCCTCTTCAATCTGTCCGTGCAGTTCACCAACGTAGGTAGTACGCATTGAAAACCAGTAGGTGATTTTTAAACGGTATTCGCCATTTCGCTTAAAAATGTGAAAAGTTTTTTCTAATCGTTTGTTTATTTTTAAATTTTTGCAACCAGTTTCTTCTTCCACCTCTCTGATAGAAGTTTGTTCAATAGTTTCATTTTTTTCGATACCACCCTTTGGTAAATCCCATTTGCCGTTGCGAAAAATAAACAAAACCTGTTTCTTATCATTTTCAACCAAACCGCCACCTGCTTTGTTCACTGTAATTTTATCCTTAAAAAGTTTCATTAACTGTTCTTCGCAAGGATGATATAAGTAAGCATTTGTAACTTCACCACTAAAATATTGAGCAATTAACTTTTGTAGGTCAATGGTTTCAAGCAAATAATATTTAAAGTTGCGTTCTTTTTCTAACGTACTTGTTAAAAAAAGTGGCTTATCATTAATAAAAACTTTATACATTTGTAATATGATTTTTAACGACAATACAGCACAGAAAACGGCCGAATTGCTTTTACAAATAAACGCAATTAAATTAAATCCTAAAAATCCTTTTACATGGGCTTCAGGATGGAAATCGCCAATTTATTGCGATAATCGCATAACTCTTTCATTTCCAGAAATTAGAAAATTTTTAAAAAACGAATTTGCTGCAAATATTGTAGAAAAATTTGGTAAACCCGACTATATTGCAGGTGTGGCAACTGGTGCCATTGGCATTGGTTTGTTGGTTGCCGAAGCTTTAGAGCTTCCTTTTGTTTACGTTCGTCCGGAACCGAAAAAACACGGGCGCCAGAACCAAATCGAAGGACAATTTGAAGCAGGTAAAACAGTAGTTGTGGTTGAGGATTTAATAAGCACTGGTAAAAGCAGTTTGCAAGCAGTTGATGCGTTGCGCAATGCCAATGCACAGATTTTGGGAATGGCAGCGATTTTTACCTACGGATTTGATGTGGCTACCGAAAATTTTAAAAACGCAGACATACAATTGGTTACATTAAGCAATTATCCAACGTTGTTAAAAGCGGCAGTAGAGAAAAAATATATCTCACAAGAAGAAGTTGCTACTTTGAGTGATTGGAGTAAAGACCCTTCTGTTTGGGGAGTTTAAAAAAATATAAATTATGAATTTAGAAAGTCCGATAGTAACTGTTCAAAAATCATCAGCGTATTTGTTTGATGCTTTAAGCGATATTAAAAATTTCGAGAAGTTAATGCCTGAAAATAGAGCAAAGTTTGAAGTAATAGACGAAAACTGCTTTGAATTTGCTCTAAAAGGAATGCCCGATATTAAGCTGGTAAAAAAAAGTGCTACGCCTAATACAGAAGTTGTTTTAGGAGCCGCTAGTAGCAAATTACCTTTTACATTAATTGCCAAATTAGACGAAAAAGCCACAGAAGAAACCAACGTACAGTTGTTTTTTGAGGGCGATTTCAACCCAATGATGGCTATGATGATTAAAGGACCCATTGGAAAGTTTATTGAAACGTTAGCTGAAAATATGCATAAACTTTAAAAAAAATAGCAGCATTCACCACTTCGTAAATGCTTATTTCACAATAATAAATCGTACTTTTGTACAACTTTTAATTTTACACTAAAAAATATAAAATATGAATTCATTTGACGTAGTTGTAATAGGTTCAGGTCCGGGCGGATATGTTTCAGCAATTCGTTGCGCACAATTAGGAATGAAAACTGCAATCATTGAAAAATACCCAACTTTAGGAGGTACTTGCTTAAATGTAGGCTGTATTCCTTCTAAAGCCTTGTTGGCATCATCGCACCACGTTGATGAAATGAAACATTTTGCAGATCACGGTATTGAATTGCCTGGTGACGTTAAAATCGATTTACAAAAAATGATTGCACGTAAACAAGCTGTTGTTGATCAAACTTGTGGCGGCGTTAAATTTTTAATGGATAAAAACAACATCACTGTTTTTGAAGGTGTTGGATCTTTTGAAAATGCAACTACAATTAATGTAACAAAAAACGATGGTTCTGTTGAGCAGATTTCGGCTAAAAACACCATCATCGCAACAGGATCTAAACCGTCTTCTTTACCTTTTATTTCTATCGATAAAGAGCGCATTATTACTTCTACCGAAGCTTTAAAGTTAAAAGAAATTCCTAAACACTTAATCATTATTGGTGGTGGAGTTATCGGGTTAGAATTAGGTCAGGTTTATTTGCGTTTAGGAGCTCAAGTTTCTGTTATAGAATATGCAGACCGTGTGTTGCCTACTATGGACGGAGCAGTTTCTAAAGAATTGACAAAAGTGTTGAAGAAAGCAGGATTGAAATTCTACACTTCGCACAAAGTTCAAAAAGTAGAAAGAAACGGCGATGCTGTTTTGGTGGAAGCTTTAAATGCTAAAAACGAAGTGATTGCTTTAGAGGGTGATTACGCATTGATTTGTGTTGGTCGTCGTCCGTACACCGATGGATTAAATGCAGATAAAGCCGGAGTGAAGTTAACCGAAAGAGGTCAAATAGAAGTAAACAATCATTTACAAACTTCCGTTTCAAATATTTATGCGATTGGTGATGTGGTTCGTGGTGCCATGTTAGCTCACAAAGCAGAAGAAGAAGGTGTTTTGGTTGCGGAGCAATTGGCAGGACAAAAACCGCATATCGATTATAATTTAATTCCAGGTGTTGTTTATACTTGGCCAGAGGTTGCCGCTGTTGGTAAAACAGAAGAGCAATTAAAAGCAGAAAACAAAGAATACAAAGTGGGACAGTTTCCTTTTAAAGCATTAGGTCGCGCACGTGCATCTTCTGATTTAGACGGATTCGTAAAGATCTTGGCGGATAAAACAACCGATGAAATTTTAGGATTTCATATAGTGGGTGCCCGTGCAGCCGATTTAATTGCAGAAGCAGTTGTAGCAATGGAATACCGAGCGTCGGCAGAAGATATTTCTCGTATGTCGCATGCACACCCAACGTTTGCAGAGGCTATTAAAGAAGCAGCCTTAGCTGCAACAGACAACAGAGCGTTACACGTATAGTTTATGAATGAAAAATACTGCTTATAAAAAAAGCAGTATTTTTTATTTTAAATTTAATTCTTCTTTATGTTTAAATATTTCACATTATACCTATTGGTATTCTTGAGCAGTATCAACAGTTATTCGCAAAGGATTAAACCATATCATATACACAATGCCAAATACGAACATTTTCTTAATCTTAACTTAGTAACAACAAACTTTGATAAATTAATTAATAAACAAGATAAATATCAAGGAAAATATTTAACAATTAAAGGTCTGTTAGTTTTTGATGATTCTAAAGTATTCATTTATGCTAATCAAGCAAGGTATAATGAATTTTTAAATGGTTCTAAAGTTTCTAGATTTCAATTGTTGTTGAAGACCGATGAAATTGAATTTTTAAGAGAAAGTTGTCATTTACTTGAAGCAAATATTTATGGAACCTTTCAAAAGGCAGAAAATCAAAAATTAAATAATATTATAGGAACTTTTTCTAATTTGTGTATAATTCCTTAAATACATTTACAGACTTACGTCCTCTTCATCGTTAAAATCATTCAGAATATTTTTAGGCGAAATTCCATACTTTAACAAATGATTTGTTTGCGACAAAATATTTCCTCTACCTTCTCTTAACTGATTTTGTGCTTTTAAGTATGCGTCTTGTGCCTGTTGAATTTGTTTGCCAACCTGTTCGAAACTTTTTGTAAAAAGAACCGTTTTTTCATAAATTTTTTCGGCTTGTTTTACAATTTTTTGTGCCGATTTGTCTTGTTTGTCTCTATTCCATAAATCCGAAATCAACTTTAAACAAGCAATTAAGTTTGTAGGACTAATCAATAAAATGCGTTTTTTGTAAGCATCGTTCCAAAGGTTACTGTCTTGCTGTATCGCTAGTAAATATGCAGGCTCAATTGGTATAAACATCATAGTGAAATCTAAACCACTTACGAGATTTTGATAATTTTTATTACTCAATTCTTCAATATGTATGCGCAACGCCTTTAAATGGTTATTCAAATGGATAGTCTGCTCATCTGCATTTTCAGTCTGGCAATAGGCATCATAAGCATTTAATGAAACTTTCGAATCAATCACAATTGATTTTTGATCAGGTAAATCAATAATAATATCGGGGCGTACATTTTTTCCTTCCATAACCAAATTGTGTTGCACACGGTATTCTCTGTTTTTGCAAAGCCCAGACTGTTGTAAAATATTTTCTAAAATCACTTCGCCCCAATCTCCTTGTTTTTTATGATTAGTTTTTAGTGCGTTCGCCAAATTGTTAGCTTCGGTACTGATTTTATTGGTTTGAAACATCAATTCTTTTATACGTTCGTCTAAAGAAAAGCGAATCTTCGATTCTTTTTCATATGTTTCTTCTACTTGTTTTTTAAAGCGTTCTATGTTTTCATTTAATGGTTTAAGAACAGCATCAATATTCTCTTGGTTGGTTTTTGTAAATCGTTCTGCTTTTTCTTCCAATAACTTTTGGGCAATGTGTTCAAACTGCAATGTTGTTTGCTTATGTAAATGCGCAATTTCAGCTTTTTGAAAATCCATTTTTTCTTTTAATACCCGGTTAGTCGTTTTGGCATCAAAGTTTTCATGAGTCATTAATTTGTTTTGCTCTTGCAGCACTTCCATTTCTTTTAATAGCATTTCACATTTATCAGTAAGTTCGCTGTTTTTGAAAAGAAGTAAAGAGTGGTTGTTTTCTAATTCATGAATCATTTGCTCTTTTGCACCGCTTGTTTTCTTTAACTGAATATTTTTATAGATCAAAATAAGCGATATTACAAAAAGAACAAGGACTAATATTTGAGAGATTGTAAACATTTTTTGTTGTAAAAATATAAATAAGATGCGACTTTGTTTGTCGTTTTACTAATTAAAACCAACTAAAAATCTTCAACATTAAAAAAATGGGAATAAGTAAATTTCTACAAGTAATTTCATTCAATTAATTCCAAAAAAATTTGCTAATAGTTTTATTTTTTATATATTTCGCAAAAAAAATAAACTATGAAAACAAAGTTTGAGATTGAATACCCCATAACAGCTTCCCCGCAATTGTTGTATCAATATATTTCAACTCCTTCGGGGCTTACAGAGTGGTTTGCAGATGACGTGAACTCGCGAGGTGAATTGTTTACTTTTATTTGGGAAGATAGCGAAGAAAAAGCAAAATTGGTCACAAAAAAAACCGATGAAAAAGTAAAATTTCGTTGGTTGGATGAAGAAGGTGCCGATACAGAATATTTCTTTGAACTTCGTATTGTTCTAGATGAGCTTACTAAAGATGTAACTTTAATGGTAACCGATTTCGCAGAGGAAAGCGAAGTGAAAGATCAAACGCAATTATGGAACAACCAAATTGCAGATTTGAAAAAAGTATTAGGGTCTGCATAATTAAAGCCTTATATTTGCTCTGAATTTCAGAGCTTTTTTTATGATTAATTTTAATGGAGATTTAGTAGGTCAGTCTAACGAACATATTGAACAAAACCGCGGTTTTTTATATGCAGATGCGGTTTTTGAAACATTAAAGGTTTTAGACGGAAAGATTCTTTTTCTAGAAGATCATTATTTTAGACTAATGGCTTCGATGCGAATTCTGCGTATGGAAATTCCACTCGATTTTACATTGGAATACATGGAAAGTCAAATCATAAAAACCACCACTGCCTTAAATTTAACCCACGCTCGTGTGCGCTTAACTGTTTTTAGAAACGGAAGCGGGAAGTATTTACCAGAGCAAAGAACCGTAGGTTTTGTAATTGTGGCTGAACCCGCTGCGACCATCTATACAAATAAGCTTGAAAAATACGAAGTGGAACTTTTTAAAGATTTTTACATATCAAAACATTTGTTAAGTTCTTTAAAAACAACCAGTTGTTTGGTGAATATCACCGCAAGTATTTTCGCGAAAGAAAATGGTTACGAAAACTGTTTGTTGATTAATGATGAAAAAAATGTGGTGGAAGCCACCAATGGAAATGTTTTTTTAATTACAAATAATACGGTGGTGACACCTCCAATCAGCGATGGATGTAAAAATGGAATTATCCGCAAAAAGATGATTGAAATTATTAAAAAATCAGAGGAATTACTTTTTGAAGAGCGGTCTATTTCTCCTTTTGAGTTACAAAAAGCAGATGAAATGTTTATAACCAACATTGCCGTAGGTATCCAATCGGTAACGCAATACCGAAAAAAGAAGTTTGATCAAACTGTTGCAAATAATTTATTGGTAAAATTAAATGCCTTAGTTAGGTTCAATTCATAACGGGATCTTCGGGTGCATTTGCCCAAATGATAAATTCATCGCCCAAATCAATCATTAATTCTTTCCATAATTTAGAAGGTGTTTTTTCTAGTAAATGATTGGTGAATTGGTTTTCTACACAGGTCCAAGCTTTTTGCTGTACTTCTTCTTGCAATTGGTTTTCTTCCCAGCCACTGTATCCTAAGAAAAAGCGAATGTCTTTTTGCGAAACTTTGTTTTCTTTTAAAAGTTCAAACAATATTTCATAATCGCCCCCCCAAAAAATACCGTCTTTAATTTCGATACTGTTTGGTATTAATGAAGGAATGGTGTGTATAAAGTATAAATTGTCTTGTTCTACCGGACCACCACTGAAAATTCTGAAATTTACCGAGGCTTCAGGTATCACATCTTGTAATGTTAAATTCAAAGGCTTGTTCAGAATAAATCCTACACTTCCTTTTGCATTGTGTTCAGCTAATAATAAAACGGTTCTACTAAAAACGGTGTCTAATAAAACCGAAGAATCAGCTATTAATAACTTTCCTTTAGTGGGGGTTAACTGTTTCATAATTTACTTTTTTATTTAAAAGTAAAAAAAAAATAAAAAAAACCACACTTTTCAGGTGGTTTTTAATTATCCAAAAAGAAAAAAATTATTTTTTCTTTTTCGCTGCAGCTTTAACAGGTGTGTTTACAGCTCCGTCTAAATCAGCACCAGCTTTAAATTTAACTACTTTTTTAGCAGCAATTTTAATTGATTTTCCAGTTTGTGGATTTCTACCTTCTCTTTCTGCTCTTTCAGAAACAGACCAAGATCCAAAACCTACTAAAGAAATTTTTTCTCCTTTAGTTAATGTTTCACCAACATTTTTTAAAAATGATTCTAAAGCTGATTTAGCTGCTGTTTTGCTAATTCCTGCATCTTCTGCAATCGCGTCGATTAATTGTGTTTTGTTCATAATAATTTTTTTTTATTGAGTTAATCTTAACATATACAAATTTAAAAGTTAAATTCATTTATACAACTTTTTTTTGTAAAAAAGTGAGAAAAATAGCGGAAAAAAGCTATTAAATGGCCTTAATTACACTTTGCTTGCTCTGAAAATTGCATTCCATTGAGCAATTCTGTTGTTTTCATTTTCTTTTTTCCTGGAAATTGCAACGACAAAACTTCGATGAATCCATCAATAGTAGCAATTTCTATTGTTTTTTTCGTAGTGATAAAACTTCCGGGTTGGTGATTGTGTTTTTCGGTTCGATAAGATACATCGTGTAATTTAACATTCCATTCGTTTTCATGATCTATCAAAATGGTATAAGCAGAAGGATAGGGATTTAACCCCCGAATTAAATTGTAAACCTGTTTGCTTTCCTTATTAAAGTTTATTTTACAATTTTCTCGGTTAAGCTTATACGCCGTTTTTGTGTCTTCTGCAGGTTGCAGTGTGGTGGTGGCATTGTTGTTTTCTATTAACTTTAAGGTTTCAATGACTGCGTCTGCACCTAAATGCATCAATTTGTCGTGCAATGCTCCGGCGGTTTCATCTGGTGCAATATATGCTTCTTTTTTTAGGATTATAGCACCTGTGTCTATCTTTTCATCAATAAAAAATGTAGTTACACCTGTTTTTTCTTCTCCGTTGATAATTGCCCAATTTATGGGTGCGGCTCCGCGGTAATCGGGAAGTAAAGATGCGTGTAAATTAAACGTGCCAAATTCGGGCATTGCCCAAACGGCTTTTGGCAACATTCTAAAAGCTACCACTATTTGCAAGTTGGCGTTTAATGCGGCCAATTCTGCAAGAAAAGTTTCTGATTTTAGGTTGGTGGGTTGCAAAACTTTTAAGTTATTTTGCTCGGCATATATTTTTACGGCAGATTGATGCAGTTTTTGACCGCGACCTGCTGGTTTGTCTGGTGCTGTAACCACAGCTGCAATTTCGTAATTGTTTTTGTAGATTGTATCTAAAATTCCCACGGCAAAGTCGGGCGTTCCCATGAAAACAATTCGTAGTTTATTCATTATAATTTAATATAGGTTGCGTTTTGATAAATAAATTGGTTTTCTTCAATTAATTCGGTTAAGGCTTGCGCCAAGTAACTTGTTTGGTTTAAATAACGACTTTTTAATTCGCTCAATTCAAAAACATGACCTTTTGGATGGTTTTTTAATTGATTTTTTATTTGTGAAAGCACATCCTCTGCGCTGTTTTTCTTTTGAATACAAACCGAACATTTACCGCAATCATCGGTATATAGCTCATCGAAATAATCTAATAAGATTTTGTTTTTACAAACCGATTGATTGGTTACATAATGTAGCATTGCTTTGAACTGCATGTCTTTTACATTGTTAAACTGCACCAAATTTTTTGCCACTCGGTTAATAGTGATATCATCTTCACGAATTTCGTTTAAAACAATATTTGTATCATTTGGGGCTTGTGTAAAGGTGCAAAATCCTTTTAAAACCCAAGAGTCAATAATTTCAATAATTTTTTGGTTGGGTATTTTGGTGTGTTTTGCCAATACATCAATGTCTATAAAGGTGTCGCTTTCGTGTATGCCGCGGTAATGGTGCAAAATACTTAAAAAGATAATTTCTTCGATAGAATGATTACTAAAATATGCAATGGCATCTTCAGAATTTAACAAAAAATGTATGTAATTTTTATATTTAAAATGCTGCTCAAAAGTAAGAACCGATTGTCGATCTAAAAAAGCAAATGCATGAAAGGTTTTGCTTACGGGTAAATTGTGTTTCTTACAAAAATCTTTAAAATTAAAACGAATGGTTTCGTTAAAACCTTCGCCATAAGCAATTTGAAATTGGTTTACAAAGCGTTTATATACCAGCTTTACAAAGTCGGTTTCTAAGTGGTTGTGCAGATGAAAATTAGTGGCTTCGGTAACGCTGTAATTGTTTAAGATTAATGTGGCAAAAGCTTTTTCGCCATCACGTCCGGCACGTCCGGCTTCTTGATAGTAACTTTCTAAATTATCGGGAATATGCAAATGAATCACATTGCGCACGTTGGGCTTATCAATCCCCATTCCAAAAGCATTCGTAGCCACCATCACCAAGGTTTTTTCGCTAATCCATTGGTTTAACTTTTCTTTTTTTGATTTAAAATCCAAACCTCCGTGAAAAAAATCGGCAGCAATACCGTATGATTTCAAATTTTCTGCCACTTCAACCGTTGCTTTTCTGCTTTTCACATAAACAATTGCGGGTGCATTTGATTTTTTTAAAATTTGAAACATTATTTCTTCGGTGCTTTCTTGTTGATAAACGCCATAATGCAATTCATTCCGCAAAAATGATTTTTTAAACGTTTGCGGATTCACCAAATGAAGACTGTTAATGATATCATCTTGCACACGTTTGTTGGCCGAAGCCGTTAAAGCAATAAACGGCACATTGGGCAACCATTCTTTTAACTTGCCAATTTCTAAATATGCAGGACGAAAATCGTGTCCCCATTGCGAAATACAGTGTGCTTCGTCTATCGCTACCAAATTTATAGGCAATTGAATGATTCGGCTTAAAATCCATTCATTTTTTAAGCGTTCGGGTGCTATATACAGAAATTTGAAGTTTCCATAAAGCGAATTATCCAACAAGTTTGAAATTTCTTCGGTAGATAGGTTTCCTGAAATAGAAAGTGCTTTGATATTGCGGTCTTTTAATTGATTGATTTGATCTTCAATCAACGCAATTAAAGGTGAAATCACCAAGCAAATACCATCGGTCATTAAGGCTGGAATTTGAAAACAAATACTTTTGCCACCGCCAGTTGGTAGTAGTGCAAGCGTATCGTTTCCCTGAACCACCGATTCTATGATTTCTTCTTGCGGAAAGCGAAAAGCATCGTGGTTCCAATGTTTTTTTAAAATGTGTAAAGCTTCAAACAAAACCGTGTTTTTTTTCTTTAAAAATAAAGAAAATTTACAAATTATTCAAAATAAAAGCAATTCTTGTTTCTAAATCACCTTTTGGCACCTCTTGTAGGTGATAGCCATAGCTTTCGTAGGTTTCCACCAAATGATTGTGAATAAGTTGGGCTTGTTCAAAATTCTCATAGCGTTCGTTGTCGCATTCGTAAATTTCTTCCCAAGGCGGTAAAATAAAAATTTTTGTATAGCGGTGTTCTTTGCAAGCATCTTCGAATACGGTAGGGTAGGCATCGCCAATATAGTGCATATACGCTAACACATCGGGAATACCACGATCAATAAAAACGCAATTGGCATTCTCTGTCAGTGCATTTTTAAATTGTTCAATACGCCCCTTTAAAAGTAGTTCGCTAAACAATAAGGGTTCTTTTAAAAATAATTGATCAACACCTGTTTTTTGTGCATCTAAAGTAACTTGTCGCGAAATTTCAGGATAGCAAACGTATCCCTTTTCGGCCAATTTATTAATGACCGATGTTTTGCCCGAACCAGGACCGCCAATTAAAACAATAATTTTCTTATCCACTTTAAAAATCAAAATGCAAAATTACTATAATTATTAAAACCAATAGTCATTTTAAGTCTATAATTAGTATATTTACTTAAATCTAATGTATATTTGTACTAATTTTTATTATATGGATCAAAAAGCAGAAGAATTTTATGCACGCCTAAAAGCCGAGCTAGAAAATACGACCGAAAAATGGCCGGTAGAATACTTATACAAATTTATTGTTCCAGCTGATGAGGCTAAAATTGCCTTAATTGAAAAGGCTTTCAACAATATGGGAGCAGTAATTAAAACAAATAAATCTAAAAACGGAAATTACTCAAGTGTTTCAATAAATGTGGTGATGGGCAGTGCAGATGCAATTATTGAGAAATACAAAGAAGTTTCAACTATAGAAGGAATTATTTCCTTATAAATTTTATATGAAATTTAATCCAACAGAAGCAATAAACAATTTAGAATACAACACCAATCGCAGAGATTTGGTGTTGCCTGAATATGGTCGTCATTTGCAAAAATTAATCGACCAAGTTATTTTAATAGAAGACCGTGAAGAGCGCAACCGTGCAGCACGTGCCGTGATTGATATAATGGGAACGATTAATCCGCATTTGCGCGATGTGTTAGATTTTCAACACAAACTATGGGATCAGCTTTTTAAAATGTCGCGTTTTGAGTTAGACGTAGATTCACCTTATGAAAAACCAAAAGCAGTGACCGATTTCCACGAACCGGTTTTAATTGAATATCCCAAAAACAACCATGAATACCGTTTTTATGGTTCCAATATTGTGGATATGATTCAAGAAGCTGTTGGTTGGGAAGAAGGAGAGCGGAAAGATGCTTTAATCATGGTGATTGCCAATCACATGAAGAAAAGTTATGTGAACTGGAATAATGAATCGGTAGAAGATGCTGTGATTTTTCAACATTTAAAAGAATTATCGGCAGGCAAAATTGATTTAACAACCGGCGTTGATGAGAACAACAATTCGGTGAACCTTGCCAAAACAAATAACTGGAACAACCCATATCAAAACAACCGCAATGCTTCGGGTGGTAATTCCAATAACCGCAACAATCAATTTCAAAATCGCAACAATTCAGGAAACAACAGTCAAAGAAACAATTCGAATAATAATTCTAATAACAAACAAGGGAACAACACCAATAATAGATTTGTTAAGAAAAATAATACTAATTCACCGAAAAACAGAAACACAAATTAATGGGAACTTTTAAGATAGAAGGTGGGCATCCGTTAAATGGAATTGTACAACCGCAAGGAGCTAAAAATGAAGCACTTCAAATTTTATGTGCTGTTTTACTGACTGATCAAAAAATCACAATTTCAAATATTCCTGATATCATCGATGTAAACAAACTAATTACATTGTTAGAAAACTTAGGCGTTTCTGTTGAAAAAATCGACCGAAACACCTATTCGTTTCAGGCAGATCAGGTGAATATGGCTTATTTAGAATCGGATAAATTCCGCGAAGAAGGAAAATCGCTTAGAGGGTCTATCATGATTGTGGGGCCGTTATTAGCACGATTTGGAAAAGGATACATACCCAAACCGGGAGGAGATAAAATTGGTCGCCGCAGATTAGATACCCATTTTGAAGGATTTATCAATTTAGGAGCTACTTTTAGATACAACCGCGAAGAATATTTTTACGGGGTAGAAGCGCCCAATGGATTAACAGGCACCTATATGTTGCTAGATGAAGCTTCTGTTACCGGAACAGCCAATATTGTAATGGCTGCTGTTTTAGCAAAAGGAACCACCACTATATACAACGCTGCTTGCGAACCGTATTTGCAACAATTGTGTAAGATGCTGAACGCCATGGGTGCAAAAATTACTGGCGTTGGATCGAATTTGTTAACGATAGAAGGTGTGGAATGCTTAGGCGGATGCACGCACCAAATTTTACCCGACATGATCGAAATTGGATCTTGGATTGGTTTGGCAGCAATGACGCGCAGCGAGGTTACCATAAAAAATGTAAGCTGGGAAAATTTAGGTGTGATACCAACAGCTTTCAGAAAATTGGGAATTACTATTGAAAAAGTAAACGAAGACGATATTTTCATTCCTGCACACACCAACGGTTATGAAATTAAAGGCGATATAGACGGATCTATTTTAACAATTTCTGATGCCCCATGGCCAGGATTAACTCCCGATTTATTAAGTATATTTTTAGTAGTTGCAGCACAGGCAAGGGGAGAGGTGTTGATACACCAAAAAATGTTTGAATCGCGTTTGTTTTTTGTGGATAAATTAATTGATATGGGTGCAAAAATTATTTTGTGCGATCCACACCGTGCTGTAATCATTGGTCATGACTTTAAATCGCAGTTAAAAGCAACCAAAATGTCATCGCCAGATATTCGTGCCGGAATTTCGTTATTAATTGCCGCACTATCAGCAAAAGGAACAAGTGTTATTCAAAACATCGATCAAATAGATCGCGGTTACGAAAACATTGATGAACGCTTAAGAGCTTTAGGAGCAAAAATTGAACGTTTGGATTAAAGTAAAGAGTCTTTTTAAAGGGCTCTTTTTTGTTTATATTTATCAAAATAATTATAATGAAACATTCCATATTTATTGTTTTTTTTAATATTATAACTAGTTTGTCTTTTTCGCAAAAAAAAGATATTTGGGTGTCATTTTTTAATAAAGATAGTACTCTGGTAGGTTTTAAAGACAGTAAATCCGAAATTAAAATTGAACCAAAATTTACGGGTTTTACAATAGCTAGTAAATTTGATGATGTTTTAGTAGTTTCAGAATCAATAAATGATCATTGGCAAAGTTATTACCTTAATAAGTCTGGTAAAAAATTCGGTTTAGATAGTCTATTTATTTTTGATAACCGTACAGATTGTGAAAGTGAAGGATTTATACGTTTCAGTGATTATATGACTAACAATATTGGAATGTTTAATAAAAACGGTGAAGTTGTAATCCCGGCTAATTACAATGCTTTGACAGCTGTTAGGAATGGTTTGGTAATAGCATTGAAAAATGCAAAAAAAGACTATTGGCATAAAGATGATCATGACGGATGTGATCATTTTAGTTGGATAGGTGGACAAACAATACTCATTGATACTTTAAACAATATCCTTGTTGACAACTTTACATACGAAAAGCCTCTAAATTTATTTAGTGTTGAAAAAAGTAAAAGACCACTTTCAAGTGCTATTAGAACGTCGTTTTTAGGGACTAATGGAACATATTACTCTTTTGTAGATTTTGAGAAAGAGTTTGAAGAATGGTTTAAGAAAGATTTTTTATCCAATATTTCAGAAAAAAAATTACTACTTAACTCATTTAATAAGATTGTTTGGAGTTCAAAGAGGGATTGGGAATCTTGTGAAAAAAATCAATTTATTAACGATAATTTTTTATTATTAAAGGAAATGTTTTCGGAGATTTTAACCGATGATTGTAATTATGATATTTCTCAAGCTGAGTTAAATAGTTTTATATTCGAAGGTGCAGACTTCGATGAATATTTTGATAACTGTCGTGATGCAAAATGGTGGATTTACCCAACAATGAATGTTTATATTATTAATAAAAAAGATAAAGGTTCAATAGAAAGAGGCTATGAATTTTTACGAACTAATCAAGGTTACAAATTAATTTCTATTCGCTTTAGCGATACTGATTTAAAACGTATTAAATAAATAAGATAAAAATGTATACATCAAAACCTAAAAACATTTGCGAATTAAAAATTTATGTTGATATTTGCACACGCTAATAAAAAGCAACAAGTTCTTATTAAATATAGAAAAAGTAAAAAAATAATTTGTAGGTTTTAAAAATATTAATACTTTTGCAACCGCAAATACAAATAATGGTCCGTTCGTCTAGGGGTTAGGACGCCAGGTTTTCATCCTGGTAACAGGGGTTCGATTCCCCTACGGACTACAAAAGGTTTTCCATTGACCTAAAAAAATGGCCCGTTCGTCTATCGGTTAGGACGCCAGGTTTTCATCCTGGTAAGAAGGGTTCGATTCCCTTACGGGCTACAAGGTTTTCCATCAAACCTAAAAAATGATGGCCCGTTCGTCTATCGGTTAGGACGCCAGGTTTTCATCCTGGTAAGAAGGGTTCGATTCCCTTACGGGCTACAAAGGTTTCCATCAAACCTAAAAAAACGATGGCCCGTTCGTCTATCGGTTAGGACGCCAGGTTTTCATCCTGGTAAGAAGGGTTCGATTCCCTTACGGGCTACTGTTAGTTGTAAATAAGTTTTGTAAAATATCAGTCAGTGTCTCGGCTTTTATTTTATTAGTTAAAACCAAAGTGTTTGCCTAAGCAAATGTGGGAGGTTTTTCTTTTTTAACTAAAAGTTTTAAATAATTAATTACAATTAAAAAAGATTAAAAAATGGCAAATCACAAGTCAGCTTTAAAAAGAATTAGAAGCAACGAAAAGAAAAGAGTATTAAACAAGTATCAGCACAAAACAACTCGTAATGCAATTAAAGCTTTACGTTTGATTGAAACAAAATCAGAAGCTGCTGAAAAATTAGTTGTTGTTACTTCTATGATTGATAAATTAGCTAAAAAGAATATTATTCATGCTAACAAAGCAGCTAACTTAAAGTCTAAATTAACAAAACACGTTAACGCTCTTTAATCAGTTAATGTTTTTGAGATATATAACACTGAAGCTCTCTTTCATCGAGGGCTTTTTGTTGTTAAATAGCATCAATAAAATACAAGAAACTTTATTTTTATGACCCAAATAAGAAATATCGCAATTATTGCACACGTTGACCACGGTAAAACCACCATGGTTGACAAAATTATGTATCATTGTCAATTGTTTAGAGAGAATGAAAATACAGGTGATTTAATCCTTGATAATAACGATTTAGAACGCGAACGTGGAATTACCATTGTATCTAAAAACGTTTCTGTTCAGTACAAAGGAACAAAAATCAACATTATTGACACTCCTGGACACGCGGATTTTGGTGGAGAAGTGGAACGCGTTTTAAATATGGCCGATGGTGTTTTGCTAATTGTAGATGCATTTGAAGGACCTATGCCACAAACACGTTTTGTGTTACAAAAAGCTATTGAATTAGGTTTAAAACCTTGCGTGGTTATTAATAAAGTTGATAAAGAAAACTGTACCCCAGACGAAGTACACGAAAAAGTGTTCGATTTAATGTTTGAATTAGGTGCGGAAGAATGGCAGCTAGATTTCCCTTCGGTTTACGGTTCGGCAAAAAACAACTGGATGAGTACCGATTGGAAAAAACCAACCGATTCAATGGAAGCATTATTAGAAATGGTTATTGAACACGTGCCGGCTGCCGAAGTTAAAGAAGGTACCCCACAAATGTTAATCACTTCGCTAGATTTCTCTTCTTTTACAGGTCGTATTGCAATTGGTCGTTTACACCGTGGTGTTTTGCGTGAAGGAATGAATATTTCTTTAATTAAACGTGAAGGCGGCGTTGTGAAATCAAAAATCAAAGAGCTTTATACCTTTGAAGGTCTAGGCAGAATGAAAGTTACCGAAGTGAAGGCAGGTGATATTTGTGCTGTTGTAGGGATTGAAGGTTTTGAAATTGGTGACTGCATTGCCGATTTTGAAAATCCGGAAGGATTGGGAACAATCAAGATTGATGAACCTACAATGAGCATGTTATTTACCATTAACGATTCCCCGTTTTTTGGTAAAGAAGGAAAATATGTGACATCTCGCCATATAAAAGATCGTTTAACAAAAGAGTTGGAGAAAAATTTAGCATTACGCGTAAATGAAACCGATTCTGCTGATAAATTCATGGTTTTTGGTCGTGGTGTATTGCATTTGTCTGTTTTAATTGAAACCATGCGTCGTGAAGGTTACGAATTACAAATTGGTCAGCCGCAAGTTATCATTAAAGAAATCGATGGAGTGAAATGCGAGCCAATCGAAGAATTAACCATTGACATTCCTGAAAACTTGTCAGGACGTGCAGTAGAATTTGTAACATTGCGCAAAGGCGAAATGTTATCAATGGAACCACGAGGAGAGCGTATGATTATTGTTTTTAATATTCCATCGCGCGGAATCATTGGTTTGCGTAACCAATTGTTAACAGCAACAGCAGGTGAGGCAATTATGGCACACCGTTTCTTAGAATATCAACCATACAAAGGCGAAATTGCAGGGCGTAACAACGGTTCATTAATCTCTATGGAAAACGGTAAAGCAATTCCTTATTCTATTGATAAATTGCAAGATCGCGGTAAATTCTTTGTAGATCCAAATGAAGATATTTACGAAGGTCAGGTTATTGGAGAAAATTCTCGTGGAGATGATATGACGGTTAACGTAACAAAAACCAAAAAGTTAACAAACGTGCGTTCATCCGGTGCAGATGATAAAGCCCGAATCATTCCAGCAATTAAATTCTCTTTAGAAGAAGCTTTAGAGTATATTCAAAAAGATGAATATGTTGAGGTTACTCCAAAATCATTGCGTTTACGTAAAATCTACTTAAATGAAAACGATAGAAAACGTTATAAAATTGATTAATTCAGTTTAAAATATTCAATAAAAAAAGGAGCAAAATGCTCCTTTTTTTATTGAATATTTTCAAAATTTCGTTTCACAAAAGCAGTAAGCTCTTCACCTTTGAGCAAGCCTTGAGCCAGTTTTGCTAAATCTAATGCTTGTTTTACTAAATGATTTTTAGTGGCTTCATCACTTTCGTTTAAAATTTTAGAAGCAATTTCAGAATTCGTATTAACAATTAAATTGTATGAATCTGGGAAACTGCCAAATATGGTATTGCCGCCCATTGCCTGCATTTCTTTCATACGACGCATAAATTCGGGTTGCGTGATCATGAAAGGTTCCGCATTGCTGTCCAAAGCTTCGGTTTGAACACTGTAGTTGCTATTATTTATAGTGGTTTCGATAAACTCTTTTAGTTTTTTAGTTTCATCCTCGCTTAATTTAGAAACCACCGTTTCCTCTTTCTTAATTAAATTATCAATTGAATCCGCATCAACACGCGCAAAAGTGATGTCTTGATGATCCATTTCCAACTTTTGAATTAAATGCGATACAATTGGCGAATCTAAAAGCAACACTTCATATCCTTTTGCTTTGGCGTTTGATATATAGCTGTGTTGTGCATCTTTGTTTGACGCATAAAGCACAACCATTTTACCTTCTTTATTGGTTTGGTTTGCTTTTATTTTTGCTTTTAATTCTTCAAAAGTAAAAAACGCCTCATCAACGGTTGGATACAGTGCAAAATCTTTCGCCTTTTCGTAGAATTTATCCTCACTCAGCATTCCATATTCCAGCACAATTTTAATATCGTTCCATTTTTGTTCAAAAGCAGCACGGTCTTCGTTAAAAAGCGATTTCAATTTATCGGCTACTTTTCGGGTAATGTAATTCGATATTTTCTTCACATTTCCATCGGCCTGCAAGTAAGAACGCGACACATTTAAAGGAATATCCGGAGAATCGATTACACCTTTTAACATCGTTAAAAATTCAGGAACAATTCCTTCTACATTATCGGTAACAAAAACTTGATTTTGATACAATTGAATTTTATCTTTTTGAATGCTTAAATCACCCGATAATTTCGGAAAATATAGAATTCCTGTTAAATTAAACGGATGGTCCACATTCAAATGGATATGAAACAAAGGATCGTCGAACTGCATAGGATACAATTCGCGGTAAAAATTTTTGTAATCTTCATCGTTTAGCTCACTTGGTTTCTTTGTCCATGCCGGGTTTGGGTTATTGATGATTGCATCAACCACTACTTCGTTATCGCCTTCTTTTTCGGTTTTTGTTCCAAATTTAATAGGCACGGGCATGAATTTGTTGTATTTAGAAAGAAGTTGTTGAATTTTGTGGTCTTCTAAAAATTCGGTAGAATCATCGGCAATATGAAGAATGATTTCTGTACCACGCTCGGTTTTGTTTGAAGGCTCTAAAGTAAACTCAGGCGATCCGTCGCATGTCCAGTGAACAGCAGGTTCTTCTTTATATGATTTGGTAATGATTTCAACCTTACTTGCAACCATGAATGCCGAGTAAAATCCTAAACCAAAATGCCCAATAATGCCTGAATCTTTTGCAGAATCTTTATATTTTTCTAAGAACTCTTCAGCGCCAGAAAAAGCGACTTGGTTAATGTATTTTTCAACCTCTTCAGCTGTCATTCCAATCCCTTGGTCAATAATGTGTAGTTTTTTGTTTTCTTTATCAACCTTCACTTCAATTTTTGGATGACCATATTCAACAGTAGCTTCACCAATAGCTGTTAAATGCTTTAATTTTAAAGTGGCATCGGTAGCATTACTAATCAATTCACGTAAAAAGATTTCGTGATCGCTGTATAAAAACTTTTTAATCAACGGAAAAATATTTTCAACCGTTACATTTATTTTACCTGAAGTCATATTTATAAGATTAATTTTACTGTTATTTTTGCTGATAAATAGTCAAAACAAATACCAATGATGAAAAATATGACAAAAAGGCATAAAAAAAATCATCAAAAATTATATTAAGGCACAAAATTTGTTAATTTTGAACTATAAAATATATTAATTATGAAAAAGGTCTTAGCAATAGGAATTTTATCGGTAGCAATGTTCTCATGTAAAACAGCTACTAACACAAAAAATGATGTGCCAACTCAGATTAAATTAAAAGGAGAGTGGACATTGACCAATGTAAAATATCCATCAGGATTTAAAGTTACATCATTCCAAATAGCCGATGCAAAATGTTTTGAAGGCAGTCAGTGGAAATTTGTTTCAAACAATAACACAGGAACTGTTACCTTGAACAACAATTCCTCAAGTTGTCCGGAGTACAATTCTAAAATTGTATGGAACATTAAGCAAGACAGTTCATTCAACTTAAAGTTTGTTGGTGATGACAAGGCAAAACATGTTACTACAGGGTATAATCTTACCGCAGCAAACATTACAGACACGACTTTTGAATTGATTGACAATTCAACGGAAGCAACAATTGTGTATTCATTTGTAAAAAATAATAAATAAAAATAGAAAGTTATGAAAAAAGTAAGCGTATATGTATTATCAACTGCTTTATTGGCAGGAACACTATTCACAGGGTGTAACACGGTTAGAAATGCAAACAACACTCAAAAAGGTGCAGCAGTTGGTGCAACTGCAGGTGCGGTTTTAGGCGGTGTTTTAGGAAATAATGTAGGAAGTAAAAACAACAGTGCTTTAGGTGCGGTTTTGGGTGGAGTTATCGGTGGAACTGCCGGTGCAATTATTGGTAAAAACATGGATAAACAAGCACAAGAAATTGAAACAGCTATCCCTGGAGCAACAGTTGAACGCGTTGGTGAAGGAATTAAAGTAGTATTGAACGAAAATACAGTTAACTTTAACTTCGATTCAGCGGAATTAACCCCAACAGCGACTGCAAACTTGGATAAAATTGCTAAAGTTTTAATAAGCAACCCAAAAACTTTAATTACAATTTATGGCTACACAGACAGTGTGGGTAAAGATGAATACAACATGAAATTATCTCGCAGCCGTGCAAATGCCGTGAAATCATACTTAGGATCAAAAGGTATTGGCGTGAAAAGAATTACTGCGCAAGGAATGGGAGAGGCTGATCCAATTGCATCAAACGATACAAAAGAAGGACAAGCTAAAAACCGCCGCGTGGAATTTGGAATTGTAGCGAATGAAGATATGATTCAAGACGCAAGAAAAGAAGCAGCACGTTATTAATCATATAACTATACAAGTATTTAATAGAAGCAATGTTTAAAAGCATTGCTTTTATTGTTTTACTTAAAAAAATATAACTAATTTAGAGGATTCAAAACAACAGATATTTTTAGTAATGAGTCAACCATTTATCCCATTAAAAAAAATGATGAGTCGTACCATTTTAGCGGCTCTTTTTTTAGTTCCTACCCAAACAATTTTTGCCGAAAGTTATCAGATTAATATATCGGATCAGACTTCAGAAAGATGGCCAAAACCCAAATTTCAAAACAAATTAGGAACGTTCTATGCAGATTTTAGCAACTTTAAAATCGCTGCAGATGACTTTGATAAAAATCTTGTTAGTTACTTTAATTTAGATAGCAATCATTCATTTGAATTGATTAAAAAGACCAAGGATACAGAAACTGGTGCTATTCACTACAGTTACCAACATTTTTTTAAAGGAATAAAAGTGCATGGAGATTTAGTTTTTTTGCATGAAAAGCAAGGGAAAATTAATCATCTAAATGGGCAATTGATATCTTTTAAAGAGCTAGCTGTTTCCGAAAAAATAACCGATACTGAAGTTGTTGAAATTGCCCGAAAAGCTTTTGGTGTGAATGAAAGTGCAACAGAAAGCGCTATTGAAAAATATATATTAAAAAAAGAAGATGAAACGCAAGGCCTTGTAATTAAACTTGTAAAAAAAATAAATATTCGCTCCTTATATCCTTTAAAGAGTATTGATTTTATTATAGACGCTCAAACAGGTGAGCTGTTAATAGAAAGAAATAAAGTATATAAAGCCGATACTCCAAGTTCTAGTGCTACTTATTTTAGAGGAACTAAGAGTATGACTGTAGATTCTTACAATGGAACGTATCGTTTAATGGATAACAGTAGAAATATTAGAACCTTAAATGGATCTAATTTAGACGGGCAACTAAACAGCGATGGTTCATTCAACGGATTTTCAGAATACACAAATGCTACTCCAAATTTCACAGTTAATGGATTAAAGCCTGCTGTAGAAGTGCATTGGGCTATGAGAGAAACGTATGATTACTATAAAAATATTCACAACAGATTTAGTTTTGATGGAAATAATCATATCATTCATAACTATTATGATGCAGGTGCTGTTTTAGGTACAGATGAAAATGCAGCGGCTGTAGATGAATTCTATCAAAATGATGTGTACAATGGAATGTTTTACGGTAAAGGAGGTTCTAGCATGCATCCAGTGGTCTCTTTAGATATCGCGGGGCACGAATTTTCGCACATGGTAATTAGCAGAAACGGCAATGGAGGTTTAGATTATGAAAACGAATCTGGGGCTATAAATGAATCATTTGCAGACATTTTTGGAACAGCTATAGAATTTTATGTAAACGACAATCCTAATTGGACAATAGGTGAAGGGGTTTTTAAAAACAATGTTTCCCCAAACTATTTTAGAAGTATGAACAACCCAAATAATACACCTGTCTCGGCAGGAGCTCCAAATCAACCCGATACTTACAAAGGTACTTATTGGCAGAAAACTACCAATAATCCAAACGCATATAACGATTATGGCGGTGTGCATATAAACAGTGGTGTGGGGAACCATTGGTTTTATTTACTAAGTATGGGTGGAAATGGAACCAATGATTTAGGAAACGCGTACTATGTAAACCCTATCACCATTCAAAAAGCAGAAAAGATTGCTTACAGAGCGTTAACAAACAGCTTGTCACCCTCAGCAACATATATGGATTTTTATAATGCCACCAAAATAGCTGCTGAAACATTATATGGACTTCATTCAAACGAATGGGACGAAGTTGTAAATGCTTGGTACGCTGTGGGAATTGGTGACGCACCTGCTTCTACTAAAAACATAGAAATGCAATCAAAATTAGCGATTTATCCTAATCCTGTTGGAAATGATTATTTTATTATTGAATCGCAATTAGCAAATGAAACTACTTTTGAAATGTTTGATATTACAGGAAAAAAAATAATTGCATCACAAATTTTAGGAAGCAAAGTAACTATTCCCACTGCAGGTTACCAAGCAGGAATCTACCTGCTTAAATTCAAATCAAATGCAGGAGAATATTCCCACAAACTAATCATTAAATAATAAAAAAATAGTATATTTATAGTACATCTAAAAGGTTAGCGTTTTCGTTAACCTTTTTAATTTAAAAATGACTATGGATTTCACCACTATCACTGATTATTGGCAATTATCGGATCTGCTAAAAGCTTCGTTCTCGCTTTTGGTGGGAATGCTTTTGGGTGCCGAAAGAGAGTTGAAAGACAAAGCTGCCGGTTTGCGAACCATAACCTTGATATGTTTAGGAAGTACGCTGTTTACGTTGCTTTCCTACAAATTGGGTATGGGCGATTCTGAAGATGCCACACGCATTGCTTCGTATGTGGTTAGTGGCATTGGTTTTTTGGGCGCAGGTGTTATTTTTAAAGATGCTTTTAGTATCAACGGATTAACCACTGCTAGTATAATTTGGATTGCAGCAGCTATTGGAATGAGTATTGGTTTTGGTCAGTTTTATACCGCACTTACCTTTCTGGCATGCAGTTTTTTCATCATTCATTTAGGTGGATTTGTAAACAAACATTTATTAACAATGATTTCATTGAAACGCATTGAAATTCAGATTGATAAAATACATTACAAAAGTAAACCCGAAATTGAAACAAATATTAAAATGTTTTGCAAACAAATAGAATTAAAGCAACTACACGAACTAAATGGCATTATTATTCTAAATTATGAATGCAAGGCATACACCAAAAAAATACATCTTCTTGAAGATTATTTGGTGTATAATACTAAAATACAGAGTTTTAAAATGTAGTTTTTTTACTGATCCATTGGATAGATTTTTGCATAGAGCATTTCGCGCACCGATTCGTTCCACTCTGTGTTTAAAATACTCAACACCATGGTATCTCTTCGCACACCTGTTTTAGGACAAATGGCGTTGCTGCGCAAAACTCCATCAACGGAACAACCAATACTTAGCAAAGCATTTATACTTCTCAGGTTTTCAGAATAAGCTCTAAATTCCACCCGAACCATCTGCATTTTCTCAAAAGCAAATTCCAATAAAAGCCATTTGCAATTTTTGTTTACACCCGTTCCTTGAAATGCTTTTCCGTACCAAGTATAACCCATTTGTAAGCGATTGCTGTTTAAATAAATATCGCAATAGCGTGTAGCGCCAACAAATTTTTGCTTTTTCTTGTCAAAAACAGCAAAAGTATATTCTTCTTGGTTAATGCGTTTTTGAATAGCAATACCAATATATTTATTCAAATTTTCTGGTGTATCACATTTCACCATAGAATATTCCCAAATTTCGGGTTCATGTATGGTAAACTCTAAAAAATCTTCATAATGCTTTGCCGATAAAGGTTCTAATCGAACAAATTCATTTTCTAAAATATAATCTTCGTTGAAATCGAAATTAATCATTAACAGTAGGGTGCAACTTAAGGAATGATACTTTTGAAGAAGGCTTTGCAGTTCTGGTCAAAATCAGTATCGTTTAACAATTCTAAAGCTTTGGTGCTTATCATTTCATAATCTGCAGGCTGCAATTGATTTTGAAATATATCGTTATAAATATTACTAATAATTCCAAAAACACCGTTTAATTCTTCGGGTTTTATCTCTTTATTTTTTGCAAATATAATCCTTAAAAAGTTTGCTGCAACATACGATGCAATTTCAATGGCATTGTTAACAGAAATTTTATCTTTCTTGCTTTTGTAATAAAGTAAGGTTTCTAAATCTTTTTGTATTAATTGGGCAATATTGGAAGTGTTCATGTTTTTTCTTAAGCTAAAAAAAACCTGCAATTAAACAGGTTTTAGTGTATTTTTAATGACAATTTTTATCTAAATGTTTTTTTACTGAACCATTTTCGCAATTTGGAATTTGTTCAAATTCATATAATTTTTGAACCATTTCGCCATTTTCTTCCACAGTGTAAGTGATTTCCTGACGTGTGGTATAACCATCGCCATCGTCATCAATATCTAAAAAATTAGGTTTTCCATCGCCATCGGTATCATCGTCCCATAAATCTCCGTTGCCGTTAACATCTTCGTATTTATCAAGTAAACCATCGTTGTCATGATCTACTTCTTTCTTCGCAATCAATGAAATATCAAAAATCAAAGGTTCGTAAGTACCAATAGTGCTGCCAGCAGGAGATGATGCAAAATATCCTAAACCAGATGGCATAAACACAATTACACGTCCTGGGTTTTCATAGGTATAAGTACCGTCTTCATTTTCAATGATGGCACTAGCTGTTTTAATTTTTTGAAGAATTTGTCTGTAACCTGCAATGGTTTCAGTATAGCTTGAAAAAGCGGGGTATGCACTCCAAAAACCAAACGGATAGGTGTCAAAAATCGTTTTGTCAAATTTATAACCCGTATATGAAGTAAATGCATTGTCATGCATATTTGGGGTTTCTCCACCACCTTCATTCACAATAATATAGTATAATTTATATTCCACATTATCGGTTAATTTTTGCAAACCTTGTGAATTGGTGTAATAAGGTAGATTTTTTATAGTGATAGATTGCAGCGGATTTTCACTTTGGTTCCAAATAGCATTTGATGCATTCAAATCGGTGGTTTCAAAGTTTACGCCGTCTTCCAGAATTTCAATGCTGTTTGATTTTAAAAAGGTTTCAATCTCGATGATATCTTCGTTATATACTTCTTGGCGGTCGCGCTCTGCAATAGTGGTATCATTGTCTTCCGGGTTGCAGTTCCAAATTAATAAAGAACCGCTAAACAATGCTGCCCATGTAAAAAATCTTTTCATTTAACTTATAAATTAATGGTGCAAGATACAATTTTCATTTATTTTTGTTTAAAAATTAACCCAAAATTATAATATCAATATGCGCGTAGATAAATATTTGTGGTGTATTAGGGTTTATAAAACACGTAGTATAGCTACTGATGCCGTAAAAAAAGGTCATATATTAGTAAACAATCAACAGGCAAAAGCTTCGAGAGATGTTTTCTCGGGCGATAAAATTTCGGTTCGGAAAGATCAAATCAATTACCAGTACACGGTTTTAGATATTCCGCCCAATAGAGTAGGTGCAAAGTTGGTTGACATGTACCGAAAAGATGAAACACCACCAGAAGCATTTGAACATTTAGAGCTTTTGAAATTGGCAAAAGAGCACTACCGTGCAAAAGGCGAAGGCCGACCAACCAAGAAAGACCGCCGCGATATAGATGAGTACTTAGATGAAGATGATTATTTTGAACAACTAAACAATGAAACTAAATAAAGAATATTGGACCAGCCGATATGCCGAAAACAATATCCCTTGGGATGCCGGTGAAATCACCACACCTATAAAAGAATACGTGGATCAGCTCACCAATAAAAACTTAAAAATTTTGATACCAGGGGTAGGCAGTGGTCACGAACTAGCTTATTTATACAACAAAGGTTTTAAAAATGTGGTGGGTTTAGATATTTCAGCCGAACCTTTTGCAGCTTTTGCAGCCAAAAATCCAGATTTTCCCAGCAACCAATTAATTGTAGATGATTTTTTTAACCATACCGAAACATACGATTTAATTATAGAGCAAACATTTTTTTGTGCATTATCACCAGAATTAAGACCTTTGTACGCAGAAAAAATGAGTCAATTATTAAAGACAAACGGTAAATTGGCAGGTGTTTTGTTTTCGTTTCCGCTCACAGAAAAAGGACCACCTTTTGGAGGAAGTGCAGCAGCATATCAAGAATTGTTTTCAAACTATTTTTCAATTGAAACATTACAACCGTGCTACAATTCAATAAAACCAAGACAAAACAGCGAACTATTCATTATTTTAAAGAAATAACATGGCACAAAACATTATATTAACCCAGCAACAAATTCAGCAAATAACCAAGCGAATTGCTTACCAAATCTATGAAACATTTGTAGATGAAACCGAGATAGTAATTGCCGGAATAGCAAACAGCGGTTATGTTTTTGCAAAGAAAATAAGCGATGAGGTTCAAAAAATTTCAAACATAAAAATAGTTTTAGGAAAGGTTGAAGTAAACAAGCAAAATCCCTTAGAAGCTATTAAAACCGATTTATTGCAAAACGATTACGAAAACAAAGCTTTGGTTTTGGTTGATGATGTCATGAACTCTGGAGCCACATTGATTTATGGCGTAAAGTATTTTTTAGAAGTACCTTTAAAGAAGTTTAAAACAGCTGTGTTGATAGACCGCAATCACAAGAAGTTTCCGGTTAAAGCTGATTTTAAAGGCATTTCATTGTCCACCTCTAGTTTAGAACACATACAAGTGGTTTTTAACGATCAAGAAGAATATGCTTATTTAAGCTAAAAAGCGCAATCTGAAAAGATTGCACTTTTGTTATTGTACTTCCATCATGATTTGAACCCAGCCTGTCTTTGGTCCGTTTATAGATTCTATGCTATAGAAATAAGTACCAGAGGGCAAAATAGCTCCGCCGTTTGATTGTCCGTGCCATTGATTGGTGTATCCCATTCCATAGCTGTAAACTAAAGCACCCATTCGGTTGTAAACACTTAGCTTTGTTACTCCGAAAGGTGTTAAATCCCAAGAATCGTTTAAACCATCGCCGTTGGGTGAAATTCCTTTCGGAATTAAACAATCATTGTTATAAACAGTGAATTGTGTTTCGTAAGTACATTTGTTAAACTCTGGATAGTCGGGGTCAATAAACAAACTGTTTCCATAGATATAGATCGTTCTTTTGCCATAAATTACAGCATCAGCAGTATAGGTTTTTATCAGCTTTCCTTTACCGTTGGGCTCCGTATAATAATTGTAACCTGCAGGTAGAGGTGGCAATAAAAAAGGTTCGCAGCCCACATTGTATTGGTCGTTTCGGATAATTCTTTCCTTCGAATCAAGACGTAATTCTGATAAAATAAAACATTGCTTCTCGTTTTCAATCCTTACATAAATGGTTTCTTGCACACCAAAAGGCACTTTGTAGCTAGTTGGTTGTTGTATGGGATTTGTTTTAGAAATGGCATTATTTTGTGAATTATAAAAGCTAAATTCAAAATCTGATTTTGTTTGACCATCAATAAAATAATCAATACTTTCTTCTAAATTATACACCAATCCGTCTGACGCTTCATCAGCACAAAATTCAGAATAGTCTATGTTTTTAGGAGGAAAGCCTAATGTATCCACTTTTAATTGCAAGGGTACAACAAAAGGACATTTCCCATTGGCGGTTATTTGAATGTAAATTGTTTTGCTTCTTGTTAGATAATTTTGAGGATTAGAGATGTAATTAGTGTTATCTTCTAAAGCATCTTGTTCATTTTTATAGTATTTATAAGTTATAGAAGAATTGTTTAACCTGTTAATTTGTGGTTCAATATCGGTGAGGTTGAAATATTCATCTTTTGTTTGATCGAAATCACAAACTTCTAATTCTAATGCATATTCAGGCAGCTTTGCCACATCGTTCACAATAAACGTTATTTCGGTAACGCGCGCCAATAATCCGTTTGCTCTTTTGAATCGGGCATAGATCGTTTTAGGACTTTCAGTTGATGAAACGTCATACGGCGATTGAAGCGTGTTTGTGGCAAAGAGGGTATTTGCATCAGCCTCAAATTCAAAGAAATCGATAGTAAATGTTTTGTTTATGTTGTTGATTTCATCTTTTATGGTATTCAAATCGAACGTTTCTTTTCCATCCCTGTCCCAATCGCATACTTCGTAAGTTTTACCAATCACACTACAGTTTAAAACAGCATCTCCTCCAAACGATAAATCGTAACTAACAACAGAACTTTCCCAATGATCCACGGCGATTAATATTCCATCGCCAGGCACCACATCATACCAACGAACCATTCCCGGAATTACGCCAGTATTTGGTGGAGCAGCTCCCGGAGTTTCGCACAATTGAGTGGGTTCCAGTAAAGATAAACCAATATCTACTGTATTTACCCCAATAATGGTATTTTGCGATCCACGGTCACTAATACCCAAATTCGATAAATTAGGGTTTAGCCAAGAAGCAAAATCAAAATCAACATTTGCGTTTGGGGTGATGGTAAATGTAAAGGTAGAACCTGATTCAATCTCTACATAGTAAAGCGTTATAGCAGTGGATAGTGGTAAGAATGTACTACACGAAGTGTATAAATTGTTATATGCATTGGTTGTGGGGCTGGTTCCTTGAACAGTTTGACCAGAGCATAAATTTATAATATGCGACGGATTTATACTTTGGCTAAAACTAAAATTAAAACCTATGAATAATACTAAAAGCGTAAAAGTGTATTTCATAAAGTATTGTTTTAAACAATAAATATAGCCAAAATAATAAACAATTAATCATTTTTTTTAATGATTGATAAAATTTCATGGCAAATCGCTGTAATATCTTTGTTGTTGATAGGCAAAATATGTTTTGAAAAATTATAAAAATAATTTCGCTCAAATAAATGCTGTGCAATGTATGTGGGCAAGTCATCAATATTTTGCAAAAGAGGGCGATTGCTGTTTTTTAACCTTTCAACTAAAGTAGAAACACTCGCCTTTAAATAGAACGATTGCACCCTATTATCTTGTAGTTTTAAATGGTTATTCGCATAGCAAGGAGTGCCACCGCCCAAGCTTAAAACGAATTGTTCATCGGTATTTAAAAGTTCATTAAACCAAAAATGTTCCACTTTTCTAAAATAAACCTCTCCTTTTTGTTTAAATATTTCGTTAATGGTTAATTGCTCTTTGTTTTCAATAAAATGGTCTAAATCAATAAAAGGAATAGCAAGGTCAATGCCCAATTTTTTCCCTACGGTTGTTTTACCACTTCCCATATATCCCACCAAAATAATTTTTTTCATGTTTTGCTTTGTTTGTCAAACAAAAATACAACTAAAAAGCTTTTTGAATATTTCATACAAGAATTATATCTAAAACAATAACTCTTTTTTAAATTAAAAGTACTATATTAGAATTTAGAAAATAACAAATTGTATATGTTGGTAAAAGTTTTTGGAAGCGCTGTTTTTGGTATAAACGCTACCACAATAACCATTGAAGTAAATATAGACAAAGGCATTGGCTATCATTTAGTGGGGTTGCCCGATAATGCGGTGAAAGAATCAAGCTACCGAATTGCTGCTGCTTTGGCAAATATTGGATACAATTTACCCGGAAAAAAAATCACTATAAATATGGCGCCTGCCGATTTGCGCAAAGAAGGCTCGGCATATGATTTGCCTTTAGCGATCGGAATTTTAGCCGCTTCAGGTCAATTAAAGAAGACCGATTTTAGCAATGTAATGATTATGGGTGAATTATCGTTAGACGGTTCTGTTCAGCCCATCAAAGGTGCGTTGCCAATAACCATTCAAGCAAAGGCCGATGGTTATACAGAGATTTTTCTTCCAAAAGAAAACATTCAAGAAGCAGCTATCGTTGAAGGAATCAATGTGTATGCAGTGCCTAATATTTCTGATTTAATCGATCATTTTGAAGATAAAACGCCTTTGGAGATTACCCAGATTGAACAAGAAGATTTGTTTGATGTTGCCAACGATTTTTCGTTGCTTGATTTTGCCGAAGTAAAAGGGCAGGAAAACATTAAGCGTGCACTAGAAATTGCTGCTGCTGGTGGTCATAATATTTTGCTGATTGGTCCGCCTGGATCTGGTAAAACCATGTTGGCTAAGCGACTTCCAAGCATTTTACCACCTATGACGATGGACGAAGCTTTAGAAACCACAAAAATTCATAGTGTGGTGGGCAAGGCACAAAACGTTGGTTTGATAAAAAAGCGACCTTTTAGGGCACCGCACCATACGGCATCGAGCGTATCGCTGGTGGGTGGTGGCAGTTATCCGCAACCTGGCGAAATTTCATTGGCACACAACGGCGTATTGTTTTTAGATGAATTGCCCGAATTTAAACGCGAAGTGTTAGAGGTTATGCGGCAACCGTTAGAAGATCGCGAAGTAACCATTTCGCGGGCAAAGTTTACCGTTTCCTATCCATCTTCTTTTATGTTGGTAGCAAGTATGAACCCAAGCCCCAGCGGATATTTTATGAATGATAAAGGGTTAAGTTCTTCATCGGCACAGGAAATGAATCGGTATTTAAACAAAATTTCAGGACCTTTATTGGATCGAATTGATCTTCATATCGAAGTAAACCCTGTTCCTTTTGAAAAATTATCTGAAAAATCAAGCGCAGAGAAAAGTGCGTCGATACGAGATAGGGTGGTGCAAGCCCGAAGCATACAATCGGAACGTTTTAAAGAATATGCGGGTATTCATTATAATGCCCAAATGCCCACAAAGTTAATAGCTGTTTTTTGCGATTTAGATGCCACTTCATTGCAATTGCTGCAAACTGCTATGGATAAACTTAATTTATCAGCCCGTGCATACGACCGAATTTTGAAAGTGGCGCGAACCATAGCCGATTTAGAAAGGAGCGATAAAATTCTGCCGGCGCATATTGCCGAAGCCATTCAATACCGCAGTTTAGACCGTGATTTATGGACTAATCAGTAAGTTGCTCGCTAATATGTTGGTACAAACAATACGCCACAATATAATTTAATGGTAGGGTTAAAATAATTCCTATTCCAAAAAAAAGAATACCTATTAATGATAAAAAATATGTAATCATAATAAATAAAAACAAAAATCCGGGTTTTTGATTGATGATAGCAATGCTTAAAGAAATACTTTTACCAACGCCCAAACCGTGCACATAAATAGCAACTACCGAAAAATAAGTTAACAGCTGCAGCAAAACAGTTATTCCAAGTGCTACCAAGCCAAAACCTGCTTGTTCTAAGAAATAGGAAAGGACAGTGGTGCTTACTTGCACTGCTATAATAACGTTTAGTGCTTTTAAACCGCTGGTGCTGAAAACAGATTGGTAAGCGGTTCCCAAGCCCACATAAGGCTGGGTTGCTGATTGATGAATCATTCCGTAAACGCCGCTTAAAAGGTAATGTGCAATGATGCCCACAATTCCGTTTAAAAGCAGCAGTTCTATAGATTTACTGGCAAGTATTTCTTCTACAAATGCAGTGTTTTCTAATTTAGAGATGTCTTGCGGAAAATCGAACAAAAATAATATTCCAATAAAATATACAAAAAATAGAATGATAAAGGTAAGCAATATATAAAGTCCGGAGGTTACAGCTACTTTTTTCGCAACCGCAATGATTTGTTCGGATAGTTTTAATTGTTCAATTTCGTAGTTCATAATAAAAAAAATGCTTCGCAAAAGTACGAAGCATTTTTTGAATTGTTTACTGTTTTAATAGCGAATACTATTATATATGATTTGAATATCGCCTTGGCTGATATCTCCTGTGGTATATCCTTTCATAAACCAAGCTTTTCGTTCGGCTGATGTTCCATGTGTAAACGTTTCCGGCTGCACATGACCCTGCATTTTACTTTGAATGGCATCATCGCCTACTGCTTGTGCGGCGCTGATTGCTTCTTCAATGTCGCCTGCTTCTAGCTTGTCTTTATTGCGGCTTGCCCAAATTCCGGCGTAAAAATCAGCTTGTAATTCTTGTGCTACCGAAAATTTATTGGCTGCAGCTTTGCTTTTTCCTTGCTGAGCTTGGCGCACTTTTTGGCTGGTTCCCACAATGGTTTGTATGTGGTGCCCCACTTCGTGTGCAATGACATAAGCAATAGCAAAATCGCCTCCTTTGGCACCAAAACGACTTCTTAATTCTTCAAAAAAACGTAAATCCATATACACTTTTTGATCGGCAGGACAGTAAAAAGGGCCTGAAGCTGATGTAGCCGAACCACATGCAGTATTCACACCGTCATCAAACAAAACCATTCCAGGGCTTTGGTAAGTTTGTCCATTTTCTTGAAAAATCTGACGCCATGTTTCATTGTTATAATAAAAATTAGCTTCCGAAAAATCACCTAATTCTTTTTCCTTTGCAGAAAGCTCTCGCGTTTGCACTTGTTCGGTTTGCTGTATTGCGCCTTGGGTTTGATTCAATACATTGCCAATTACTTGCCCGGTTTCGCCACCAAACATGGTAAGCAACAATGCTACAATACCAATGATTCCACCACCTACAACCGCTTTTCCACCGCCCGACATTCCTCTGCGGTCTTCAAACCCTTCTGCTTTTTTTCTTTCCCATTTCATATCTTAAAACTTCTAAATTTTTATCTAAATTACTATTTTTCTACGTTTTTCCAAATAATATCATCTGGAACGGGTGCTATAATTTTTAATTCTTCTTTGCTAACCGGATGTCTTAACACTAATTGGCGTGCGTGCAAATGAATACCACCGTTTGGATTGCTTCTATCAAAACCATATTTTAAATCGCCTTTAATTGGGCAACCAATAGCGCTCAATTGACAACGAATTTGATGATGCCTTCCTGTATGCAAATCAATTTCTAGCGCAAAATAAGCATTTAATTTGTGAATGATTTTATAGTCTAAAATTGCTTTTTTGCTGTCTTTTACTTCTTTGGTGTGTGCTTTGGAGGTGTTGTTTTTTGGGTTTCTAGTTAAATAGTGAATCAACGTATCACTATCTTTTGGCGGTTGCTTTTTAACCACAGCCCAATAGGTTTTCTGGGTTTCGCGGTTTTTAAACAAATCGTTCAATCGGGTTAAAGCTTTAGATGTTTTTGCAAACAAAACAATGCCTGTTGTGGGTCGGTCTAACCTGTGAACCACGCCTAAATAAACAGCTCCGGGTTTGTTGTATTTTTCTTTTAAATATTCTTTAACCACATCGCTCAATGGTTTATCGCCGGTTGTATCGCCTTGAACAATATCGCCAACACGCTTATTCACCACAATGATATGGTTGTCTTCGTATAAAACCTGTAAATTTTCTTTTGTTGAATAGATTTTCATTCGAGTGGCATGTAGGTTATTTCTAGAGATGCACAGATGATATGTTGATTTTTTATTTGATTAGACACAATGTTTTTTGCAGATTAATCCTTAAAAAGCATCTTTAAAATGAAGAAAAAAACAATGTATCTGTGGTTTAATTTGTTAATATTGCTCTGATGAATTTGGAAAATCTTTCGATTTCACATCATCAACATACTGTCCGATGGCTTTTGTCATGTCTTCGTACAAATTCATATAGCGTCTTAAAAATTTAGGACTGAATTCATGTGTCATACCAATCATATCATGCACCACTAAAACCTGACCGTCAACACCACTTCCTGCGCCAATTCCGATAATAGGAATCGAAACTTCTTGGGCAACTTTCTCTGCCAATGCTGCCGGAATTTTCTCTAAAACAATTGCAAAACAACCAATTTTTTCGAGCATTTTGGCATCTTCTATCAATTTTTCGGCTTCTGCTTCTTCTTTTGCTCGAACGGTATATGTTCCAAATTTGTAAATAGACTGAGGCGTTAAACCCAAATGTCCCATAACCGGAACACCAGCGCCTAAAATCTTTTTGATACCTTCTTTAATTTCTTTACCACCTTCTAATTTCAAAGCATGGGCACCGCTTTCTTTCATTACGCGAATGGCAGATTCTAATGCCTTTTTAGAGTCCGACTGATAGGATCCAAAAGGTAAATCAACCACTACCAATGCGCGTTGCACACCGCGAACTACACATGAAGCATGATAAATCATTTGATCCAATGTAATGGGTAAAGTGGTTTCGTGTCCTGCCATAACATTGCTGGCAGAGTCGCCTACCAAAATCACGTCAACCCCCGCAGAATCTACAATTTTTGCCATGGTGTAATCGTAAGCAGTAAGCATAGAGATTTTTTCTCCGTTTTTTTTCATATCAAAAAGCGACTTGGTAGTCACTATTTTGTAATCTTTTTTTGCAACAGACATACTGAAATTATTGTTGTTTGTGAGCGGTAAAATTAGATAAAAAGTTTAAGAAAAAGATACTATTCTGAATAAAACAAGCCAAAAGAGCGTGTCTTTTGCAAATGCAGTGTTTTTTATTAGCAATAATAAGATGCTACAATCTTAAACAATTTTCCGTTTTTAAACTGAAATTCATATATCATATAGTCATCGTTTGAAATGTAATACGATTGATTTTCAGCATTTATAAAAGAAATCAAGCCGACAGCGGTTTTTAAAAATTCAACTTCGGTAGTAGTGCTGTCTAAAAAAGTATTTTTAATTTTAAAGCCAATGCCTTGCTGGGCAGTTACTCCTCGCAAATGAAAGGTTTTATTCGTGCGGTGTGCAATGGTTTCACAAATGCCGAAATAAACCAAATATTCATGTTCGGTCAATGTGCAATCATCGTAAGCTTCAGTTTTAGTGGTAAATTTACCTAATTGTGCTACTAAAAAATCTTTTTGAAAACCATTTTTGGGTTCTAAAAGGTTGTTAAGAGCAAAGCCAAACTTTTTTTCTTCGATTAATTGCGAAGGAAGTGTAAAAGATGCTCGAGGTCTGTGTTTTAAAGCATCGGCTTGCA
Organism: Paenimyroides aestuarii; assembly: GCF_024628805.1. Classification (NCBI taxonomy): domain Bacteria; kingdom Pseudomonadati; phylum Bacteroidota; class Flavobacteriia; order Flavobacteriales; family Flavobacteriaceae; genus Paenimyroides; species Paenimyroides aestuarii. The sequence goes on along the minus strand of NZ_CP102382.1, from coordinate 190,879 downwards.
GTGAACAAATTTCGGCAACATCTTTTTGATTATTTTTTGATGCAAATTCGGCATACAAACGTAAAGCGTCTTCGTTTTCATCGGGATTACTGTTCCAACCGAGTTCTAAAATGCGTTCGGCAAATTTTTTTTGCTCTTCTAAAGTTTCAGCTTTTTTGTATTGATTTTTTAAAACGGATAAATCTGGTCGTTGGCCCACATATTTCACTGGAATATATCCCTTTTTGTTATCAATCTGAACCGGAATCCAAGCTTCTGGATTATACGGATAAAAGGAAATAGGAACCACCGTTCCGTTTAAAAGTGTACCTACCACAGGAGCAGCACTATTGGGCAGCTCCCGAATTTTAAGGCTTGCAACCGTTGTGAACAAATGGGGCGATCCGTAATAACCATCGTTTTCTATAATAATTGCAGGTGATGGTTCATAATCGTCTTTTGCGTTTAAATGATCTTTTACCTGATAGGTGTTGGTAATGTAAATGGTTTCGGTGTGTGGTGTGTAAACTTTATAAACATATTTATCTTCCAGAAATTCATACGAATCTATTGATGCACCACGCAGAAAAATGCCCACAGCTTTTGATTGTTTTTCGTCGTTGTATGCAACAGTGGGAGTTGATATGTATTTTCTTTGTTGCCCATAAACCAAACAATTCATCAGTAAAAAGAATAAGACTTTTTTCATAATTTATTTAAAACCTATGGTATTGATTTTGAAAAATTTCGTTTTTATAGATAATAACTTCTGATTCTTCTTTATATTTTCCAAGAGACCTATTGTAAAATTCAATATGATTTAAAAATTTGGTTTTAGAAACTTGGTCATAAAACGTCCAATGAAATATTTCTATTTTTCGACCTTTAATTTCATTGTTGAAATCTTTTTCTTTATAAGTTATTAAGTACGAGTTAATTGAATAATTACTTACTTTTAAAAACTTATTATAATAAATCATTTCTTTGTTGAATCCTGTAATACCGAAAATTGTATCATTTTTAAACATTTTTGGCTTACAATCTTCACATATAGAAATCTTGGGTTCTATAAAATCTTTGATTTCATTCTCAATATAATTACGAAGAATCGTATCTTTAATTTCAGAAAGTTTTATGCTGTTTATGTTTTCAGATACTGTTACCGCTTCCGTGTTTTCATTTTTACATGAAAAGAAGACTATAAACCTGAGTTCGATTATTATTTAGGATAAATATATTGTATAAAAAAAGAAATAGTTGTATATTTAATTATCTGATTGTTAAATATTTAAACAACTATTTCTTATGGTTAATTTCGATAAAATTACAGAAATTTTTTGTCTTGTTGATGAATTTTGCCAGCAATTTTTTCCTTTTCTTGAAAAAAACAGTATTGGAAACAAATCTAAAAGACCCCCAATGATGTCACCCAGTGAAATAATAAGTATTATGATTCTTTTTCATTTGAGCGGTTTCAGATGCTTTAAGCACTTTTACATTTTCTATATTCAAAAACATATGCAAGCTGAGTTTCCTAAAACAGTGTCTTACAATAGATTTACAGAGCTTATGCAATCCAACATACTTCCGCTCACAATGTTTTAAAAACCTGCTGTATGGGCAATTGTACAGGTATTTCATTTGTTGATTCCACTCCAGTAAGGGTTTGTAAAAAAAACAATCAAAAACAATAAAGTGTTCAAAGATATAGCTACCGTAGGCAAGTCCACTATGGGGTGGTTCTATGGGTTCAAGCTTCACTTAATTATCAATGAAAAGGGTGAAATTCTAAGCTTTACTATTACACAAGCCAATGTAGATGACCGTGAACCTCTTAAAAATGAAGGATTTCTCAAAGGGATTTTCGGAAAACTCTTTGCAGATAAAGGGTATATCTCTAAAAAAATTGCAGACATATTATTTGTTGATGGTGTTCATCTAATCACACAACTTAAAAACAATATGAAAAACTGTTTAATGACCTTGTCTGACAAAATACTATTGAGAAAACGTTCTGTTATTGAAACAGTTAACGATGAATTGAAAAATATGTGTCAAATTGAACATTCAAGACATAGATCTATTGGAAACTTTCTTACAAACCTTATTTCGGGTCTAATTGCTTATTCATTTTTTCCTAAAAAACCTTCAATACAATATAATGAACTAAAAACAAATCAGTTAACAATGTTCTGATTAATCGAACTCAGGTTATAAGTAATATTAAAAATATCTTTCTCACAAAATAAACTTCACTAACAATCTGCCAAATTAACAGCCACAGCTAAACCGCCTTCGCTGGTTTCCTTGTATTTATTATTCATATCTTGCGCGGTTCGCCACATGGTATTCACTACTTTATCTAATGGAACTTTTACGTTTTTAGGATCGGTATCTAATGCTAACTCGGCGGCGTTAATTGCTTTAATAGCGCCCATAGTGTTGCGTTCAATACACGGAATTTGCACCAAACCACCAATTGGGTCGCAGGTTAAACCTAAATGATGTTCCATAGCAATCTCGGCAGCAACGGTAACTTGTTGAGGTGTTCCACCCATTAATTCGCAAAGTGCAGCAGCAGCCATTGCACTCGACACGCCAATTTCGGCCTGACAACCACCCATGGCAGCAGAAATAGTAGCTCCTTTTTTAAAGATACTGCCAATTTCGCCGGCAACCATTAAAAACTGTTTTATTTCTTTTTCGCCGGCTTTGTGGTTTTCAATTGTTAAGTAATACATTAAAACAGCAGGTATTACGCCTGCACTGCCGTTTGTGGGTGCAGTAACCACGCGGCCTAATGAAGCATTTACTTCGTTTACCGACAAAGCAAAACAGCTCACCCATTTTAATATTTGACGAAAATATACTTTTGTTTTGCGAATGGTTTGCATCCATTCTTCGGGGGTGTTATAAGAAAAATCGCCTTTTAATTTTTGATAAGTATCATACGCTCTTCTACGCACGTTTAATCCGCCTGGAAGTGTTCCTTCGGTATGGCAACCAATATAAATGCACTCTAACATGGTGTTCCAAATCCGCATTAGTTCTCGGTCTATTTCTTCGGGGCTGCGCAACATTAATTCGTTTTCATAAACAATTTCAGAAATTGATTTATTTTCTTTGACACAAAAAGCAAGCAGTTCATTGGCATTGTCCACAGCAAACGGAAAATCAATTTTCGATTTTTCATTGGTTGTGTCTGTATCGGCTGTTTCTTTCACCACAAAACCACCACCTATTGAATAAAAAGTAGCTTCATGATTTTGATCTTCATAAAAAGCAGTAAATGTTAATCCATTGGCGTGAAAGGGCAAAAAGTCTTTATTAAAAACAATTTGTTTGGCTGGATTAAAAGCAATTTTTTGAGTACCACCCAAGTTTAAAAAATGAGTGTTTTTAATAGTATCAATAATTTCTGAAATGGCTTCAACAGGAACATATTCAGGATCGGCACCACTCAATCCTAGCATCACGGCCAAATCGGTAGCGTGACCAATACCAGTTAACGACAAGGATCCATATAAATCAACGGTAATTCGTTCTGTTTTATCAAAAATATCCAAATGCTTCAATTCTGCAATAAAGCGTTCCGCAGCTCTCCACGGACCTAGAGTATGCGAACTGGATGGGCCAACGCCAATTTTTAACATATCGAAAACCGAAATATATTCCATATTGAATCTTAACAAATTAATAAAGCGAAGTTACGAAATTATATGTGAATTATTTTTTGTCTTGATATTTTAAAATAAATTTCTTAAATTTCAAGAGTTTATTCACTTATTAATCAGTTAAATGTGTAAATTATGATAAAAAAAATACTTTTAATTTTTATTTACTGCTTTTTTATTAATGGTTTGTTTGCGCAACCTAATTTGGAGTGGTATGGAACAGCATCTGCTAAGACATTAAACGGAGATTGGCATTTCGATGACAATAATGGTGTGTATTACATTGGTGCTTTTGGAGAGAATCAAGATTTAGATTTTAAAGAAAATCAAGAATACATTTTTAAGCATCCAAGTACAGGAAATCCAACGAAAGGTTATGGTATAATAAAGTACGATTTAGAGGGGAATTTATTATGGGTTAAAGGGACACCAATTGAAAATCCTGGAACAAGTGAGTTTTTTACTATTGAGAAAACTAAACTATATCTTAACAAAATATATATTGTGGGTAAATTTTATAGAAACGGGATAGCTCCTGATTTTGATAAAGGAAATTACAAGATTTATCCTGATGGAAATCGAGATTTAGTTATTTTAGAGTATGATTTGGATGGAAAATTTAAAAATGCTAATAAAATGTATTTTTTTTCAATGGGTGGTGGCTTTTTATCTATAAGTAATTTTATTGTTGATAATAGTGGTGCATTTCATATAGGCGGGAGTTTTATGGGAAATGTTAATTTTGATATAAAAAATCGCTCAAAAGTTTACGAGATTTCTAGGGAAGGTTCAACGGTTTTTTATATTAATTATTCTAAAAACTACAGTATTCTTAATTATTTTACTTTTGAAACAGATTATGCAGAGTGTTTTACGTTTGATATTGATGGAGATGAAAACGTTTATATAACTGGTTCGTTTAGAGGAAAATTAGACTTAGATCCAAGTATTGGTGAAAATATTGTAACATCGGACTTAATCGCACCTGAAATTTTTGATACTAATGCTTTTATCGTAAAAATTGATAGAAATGGTAAATATATTTGGGGACAAAAACTTTCCTTTGAAGAGCCACGAGGATTATTAATTAGTACTAAAAATTATCTTTATATAGGAGGAAATTTTACAGGAAATAAAAATCTAAATATCATAGGTTCACCAATCAATTATCAATCTAATAAAGAAGTAAATGGAGATTTAAATACTCCTTTTATAGGAAAATATAATTTAGATGGAAAAGTTGAATGGATTAAAATTTTGAAATCTAATAACGGTAGCGCTTTTATTAGAGAGTTCTATTATAAAGAGGGGATAAAATATGCTGCTTTAAGAGGTTCGGGAGAATTTGCTTTATCAAATGGAGAAAAAATTAATTTGAATGATAATTATTCATCAGCTTTAATTAGTTTTGATGAAACTTCTGTAAAAAAAATTCATACATTACAAGGAATTTATACACATATGTATATGAATCAAAAAAGCTCAAAATTGATAACATACGGAATGTATAGTTATGTTGATGCTGAAATACCAGAATATGAAATTTTTCTCCCAGCAAAGAATCCTGCACCTATGGGAAATGCGGGGGGAATATCTCAATATGTAGCGATGTTTAATAACGCTGAAATTAATGAAGACGAAATAGAGCAGCCAGGTACTGGTACTAATCCAAATTTACGTTTAGCCATTTATCCAAATCCTTCTAATGGTCAATTTATTATTGAAGTTGATGGGTATTTGTTCGGAACCACTTACAAAATATTTGATGAAGCGGGGAGAAAAATCTTTGAAGATAAGGTAGCCCAACAAAAAAATGAGGTTTTAATAAACGTTGCAGCAGGTGTTTATGCTATTTCATTTTATCGAAATGATGAAATTATCAAGTCACATAAGATAATTGTTAAGTAATAATTGTGTCAATATGTCATAATGTAACCTTTAATACAGTTTAATAATGTCAGAAAATCTACTTTTTCTGACATTTTTTTATGCTTTTTAAGTTAGGCACAACAATTGACTAATACAAAAGCGTGAATGAATCACAAAAAATAAAGTACAAAATAAAGAATATAAAAGATATGAGTAAGATTATTGGAATTGACTTAGGAACTACCAACTCTTGTGTTGCTGTAATGGAAGGTAATGAAGCAGTGGTTATTCCAAATGCAGAAGGTAAAAGAACAACACCGTCTGTAATTGCTTTTGTAGAAGGCGGTGAAATTAAAGTGGGTGACCCTGCAAAACGCCAAGCGGTAACAAACCCTACAAAAACCATAGCGTCTATTAAACGTTTTATGGGTGAAAAATTCTCTGAAGTTCAAAAAGAATTAGAGCATACAGCATACAAAGTAGTAAAAGGTGACAACGATACCCCGCGCGTTGATGTGGACGGACGTTTGTACACTCCACAAGAATTATCGGCAATGACGCTTCAAAAAATGAAGAAAACTGCTGAAGATTATTTGGGCCAAACAGTTACGCAAGCGGTGATTACCGTTCCTGCATATTTTAACGATGCACAACGCCAAGCTACTAAAGAAGCCGGACAAATTGCTGGGTTAGAAGTAATGCGTATTATCAACGAACCTACTGCTGCAGCATTGGCTTACGGTTTGGATAAAGGCAGCCAAGACAAAAAGATTGCAGTTTACGATTTAGGTGGTGGTACTTTTGATATCTCGATCTTAGAATTAGGTGACGGTGTTTTTGAAGTATTATCAACAAACGGAGACACGCATTTAGGAGGTGACGATTTTGACCAAGTAATCATTAATTGGTTAGCAAACGAATTTAATGCAGCTGAAGGTGTAGATTTACGCCAAGATCCAATGGCACTTCAACGTTTAAAAGAAGCAGCAGAAAAAGCGAAAATCGAATTGTCTTCTTCAGCTCAAACGGAAATCAACTTACCGTATGTAACTGCTACAGCTACAGGACCAAAACACTTGGTGCAAACATTAACTCGTGCAAAATTTGAGCAATTAGCAGACGATTTAGTACGTCGTTCAATGGAACCATGTAAAAAAGCATTACAAGATGCAGGGTTATCCATCTCAGATATCGATGAGGTAATCTTGGTAGGTGGATCAACACGTATTCCTGTAATTCAAGAACACGTAGAAAAATTCTTTGGAAAAAAACCATCAAAAGGCGTAAATCCAGACGAAGTTGTTGCTTTAGGAGCAGCTATTCAAGGAGGTGTTTTAACAGGCGATGTGAAAGATGTATTGTTGTTAGACGTTACACCTTTATCATTAGGAATTGAAACAATGGGTGGTGTTTTTACAAAATTAATTGAGTCGAACACAACCATTCCTACCAAAAAATCGCAAGTGTTTTCAACAGCGGTAGATAACCAACCATCGGTAGAAATTCACGTGTTGCAAGGAGAACGCCCAATGGCAAATGATAACAATACAATTGGTCGTTTCCATTTAGACGGAATTCCACCAGCACAACGCGGAGTGCCACAAATTGAAGTTACTTTTGATATTGATGCAAACGGTATCATTAAAGTATCGGCAACTGATAAAGGCACAGGTAAATCACACGATATTCGTATTGAAGCTTCTTCTGGATTAACAGCAGAGGAAATCGAACGAATGAAGAAAGAAGCAGAAGCAAACGCAGAAAGCGACAAAAAAGCGAAAGAAACTGCCGATAAATTAAACGAAGCAGACGGAATGATTTTCCAAACCGAAAAGCAATTGAAAGAGTTTGGTGATAAATTATCAGATGGTAACAAATCGAATATCGAAGGCGCATTGGAAGAATTGAAAAAAGCTTACGAAACTCGTAATGTAGAAACAATTCAACCGGCTTTAGACAAAATCAACGAAGCTTGGAAGGCAGCTTCAGAAGAAATGTACAAAGCCCAAGCAGACACACAACAGGGTGGTGCATCACAAGCTGAGCCAACACAAGACAGTGGCGATGCTACCCAAGACGTAGATTACGAAGAAGTGAAATAGTAATTTTTTTCATAAATACGAAAAACCTCAAGCTGAAAAGTTTGAGGTTTTTTGTTTAAATTAACATTAAAGAAACTGTAAACTTACCCCTTTTTAGAACAATTTAAAAGTATTACTCACTTAATCGCTCACGGATAGGTTGATATAAACTGGGATATTTTGATATGAAATAAAAACAAAAAAACCGCAAATCCTTAGAATTTGCGGGTTTATGACTTCACTTAGTGCAAGTGTTGTCGGGGTGGCAGGATTCGAACCTGTGACCTTCCCGCCAGGCGGGACGCGATTATATTTCATAAAATCCAATATCAAAAAGAAATCTTTTACCACCTCTTTTTTTTATTTTGTTTTCGAGTTGAACCGCTTCACTTCTCGACTGACATTCAAAATAAGTTATTAAAATCCACGGGATGCCGTTTTTAGTTGCAATTTGTTGTGCCGTGTTGTGCCGATTGATTCTGTCGGATAAATTATTGGTTTGCCCAACATAATACTTCAAAGACTTGGTACTATATAAAATATAAGTATAAAACATAACACTGTTTTAAAATAAAAAAAGACTTCCATTTTAGAAGTCTCTTTTTTGTCGGGGTGGCAGGATTCGAACCTGCGACCTTCCCGCCAGGCGGGACGCGATTATATTTCATAAAATCCAATATCAAAAAGAAATCTTTTAGCACCTCTTTTTTTTATTTTGTTTTCGAGTTGAACCGCTTCACTTCTCGACTGACATTCAAAATAAGTTATTAAAATCCACGGGATGCCGTTTTTAGTTGCAATTTGTTGTGCCGTGTTGTGCCGATTGATTCTGTCGGATAAATTATTGGTTTGCCCAACATAATACTTCAAAGACTTGGTACTATATAAAATATAAGTATAAAACATAACACTGTTTTAAAATAAAAAAAGACTTCCATTTTAGAAGTCTCTTTTTTGTCGGGGTGGCAGGATTCGAACCTGCGACCTTCCCGCCAGGCGGGACGCGATTATATTTCATAAAATCCAATATCAAAAAGAAATCTTTTAGCACCTCTTTTTTTTATTTTGTTTTCGAGTTGAACCGCTTCACTTCTCGACTGACATTCAAAATAAGTTATTAAAATCCACGGGATGCCGTTTTTAGTTGCAATTTGTTGTGCCGCGTTGTGCCGATTGATTCTGTCGGATAAATTATTGGTTTGCCCAACATAATACTTCAAAGACTTGGTACTATATAAAATATAAGTATAAAACATAACACTGTTTTAAAATAAAAAAAGACTTCCATTTTAGAAGTCTCTTTTTTGTCGGGGTGGCAGGATTCGAACCTGCGACCTTCCCGCCAGGCGGGACGCGATTATATTTCATAAAATCCAATATCAAAAAGAAATCTTTTAGCACCTCTTTTTTTTATTTTGTTTTCGAGTTGAACCGCTTCACTTCTCGACTGACATTCAAAATAAGTTATTAAAATCCACGGGATGCCGTTTTTAGTTGCAATTTGTTGTGCCGCGTTGTGCCGATTGATTCTGTCGGATAAATTATTGGTTTGCCCAACATAATACTTCAAAGACTTGGTACTATATAAAATATAAGTATAAAACATAACACTGTTTTAAAATAAAAAAAGACTTCCATTTTAGAAGTCTCTTTTTTGTCGGGGTGGCAGGATTCGAACCTGCGACCTTCCCGCCAGGCGGGACGCGATTATATTTCATAAAATCCAATATCAAAAAGAAATCTTTTAGCACCTCTTTTTTTTATTTTGTTTTCGAGTTGAACCGCTTCACTTCTCGACTGACATTCAAAATAAGTTATTAAAATCCACGGGATGCCGTTTTTAGTTGCAATTTGTTGTGCCGCGTTGTGCCGATTGATTCTGTCGGATAAATTATTGGTTTGCCCAACATAATACTTCAAAGACTTGGTACTATATAAAATATAAGTATAAAACATAACACTGTTTTAAAATAAAAAAAGACTTCCATTTTAGAAGTCTCTTTTTTGTCGGGGTGGCAGGATTCGAACCTGCGACCTCCTGGTCCCAAACCAGGCGCGATGACCGGGCTACGCTACACCCCGAATTGTTTTCAATAATTCGAGTGCAAATATACATGTTTTTTTTATTTAATGCGTAAAATTTTAAAAAAAGATAAAAAAATATTTACTCATAGAGCGAATCGATTATACCATAGTTATTTAAAACAGAACTTTCTTTTGAATCCATTGATAAATAGCTATTTTTGTAATCGTTAAAAAACAATGTAAAAAAATATGTCAACAACTATAGAAACGGTAAAATGTTTAATAATAGGTTCGGGGCCAGCAGGTTATACTGCGGCGATTTATGCGGCTCGTGCCAATATGAATCCTGTATTGTATCAAGGAATGCAACCTGGCGGTCAGTTAACCACAACAAATGAAGTAGAAAATTTCCCAGGCTATCCAGATGGGGTTACAGGTCCAGAAATGATGATGCAACTGCAAGCGCAAGCTAAGCGTTTTGGAACAGATGTACGTGACGGTTTTGCTACCAAGGTTGATTTATCGGGCGAATTGAAAAAAATATGGATCAATGACACGATTGAAATTCATGCAAAAACAGTAATTATATCAACAGGGGCAACAGCTAAATACTTAGGTATTCCGTCTGAACAGCACTATTTGCAAATGGGTGGCGGTGTATCGGCTTGTGCAGTTTGCGATGGTTTTTTCTACCGTAATCAAGAAGTAATTATTGTTGGTGCAGGCGATTCGGCTTGTGAAGAAGCCCATTATTTGTCGCATTTATGTAAAAAAGTTACTATGCTGGTTCGTTCTGAAAAATTTCGTGCATCAAAAATCATGGAGGAACGTGTGAAAAACACACCAAACATTGAAATTTTAATGAGCACCGAAATTGATGAAGTTTTGGGCGACGGACAAATTGTTAACGGAGTGCGTATAGTGAATAATAAAACCAACGAGAAAAAGGAAATCGCTGTTACAGGTGTTTTTGTGGCAATTGGTCACAAACCTAATACCGATATTTTCGCCGGACAATTAACGATGGACGAAACAGGGTATTTAATCACCGAAGGAAAAACATCTAAAACAAACGTTCCCGGCGTTTTTGCGTGTGGTGATGTGCAGGATAAAGATTACCGACAAGCAATTACTGCTGCTGGATCGGGCTGTATTGCGGCTTTAGATGCCGAACGTTATTTAGCAAGTTTATAATTTTATACCAACAGGCGGCTTCGGTCGCCTTTTTATTATGCTAAGAGTTCAATCAATTTCGTTTTCTTACGAAGATAAACAAGTGTTATCACAAATTAGATTTTCTGTTCTAAAAGGGCAAAGTATTGCGCTTATTGGAGAAAGTGGAAGTGGAAAATCAACCCTACTAAAATTGATCTATGGTTTGATGGATGCCGATTCAGGTTCGATTTTTTGGAAAGATAAACAGATTTTGGGCCCTGCATACAATTTGGTTCCCGGAATGGACTTTATGAAATATTTGGCTCAGGATTTTGACCTTATGCCTTTTGTTTCGGTTGCTGAAAATGTAGGTCGATTTTTATCGAATTTCTATTTAAAAGAAAAGAAGCAACGAGTTGATGAATTGCTGAAATTGGTTGATATGACGGAATTTGCCCATGTAAAAGCTCAATTTTTAAGCGGAGGACAAATGCAACGAACCGCTTTGGCGAGAGTCTTGGCTTTAGAACCGGAATTACTTTTGTTAGATGAACCTTTTTCCCATATTGATCATCATCAAAAAAGTAAATTAAGTCAACATGTATTTCAGTATTGTAAATCAAAAGGAATCACCATCATATATACTTCGCATACACCCGAAGAGATTTTAATGTTTTCAGACGAAGTGATTGTAATGAAAGATGGAGTCATTTTGACTAAAGAAAAACCACAACATATTTATGAACTTCCTTCAAGTGAATACATTGCTCGTTTAACAGGTGAAATAAATTTAATTCCCGTACGCTATTTAGGTGTTCAAAATGATGAAATATTACTCGTTAGACCACATCAATTTTTTATAGCAAACGAGGGTTATCAAGCCAAAGTTATTTCGTGTTATTACAGTGGAAGAGGGTATGTGTTAAAAGCTCAATTTCACGATGTTGTTCTAACCATTGAATCGCGTGAGCCTTTAAGCGGAACGATTCATTTTTTAATTAGATAAAATAAAAACGCCGACAATTTGCCGGCGTTTAAAAAAATATTTAGTTTACACGAGATTCTTCACTCCATTACATTTCGTTCAGAATGACAGCATCGTGTGAGTTATTTTTTATTTTTTAAATGCTTGTCTAAAAACTGTTCTTGTTCCCAAAGCAGGTGCAAAATGTTTTCTTTAGCAACGTAACTGTGACTTTCTTTTGGTAAAATTACCATACGAACCGGTGCTCCTAATCCTTTCAACGCTTGAAAATAGCGTTCGGTTTGCAAGGTAAAAGTGCCCGGGTTGTTATCGGCTTCGCCATGCACTAAAAGCAATGGCGTTTTCATTTTTTCGGCATTCATGAAAGGCGACATGGTGTTGTACACATCAGGAACTTCCCAATAATTGCGCTGTTCGCTTTGAAAACCAAAAGGAGTCAATGTTCTGTTATATGCACCTGAGCGGGCAATTCCGCAGGCAAACAATTTGGTATGAGCCAATAAATTTGCAGTCATAAAAGCGCCGTATGAGTGTCCGCCCACGCCCACACGGGTTCTATCAATAAATCCTAATTTATCCACTGCATCAATCGCAGCTTCAGCATTCAGCGCCAATTGTTCAATAAAGGAATCGTTTGGTTCTTGTGTTCCTTCGCCAATAATCGGAAAAGCGGCATCGTCTAAAACCGCATAGCCTTTCGCAGCCCAATATACAAACGAACCGTAATAAGGAAATGTAAATTCATTAGGATTTGCAGATGACTGTCCGGCACTGTTTTTATCTTTATATTCAGCCGGATATGCCCAAATTAAAAGAGGTAATTTTTCGGTAGGATTTTTACGGTCATAACCCGCTGGTAAATACAATGTTCCCGATAATTCCACTCCGTCTTTGCGTTTGTATTTGATTACTTCTTTATGCACATCTTTAATACTTTCAAACGGATTTTTGTTGAAGGTAATCTGCTTTAAATCATTTTTTGAGTTAATGTTGCGGAAATAGTAATTAGGATAATCGTTTTTTGATTGGATATTCACCAAAACAGCTCCTTTTTTAATATCGATGATTTCAGAAATCGATTCCAAGCGGTCTGTAAGTTTTGATTGATACAAACGTTTTGTTTTTAAAGTAGCCAAATCCAATTCATCAATAAAAGGAAATTGCCCTTCTTTGGTGTGTCCTTCGCCAATTAAATACAATTTGTTGTTTTCTTTTTGCAAGGTGTATCTTCCCAATGCATTCTTTTTAGTTTGAAAATCACCCGGATCGCTGTAAATATCCTGATAATTTCGATCCCAAATGGTCACTAATTCCGATTTTTTGGTTGGATTAAACAAATAAGTTTTTATGTTCCGGGTATCATACCATTGATCGTAAACAATTGCCGTTTCTTCATCGCCCCAAGCAATTCCACCAAAGCGTTGCGGTGTTTTTGTAAGCAACTCAGGTTCATTGTTAAAAGGCGCTTCCCAAGTATATAAAGCATCGCGTTTTTCTACGCTTTTTGCAGGGTCGCCGCCGTCTAAAGCTTCTACAAAAAACAAAGTAGCTGGTTTATCACTTCTCCAGTTCATGCTGCGTTTTCCTTGTCGAGTTGCCATAAATCCTTTTGGCATCACTTCGTTCAAAGGTACATCGTTTACCAATTTCACTTCTTCACCATTTGCTTTATAAGCAATCGTTTTCATTGGAAACCGACTTAGCGGTACCAAGTACGAAAAGGGTTTTTGAATGGTTGTTAGCAAAACATAATTTCCATCGGGCGAAAAAGTTTCACCAGCAAATAAATCGGCTTTTTTAAACAGTTTTTTGGTTCCGTTTAAATCAATTGTATATAATTCAGAGGTTACAATGGTCTCGAAATTGGCTTCGTCGGTTTTGTTTTTCAACAAATCTTGATAGGTTCTGTTTTGCGAAACCACACCTTCTTCGGCATTAGAAACAATAGGCCCGGTAGGGATTGCTTTTTTAGCATCTATCAATGGTTTTCTGTTTTCGGGAATTACCTTAATCAACAACTCGTTGCTGTTTCTAAACCAAGTAATCGGGTTGCCTAAATTGGCATTTAAAATGGCATTGGTCAGTTTTTTTGCCGTTGCTTTTTCTAGGTCTAAAACCCATAATTCGTTGCCGGTTGCTGTGGTATTTGTAAATGCCAGTTTGGTTTCGTTTGGCGCCCAAGATACGTTGCTGATCTGTGCGTTGGCAGGCAAACCTTTCACAACGGTTTCGGTTTTATCGTTGATTTTTTTTATTTTTATGTTGTTGATGAACGATGCCGTGCTTGAAATATTCGTGTTTGGATTGATACGTAAACCACCCAAACGCAATTCGTCTTGATTCAATTCGTCAAGCGATTTATAGGTATTTCGATACGAGAGAACCATCCACTCTTTATTCGTACTTATAGAAACAGAAGGGGCACGTTCATAATCGGCTAACTGTAAAATTTCTTTTGAAGGCTTCTGGAACGTAATGTTTTCTTGTGCAATCATAGGCGCTGTGGCTAATAATAATGCTAATAAGGTTTGTTTTATTCGTTTCATTAATAAACAATTGATTGTGAAATTATGTTTTTAAAGATACAATTATTTATCAAAAATCAATCAATAGTAATGTGTTTCCTATGATTTAATCTAATAATTGTGCAGGATATTCGATTAATGAATACCTTAGTATTGTTTTAAAAATAAGTGTAAATTTGTATGAATTCCAAATAAAAAGTAAGTATGTATCATTCAAAAATAACCGGATTAGGCTTTTATGTACCGGAAAATGTGGTAACAAACGATGATTTATCACGACTTATGGATACCAATGACGAATGGATTCAAGAGCGAACCGGTATAAAAGAACGCCGCCATGTAGTTTTACCAGAAGATACCACTTCAGGTATGGCGCTAAAAGCATCGAAAATTGCCATTGAACGTGCAGGAATTGATAAGAACGATATCGATTTTATTGTATTTGCCACGTTAAGTCCCGATTATTATTTTCCAGGTCCGGGAGTTACCCTTCAAAAAGAATTGGGCATAAATACCGTTGGAGCGTTAGATGTTCGCAATCAATGCTCGGGTTTTATTTATGCGCTTTCGGTGGCCGATCAGTTTATTAAAACGGGCATGTATAAAAATATTTTGGTGGTTGGCTCTGAAGTGCATTCAAAAGGATTGGACATGACCACTCGCGGGCGTGGTGTTTCGGTGATTTTTGGCGATGGGGCAGGAGCTGCTGTTTTAAGCCGAACCGAAGATTTATCAAAAGGGATTTTATCAACCCATTTACACTCAGAAGGCGAGCATGCAGAAGAATTGGCGTTAATTGCTCCCGGAATGGGCAAGCGCTGGGTGACCGATATTATTAAAGAAAATAATACAGACGATGAATCGTACTATCCGTACATGAATGGTCAATTTGTATTTAAAAATGCAGTGGTTCGTTTTTCAGAAGTGATTAATGAAGGGCTGCAAGCAAATAATTTACAAGTTGCAGACATTAATATGTTGATACCACACCAAGCCAATTTGCGAATTGCACAATTTATTCAGCAAAAATTCAAACTGACCAACGATCAGGTGTATAACAACATTATGAAATACGGCAACACCACAGCTGCATCGGTGCCTATTGCACTCACCGAAGCGTGGGAACAAGGCAAAATTAAAGAAGGTGATTTAGTGGTACTTGCAGCATTTGGCAGCGGTTTTACATGGGCAAGTGCTCTAATTCGTTGGTAAAAAAGTTGTAATTGATAATAGTTCTCAGTAAATTCGAATAATAAAAAAAGTTATGAAAGGTCATAGAGTACAAAATTCAGGACAAGCGCAATTGTTTAAAAATCCATTTTTGGAATTGTTAACTAAGGGGCATCCTGCATTAAGTTGGGGTATTCATGTTCCCATTTTGGTGTATTGTTTTTATTATGGATACAGTCATTATTTTTTGACATTGCCAGAAATGTTTGCTATCGCCGTTTTTGCATTGCTTTTTTGGACATTTTTTGAGTATATCGCACATAGATATGTGTTTCATTTAATAAGCGAAAAGGAAAATTTGCAAAAGTTTGCTTATATCATGCACGGTAACCACCATCATTATCCAAAAGATAAATCGCGCTTATTTATGCCACCGGTGCCTAGTTTAATTATTGCGGCGGCGCTTTTTGGTATTCAATATCTGCTTTTAGGAAAGTATGCTTTTGCTTTTTATCCGGGTTTTATTCTAGGATGGTTAATGTATGCTTCGATGCATTATTTGATTCACGCCATCGAACCTCCTTTCAAGTTCTTGCAACCCTTGTGGCGCAATCATCATCTGCATCATTACCGCAATGAAAACCTTGGTTTTGGGGTGAGTAACACGTTTTGGGACAAAGTTTTTGGAACCATGTTCGATTTTAAAAAAGACCGTATCGATAAACAAAAATCTAAAGATTTAATGTTTGATAGAAAACAAAAAAGTGAAGCCTAAAATGCTTCACTTTTTTTTATAAACGTAAGTAGTTATCAAAAATTATTAATTTTTAAAAATAAGGCTTTTGTGCAAATTGTACAGTTATTACATTGCTGTCAAGATAGCCCGCACGTTTTGCTTGAATAGTTACCGTGGTGATAGTATTACTTGTGTATCGGTTACCCATTATTTCTTTGCCATTCACATAAAAAGTAGCATCAGAAACTGCAGATCCGCCACTCGTTGCTGATAACATCACTTGATTTCCTAATGGTGAAAAATACCTCTTTTTTTCAGTTGAATAAGAAGTGTTTGCAGTAAGTGTTAATTGCTGCCCAATATTAGGATTTTGGTTTGGAACGGGTGTTTCTAATACAGTGTCATCTTCAGAGCATGAAGAAAAACCAATCACTGAAAAACTAGCTATTGCAATAAAGAATAAAATCTTTTTCATCTTAAATATATAAGGTTAATCGTTTACTAACTTAATAATGCTATAAAAATACAAAAAATATTGGTTAACCAAATTTTTTATGTTTGTTTTTTATAATATAGTTAATTTTTTTACGATTTCAATGATAAAGAATATGGTTCGTTATAAACGGCATTTCGCTTTAATAGTTAATTAATTGAAAAGGCAGACAGATCAAAATTCTTTTTCTTGCTATCTTTGTTTTATGAAACGACTAATTATTTATGCTACTAGCTTATTAAGTGCAGGAGCTTATTCGCAAATTGGCGATGCCATTCACTGTGGATACGACTTTACCAGTTATATAGTTGTAAAACCTCACGAAGACGGCAAAACACAAACCATAAACGGTTTAAAAATGACTATTTGCGATGAAAATGGCAACGAAGTAATAAATAAAGATTTTAAGTTAAGTTGGAAAAATAACAACCAACCGTTGCATTTTGTTCGCAATTACAAAATTGATTCTAATAATAAAAAGTTAGAAGGTTTTGACGAAGGTAAATGGTTTTATTATTTTGCCGATGACCATTATTTGGTAACAGTTTCCAATACCTTTAATGCCGAAGATTATTATTTAAAAATCGAAGATACAGATGGCATTGAAAATGGCGGACATTTTAAAACCTTTATGATGCAATTGGCGCCTTATAATATGTATATCTTATGCACGTCAGAGGAAAAGCAAAAAGCCATGCAATTTGGTAGAAGAATGAACAAACCTATTGATGTGGTTTTAGAAAAATATTAAATGAAAAACGGAAGAACAATTGTCTTCCGTTTTTTTATGATTAGTTGATAACTGTTTCTTTATCTTTAAAATACATTTCTGCAAAAGTAATGTTTCTGCCATGTTCAATACGTTTGTGAAATACCTCTGGACTTATTTCGTTTGGTTTAGAGAAACCGCAAGCTCCAATAAATTCTCCAAAAGCTTTCATGGTGTTTTTATGAAAAGTGGCTACACGCACTGATTTGTCTGTAATATCCATTCCTTCATACAACAAAGGATCTTGAGTGGCGATACCAACAGGGCAGTGTCCGCTGTCGCATTGCAAGGCTTGAATGCATCCCAAAGCAAACATCATTCCTCGGGCACTGTAACAAGCATCGGCACCTAATGACATATTTTTGGCTAAATCAAATGCTGAGATAATCTTTCCGGCAGCGATGATTTTAATTTGGTCACGCAAATTGTATTGTTTCAATATCTTGTTTGCAAAAACCAATGCATCCGATAGTGCCATTCCCATATAATCGATAAATTCTAATGGTGCAGCCCCGGTTCCACCTTCAGCGCCATCGATTGTAATAAAATCGGGATAAATTCCGGTTTCGCTAAACGCTTTGATGATATCTGTAAACTCGTCTTTTCGTCCAATACAAATTTTAAAACCTACGGGTTTACCGCCACTTAAATTACGCATTTTTCCAATAAAGTATGCCAATTCAATAGCATTGCTAAAGGCAGAGTGCGATGATGGCGAGTGTACGGTTGTAAAAGGTTTTACATTACGAATTTTAGAAACCTCTAAAGTGTTTTTCTCAGCAGGTAATAATCCACCATGACCGGGTTTCGCTCCTTGAGAAAGCTTTAATTCGATCATTTTAACGTCGTCATATTGCGCTCTTTCGGCAAATAAGGCATCATTAAAAAAACCATTTTCATCTCTACAGCCAAAATATCCGGTTCCAATTTGCCAAATTAAATCACCTCCTGATCTGTGATATGGTGAAATACCACCTTCTCCGGTGTTGTGCGCAAATCCTCCTAATTTAGCACCTTTGTTTAACGAAATAATCGCTTTTTTACTTAATGCGCCATAACTCATTGCGCTAATATTATAAATACTTGCACTGTAAGGTTTGGCACATTGATCATTTCCAATTAAAGTTCTAAAGTTAAAATCAGAGATGTTTTTTGGATAAACAGAATGCGAAGCCCATTCATAACCAATGCGGTTTGGGTCATCTTGCATACCAAAAGATACGGTTTGCTTGGCGTTTTTAGCACGTTGGTAAACAATAGAACGCTCACGGCGGTTAAAAGGTTTACCATCTAGCTCACCTTCCCAAAAATATTGACGCAATTCCGGGCGAATTTCTTCTAAAATGTATCTTAAACGCCCAATAATTGGATAGTTTTTGCGAATGGTATGCTTCGTTTGAAAAGCATCTTTAAACGCTAAATAAAACAAAACTGCAGGCAATATGAGTGATATTATACTCCAACTTCTAAAGATTACGAGGTACAATGTCACAATTAAATAGGTAATAACAAATGCCCAAATAACTTGCCTAATTACAAAACGATTAAAAAATTTTTGATGTAACATACATTTTTAAATGCAAAAATTGTTGTTGTTTAATAATTGATTTTAATACCTATTGTTCTTAATTTTTTTATAAAATAACCATCAAGCTTCTCTTTCAAATTCGAGGTCTTTATTTTATTCTAGAAAACCTGTTCATTTTCTAAAATGAAAAAAGAAAAATAGTGTTCGCAAAGGTAATAAACATTTTGATTTTAAAGAGTATTTTTCCATTTAATATTACACCCAACACTTGGTTTTTGCAAAGGATTAACACTTCGGTTGTACAAGATTGAATCAATGGCGTTGCGAAGGTCATTTCCATTGGTAGGAATTCCGTTTTTTGGGCGTGAATCGTCTAATTGACCGCGATAGATTAATTTGTTTTGTGCATCGAACAAATACAAATCGGGAGTGCATGCAGCATCGTATTTTTTTGCTACTTCTTGCGTTTCATCATATAAATAAGGAAAACCGAATTTATGGTGAAAAGCAAACTCACTCATTTTTTCAGGGGCATCATCAGGATATGCAATAGCGTCGTTGCTGGAGATGGCTACAAATCCAATTCCTTGTACGCGGTAATCATTTGCCACACGAACAATTTCTTCTATTACATGCAACACAAAAGGGCAGTGGTTGCAGATAAACATAACAACTGTTCCGTGGTTTCCTTTTATGTCATTAAACGATTTCCATTCGTTGCTATTTGTATCGGGCAGAAAAAAATCGGCTGCTGTTGTGCCTAAGGCTAACATTTTTGATGGTGTACGTGCCATAATGTTTTTTGTTTACTACGAATATAAACTAAAAAAAGCTGGTTTTCAAAAAACCAGCTTTTAAATATTAAGATTATATATCTACTAATAGTAAACGTATCTGCGTACTTTAGCAATGTGTTTTGCTAAACGAATCACTTGGTGGCTGTAGCCATATTCGTTGTCGTACCAAATGTATAGTACAATGTTTTTACCATCGGCAGAAACAATTGTTGCGTTAGAATCATAAATTGCTGGTGCTGATGTTCCAACGATGTCTGATGAAACCAATTCGTTGTTTAATGAATATTTAATTTGCTCTACCAATTCGCCTTCTAAAGCATATTGTTTCATTATTTTGTTTAAATCTGCTACCGAAGTTTCTTTGCCAACTTCTAAATTTAAAACTACTAATGAACCATTTGGAACAGGTACACGAATGGCATTAGAGGTTAATTTACCCGCTAAACTTGGCAATGCTTTTGCAACTGCAGAACCAGCACCTGTTTCGGTAATTACCATGTTTAAGGCAGCTGCTCTTCCACGACGGTATTTTTTGTGCATGTTATCCACCAAATTTTGGTCGTTTGTATAAGCGTGAATGGTTTCTAAATGTCCTTTCACCACTCCTAATTCTTCTTCAATAACAGCCAAAACAGGCGTAATGGCGTTTGTTGTACAAGATGCAGCAGACCAAATCGGAGTTTCGTCGATGTTGTAATTTTCATGGTTTACACCATAAACAACATTTGGAACACCTTTTCCTGGCGCTGTAAGTAAAACTTGTGTTGCACCTTTTGATTGTAAGTGGCGTGATAAAGCGGCTTCGTCTTTAAAAACACCTGTGTTATCAATAACCAATGCATCGTTGATACCGTATTGTGTGTAATCGATATCTTCTGGTTGAGCGGCAGAAATCATGCGAACTGGTGAACCATTGATAATCAACGATTCGTTTTCAACATCAATTCCTACTGACCCTTCAAAATCTCCGTGGATAGAGTCTAATCGAAGTAAAGATGCACGCTTTTCCAATGAAGCTTCATCGTTTTTATCGCGTGTTACGATTGCTTTTAAGCGTAATTGTTGACCTTTACCAATTTTAGCCATTAATTCGCGTGCTAATAAACGACCAATACGACCAAATCCGTATAAAACAACGTCTTTTGGCTCAATTGTATTTCCTTCTTTTGCACCTTTTAACTTGTCCACAACAAAAGACAAAGAATCGTTGTATTTGTTGTCTTCTAGATGGAATTCATACGTTAATTTACCAATATCAATGCGCGCTGCTGGTAAGTCTGCGGTTTGAATGGCACGAGCAATTTCAACAGTGTCAAAAATATTAATAGGTTTTTCAACAAATTTTGCAGCATATTCGTGTAAATTAATAATGTCGCTCACGCTACGGTCAATCAATTGATTTCTGAACAAAACCAATTCAATTGATTTGTCATACCATAAATCATTAACGATTTTAATAAACTCTACGCAAGCTTTTCTTCTGTCTGCTTGGAAAGCCAATTCTTTTTCGTATAAATTATTTTCCATTTGGGGTGTAAATTGTGTTGTATTTTAAAAAGTTGTACAAAAATATTAATTTTTATGATATACAAGCACATATAATTAAAAAAGTAGCTTTTTTATAAGCTACTTTTTATCAACACATTACAAAATCAATCGCAATCGTTCGCCTCTTGGAGTGATTAAATCCATGCGGAGTTGTTCCTGATTTAGTTTTGAAAGAATTTCGTTGGCATGTTCGGTATTTTTGATTTTTGAACCATTCACTGCCAAAATAATCGCATTTTTCAATTCACTTTCATAGGCTTTAAAACGCTCGTTGGATATACCGTTGATTTTAACACCGTAATTAATTCCCAACGCTTTTTGTTCTTTTGGCGACAAATTTTCAATTTCGAATCCGTTAAATTGGATTTGGGCAATTTCTTTTTTACTTAATTTAACCACTAATTCTTTGTCTTGATTGTTTCGTTTTAAAGAAACTTTTACTTCGTCGTTCGGGCGTTTGGTGGCAATGATGCTGTTTAAATCTAGAAAAGAATTGATTCCTTTGCCGTCTATTTTATAAATAATATCGCCTTTTTTGATACCTGCAGCTTCGGCTCCTGAATTTTTTGTTACGTTCTCCACATAAAATCCTTGTTTAAAGGTGAGCTTGTTTTCTGCTGCAATTTGACTGTTCACTTCATAACCTTGCACCCCCAAAATACCTTGTTGCACTTTTCCGTATTCCATTAAATCGTTCACTATTTTTCGAGCTAAATTAGAGGGAATAGCAAAAGAATAGCCCACATACGAGCCTGTTGCAGACGAAATCATGGTGTTGATACCAATTAAATCGCCGTTGCTGTTAACCAATGCACCGCCTGAATTTCCCGGATTCACAGCCGCATCGGTTTGAATGAATGATTGAATACCGTTTTCTGATAAATTGCGGGCTTTGGCTGAAACAATTCCAGCTGTAACAGTAGAAGTTAAATTGTACGGATTTCCCACTGCTAGCACCCAATCGCCCACACTAATGGCATCAGAATCGGCGAAAGTTGTAAACGGTAGTTTCTCAGACGTATTGATTTTTAAAAGGGCAATATCCATTTTAGAATCGGTTCCTATCAATTTTGCTTTAAAAGTACGGTTGTCGTTTAGCGTAATTTCCAATTCACTTGCACCTTGAATTACGTGATTATTCGTAATGATATATCCGTCTTCCGAAATAATCACGCCAGAACCCGTACCCACTTGCGCGTAGGTTTGTCCACCACCTTGGTATCCGTAGAAATATTCCATAATCGGGTTTCGCGGTGCATTTCTAAATGATACATTTTTAACGTGTACCACCGAATGAATGGTTTTTTCTGCGGCCAACTTAAAATTAGGCGCTTCAAAAACCGAATTGTTCACATTTCGAAAAGGTGCACTTGTGGTAATTTCTTTTGCGTTTTCAAAATAATTGGTATCTTCAAAAAACAATTTGTACGACCCCAATGTTACAACACCACTTAACAACGATGTTGCTAAAATAGTTCCTATATTTTTCATATAATTATTTAATGTTTATTTATTTAACAGTAAAATTACAATAGTACTAAATCATTAAAAAATAGTTTAACGCTTGTTAACACTACTTAACGAAGCTTTAATATTTTATATCTTTGCACAATGAAGCAATTAACATTTTATAAATACCAAGGCACCGGCAACGACTTTATTATGGTTGATAACCGCAGCCTTTTCTTTCAAAAAAATGATGCAGCAACAATCGCTTTTTTGTGCGACAGAAGATTTGGAATTGGCGGTGATGGATTAATTTTATTGGAAAATGATGCTACTGCCGATTTTAAAATGGTTTATTACAATGCCGATGGAAACGAAAGCACTATGTGTGGCAACGGCGGACGTTGTATTGTTTCGTTTGCGCATTTTTTAGGAATTTTTTCAAAAGATACTACATTCAATGCGATAGATGGTTTGCACCATGCAACTATTAACAAGGAAGGTGTTGTGGCTTTGCAAATGATTGATGTTTTAAAAGATACCATTAAAAAAGATAGTAATTACACTTTTTTGTTTACCGGCTCTCCGCATCATGTGGAACTAGTAAATGATGTGAAAAATTTTAATGTTTTTGAAAACGGGAAAAACATTCGTTACAGCGACCAATACAAACCGGGCGGAACGAATGTAAACTTCGTTGAACAATTATCAAACGATTCTTTTAAAATACGAACGTATGAGCGTGGCGTGGAAGACGAAACCTTATCTTGCGGTACCGGAGCAACGGCTGTGGCACTTGCAATGAACAGTTTAGGAAAAACAGCTGTAAACAAAATCACTATTCAGGTTGAAGGTGGAGAAGTGCAAGTGTCTTTCGATCAAAACGACGAAAAATACTACAACGTTATGTTAACGGGAGCTGCTCAACAAGTTTTTAAAGGAACAATTTTAATACCCTAAAATGTTTTTAAGAGGAAATAAAGTTCATTTACGTGCCTTAGAACCCGAAGATTTATCATTTTTATACGAAATTGAAAACGATGAATTGTTGTGGGAAGTAAGCCATACCCAAGCTCCTTATTCTAAATGGTTGCTTAAAAATTATTTGGAAAACAGTCATCAGGATATTTACGAAGTAAAACAACTGCGCTTGGCCATTGCCGAAAATGGCTCTAATCATTTAATTGGGTTAATAGATTTATATGATTTTGATCCTAAAAACAGTAGAGTTGGTTTGGGAATTGTTGTGAAAAGCAGTGAAGAACGAAACAAAGGTTTTGGCAGCGAATCGGTAGAACTTTTGTTGGGATATGCGTTTCATATCTTAAATGTTCATCAAATATATGTTAATGTTGCTGCAACAAACCATGCAAGTATCAAGCTTTTTTCTAAATTTGGTTTCGAAAAAGTAGGCGTTAAAAAACAGTGGAACAAAATCGGAGCTGTATATGTTGATGAACTGCTGTACCAATTAATAAATCCTTTAAATGAAAATTAATAAATTAGTTAGCTATGTAGCTGTACTTGGCGTTTTTGCTGCCTTGATTTTTGGTTACAGTCTATACAGAAAAGCTTTTACGCCCAATACCAATTTTGCAGATAAAAGTATTTACATTCATATACCTACCAATGCCACTTACAGCCAAGTGCAAGACTCGTTAAAAAAATATGTAAAAAACTACACTTCTTTAGAAGGTCTTTTTTCAAAATTGGGTGAATCGGCAACAGTAGAACCTGGAAGATACCTTATTGAAAATGGTTACAATAACTACCGAATTGTTAAAGCACTGCGCAGAAACGTGCCTGTAAAACTTACATTTAATAACCAAGAAACCCTTGAAAAGTTATTGCAACGTATTTCGTCGCAAGTGGAACCCGATATTGCAGATTTATACCAAACTTTTACGGAACCTGCTTTTTTGGAGGAAATGGGTATGAATAAAGACAATGTTTTAGCCATGTGCATGCCCAACACCTATGAAGTTTATTGGAATACCACTCCATTAAAAATCAGAAATATTCTGCAAAAAGAATACATCCGTTTTTGGAACGATGAACGAAAAGCAAAGGCAAAAGCATTAGGTTTAACGCCTGTTCAAGTGGCTTCTTTAGCTGCAATTGTTCAAAAAGAAACGGCAAAAGTAGATGAGCGTCCACGAGTTGCAGGTGCATATTTAAACCGATTGAACCAAGATATGCTGCTACAGGCAGATCCAACGGTGGTTTATGCTAAAAAAGCATTATCGAATGATTTTGAACAAGTTATAAAGCGTGTTTATTTAAAAGATTTAACATTAAACCATCCATTTAACACATATAAATTCAAAGGAATACCCAACGGATTAATCGCTATGCCCGACGAAAGTTCAATTGATGCGGTGTTAAATGCAGAGAAACACAATTATATATATTTTTGTGCCAGTGTTGAACGGATTGGGTATCACGAATTTGCATCAACCATCGACGAACATGCCAAAAATCGAGAAAAATATACTAGTTGGTTAAATAAAAGAAATATTAAATAAAAAAGAGTCGTAAAAAACCGCTTAAAAGTGTGTAATATGGTGTTGTTTTTTTAACTTTTATTTAGCAGCAACCAATCAAAAGTTTTAAGTGTTTTAAATAATTTTACACCCGAAATGAAATCATCCTTTTTAAAATATTACTTTTTGTTGATTGCTTTGCTTTTTGCGAGTATGAGCAATTATGCAAACCAGATGCATATTCTGCAAAATGGTAGCGAAAGTGGTTTTTTAAAGTATCAAAATACCGCCCACACACTAACTTCTCAAAAAAAGGTTGCAAATCATTTCGACAAAAAAGCTCATAAACAGGTTCATTTAGGAAAAATAAAACACATATATGTAAACCATTACAAAGCAGATTTTTCCGAAACAGAATTTGAACTTCAAAACGAATCAAAAATTCAAAAAGTAAAAGTGCTTTTAAAAGCTTTCTTTTTATACTTTTTAGTTCATATACCTACTTCTTACCACAGTAAAAAAAGCGTCCAAATTGTTGGTCAGCTTTCTACATTTTATTCCTACCTAAAAAATCAGGTTTTTATAAGCCTTTTGGTGATAAGACTGTGATTTTTAATTTTTTTAGATTGCATTTATAAACACGGCATGTGCTGAATGAGCACACATTGCTGCTTGTTTTCTATATCTTTTAAAAGAAGTGATTTAAACTTATTTTGTAAATAATAAAGGGTTGACGAAATTTGTGTTGCAAAACATATTCATTTCAAAATCAACCCTTATGTACAGTGTACTGAACAAAGATATAATAAAAAAAGAAATAGTACCTTATTTGCCATTAGCAAAACGAGGTTTTCAGGCAACAGTTCCTTTGGAAGAAATAGTAAATGCTGTACTTTACAAACTTAAAACAGGAGTTCAATGGCATCAACTTCCAGTTAAGGCATTATTTGAAGAAAATGTATTAAGTTGGGAATCGGTTTATTATCATTATCGAAAATGGTGTAAGGCAGATATTTTAAAAAAAATCTGGACAAGCATTTTAGAAAAAAACAAATCAAAATTAGACCTTTCGAATGTAGATTTTGATGGTAGTCATACCTCTGCAATTAGGGGTGGTGAAGAAGTAGAATATCAAGGTAGAAAGAAACGTAAAACCACTAACTCATTGTATTTAAGTGATAAACAAGGAATTCCATTAGCCATTTCAGAACCTGTAGCTGGTAACCATAACGATCTTTTTAACATAGAAGTTCAGTTTGAAGTGATAACGGGAACTTTAGAGCAAGCAAAAATTCCAGTTGAAGGACTTTTTTTAAATGCTGATGCGGGCTTTGATTCTAAAGAATTTAGGTTGTGTTGTGAGAAAAAAGAAATACATGCAAATATTTGTTTCAATAAAAGAAATGGCGATACAGATAGAGATGAATATTTTGACCAAGAACTTTATAATGAGAGATATAAAATAGAAAGAACAAATGCTTGGATGGATAGTTTTAGATCCATATTAAATAGATTCGACACAACAGTTACAAGTTGGCTAGGCTTTAATTATTTAGCATTCATCGTAATTGCTCTAAGAAAATTTAATAAAATAAAAGTTTAAATCACTTCAAAATTAAAAATCATTAATATTATTCATCATGATAAAAAAAGCGTTTGTTTTTTTAAGCTTTTCATTGGCTTTTTTAACTGTTGGTTGCCAGTCTCATAAAGAAGAAGCTCACGAGAAAACTACTTTTTCGGTAACCAGTCCGCTTGTCAAAGACACTATTATTTATAAAGATTATGTGGCACAGATACGTTCTGTGAACCATATTGAAATTCGTGCCCAAGAAAAAGGTTATTTGCAAAAAATATTTGTAGATGAAGGGCAATTTGTAAAAAAGGGACAATTGCTCTTTAAAATTATGCCTAATTTGTATGAAGCCGATGCTAATCGTGCAAAAGCCGAAGCAAATTATGCCCAAATAGAATACAAAAACACCAAACAGCTTTATGACAACAATGTGGTTTCTACAAACGAATTGGCACTAGCAAAAGCCAAATACGATAAAGCCCAAGCCGAATTGGCATCCATGAAAACCCATTTACAATTTACCGAAATACGAGCACCATTCGATGGAATTATTGATCGATTTCATGCGCGTTTAGGAAGTTTAATTACCGAGGGAGATCTGCTTACAGAGTTGGCAGACAATAGCAAAATGTGGGTGTATTTTAATGTGCCCGAAGCAGAATATTTAGATCAAATGGCGCATAAATCAAAAGATAGTTTGCTGCAAGTAAAACTAAAAATGGCAAATGGCGAACTATTTGACCACGACGGTTTTGTTGAAACCATTGAAGCCGATTTCGACAATGAAACTGGAAATATTGCTTATCGCGCTACTTTTCCAAACCCAAAAGCGCTACTTCGTTTTGGGCAAACAGGCAACGTAGTTATTAGTACACCTATTAAAAATGCACTGCTTATTCCGCAAAAGGCCACTTTTGAAGTACTAGATAAAAAGTATGTTTTTATTGTCACAAAAGGAAACATTGTAAAAGCACGCGAAATTAAAATTGCTGCCGAAATTCCACATATTTACATCGTGGGTAGCGGTTTGCAAGCAAGCGATAAAATTTTAATCGATGGCCTGCGACTTGTAAAAGAGAACGAAAAAATTTCGTACAAATTTATTCAACCAGCAAAAGTTTTATCAAGTTTAGAACTTTATGCAGAGTAATTAATCTCCCGAAAAATGTTTAAAAAAATCATTCATAGACCTGTATTCGCAATAGTAATATCGGTCATTATTCTATTTGTGGGTTCATTGGCTATTAAACAATTACCCACCTCACAGTTTCCGCAAATTGCCCCTACAACTGTTAGCGTATTCATTGCTTATCCGGGTGCAAGTGCCGATGTTTTGGTAAAATCGTCCTTAATCACTTTAGAAAATGCCATCAATGGGGTGCAAGGCATGCGGTATATTTCTACCGATGCAACCAGTGCCGGAGAAGCAACTTTAAATGTGGTTTTTGATCCCGGAACCGACCCCAACGAAGCAGTAGTATTGGTAAAAACACGTATTGATCAAGTAATGCCTTTACTGCCTGAATTGGTTCAGAAAGAAGGCGTTGTGGTCACACCTATTCAGCCAAGTATGCTTATGTATGTGAACTTATACAGTAAAAATAAAAGCATGGATGAAAAATTCTTGTACAATTATGCTACTGTAAACATTATCCCAGAAATAAACCGCGTTAAAGGGATTGCAAAATCACAAATATTAGGAAGCCGACGCTATGCCATGCGTGTGTGGCTAAACCCAGAACGAATGCGTGCGTACCGCATTTCGGTTGATGAGGTTATGGATGCCATTGGCGAACAAAGCATCATTGGTCGACCAGGTAGAATTGGTCAAAGCTCGGGTATCGCTGCCCAATCGTTGGAATATGTTTTAACGTATAAAGGACAATACAACAAACCCGAAGAGTATGAAAACATTATTATTCGTGCCAATTCAGAAGGTGAAAGTATTAAGTTGAAAGACATTGCCAACGTTGAGTTGGGAAGTGAGTTTTTTGATATTTATTCTAATTTAGATGGCGATCCGTCTGCATCTATCGTTTTGAAACAAAACTATGGCAGCAATGCCAACGAAGTAATTGAACAAGTGAAAGTGAAACTGGAAGAAATGAAACAAAATTTTCCCCCAGGTGTTGATTATAAAATTAGTTACGATGTTTCAAACTTTTTAGATGCATCCATAGAGCAAGTAATCCACACTTTGCGCGATGCATTTTTGTTGGTAGCAGTGGTTGTATTTATTTTCTTGGGCGATTGGCGCTCTACCATTATCCCCATTATAGCCGTTCCGGTTTCTTTAATCGGTGCCTTCTTTTTCATTCAGATTTTTGGATTATCTATTAACTTGGTTACGCTTTTTGCTTTGGTATTGGCAATTGGTATAGTGGTAGATGACGCCATTGTGGTCGTAGAAGCCGTACATGCCAAAATGGAAGAAAAAAACCTATCGCCATATAAGGCAGTGAAAGAAGTAATGGGCGAAATCAGCGGAGCAATCATTGCAATAACCATGGTGATGGTTTCGGTATTTTTACCCATTTCATTTATGACAGGACCGGTTGGAACTTTTTACCGTCAATTCTCTATCACCATGGCCAGTTCTATTGTGATTTCAGCAGTAATTGCCCTTACGCTTACACCCGTTTTATGTGCCATTTTGCTAAAAAATCATCATGGAAAACCTAAAAAAGCAACAATAATAACCCGATTTATTGATGCGTTTAACAGAGGTTTCGATAAACTTACAGGTAAATATGTGAGTATTTTAAAACGAATTGTAAACCGAAAATCGGTCACTTGGGCAGTATTACTTGTTTTTTGTGGAGCAATCTATGTGCAAAACCAATTTTTGCCCGGCGGTTTTATTCCTAGTGAAGATCAAGGAACCATTTACGCCATCATTCAAACCCCACCTGGATCCACCTTAGAACAAACCAATCAAGTGGCACGTAATCTTCAAAAAATTTGCGAAGAAGTTCCAGGAATTGAATCGGTTTCTTCTTTGGCAGGTTATGAAATTATGACCGAAGGGCGTGGTTCCAATGCAGGAACATGCTTAATAAACCTAAAAAATTGGAGCGATCGGGAACACTCCGTAACCGAAATTATGGAGGAATTAGAAGGCAAAACACGAAATTTAGGAGCAGTAATCGAATTTTTTGAACCACCGGCAATTCCGGGCTTTGGATCTTCTGGTGGTTTCTCAATGCGTTTATTAGATCAAAATGCAACTACTGATTACCATGAATTCGATAGAATCAATAAAGAATTTATGGCCAACTTAAACAAACGAAAAGAATTAACCGGTGTGTTTACATTTTTTGCTGCCAATTATCCGCAATATGAATTGCAGATAGATAATAATGCTGCGATGCAAAAAGGGGTTTCGATTGGAAAAGCTATGGAAAATTTAAACATTCTTATTGGTAGTACCTACGAGCAAGGATTCATTCGTTTTGGTCAATTTTTCAAAGTGTATGTGCAGTCATCTCCCGAGTTTCGAAGTTTGCCAAGTGATATTCTGAATTTATATGTAAAAAATGAGCAGGGTGAAATGGTTCCGTACTCCGCTTTTATGAAACTAAAGAAAACCCAAGGCCCCAACGAAATTACGCGTTATAACATGTACAATTCCGCTTCAATTCGCGGGCTTCCAGCGCCGGGTTATACTACTGCTGATGCCATTAAGGCAATCAATGAAACAGCACAACAAACATTGCCTCACGGCTATAAAATAGCTTGGGAAGGTTTATCATTTGACGAAGCACAACGCGGCAATGAAGCCTTGTATGTATTTGGTGTGGTTTTAATTTTTGTTTATTTGGTTTTAGCAGCACAATACGAAAGTTTCATATTGCCTTTGGCGGTAATTATGTCATTGCCAATGGGTATTTTTGGTTCGTTGTTTATGTTGAAAGCAATGGGCTTGGCAAACGATATTTATGCGCAAGTAGGTCTAATAATGCTTATTGGATTGCTTGGTAAAAATGCCGTGCTTATTGTGGAATATGCTGTGCAGAAAAGGCAAAGCGGTGCCACTATTTTAAATGCTGCTATTGAAGCTGCAACAGTTCGCTTCCGTCCAATTTTAATGACTTCTTTTGCGTTCATCGCCGGACTTATTCCGCTAATTTTTGCTCATGGAGCAGGTGCAATTGGCAACCACACCATCGGAGCATCTGCTTTGGGCGGTATGCTTTTCGGTACGCTTTTCGGGGTTGTGATTATTCCCGGACTTTATTACATATTCGCAAAAATTGCAGATGGACGGAAAATGATTAAAAATGAAGATGAATCGCCACTAACCAAAGATATTTATTAAACATGAACAAACAAAAACTATTTAAGTATGCAGTAATAGGCTGCATACTTTTAAACATAGCCGCATGTAAATCAATTGATATTAAAGAAAAACAAGAAAACCGAACAGTTCCTGCTGACTTTGGATGGATGCAAAATGACACCATTAACTCTGCAAAAATGGATTGGAAAACATATTTTACCGATGTGCATTTACAGCATTTAATAGAAACAGCATTCGAAAACAATCAGGAATTAAATATAATGCTCCAAGAAATTGACATTACAAAAAATGAAATTCGCTTGCGCAAGTCGGAATATTTACCATCGGTTGGTTTAAAAGCAGGTGCCGGAGTGGATAAAGTGGCTCGATTCACAAATATTGGAGCAATGGAAGCAACTACCAATATAGAGCCAGGCAAAGAAATGCCCGAACCATTAACCGATTTTGGTGTAGCCGCAGTTGCTAACTGGGAATTAGACATTTGGGGCAAATTGCACAACGCAAAAAAAGCAGCTGTAAACCGTTATTTGGCAACCATTGAAGGACAAAGTTTTATGAAAACACAGTTGGTTGCAGAAATTGCACAATCCTATTATGAGCTGTTGGCGCTGGATAATGAATTAACAATAGTGCAGCAAAACATCGAAATTCAAAACAATGCCTTGAATATGGTAAAACTTTTAAAAGAGGCAGCTCGGAGCAACGAATTGGCCGTTAAACGATTTCAGGCACAGGTTTTAAAAACCACTGGCTTGCAATTTGAAATTAAACAGCAAATTATTGAAACCGAAAACAGAATTAATTTTTTAGTAGGAAGATATCCGCAAACAATTGAACGAAGCACTGAAGATTTTTCAAACTTAGTTCCACAAAAAATATTCGCAGGTTTACCGGCAGATTTATTAGAAAACAGACCCGATATTAAGAAAGCAGAACTGTTGTTAGCGGCAGCAAAATTAGATATAAAAACCGCAAAAGCACAATTCTACCCATCGGTAGGTATTTCTGCAGCAGCTGGTTACAGTGCGTTTAACCCAAGTTATATATTTAAGCCTCAATCCCTTTTGTATTCGTTAGCAGGTGATTTGGTTGCCCCACTTGTAAACCGAAATGCAATCAAAGCAGCCTATTACAACGCAAATGCAAAACAAATTCAGGCGGTTTTTGAATATGAACAAACGGTGCTATCTGCTTATATAGAAGTGGCTAACCATTTATCTAAAATGCAAAATTTAGAAAACAGTTACAGTTTAAAACAGCAAGAAGTAGATGCACTAACACAATCAATCACCATTTCGAATAACCTTTTTAAATCTGCACGAGCAGATTATATGGAGGTGCTACTTACCCAGCGCGAAGCGCTTGAAGCAAAATTTGAATTGATTGAAACCAAAATGAAACAGTTACAAACTACTATAACGGTTTACAAAGCCCTAGGCGGTGGTTGGAATTGATCATTGAAATATAAAAAAAAGCTGTCCGACTTTTCGGACAGCTTCTTATTTCTTAATTCAATTTCTCAACCGTTGTTCTCCAAACATCTAATTCTGGAATACCTGGTTTGCGTTTTCCAAAGAACTGAACAATAATATCGCCCATTTCATTAAAAACTTCAATTGCTGTAACCACGCCATCTTCGGTGGGTTTGCGAACCACCCAAGTTTGTGCAATTTTGCTCATATCTAAATGCAGGTTAAAATCGGGATCCATGATATTGTACCATTCTTGATGCCACATGGTTTTGCGAATATTTCCTGTATGAATTTGGATGTTTCCTTTGTTGCCCACAAAAACCATAATTGGTGTTTTTTCTTTGGCAACTTCTTCTAGCATGGTGACAATTGCATCTTTTGAGATTTGCTTTGCATGAAAATCAGACGGAGCCAAACGCAATGCTTGTGTACGAGAAACACCAAATTTGCGCAACATTCCAAAAAACTCGTGGGTATCTTTTAAATCTATCCATGCTTGTTTAAAACCTTCTACATCAATTTCGTTGTCTGGTTTTTCGTCTAAGTTTACTGTATAAGCTTCGGTGGTTTCAAATGGTTGCTGATCTTCGCTTTTGTATTTTTCAACTAATGCATTAAAAGCCGTTTCATTGCTATCGGCTGTTAAAAATATTTTGTGAATCGCTTCGCCATCTTTTCCAAAAAACTGAATACTTTTTGATGTTCCACGTGCATTTTCTTCGATTACTGCAAATGCTTTTTTCCAATGCGACAAGAAAATTCGTAAGTCAATATCTTCGCCCACAAATAAACCTGCATGTGGATTAGAAAAATCTCCGTTCAAATAAATTCCTTTGCGTTCATGTACACATTCGTCGTTTCTGGTTAAAGCCATCACTTTGCCCAACGATTTCATTTCTGATAAAATTTCTTTAAATTCTGGGCGTAAACGTGTAACACCATTGTCTATTTTTGTTGCCAATAATTCCATTTCACTAACGCCTAATTGTGCTGCAGCGTTGCGTATTCTTAGCTGTGGTTGCTCTTGTTTTAGCAAATCCCATTGTGTTTTTAAACTTTCTGTTGTATTCATAATTGATTAAAATTTATCCAAATAATATAATAGGTTGTTTGTTTTTAGGATGAGGTGTAATGCTACACGGATATTGATACACCCTTGAAATGCGTTCTTGAGTGAGTACTTTTTGGGGTTCATCGAATATTTCGACGCAGCTTTTGTTCATTAATAATAAGCGATCGGCAAATTGTGCGGCAATGTTTAAATCGTGTAAAACCACCAAAGCCGAATTGTTTTGTTGGGTGAATTCTTTTATTAAATGTAAGGTTTTGAATTGATGCGCCACATCTAGATTATTCAAAGGTTCATCTAACAATAATAATTTATTTTCAACAGAATTTTCTAATTGAGCAAAAACGCGTGCTAAATGTAAACGCTGTTTTTCACCACCAGACAATTGTTCATATTCGCGGTCATTTAAATGATTGGTTTGGGTATTTGCCATCCATTTTTCTACAATTTTTAAATCGTTTGCATGTGGTTCTGCATTAAAGTAAGGATACCTGCCCATGAGCACAATTTCATCGTTTTTTAAGTTGATTTCATTTGAGTGATGCTGCGAAAATTTTGCCCTATGAAAGGGAATTTCTTCTTTTTTGTAGGATTTAATTTCGGTGTTTTTAAAGAAGAATTTTTCAGATTGATACGAAATTTCGTTTGCCACACAACTTAAAAAGGTGGATTTTCCTGCTCCGTTTGGACCAACAATGGCAATGAGTTCGCCTTTATGAATCTCTAAATCGATATTTTTTAAAAGAAAACGATTGTTTACTTGAACGTTTAAATTGTGAATTTGTATCATTTTAATTTTCTTTTATAATTGATTAAAATCGAAATAAAAACGGGTGCTCCCATAATAGCTGTTAAAATACCAATGGGCAATTCTGCCGGAATCACAATTAATCTACTAATGGTATCGGCAATTAAAAGCACAACAGCTCCTAAAAGCATCGACAAAGGCAAAAGTATGGTATAGTTGGAATGAAACACAAAGCGTAATATATAAGGCACCACTAAACCAATAAAACCAATGGTTCCGTTGAAAGCAACCACGCAACCCACCATTAGTGAAGATGCAATGATGATTTGTTTTTTAGTTCTTTCAATGTGGAAACCTAAGTGCGCCGCTTCTTTTTCGCCTAGCATTAAAGCATTGAGCACTTTGCCTTTTTTAAGTAAAAATATACTTCCGCCCGCAACAACAATAAATACCAACAAAACTTTCCACCAATTTGCTCCGGCTAAACTACCCAATGACCAAAAAGTGATGTTTCGCAGTTCTTCTTCTGTTGAAATATAGGTTAAAAAACCGGTGACAGCACCTGTTAAAGCCGTGATAGCCACACCCGAAAGTAACAAAATGAGCACATGGGTTTTTCCGTTCGAAGTTGCCATTTTATATACAAACCACATAGTTAATAATGCACCTATAAACGCCATAATACTCAGCAATATGTATCGAAAAAAAGCAGGAAGCAAAGGCATTATTGCCGAACCAAAAACAATTGTTAAAGCCGCAAACAATACCGCTCCTGATGTGATGCCAATTAAATCGGGTGATGCTAACGGATTTTTAAACAAGCCCTGCAAACTAGTACCGCTAATTGCCAATGCAGCACCTGTTAAAATGGCCATTAAAATGCGCGGAATACGCAGTTCTATTAAAACAAAAGAATCGGGTGTATGTGTTCGTGTAGAAAAATAGGTGCTGATGATTTCTATTATCGACGTGTTAAAATCATAAGCACCCAAATACAATGCTGTTACCAAAGCAACCAGTAAAACAATGTAAAACAAGCGTTTGTAAACAGCAATTTTCTTTTTCATTATTGTAATTTGTTATGTAATTCAATAACTGCTTCTCCTAAACGAGGACCAAAACCAGAAAGTAATTGCCCGTCCATGGTAACAACTTTTTTATTCTTACCAGCATTTGTTGCCGCAATACCGTCTATTTTCAGTAAACCATCTACACCGCCAACACTTTGCAAACCGCTATCGAACATTAAAATCACATCGGGATTTGTAGTAAGCAAAGCTTCTGGAGTTAACGGTTTAAAATCGGTTAAAGCTGCGGCTGCATTTTCAGCACCTGCCAATTCTATCATGCTGTGCAAAGGCGTTTGTTTACCAGCAACCATTAAATTTCCTGCACCACGCGCATAGATAAAAAGCACTTTAGGTTTTTTTGCAAAAGGTTGAATGGTGCTTATTTTCGTTGAAATATGATCTAAAAGAGGTTGATAATTTTCTTTATTTAGCTTTGATGCAACTTGTGTAATTAGCTGCTTAGTACCCTCCACGCTATATTCTTGGTCAATAAGTACTAAGGGAACATTCGCTTTTTTTAATTGCTCGTTTAAATTGGGATTCATGTCCTTCGTTGTTCCAAAAACCACTGTTGGTTGCAGTGCCAAAATGCTTTCTGCTGTAATGGAACGAACATGTCCCAAATCGGTTGCTTTTAAATCATTCGGAAAAGTAGAAGTAACATCTCTTCCTACAATTTTTTCTGATGCATCTAATGCCGCTAAGGTTTCAGTTACTGCACCGTTTAATGACACAATTCGCGAGGTGTTTATTGCTGGTTCATTGGCTGTGTTTGTACCATTATTCGCGGTACTCGATTTTTGATTGCAGCTTACTAAAACCATTGTAAATGCAATAAGAGTAAGGACTTTTTTCATTTTACTATTTATATTAAGATTAAATTAATTCGTTTTTCGCATCACAAAATTAAAAATTTATTCTAAAAAACAAGAATTTATTTAGAATAAATAAAAATAACTTTTTACTTTTGCTTTCGTTATTTAACATTAGAATAAATAAAAATAATGGAAATTAAATACATATATCTTTCTTTGATTTGTATGAATGGGCTTGTACTGCAAGCACAAGTTGATTCATTAGAGCAAACGATGGAAGATACAAGATTAGAAGAATTAGTTATTACGTCACAGATAGAACCGCAATCACTTAAAAAAGCTATAAATAATGTTCGTGTTATTTCTAAAGAAGATATTCAAAATTTAGGAGCTGTTAATTTAGCCGATGTTTTAAATCAATACATAAATATCACAGTAACACCAGATAGTTCAACAGGTAAGTCAACCGTTTCAATGTTTGGACTTGATTCTAGATATTTTAAAATTTTAATAGACAATGTTCCATTAGTTAGTGAAAATGGTTTTGGAAATAGCACCGATTTATCTCAAATAAATTTAAACGATGTTGAAAGAGTCGAAATTATCGAAGGATCTATGGGTGTTACGCACGGCGCAAATGCGGTAAGTGGTGTTTTAAATATTATTACAAAGAAATCATCCGATCATAAATGGGAATTTCAATTAACGGCACAGGAGGAAAGTGTAGGTAAAGAATTTAGTTTTTTTAATAAAGGACGACATATTCAAGCTTTAAAAGTTAATCATAATATAAATGATAATTGGTTTCTATCTGTAGGTTTAAATCGAAATGATTCAAAAGGCTTCTTGAAGGGGCAAAAGGGAGAGCATCATGACCTTAACGATGGTAAAAGAGGATATATATTTTTACCAAGACAGCAAACACAGGGTAATACACTTATTAATTACTCTAAAGATGATTTAAGGGTTTTCTATAGATTTGAATTTTTAGACGAAGATTTACAATATTACAATCGTGTAGTGCAATCTGGGTATAATGAAGATATTGGAGCTTATAAATACGGATTAGATAAACGTTATTTTGTTAATCGTTTATATCATCATTTAAATGCAAGCGGTAAACTTTTTAACCATGTTAATTTTAATGTTTCACTATCTCATCAACAGCAAAAAAGAGAGCAGGAAACATTTAGAAATAATATAACACACGGTATAGAAACGTTAAATGTAAAAGAAAAGCAACAGTCAACAGATGTTATTTATTCAATAGGAACATTTAGTAATTTCTTCAAAAGTGAAATTTTTAATTTACAGCTTGGGTATGAGTTTTTAAATACCAATGGTTTTTCTATAGTAGATGAATTATCGGCAAATCCACAAGATGTAGCTAAAAAACTAAATAATTACGATGTTTTTGCAATAACAGATATTAACTTAAACGATAGATTTTCATTCCGACCAGGATTCAGATATTCTTTCCAATCGATATTTGAAAATCAATATTCTTATTCTTTAGGAGGAAGATATTTATTGAAGAACGGATTTGAATTTCGAGCTGCTATTGGACAATCGTACAGAACACCAGATTTCGATGAGTTGTATTCTAGATTGATATTTGATGGGCATCATTTTGTTGGAAACGAAGATTTAATACCAGAAAAAAGTAACTCTTTAGAAGCAAGTATTAAGAAAGTAACCACTTTTTCTAATAATGAAAAAGCATTGCTTTTATCAAACAATTTAATGATAAGCCGCAATGATATAAAAGATCGTATTACAAGTGCCCTTATTGGGTTTGATGGACCAACGCCAATGTATCAAACTATAAATGTAAGTAATTATGAAAGTTATAATTTCTCATCTACCAATCAGTTAGTATTTGATAACTGGAAATTTAATTTAGGTGCCTCGCTTACATTAGTATCGCAAGTTATAGATAATCTAGATTTTAAATCAAGTGATAAGTTTTTTAACGATTTTAACTTTAATTCTAGTGTTTCATATAGCGTGCCAAGTTGGAAAACAACATTTGCTGCCTATTACAAATTTATAGGTAAATCTCAAGAATGGGTTGCTGGAATGGATGAATTTGTGATTTCCGAGAGAGATTCTTATAGTAATTTAGATGCGTCTATTCGTAAAATGTTTTGGAATAACAAGTTTGAAGCCACAATAGGAGCACGAAATATTTTCAACGTTACCACTTTAAATAGATCAAGAGTCAATGAGGGCGGAGGTCATGAAGTTGATGCCGCAGTTAACATATTTAGTGGACGCAGTTATTTTGTTAAGTTAACATATAATCTCAATTTTAATTAATATATTTTTTAGACATGAAAAAATCAATTTTCATTTTAGCATTAGCTTCTTTTGTTTTTGCATCTTGTTCAGATGATAACAATACATCAGAACCAGTTGTTGTAAAACCAGTAGAAGGCGGTACAGTTGCTGCAAAAGTAGGTGGACCAAACCAACCAAACCAAGTTTATGTAGATTTAAGTACAAATACACAGACAGGTGTTAAGCGTGATACTTGGGATTTAGGTTTTTCTACAGGATCTGACTTTAGAGTTATTATTAACGGATCGGTTAAAATGGCTGTTAAAAAATTAGAAACTACAAATATCGATGCTGTTCA
The DNA here is from genome assembly GCF_024628805.1 of Paenimyroides aestuarii. Classification (NCBI taxonomy): domain Bacteria; kingdom Pseudomonadati; phylum Bacteroidota; class Flavobacteriia; order Flavobacteriales; family Flavobacteriaceae; genus Paenimyroides; species Paenimyroides aestuarii. Next base: position 151,928 of record NZ_CP102382.1, on the reverse strand, counting down.
AACACAAGATGATGCAGTAGCGGTAGGATACAGTACACTGGCTAGTTGGGGATATGTAGATAATCCAACGGGTATTTTAACAGGAAATGGTGGTGGAAACGGTACTGCAATTGCAGAGATTTCTGCAACAGCTGCTGATAACTATGTGTATTTAGTAAATATGGGGTTTGAAGTTGGTACAACAGCACCAAGCCCGGGATCTGTAGCGTTAGACGGTGCTGCTCGTGGTTGGAAAAAAGTTAGAATTACAAGAGATGGTAATGACTACGTAGTTGATTATGCTAATTTAGCAGATACTACGCACAAAACAGTTAAAGTTTCTAAAAAAGCAGATTTTAATTTTACCTTTTTAAATTTAACTTCTGGTCAGGAAGTAGCAGCGCAACCAGCTAAAAAGCAATGGGATTTGTCGTTCACTGGTTTTACTAACTATTTTCCTTATGGTCAAGATCAAATTACTTATTATTTTGCCGATTTCATTACAACTAATGTACATGGTGGTACAAAAGTTTATATGGTACAATCTACAGCAGCAACATTAGCATCTGAATTTACAGCTTTTACAAAAGCTAATGTTGAAGAAGGTAAGTTTAGTACATCTGCAACAGATCAAAGAATTATTGGAGATACATGGAGAAATGGTGGCGGACCATCTTCAGCACCAAGTATTAAAGACGATCGTTTCTATATTATTAAAGATGTAGATGGAAATGTATTTAAAGTTAAATTTATTGCAATGACTAACGATGCAGGTGAAAGAGGTAACCCTGTTTTTGAATACGAATTACTTAAATAATATTTGAAATTGAATTAGTAGAATATTTAAGGCTCACATTTTTGTGGGCCTTTTTTTAGTTATAACTGTTAATGAAATCTTACAAAAATCTTGAAAATCAGTATTTTAAATATTAATCGTATCTTTGCACATTGAAATTCAAATAGTGACAGTATTTGAGAAATGATTTAGAATGATAAAAAAATGTTCTTATTTTATTTTAATTGCTCTTGCAGTTGCTCTCATAACAATGGCTTTTAAAGGTGTTGAATCGCCAGCAACAGTGAGCAATTATTACAAAGTAACCACCCCATTGGCGTATAGTGTATGCACTGAAAAGGAAATCTTAAAAAACAAAAAACAAATCGAAAAGAAAGAACCGTTCTCAATAAAAACTACTGGTTCATTTATAGATTTTAAAGAAGCTATAGCTTTGCAGGAATCAAATCTAAATTACCGATCAGTTAATTCGTATGGATATATGGGAAAATATCAATTTGGTAAAGGAACCTTGAAATTTATAGGCATAAAAAATACCGATGATTTTTTAAATAATCCGGTACTGCAAGAAAAAGCGTTTGTTGCTTATATCCAAAAAAACAAATGGATATTGCGTAGAGAAATTAAAAAGTATGCTGGTAAAACCATCGCAGGAATATCGATCAGCGAATCAGGCATGCTCGCTGCCGCCCATTTAGGAGGAGCAGGTGCTGTGCAAGATTTTTTACGATCAAATGGCTCAGTGACTTTCGTGGATGGGTATGGAACAAACATCCGAACCTACTTAGCAAAATTTGCAAATTATGATTTAAAAGAAATTAAAGCAGCTAAAAATCCTAGGGTAGCTTAAAAAAATAATACTCCGATAAATTAATTTACCGGAGTATTATTTTAAGACCTTTTATAAATGAAGAATAAGGATTAACCTCTTGCTTTTTTCTTTCCGCTTGATTTAGTAACACCTACTTTAGTCATTGCGTTTCTAAATCCAACAAAGTCTGATGCAGAGTATTGATCTATGAATCTGCGTGTTGCAGGATCCAACCAATAAGCTCTGTCTTTCCAAGAACCACCTTTAATAACACGTGAATTATTGTTAATTAAACTGGTTCTGTTTGCATCATCTAAAGTGTAAGTTAAGTTCCCCTCAGCGTCATAAGCTGCGGTGTTTTGCGGTGCGTTATACATTTTCGATTTTGCTTGACCCACTCTTGCAAGATTATCACCATCATTATAAGCAATGCTGTTGTCACCTTGAAAATTGCGTCTTAAGAAGGTGTCTTCTGTACCAACAGCTTCTTTCTGAACTTCACCAGGTAAAGCACGTGGGTGCAATTTACCATTTGGTAAGGTGTCGTATTCAATATTTGTACTTACAACTTGTACTGTTCCGTCAGGAGCAATCACACTTTTGTTGTAAACATTTCCACGGAAATAGTTAATGTCATTCACCTCAGAAGAAATTGCCGGACGATAAACGTCTGCTACCCATTCTGCCACGTTTCCTGCCATATCATATAATCCCCAATCATTTGCTGGGAACGATTTTACAGCTGTAGTAATTTCACCTGCATCTGTTGACCAACCTGCGATACCACCGTAATCACCGCGTCCTTGCTTGAAGTTAGCTAAATAATCACCTTTCGATCTGCGAGAGTTGGTACGTGTTTCATCTGATCCCCAAGGATATTTGTTTCTTCCTTGTTGATTATTGTACACACGGTCCGATTTTCTAACGCTAGCAGCATATTCCCACTCAGCCTCGGTTGGTAAACGGAATTCAGCAGAAATAATACCGTATTCCATTTTTGCATAAACACCGCTTTGGCCAGGTTGTGCACGGTTTTTTACTCCTCTAAGCACAATGCTGTCGTTGCCAGCGTATGCTTTTGTAGGAGCACTCAAGTAGGTGTCTGTAGAGAACGATTGTTCTCCATATACTTTATCAGTTTTAGCGTTTTTAGCAATATAGCCTGCACGCTCTAAATTTAATTCATTCACACGATCAGTTCTCCATTTAGAGAAATCGTTTGCCTGAATCCAAGATACACCAACTACTGGGTAGTTTGCGTATGCCGGATGGCGCAGATACGTGTTGGTTAAGGTTTCTGTAAAACCTAATTGATTACGCCATACTAATGTATCTGGCAAAGCAGCATTGTATATTTGACGGTATCTTGCTTCTGAAGGTGGATAGACTGCTTTTGTCCACGCCAAGTATTCGGTGTACATTAGGTTGGTAACCTCAGTTTCATCCATAAAGAATGATTGCACATATTGCTGTGTTGCACTGTTGTTCCATTCTCCCATTACATCGTCTTGAACGCGTCCCATTGTAAATGTACCCCCTTCAATAGCTACCATTCCATACGGAACTTCTGTGCCATCGTATGACGTGTTATATTGGAAACCACCTTTTTTGTCGTTGATCTTCCAGCCTGTAGCCGAAGACATACTTGCATTGCTGTTTCCACAACTTGTTAGTCCAATTGACGCTGCTATTACAGCTATCAATTGTAATGTCATAATTTTATTAATCTTCATTGTTAAAGTAGGTAATAAATTTCGTTGCAATATAATAATTAGCTTTTGATTAACAATATCAAAATTAAAAATATTTAAAAAAAACTTAAAAAATGTAAAATATTAGTCTCTTACTATTCGTTTTAATGGTCAATGTAATTATTTTAATTATTTTTATCAAATTATTAATAGATACTATTTTTCTATAAAAATGAAAAAACTATTACCAGTTTTTGCGATGCTTGGCAGTTTTGCCTTAAACGCGCAAACAAAAGATGTTCGTTTGCAATGGACTGAACAAAATTTTACTATCAGTAACGGAGAAAATTTCTTTGTTCCAAGTTTTCAACAGGAATATTTTAATTATAATTCTGGAGAACGCATTATTGGGGCAAAGGTTTTTATAAATAATGTGCAAGGAAATCAGCTACGCGTGGTTTCTGAAAATGTGCAACCTATTGATTTGTCTAAATACAAAGACATTAATCCGAAAAATATCCCTAGTTCCATTGATCCTAAAATACAGTTTTATGTTACAAAAGGCGTGCAATCGGCTATTGTAACATTTAATCCTATTATTAAAACAAGTAATGGCTACAGTAAAGTAACCAATATTACATTTGATGTTTATGGAACGAAAACAGCTGCTTTAAAGAATACTGTTTTTACGGTTCAAAATTCTGTTTTGGCGCAGGGGAATTGGTTTAAATTTAAGGTCAATGAAACAGGAGTTTATCGTTTAGACAAACATTTCTTAAATAAATTGGGTGTTCCGAACGATGTAGATCCTCGTACTATTAAGGTTTATGGATACGGTGGTGGCATGCTTCCGCTTGAAAACAATAAAAACGAACATTTTGATGTGCCCGAAATTGCGATTCAATTTCAAGGTGAACAAGACGGCGTTTTAAATGATAATGATTTTGCATTGTTTTATGGAGTGGGTACGAAAGGGTGGAATGCACAAAACGCCACGCACTTAAATTTGTACAGCAATGATGCATATTATTTTGTAACCTATGGCGGAACAGTTGGCAAACGTATGCAAACATACGTGGAACCAGCCGGTGCTTCAACAGTAAACTATACCGATTATCTCGAAAGGGTTTTCGATGAAAAAAATATTGAAAATATTGTACAGCTTAGCCGGAAAACGTTTGGTGAAAATTTTGGACAAAGTTTCACAAAGCAAGTAGTTTTGCAAACACCTTTAATGAATAGTTCTAAACCAGCAACTGTAGGTATCAATTTAGCTGCCATTTCACAAAATCAAACATTTTTTAATATCTCCTTAAATAATCAGCAGATAGGTTCGCAAGCTATCAATGGAAAAATTAGTAATGCGCAAGCAAATGAAGGCTATTTTTCCAACACGTTAAATTTAAACGGGGAAACACATACGTTTGCTATAAATTTTAATAATAACGGCATACCATCGGCTCGGGGATATATCGATTTTGTTGCAATTGATTACTATAAATACTTGGCTGGAAACAATAAACAATTCCAGTTTAATTTTCCCGATGCAGTTTCACAAGTTGGTGTAGGCTCTTTTCAGATAACAAATGCGCAAGGTATTACACAAGTGTGGGATGTGACCGATCAATATAACCCTACATTCAAAACCAATACAGCAGGATTAATAAATTTAAAAATGCCTTTAGGGGCGTTGAAAGATTTTGTGGCTGTGGATCAAAACGACATCTACACGCCAATTGAAGTGGGCAATGCAAAAATTTTAAACCAAAATTTAAAAGGAACTATTTTTGCCAACGGAAACGTAGATTATCTAATCATTACCAATAACGACCTGCTTTCAGCAGCCAACCGTTTGGCAAATCTTCATAAAACGCAAAGCAATTTAAACGTAAAAGTGGTTCCGCTAGATGCCATTTATAACGAATTTTCGTCGGGTCAGCAAGATGTTGTGGCTATTCGCAATTTTATCAGATATGTGTATTTTGCAGGAAATCAAACGCTTAAATATGTAAACTTGTTTGGTGATGCTTCTACAGATTATTTCGACCCAGCATCGAATATTGTACCTATTTTTCATTATTTGAACAGTACACTATCTCCTAATTCAAGCGAAAACTTTAATGACTGGCACACCTTTGCAACAGACGATTTTTATGCCTTGCTAGATGACCCGGAAGGGTTGATGAATAACGATACTTACACCGGTATAGATGTAGTTATTGGAAGAATGCCTGTTAATAATGTTCAAGAGGCAAACGCAATGGTGAATAAAGTAGAACAATATTTAAGCAAAGAAAATGCAGGGCGTTGGAAGAATGTTTACACAGCCTTGGCAGATGATATAGACGCCGGCTTTGATGCCGTATTGCAAGTGGCCTTAAATAATATGGCCGATGAACTTGTAGCTAATAAGCCTTTTATGAATGTAAAGAAAATCATCGCAGACTCATATCAGCAGCAGGTGGTGGCAGGCGGGCCAAGATATCCAAAAGCTAAAGAAGATTTTTTAAACGGAGTAAATTCCGGCAGTTTAATGGTGAGTTATTTGGGGCATGGTTCTGAAACAGGATGGGGTGCCGAACGTTATTTTGAAATTCCTGATATTGAAAGGTTAAACAATATCGATAAATATCCATTATTTGCAATTATGACTTGTGATTTTACTCGTTTTGATAATCCAAAGCTAAAATCAGGAGGGGAATATTTGTACCTACGCGAAAATTCAGGCGCTATTGGAATACTAGCAACCAACCGAAAAATTGGAATTGGCAGTGCAAGCGACTTTACCGAGAATACTTCAGCTTGGCTTTTTAATTACAATAATATATTGCCCAATGCAACAATGGCAGAAGCTTTAATGCACACTAAAAACGATCTTGTGAAAAACGTTGGAGAACAAGCAATGATTTCATTTGTGGGTGATCCAGCATTAAAATTAGCCATTCCAAAACCAAATATTACCATCACACATGTAAACGATGAACCGATAGAGAATTTTACAGGCAGCCTTCGTGCGTTAGATAGAGTAAAATTAAAAGGACAAGTGACTACTGAGGGCGGACAATTAATTGGCAATTTCAATGGCGATTTAGCAGTTCAAATGTTCGACAAAAACCAAGAAAAAACAACATTGATGAACGATGGGAATGGCCAACCAATGACCTTTACCACTTTAGGAGAGACCGTTTTTCGAGGAAATGCATCAGTTTCAAACGGTGGGTTTGAAATAGAATTTGTGGTTCCAAAAGATATTAAAATCGCAGTAGGTGAGGGCAAAGCCAGTTTTTATGCTGTAAAAGAATCTAATGTTTTAGATGAATATGCCGGTGGAAACACCACAATAAAAATTGGAGGTGTTAACGAAAATGCAGCCGAAGACAATAAACCACCTCAGATAAAACTGTTTATGAATGATGAAACGTTTATTTCTGGAGGTATCACTAATAGTTCTCCATTGTTTTTAGCACACTTAGAAGATGAAAACGGAATGAATACAGCCAGTGGAATTGGCCATGATATGGTAGCTATTTTAGATGGTGATGAAAACAACCCCATCGTGATGAATGAATTTTATGAAACCGAACCAAACAATTTTATGAAAGGATTTGTGAATTATCCGTTCAGCAATTTAAAAGAAGGTTTGCACACCATTACATTTAAAGGATGGGATGTGTACAATAATTTAGCAACTGCAACGTTAGACTTTGTAGTGGCAGCAGAAACAGGATTAACATTAGACCGCGTGTTAAATTATCCAAATCCGTTTGTAGATTATACCGAGTTTTGGTTTCAGCACAATCGTCCGAATGAAACCTTACAAGTACAAGTGCAAATTTTAACCGTTACTGGTAAAATAGTAAAAACTATTAATCAAACCATTGTTTCTGAAGGATTTTTATCCAAAGATATAAAATGGGATGGCCGTGATGATTTCGGTGACCGGATAGGTAAAGGGGTTTATATTTACCGTTTAAAAGTTAAATCAACCGTTTCTGGTGAACAAGCAGAAAAAATTGAAAAATTGGTAATCTTATAGTTTATCAAAAACTATTAAAAACTAATTTTTATATTTGTTCCATATAATAAAAGATAAATGAGAAAAATTTCAATAGCAGTTGTTAGTTTATTTACAGTAAATGCAGCATTTGCACAGCAAGAGTTACCAATGCCCGATGGTACACCACTTTCATATAATCCGGCAATTACAACAGGTGTATCTTTCTTAACAATCACCCCCGATGCGCGTTCAGGTGCTTTAGGGGATATGGGAGTTGCAACGTCAGCCGATGCTTTTTCGCAGTTTTATAATCCTGCAAAATATGCTTTTGCAGAAAAACAGCAAGGTTTTGCATTGTCATATACACCTTATATGTCAAAAATTGCCAGTGATATTTCTTTAATGGGAGTGAGTTACTACAACCGTGTAAATGAGCGAAGTGCTATTGGTACAAGTTTGCGCTATTTTACATTAGGTGAAATTACACTTACAAATAATCAAGGAGAATTTCAGGGTGTTGAAAAGCCTAATGAATTTTCTGTTGATGTTTCTTATACCATAAAATTTTCTGATAATTTTGGTATGGCAGTTGCTGGTAGATACATCAGTTCCAATTTAAGATTGCGCGGTGATGGCGAAACAGCAGCTAATACTTTTGCAGTAGATGTAGCAGGATATTATGAAAGCGACCGTATCCAAATGAGCAACTCAGAAGGAAGATTGCGTGCTGGTTTCAATTTTCAAAACATGGGGCCAAAAGTAAGTTACACAGGCGATACGAATTTTTCAAGCAATATTCCCACTACCTTGCGTTTAGGAGTAGGTTACGATTATATTTTAGATAATTACAATACCGTTACTTTTTACGGAGAAACAACAAAATTAATGGTGCCTTCTAATTTACAGCCAACTTTTATAGATGCTAATGGAAACGGTGAATACGACGCTGGAGAGCAAGTAAATAGCCGCTTTCAAGAATACCGTGACATTGGTTGGTTTTCGGGAATGTTTAAATCGTTTGGCGATGCACCAGGTGGTTTTGGTGAAGAAATGCGCGAGTTTACATGGTCATTAGGTGCCGAATATTGGTATCAAAATTCATTTGCCTTCCGTTTAGGTTACTTTAACGAAGCCGAAGATAAAGGTGCTCGTAAGTTTGCTACTTTAGGAGCTGGTTTCAAATACAATATCGTAAATATCGATGTATCTTATTTATTAGCAACCGGTAAAGTGCAGAATCCATTAGAAAACACATTGCGTTTTTCATTAACCTTTAACTTTGGTAGAGATTATTATAAAAATTAAATGCTCATACAAATCATTACAAAGTCCAAGCAAATACTGTTTGGGCTTTTTTGTCTTTTTTTATGCAAGAAATTAATATACCAACAAAATTATACAGCTATAAACAATTGACCGAGTTGCCATTGCCCATTCAAAATTTAATGAATCAAGCAGTAGCAGCCCGGTTAAAAGCATACGCGCCTTATTCCAATTTCCAAGTAGGAGCAGCGATATTGTTAAAAAACGGAACAATTGTTTTGGGGTCTAATCAAGAAAATGCAGCATATCCTTCTGGACTTTGTGCCGAACGAACAGCTGTTTTTTCTGCAGGAGCCAATTTTCCAAACGAACAAATAATAGCTATTTGTATCTCCGCATCATCCACCTTAAAAGATACATTAGAGCCCATTCCCCCATGTGGAGCCTGTAGGCAATCATTATTAGAATACGAAAACAAACAAAAAAACAATATTCCAATTTACTTTATGGGAAAAGCCGGCGAAATCATTCAATCACCGTCTGTAAAAAACTTGTTACCTTTTACATTTAGAGAAGAAAGTTTATAAGCATAAATAAAAATCATTTAGTAATTTTGACTCTTAAAGCAACAAATTTGTTGCACTATTTTTAAACAATTCTATGATAAAATCAATTTGTTGTATTGGTGCAGGCTATGTTGGTGGTCCAACAATGGCAGTAATTGCATTAAAAAATCCACATATAAAAGTTACAGTAGTAGATGTAAATCAAGAACGCATCAACGCTTGGAATGCACAAAACTTAGACAAATTACCTGTTTACGAACCCGGGTTGGCAGAAATCATTGCACAAATGCGCAATGTAAATTTATTTTTTAGCACCCAAGTAAACGAAGCCATTCAACAAGCCGAGATGATTTTTATATCGGTAAACACTCCCACAAAAACTTACGGACTAGGCAAGGGCATGGCAGCAGATTTAAAATATGTCGAGCTTTGCGCCCGCCAAATAGCAAGCGTTGCCACCACCAATAAAATAGTTGTAGAGAAATCAACCTTACCCGTTCGTACGGCATCAACCATTAAAAGCATACTCAAACAATCCCAAAACAATGTACAGTTTGAGATTCTCTCAAACCCCGAATTTTTAGCAGAAGGCACCGCTATCAATGATTTGCTAAACCCTGATCGCGTTCTAATAGGTGGCGATTATCACACCCCGGAAGGTAAAAATGCCATTGCGGCACTCTCCGAAATATATAAAAATTGGGTCACTACCGATAAAATCATCACCACCAATATCTGGTCTAGCGAATTATCAAAACTCACAGCAAACGCCTTTCTTGCCCAGCGCATATCTTCCATAAACGCCATGTCGGCAATATGCGAAGCTACAGAGGCAAACATTGACGAAGTAGCATTTGCCATCGGAAAAGACAGTCGGATTGGTGACAAATTTCTAAAAGCTTCTGTCGGGTTTGGCGGCTCATGTTTTCAAAAAGACATCCTCAATTTAGTGTACATTGCCCAAACTTTTGGTTTAAACGAAGTTGCCGATTATTGGCAGCAAGTAATTAGCATGAACAATTATCAAAAAAGCCGATTCGCCCGCAAAATTGTACAAGAAATGTTCAATACCGTTTCAGGTAAAAAAATTGTTCTATTAGGATGGGCGTTCAAAAAAGACACCAACGATTCGCGCGAATCAGCAGCCATCGATATCGCCAATTATCTCATAGAAGAACAAGCAGAATTACATATATACGATCCAAAAGTCACCGCACAACAAATCTTTACCGATTTAGAAAAAAGCACCACCATTCCACAAGAAGAACTAGCAACCAAAATAAAAATATACAACCATCCAGACACTATTTTTCAGCAAGCACACGCTATAGTAATAGTAACCGAATGGGATCAATTCAAAACATTTAACTATACCAATATCAAAAAACAAATGCAACAACCCGCATTCATTTTTGATGGAAGAAACATACTAAATCCGTCCGAAATCACACAAATAGGCTTTCACTACATTGGTATTGGCAAGTAAAACAATATCCCGTCACCTTCAAAAGTGGCGGGATTTTTTTTATGATATGGGCGTTCCCCTTCCATTCCGTTTCAAAACAAAGCTCAGAACCCACACACCATTTCGTCCATCACAGAAAAAAACAAGCAAACAGTCGGGTCGGGCTATTCGCTACAATCTTTTTGTTCGCAAGCTCACAAAAAGGATTTTCGCTGCTATCCCTAACGCGGTTTTACTGTATAATGTAAATTGTGTTTTGTAAAATTGTACAACTTTGCCAAAGTTTCAAACTTTGGCAAAGATTATTTTCACCTAGCTTAAACTTCAAAACCACACGCTGTCAAACAATTACAAAAAAGATTAAAAAACTTTGAAAAACCATTTGCAAAAGCCAAAAAAAGAGTAGTATATTTGCAACCGCTTTCAGGACAACGAAAGCCACGTTCATAGAAAAAAAGTAAAAAATAAATTTGGATGGTATAGAAAAAGGTTATTATCTTTGCAGTCCGTTCAAAAAAGAAAAAGGGCGATTAGCTCAGCTGGTTCAGAGCACCTCGTTTACACCGAGGGGGTCGGGGGTTCGAACCCCTCATCGCCCACAAAAAAACTTTTTCAAAAAAAAGCAAAAATAAATTTGCTGATTAAAAAATAAGTTTTACTTTTGCAACCGCTTTGAGAGAGAAGCGAAAGAAAGAAGAATAAGTTCATAGACATATTGGATTAACAGAGAATTAAAGAGTAAAAGCTCTTGGTCAACCAAGAGGTTTTAAACGACACATCAACAATATAAAAAATTATACGATGAAGAGTTTGATCCTGGCTCAGGATGAACGCTAGCGGCAGGCCTAACACATGCAAGTCGAGGGGTAGAAGCAGCTTGCTGTTTTGAGACCGGCGCACGGGTGCGTAACGCGTATGCAATCTACCTTATACTAAGGGATAGCCCAGAGAAATTTGGATTAATACCTTATAGTTAATAGCATTGGCATCAATATTATTATAAAGATTTATTGGTATAAGATGAGCATGCGTCCCATTAGTTAGTTGGTGTGGTAACGGCATACCAAGACGATGATGGGTAGGGGTCCTGAGAGGGAGATCCCCCACACTGGTACTGAGACACGGACCAGACTCCTACGGGAGGCAGCAGTGAGGAATATTGGTCAATGGGCGCAAGCCTGAACCAGCCATGCCGCGTGCAGGATGACGGTCCTATGGATTGTAAACTGCTTTTGTACAGGAAGAAACACTCCCATGCGTGGGAATTTGACGGTACTGTAAGAATAAGGATCGGCTAACTCCGTGCCAGCAGCCGCGGTAATACGGAGGATCCAAGCGTTATCCGGAATCATTGGGTTTAAAGGGTCCGTAGGCGGCTTTATAAGTCAGTGGTGAAAGTTTTTGGCTTAACCAAAAAAATGCCATTGATACTGTAGGGCTTGAATATTTGTGAAGTAACTAGAATATGTAGTGTAGCGGTGAAATGCTTAGATATTACATGGAATACCAATTGCGAAGGCAGGTTACTAACAAATGATTGACGCTGATGGACGAAAGCGTGGGTAGCGAACAGGATTAGATACCCTGGTAGTCCACGCCGTAAACGATGGATACTAGCTGTTCGAGCTTCGGTTTGAGTGGCTAAGCGAAAGTGATAAGTATCCCACCTGGGGAGTACGGGCGCAAGCCTGAAACTCAAAGGAATTGACGGGGGCCCGCACAAGCGGTGGAGCATGTGGTTTAATTCGATGATACGCGAGGAACCTTACCAGGGCTTAAATGTAGTTTGACGTATTTGGAAACAGATATTTCTTCGGACAAATTACAAGGTGCTGCATGGTTGTCGTCAGCTCGTGCCGTGAGGTGTCAGGTTAAGTCCTATAACGAGCGCAACCCCTGTTGTTAGTTGCCAGCGAGTCATGTCGGGAACTCTAGCAAGACTGCCAGTGTAAACTGTGAGGAAGGTGGGGATGACGTCAAATCATCACGGCCCTTACGTCCTGGGCCACACACGTGCTACAATGGCCGGTACAGAGAGCAGCCACTTGGCGACAAGGAGCGAATCTATAAAACCGGTCACAGTTCGGATCGGAGTCTGCAACTCGACTCCGTGAAGCTGGAATCGCTAGTAATCGGATATCAGCCATGATCCGGTGAATACGTTCCCGGGCCTTGTACACACCGCCCGTCAAGCCATGGAAGCTGGGGGTACCTGAAGTCGGTGACCGCAAGGAGCTGCCTAGGGTAAAACCGGTAACTAGGGCTAAGTCGTAACAAGGTAGCCGTACCGGAAGGTGCGGCTGGAACACCTCCTTTCTAGAGATGGTTTAAACATCTTTTACTCTTTAACTGTTGGTTCAAAAAAAAGCAGAATAAAAAATACAGAGTCTCGTAGCTCAGCTGGTTAGAGTACTACACTGATAATGTAGGGGTCGGCAGTTCGAGTCTGCCCGGGACTACAAAGTATTTTATTCAAAGGAAATTCTAGGGTTGAGGGATTATTAAATTTAGTTCATAATTCATAATCCACAATTCATAACTAAATTGGGGGATTAGCTCAGCTGGCTAGAGCGCCTGCCTTGCACGCAGGAGGTCAAGGGTTCGACTCCCTTATTCTCCACCACAAGAGATTCAGCCAAAAGGGGCTGGAGCGTCCCGCTATAGGCGGGAAGGTCAAGGGTTCGACTCCCTTATTCTCCACCACAAGAGATTCAGCCAAAAGGGGCTGGAGCGTCCCGCTATAGGCGGGAAGGTCAAGGGTTCGACTCCCTTATTCTCCACCACAAGAGATTCAGCCAAAAGGGGCTGGAGCGTCCCGCTATAAGCGGGAAGGTCAAGGGTTCGACTCCCTTATTCTCCACAATTTACTGTAAAATGTAAGTTGTATATTGTATAATGAACATTATACACTATTACAAACTACATTATACAATAAAAAAAGTTCATTGACATATTGAGATACATTTAAAAAGTAGAAAAGATATTAGAAATAATATAAAGCACATTTTTTGGTAGTACGTTATAAGAAATACGTTTTAGGTTTTCGAACCTATAACCTATAGCTTACAACATAGAACTAAAAAAGTAGAGCACAATAAGCAAAATAAGGGCGTATGGGGAATGCCTAGGCTCTCAGAGGCGAAGAAGGACGTGATAAGCTGCGAAAAGCTACGGGGATTGGCACACACGAGGTGATCCGTAGATATCCGAATGGGGCAACCCACTAGATTGAAGATCTAGTATCCTGATAAGGAAGCAAACCCGCTGAACTGAAACATCTAAGTAGGCGGAGGAGAAGAAAACAAAAGTGATTCCGTAAGTAGTGGCGAGCGAACGCGGAAAAGCCCAAACCAAAGTTGTTACGGCAATTTTGGGGTTGTAGGACCACAGAATTTTATGCAAATCGAATAAGAATCATTTGGAAAGATGAACCGCAGAGGGTGATAGTCCCGTATTGGTAAGAGATGTAATAAATAGTGGTATCCTGAGTAGGTCGGGGCACGTGAAACCTTGATTGAAACCGGCGGGACCATCCGCCAAGGCTAAATACTCCTGAGAGACCGATAGTGAACCAGTACCGTGAGGGAAAGGTGAAAAGAACCGTGAATAACGGAGTGAAAAAGAACCTGAAACCATACGCCTACAAGCGGTCGGAGCCCATTCGTTGGGTGACGGCGTGCCTTTTGCATAATGAGCCTACGAGTTACCGTTGCTGGCAAGGTTAAGTAATTAAGTTACGCAGCCGAAGCGAAAGCGAGTCTGAATAGGGCGCATGAGTCAGTAATGGTAGACGCGAAACCGTGTGATCTACCCATGGGCAGGTTGAAGTTTGGGTAACACCAAATGGAGGACCGAACCGGTTGACGTTGAAAAGTCTTCGGATGACCTGTGGGTAGGGGTGAAAGGCCAATCAAACTCGGAAATAGCTCGTACTCCCCGAAATGCATTTAGGTGCAGCGCTGAAAAAGTTTAATAGAGGTAGAGCTACTGATTGGATGCGGGGGCTTCACCGCCTACCAATTCCTGACAAACTCCGAATGCTATTAAATGATTTTCATCAGTGAGGGCATGGGTGCTAAGGTCCATGTCCGAGAGGGAAAGAACCCAGACCATCAGCTAAGGTCCCCAAATGTATGCTAAGTTGAAAAAACGCGGTTTGATTGCCCCGACAGCTAGGATGTTGGCTTGGAAGCAGCCATTCATTTAAAGAGTGCGTAACAGCTCACTAGTCGAGCGATCGAGCATGGATAATAATCGGGCATAAGCATACTACCGAAGCTATGGATTGTACAAGGTACAGTGGTAGGGGAGCATTCTAAACTGGGTAGAAGGTGATTTGTGAGAATTGCTGGACTGTTTAGAAAAGAAAATGTAGGCATAAGTAACGATAATGCGGGCGAGAAACCCGCACACCGTAAGACACTAAGACCAAGGTTTCCACAGCTATGCTAATCAGCTGTGGGTTAGTCGGGACCTAAGGCACACCCGAAGGGGGACGTCGATGGCCAACGGGTTAATATTCCCGTACTTGTAATAATTGTGATGGAGTGACGCAGTGGTGAAAGTACCGCGAACTGACGGAATAGTTCGTTAAAGCACGTACCTATATCTTTAATAGTAAAATGCGTTAGAGATGGAGAAATGCGATAGTACTCGGAGCCTTCGGGCAAAGAGATAGTGTACCTAAAGGCTGTCAAGAAAAGCTTCTAAACCTAGATTATTAGAACCCGTACCGCAAACCGACACAGGTGGTCGAGGAGAGTATCCTCAGGTGCTCGAGAGATTCATGGCTAAGGAATTAGGCAAAATAGACCTGTAACTTCGGGAGAAAGGTCGCCACGCTCAGGCGTGGCCGCAGTGAAAAGGTCCAGGCGACTGTTTATCAAAAACACAGGGCTCTGCCAAATCGTAAGATGAAGTATAGGGCCTGACACCTGCCCGGTGCTGGAAGGTTAAGAGGAGATGTTATCTTCGGAGAAGCATTGAATTGAAGCCCCAGTAAACGGCGGCCGTAACTATAACGGTCCTAAGGTAGCGAAATTCCTTGTCGGGTAAGTTCCGACCTGCACGAATGGTGTAACGATCTGGACACTGTCTCAGCCATGAGCTCGGTGAAATTGTAGTATCGGTGAAGATGCCGATTACCCGCAGTGGGACGAAAAGACCCTGTGCACCTTTACTATAGCTTAGTATTGTTCTTGGATAAGTGATGTGTAGGATAGGTGGGAGACTATGAAGCGGCGTCGCTAGGCGTTGTGGAGTCATTGTTGAAATACCACCCTTTGCTTATCTGAGATCTAACCCCGCGTTTCGGGGGACATTGCTTGGTGGGTAGTTTGACTGGGGTGGTCGCCTCCAAAAGAGTAACGGAGGCTTCTAAAGGTTCCCTCAGCACGCTTGGTAACCGTGCGTAGAGTGCAATGGCAAAAGGGAGCTTGACTGAGAGACCTACAAGTCGATCAGGTACGAAAGTAGAGCATAGTGATCCGGTGGTTCCGCATGGAAGGGCCATCGCTCAAAGGATAAAAGGTACGCCGGGGATAACAGGCTGATCTCCCCCAAGAGCTCATATCGACGGGGGGGTTTGGCACCTCGATGTCGGCTCGTCACATCCTGGGGCTGGAGAAGGTCCCAAGGGTTGGGCTGTTCGCCCATTAAAGTGGCACGCGAGCTGGGTTCAGAACGTCGTGAGACAGTTCGGTCTCTATCTACTGTGGGCGTTAGAAATTTGAGTGGATCTGATTCTAGTACGAGAGGACCGAATTGGACCAACCTCTGGTGTATCAGTTGTGCCGCCAGGTGCATCGCTGAGTAGCTACGTTGGGAAGGGATAAGCGCTGAAAGCATATAAGCGCGAAACCCACCACAAGATGAGATTTCTTTAAAGGGTCGTTGGAGATGACAACGTTGATAGGCTATAGATGTAAAGGCAGTAATGTCATAGTCGAGTAGTACTAATAGCCCGTATGCTTATGTGCTCTGGAAGTTGCTTTGTAAAGAATAGTGTTAGTATTAAGATTTTAGTATTAAGTATTAAGACTGAAATAATATCTACAAATAAATAAAAGTATCGAAAATATGTTAACAATATTGCAGCAAAGCTGCGTTTAAAGTTCGAAGTTTAATGTTCAAGGTTAAAAACCTGAAACAAAAGAAACTTTAAACCTTAAACAAAGATTTAAGGTGGTTATAGCATCGGGGCTCACCTCTTCCCATTCCGAACAGAGAAGTTAAGCCCGATAGCGCAGATGGTACTGCATCTTCATGTGGGAGAGTATGTCGCCGCCTTTTTTTAATAAAGCCTGTCTTTTTCAAGATAGGCTTTTTTTTTATTTACTACGTACCGTTCGCTTCGCGCTCGGTTGGTGCGGCGCAATTCTCCGCCTAGGTGGATCGGGTCGTCGCCTTTTTTTAGTAAAGCCTGTCTTTTTTAAGACGGGCTTTCTTTTTTGTTATTTACTACGTACCGTTTGCTTCGCTCGGTTGGTGCGGCGCAATTCTCAAGCTCGTGTCGTCGCCTTTTTTTAATAAAGCCTGTCTTTTTCAAGACGGGCTTTTTTTTGTTATTTACTACGTGTACCGTTCGCTTCGTTCGGGTGGTGCGGCGCAATTCGCAAGCTCGGGTCGTCGCCTTTTTTTCTACAATATACAGTAATACAATTTACATTATACATGAAATGTGGCTAAAGTCAATTGTAAATTTGCATCATAACCATCGAACTAAGGTTCGAGGCAAGTTCATCTAAAAGAACTTAAAATCTTAAACAGACCAACCACAGATTTATAGATTTGCACTTATTTTCTTCAATATACAGCAGTACAATTTACATTATACAACTATACAACCTACATTATACAGTAATCATCAGCTAACCGCAATAGGGATTGCAGCCTTGTTGGAGCTCTTTGTTTTTTGCAAAAAAACAAAAGCGACGGCGGAAAGCCCGACCTGAAACGTTAGTGGAAGGGATTGCCCTGATAAGTAGGACTAATATCTGTATTTATGATGGTTGTTGGCTTGTATGTTTTGGTTATTCTACGGTTAGGGTGTCTTCCAAGAATTTTGAGGAGAGTAAATAGGTTTCGTTGATTATTTTATCGGTTTCGAATAGGGCGTAAAATGTTACTTCGCTGTTTTTATCTATGATGAGGGTGGATGAGTTGATGTCGCCGTATTCTTTGATTTTGAATTGTACGAAGCCTGTTACTATTGTGTTTTTAGTGTTTTGTACGGTTGCTTGTATGTAGTTTAGGTATTTGCCTTGTGGAGTGGGTTCTTGCGAGATGTAGCTAATAGTTGCTTGGGTTACTTGGGTTGTTCCGTTGTCGGCACGAGCGTTGTTGTCATCGTTTTGTGTGCACGACAAGAAAAAGATGGAAATGAATACTATTATTATATTTCGCATGTGTTGATAGTATGTTTTATGGTTAAATATACTAATTTATTGTTTGTTTTATTAGGTTGATGAAAGAAATGTGTATTTTTTGTTTGCGGGATAAAAAAAATGCCTTAAAGAATTTTCTCTAAGGCATTTATGGGATGTTTGTGATTTTTATTTAAAGTCTGCGTCTGTTACGCCTTCGTTTACTTTTATATCAGAAACTTTGAATTCTGCATTTCCTAACATTGGCACTGTGAAACTGTGTGGAAACTTGATTCCTTTTACTGCTTTGTAATCGCTGTATGCGGTAGTCATTTCTACGGTTTGTCCTTGAGCTTCCATTGTTTCGGATGATCCAACTTTTAAGCCTGAGGCTACGCTGTAAAAAGTGGTTTGTTTGTCTTTCTTTAAAACATACACTTCTTCGCCGTTGAATGTTTCGATTCCTGCTAATTCAAAACTAGCTGCATTTTTCAAATCTTCTAATTCATCGAACATTTTTGCTGAAGCTTGTGCATCTTTTAAATCGTCGCCTTTTAATTCTTGCTTCTGACCTTGGCCAGACATGTAGCCCATGGTTGGTGTAATTACTTGTTTCATTAATTCCATGCCCATACCGTTTAAAGATACCATTTTTTGACCTTTAGCAGTTTGTTTTTGGGTTAATGTAATTTCCATTCCTTGCATGGTTCCTTTTGCTACCATTGCAACCGATTTTGCTTCTTGTAATTTTGCTTCACCACCAATTGCTTTGATGTGATTTTCGATTACTGTTTTAGAAGTTACGCCTGCTGGTGCTGCTTTTTTGAAAACTGGTTTTTCTACTGGGTTTGCATATTTGTCGTAATAGTTTACTGGGTATCCTAAACGGTCTAAAGTACCTGCAACATCGGCTCCTTTACCAACAATCACAATACGTTGATTGTCTTTCTTGAAGTATTTGTTTGCTACGCGTTGTACATCAGCTACAGTTACTGCCTGAATGTTTTTTATGTAGTTTTCATAGAAATCTGCTGGTAAACTTTGTGTTTTTGTTCTTAATGCAAAGCTCGCAATGGTTCCTGGTTTTTGGGTTTCCATTACAAAGTTTCCAATGTATTTTGCTTTTGCAAGATCTAATTCTGCTTGGGTTACAGGTTGTGTTCTGATTTTTTGCAATTCGTTTACAAATTCTACCACTGCAGAATCGGTTACTACGTTACGAACAGATGCAGAAGATGTGAATTTTGAGGTGTATTTACCTGATCCTAATGACGAATAAGCGCCGTATGTCCATCCGTGTGCTTCGCGTAAGTTCAAGAATAAACGACCTTCACCACCACCACCTAAGATTTGATTAGCAATTAATGCTGCAAAATAATCCTTGTCGGTTAACTTTAAATTTACGGTGTTTACTAAAGCAATTTCAGACTGAACTGCGTTTGGCATGTCCACAAAATCGATTTGTGTTTTTACTACATCATTTGGTTCTGGATATTTAGCAACAGGTGCTGATGCTTTTTTCCAGTTTTTGAATAATTTCTCTACTTGTTTTTTTACATCTTTAAACTTTACGTCACCCACAACTACTAAATAAGCGTTTTCTGGTACAAAGTACGATGCGTAATTTTGCTTAACATCTGCTAATGTTACATTGTTCAATGTTTCTTCGGTGATAAATTCACCTGTTGGGTGATTGGTTCCGAATAATAAAGCATTGGTAACTCTGCGGGCAACAGAAGGTACTGATTTTTCATCTGTTTTTAAACCTTCAATAGCTTGCTGTTTGGCTTTGTCAAACTCTTCTTGATCGAATAATGGATTTAGGGAACCTTCTGCCATTAATTCTAACAAACGCGAACTGTATTTAGACAAACCGCTTGCTGATGCACCGGTGTTCCAAAAGTTAACATTTGCTCCTAAGAAATCAATTTCATCGTTGAATTTTTCTTTAGATGTTTTTGTGGTTCCGTTACCAACAACTGCACTTGTTAGGCTAGATACACCTGCTTTTTCACCTTCTACATAAGGTGGTGTATCAATCGTTAACATATAACTTACACGTGGCAGTTTATGATCTTCTACAACCATTACTTTTAAACCATTTTTCATAGTGAACTCTTGCGGCTTTTGCACGTTCACTGTTGGCATTGGTCCTGGTTTTGGTTGTGGACGTTTTATTTGAGCTTCGGCACTAATAGTTAGTAACAAAGCTGATGCGAATACTAATATTTTTTTCATTTTGTTTACTTTCTTATTTTGCTGAATCTTCTTTTGCCGGTACATAGTCTAACAATAAACGCGCATTGCTTTGTAAATATTTTTTAGCAACATCGCGAATTTCTTCTCTTGTAATTGAACGGTAGATATTAATTTCTTCATTAATAAGGTTGATGTCACCATACAATAAATAGTTGGTAGCTAAGTTTTCTGCCAAACCTTCTAAATCTGAGTTTTGACTCACATAACGGTTTTCAAAATCGTTTTGTAACTTTTGATAATCTCTTTCTGAAATTAGCTCGGTTTGTAATTTTGTGATTTCAGCATCGATTTCTTTTTGTAAAGCCTCACGTGTTGTATCGCCCATAGGTAAACCTGCGATTAGATACATCCCGTAATCTTCTTGTGCGTAGTTGAAAGCAAACAACTGTAAAGCCATTTTCTTTTCATCTACAATTTTCTTTTGCATTGGCGATGATTTTCCGCCAGAAAGGTATGAAGAAATCATATCCAACACACGTGCATCACGGGTTTTCATAGATGGTGTTCTATAAGCGGTGATGTACATTGGTATTTGGATGTTTGGATCTTCTGCCGTTGCATGAATAGCTGATGTGATTGGATCTTCTTGAATGTTTACGCGCGGAACGTTTGCTCCTTTTTTAATCACTCCAAAATATTTTTGAACCAATTCTTTCGTTTTTGCAAATTCAATATCACCAGCAATTACTAACACAGCATTATTTGGCACATAGAATTTTTTGTTGAATGCCTGAAACTCTTCTAAAGTAGCTGCATCTAAATGTTCCATTGAACCAATTGGCGCCCAACGGTAAGGGTGTTTTTTGAAAAGATTTTTCTTAACTTCTGTAATCCAGTTTCCGTATGGGCTGTTATCTACACGTAAGCGTTTTTCTTCTTTTACCACCTCGTTTTGTGTATCTACTCCGATTTGGTTGATTACGGGTTGCAATAAACGATCCGATTCCATCCAAATAGCCAATTCTAAATTATTTGATGGGAATACTTCGTAATAATAGGTACGGTCGTCTGAAGTGTTGGCATTATTGTGACCACCATTTGCAGTTACCAACTTAAACCACTCACCTCTTTCAATGTTTTCGGTACCTTCAAACAAAAGGTGTTCAAAAAAGTGTGCAAACCCTGTGCGCTCTGGGTTTTCGTCTTTTGCACCCACATGGTACATCACTGAAGTAACTACAACAGGCGCCGATTTGTCTTGATGTAACACTACATGCAAACCATTGTCTAATGTGTACTCTTCAAATTCAACTTTCTGTGCTAAGGCAACACTGCTAATAAGAAGTGTTGTAGCTAAAGCTGTTAAAGATTTTCTCATAACTCCGATTAAATTAATTTGATTTTTAAATTAGTGTGCAATTTCGTGATTATGTTACATTTAAAATGTACTTTTTTTTAATATTTTTTTTGAGGGGAATTAATTTTTTAAAAACGAGTCACTTAGATTTGTTTTATAGATATTTTTTGTATATTTGCAGTCTTAAAAATCAATTTTAATTTAATTGTTATGTACGCAATCGTAGAGATAGCAGGGCAACAATTCAAAGTTAGCAAAGACCAAAAAGTGTATGTAAACCGTTTGGCAACAGAAGAAGGAGCAAATGTTACTTTTGACAAAGTTCTTTTAGTTGACAATGCAGGAACAGTTACTTTAGGCGCCCCAGCTATAACAGGAGCTTCTGTAGGAGCGAAAGTTTTAAAGCACCTTCAAGGTGACAAAGTTATCGTTTTCAAAAAGAAAAGAAGAAAAGGATACAAAAAGAAAAACGGTCACAGACAAGCGTTGACGCAAATCGTAATCGAGGGAATCAACATTTAATCTGTAACTAGAAAGTATTAACAATTTTAAAAACCAAACATCATGGCTCA
Organism: Paenimyroides aestuarii; assembly: GCF_024628805.1. Classification (NCBI taxonomy): domain Bacteria; kingdom Pseudomonadati; phylum Bacteroidota; class Flavobacteriia; order Flavobacteriales; family Flavobacteriaceae; genus Paenimyroides; species Paenimyroides aestuarii. Next base: position 129,868 of record NZ_CP102382.1, on the reverse strand, counting down.
CAAGAAAGGTGTCGGTAGTTCTAAGAACGGTAGAGAATCAGAATCGAAACGTTTAGGCGTTAAGATTTATGGTGGACAAGCAGCTATTGCTGGTAACATCATTGTAAGACAAAGAGGTTCAAAACATAACCCAGGTGAAAACGTTTACATGGGTAAAGATCATACTTTACATGCTAAAGTTGACGGAGTTGTACAATTCGTGAAAAAGAGAGATAACAAATCTTTCGTTTCTGTTGTACCATTTGAAGCTTAATCTTCTTAGACTGAAAAAATTAAGAAGCATCTCATTGAGATGCTTTTTTTATTGTTCTACTAAAAAAAATTAATTTTATGTTTATAATACACTAAATTGTTACATAATAAACGTCTGCAGTATTCCGACTGATGTTTAGCACTTGAAAACCACCATCTTCGGGTATTATTTCTACCAAATCAAATGATTTACAACTTTTTGGCAACCCTTTAAAAATTAAGGTGAACTCTAACGGTTTTTGAAAAGGAATTAATGTCCACTGCGGAGCAAAACTTATACCTTCTGCAAAAATTAATTTATATGTTAAACCTGATTCTTTATCAACCAAGTATGTACTTTTCCAGATTCTGGCTGCATCACCGTAATCTACGGAATAAATAGAACAATGAACAATTACCTGCTTTTCTTCATTATTCAAGAATAAAATATCTTCTTTAAGCTCATCGCAAATAGAAGGTTTTATTTTTAAATTTTCTTCAATCATTATTCCCATAACATACTATTTAAAATACAAAAGTATAAAAAAAAGCGATTCAAATTTTCTGTCGCTCATAATTTCGGATACTTGTGAACTGAATTATAGCTGCGAATTTACAATAATTCTACTTAGGTTCTGCTATTAAGGCGTGCAAATGTGGCGGTTCTTCCAAAATAGGCAAGTTACTTTACAAGAAATATATTCCAATGAAAAGATGATTTATTTGTGTTTGAATCTATTATTGATAAAGCAACTTATTCCAAATAATGATCTATTTTATTTTCTAATATTTCAATAAGTTCTCTTTGGTAATATTTGAAAATATCCTTGATGTTCAAAACAATAATTTCATTTTTCAATCTACCATTCATCAAGATATCCACTTCTTTTTTATGGTTGTTTTCCATAACAAAAATCAGGTCAGCTTGTTTCAGAAGGTTTATTGTCAATAGATTTGTTCCCTCTTTTTTACATATTTTAAGATTTGTACCAGCCGACTCAAATTGTATGTTAGGATATTTAGCGCTAAAATAATCTTCGGCAGTTTTAGAGCGTTGTTTGTTTGCTGAGCAAATGAATAATACTGTTTGAACCATCTAATTTAAGAATTTTTGAAATTCATTTTTGTCAGTAGTGAAACCTTGCGTTTTTAATATTTTTCCTTCGCTATCAACAATTACAAAAAATGGCTGGCGATTTTCATTAAATACTTCTTTCTGAAGTTTTATATAAAAAGCTCCATATGTTTTCATTGCCTTTCCGTTTTTTTGATTGTATAGGATTGATTCTTTTGGAACATTTTTTTTTGAGTCCACAAATAATGTTATAGAGTGATAATTTGAAACAATAAATGCTTGTATATCAATGTCAAATAAAAAAGCATCTTCCATTCTACGTGAATTAACATCTGCGTACGCAGAAAAATAAATAAGTAACGGTTTACCTGTTTTTTTAGCCATTTGTAGCATCTCTTTGTAATTAATAAGTTCTGAATCTTTAAAAAAGTCCGGTAACTCTTCATTTAAAACTTCACTTTTTGACACGGCTTCAGCTATTCGATTAAGATCATTCATCATGTGACCGTAAGTTTCATAGCGATTTGGGTTTTCCTTAATTATTTGATAAATAGCATGTACCAAATTCTCATCTTTAAATAATTTTAGCAATAATTTACGATCGCTATCCCAGTCACTAAGGTTTATATGTTTACTTTGCAACATTAACAAGTCATTGTAAAGCTTTACAGATTCCTTATATTCTGGAGTTGCTCTTACTTTCAGAATTTCATCCATTAGCTTTTGATAGGTTACAGTATCGGGATCGTCGTTTAATAATTTTATAACTATAGAAGCCGTAAGCGGAGGTTGTTTCAAAAAGTTCACATCTTCATCATCTAATCCACAGGCAGATAATTTAGAAAAGTTGGTAATTAGTTCAAGTTGTGTTTTTTCAAAATCATCATGCAGCATTATTTTTTGAGCCAAGAGTTTACTGCAATCTGTCTGAGCAGGCAAATTAAAGGTCATGGATTCAAGTTTTAAATATAAAAACAATTAACTGAAAAAATCTTTTTCAATTAGCTTTTAATTTTATATGAAAACTGCAAAGATCAATGTGGGAAAATTTTTAAAAAAATACAATAACTTGGATATCACTCATTCGAATGATAGAATTAAAATAAACCTAATAGTGTTTTTACAAAAAAAGAGATTGCAGTTAGAAAACATACAACCTCTTAATTAACCAAAAAAAACACTTATGAACTGCAAATATAATAATTTTATATGCATGCATATAATTTTTAACTCAATTTTTTTTCCTATCAGCGCAGTAGCTTGAAAAGGAGTAATTCGCTATCTTTACAATACGTATAAAAATCAATTTAATTTAAACATGCAAAACATAGAACACAAAGTAGCTTACATAACAGGAGGTACAAAAGGAATAGGTTTTGGTATAGCAAAAGCTTTATTGCAAAACGGAGTCAAAGTGGCAATTTCCGGAAGAAATATCGATGATGTAAATAAAGCAAAAGAACAATTGGGTACTGAAAATGTTTTGGCAGTGCAATCTGATGTTAGAAATTTTGAAGACGAAAAAAAAGCAGTTAAAGAAATTATAGCAACCTATGGTAAATTAGATGTTGTTATTGCCAACGCAGGATTGGGTAAATTTGCACCCATCGACCAAATGTCTTTAGAAGATTGGAATTGCATGATTAACACGAATCTAACAGGTGTTTTTCATACGCTAAAAGCAACTGTAGAACAACTAAAGCAAAACAAGGGATATTATATCTCAATCGCTTCCCTGGCAGGTACAAACTTCTTTGCAAATGGTGCGGGTTATAATGCATCCAAATTTGGAGTTGTAGGTTTTACACAAGCAGCGATGCTAGATTTGCGCGATTATGATGTAAAATGTACTACCATTATGCCGGGTTCGGTTACCTCGAACTTTAACAATCATATCCCAAGTGAAACAGATCAATGGAAAATTCAACCTTCGGATTTAGGTCAATTGGTTGTAGATTTATTAAAAATGAATCCAAATGTTTTACCAAGCAAAGTTGAAGTGAAACCTACTAAAACAAAGTAAGACACTATCTAAAAAACGTATATAAGTAAAAAAGATGCTCGCTTATAATGCTGGCTTTCTAATTTTTTATAGATATGAAAATTGATGCGTTTTTATAGCAATAATATTTTTTTAACTTTTGTTAAAGTTCCTTTTTATTGAGCAAATCATGATACAGATAGAAAGTAAATGCCCAAGTAAATGATTGATGAAACTTTGTTTATAAATTAATACTGTTTTTAAAGTTTACTTTTATTTTTTTAGCTGTTGCATAGAGTTGGAGGTCTTTGAGAAGCATTTTTTTTATTACTTAAACCATAAAAAAAATTACTTCGTGAGTTCGCTTCTTTATGGTTGTGCGGCAGCTGGCGTAATGATTTTATCTTGTAAGAAAAAATAAAAATTTACTAAAAATTGTAAGATAAACTAAAAAGAGGCTGTCCAAAAAGGGCAGTCTTTTTTTTATGCGGCTAATTTTTGATAGTGAAAATTTTGATGATTATTTTTAGTTGAAGAAAATTCTTGATGCTTAAAAATGAAAATTTCAATTTCAAAAATCATTTTTGAACCTCGTTTTGCGGTTTTTACAACAATTTTCTTAGAAGTCGCTCCTTTAGCCACCATTTTTCTAAAATTATGTCCAAGAGCCATCAGTAGAAATTCTAATTCTACTTTTTCTAATCCTTTGAATGTAAATCTGTTAAATTTATTATTGCTTTTGAGTTGACCAAAGACAGCTTCTACTTCTATCGGGCGTTTGCTTCGGTGTTTTAAACCTTCTTCGCTAGTTAATAATGTTTTAGCCTTGTGTTTTAATTCATTTAATCGGTGGTTGACTTCTATTTTTCGGTTGCCTTTTGCATTGAAACATTCCCCTCGAAGCGGACAATTGTTGCAGTTTTTAGCTTGATAATAAGACACTTGCGATTCGTATCCGTTGCTCGAAATTCGTTTGCCTTTGCCTATATTTTCCATTCGTTGACCCATCGGACAAACGTAAAAATCTTGTTCTTGGTTATAGAATAAATTCTGAACCAAAAACGGATTGTTTTCCATCTTCTTTTTCTGTTCTGCATGAAAATAATTTATACTTCACATACGCTGTAACGCTCTTATTTTCAAGCATTTCGTAATTCTCCTCACTTCCGTATCCTGCATCGGCAACCACTTCTTTGCTTTGTTTTTTGTAAGCATTTTCAAAACCTTCCAAATGAGATTCTAAAGTGGTGGTGTCACCAGGTTTTTGATGGATAGAGATGTGTGTAATAAACTGGTTTTCAGTTGAAATCTGCGTATTATAAGCCGGTTTAAGCTGTCCGTTTTTCATGTGATCTTCCTTCATCCGCATAAAAGTAGCGTCGGGGTCGGTTTTGCTGTAAGAATTCCTATCGCCTAAAGTTTCTAGGTCTTTTTCGTATTTTTCTAATTTTGGAAGATGCTCATCCTGAAGTTTTTGTAGCTCTTTTGCCTGTTTTTTGGTAGGTTCTTTTAGTTTTTTGTTCAATTCAGATAACTTCTCTTTTAGTTCTTCGGAATTGATTTTTTTGGGCAGTTCTTCCTTGTTAAGTTCTTGATTATCTGATTGAATACTGTTTTCAATATCTGAAAGAATCGTATTGATTTTAACTTCTAATTTTTCTTTGTACTTTTCCACAGAACCCCGCCAAACGAAGGTGTATTTATTGGATTTTGCCTCAATTTTTGTGCCGTCAATATACTGAATATCAAGGCTGATGTAGCCCAATTCTACCAGCATTTTCACCACTTCGGCAAACAAATCTTTGATTTTCTCCTTCAAAATTTTCCCTCTAAATTCGTTGATGGTTCTAAAATTTGGCGTAGAATTTCCCGAAATGTACATAAAATGAATGTTTTCGGTAAGGGCTTTGGCGATTTTTCTACACGAATAAATGTTGGACAAATAGCTGTAAAACAACACTTTAATCATCATTCTCGGATGATATGCAGAGCAACCTCCGCCTAAGTAAAGATTTGTAATATCGCTGATATCCAATTGATTAACCACCGAATCCACCAACCGAACGGGGTGGTCTTCTGGAATCAAATCAAAAATATTGATAGGGAAAAGTTCTGGAGAGTTGCCTGTTTGATTTTTAAATGTTACCTTAGCCATAGTTGGGTTTTTTGTTCAACTCTAAAATACGAATTTTTTAGAGAAAACACAACAAAAAAAGGGCTGCCCAAACTTTTTGGACAGCCTCTTTAACGCACTAATAAACTAAGATGAAAGGTTTATCGTATACGATCGGCAGATTTTACAAGATCTTCGTCCTTCTTAATGGCTTTATTGGCTAATACCAACAAAATGATAGAAATGATAGGAAGAAACATCCCAATACCCTTCTCAGAAACCAAAGTTTCTCCAGATAAATTTAGCGATTGATACACAAATAATCCTAGTAATATAAAGTTCAATATCATGTTCAACCTGTTATACACAAATTGAGTTTGTCTTTTTTTATACGAGAAAATCGAAATAATACTCAATGCCGCAGCTAAACCAAACAATAAGGTGTACCACGTGTTTTGCCCCACAAAATAGTCCATTCCCTTAAAATCTTTCCACAACGGAAAAACCAAAGATAAAACACCCGAAACAATAAAAGCCAACGCTAAATAGATAGTTTGTATTCTTTGAATCATTATTTATTGATTTGTTTACAAAAGTAACACTAAATTTCTTTAAAAATAGTTCATATTAAAAAAAATATTGTAATATTGCATAAGAAAATCGTAACTTCTTCATTGTTCGACCTTTCTATAAAACTTATTAGAAAAACTTTCTTTTAAGCACAATACCACAAAAAATTAATATCAATTCAACGTCATAATTTATGTTTGACAAAAACGTGTTAAAGGGTATGAAATTACCCGAAATAAAAGAAATAGCAAAGACAATTGGTATCGCTAAGACCACTCTTAAAAAAGACGAATTGATTGATGCTATTTTAAAAATGCAAGAAACTTTTCAGCAAGAAAAGCCTGCTACTGAAAATGAAAGTATGCCAGAACAGGCAGCTCATTCAAAAAAAGAAAAACGAAAAAGAATACATACAACTACAGACGAAGCTGCAACGGAACCAACTACACAGAAGGCACACAATTCGTCTAAAAAAAATGTGGAGAAAGCAGTTGAAAATACAAGCGATATTCCGCAACAAAACAATCAGCATAAAAATCAAAAACAGCGCAAAAAAGCAGCATCAACCAATGAAAAGCAAGAGCAACAGCCTTCATCAATAACTACTCAAGATTCTGCAAAAGAAAATGTGCAACCAGAAGCGCCCGAAAACGAAAAACAGAATAACACCCAAAACCGAAATAAAAATCAAAACCAGAATCAGAAAAAGCAAAATTACCGCGACCCTGATTATGAATTTGAAGGAATTATTGAATGCGAAGGTGTTCTTGAAGTTCCAAAAGACGGTGGTTCGCATGGTTATTTGCGATCATCGGACTATAATTACCGCAAGTCACCAGACGATATTTATATTTCACAATCACAAATTCGTTTGTTTGGCTTAAAAAAAGGCGACACTATAAAAGGAATTGTGCGTCCGCCCAAAGGCAATGAACAGCATTTTCCGTTGGTTCGTATCACAAAAATCAATGGTCATGAGCCGGATGAGGTTCGTGATCGTCCTTCTTTTGAACATTTAACGCCCCTTTTTCCTAAAGAAAAATTCAATCTATCAGGGAATAACTCCAAACTATCTACCCGCATTATTGATTTATTTGCCCCAATAGGTAAAGGGCAACGCGGTATGATTGTAGCACAGCCCAAAACGGGTAAAACAATGATGCTAAAAGAAATTGCCAATGCCATTGCAGATAACCATCCAGAAGTCTATCAAATTGTTCTATTGATCGATGAACGCCCTGAAGAGGTAACCGATATGCAGCGAAATGTTCGTGCAGAAGTTGTAGCTTCTACCTTTGACGAAGAAGCGCGCTACCATGTAGAATTAGCTGATATGGTGTTAGAAAAAGCAAAACGATTGGTAGAATGTGGGCACGATGTAGTGATTTTACTTGATTCAATCACCCGTTTGGCACGTGCATACAATACCGTTCAACCAGCCTCGGGAAGAGTGTTGTCGGGTGGTGTAGATGCCAATGCTTTGCAAAAACCAAAGCGCTTTTTTGGAGCGGCACGAAATATAGAAAATGGTGGGTCATTAACTATAATTGCAACTGCTTTAACCGATACAGGTTCTAAAATGGACGATGTGATTTTTGAAGAATTTAAGGGAACAGGTAATATGGAATTACAGTTAGACCGTAAAATTGCAAACAAACGCATTTTCCCAGCAGTTGATTTAACGTCTTCATCAACCCGTCGAGATGATTTATTACAAGATCGATACACCAACAGTAAGATGGTTGTTTTGCGTAATATTCTCGCGGATATGAACCCGGTAGAGGCAATTACGTTTATTCACGACCGCATCAAAAACACCAAATCAAACGATGAGTTTTTTGACAGCATGCGCGACTAATTTTTAATGGATTGTTTATGAGAAAGTATATTTTATTACTTATTTGTTTTTTAGGGATGTTTGGAATGAATGCCCAAAGTTTTACAGACCCTTGGACGCCGCAGCAACTTTTAAGCACCAAAGTTTTGTCAACACGAATCACTCAAAACAAAATGGATCAAACCATTTTAATTAATATTGGTCCTGATGCGGTGATAAAAAATTCGTTCAATTTGGGACCGGTTCAAAACAAAGGCAATCAAGAAAAACTGCAAAACTATCTTAAAAAAGTTTCAAAAGACAAAGAAGTGGTTTTGTATTGCGGTTGTTGCCCATTTGAAAAATGTCCCAACATTCGTCCCGCATTTAAAAGCTTAATTGCTATGGGATATAAAAACACAAAGCTTTTAAATATTCCTAAAAACATAAAAGTAGATTGGATTGATAAAGGCTATCCGGTAAATTAAAATAAAAAAATCTCCTAAAAGACAATATGTCTTTTAGGAGATTTTTTATTTACTCCATATCCATCAACACATTTAAAATAGTAATGGCAGCATCGGCAATTCTCGTTCCTGGACCAAAAACAGCTACTGCACCGGCATCGAACAAATACTGATAATCTTGTGCAGGAATCACACCGCCCACAATTACCATAATATCTTCTCTACCGTATTTTTTCAGTTCTTCAATCACTTGTGGTACCAATGTTTTGTGACCAGCAGCTAATGACGAAACACCTAAAACATGCACATCGTTTTCAACGGCTTGTTTGGCAGCTTCGGCAGGTGTTTGGAACAAAGGTCCCATATCCACATCAAAACCAACATCGGCATAACCCGTGGCAACTACTTTTGCACCACGATCGTGCCCATCTTGTCCCATTTTTGCAATCATAATACGCGGACGGCGTCCTTCTTGCTTTGCAAAATCGTCGGCCAATTGTTTTGCTTTTGCAAAATTTTCGTCGGTTTTAATTTCTTTATTATACACGCCACTAATGGTTTTAATTTGTGCTTTGTATCTGCCAAAAACAGTTTCTAAGGCATCGGATATTTCGCCTAAAGTAGCACGATTTTCTGCGGCTTCAACAGCCAATTCTAGTAAGTTTCCATTGCCGGTTTTAGCAGCATTTGTCAAAGCTGCTAAGCTTTGCTTGACTTTATCGTTGTCGCGAGTGGCTTTAATGGTATTTAATCGTTCGATTTGCTGCTGACGCACCACTTGGTTGTCCACTTCCAAAATCTGTAAAGGATCTTCTTTTTCCAAACGATACTTATTCACACCCACAATAATATCCTGACCAGAATCTATACGAGCCTGTTTACGAGCCGCAGCTTCTTCGATACGCATTTTTGGAATTCCGGCTTCAATAGCTTTCGTCATTCCTCCGTACGATTCTACTTCTTCAATCAGTTTCCACGCTTTTTCAGCAATTTCTGCTGTTAAACTCTCCACATAATAACTTCCCGCCCACGGATCAACCGTTTTGCAAATCTTTGTTTCTTCTTGCAAGAAAATCTGTGTATTACGGGCAATACGAGCCGAAAAATCGGTTGGTAAGGCAATAGCCTCGTCTAACGCATTGGTGTGTAACGATTGTGTTCCACCAAAAGCAGCAGCAGCAGCTTCAATCGCCGTACGAGCCACATTGTTAAAAGGATCTTGCTCGGTTAAACTCCAACCCGAAGTTTGACAGTGTGTGCGCAATGCCAATGATTTATCTGATTCTGGATTGAATTGTTTTATCAATTTCGCCCAAATCATTCTACCGGCACGCATTTTGGCGATTTCCATAAAATGATTCATACCAATTGCCCAGAAAAACGAAAGGCGAGGAGCAAATTCATCTACTTTCATTCCGGCAGCCAATCCAGTGCGAACGTATTCCAAACCATCTGCAATGGTATAAGCCAATTCAATATCAGCAGTAGCGCCGGCTTCTTGCATGTGGTAACCCGAAATAGAAATCGAGTTGAATTTGGGCATTCTTCTACTGGTATATTCAAAAATATCAGCAATAATTTTCATTGATGGAGTAGGTGGGTAGATGTAGGTGTTACGCACCATGAATTCCTTCAAAATATCGTTTTGAATGGTTCCCGAAAGTAATTTTTCGTCAACGCCTTGTTCTTTTGCAGCCACAATGTAAAATGCCATAATTGGTAAAACGGCACCGTTCATGGTCATAGAAACCGACATTTGATCTAACGGAATCTGATCGAACAATATTTTCATATCTTCTACCGAATCAATAGCAACACCGGCTTTACCCACATCGCCTACCACGCGTTCGTGATCAGAATCGTATCCGCGGTGCGTTGCCAAATCAAAAGCAACTGAAAGTCCTTTTTGCCCGGCAGCTAAATTTCTTCGGTAAAAAGCATTACTTTCTTCGGCAGTTGAAAAACCAGCGTACTGACGAACCGTCCACGGACGGCGAACGTACATGGTGGCATAAGGTCCACGAAGATTAGGTGCAAAACCAGCACCAAAGCCTAAGTGTTCTAAGTTTTCAATATCGGCCAACGTATAGGTTTGCTTCACCTGAATGCCTTCGGCTGTTTCAAAAGAATTTGGATTTTCTGTAACCGTTTTCTTTTGATGTGGTAATTGTATGTTTTGTATGTTTTTTCTCATGAATTTTTTAATAATCTTCAAATTCATTAATAATTTTTTAATTTCTGAATAGGTGTTTATTCAGGATATTTTTTGGTACTTCGTGAGGTGTGTAAAACTGCTTTCACAACAATTTCACTATTTATTATTTCATAATGAATTAAATAGGGAAATCTTTTTACTAAAATCGTTTTATTATTGTCGTATTTTGTTTGAAAAATAAGTGGTTCCTTTTGCACAAGAGCCATTGCTGTTTTTACAGAAGATAGAAATCTTTTTCCAAGTCCCTTTTGAACTTCTTCGTCATACCAAAAGGCAATTTCTTTTAAATCAAGTTTTGCTTTGGGAAGAATTTTTAACTTATAATTCATTTTCAATATCTTTCACTGCTTCGTCAAAATCTAAAGCTATATCCGGATTTTTTAAATATTCTGAAGCTCTTTCACGAACCTCATTAATGTGCCATTGAGGAATTTCACTTTCAATTGTTTTTAATACAATTACTTCCACTTCATCGGCATTAAAATCATCGGGTAAATTGATGATTACCTGACGATTTTTTACTTTCACTATTTCTCTAATTGCTTCCATGATCTTCTTTTTCTGAAAGTTACGAAATTATTCCGAAGCTAAACGTTCTTGTTCTAAAGTTGCTGCCAAACGTTTTTCAATAATCGGAGTAATTAATGTTTTACGCGGATTTTGCTTTACAAAAGGATACAATTCTAAATCGTGTGCCATTTTATCTTGGGCATTTGGATATTTGTTTGTTCCTAATAAAACTTCCTTACCTGAATCGAAAAGTTCCTGTTCTTTTTGTGCACTTTCGTTAATTTTTCGCTGAATGGTTCCTTCGATTAATTGTGAAATTAATCCACCGTTTTTTTCGATATCTTTAAAAAGTTCCAATCCTTTTTCAGCTAATTGTTGCGTTAAACTTTCTATGTAATACGCTCCGTCTGCCGGATTGTTTACTTTATCAAAGTAACTTTCTTCTTTTAAAATCAATAACTGATTGCGGGCAATGCGGGCTCCAAATTCATTGGTTTTGTGAAAAAGGGCATCATAGGCAATGTTTTCAACGGCATCGGCACCGCCCAAAACAGCACTCATACACTCGGTGGTTGTTCGCAACATATTCACGTTGTAATCGTAAATGGTTTTGTTGCGAAGGGTTGGTTTTGCAATAATGTGAAACGTGATGTTTGGCGAATAAGCTTCTGCCAACGCATTTAACGACAAACGCAAGGCACGCAATTTTGCAATTTCAAAGAAATAATTTCCACCAACAGCAACTTCAATTGTAATGTTTTTATCGAAATTTTCAATTCGGTTTAAATATTCGTTGGTATGTGCCAAAGTATAAGCAATTTGCTGCACCATATTGGCACCCGCATTTTGATATGTTGTTGCTTTTACGGTTAACCAGTTGATGTTATTGCCTTTTTGGTTAATTTTATTCAGTGTTTCAAAATCTGAAGTTCCGTCTTTATAAAAATTTCCATCGAATGTTAACTGATGAATTGGATCAATCAAAACAAAAACTTCAAACTGCAATTTGGCAGCTTCGTTATTTATCTGTTCCACAACATCGGCATCTAAAAACAATAATTGTAAGTAAACCGCTTTTGGCTGTTGTTGTAATTGATTGATGATATTTACAACGTTTATTTCTTTTGATGGAATAATGAAACGAATGCTTTCTGCACCGCGTTTTAAAACTTCGTTCGCTTTTGCAATTGATTTTTCTGTGTCGAAAACATAAATTTCCTGAACAATTGAAAAATTGGTGTTTTGTGTAGCAACGGCTGTGGTTACAGCGTCTTCATCGTTGTGATAGAAAGGTTTAACCTTAATACCTTCTAAACTTTCCCAAACCAATGTATCGTTATAATCGGCACCTTTTAATTCGTACTGAATTTGATTTTTCCATTGTTTTGATGATACTTTTTCAAAATCGTTAAATAACATATTACTGTATTGATTTGTTAGTTAGTTTCTTCTGTTGGATATTCTTTGTCGCTGTCAATAATATAAATGTCTTCGTTTTCACGTTTCATATAATATTTTTCCCGGGCATATCTTTCCACCTCTTCTTGGCGGTATAATTTTTTTATGTTTTTATCGTCGCTATTAATTTCGGCCTGAAAATAATCTCGATTTTCTTCTAATTTTTCAATTTCGTTATCAATCGTTTGGTGGTCGTAAAAAGCATAAGTGTCAAAAAACAAAAGCCAAACAATAAAAAACAGGGTAACCAACACAAAACGGTTTGTTGCCCATTTCAAAAAAGGGTATTTAACGAGTAAAGCGGCGATTTTTTGTTTCATTTTTAATCGTTTATTTTTTTGTTGATAACCGTTCGCACAATATCGATAGCTACTGTGTTGTATTTATCATTAGGAATAATGATGTCTGCGTATGCTTTTGATGGTTCAATAAACTGTTCGTGCATCGGTTTCAATGTGGTTTGATAACGGTTTAAAACCTCGTTCATATCTCGGCCACGGTCTGCAATATCGCGTTTTAATCTGCGAATTAACCGTTCGTCTGAATCGGCATGAACAAAAATTTTAATATCGAATAAATTGCGCAATTCCGGATTGGTTAAAATTAAAATTCCTTCCACAATCATTACTTTTCGCGGATGTGTTAAGATATAATCATCGGTGCGGTTGTGATGCACAAACGAATACACTGGTTGATTGATGCTTTTACCAGCTTTTAAATCTTGCAAGTGGTTGCAAAGCAAATCAAAATCAATTGCGCGGGGATGGTCAAAATTTATCAAAGCACGTTCATCCATACTTAAATGATCGTTTGCTTTGTAATATGAATCCTGCGAAATAATTCCCACTTCGGTTTCGGGCAGTTCATTCATAATTTGGTGAACAACAGTTGTTTTTCCGCTACCTGTGCCACCTGCAATACCAATTATCAGCATTTTATTAATGTTTTTACAAATGTACTTAAATTTATAAATACATTAAAAAGTAGTTTGCATTTACTTTTTGGTTTTTTGTGAAAAATATCTACACTCATTTGTGCGTTTTTCTACACAATTTGTTGATGTTTTATTAAGAATAGTGTATTTTTGGGTGATTTAGGTGCTGGTATATAATTTGTTTTATTACAAGCAAAATAATTATGAAAAAGAAGTTTGTTGGGTACTGATACTTCATTTTTGTAAATGAACGTATCAACGCCTAACGAATGATAAAAAGATTGATAGGAGTAATTTAATAATAAAAGTAGTTTTTTTGAATGTTTTTAGTTAAGTGAATGAGTTTTTCTTTTTAGAAAGATTGTTGAAATGAAGAAAGGGAAGTGTGCACTTCCCTTTCTTTATTTCAACAACAATTCTAAGCATTTTCATTTAATAAACGCTCTAATTCATTTGCAGAAAACACACCCGATTGACGCCATTTTACAGCACCGTTTTTAAATATAATCATGGTGGGCACACTGCGGATTTGATATTGCGCAGCTACTTGCTGGTTTTTATCCACATCGATTTTTATAATAGCGGCTTTTTCACCCATTCGCTGTTTTAATTCTTCTAAAATAGGAGCTTGCATTTTGCACGGTCCGCACCATTCAGCAAAAAAATCTACTAAAATGGGTTTGTCTTGATTAATGATTTCTTGAAAAGTCATATTTATTTTACTTTTTTAGGTTTAAGAATTGATGCTAATAAACCACCCATCACCATTCCGTAAATAGTACTATTTGTGGGATTTGATGTAATGGCACATGTACCTGAAAGGCAACCGATGTATTTCCAATATAAATACCCTAAAACAGCACCAATTGCAATGCCAAAAAGTTCTAAAACATATTTTTTAAACCAGTTTCTCATGTTTTATTTTTTATGATTCGATATACTTCTGCATATTTTGTAAACTGCCTCCATTGGTTACATCGTTAATGCCGTTTTTTTCTAAAATATTTTTTGCCATGCTGCTTCGGTTGCCGCTTCTGCAAAATACAACAATATTTTTTTTGTTTTTGAATTTTGAAATTTGAGGACCTATTTGATCCAAAGGAATGTTAACTGCATTTTTTACACTGCCCGAAGCAAATTCGGCAGCTGAACGCACATCGACCAAAAACACATCTTTTGACGCAAATAGATCTTTTAAATCTGAATTGTTGTTTCCCAACAAACTTTTAAATATAGTGAACATTGTTTTATTTTTTATTTAATTGAACTTCTTCATAAATTACTGGTTTCTCTGCGGCTTCCTTTTTGTTAATTCTGTGCTTGGTTCCGCATTGTTGGGTTCCGCAACATCCTATATTGAACAAAGCCAAAAGTGAAAACACAACCCCAATGAACACCGCAAACCATGTTTTCGAAGCAATACCCGTTACAAGGAAGTAGATTCCAAAGCCCAAACGAATAATCCGCATGGTATTCCAATTTTGCAAGATGTTTTGTAACATATTGTTGATTTTATTGAAAATTAAAGCATAGTGCTTGGACACACATAATTGCTCACAGCGAATTTTCCGGAAGCTTTAATAGCAGAAAAACCACCTTGAATATCGATTAATTGCTCATATCCACGCGCTTTTAGTATCGAAATAAAAATCATGGAACGGTAACCGCCCGCACAATGCACATAATAGGTTTTGTTTTTATCAACTTCCGAAATGTGTTGGTTGATGTAATCTAAAGCAATGTTTTCCGACCCAATTACGTGTTCTGAATAATGTTCGCTGTTTTTACGAACATCTAAAATGTTTAAATCAGGATTTTGAGCAAGTCTGTTTTCCAATTCATCTACCGAAATAGATGTAATGTGATCAGTTTCTTTACCTGCATTTTTCCATGCATCGAATCCACCTTTTAAAAAGCCAATGGTATTGTCGTAGCCTACACGAGCCAAACGGGTAACAATTTCTTCCTCACGACCTTCATCGGCAATCAGTAAAATAGCTTGTTGAATATTCGGAATCAAAGCTCCAGCCCAAGGTGCAAAATTACCATCAATGCCAATATTTATCGAGTTCGGAATAAATCCTTTTGCAAAAGTTTGTGCATCGCGGGTATCCAATAATAGGGCATCGGTTTCGTTTGCAATCGTTTCAAATGCTTCTGGTGAAAGCGCTTTTGTTCCTTTATCTAAAACGCGGTCAATACTTTCATATCCTTTAATGTTCATTAATACATTTTCAGGAAAATAAGCAGGAGGCGGCATTAATCCATCTAAAACTTTTTCAATAAAAGCCTCTTTTGTCATGGGTTGCAATGCATAATTTGTTTGTTTTTGGTTGCCCAAAGTGTCAAAAGTTTCTTTGCTCATGTTTTTTCCACAAGCCGAACCCGCTCCGTGTGCCGGATATACGATGATGTCATCGGCCAAAGGCATAATTTTGTGGTGCAGCGAATCATACAAATGTGCCGCTAATTTTTCTTGAGTTAAATCGGCTACAACTTTCTGAGCCAAATCGGGTCTTCCCACATCGCCAATAAACAATGTATCGCCAGTAAACAAGCTGGTTTCTTTACCATTTTCATCGATTAGCAAATAACAAGTGCTTTCCATGGTGTGCCCAGGTGTGTGGATAACTTTTATTTTGATGTTTCCAATAGTTAGCATTTCATTGTCGGCAGCAATATGAGCCTTAAAATTAGGTTTGGCAGTTGGTCCAAATACAATGGTAGCGCCGGTTTTTTCGGCTAAATCGAGATGTCCACTCACAAAATCGGCATGAAAGTGGGTTTCTAAAACATATTTAATTGTTGCCCCATCTTTTGTTGCTTTTTCGATATATGGTTGCACTTCACGCAATGGATCAATAACTACTGCTTCGCCATTACTTTCAATATAATAAGCACCTTGTGCTAAACATCCTGTATAAATTTGTTCTATTTTCATGATTGATTGATTTTTAATATTTATAGTAAAGGTATTACTTGTTGATTTTGTGTACAGTAACAAAAGTTACACAATGATAATTTTATAGAAATAATTCTTTGAACAGTATATAAACGCCCATTGCCAATACAAACCATCCGAAAGCTGTTTTTAATTTATTTCCTTCGATTTTTTTAGAAAGATACATTCCTATAAATATACCTATCACGGCAGAAGTTGTAAAAGCAAGTAGCACATACCAATTGATGGGTTGCCCATTTATAAGATCGCCCGAAAATCCCAAAAGAGAATTGAATGCAATGATAAAAAGCGAGGTGCCTACTGCCATTTTCATTGGCATTTTGGCCAACAGAACCAATGCAGGAATAATTAAAAAGCCACCGCCGGCACCTACCAAACCTGTTAATGTACCAACCAAAGTGCCTTGAAGCAAAATCATTGGATAATTATATTTCAAAGTACTATCGTTTGATTCTGTACAATGCGGACAAGGGCGAATCATAGATACAGAGGCTAAAATCATTACAATTGCAAACAACACCATAAGTGCAATAGGCTTTGTAAATTGAAAATTGTTTACCGTGAAAAGAATATCAGGAATTACAGGTAATACAAACGATCGAACAATATAAACAACCACAATAGATGGAATTCCAAAAATGAAAACTGTTTTAAAGTCCACCTTTTTTTGTAAGGCATTTTTTGTTCCGCCCACCAAAGCAGAACTGCCCACCACAAAAAGCGAATACGCAGTTGCCAAAACCGGATGAATTCCCATGATATAGACTAGAATTGGAACCGTTAGAATAGATCCGCCGCTGCCAATTAATCCCAGCGAAATACCTACAAGAATTGCTAAAAAATAGCCCATTAAATCTGTTGCCATATCTTTTTGAATGATTTATACAGCAAAGGTAGATCAGCCTAAAAAGCTGTGCAGTAACAATTGTTACACATCATAAAATAAAAAATAGACCGCAGTGAAAAAACTGGGTCTATTATCTTTTAATCGGTAATATAGTTATTTTATTAATTCAATGGTGTTTCGGTTAAGCTTAATGTGTCCTTCGTTTTCTAAAGCTTTTAGCAACCTTGAAACCACCACGCGTGAACTGTTTAATTCATAAGCAATTTCTTGATGTGTTTTTGAAATAATGTTCGATTGGTTTATTTTGCTTTTTTCATGCAGATAATTCAGTAAACGTTCGTTCATATTCATAAAAGCAATATTGTCTATGGCAGCCAACATTTCATTGAAACGGTTGTTGTAGCTTTCAAAAACATACGCGCGCCAACTTTTGTATTTTGCCAGCCATTCTTCCATTTTGTTTACAGGAATCATTGCCACCATACCGTTGTTTTCGGCTACTGCTCTAATTTCACTTTTTTTATCGCCCAAGCAACAGTTCAACGTCATGGAACACGTGTCGCCTTTTTCAATAAAATACAAGAGAAGCTCACCGGTATCAAAATCTTCGCGCATAATTTTAATGGCACCCCGAATTAAAAGCGGCATGGTTTTAATATACTTGCCAATATCAATCAATACATCACCTTCGTTAAATTCCACTAATTGCGCAACCGACACAATTTCATCTAATAAATCCTTTTCAAAAACACTTCCGTAGGTTTCTTTTATAACATCTTCCATTGTAAAAAAATTAATGAGGCAGCTTGTTTTTTAGCAAACCATAAAACCATGTGCCCAATACTGCACCTAAAATTACAATTAAAATTGGAAAGTATCCAGCACCTGTTAAAACAAACATCGGCCCGGGACAAGCACCAGCTAATGCCCATCCTAAACCAAACAAAATCCCACCAATTAAATAACGAGCGATGCTTTTTTCTTTATCGGCAATAGTGATTTGATTTCCGGTAATATCTTTTATTTTTTTGGATTTAATGTACTGAACAAGCACAATTCCCACAGCTAAAGCACTGCCCATGAGTCCATACATATGGATGGATTGAAAGTTAAACATTTCGTATATTCTAAACCATGAGGCAGCTTCGGATTTATACATTACAATTCCAAAGAAAGTTCCGATGATTAAATAGATCACATTTTTCATTTGAGGGTGCATTTAAGTTAAAAAATAAACGGAAAAATGATATGTACCATAAGCAATCCGCCAATAAAAAATCCAATGGTAGCTATTAATGAAGGCAGTTGTAAATTACTGATGCCCGAAATAGAATGACCAGAAGTGCAACCGCCTGCATAGCGAGCTCCAAAACCTACTAAAACACCACCAATAAGCAATATTGCCAATGTTTTTGGGTTGGATAATGCTTCTGAACCAAAAAGTTCGGTAGGCACATATGCGGTACCAGCACTTTTTATCCCCATTTGATGTAATTGCTCGATGGTTTGTGGATGAATGTTAGGTGTTTGATTTTCAGAAAGATAATTAGCAGCGACAAAACCGCCGATAACAGCACCTAGCATTACCAATAAATTCCAACGTTGATTTTTCCAGTCAAAGCAAAAGAAATCACATGTTTTGTCGGCTCCACACATGGTGCAAAGTGTTCGAAGGTTTGATGACATTCCAAAGTTTTTACCCACATACAGCAAAGCAAACATGGTTAAAGCAATTAAAGGACCACTTACATACCACGGCCAAGGTTCTAAAATCCATTCCATACTATTATTTAGTTTATTTTCGGAACAAATTTCAGAATTATATCTCACAAATTATGTAACAAATGTTACTGAGAAGTCTTTTTTTGATTTGCTAAAGGAATAATAATCGTTTACATCTTATAAATAATCATTTGCAAGCATTACAATAAATTCGTTAGTGCTGAAATATCCTCATTCTTATACTCCAAATAAATATGCGAATGAAAATCATTCAGTTTCTTCAGCAATTCCAGCAGTTCGATTTTTTCTTTGTTTTCAAGTTTTCCGGCGAGAATTCTGGAAGTCATATTCACTTTTTCAACGGAGCGGTGGAAATAATCTTCGCCTTTTTCGGTGATGTTCAAACGTTTGCTTCTCTTATCTTCGTTGTCATTTTTTTCTTCAATTAAACCATATTCAAGCAGACGTTTGATAATCTGCGTACCCGTTTGTTTTTCGTGACCGTTCCTTTCAATCAACTGAATTTTAGTCAAATTCGGCTCATCTTTCAGTCGGTAAAGGTAGGTGAATTCTTCATTGGCGAGTTCAGGGAAATCATTGAGTCCTTTTCTAATCAATTGTTTAGAATACCGTCCCAAAAGCAAAACCTGTTTGCAGATTTCATTCTCTGTAAATGAAACCTGATGCTGTTCATTTTTAAAAAGCTTGGTAGGACTTTCTTTTCTGTATTTTTTATCGTTAAGCCAAAGCCGGAAATCCTCAACTGTGGAGTGAGGTTTATAGGCTTCGGAATTTTCAAATTCTTTGACCTGATGAAGCAAATCAATGAAAAAATCAGTATTCATAGCGCAAATTTAATCTAAGTATTTTAATAATGTATTAATTTATCAGTGTAGCAATGTAACAATTTAACAAAGTCATAATTCAAAAACTCTCAAACCCTCAAACTCTCAAACTCTCCAACTCTCTAACACTAAAGCTTAACACTTCCCATTCCACCATCAATTCCGAAAATCTGTCCGGTAATCCACGAAGATTTATCCGAAACAAGGAAAGCCGTCATTTCCGCAATTTCTTCAGCCGTTCCTACTCTTTGCAACGGATGTCTTTTCGCAGAAGCTTCTCTTTTTTCGGGGGTTGCCAAAAGTTGTGATGCCAGATTCGTGTCCGTTAATGAAGGCGCAATGGCATTGACCCTGATTTTCTGAGCCGAAAATTCTGCCGCCAAGCTTTTTGTAAGACCTTCCACCGCATTTTTGCTCGCCGCAATCGAAGCGTGAAAAGGCATTCCCAGTTTTGCCGCCACCGAACTGAAAAGCACAACTGAGGCACTTTCCGACTTTTTGAGATTCGGCAACAGTTTCTGAATGATTTTTACCGCTCCCAAAACATTAATTTCAAAATCATTCTTAAAATCATCCACAGAAAGTCGGTTAAAAGGTTTCAGATTAATACTTCCCGGTGCATAAACCAATCCGTCCACAACTTCCGGAAAGCTGATTTCGTCTAAATTTCCCGAAAGAATATCCATTGTGTGAAATTCAATATTCGGATGATTCAATTCTGGATTTTCCGTTCTGGAAATTCCGATAATTCTATTTTGTTCTGAAAGGATTTTTGCCGTTTCCAATCCAATTCCTTTTCCGCAACCGATGATGACTATATTTTTCATATTCAATTTATCTTTTAGAAATTTTATTATTGCTGATAACTCGCTGTCTGCTGCATTTAAAACGGTTGATTTCTTCGCTTCTTTTTTTTAGGTGTTTCTGGCTCACTCCCGAATTCACTCTTTTTCGCCAAAGCTTAAAACTCGATTCTTTCAGTTCCGAACGCATCAGTCTAATCACTTCCGATTCACTGACTCCGAACTGAAACTGTATCGCTTCAAACGGCGTTCGGTCTTCCCACGCCATTTCGATGATTCTGTCAATTTGCTGTATGTTGAGGTTTTTATTCATTTTTTTGATTTTAACGCAAAGTCCGCAAAGATTTTTCTTTAAAATTTTAAAAATATTTTTTGTTCGCAAGGGCGTTTCACTAAGCAAAGGATAATTATAATGCGGAAAAATCAATTGGGCGGTATGTTTTACTTTTTTAGCCATAAACGTCTGAATTTTTGATTGGAATCAAACATTTCTGCCTGTTTTTCAGGGTTAAAAGTCCGGTCACGATTGTCATTTCCGACTCCGGCGAGATACACCCAGTTGCCGTAATTGCTGTGAACATCATAATCAATCAGCATTTCCTCAAAATACGCCGCCCCGATTCTCCAGTCCTGTTTCAGAATTTTGCAGAAATAGGAAGCTACATTTTGACGACCGCGATTGCTCATCCAGCCTGTATTTTTCAGTTCGAGCATATTCGCATTCACAAAATCGGAATCCGTTTTTCCATTCTTCCATTTTTGAATCAATGCTTTATTGTTTTCAACGAAATACTTTTGATGATTAATTCCGTTTTTCCAAAAAATCAAATCCTTGTACTGCAAAGAAATATATCTGAAAAAATCCCGCCAAAGCAATTCAAAAATCAACCAATAGGTCGAATCATTGGCTCCGAATTCCTCTTCATATTTCTTAATTTCATAGTAAATCGTGACAGAAGAAAGACTTCCGTCCGACAGCCAAGCCGAAAACTTTGAACTGTAATCTCTTCCCACCAAACCGTTTCGGGTTTGCTTGTATTGACTCAGATTCTGCGTTTCCGAGAAATAATGATGCAATCTTTTCAATGCTTCATTTTCTCCGCCCGAAAAAGGAAAAGCAGTTCTTTCGTCCGTTTCAAAATCTTCAAAACAGAGCGATTTTAACGAAATGGTATCGCTTTTAAAATGAATTTCTGGTTTATCGTACATCAGATCTTCCGATTCAAATTCAGGGCGAATCAGCAGATTTTTTTCAATTTTTTGTCTAAAACTGGTAAAAAGCATCGGAATTTTATCCAAAGTTTTAAAAACAAAAAGCGGATGAACCAGAAACTGTGAATACGATTTTTCCCAAATGGCGTTCGGAATTGCTTTTTCAATTTTAGCTTGTAATTCAACTTCTTCCTTTGTCCATTCTTCCTGACAGAAAATCTTCACGATTTCAAATTCCTCGGAAATTTCTTTGAAAACATCTTCTGTTTTGCCGTATTTGATTAAAAAAGGAATCTTCTGTTTCGCTAAATTCTGCTTTAAATCTTCTACACTTTCCAGCAGAAATTTCGTACGGTATTTTCCGATTTTTCTGAAACCAAACTGTTTTTGAACAAAAAAATCAGCGTCAAAAACATACAGCGCAAGAAAAGGTAAATCTTCCTGCATCGCTTTGTACAAGGATTCTGAATCGCTCGTTCTCAAATCTTTGGTGAACCAGAGGATGTTGATTTTTTGTTTTTCCGGCATCTTTCGCTGCAATATTTTACTTCGTCCCAGTTTTTCTTCCACTTTTTCCGCCAGTTAAAAGGCAGTCCACAGACTTCACAGATTTTGGAGGGTAATTGTGAAGGCATATTTTTTTTATATTAAACTTTAATTCAAATACAATTGTAATATTAACAGGTCGCTCCTACGGAGCTTCCTTTTTACGGCTCTCTACTTTCTATTAACAGTACATTCCTACGGAATTTTGTGATGCTCCGATAGGAGCGAACTGTTAATAAGAAAACATTTTTATAAGATGAGAGCTCCGTAGGAGCGACCTGTGAATGATTCATTCATTCCAACAAAATCGTTTTCAAAACTTTTTTTGCATTTTGAATAACTTGTAAATTCATCAAAATCTTTTGTTACGTTTGATGTCGATTTGCGGTTAAATATCACTTAAAATAGTTTTTAAAATTATTAATTGCTACATCTTTCGCTTTCAAATCGTGCATCATATTATACAAACCGAAAAACGTTCGGTTCAGGTAAATAAAATGTCGGGAACCACGGTTGGTATTCATTCCCTTCATATCACTTGCTTTCGCATATTTTTGTCCCAAATCGGCAATCTCCTGAAAGAAAGACTCATCCGAAAAATCAAATTTTTCCTGATTAAATGGTCTTGTAAATAGTTCCAGCAATTCGTAGAATAATTTGGCAAAAAACTCTTTTTCTTTTTCTGAATCATCTTCACGCAAAATTTCCAGAATAAATAATTTCTCACGGAAAATTTCAGGATTCTTTAAATTTTCTTCTTTTGCCAGCTCAAAATACGGAATGTAAAAATCTTCCGGAATCTCTTTGATACAGCCAAAATCGATAACCAACAATTCCTTGTTTTCAGAAATCAGGAAATTTCCCGGATGCGGATCGGCGTGAACCTTTTTTAGAATATGCATCTGATACATATAAAAATCCCAAAGCGTCTGTCCGATTTTATTCAAATCTTCCTGCGAATTCTGTTTTTTAGTAAATTCCGAAAAATGAATTCCCGACATCCAATCCATCGTAATGATTTTCTCACATGAAAATTCAGGATAATAATGTGGAAAATTTACATTCGGAAGATGACTGCATTCTTCTGCAAAATGCTGACTGCGTTTGAGTTCCAGATTATAATCGGTTTCCTCAAACAATTTGTCTTCCACTTCCTGAAAGTAAGATTCCGAACCCTCTTTTTTGATGTTGAACATCTTCATCGCAATCGGTTTTACCATTTTAAGGTCGCTCGAAATACTTTCTCTTACGCCGGGATACTGAATTTTGACCGCAAGTTTTTTGCCGTCTTTTTTTGCGGTATGAACCTGTCCGATACTCGCTGCATTAACCGATTCGGCGGAAAATTCATCAAAAATATCTTCCGGATTTTTCCCGAAATATTTTCGGAAAGTTTTCTTCACTAAAGCACCCGACAAAGGCGGAACCGAAAACTGCGAAAGTGAGAATTTCTCTACATATTCCACCGGAAGAATATTTTTTTCCATACTCAGCATTTGAGCAACTTTCAGCGCGGAACCTTTCAATTCTTTTAACGAATCGTAAATATCTGTTGCGTTATCTTCATTCAGGATTTTGCGGGCTTCCTCTTCCTCTTTCGTGATTTTATTTCCGTAATATTTCAGGTAATTAACTCCGACTTTTGCCCCTGCTTTCAAAAGGCTGCTTGTCCGCTCAATTTTTCCTGTGGGAATTTTATCTAATGTTTTCATTTTAACTCCTATTAAATTTTTCCTTCCAAAGAAACTTTCCAAGGTCGAAAACTTTTCTCAACGGTTCATTGTCCATCAGTTCAAAACCTGTGTCAATGGTTTTTTCGATGAAAATATCAGTTTTTTCAAAATCCGGAGAAAAGTCATTTTTCCAAAATTCAATGGCAGAAACGAGATGCAACCACAACACATTTTCACGTATTTGCTCATGGGTATTTTTAATGTCCTCCTTGGCTTTCTCTAAGATTTCCCAAGAACTAAAATCCAATGTTTTGATATATTCCTGATGGATTTTTTTCAGTGAAAGCAAATTTTTAGAAAGAGGTAATTTGTGCTTACCTAAAATCATCAAAACCAGCGAACGATTCATGGTAAGGTTTTCAAAAAAGATATAGTAAACATTCAGGAGTTTTTCTTTTGAAGTCATACCCTCTGCATTGTTTACATCTTCTGCTAATTCTATAGATTTACTAAAAAGTTTGACCAAAATATGTTTTTCAACTTGATCAAAACTTGTAAAAAAAGTATAGAATTTTTGCTCTTCAAACTTATTTTCTTTAGCGAATTGATATACACTTTTGGGCTGTTCACCATGGGTAAGAATATAATCCGAATATAACTCGAAAATTTTGTCTTCTGTAATGGAAATTTCTTTTTTCATGATACTTATTGTTTGTTCAAATTTATGAAATATTTTACTTGTTTTTATTTTTTGGTAAAATATTTAACTTTATTAAAAGCTTATTTTTGAGCTTAAATAAAGAGGATAGTAATTATTCTTTAAAGAATTAAAACTTTAAAAGACTATGACTCCAGAAAATGGTTAACGTTCTATATTGTCTTTCCATTAAATGTGGTGGATTCTGCTATAAAGGTAAGTTTTGAATAAATTTTAGAAAATTTTTAGCTTCATTTATTTAGGATTTAAACCTGTTTATGATTCAGGTCAAAAATTCAGAGGATATTTATAAAAAGTGATGTAGTTCAATTTACAAAATAATACAAACCATTTTTGTAATTGTGTAAGTCTGTTTTGTGCTATTCGTTGTAATTTTACATAAAAAGTAAGATTATGAAAACCCGATATAAAATAAACGAGATGACATGCAGCGGCTGCCAAGCAAAAGTTATGGAAGCCTTGCAAACCTTTGCTGATAACGTAGAAGTGAGCCTGCATCCTGCTGAAGCTGTTATAGAATCAAACAAACGAATTGATTTGGAAGATTTGCAGCATGCACTTTCAAAAAAAGGTCCTTATACCATTCAAGAAATTACTATAAGCGCAAATGGGGCTGAAGAACTCTCTGAAATTGCCCATCATGCGGTTCACAGCCACAACAATAATAACGAACCACCAAAACAATTAGAGCATTTGAAGGGTAAATATTATTGCCCAATGCTGTGCGAAGGCGATAAGGTTTATGAAAGCAATGTAGGCTGCCCAATTTGCGGAATGGATTTGGTTCAAATTGGCGGTTCAACCAATAATAACGAGGAACAAAATCATTTAAAAAAGCTATTGATACAATCTGCAATCATAACCATTCCTGTGTTTTTTATTGCGATGTTTGGGATGAGTCACAATAGTTTTATCTACAAAATACTTCCGTACAATGTTGCGCTTTGGTTGCAATTTATTGGTGCAACTAGCGTGTTGTTTTTGGGAAGAAAATATTTAAAACGTGCGTATATATCCTTTAAAACCTGGAATTTAAACATGTTCAGTTTAATTGGTTTAGGAGCAATTGCTGCTTATTTATTTTCGGTTTATGTACTTTTAAATCTGCATACATTTCACACAAACGATCATTTACCTATTTATTTTGAAAGTGTTGCCGTAATTTTTACACTGATGATTTTAGGACAATGGTTAGAAGCCCGTGCGCATCAAAAAACCAAGTCATCATTAGAACATTTATTGCATCTTGTACCACAAAAAGCAACCCTTTTAATCAATGGAAGTACAACTGAAATTGCTATCGATAAAGTACAGATTGGCGATGAGTTGTTAGTGAAACCTGGCGAGAAAATTCCTGTTGACGGAATTATACTGTCTGGGAAAACATCTGTAAACGAAGCATTATTGACAGGCGAACCTTTACCTGTAAACAAAGAAGGAAACGATGAGGTTTTGGCAGGAAGCATCAATACCGATCAATCTTTTACCATGAAAGCAACCCGAATTGGCCAAACAACAACAATTGCACAGATTGTTGAAATGGTGAACAAAGCCAGTCTTTCGCGTGCACCGATTCAACGTTTAGCCGATAAAATATCGGGTTATTTTGTACCAATCGTCGTTTTAATTGCACTCTTAACTTTTATCTATTGGGGATTTATTTCAACAGAAGCATCGCTTTTATTTGGTTTACAAAACGCCATTGCGGTATTAATCATTGCGTGTCCGTGTGCATTGGGATTGGCTACGCCAGTTTCTATTTCGGTGGGCATTGGAAAAGGAGCCGAATACGGAATCCTTATAAAAAAAGCCGAAGCTTTGGAATTGTTGCAGAAAACAAATGTAATTATAACCGACAAAACCGGAACGCTAACCGAAGGAAAACCATCGTTGGAACAAATTATTCCGATGAAAAATTTTTCTGAAGAACAATTGATTAAAATTACTGCCGATTTGAATGCAAACAGCGAACACCCAATTGCCAAAGCATTTACCGATAAAGCAATAGATCAAGATATTGCCTTTAAACCAACAAAAATGGTGGCAAATGTTCAAGGAAAAGGCGTGCAGGGGATGATAAACGGCAAAAAAGTTTTGTTAGGTAACGAAGCATTGCTCAAGCAAAATCGTTTAGAAATATCGTTAGAAATAAAATCGAAAGTAACCGAAATTCAAAATCAAGGAAAAACAGTTTCATACATCGCTATAAACAATGAAGTGGTTGGTTTGGCTGTTATTCACGATGCTCTAAAACCCGAAGTGAAAGAAACCATAGCGTATCTTCATTCAAAAAACATAAAAATCATCATGTTAACGGGCGATCATCAGTTAACAGCAAACGCTATTGCAAACCAAATAGCAATTGATGAAGTTTTTGCGCAACAGCTTCCTCAAGATAAATTAGCCATGATTGAATCCATCCAAAAAGAAGGAAAAATCATTGCTATGATTGGCGACGGAATCAACGATGCGCCCGCACTTGCAAAAGCTGACGTGGGTATTGCAATGGGCAGTGGGTCAGACTTGGCACAAGATTTTGCTAAAATCACGCTGCTAAACAATTCCTTTTCAAATTTAAAAAAAGCATATAACCTTAGCACACACGTTATGAAAAACATTCAGCAAAACCTATTTTTCGCTTTTGTTTACAATGTGGTGGGCGTAGCATTTGCAGCCGGAGTGTTCTATTACGCAATTGGGATGTTGCTTTCACCCATGATTGCTGCTTTGGCAATGTGTTTAAGTTCGGTTTCGGTAATTGCAAATGCGTTGCGTTTGCGAAATGTGAAATTATAAAATCAATAAAATTGTTAATCGTTTAAAATTGATGTAATTTCGCTCAATAAAAAATAATATCAGTCAAAAAATATGAAACAAGTACCTTTAAATGACGTTCACGTTGCTTTAGGAGCAAAAATGGTTCCTTTCGCAGGATTTAATATGCCGGTTCAATACGAAGGCGTAAATATTGAACATGAAACGGTGAGAAACAATGTGGGTGTTTTTGATGTATCGCACATGGGATTATTTAAAATTTCGGGCGATAAAGCTTTAGATTTGGTTCAAAGAGTAACAAGTAACGATGCTGCTGTTTTGGTTCCCGGAAAAGCGCAATACAGCTATTTACCAAACGATAAAGGGGGAATTGTTGACGATATAATCACTTATAAATTAAACGATACGGAATATTTAATGGTTGTAAATGCATCGAACATTGATAAAGATTTTGAATGGATTTCTTCTCAAAACACAATGAATGCTGCATTTGAAAATTTATCAGATCAATATTCTTTATTGGCAATTCAGGGGCCAAAAGCCAACGATGCCATGCAATTATTAACAAATATTGATTTGGAAGAGTTGAAATTTTATACGTTTGAAGTGGGAACTTTTGCAGGAATTGATGACGTTATTGTTTCGGCAACGGGTTACACAGGATCAGGCGGTATTGAAATTTATGCTAAAAATGAAGATATAGTACATATTTGGAACGAGGTGTTGATAGCGGGTAAATCATTCGGCATTAAACCAATTGGATTGGCAGCACGCGATACCTTACGTTTAGAAATGGGTTATTGTTTGTACGGAAATGAAATTAACGATACCACTTCGCCAATTGCAGCAGGATTAGGTTGGGTTACCAAATTCACCAAAGATTTTGTGAACAGCGAAAACATTAAAGCTGATAAAGAAAACGGTGTAGCCACAAAATTGATCGGTTTTGAATTGATTGACCGCGGCATTCCGCGTCACGATTATGAAATTGTTGATGCAGCAGGAAACATTATTGGGCATGTTACTTCTGGAACACAATCTCCGTCTTTAAACAAAGGAGTAGGGATGGGGTATGTAAACAAAGAGTTTGCAAAAGAAGGAACAGAAATTTTTATTCGCATCCGTAAAAACGATGTAAAAGCTCAAGTTGTTAAAACACCTTTTTATAAGAAATAATTAATTTTTATTACAGATATTTAAAGAAACCGTCTCAGTACTATATTATTGAGTCGGTTTTATTATTATATTTTTATTAATTTTTTTTGAGTAAGTATTTTTACTCGTGGATTCAAGTTTTAAATTTTACAAAACTTTTTTTGTTCCGATATGGCTTTACATCGACTTATTCTAATTTTTTTGTATAATATCTTTACTAATTTCTGTAAAACTATCTTTTAATTTGTAATTGCTAAAATTATTGTCCGTCAAATGTCATACAATAGTCTTTCTTATTAACTTGATTTAAATTAATGTTTTATCTGATGAATTATTCTATTTTTAAATAAATATTGTTTATTTAAACATTTTAGCTTTGCTTTAAATAGTGTTTTTTTTTGATAATCAAGATTCTCCTCTTTTACAGTATGTTTTAAAAAAGGTTGAATGTTGTGGAATCCTAGAACTTAATCAACCGTTCAAACAAAATATTTATCAATTCTAAAATAGTCAAAGGAATAAGGTATAATGGGCGTTTAATATTCATTTATGTCTTAAATGTTTGTAAATTATATGTAAAAGAAAGAATATTTATAAGCATGAATATGGTATAAAAAAACCAGCTGAAAATGCTGGTTTTTTTAGTTTTATTTTATCCTAAGAACGGATATCTGTAATCTGTATCAGGTACAAAGGTTTCTTTAATAGTTCGCGGAGACACCCAACGCAACAAATTAATCATAGAACCTGCTTTGTCATTTGTTCCAGAACCTCTTGCACCACCAAATGGCTGCTGACCTACAACGGCTCCAGTTGGTTTATCATTAATGTAGAAGTTTCCTGCTGCATTTTCTAATGCTTTGGTTGCTGTTTCAACTGCATAACGACATCCAGAGAAAATAGCGCCTGTTAAAGCATATTCAGATGTACTGTCAACCAATTTTAAACTTTCTTCCCACTTTGCATCTTCATAAACATAAACCGTTAAAACAGGTCCAAACAATTCACGCTCCATGGTATCGTATTTTGGATTTGTTGTTACGATAACGGTAGGTTCTATAAACCAACCTTTTGATTTGTCATAACCTCCACCAACAATAATTTCTGCTTCGTTTGATGCTTTTGCATCATCGATTGCTTTTGCCAATTTATCAAAAGAAGATTCAGAGATTACTGCCGACATAAAATTACTCATGTCTTCTGGTGATCCCATTTTAAAAGATTTCACGTCTTCAATTACAAAGTTTTTAATTTCTTCCCACAAAGATGCCGGAATATAAGCCCGAGATGCTGCAGAACATTTTTGTCCTTGGTATTCAAAAGCTCCACGAGACAATGCTGTGGCTACTTCCTTAGCATTAGATGATGGGTGTGCCCAAACAAAATCTTTTCCACCAGTTTCGCCTACGATGCGAGGATATGTTTTGTATTTGTGAATATTACTGCCAATGGTTTTCCAGAAATCATTAAAAACGCCTGTTGAACCAGTAAAGTGAATTCCTGCGAAATCTGCAGAATCTAAAACAGTGTTAGTAATCATCGCCGAATCACCATAAATAACGTTGATAACGCCATCTGGCAAACCTGCTTTTTTGAATATCTCTACAATTACGTTTGCAGAATAAATCTGTGTTGCAGCCGGTTTCCAAACCACAACGTTCCCCATCATTGCCACACACGATGGTAAGTTTCCAGAGATTGCTGTGAAGTTAAAAGGAGTAATTGCATAAACAAATCCTTCTAACGGGCGTTGTTCTACGCGGTTCCAAATACCTTTTGCTGAAATGGGCTGTTGTTTGTATATTTCGGTCATGTATTGCACATTGAAACGCAAAAAGTCAATCAATTCGCAAGCTGCATCAATTTCTGCTTGGTGCACCGTTTTTCCTTGGGCAATCATTGTTGCAGCATTTATTTTGGCACGGTATGGACCTGCGATTAATTCAGCAGCTTTTAAAAAAATCGACGCACGGTGTTCCCATGCCATTTGCGACCATTTTACACGAGCTTCTAAAGCTGAATCAATAGCTTCTTGAATTAAATCTTTGCTTGCTGTGTGATATGTTCCCAAGTGATGTTGGTGATCAAATGGTGGAAATAAGTTTTTGGTATTTCCGGTTTTAATTTCTTTACCACCAATATACAATGGAATATCAACTGTAGATTGATACATTTCCTTGAACGCTTTTTGCACTTCTTCACGCTCTGTTGTTCCCGGAGCGTAGGTTTTTACGGGCTCGTTCACTGCAATTGGAACGTTAAAAAATCCTGTAGCCATTAGTTAAATAATTTTTAGTTGAATATATATGGAACACTCATATTAAATAAAGGAATCTTTACATAGAAAATCTGCGAATTGCTAAAATTAACAAATGTAAAATAGCCTTGCATGCTTCCTATAAATCCTAAAATATAAGCACCTGATGTGTATTGAAAGGTTTCGTTGGGATTTACGATTGGTTTTTTTCCAATTACCCCTTCACCATCTACTGTTTCTACTCCGTTTAATGAATCTTTTATAACCCAACAACGTCGCAGAAGTTGCACCACATCGTTTCCTTGATTTTGAATACTTATTTCGTAATTAAAAAAATTCACAAGATTGTTTAAATGCAAACTTTGTTTTACATATTTTACTTTAACGATAATCTTTATTCCTCTTGTGATTTTTGAAACCATTTTTTAGAAATTTATTCAAAATTACAAATAAATTTTTAATTGGTAATAAGTTTGCTGTCTGCTTTTCCTAAACCAATAATGCGATCGTATGGGTCGCTTTCGGTTTTGTAGTAAACCAATGTGTGGTATTGATTTTCTGTTTCAAAAAAATTACCATCGGGGTTTAGTTCTTCCAAAACTTTTCCATTTGTCGTTGTCACTACATATTTGTAATTTGTAAATCCTTGTTTTAAAAGCAATGCCGTTTTATATGCTTTTTCGCTTTCGTTGAATTTTAATTCAGAATCCGCATTTATTTGATAATCGTTAAACATGCCCACGATGTGCAATTCTTGTGAGTCAGGTAACTGCTCTAATTTATAAGTAAAATACACCCAGGCATAATCTGCTTCGGTGATATTGTTTTGTCTTAAAGCATTTCTGGTTTTAAAACCACCGTTTATATCTTGATAAAAAGTGTAGAAATTGCTATTTTTTAAAGGAAATTTAGGTCGAAGATAAACCTGAAATAAATCGGTTCGTGTGATTCGTTCTACATTGTTGTTCACTTGCCGAATGTCGCTATCATCAAAAAACAAATATTCATTTCCAGCCCAAAAATTAGTTTCTTGGTCGTATTGATATTGAAATTGATTTCCAATCATGTATTGCGGTTGCAGATTGGTTAGGGCGTTAAACCATTGTCCATTTTGCAAAATCACTATTTGCACATTTTTTTTAGGGTTTTGCAATTGCATTTCGCCAAAATCAATAGTTAGATATACGTTCTGCTTGGCAGGAGCAACATCCAAATTACGTGTTTTTTTAATTTCCATTGCTACCGTTGTTAAGTCTTCATACAATACAAATCGGCGTTCAATAACTTTTTCGTTGGCATCATTGTAAATTTCCAACATATAATTCCCAGATAGTAAAATTTTGGTATCCCGATTTGGAAACCGCACCGTATAATGAACAAAAGGTTGTAAAGTGTTAAACGATGTTTGATACGACGCAATTCGCAACGGTTGAATACCTCTGATGTACTGAGTTACTTTAAGGTTTGATGGTTTCCAATCTCGTGTATAATGCACAATTTTGTAGTAATAATCAGCTTCAATACCAGTTAAATCATCAAAAGAAAAAACAAAAGATTCATTCAATCTAAAAATGGGAATTAACGACTCGTTTCCTTGATGAAACGAAACCGATTTTATATAGTAAGGGTCAGCGATAGCATAGCTTGTTGTTGTTAAAATGAAGAATAAAAAGAAGAGTATATTTTTTTTCATACCATCAATTTTAGGTGATTGTTGTAAAGATACTAATCATTTACAAATCATGGGTTTAAATTTTTTTAATATTTTTTACGAACACTCGATTAAATTGTTTTATTTTGCAGTTAAATTTAAATAAAATATTTATTATGAAAAAAATCGTTTTATCATTAGCAGTTATTGGTGGATTAGTTTTCACATCTTGTAAAAAAGATGCAGCACAAGAAAACTTAGACAATAAATTAGATTCAATTACAGAACAAGCAAAAGACACATTGAATGAAATTAAAGAAGAAGTTGCTGAAACAGTTGAATCTTTAGAGTCTAAAATCAAGGAAGCGGAAGAAGAATTGAAAAAAGCTGTAACAGTAGAAGAGAAACAAGCAGCTACTAAAAAATTAAATGATGCAAAAGCTGCATTAGCTACATTAAAAGGAGAAGCAATTTCTACAGCAGAAGAAGTGAAACAAGAAGCTACTGCTGCAGCAAACAAAGCTGGGGCTGCTGCTAAAAACACTGTAAAAAATGCAGAAAAGAAAGTAGAAAAAGCTAAAGAAGAAATTAAAACGAAAACAATTACAGTTAAGGATGGTGCTATTAAAAAAGCAGAAAACAAAGCTGTATTGACTAGCGATGATTTAAAAACCAGATAATAGGACGTTTCAACGAAAAAATTGGACTGCTTCAAAATATAATTTTGGGGCAGTTTTTTTTATCAAATAAAAACACTTTAAATTTATCTAAAAATTTTATTAAGCACTACTAAATAAAAAAAGTTGAGTTAGAAAATTATTCTAACCCAACCTTAACTTCAATATCTTTATTTAATTAAAGACTCTTAATTATTTAACAGTAATCGTATTGCTTAAGACAGAAAGTTTCCCAGCATTCATAGAGTTTCTAGATGAAACAAAATTAGCAACACCTTTTGCAGCTGATTTTCCTGAACTATTAACTCGAGGTGTTTTTCCATCGAATGTTAAAGAAAATGGATTTCCGTTGATGTTTCCAGAAGAAGCAGAATATGTTCCTACGAAAAATGGATCAGCAAAAGGAGCGTTAAAGTTAATAACTACATTTTCGTTAGATTGTCCAGCTAATGTAGTACCTTCAAAAACACCTGTAACTGTACCCGTTGTGTTTGTAGTTGTAGGCTCTTCATAAGTGTATTGATCACCACCAGCAGGAGTTGCAGGAGTAGTAAATCTAGCAATTGCAGTTGTGTTTCCTGAAACTGACTCTATTTGCCAGCTAGCAATTACTGCGGTTTGCGTGTTATCTTTGTAAAATAAGCCTCTAAAAACAACAACACTATTGTCAATGTCATACGTAGTTCCATTGTATGTAAAAGTACCTGTTCCTTCAGAAGGTACCACAACAGCTTCTTGAACATTAACTACAACTTCATTACTCATTTTGTCATTATACATAGCACTAAGGGTAACTTCACCAGCAGGTCCATTGATAACGAATGATCCATCTTCTGATTCGATATCTGTTTCTTCTCCATTAGCATATAGAATAGCACCTGTAATTGGTGTGCCGTCAGCTTCTTGAATACTTAATTCAAATGCTTCACCTGCATAAACATCAGCAGGATCAGTTACCAAAGCTAACTTAATATCCTGTGCAACAGGCGTCACTGGTGTAGAATCATCACCTCCACAAGATGTTACTGTTAAAGATCCTGTCGCAACAAACGTAAGAGCTGCTAAAGATAAAAATACTTTTTTCATAATAGATTTATATTATTTTATTGTTAATTTATAAGTGCTAATTTAGGCATTATTTTTTAATAAACAATACTCAAAGCAAAAAAAATACAATTTAACATAAATGAACTAGTGTTTATAACTTAAAAATTGCAGAAAATACTGTACATTTGAAATTCAAAACCTTATAATAACAAACCTTTTATATTAAATATGAACGAGCATTTTGAAACCAATCCGTTACTTGATCGTTTACCAAAGCATCTAAAACAATTTATAAAACCACAAAACTACGAAGATTATACCCCTATAAACCAAGCTGTATGGCGCTATGTAATGCGCAAAAATGTAGATTATCTTTCTAAAGTTGCTCATTCTTCGTATTTAGAAGGTTTAAAAAAAACAGGTATTTCTATTGAAAGCATCCCAAGCATGTACGGTATGAACCGTATTTTAAAGGAAATTGGCTGGGCTGCAGTGGCGGTAGATGGTTTTATTCCCCCAAACGCTTTTATGGAGTTTCAGGCTTATAACGTTTTAGTTATTGCTTCCGACATTCGTCAACTTGAAAACATTGAATATACACCCGCTCCTGATATCATTCATGAAGGTGCAGGGCACGCTCCTATTATAGCAAATCCGGAATATGCAGAATATCTAAGACGATTTGGCGAAATTGGTTGCAAAGCTATTTCCTCTGCCCACGATTATGAAATTTATGAAGCCATACGCGAATTATCTATTTTAGAAGAAGCAGAAGGCACACCTGAAAGTGAGTTGAAACGCATTCGCAATAAAGTAGATGAACTGCAAGCCAAAGCCACCGAGCCATCTGAAATGGCTTTAATTCGAAATTTGCATTGGTGGACCGTTGAATATGGTTTAATTGGGACTGTTGAAAATCCAAAGATATATGGTGCCGGATTATTGTCATCAATCGGGGAAAGCGAATGGTGTATGACAAATAAGGTAACAAAAATACCTTATAGTATCGATGCTGCTTATCAAGGTTTTGATATTACCAAGCCACAACCTCAACTTTATGTGACTAAAGATTTTGCGGAATTGAGTATGGTTTTGGAAGAATTTGCCAATAAAATGGCTTTGAGAACCGGAGGTTTAAGTGGTGTTGAAAAATTGATTCATTCTAAAGCTTTGGGAACTATTGAACTTTCAACGGGTCTGCAAATTTCGGGTGTTTTTACTAATGTGATTGAGCACGACGGCAAACCTGTTTATATTCAAACAACAGGAAAAACAGCCTTGGCTTATCGAGAAAAGGAATTGGTAAACCATGGAACAGCTTATCATTCCGAAGGTTTTGGAAGTCCTATTGGTCGTTTAAAACATATCAATTTAACAATTGAAGATATGGGACCGCGCGATTTGCAAGCATACAATATATATGAAGGAAATTACGTGGAGCTTGAGTTTGAAGGAGATATTAAGGTAGCCGGTGAAATTATTACAGGTTCCCGAAATCTGCGTGGTGAAATCATTTTAATAAGTTTTAAAAATTGTACCGTTACTCATAATGAAACTGTTTTGTTCCAACCTGAATGGGGTACTTATGATATGGCGGTTGGCAAAAAAATTGTTTCTGCCTTTTCCGGACCGGCTGATGTAAACAGTTTTGATATGATCACGCATGTCCCAACCACTCAAACCATTAAATCGAAAAAAACCAATGAACGAGCGGCTTTAGAAAGTTTGTATCAAAAAGTGAGAAGTCATCGCGAACAACAATCATCTGAAAATTTGGAAGCTATTTTAAATGATTTAATCCATGAACATCCGCAAGATTGGTTGCTTACTCTTGAGATAGTTGAACTATCCAAACAGCAAAACCCAACACTACATGAGCGTGCTTTAGCGCATTTGTTGCAAGTAAAAGCAAACAGACCCGAAGTGGCTCATTTAATTGCAAACGGATTGAATTTATTGTAATATTTTATTAAAGACTCTCATAAAAAAGAGTCTTTTTTTATATTTTAACACTTTGTTACCACTTTCTAATTTTATTTTTAGAGAAATGTTTCTATTTTTGAGAAATTTAAAATACTACAAATGAACTTAAAAAAACTTACTTTAGGTCTTTTGATCTTACCTGCATCAATTTGGGCACAAGTTGCAGACTTAAACCAAAAATTACCAACAGACCCTGATGTACGTATTGGAAAATTAGACAACGGATTAACGTATTACATCCGTAAAAATGGAAAACCAGAGAAAAAAGTAGATTTACGTTTGGTTTTAAACGCTGGATCTATCTTAGAAACCGACAAGCAAGTTGGTTTGGCGCACTTTATGGAACATATGGTTTTTAACGGAACCAAAACGTTCCCTAAAAATGAATTAATCAGCTACCTTCAAAGCATTGGGGTGAAGTTTGGGCAACACTTAAATGCCTACACCAGTTTTGATGAAACGGTATATTTCTTGCCAATTCCTTCAGATGATCCTGTGAAATTGGATAAGGGTTTCCAGATTTTAGAAGATTGGGCATTTAATGCCAATTTAGATGGAAAAGATATTGATGATGAGCGTGGTGTGGTTATTGAAGAATACCGTACACGTTTAGGAGCGAATGAGCGAATGATGAAGAATTATTTGCCAAAAATGCTTTACAATTCAATGTATGCGAAACGTTTGCCAATTGGTACAAAAGAAAATTTAGAAACATTTAAACACGAAGAAATTCGTCAGTTTTATAAAGATTGGTACCGCCCCAATTTAATGGCTGTTATTGTGGTTGGAGATATCAATGTTGATGAAATGGAAGCTAAAATTAAAAGCCATTTCGGAAAATACAAAAACCCTGCAAATCCAAAAGAACGCAAATCATTTGATATTCCAAATCACAAGGAAACCTTTGTATCTGTAAACACTGATAAAGAAGCCACCTCTTCAAACGTACAAATTTTTTATAAAGACAACGAAAAGGCAAAACCTTCAACAACGGTTGGCGATTATAAAAAAGATTTAATCGAAGGATTGTTTTCACAAATGCTAAACGCGCGTTTAGAAGAATACACTAACGATGCAAATCCACCATTTGTTTATGGATACAGCTTTCACGGCAGCATGTATGGGCGCGAAAAAGAAGCTTTTCAGTCTATGGCTATGACAGGCGAAGACAAACAATTAGAAGCTTTACGCGTTTTGGCTATTGAAAACGAACGTGCAAAAAGATTCGGTTTTACACAGTCTGAATTAGAGCGTGCAAAAACAGAATATTTAGCGTTTTATGAAAAAGCATTTAACGATAAAGATAAAAACAATTCATCTGCTTACCTTGGCCAATATCAAGGAAACTTTTTAGAAGGTGAAGCGATACCATCTATCGATTATGAATACAACTTGGTGAAAGATTTGTTGCCAACTATCTCATTGAAAGATGTAAACAACGTTATTCAATCATACATTAAAGAAGAAAACCGTGTGATTATCTTAACCGGACCTGAAAAAGAAGGATTAAAAACACCTACCGAAAAAGATGTATTGGCTGCTTTAGATGTATCAAAAGTTGAAATTACACCTTATGAAGATGCTGTAGTTGCTGAATCATTAATTCGCAAAGAAATCAAGCCAGGTAAGGTTACTAATACAACTAAAAATGATAAGTTGGGTACTACTACTTTAACGCTATCAAACGGCGCAAAAGTTACCTACAAAAAAACCGATTTTAAAAATGATGAAATTGTGTTTGGTGCAAGAAGTTTTGGTGGTTTTAACTTGATAGACAATGAAACCTATAAAAAAATACAACACGCATCAGGTTCTGTTCCGCAAGCAGGTATTGCAGGTATGGATCAAAATGCTTTGGCTAAATTCAATACAGGTAAATTGTATCGTGTATCCCCTTATGTGGGTGGCATCACCGAAGGTTTCTCTGGAAATGCAACACCAAAAGATTTAGAATTTTTATTCCAATCAGTACACGCATATTTCACTGATTTGAATTACGATGAAAAAGCGTTTGAATCTGAAAAAAACAAAACAAAATCTTATTTAGCAAACATTATGGCGATGCCGGAAGTATTCTTCCAAATAGAGCTTTCAGATTTTATGTATGGCCACAATGCGCGTTACTCGTCACCAATTCCTACAGAAAAAGATTGGGACAACACCGATTATAAAAAAGCTTACGAATTGTATAAAGAGCGTTTTGCAGATGCAAGCGACTTTGAATTTTTCTTTGTTGGAAATGTTACCGATGAGCAAATGAAATCGATGTCTGAAAAATACATTGCTTCATTACCTGCTTTAAACCGCAAAGAAGCACCTAAAGATACAGGCTTCCGTGCAAAAACAGGAATCCACAAAAAAGAAGTATTTAAAGGTACAGACGACAAAGCTTCGGTTCGCATTTCTTACGGTGGCGAAACTACTTATTCACAAAAAGAAAACTTGGCAATGCAAGCTTTAGGCGAAATTTTAACGATTAAATTGATCGAAGAATTACGCGAAAAAGAAGGCGGTGTGTATGGTGCTGGTGCAAGTGGTAGCTTAAGCAAATTGCCTTATGGTTCTTACGATTTCTCCATTTCGTACCCAACCAATCCAAAAGATGCTGATAAATTAATTGAATTGACTTTGAAAGAAGTTGAAAAAATTCAGCAAAACGGACCAGAAGCTAAAGATTTAGACAAGTTTAAAGAAGGTGAAATGACCGATTACACAAAATCTTTGAAAGAAAACAGATATTGGTTAGGCGTTTTAACAAATGCATTCTCTGAGCAAGAAAACCCAGAAAAAGCTTTAGATTTTGAAAAGAACTTAAAAGCTTTAACGGTGAAAGATGTACAAGAAGTAGCTAAAAAATACTTAACTAAAAACCGTGTGATAGCTGTTTTAAAACCAGAAACTGCTAAAAAATAGTTTTTAAATTGAATGGTATAAAAACTCCGATTGAAATTTCAATCGGAGTTTTTTTATATAATCAATCTTATTTGAATTGAAATTTGTTGATTTTCACAAAATTTTAGTACTTTTATTTCCTTTTAACATCCTTTAAAAATCCAAGTCAAAATTGAAAAATATTCTATGGCTTTTCGTGCTATTTGTTGTAAACACTTGTTTTGCGCAAGACAGCATTCAAACAGAAAAAATCTATTCTCTAAAAGATTTAGAGCAAGAAATAAAAATTAGTGGGAAATGGCGCACCCAAATGGGCAACAATGCTGTATGGAAAAATCCAAATTTTGATCACAGCAGCTGGGATTCACTTCCAAGTGCTTTTTTAAAAAATAAAACACCCCATTTTAAAGGCCAAATGTGGTTTAGAAAGCAAATTGCTATTGATTCATCATTAGTAAATGTACCTATATCACTGCTTGTCTATGCAAGAGGCGATGCAAAGGTGTATCTAAACGGAAAATACTTAGGAGGTTTTGGTAAAGCAAACACACCTGCCGATAGTTTAACAAATCTGCCTAAAATATTTGTCTTTTCACAGCCAGGCACACAAACATTTGCCGTGCATTATACAGATGCACTTTATGAAAAACAAAGTGCTTTTCAGCAAAATGGTTTTAAGTTTTCTTTAGTTTCGGTAGATAAGTATGTAGAAAAGATGGAATTCAACAACTATTTGTGGCTTGTAATTACAGGTGTTGGTTGTATTTTTATCACTTTAGGAGTTATCCATTTTATTTTGTTTGGGTTTTATCGCAAATTCATTGCCAATCTGTTTTTTGGAATTTTTAATATATGCTCTGGTCTAAGTAATCTTTTTGGATATGCACCGGCATTGCAAAATGGTTTTGAAGGAATACAATTTGCGGAAGTGACAAACCCAATTTCTGTTGTATTCTCTTTAATTGGTGCATTGGCAATAAGCGGAACTGTGAACTTTTTATTTAGTAAAAGTAAACTACGTTTTATCATTTTAAGTATTTGTGTAGTTATTATTTTGCTATTAATGTATTTTGTTTCGTTTGATATATCCTTTTTCGCTTCCATCTTAACTACTTTCATTTTTTTAGAAGCCATCATTATTGTATTAATTGCGGCAATCAACAAAAAACCGGGCTCAAAGATCATAGCCATTGGACTTATTTGTAGCTTTGGTTTTGCTATGCTTCTAGGTATGCTGGTTGGAGTAGTTTTCGTTACACAAACCATGAATACGATTTCGCTGAGTATCCTTTTCTTATTAGGAATTTTATCTTTCTTTAGCACTCCTTTTGCGATGTCTGCCTATTTAGCATCAAATTTCGCTGCGGTTAGCCGTAAATTGAAACAACAGCTAAAACATGTACAGCAACTCTCTGAAAAAACCTTGCAACAAGAACAAGAACGAAAAGAACTTCTTGAAAACAAAATGAATTTCTTGGAAACCGAAGTAAAAGAACGTACCAAGGAAATTGAAATTCAGAAACAAGAAATCGAAAAACAACAAAGTGAATTGCTTGCCGAAAAACAAAAATCAGAAGATTTATTATTGAATATCTTACCTAAAGATGTAGCCGATGAATTAAAAGAAAGTGGCGAAAGCAAAATCAAGCAGTTCAGCAGTGTTTCTATTTTATTTTCAGATTTCACCAATTTAGATACGGTTTCCAATCAACTGAATTCTCAAGAATTATTAGACGAGTTGAATCATTGCTTTAAAGCATTTGATGAAATTACAACCAAACATCAAATCGAAAAAATTAAAACAATCAGTTATTCCTACATGGCAGTAAGCGGACTTCCGTTGGTAAATGATAATCATGCTAAAATGATGATCGAAGTGGCTTTAGAAATGTGCCATTTTATCAAAACCTATCAAGAAGAAAGAAAAAAAGAAAACAAACCTTATTTCGAAATTAAAATCGGAATTAATTCCGGTGAAGTGGTTGCCGGAATTGTGGGTATCAAGAAATTTGCTTACGACATTTGGGGCGATGCCGTAAACACCGCTGCCCGAATGAAAGCCAAAAGCGAAAACGGTAAAATCAATGTGGGGCATACCACCTATGAATTGGCCAAAGATTATTTTGAGTTTACTTATCGCGGAGAGCTGGAAATTAAAGGAAAAGGATTGGCAAAAATGTATTTTGTAGAAACTAAAAATGATTAAGATGAAAAAGCTCATACAATTTATAGTGTTTTTGCTGTGCATTTCTTCATTTGCACAAACCAACGATTCTTTGCCGAAGTTTTCTATGAAATCGATAAATGAAAGCGAAAGTTATTTCACAAAACTGCATGGCTGGAAATTTCAGCAAGGCACAAACGACGAATGGAAAAATAGCGACTTTAATGACAACAGCTGGACAATCATTAAAACAGATACTTTTGGGAACACCATTAAAACCAAAATAAATTTTGATAAAATTGGTTGGTTCCGAAATTCATTCGTTGTAGATTCCACAATTGTTGGTGTGCCTCTGGGGTTTTCTGTTAACCTGAGTGGTGCATATTCTATCTATTTA
This sequence comes from Paenimyroides aestuarii, assembly GCF_024628805.1. NCBI lineage: Bacteria > Pseudomonadati > Bacteroidota > Flavobacteriia > Flavobacteriales > Flavobacteriaceae > Paenimyroides > Paenimyroides aestuarii. Next base: position 88,172 of record NZ_CP102382.1, on the reverse strand, counting down.
GACGGAAAACTTCTTAAAACGTTTGGTAAATTTTCAAGCGAAAACAACGCAAAAGTAGGCGTTTTTACGATTAATGAATTAAATACACCTTATATTGACTTCGTTTTTGAAAATCCTGGCAAGCATACCTTTGCCATAAAGTATGAAAATGATGAAATAAAAACAACCGATTCATTTTTTGATTTTGAATTTAAAATTACTAAAATTGGAAATGCACTAGGAAACACGCAGTCTAAAAATATGACATCGTCCGTGATTATGATTATTGGAATGGTTTTTTTAACCCTTTCTGTGTTTCACCTGATATTATTCCTTTTTTACCGTGAATTTAAGCCCAATTTGTTTTTTAGTCTGTTTAGTTTTAGTATGGCAGGAATATTTATAGGCCTTTCTTCTATTTTCATGGTGTCAAATGTTATGTATGAAGATGTTCTAAACAAGTTTGTTATTTTTCTGGTATGCTTGGCAGGTTTTGCCTTGAGTGGGTTGGTAAACAAATTGTTTTCCAAAGATAAACGCCGATTTAAAGTTTTCTCTATACTTTCAGCAGTGGCGGTCGTTATTTTGTTTTTTAGTATTGATGTAAGTGGTTTTATGGTTCCTTTCTTGTTTTTCTTTGCTTGCATTGAATCTACAGTTTTGCTTATTAAAGCCATATTAAAAAAAGTGAAAGGCGCACGTATTTTAGCTAGCGGTATTTTTCTTACCATCTTTTTTTTCGTATTAGCAATAATTGTATTTATGATTTTCTCTAAAAACGGCACCTTAAAATTAGGAAATGCACAAAGCGAAACGGTCAACATTTTACTAGTAATTGTATTTTTTGGATTTATCTTATCCATTTTTAGCATTCCGTTTTCCATGTCGGCCTATTTGGCATGGTATTTTTCATATATAAATAAAGAAAACGAAGAAAAACTGCTAGAGGTTGAAGAGCTTAATGCACATCATTTGCATCAAGAAAAAGAAAAATTAGTAATTATTGAAAACATCAACCAAGAACTAGAAACACAAGTTGAAAACCGAAAAAAGGAAATTGAAATTCAGAAAAACGAAATTGAAATTCAAAACGGAAAATTAGATGTAGAACGTTTAAAATCAGAACAATTATTGTTGAATATCTTGCCAGAAGAAATCGCTTTGGAATTAAAGGAAAAAGGAAAAACCCAATCCAAATTTTTCGATAGTGTCACTATTCTTTTTACAGATTTTAAAGATTTTACGAAATTAACCGAAAAAGTTTCTTCTACCGAATTAATTGAAGAATTGAACTATTGTTTTAAGGAATTCGACAGGATTATCAGCAAATACGGCATCGAAAAAATAAAAACCATTGGCGATGCCTACATGGCGGTAAGCGGATTGCCCGCAAAAGACGAAAAGCACGCAGTTAAAATGGTGTATGCTGCGTTAGAAATTCGCGATTTTATGGAAACATACAAACAAAAGCGCATAGCCGAAGGCAAAGAATATTTTGAAATGCGCATTGGGATCAACTCCGGTGAAGTGGTTGCAGGGATTGTAGGTATCAAGAAATTTGCATATGATGTTTGGGGCAGTGCCGTAAATATTGCTGCAGAAATGGAGGTACACGGAGCAATTGGCAAAGTAAACATTAGTGAAAACACCCAAAAATTGATAAAAAACATTTTTGATACTGAATTACGCCCAGAAAAATTGCAAGATTCTCAAGTAAATATGTACTTTGCAGAATATAAACAACCAAGTGTGAATTTTAAGAAAGTACAACAATTTATTGTGGAAAAACAAATAAACGAACTTCCCAAACATTTGCATTACCACAACATTAACCATATTTTAGACGTGCACGACGCCGTAATTCGGTATGCCCGATTAGAAGGTATTGACAGTAAAAACACCGAACTGCTGCAAGTTGCTGCTCTTTTTCACGATTCCGGATTTATTGTGCAAGCCGAAGGGCATGAAGAAATTTCGTGTGATTTTGCAGCACAATACTTGCCCGATTTTGGATACAGTACCAACGAAATTGAAAAAATAAAAGGAATGATTCGCGCTACAAAAATACCGCAAAGCCCTACCAGTCATTTAGAACAGATCATTGCAGATGCCGATTTGGATTATTTAGGAAGAACTGATTTTGAAGAAATTTCAAACGGACTTTTTGAAGAGTTAAAGGCAGAAAACAAAATAGCCGATGTGGATACCTGGAACAACATCCAAGTTTCATTTTTTGAAAAGCATAATTATTTTACCGAATCAGCCAAGAGATTGCGCAACGACAAAAAACAACAAAATTTAGAAACAATTAAAAAACAAATTTCATAGCCACCCTAATAATGGAAAAAATTTTATCAAAAGACCGTTTTAAAGATTACATATTCATGCTTTTGGGAATTCTTTGCATTAGTTTTGCATTGAAAAGTTTACTGATTCCTAACCATTTTTTCGATGGTGGTGTAACGGGTATTGCATTACTGCTTTATAAAAAATACCATATTAATATTGCACTCATATTTGTGGCTTTAAATATTCCGTTTTTGCTTTTAGGCGGAAAATTAATAGGAAAATCATTTGCCATAAAATCAATTATTTCGGTTATAGTTCTGGGGCTTTGTTTGCTATTTATACCTTTTCCTGAAGTATCGCACGATAAATTAATTGTTTCTGTTTTTGGCGGATTTTTTATAGGATTAGGTGTTGGTTTTGGTATGAAAAGCGGCATTGCTTTAGACGGAATAGAAGTTTTGGCCGTTTACACAGGAAAGAAAGTCGGTTTTTCAATGAGTGAAATTATTTTGGGAATTAATATCTTAATTTTCCTGATAGCAGCTATTTTCTTTGGTTTAGAAACAGCGTTCTATTCCATGCTCACCTATTTTGTAGCATCAAAAACGATTGATTATGTGGTGGAAGGTTTTGAAGAATTTACAGGCGTTACCATTATCTCCTCTAAAAGCGAAGAAATTAAAGCCTTTTTAGTGTTACAAATGAGCAAAGGAATTACAGTTTATAAAGGCGAACGCGGTTTTATGAAAGATAGTTTTGATGTGAGTACCGAAACAGATATTGTTTATACAGTGGTAACACGTTTAGAAGTGCGAAAACTGAAAAATGCAATCCATGAAATTGATGATAAAGCGTTCATATTCTCAAGTTCCATTAAGGAAACAGCGGGCGGAATTTTAAAGAAAAAACACGCACACTAAAACATAAATCCTGATATTAATCGAACATATCAGGATTTTTTTTTACATCTTAAAAAATGCATTATTAGGTATTAGTTTTTCTAATTTATCAATGTTTTTAATCTTTAAATCATTGCTAAATGCATCGATATGTTTGCTGTGATGCACATCGCTTCCAACAAAATCGTACATATTTTCTTTTAATAAATAATCGGCTACTTCAGTGATTCCGCTGCCGTAATATCCTGTGCTGCTCAGCAAATTCATTTGAAACAAACATCCTGCACTTTTTAACTTTTTAAAACTTGCATAATCTCTTTTATAGAAATTATAGCGTTCTGGATGTGCCAAAATGGGTTGGTAATTCTGGGATTGAAGTTCCATTATTATTTCGTATAGCTGAATAGGCGGATTTATATAAGACATTTCAACCAACACATAATTGTCTTTTAAACACAATAAACGTTCGTTTTCTAAACGTTTTAAAAAAGAATCATCCATTAAATATTCAGATGCTACTCTGAATTGTGCGGTTGAAAAACCCAATTCGCTTTTCACTTTTTCATATTGCTGTGTAATGCCTTCTTTTGTGTTCTCCCAAACCAAAGGTGTGGTGTGGGGTGTAGTTATAAATTGCTCAAAACCAAACGACTTTAAGTTTTCAATTAATTTTTTTGTATCGTTTAACGATTTGCTTCCATCGTCTAAACCATATAACAAGTGTGAATGTATATCCACAAACGCATCGGGCATTATTTCTTTAAGTGCTTTCTTTTTTTTTAAAAAACTAAACATTGGTTACTTTTAACTTTGGTAATATCTTTCTCATTCTCAAAAATAGTGCCACAATATAGACCAAATGCAGTGTTATCAAGGGTGCAGCAACCTGTAATAATTCTATTCCCATAAAAATCAACCCTATAACGGTTAAAGCTATTGCAATAAACAGCATTTTTATGTTACGGAATTGAAGCGCAAGAAAAAATAATGGATTGTAGAAAAAAATCCACATATTTAAAAATAATTCCTCGTGTTGGCTGTAAAGACTTATTGCTAAAAAAAACAAACTAAAAGCGGCTGTGGCTAGAAAGTAAATTTTTTGAGCTGTATGTTTCAACGCAAACAAAGCAATTAAAAGTACAATGACCCACAATGTGTAAACCGAATTCAGCGAAATTCCTTTTTGCTCTATTTTTTTTGCATACAATATCTTTTCCTTTTGCACAATTTCTTGATTAAATTGAAGGGCATCTTGGAGCTTTACCGGCAAAAAAATCAACTTATTTTGCTGGTTAGTTGGGTATCCAAACAGCAGGTTTATGCCTAATTTTTCAAAATAATGCGCATTTAAACCTTCATTCAAAATAAATCGATAGGAATGATTGTTAGCCGGAAAGTTTGCATTCAAAGGTTTTTGGATTGCATTATTTATCACATCAACCACCTTTGTGGTACAATTGTTTTTAATAAAACCGTAGGTGTAATAACGCTTTGGACCTTTTAACTGACTGTTGATGTTGTTCCAAATTGCCATTTTTTCGTTGTATGACAAACGAAGTTCTTGCTCTATAACCTGTCGATTGTCTAAAGTATAGCTGTTCAAAAAGTCACTGAAAGAAGATACATCAAGATAATAAAGCAAATTGCCTTTTACAAATTTGCTGTAGAAATTGGGCGTTCTAAAATCAAACATTCCCCAATTGTAAACCACATCCAAATTTTGATTAAAATCTTTTACTCGCAACGCCGTGTGCCCAAAAAGGGTGTACATTTCATCGCCTGTTCCGCATGTTAAAACGCTAATTTCTGCTTGCTCTGTTAAATAGGAAGGTTGTGATTGGGTGTATAAAAATGAAAAACAACAAATAATACATAGCATTTGTTGTTTAAACGTGTGAATGAAATTAGTCATTTGATTTTGAAAAAATACCTAGATCTAGTTTTAGTGAAAAGATGTTTGAATACAGCGATGCACTTTGATCACCGATGTCGGTCAATGCGTAATCTACCTGAATTCCTTTGTATTTGAACCCTAAACCAATGTTGGGTTGAAAGGTTACTTTTTCAGAATTATCAATTTGTAATTCGTTTTGGAAATTACCCACACCGGCACGCACAAACACCATTTGATCATACCCAAATTCAAATCCTGCAGAAGGTTGAATACTGAAAGCTGAAGTGGAAATTAAAGCATTTGTTTCGTAAAATTCCGTATGCAAAACTGCAGCTGTTGTAAGGTTAAATTTTTCTGTTAATGCAAAATCTCTTGCCACACCTAGTTGTAGTTTAGGCAACGTTAGTTCGGTAGTTTCAGGGAGTGTTTGGTTTTGACCTTCAACGGCTCCTCTAATTTTTTCAAATTCGGCTTCATTGATATTCCAAACGTTATAAGTGGTCGTGATATCGCGAGCCATTAATCCAAATTTCCATTTTTCGGTATGGTATTGCAGCCCCACGTCTAAGCCAAAACCCCATGATTTTGCAAAATCGCCAATCACTCGTCGCACAATTTTGGCATTGGTACCTAAAGATAAACCCTCTACCGATAATTTGCGGGCATATGAAACATTAAAAGCATAATCTGCAGCAGAGAAAAGTGAAATTCTATTGTAATCAATGTTTCCGTTTTGATCGATTAATTCGGTGGTATTCATAATGTCATCTACCCCAAAGCGAATGGCAGAAAAAGCCAAAGCACTTTTTTCATCGATAGGCATTGCGAAAGCTGCATAATCATACTGGGCAATATTGGCAAAATAACTGGCATGCATTAAACTGATTTGTTTGTCTTGCAAATGTATCAATCCTGCCGGATTCCAATAGCCCGAATTTACATCGCCGGTTTGTGCAATCACACTGTTTGCCATACCAAATGATGCGGCATCAACCCCAATATTTAAAAATTCATTAGAGTATTTTCGTGCAGTTTGTGCCTGCATAAAAGCCGTACCAAAAAGTAAAGGCAATATATATAAAGCTTTTTTCACTTAGATAATTTTTACAAATATTACAAAATTTTACAATATATAAACTCTAAAAACTTAGAAGTTATTGTGTACTTTTGTTTAATAAATAAAAATATAAAATTCATGGCAATAAAAAAACACATTCCCAATGCAATTACACTTTTAAATTTACTTTCAGGATTAATTGCCTTAGTTTATGCTTTTGATGACAATTTGCAAATGGCTTTTTTCTGGGTTTGTTTAGGAATTTTCTTTGATTTTTGGGATGGATTTGCCGCTAGAGTTTTAAAAGTTGCAAGTCCGTTGGGCGTGCAACTAGATTCGTTGGCAGATATGGTCACATCGGGAGTGGTGCCAGGAGTGGTGATGTATCAAATGTTGGCACATATACAGCAAAACAATACCGCGTATATGGTGACCAATGACACATTTTATATGAAATTGGTACCTTTTATTGGCTTTGTAATAACATTAGGAGCATGTATGCGTTTAGCAAAATTTAATATTGATGTTCGCCAAACAAATAGTTTTATTGGCTTGCCAACCCCTGCAAATGCTTTGTTTATACTAAGTATTCCGCTTATTTTGAACACCACAATCAGTGATTTTGTATTTAATTTTTTCAGCAACCCGTATGTTTTGGTAGTAATCAGTTTTTTGAGTGCTTTTATAATGAATGCAGAGTTGCCGTTATTTTCACTCAAAACAAAAAACAAAAATTTAAGCGATAATAAACTCATTTTTTTATTCTTAGGAATTTGCGCATTACTGCTATTGTTCTTCCGTTTTGAAGCTATTCCGTTAATTATTGTTTTTTATATTATACTATCAGTGATTTTGAATAAAACGAAGAAAGTATCTATATAAAATACGCAAAGAATACTGTTAAAAAACTGAAACCCTACTGCAATTAGTAGGGTTTTTATTAAAACATTTTTAAGATTTTATTTTTGTTGAAAATATACTTCTTCATACGGCTGAATTAGAACCCAACCTTCGCCCTGAAACATCATCTGAAATTCCTCTCCGCTACCTCGACCAAGCAAACTTTTAAAGGATACATTTGTTTTTAGTTCAGGCTTTAAATTACCAGCCCATGCCACGGTTGCGTTTGGATCTGTAAAAACAGGTTCGCCGGGTTTCACTAATAATGTAAGAGGATCTCCATGGGTAGTGATTGCCACATGTCCTGTACCGGTTAATCGCACTTGAAACAAACCACCAGACATCATTCCGGCAATACTCTTTAACATTGTTATTTCATTTTTAACGGATTGATCATGTGCTAAAATATCATTTCCATTTACACAAATCGATTCATTCTGTAATTGTAATATTTGTACTTTTTTTCCAGAATCGGCAACATATAAACGTCCGGTTCCGCTTGCTTTCATCAGTTTAGCACCTTCTCCGGTTAAGGTTTTCTTTAGTAAATTACCCAATCCGCCAGAAAGCATACCTTCTCGTTCAAACTTGATATTACCAACATACCCCACCATACTTCCGTTTTTGGTCCAAACAGCTTGGTTGTTTAAATTAATTTCTAGCATTTGAGGCTTTTCCAACTCAAAATAATCGTGTTCTTTTTCGTTTTGTCTGGTTTTTTCTACAAACGAAGCAAGTGAGTATTCTCCCATAATTTCTAAATTTTATTTGTACAATAAATATAATAAAAAAGATGTATTAAACAATGAAAATTGACTTCTCTGATAGACTTTGTAATAGAAAATTTATTTCAAAGTTGAAACACACACATAGCAATGGACAATTAAAGTTTTCATAGCGATTAGTTCATACATTATTGCGCTTTTCCTAAACCAAAAACAGCACCTTCCGGATCTTCAACAATTACATAATTATAAGTTCCGTCTTTCTTTTTGCTTTCTTGGATGAGCTTTCCGCCTAAGCTTAATGCTTTTTTTAAACTTTCTTCTACATTTTCTACGTTAATATACATTACCCATTGGGGTGGAATATTTTTATTAACGCCTCTTTGATGGCAAATGCCACCTGCAGGTGTTTCATTGTTAATCATCATGGCGTAATCAACATAGCTGTCGCCTTGATCATCCATTGTAATTTCTTGTACTTGCCAACCTGTAACCTCTTTATAAAAATCTTTTAAGTTGTTGGCATTTGGCACAGTTAAATCACTCCAAAAAAACTGACCTATTTTGTATTTAGATTCGCTCATAATTAATTGTTTTCTACATGTTTTTTAAAACTATTCAATATGGCTTGCCAACCTGCCTTTTGCAATTCTTCTGAATTTTGATTTTCGGCGTCAAAGGTTTCTGTAACAAGCACTTGGTTGGTTGTTTCTTGAAAGGAAATTTCAACCATTCTACCATCTAACAAGTGGTATTTAATCAACTCATTGGGAATTATGGTGTCATAAATTGCTTCATAATCAAAAGAACTGCTTCCATCTTTGGCAGCCATGGTACTTTTTAACGTTCCACCTACTTTTAAATCATTTGATGCATTCATGCAATGCCAATCGGCTGATGCTTGGTTCCATTGCTCTATATCTTTGGGATTGTTTAGTTGATTCCAAACTTTATCAATAGAGCTGTTTATGATAACTGATACGGTTATTTTTGCCATTTTTTATTTTATGATTTTTATCAAATGTAGTAAATTACTTAATTTAAAATGATTTTATATTGGTTTTAAACCTCCATTTTTTACATTTTTTTTGCAAAAAGCCATTTTAAGATGTGTAACTTTAGGTTGCTAATAGAAAAAATAAATGTATATGAACACAGTAAGAATATCCCCGGCTTTAGAAAAAGCATTAAACGATCAAGTGACATTGGAAGCTTATTCCGCGCAAATGTATTTAATGTTGGCGTGTTGGGCTGATGAAAATCAACTTGATGGAGTAAAAGATTTTATGATGAAGCACTCTCAGGAAGAGCGTATTCACATGGCCAAGATTATTGAATATATTCAAGAGCGTGGTGGAACCGTAACTATTGATGCCATTGCAAAACCTGAACCTAAACCGCAAAATGTTTTAGAATGCTTTGAAAGTGTATTGAAACAAGAAATTGAAAACACCACTGCGATTTATAAATTGGTTAAAATGAGCATGGATGAAGAGGATTGGGCTTCGTGGAATTTCATGCAATGGTTGGTAGCTGAACAACGCGAAGAAGAGAAATTGGCGTTGGATTTATTAGATAAAGTGAAACTTGCAGGAGGAGAAAACATGAGTAATACTGCCAAGTTTGAGTTGAACAAGGCTATTGGAGACACCCAGCAAGATTTTCCTATTGCAGATGATGTAAATCCTTTGCAGTAAGATTAAGAACATAAAAAAAACAGAGCTTAACGGCTCTGTTTTTCTTTGTGTTAATTTGCGTTTTTGCGGTTGTCATTGGAATCGCGATCAATTAACTTGTTGTAAGGATCAACGCCTATTTCAACTGGCTTTTTATCAACAATGATGCGTACTTTGTTGTTTATTTTATTGATTAAGTACTTTTTGTTGTAAAGCTCATTTTCATATTCGTGGTTTCCTTTCAAGGTTTTCTCTCCAAAAACACCCACTTCGATATAATCATTTAAAGGATACGATTTAATTTCTTTATCGCCGTCTTTTCCTACTAAAGTATTTCCTTTAGCATCGGTATAAATTTGTGTACCTTTTGGTGTTGTTCGATATTTTGAAACAATAAACGAAATATCAACCTGATAGGTGCCGTTTTTTAAAGGCGTTACTTCTACTTTATTCACCTTATTGTCATACAGCGTAATGGTTTCAAACATATCGGTAATTAAATACTGTAAATTTGCAGGTGTGTTCGCCTTCAAATGGTTCACAAATTCAATAGAATTGGTATAGGGCGCTTCTTGAAACTTCACTTTGGACACATATTCCTTTAATATATCATTGAAACGTTTCTCTCCTAAATAATCGCTCATGGCATACAATACCAATGATCCTTTGTTGTAATGAATATATTGCTGGTTTTCGTTGTACATTAACGGATTTTCTTCTTTCCATTCCCAAGTTCTTCCTTGTAAATAACTATCTAATGCTTCTTTTAAAAATTTGCGCATTTGGAATTTTCCGTATTCTTTTTCTAAAACTTTTAACGAACTGTATTCCGATAAAGATTCCGAAAGCAAAGTGGCTCCTTTCACATTGGCACCAATCACCTGATGCGCCCACCATTGATGTGCCATTTCGTGTGACACAACCGAGAACGGATAATCAACTCCTTCGGGATCGTCTTCATCCACATTGGCAATAAATCCAATTGCTTCAGAAAAAGGCATGGTGTTAGCAAACGCCTGTGCAAAAGTTCCCATGGTTTTTGGAAATTCAATAATGCGCGCTTGTTTGTGCTGGTATTCGCCAAAGTTTTCGCTGTAATAAGCCAACGATTTTTTCAAGGCATCCATCATGCGGTCTAAATTGTATTCATGCCCTTTGTGATAGTAAATTTCCAGATTCAGATTGTTCCATTTTTCTTTTTTAACTTCATATCTTGCCGAATTAAACGCATAGAAATTCAGCATTTTTTGATCCATTTTGTAATGAAAATAGTTTCTGCCGTCTTTCTGCCATTGTTTTTGAAGGTATCCCGGAGCAATCGCCGTTTGATCGCCTGCAGTGCTCACAGTAGTTTCAAACGTAATCCAATCGGCTTCGTTTGAAATATAAGTGTTTTGGCGTGCTTCCATATCATCGGTAGCAGCCATGCGTTCGCGCGGAGGCAAATTGTACTTTTTCCGCACATCATTATCTTGAATTTCTACACCTTCATTGTATCCAAACGAAGGAAAAATACTGTTGTTGATAAATGTACCGTTTTCAATAATCGGCGAGCGGTCTTTCAGCCAAGTGTTTGGTTGATTTTGTACAACCATTTCCACTTTTAAGGAATCGCCCGGATTTAATGGTTGATTCAATCGGTAAATATCAAAGTCCATCACGGTATCATTTTTCACCAATTGATAATCTTTGTTGAATTGTATCGATTGAAAGTTTTTACCGTAATTAAGAAATAAAGAATCAATCACTTTGTTTGATTTATTCACCATTACATAGCGAACTACTGCTTTATAATCGCGTTCGTTTGGAAAAATATCTATATCAACCTTTACATCAACAATGCGGGGTTGGGCATATTTTTCGTATTTTTTATATTTCTTTTCAAAATCAACCTGTTGTTTTTCAATCTCTTGTGAAGTATAATAAGGTTCTAGTTTTACTGCCTGATAATACAAAGCATAGCCCAAACCAACAAATGCTAAAGTTGTAAATATTAACGGAACTGCAATTGGCATTTTAAAGCGTTTTACAAATAATTGCAAGCGTTCTTTTGCGTTAGACAATATTCCGCGACGCCAAAAAAGCAAGGTTAATCCGTATAAAATAAAACCAAAAAGCAACCAATACAGTTTGTAATAAAAATAATCGCGTACGATTCCAAAACCATTCATGTCTGAATAACTGTAACCAGGATCTGAATTAAAATGGAATACCGATTGTTCAATCCCTAACTTGCTTAATCCCATTGGTAGAAACTTTACAACTATAAAAATCACGAAAAATCCTACAAAATAATTTCTAAAAAAGGATTGTATAAAAAGGGCTAATAGAATAATAATTACATAGTCAATCAATTGAAAAGCAAAGAAATTGGCAATGTATTGTCCTAGTTCGAAGTTGTAGTACCCTAAATAAGCTTGAATTAAAACGCCTGTTAAAATTCCAACTAAAAACACCACACAAACCATTCCTATTAAAGCTATGAATTTTGATAAAAGCAAACTCCAATTTGGAACTGCTGTGGAATCAATCAATAAATTCATTCGCGAAGACAAAGCATTGTTTAGTAATATTCCTGCAAAAAGATAAATTAAAATGGATAGGAAAAAGCCAATGTTGCCGCGTATCATTTCAATTATTTTCCAAGTAACAGGATAGGTGTTGGTGCCATACATTTCACCTAAATTCAGGCTGGATATGGCAATAAAAAGAACAGTGATGATCATTAAGATTATGAAAATCCAGTTTTTAACAATGCTTGCAAATTCAAATTTCGATAAGCGGAAAGCCGTTTTTAGGTTGGATGCAAACGAATAATTGTAAGCTACTTTCGGAAGATTGATTCTAATAATACTGCCAAAATTGTTTTTTATAACTCGTTCTGCTTTTCTTTTCTTGCCCAAAGTGATAGGTGCATGCGAGAAGCTAAATGAGAAATAAGTTACCGCCAATGCCAAAATACCAACACCAATCCAGATCAAACGGTTATAAATAATCACTTTATCCAAAGGAATCAAAAGCGTGTTTTGCTCGTCGATGGTCCAGTATTTTGCAACATAGCTCAGCGCTTGGTTTCCAAATGGTTCAAAAAGTGAAGCTACAAATTTATCATCAACTTTAGCTGTTAAGCTGCTTATGATGCTTGGAACAATCAACAAAATAATGACAAAAATAATCCCAATATATTGATTTCTAGTTAATGTGGTTAACATAAAAATTAGAGCTCCCATAAAGAAAATATTGGGCACTATAAACACTAAATAGCTTTGAAAATATGCCAATAGATTAACCGGCCCTAACAAATCAGGGTTTGCAAAAGGCAATGAAGTGGCTAGTAAAAAACCAAAACCAATAGAAAAGGTGATGATAAAAGTGATTAAAAAGCCACTTAAAAATTTACCCATTAAATATTGAAACTTATTAAAAGGATAAGCAAACAATAGCGTGTGGGTGTTGAATTTATAATCGCGATATACGGTGGAGCCAATTATCACCGGGATGATAAAGTTTATAAAAGTAGCAACTCCGCCCATAATACTATTTATGGCAATAGGTGAATTAACGTAGGTGTTGGAAGATGTGGTTACTGTAAACGCATCAAAATATCCCGAAGCACCAGCCATTAACCCAAACGATAGGGCAAAAAAGAGTATAAAATAGAGGTAAAACTGCCAGTTTTTAAACCAGCGTTTTGTTTCGAATTTAAAAATAGTTCCTAGCATTAGATATCATTTTTTAATGAAACAAAATAAACGTCTTCTAAAATAGGTTCTGCTTCTACAAACGTTTCGTTGGGTTGTGCGTCGTTGTACACACGAATGTTCAGGGTGTTATCCGGATTAAAGTTTGATGAAAGAATGTTGTATTTTTGGTTGTATTCATCATATTCTGCACGATTGATAATACGCACCCAAATTTTACCTTTCAGCATTTCCTCTCCGCTTGTTGGTGTGCCTTCAAACAAAATTTTACCACCGTTTAAAATAGCAATTTCGTTACATAATTCGCGCACATCATCCACAATGTGTGTTGAAAAAATCACGGTGTGGTTGGCACCAATTTCGCGCAAAACATTCAAGAAACGGTGACGTTCCGCAGGATCCAATCCAGCAGTAGGTTCATCAACAATAATTAATTGCGGATTGTTTAAAAGCAGTTGCGCAATACCAAAACGCTGTTTCATACCACCCGAATAGCCGCTTACGCTTTTGTGGCGCACATCGTATAAATTGGTTAAAGTAAGTACTTCGGTAATGATTTTTTTACGTTCTGCTTTATTTGTAATACCTTTTAATTGGGCAAAATAATCTAACAATGTTTCTGCAGACATGTTTGGATACACACCAAATTCCTGTGGTAAATAACCTAAAACTTTGCGCAAGCTGTTTTTATCTTCCAAAACATTGATGTCGTTAAACATAATGGAACCCGATGTGGGGCTTTGTAAACTAGCAATGGTGCGCATTAACGATGATTTACCAGCACCGTTTGGTCCCAATAAGCCAAACATTCCTTTGCCTATTTCTAAATTTACATTATCTAACGCTTTAACGCCGTTTTTGTAGGTTTTTGTTAACCCCGAAATTTTTAGACTCATAACCTATTTTTTTATATTTTTTTTATGTGAAGTTTTTTAAGAATGAATTTTACCGTAAGTACAACTATTTACTTAAATGTTACAAAAAACACCAAGTTTTTGGTTAGAAGTTTTTAAAGTAAAGCAATAAAAAAAGGAAAACCTTCGCTTTCCTCTTTTATCTATTCTTTGATTTCTTACTTAACGTATTCAATTTGGCTTTCTTCCACTTTTTGATTGTCAAAAAAACCTTGTTCGCGCATCCAGTCATCACTGTAGATTTTACTCATATAACGCGATCCATGGTCAGGAAAAATAACCACCACATTACTATTTTCGTTAAATTCACCTGTTTCAGCAAATTGACGAACAGCCTGAAAAGCTGCGCCCGATGTGTATCCAACAAAAATACCTTCGGTTTTAGATATTTCGCGAGCTGTGTGTGCGGCATCTTCATCGGTAACTTTCATAAATTGATCAATTACAGAAAAATCGGTTGCTGTAGGAATCAAATTTTTTCCCATTCCTTCCACTCGATACGGATAAATTTCTTTAGGATCGAATTCATGCGTTTCGTGGAATTTCTTTAAAACCGAACCGTAAGCATCCACGCCCAAAACGCGAATATTGGGGTTTTGTTCCTTTAAAAAGCGTGCAGTTCCCGAGATAGTTCCCCCTGTACCCGAACAAGCCACCAAATGAGTGATTTTTCCTGCGGTTTGTTTCCAAATTTCAGGACCGGTGGTTTTGTAATGTGCATCGATATTCAGTTCGTTAAAATATTGATTGATATAAACCGAACCTGCCGTTTCTTCATGAATGCGTTTTGCTACGCTGTAATACGATCTTGGGTCGTCTGCAGAAACATTTGCTGGGCACACATATACTTTGGCACCCATTGCCTGCAACATATCAATTTTATCTTTTGACGATTTAGACGATACCGCCAAAATACATTCGTATCCTTTAATAATACTTACCATTGCAATGCTGAAACCGGTGTTGCCCGATGTGGTCTCCACAATAATACTGCCTGGTTTTAAAATACCACGGCGTTCAGCTTCTTCCACAATATGCAGTGCAATACGGTCTTTTGATGAGTGCCCCGGATTAAAAGCTTCTACTTTAGCAAAAAAGTTGCCTTTTAAACCTTGAGCTATTTTTTTTAATTTAATAAGCGGTGTATTGCCTATAAAATCTAAAATATGCTCATGCGCCTGGATCTCTTCTTTCATTTTTTTTG
This sequence comes from Paenimyroides aestuarii, assembly GCF_024628805.1. Lineage (NCBI taxonomy): Bacteria > Pseudomonadati > Bacteroidota > Flavobacteriia > Flavobacteriales > Flavobacteriaceae > Paenimyroides > Paenimyroides aestuarii. Next base: position 72,934 of record NZ_CP102382.1, on the reverse strand, counting down.
TTTTTAGCGATTTTTATCACCGCCCTTTCACCGTGCAAAAGTACTATTTTTTTATTTAATGTTGAAAATCAAAAGGCATATTGTAAAAACTTTCGTTAATTCAATGATTGGCTTGTAGTGTCCTAACCTATAAAAAGTATAATTAGAAGTTCTATATTTGGGAACTTTTTGTGTATTTGTATAAGATTTAAAGTCAATGGAAAGAATTTTTGCGAAAAGTACACTGCGTGAGTTTTGGGAAAAGCATTCGGATTCTGAACAATATTTGAAAACATGGTATGACACTGTAAAAAATTCTGTTTGGAACAATCCAAATGAAGTGAAAAAAACCTACGTGAACGCAAGTATTCTGAAAAGCAACCGAATTGTATTTAACATTAAAGTAAATAGTTACAGATTGATTGCTAAATTTAATTTTGAAAAACAATGGGTTTTCATTCGTTTTATTGAAACACTTACAGAATATGATAAAATTGATGCGAACACCATTTAAAAGATTTAAACCATGAATATAAAACCTCTGAAAACGGAAGCAGATTATATAGAAGCATTGTCAAGATTAGAAGTTCTTTTTGATGCAAAAGTCGGCACGCCTGAAAGTGATGAGGCAGATATTCTTGCTATATTGATAGATGAATATGAAAAGAAAAACTTTCCGATAACAGCTCCCGACCCAATTGAAGCTATAAAAATAAGAATGGAAGAAATGCAGTTGAAACAAGCAGATTTGATTGATAAGATAGGCGGAAAAAGTAAAGTGTCTGAAATATTAAACAGAAAAAGAAAACTTACTGTTAAAATGATTCGTAATTTAACAGTAAAACTAAACCTTTCGTCTTCTTTATTGATTGAAGAATATTAGTTTTTACAACTAAAAATAAAAAAGCCCTTTCGAATTTTGAAAGGGCTTTTTGTTAATTTTTTCACTTCTTAATACCTTCCAAATCTAAGATAAAAGCAAATTCTTTAGCCACTTCCTTTAAAGCTTCAAAACGACCTGATGCACCGCCGTGGCCGGCATCCATATTGGTGTCTAAAAACAATAAATTTTTGTTGGTTCGCAGCGTTCGCAGTTTTGCAATCCATTTTGCTGGTTCCCAATACTGCACTTGCGAATCGTGGAAACCTGTGGAAATATATAAATTCGGATAATCTTGCGCTTTTACGTTATCATATGGCGAATAGGATTTCATATACTCATAATATTCTTTTTCGTTGGGGTTTCCCCATTCATCGTATTCCCCAGTAGTCAACGGAATGGAATCATCAAGCATCGTAGTAACCACATCTACAAACGGAACCTGAGCAATCACACCATTGTACAATTCAGGTGCTTCGTTTAAAACCACACCCATTAACAAACCACCGGCAGACCCACCTTCGGCATACAAATGTTTAGGCGATGTATATTTTTGATCAATTAAAAACTTTGAACAATCAATAAAATCGGTAAATGTGTTTTTCTTTTTAAGCAGTTTTCCGTTTTCGTACCATTCTCTGCCCAAATCTTCACCTCCGCGAATATGTGCAATTGCATAGATAAATCCACGGTCTAACAAACTTAAACGAACGGTTGAGAAATAAGGTTCCATGGTTGAACCATACGAACCATAAGCGTATTGCAGCAGCGGATTGGTTCCATCTTTCTTCAAATCTTTTTTGTAAACCAACGAAATTGGAATTTTAGTTCCATCGGCAGCCGTTGCCCAAACGCGTTCTTCGGTATAATTGTCTTTATTGAATGTTCCGCCTAAAACTTCTTGTTCTTTTTTAACCGTTTTTTCTTTGGTACGCATGTTAAAATCGATTACTGAAGAAGGTGTTGCCAACGATTGGTAGCCAAAGCGAAGAATTTCTGTATCAAAATCAACATTTGTAGTTGTATAAACGGTGAAGGTTTCGCTGTCAAAAGGCAAATAATATACGCCATCGGGGTTTTGCCAAGGCATTATTTTTATTTGTGACAACCCATTAAATCGTTCAGAAACCACTAAATAATCTTTAAAAATATCGATTCCTTCTAGCAACACTTCTTTGCGATGCGGTATTAAATCTTTCCAATTTTCTTTGGTGGTAGCTGTTTCGGGCGTAATCATCAACTTGAAATTGGTAGCATTGTCTTTATTGGTAACGATATAGAAATGATCGTTGTAATGCGAAATCGAGTATTCCAATCCGCGGGTGCGTTTCTGAAAAACGCGAAAATCTCCGTTGGGGTTCGATGCTTCTAAAATCTGATATTCAGATGTAAGAGTGCTTTCAGAAGCAATAATTAAGTATTTACGCGACTTTGATCGATATACATAAGTAGAAAAAGTTTCGTCTTTTTCATTAAAGATTAGTTCATCTTGTGCCACATTGGTCCCTAAGGTATGTTTAAAAATACGGTCGGCACGCAAGGTTTGTTCATCTTTACGCGAATAAAACAACGATTTATTATCGGCAGCCCATGTGCTTCCACCTGTTGTTTTTTCTATTTTGGTAGGCAAAATTTCACCTGTTTCCAAATTTTTAATCTGTATGGTATATTCTCGGCGCGAAACGGTATCCACCCCAAAAGCAGCAAATTTATTATCGTCGCTAATATTTAATCCACCTAATTGAAAATAAGCATGCCCTTTTGCCAGTTCGTTGCAATCAAACATGATTTCTTCCGGCGCATCTAAAGTACCTTTTTTACGTGAATAAATAGGATATCCTTTGTCTTTTTCAAAACGTGTAATGTACCAATATCCGTTTTTAAAATACGGAACAGAAGCGTCATCTTCTTTAATACGGCTTTTCATTTCTTCGAACAAATCTTTCTGAAAATCTTTGGTATGCGCCGTCATTTCATTGTAATAAGCGTTTTCTGCTTCCAAATAATCAATCACTTCTTGGTCTTCGCGCTGATTCAGCCAATAGTAATTATCTGTGCGAACATCGCCGTGTTTTTCTAAATTGGTAGGTTTTATTTTGGCAATAGGTTCTTTTATAGTGTTTTTCATTTTATCTTTTGTTGTTGAACATGCTGCAAAAATACTACAAAAAGCCAGCATAAAAATACTTGAGTGTTTCATAAATTTATAATTAATGATTTCGGTTGAATTTAATACTTTTGTAGGAAATTTTAAAATAAAAAATATGTTTGGAGATTTAATGGGTATGATGGGAAAATTACAGGAAGCCCAGAAAAAAGTAGAAGAAACAAAACAACGTTTAAATACGGTTTTGATTGATGAACAATCGGCCGACGGATTATTGAAGGTTACGGTCACAGCAAACCGACAAATTAGAACCATAGATATCAATGATGAATTGTTAAGCGATAAAGAACAACTAGAAGATTATTTGATTTTAACGTTGAATAAGGCATTAGAAAAAGCCGGAGCAATTAATGAAGCCGAACTCGCTGCTGCTGCAAAAGACGGAATGCCAAATATTCCAGGAATGGATTTATTTAAGTAGAATGAAAAAGTTATTTTTACTACTAATAAGTGTGGCTGCGATGGTTTCGTGTAGCGACAAAAAAGCGGGAAACACACACATAACCGGCGAAATAAAAGGGTTGAAACAAGGAACCTTGTACGTGCAGCAATTAAAGGACAGTATGTTGATAACGCTAGACAGTGTAGTGTTGAAAGGAACTTCTACTTTTGAAACATCATTTGATTTGCAAGAACCCGAAGTTTTGTATTTAGGATTGAACCGTGGAACGACACAGTCTATGGACAACCTGATTTTGTTTTTTGCTGAACCAGGAGATTTAAAAATCAATAGTTCGTTAGATAATTTCTCAAGCGGAGCAGTAGTAGAGGGTTCTAAAAACCAAGATTTATATGCAAAATATTTAGAAACAAGAGCTATTTATACCAACAAACAAACCGATTTGGTTCGATCTATTATTTTGGCTCAACAAAACCAGCAAACAGCTAAAGCAGATAGTTTAGAAAATGTATTGAACCGCACCAAACGCAGGTATTATTGGAATGCAGTGAATTTTGCACTGAAAAATAATAAAAACGAAGTAGCTCCGTACATTACATTGACCGATGTTGCCACTATGAACAATAACCATTTAGATACTATTTATAATAATCTGTCGCCCGAAGTTGCAAAAAGTAAATACGGTGTTATTCTTAAAAATTATTTGGAATTGGTTGGGAAATAACAGTAGCATTGTATAATTTATGTTGTAAAAGAAAATTTTTGTGAATCTGTGAAATCTGTGGTTAATTCAAATAAAAATATTTAAGACAGTTAATAAAACAAAAAACACCATTCAAACGAATGGTGTTTTTTATGATCTTAATTAAAAGATTACTTTCTACGTAATTCTTTAATTTTAGCTTTTTTACCTGTAAGTTCTCTGAAGTAGAAAATACGTGCTCTACGAACTTTACCTCTTTGGTTCAATTCAACTTTTTGCAAAGCTGGCATGTTCATTGGGAAAATACGTTCAACACCAACGTTACCAGACATTTTACGGATTGTAAAAGTTTCAGTAGCGCCAGATCCTCTTCTTTGGATTACTACACCTTTAAAGAACTGCGTTCTTGTTTTTTCACCCTCTTTAATTTCATAGTAAACAGTAATAGTATCACCTGCACTGAAATTAGGAAAATCTTTTTTTGTAACAAACTCGTCTTGTACGAACTTTACTAAATCTAAAGACATTGTATAAATTTTTTAAGTTAATTCAAACCAACATACACGGTTTTCGCCAGAGGTTGATCCAAAAGTGGGGCAAATATAATATTTTTTTGTAATATTAACCAAATTGTTTTTGTGCTATTTTTTTAAAGATTTTTCAATGTAACTGTTTGTTTTAAAACAGTTTATTGTATCTGAATAGGTTTTATGGTATAGCCTTCTTTTTTTAATAGTTCTAAAACGCCATTACTTCCGCTTAAATGACCTGCGCCAACTGCGAAAAATACCGATTGGTTTTTCATAAGCTGTGGCATTTCTTGCATCCAATTGTGGTTGCGTTTGGTAAGTATTTCATTATAAACACTATCGGTCATATAGCTATTTTTTTTCATAAGCTCATATAAACCTTCAATGTTTTGGGCTTTGTAAAATTCAACCATCTCTTTTGTGGAAGAAAAACCATCATTTGCAAGTTCTTTTAGCATTTGAATAATGTTATCTTCATTTAAAGAATTGCTCATAATCTCTATTTGCTGCTCAATTGTTTCTAAACCACCTAGCTTTTTTTGTTGTTTCAAGGCGGTTTGCAACAATTCCATTTCATACATTTTAAAATCTGTACACGGAAACGATTTAACAGTAATCATGCTAATGATCGCTGTGTTTGAAAGGTTTTCAAATTGGGCTATATCTATATCAAGAACATCTTTTAAAAGTCTTTTCATTTCTTGATATTGATTAGCATTTAATCTTTTAGAAAGAGAAACGTTGCTGAACATTGCCTTTTGCATGGTCATCATACCTTCAGGATCGCCTAGATTAATCTCTGCGTAATATGCATCCGCATTTTGTAAAGTATTCTCAATGGTTTCCGTCATCAAATAATCGTCTTGGCAAATTATGTGGATGGTTCCAAAAACATACGATGGTTTTTCTAGACCTTTACCTGAAATTTCCCATAATAGACTGTTTTTAGTTTGGGCAGATGCTACCAGCGAAACAACTGTTAATGTAGCTGTAAAAATGGTTTTTACAATTTTTTTCATGTTTTTATTTTTTATATCAATCGTTTTTTAACAAATCAGGTCTGCGGTTTTGGGTGTGCTCGTAGGCTTTTTCTTCGCGCCATTTTTCAATTTCAGGGAAATTTCCACTCAACAAAACATCGGGCACTTTCCAACCATTGTATTCTGCCGGGCGTGTGTAAATGGGTGGTGCCAGCAAATTATCCTGAAAACTATCGGTTAGGGCAGAGGTTTCGTTCGATAGAACTCCGGGAATCAACCGAATTACGGCATCGCACAAAATGGCAGCACCTAATTCACCACCCGAAAGCACATAATCGCCAATAGAAATTTCTCTGGTTATAAAATGATCGCGCACGCGTTGGTCAACGCCTTTGTAATGACCGCACAAAATAATTATGTTTTTAAGCAACGACATACTGTTTGCCATTTGCTGGTTCAGCGTTTCGCCATCGGGTGTCATGTAGATAATTTCATCGTAAGTGCGTTCGGCTTTCAGTTTGGTAATACATTTATCTATTGGTTCAATACTCATCACCATTCCCGCACCGCCGCCAAATTGGTAATCGTCAACATTTTTATGCTTATTGGTACTGTAATCTCGTAAATTATGAAAATGCACTTCTACCAAACCTTTGGCAATGGCTCTTTTTAAAATCGATGCTTCAAACGGACTTTTGATTAATTCGGGTAAAACAGTTATAATATCAATACGCATAAAAAAATATTTGCTGCAAAATTACACAACATTATTTATATGTTTTGTTTTTTAAAAGAAGTATCTTTGCATTGTGAAAAAAATTATTGTACTATTTGCTTTTTTTATGTTGATAAAACCCATAATTCCGGTAGTGGAATATGTGGTTTTTTACGACTATATTAAAAACGAACTTTGTGTCAATAAAGAAAATAAAGCTTTGCAGTGCAATGGTAAATGTCATTTAAAAAAAGAATTGGCAAAAGCAGCAACCACGGAGGAGAAAAGCTCATCACACAGTTTTTCGGTAGAAAACATACTTGTTTTTTGTGAAGAATTGCTTTTTTTACAATGGAATCATTTTTTTTCGGATGATTTGTTTCAAAACTATTTTGATCGCAGCAATTTATACCAAAGCACTTTTTATCAATTCCTTTTAAAACCGCCGGCTTCTGTAAGTTAAATATCGATTTAATCACATTTTATTTAACTTATAATATACATTTATATATGCAGATAGGTAATATACCCGTTTGTACTATTGACATGTTTGCTGGCAACGCCCACGATTTTTGGATGGGTTCTGTTGATGATGCACTAAAAAATCCGGTGTTTCGGTCGGCACATCAAGCACGGTTTTATATGGTGTTTATCAACGAGAATGCCAGTGGAACAATTGCGATTAACAATCAATCGTATGTTTTAAGCGATTTTCAAATTGCCGTTGTAAAACCAAATAGTATCAACCAAATAGATTGTAAAACAACTTCAAATAGCCAAGTAATTTGTTTTGCAGAAGCCTTTTTTTCGTTGCGTTATCACGAAAATATGTTGGATCAATTTTCTTTTCTAGAAAATGAAAACGCCGCATTTATCTCGGTTTCTAGTCAATGCTTTTATTCATTAAAAGAGATGGTTGGTCTTGCCGAAAAAGAATTTTTATCAAACAAAAAAGACGCTTTAAAAGCGTTGCGTTCATATCTCAATATCATTTTAATTGAAATCAACCGAAACTACAAACCTTTAAAAGTTTCTATATCTCAAGGTTTTGCCAAAGATAAGGCCTTAAAGTTTCAACAGTTAATTAAAAAGCACGCTCATGAAAATGCACTGCCATCGTTTTATGCCGATAAATTGCATATAAGCACTAATTATTTAAACCGAATCAGCAAACAACATTTTGGTGTGTCGGCAGGTGCTTTTATCCGAAATCATATTATTTTAGAATCAAAACGAATTTTACACTTTACTAGTTTAACGGTCAGCGAAATAGCTTTTCAGTTAGGATTTGATCATGTTTCCTATTTCAGTGCATTTTTTAAAAAGGAAACAGGAGAAACGCCAGAACAATTTAGAAAATCAAAATAAGTTTTTGGTTTTCAATCGAATTGTTTAGATAATCGTGCCATAATTTGGAATAAAGAGAAACAAAAAGCAACTTTGCAACGTGAAAACAGCTACACTTATATTATCATTATTTATGCTGCTAAAGCCCGTGCTTCCGGTTTTAGAGTATGTGGTGCTGTATGACTATATTAAAAACGAACTTTGCGTAAATAAAGACAAACCCGAACTAGAATGCAACGGAAAATGCCACCTTAAAAAAGAAATGGCAAAAACTGCTGCAACAGACTCATCAGAAGATAAAAGGCATTCTTTTTCGGTAGAAACATCTGTTGTTTTCTATCAAAACTTATCGGTTTTAGATTTTTTAATTCCTACAGAAATTATTGAACTTCAAAAGAATCTAGAAAACAATCAAGACCAATACCAATTCACTTTTCTTACTCACATCTTCAAACCACCTATTTTTCATTTTTAAGATCAAGATGCTTCAACATCCATTATATTTCTTCTAAACTTTTAGAAGAATAAAGCTGTGTGCCAAAACAAATGAGTATTTACAAAAACACAGCATCAATACCATAAAAAAAAATACCTCTTAAAAATAAAATTAAAAATGAAAAATAATAAAAAAGCAATCATAGCGTTTTTCGCATCTAGTTTATTTCTAACAGCTTGTAACAGCGACGACAGTTCGACAATCATTGAAGAAAACACATTTGGCGATGCCGAGTTGTATTTTGATAACGGTGTGAACGGTGACAAACTTATTTTGGGCAATTCTTACACAAATTCAAACGGCGAAACACTAACTATTAACCGTTTCAACTATATCATTAGTAATGTGATATTGATCAAGGCAGACGGAACCGAATATGTGTATCCAAAAGCAAAAAGCTATTTTGTGGTGAGTGAAGAAGCCGATTTGCACACAATTAGTTTAGAAAACATTCCAGCAGGCGATTACGTAAAAGTAAAATTTGGTTTGGGCGTTGATAACCAACGTTATTTAGAAGGCGAAACCGCTCAGCAAGAGTTTTGGAACTATGCTGCAAGTCATAACTTAACATGGACGTGGAGCACTGGGTATCGTTTTATTAATTTTGAAGGAACATTTACCCCTGCAACTGCTGCAAAACATGAAGAACCAGGAACGGGCGCTCCAGGAATGTATAACTTTCAAATCCATCAAGGCAGCAACACCGCTACCGATAATTACCGTGAAATTACCCTAAATTTACCAACCACAGCACGCGTGCGAAAAGGCGACAAACCAAGCATACACATTATAACTGATGCCAATAAAATTGCAGACGGAACCAATAAAATTGTTTTAAAAGACAATTTAAACGCAGCTGGAACCAATGCAAGCATCATGGGCGGTGAAAACTTAATCAAAATTGCAGAGAATACGCTACAAATGTTTACAGTAGATCACGTGCACAACGGCGGTGGTACACAGCATTAATAGTTTTTAGTTGTTAATTTAATGGTAGCTATTCCGGGTTTTTTTAGAACAACCCGGAATGCTTCTATATAAACCATTTATATGTTTTATAGTAAATTTTTCAAGAAAGCAGCTGGTGTTTTGTTGGTTTGTGTGTTTATGTCATGCAGTGCCGATGAGGCGTATGAAGATATTCCAGCAGACAGTTTATTTCCGTTAGAAATTCCAGCTAATTTTCCTTCGATAAAACAAGATATTTCAAATAATATGCCCACACAAAACGGAGTGGCATTGGGTAGAAAATTGTTTTACGATCCGCGTTTGTCTCGCAACAATACCATTTCGTGTGCTTTTTGTCATGAACAGCAAAGTGCATTTACTCATCACGGACACGATTTAAGTCATGGTATCGATAATTTAACCGGCACACGCAATGCACCATCGGTTCAAAATATGATTTTTCAAACCGAATATTTTTACGATGGCGCTTCAAACAGTATCCAAATGCTGTCTATTGTTCCTATTCACAACCCGGTGGAGATGGATGAGAATTTTCCTGCCATTATTGCAAAGTTAAAGCAAGATCCAACGTATGTGAAAATGTTTCAATCAGCATTTTCTAATGGCGAAGTTAGCTCAGCAAATATGTTAAATGCCTTGGCACAATTCATGACCATCATGATTTCTGCCGATTCAAAATACGATAAATATGTTCGAAATGAACCGGGCGGCGATTTCACAAACCAAGAATTGCAAGGGTTGGCATTGTTTGAAAACAATTGTGCTTCGTGTCATGCAACTGATATTTTTACCGATAATTCGTTTAGAAACAACGGTTTGCCGCCCAATCCTAAATTAGATGATTTAGGCAGAGAGCATGTTACGGGATTTCCTGAGGATCGATATAAATTTAAAGTGCCCAGTTTGCGAAACGTAGCCCTAACAGCACCTTATATGCACGATGGGCGTTTTGGATCGTTACAATCGGTGTTGAATTTTTATACCGATGGCGTTCAAAACACACCCAATTTGGATCCATTCATACAGCAACATCAAAAATTAGGTATTCCGCTCACAGCCGAAGAAAAAGAAGCATTGATTGCCTTTTTAAAAACCTTGACCGATGAAGCGTTTATTACCAACCCGCTTTTTTATCACAAAACTTAAACAAATGAAAAAAATAATTGTATTTCTGTTGCTTGTTCACCAAACGGTTTACAGTCAATTCACTGCCCATTTATTCGATGATTCTCAACAATCAAACACCTATTTCTTAGAAGATTGCGATGCGTGTGGCTGCTCTGCGAGCGGTGGTAGTATGGGGTTTAACTCGTTAATTGGCGAAAAATTTGTTGGTGTGCGTTATATGTTTCAAAGCTACAAAAGCAAAGACGGGGTTTTTAATAATTCTCCGTGGATTGATGAGAATTTCAACACAGTTCAACTCTGGGCACGTGTTCCCGTTACCCAAAAAGCCGAAGTGATGGTTTTAGCTCCGTATCATATTTTAAACCGTGTTAAAACTACTGAAAATCAAAGTTTAAGCGGAGTGGGCGATATTACCATTATGGGGTTTTATAATGTATTGCAAACCAAAAACGATTCGGCAACCATTCAGCAAAAATTATTAATTGGTGCAGGAATAAAAGCACCCACAGGAAGTTTTGATAATAAAAACAACGGCAGTATTAATCCTAGTTTTCAGTTAGGAACCGGCAGTTGGGATTACAGTTTGGCAACCGAACACATCATTCGTTTCAAAAAATACGGACTCAATACCAATTTAAGTTACATTTTTAAGACCGAAAATAAAAAGAATTATCAATTTGGAAATCAATTCAATTATGGCACCTCGCTTTTCTTCAACACCAATTTTAATGATATAGCTTTTGTGCCACAATTGGGTGTTGCCGGAGAAACTTATCAAGCCAACAAAGAATTTAGCGAAGAAGTACCAAGAACCGCAGGCGACATATTCTTTGGAAAAATAGGGGTAGAGGTAGGTTATAAAAGGTTTTCTGCCGGGGTGAATGCCATGTTGCCAATCAATCAAAATTTAACAGGAGGTAGGGTAGAAGCAAATTACCGTTTGGCGTTTAATATCAATTATGTGCTGTAATACAGCTATAATTTTATACCTTTGTAAGTAACAATATTAATTTTTTATGGATAACGGTATATACGCAAAATTCACCACTCCAAAAGGTGAAATAGTAGTAAAATTAACACATGATAAAACGCCGGGTACAGTAGGAAACTTTGTAGCTTTGGCAGAAGGAAACTTAGAAAACACGGCTCGTTCACAAGGAAAACCGTATTACGACGGATTAACCTTTCACCGTGTAATCAGCGATTTTATGATTCAAGGGGGCGATCCAACAGGAACAGGTTCGGGTGGTCCGGGTTATAAATTTGATGATGAATTTCATCCGGAATTAAAACACGATAAACCTGGAATTCTTTCAATGGCAAACGCAGGTCCGGGTACAAACGGTTCACAATTTTTCATTACACACATTGCAACGCCTTGGTTGGATAACAACCATACCGTTTTTGGTCATGTGGTTGAAGGACAAGATGTTGTTGATGCGGTGGAACCAGGTGATAAAATGGATAAAGTGGAAATTATCCGTGTGGGTGCTGAAGCAGAAAAATGGAATGCAGTGGAAGCTTTCAGAACTTTTGAAGGATCTCGTTTAAAAAGATTGGCAGAAGAAAAAGCAAATGCCGAAGCAGAATTGGATAAAATTGCAGCTGGTTTTCAAAAAACAGATAGCGGTTTGCGTTACCAATATATTCAAAGAGGATCAGGTAAACAAGCTGCAAAAGGCAACAAAGTAGCGGTTCATTATAAAGGACAATTAACCAACGGACAAGTTTTTGATGATTCGTACAAACGCAAACAACCTATTGAATTTAATGTAGGCGTTGGTCAAGTAATCGAAGGTTGGGATGAAGGAATTCTTTTGTTAAACGTTGGCGATAAAGCACGTTTTGTAATTCCATCGCATTTAGGTTACGGTTCGCGTGGTGCAGGTGGCGTGATTCCACCAAATGCCACTTTAATCTTTGATGTGGAGTTGGTTGATGTTAAATAATGCGCCACACCCCAAACAATAAACAAAAAAGCGAGATTCTAGAAATCTCGCTTTTTTGTTTATTGTTTTGGAAGGAGTTGGTCTAACATGACTTTAAAATTGGAGTCGTCAGGAAACGGGAAATTACTATTCACAATTTTTCCTTCGGGATCAATAACGATAAAACGTGGAATAGCATTTAATCGATAAAAATTATTCAATGCATTTTGATTTTTTGCAAATAACTGTACCACATTTTTATCGTTTAATTTTACTTTTTTTCGCCAAGCATTTTCCTTTTGGTCAATGCTTAAAGAAATAAACACGACATCGCCCCTTTTGTTGTATTCAATAGCATGTTTTTCAAAATAATCTGCTTGATAAATGCACGGACCGCACCAAGTTGCCCAGAAATCTAAAATGATAAATTTACCTTTAAAGTCGGCAAATGTTTTCGGTTGATTATCAGTAGTGATTGCTTCGAAAGAAAGCGCTTCCTTGCCTGATGTTAATCGTTTTTTATCTTGAATAAATTTAAAATAGTAAGCATTGGTTCGCTGGTCTTTTATTAATGGAAGAAACAAAGTTTCGTAACGATTAATTTCGTTCAAATCATTCACGTTTGGCAGTTGGTCTTCTAAAATAATTTTTGCCAATTGCGTTTCCAATGTTGAATTTTTCAAACCATTCAAACCGTTTTTGTACTTCGTTAAAACATCTTCATCTGATGAATCTTTGCTTAACAATTCGTAAATTTTAAAACGATAATAGGCCACATTTTCTGCTTTTGCTATAAAATCTTCGTTGGGTTTAAAGTCAATATCTAGAACATCTTGAATACTTTTATTTTTATATTCGTTTTTAGGATTAGATCTGGCTAAGGCATCTTTATATTGCATCCAAATTAAATTGTATTTGTAATATAATTCGTTCTTAATAATCTCGGTATAATCATCTCTAATCACATAATTATCGCTTGTGTTAAAACTTTTTAATGTTTTTAAATCTTCTTTGTAATTTCTTTTCAAAAGGAAAATAATGGTTTCTGCATTGTCTTCACTTCCTTGATCGGCTAATTTTTTAATATAATCAACATTGTCACCAAGTTCCACATTTAAAGCGTTTTCTGCTAAACGAGTACCTAAAATTTTAAACGATTGATCTTTTGCTTCATCGGGAAACTGAATTTCTACCACATCATTTTTAGAAAATAAAACAGTTGCTTGCACTTCTCCTTTAGCACTCCACCATGCTAATCTGTATTTTTTCAAAGGCAAATCATCTTTAATTACTTTATGAAAATGGTTATTTTTTACCTCAATAGTTTGTAGCGTATCGTTCATCGTTCCATCCAAAAGATAAACTGTTCGAATCATCTCATTTTCTGGAACGCTGCCTTTTATTACAGTTTCGTTGCTCGATGTCATTTGTGTTGGATGGTTCACGTATAAAAACAAACCCAACAAAAGCAATACAGGCGCAGCATAATTTATAAGAATCGTGTTTTTATTGTTCCACCATTTTTTGTTTTTAAAAACGTACCAAAATGTAATTAAAAACAAAATAATTACGGTTGCAATCACACTTAAATACTCGTTATAGGTGAGCCAATAACCCAAATCGCTCGATGCTTTTAAACTGTTTTCTAATATTGTGGTTGGAAACCATTTGGGCAACAATTTCAGTCCGTTTAGTATAGGTGCAACAAGCAAAGCGCCAACGCCAACTATTATCGAAACAAATAAATTAGAAAACCGTACCGATACCGCATAAATTAGCGCCAACAAAAAACCTGTTCCCAATGATAAACTTATGGTTTTTTTTAGTAAAAACAGCCATTGAATATCTAAAATATACAATTCTGTTTTTGGGGAAATTAGATAATTGAAGGTTGCCAATGCTGCAACGCCTAACATGAATATTAGAATACTGTAGATACAAATTTGATATGCTTTAATAAATTTAGCATTTAGTAAAACAGCACGCTTTAAGGGTTGTGTTTCTATTAATTGCCAAGTGTTGTTTTTGTGTTCTAATTGTGTGATTCTAGACGCAGTTACAATAATAATTAACGGATAAAACAATCCTATAAATGGTAAAATAAGCAGGTTGTAAGTGTCAAAAAAGAAATAAACAGGATTGGTAGCTTCTGTTTTTTCACTAAAATAGCTGTAAATGCTTGCTCCTATACTGATTAAAAATGGAATCAAAGCTAGAATATATGCGGTTGTTTGGATGCCCGAGTGTTTAAGCTTTAGATTTTCGGCTTGAAATGCTTTTATAAATTTTTTCATAGTGTTTTTATTTGTTTTGTTAAATCAATAAACCATTCTTCTAATCCGCCTTGTGGTTGAATTTTATAAACAGGTATGCTATGTTGTGCTAAAAAGTTTACAAACACCGGAATTTCTTCTTTGCTTGAAAACTTAAGCTGCAACTCGTTGGCATTTATTTGCATACAATTTGGATATTGCTGTTGGATAAGATTTAAATGTTGATCTAAATTTCCCACTTCCACCACAATTGATGCTTGACTGTTTTTAGCTTTTAATTCGCTCATTGTACCTTGAAACTGCAATTTGCCGTTGTGTAAAATTCCAACGTGCGTACACAATTTTTCAACTTCGGCTAAAATATGGCTCGATATAAAAATAGTAATGCCTTTTTCGCGATTTAGTTTTTGAAGCAACAACCGCATTTCAATAATACCCTGTGGATCTAAACCGTTTACGGGTTCGTCTAATATTAATAATTTAGGGTTATTAATCAAAGCCATTGCAATGCTTAATCGCTGTTTCATTCCCAGCGAATATTTTTTAGATTTGATATTTTTAGCAGATTCCAATCCTACTAAATCCAACACTTCGCTGAATTTGGAACCATCGGTGTTTTGCAATTTTGCAATAAATTTTAAATGTTCCAATCCGGTTAAATGTCCATACAATGTAGGTGTTTCAATAATACAACCTATTTGCGAAAAAACCTCAGGAAGTTGTGTTTCCAGCGGTTTATCGAATAATGATATTTCCCCCGGATTTTGCTCGCCTAATAATCCTGTTATCAGTCGAATAGTGGTTGATTTTCCCGCTCCGTTTGGTCCTAAAAAACCGTAAATACTTTTTTCGGGAACTTGTATCGATACTTTGTCTAGTAGTTTATGATTTTTATGGAACTGAAAACTCAGCTCATGTGTTTCTATAATCATTTTTAAGAATTTGGTACTTTGCTAAAATAAGATTTTTAATGCAATAAAAAAACCGACTGAATTTTCATTCAATCGGTTGGTATTTTTAGAAAAACCCTCCTGAGTTTTGCACCTCGTTTTTATCGCGGGCTTTACGTTGTAATGCTCGGTTTTTTCCTGAACCAAACATATATTGAAACCCTACGAATAGCGATTGGCTTTCCCAAGTAAATGTACCTGATTGGCGGTAAGGCGCATCGCTTTCAAACCTTGCTCTCATGTTGTTGAACACATCATTAAAACGCAAACTTACATTGGCTGTGTTTTCCCAGAAACTGTAACGCACCCCGGCATCCATTTTATACATGGCTTTCATGGTTCCGTTTACACCTACTGCATCGCCACGGTAAAAACCAAACAACGAAGCACGCAACTGGTTGGTTATCTTGAAGTTGTTGTTTAATCTGCTGTTAAAAACACCGTTGTCCACCTCGCGTAATTGCAATTCACCTTCGTTGGTATCTGGGTTTAAAACGGTTACCACACCACGCTGCACTCTATGATAATATTCTATACTTGGTTGCACATCCCACCATTTAGTGATTTTGTAGTTTGCAGATAATTCGGCACCATAAGCAGTAGATTTGTCAAAGTTTCCAAAACTCATAACCATTCTTCGATCTGCAATTGCATCTTCTGATGAGGTATCTAAATAAAACGTGCGTTCAATTGGATCGTTAATCATGCGGTAGTAGGTGCCTAATGTAGCACTTCCTTTCACACCAAAAATTTTGGTATAGTTAAATTCTACCGAATTGGTAAACTGCGGACGCAATTCAGGGTTACCTATTTGCACCACGCGCGGAGTGCTGTAATCGCGAACCGGTCTGGTTTGCCAAACATTCGGACGATCTACACGGCGGCTGGCACTAATCTGGAAAAAATCGGTTTGTGTGGGTGTGTAACTCAAAAATGCCGATGGATAAATCGTTAAATAATCATCGTTGAATGTCGCGGCTTCGTTACCAATTACATAGTTGGCATTCACATCGTATTTTTCTAAACGTGCCCCAATCTGATAACCCCATTTGTTGAATTTTGATCCAAAAGTAGCGTATGCAGATGCAATGTCCATATTGTATTCAAAATTGGTTTGATTGCCAATAGTATTTGTAGTGGTATAGGTATTGTCTATTGTTGTGGTGCGGTATTCAGCACCTAATTCTAACTTTGTTTTTTCACCAATTGGATGCACATAATCTAAGTTGGCTTGCACTGCATCTACTGTATTGTCGCTGTTATCGTTGTATCGAGTGGGCGAATTTCCGGCAATGCCAAAATCGCCACTTTGGTCGTTGTTTGTTTTGTTATAATTGACCTCAAGATCTAAGGTTTGCCCTGGTTTAGCAAATAATTTTTTCCAAGCCGCATTATAGATTTGCGATTCATTTGTTCCATCGTATTGATCGGTTTGTAAAAACAATGGGGTGTTTGGCGACGAAATGGTATTTGCTACCGTTCCAATTCCATCTGCATAGGTTTGATTGGTGTAAACAGAGAACGTGTTCTTATCGTTTGCATAAAAATCAAAACCCACTTTGAACACATGAGTGATGTTATCGTTCACAATATCAAAAATTTGCTGACTCATATCATCTAATTGCGTCATTGTGCCCCCATTCAGCGTTTTTTGGTCGGAATAATTATAGTTTCCAAAAAAATTGATTTTTCCTTTGCGATAATTCAAATCTAAGCCTTGATTAAACTTTGGAACTCTTGCAAACGTAATGTTTCCGTTATAACTGCCATTAAATCCATCTTTCATATTTTTCTTCAACACAAAATTAATCATACCGCTCATTCCTTCTGGGTTATATTTTGCCGATGGATTGGTGATTAATTCAATTTTATCAATAGCGTTTGACGGAATTTGCTTTAACAACGTTTTTGGGTCTAACTGCGTAGGTTTTCCATCAATCAAAACACGAACATTTTCATTGCCGCGCATTGAGATATTTCCATCTTGATCTACGTTTACCGAAGGAATATTGTTCATAATGTCCGAAGCTGTGGCACCTGCGGTAGATAAATCTTTCCCCACGCGAATCACTTTTCGGTCAACCAACTGTTCCATGGTGCTGCGTTCGGCATTAATCACCACTGCATCAAGCACTTCCTCATCTACTTCCAAAGCAATCATTCCCAAATCTTTTGTTTTTTCGGTCGATAAATTAATCGTGTTTTTATAGGTTTTAAAACCGATATATTCCACCGAAATTTCTACCGAAGTATTTGGCAAATTGGTAATGGTAAACGATCCGTCTTCATCGGTTAAATCGCCCGAAATAATTTGACCGTTTGCCGAAATAGCTACCGATGCAAAACCCACCGCGTTTTTGGTCGATTTTTCGGAAACTTTTCCCTTAATAACTCCATTACCTGCTGGCTGCTGCTGTGCCCAAGAGCTGAACGATACAGCTAAAAGTAAAGATAAACTTACGTATCTCTTTTTCATTTTTTTTTATTTTGTATGATTTTGAAGGAACTTCCAAATAAGTGTTCCTCTTAAATTATTGTTTGATGAATTAGTGTGCAATTGATTTAAAATGTTACACAAAACAAAAAATAATTCTACACCGCATTTTTTGTAAATTAAAAGCCACTGAAAAGTTTTATCTTTGCACCTTAATTAAAAATTTTAAAACAATGTCTTTACAAGAAATTTTAACGCCGTACATTCAGCAAGCAGTTCAACAATTGTTCGATTTAACGATCGACCGAGTAGAATTTCAGGCTACGCGCAGGGATTTTGAAGGAGACATTACCATGGTGGTTTTTCCGTTGGTAAAGCAATTAAAAGGCAATCCTGCCGAAATAGGAACTAAAATTGGCACCTATTTAGTAGAAAATGTTGATGTTGTTTCAAAGTTCAACGTGGTGCAAGGATTTTTAAATATTGTGATTAGCGATAGTTACTATAGCCAATTTTTTAATGCTATTTTAAATCATAAAACCTACGGATACCAACCAACCAACTCCGATGCTAAAGCGGTAATGGTAGAATACGCATCGCCAAACACCAACAAACCTTTGCATTTAGGGCATGTTCGTAATGTACTTTTAGGTTATTCTGTAGCCGAAATTTTAAAAGCTTCGGGCAAAAAAGTATATAAAACACAGGTTATTAACGATCGTGGCATTCATATCTGTAAATCCATGTTGGCTTGGGAAAAATTCGGAAACAACGAAACACCAGAATCTACCGGATTAAAAGGCGATAAGCTGGTTGGGAATTATTATGTGGAATTTGATAAAGCGTACAAAGCAGAAATCAATCAATTAATAGAAAAAGGTCTAACCGAAGACGAAGCCAAGAAACAAGCTCCATTAATTTTAGAAGCTCAAGAAATGCTTCGTAAATGGGAAGCTGGCGATGAGCAGGTTGTGGCGCTTTGGGAAAAAATGAACAATTGGGTTTATGCTGGTTTCGAGTCAACTTATAAAAACATTGGCGTAGATTTCGACTGTAATTATTACGAAAGCAATACCTATTTGTTGGGGAAAGATGTGGTGGATGAAGGTTTGGCAAAAGGAATTTTCTATAAAAAAGAAGATAATTCGGTTTGGATTGATTTAATTCCAGATGGTTTAGATGAAAAATTAGTGTTGCGTTCAGACGGAACTTCAGTTTACATGACCCAAGATATCGGAACAGCCATTCAGCGTGTAAAAGATTTTCCTGATGTGGGCGGAATGGTTTATACCGTTGGAAACGAACAAGATTACCACTTTAAAGTGTTGTTCTTAATCTTGAAAAAATTGGGGTATGATTGGGCAGAACATTTGTATCATCTATCGTACGGAATGGTTGATTTACCTTCGGGAAAAATGAAATCGCGCGAAGGAACCGTTGTTGATGCCGATGATTTGATGAACGATATGACGGTGACTGCCAAAGAAATTTCAGAAGAATTAGGTAAGTTAGATGGATTATCAACCGAACAAAAAGACAATTTGTACCAAATGATTGGTTTAGGCGCTTTGAAGTATTACATTTTAAAGGTAGATCCTAAAAAGCGTATTTTGTTCGATCCAAAAGAATCGGTAGATTTTGCAGGAAACACCGGTCCGTTCATTCAATATACCTATGCACGTATTCAGTCTATTCTTCGCAAAGCCGATTTTGATTATAGTTCTGTCATATTGAACGATAGCAAAGTATCTCTTCACGAAAAAGAAAAAGAGTTAATTAAAATATTGGCACAGTTTCCCGAAGTGATTCAGCAAGCCGCCAAAACATACAGTCCAGCATTAATTGCCAATTACACCTACGATTTGGTTAAAGAATACAATTCGTTTTACCAGTCGGTTTCTATTTTAGGAGAAGCAAATCACGATAAAAAAGTATTCCGTGTGCAATTGTCCAACAAAGTAGGGCAAACGGTTAAAAACGCCTTTGCTTTATTGGGAATTGATGTTCCGAATAGAATGTAAAAAATACGAAAACGCCTCTTTTGAAAGGGGCGTTTTATTGTTAATCTCTTTATAGATTTTTAAAATAACCAAAACCATCATCAATTAGTAATCTTCTATCTAAAAAACTATTAAATAGCTCACATGATGTTTCGGGTAATAAAGAACAACTAAAACAAGCTGACAAATTTAGATTTCCAACTCCTTGACCATTTGTGTGATAACAAATTGGATCTGTGGCACAATCTTTAGCTCTCATAATTGCGGATTGAATTAGTTTACCAATCTTATCATCATCACATAATGAAGTTAAACCACCATAACTCCCTTCGGAACCTGCAATAGTATAAATTAAAACACCATTCATATTAGGGGTTTCACTAACGTAAATTCGTTCTTGAATTGATGTTGAAGGATAACCACATAAATATTCTAATTCTTTTATTATCAAATGTGAAAAAGTATGTATGAGTATCAGTTTAGGGTTTACTTCTATATCTTTATTAAAAGCAGAATCAAAATTATGATAGTTGTTTAAAATTGGTTCAACTCTTGTTTTAATCAATTGTGATGAATTTAACCAATTAGCTAAAATATCATTGTCAAATTCAAAAAATATACCCTCACCAAAACTTTCAATTGCAGGTAAATATTTTGTTGTTAATCCTTTATTTGATGTATATTTTTTTCTTATTGCATCAACTTTATCATTTTCAATATCTTCTTCTTTCAATGCTGTATCAATTGAAATAGGTTCTTGTCTGGTGTAAGATGTTTGAACAGATGTAAATTTTATTTTATCCATTCTGAAAATGGATTTTATTAAGTCATTTTGAAAATAATTTGAATCTACTTTGTCAAAAATCAATAAGTCTTTTATTTCATCATTTCCTTTACTTGTAATGTATTTAAATTCATCAAAACGGTACTCATTCTCACTTTTTGTTATTTCTGCATCTCTTTCGACAAAATCATTATCGATTAGTCTTTGAATAGAATTTACCTCTATTGAAAATGAATTAGTTGCTAATAAAACACTTGAAATAATATCAGCCGAAAGACCATTATCAAATAACTCTCTAATCATCTTGATTTTTGATTTATTTAATTCGTCTTTTGCTGGAATATAAATACTTGATAAAATATTTGGATAATATACACTATTACTAGAACGAATAACTGGTTTAAAGAGTATGTCTTTAATTTCAGCATTTGGTATTAATTCTTGATTCTTAATTCTTAAATTAAACAAACCTGATAATGTTGTAAAGTTTAATGTTTCACCCTCTTTATTTTTTGCAATAATATTAATACCACTTAAATCATCTAATTTGTCTGAGGTGCGATATTCTAAAAATAAATCACTAGGTACTTCTACATTGGATAAAGAGAGAGTTTCGTCATTAGCATCTATATCTTTATTTTCATTGTTAGATTTTTCTCTTTTTTCTCTTTTTAACATTGACCATTTATCCCAAGGAATATCAGCAATCTCTCCATTAGGAGCAGTTAAAATAAAACGTACTTGTTCTAAGTCAAAGAATTTTCGTCTACTATTTCTATTTTTAGTATAACACTTATAACATTTAGGAGGAAAAAAATTATCTCTATGATTAATTTCTACATTATTTAACCAATTGTATTTCCAATTTGAAATTTTATCAAATTTATTACAACTACTACAATAAAACCATTCTGGAAAATAGGATGCAGCAATTGTATTATCATCTCCATTTTGCAGTTGAAAACCATTTTTTATATCATTCACAGGGATTTTTACTAATCGTTCAAGATTGATAAAATATTTACTTAATCTGTTCTTGAAACGAACATCTTCAATATTATTATGGTCTTGAAAATCACCATCAACACTTTTAAAAAAAGGCCATTCGTCAAATGGTTTTATTATTATTGAACCGTCTCTAGTTTCAATAATAGAACCTACACCTCCATAAGCACTTATGGTATTTCTAGTTTGTATTTGTTCGTATTTACCCATTTAATTTGCTAATTTTATTATACTATTGGTGTCTATTTCCCTCATTGACATCATTAAGCTCCATTCATCGAGGTCTGCAATTTTTTGAATTAATAATTTGTATGTAAGTCCTTCCTCTTTTGTCGTCCATTTTTTTACATATTCATCAAGTTTATTTATTGCATAATCACGTTGCTTTATGTTTTTAATTCTTTCAGATAAAAATGTTTTTAACTCATAAATATTACCATCGAAATCATTTGCTTGATTGTTTTTGTACAACCCTTTTTTATGTCTAACATAAGCAACTAAAAGACTTGCCATAACTTTATCTACTGCAATTTCAGTAAATGGTGTTACACTTAATGGTTCCACATATTTGTAGTAAGCATTGTGGAAGCTAACATAGTTCTCGAAATATGATTTATCTCTTGAACGGTTTGCATCTAAGAGATTTATCACTATACCCATATCTTCACGACCAACTCTACTGGATGCTTGGATATACTCCGCTACATTTTTAGATTGCCCATTCATTAACATCACATTTAATCTTTTTATATCAATACCAACAGAAAACATATTAGAAGCTAATACTAAATCGACTGTCTTTTGAACATAATCCCTGCCTTCATATCTATTCAAAGTAAATGATTGTTCTAATTCATCTAACAGTTTTTTAATTGAATTACTTTCAATTCTACTTGTTAGTTCTTTTGTTCTTGATGGTAAACCAATCCAATTAAAAGCATATTTATCTCTACTAATATTATATCTGCTGTGAAGTAATTTTATCAAGGAAAGTATTTCAGCTGGAACTTTATTGTATATTTTACCAACGTCTCTTAAACTATTATAGAATGAAACAATTGTCCAGAAGTAGTTCATTTTATTTATGCATTCTTCATGGGATAAATTTTCATTTTCAATTAAATATTTGAATAATTCAATACGAGCTATGAAAAGATTACCTAGTATTTGAATTTGTGAATTTAGACCTGTTTTACCTGTTGGCATGAAACCTATGTGCTTTCTTTTACTATCATTTGATACAAACGAGAAAAAGTTGTCGTTATAGCTTAATCCCATTGGTGGGAATATATTTAACTTTCTATTTCCATACAACATTTCAATTTGATGAGCCGTATTTCTTGTTGTAGCTGTTGAAGCAATAATTTTTGGTTTTCTATTTCCTTTTGTAGATAGTAACTCGACAATAGATTCGTAAATGCCAGTTATAGAACCAAGTGGACCACTAAGCAAGTGCAACTCATCTTGAATAATTAAATCAGGAGTTAACTTATCTTTATCAATAGAATTAAATAACTTATGTGCTTCTTCTCTGTGTGAAATCATAGCAAATTTATCTACTGTAGCGAAAAGTAAAGTTGGTGGTGTATCATAGATTTTATCATCTACAAAATATATTGGCAATTCATTACTGAATGTACAAGTGTTATTTATACATTTTATTTTAAATGAATTTGTAGTTGCATGATAACCTTGTTCAAAAAAATTAAATTTGTTTTTTGATATTATTTTGCAACCACACCACGAACAATTCTCAATTGGGAATTTATTTGCTTTTTGAAAATCGTAATTTTTACTAGTGTTTGCACGAACTAAATTTTGAGAAATGTCATCAAATATTTTTTTTGCATCTTTAAATGAGTTAGGTGTTGATGAAGCACCAACCCACATACCTATTGAAATAGGAGTGTCACCAAAATAATAATCATCTTTATATTTATATTGTTTTCTTAGAAAATCTAATGATAAGATAAGTTTTGTAGCACGTTCAAACTGTTGGGCTGTTAGAAGTCTTAATGTATAACGCATTATTACTGCTACACCGTCAGCTTCATCTTCATTTAAGATTCTTCTGCTAATGATGGTAAATGCTGTTAAAGCTAAGTAAGCTTCAGTTTTACCACCACCAGTAGGGAACCATAATAAATCAACTATATTATTTCTATCCTCCGAATCGGGATTAATTAAAGATTCTAGATTTAAAAGAAAAAAAGCTAATTGGAAAGGTCTATATTTTGGATTGAAAGTTGAATTTTCTCTGAAATAATCAAGATTATTATAATTTATATTTTCATCTATTTCTGTTAGTTCTATATTCTTTTTACCAAACTGTTTTTCATTTGAAACAAACATTTGAATATACATTGCAGTGTTTGCTAACTTAAATGATTTGAATGCTTCTTCGTTTTCTTTTAAAAATTTAATATTCTTTATTAGTCTTTTGAAAGTTTCAGATTGTTTTCCAATTATATTACTTTTAATATTTTGAAAACTATCAGCTGTTTTAATGGTAATTTGTTTATCAATCCATTTTTGATATTCATTAACAAATAAATAGAGTTTATCTATAATTTCATCATTATTTAGATCTGACCAAATAGATAATTTTCTTAATTCTGTAATTGATTTTAAATCTTCTGGAAAATCTTCTTTAAATTCATTGCTATAACTCTTAATGTCTACTTCTGGCAAGAATGTTGTGTTTAGTTCTGTGGGTTGTTTATCGTCATTCCATTTTACAGCACATCCATGTCCAATAGCAAATGAAAATTCTTCTCTATATTGGAAGTTTATTGTATTTAATTCTTCATCAAAAGGATTGTTTTCACTAAATTGTTTATAAGGTAAGAAAGTTGTTCCATTCACTTTTATTTGTGCTTGAAACATAGCTTTGGAATTTAATCTCTCATTGCTAAATGAAAATTTCTTTTTTGAATGTTGTAATCTATTAGCTAGTAAAATTTTAATGAACTTTCCGTGATTTGTTTGTAAAACCTTTTTAAAAAAACAAGTGATTGTATCTTTTGTTTCTTCTTCAATTTCTAAAGGTATTGGTGTAGCTTCATTTGAATAATTATCTTCAAGATTAATTTTGATTATTTTTTGTTCACAAGGAAAACGTTTCCATAGACGCCCTAATAGTAACTCTACTTTTTTATAACCAACTGAATCTATTAATTCCCTTTGTTGTTCTTGTTCTTGAAATGTTTTTTTATAGTTTCTTACATTTAATCCGCTTTTACCAAAAGTTTCTTTATTGAACATTAGAAAGCCATTTTCAAAAATCAAGTGTTGTTTAATTGGATTAAATGGATGATTGTAAAATTTTTCAAAATCTTCTTGAGAGATTTCTACTTTGCCTTCAAGAGGTTTTAATTGTTTGTATTTAGCATAAATAAACTCTACTGTAATTTCCTTTTGTTCATTAGGAACACAAAAAGTTAAGCCAAAATTTGTTGGAAAATATTGATTAGCTTCGGAATATTCGCTATCAGTATTTATTTGAGCTTTCTTTTCTGTATTATCATCTTCTGCTAGAATGGAATCATTGTTATCTACTAATCCATTTGTAATTAAATCATTATTATCTATTGTTTCAGCATTCGCATTTGATTCATTTTCAAAACCAAAACTATCTTGAACTGGGTCAACAATTTTTTCTGGAAATACAATACCTGAAAAGTATCTACTTAAAGGATAATCGGATATGATTTCGTTATCAGCATCACTAATTAAAATATCAGAACCTGGTCCAATCAAGTTCTTTTGAATTGTATCTCTAAAAATTAATCTTGGTTCTTCTATATACTTATCCTTCATTATAAATCTTTTTTTGTTTTATAACTTTCTCGACTATTGTTCCGATTAGTTTTTCTATTATTTCATCGTTAAGCTTTGTTAGAGCATCGCTTTTTTCAGTTTTATCAGAAGTAACATAATCTAATAAATCACTACCGAGTAATCTACCAGCTTGTTGTCTAATTGAATGGTCTTTTTTTGAAAAAACAATAAATTTATCATAATCGGTAACAATTAATTCATTATCTAAACCAATGCTTATACAATGATTTTTAATAGCATTTAAAACCTTAATTCTAGGAAATCTTGTACTTGAATTTTTATCAAAGTAATTTTTAAATGTTACTAGATTGATTCTATTTGAGTTGTCAAATAACTTTGAATGTAAATCTTCAATACTTCTGTATTTGGATAATAACTTCATTAAAGTTGTTTTCCAACTTTGAGAATAACTATCAAATGATTTTAATAAACCCTCTGAATCAAATATTTTGAGAATTTTTTTAAATACTTCTGGGTTATTGTTTTGATAAAACCTGATTTTAGCACCTTCGTATATTTCCCCAATTGTTGTTTTAATTTGTTCACTATTTTCAATTAAGAAAATACCTTTTGTTGATTCAAATTTTTCAATAGAACCATCGGTAAAGACTATTTCATAAAGAATTTTATCTTTAGGTAATTCTAATTCTTCATTTGTTGTATTCGATTTATGGCGAAAATTATTTTCTAAATCAAAAAGACTATCTAGTGGGTTTGGTTTTAAATATTCTTCTTTTAGGTTATATCTTGTTTTAATAAAACTATTTCTATCCTTATGACTAATTCTTGAATTTTCGTTAGCTAATTTATTTTTAATAAGCTTGTCAAACACAATTTCATCAATGTTTTCATAGCATAAAATAATAGTTTTTCCTTTCAATTCATATAATCTATTTAAAGTGTCATAATTGCTTAAATAAGGAATGATAAATGTTTTATCTTCTGAATTAAACTCATCATTAAAACATTTTTCCCAATAAAGAACTTTATTGTCAATTCTTTTATCACTTACTAATACAACATTATTAATACGAAACTTTTGTAATTGGTTTAGTATAATGTCATAACTTTTCTTCTCAACTAATAAATAGAATTTTTGTAATTCCCGACTTTTACGAACTATTGTTTCCCATTTAGGATTTCTTTCTTGTAGAGTATTAGATATTGATTTAAAATGTTGAATGATATTTTCTTTACATTCATTTATTTCGGTAGGATTATATACATCATTTTTATAGAAATTATTTTTTAGTTCTTCATCAAAATTATCACTAGAAAAATAATGTAATAGCCTGTCAGCATATTCTTGATACATTCCTTTCGAAATATTAGAATCAACAACGATTATCTTATAAAAAAAGTTTAAATATCTAAATACGAATGAAAGATTGATATTTCTTTCAGTTTTGTATTTTTCTATTAAAGTTGAAAATTTTTTTAATTCATTATAGAGATCCTCAAATTTTACAACTTCTTTACT
Source organism: Paenimyroides aestuarii (assembly GCF_024628805.1). Lineage (NCBI taxonomy): Bacteria > Pseudomonadati > Bacteroidota > Flavobacteriia > Flavobacteriales > Flavobacteriaceae > Paenimyroides > Paenimyroides aestuarii. Next base: position 45,946 of record NZ_CP102382.1, on the reverse strand, counting down.
TATTATTTTTAAATTCTCATTGTTAGAAAGTCTAATTTCTTGATTTGACCATAACCATTTTTTAAAAGGATATTCGTTTGAAGGTTCGTTTGTTCCTATAATGATGATGTTTTTTGCTTTCCCTTTCCATTTGCTTTCTTGCAATAGTTCTGTGAAACAATCCCTATACTTTGTATCTCCAATTACAACAACTTCATCAAAGGTATAATCATTGTCTAATAGATAATTTTTAGCGGTTTTGAAATCGTTGCAACACTCAATTAGATAATTAAAAAATGGAAGTTCATTTTTGTTTTTACCTTTTTTATTTGTGTAGTTTACGGGTAACGAGTCATTTTCTTTAAAAAATTTAGTTTCTGAAATAACTAAAGTTCTATTTCGAAAATCTGAAATAAATGGAAAATCTAAACCAAAGTTCAATTCTAAGAAGGTTTGATAATTTTTTATGTTCTCTTGAGTTGTTTTATTGATTATTAGATTTGAATTTAATTTAGTGTAGTTTTTTTTATATATGCGTGTTTTTAAGGAGCTATTAATCTCAAATTTAGGTCTAATATAATATCTATCTTGTGTTATGTGGTATATTTCAAAAATTCCATTTAAGTCTCCATGGTTTACAAAAATTAAATCATCTTGAGTTAGCAGAGGCTTTACTTTTTCAAATGAATAGTAATTTTGAAACAATTTTATTAACACTAATGAATGAAAAATAGAAGCAAAGAAATTTGGTCTATATTCATCTTCAGGTATGCTAATAAAAAAATCATCCTTTTCTTCATTTAAAATATATTTATAAATCAAGTAGAAATTAATATAATCAAAACTGGAAAAGTTTTTAAAAGCTATATTATTTAGGTTAAAATCATTTTGTATGTTTGATTTTACTTCTTCAGATAATAGATTAATATATTGATAAATTTTCATAAATATTTTCTTGATAATATTATTAATCGAATATGAAACTTTTGGTTATCGTTCTATAAAAAATATGTTTTTCTCAAAAATAAAAAAATTAACATAAAAAGCACACAAGTGTCAAAAAAATATTAATCGTTGTATGCGTATTTTTTTATTAAGTCGTTTAATTTAAAATTAAATTCTTTTTTTGTCGTTATTTGTCGTTCTCATTTGTTTTTGTACTTCATAGATAAAAAAATAGTAACTGAAACAAAATCTTGATACATCTTTTACTTTATTGTATATTTGCACTTTAGTTATAATACCAAAAAAGTATGTTTGATAATTTAAGCGATAAATTAGACAAAGCCTTTCATATATTAAAAGGTCACGGAAAAATCACCGAAGTTAACGTTGCCGAGACTTTAAAAGAAGTGCGTCGCGCGTTGCTTGATGCCGATGTGAACTTTAAAATTGCCAAAGAATTTACCAACAGAGTAAAAGAAAAAGCGATTGGTCAAGACGTTTTAACCACGTTGCAACCAGGTCAATTAATGGTTAAAATCGTTAAAGACGAATTAATCGAATTAATGGGTGGCGATGCTGTTGGGGTCAATCTTTCGGGCACGCCGAGCGTTATTTTAATGTCGGGTTTACAAGGTTCGGGTAAAACCACTTTCTCGGGCAAATTAGCAAACTATTTAAAAAACAAGAAAACCAAGAAACCTTTATTGGTTGCGTGTGATATTTACCGTCCGGCGGCTATTAATCAGTTGCATGTGGTGGGCGATCAAATTGGTGTGGAGGTTTATTCTGAACCAGAAAACAAAAATGCGGTTTCTATTGCAACAAACGCAATTGAATATGCAAAGAAAAACGGTTTTAACGTAGTAATTGTCGATACTGCCGGTCGTTTAGCCATTGATGAAGAAATGATGAACGAAATTGCAAACGTGCATGCGGCTATCAAACCACACGAAACCTTGTTTGTGGTAGATTCTATGACCGGGCAAGATGCAGTGAATACGGCAAAAGCGTTTAATGACCGATTGAATTTCGATGGGGTAGTGCTTACCAAATTAGATGGTGATACGCGCGGGGGAGCTGCTATTTCTATTAAATCGATTGTAAATAAACCCATAAAATTCATTGGTACGGGCGAAAAAATGGACGCAATTGATGTGTTCTATCCAGACCGTATGGCAGACCGTATTTTGGGAATGGGCGATGTAATATCGTTAGTAGAACGTGCACAAGCACAATACGATGAAGAAGAAGCTAGAAAAATTCAAAAGAAAATCGCCAAAAACGAATTTGGTTTCGATGACTTCTTAAGTCAAATCCAACAAGTAAAAAAAATGGGTTCGATGAAAGATTTAATGGGAATGATTCCAGGTGTGGGAAAAGCTTTAAAAGATGTTGAAATTGAAGATGATGCTTTTAAACATATCGAAGCAATTATCCATTCCATGACACCAATAGAGCGCAAAAGACCATCGCTTCTAGATGCCAAACGCAAACAACGAATTGCAAAAGGTTCCGGAACCGATATTCAGCAAGTAAACCAATTGTTGAAACAGTTTGAGCAAATGAGCAAAATGATGAAAATGATGCAAGGTGCTCAAGGCAAAAATTTAATGCGCATGATGGGGCAAATGAAAGGCATGGGCATGCAATAATGTGCACCCAACAACTAAAAATCAGCTTCACTGATATAAAATAAACCTGCAAGACGCTCTTGTAGGTTTTTAAATTCATACAATAACTACAAACAACAACACAACATGCAATTATTAGACGGTAAAAAAGTTTCGGAAGAAATTAAAAACGAAATTGCAGCCGAAGTAGCTCAAATGAAGCAACGTGGCGAAAAAGTTCCTCACTTAGCGGCTGTTTTGGTGGGAAGTAATGGGGCAAGTTTAACCTATGTGGGCAGCAAAGTGAAAACCTGCGAAAAAATTGGTTTTGATTCTACTTTAGTTTCATTGCCCGAAGAAACTACTGAGGAAGAGCTATTGGCAAAAATCAACGAATTAAATACCAATGATGCTATCGACGGATTTATTGTTCAACTGCCTTTACCCAAACACATCGATGAACAAAAGGTTTTAAACGCGGTTGATCCAGATAAAGATGTAGATGGTTTCCACCCTGAAAATTTTGGTAGAATGGCATTGGAGTTAGAATCTTTTATACCAGCAACACCTTTTGGAATTTTACAATTGTTAGAACGCAACAAAATCGAAACAAAAGGTAAAAATGTGGTGGTGATTGGTCGATCTAATATCGTTGGTAAACCAATGAGTTTGTTAATGAGCCGCAAAGCGTATCCGGGAAATGCGACCGTTACTTTAACGCACTCTGCAACGCAAAACATAGAGGAGATTACACGCGAAGCGGATATTGTGATTACTGCTTTAGGAGTTCCTGAGTTTTTAAAAGCAGAAATGATTAAAGAAGGTGCTGTGATTGTTGATGTTGGAATTACCCGCGTTGCCGATGAAACCAATCCAAAAGGATACGTAATTAAAGGCGATGTAGCTTTTAACGAAGTTGCCGAAAAAGCTTCATGGATAACGCCTGTTCCAGGTGGCGTTGGTCCAATGACTATTGCGATGTTAATGAAAAACACGCTGATTGCAAGAGAACGCAGAGCAAAGAAAAATAACTAAATCATAAAAACCATCTTTTTAAAGGTGGTTTTTTTATTGAAAAACAGTATTTTAGACTAAAAAAGGTATAATGAAAAAAATAATTGTATTTATTTTTCTCTTTTTAGCACAGGTTATTACTGCTCAATTTGCTTTAATTAAAGATAAGGATGGGATTGTAAATGTACGCGAAAAAGCTGATATTAAAGGTGGAATAGTTGGTACAGTAGCAACAAACGAATTAGTTTATCTAACATTGACAGATGCAATTACGCCTAATCCTAATTGGGAATATGTGTTTTACGAGAACCTTGTCAACAAGGAAAGTGTTGTGGGATATATTCACCGCTCAAGATTGCAAAAAATCGACGATTTTTTAAAGATTAATTATTTTAAAACAATCAATAATACTGTTTATTTTAGGAATGATATCGAAAAAATTGAAGTTGAGATTACTATTCAGTCATTTAATTCCATCAAACAAATTAATAAGTTTAAGATAAAAGATGGTTTTTACTATGCTTATAAGGAAAAGCAGATTTGGGGAACCGATGGCGGCTTGCCCAATAGCTGCTATAAATCAGTAAAGTATAAAAAAGGTAATCAAAAGGCAGAAGTTCCACAAAGCGAATTAGAAAATTTATTCCAACCAACAATTATTGCTAATTCTTCTGATTTTGAGTTTATTAAAGTAAACTATGATAAAGAAAATGATGTGCTGTATATTAGTTCTTTAAATTCTGATGGAGCAGGAGGATATTTGGTTTTATTTGTTTTTGAAAAGGGAAATTATAAGGAAATAAAACCAATTATTCCTTTTTAATGAAGTGCTTTTTTTAAGCTGCGCATAAACTACCTCATAAAATGTAAGGTCAATCAACTTTATTTGTACTTTTGCAGAAATTTAGAATTTGTTTATTATGAAAAAAATAGCAGTTTTATTGCTAGTTGTTGCTGGGTTTTCGGGTTACTCTCAAAATCGGAAAGGGCAATTTGAATTGATGAATCAAGAAAAGCATCAATTATTGGTTTCTTTTGAAATTCCTGAACAAACAGAGGAAATTTATAGTTATTATTACAATTCCAATCAAGATTTTAAAAGCTTTGTAGATGCGCATAATCTGCAAATAAAAGAAGCTTTTACTTGGAATGAAGAACATTTCCAATCATTGCGTGAAAGCGCTATTAAATATTCTAAAACAGATGAGGCTGTATTGGTTTTAAAAGGAATGTATGTTATAAATAATGAGTTGCCCAACGAGCAATTGTATCAATTAGCAGAACAATTGGAACGCTTTTCATTTGTAAGATATGCCGAATTAAATGCTCTTACACCTATTCAACCGCCTTTTATAGACATTCCGCCAACAACACCAAATTATTTTCAAAATCAAGGGTATATTCAAGCAGATCCTGGGGTTAACATGCAATATGTATGGAACCAAGGAATAACTGGGCAAGGCATCCGGGTGCGCGATGTGGAATTCGGAATGAATGTATCGCACGAAGAGTTGACTGATCCCAAATTTTCAAATCAACCTTCATTGAGCTCTGCTGGTGACCCTTCATGGATTGATCACGGTACAGCTGTGGCAGGAGTAGTAGCTGCGCATGACGGAGCTTATGGCGTGACAGGAATGCAACATGGTATTCCAGAGTATAAACTTTTTACCGAATTTACTTCTGCAGGATACAACAGGCTTCTTGCTATAAATTCTGCTATTAATCAATCAGTAGCTGGTGATGTAATTATGTATGAATTACAAACTAATGGGGCGAATTCTACTTCAAGTTCCCCAAATTTTGTGCCAGCAGAATATGTTAATAGTGTTTGGGATGTTACAAAGGCAGCAACAGATGCAGGAATTCATATCGTGGCAGCAGCCGGAAACGGAAATCAAAATTTAGACAGTAGTAGTTATAGTGCTTATATGAACCGCGGCGACTCCGGAGCTTTGATGGTTGGTGCAGGATCAAGTACTACCACTCACAGCCGATTGAGTTTTAGTACTTATGGGCAGCGTGTAAATGTGCATGGCTGGGGTGAAAATGTACTAACAACAGGCTATGGAACATACTCTAAAATAGGAAACGACTCCAATCAATCTTATATCTTATTTGCCGGAACTAGTTCGGCTACACCTGTAGTTGCTAGTTGTGTGGTTGCTTTATTGGCGCGTGCAAAGGCTTCAAATTATGACTTGTCTCCTGCGGAAATCAGAACAATATTAGTTGCAACAGGTATTGCTCAAGGTGGCGACACCACAAAACCAATTGGTCCTTTGCCCGACATGCAAGCAGCTTTTAATTATTTAGACAACTATTTACTTTCAAACAATAAGATTGATGCAATACCAATAAACGTTTTTCCAAATCCGGCAACAAGTGAGTTATTTGTAACTTTCCCAGAGCAATTTGCAGATAATGAACTAGCACTTTTTGACACCGTTGGAAGAAAAGTACTTTCGCTTAAAAATTATACAAGCAACACACCGCTTCACATTGCCACTTTAAAAAGCGGAATGTATATTTTGAAAATGAAATCAAATAATGCAGAACAGTCTAAAAAAATTATCATAAAGTAATCAACCTAAAACCATCTCATTTGCGAGATGGTTTTTTTGTGCGTATTTTTATTCCCACTTAAAACCACATTATGTATTCAAAAATAAGCCAAGAACAAGAGGTCATCTTAAAAAAGTTATTAAATCAAAAAAACGCTATCAGCTTTGCACGTATTGTTTTATTAGCAGCTTCGGTTTATTTTTTATATTTAATGCTCTACCGCAAACAAGAAGTTTTTGGCTGGGTGGCATTGGTTTTTATTGTTTTGTTTATATTAGTGGTAACGGTTTACTTAAAATTGCAAAGCAAAGTTGCCTATCACAAAACGTTAAAGCAAATCAATACCAACGAACTTGCATTTTTATCGGGAACTTATCAGTTTACCGATGGTTTGGCGTATCAAAATCCGCAACATGCTTTTTCTTATGATTTAGATTTGTTTGGATCGCATTCTATTTTTCAGTTCATCAATCGAACGGGAACATTTTTAGGAGAAGAAGCTTTGGCCGAAAGTTTACAGCAAATTCCCACTGCCGATTACATCCTTCAAAAACAAGAAGCAATTAAGGAATTAGCTCCGAATTTAACATTTCGCCAGCATTTTCAAACCTTATCACACTTGGCTGATACTGCAAAAGAAGATGATTTGGCCATAAAAAAATGGAGCGAATCATCCATTCAAACCCCACCAAAAAGCAATCAAATTTTAGCAATTGCTTTTCCTGTTTTACTATTTCTATCGGTTCTTGGCTGGATTTTTAATCTGCACGCAGTTTTTCCAAAATTGGTATTCTTGTTTTTTACCCTGAATTTAATTGCCATGGGAAGTTTTAGCAGATTCATCATGAAAGAAATCGGTAAAAGTGACAAAATTTCCAACGCATTAATGCAATATTCCAAAATGCTACAAGCTTTTGAAAATCAATCTTTTCAATCAAAACACCTTCAATTGCTGCAAAATCAACTAAAATTCAAACAAAATACAGCTTTCGAAATTGTAACCCAATTGGCCAATCACTTTGAAAAATTGAACACAATTGCCAATTTATTTGTTTTTATAGCGTTTAATGGTTTGTTTCAGTATCATTTTTGGGTGTATAAAAAGTTGCAAAACTGGAAAAATAACCATCAAAAACAATTGTGGGAGTATATGAAAATTCTAGGTGAGGTAGAGGCGTTAAACAGTTTGGCAAATTTTGCCTATAACAATTCCGATTATCAATATCCCAACATTTCTTCAGACCAAATTGCTTTTGAAAATTTAGGTCATCCATTAATTCCAAAAGACAAAAGAGTCCGAAATTCGATAGATTTTCACAAAAAACGCTTTGTGATTTTAACAGGAAGCAATATGAGCGGTAAAAGTACTTTTTTGCGAACCATTGGTATTAATTTGGTTTTAAGTTATTGCGGTGCGCCAATCGATGCGCAACAAGCAAGCGTTTATCCTTTGCCATTGTGGGTTTCGATGCGATTAACCGATTCGCTTTCAGATAGTGAATCGTTCTTTTTTGCCGAAGTAAAACGATTGAAACAAATTGTTACCGAAGCAGAAAAACAACCCATTTTTGTTTTACTAGACGAGATTTTAAAGGGCACGAATTCCAATGACAAGCAATCGGGAACCATTGGCGTGATTGAAAAACTGCATCAGATGAATGTGTTGGGAATGATTGCAACACACGATTTGGAAGTGTGTGAAACCACAAATAAATATCCCGAAACTATGGAAAATAAATGCTTTGAAGTGGAAATAATTGCCAACGAATTGCATTTTGATTATTTGCTGAAAAACGGAATCTGCCAAAATAAAAATGCTACTTTTATCATGAAAAAAATGGAAATTATTTAAAAATTGCTGCGAAATGAAAATTACTAAAGTTTCAAAAAATGCTTTAAATCCAACAATTTGGGACGGAGGCGAAACCTTTGAATATTTCATATATCCAGAAAACGCCTTGTATGTCAACCGCAATTTTTTGTTTCGAATAAGCGTGGCAACCATCACAAAAGCACCATCTATTTTTACTCGGTTTGAAAATTACCAACGTTTTTTGTTGATGTTAAATGGCGATTTGCATGTGTATCAAAATGGAACAGAGGCATTTTACAATCCAAACACTATTTTTAAGTTTGATTCCAACGATACCATTCAATCGTTTTCCGAAGGCGCTGATTTTAATTTTATGGTGCACAAAAACGCAATTGCCCACATGATACAGGCTAATAACACGCAGGTTTTATCAAACAGTTTTGTATTTATCTTTGCCAAAGAATCCATGAATTTAAGCATAAACAATCACGAATACCACCTTCAACCCAATGATTTATTGGTCATCAATAATGAGCAGCAGCAAGAAATACAGATAAATCTGCATGCAATGGCAATTATAGGATATTGCAACAAAATTTAATGAAAAAAAATTGGAATAATTAAAATTTCAAATAACTTTGTATTTCAAAGTGAATTACAATGAATCAAAAAGTTTCTGACGATTTAGCACATATCCGTTCTATGATGGAACGTTCATCCAGGTTTTTATCTTTAAGCGGATTATCTGGAATAGGAGCAGGCATTGTTGGTTTGGTAACTGGATGTTTGGCAATGTATTTAACCAATGGAAAAATGCAATACGTTAGGAGTAATCATGTGCAACCTTACGAAAGTTACATGGTAAACCTTCTTTTAATTTTGGGAATATCAGCCTTAGTATTAGCCATTTTTTGTGGATGCTATTTTACAGTCCAAAAAAGCAAAAAGTTGGGTTTACAAATTTGGACGGCTACCACCAAGAAAATTCTGGTTCAATTGGCAATTCCATTACTCGTTGGCGGTGTTTTTGTTTTGGCGTTGTTGCACTATCATTTATATGGATTGGTTGCTGGCACCACGTTAATATTCTATGGATTGGCTTTGGTTAATGCCGAAAAATATACGTATTCTGATATTAAATATTTAGGATTTCTTGAAATAATCCTCGGATGTTTATCTTTATTTTTTATTGGCAAAGGATTGATCTTTTGGACAGTTGGTTTTGGGATTTTACACATTGTTTATGGGGCAATTTTATACCGAAAATATAAGTAAATGAGTATTATTAGCGGTTTAAATAAGGAATTTGAAAGCAGAGTGCGCTTGGGAATGATGTCGGTTCTTATGGTGAACGATTGGGTAGATTTTACCGAAATGAAAAATCTGCTACAAGTGACCGATGGCAATCTCGCAAGCCATTCTACCGCCTTAGAAAAACACGAATATATCGAAATTAAAAAAGAATTTGTGGGTAAAAAACCGCGAACATCCTATAAAATTACAGAAACAGGCAAGTTGGCATTTCAGCAACATCTTGCTTTCCTCGAAAAAATAATGAGACAGTAAACCAGTCTTATTTTTTTACGAATTAACTTTGAAATACAAAGTACTTTTAAATTAATATATTATGAAAAAACAATTTTTAATTTTTGGCAGCGCTATTTTGTTTACCATTTTGTTCTACGATCAAGAATTGGGGTTAAATCTATCTGTTTTTGCCCTACTTTTGGTAGTGACACAATTGGTAATGCACCCTAAGTTGATTCACAATAAAAAAGCGTTAGTGTTGGCAGCATGTGTTGTCGCAGCAAGTGTTTCAAATGCTTGGTTACTTTCGGTTGTAACTGTTTTTACCGTTGTAATCACCTCGTTTGTGTTTCGCTATTTCGTGGTGGATCCACAAATGAAATTAATTTCCAATGCGTTTAATTTTGTATTGAGTTGGCCGGCGTTTGTGGTTCGGTTTTTTAAGGTAGATGAATGGTTGGATTTTAAAAAAGATGATTCCAAGAAAACAATTATCAAGCTGTTTTCCTATGTGGTTATTCCTTTGGTTATTCTTTCGGTTTTCTTCGGATTATATGTTTCATCAAGTGAATGGCTTAGTAAATGGTATAATCGGTACGAATGGAACATTAACGGATTAATTATTTTCACCATATTATTGGGGTTTTATATCAGTTTTGTTTTTTGGCACATCAAAAGCTTCAACTTTATAAAAGTGATTGATAAAAACCTGAAATTTCACTTTTCACGCACCGAGCAAACTGCTTTAAAACCCACATTCAATTATATTCCTGTAGCTTTTGAAATGCGAAGCGGTGTTATTACACTTGCTAGTTTAAATGCAATGCTTTTATTTTTCATTGTGGTTTTCAATATAGAAAATGCACAGCAAAGCATCCAACACATTTCCGAATACAGCAGTCGTACGCACAGCCAAATCTATTTAATCATTGTATCGGTTTTTCTGGCAATGGCAGTTGTTTTGTTTTTCTTTAAGAATACTTTGAATTTTATTAAAAACAATAGGTGGTTGTTGCAACTTACAAAAATTTGGATTGCATTGAATGCACTGCTTATTTGTTCCGCATTTTATCAAAATTCAGTTTATATCAGCTCACTGGGGTTGACCTATAAACGATTAGGTGTGTATTTGTTTTTAATTATTTGCTTTGTAGGATTGCTTTATTCCTATCTAAAAGTGCAGCATAAAAAAACTAATTTTTATTTAATAGACCGTATGTCGTGGGTGCTTTTTTACAGTTTGGTTGGTTGTTCGCTTTTTAATTGGGGCAATATTATGACCCATTACAACTTACAAAAAGACACAGCCGATTTGAATTACCTCATGTACTTGTCAGGAAACGAAAAAGCATTGATTGATTATTACAAAGAACAAAATAGGGAAATCCCTGAGTTTCTGTTAAACAGAATAAGATATCATGAAGACTTACCACTTTTATCGAAGCAATTGTATTATAGTTCTATAAAATAATAGCAATGTATTTGAATTACTATCTTATAATCGATACTAAAATGATGATACCACTTTATATACCTACATTTTTTGGAATAAGTATTGAAGTTTATTTCATTCTTTTAATTCTTGGTTTTCTGCTTTTTTTTATTTGGCGTTGGCTTTTAAAAAAAACTTATTAAAACTGACAATACAAGAAAAATTGCAACATGGATTGCAACCGTTCTTACTGCACCACTAATTTACATTGGAATAATTATGTTGTGGCTTTTTAGTATGAGTTATAACCCCAACTATCCATTTGACAAAGAAAAGTGGTTGACAAACAAGGATAAACGCTATGAACTATCTGCTGATATTATTGAAAGTAAAATGTTAATAGGAAAAACGAAATCAGAAATTAAGCAATTGTTAGGTGACGAAGGAAATTCAGACAATAGTGATTATTGGAACTACTATCTTGGTTTTAGATCTGGTTTCGCTATCATTGATGCAAGTGTTCTTTACAATGAATTTGAAGACGGAAAAGCAGTAAAAATTGGTCAGCGCGAAACATAAAAAGTTTGTTAGATTTTTACAAAAAGCAAAATAGGGAAATTCTCAAATTTCTTTTAAACAGCATAAAATATCATGAGGATATACCATTTTATCGAAGCAATTGTATTACAGTAATTTTTAAGACGTATGATTAAGGCATTTATTAAAAAATTCAATATAAAGGGATATCTAACTTTATTAGTTGTTTGGGGGCTTATTCAAATATTCACATTTTATCTCTTTCCGTTTTTTGTAATTCCGTTCATTTGGTTGTTAGTGATACTATTTTTTTTAGTAATAATAATCAGAAACTTAATTATTTCGATTAAAAACAGAAAAGTTGCTAAAATGTTCAATCAAAGGATTTTAAAATTAGCGGTTGTATTGATTTTGTTTAGTTTAACTTTTTTTAAAGCAAATCATATTCCGCAGATGCTTATAGAACAGATGGATTGGTACCTTCTATTTAAAAAAAGAACACATATTATAGAGCAAGTAAAGAACAAAGAGTTGCAACCAAATGTTACATATAATGGTTTTATGTGCGAGCTTCCTTTTGAATTTCCAATAGTTTCGAATGGAGGAAATGACATTGCGATTTATTATAATGATAAAAAACAATATACCATTCTATTTTTTGTATTTAGAAATTTTTTTGAAGCACCATCCACTAAAATAATATATACTGAAAATCCAGAGAATATGAATTATTTCGAAGAAAAGACTAAACGAAACCCTGATGATAATTGGAAAATTAAAGAAAATTGGTATCGAATTTATGGCGATTAAAAAATCCGAGCATTTACTCGGATTTTTTTATTTTCTATTCCCTCTGCGTTCGTTTCTTAAGGGGCGCTGCTCGGTAAATTTCTTTTTAAAATCTTTACGGTCTTTGGTTGGCGCTGGGTTTTTATTGACCAAAGGTTTATTGGGTTTTGGTAAACTTCCTTCTTCGGTTTTAGTACTTTCGCTAATTAATCGGTTGAGTTCGTCCATTTCTTTTTTTGAAATTTCACGGTATTTCCCAACGGGAACATCTAACGAAATATTCATAATACGGATACGCTTCAATGCCACTACTTCATAATCAAAATATTCGCACATTCTACGGATTTGACGATTTAAACCTTGTGTAAGAAAAATTCTGAAAGTGGTACTACTGATTTTTTCCACCCGGCATTCTTTAGTAACGGTATCTAAAATGGGTACACCGGCACCCATTCTGCTAATGAAACGATCGGTGATTGTTTTGTTTACCGTTACAATATACTCTTTTTCATGGTTGTTTCGTGCTCGTAAAATTTTGTTTACAATATCGCCATCGTTGGTCATGATGATCAAACCTTCTGAATCTTTATCTAATCGTCCTACTGGAAAAATGCGTTCTGGATAATTCACAAAGTCAACAATATTCCCCTTTACCGATTGGTTGGTGGTGCATTCAATACCCACAGGTTTGTTTACAGCCAAATAAATTTTAGGATCTTCTTTCTCGTGAATCAATTTTCCGTTGACGCGTACTTCATCAGTTGACAACACTTTTGTTCCCAATTCAGGTATTTTTCCATTGATGGTGATACGTCCTTGTTCCAATAATTTGTCGGCCTCACGACGCGAGCAATAGCCAACTTCCGACAAAAATTTATTAATACGAATTCCTTCTTGTTCCATAGCACAAAATTACGACTTAAACCGGTTGTTTTCTAAAAAATAAACAATTTGTTGGTTCACTGTATCGTCATACAAACTGTGGCCTAAATTGTGGGTAGTGTGTATGGGAATTTCGGGATGTGTTTTTAAAATTTCCCTAGCATCGCTGTATGGCACCACTTTGTCTTCTTTATCATGAATGATACCAACAGGAATTTTAATCGATTTAATAAACGTGCTGCTGTTAAAATCGGTAGGGTCAATTGCAAATCGTTTGGTGAATTCTTTCAAAAAAGCATTGTATGATTGATTGCTTAGTGAGATTAACTTCTTATAATTCTCGGTGATTCGCAAAAAGCGATTGGGCGCACCCAACGATACTATTTTTTTTACAAAATTGGGTTGATAGGTTGCCATATAATACAACATGGTCATTCCGCCTAAACTATGCCCTACTAAGAATTTGGGCTTAAAGTGGTTGCTCACGGTATTTACAAATTGACTGTACAAAACAGCATTTAGTTCTTTACCATCGCTTAAACCCTGCCCCGGCGCATCTAATGCAATAATGTGGTAATTCAATTTTTTAAGATAATGAATCACACCTTGCCAGCGATTGGCGTTGCTTTCCCAACCGTGAATCAGCAAAATGGTTTCCCGTTCGCCATACCACTCATAGGTTTGGATATGGTACTGCTCAAAAGTTAACTTTTTCATGGAACTTGATCCTAAAAAAGTGGGCAGCGATTTTAAAACACCATCTCGCGGCACTGAAAATAAGGTGTACGCAGTATTTGCTGCAAACTTTGCGTTTAAATAATGCAGTAAATTAATGTACACACCAAAACCTTTGGTGAGCAGTTTATATTTTAAATTGTTCCAAAAAGCCATAAAAAAAGCCTCTTTTTTAATAGAGGCTTAAATTTATTTTATTTTTTTGATAATTGCATCAATTTTTTCTCTTTCTTCTGTTGCCAAAGCAGCATCAACCAAAATACGACCACTGTGCTCGTCGGTCATGATTTTTTTGCGAGCGGCGATTTCAACCTGAACTTGAGGCGGAATGGTGAAAAATGAACCTGCCGATGCGCCACGCTCTATCGAAACTACTGCCAAACGGTTTTTTACACTGTTTCTAATTCTTTTGTAGGCATTCAACAAACGGTCTTCGATTGCTGCTGCAAATTCTTCCGATTTTTCTAACAACGCTTTTTCCTCGCGCTCTGTTTCGGTTAAAATACCATTCAACTCGTTTTCTTTGTGCTTTAAGTGTTCTTTCTTAAGCGCTAATTTATCAGAAGTTTGATCAATGATGTTCTTTTTATACTCGATATTTGCCTTAAACTCTTTGATGTGTTTTTCAGCCAATTCAATTTCCAATGTTTGGTATTCAATTTCTTTTGTTAAAGAGTTGAATTCACGATTGTTGCGAACATCTTTTTGTTGATCGGTATATTTTTTAATTGCAGCTTTGTGTGATTCAATTTCGTTTTTCTTAGCTTTAACTTGTTCTTCGATTGATTCCACTTCGTTGGTAAGCTTTTCCAAACGGGTTGTAAGCCCGGCAACTTCATCTTTTAGATCTTCTACTTCAAGAGGTAATTCGCCTCTCATGTTTTGAATTTCATCTATTCTAGAATCAATTAATTGTAAGTCGTACAACGCTCTTAATTTTTCTTCAACAGTTTCTGCTTTCTTTGCCATACTTATATGTAGTTAACCGGATTTGTTTTAATGTTGGATAAAATAATTGCAAAAGTAGGAATTTTTTTGGAAAGATAATCAAAAATATAATTTTTTACATAACGTTCACTTTCAAAATGTCCCACATCTGCCAATAAAATGCTGTTTTCTGCTTGAAAAAAATCGTGGTATTTTAAATCGGCAGTTACCAATATATCAGCATTTTTGGCTTTTGCAGCAGTAATTGCAAAGCTGCCTGATCCACCCAAAACGGCTACTTTTTTTATTTTTTTATTTAAAAAGTTGGAATGACGAATGCCGCCTGTTTGTACTTTTTCTTTTACAAAATGCAAAAAATCAATTTCGGAAATTTCATGCTCTAATTCGCCAATCATTCCCAAGCCAATGTTTTGATGCTGGTTTTCTAATTTTGTAACCTCATAGGCTACTTCTTCGTACGGATGATTATCAAACAATGCTTTTAAAATCTTGTTTTGCAGGTGTTTCTCAAAAGTAACTTCCAATTTTGTTTCTTCTACTTCGGTATAAACATTTTGCGAACCAATTACGGGGTTGCTTTCGTTATTTCCTGTAAAACTGCCTATTCCTGTAGATTGAAAACTGCAATCGTAATAATTTCCAATGGCACCTGCACCCGCTTTGAACAACGCTTTTTGAACTTGGTGCGCATTTGCTGTTGGTGCAAAAGTGGTGAGTTTATAGATAAAATCTTGTTTTGGAAGTAGAATTTTTGTGTTGATCAAGCCTAAAGCATCACACAAAATTTTATTTACACCCATTTGGTGATTGTCCAAACCTGTATGAACGGCATAAATCGCAATGTCGTTTTTAATGGCTTTTATAACGGCACGTTCCACATAATTTTTGCCAGTGATTTTCTTCAAGCACGAAAAAAGAATCGGATGGAAGCACACAATTAGGTTGCAATTTTTTTCAACAGCTTCGGTAACAACGCTCTCTAAAGCGTCGTGACAAACCAAAATGCCTGTAATTGTGGCGTTAGCATCGCCCACAAGCAAGCCTACATTGTCAAAATCTTCGGCAAAGGCAGTAGGAGCCATTTCTTCTAAAATCGGAATAAGTTGTTTTAACTGCACAATATCATTTTTAATGTATTCAAAGATAAAAATAATCGTTATTTTCGTACAAAATCTTATGAAATAATTATTAATGAAATATTTACTCCTAATTTTTATTGCTACACTCGTTATAAATTGTGCAAAAGAAAAAGATACGATAGCTGAAATGAATGCCGATGATTACACCATTGAATGGGTAACTATAAACTATGATTCAGTGGAAGGTTTAAACAAGAACTACGAATTAGTTGAACTATTTATTCCTAAGGATAAAAGTAAAGATACTTTGTATAATCAAACACAATTGTATGTAAATGGTAGTTTGAGCAAAAAGCATAGTCAATATTATGATATTGATGTTACAGCTACAAATAAAAAGCATATTTATTTAGCAAAGATTAAAGTATATTCAGAATATTCAAAGTTGATGACAGATCAACATAACGAAAGAAAAATATCGATATTTTATATGAATTACTATAAAGATAGCTTATGGTTTCAAATAAAAGATTTTGAAGATACTAATGTTTTTGAAATTGAATTTGAGAATCATCATAACGATAGATTTACTGGAAGAATAACTGAAGGAGTTTATCGCGATACTATCGTTAATGACAAAGAAATGCTAAATGCAAGAATTACCAAAATGATTTTGACAAATAAAAAAATGATTTCGAGTTCATTTATTGAGAAGGATTCAATTCTTGAAAGACAGAAATTTAGTGCAAAAGAGTTAATTAGAAATTGATAAATGAAAATCCTACGCAAAATATTAGTTCCTTTTTCGTTGATTTATGCGGCTGTAACCGGTTTGCGGAATTTTTTGTACGATAAAGGTATTAAAAAATCAACAGGTTTTAATTTACCAATTATTGCTGTGGGAAACTTGTCTGTGGGCGGAACGGGCAAAACCCCAATGATTGAATATTTGGTGCGTTTGCTTTCGGTTGATAAAAAGTTGGTTGTTCTAAGCCGCGGTTACAAACGTAAAAGCAAAGGATTTTATTTAGCAAATGCTGCAACAACCATAGAAGAAATTGGTGATGAACCTTTTCAGTATCATTCCAAGTTTAAAAACATTCGTGTGGCTGTAAATGCAGACAGGGTAGAAGGAGTGAATACTATTTTAAAAACATTGCCAAAAACCGATGTTGTTTTATTAGACGACGCGTTTCAGCACCGAAAAATAAAAGCAGGTTTTTATATAATGTTGACTGCTTTTGACGATTTGTTTTACAACGATTTGGTGTTGCCTGCCGGAAATTTGCGCGAATGTAAAAGTGGAGTGAAAAGAACCGATATTGTGGTGGTTACGAAATGCCCCAAAGATTTATCGGAACAAAAAATGCTTGAAATAAAAAAGAAAATAGCCATTGATAGTGATAAAATTTTCTTTTCAACGATTAGTTATCATCATTCCATTACAAATAATACAGAGGAAATTGCGATTACCGATTTAAAAAACGATTTTATTGCCGTTGCCGGAATTGCAAAACCCGAGTATTTTTATGCGTTTTTGCAATGCCACACAACAGACTGTTTGACCTTTCCCGATCACCACTTTTTTTCAAATAAAGATATAAACAATATCCTTCAAAAGGCAAACGGACGAAAAATCATTACCACCGAAAAAGATTATATGCGCTTGCAAAATTTACTACCCAAAAATCAGTTGTTTTATTTACCAATTGAAATGTTGTTTTTGAAAAATCAAAAAACTTTTCTAAATATAATAAAAAACAGCATCTAAATTCTTAGCAGAAATGTTGCTTTTTTTAAGATTTTTAATATTTTTGTGCGATTGTAAAAAAATAACCAAATAATATGTTAAAAACATTTTTTCTCTTTGCGATAACGCTTCTGACTTCATCAATTTATGCTCAAAAAGTATCGTTTTATAAACAGTTTTACGGTAGTTACGATTACACGATGCTTGGTAATACTATGAATGTTCAAGCAAATGGTCAAGGTTTATGTGATATTTTGACAGCGTCTTCAGCAACACTCAATATTCCTGGAACTAAAGAAATAGAAGCAGCTTACTTATATTGGTCTGGAAACGGAAATCAAAAAGAAGCTGACTTAAATGTTAAATTAAATGGAGTTGATGTTCAATCTGAGCGCTTATATTTTTTAGTAGCAGATGCGGTTGCAGAATTTGGTTATTTTTCTGCTTTTGCAGATGTTACTAATATTGTAAAACAATTTGGTGAAACAGAATATACGTTGTCTGAATTAGATTTAACTAAAAACATTCAAAAATATTGTGGTGGCAACTATGTTGGTTGGGCAATAGTTGTAGTTTACAAGGATGAAAATATTGAGAATAATCTAGTGGCAATTTATGATGGGTTTGAAAATTTAGACACGGGTAATCCGCTCGTGAATATAGTTTTAGATGGTTTTAGAATTACCAACGCGGCCAACTCTAAGATTTCATTTTTAGCATGGGAAGGAGATGAAATATTGGCATATGGCGAACAGCTTTTGATTAATAACATAGTGGTTTCCAATGCCTTGAACCCAGCTAACAATGCCTTTAATTGTACAAACAGCTACTCAAACTCCACTCAGATGTGGAATATGGATTTAGACCAATACGACTTAAGTACTTATGTAGAAGTAGATGATACTGTTTTAGATATTAAAGTAACAACGGCTGCCGATGTGGTTTTCTTAAATACCATTGTGCTTTCGGTTTACAGCGTTTTTCCGGACGCCACCATAAAAGCGGTTGATTATCAAAACTATTGCCACACAAGAACGGTTGATATTGATTATATAGTTGGTAATTATAACGGAAACCATCCTTTAAAAGAACAAACCCCTGTTGCTTTTTATATAAATGATGAATTAGTAGGGAAAGCAACAACAAATGATGAAATAGCAATAGGAGCAGAAGCAAAATATACCACCACATTAAATATTCCAGCAAAATTTGGCTACCGTTTTGACTTAAGCATGAATATTGATGACGATGGCACCAAGAAAGGTGTTGTATATGAAATTGACGAAGAAAACAACAGTACCCAAATGCATGTGAACTTAGTCAAAGATTGCCCTATTCAAAAAGGTGTTTCTGCAAATTTTGATGGAAAAAACGATGGATTTGACCTTAGTATTTACGATCCAGATGAACTTAAAATATTCAACCGCTACGGAAAAGAGGTGTATAAACACGGAAAAGGATACACCAACCAATGGGTAGGAAAAGATGCAAATGGCAGAGATTTGCCATCAGGAACATATTTTTATGTTTTTAAAACACCTTATGAAACCATTTCGGGCTACATTTATTTGATTAAAGAAGTAATGTAATCAAGAAAATTCTTTTTGAGAATTACTGCTACCAACATTTTTTTTGTAGCGATGAGATGGACGATA
The DNA here is from genome assembly GCF_024628805.1 of Paenimyroides aestuarii. NCBI lineage: Bacteria > Pseudomonadati > Bacteroidota > Flavobacteriia > Flavobacteriales > Flavobacteriaceae > Paenimyroides > Paenimyroides aestuarii. The sequence continues at coordinate 26,686 of NZ_CP102382.1, read as the reverse complement.
TTTTGAAGACTATTAAAGCAAGCCAAAGTCTGAGGATTTAATGCGATTTTGGCTGTTAAAAGGCTTTTACTTGGTTGATACATCTGTATAATAAGCAATAATTTATAAAACTGGTCTTTGAAGAATTATCATTCCATGAGATTTCAAAGCAATACAGCGTATCAATTGCTCTATAAATTACTTCTTGAAAAAGTTACGTTAATTGTTCAAATCAGCGAAATGATTAAATGCCTGTTCAGAACTTATAATGTTAAAGTTTTGAAGGGTGCATTTGATTAACTAATTGATAATGATTTTTTTGTATTTTTATTGAAACTACTTGGTTATGATAAAAATACTACAATTATTCGTATTATTATTTGGTTTTTTAACATATAGCCAAAACCAATCCGTTAGTTTATTCAAGCAATATACCGGTCAGTATGATTTTTTCATGATGGGTAATACCATGAATAGTGCACCAAACGGAACCAACGCCCCATGTACTATTTTAACTCAATCTAGTGCCATGTTAAATTTAAACACCACTCAAGAAGTTCAGGCGGCATTCTTATATTGGTCTGGTTCAGGTGATTTAAGTCAAGCAGATTTAGACGTAAAATTAAATGGTACGCCCATTCGAGCTGAAAGAACATTTACAGCAAATGGTCCTACAGGTTTGCCCTTTTTTAGTGCATTTGCAGATGTGTCTAGTTTGGTAAAAGCCACTGGCAATGTTCTATACACACTATCCGATTTAGATTTAACGGCAATTATCGCACCTTATTGCCCCACCGGAAGTAATTACGCCGGCTGGTCGATGGTGATTGTTTATGAAGACCCATTTTTGCCCAACAGAGTAGTGAGTATTTATGAGGGTTTTGAACTGGTTGACCATACCGGATCAAAAGTAGCAATTACCTTAAACGGATTAAATGTAACTAATTTAAACAATGCTAAGGTAGGTTTTTTGGCGTGGGAAGGTGATGAAAACTTGGCTGTAACAGAAGAACTGCGCATCAACAATCAAATTATTGGAAATCCACCGTTGAATCCTATAAACAATGCGTTTAATTGTACCAATACTTTTACAGGAGCAACTAATTTGTGGAACATGGATATTGATTATTACCAAATTGGCAATTATCTGGCTATTGGTGATACTGAAATCACGGTAGAAATACAAACAGGGCAAGATTTGGTAATAATAAATAATATTCTAGTTGCTTTAAGCAGTTTGTTTGCTGATGCCACCATCACGATAGATGATGTAACTGTTTCATGTGATAACAGAGAAATAAATGTTGAATACACGGTATATAATAGCAATGGAACGGGTAAATTAGTTGCCAATGTGCCTATAAATTTCTATGCAAACAATGATTTAGTAGGAAGTACTGCTACAAAAGCAATCATCCCCATAGGAGGCTCTGAAACCGGATTTATGAAACTAACAATTCCTGAAACAATTCCCGAAAATTTCATTCTCACTGCAAAAGTTGATGACGATGGTACCGTAAATGGCACGGTGGTAGAAGTAGATGAAACTAATAATTCGGCAAATAAAATCGTACAATTAATTGTTTCGCCAGTAGCAAATAAGCCAACAGATATGATTCTTTGTGATTATGATGAGGATGGCTATATTGTATTTAATCTTACACCAAAATTACAAGAAGTTACCAATAGTTCAAATGTTGCAATCACTTTGCATGAAAGTGAAAGCGATGCCCAAAATGGAATAAACCAACTAACAAAAATTGCTTATTATGAGTTGAAAACATACAAGTCTAACACCATTTGGGTGCGTGTGGAAGACCAAAGCAATGGTTGTAGTGCGTTTACATCGTTTAGGTTAACAGCACAGATGAAACCTTTTACCGAACTAAAAGACCCGTTGATGATTTGTAACTATAAAGACAATCCGCAACAGGTAAATTTAGCGATTGCTTCTATTTTATTAAAAAGGATGTTTGATTATGCCGATTTAGTGCAACTGCAGTTTTACGAGACAAAAAGTGATGCGGAGAACCAAGTAAATGAAATAACTAACATTCAAAAATATGAACCGCCTAGATTCCCGTACATAGTATGGATTAAAGCAACAGGAACTAATAGATTGTTGTGTGATCACGTTATTTCAATACAAGTGAATGATTGTGTAGTTCCTAAAGGCATATCTCCTAACGGCGATGGTTTGAACGATGGCTTTAATTTGGAAATTTTTAACTTAATCGATCTTAAAATTTACAATCGCTATGGTAATCTCGTTTATGAGCATGGTGTGGGTTATATTGATCAATGGAAAGGTCAGGATAGAAATAACAGAGAATTACCTTCTGGTACTTATTTTTACCTATTTAAAACTTCATTTGATACCTATTCAGGATGGGTCTATTTAATGAAAGAGCTTCCTTAAAAAAACAAAATGCAAGTTTCGCTTTTAAGACGCACTTCGAAATAAATCAAAATCCCGTTACAAAAAACAAACACACATTGAGAAATAGGGCAGGTATATAGTAAATCCACGTAAATAAATTCAAAAAATGATAAAAGACGAAATAGGAGGGAAAAAGGTTAAAGCATTGTATTATTATAATGGAAAAGGAAGTTATGACTTAAAACTATTAATAGAATTAGAAGAGAACGTTTTTTTATTTTTCAATTCACTTCAATTTAAACTATTGCATGGCAATGAAATATTTACTCAATATAATTGGAAATTGCATCCCGTAACTTTCGATTTTGCGATCACAAGCATTAAAGAAGAGGAGTTAACGACCTACTTTGTTTTATTTGAAAATGGAACAATTCTGTATATTTATCAAAGAATTATTGATTTAGAAAATTGGTATCAAGATTTCGATATTGTCAATAAACACTCTTCTGACTATAATGATGTTAAAGAACACATGGAAGAGGAGTGGGTAGAAGAGGTGTAGGTATTGTATTAAAAATGTTGATGGCAAACAAAACGCTCCCTAAATCATGATTACGCAAATGTAATTTCGTTCAAATCCATCGCTCAAAATTCGAAACTAACCTAAAAATACATCACAAAACAAAAAAAACACTCTCCTTATTGGGAAAGCGTTTATCTTTTTAAAACAAACTTTTGATGAGATCAATTAAAGTTTGACCGATTAATAATAATAAATAAAACATAAGCTTTAAAAGTTTTTAGTTTATAATATTGTTTGTGTGCTCTAATTCGCCTTCTTTGTTAAACTTGTAGTAATTTCTACCTTTTTCAACACGCAAATTCCAAAAATAATGATCATCGTTACCGTTGATTTTAAGTGTGTGATTCGGCGTAATGTATAATTTGATACGCACTTTAGAATCTTCAGTAAAATCGTTCAATGTGGTCAAAATCGCATTTGAAAGCACTAAGGTATCACTTTTTATTGAATAATTATAATTTAATGTGTTACTAAATTTACTAGATTCAATTTCAATGTTGAATTTTCCTAGTTTTTTAAGGTTCAAATGTTTACTGTTAAAAATCTTTTCATCGATTTCTAAATACGAATTTCCTGTACTTGATTCTAAAACTTCAATGCGTACATCATCAACTTCGCTGTATTTGTAAGCACTAGTGATGGTGTCATTTATTGTAAAAATGCGTTCATCTTTCTGAAAAATTATATTTAAGGTATCGTTATCGCTCAACAATAAATCGGTTTTTGAAATTTTTTGTTCAAAATGATCTTCCAAAAGCGACTCAATTTTATCTTTCTGAATATCTAAATTGATCATCACGTATGAAAATATAAAAATAGATACCAACCAAATGAATCCTAAAATAGCCGAAACCCATCCAATGTGTTTTAACTTACTGTTTAACAATTTAATACCTAACAATAACAAAACGATAAACGGTACGGCACACATTATGAACAAGCTTAAGCCAATTCCCCAAAAAGGAATACCAATTTCGACTTCGTTATAGCTTACAAATTCGTTGGCCAAGTTGATTTTGTCAGAGCTAAAAGCAATTGGTACAAAAAAACTGCCAAAAAGCCCCATTACACTAATCACAATAAGAGCTATGCCCACAATGCGTTTTAAAACCGATGCTGCCGAACTTCCTGTAGCTCTTATTTTTTGATAAGAATTGTTCACACCGTCTCGAAATTGTTTTTCAATATTCGATATATTCACAGGTTCGCCTTTCATTTCTAAAATATCGGCAACAGTAACTGCTTTTGGAATTATAACCCATAGAATCAAGTAAATTACACAGCTTAATCCGTATGCAAAAAACAACAAAATGAAAAGAATACGCACCCAAACCGGATCAATATTAAAGTAATGTCCTAATCCAGAACACACACCGCCTAAAATTCTTTTTTCTCCATCGCGGTAAATTTTTCTGTATGTTTTAGAGGTTGTTTTGAAGTGATTGCTTCGGATAGGTTCGTCGTCTTCAATGATATAATCTTCGGGTTTGCCCATAATATCTATGATTTCATCTACGTTGTTCATACGAATCACGCCTGTTTTGGGATCGATACGCTCTGCAAAAAGCTCTGCAATTCTCGATTCTATGTCCGAAATAATTTCTTCTTCACTTTCTTGTTGAATAGAATTTCTTACGGCGTTAATGTAGGTGTCTAACTTGTTATATGCATCTTCGTCGATATGAAAAACAAGTCCTGCTATGTTGATTGTTACGGTTTTATTCATGGCTGTTTGAGTTTGTTATAATGTGAACGGCATCGCTTAATTCTTTCCAGGTTATAGACAATTCTTTTAAAAAGTCGTTGCCCTGCTCGGTTAATCGGTAATATTTTCTAGGCGGACCCGATGTAGATTCTTCCCACCGATAACTTAATAATTGATCGTTTTTTAAACGAGTAAGCAAAGGGTAAACGGTTCCCTCTACTACTAGCAATTTGGCATCTTTCAGTATTTCTAAAATCTCAGACGTGTAGCAGTCTTTGTCTTTCAATACCGATAGAATACAAAACTCTAGAATTCCTTTACGCATTTGCGCTTTTGTGTTTTCAATATTCATAGAACGTATTTGTTTTTAAAAGCAGTTGGCGGATGTTTCCAAATGGTGATCGAGTAAACTTAAATTCAAATTAATAAACCGTATGAGAAATGTGCTGCTTATTGTATTTGTATGGTTACATCCGCATGTGCTTTATTGTTTTTATTTTTTTGACATAACAAAGATATATATAAAAGCTTGTACTTTGTATTACATAGTACTTATAATTAACAATTATTTAACAAATATATTTCTGTGCTTTGGTTGAATATTTTTTTGTAAATTAGCTAAAAAGCTAGCGAATTATGGATTTCAACACCAAAAACTTAAATCTTTATTTATTAAAAAATCTACCCTCGGCATATATATGTGGGGTGCGAGTTTATGCACTTACCGATGCATATTGCACCGTGCGGGTAAAACACAAATGGTTCAATCAAAACCCTTTTCGATCCATGTATTTTGCTGTTCAAAACATGGGAGCTGAACTCACAACGGGCGTTTTAGTAATGAAAGCCATTAAGGAAAGCAACAAAAAAGTATCGATGTTGGTGCTCAATCAAAAATCGCAATTCACTAAAAAAGCCACAGGTGTGATAACCTTTAAATGCGAAGAAGGGCTGCAAATTGCCGAAAAAGTGAATGAAGCATTGCAAAGCAAAGAAGGCATCTCGTTTTGGGTACGTTCGGAAGGATTCGACGAAAAAGGAGATAAAGTAGGAATTTATGATTTTGAATGGACATTAAAAGCAAAATAGTTATGAAGATTTTAGTTACGGGTGCCACCGGATTTATTGGAAGTGCATTGTGCCAATTCCTTTTAGAAAATAAGCATTCAGTGCATTATTTAACCACTTCTGAAGATAAAATAAACAACACTATTCCCAATTACACTGGTTTTGTTTGGAATCCTTCCAAAAACCAAATCGATTTGGATTGTTTAAAAGATGTAGATGCCATTGTAAACCTGGCGGGACATACGATAAATTGTGCATGGACAGAAGAAAACAAAAAAAAGATTCTTGACAGTAGAATCAATTGTTCTAACAAACTTTTTAACGCATTGAAAGATAATCAACATCAAGTAAAATCTATTGTAAACGCATCGGCAATTGGTATTTATCAATCCAGTGAAACAATGGTTTATGATGAAAGTTCCATCGATTTTGGTACCGATTTTTTGGCCGATGTATGCAAACAATGGGAAGCTGCAAATGCACGATTTGAAACCCTAGGAATACAAACAGCCATTACGCGTTTTGGTTTAATTCTATCAAAAGACAATGGGGTGTTGCGCGAATTGGCACGAGTGGTGTCATTGGGAATGGGCGCCAATTTAGGCAACGGCAAACAATGGATGAGCTGGGTACATTATCAAGAAGTAGTGCAAATTATTTACAAATTATTAATGCAGCAACAAGCTGGACTTTTCAATGTTGTAGCACCCAACGCGGTTCGGCAAGAACAATTTTTAACACTTTTAGCAGCCGAACTAGATAAACCCTTGTGGTTGCCAAACATTCCCGAGTTTGTCATTAAATTTGGTTTAGGCAAACGCTCTGCTTTGGTTTTAAGCAGCCAACATGTACAGCCCAAAAACCTGCAAGAAAACAACTATATATTTTCGTATCCTCATTTATCAGGTGCTCTGAAAGATTTGTATAAATGAGATCTATTCAAATAATCATATTTTTCTTGCTTTTTAATTATGGTTTCTCACAAAACAAACAAATTGTGGGCGATACGGTTTTTTGGTATAAATATGCAAAAGAACTTGAGCATAAAATAGAACTAACAGATTTTGAAAAATCTAAAAATGATTTTTCTTTTCGATTTAGAAGCTATGGTCAAGTTGTTGAAATTATTAAAGACAGTACAAATATTTCAGGTTCTGTAACAAACTACATATATTATAGAAGGAAAGAAAACAGTGAACGGAAAACTTTATTTAAAAAAGAATTTTTGTCTGTAGCGCAAGCTCAAAATATTTATGATATTATTCAAAATGCTGAAATTTTAAACCTACCATCTGATGAAGAAATTAAAAATTGGTCGCAAGAATTTGATGGTATTACTTATATATTTGAGTATGCAGATAAATCAACGTATTCTTTCAAAAATTATTGGGCACCTAAAGTTCAAGAAGTACCTGAAGCTCATAAAGTCAATAAGTTTGTAAGAAATATTTCTGACTCTTTAAAATTAAAAGAGCGTTATGGACTTTTTAAAGAAAGTTTACCAAAGCGTAATGGATTCTATGATTCAAATGGTGGAGTTGTAGCATACCATATTTACTCTACAACATATTTAGGTTATAGCGGTGCAACCAAATTACCTTTAGGTTTTTTTGCATCACATTTTACGTCATATTTAGGTAAGAAAAAAGTGAATGTTGGAGGATTAGTTCAATATAATTTTGATACGAATGGGTTTTATCATTTGAAATTACGCGCATCAAAAAGTGTACTATTTATTAAGGAAGAAAAATTACGAGATTTTGTTTCTTACATTTATCAAAATAGAAAAATCGATATAAAACCAATAAATAATCACTTCAAAAATCATCAGTTTTTATATGGATTGTATTTTGATAATTTTGGAATTGGCGCAGGTATCGAATATCTAAAGCAACCACATTTCAACAAAACAGGATTGGTATTTTATGCAAGCAACTATTTTCAAAAGCCAAATATTAGTACAACAGCTTCTTCGTCGATATTTAATAATCAAATCAATTACAAAATTGATTTTGAAAGAAATTTTAATTTAGGAGATCAATCACCGATAGATAATATCTCAGTAAGTATAGGATACGAAGATTTTATGAACTATAAAGATGTATATTTTAATATAGTTACTCGCTTTTAACTCTTAAACTTCAACGGTAAATGCACCACTTTTTTGGTTTCAAAAAATTCATCGGTAAAAAAATCGCTTAAATTATATAAGGTTGCTTTTGGGAAATCTTTTAATTCTTCCGACAAATCGCCGCCTTTTAAATACAAAATTCCGTTTTCTAAATCGTGAACCGATTGTTTTTTGGTTTTTCCTTTTACCCATGTTACAAAATCGGGCATATTGGTAACCGCTCGGCTTACAATAAAATCGAATTTATCCGTAACCAATTCGGCTCTTTTTTGCTCGGCTTTTAAATTTTTTAATTGCAAAGCAGTTGCCACTTCGTTTACCACTCTTATTTTCTTTGCAATCACGTCAATAGCATAAAAGTTGGTTTCCGGAAATAAAATAGCCAAAGGAATCGCAGGAAAACCACCACCTGTACCCACATCCATCACATCGGCATTTGGTTTAAATTCCATAATTTTTGCAATTCCCAATGAATGTAAAACGTGTTTGGTGTACAATTCATCAATATCCTTTCTAGAAATTACGTTGATTTTTGCATTCCAATCTTGGTATAAATCATTTAACTGTTCCAATTGATTGATTTGTACCTCGCTTAAATGAGGAAATTGTGCTAAAATTTCTTCCATGACTAAAATTTTTAGCAAAAATACATTTTTAACAACAGGAAAAGAAGTATATTTAATTTTGAATGAATTTATTTTTTTAATAACCTATCGGTTACATAGATTTCATTCCTTTTTTTAAACTTGGGCAATATGAGAAAAACAATTACACTTCTTTTTTTATGTGTTTCGTTGTGCGGGTTTTCGCAAGAAACAATCAACGCAATGTTCTACAATTTGTTTAAATTTCCTAATTCGTTGCCGCAAAACCGTCAACTTATTTTAAAGGATATTTTAGATGAATACCAACCCGATTTATTCATGGTGTGTGAATTGGCAACCGAAAATGCCGCCGATTTAATTTTAAACACATCGCTGCAAAACCAAACCGATCCTTTCGCACGCGCATTGTTTACCCCCGATTTATCTGACCCGGCAGACCCGCTGCAAACAATGGTTTTTTACAATACCCGAAAACTTACTTTGGTATCACAGCAAAAACTTCCAACGGTTTATCGCGACATCAACCAATATTCTTTTAAAATAAATGTAGCCAGTAATAATCCTATTTATTTAGAAGTTTTTGTGGCACATTTAAAATCAAGTACCGGCACTGCCAACCAACAAACCCGTCTGCAAATGGTGCAAGCAGTTACTCAGCAGTTACAAAATTTAACCCAACCCGATACTTTTGTACTTTTTGCGGGCGATTTTAATTTTTACAGAGCCACTGAGCCGGGCTATCAAGAAATTTTAAACCCTGCGAATGCCATACAATTGATCGATCCAATAAATGCACCCGGAACTTGGCAAAACAATGCTGCCTTTAGTTATTTACACACTCAAAGCACAAGAGTATCAAATGCAGGTTTTGGTGGTGGTGCAAACGCGGGCGCATCGGGCGGTTTAGATGATCGCTTTGATTTCATTATGATGAGCGAAAATTTTAACACCAGCACCCGTTTAGCTTATGTTACAGACACTTACAAAGCTTTTGGAAACAATGGAAACTGTTTTGATAAAAGCGTAAACGATACCGATTGCTCTGGAATTTTTTCGCAAAATCTCCGCAATAATCTTTATAATATGAGTGATCATTTACCGGTTGTGATGCAATTTCAGCTCAACGAAAGCTTGTCGCGAAGTACTCAGGTTTTAAAACCAACTATTTGGTTTGAATCTGCGAATGTGCATGATAAAGAAATAGTTTTGGGAATAGATTCTTCTAAAGCGATGGTGCCAACAAAATTGTATGTGTACAATGCAGTAGGGCAGATGGTTGAAACCGTGGCAGTAAACAATCAATCATCTATTGTGATCAATATCGAACATTGGGCAGCTGGCATTTATTTTGTTAAAACCAATGCCCATGCATCCACCTTAAAATTCATTAAAAAATAGCAATTTTTGATTTAGTTCTTCAAGTGTGTCGATAAGTTCTCGGAAGATATTAGAAATATGTTAAAAATCAGAAAATCATAAGTAAAATGTGTAGCAATATCGTTACCTTTGATACTATAAAATAGGATAAAAATGAGTGTAAACGCGTTATCAGATCGAATAAACAATTTATCGGTTTCACAAACCTTGGCAATGGCTGCAAAAGCTCGTGAATTAACTGCATTGGGCAAAGACATTATCAGTTTAAGTTTGGGCGAACCCGATTTTAATACTCCAGACTTTATTAAAGAAGCAGCCAAAACGGCTATCGATGAAAATTGGAGCACTTATCCACCAGTTGACGGATATTTGGAATTAAAACAAGCCATTATAAAAAAGTTTCAACGCGATAACGGATTAACCTATCAACCTGCAAATATTGTGGTTTCAACAGGTGCCAAACAATCGTTGTATAATATCGCCCAAGCAATGATTAACGAGGGCGATGAGGTGATTTTACCAGCGCCTTATTGGGTTAGTTATTATGAAATCATCAAAATGGCAGGTGGTATTCCTGTGGTTGTTCCCACTTCTGTAGCTACCGATTTCAAAATCACAGCTGCCCAGTTGCAAGAAGCAATTACTCCAAAAACCAAAATGATGTGGTTTAGTTCGCCTTGTAATCCATCGGGATCGGTTTATAGTAAAGAAGAGCTTACCGGTTTGGTAGAAGTGTTAAAAAACCATGAACAAATATATGTAGTTTCTGATGAAATTTATGAACACATTAATTTTTCAGGAACCTATTGCAGTATTGGGTCTATCCCGGGTATGTTTGATCGAACAATCACCGTAAACGGCGTTGCAAAAGCTTTTGCCATGACGGGCTGGCGAATTGGATACATTGGCGCACCAGAGTTTATTGCCAAAGCTTGTACCAAATTGCAAGGGCAAGTAACCAGCGGCGCAAACTCTATTGCACAGCGGGCAACTATTGCAGCATTAGAAGCAGATCCTTCCGAAATAAAATATATGGTAGATGCTTTTCACAAACGCCGCGATTTGGTAATGAAATTGGTAAACGATATTCCCGGATTAAAAGTAAACGAGCCAGAAGGAGCTTTTTATGTGTTCCCTGATGTTTCGTATTTCTTTGGAAAAACATTAAATGGCACATTGATTAAAGATGCTGATGATTTGGCTTTGTATTTATTAGAATATGCAAACGTGGCAACTGTTACCGGTGCAGCATTCGGAAATCCAAACTGTATTCGCTTGTCATATGCCACCAGCGAAGAGATTTTAACAGAAGCATTTAAACGCATAAAAGAGGTTTTAAAAGAGCAATAAAGAATTTCCTACCATTCTAAACAAAACAGAGTGTAGGGAAGACCCAAGCTTGCGAACTGGCATAGCAATCTCATTTTTAAAGATTCTCCTTACCGTCGGAATAACAAAAAGATAAAAAACTTTTTTTTAAAGATTAAGAAGAATCAATATACCATAAAAAATCCCGAAGTTTTCACTTCGGGATTTTTATTTAAGCTATATAAACTTGATTATTTTGTTGCTTTAACATTAATTTTCAATTTAATGTTATCGTTAATTACTTTATCGCCTAAATCTTTAAAAACCGATCCAGAACTGTAATTAACAGCCCATTTTGTTCTGTCAATTTCAAATTCGTCTGATGCAATTGTAACATCACCTTCCGTCACAGTAATAGCAGCAGGGAATTTAATTCCGTGAGTAGTTTCTTTAATAGTTAAGTTACCTTCCACCATTTGTTTACCGTTTTCTTCAGCAACTTTTGTAATTTCAAAAACTGCCGTTGGGTATTTAGAAACATTAAAGAAGTGGTCAGCGTTTTCAGCAGTAGCACCTTTTAAGTGACCTTCTAAACCAGCTTTCTTTTCAGCATCAGTTAAATCGGTAACAGTGATAGAATTCATATCAATAGTGAATTTACCACCAGTTACAGCGTTGTTTGCAACTAACACAGAACCTTCTTTCAAAGCAATTGTTCCAGTGTGTTGATCACCCGATAATTTGCTTCCTACCCAGTCAATTTTAGATTCCGCAACATTTGCGTTATATGCTACAGCATCTGCTGCTGTTGTAGTAGTTTCAACTGCATCTGTTTCAACAGTTGTGTTTTCTTTTTTACAAGCCGTTAATGATAAAGCTGCCAAAGCAACTAATGCAAATACATTTTTTTTCATAATTAAATTATTAATTTGTATTGCAAAGATATTTAAAATCTATTATCAAAAACATAAAAATGCATGCAGTGGTTATTTCTTAATATAGATTAATTTTGCAGTTTCCTGCCAATTTGTCTAAAATACAACAATGGCTTTAAATTTGTTTAAAAAGAGATGATAGTAATAGTAATGAACAATGGAAAACGAAGAATTGAAAGAAAACATACAGCAAAATGCTGCACAAGAAATAGCAAATGAACCAGCAGATACAACCGAGCAATTGTCTGAAACAGAACAGTTACAAGAGCAGTTGGTTGCCGAAAAAGACAAGTTTCTAAGACTTTTTGCAGAATTTGAAAATTTTAGAAAGCGAACTGCACGCGAACGTATTGAATTGTTTGCAACAGCAAGCGAAGATGTTATGAAAGGAATTTTACCTGTTTTAGACGATTTCGACAGAGCCATTTCACAGATGGAAAAACTGGGCGAAAGCGAACATTTGACAGGTTTTAATTTAATAGCAACAAAGTTGCGTGACAATTTGTCGGCAAAAGGATTAAGTTTGGTAGAAATAAATCCAGGCGATGCTTTTGATGCAGACAGCGCAGAAGCAGTAACACAAATCCCAGCTGGTGACGATTTAAAAGGAAAAGTGGTCGATGTGATTGAAAAAGGATATAAATTAGGAGAGAAAATCATCCGCTTTCCAAAAGTTGTTATAGGTCAATAAAAAACTACAATGAAGAAAGATTATTACGAAATATTAGGTATTGATAAAAGTGCCGATGCAAGCGCTATTAAAAAAGCATACCGCAAAAAAGCGATAGAGTTTCACCCCGACAAAAACCCGGGCGACAAAGAAGCCGAAGAAAATTTTAAACTAGCTGCAGAAGCCTACGAAGTTTTAAGCGACCCTGATAAAAAAGCACGCTACGATCAATACGGTCATGCTGCTTTTGAAGGTGCTGGCGGTTTTGGCGGCGGCGGTTTTAATAATATGGAAGATATTTTTAGTCAATTTGGCGATATCTTCGGTAGCGGTTTCGGTGGCTTTGGCGGATTTGGTGGCTTTGGCGGTGGCGGTCAGCGCCGTGTAAAAGGTTCTAATTTGCGCATAAAAGTTAAACTTACTTTAGAAGATATTGCAAACGGTGTAGAGAAAAAAGTAAAAGTAAAACGCAAAGTACAAGCCGATGGCGTTTCGTATAAAACCTGTGGAACTTGTAATGGTTCTGGTCAGGTGATGCGCGTGCAAAATACCATTTTAGGACGTATGCAAACTTCTTCACCTTGTCCTACTTGTCAAGGTTCAGGACAAACAATTGATAAAAAACCGCAAGGCGCTGATGCAGACGGAATGGTAACTGCAGAAGAAACCGTATCAATTAAAATACCTGCGGGTGTTTCAGATGGTATTCAGTTAAAAGTTTCGGGCAAAGGAAACGATGCTCCGGGGGCCAATAGCATTCCCGGCGATTTAATTGTTGCTATTGAAGAAGTGGAACATGAATTTTTAAAGCGCGAAGGCGAAAACATACATTATGATTTATACCTAAACATTGCCGATGCAGTTTTAGGTGGATCTAAAGAGGTTGATACCGTAAATGGAAAAGTACGTATAAAGATTGAAGAAGGTATTCAGTCGGGAAAAATTTTGCGTTTAAAGGGCAAGGGTTTACCAAGTTTAAACGGTTATGGAAATGGTGATTTCTTAATACATATCAATGTTTGGACGCCTAAGAAATTAACAAAAGAACAAAGAGAATTCTTTGAAAAAATGAAAGAAGACGAAAATTTTGTGCCACATCCTCAAAAAGGAGATAAAAGTTTTTTTGAAAAAGTAAAAGAAATGTTTTCGTAATTAAAAAATGTTTTTTAGTTTTGTATTACACTTATAAAACGGTGGATTTTCTTTTTCATAGCAATTTTTCCCATCCTTGTGCAAACAAGGATGGGTTTTTTTTAACTACTTCGTATATTTGTACTAATTTTTAAAAAATCATGAATCATATTTTACAGGTAAATAATGTTGTTAAAAAGTACGGCGATAAAACCGCTTTAAACAACGTTTCATTAGCCATTCCTAAGGGTAGTGTTTTCGGATTGTTGGGTCCAAACGGTGCCGGAAAAACTTCATTAATACGCATTATCAATCAAATTACGTTTCCGGATGGTGGCGAAATTTTGCTCGACGGCGAAAAATTAAGTTCTCACCATGTAAAAAATATTGGTTATATGCCCGAAGAACGCGGTTTGTATAAAAGTATGAAAGTGGGCGAGCAGGCTTTGTATTTGGCGCAATTAAAAGGAATTTCTAAAGACGAAGCCAAAAAGCAATTAAAATATTGGTTTGAAAAATTAGAAATTGGAGACTGGTGGAACAAAAAAATTCAAGAACTTTCAAAAGGAATGGCACAGAAAATTCAGTTTGTGGTAACTGTATTGCATCAACCTAAATTATTGATTTTTGATGAACCATTCTCTGGATTTGACCCTGTAAACGCTAATATTATTAAAGACGAAATTCTTGAATTAAAACAAAAAGGCAGCACCATTATTTTTTCCACACACCGCATGGAAAGCGTTGAGGAAATGTGCGATGAAATAGCCTTGATTCATAAATCTAATAAATTGTTAGATGGTTCGGTGGTCGATATTAAAAAAGAGTATCGTTCCAACACCTACGATTTAGGAATAAATGCTTTAAATCCCAATCAATTAAAAGATTTTCTAAGAGCTAAATATCAAGTAGAAGAAACTTTCTTTAAATCATTAGACAACGATTTAAAATTATCTGTAAAACTTCATGATCGATCAGCAAACGAGTTGTTAAATGATGTGCTGCCATTTGGTCAAATCACTCATTTTTCTGAAAAAATACCGAGTATCAACGACATTTTTATTCAAACTGTAACCAATAACTAATGGGCGTTTTATCTTTAATTATCAAAAGAGAATTTATTTCCAAAGTGCGAAATAAATCATTTATTATAATGACCTTCGTAAGTCCACTTATTTTTGTAGCAGTTGCTGCATTAATTGGCTATTTAAGTTCCATGAAAACCGAGGTGAAACATATTGGAATTCACGATGAAAGCGGAATGTTTGTAAACGAATTTAAAAATTCCGAAAGCTATAAATACCACGATGTTTCCAAAATTGATCCAAAAATATTAAAAGACAGCGTTTCGCAGGCAAATTACGAAGGTGTTTTGTTTATTCCCAAAAAAGAAGATTTAAAAGCGTATGAAAACGCCATTGAATATGTTTCAGAAGAAAGCCCCAGTTTTGGATTTATCGCAAATATCGAATCAAAGCTTTCAGAAAAACTAATGCGGAAAAACTTAACCAATAAAGGCGTTGATACCGTTTTGCTTGATCAATCAAAAATCGATGTAACCATGCATCTTACCAAAGCATCGGGCGAAGAAACGATTAAAGGTTTAAACGAAATGAAAGTAATTATTGGATCTGTATTTGGATATTTAATTATGATGTTCATTATTATTTATGGAAATATGGTCATGCGCAGTGTGATTGAAGAAAAAACAAGTCGCATCATCGAAATTATCATTTCATCCATCAAACCCATCCAACTAATGATGGGGAAAATCATCGGAACCACTTTGGCCGGAATTTTACAGTTTGTAATTTGGGCAATTGTTGGCGGTATTTTATTAATAATTGCAAACTTTGTATTTGGTTTACACACTTCTACTCCAACCACAGAAGTGGCTATGGAAGCATCGAAATTAGCCGATATTCAAGTATATTTTACCGAACTTTTAAAATTGCCATTAATAAGTATGCTGATTTATTTCCTAATATATTTCATTGGCGGCTACTTTTTGTACAGCTCTTTGTATGCAGCAATCGGCGCAGCAGTTGATAACGAAACCGATACACAGCAGTTTATGTTTCCAGTGATTATGCCGTTAATGTTGGGCGTTTACATTGGCTTTTTCACAGTAATGAACGAGCCCCACGGCACGGTAGCCACTATTTTCTCCATGATTCCGCTCACATCGCCCATCGTAATGCTTATGCGCATTCCGTTTGGTGTACCTTTTTGGCAAATTGCACTTTCAATTGCACTATTATTTGCTACCTTTATAGCTATTGTTTGGGTGGCGTCGAAAATTTATCGTGTAGGAATTTTAATGTACGGCAAAAAACCCACATGGAAAGAACTTGTAAAATGGCTTAAATATTAAATATGGCTAAAATTTTAATTATAGAAGACGAAGCTTCCATCCGCAGAGTATTATCAAAAATATTGGCAGAAGAAAACGATAGTTATTCGGTGACCGAAGCAGCCGATGGTGAAGAAGGTTTAGAGAAAATAAAAAACGAAGATTTTGATTTGGTGATTTGCGATATTAAAATGCCAAAAAAAGATGGAGAAGAAGTGTTGCAAGAAGCAAAAAAAATAAAACCTGAATCTACATTCATCATGATTTATGGTCATGGCGATTTAGAAACAGCGGTTAATACCATGCGTTTGGGTGCATTTGATTATATATCCAAACCACCTGATTTAAACCGATTACTTACAACTGTTCGCAATGCGTTAGACAATAAATCATTGGCAGTAGAGAACAAGCGCTTAAAGAAAAAAGTAAGCAAAAACTACCAAATGATTGGCGAAAGTGAACCCATTCAACAGATAAAAGATATGGTTGATAAGGTAGCCGAAACCGATGCCCGCGTGTTGATTACCGGACCAAACGGAACAGGAAAAGAATTAGTAGCTCATAATTTGCATGAAAAAAGCAACCGGGCACAATTTCCTTTGATTGAAGTAAACTGTGCGGCAATTCCGTCAGAACTGATTGAAAGCGAGTTGTTTGGGCATGTAAAAGGCGCATTTACATCGGCGGTTAAAGACCGTGCCGGTAAATTTGAAGCAGCCGATAAAGGAACCATTTTCTTAGATGAAATTGGCGATATGAGCTTGGCGGCACAAGCCAAAGTGCTACGTGCATTACAAGAAAATGTAGTTACCAGAGTAGGAGCAGATAAGGATATTAAAGTAGATGTGCGTGTAATTGCAGCAACCAACAAAGACCTACGAAAAGAAATCGAGGAAGGACGATTTCGGGAAGATTTATACCACCGTTTGGCTGTTATTTTGATAAAAGTTCCGGCATTAAATGATCGCAGAGACGATATTCCGTTATTAATTGAACATTTTACCAAAAAAATTGCAGAGGAAAACGGCAGTGCACAAAAAGTTTTTTCAACTGAAGCAATAGAACTTCTTAAAAAATATGATTGGACAGGAAATATTCGGGAGTTGCGAAATGTGGTTGAACGCTTGATTATTTTAGGCGGAAAAGAAATTTCAAAATCAGATGTTGAATTGTTTGCATCAAAATAAACAAGATGAATTTAAAAAAAATCAATCCAAATTTAAAGCAAGCTTTAGCCGAAAAAGGTTTAACCGAAGCACCTGCCGTTATTAAAGAAGCTTTCGGAACCATAAAATCAGGTAATGATGTGGTTTTGGTAATAGAAAATCAAGAAGAAAGAGCTGAAGCTATTGCCATTTCGGTGATTCAACGATTAGAAAAAGCCTTTATGTTATCGCCGCGTGCGTTGGTAATTGTGGAAGATAAACCGCAGGCGTTAGAAATGGAAGCTTTGTTTAAAGAATTGGCAAAATATACCAATTTGCGTATTTTCATGACCCATGATAAAACCGATTTAGACGAAGATAAAAATCAAATATCTCTAGGAATTGATGTGCTAATTGGTACACCCGAACGCCTGAGTTTTATGTTTGGAAATGCAGGTTTCGATGTAAATCAGCTAAAAATGTTGGTTATTAATAATACCGATGAACTGTTGCGTTTGCGACACGATAGCCGTTTATATCGTTTGTCAGAAAGTATTGGTAAAACCCAAAGAATGTATGTAACCCAACAAGAAACCGAACGTTTAGAAATTTTTGTAGATAAAACCATGCTAGACAGTTATTGGTTTTCTGATGATGATTTTGAAGAAGATGTAGATTAAGAACATAAAAAAAAAGCTGCTTTGGTTAACAAAGCAGCTTTTTTATGAGTAATTCGTTTTTTAGCTTTCAACAACTTTACCTTTAATAAATAAAGCTACTGTTCCACCTTCCACGTTTTTAGCGTTTGATTCAACAGTAATTGTTTTAGAAATTGTACCTGGATTCATGTTGTATTTCACTTCAATTTTATCTGATTTTCCAGGCATAATCGGCGCTTCTGGCTTAGAAGGCACAGTACAACCACATGATGAACGTACGTTGGTAATAACCAAAGGCTCATCGCCAGTATTTGTAAACTCAAAAGTTCTTACACCTGTGTCAACACCTTTAACAACTGTACCATAATCAATGGTATTGTTCTCAGCCTTAAACTCAATTTTTGGACCAGTTTGTGCGTATGAAGCAGCTCCAACCAATGTCATCGCTACTATTCCTAAAAATTTTTTCATTGTTTTAAATAATTTTAATTATGTAAATTTAATTAGTTTCAAGTGAAATCCAAATATTTATAATTATTTTTTGCATTTCATTAACATGTGTTTCAAAACGTGTGCCAAACTTAACAAAAAAAACTTTAAGTAATATTTTATTTAAAGATTATTGTATTTTTGTTGTATAAAACACGATTTAAATAATATTATATGATGATTCCAGCACAATTTGATGCACAACAAGTTGAAAAAAAATGGTATGCATACTGGATGCAGAACCAATATTTTAAATCAACTCCTGATCATAGAATTCCTTATACCATAGTAATTCCTCCACCAAACGTAACCGGGGTTTTGCACATGGGGCACATGCTGAACAATACCATTCAAGATGTATTAATTCGCCGCGCTCGTTTGAAGGGATTCAACGCTTGTTGGGTACCCGGAACCGATCATGCTTCTATCGCAACTGAAGCAAAAGTTGTAGCTAAGCTAAAAGCAGAAGGCATCAATAAGTCAGATTTAACTCGTGAAGAGTTTTTAAAACACGCATTTGATTGGACCGAAAAATACGGTGGTACTATTTTAGAACAACTCAAACAATTAGGGTGTTCATGTGATTGGGATAGAACTAAATTTACAATGGATGAAGATATGTCAGCTTCTGTCATTCGGTCATTTGTTGATTTATATAATAAAGGAATGATTTACCGCGGATATCGCATGGTGAATTGGGATCCTGAAGCAAAAACAACCTTGTCTGACGAAGAAGTGATTTATGAAGAACGCCAAGGTAAATTGTATCATTTAAAATATCAAATCGAAGGTTCTAATGAATTTGTAATCATTGCCACCACAAGGCCTGAAACCATTTTAGGAGATACAGCGATTTGCATCCATCCGGAAGACGAACGTTATTTTCACCTAAAAGGAAAAAAAGCAATTGTGCCTATTTGCGATCGTGTAATTCCCATCATTTTCGATGAGTATGTGGATAGGGAATTTGGAACAGGTTGTTTAAAAGTAACCCCTGCACACGATGTGAACGATAAAGCATTGGGTGATAAACATGGATTGGAAATTATTGATATATTTAATGAAGACGCTACTTTAAACTCATTTGGATTACATTACGAAGGAAAAGACCGCTTTGAAGTTCGTAAGGAAATTGAGAAAGAATTAGCAACCATTGGCGCATTGGAAAAAGTAGAAACACATATTAATAATGTAGGCACATCCGAGCGAACCAAAGCCGTAATAGAACCCCGACTGTCCGATCAATGGTTTTTGAAAATGGACGAGTTGGTGAAGCCCGCTATTAAAGCTGTTTTAGAGTCAGAAGAAGTAAAATTATATCCTTCTCGCTTCAACAATACTTATGCGCATTGGTTAAACAATATCCGCGACTGGAATATTTCGCGCCAGTTATGGTGGGGACAGCAAATTCCTGCTTATTATTATGGCGACGGAAAAGAGGATTTTGTTGTTGCCGAAAATATAGAAGATGCTTTGATATTAGCCAAAGAAAAGACCAATAATCCGCAGTTAACAACTCAACATTTAAAGCAAGATCCGGACGCGTTGGATACATGGTTTTCGTCGTGGTTATGGCCTATTTCGGTTTTTGGTGGTATGATGGATCCAGAAAACGAAGAATTTAAGTACTATTACCCTACCAACGATTTGGTAACTGGCCCCGATATTTTATTCTTTTGGGTGGCACGTATGATTATTGCAGGATACGAATATACCGGTGAAAAACCATTTTCGAATGTGTATTTAACAGGATTGGTTCGCGACAAACAAGGCAGAAAAATGTCTAAATCGCTAGGAAACTCTCCTGATCCTCTTGGATTAATTGAAAAATTTGGTGCCGATGGTGTTCGTGTGGGATTATTGCTAAGTTCTTCTGCAGGAAACGATATTTTGTTTGATGAAGAATTGTGTAATCAAGGAAAAGGGTTTGCAAATAAAATTTGGAATGCGTTCCGACTGATAAAAGGTTGGGAAGTGGCCGATTTAGAACAACCACAATCGTCTAAAATAGCTATTGATTGGTATGAAGCAAAATTGCAAAAAACTTTATTAGAGATTGAAGATAATTTTGAAAAATACAGAATTTCAGATGCTTTAATGGCTATTTACAAATTGGTTTGGGACGATTTTTGTTCATGGTTTTTAGAAATGATAAAACCTGGATACCAACAACCAATTGATCGCCAAACATTCCACAAAGCAATTGAAATGTTAGAAGCAAATCTAAAATTGTTGCATCCGTTTATGCCTTTCTTAACCGAAGAAATTTGGCAACACATTACGGAAAGAACACCTGAACAAGCTTTAATTGTTTCAGAATGGCCAACTATAAAAACTTTTAACGAAGAATTAATCAATGATTTTGATTTTGCTGCGGATGTAATTTCAGGTATAAGAACCATTCGCAAAAACAAAAATATTTCGTTTAAAGAAGCCATTGAATTAAAAGTAATAAATAAAGAAAATACTTCTAAAGCTTTTGATGAAGTTATTAAGAAATTAGGAAACGTCTCGGCTTTAGAATATGTAAACGAATCAGTTTCTGGTGCTTTATCATACCGTGTACATTCAAACGAGTATTTTATTCCTGTTTCAGGAACGGTTAATATCGATGAAGAGGTAAAAAAAATAGAAGAAGAATTGACGTATTTGCAAGGATTTTTACGATCAGTTCAAGCAAAATTGTCAAACGAAAAATTTGTTTCGGGCGCACCAGAGCAAGTAATTGCAAATGAGCGTAAAAAAGAAGCAGATGCTTTAGCCAAAATTGCTACTTTAGAACAAAGTTTGGCAACATTACAATAAACAAAAAAACCAGCTTTTTAGCTGGTTTTTTTATAAAAATTATTCGGTGTCTTTTTGCCCCATCATCATCAAATAGGCTTTTAAGAACGGATCAATACCGCCATTCATTACATTGTCCACATCGCTGGTTTCAAACTGTGTGCGCACATCTTTTACCAATTTGTATGGATGCATCACATAATTTCTGATTTGCGAACCCCATTCAATTTTCATTTTGTTGGCTTCGATTTCATCGCGTTTCGCCTGACGTTTCTTTAACTCAATTTCGTACAATTGTGATTTAAGCAACTGCATGGCTTTGGTTTTATTGTCGAGCTGCGATCGTGTTTCCGAATTCTCGATAATAATTCCCGTTGGGTGGTGGCGTAAACGTACCGCCGTTTCCACTTTATTTACGTTCTGTCCGCCAGCACCTGAAGAGCGCATGGTTTCCCATGAAATATCAGATGGATTGATTTCAATTTCAATCGTATCATCTGCCAATGGATATACATATACCGAAGCAAATGAAGTGTGGCGCTTTGCATTGCTATCAAACGGAGAAATTCGAACCAAACGATGCACGCCGTTTTCACCTTTTAAGTAACCAAACGAAAATTCGCCTTCAAACTCTAAGGTAACTGTTTTTATTCCAGCCACATCGCCTTCCTGAAAATTCAGTTCTTTAATTTTGTAACCGTTTTTTTCGCCCCACATTAAATACATTCGCATAAGCATGGCAGCCCAATCACAACTTTCGGTTCCACCAGCACCGGCAGTAATTTGCAAAACCGCACTCATGCTGTCGCCCTCGTCTGAAAGCATGTTTCTAAACTCTAAATCTTCAACAATCGCTACTGTTTTTTCGTATTGATTTTGAACTTCTTCTTCCGAAACATCACCTTCATTAAAAAACTCAATCAAAATTTGAAGCTCTTCGAGATTGGTTTCGGCACTTTGATAACCTTCTACCCATTTCTTTTTTGAACGAATATTTCTAACAATGATTTCGGCTTCTTTGGCATTGTTCCAAAAATCAGGATCAAATGTTTTTTCTTCTTCGTTTTGTATCTCAATTAATTTCTGATCGATGTCAAAGATACCTCCTTAACGCACCAAGGCGATCAATAAGACCTTTTATTTGATCTGTTGTAACCATTTTTGTATGATTTTTGTTAGATTTATAAAAACAAATGTACATCTATCTTAAACAATAAAAAAATGAAAAAGTGGCATTGGTATTTATATATGATATTTTTTGGAATGATGGGCTGCGTGGCTCAAACCAAAACAGGGGCTGACAAAAGTGCAACTAAGATTGAAAATGGAAAAGTAACACTTTCAAACCCCGATTTAGAGTATGAAGTAATTATTATGGATAATGGTTTTGAGCGGTGGTTTAATACTAATCGCATGCCAAAAGGTCATTATTCGATAGATTATTTAGAAAACAAAAACCGAAGATGGGTGCAGCAATGGAATGCGAAAGCACTGCAACCAAACAGCGGAATTGATTATACAATTGATTACAACAACCAAACGCATTATGGATATGAAGTGAATTATATGCTGTACCACTATTTGTTGTATTATCAACGGATGAATAATTTAAAATTAGATTAAATAATGTAAATTTGCAACGAGAAATAATTGCACTATGGCATCATTAAAGGAAAAGTGGGGAATAACTTCTAATTTTCAATTTATTATAATTTTGGTGGTTTTTGCTATAACCGGAAGCACTTCGGCTTATATTACAAGACCTATTTTAGAAATGATTGGTATTACAAAAGAAAGTTTGCACCCGTTGATCTATTGGCCGTTGTCATTAATTTTAATTTTGCCTGTTTACAAGGTTTTATTGATTATCATAGGAACCTTATTTGGGCAACATAAGTTTTTCTGGAATTTTGTAAAAAAAATGCTCATCCGTATGCGGTTAGGATTTTTATATGGAATAAAAAAATAAGCAAAACTTTATGTTTTGCTTATTTTTTATGAATGATAAAGATACACGGACGTTTGTGCAAATCTATTTTATGTTTTTTCCAGAAACTGACTGGTTTGGTAAGCATGATTTCTTTGGGTAATGTTAAGTCGCACGCAACGCACAGCGAAGTGTTTGGATGCAATGTTTGAACCATTTCTTCCATCAATTGATTGTTTCGATAAGGCGTTTCAATAAAAAGTTGCGATTGGTTTCTTTCAAACGACCATTTTTCCAAATTTTTCAACATGGTTTTTTTATCAGATTTATCAATAGGAAGGTATCCGTTAAAAGTAAACGATTGTCCGTTCATACCCGAACCCATCAACGAAAGTAGAATGGATGACGGTCCTGTAAGCGGCACCACTTTTATGCCTTTTTCATGTGCCATAGCCACAATCACTGCACCCGGATCTGCAACACCTGGGCAACCGGCATCGCTCATTAATCCCATGTTTTTTCCTTCCAATAAGGGCTGAATAAATGTTTTTAGTTCTTTGGCATCGGTATGTTTGTTCAGTTCAAACAAATTTAAACTAGCCTGAACTTTTTCCGGATCAATTGCTTTAATAAACTTGCGGGCAACTTTGCTGTTTTCCACAACATAATCGTCAATTAGCGAAACCGTACGCATTACACTTGCTGGTAAAACTTCGTTAGCTGCTGTATCGCCTAACATTACAGGAATTAAATATAAGGTGCCTAATGTTGTCATAAAATATAATTAAGGAAGTATATGCTTTCCAAATAAAATCAACCAGAAATAAAAACCTAAAATTCCTCCGATTAGTCCTGAAATAATAAATGTAAATCTTTGGTTGTATGGAATGTATTTAAAAATAATATAAAACGCTACTAATAATCCGATGAATGCAGTTGGTATTAAAATACTAAAATCATGTATATCTATATTACGAGCAAGTTTTATCTCGTCCATTTGTTTTGAGTAACGTCCTTTTATGAAATACTTTGTTATTAAAGTAATAAAGTTAAATGTTTGTCGTAACCAAAATAAAGAAAGAAAAATATAAAACCAGTGAATAATTTTTATATTTCTTAGGTATATAATTTTTTTTCGATTGTAAAGTAAAAGTAATAATCCAAGCGTTCCTGTAAAAATAGTTTGTAAAGGACCACCTAAAGTGACTAAAAAAAGCTCTGATTTGGTAATAATACCATCAAAATCATCAGGAATAATTATGCTTGTTGAACCATAATGTACAATGGCGTCTAAACCTACAATTTTTGCTGCTATGTAATGACCAGTTTCGTGTGAAACTGTTCCTATAATTGTGAATAAAACAAAGGTTATTATTAGGGGAAATAATAATTTAAAATCTATTGTAAAAGAAAAATATTTTTTCATAATCAATAACCATGAATTATCATAGAAATATAAAAAAACGCCTTTAAGCGTTTTCTAATTTTATCTTTATTTTTTCGCAAGCTTCGTTCAGCATATTATAAACATCCTCAAAACCATTGTCGCCCCCGTAATATGGATCGGGAACTTCTTTGTTTTGGTCGGGATACAATTCATTTAAAATAAACTGCACTTTGTTAATTGCTTCGTTTGTAGGAGCCAAGCGGCACACATTTTTATAGTTGCTTTGATCCATCACATAGATATAATCAAAGTTGTCAAAATCCTCTAAAGTAAATTGTCTTGCACGTTGGGTAGTTAAATCCACACCATACTTTTTTGCAACAGCAATTGAGCGTTTGTCGGGTAATTCACCCGAATGCCAAGCGCCTGTTCCAGCAGAATCTACTATAAACCGATCAGAATTTAGCTTAGATTTTAAAATACCCTCAGCCAAGGGCGATCTACAAATATTTCCTAAACAAACCATTAAAATTTTGGCCATTACATAGATAATTTTTTGTTGATATCTTCAAAATGTACTTTAAACTCTTTGTCGGTTTCCAATAAATTATCAACCGTTTTGCAAGCATGTAAAACCGTTGCATGGTCGCGATCACCTATTTGTGAGCCTATATTTGCCAATGATGATTTGGTGTATTTTTTTGCAAAAAACATGGCCAATTGTCTTGCTTGCACAATGTTTCGCTTGCGTGATTTGGAACATAGTGTTTCAATATCTAAATCAAAATAATCGGATACAATTTTTTGAATGTAATCAATCGAAATTTCTTTGCGTATGTTTTTAACGAATTTTTCAATTACATTTTTCGCAAGTTCTATTGTTACTTCTTTTTTATTGAAAGAAGATTGAGCAATTAACGAAATGATTGCACCTTCTAATTCGCGAACATTTGTTTTAACATGCTTTGCAACATATTCCACCACATCGTTTGGAATTTCAACTCCATCGCGGTATAAAATATTCTTTAAAATATTCACACGTGTTTCAAAATCGGGATGCATAATTTCTGCTGAAAGCCCCCATTTGAATCTTGATAACAAGCGTTGTTCAATATCTTGCATGTCAACGGGTGCTTTGTCTGAAGTTAAAATAACTTGTTTTCCGTTTTGATGCAGATAGTTGAAAATATGGAAAAATACATCTTGCGTACCCGATTTTCCAGATAAAAATTGGATATCATCAACAATTAATACGTCAATTAATTGATAAAAATAAATGAAATCGTTGCGTGTTTGTTTTCTAACCGAATCCACATATTGCTGCGTGAAAACTTCGGCTGAAATATATAAAACCGTTTTTTCTGGATGTTTCTCTTTAATTTCTACTCCAATTGCGTGCGCCAAGTGTGTTTTTCCTAAGCCAACACCTCCGTAAATCAACAACGGGTTAAAAGCGGTTCCGCCGGGTTTGTTGGCAACAGCCATACCTGCACTGCGTGCCAAACGGTTCGATTCGCCTTCCAAAAAGTTATCAAAACTGTAGTTAGAATTTAGTTGCGATTCAATCTTAACATTTCGTATGCCAGGAATTACAAACGGATTTTTTAATTCGGGGTTTTTGGTTTGCACAGGAACATCTAACTCCTGCGTTTTAACAGGCTCTCTCTGCGTACTAGGTAATTGTTCGGTGAACGGTTGTTTGGTTCCCGAAGTATTTTCCATTTTAATTTTATACAATAACTTTGCTTTAGGACCAAGTTCCTTAGTTAATGCAGATTTTAATACCTTTACATAATGTTCTTCTAACCATTCGTAGAAGAATTTGCTAGGAACTTGAATATACAAAGCATTTTCTGTTAACTCAATAGCCTCAATTGGTTCAAACCAAGTTTTGAACGCCTGATCGCCAATGTTGTCTTTTATGTATTGAAGACAACGATTCCAAACAGATATTGCGGTTTCTTGTGTATAGTCAAGCATTTTTATTAAAGATAATAGTGTTTAATAATAGTGTTTTAGAGAGTTACATAAAACACATTTACGTTTACAAATATGTGAATAAAAATCATC